>NZ_CP086068.1:0-2405127 GCF_020783335.1 Mucilaginibacter daejeonensis
TGTATTGCTTAATAATGCTCACTTCAAGGCATAGCAGTTGTATCCTATTCCAATGACCTGTTAATAATATTTTCTAAAGATCATAATTAAACCAAACCGATCCCCTATCTTAAGGGACACTTATCCCTTTCACATAATGACAACATCACCGCTTGCAAGCGTACTACGGTACGCCAGCATTATTATCCTGACCACGATTCTTTTAATTGCCTGTAAAAAGGACCATTATTCCAGCGACGAACCCGATGGCCCGGATGGCACGGCGGAATTTGTAAGAAGTTGGTTAACGAAGCAGAAAAAAGACAGCGTGGCTGTACGAAGAATGCAAACGCAATTATTATGGGATAAAGCGTTCAGCTTTAGGGCAGATAGCGAAAAGATCTACAAGATCGTACCTCTCTTGGACACCAATACCGTAAAATTTGAGATCGGTAAAGGAATTAGACGGCTGCTGGTCCTTAAAACGGTCAAGGATTCCGTGTTCCAAGGATACATCTATGAACTTTTTGGTAATAAACAAGAGCTGTCAGATCAGGAGCGTTCGCTGGTCGCTGGTTTTGATCAAAGGACCATCAAGGGCTTTACGGGTAACTTAGTCAAATATAACCTACGTAATTCGTTCGATGAAAGTGCAAAGTACGAGTTGGGGATCGTTATTGAGCGAATGAAGATACGGCAAAAAGTAGCGGCGAAAGCGAAGATCGCAGAGCTATCAAAGAAAAATCCTAACGTCATGTATTGTGAGGATTGGTACATGTTCTACTATGTGAACGAGGTGTTGGTTGGGGCGACCTACCTGTATAGCGTATGTACATGCGAGGCTCAAAGTATGAGTATCAGGGATAGTAAAGGTAACTTCAAGGTAGTATTCGATGGCTGCGGTGGCGGTATCGCCGAGGGTGGTGGAAATCCGGGGAATGGTGGATCCAATAACGACTGCAAATATATCATTCAATTTATCAGAGAAGGCAAAAGGGTCATGGAAGTATATAATCCATGTAATCCACAACCACCGCAAGATACCACTGTGCTAGACAGGCTCAGAAATAATCCGAAAGCCTTATGTATCCTTTTAGGTCTAAAGGGTAATTCTACATTTAGTATGTTGGTCAGCGAGTTCAATTCCGGCGGTTCGTATTCGTTGAAGTTCAACCTCGCAGATCTTGGTTCTCAATACAGCGGGCAAACGGTCTTTGACAAGAATTATGTCGACAAGAACGTGTATATCAATCTCGACGAACAAGGGGTGAATTCACGGTTCGCGTACGAAGTGGCCCGTACGTACATCCACGAAGCTTACCATGCATATATCGCTCAGATCTTGATACAGCATGGTGGTCCTTACGGCATCGGGCCATGGACCGGTATGAGCACGCAAGATTATGATAAACCGCTTGATCAAATATTTGATGCATACGTTCAATACGGTCTTAACCAGGAAAGCACGAAAGCGGCCACTAATGGCCAAGCCTTTGACGATAACGCAGCTCAGCATCAGATCATATCTCAAAATATCGATCGTATCGCAATGGGTGTTAAGGAGTTCGTAGAGACCCAGTATCCGGCGGTGAGGACCAGCCCAGGCATTAACATGGACAATTATAGAGCCGTAGCTTGGGTCGGCTTAGAAAAGACACAAGCATTCAAAAATACCTGGGGTGATGAGAACAACCAAACTTATATAAACCGCAAGAATGCAATCAAAAGTTACACAAGCTATGACTGTCATTAAGATCATCTTACTTGGGTTATTCCTTTCGCTTGGAAAGACCTATGCCCAGGACCAAGCGACGCCAACAAAAAGAACGCTCTATTTTGTTGTTGATACCGGCAGTATCCGTAAGGACGGGCGTCCTTACGAGATAGTGTCAGGGGAAAAATTGGTTACGTATAAATTATTGTGTCCTTGTTTGTATCGCGGTCAATATCCGATGTTCTTTAGGAAGGAGGACGAGCACGCGCAAAGAAATTACCGAGAAAGAGAGATCAGAAGTTTGCCGGTCATGACCTTCAAGTCGCTCGTTGAACTAGTAAAAAAGGAAGGGAACGGAATGAACCAGTATTCAGTGATCATCCTAGAGAAGGTCGGAAAGAAGTACAATGCTTATCGAACACAATTCAGCGGGGTATCTCTTGAAGAATAAAGAGGCAAAAGCCAAAATTGGGGGTGACCTACATTCGTCCGTCTTGCCCGCAACTTGAACGCTGATGTGTTGACTTGTAATATACATATCAATGGTGGTGGGTTACAAATGTTATTGGTAGGTTACAAAACGCAGCTACCTGACCTTTGAAATACCCGGTCAATGCAGACCCGGTGATCAAAGGGAGGTCGCTATGTATACAGGCAGTTATGCACCATGGGAAAGTGCACCAAAATATCTTAAACATGAACAGATCGTCAGGCCGATCAGTGTACTCGACGAGTTCTTTCAGATCGGCTCTGTGAATGACCACGCCAAACGGTTCAAGGAATGGCGCGATCTGGTGGTCAGTAATGGATATTACGCGAATAAAGAGAATGGCCCGGGCGAATTGCTTTACACTTGGCAAGATCATGTGAACTCGTAGAGGCGATGTTCTTACTCGAACATGAACGCAAGAATCGATTCGAAAGAAATGTTGTCATCCCCGAAAAGCAACTCGCCGAGGAGAAAGCAACATGGGATCACTACCCGGCAAATCTGTATGATAAGCAGATAGCCGACCCATTCATCGTGGTGAAGCAATTGTTCAACGAATTCAGCCTCGCCGTATACCGCGATCATCTTTTTGAGTGGTTGTTAATGGCGATGAGCGAAACTTCGAACTATGAACCTGAACTTACTGCCGAAGAAGTGATCGGTGTGTATGAGCACATGATCAAGCTGTACGATGCGGCCTGGATAGTTTACCAGCGCCAAAGCGACGAGCCCAAAAGAATAAAGTCGATCATCCAACGGTCAAAGGCCGCATTGGATACGGTCACGCTCGAAACAGCGCCACCGAAGGAGACCGCACTTACCAGCGACCCCGATGTGATGGCCATTCCCGAAGGAAGACCAGACATTAAGCAGCCAAGATACTTCCTGCGCACGTTATACCCCGAACCAACGCCTGCCGAGATACTTGCGTTGCAAAAAGTAAAAGATTTCATCCTGGAACGTTTCCCCACCGTTCAGGCCATTTACTTTTTAGGCAGTACAACGGCACCCTATATCTGCTATTTGCTATTACTCGTAGCTGATGAAGAAAAGCGCGAGGAGGGGCATCTGAGCACGATCATCGAGGACCATTTGAGATTCCTGTCCCATGCACATATCATCCTGCATAAAAGTTCGAGCGCGATCGAGAACAGCGCGAACCAGGGCCGTTTTTGGGATGATACTTTCGAGCGTGCCTATTTGGTGTACAAGGACGAGGCTTTGGAGGTAACGGACAACGGGATACATCCCGATGGCTTAACGCTATTATCCGTTACCTTCTTTTGGCACCGCTGGGGCAAACAAGGGAAAGACCTGCTTAGAGGAGCTAAGTTCTATTTGAAGATAGGCAATTATCGTTTAGCAGCGTTCAGCCTCCACAAGGCTACCGAAATGCTGCTGAAAGGGATCATACATTCAGTGACCGGGTACCGTATCCAAATGCATAACCTTTCAAGACTGCTTCGCTTCACTTTGCTCTTTACTACAGCACTTAAAGAGGTTTTCGAGTTGAACACGCGGGAAGGTGTACGTGAATTTACTTTTCTGAGAACAGCGTACAAGCGTTCGTACTACGGTGACACCTTCGACCCTGATCAACTTCGGATAAGAGCACTTTACAAAAAGATCGAACAACTTTACCGAACTACTGAAGCCGTCTACCAGCGATATCATGACAGTTTAGAAAAGGATTGAATAATACCTACGTGAGATAATGATATCATTTTCTAACACAACAGTACAGGCGGGCGGCCTTCGTTTCTGACGCCGCCCCGCCTTGCTGTATCATATTGAACAATTATGATCTACGACCATGTTCTACATTCACAATTCTGACCCTTCAGTCCGCAACCTGCCCATCATGCTCAGCCCCGAGCGCGTGATCGATCCTTACACGGTTTTAGACAGTTTTTTCTACCCAGGACGTTCCTTGCCGTTCATCAGAAGAGATCTGATGATGTGGCTGGTGGCCGCCATTAGTGGTAAGAAGAAATGGAAGCGTGACAAGATAGTAGATTGCCTATATAGTTTCATGACATACCATACGCTGCTGGACGCCCTATGGCTCATCTACGAAAGAAAATATAAAATGACCACTAAGCAGATCGCTAAGCGTGGACAGCCAGTAAGCTTAGCGATCAAATGGTCTCAAAAAGCGCTTTACCATTTAAGTCACTGGAAAGAACTCAATGAGATGGACCTCTTTCCTGAATTCCTTGAACCCAATGAAGAGTTGACGCCATTTGAGATCATTCATAAGTTCTTTGCCGATCAAGATCTTTTTGATGCCCGCCAAAAGATGAGCCACTGGACCTTTTCAGCCATCGCGTGCCAATATGAATATCAGCCTATGAAACGTGACGACCTCGTTGTCTTTCACCGACTTTTTTTACGGGCGGTGGAAGCCGCCTTTATCATAGTCGAATTACGAATAGCGAACAAAATAATCGAGGACTATCCGGTGAAAGGGCCTAAGTGATCATATCCGTCAAACTGTTTACCTGTCATTACATCATTAACTGATAATTTTATGGTAGGTAATTTGAACATTTTCTTTTTCTTGTACCGTTCGCGTGCGAACCGTAAAGAGACCATGCCCGTGTTTTGCAGGATAACATTGGACGGCAAGCGTAAACAGTTCTCTACAGGTTGCTTTCTCCGTGAGGACGATTGGAACGCCCGCAAGTTCATGCACACCGGGAACACCGCTGAGGCAAAACATGTCAATGCCCGTTTCAGCGCAATCCGAAAGCACCTGTTAAGGTCATATGATGGGCTGATCAGGTGGCATACCGCATTTACCGTGGATGAGCTGTTCGATCATTATTCCGGCAAGACCGTTGTGGCCAGCACCATACTTGGTTTATTCGACCACCATATGGCCCAGATCAGGGAACTGGTCGGCAAGGACTACTCGGAAGCTACCTTGGTTAAGTTCGGCCTGATCAAAAGCCACGTCGCGGAGTTCATCAAACATCATTACCGTAAACCTGACCTTGCTTTGAGCGAGCTTCGGTTGGGCTTTCTTCAAGACCTTGACCATTACCTGAAAACACAGAAAAAGCACAATCAGAATACGGTCAATAAGACCATTGAACGCGTTAAAAAGATAACGAAGATCGCTGTGGCACATGGCTGGTTAGCGCTTGACCCGTTCGCACTTTTCCGAAAGAAACGCTTTGTGAAAGAGGTGGTGTACCTCGACGGCGACGAATTAAAGATCCTGGAAGAACACGAACTGACAGAAAGGTTAAGCGCGGTATGGGATGTTTTCGTCTTCAGTTGCTACACAGGTTTGGCCTATCAGGAGGTTTCGACGCTTCGGTTGAAGCATCTGAAAGATGACAAGAAAGGAGGGCGATGGATCGAGATGGTCAGGCAAAAGACCAAACGTCCTGTTTGCGTGCTGTTACTGCCTAAAGCGTTGGAGATCTTAAGGTCGTACGGCTATCCTGATAATGATGGTTTGTTGCTCCCAAAGATCTCCAATCAAAAGCTGAACGCTTATCTCAAGGAACTGGCTTCGAAGGTCGGTATCACTAAGAACCTCACCCACCATATCGCCAGGAAGACCTTTGCCTCCACCGTGCTGATCAATAATGATGTGCCGGTGGATGTTGCTTCCTTCATGCTCGGCCATAGCCGTATATCAACTACCGAGGAGTTCTACGCGAAAGTGCAGCGCGAACGGGTGGTATCGTATATGAGCAAGTTCTCTAAATAAAACCACTGCACCGCGTTCAGAAATATATCAGCGCAGGAGAACCGTCAAGGCTATACAAGCGGTATAGCAGTCAATCCTTTTTTGGCTTGCACCGGCCTTGACCGTTTTCCTGCTTGCTGCTTCCGGTTGTTTACGCGACGTAATGGCGAAGTGTCCTTACTATAAAGTGAAATGTGACTGGATATACTTTTTCATCATTTCTAAGCACCTTTTATTAAAGTTGCTTTAATTATATTCTTAGATTAAATTTGTTATTACCGTCAACAATTGTTGACCTTATTACAAATGCTGGAATCTATAAAAGCGAAGCTTGAATCTTCACGTAAGGAGTTATTGGATCTTGGTTTAAGAAATCCTCTCCTCAACTATAAAACGCCTAAAGGGAAAGGACTTAAAATAGTTCAGGAAAGATCTGAATTCATCTTTGATATTCTTGCAAGGCAGAATAAGGCCATGACCTTTTTAGGAATACCGGAAAAGAAAGGCAACAAAGGTAATCAAGAAGCAGTGGAAGATGACACTGAAGTGCCTGAGTTGGCTCAACCAACTGAGGAATCTTATCAGGACACCAAATTACAAACAAGCGAAACAGAGCAGAAACTACAAACAAGGTTACTAAATACTTATTATTTCTCACGCACCAGCATTGAAGAGCAAGGTGTCAATATACTTTACCTGGCTCTCGGTATGCTTAAATGGTATGAGCAGGGTAATACAGAGACGCCGCGGTATGCACCACTGTTGCTTATTCCAGTAGAGCTTGAACGTTCAAGCGCACAAGAACGTTTCCGTTTAAAATATACAGGGAGCGACATCGGTGCAAATTTATCATTGCAGGCCAAAATGAAGGCTGATTTTAATTTATCGATCCCCGATCTACCTGATTCGGAGGATATGAATGTTAACTCTTATTTTAAGTTGATAGAAGATCATATTGCGAAAGAACAACTATGGTCTGTAGAGAATGACGAAATCGAACTTGGCTTTTTCTCTTTTGGCAAATTCATGATCTATAATGATCTTGATGCTGCTAAATGGCCGGATACCCACCAGCCAGGATCACATGAGAACATATTAGCATTATTTGAAACTGGTTTTCAGTCAGACTATCAACCTGATGATGAAGACAACAAAGACCTCGATGAAGAAACGAACGCAAACGCGTTATTTAAAGTAGTTGATGCCGACAGTTCACAGATGCAGGCTATCCTTGCAGTTAATGAAGGGCATGATCTGGTTATACAAGGCCCTCCCGGCACAGGGAAATCACAAACCATAACTAACATTATAGCCGACGCTATCGGTCAAGGTAAAAAGGTTTTGTTTGTCGCTGAGAAAATGGCGGCTCTCGAAGTTGTTAAGCGCCGATTGGATTCTGTTCAGCTTGGAGAAGCTTGTTTAGAATTACATAGTCATAAAGCCAATAAGCGTGACCTATTGGAGGAACTGAAACGAGTTATGGAACTGGGAAGGCCGTCCGTTAACCAGTTGGAACAAGAAGTTCAACAACTGGCCAATTCCCGCGATGAATTAAACAGTTATTGCAATGCAGTGAACACAGCTATTGCCGGTAGCGGTTTGAGCACTAATCAGGTTATCGGG
The DNA here is from genome assembly GCF_020783335.1 of Mucilaginibacter daejeonensis. Taxonomy (NCBI): domain Bacteria; kingdom Pseudomonadati; phylum Bacteroidota; class Sphingobacteriia; order Sphingobacteriales; family Sphingobacteriaceae; genus Mucilaginibacter; species Mucilaginibacter daejeonensis. The sequence goes on from NZ_CP086068.1 coordinate 7,510, forward strand.
TACTTGTTGCAAATTGACAAAGTGGTCGGTCAGCAACACCTGCTCAAAATATCCCTTCCTGATATTGACCATTGGAACGCTGAGAAGATCCGCGAGGCATCTGCTATCTGCGATCGTCTTCAAGCCAGGCTTAGTGATATTGGCACCCCTCAAAATCTATTGTTTTGGGGCAGTGAGATCACCGTATTGTTACCACATGAAAAAGGCCCCGTTTTAGAACAAGTAAGGCAGGCCGGTCAGGCGGTTACAGCGTTGCGTGAATTATCAGAAAGAGTACAAACTTCTACCGGACTTGGACTTGCCGACGACGGTAACTCGTTGAATTTTTTAATTACCGAATTAGAAGTGGCATCTAAAGCTCCTGATCTTACGGGTCTTGATATAGGCAGTGATGTATGGCTGCTGAAGAAACAGGATATTCGTGATTTAATAGACATAGGGCAAGCACTTGACCTGCTATACAAAGATCATAAAGACAAGCTTATGCCGGAGGCGTGGTCGCAGGATATTCTGGACATTCGTCAGAATTTGGTAGCGCACGGCAAAAAATGGTATAAGTTTCTGATAGGTAGTTATGGCCAGGCAAATCAACGGCTGGCATCATTTTTAAAGGTTGGTCTACCGGATGAACTTTCTGAGAAATTAAAGATAGTTGATACGATCTCTGAGGCCAGGCGTATGGAAAATGAGATGGCTGCGTTAGAACCATTAGCGGCATCCCTATTCGGTAGTCGTTGGTTAAAACAAAGGTCGGAATGGGCGTCTTTAAGTCGTGCGGCTGAATATCTTGCCGATGTACATCAGCGGTTTGCTGAAACCCGGATCAGTCGTCAGTTATTTGAGTTTTTAAAACACAATGATGCTGCCACCAGTGCTGCTGATCTTTTGAGTGAATTTAAGCAACATGCAGCCAATATCGAATCACAACGGATAGCAACATTTGCCACGCTAAAACTCAATGAGTCGAGGGGCGTAAAGCAATCAGAAATAGCTGCAATGACCTTTCGTGCGCAGTCGGCATTCTGGTTAAAACGTGCCGAAAGATTTGCGGAACTACAATTGGTTATTGATTGGAATAATCTTGCTCAGGCAGCAAGCCAGGCCGGGTTTGATTTTCTAGTTGATGTATCAACCGGTTGGGAGTTTGCCGCGCAATGGTTAAAAACCTCTTTATTGAAGACATGGTATGAATACCTGATCGAGCAGGCCTTTAAACTAAATCCGGCGCTAACCCAATTTGAACGGGTTAGCCATGAAAGCGTCATTGATCAGTTCAAACGGCTTGACCAACTTAACTTAGTTTATAACAGGGCGCGGGTTGCTTTAAAACATTGGGAAAACATCCCCAAACAACAGGCTGGCGGCCAGGTCAACGTTTTGAGAACTGAATTTAATAGACGTGCGCGCCATATGGCCATACGAAAGTTGGTTGAAGAAGCTGGGGCTGCTATGCAAGCCATAAAGCCAGTATGGATGATGAGTCCAATGTCTATCGCCAATTTTCTTCCGCCGGGGAGTATACAGTTCGATCTCGTCATTTTTGACGAGGCAAGCCAGGTGCGACCTGTTGATGCTTTAGGTGCTATTATGCGCGGGAAGCAACTGGTGGTTGTCGGTGATACGAAACAATTGCCGCCAACCAGTTTCTTTGATAAGCTGAACACCGATGTAGAGGATGAAGATAATCAAACTGCTGATATGCAGAGCATTCTCGGTATGTGTGATGGCCAAGGGGCACCGAGCAGTATGCTGAAATGGCATTATCGTAGCCGCCATGAGTCGCTGATCACTTTATCAAACCATGAGTTTTACGAAAATAAATTAGTGATATTCCCAAGTCCTGGTTCACGCCAAAGCCTTGGATTACGTTTTCATCACCTTTCAGACGCCGTATACGATCGTGGAAAAACACGTACTAACCCGGTAGAAGCAGAGAAAGTTGCTCAAGCGGTCATTGCCCATGCCAAACAGTCTCCTGAGCTAAGTTTAGGCGTTGTGGCTTTTAGTACCTCGCAAATGCAGGCCATACAAGCAGCATTAGAATTACAACGCCGTCACCACCCCGAAGTAGAAACATTTTTTAAAAATCATCCACACGAGCCGTTCTTCATAAAAAATCTGGAGAATGTTCAGGGTGATGAGCGTGATGTGATCTATATAAGTATCGGCTACGGGCGGATAGACAATGGTACTGTACCTATGAGTTTCGGCCCACTAAACAATGAGGGCGGCGAACGACGGTTGAATGTACTGATCACAAGAGCGAAGATGCGGTGTGAGGTGTTCACTAATATTACTTCGGCAGATATACGTGTTACTGAAAATGCGAAATTTGGCATCCGTGCTTTAAAAAGCTTCTTGTATTTCGCGCAGTACGCAAAATTTGAGCAAAACAGCGAGCCAATAGTAACAGAAATAAGGCCATTTGAAGATGAGGTAGCAAACCAGTTGACCGCTTTGGGATATATTGTAAGAAGTAAGGTTGGGTCGGCAGGCTTTTATCTTGACCTTGCTATTGTTGACGAACATAACCCCGGGCGTTATATTATTGGAATTGAATGTGACGGGCAAAATTACGCCAAAGCCAGATCTGCTACAGACCGTGACCGTTTGCGGGAACAGGTACTGGAAATGTTTGGTTGGAGCATCTATCGAGTGTGGAGCACAGACTGGTACCGAAATCCCGAACGTGAACTAAAACGTCTGATTGAAGCTATTGAACAAGCTAAAGCCGTAACGGCCACTGTAGATCAGGAAATAAAAGTTTATGAGGAAGAGCAACGGCTTTTAGAGCGTGAGAAGGTTGAGGAAATAAGTACAAAGATCACTTACTATCAGCAAGCAACCCTGCCAGCCGCCATCGGTTATCAAGAAATGCATTTGCACTCTTTCGGTAATTTGGCAGCCTGGATCACCGAAGTAGTAAAAGTTGAAAGCCCTGTGCATTTTGATGAAATGGCCCGGCGTATGGTGGAAGCAGCAGGTTTATCAAAAGTGGGGTCGCGTATAAAGTATACACTTACACAAGCTTGCAATTTTAGCGAGCAGAATGGCTTGATCAAGATGAAAGGCGAGTTTCTTTGGCATAATGAAATGGAAGAACCCGTGATCCGTGATCGCAGTCAACTTCCGGCTTCTTCAAGAAGATTACAGATCATTGCACCGGAAGAACTTAATTTAGCGATCAAACAAGTTGTATCTGAAGCGATCGCCATCACTGATGAAGCCGCTGCAACGTTGGTTGCCAAGCTATTTGGCTTTAGTAGAGTTACCGAAGAAATGAAACTTATACTGATGGAGTCGATCAAGATCGCAGAGCACAACGGAACTGTAAAAAAGGAAAATGGATTTCTTAAACAATGTTGAACTCACTCCTCTGGTTTATAACCGATCCTCCGTCTGCCGCTGACCGACGGCTTGGATGATTCTATTTTATTGGATAACTCGTCGAGGTAGGCAAATACAATCTCCATATTCTTTCCTTGGTTGAAAAGCTCGTTCCTGATCTTCTCGATCTCCAACCTTATCTCGGTGGTATCAGCAAGAACCTGACGGACTTGAACGAATATTCGCATGATGCGCCGATTTACCTGTATCGCTGCTGGGCTGTTCAATATACTCGAAAGCATACTGATACCCAACTCCGTGAACGCCATCGGAGCATACTTGAAATGCTGCCCTTGTTTTAAGGTGCCAAAATGGCTCCTTAAAACTTTATATTCATCAGGTGTTAATTCAAACATGAAATCTTCACCATCGAAGCGCTCAATGTTCCTTCTGACCTGACGTTTGAGTTATTTGGTCTCTACATCATATAGTTCGGCAAGGTCGTTGTCTAACATCACTTTGTGACGTCTGATGTAGTATATTTTACTGGAGATCATCTCTTCGGGTACTACTAAATTATCTTTCATGACCAAAATGATTTAAAGGGTTGTCACGAACTGTGACAACCTTGTGTAACATGAACTACTTTATTGAGCTGTCCAGCCAGCTTGTTTTTAAGCTGCGTCATATCCTCACTAATCTTGTGATCCATCACATTGGCATATATCTGCGTTGTTTTGATGCTGGTGTGACCCATCATTTTCGCGACACTTTCAATCGGAACGCCGTTATTTAAGGTTACGGTCGTTGCAAAAGTATGTCTGGCTATGTGGAAGGTCAGTGGCTTTTCGATGTTGCAGATGTCCGCTATCTCTTTAAGATAAGCATTCATTTTTTGATTACTCATGACCGGGAGCAAAGTATCCTTAACCGAGCATTGGGAATGATCCTCATAAGCATGGATAATAGATAACGCTACCGGCAGAATCGGTATCCTTGATATGGTATCTGTCTTTTGCCGGTTCGTATATATCCAAAGGTCTCCATCGATACCCTGTATCAATTCTGAACGTTTAAGTTTATGAACATCGACATAAGCCAGGCCGGTATAGCAACAAAATACGAACATATCTCTCACAGTCCTTAGCCGCTCTATTTTGAATTCCTTTTTAATCAGGCAGTCTAACTCTTCCTTGGTCAATACTTCCCGGTGTACGGCCTTTTGTTTTGGCTTATAGTTGATATATGGATCAACGTTAAGCCAACCTTTACCAAGGCAGATGCGAACTATCTTGCCCAGGTTCTTGATGTATTTGATGGCCGAGTTATTACCACACTTCCGAACGCTTCGCAGATAATACTCAAAGTCATTGAGGAATGCGAAATTGATCTTTGAAACCGGGATGTCGGAAACATGATATTCCTCCTCAATAAAATTCTTGACATGCATTAGGCATGTTTCGTAACGCTGCAACGTACTCTTTTCATACTCCTGACCTATTAACGTCCGCATCTTGTTGTTGTGGTCTTCAAATACGACCAGTAGATTTCGACTCTTTTCAACCTTCCCAACGAATCGGTTTTTTATTGTTTCAGCAGTGATTGTCTCATCAGCAGAGGTCATCTGACGCTGTAGTTCAAAGATCTGATATTGTAAGTTTTCGAGGAAGGCGTTAAGGGTTTTCGTTTCTTGTTTTGTGCCGATTGCCCTACCAGTAGCGCCATCCCATTTTAAAGGTTCGCATTTGCGTCCTGTTGTCAGCTCTGTGCGCTGGCCGTCTACGGTAATCCGCAAATAGATGGGCTTTCCGCCCCCAGAATAATTTTTGGGCTTTCTCAGTGAGAAAAGCAACGAGAGTGTGGTTCTCATACCTTTGATCAATTAAAAGTTTCAAATTTGATTAATTGGTCATCGGAAATCAAGATGTTCAATTGCTGAACGAGCTGCATTTCAACCCCTTGCGGGTTGATTCGGGAGTTGTTTTACAAGTTTTGAATGACTCCCGAATTACTCACCTCAGCTATGAGCTTTAATGAATATTTTGGAGTACCGTATAAACGAAAAACGCCTTAAATGATGTCATTTAAGGCGTTTTTACTGTCGTTAATATTGACTTTGCGGAATGGACGGGACTCGAACCCGCGACCCCATGCGTGACAGGCATGTATTCTAACCAGCTGAACTACCACTCCTCCCGTTTGGGATTGCAAATATAGAGATCAGTTTTAAGACTCCCAAATTTATTTGAAATATCTTAAGCTACTGTTCCTTCTTTCAATTTCTCCGCGTTCTCGGCAAATTGTAATGATTCCATGATCTCTTGCAGGTCACCGTTCATCACGTTGGGCAGGTTGTATATTGTCAACCCGATGCGGTGCTCCGTAACACGGCCTTGAGGATAGTTATAGGTACGCACCTTGGCAGAACGGTCACCGGTAGATACCATGGTCTTTCTTTTTTTCGAGGTCTCTTCCAGGTGCTTTTGCAGCTCTACTTCGTATATACGTGAACGCAATACCTGCAGGGCCTTGTCGTAGTTCTTCAACTGCGACTTCTGATCCTGGCATTGGGCCACGATGCCGGTAGGGATGTGTGTAAGTCGCACGGCTGAGTAGGTGGTGTTCACCGACTGTCCACCCGGGCCTGAGGCGCAGAAAAGATCTTTACGGATATCGCTTACCTTCAAGTCGATGTCGAACTCATCGGCCTCCGGTAATACCACTACCGATGCAGCAGAGGTGTGTACACGGCCCTGGGTCTCGGTATCAGGCACGCGTTGTACCCGGTGTACGCCCGACTCGTATTTCAGCGTACCATAGGCATCCTCGGCATTAACATTGAACACGATCTCTTTATAACCTCCAGAGGTACCTTCAGTGTAATCCACCAGTTCGGTCTTCCAGCCCATGCGCTCACAGTAGCGCATGTACATGCGGTAAAGGTCGCCTGCAAAAAGGGCAGCCTCATCGCCACCGGTACCACCGCGGATCTCCACGATTGCTGGGCGCGCATCTTCAGGGTCTTTAGGGATCAGCATCAAGCGGATCTCTTCTTCCTTCTCATCGCGCTGCACCAGCAAGGCATCCAGTTCGGCCTTGGCCATTTCTCTGAATTCCTCATCCTTTTCGGTGGCCAGGATCTCTTTATTAGCATCTATATTGCTGATGATGTTCTTGTAGATCTTATATTGGTCCACTACAGCGGTAAGATCCTTGTATTCTTTATTCAATTGAGCAAAACGCTTCATATCGGCCATCGCATCGGGGCTGCTTAGCTCGCCCTCTACCGTTTGCCAGCGGTCGCGTATCAACTCTAACTTATCTAACATGGTCTGTTCGTTTAAAAAGGCTTTTCGTAGGTGAGGTATAAGATCGCACGAACACTTCATGACTCACCTCAGCTTACGAAAAAAGTTCACAAAGGTACGAAAGAAAGCCCATATAAATATGAGCTACAATGGTTTGATGGGTAAGCGCAGCGTAAAATGTAGGAGGCGGCGGCGGACTACAGCTGTACCTCTTTTTCGGCTACCTCAAAATATTCGAGGCTCACTACGCCGTTGTGCATCACGGCGTATGAGTTGCTGAACACCCATTCGCCCAGGTTGATATATTCGGTTAGGTCGGTGAGTTTTACTACCATAGGGATGTGACGGTGGCCAAATATCATGTAGTCGTAGTGGGTGGTCTTCAGCGTCTCGCGCGAAAAGCTGACCAGCCACTCGTTCTCAAACAGTTTTTGCTCGTTGGAGGCAGCGTTGGCTAAACGGCTGTGTTGTGACCACCGGTTGGCTATGCCCACGCCAAAATTAGGGTGCAGGCGCTCAAAGAACCACTGGCACAAGCGGCTTCTGAATATCTTTTTCAGGAACTTGTATTTATTGTCGCCCGGGCCCAAGCCATCGCCATGATGCAAGTAGATGCGTTTGCCTTGTCGCTCCAGCACCAGCTCATCGCTAATGATCGTGGCACCCAGCTCGTTCACAAAGTAGTCGAACATCCACATATCATGGTTGCCTTTGAACAGATAGAGCTTCACGCCGGCATCTACCAGTTCGGCCAGTTTACCTAAAAAGCGGATGTAGCCTTTGGGCACCACCGTCCTGTATTCGAACCAGAAATCGAACACATCGCCTACCAGGAAGAGTTCAGCAACATCGTGCTTGATGCTATCCAACCACCTAACAATGCGGGCCTCACGTTCACGGCTGCTGGCGTAACCCAAAGCGCCTAAGTGAATATCGGATGCAAAGTAGATCTTGGTGCGTGCTGTCATATCGATGTGCTTCCAAAAATAACCTTTTGCCGCCATACACGGTAATACGTGTTCACTAAAAAGGGATCGCATCGAAATGTGCCAGTGTGATCAAATAACGATCAGCTCCACGGCTTACCATGCGTGCCTTTAATGATCAGGTCGCTAAGGCCAGGAATAATATTAATGCCCTTCACGGCCACATGCATCAGGTCCTTATTATCGAAAAGTGATTGCAGGCGCCTGCCGAACCATAACCGCATTGCAAAGTGCCGGTTCCAATCGCGCTTGTAAGTGTTTTCTAAGGCGAGTCTGTCTTTTGGGTTGAATGGTTTACCCGGCCGGTAATATTTGATGATGGCGGCTGATAGCAGGCGCGCCGAGTGCATGGCAATGGTCATGCCGTTGCCGCATAGCGGGGCGATCATGCCGGCGGTATCGCCACTCATGAGGATGTGGCCGTGTACCAGTTCCTTTTTTTCGAACGATACCTCGTTGATCACCTCGGGCTTATCATAAAGCCATTCGGCACTTTCGTATATCGCCTTTTGATAGGGGTTCTGAGCGAATACCTGCGCTTGCAATTCTTCGATACTGCCATAACGCCGCAGATCATCACGGTGCGAAAGGGAACACACGCAATAGCGGTCGCCTTCGATCTTCGACATACCGCAATAGCCATTGCTAAAGGTATTGAGCTGGATCATGTCATCGGGCAGGTCGATCTGTGCGTGCATCTTGATACCTACGTATGGGCTGCGCCTGGTGAAGAATCGTCGCTTGAGTTTATTATCGAGGTTGGACCGTTTACCAAAAGCGCCGATCACTAAGAGTGCGGTGAACGTTTCGACACGGGTGATCACCGTGAATAGGCCGTCAGCGAACTGGATGTCGTCGGCCTGCGTGTCTAAAGCGAACCTCACCCCACTGGCCATACATAGCTGATATAAATAGTGATCGAGCGTATAACGACTGATACCGAATCCGCCCAGATCAAGGTCTTTGGTATGCTGTGCACCACGCCAGGAGGTAAGTCGCAAACGCTTGATATGCGCAGCGCCAAGCGCGAAAACATCAACGCCTATCGACTCTAAAAAGGGAAGTACCTCGTTAGAGATGTATTCGCCGCAAACACGATGAAAGGGATAGCTACGTTTTTCGATAACGGTGACCAGCAGCCCGGCCCGGCTCAGTAATAAGGCATTCACGAGTCCGGCCAGCCCACCTCCAACAATGATCACATCGGCCATGGATCATTGCATTTTGAGCACCATACCCTCTACGGTAAGCCCCGGACCAAAGGCAAAGCTGACCAGGTTGGTGTTGCTTAACTGTTTACCGGCCGCCATCATTTTATTTAACACGAATAAGATCGTGGCCGATGACATATTACCATATTGCCGCAATACTTCGTAAGCGTACAGGTTGCTTTCTTCGGGTAGTTCAAGCGCTTGCTCTACAGCCTCCAATATCTTTTTGCCTCCTGGGTGGATGGCATACGCACCGATATTGCTGAACTCGAGACCTGCCTTTTGCAACAAACGCTCAGTAACACCTTTAATGTGCTTGCGGATCTGCTTGGCCACTTTTGAGGTCAGCTTCATCTCGAAACCGGTATTGCCCACATACCAGCCCATCTCGCTGCGGCTCTCAGGCATGAACTCTGAGTAGAAGGTCTTTAGCTCCAGGGCTGGCGCATCGCTGCCCCTGTTCGACGAGTTCTCGATCAGTGCCGCGGCCGACCCATCAGCGAAGAGCGAGTTGGCCACCCAATTATCCAACGTATTGTGTTTTTGAAAATGCAGCGTGCAAAGCTCTACACTCACCAACAGCACTTTGGCGTTAGGCTCGGCACGGCATATGTGGTCGGCTGCTTTAAGGCCATTGATGGCGCCATAACAGCCCATGAAGTTGATGCAAGTGCGTTCGGTATGTTTGGATAGTCCCAGGCGCTCCACCAGGTCTATATCGATGCCCGGGGCATACATTCCTGTGCAACTTACGGTGACCAGGTGGGTGATCTGGCTATATATCGACTCATTATACCGCGACAGGCAATCCCGGGCAGCGGCCACGGCCACTTCGATCGCCTTTTGCTGATAAAGCGTCATGCGCTTTTCGGTGGTCACAAAGGGCTCCAGGTCAGCGGTCGGCTCAAAAAAGGTACGGTCGGCTGGGTCTGCCGAAAAATCATCGATCACGGTGTAACGCGTTTCGATGCCCGAACCTTCGTAAATGCTTTTGAGCAGTTTGGAGTGATCAGTGCTCAGGCCGAACGCATCGGCCATGAACTCATACGCTTGTTGCTGCGTTACCTGCGCTGGCGGGTTAGCGATGCCTATTGAACTGATACAACTGCCCATACATAATTGTTATGGCTTGCTCTTGGTGGTCTCGACCAGTAGGTCTACCGTGGCCTCATCGCCCAGTACCATACTGTTACCGCCGATACCGAAATCTTTCCTGTTGATCTTGAAAGACCCTTTGAACAAACCGGTGTTAGCATTCTCGGTATAGGTAAAAGGCACCTCGACCGGTTTTGTTTTTCCTTTAATGGTGATATCGAACATACCCAGGTAATTATTGCCACCCTTAGCGGCGAAAGAGCGCGATACCATGGTGATCTTAGGGTGTTTGTTCACGTCAAAGTAGTCTTCGGCCTTTAAGTGGTTGTCGCGCATCTCGTTCTCAGAGTTAACGGTGGTGACGTCTATACTGGCCTCGATCTTACTGGTAGCCAGTTTATTCTTGTCAAAGTCGATATCGGCCGTTAGTCCCCCGAATTTACCGGTGGTCTTGATGCCCATATTCTTGATCTGGTAGGTGACCGCCGACCGGGTAACGGTATGTTTGACCTGGGCAAAGGCAAGTGCCGATACCATGAGCATTAAGGCTATAGAAAAGAGCTTTTTCATACTATTGAAGATTCTTGTACACAAACTTAAAAATATTACGCAAAGGCTGCGCTTACATCAGATCATGATGAACACCTACAGCAACCTACAGACAAAAAAGATCCCCGTCCGTTTAACACAGGCGGGGATCTTTTTGATGATCGGCCATCAAGCCTATTTTAATTTGAACGCTGTTTTACCCATGGTAAAACCATCGGCGTATAACAATACGGTATAATCACCCTTCACGAATTTCTCTGGATTCACCCAGTCAATGGTGTATGTAGAACCATCATCTTTGAAATCGATGCTGGTCTTGTAGGTATATTGTAATTCCTGGCCATCGGCGGTGAAAACACCACTATCGGCCATCACGATCAGGTTACCTGCAGGGTCGGTGATGCGTACGTACACATCATGCAAGCCTTTTTCGGCAACTTCGTTGCTGGCCACGGTAAAGTTGATCTTGATCTTTTTAGCGGTGCTGGCACGGGTCACGTCAACCTCTTTACCGCTGTTCTTGATCTTGTAAGCCACCACTTCGGCCGAACCCATTTTCAGGGCCGATGCCACTTTAACTTTAGTGTTCAGCTCTTTGTTCTGCTCCTCAAGGCTGGTAGCTTTTTGAGTAACGGTAGCAACCTGGTTCTTCAGGGTATCGCGCTCAGTGGCTAATGAAGCGTTCTGTTGTTTCAGCTCTTCTATGTCAGCAGTGTACTTGGTCACAAAGTAACGCAGCTGCTTGATGTCTTCCTGAGCATGTTTCAGCTCGGCAACGCTCAGCTGACCTTTGGCCAACGCACGTTTAAGTACTTGTATCTTGTTCTGCAATGAATCGGTACGGGCCTGCATCTCGGCGCTCAGCTTGGCCTTGCTCGAATTCACCTGCTCGATCTGAGCCTCCAAACTGTCCAGCTCGGTCTGTAAACGGTGTTTCTCGTCGTCGCGCTGATAAATGATCTTGGCATCCTGCTTTTTTTGCATATAGAGGTACACATCGGTACCCAGCAATGCCACTACCACCGCGATCAGGAAGTAAATAACATTCGAGTTCTTTTTAGAAGGTTGTTCAGATCTGTTTTCCATAGTTTAATTCAATTGATCATCCGGCTTGCAATTATAACGTACCAGGTCTGTAAAACTGATAAAGCAAGTCAAAACATTTTTGTTTGAACTGGTCTTTTATCTTGATCAGATTATAATTTTAGTTAAATAACTGCACTGAAGGTAAAAGATCAGCCACTTTATATCCTTGATAAAAGTAGCCGGCGATCTGTTGTTCAGTGCGGTGACAGTGGGGTCGAGGTTGGTATTAAGGTGCGCTAAAAATAATTACATTAAGCATAAAAGCAAAAACCAGGCAAAATTAATGCAGATACTAAACGTGCTAAACCTAAGTTATATATCTTTGCCCACCCGTTAAACAAATTGCTCGCGTGTATGAATAAACGATCGGTGTTGATGATAATTGCGTTATTTTGGTGCCTTGGCCTATTTGCACAAACGGATACCATAAAGCAGCTTCATCCGCATCCTAAACGTGAGTTCAGGGGTGTTTGGGTAGCTACCGTGACCAACATCGACTGGCCCAGTGCTCCCCGCCTTACCGTAGAACGCCAACGTTCGGAGCTGATCAACATCCTTAATTTTCACGAACAGGCCTCGCTAAATGCTATCATGTTCCAGGTTCGCCCGGCTGCTGATGCCTTTTACGCGAAAAGCCGCGAACCATGGTCGAAATGGTTGACCGGCCAGCAGGGCCTGGCGCCTGCCGATGGCTTCGACCCGCTTGAATTCGCCATCAACGAGGCTCATAAACGCAACATGGAACTGCATGCCTGGTTCAACCCATACCGGGCGACCATGGATGGCGGAGCTGTTAGTGAGCAACACGTTACCCGTGTTCATCCCGATTGGTTCTTTACCTATGGCGGCCGCAAGCTTTTCAATCCTGGTTTGCCCGATGTGCGTGAATACATCGTTCAGGTGATCCTGGATGTGGTGAAGAACTATGATGTGGACGGCATACATATGGACGATTACTTTTATCCATACCCGATCGCTGGCCAAAAGATCAACGATCAGGCCACCTTTCAAAAGTATGGTGCCGAAGATTTTGACGATATCCGTGATTGGCGGCGCGACAATGTGGATACCCTGATCCATATGTTGGCCGACAGTATTCATAAGTATAAGCCCTTCGTAAAGTTCGGGATCAGCCCGTTCGGGATTTGGAAGAATGCCGGCCAGGACCCCGAAGGTTCGGCCACGAGCGGCGGCTCATCCTTTTATGAACAGTATGCCGATTCGCGCAGATGGATAGAAGAAGGCTGGATCGATTACATTAACCCACAGATCTACTGGCCATTTGGCAACCGCGCGGCCGCTTTTGAAAAGCTGACCGACTGGTGGAGCCAGCACACCTATAACCGTCATCTATATATTGGCCAGGGCGCCTACCGCATAGGCGAGGTTCGCAATTCAGGTTTCAAGAACCCGGACCAGATACCCGCTCAGATCCGTTACCTGCGTAATAACCCAAGGGTACAGGGTAGCGTATTCTTTAGCTCGGCATCGTTAAGGCGTAATTATGGCGGAGTGAACGACTCGCTCAAGAATAACTACTACAAGAACCCGGCCCTGCCGCCGCCTATGTTATGGCTCGATTCGGTGGCGCCGAACCCGGTACGTGACCTGTTAGTGGCCCGTGCCGATAATGGATTGCAGCTGCACTGGCAAACACCTTTCCTGGCCAAGGATAAGGAATTGGTGTATGGATACGTGATCTACCGCTTTTACCAGGGCGAACGCATCGATATCTCTGACCCTACACACATCCTGCATATACAATACAATCCGCTTACCGCGAGCATTGACGCTACGGCCGAAAAAGGTAAGAATTACGTGTACATCGTAACAGCGATCGATAGGCTCAAGAACGAGAGCGACCCGGTATCAGTGACGGTAAGCTACCGCTAAGCATCAACAAAACAGCCATTTTAACTACTGTAAACTATCTTTCAGGATGAACTTGGGAGGGAGTGGACTATAGGGGCGCTATCTTATTTGAATAGGTTAGATAACGCCCCCATATTAAAGGTAGTACTGGTTATAGAACGGCAGCACTGTTAAGTTATTACAACTTAAAGTGGTGATGCTGCAAAATAAATTCATCAGGCTCATTATCAGCCGCATTCATTTATTTTTTTGCCACATCTGTTTGCAATACCTGGAGGCTCATCATTTCCTTCATGGTCTTTTGCATGCTTTCGGCCGAACCATCTAAAAAGATCACGTTGCCGGTCGAGTTCTCTGAGAAGTGCTTGATCGCCTCGGTCCACATGGTGAACAGGATCACTGATGTATCCATGTCGGCCTGCTGCATCTCTTTGGCGGCCACCGTCATACCCTTGGCTACTTCCTCGCGGAACAAAGCCACACCCTGACCACGCAACTGCGACGCCTGGCGCTCGGCCTCGGCAGCGATCTTGATAGCGTTACCCTCGGCCTCAGCGGCTTTGGTCTTGGTGATGAGCAGTGCTTGCCCCTCATTCTCGGCGGCGGCTTTCAGGTTGTTAGAGGCCACTACCTGGCTCATGGAGCGCATGATGACATCATCAAAGGTGATATCGTTGAGCTGGAGGTCTTGCAGATGATAGCCCCAGCCTTCCAGTATGTTATCGATCTGTTCTTTTACATGTTCCACGATGTCGCGGCGGAGGATGAGCACATCGCTTTGGCGTTTGGTGGCCACAAATGCCCGGATAGAACCCTCTACTGTACGCACCAGCGCCTGCATGAGATTGCGCTCGTCAACGAATTTAAAGGCTACCGCTTTAATGGCCTCCTCGCTTTGGTTAAGCACCGAGTACAGCAGCATGGCCTTGAAATACACATTGGCCTGATCTACCGTTACGGCCTGAAATTCAAGCTCTACCGAACGGTTCTGAATAGATATACGTGAGTATAGCACCTCAATGAGCGGGATCTTAAAATTAAGCCCGGGTAACAGGATGCGGCGGTATTTACCAAAAACGGTGACCACACCGATCGTGCCCTGCCTGATGGTCACGAACGAGGTAAATAACACTAAGACTAAAATAATGACGAGGACCCAAACGACATACATGATTTGTTGTTATAAAGTGTGTTTAAATATAGACCAAAAGTTATTGAAACAACACTAATCATCAAAAAGATATGAACTTAAAACGTACGTTCGGCGCTGTATTGACCGTCCTGGGTATCATTGGACTTATTTATGCCGGTATGCAGGTGATCAACCATGCAGGCAACACCACCACACTGGTAGTGGTAGGTATCATCTCGGTGATCTTTTTCTTTTCAGGCATCGGCCTGGTGAAGAACACCAAGGACGAGAGCTAAGACCGGCTACCATTCTTCCCTTCAGGAAACCGAAGATCTGATCATTGCCAAATTTGTAAAAAATGGCACCGATCAGATCTTTGCTGTTTAAAAGCTGTTAGGGACGTTGCGTTTCACTGTTACATTTGCATCAAAAAGTGTTACATCTGGTGTTACATTTTGGATAAATGTCGTTTTTTCTGGAAAAAGTTGGGTTTTTACGAATTTCGCAACGCTAAAAAGTGGGGAAATTTGGGGAATTCTGTTTCAGGGCTGTAACACTTTTTTGAGGTGCGAGGTGCGAGGTGCGAGGTGCGAGGTGCGAGGTGCGAGGTGCGAGGTGCGAGGTGCGAGGTGCGAGGTGCGAGGTGCGAGGTGCGAGGTGCGAGGTGCGAGGTGCGAGGTGCGAGGTGCGAGGTGCGAGGTGCGAGGTGCGTAGGGGAACTTGTATCTCACCAGACGGTTTGGAATATCTTCAATTTATTATGCACAATTGACCATACGCAGCGCGCCTGCTTCCTGGACTATCCATCTTTGGCTTTATTCCTTCAGAGCTCCTTCCTCACAACACACACCTCACAACACCCAACCCGCAACCGGCAACCCACCGCCCGCAACCCTAAAAAAGATCCGGCTTATCTGATATGACCCCGTCTACGCCTAAGGCTTTGAGGGCGCTGATCTCGGGGACGGTGTTCACCGTCCAGGGGATGATCTTGATGTCTTTGGCGTGGCAGTCGGCCACCATTTGTGCGGTAACCAGTTTGTAGGCCGGGCTATAGGCAAAGGGCACGAAACCCAGATCGGTCAGGTCGGCCGCGAGGGTGCTGCTCTTGCCATCCAACAGGTAAGAGGTACGCACCTCCGGATATTTTTTATGCAGTACCTGCAACGTACGCTTATCGAACGACTGGATGATCACGTAAGGCGTGATCTTTTTGGCCTCGATCACCTCCATCAGCAGTTTCACGAATGTATCGGGGTCAGGGTTCAGCTTGCCATCGTTAGCCGGCTTGCTCTTGGTCTCGATGTTATAGAACACCTGCGGTTTGCCGGTAGCTTTGAGGTGCGCCTGCACGCTATCGATCACGGCCGATAGCAGCGGCACATTCGCCTTCATCTTTTTTTGCTGCGGGAACTTTTCATAGAACTTCGACCCTACATCAAAACGGGCTATATCTACGTAGTTCATCTGGTACAGCCCATACTTTTCGGCATCGGCCTTGCTGATCTCATGCCCGTCAGGCGTAAGGGCGAACAACGGGTTAAAGCCGTCATCGTGCGAGAGTACCACCTTGCCGTCTTTGGTGATGTGGGTGTCCATCTCGAGGGTGGTCACGCCCAGGTCAACGGCGTTCAGCATGGCGGCAATGGTATTTTCAGGCATCAACGCGCGGCCGCCCCGGTGTGCCTCGGTATCAAAGGCAGGGAACGGCGCGGGTTTAGATGCTTTCATTTGTGCCTTACAGCTTATGGTGATCGCGAGGCCAAGAGCGGCCAGTGTGGTAACTTTCATGGGCGTTAAAGATGTGCGGCCGCAAAGGCCGGCACTCAAAAATAGGTCCCTGATGTTACCTTAATGTTAAACCGGATCAGGTGGCAGGCTGTACCTCGCTCAGCACTTTATCTACCCAGGCCTTGCCCCATTCCTCTTTTTGATCGGCGGTCCACAAGCTTGGATAAAAGATGCGTTTTTGAAAACGCGGAGGCAGGTATTTTTGCCAGTTGGTGCCACCGGTGGCGCTGATCTCATGCGGTTCGCGGTGCAGGTAGCGCACCGCCGAGCGGTAGTGGGCCAGCGGCCAGTTCACGTTCACGTTAATGTCGAGCTGGCGCAGCTCGTTCTCCAGCGCGGTAACGGGCTCACCCGCTTCCTGCAATTTGCGGTACAGAGCGTAAAAGTTGGTGCCAATGCTGGCCTCGCCCAGGGCGATGAACGTTTTGGCGTACTTTTTTTCGAACTGTTTAAGCGTCAACGTCTTTTTACCGGTAGATAGTTCGGTGGCGCCATACTTCCAGTAGATATCGTCGAACTGTTGGGCAATGGTGCCTCCGGCCAGTTCGGTACGTTTATCCTTAGCTACCAGGTTAATAAAATCGGTGGCGTGGATCTCGATCATGCGGTACTGGCCCGACTGGAAACCACTGGCCGGCAGTAACGACATCCTGAATTTTAAGAACTGCTCCTTGTCCATCCCATCTACCATGATCTGGAACGATTGCGTAAGGGCCTCAAAATACCGGTTGATGCGTTGCATGCGCGCGGTAAAGAATTCCACCGTAAGCGCCTCGTGCTCGGCGATCTGCTGGCACTCGTTCAGCGCCATTTTAAAATACAGCTCCGTGATCTGGTGATAGATGATGAAGATCTGCTCGTCGGGGAAGGGCGTTTTGGGGTTTTGCAGGCTTAGCAGCGTATCCAAATTAATGTAATCCCAATAGGTCAGGAACTCGGCATACAACAGGCCATCCAGGTATGACGACATATCCTGCCCCATGGCCTCGTACTTTTGCTGCAGCTGGCCCAGCCTTTGCTCTATCTCAGGCGAAATTTGCATATCCAAAGGTAATAATGTAAAGTCATTATCTGAACATCAGCCTCATTCCGTGTTATAGGTCACTGTGAGCGGTCTTTACCCTATCATGTTGAGCGTAGTCGAAACATCGTACACATGTGATCGATCGGTCACCCCAACCAAACCACCCTGTCATGCCGATGTATATCGGCATCTCTCAGGACAAGTAACACCGGAGCTACTAGCATGTGGGATGCTGGAACAAGTTCAGAATGACAGTAATAGTTGATCATGTTCAAGCCCATGGTCGGTGTTATCACCGCACCATTAGATCGTTTCTCCGATAGTGGCACTTGCTCAGGCGGTTCTGTGATCACACTGAGGATCAAAATAACCCCGCCCAGCTGTCACGTTCGGTGTGGGAACGCGTCATGTACATAAATCCTGTTGATGAGTTACTCCCCTGATGCCTGTAAACGCTCGATCATTACTTTATTGATGCTTTTGGGCATGTACCCTGCGCTGGCCCAGCATAATGATACGCTTGCGGTGATCCCCTTTGTATTGAAGGCGCAAAAGATCTATTTTAAGTGCCGGGTGAATAATTCTGACAGCTTGACCTTTTTGTTCGATACGGGCGCTTCGCCCATGGTGATCACCGATAGCATTGCCCTGAACGTTTTGAAGCTGACCATGGACGGTGAGGTGCGCAACCAAGGCGCCAACGGCATCAGCACCGTAAAGGCCAGTAACAACAACGTTTTGCATCTGGGTGGCATCACGCTTACGGGCATCAGGCTGCTATCCATCCCTTATCCGGGTCACCCTTTTGACGGTGTGCTGGGGATCAATGTGATGAAGCGTTACGTGATCAGGGTAGACCATAAAAAGCGGAAACTTTACTTTTTTGATAAGGATACCTTCCGCTATCCAGGCTCGGCCCGCCCTGTAAAAGTGAAGTGGTTGCAGCATGTGCCGGCCATTAAAGGGGCCGTGGTGGTGAACAAAAAGCGTTATCAAGGTTGGTTCGAGATGGATACGGGATCGGACGCGGCCATCGACCTGACCACCCCTTTTGTTACCCGCCACCAGTTTCGTGATCAGCTCAAGACCATTGCCATTAGCACCGCCACAGGATCTGACGGTAACCAAAGCGAACTTTACGTTGTGCGCATGCCCGAGGTACGCTTAGGCAACCTGCGTTTTTACACCCTACCTACCGGACTGGCCACCGCCACCAAAGGCCTCATGTCCTCGCCCGACCTGCAAGGCGTACTGGGCAACAACTTTTTAAAGCGTTTCAACATCACCTATGATCTTGCCCACAACAAGATCTACCTCGAACCCAATGACCTACTGCATAGTAATTATTTTGATTGGTTGAAGTAGTGTGGTGTATAGAATTACACACGCGGCACGCGTGTTCCAGCGGGAGGTACAACTATAGGAACAACCACCGCTCAAATCTATTGGATGGAGTCTAAAATTAACTGTTTTATGTCATCCCCAACGAGTTGATACCTTTCCTTTGCAATGCCATTTAATTTATTGGGGTCGGTTGTTAATAAATCAAACCAAGTTTCCGGCATCCCTAACGCCTCGCAAATTTTGGAAATAGTGCTGCGATGCGGCTGTTTTTTACCTGATTCTATGTGAGAAAGAGAAGCTTGGGTCAAGCCTACCAGCTTTGCAAAGTCGGTCTGACTCAAGCCTTTCTTTTTCCTTATAATAGCAATTACCTTTGATGAATCCATAATAATGTAATGAGATCAACCACCGATTTACCAGCACTGATCCAGATTACAATGTCGTCGACCAAACTCCTAACTTTTTGAGGCATCTGATTTCCCAAATTGTGGGCAAGTTTTAGTTGCTCGAGAAACTGTTCAATATCTGTTTTGGTAGCTTCATCGCTGCATGAGCGCTGTGCTCTTAATAATATATCCTCTATTTTATTGATGTCTATGTTCATAATATCTGATATTTAAAAATCTTGTTAACATGCAATTGCAATTGAAAAAGAAGTACTCTTTAACTGCGTGTGCATCATCCAGATTTTTAAAAATCAGATTTACCTTAGCTCTAAAAATTTGCCTTTTGTTAAGGCGCCTGCCTTGTCTAACTTTAGATAGTAATTTGATTAAATGCTTGCCAAGACGAAATATTGTTTTTGTAAGTTTTGCAATGCTCTTTTGTATCCGTCCGAATTCAAGCTCATTTTGCCAGCGAAGGAAGTTCTCATAGGAATTCTCGTTCCATTGAGTATATCTTTCGAAAAGTTCAATTAAATCTTGCTCTCGCTCAGCTAAATCCAGTAAATGACTATACAGCCTTTTTAGCCCTTGAGCACTGCTGGCCACTCGTATGTCTGACGCCGAAGTAAATACTTCGGCCAGAGCGGTTGTTTTGTTTAGGCTTATTCCAGTTTCGATTTTTGTACCCGCACTCAACTTCGATGAAATAGCTGTAATTTCAGTATAAATGCCACATGGGTATTGCACATCCGAGGTAATATCCCTTGGTTGAATTAACTTACTACCTGCACATAAAGAATGACTAATTTCATTTGTTATGTCAATGGTTCCTTTTTCTATGGAGGTACTGTATTTATTATCAGTTGCTATATTTGATATTAAAATAGACTCATAACCGGGATAGCCTCGCATGGAATCTATAGTAGAAATTCCAAGATTGGGAGCAACATATGAACTTCCTAAAACACCCATATTGTTATAAATAAAGTCTGTTGTAGGAGAAGATGCGTCTCTTTGGCTAAACCAGTTGGCGGCCAATAAACTGCTTTTGGGGTATTTATCGATAGTAGCTGAAATAGGATTTGTGAAGGAATCAGGTCTTGCGTATGCATTGCTCAATAGATCTGATGAGCCGTAGATACTTGATGCTGATGTCAACGCCACCCCAGTTACCGACCCTATAACATTTCCCGCAATTGGATTTCCTATTCCGTTATAAGAGACAATACTGCTAGCTTGCATTGCGGGCAAAGTGTGAATAGCGGTTGAAGCAACCATACGATCAGTGAATCTATGACTATCAGCGGTTGCGCCAACCGCATGCTGTCCATAACAAACGTCTGTGTTTTTGGGCGTGCTATCAAATCCAAAAAGGGTTTTCGAATATGTATCTTGGTATCTCACGACTTTATCTATATACTTACAATATCAAAAGTATATATTTGTTTTGGTTTTTGCAAATTTCTAATTTGTGTTCGGCCATCCTCTATTTTATGACGTAGTTTGAAAAATCAATGGAGGAATGTAAATGCTCCTTACCTCTGACTAAAGTAAATTGACGAAAATGAACTGCAAGTTCGAGCTTGTGGTCGGTGTTATCACCCCACCGTTCGTAATTAGCTGATAGCTTTGGATGGAAAACACAAAGGCATCGGGTAGTGGTGCGGTGATAACACCGACCACAAGCTGGTCTTCATCAACTTGAATCGCCGCAGTTTATTGCCAACAAAAAAGGCTGCACCTTTACGGTAGCAGCCTTGATCATTGTGTAAGTTGTACTATTTGCTTAAGTACATCGATTTCTCTTTGTACAGGTGGCGGAAGTATGGATCCTGCAGATCGGGGATGAAGCGGATGGCCTCACCGGTCGATTTCATTTCGGGGCCTAACTCCTTGGCCACTTCAGGGAATTTATCAAAGGAGAACACCGGCTCTTTGATCGCGTAACCTTTCAGCTTGCGCTCAATGGTGAAGTCGGTCAGTTTGTTCACACCCATCATTACCTTGGCGGCAATGTTGATGTAAGGTACATCGTAAGCCTTGGCTATGAACGGCACCGTACGTGAGGCGCGTGGGTTGGCCTCGATCACGTATACCTTATCGTTCTTGATCGCGAACTGGATATTCAGCAAGCCTTTCACGTTCAGCGCACGGGCGATCTTTTTAGAGTACTCGTCCATTTGCTGCAGCACGGTCTCGCTCAGGTCGAACGGTGGCAATACGGCGTATGAGTCGCCCGAGTGGATACCGGCAGGCTCGATGTGCTCCATCATACCAATGATGTGTACGTTCTCGCCATCGCATATCGAGTCAGATTCAGCCTCTGACGCACGATCCAAAAAGTGATCGATCAGTACGCGGTTGCCCGGCAGTGCCTTTAACAGGTTCACTACGGCACGCTCCAGGTCCTCATCGTTGATCACGATGCTCATGCCCTGGCCGCCTAAAACGTAGCTTGGGCGTACCAATACCGGGTAACCTACCTTATGAGCAACCTCTAAAGCCTCTTCGGCAGTCTCAGCCACACCATACAGTGGGTAAGGGATGTCAAGGTCCTTTAACAGGTCAGAGAAACGGCCGCGATCCTCGGCGATGTCCATATCGTTGAACGAGGTGCCAATGATCTTGATGCCATGCTCATGCAGTTTCTCGGCCATTTTAAGAGCGGTCTGTCCACCAAGTTGCACGATCACACCTTCTGGTTTCTCCAGCTCGATGATCTCGCGTACGTGCTCCCAAAACACCGGCTCAAAGTAAAGCTTATCGGCCATGTTAAAGTCGGTCGATACGGTCTCAGGGTTACAGTTGATCATGATGGCCTCGTAACCTGCCTCTTTGGCGGCTAACAAGCCATGCACACAGCTGTAGTCAAATTCGATACCCTGGCCTATACGGTTAGGGCCCGAGCCTAAAACGATGATCTTCTTACGGTCAGATGATATCGATTCGTTCTCGCCTTCGTAGGTAGAGTAGTAGTATGGCGTTTGCGCCTGGAACTCGGCCGCACAGGTATCAACCATCTTATACACACGGTTGATGTTGAGGGCCTTGCGGCGTTGATAAACTTCTTCTTCGGTAGTATTGGCACCCAATATCCAGGCGATCTGCACATCAGAGAAACCTTTTTGCTTAACGGTAAGCAGGATATCCTCCGGTATGTTGTTCACCGAGTAGCGGCGCAGTTCGTTCTCCAGGTTAACGATCTCCTGGATCTGGTTCAGGAACCAGCGATCGATCTTGGTGGCCTTGCGTACCGATTCGATCGGCACACCTAAGCTCAAGGCATCATACACATGGAACAAACGGTCCCAGCTTGGGTGCTCCAGACTGGCCATGATCTCTTCCAGGTTGCGGCTCTGGCGGCCGTCGGCACCCAGGCCGGCACGACCGATCTCCAAACTCTGACAAGCTTTTTGTAAAGCCTCGATAAAGCTGCGGCCAATGCCCATTACTTCACCTACCGATTTCATTTGCAGGCCCAGCTCGCGGTTGGCACCTTTGAATTTGTCAAAGTTCCAGCGAGGGATCTTCACGATCACGTAATCAAGCGTTGGCTCAAAGTAGGCCGAAGTGGTCTTGGTGATCTGGTTCTCTATCTCGTCGAGGTTATAGCCAATGGCCAGTTTGGCCGCGATCTTGGCGATCGGGTAACCGGTAGCTTTTGAGGCTAAGGCCGATGAACGTGATACACGCGGGTTGATCTCGATGGCGATGATCTCCTCATTAGCCGGATTGACCGAGAACTGCACGTTACAGCCGCCGGCAAAGTTACCGATGGCGCGCATCATGCGAATGGCCTGGTTACGCATCTCCTGGTAGCAACGATCGCTCAGGGTCATGGCCGGGGCCACGGTGATCGAGTCGCCGGTGTGGATACCCATCGGGTCAAAGTTCTCGATCGAGCAAATGATGATCACGTTATCGCGGTTATCGCGCAGCAGCTCCAGCTCGTACTCTTTCCAGCCTAACACGGCTTGCTCTACCAGTACCTCGTGGGTAGGTGAGGCTTGTAAGCCGCGGCTCAGGGCCTGGTCAAAGTCTTCCTTTTTGTGAACGAAACCGGCACCTTTACCACCCAGGGTATAGCTTGGGCGTATCACCAGCGGGAAACCGATCTGTTGAGCGGCCTCTTTACCTTCGAGGAACGAGTTGGCGATCTTTGACTTGGCCACACCCACATTGATGTCGACCATCAACTGGCGGAAAGCCTCGCGGTTCTCGGTCTTTTCGATGGCGGCCACGTCAACGCCTACCACTTTCACACCATATTTTTCCCAGATGCCGCGCTCAGATGCCTCGATGCAAAGGTTCAGCGCGGTCTGTCCGCCCATGGTAGGCAACACAGCGTCGATCTTTTGCTCGGTAAGGATCTTTTCGATGCTTTCGCAGGTCAGCGGCAGCAGGTACACATGATCGGCAATTACTTTGTCGGTCATGATGGTAGCCGGATTGCTGTTGATGATGGAAACTTCGATGCCTTCGTCTTTTAACGAAAGGGCGGCTTGTGAGCCGGCGTAATCGAACTCGCAGGCCTGGCCGATGATGATCGGACCAGAACCAATGATCAGGATCGATCTAATGGAGGTATCTTTGGGCATAGCAGTATTTAGCAGTTTACGTACAGTTCATAGTTAATGGATCATGGCTCATAGCGTCGTGCTATTTTTATGAACTATCAGCTATCAACCATGAACTTCTAATTCTATGCGCTGAAAACAAAAAACCCGACTTCAGCGTCGGGATGCAAAGATAGGAGAATACAGGGTATATGCCATAAAAAATCGATCTTTTAATATTGGCCGTCGTGGCGCTGCACAACGGCGTCAATATCATAAAGAAAATACCACAGGCACCGTGTAAGTGACCCTCACCGGCCGGCCGTAACGGACGCCCGGTACCCATTTCGGGCTTAGCTTTAAAACCCTGATCGCCTCGGCCGTGAGTACCTTGTCCTGAGGGCGGCCTACGGCATGAACGTCAGTAAGAGCGCCGTCAAGCTCTACTATAAAGGCTACATCTACCCGGCCCTGTATGCGGTTCTGGAAGGCCTCGGCGGGGTACCGGAGATTTTTTCTCAGGAACGCGTAAAAAGCCTTTACCCCGCCCACAAATTCGGGTAATGCCTGGTCTTTGGTGTAAGTGTAAGTTTCGCCGTTGGCCAGCTTGCCTGTACCGGTGATCAGCTTGCCTTTACTGTACGTCTCGATGAGTATCAGGCTGTCTTTCTTTACCGATGTCTTCCACTCGCCTTCTTTAAGGCCGTCCTTTATATCGCCCTCGGTCATGAACAGGTCGTTGTTGACCGGCGAGCGGTAGTGCCCGTTGCCTGCGGTGACCAGTGCTTTACCGGTGCTGTCATTGTTGGCCGTGATCAGGTATGCTGAGTTGAAGTTGTTCCTGGGGTCGTTCATCCCTTCGGCATAATTCCTCACCTCGCTGATGGTACCGTTAGGGTAATAGTACACCTGCTCGTTGGCCATGCGGCCTTCATGAAAATTCAGTACGCTTTGGCGGATCCCGTTGCGGTCATAAATGGTGCAGGGGCCCTCAAGCTTGATCGGGTCGATGGTTATGGAGGTAGCCATGCGTTTGGGCCTACCGTTGAGGTAGTATTCCATCACCTTGTAAAGTTCTGAACCGGGATCTGGCTCACGCACGATGCGGGTATAGTCGGCACTATCGCGGGTGGCGACCTGCTGTTCACGCTTGTTAAAAAAATATACGTTCTGGCGTTGCGCAAAGGCGTTCACGAAACTCACAGAGAAGGCCAATAGGAACAGGTATCGCATGACAAGGATATTAGGCCCCTAAAATAATTATTCAACATGAACTTATTGTTATGCCGCTAAACGGGCCGTAATAAAAAAGCCCGGTGCTTTAAAGGCACCGGGCTTTTATCGATAGGGGCTTTGACCTTATTGCAGGTTAAGCCATTTTTTGCGTACGGCCAGTTGCTGGGCAGTAGGCGCGTCCACACTTACGATGTGGTATTTCTTTTGGGTGGTTTGCTTCAAGGTTACCGGTATGGTGAGCTGGCGGCCATCGCGGGTCACTACGATGCTCAGGCGATCGCCCACTTGCTTACCAACGATGGTCTTTTTAGGGTCGGTCACCGGTACGCCATCAATGCTTACCAGTTCGTCGTTAACATTCAAGCCATCAACCCAACCGGCAGTGCCGCGCAGTACGTTGGCAATGCGGATCTTACCGTTGGCCGAGGTAACACGCACACCCAGGTCGGCTATGCTTTGGCCTTCGTGCTCATCAACGGCTTTGTAACCGGCGTAAGCCAGGTACTTGTTGTAGTCCATATCATCTACACCGTTAATGTAGGCGGCATAAAAGTCGTCCAGTTTTTTACCGGCAGCGGCCTCTAACCCAGCTTTGAACTCGGCATCGGTATAACCGCGTTTTTTCACCTTGTAGTACTCATTGTACATGTAGCGCATCACGTTGTCCAGGCTTTTGGCGCCTTTGCTGTTGTTAATGATCTCGAGGTCCATCATCATGCCTACCACAGCACCCTTGTTGTAGTAAGAGATGCCGGTATTGATCGAGTTCTCATCAGGGCGGTAACCTTTGATCCAGGCGTCAAAGCTCGACTGCGATAGCGGCTGTACCTTGGTGCCCGGGGTGTTGTCGATCGTGTTAAAATCTGCTGCCAGTGCGGTCAGGTAATCATCTACCGGGAAAAGGTTAGTGCGGCGTACGGCCAGGTTATCATAGTAAGCGGTAAAGCCTTCGGCTATCCACAGGTTGGTGGTGTACACCTCGTTATCATAATCGAACGGACCTAAAGCGATCGGGCGTAAACGTTTCACGTTCCATAGGTGGAAGTGCTCGTGCGCTACCAGGCTCAAAAAGCCCTCGTAACCGGCTGCCGTAGCGTAAGCATCGCGTGAGGCGCCCAATACGGTCGAACTCAGGTGCTCGAGGCCGCCGCCGCCTTTCAAGTAATTATGCACGATAAACACATAGCGCTTGTTAGGGTTCTCGCCAAAGATCGCTACCTCGGTCTCGATCACCTTGGCCATATCTTTTTTCAGGCGTTCCTTGTCATAGTTACCGCCGCCATACATGGCCACCTCGTAGTTGGTGTTGCCTACCTTGAAATTAAATACTTCCTGGTTGCCTACCTCGATCGGCGAATCGAACAGGATATCATAATTAGGCGCTTTAACCGTGAACGGATCGTTGCCTACCATCTCTAAACTGGTAGATACCTTGTCCCAGCTTTTGTAAGGGATGATCTTGATGGTGGATGGCAGATCCAAACCACCGGCCGGGTAAAAGAACATACCCGAGGTTGACAGGAACGCATGGGTATTATCGATGAACGCGGTACGTACCGATATCTCGAACGCGTAGAAACGATATTTAACTTTCACCGAGGTAAGGCCCTGGGTGTTCAGTTGCCAGATATTTTTGCGGGTCTTGACCACGCTTACCGCCTTACCATTGCTTTCGGCCGTAAAGGATTCTACATTTTTAGCGAACTCGCGCACCAGGTAGGAGCCGGGTGTCCAAACCGGCAGTTTAAGGTCCAGTTTATTTTGAGCGATGCCTTTGATATCCATCTCGATATCGGCATAATGTGCTTGTGCTTCAGGGAAACTTACCGTGTAGGCGATCTGCAGCTTGCCCGCTGCCTCACTTTCAAAACTCATCAGTATTAAAATAAATAGTGCAAAAATGTTAAAACGCATCTTTTTCATGAGGCTAAGTTAAATTATTTCGGTGGGTAACCTAAAACTGATGGCCCCGCCGCAGGTTGTAAAATGGTTGATACATAGCCTCCACCACTCCCATATGCCGTTATTTTGTAGGTTGCTAAGGGTTACCTGTGCATGATACATACTTTTTTACAGCTGTTGAAAATATTACTTTCATAGCCACATATATAACCTGCACATACCGTACATACTGATTTAACCATACACGCCATTGTTTGATAGAATGGTCATGACCTGTTTATGAAAATACGATACATTGCCTACATAGCCATTGCACTAATACTGGGCTATCTGATCTTTAACAAGCTGCATAATGCCGGTAAAAAGGACGCCGCGGCACAGGGCGGTGGTGGCGGCGCAGGAGGAAAAGGCGGTAAAAAGGGCGGCCCCGTACCGGTGAACGTACAGATCGTGAAAGATACCGTGGTGAATACCGCCATTGACATCACCGGCAGTATAGACCCTAACGAGCAGGTGAACCTGGTGGCTCAAACGGCCGGCAACATCACCGGCATCTATTTTAATGAGGGCAGCCATGTGAAAAAGGGCCAGGTACTGGTAAAGGTGTATGACCAGGATCTGCAAGCCACCCTTAAACAGACCGAATACCAGATCGCACTGGCTAAAGAGAACGAGTACCGCAACCGCGTGCTGCTGCAAAAAGAGGCCGTGAGTAAGCAGGAATATGATACCTCATTGTCAAGCTATAATACCCTGAAGGCACAGGCCGATGTGGTTAGGGCGCAGATATCACGTACGGTGGTAAGGGCTCCATTCAGCGGGGTGATCGGCCTGCGTAACGTGAGCCCGGGCGGTTACCTGTCTACCCAAACCAGCATTGCCACGCTGGTGAACACCGACCCTATGAAGGTGACCTTTAACGTGCCTGAGCGTTATCGTCCGTTCATCAAAGCCGGCACCAAGATCACCTTTAACATCGCCAGCTCGCGCAAAAATTTTTCGGCCTCAGTTTATGCGGTAGACCCTGCCGTTGACCCGGCCACCCGTACCATTACGGTTAGGGCCAGGGCGGCTAACCCAAATAATGAGATCACCGCAGGTGGTTTTGCCAAGATCAATCTGGTGCTGGAGCAATCACCACGGGCCATTATGGTGCCCACCCAATGCGTGGTGCCCGATCTTAAATCGAGCAAGGTGTTCATTGCCCGTAATGATACCGCGTACGTACGCAACGTGAAGACCGACAACCGCACCGATACCCAGATCGAGATCACCGAAGGTTTGAAGCCTGGTGATTCGCTCATCGTGTCGGGCATTATTCAAATGCGTCCAAAAGTTCCATTAAAGATCATTAAAGTTCTTCACTAAGCAACAAACATGAGTTTATCCTCAGTCAGTATAAAACGGCCGGTGCTGGCCACGGTAATGTCGGTCATTATCGTGGTGTTCGGCGTCATCGGCTACAAATTCCTGGGTATCCGCGATTTCCCTTCGGTGGATCCGCCAATCATTAGCGTAAGCACCAGTTACTCGGGCGCCAACGCCGATGTGATCGAGTCGCAGATCACCGAGCCGCTCGAAAAGGCGATCAACGGTGTGCAAGGTATCCGTAATATCTCATCTACCAGTTCGGTAGGTTCGAGCAATATCACCGTAGAATTCGATCTGGATGCCGACCTGGAAACGGCCGCGAACGACGTGCGCGACAAGGTATCACAAGCGCAGCGCCAGCTACCACAGGATATCAATGCCCCGCCGGTAGTGAGCAAGGCCGACGCCAACTCCGATAATATTATCACCCTCACCGTAAGCAGTAACACCCGCAACATTATGCAGGTGAACGATTATGCCGAGAACGTGTTGCAGGAAGCCTTGCAGACCATCCCCGGTGTGAGCGCCATCAACCTGCAGGGCCAGCGCCAGTACGCTATGCGTTTGTGGCTGGATCCCAATAAGCTTTCGGCATTGAAAGTGACCGCTACCGATATACGCGATGCTTTGGCGTTGGAGAACGTGGAACTGCCTGCCGGTAAAATATCAGGTAACAATACCGAGGTAACGGTAAGGGCACTGGGCAAACTGGTGACCGAAAAGGATTTTAACAACCTGATCATTCGTGCTGATAGTAACCGCGTGATCCGTTTGAGCGATCTGGGCTATGCTGTACTTGGATCGGCCAACGAGGAGACCGCGTTCAAGGAATCGGGCGTGCCGCAAGTAGGTTTGGCCGTGGTACCACAACCAGGCGCCAACTACGTGCAGATCGCCAAGGACTTTTATGTGCGTTTAAAACAGGTAGAGAAAGACCTGCCACCAGATATCAAACTACAAGTGGCGTTGGATAATACCCGTTTCATTAACCAATCTATCGAGGAGGTGGAGGAGACGCTCATCATCTCGTTCATTCTGGTGGTAATCATCATTTACCTGTTCTTCCGCGATTGGCTCATCGCCTTCCGACCGCTCATCGATATTCCGGTATCGCTCATCGGTGCCTTCTTCATCATGTACATCTGCGGTTTCTCGATCAACATCCTGACGCTGCTGGGTATCGTACTGGCCACAGGCCTGGTGGTGGATGATGGTATCGTGGTGACGGAGAACATCTATAAAAAGATAGAAGAGGGGATGCCGGTACGCAAAGCTGCCTTTGAGGGATCGGCCGAGATCTTTTTTGCCGTTATCTCCACATCGGTAACGCTGGCTGCGGTGTTCCTGCCTATCGTGTTCCTGCAAGGGTTTACGGGCCGCTTGTTCAGAGAGTTCGCGGTAGTGGTGGCCGGTTCGGTATTGATATCGGCCTTTGTGTCGCTATCCTTAACGCCCATGCTCAATGTGAAGCTGGTACGCAAGAACCACAAACGTTCCAAATTTTATGAGCGCACCGAGCCTTTCTTTGAGCGCATGACCAATGGTTACAAGGAAACCCTCATCTCGTTCATGAAGCACAAGTGGGTGTCTATAGCCATCCTGGTGGTATCTATAGGCCTGATCGGCGTTTTAGTAAAGGTGTTACCTGCCGAGCTTGCCCCGCTCGATGACCGTAGCTTGTTACGTTATACGGCAACCGCATCAGAAGGTGCCACCTACGAGTTCATGACCAAGTACATGGACAAGGTAGCCCAACTGGTAGATGATTCGATACCAGAGGCCAAGATCAATATCGAGATCGTATCGCCGGGGTTCGGTGGTAGCAGTTCTACCAACTCAGGCTTTGGCCGTATAGGTTTGGTAGCGCCCGATGAACGTACCCGTACGCAGGCCCAGATCGCCGAGTGGCTCAACAAGAAATTAAAACGTTTCCCTGATGCCCGCGCCATTGTGGTGCAGGAGCAAACCATCAGTGGTGGTGGTAGCGGTGCGCGTACCTCGCTACCGGTACAATTCGTGATCCAGAACCAGGACTTTGAGAAGATCCGTAAGGTACTGCCTACCTTTTTTGCCGAAGTAGGCAAGAGCCCGGTATTCTCCAACTCCGACGTGAACCTGAAATTCACCAAGCCCGAACTGCGCATCACCACCGATCGTGACCGTGCCCGCGACCTGGGCGTTTCGGTTGCCGATATATCGCAGACCTTACAATTGTACTATAGCGCCGGCCGTTTAGATTACTTTTTGATGAGCGGCAAGCAATACCAGGTGATCGCCCAGGTGGATCGCGCTAACCGTGATCAGCCACTCGACCTGCGTTCGGTTTACGTGCGTAGTACCCGAGGCAACCTGGTGCAGTTAGATAACGTGGTCAAGGTAGAGGAAAGCGCCGCGCCGCCGGCCATCTATCACTTTAACCGTTACAAGTCGGCCACGGTACAGGCAGGCCTTTCAGAAGGTTATACCATTGGTGATGGTATCGCCGAGATGCAACGCATTGCCAAGGGATTGCTTGACCCATCATTCAGTACCGCATTGAGCGGACCGTCACGTGACTATGCCGAAAGTTCATCCAACATCGTGTTCGCCTTTGGCTTTGCCTTGTTGCTGATCTACCTGGTACTGGCCGCTCAATTCGAAAGCTTTATGGACCCGGTGATCGTGATGCTTACGGTGCCTTTGGCTATCGCCGGGGCATTCGTATCGTTATGGCTGTTCGATCAAACCCTCAACATCTTTAGCGAGATCGGTATGATCACCCTGGTGGGTCTCGTGACCAAGAATGGTATCCTCATCGTGGAATTTGCCAATCAGCGTATGGAGCATGGCCTGGCCAAGTATGAGGCCGTTGTGGAGGCCGCCACCGCTCGTTTACGCCCAATCCTGATGACCAGCTTGGCCGTGGTGCTGGGTGCCGTGCCGATCGCTTTGGCGTTGGGTGCCGGTGCTAAAAGCCGGGTTTCATTAGGTATTGTTATCATGGGTGGTATGATGTTCTCGCTTATATTGACACTATACGTGATCCCGATGATGTATGTGATGCTGGCCTCACGCACCCGCCGTGATCCTGATAAGGAGCCCGAAGAGGAAGAGACCCCTAAACAACCATTATTAATTGAAAACCTGTAAGCCGGCCATGAGAGTATATAAACTACTGCTAATAGCACTAAGCTGCCTTACATTACCTTTTACGGCACTGGCCCAGGAGACCAAAGTGCCCAACGCGCCGGTGCTCTCCTTAAAGGATGCGCTGGACAGTGCCTTGCAGAATAATTTCAACATTAAGATATCGCGCAATTCGTCGGCCATTGCCAGTAATAATGTGACGATCGGCAACGCCGGCATACTTCCGTTGGTGACCGGTAACTATACCCTGAGCAACAGTATCCAGACCACCACCCAAACCCGGAGCGACAATACGGTGAACAACATCATTAACGCCAACAACCGTAACAACAGCTACGGCGTGGGGTTAGATTGGACGATATTTGACGGGTTCAACATGTTCGCTACCTATGATCGTTTAAAAGAACTGGAAAAGCTGGGCCGTGTGCGTACGCAAGACACCGTTCTACAGACCGTGGCCAGCGTGATGACCACCTATTACGACCTTGTGAACCAGCAAAAGCAGATCAAGGCGCTAAAGGGTGTTATCGATATATCGCGCAAGCAGATCCGTTATGCTCAGGACCGTTTTGAGGCTGGCCGGGTAGCCCGCCTCGATGTGTACAACGCGCAGGTAGCCCTCAACACTGATACCGCTACCCTGATCGGTCAGCAACAGCAGTTCAAAGCCAGCAAGATCGAGCTGAACCGCCTGCTAAGCCGCAATGCCGAAACAGAATTTAATGTGGCCGATACGATATTGGTTGATGAGCAACTCAAACTCGGGCCGATCATTGAACAGGCTCAGGTTCAGAACCCTACTCTGTTATCGGCATCTATCAACAGGCGCTTGTCTGACATTAATTTAAAGCAGGTACGGTCGAGCCGTTACCCGCTCATCGGTGTGAGTTCGGGCTACCAGTTCAACAATAGCCGTAACCCGGCAGGCTTTGCCCGCTTACAGAACGCACGTGGTTTTACCTACGGCCTTAACGCCACCATTAACATATTCGATGGTTTTAACCAGTGGCGGCGCGAGCGTAATGCCAAGCTACAGATCGCCAATGCGCAGATCAATATAGCCCGTACGCGTAATGATGTGGAGGCACAGATATCGACCCTGTACAGCAGTTACCTGTCGGGCCTGGAACTGATCAAAGCGGGTCGTGCCAATGTGGATATAGCCCGTAAAAGTTTGGAGATATCGTTAGAGAAATACCGGTTAGGAGCAATCACTCCGCTCGAGATAAGGGAGGCGCAACGTAACTATTTGAACGCTACGCTGATCTTCTATGATGCTGAATTTCAATCGAAAGCGGCCGAGATCACATTGAAACAGATCACCGGTAAAATGGGTATCGAGTAAAAAATTTATTACAAAGGCTTATTTTTTTATTTCGGTTAAAAGGTTAAATTTGAGCGTGATAGACACCGGCTTTAAAACTTGCCTCCTTATCGATGACAACTACATCGATAACTTTGTGACCCGACGCATACTGGAGAGCAGCAATTTTGCGGAGAATATTGTGGTGAAGCAATCAGCTACTGAGGCTATTGACATGATACGCCACGGTTCATTAAAGCCTGATGTCATATTCCTTGACCTGCGTATGCCCCTCATGAACGGTTTCGAGTTCTTGCAGGAATACGATAAGCTGGCCGAGAACGATAAGACCGCCAATAAGATCTTCATGCTGTCATCATCATTGGATCCGGTGGATGTGAAACGTTCAGGACAGAACAAATACATTACCCAGTTCATTCATAAGCCGATCACCCAAAAGATACTGGAAGAACTTACTGCATGATCTTAGTAGCCGATAGCGGATCCTCAAAGACCGACTGGGTGCTGGCCTCGAACAAGCAACCGCCGGTCAAATTCAGTACAGGCGGGCTCAATCCCTTCTTTTTGAATGAAAAGGAGATGATCAAGATCATCCAAGATCAGGCCCCGGTAATGGTGAACCATTTCCCGCTTATTCAGGAGATCTATTTTTTTGGAGCAGGCTGCTCCAATCCCGATCGCCGCGAGGTGGTCTCTAACGCGCTCACACAACTTTTTCCGCGCGCCTTCATTAGTGTAGACAGCGACCTGTTAGGCTCGGCCTACGCCACCTGTGGCACCCGCAAGGGGCTGGTTTGCGTATTGGGTACGGGATCTAACATTTCATTCTTTGACGGTGAGGAAGTGACCAGCGGCAAGCATGGTCTTGGCTACATTTTAGGCGATGAAGGATCAGGTACATGGTTCGGCAAAGCTTTGGTGACCGATCATTTGTATGGCAAGATGCCTGCCGATGTATGCCAGCTGTTCAAGAAGACCTATGAGTTGACCAAAGACGACGTGATCAATAACGTATATTTTAAGCGTGGCGCCAACTCATATCTGGCCTCATTCGCCAAGTTCCTGACCGATATCAGGGATACCTCCTACGGGCAGGAACTGATTCGCAACGGCTTACAGGAATTCATCGATACCAACATTCGTTCGTTCCCTCAACATACCGAGGTTAGTTGCCATTTTGTGGGATCGATCGCGTATTTTTTCCAGGAAGAGTTACGGGAATTGTGTGCCGCCAGTGGTATATCGGCCGGTAAGATCATCAGGCAACCTATAGATGAGCTGGTAAGCTTTCTACTGGAGCGTGATCACCAGATAGCCAACTAAGGATTATCCCAATATTTTTAGGATGTTGAAGACCGCTTAGCTGGTCTTTTTTTGTACATATCCAAATACCTTTTGCAGTAATGGCGTGGTACGTGCCGAGAGGCTGGTGCGTATGTTCAGTTCTTCCTGCGCTATGCGATAGAACAAGCCATCAATGGCCTTCTGTGTCACATAGGCATCCAGGTCGGGGTTCAGTTTATTAAATACGAGCGGTATCTTGTTGTAAGTGGTGACGGCCTGGCTATAAAAGCGGGTTGCACCAACCTTGGATAGGCTGTTATGGATCACCGGCTTGAACTGATCGGTGAGCTGGCTGGTGGTCACCCTTGCAAAGTAGTTGGTGGCGGCATCTTTTTGGCCGGTAAGCAAAATGTCGGTGATGTCCTTAACGGTCATTTGCTTGATAGCCGATATAAAGATGGGAGCAGCCTTGCTGGCGGCATCCTCGGCAGCACGGTTGAGCGACAAAATCACATCGTCACAAAGCTTGTTAAGGCCTAACTTACGTAAGGTAGCCTCGGCTTTTTGCGCCTCGGGCGGGAATAATAGTTTAACGGCCTGGTTGCCAAAGAAACCGTTGACCGAACCTAACTGGTTAACACTTTTATTGGTGCCCTGCTCCAGTGCCTGCCTTAACCCGCTGATCATCTCAAGCGATGAGGGAACACTTTGGTTAGGGTCGTACGAACCGATGCCACCGTTATTAACGGCAGCGTTCAGGGTATCACAGCTACTGGTGGCCGCAAAGACCAATACCAGCGATGAGGCAAGTGCAAGCTTTTTCATAGGTCAAGATATATGACAAAAGCCATTAAGAAAAGTTTTTATAAGTAGTGCATCACCGCGAACACCGCAGCGGCTACCAGAGCCGATATCGGGATAGTGATGATCCATGCCCATAACAGGTTGATGGTAACGCCCCAACGTACGGCCGATACACGTTTGGTCAAACCTACACCTATGATTGAACCGGTGATGGTATGCGTGGTAGATACCGGAATACCTAAACGCTCGGTCATGAACAGGGTGATGGCACCAGCTGTTTCGGCGCTCACACCTTCCAGCGGAGTTACCTTGGTGATCTTGCTACCCATGGTCTTCACGATCTTCCAGCCACCGCTCATGGTGCCGGCGGCAATGGCGCTGTAGCAGGCCAGCGGGATCCACTCAGGCATCTTGGCGCCGTTCTCGATCACACCAGAGGTAAAAAGGGCCACGTAGATGATACCCATTACCTTTTGCGCATCGTTGCCACCGTGGGCAAAGCTCAACGCGGCCGATGAGATCAGCTGAACGCTTTTGAACCAGCGTTCGGCCACAGCAGGCCTGAAATTTTTGAATATATGCAGAATGATGATCGTGATCACATAGGCGATGACCAAACCGATCAATGGTGCCAGGAATATGTAAGCTGCGATACGTAATATAGAGGCCGAATCGACCGCGGTGATGGGGTTGATGCCCATGAAGATGGCGTTGGTCATACCCGCGCCGGCAAAACCACCGATCAGTGTGTGTGATGAGCTTGATGGTATACCGAACCACCAGGTAAGCAAATTCCAGGCTATGGCCGCGATCAGGCCCGCCAGGATCACATCCATGGTGATAAAGTGCTCGTGTACCGTTTTAGCCACGGTGTTGGCCACCTTGTGTTCTTTGATCAAAAAGAACGCCAGGAAGTTGAAGGCTGCAGCCCAGATCACCGCCTGAAAAGGGGTGAGTACCTTGGTAGATACGATGGTGGCTATAGAGTTGGCAGCGTCATGAAATCCGTTAATGAAATCAAATATCAGTGCCAGGCAAACTACAACAACAAGCAGGGAAGTTACCATGTGAGTGTGGGTTGAAACAATTAAGCGTTCTTTACCAGTATCGATTCCATTACATTGGCAGCATCCTCGCACATATCGGTAGCGGTCTCCAGAGCGGCCAATATCTCTTTGTATTTGATCAGGCGCAGGGCATCTTTTTCGTACAAAAAAAGGTCGGCAACGGCGCGATCAAAAACGTAATCGGCCTGGTTCTCCACGCTGTTGATGCGGATGCATGAATCGGCGATGTTACGTACGTTCTTCAGGTCCTTCAGTTCGCGCACGGCTTTTTCCAGGTCAATGCTGCCTTGTAGGATCAGCTCGGCCAGTTTGCAGATCGGCTCGGTAAAATCCTCAATGTTGTACAACAGCATACGGTTGGCCGATCCCTGTATATAGTCGGCCACATCATCAATAGCGGTCGCTAAAGCATGAATATCCTCACGGTCGAACGGGGTAATAAAGTTCTTACCTAATTCGAGGTATATCTGGTGGGTCAGATCATCACCTTTGTTCTCCAGCTTATCGATCTGCTTGAAGTATTCGGCACGGCTTTCTTCGCTTTTAGAGTTCACGGCCTCTACCAATACGGTGGCCATGGCTACTACGTTATTAGCTGCCTGCTCAAATAACGGGAAGAATACTTTTTTATCCTTAGGGACAAAGTATTGGAATATGCTGTTCAGTGACATTATACTTAATGCAATAGTTATTAGCGCAAAGGTAGGTTTGCAATGTTAAGTTATTGTTAACTCTTTAATACCGGTATCACCGGGAAGGGTAGCTGTTTCACCTTTTGCAAAGTAAAGCTAAAGGTAGAACCTACGCCTTCGGTACTGCGCACGCTGATGGTTTGCTCATGCGCCTCAATGATGTGCTTAACAATGGCTAAACCTAAACCTGAACCACCGATCTGCCTCGAACGGTGACTATCTATCCTATAAAAGCGTTCAAATAAGCGTGGAAGGTACTTTTCGTTGATACCAGCGCCGTCATCGGTCACCTCCACCAGTACCTGATCATGCAGTTCAAATAAGCTTACCGATGTACTGCCGCCCTCTTTACCATACTTAAAAGAATTATCGATCAGGTTGATCAGTACCTGGCATATCTTATCACGATCGGCCGATACCAATATATCCTCGTCATATTTTTCTTTAAATATGAGCTTGATATGATGTTGCTTGGCTTTGAGTTCGAGTTGTTCGAATACTTCACGGATCAGATCATTGATCTTGAATCTGGAAAAATTGATCGGTATCTGGCCCGATTCCAGTTTCGAGATCTCGTCAAGGTCTTTGATCAGGTAACTTAATCGTCCTACGTTACGTTCGGCCTTTTGCAGGAACTGCATGGCCATATCCTTATCCTCAAATTCATCGTCCATAACGGCTTCCAGATAGCCTTGTATGGCAAATAATGGTGTCTTAAACTCGTGCGAGATGTTGGACAGGAACTCGCGGCGGAACTTTTCCTGGCTGCGCAGCTGCTCGATCTCTGATTTTTTTTCGCGTGCCCAGTCCTTTACCTCCTGCTCCACATCACCGATAGGGTCGGTACTGGTTGATTCGCCGAGGGCGTCGCGCAGGTCGCGTCCCAGTTTCAGGTTATGGATCAGTTTATAGATGAGCTTGATCTTGGAGTAAACATACTTCTCGATCAGGTAATAGAATACCGCATAGGCCGTAATAAAGCTGATGGAGAACGTGACGGCCACATCGACCCAATTGTGCCTGAAATAAAAATTGACGACCGATAGGGTAATGGCTACCGCCAGTGCATTGATGAATACCAGTACGCTGAGTTTCATACGGTAAAGTTACGTTTTATGGATCACCACCAACCACTGGAACGCCCATTTCCATTTGATCTGGTAATGGGTAACGCCTGCCTGAGCCAGTAGCTTTTTCAGTTCTGACCGTTTGAAGCCACGCCTTACCGACAGCGGACCATCATATAACATGATCTTGTTAGGAATGATGGACCTGAAGATCACCTGTAAGGAGTAATACAACAACCAGTGACGGTGCAGATCGGTAATGATCACGCCACGGCGCGAGCTGCGCAGCATGTTGCCGATCAGCTTTACCCAAACCTCATCCTCAAAATGGTGAGTGAACAAATTGGAGATCACCACATCATACTGCTCATTTAGCGTGGTATTCAATACATCGGCCTGCTGGTAATTGATATTATAGATACCGGCATTACGTTCCCGCGCTATATCCACTGCTGATGCCGCAGCATCGATACCGATATACCGTAGCGGAAGGCCTTTTTTGGCGGCCCATTGAGCAATGGCCCGCAATACATCGCCGCCACCGCATCCCCAGTCGCTCACGTGATCGTTGGCTCGCACTGGGAAATGTTTCAGGGCTTTGATAATGGTCTTATGCCCGC
Source organism: Mucilaginibacter daejeonensis (assembly GCF_020783335.1). NCBI lineage: Bacteria > Pseudomonadati > Bacteroidota > Sphingobacteriia > Sphingobacteriales > Sphingobacteriaceae > Mucilaginibacter > Mucilaginibacter daejeonensis. Next base: position 45,670 of record NZ_CP086068.1, read on the forward strand.
CGAACCACTTGTTCAAACGCTCCAGGCCACTCAGCACGGGCGCAAGCTGATCGGCGGGCAATTCAAGATCATCCATGATCTCATCTACCCCGGTTATACGTCGGCGCAGATCGATCATCGGGTTTGTTGCTTTCTTTGTATCAAAAGATGATCTTATTTAACATCTACCACCGCTAAAGGGTCCATGTCGGTATATACCTGGTTCTCGCCGGCCATACCCCAAATAAAGGCATAGTTGCTGGTACCACAGCCAAAGTGTACGCTCCATGGCGGCGATATCACGGCATCATGGTTTTGCAGCACCAGGCTTTTGGTGGCCTGCGGTTCGCCCATAAAATGGAACAAACGCTGGGTATCAGGAAGGTCGAAATAAAAATATACTTCGGTACGGCGGGTATGGGTATGTGGTGGTACCGAGTTCCAAACACTGCCGGTCTCCAATACGGTCAAACCCATTACCAACTGGCAACTGCGTATACCGTCCAGGTGAATGTATTTGTAAATGGTGCGTTTGTTAGAGGTGGTGATATCGCCCATTTGCACCGGTGCGGCCTCTTCCTTGGTCATTAACCGGTTAGGAAAGTTGGCGTGTGCCGGGTTCGATAACAGGTAATAAACGGCGGGGTTAGCCGGATCAACGCTTTTAAAAACCACATCCTTAGTGCCCTTGCCCAGGTAAAGGCAGCTTAATTTTTCCAGTTGGTAGGTCTCGCCATCGGCGGTGATCACGCCACTGCCGCCAACGTTGATGATACCTAATTCGCGGCGCTCCAAAAAGTACTCTGCACGCAGTTCAGGATGATTCTCTAACACTACTTCGGAATTTACCGGTTTCACACCGCCTACAATGGTACGATCGTAATGTGAGTATACTTTGGTCAGTTTATCGGCCTGCATCAAATTCTCCACCATGAACGCTTCACGCAGTTCTTCGGTGGTCATGCGGCTTACTTCTTTCTTGCTATGTTCAAATCTTATTTCCATGTTGTTGATATGGTGTTCCGGTCACCTTAAAGGTGTTCTTGGTTCTTGACTCTCGTTTCTTGGCTCTCGTCTGTTTTATCTTCCCATCCAGCCACCATCAACGGTGAGGATGTGTCCATTCACGTAATTGCCCGCGGCCGATGCCAGGAATACGGCTGGTCCTTTGAAATCTTCTGTCTCGCCCCAACGGCCTGCAGGTATACGATCTAAAATGCTTTTGCTGCGATCAGGGTCATTGCGTAAGGCCTCGGTATTATCGGTAGCGATGTAGCCCGGAGCGATACCATTCACGGTGACGCCCTTGCTGGCCCACTCGTTAGCCAAAGCTTTGACCAGGCTGCCCAAAGCACCCTTGCTGGCGGCGTAACCCGGTACATTGATACCACCCTGGAAGGTGAGTAACGAGCAAGTGAAAATGATCTTACCGCTGCCGTTATCGATCATGTGCTTACCCAACTCGCGCGCCAGGATGAACGGTGCGTCAAGGTTCAATGACAAGACGCTGTCCCACCACTCGTCAGGATGTTCGGCAGCAGGTTTACGCATAATGGTGCCGGCATTGTTCACCAGGATATCGATACGTGAATTCTCGGCCAGTACTTTCTCGATAAAAGCGTACAGACCATCGCGATCGCTCAGGTTGGCCTGGTAGGCTTTGAACTTACGGCCAAGGGCGGTCACTTCTTTCTCGATAGCGCTGCCTTCAAGCTCAACCGAGCCTGATACCACAATAATGTCGGCACCAGCCTCGGCAAGGCCCACGGCCATACCTTTACCTATACCTTTGTTGCCGCCGGTCACAAGGGCGGTCTTTCCTGTAAGATCGAACAGGGACGATGTATTACTCATGATCTGGATTATGTTGATCGGATGTTATTTGGCCGGCTCAGGGAATTTAACGGCCTGACGGGCCAGCAGTACCCAGCCACCTTGTTTTTGCTTTTGCCATACCAGCATGATCAGCAATTTAGCTGTTCCGGGTGCTTTACCTTTATCATTGGTGGCACCGGTAAGCGTATGCCTTACGATGGCAGTGTTGCCCGACACGGTGATGGACTGATCGGTGAATTCCAGCGTGGTAAAATCAGAATCACCGCTGGTAAAAGAGTGGATGAATTCCTGCTTGTTCTGTACCTTACCACTCGAGTGGCCGTAGCTTAATTTGTCAGACGCGATGGCCGCAAGTTTGGCGCTATCAGGGTCAAGCATCAGTTTCCGCAGCTGGTCCACCGATTCTTCTACCGCTTTTTGAGCGCGTACGCCCGGCATTTTTTGTGCCTTTGCAGAGATGACCGATGTGGTGATGATCATAGCGATCAGTGCGGTTCTGATAAGCTTGGTGTTCTTCATGGCATTACTGTTAAAAGAATGAATGGCAAATGTTAGGCAACGTGCAGGATACATTGCAAATGTAATTGCTTAATTGATCAAACCTATGTTTTTTTGAATAAACCCCACCACCACAGTATGCCCGATCAACTCATGTCAAACTTATGGCGTTAAAGTTTTGTATCAATATCATATTCGGTTACTTTTGCAGCAATAGCATAGATCATTATGGCACATCATCATCACAAACAAGAAGAAAATCAAGATACTTATTTTTACCTGATCGGTTTAGTGGCCGGCCTTTTTGTAGGCGCGGTAGTTAACCAAGGTTTCATTTACATCCCGGTAGGTGCCGTGTTAGGTCTGCTGACCGCTGCGGTTTTTATCAAGTTCCTGGTGAGAGGCCGTTATGACGCCGAATAGGCACGATAAGGACCTCCCTTCATTTATAAAAAACTGGAACCAGTTCTACGGTATCGTTATCGTATGGCTGGTTCTTTTGGTTTTTATCTTTTGGCTCATCACTATCCATTTTAAATGAGCTTAGCCGACTGGATCGTTCTCATCGTTACCCTGCTCACTATAGTAGGCTACGGGCTGTACAAAAGCAGACAAAGTAACGATCTGGAGCAATACCTGGCAGGGGGACGATCATTACCCTGGTACCACGTTGGCCTTTCGGTGATGGCCACTCAAGCCAGCGCTATCACTTTTCTATCCGCCCCGGGGCTGGCCTACTCTGATGGGATGCGCTTTGTGCAGTTCTATTTCGGCCTGCCTCTGGCTATGATCGTGCTGTGCATCACCTTCGTCCCAATATTTCATCAGCTTAAGGTATACACTGCCTATGAGTACCTGGAACAGCGTTTTGACCTGCGTACCCGGGTGCTAACCTCTATATTGTTCCTGATCCAACGAGGCTTGTCTACGGGTATCACCATTTATGCCCCATCGATCATCCTGTCATCCATCTTACAGATCAACGTGATCTATACTACGGTATTTATTGGAACGCTGGTGATCGTGTATACCGTATGGGGTGGTACCAAGGCGGTATCCTACACGCAAATGCTGCAAATGAGCATCATATTCGCTGGCATGTTCCTGGCTGGTGTGGTGGTGATCACTTTACTGCCCGATGGGGTAGGGTTCAAGAATTCGCTGCAACTGGCGGGTAAGCTCGGTCGGCTCAATGTGATCGACTGGCACTTTGATCCCAATAACCAGTATAACGTTTGGAGCGGTATCATCGGTGGTTTCTTTTTGCAGCTATCATACTTCGGTACCGATCAAAGCCAGGTAGGCCGATACCTAACGGGTAGTTCAATAGGGCAAAGCCGCTTAGGGCTGATCATGAACGGACTGATCAAGATACCGATGCAGTTCCTGATCTTGTTGATCGGTATACTGGTGTTCTCGTTCTATCAGTTCAATGCCCCGCCCATGTTCTTTAACCAGAACGAGGTGGACCACATCCAAAAGAGCACTTACGCTACGCAGTATCGCACCATCGAGAAACAGTATGCCGAGGCCGCTGTTCAGCGTAAAGCTAACGCACAAGCTTATGTAAATGCTGTGAACACCGGCAACTATCAGGCGGCAGCCACCGCTCAAAAAGCATTGAGAAACAGCCTGGCCTTGACCGACACCCTACGTAAACAAGGCCTCGGCCTCATGAAACACAATAATGCGCTGGCCGATGTGAACGACACTAATTATGTGTTCCTCACCTTTGTGACGCATTACCTTCCGCGCGGATTGGTAGGCTTGCTGATCGCCATCGTATTTTTAGCGTCGATGGGGTCTACCGCCAGCGCATTGAACTCTTTGGCTTCCACTACCGTGATCGACATTTATAAGCGCGTGATCAACAAGAACGCCACCGATCATCAGTATGTGACCGCTTCCCGTTTGGCCACCGTTTTTTGGGGTGTGGTTTGCCTGGGTATGGCCTTGTATGCCGGGCAGTTAGGTAACCTACTGGAGGCGGTCAATAAATTGGGATCTTACATTTATGGGGTGATACTGGGCGTTTTTATAGTGGCGTTTTACCTGAAATGGATCAATGCCCAAGCCGTATTTATAGCCGCTATATTGGGTGAAGCTGTGGTGATCATTTGTGGTTATACCAATGCGGTGGCTTACCTATGGTTGAACGTGATCGGGTGCTTGAGCGTGGTCATCATCGCGTTATTGATACAGCCTTTAATGAAACAAAAAAGCCCGGTACCTAATGCACCGGGCCATTGATCATATTAAAATGATCATTATTTTTTAGCTTGAGCGATCACGGCCTCATTCAGGCGCACATACTCGTCATTCTTTTCATCTTTGGCTAAACGTACGCCTTCCTGAGCGGTAGCGATCGCGCCGGCCTTATCGCCCATACGCAATTGCACACGTGCCTTCCACAATTTATAGTAAGTTGCTTTAGGGTTGGTCTTTTCTGCCTCTGTAGCCCACTCTAAAGCCTTTTTCATGTCCTTGTTGTTCTCGTAATAGTATTGAACGGCCGAGAAGTAAGGTTTCTTTTCACCTTTCATGGCCGCATCGATGTTAGCCATCACACGGGCATCAACCTCGGTAGTGATGTGGAGGTTCAAGGCGGTATTCTCCCAGGCCAGGTACATATCGGCGGCCGAGGTGGTCACGTTGTTAAATTGGATGGTAAAGGTCTCTACCAAAGCCGAGGTCTTCATTGGCTTCACTTTAAAGCGCAATGCATCGTCGGCTTGTTTGTATTCGTAAGCACCCCATTGTTTGGTGGTCTTGTTCAGGATCACGGTCCATTCTTTAGGGTCAGGGATGGTGAATAACGCGTATTCGCCGGCTGGTACCTTGTTGCCTTCGATCGTCACCTCATCAGCAAATTTGATCACCGTGGCCGAGTTAGCACCTGTACGCCATACTTTACCATAAGGCTCCAGTGCACCAAATATCTTACGGCCTTTGGTGTTCGGGCGCGAGTAGGTAACGGTAATGCTGCCTAAACCCAGCTCCTGCGTAATGGTCTGTGCCGAACTGGCTTGTGGCATTTTAAATCCCTGTGCGCTAACACTGGAGGCACCGCCGGCCAAAGCGATGGCCAGTAACAAGATGTAGATCTTTTTCATTTGTTGTTGAAGCTATTGTGTGTGGATCAAATATAGAACAAGAAAGTGATGACAAACAAATTATACTGTTACATGTTGGAACACATACATTTGCGTTCAATACATAACATAATAACATGTCACTAAAAACAGGTTTGGAATGGCGCTATGCCACCAAAAAATTCGATAACACCAAAAAGATCCCGGCCGATAAGCTGGAGCATCTGTTACAGACCGTTAAACTGGCGCCGTCATCGTTCGGCCTGCAACATTATGAGATCGTTGTGGTAGAGGACCCAGCCGTACGTGAACGTTTAAAAGAAGCCTCTTACGGCCAGTCACAGCTTACTGATGCCTCACAGGTGATCGTTTTCGCGGTGGAGACCAACATTGACGAGGATTACGTGAAAGCCTATATAGATGAGATGGCCAGTGCACGTGGTGTAAAACGTGAGGACCTGAGCGGTTTTGAACAATATGTATTGGGTAGTGTAAGCCGCCTGAGCCGCGAAGAGAATATTAACTGGGCTAAAAAGCAAGCTTACATCGCGTTGGGTGTATTGATCAGCTCAGCTTCTGAACTACAGATCGACTCATGCCCAATGGAAGGTTTTGAAGCAGATAAATATGATGAGATATTGGGTCTTAAAGAAAAAGGACTGACCGCCACAGTAATGGCCACTATAGGCTACCGCTCTGACGAAGACCCTTACGCCAACATGGCCAAGGTGCGTAAGTCTGACAAAGATCTGTTCATCCGTATATAAGCTAAAAGAATATATAGAATAGAGGGGAAGCTTGATATCAAGCTTCCTTTTTTTTTATACCGCTGCGTGACCATTCAGCTCTTGACTTACCTCAGGTATTGCATATATTCATCGCTTAAACTTTATCATACATGAAAATAGCTTTACCTATCCTGATAGCTGTCCTTTTTGCTTCTTGTTCGTTATCGACAAAGAAAGATCCGTTCGAGGGAAAACCTAATGGAAAAGTATTAAAGATAAGTCAATACATGTATGAGGCCTCTGAAAAATTTGGAGAGACCAGCAAAGGAAGACTTATTAATTATGATGTTGAAAACTTTGACGAAAAGGGAAACATTCAAAAAGCGACATATATCTCCATGTTTGATAGTACTAAAGCAGATACTTCTGAAGTTATTCGTAAATACAATCGTAAAGGTGAATGGATAGCTTTAATTGACCTTAAAACGGGCTTAACAGAGTTTGAGCATATTTACGATAATGAAGGCCATCGTATTGAAACTAATCAATTTGAAGGTAAAAAGCTGGAGTCTAAAACAAAGTACCTTTTTGAAGGTGGGGACCTCACTGAAGGAAAAGAATATAGTGGTGACGGCAGTCTGAAATCCACCACAAAATATAAAGTGGATCGTAATGGACATATCGTTGAGACTGAAGAGTTAAAAAATGATGGTAAGCCAGCCCGTAAGGATGTTTCTAGTTTTAATGACAAAGGATTTGAGGAGAAGGTATCAGCTTACGAAGGTCAAAAGTTAATAAGCGAATACTTAATCAAATACTTAAAATATGATAAACTTGATAATTGGACAGTAGCTCATCATTTTTATAAAAATAAACCTGTATATATTTACGAGAGAAAAATAGAGTATAGATAGCTTCTACACGTCGAAGGTTAGTAACGCATGTTGGCTGGCCGTGTGCAGGTCGCGCCAGGCCAAATTGATCTCAGTATCAGGTGAGGCGGCTTGCAATCCGCAATAAGGATACAATTTGTCCACGATCTCGCGCGAGGCTCGTGCCAGTTTACGGCTGGTGATGCTTACCGGAGTTAAGGTGTCGGTGGTGTAAATATCTAATAAGCCGGCTTCCCAAGATGCATCAAAGGCTTCATAAAACAGTTGGCGAAGGTGTTGTAATTCTTCTTTCAGCTCCGTGTATATCCTCATCATTTCTTCACCATGCTGAGGGGTCATCCGTCTCGACTCGACCACCTTTTTATCCAATATAGGCTGGGCCAGGTCCATGAAATGAATGGCCATGCCTGAAAGGTTGGCGGCCAAAGTAGCCTCGGCCAGTTGCATGAATGGGTAACGATATAGCGGATCATTGATCACCGCAGCTGCCGGATCGATCTTGAAACAGCGATCGGTAGGGGCAAAGGCATTACCCATGGTAAAGGCGTGGCTCCCGGTTCCCATCATCCCGATATATTTCCAGGCCGACATTTGCGTAGCCTGATCACTATTCACCACAAAGGGCAGTATCAGCGGTGAACCATCGGCATTGGTCCTATTTTGACCATCCTGCTGAATTATGCAGTTAGCGGTAAAATGGGTAGCATGGCGTACGCCACTTGCATAACGCCAGTGTCCATTAAGCAGGTATCCTCCATCGGTCACCTCGGCCGTACCGGTAGAGGCACCGCTGCCGGCCAAACATACTTTAGGATCAGCAAATATCCGGCGCGAAGCGCCCGGATCCGTGAAACCACCGAACCATCCCGCACCGGTACAAAGCGTTACCGTCCAACCAAAGCTGCCGTCGGCCCAGCTTAAAGCCTCTTCCAAGCGCACCAGGTCGTTCAAGGGCATTTGTAACCCGCCATACTCCTGAGGCACTAACAGCTTGAACCATTTCTGCTCATAGATCAGTTCCAGTTGTTCGGGCATTAACAGGCCTGCCTGTTCGGCTGCAAAAGCGTGTTGGCGTATCATGCTCACCCATTCGGGCTTTAACAGGGCAGATGGATGTGAGACGTTATTGGTCATGCGGTATAAGCTTTTTGGCGGGCGATCTTCATCCAGTCTACAAAGCCAAAAATGGCCACGATGAATAAAAAGATGGTAAGCGCCGCAAATAGGATCAATTGTTTGTGGAACAGTAACGGGATAGCGAACAGATTAGATACGTTGAGTACCACCCAATTTTCGACCCGCCTGCGGGCCAGCAACCAGGTACCTGCCCAGGCAGTAGATGATACCCACGCATCCCAAACCGGTACTGTGGAAGAGGTGAAATGATGCAGCAGCAGATAGATCACTCCCCAGCCGCCAAAAGCGATGAGCAAAGTGATCATCCACTCATTACGCGTTGCCCAGGCCACTTTTAAGGGTGGCTTACCCGTTTGGCGTAACCATAAGTACCAGCCGTAAATGCTCATGACCACGTAATAGGCGCTCAGGCCGGCCTCTGCATAAAGCCCTACCTCCAGCAATAAAGTGATCGTAATGGCCGACCCGGCGATGCCTGCCGGATATAACCACACGTTATTTTTACGAGCCAGTAACACCTCGGCAACACCCATCAGTACGGCCACCCACTCCAACCAGGTGGTGTGACGCATTTGCTCGGTCAACAGGTCTATCCATTGTTGCATGGTATTTTCTTTTATCACGTCATGCTGAATTTATTTCAGCATCCCATATTCTATGCCTGACAGGTATTCACCTACCTGTGGGATGCCGAAACAAGTTCGGCATGACGGTTATGATCTGATCTTAGTCCCTCCCTTCCGGGGAGGGTTAGGGAGGGGCTGTTAAAACCTCAAATTCAATGCGGCTAAAAAGTTGATCGGTGCTTGTGGGTACAAGTAGTTGTAGTTATACACATATCCACCACTTATTGCGGTGTAAGTAGCTCCATTAGAGATGTATTTGGTGCTGAATATATTGTTCACTAACAAAGTTATTCCCACATTCTTGATACCCTTCATTGCAAAATTGTAGTTCAGCCGAACATCGTTCACAAAGTAACCATCCAGGTAGCGGTTCGTTGCGTATTTGTTGTTGGCAACCGCCGGATCAGTGGTCAGGCCCACATTCACGTTCGATGTATTGTCCAGGTACTGCCTGCTCACATACTTGCTTAACAATGCAATGCTACCATTCTTCACCGGTGAGTAACTGATCTCGCTACCAGCGATCACCGATGGAGAGAATGACAGATCAGCCTTTTTGTAACTCTGTTCAACAAAAGCACCGGTATCGTAATTTTCAAGGAAACGTTGATAGTCCTTCACCTTATTGGTACTGAACGTAGCGTTAGCGGCCCAGGTCAGCTGTGGAACGATCACCACTTTACCGTCCAGCTCCATACCGGCGCGGTAACTGTTATCCACGTTACTACGGATCGCAGCCCCAACATCATTCAGTGCACCGGTCAAGATCAATTGATTTTTGTAGATCATGTAGAAACCATTGATACCCACATTGTAGTTCTTACCAGCAGTGCGGTAACCAGCTTCTATATCTTTCAGGTTCTCGGCCTTTGGTCGGCTTTGGGGGGTAGAGTTGGTATAGTCGTTACGATTAGGCTCATGGTTACCAACCGCTATGGATGCGTACACATTACTGCGATCGCTAATGTTGTAGGTCACACCTGCCTTAGGGTTAAAAAAGTCCAGTTTAACATCCTGCTGAACATTGTTCAGGTTACGATCAAAACCCAGGAAAGAGTAATTAATGTGGCGATACTGCATGTCGGCATAAAGCAAGAAGTTACCAACGTTCCACTCACCACGTGCAAAGGTGTTGAAGTCCGTCTTTTTTGCATCATCACGATAGTACTCATAGTTGGGGATGATGCCTGTACTCTGATCAGCGTAAATGATGTTACCAAAGTGAGCACCTTTGTACTCATTATAAGCGCCACCCAAGATCAGGTTAAGTTTATCTTGCGGACGATATTTTAAAGAGTAGGTCAAACCATAAAAGTCATTATCCAGCCACAGGCGACGCACCAGGTTAGTGGTATTCACTGGGGCACCATTCACAATGGCAGGCTTCAAGCCATATTTGGTCACATCCTGATCTTTTTTGTATTCTTCATAGTAACCACCGCCCTTGGTATAGTGCAAGGCACCGCTGAATGATAACTTACTATTGAATTGCTGATCATACAGCAACTGGTAATGGTTCTGCTGGTAGTTATCGGTTTGGTCCTTATAAAAATAGCTTTTGTTGTAATCGGTACCTGATATGAGGCCCAATTCGTTGTAACGGCGTACGTCGGTCACCCCAACTGATGCGGCATATTTTTCGTCGCCGATTATGTAATCGGGGATACCATTCCAGGCCTGGTAAGTACGTTCTTTACCGGCGAAAACGTTGGCGCGCAAAGTGGCGTTTTTACCGTACCAGGCACCGCTCAGGTAGTATGATAGCAGGTTGGATGATGCCCTGTCAATATAGCCATCAGAGGCTATCCTTGATAAGCGTGCATCAAGGGTAAAATGATCGTTCAGTAGACCTGACCCCAATTGAATAGTATTCTTCACCGTACCGTATGAGCCTGCAGACGAGTTGATCTCGGCATAGGCACTGTCGCGACGGGTATTGGTCTGGATGTTCAAGCTGGCACCAAAGGCACTGGCACCGTTGGTAGACGTGCCCACACCGCGCTGTATCTGGATATTGTTGACCGATGAGGCAAAATCAGGCAGGTTGATGAAGAAACTTCCCTGGCTCTCTGCATCATTGAGCGGTATACCGTTCACCGTCACGTTGATACGCGTACCATCAGATCCACGGATACGGATACCGGTATAGCCTACACCAGCACCGGCATCTGAAGTGGTGACCACCGATGGCGTTTGGTTCAACAAGTAGGGGAGGTCCTGACCGAGGTTATTTTTCTCGATATCGGCCTTTTTGAGGTTGGTAAATGCTGTTGGCGATTTGGCGGATGCCCGGGTGGCGCTAACGGTCACTTCATCGGCTGTAAAGTTGGCCGACGCTAAGGCAATGTTGATATTTTGATCAGCTGAAAGTTGTATGGTCCTGCTGCTGAGCAGATATCCTATGTAGCTCACTTTCATTGCATAACTACCAGATGCCAAGTTACTGAACCGGTAGAATCCATCGGCCGAAGTGCTGGTGCTCGGCCTGGCTTGCTGGCCTTGTAAAATGATAGTTGCCCCTGGTAATGGCTTACCGGTGTTTTGGTCGGTCACCTTGCCCGTCAAGGTGATCTGTGCCGCCGCAACAAGTGGCAGCAACATGGCGCAAAGCGCCGGAAAAATTTTTTTCAAAATCAGTGAAAATACGATGCGTTAAACCATCTGCCCGCTAAGGGAGTAAACTACGGGCAGTACACTTAACATTTTTACCTCTGTTCCCTACGCCGGCATTATCCGGATCAGGTGCAGGAAGATGTTAGCATTCAAGTAGCCGATCAGTAAGCGTCCTTACTTCCATGACCATGATGTTAACAACTCCTTGGGTATGATCTCAGCCTGTCTTTGTGTTTTGATCGCTCAAAGCAAGGCACCCCTTAAGAAATTACAAGGCAAATGTAGATCTTTATTCCTGAAATGGAATAGATATATGCGTTTTATTAACTTTTTGGGAATTTGCTGTGGATAAGTTGATGGTTGACGATGGTAGGTATCGTCTATCTTTCAAATACATCATAAAAAAGAATGTCTTATTGAGCGATTGCAAAATACCTCATCTGATCATTGTTCGATCGGTCGTTCAAGATATTTTGCAATCGCTCAATAGAACATTCCCACATCAGGAATCTAAATGTGGATAACTGTGCTTACAACCCCAGGCTTGCTGAGATGTCCAGCATGCGCTCGATCGGTTTCACGGCTTTCTCAATGATATCGGCTGGTAAGGTTATCTCAGGCATCTCGTTCTTAAGGCACAAATAAAGCTTCTCCAGCGTGTTTCGTTTCATGTGAGGGCAGTCGTTGCACGCGCAAGTATTATTCGGTGGAGCGGGTATAAACAGCTTATCCGGGTTATCTTTCTGCATCTGGTGCAGTATGCCCGACTCTGTGGCCACTATGAACTCTTTTTCCACACTGTTAGTAGCATATTTCAATATCCCGGTGGTAGAGCCAATGTAATCGGCCAGCTGCAGGATGTGTTCTTCACATTCGGGGTGGGCCAGTATCTTGGCGTTAGGATAACGCTCGGTCAGTTTAGTGATCTTTTCACGGCTGAATATCTCATGCACCATACAGGCACCGTTCCACAGCACCAGGTCGCGGCCTGTCTTTTTAGCTACCCAGGCGCCTAAGTTGCGGTCAGGACCAAAAATGATCTTTTGATCGGCCGGTAAACTTTCCACGATCTGTACCGCATTGCTTGAGGTACAAACGATATCGCTCAGAGCCTTCAGCTCAGCGGTACAGTTCACGTAGGTGATCACCAAATGATCAGGGTACTGCTCTTTGAACTTTTTGAACAGATGTGGTGGACAACTATCGGCTAAAGAACAGCCAGCCTTCAGGTCAGGCAGTAACACTTTCTTTTCGGGTGATAAGATCTTAGCGGTCTCGGCCATGAAGTGCACACCGGCGAATACAATGATGTCGGCGTCGGTCTTAGCGGCCTGTTGTGATAGGCCCAGGCTGTCTCCAATGTAGTCGGCAATGTCTTGTATCTCGCCTTCCTGGTAATAGTGCGCCAGGATCACGGCGTTCTTTTCTTTTTTGAGTTTGGCTATCTCGTCGTAAAGGTCGAGTGTGGGATCGATCTCTTCTTCATGAAAGCCTTTTATATTGATCTCTTCTAAAATGTCCATTGCCAACATTACAATAAATACAATTAATTATATATATAAAATAAACCTATTGTTATTAGAGTGTTAATTACGTGAGTAAGTTGAACGATTTTTTTTTGCTTATCAAACTTGTTCCACTTGTTTCCACAGGTTATCCACAACTCGGTTTACTTAAATAACTGATTTTCAATAGCAGGGTTTTATTCACAGGTATGTTAATAACCAAATGTGTTGATTAATACCCTGATCAGTGATCGTTAGTTTCGGTGTGGATTCTCTCGGAAACCGAACTTCAAATTGGGAGTAACTTTTGTTTTTCGCCAACTTATCCACCGATCCAAAACTTATTAGCTTTTTACCTACGCAAAATTAACATCTTTTGATGCGGTTATTAACACAAGTAGTACTTTTACACATATTAGACACTATTTTATGACAAGACATGTGGATTTCCTGGTGATAGGATCAGGCATTGCCGGATTAAGTTTTGCACTTAAAGCTGGTAAACACGGTAAGGTACTGATAGTTACCAAAGCCAGCGAAGATGAGTCGAACACCAAGTATGCACAAGGCGGCGTTGCCGTAGTTGTGGATAAAAAAGAGGATTCATTTGAAAAGCACATTGAGGACACCCTGATCGCCGGTGATGGGCTGTGTGATGAAGAGGTGGTCAGGATAGTGGTGGAGGAAGGTCCGGAACGCATACGTGAGATCATCGATTACGGTACCAACTTCGATAAGACCAACTCTGGCGCTTATGATCTGGCTAAAGAAGGTGGTCACTCCGAGTTCAGGGTATTACATTATAAGGATATCACCGGGTTTGAGATGGAACGCGCTTTACTGGAGCAGATCCATCAGAACCCGAATATTGAGATACTAACCCATCATTTTGCGGTAGACCTGATCACCCAGCACCATTTGGGCGAGCTGGTGAAAAAGTCGAGTCCTGACATTCAGTGTTATGGTATTTATGCTTTTAATACAGAGACCAAAGAGGTAGAGACCATCGAATCCAAAGTGACGGTGATGGCGTCAGGCGGTGCAGGGCATATTTACGCTACCACCACCAACCCGGTTATCGCTACCGGCGACGGCGTGGCTATGGTGTATCGTGCTAAAGGTAAGGTGCGCAATATGGAGTTCATCCAGTTCCATCCCACCGCCTTATATAATCCGGGTGAGTATCCATCGTTCCTGATATCTGAAGCCGTACGCGGATTTGGTGGCGTTTTGAAACGCACCAACGGCGAAGAATTTATGCAGGAGTATGATTCGCGCAAGTCATTAGCGCCGCGCGACATCGTGGCCCGTGCCATTGATGCCGAGATCAAAAAGTCGGGTGAGGATTACGTTTATTTAGATGTACGTCACAAAAGCAAGGCTGACATCTTAGCCCACTTCCCTAATATATATGCAAAGTGCCTGGATATCGGTATCGACATGACCAAGGACATGATCCCCGTATCGCCGGCGTGTCATTACATGTGTGGAGGAGTGATGGTTGATCATCATGGTCGTACCTCCATTCAACAGCTGTATGCATGCGGTGAGTGTGCTTCAACTGGCCTTCATGGTGCTAATCGGTTGGCTTCCAATTCGTTACTGGAAGCTTTGGTATTTGCTCATCGTATTTACGAAGATGCGGTACAGCGATTTGAGCATAGTGTTGTTCCTGCTAACATACCTGGATGGGATGAAAAAGGGGTGCAGCTCTCTAACGAGGATATATTAGTGACCCACAACATACGTGAGATGCAGCGCCTGATGAATGATTATGTGGGTATCGTGCGGTCTGACTTTAGGTTGGAGCGGGCCATGCGCCGTTTGCGTTTATTGTATGAAGAAACGGAAGAATTTTATAAACGAACCAAATTGTCGGTCAAATTGTGTGAGTTGCGCAACCTGATACAGGTATCATATATTGTTGTAAGATCGGCTATGGAGCGCAAGGAAAGCAGGGGACTACACTATACTACCGATCATCCTGAACATGCGGATGTGTTAAAAGACACGGTATTTTAAAGAGCGGAAAACGGGATTCGAACCCGCGGCCTTCAGTTTGGGAAACTGATGCTCTACCAACTGAGCTATTTCCGCTTGTTACGCTCAAATATATAATTAAAAAACAGTCCGTCATTGCGAGGAACGAAGCAATCTCTGAACGATGTATAGCTAATCGGCCTCCACAGGGGTTGCTTCGTTCCTCGCAATGACGTGTAATATAACAAAAGTCAATGCCTTTAATTTTAACTGTAAAAGATAAGTTCCCCACCTGGGGTAAAAATTGTTTTATTGCTGATAATGCTACAATTGTGGGTGATGTGACCATGGGAAGCGATTGCTCAGTGTGGTTCAATGCCGTTATCAGGGGAGATGTGAATGGCATCACTATCGGTCATCATACCAATATCCAGGATGGCGTTTGCGTGCATGCTACGTACCTAAAGGCTTCAATTACGATCGGTAATTACGTATCAGTAGGACACAATGCGATCATACATGGATGCATACTACATGACCACGTTTTAGTGGGGATGGGCGCCATCGTGATGGATGACGCTGTAGTGGAAACCAATGTGATCATTGCCGCAGGATCGGTCGTTTTAGAACGTACGGTGTGTGAATCAGGCTATCTATATGCCGGTACACCAGCTAAAAAAATAAAGCCACTTACCGAGGAGCAAATGGCTTTATTACAAAAGTTGCCGCATAATTATAATTTATACGCGAGCTGGTTCACGGCGTGACCTCCTCTTTAGGTATCGTCATTATTTCTTCCATTTCCCAGTTAGGCCGCAAGGTCAGTTCTTTAGGGTTGAACCATGAGCGCTCAGGATATAACTTTTCGCGTACGTTACCGCTGTCGGCTTTTCCATTCTTATTGGTATCATAAGTGACCTTTACAAGGTATTTGCCAGTAAAAAAGTTCCTATAAACGATAGATGTATTTTTAGTGATCACATCACGTTGAAGTATATTCTTCTTGGTATCCATGATCTCTACTATGTAGCTCCTACCAGAATCAGGCACTGAGGTTTTTAAAGTAAGCGTACCATAGTTCTCCGGTTTATCGATCAGGAATCGCTTGTTGAATTCCTTGTTCTTATCTCCATAAATGTCGGTAATGGCATCATCAGCAAAGGATAATTGATATTTGGTGTTCTGCTTCCAACGCCGTTTTACGGTCAGTTTGCGTGGATTATTTGGGTCCTTATTGATCACCAGGTCACTTACAGCGGTCGAGTCTTCGGTCAGCTTGATCTTATACATATCCAGGCTTTCGACCGGTTGGCTGGCCGTAATGATCAGGTCGGTATTTGGCCTTAAGCGGTTATCTACATTGATGTTGTAAGTAAGCGTCACCGGACGTTTAAAGCTTTCGTTACGTCCTTTACGTACAAAGGTGGTATCAACAGGTTTGTTCTTGTCTGATATGGCCAGGCTCAACGAATCAAATTCCATACTCCGCATGAATACTAGTGCGGTATCGCGCGTCTTGCTAAATTCCACTATCTTTTGTGCATCCAATGCAGGCGGATATAACACTTTAATAGATGGATCCTGTAATTGCTTATTAAAGATCAGGCTTGCTTTGCCATCCGGGTCAAAACGTTTAGCCAGCACGCGAAACTTACTCGGCTCTTGCTTAAACAAGTTCAGCTCGAGGTTACTGATATCACTTTTTAATTCGATAGGCTTTTTTTGAAAGGCTACTAATTCACCTTCCTGGTAGATCTTGTCGTTGGATGTTTCTTTTAACGCGTAGATGGTGTACTGCCCTTCATGAAGGTTGTTCAGGGAAAAGTTACCGGCCGAATCTGTAGTGGTAAAGTAGGAGGGTTTCTTTTTACCGAACATCGCCGTGTCTCTACTCGCGGGAAATATCATCACCGTTGCTTCCTTTTCTGGTTGCGCGGTCAAAGTATTATTCACTTTACCGGAGATGCTTAAGGAATCGATCTGGTCTCCGGTCGAGAAAACGTAAGTGAAATTTTTCAGTACGTTCGACTCATTCAGGTCAGCCAACGCTTTACCAAAGTTGAAAACGTAGGTAGTATTTTTTTGTAGCGAGTCGTTCAGTTTAATGCGTAGTATATGACCTTTAACATTGAACTCCGGTTGGCGTTCAAATGCAGGGCTAATGGTCACATCTGTATAAGGGTTGCTGAGCTTAAAGAACTCATCGAACTCCAGGATGATCTCTTTCGCATTAAATCTCCGGGTCTTATTTTCTGGAGTGGCCTTTAAAAGTTTGGGTGGGGTGCGATCACGTGGTCCGCCCTGTGGTCTTTGAATACTGGCGCAACCTAAGGCCAGTAGTAAGCAAAAAGTGATGGCTAAGGTCTGTAAAAAAAAGTATCTCGTTTTTAAAGGCATTTTTAAGCGATATAAGCGATTTTGTTAATTTTTGGAACGCTGATATTTAGATTTAAAAATAATGGCTTTAACATATGTTTATTAAAGCCATTTTTCGGGTCATTTTTGAAATTTTTCAGTTTTGATCAGCTATCTGGAGATATGTACCATCAATACCGAAACGTCGGATGGTGACACTCCCGAAATACGAGAGGCTTGGCCCAAGGTACGAGGCTTGATCCTCGCTAACTTCTCGCGAGCCTCTTTGGATAGTGACACCAATTGGTGGTAGTTGAAGTCCGGATCAATGTTCTTATCCTCCATCTTTTTCATCCGTTCAACGATCTCCAGCTCCTTATCAAAATAACTCTCGTACTTGATCTTTATTTCAGCCTGCTCAACAGTTTCTTTATCATATGCAGAAAGCAAGGTGTCTAAGGAGGCATCGGCTTTACGCAGGTCGGCAAAACCAACTTGCGGACGACCGATCAGCGAGACCATCTTCACGTTTTGATTCAATGGTGTAGTGCCTAACTCCTCTAATAATGGGTTAAGTTGTGCAGCTTCTACAGATTTGTTTTTGGCGTACTTTACAATGTCATCCGAATCCTTTATCTTTTGATTCACCTTTTCCAAACGCTCATCGCTGATCAACCCTAACTCGTGACCGATAGGGGATAGGCGGATGTCGGCATTGTCCTGACGTAGGAGCAATCGATGTTCAGCTCTTGATGTGAACATCCGATAAGGCTCCTCGGTACCTTTAGTTACCAGGTCATCGATCAATACCCCGATGTATGACTCTGACCTTTTCATGATCAGTTCATGCAGATCATGAATTTTCTGGTGTGCGTTGATACCTGCTATAAGACCTTGCGATGCGGCTTCTTCATACCCGGTGGTACCATTGATCTGTCCGGCCAGGAACAAGTTCTTTACCTTCTTCGTTTCCAAAGTCAGGTCTAACTGGGTAGGTGGAAAGTAATCGTATTCTATCGCATAACCTGGGCGGAACATCTTAGCGTTCTCAAAACCTGGTATCTGTGTCAACGCCCGGTATTGTACGTCCTCAGGTAAAGAGGTCGAAAAGCCGTTCACATATATCTCTACCGTATGGAATCCTTCCGGTTCAACGAATATCTGGTGACGGTCTCGCTCTGCGAAACGGTTGATCTTATCCTCAATAGAAGGACAATAACGTGGACCCAAACCCTTGATCCTACCCGTGAACATAGGTGATCTTTCAAAGCCTTCTTTCAGGGTCTCATGTACCTTTGAGTTGGTATAGGTTATCCAGCAGCAACGCTTTTCAGTAGGACGTTCTACATCGGTAAATGAAAAGCGACCGGGCTCATCATCTCCCCATTGCTCTTCCATTACGGAGTAATTTAGGCTACGGCCGTCAATTCGTGGAGGCGTACCGGTCTTCATCCGGCCGGCTTCAAAGCCTAGTTCTACCAGTTGTTCGGTGAGTCCAGTGGCCGACTTTTCACCTGTACGGCCGCCACCAAAGCGCTTTTCTCCGATGTGTATCACACCGTTCAGGAAGGTACCATTGGTCAGCACTACAGCGCTACATTCGATCTCGATCCCTAATGATGTACGTACGCCATACACGGTGTCATTATTTACCACAAGTCCGGTCACAGTATCTTGCCAAATGTCAAGGTTTGGTATGCTTTCCAAGGTCAGGCGCCACTCTTCTGCAAAACGCATGCGGTCGTTCTGTGCACGTGGGCTCCACATGGCAGGCCCTTTACTCAGGTTAAGCATTCGGAATTGGATGGTAGTCTTATCGGCTATGATACCTGAGTATCCTCCCAGCGCGTCTACCTCACGCACGATCTGTCCTTTAGCCACACCACCCATCGCGGGGTTGCAACTCATTTGTGCAATGGTGCCCATGTTCATGGTGATCAATAACACCGATGAACCCATATTTGCCGCTGCCGCTGCTGCTTCACATCCTGCGTGACCAGCGCCGGCAACTATTACATCATATTTTTTGAACATCTAAACCTCCAGTGTTCCACGTGGAACAGATACAAAATTACAACTCAATATATCACGTTCCACGTGGAACTTTGAATAATGATAATAGTGCTACAAACGCCCAGATACCTTCTAACACCACAAAAGGGTAAAAGCTGATCAGGTATGACGAGTACCCACACATGCCTGCCCCAACAAAATTCATCAGCGCGTAAGCTTTGCTTTCGGGTGCTAATTTCTTGAATAGGTTGAGCATAAAGCCGATCAGTAAGATGATCACACCTACTGATGCTATAATATCTGATGTCTTCATTCGCTGTCTTTTAATTCCATTAACTCCATCCAACGCATACTTTGATCATCGAGCATATCCTTTAACGCTTGTATAGAGCTTGATATTTTCATCAACTCTTCATGGTCAGTTATCGTATTCAAGCGCTCTGTTTGCGCAGTTATATCTGACTCGATAGAGGCGATCTCTTTTTCCAGACCTTCTAATTCCTTTTGCTCTTTGAAGTTCAACTTGTTCTTTTTAGGAGCAGGAGTAGCGACAGGGGCAGGTGCTTGAACGTTCTTTTGCTTAGCTGCTTGCTTGGCTTCTTCCTGTTCCAAGCGGAACGATGAGTAATTGCCATTGTATATATCTACCTTACCATTTCCTTCAACCACGAACAGTTGGTCGGTCAACTTATCCAACAGATACCTATCGTGCGATACCATTAATAGGATGCCGGTGTAATTGGTCAGGAACTCTTCTAACACATTCAGCGTATCGATATCCAGATCATTGGTCGGCTCATCGAGTATCAAGAAGTTCGGATTCTTCATCAATATGTTGAGTAGATGAAGACGTTTCTTTTCACCACCACTCAACAACGATATCAATCCGTATTGGCGGGCAGGAGGGAAGAGGAATAAGGTAAGCAGTTGTGCTGCTGATATGGTCTTGCCATCTGCCATGGTGATATACTCTGCCACGTTCTTCACCACATCGATCACTCTTTCATCATTGCTAAAATTCATACCCGCCTGATTGAAGTAACCGATCACGGTGGTCTCACCCTTTTCGATGTGGCCATTATCAGGCTGTATGGTGCCCGTAAAGATGTTCAACAATGTCGACTTACCACTGCCATTTTTACCGGCGATACCAATGCGGTCACCTTTTTTGAAGATGTAGTTGAAATCAGATATGACCGGCTTATCACGAAAGCTTTTAGCGATATGATGAACCTCCATGATCTTATTGCCCTGGCGTGAGGTCTTCACGCTCAGTTCGATCTTCGCATTAGGTCCATTGTTTTTGGTCTTCTCCTCCAGGTCATAGAAAGCATTGATACGTGACTGCGATTTAGTTCCACGTGCTTGTGGTTGCCTGCGCATCCATTCCAGTTCCTTCTTTAATAATTGGGTATTTTTGTGGAACTGTGCATCATCATTAGCTTCCCTTTCAGCCTTCTTTTCTAAAAAGTACTGGTAGTTGCCATGATAGGTAAATATCTTACCTCGGTCTATCTCAATGATCTCATTGCACACATTATCCAAAAAGTAGCGGTCGTGCGTTACCATTAGAATGGTCTTGGCGCCTTCGGTGAGGAGTTTCTCTAACCATTCTATCGTATCAATGTCCAGGTGGTTAGTAGGCTCATCTAACACGTATACATCAGGGTCTTCGATAAGGAGCTTAGCTAGAGCCAAACGTTTCTTTTGACCGCCTGATAAAGTATCTATTTTTTGGTCGAGTTGGTGAATATCTAACCTACCCAAAATGTTCTTGATCTGGTATTCGTATTCCCAGGCGTTAACTGCACTTAGCTCTTCAGTTATCTTTTCAATAGCGTCGTAGTTCTCAGGGTCATTTTCGAGTAACTGCTCATATTTTAAAATGAGCTGCTGTTGTACGTTATCCTTGTGAAAGATGTAGTCGCTGATGGAATGTCCTTTCTCGAAGATAGGGTCTTGCTCTAAATAGCCCGGACGAAGGTCACGAGCTGATACCACCTTGCCTTCGGTAGGCAGGAACTTGCCCGACAATAACTTCAGGAGGGTAGATTTGCCGGCCCCGTTCACACCCACTAGTGCTACCCTGCGGCCACGGTTAATGCCAAGGGTCAACCCACGGAATAACCAATGGTCATGGAACGAATGACCTAAATTTTCTGCTGATAAATAAGTGCTCACGCTATTTGTTTTATATTATGGGAGGGATGGATCAAAACACCTTCATCCCGCTTTAACGATGTTTTGTACATGGCCTGGGCAACAGTAGCCGCTGGTATACTTTGATATCTCTTCAGGTCACCTAACAAAAGAGGATCAACGATCTTCATTATCGCCCCAGCTAACTTTTCTCCCAGCCTAATTTCGCCCCTATCACCGATCAACAAGGATGGGCGATAAACGTGTACGGCTTGGAAAGATAGTTTGGAGATCGCTTCCTCAGTTTGTCCTTTGGCTTTTAAGTACGTATTACCTGATGATGCATCCGCACCTACTGACGACATATAATGAAATTGAGACACCCCATTTCCACTCGCGATCTGAGCCAATTTGACCGGTATATCGCGCTCTATGTGCTGGTAGGCCTTTGGGTCAGGTGTTTTAGCTTTGGTAGTGCCTAAGCAACAAAAAACGGCCTTACCGTTAATGGCATGGGCAAAGCTGTGCAATAGGTCAAAGTTAATTATAAGTTGTACAAGCTTTGGATGGGTCACTGGTAATTCCTTGCGGACCAACGCAAATACCTCATCATATTCGGGCGCGTCAAGTAAGTTACGGAGTAGATGACCACCCGTTAAACCACTTGCACCAGCTATTACCGCTTTATTTGACATAATACGACTAAATACAAAGGTACATAAACAAAATTTAGCATGTGATCGTATGTTTAAACATCTATATATACTTGTTATTCCCACCTTGAGCATAATAGTCATGCAACACTATACAAGATCTTAAAGGAAGGTTAATGATCTATGCTGTGGGTTAAAGCTTAAATACTCGGCTTCTCTATATGAAACAAATATTACTGAAGGGTGTAGTATTCAACATCATATTGATTTATGGCAGACGAAATAATGAATTCAGGCTGGAGGCGATGGGCCGAAAGTGTGGGCGACCAGACCGTTTTTCTGTCCCGTTTTTTTAAGAATATTTTTGCAGGCGGTTTTGAATGGTCTGAATTTGTACGCCAGTGCTATGAGATAGGCTACCGTTCACTAACCCTGGTGGGTATCACGTCTTTCATCATGGGTTTGGTACTCATTCTGCAGCTGAGGCCTACCATGGTTGAATTTGGTGCAGAAAGCATGCTGCCTACTACATTATCGATCGCAGTGATACGAGAGATAGGTCCGGTGATCACGGCCATTATTTGTGCCGGCAAGATCGCATCGAGTATAGGAGCCGAATTAGGCAGCATGAACGTTACCGAGCAGATCGACGCCATGGAAGTATCAGGTGCGAACCCCATCCAGTACCTCGTGGTCACTCGCATACTGGCCACCAGTATCATGGTGCCGCTGTTGGCCATGATCGGTGATGTGATATCACTGATCGGCGGTTTCATTGCCGTTAATTTCAATGATGACATTACCCTTCATCTTTACCTGACCAAATGTGTGGCCGCGCTTGACTTCAGCGACTACCTGCCCGCGCTTATCAAGACAGTATTTTTTGGCTTTGCCATCGGTTTTGTAGGCTGTTATAAAGGGTTCACCTCTAACCGTGGCACCGAGAGCGTGGGTATCGCTGCAAATTCTGCAGTGGTGACGGCTTCTTTGTGGATATTCTTTATTGATATGGTAGCTGTACAGATCACTAACCTTTTATACTACTAAGGCTATGGAAGAAGTGAACGAAAAACCAGCCATCAGGAAGAATGCCAACGGCACCCACCGAAGTGAGGAACTGGTAGTGGAGATCAAAGGCTTACGTAAATGCTTTGGCTCTAAAGAAGTGTTAAAGAATATCAACCTTAAACTGACCAAAGGTGAGAACGTGATCGTGCTCGGTCGTTCAGGGCAAGGTAAATCGGTAACTATACAATGTATTGTAGGCCTTTTAACGCCCGATGAGGGTTCGGTAAAGGTATTTGGTCAGGAAGTACCTGAACTAAGCAGCGAGGAGCTTAAAGAGCTTCGTACCAAGGTTGGTTTCTTGTTTCAAAGTGGCGCACTATACGATTCCATGACCGTACGTGAGAACCTGGAGTTCGCACTCACTCGTGTGCTGAAGGTGACCGACCAAAAGGAACTTGACGAACGGGTAAAGGATGTACTGGAAGGGGTAGGATTGCCCGAAGCCATCGATAAGATGCCATCAGACCTTTCGGGCGGTATGCGTAAACGTGCCGGACTGGCCCGAACACTGATCGTAAAGCCCGAGATAATGCTTTATGATGAACCTACCACCGGCCTTGACCCCATCACCTCGCGCGAGATCAGCGAGCTGATCCTGGAGATGCAGAAGAAATATATGACCTCATCCATCATCATTACTCACGACATGGACTGCGCCCGCATAACTGGCGACCGCGTAGTGATCATGAAAGATGGTGAATATGTTGCCGAGGGCACCTTTGATGAGTTGCGAGAGTCGGGCGACGAATTTGTAAGATCATTTTTTTTAGATACGAAATGAAAATAACATCCGGACAAAAGATCAAGATAGGCCTGTTCGTGTTAATAGGCGTGGTGGTGATATTCCTGGCCATCTTCCTGATAGGCAGCCAAAAAAGTATGTTCAATTCTACCTTTAATGTGTACGGGGTATTCAAGAACGTGAACGGCCTCATGGTGGGTAACAACGTTCGATTCGCCGGTATCAACGTAGGTGTGGTAGAGAGCATCAACATTGAGACAGATAGCGCCGTACGGGTCGACCTGACCTTGAATGAGAACGTAAAAAAATTCATCAAAAAGGACTCACGCGTGAGTATAGGTAGCGATGGCTTGATGGGAGATAAGTTGGTGGTGATCAGCCCTGGTGGTGCTAATAGCAATACCCAGGTTCAAAATGGTGACAAATTGGTAGCCGTTAATCCACTTGATGTGGATAAGATCATTAATAAGTTGACCAAAGTGGCCGACAATGCTGCCTCACTTACCGAAAATTTGAACGCCATAGTAAGCGATATCAACAAAGGTAAAGGCTCATTAGGCAAACTGTTAAAGAACGACAAGATCGCTCACGACCTGGCCTCCACCGTGGCATCGGCCAAAACCACAGTAGCTAACGCTAACAAGACCACTGTTACTCTTAATGAAGATCTGAAGGCCGCACAAAGCAACTTCTTACTGAGGGGTTTCTTTAAGAGGAAGGAAAAGGAAAAACAACGTAAGATAGACTCAGCCCGCAAGGCACAAGAAAAGATACAGAAGGAGAAGGAAAAGGCGGCCAAAAAGGCTCAGGAGGATAGGGAGAAAGCCGAAAAAGAAAAGCAGAATTAAAGAAAAAAAGGCGCCCTGGTTTAACTGGGCGCCTTTTTTATTTGATGATCACTGTTTACAGTTTGTTGGTGATCTCTGGTGATAATGGGGTAGTACCTGAGCGATAACGGTGGATCAGTTTACCGTTCTCATCAAGCAGGAATTTTTCGAAGTTCCATTTGATCTCGCCGGTAAAGTCAGGGTTTTCGGTAGTGGTGAGGTATTGGAACAATGGTGCGATGTCGACACCCTTTACACTTACTTTTTCACTTAAAGGAAAGGTAACGCCAAAGTTCTTTGAGCAAAACTCTTTGATCTCGGTATTGGCACCAGGCTCTTGTCCGCCAAAGTTATTGGCCGGGAAACCTACTACTACCAACTTGTCCTTGTACTGATCAGCAAGCTTTTGCAATTCGGCGTATTGCTTGGTGTAACCGCATTTTGATGCAGTGTTGACCACCAGGATCTTTTTACCTTTGTATTTGGCCAGGCTAAAATCCTTACCATCGATATTTTTTAGCTTAAAATCGTAAGCCGAGTTAGCTGCCGTGAAAAGCAGTGCCAGCATTAACGTTAAAATTTTCATACACTGATGTTATTTAGTTGGTTAAAGGTAGCTAAACATTCAGCATTCAAAAAGTTTTTACGGTCAAATATTGGTCTTCTTTTGCGGTCATCAGCTGCTTGTCTGCAGGCTTCTTATCCTTATATCCCAACAGGTGCAATACACCATGTATGATCACCCGATGTAGCTCATGTTCAGGGCTCACGTTGAACTTTTGGGCGTTCTCCTGGGTGCGATCCACTGAAATGAATATATCGCCTGCAATGAGGCCTTCTTCCTCTGAACTATCAAAGGTCACGATATCGGTATAGGTATCGTGATCCAGATATTGCTGATTGATCTGTAACAGGTATGCGTCGGAGCAAAAAATGAAGTTAAGCTCCTGGAGTTTATGCCCCTCGGCAATAATGGTCTCTTTGATCCAGCGTTTGAGCGGTAACTTATCTTTTAATTTAAAGCCGGTATCTTCAGTAAAAAAATTGATCGCGGCCATTTACAGCTTAAAGTGCAGTTCTACCTCGTTGCCGCTCGAGTTAAATATACATTGATCGGCAAGATGTTTAAGGATGAATACGCCACGTCCGGTCAGTTTCTCAAGGTTCTCCTCGGCAGTAGGATCAGGCAAATTATTGAAATCAAAGCCTTCGCCTTCATCAGTGATGGTCCAAATGGCGCGTTTGGCGTCAACATCAGCATTGACGATCACTTTTTTATCAGGGTCGAGCTTGTTGCCATGCACAATAGCATTTATGGCTGCCTCATTAAGGCAGGTCATCATGTTGGCAAAAGCATCTTCGCTTACTTTAAACTTATCCGCTATCTCCTCGATCAGGTTCTCAAGCAGGGTAATGCTATCATAGCTTGACGGAAGTTGCAGTGTGTACAGTTCCCCTGTATCAACACCGTTAGTTGGAATGTTATTTTGCATCAAGTTGCTCAAAGTAACGTTTAATTTTTTGTTTATAGTATAAATTCAGAACAGAAGGTACAGTTCTTATCTGTTCGGTCTGCTTTACTTTTTGCTGTTCGTAGCTCTGTAAAGCTTTTATATACCCCGGCGGAGTGTTCCTCCCTGCCTTACTTTCCCGTTGCTTGTCCTGTTCCCGCTCTTGTTCGGCCTTTTCGGCCTCCAATAAACGCGACTGGATATTTTGCTGCCTGTTTAACGACTCCTCCGTGATCTTCTTGTTTACGAGATCGATCTCCGTTTGTTCCATTTGTTTTGAGATCTTTTCCAGATCTCCCGGTTTACCTGATCCGTCCTTACGCTGATCACGGCTAAGTTGTTGTAAACGCTGCCGGATATCCTGCTGCTGCCGGGCCATACGGGCCATTTGTTCGCTCAGGCTTTGGCCTTGCTGCCCCTGGCCTTTTGCGCTCTGCCCCTGGTTACCTTGTTGCTTCATTTGCTCGCGCATCTTTTGCATGTTTTGGTTGAGGCGTTGCTGCATTTGGCTAAGCTGCTGCATCGAACTCTTTTGTTTGCTCTTACCGCTGCTTCCGCTTTTGGCGTTCTGCATCTGATCAAGCGCTTCGCTAAGCATTAGGGCAAGGTTATTCATGGCCGTCATGGCATATTGCTGGTTACGGTTAGCTTCTGGCGTACGCCGGTCGCCAAGGCTTTCTAACGCTTTATCGATATGGTCATTTATATTGTTTACTTCTTGGTTAACAGTGGCCTGGATCTGCGGTATACGCCTGCTTAGGGCATAAAGCGTGTCTTCGGCCGTTCTCAGGTTATCTTTTATATCCTTTTGTTTTTGAGCGTTCAACACGTAAGCAGGGTCATTAGGGTTCATACCTCTAAAGTTCTGCATCACCTTTTCCTGCTCGAACGAACTGCTCACCAGTGTTTTAAGCAACTCTCGCAGTTGCTGGGCATCGGCAGCATTATCTTCCTGTTCGCTATCTTGTTCGTTTTGCTGCATTTTTTGTGCCATTTGCTTCATTTGCTGTGAAGCTTGTTGCTGTGAACTTGCGGCTTTCTGCTTATCGTTCTTCTGCAGTTGCTGGTCGCTCTCGTTCATTTTCTCTTCGATGCCTTGCTGCTCCTTATCCTGCTTATCAAAGTTGTTCTTGCGTTCGAGCTGCTGGTTAGCTTTATCTATGTCATTGATCGTCTTTTTGATATCATTGAAGCGTTGTTTGAGCTGTTCCTGCTTTTTTTGTAACTCCTGCTGGTTAGCGCCGGGGCGCTTGGTCTCTTCTGATAACTTTTGCTCATCATTGGCCAGATCATTGATATCGTCCACCGTTCTGTCGATCTTTTGTTCAAGGTCTAGTTGCTTATAAAGCTCCAGCATACGGTCCAATTCCTTTTTTAAGGACCGGTTGTCGTTCTGCATTTTAGACAGTTGATCACGCGTGCCTTCTTTTTGCTCCTGATCCAGCAATTGCTGCAATTTTTTCAATATCTCCTGCGACCGTTCGTCCATCACGTTATTGAGCAGGTCTTGGATCTGTTTTTGTTTCTGTTGCAGGTCAGTGCTTTGTTGCTGATCCTCCTGGCGCTGATATTGATCTTTCTTGTTCTCGGCCTGCAGGTCCTTCACCAGTTGATCAAGCTCAGTGCGCTTGCGTAAAAGATCCTCGATCTGTTTCTTTTCTTCAAAGCTCAGTGAGCTTTTATTCAATAGTAGCTGATCGAGTTTTTGGGCGTCGCGTTCTACCTCGCCTGCCAGTTTAATGGCCGACCGCATCTTTTGCTTGATCGCTTGGGTATTAGCGTTCAATTGCTGGCTCATTTCGCTTTTAGTGGGTACCTGCAAGGTCCGTTCGGGCGAGCGTACCTTTTTGGGTCCCGATACACCGTCATTATCGGCCACCTCAAAGTAATAGGTCACCTGGCTACCAGGCGTTAGCGGCAGATCCTTGATATCCCAATAATGGAAGAACGTTGCTTGTGTGCCTTGCAGATCGGATTTAATTTGTCTGGCGAAAGTTTTTGGCCTTTCACCAGCTGCTGATGTACTGTAATGGAAGGTCAACGAGGTAAAGCCATGATCATCGCGCACGTTGCCACTGAAATAGATCGCCTTGGTGCTGATAGAGTCTTGCTTTTCATTCACCTCAATGGCCGGCATCTCATCATTGATAATGTTGATGCGATAGTTAGCCATATCGCCTGAACGGTGTTTATCCGCAACAGGTGTGATACCATAGGTGGTACTTTTGACCACTTTTGCTGTATATGTGAATACGCCCTGATCATTGCCACTAAGCTGCTCAGACCGGTCATTGATCTTAAAAAGAACGTTTTGTGCGTTCTGAGCATGTAACTGCCATTTGACCACTGTGCCTACCGGGACAGTGAGATCGCCGGCATTGCTTAACTTCTCACTCGCTTTGTGCAAGTAGGACGGGTAAACAAGTTCGACATCAGCACTAAGCAACGATGGCTTCAAGCTTACCTGTACCTGATACATGGGCGAATAATATCCATTAGCCGTGATCCGAAATAAGGTGGTTTGTTGCAGACCAGTGAAAAGATAGTGGAACCTCGAAATATTGTCTTTTTCGAGTTTGAACGTATTCTTCCCGATCTGAATGTAGGCATTGGCCGGCAGATCATTGCCATCGAGCTTGATATCGAGTTTAAGATCGGCGCCCTGCATTACCTGTAATGAAGGATTCATGACCACGAATTTGAACGGTGCCAGTGGAGCAAAATATCGATCGTGATGAATGAGCCGCTTGGTACTTTCGGTCAGGATGGCGGGCGCGGCAAAAGCCACAATAATGATCATACCTAATGGCAATGCCACCCACTTGAGGTAGCGCTTGTTCTGCTTTAGGTCGATAGCCAGCGGAAAGCTTACCGGGCTTAGCATGGTGATCTTTTGATCGATGCTGGCCTCGATCAATGCGCGCCGTTCAGGGTCTTGTGCGGCTTGTTTCTTTAACTGTAGCGTGTTAAGCAGTTTATCTTTTACATCGCCAAAGTGCTGACCGATCATTTGTGCGGCCTCATCATGTGTAAGGGTACGACCTAATTGCAGATAAGCCATCAATGACGGCACCACCAGCCATACAAGCAGCAACAAGTTGATCAGAATGAACGCATAAAAAAGAATAGTACGCAGAACGGTATCGAAGTTGCCAAAATATTCCAGCAAAGTGATCGTGATGTAACCGGTGAAGATACCTGCCGCCAGGAAGATGAGGCCACGCAACAGGCCGTTAAGGTAATATTTGCGTGTGAACGCATTTACCTTATCGATCAGCATGGAGTAATTGTCGGCAGACCGCATCGAATCGTTTTGAATATCGCTAATATAAAGCTAAACGAAAATTTATGATCTTCTATATATAAAAAGATCTTCGTGATGATCGTTACGTTGCGCAGCTGATCACAAAAAGGATGATAGTGCAATATAAAAGTGTTTGGCCGTGGTATTTGAGTTGAAGTGATGATCTTTTATATTTGCACGCCGGCCGCAGCTTAGCTGAATGCCGGAAGCCACAACTTTGAAAGCAGGCAAATGTAAGCCGAACTTCACTGTTACCGCGGGATGTAGCGTAGCCCGGTATCGCGCCAGCATGGGGTGCTGGAGGTCGTAGGTTCAAATCCTGCCATCCCGACCAAAAAGAAAGCATATTTGAGAGTTTTTAGGACCGATCAGATATGCTTTTTTTGTTTAAGTCAGTGGATGTATACGGTTTTGTATACGGTCATTCTCAGATAAATTATTAGCAGTATACTGTCATAACTCAACAAGTTATGGCTTCATTAGCTATTGTTCTCAACACAACTTACAAATTATCAAACGGTGAGTATGCCGTTGCGTTACGGGTTACTCACGAAAGGAAACAAAAGTATTATGCTATAAGTACTTTGGTTACCGACAATGCCTTCACTTTTAAATGTTCAACTAAAGATTGGATAGCCGCAGGTGCAGAAGATAATGGTTTGGGCAAGTTTCGCAGATCATTCACAAACTATAAAGAATGTAATGAGCTACTTAGGCAAAAGCTTAACGATGCTCATCGAATTCTTAAACGTTACGAAGACACCAACACCATGTTCTCATTCCAAGGGTTTGAAGTAGACTTAAAGAATAAACCTCAGTTAGTGGTTCATGGAAAGTCAACGGTAACCGTTGACATGCGAATACATGAGTATTACAACCAGCACATTAAGATTCTGGAAGAGCAAGGTCGGGTGGGTCTTGCAGGTCTTTATCTTGAGGTCCAAAACATTTTAAAGAAATTCAAGCCCAATGCGCTACTCTCAGATGTAAACATAAGATTTCTAGAAAGCTTTGAGTATTGGATGAGGAACATACGAGGTAACAAGGACACTACCATCAGCGTTAAGATGCGTAACCTGCAACGGGTGGTTAATCAAGCAATAGATGAAAAGCTGTTCAAACAAGAGAGCTACCCGTTTGGTGAAAGGAAGTATAGTATCAACAAACGGTTGAACAGCAAGACGAAGAAGATTGCTATAACACTTGATAAGATAGGTAAGCTCAGGAGCCTTACGCTCGAACCTGAGTCCGCACTGCATTTAGCACAGCAAATGTTCCTATTTAGTTATTACAGTAGAGGTATGAACTTCATTGACATGAGCTATCTTACTTGGAACGATATATCTGAAACCCATATCAATTACACAAGACGTAAGACAGGCGGGCAATTTGAAATTCCATTCAATGAACACAATTTAGAGATTCTTAACTATTACAAAGCACACCATCGTGTTATAGGTAACTTTGTGTTCCCAATCTTCGATCTTGCTATTCATAAGACCTTAAAGCAACAGTATACACGTAAGAAAACAGCACTTAAAGCAGTGAATGATAACTTAAAGAAGCTTGCTGCAATGATAGGTGAACCTAATCTTAAACTCACTACAAACGTAGGGAGGCACACTTATGCAACAGGTTTGAAGCGTTCAGGTGCTAATACAAGTTATATCTCAGAAGCATTAGGTCATGCGACTGAAGAGCAAACGCAAACGTATCTTGATAGCTTTGAAAGAGGCGCTATTGAGAGTTGGGAGAAGAAGATGTTTGAGTCGTAACTTTTAGTAGGTAGCGGAGTGTAAGGCTTCGCTACATTCATTTCAGAGATTTTAACATCTTTGGTGAATGGACACTACTAAAACCATTCGCTACAACTGGGACGCCTCTAATAAGACAGGAAGCATAACCTTGTTTCTCAATATTCCTATTCTAAGCAAGTATACTGTACCTCCCACGCTTGCTTCATACAACGAGGAATACAAAATAGGATCAGTGATCTACCATTACAACACTCGTAAAACTTACGATGATTCAGTGAACGAGATCAAAGAATATGAAATGTTCCTGGGTATGCACAAGTTGACCGAGGAGTCCAACTTTCATGGAAGCCACATCCTGTATCTACTTATAAATTACATGACCAAACTCACCGGACAGGAGGATGTTGAGGAGGTGAAGCGAAAGGTACATAACCGCATTTACCTTTTAAAGAAGATACTCCATCTCGATAATTTCAAGGATATCAATATCGACATCTATGATGCAGCAAAAGGTACGTTCAAATACCACTTCGGCACCGAGCCTGAGCTTAAAGGAAGCGTTTTAAGGCATGTTATAAAAGAAGTCAGCACCCAACTTAGGCAGTACGACGTAAAGCTCTATAAGCTTCTAATGGGTGGTGCTACGGAGGATGAATTGGAGCAAGCTGTGCAACGGCAAAGCGACTACCAGATCAATAAAGTATTGGTAGCAGGACTGGCAAAGACAATTGTAAAATATCTCAATGCCGAGACGGCCATACTTAGCAATCTCAACCCAAAAGATAAGTCATCGATATCAAACGCCCAAGGCGACTTCATCTACGATATAATCACCCACTTTCAGATCTATCGACCAAAGCAAAGCGCTACCAGCACAGTAGTGAAGCACCATGATGCTATCCGTAAACTCATTAGGCGTTCTGCTATTATAGATGAAGACAAATAGGATTTAAATGATAATTTCGTTGTCTCCATACCCTCCTTGAAGCTTAAGCACCTTTGTATCGTCATCTAAAACAAGTGACATACAAGATCATGAATTCAATACTATTAAGACAAGCGTATCAAAATGCACAAGTTAAAGGCACACATGAGTTGGCTCCACGTCAAGGCTGCTATGTGATTCAAAGTGTTAGCACCAAGACTTTATCTAACGGAAAGCAGTTATTAGTCGCCAATGCAATGTGGAAGCCAATGACAGCACCAGGGTTTTTAAAAGGTGTAGAGTTTAAGGTAGCAACAACAAGCTTCTACAATGCACAGAGTTTGGGTCCAAAACACCTGTCAATTGAAAAGTTAATAGGAAGAATAGTCAACGTTAACAATGTGACACTTTATGATGAATCCATTAGCATAACATGGGAGGTCACAAACGAAGCACCTATCATCGAAAAGCCTAAGAGTCTCTTCAGTATGAATAGCACATCATATGACGATATATCAGAGATGAACAAACGGTACGGCATCCGTGACAATCAAGCACTTGACCATGTATATGATGAACCAGATGGCGAGTAACTTTTAGACGAAATACAGTAACTTAATCACACTACATCAGTATACAATGTCTGCTATCTTCAATCAACTTATAAAGAGCCGTATCGAACAATTCAACAACTGTAAACCTGAAGGCTCAGGCAAATGGGACGTAAAGCCAGGTCAGGTAATTATTCAAGAACTGCATCCAACACCGATCGGTATCACTGGAGAGACCATGTTCTGTGATGCTAACTGGCGACCACATGCTAACGCTCCTTTCTTTAAAGGGCAAACCTTTAGAATGAACACGGATGTATTGTTCAACGATGCTTCGTTCAGTACCAAAAAAGATAGATCTCCGCAAGAACTGATAGGTTCGATGGTGCACATCAGTGATCCGGGTGTCACCTATTACCTTGACCGCAAAGGACAACCCAGATCCAAATACAATGTTAAGTGGGGTATCATCTGTAAAGCCCCGATCGATGACACAGTGATCCCGAAAACTGCTGGTATATTCGCTATGGTCAATACAGGCCCGAACAAGGCAAAGACACTTGGAGAGGCAATGGAAAACTCTTATGCCCAATCCGACGAGAGTATTGAAATGGCTTCCTACTACGAAGGTTACCCAGCAGGAGACGAATGGGATTGGCATCAACCGCAGGAGGATGACTACTACGATGAGAATGATACGATTATCGGATAATGTGCGACTGTTAACTTTTTAAGTTCATTATGCAGATCAACAAGATAGAATACGACCTACAAATACCCTTTGACAGCAGCACAACCAGGTACTTCACTGACATTGCGGCAGTATACCCTATACCTTCTCATACTATCATTTACAAGACCATAACTGGCATTGGCGCTACTTATGGCGAGATCAAAGCAGATCGCAATAGTATAATCGTTTTGCCTCACATATCAATTGTAAAGAGCAAACAGGAACAACACAAGGACACAGATGACACCTTTGCTGTATATCACGAGGTCACTGTTCAGCAAGTACATGAATACCTTACGGCATATGGTTCCAAAAAAAAGTTTCTGACCACACCCAAAGGTGTCGATAAGATCATCCAAGCTTTAAAGGACACCGACTCCAAACTCACGTATCACAACGACTTCTTTTTTCTTATTGATGAATGTCACAAGTTGATCCAAGATGCTTTGTACCGGGATGATATGGTAAAGATGATGGAACACTTCTTTACTTTTAAAGGTAAAGCTATGATCTCTGCCACACCGATACCACCAAGTGATCCACGTTTCGAAAAGCAGGGATTCGAGCATATCAGAGTTTATCCATTGAATGATTATACCAAGCCCTTGAAACTTGTTCATGGTGATGGTGTATTGAGCTACCTAAGGAAACACTTTGAGTTGAGTGATGCTAAGCATCTATGTATTTTCTTCAATTCAGTAGATGGTATAATGGAGATTATCACTAAGTTGCAGATCGAAGAAGATTATTTGATCTTCTGTTCGCAAGAAAGCGCGACAATGTTGAAGAGCTTAGATCAGCCCAATGTAAGTCACCAAATGACAGAACTGAAGAAGTACAACTTCTTTACCAGTAGCTTCTTCAATGGCCTTGACATCGATCTTGATCATAGTGATGTGGATGTGTTGTTACTCTCTGATGTTGCGTTTAGGCAACACACAATGATTGATCCGTTCACAGACACATTGCAGATCATCGGTAGGTTTAGGAAAGGTTACAGGCAAGCTGTACACGTAAACAGTGCCAATGCGAAATATCTGCCGTTATCGGAAATCGAAGCGAAAGACAATATTGTAAAAAGTGAAGTGGTATACGAGGCTATTGTAGCCTTACAGAAATCATTTGTCGCCCAGGAGCTTGATCAGTTATTTAAACAAGCTGTGGAGGCTGTCAGGCCATATGCTAACCTGGTCGACAAAGACGGCAACTATAATCATTTTCTTGCAGACAACTATTTGGACGATTGCCGGGTCAATCAGTACTATAAGAACCCGTCAGCTTTGAAAAAAGCCTACTTCGATACTGGACTTTACCTTATACAAGACGATCATGAAGAGTATAAGAAATCTAAACAAGACACCTTAAACAAGGCAACGCTGAAATATAGGACAAGCAATAATAAGATGTATGCGGATAAACTCCGCGAGTTGGAAGAGGTCGCCTCTTCCGATGTATATGAGGAACAGCGTGAGATTATTCAAAAAATCACACCAATCATATTTAATGGATATGAGAGCTTAGGTTATGATATGTTAGCCTTACTTGAGTTTAACAAGAAGAAGATTGTCACAGCATTGCTTAAGCTCAGTGTTGAAGAAGGGAAAAACTCTCTGCCTGCACTTTCTTTGATCTATAATACATTCCTCACTAACCGTACTTACCTAATGCCCGAGCTTAAAAGGTTGCTACAAGAGATCTACGATGAATTGGGTATCAAAGTCAAAGCTAAAGCTACTGACATAGAGTTGTATTATCACGTGAAGACTTATAATAAATATATTGATGGCTCTTCAAATCGTGCTTACATTCTGAAAGAGCCCAAACTCAACCCGTTTGAAGAGTATCAAAGAGAATAAGTTGTGCCTGCACATTTTATTTACACTTGTTAACTTATAATACTAAGTGGTCAGAAAATGTGCAGGTTTGCTATGCGACTTTTAAAGTAGTGGAATCTATTACCTCTTCTTTCTTCTCATACTCTTCGTAGTTCCAGTCAATTTTATCTGTAAGCATGTAGTACGTTCTTGCCTTTTGTCCGCACTTGCGTATATTGAAGCGTTCTGCAATGTAACCTTTAGCTATCAACGCGGAGAATTGCTTGCGAACAGTGTCTTTACTGATACCTAACCATTCCCCAAAATACTCACAGGGCTTTGATTCATGGCACTCATAGGGTAAGTGATTGAAAAATTGACGTAAACAGAGAAGCATAGCACGTTCATTCTTAGTTAGGTCGCTGGTTAGCTCAAAGAAATCTTTTGGTATTTTATCAAGTATAGTATTACGATGCGGTTTAGCAAAGTAGTAGAGATTCGATACACGTTTGACCTCACTACGATCAACGGTAATCACACCTGATGCTTCTAAACGCTTCACTGATTCAATTACAAAACGCTTTGACAGTCCAGCCATCTTTCCTACGGTTTCATGCATAGGAAAGCAATCTTGATCTGGGTTGTCATGCCACTTGAAGGCTGTATAAACGGATATATCTAAATATTGAAGTCCTTGATCTGTTAGTTTTAAAAAGTTGGGTAAAGCCACATATGGCCTTTTAGTTGTACACACTTAATTATCATAATAACATATTAACGGGGAGTATCAGCAGGGCAGCAGATACTCAATCTACAGGAAGCAAATACACTGGGCAGCGTGACTTGTTACTCCTAAGATACCAAAAATTGAAGACTTATCAAAGCGGACTGTTAGTATAAATATACTTGTATAAGCTCTATTGTTAGTGTGCATTGTGGAACAAAAACACAAGATGACATTTAGAATACTGCACGTTTTCCACTCTCCACTTCCTACCCTATACCAAGTGAAAAAATTTTGTGCAGTTTATCTAAACCGTTCCATCGTGCACACTAACAATATATTATATACACTTTCTTTATTGTTAGTGTGCACCACAGAACGAAATGAACAAAACGATGTATTCCACTTGTATAACCTACGGAAAATGAGTATCTTTATATTAATAAAGTTAGGCAAGACACACTGTCTGACAATGATATATTAACAATTGGGCATTGACAAGGGTAGGTTGATACTTACCCGTGTCGTTAAAGCAGGTAGCTTATAGAGGCTATTGCAAATCCATCAGATTGACCCAACGCTTCCACAGATCATTTTCATTCCTACAGATACTTTATAAGTAAACCATTTCAAGAAAATGATAATGAACAATAAGACAATTGAACTAAAGCAAATGACAGTAGCACCATTAGCTACTAAGGTAAATGAGATACAGGACAAGGATTTGTTAAGAGCTATTTGCTCATTACAGGATATTATACCGGGTATAATGGACTTTCCAATCGGTCAACCCGACTATACATATATACGTACAAGCACAAGATAAACCAGGGTATGTTATTTTTTTCATTTTAAAAGCTGCCATAATGCAGCTTTTGTTGTTTAAGGATATTCCTTAACTTAGGATATGGTAAGGACACTGCTTTTATCAACTACCGTGCTCATGGCAGTGGTTCATGCCAGCTTTGCTCAGCGTGTTGATACCATACATCAAGAGTGGGTACAGGACGACATTGGTCTTTTAAAGACCTTAGAAGCTATCGACAAGAACGATCCTGCCGCGATGGAGAAGTTCTTCTTACAATTCGATAGAGCGAAGGAGAGAGACACATTAGGGTTTGGGTGGACTGTATTCTCACAAGGTAAAGGTGCAGGTTACATAAGTGTTCATGCAGACTTCTACCATTATAAGGGAAAGATCGTTTCGTACCAGTTACACAGCAGAGCACCATCACGGAAAGAACTTATGGAGCAATACAAAACGATGTTTGCTAAGTTGCTTCCCATCGATTCTAATGGCTTCTACTATTATATGTTTAACGAGGCGGCGATACTGAAACCACTCGCAACTTACAACGGATCAAACAAGCAAATCTCAACTGATCTTCTTGCGTTAATGTCCCCAACCTCGGGAACAACCTACGGCATAGGCGGTGGTATGCCACCATCAATGTTACCTAATAGAAAAGCTTTCAATGCTCTCAAAGACAAATTATCCAATGATGACGTGATCACTTTAATGTATGCGATCAATCCTGCTACAAGGCTAATGGCATTTGAGTTCTATCGTCGTAACCGCAACCGATTCAGCAACCAGGGAGAGATCGAAGCATGGATGATCAAAGTTTATAAGGAGAAACCAACTATTGAGACCTTAAGCGGATGCTTTGTATTTCATGAACGAGTAGAGAAGCTCGTAAATCAGTTCTATATGCTTAATATGAAGGAATATTGATAACTTCCATTTTAAAGTTTAATCTTTGCTTGCTAGCATAGGGCTTACTCCTTTTGTATTCCCTCAAGGTGTTAAACGAATTACACTTTATTAAAGCGAAATGGAACTAGGCACTTAGTATCTCTGTACATTACTCTAATGTACCAGCCATCAATCGGCCAATCTTCATTGCCGTCTGAATAACGAAAAGTTGTTAGTTCACCAACAAAGGTTAATGTTGACTGCCTGTCTTTCTCGATTATATAGTCCAGCATAGTAATACGATCTTTAAACAAACTATCAACCGTTGTTATAAATGCTTCTGCTTTAGTATTACGAACTATTGATGAAGAGGTCTGTTTGATACCATAACGTAAATCTTGAAGCTCATAGTTATTGTATGAGTACTCACCGAACACTTTGTTAGGATTACCTATTGACACCTGCTTCAACTGAACCGAGTCATTCTTTGCTGAGAATCTTATATCGATTTGAAAGTGATATAGACCTTCGCTAATGTATCTTACATCACTAGTTAACAGCTCTACAGACAATTTTCCTTTTTTGTAAAATTCTTTGTAAAGAGTGATTGCTAGATTTAATAATCCTAGCAACAACCCTCCGAATGCAGCAACATCTTTCATGTAAGTAGTTCTTAAAAATTAAATTTTTTCAAATCCGAAGTTTACAAGATTGTCTAACGTTGCCTTAGCTCTATTGTAAATCCAATCAAAACCTACGATCCTCAATCTACCCTGAGTTGATTCGTTTTCTTGCTTCAATCGCTCTTTCTGTTTATCGTTCAAGGTGTGTTCGAGCCCAATGATGACTAAACACATTGGACTGAATATGTTAGGAAAGTCTTGTGATGCATATGCGTTATTCTTATTTACCCAATGCTGAAAATCTAATGCTTGTCGCTTCGCATGAGTAGCTTTTGAATGAAGCTCACCTCCAGCAGTTAAAATAGGGTCAGTTGGCTTTTCAATTTCTATTACAGTATAAGTATCGTCCATTGAACGTATCAGAAAGTCGGGAACCAGTTTGGCACCGAATCGTGGTTTCGACCAAACTTGAGCATTGAAAGGTTCGATTATGTAGGGATTGTTCTTTAGAATGGTATGGCAATCTTCTTCAGATACAGATTTACGAGATATCACTTCTTTAAATTGCTCCAATCCATAGCTATTCAAGTTAAACCATCGTAGTAACATTGCAGCAAAAAGATGGTGTTGAGCAGGTGGGTTATCCCATTTCTGTAGATTGGTCACTAATCCAATCGGAAAGTCACTCGCTTTGTCAACAGAGGTAGTTATGTTCAGCAATATATTTTTTGCACTTGCTACCCAACTTGTCGACTTGAATTCATTACCCTCGAGATTTAAGACTTTTAAACATTCAAGATGGTGTAGAAAATTGTAATACTTTGCCAACGTGCAACTGGAGATGTGACTTAGTAGAGACGTTGCGTTTAGTATGTAACGATAACCCTGTTTAGCAATTGTTATATTTTCTATAGCTTTCAGTCCATCAATGCCCCACTTCAATGCACCTAGTAAAGCTACGTTCTGTAACTCCCCTTTATAAGTGTATCCACCGTAATCATCAACTGCGAGTTTGATTACGTATCTAAGGCCATCTTCGTATCGGTATAACTCCAATAAAATCTTATTGAGGTCGTCAAGATTATTACCGGTTTCAATAAAGTCGTCAACAAGCTGTATTAAATCTTTAAAGTTCATGCAGGCGGTAAGATGCAAATTATCTTTTTTAAAAACACTTAGTTTAACAGATTAAGGTAAAGGAGTAATTGCGTATTAAGCACTTATACATCTATATACACTATTTTCTACTTGCCCCTCCCCATTTACTAAATAGGGTCGACCTATTTATCGCCCAGTCCAGTCTGTAGCAATTTCCCGTTATGAAATGTATTATGAGCGGATGACACCTGGTCTGATCGAAGCCCCCGACCTTCATTCGAAGAGAAACGAAAAATAATTGAGGCACGACCCTACCCACCCTGTCAAGGCCACTCGAAAAACCTCCTTTCTACACCGATCACCCGTTACAGGTCACAACCTATCAAGGAGAAGTGCCCGAACTGATCATCTTCTTTAAAGGTCAACTGTCCGGAACATCACTTAACACTAACCAATATGCACTTTGAATACAACCCTCACAAATTCGATAGACCAGCTCTCAACGAACCAATATTGCCGATAAGACCATTACGCATGGCTAAGCGATGGAAGGTCGCACCGCGGCATCACATGGGTAAGCACTACACTGGTCTTAACATGGCACTTGAAAGCCACTTTATGTGCATCCGTAAGGAGGTCAGAAAGCTTTACGCACAGCAAAACGAGTTCTTCTTTGATCGAGACTACCGAAATGACAACGCTGACCCATGCAGCATGCACACGATAGCGTGCAGCACACTTTATATGAACCTTGATTGCAGTTACTCCTATGAGTACGAGCTGCAGTACCATATCGAGGATAGCCCCTTTAAAGACACTATCGCATCGTTGATACGTACTGCCGGAAAGACCAAGGTCATGGAGCCCTCTATGGCAGCATACTTTGCACACATGCGTTCTTACTACAGCGATGACCCGCAATACTTCTCCTACCTCAAAGCCGAGGACGAGCAGTAAACCATCACCACACATCCACACCACAGAAAGCCTGAGCGACAACGTTCAGGCTTTTTCATTTTATCACCTTTTAATCAATTCAATTTCATGGAAACATCAAAGCAAGACCAAAGCGTCAAGAAAGCGAACGAAGCAGTAGAAAAAGCTTATCACTCGATCATCAAAGAGGTCAAACAGATCTTAGCAGCATGCCCTACCGAGGAGCTACGGACATACGTAGAGCGGACAGGCAAAACGAGCGATTCTCATTCGTTCTATTCACCGTTAGGCTACATCAGCATGGCAGAGTACTACGGTAAGCGAATGATCTCATTCGCAAAGAACTTCAAGGTGAAACCGCACATCGGTAATCACCTGGATACGCTCATCACCCGATCCATTTATAAGTTGACCAGTGTTGAGGCCACAAAGGTCAACATCGAGGATAGGATCGAAGAATATACTTACCATTACAGTAAGTACGATGATGCCTTGAAGTACACTGAAACGCTGGAAAATTATAAGAAGGATACCATACACCCTAACCAAACAGCGTAATGAAACAGGCATCAAGCACAGACCAACGCATCTTAACTTATAATGCAGAAGTACGCAAGGCATACCATAAGATCTTAAAGCAGGCAAAAGCACTCATCGCTACAGTTGAGCAGCACGAACTTAGATGCTCATTGGTACAGGCGGACCGCAGCAAACCGGTGTTCATGAATAAGGTGCACGAGTTCGTCAATCCACTGATCTACCTATGCCTGATGTGCCCTGTTGACACTTACTGCATCCACTTTGGATTCGAGGTCTACGGTAGTGGTGAGAACGACTACACAGCCCTTACTTCACGGTTCATGCGAACGCTTTATAAGTTAACAGCAGCAGAGCATACAGCGATCAACATCGAGGACTGCATCTCAACTTATAATGTGATTACTGAGTGCAACGACCTGTTCGATTACATGGAGGAAAGAGGCAAGAGCAACCACACCTTTGAACTGATACCTTACAAGCCTAAGCCTGCTAAAAGAAAGTTAATGAAGGTTGCTTAACTTATAGTAGGAGTCTTCGGACTCCTATTTACTGAAAGGCTTCTCAGGCATAAAGTCTTTCAAGGAACAGTCAAAGACGACGGCTAATTTGTTCAAATGATTAAGGTTGTACTTAGTTGGTGATTTTGAACTTTCTGCCTGTCCTATAAAGCCGTTCGATACATCTAATCGCAATGCAAGCTCTGATTGTGAAAGCCCTGCACTCTCGCGCATCTCTTTAACTCTCATAATTACATAAGTCTCAATATCCGATTTTACATTGACAGCCATCGGATACGAAAGAATTAAAACATTAGGCAATGCTTACTTAGTAATAACTAAGTATTTATTTACTTTTGTGAAGTAGTCTTGTCCACTACTTTGATTACTAACCTGCCACTTAGGACTATGTGGCATTTAAATCCTTTACCAATGTCCGATACCACACGAGGCTGGATACTATATGCCTTTTCGATGATACTGCTTTATGCAGGCATATCATTCACTCAACTCAATTCAGATTTTACCATCTGGTCTACAGCAGCAAGAACGATACTGGTCATCGGTGCCGTCCTTTTATACTACGGTGCTATGTTCCTGGCCGACCCACCCACAAAAGAATAGCCTTTTCGATCATGATCACACCAATAGCAATTCTCTTAACAATTGCCTCAATGGTCTACCTCTTACGCAAGGGATCACAAAAAGCTGTCCAGCCTCCCGAACTGACGGAATATACAGGACGATACATCTTTTATAGGGTAAACCTCAATAACGAACAGCCTCTATATCTTGACAGTACAGGTGCTGGCAAGCTACTCATCGATAAGAGCGGTCGCAGCTTCGCTTTTCATGCTAATGACAGGCTTATATACTATCGTTCAAACTACACCAGTACGATCAACGGAGAGAAGGAAAAAACTTTCACCTTTAGTGATGGCAAGGCAACTTGCTATTGGAGAGAGAAACGCCTGGTTCTATTCATTCACCTAACGCCGGATGGAATGCATGGTAACCGATATGAACTGGACCTCTCCGAGGCAACATAGACAGTTTACCTTTTAAAAGTTGACCATCACAGGCTACTACAACACACTGCATTCAATTCCAATCCAAACCATACAACAACAGATCACAACAATGAAAAGATCAATTCTATTGGCTTTTGCAGCCTTGTCACTATTCTCATGTTCCAAATCAGGAGGCAGTAACGGTACCGAAGAGGTCAAGCCCTCAACTCCACTAACACCGGTACACGAGGTCCTTGACAGCAATTCATAGCGGTCTATCCCGATTACCTTGATGTCGATTACACCAAGGTCGATGCTAACGGTGAGATAACCAAGAAACTGCTTGATGCAGCGACAAAGACGATCACTCAAAGCAATAACTTCAATAACGTTTACATAAAAGGTAAGACATTGGCATTCATATTTCGTCGAGGCAAATCGATACAGCCAAGTACCATCTCATTGAACAGCAACAGTCAACTTTATAAGGAAGTCACTAAGAACTGGTCGTGGAATGGTGTGGTCACCATCAGGAAGCAAAACTCATTGCTCACTAAAGAACAGTATGAGCAGATGGTCAAACTAAATGTAAGAGCGTTCACTACGTTCGAAACAGCCTCCATTTTATCGAAGGTTACAAGTGGTGATGTAATGATCATCAAGTTCGCGCTAGGAAAGAATAAGACCGATGACAGACAAACATTGAGTTATGACCTGCAAGCATCGACTCCGATAACTTTCACACCTCAATTCGAGATCAACTGCCTGATACCGGGTTTTTATGATAAGCAAACAGATGTTTTGGTCGACATACCTGATGGCCCTGCAAAGCCAGCTCAACG
The DNA here is from genome assembly GCF_020783335.1 of Mucilaginibacter daejeonensis. Taxonomy (NCBI): domain Bacteria; kingdom Pseudomonadati; phylum Bacteroidota; class Sphingobacteriia; order Sphingobacteriales; family Sphingobacteriaceae; genus Mucilaginibacter; species Mucilaginibacter daejeonensis. The sequence continues at coordinate 88,915 of NZ_CP086068.1, forward strand.
GGATCTGGGAGCAGGTGTTACCTCATATACACAGGATATGGACGGAGGCAATGCGAGAGATGCATTGAACTTCGCTATCGCAAGGCAGTATTATATAAAGTATGTGGTGCCTAATCTTTAAAGGTCAACAAACCGAAGTACGGAGCTTACCTGATTGGGTAGGCTCTACTCGTTTTCGTATTGTGGTATGATGATTATACTGGTAATATAACAAAGTTTCAATGCCCGTTGCAAATGTCTTATGTCTACGGTATAATGCTCTACATGCAAGTTGATATTGGTACGGTCAAAACCTCTGACATTATTGGTTATTAGTTCTTTGATCGTAGCTGTATTAACGATACATGAATCTAATAGTCAACTTTCCAATAACTATCAGTGGTAAACACCACTGAATACAATTTATCATCCTTAAACGTGTAAACTTGTTTGATGTCATCAATACAGGATACAAGAACCACAACGCTATAATGAACTTGCACTGGAAAATAGTCGAAGAACTTCTTGTAGAAAGCCGACTGACTCATGCCTATCCTGATGCCTTTATCAAAGGTTACTTCATGATCATAAACCTCACCTTTTAAAATATATGAATGTTTGGAAGCCTCTGGATCACTGTCAAACCATATGATAAGTTTACTGGACTTAAGGTGCAGCATATAAAATTGAATAGGCTCGGAATCCATTACTTCTGTCCTACTAGTTAGTAGAAAATTACTTAACAAGCTCTTGGCTAGTGCTCTTTCCATATGGAAAATAAACGTAATTGCTACAGGTTGCTAAGGCTAAAGTGTCGTCTTTAGTATTCTCAAGCGAGTTAAATTTAAAGTCCTTCCTTGGAGTAGCCCAGTAGTTACCCAACCTGAATGAATGTGCCGTATCAATAGCTGCTATTACTTGCGTTTTATATTGCTTCGATATTGGTTGAGTGGATCGTTGATCATAACAACCCATGTTAAAGAAAGCAATGACGAAGTAAGTTGATATTTTAATAGTAAGTTTCATTTATGATAAGGCTGACTGAACTAAGTTAGGAATAAATCAGTTAAGACAGTGCCAGTACGGTCAGAAAGATGTAAGCCTCTGTCGATAAATCGATATCGTTTTGGTAGATGTTACTCACCTGTTTTAGATGAGAGTTCATTACTTACTTTATGATAGGCATCTTTGAAACGTTCTTTTTCCCATAGAAACTTATCAGCACACAGGATTACCACACGATGTATCGTGTTCAAGATCATTAGATCTTGTTGTTGGACATCCAGTCGCCAATATGCATCTTTATCAAAGGCAGCATCTGCGCACAAAATGCTTCCAACATAATATCCGATATTATCTTCTTCAGCTAATTGAACCGAGATCCTAGTAGTGCCTTTAGGCTTATAGCCATTGAGTGATTCCACATACCGACCGGATATCGCATTTTGCCGTATAGTAAATTTGATAGCATCATCTCCTGTAGGGTGGTAATATAGTGTGATGTCATTTAACTTGTATCTCATAGCATCGTAAGGTACTTTACCAAAACTAGCAATCTTCTATGATCGTAGTCAGTGCTAGTACGGACAGAACCATGAAATGCCTTAGCTCGAAGAGGGTGTTTAAGCGAGAAAGGCATTCCCTGGATCTTTAGGTCAGTTCCACCGTGCTATTCGCAGGAAGATCGGTATGACGCAACACCTAAGCTTCTCATATCAACCGCCAGATGTTGTTACGTTCAACAAGCTCTTCAAGCACGTTTCACTCCACTGCGCCATAACGCTCAATGCCGCACATTTTTATTTCTATTCCTTTACACTAATACCACCCGCAAATAAAATGTGCAGTCATTATAAACCCACACTTCGCAATCTGTCACTTGCTTTGAGTTTAAGCAAAGGTGTTGCTCCATGAAACCTTTCTCTGCCTATGGTTGCATCTAGCTAACGCTCGATTACAACCAAAGTCAAGCGGTTTCCACAATTTTACTCACCTACGCATCGGATAAGACTTCACAACCGTCATGGGATTTGATAACCAAACATCACAAGGCCCCAGCTTCAAATCCAACGCCAGTTTTTTGTGTGAAGCATTCCTTGTAGCCGCACTCCGTGCTATCTCTACAAGGATCTTCTCCTCAATTCGTAGGTCGGTTCGTGACAAAGCCTTATCTTTCACCATGAATATTGATGAAACTAGCATATATGACCGCAGCTCGTTTATTGTCTTTGTGGATAAACTCAGAGAACAATTGATAACAGGCGATGCCACCTTCATTAACGTCGATTTGGTTGACTTCTTAGATGCATTGAACCGGTATGCGGAGGATATTCAAGGATATTATGACAACACCGGTCAGCTTGTAAATGCTGATGTTCCTAGTTGGAAAGTTTTCGCAGACCTACTGAAAGGTGCATCAATGTATGAATAGCTTTTAATAACAAAATGTGATGCATTCTGTGCGTATACCTTGCGGCTCCCCATGCACAGACCTAGATCTCAATTCGTAGGTCGTTTCGCAAAAATATTGACGACACATAAAAGAATCATAAATTGAGTTTATTACGCCTAATTGTTAGATTTCTAATTGTTTTTCATGATAGTTCATATCTAACCTCTACTAATTCACCATGGAAGTAATCGTTTTGCAGCAAAGGATATCAAGATACTTTGACGGACCGTATGATCTGATAGAGATGCAAAATTCTGATGGAGACTTTTCCTTAAACCAAGCATCCTAAAATATCTTCGGAGACATTTTAAATGTTACTTTGAGCTTACTTAAGGTAAATTAAAATAGATACCGTTAAACTGTGTACCTATAACCAAATTACCATCCTTAGTAGTTATGTAACAACGTGATTGTTCTGTATAGTTTGACGCTATATTTTCGAAAACTTTAAAATTACTTGTACTGATTAAACCATTGCCATAGGTATAAAAGTAATATTTTCCGTTATCTTGTTTACTCATCTTTTGGATTTCTCTGTAAACTCCAGGAATCGGCGGAGCTGTGTATATTTTCGACCAAATAGAATTATCGGTAGATAGATATAGCTCGGCATAATAGTTACTCGCTCCAACAAAGAAGTAACCGTTATTGTCAATAAATAAAGATTGAACATCATAGGTAAAGTTTAGAAGTACCCGATTCCACTGCATCCCACTGTTAACAGATTTATACAAATCTCCAACATCGTTTACCACATATAAATCTCCATTTACTTGCTCTGAAGGGTAGTAAAACCTGTCATTATAAGACAAGCCAGTCATTATAGATTTCCATGTAACACCTTTATTTACAGATAAGTAAATGCCTCCAAAATACGTTGTATAAATTAGCTTTCCACTTTTGGTATAATTCATATCCACAAAGTATCTCATATCGGTAATTCCTGCGCTTCTTATCTCCCAAGATTGACCTCCGTCTCTGGAATAGTATAAACCATTGTTTTGGGTCGCTGCAAATATCTCATCGGTCGATGTTGCTATCAATTTATTAATGTATAAGAAAGGTGTTATTGGAAGGGGAAATGTTTTAAGTGGATGCCATGTGATGGCATTATCATCCGAATAGTACGGATAATCATGGGCATTAAAAGCTGCTATTAACCTACCCGAGCTTAGTTTGCATAAGCTATTCACAATTGCATTGTTGGCTGGTGTGCACGAAGAGCGATACCATCCATGAGTTGGCATTATACCAGTTGCAGTTGCTTCTATTGAATCCCTTTTTATCTTTAAAGAATCAAGAAAAATCACTTTTAACGATTGTTTGCCTACTGGGCCGTTAAGCCGCCATTGAAAATTAACCAATCCCGTCTTGTAAGTAGGAATATCAACACTTGTATTATTATCGCAGCCTAAGGTTTGAAAGCGGATATATGCATTCTTTATAATGTTACCGTTATTAGTAACCTTGACTGTGATGCTATCTTTAAGCACCTTACCTAAAGTATCTATTTGATTATTCCCTTTAATAATTTCAATCTTTAAGCCTTCCGGTTTAGTTTTGGTTGGAGTCGTGTTTTTGTCTTTATGACAACTAGTTAAAATAGCAGTTGTAAGAGAAAGCAGTAGAAATGGTTTTTTCATTGTAATAAGTTGCTTAAATATAACACTTGTAGTGCATTGCTACAAGTGTTATATCTCTTCATTTCAGGCATTCTCTACTCAAAGTTAGCTTAACACCCGCACATGGGCACTTTGTTTCAAGGTAGTATCTCGTAATTGGGTATCCCGTTGAGAGCCTCCGCAATTACTCAATCTCCACCTTGCCTTAGTGCTGCCGTTCAGCAGTTCGTTGCTTCGAGAATTTCCTCGGTCTAAAACTTACTGCTATGACAGACATTACACGACTACTTAAAGAGTTTGAACGCTTTGCTTACGGACAATCCTTGCACACCGCTTCACTAGAATGCTTGATTGGGTGCTGTTACCTTTTAAAAGGCACGATAGCGAATTTGAGCAACAGGCAGCACTTGATACCTACCGCAATCATCCCAAAGTGCAACAATTGGTGCAACTTGTCACCATCATTGGCAACCTCTCAGAAGGCTTCTGCGACCCGTTAGGAGAACTTTTCATGCAAGCCATTAGCAACGGTCATAACGGACAATATTTCACTCCTGACCCTATATGCGACATGATGACGGCCATGACTATGAGCAACCCAATAGATGGGCAAAGCGTTATGGATTGTGCTTGTGGTAGTGGCAGGATGCTTTTGAGTGCAGCAAAGATCAACAGGCATCTTAAGCTTTACGGTGCAGACCTTGATATAACTTGCTGCAAAATGGCACTGCTTAACATGCTGCTTAATTCTTTACAAGGAGAGATGGCACATATGAACTCTTTAACCAACGACTTTTACAGAGGGTACAAAGTGAGCACCACACTGGTTGATGGTTATCATATGCCTCACTACATAGAGTTTACAGAGCCTGAGCAAAGTTGTATTTGGCTTCGCCCTGTAAAGGACAAAGAACTTGCCACCTGTGATCATATCCGTGATCGCATGGTGCCATATTGCCTCACGAGTGCAGCAGGGGTAAGGCTTTTTGAATTGAGTGGTGGGGCCCTAATGTGATCTGTAACCTTTACTGATTGGAGACAAGAAAATACACTCCATCTCAGCGAGATTTATGTCGCCGTCTTTCAGCAGGTCTTCGACCGCATAATTACTTTTCAGCATGGTTGAGTTCAACCTTTCATAGCTGATACTCAATCTGCGTGTCACCGAAGCTTGATCGTCGTTCAGCTGCGCATTACTGATCATGCATCCGTGCCCATAGTACAATACTACAGGTACGATCAAGAGCTTCTTTTTATACTTGAGGATTTCTGAATTACTAAGAGAGAGCGCATGGTTAGTTTTTTTGAATGCTTCGACCAATGCCCCCTTGATCTTTGACGGCGCATCCCCTATATTTAGATCGTTGATCTTTCCTTCACTATTTAAGTGAAATTTACAGAACACAGTGGAGTTGAAGCAAAGCGTATCTAGGACCGCTTCTTCAATTGAGAGATTATCATATAACGCCCTTGATATCGATGTTACCTTTTGAACTAACCTCGATCGATTTTGCCCATAGTCAGTTTTTGGATAAGCAATCAGTAGGATAACTCCCAAAACTGCGATCACTTTGATCAAATTTTTCATATGACTTATTCGCATCCTGTAGACGTACCTCTTGTTTTATCCTTGTATTTCCCCGTCGTGCTTATTGCCGTATACGTATCAATGTGATAAAATTGAAGCACGAGATCATATAATTCCGGGTCTGTAATAATAAAATCTTTCATTCCGTCGAGCGCAAGTATTATGCCTTCTTGGTCAGAAATATCGCCATTAAATCTTTGAAGAGCATCTCGCATGTTCTCCAAATAAGCATAGAACATCTCTCTATGCTGCATAAATTGATTCTGGTAATATATCTTGTTTTCTTCCATATACGCATGCATGACCTCATGAAGTATGACGGTTGCTACATATTCCTGCGAATAACTCGGCAAGGTTTTGTCATTTAAAGTGACCTTCACGTCAAAATAGGTAATACCATTGCTTCCGGTATGCGGAGGACGCGAAGGAACAGTTTGAGCATTCGCATTATTTGCTACCCTGCCGTCATCAATTATGAAATTGATGTGGTCGTTCACCTCAAAGGTTCCTGTAAGCATATGAGTAAATTCAGCATTTAAGTTCGCTCTAAGCTTTTTCCAAACGTTATTCAAACAAGTATTATCAAGATTGGTCACGATGTCACTCTTGCCATTTTCTCCATTATCAACATCGCGTCCATCGGTATCATTTTCACAATCTCCGGTGAAGCACTCAGTATCGCCAGGTACGTAAACACAATTCTCTTCGGTCCAGTACTCCCCGTTCTCCACCCATTCGCAGATCTCGATCATCTCCGGGCGCTTCTCTATACAATATACTGTATAACCAACCCATTCTATCACCTCACATATCTCATACCCGCCTGAATTTGCCTTTTTAATGTTCCGAAGCTGCTCTGGCCTAGGCCGCTTCCCATGAAATTTTATTCTCTTGACAGCTTGTCCGTATATTATTCTAATACCGAACATCTTTGTACCATCTAACTTTTGATATATGATCCAGCCTGTGAAGTTCCTGTCGAGCTTCCCCAATCGGTTGCTCTTTACTTCTGAGGAGAACTTACCAACTGCGGTGCGATCAGGTATATAAGAAACAACCATCATCTCCAGCTTACTCGCCGCTTTAGAACGGTAAACAATTAAACGGTCAAAGCTAGCATTCAAAATTCTCTCTCTCTCTGATCGAACCACTGCCCGTGGCCCTTCGGGGGTCAACATTGCTTTTCGGACATCGTAAGACATTGGGAGCTCAACATAATAAGAATTGCCAGTTTCTATCTCGACACCTTGATCGAAATGTGGATACTTGTGTTGAATATGCTCTAAAGAATTGGGTGTTGCTGTTTCTGTTTTTTTTGTGCTTGTCACGTTTACTGAGTCGTAGTAAACTTTTGCAGCTTTCAGCGTCAAATGCGTATCAAGTTCTGTTGGAAGATTTGATTGAACTCCTGATACAAGTTCCATCTTTCGACAAGAATGGAAAAGCAATGATAAGAGGAACATGGTGGTTCCAAAGGCGATAAGGTTCTTTTTCATTTTAATATCAACAAAGGTAACCCTCTAATATTGCCAGCAGGTTAAAATGCCATTAACTTATGAGAAATGGATCTATGCAGGTCACATTTCGCACATTTGATTCATAATAAGTTGAATGATAAAACTATACCTTTATAATGTAACCTCAACCAAACCATGAAGTACTTAAAAATAATCGTCATGTTAGCTTTCCTATCGCTGAGAGCACAAGCACAGCCTCTTAAAGACTTTGTTAAGATGAATCACATAAAGGAGGAATGGGAAGGTAGAGGAGCTTGTGATACTTTATATTATAGGGATGCTGTCGAGCCATCACTGATTAACAAGACGATCAGCTTTGTAAAAACTGCCAAGACCTTCCCTGTAAGCGAACTATACGTAGGAAACTATCAATCTCCGCTTCTACTTACAGCAGCAGAGAAGCAATATATTATAGGGGAGCTTAATAAATTAAAGACAGCTAAGTGGCCGTCAGGCATGTTCTCTAATTCTAAAGTGCTAAGATCCAAAGCTGAGGCAGATGCAGTCTTACGTATGACAAACAAACTGCCTCGTAAGAAAGCAAACAATTGTTCTATAGTATACACATTCTCAAGACCTATCTATCTGCGAAACAAAACCATTGCATTCTATTTAGAGCAAGAGCAATACACCCCTTCCGAAACACAGTTAAGCTTCGACTTTTATAGAATAGAGAATGGTGAGTGGAATATCTATGCAAGCGGGTACATTGATATGGGACATAGTGAAGAAGAAACGAATTTGGCAGATACCTCTGTCATACTCAAAGCATCAGAACTATTACCGTCTACATCAGTGACGAATGTAATTTCAGAAAATCTAAAAGCATTTACGAAGCAGGTTGTCGCAGCATTCAGATCTGGAAATGAATCCTCATTTGTTCCTTTGTTCGCAACGATCGAAGAATGGCAGAGCAACGTGATCAAATCAGGCGTGTCGCTTAGTGATTACTCAAAGGAAGAATTAAAGAACATATACAACGGCAGACTAAACGCAATGTTGGAAGGTGTTGGTGTGGCTTTGAATGAGGGTAAGAAACTCAACATTGACTGGGAGAAGACCAATTTAACGAATGTTCAACAAGATCTACAGCTTACCTCTGGTGAGACCGCTGGGAGCAAATCATTAGAGACGTCCACACTTTACATTACTTGCAATGACAACAAGCGTAAATTCATGATAAGGATCGGTCTAATTGAACGTGTCGAAAACGACTGGAAGATACTTAGTCGTGTTTCCTTATCAGCCTTATGATAAGAAAGTGTTTGGTATGGAAACGGAATATATCAATAAACCGAAGGCAAATAAGCTGCCTGCACATTTTCTGAACACATGGTATAGTATAAGTAGTACAGGATAAAAAATGTGCAGCTCTTGAGTGCTGACTTAACCTTGTTGACTTTTAAAAATACAGACCACATTCCACTATAAGGCAAGACTCAAAAGTCCACATCAATGAGGTACGCTATTAATCTTACCATCATTAAACAGTTTGACCTTTAATAGATGATATGTTGTGTGTTGCGCAAAAGCATGAAGTTCATTGCAATACCATGCAAGCAGATGCGGATTGGTGATGTACCTGGTAACACCATATTTCCAAAAAATTCACAAAGTTTGTAATTTCCTTATATAAAGAGATTCGTAAACATTTTTGGAAAAATGGAACATCGCAATACTCTTATTGAAATTCCAGAAATTGATTAAGGAAGTACTCGCTGAACCAATAAATCAGTTGGCTGCTATAGATTAAACACCTATCGAGCAATAAGCAATTCAAACTGATGCTTCGTCTGGATTATTACCTACGTTGAATGCATTTGAATTTATGTAGGTCACATTATATATTGATAACATGAATCTGGACATGAGTTTCTTTGGTACTGAAGATTTTTATAAAGTGCTTCAAATCGATCTTTTTGAAGGGGTGAAGGATATTTATGAAAACAACTTTCATGATTTGCACATGGTGTTGGACAATTATAAAACAAGGTCTAAAGACTTTTTACGTTATCTACACAATTACTTATCATCATTTGCAACGCTGACAGATCATTGTCGAGTTCTTCTGAAGAAGTGTCATGAAGCTTCTGAGACTGTGAGGAAGCGAATACAAAGTGATTTAGCAACGCTACCGTCAAATAATTTCTTAAAGGATTTAAGAAATTACACTTTACACCACTCTCTTCCTTTAACAATGAGAGAAGTTAAGCAGTTGGATGGTCGATTAATCGTTGGAGACCTAATGTGGAGTAGGTCATCATTATTGAAATGGAAAGGTTGGAACGCTCAATCTTATTTATACCTGAACTCTTTAGAAGGGGATATCAGAATTAAAGAGTTATTGGTAGAGCACTATAATCGTATTGCCGCATTCTACAATTGGTTGGAGGAATATCTATTGGAACTCTACAGTGATGCTTTTATTAAATACAAGAACTTACCTTGAATAAATTCTTAATGACTCTTTTTAGAACACAAACCCTAAAGCAGGATTTAGGAATAGTCGAATTACTCAGCAAAGTTACACTTATAGCTGCTATAGCGTGCAAGAGCTTCCCGCATAAACACAGCCTCACTCACAGCCCTTCATTTATTCGTTTGCCATCTTGCACTTGATTGCTATAAGTGTGTATGGGCACGATAATTCTTTTATTCACTTAACTTCATATAACATGAAACAAGTATCTTTGAGTAGTAGACATCGTTTTGTATACGGTGATATATACGGTTGACACTATCGTATAACTTCAAATAGTGCGTTTATTAACAGATTTAACAACATCAACGACAGTATATCGCAATCATGGGGTGCTGGAGGTCGTAGGTTCAAATCCTGCCATCCCGACAAAAAGTAAAAGCATATTTGAAAGGTTAGTGAACCGGTCAGATATGCTTTTTTTGTTTGATAAGGGATATGCAAACGGCCCTACCTGATATAAACTGATCGGTATCGACGTTCGTAAATTATAAAGAATGAAGATAAGGCAAGTGAACAAACAGTGTCCGTATGTTCATGTCCACTCCGGGAATTGAGAGACATTTAGATCTAAAGCTGAGATGGCTTTCATCTCAGACTCACTGAGCTTAAAGTCGAAAATGTTTAAATTCTCGGTCATATGTGCTTTTTGAACAGTTCTGGGTATAGCAACTACTCCTCGTTGGTAATGCCACCTTAAACTTACCTGGGCATTGCTTTTATTATGTTTTTTGCCAATATCAGCTAATGCCTGGTTCGTAAAGAGGCCATTTCTTCCCTCTGCGAATGGTGCCCAGGCTTCCGTTCGTACCCCGTGAGTGTTCATATAAGTATAGGAATCCTTCTCTTGGAAGAAAGCATGGGTCTCGATTTGATTTACGGCGGGTTTGATCTTCGCTACGGACATTAGGTCCTCATATTGAGCTGGTGTGAAATTACTTATACCTATAGCTTTTATCTTACCCTCCTTGTAAAGCTCTTCCATCATTCTCCACGAACCTTTAAAATCACCTCTTGGCCGATGGATCAGATACAGGTCCAAATAGTCAGTATCCAGTTTTTTCAAAGACGTTTCAAAAGCTGTTTTGGCCTTTTCATATCCAGCATCATCTACCCAAATTTTTGACGTGATGAACAGTTCTTCTCTTTTGATACCGCTTTTTTTTATCCCTGATCCAACAAATGTTTCGTTGCCATACCTGCTTGCCGTATCGATAAGGCGATAACCTACCGATATCGCTTCAGCCACAGAACGTTCACATATCTCATTCCTTAAAGAGTAAGTGCCAAAACCCAGAGTTGGCATAAGTAGACCGTTATTGAGTTTAACGGTTGGGACCGTACTATTGTCTTTCATAAGATCTATAGCACCATATGCACTATCACCCAAAAAAGGTAAAAGGATAGCAGAGGTTGCGAACACCGCGCTTTTTTGTAAAAAATCTCGGCGGTTTATCTCTTTTTGTTGGTTCTTGATATCCATAGCATTATGATTTCGATATTACTCGGTAGTATTTTTAGACACTGTTGTAAAGCAAGCTTAAGGTGTCTGCCAAAAGCAGATCATGCGATAGCGAATAAATTGATACTAAGCCTTTGATTGGTTAAATCAAACTTATACAATTAAGACGATCTCCATATATACAGGAGGACATAGGATGATCGATACAGATAAAAGGATTTTTATATAAACCACTGATAATTAATAAATTATATTGTTATAGACTTTGACTATCAGTTGAATTTGATACGATTAAACAATAGAATGAGACAAGTGTCCAGCACTGCCTTAGTGGTAAGTTTGGCTTGACCGCTTGTCGCAAAAGGCCTTAGGCGTTTCGAAAAACTGGTCATACGCTCATCTTTTTACCCAACTTGCGAGAAGCTTTATATAGGGTTATGTTCTTGCGTTCGTTATTCGGTTGACTATCTTAGAGAACCAGATCTTATGAAACGTATACTAACCGTTATGTTTGGGCTGATCGCATTTAGCCTAAATACCATTGCTCAAGACCGACCGTCGGTCAACTACATGGCTTCTATTAAGCGGTATGACCTTTCGAAGCTTTGGCGAGCTGATGCGATCGTTACCCATGGTTCAGATGACATCATAGAAACTGAACCTTTTCCTGAACCCTTAGGCTACATAGGAACTGATCATCAGCGATTCTATATTCATTATACTTCTGTCCGGAAGGACACCTCTGATCCTTACAAATATCTGGTGCAAGGCAAAACGAGAGTTAAAGATCATATCTGTAATATTAAAGGCACTATTACTATCGTCAAGGCGCAACTCTTCAAAGGATCTGACGACCCAAGATATAGGCAAGGTGAGGTTGTTTGCAAGGTGGAGCTAAAAGAAGATAGTGCCCAAAAGCACAGTGGGATGATCAAAGGGCAAATGATAAGTAACTGGTGTTTAGACAAGCGGGATAACCTTTTGTATGATGCTATCAACTTTGTTGCGGATGGTTATTGCAACAACCAGTGCACAGCTGTTTGGACAAGCTACACAACACATCAAAGCAAGATCTGTAACTGGGGCGACTTCAGAATGCCCAATAGCGAGCAACTGGATACAGGGGTTGGGGATGTTTATATTAATGAGCGCTTCATCAAGAATGGCTGGCAGAACTATGTAAAAGCTTATTCTGGTGATAGGCGAGAGGCCAAGCGGGCTATCGCTGAGGAAGAGCGTAAATGGTGGAAGTAGAGCTCTCGCGAATCATGAGCTGTATATGTTCTTAATTGATAAGGTCGAATGCTATGTTCTTCACTTAGACCAGTTCCTCGAGGCTTAAAAATATCGGTATCACTGATCTGCCCCGCTTAGTAAGGGTGTATTCAATATTCAAGGGCTTCAGCCGTATCACCTCCTTCCGCAAGATGCCGGCCTCTTCCAACTCTCTTAGAGCCACTGATAAGGACTGTTTGTTGCTTCCTTTTAATTGCCGTAACAAAGCATTGAACCGCAATGGCGCTGTTGTGGCTATTTTAAATAATTGCGGTTTCCATTTACCTGATAGTGATCTGAGGAGGCTTTGAGCCGGGCAATTATTGTCTGAGTTTTCGGTAAAGGTGGTAGTCATGTTTTCTTGACCTATTGATGGTGAATGTGGTCTTCCTCACCTTTGCTATGGATCAATATCAAGCGATCCTGATCAGATGAGGCTGTCGCAAAGCTACCGACTTTCAGCCATAATCTGACAGGACATTTGTTTATTAAGACAATATGGAGAAAAAGACCAACCCGATGCTTTGCGATATAGAGACCGGCTTATGTGAAGTGCCATCGCAACAGAACGACCGACCAACAGAGGTAAACAACGTCGGCAAAAAGCCACTGAAGATGCTGTACTTCACCGATCCCATCTGTTCATCATGCTGGGGTATCGAGCCGCAGTTACGAAGGCTGAAGTTAGCTTATGGTTATGTGTTGCATGTAGAATATCGTATGGGTGGCTTACTGCCCGACTGGAGCTATAACAGCGGAGGCATCAGCAAGCCGTCGGACGTTGCCCATCACTGGGATGAGGTGAGCCTTCATTACAATATGCCTATAGATGGTGACGTGTGGCTGGAAGATCCGCTGGACTCCTCTTATCCGCCATCTATCGCATTCAAGGCAGCGCAGCTACAGGATGAAAAGAAAGCCCTGATGATGCTTCGCATCATGCGCGAGATGGTCTTTTTGAAGAAGATGAACATTGCTAAGCGCGACATCATCTTGCAGGCTGCTGCTTTAGCCGATCTGGACCTGACCAAATTCGAGGCAGACCTTGATAATGAGGCCCAAAGAGCATTTCAAGAAGACCTCGCCTTGGCACGCAGCATGGGAGTGAGAGGGTTCCCGACCATATTTTTCACCAATGCTACAGGCGATACCGAAAAAGCTTATGGAACTAAGCCGTATGAGGTATATAAGATGGCTATTAAAAAGCTCATACCTAACATAAAAGAACAGGACCATGCCGAAGACCTGAAAGGTTTATTCGGTCTATTCAAAACAATGACCACATGCGAATTTGCCGAGTTGAGCGGCACAACCATAGAGGAGTCCGATCAACTTTTACAGCAAGCCCATAATGACGGCCATATACAAGTATATCATAGCAAGAACGGCCCATTATGGTCACGTTGATACTTGTGTGTAATTGATATAGTTACTATCAATATTCGATACGCACGTCATCGCTTGCTGCATAACCGGTACAGGTCAATATCCAGCCTTGTTTCATTTCGGCATCGGTCAGTACCTCATTCTTCACTACCGTTACTTGGCCCGAGGTGCATTTTACGGCACAGGCGGCGCATACACCGGCGCCACAACTATATGGCAGATGCAGATCATTTTGCAAGGCCGCCTGAAGAATGGTTTGGTTGGCGCCGGTGACCAAGTCATGAACTTCACCATTAAAATTAATGCGGATCTTGTGCGGTTCAAAATTGGTCACGGTGGTGCTTGACGGTACCGTCTCCAGCACAAAGTTCTCGCGGTGAATGTGCGTGTCATCTACATGCATGTACAATAGCGTAAGCCTCACCATGCGCATGTAAGTGAACGGGCCACATAGATAGTATTGAGCCTGCCTAAACGTATCGGGCAGGTACTGGCGGATCAGGTTCTCGGCTACGTAATTGTTCAGTCGCTTACCTTCATCACTGATCAGGTGTATGATCTTTAGGTGCCCACCAGAGGCCGCACTCAATTCATCCAATTCTTTTTTAAAGATGATACTGGAAGCGCTCAGGTTACTGTAAAAAAGATAGACCGGTCGGTCGAAACCCTGAAGGATGAGATACTTTAAATGAGCGTATATAGGGGAGATACCACTGCCTGCAGCAAAATACACGAGTGGTGCATCAAGCAGCGGCTCGGGTAACGTGAACCGGCCGGCCGGTTCAACAGCTTTCCAAATATCGCCTATACGGGCGTAAGTATGCAGGTAACGGGTCACCTCGCCATTGGGGATACGCTTAATGGTTAATGACAGCATCTGCTCGTGCGGCGATGAGCTCAATGAATAGGAGCGACGCACCTCCTGGCCATGATGATCGATCACCAAGGTCAGGAACTGTCCGGCTTGATAACTGACAGTGCCGCCATCAACAGGTAATAGGTAAAAGGTCGAGGTATCGGCCGTGTTGCGCTCGATAGCCTGCACGCGTAACGAAAGCATATTAGCTGATGCTGATCACCAATTTACCGAACTGTGCCGAATTCCCCATTTTATTCACTGCCTTTTGCATATCGGCCAGGGGGTACACCTCGTCTACCACGGGTACGATCTTATGCTCGTTAACCAGGTCAAGCATAGCCTCAAAGTCGTCGGGCGAACCCATCATGGTGCCCAGCAACTGTAATTGCTTGGAGAAAAGCGTCCGGGCAGGAAGCTCGGGTATGTTGCCCGCCGTAGCGCCAAAGAACACGATGCGACCGCCGGCGTTCATCAGGTCAGGTAGCTTAACAAAGTCGGGGCCTAAGGCACTATCGATCACCACATCAAAGCCGCCGGCCATATGTTTCAATTCTTCGGCCCAATCCTGCGCTTTGTAGTTCACACCCGCAGCTGCGCCCAATTGCCTTGCCCGTTCGATCTTATCACCGGAGCCTGAGGTCACAAATACCTGGCAACCTGCGGCTACTGCAAATTGAACGGCATAAGTACCTGTACCGGCACCAGCCCCAACAACCAGTACCTTATCACCTTTTTTGGCTTTGCCTTTAAAGAACAACGCACGGTAGGCGGTTAATCCGGCTAAGGGTAATGCGGCGGCCTGCTCAAAACTCAGGTGTGCTGGTTTAGGGTGCAAGTATTCTATCTTTACCTTAACATACTCGGCAAAAGTACCGTCATCCGGCAAGCCCAGAATATTGAATTCCTTGGAATGATGGTCAGCGTGATCGCCCCAGTCATGGCCCGGGTTAATGATCACTTCTTTGCCTAGCCATTCCTGTCCGGCATCGCCAGCCACTTCTACCACTACACCGGCACCGTCAGACCCTAAGATCGTAGGGTATTTGATGCCCGCATACTTGCCAATGCTGATCCAATGATCGCGGCGGTTAAGAGCTGCGGCTTTCAATTGAACAAGAGCTTCGCCCGGGGCTAAAGTGGGTTTGTCAACTTCCTGAAGGGTGAGAGGCTGATCAGCCCCAACAAGTACTATGGCTTTCATAAACAGAGGTCAGTTATCGCTTATCAGGCGAAATTTAGCAATTTAATATAACCTTAAGATCGATAGACCTTATCGGTATCTATCAAACCCCTTACCTCTTGAGATGTTTTTATCCTTGCTAATGGCATTAATTAAAGGCTTGCCTGAACCCGAGCGGAGACACATTGGTCTTTAATTTGAATAACTTACTAAAAGACTGAGGATGTTCGAACCCCAAGTTATAAGCGATCTCGCTTACAGACAGGTTGGTGGTAGATAGCTTTTCTTTAGCCTTTTCAATAAGTACATAATGGATATGCTGCTGTGCATTTTGACCGGTGAGCGATCGCAGCATATCGCTCAGGTAGGTAGGGGTAAGGTTGAGCTGATCGGCCAGGTATTGAACCGTGGGTATGCCGGACGCCAAAGCCGTCTCGTTATTAAAGTAATTGTTCAGGAGCTCTTCAAGCTGTTGCAGCAAATTATTATTCACGATCTTGCGGGTGATGAACTGCCTTTTATAGAACCGGTTAGCATAGTTAAGCAGTAGTTCTATTTGTGCCATCACCACGTTTTGGCTCAATTCGTCAATTGGGTTGTTCAATTCCTTCTCTATCATCTGGAAAATGGAAGTGATCATCAGGCGTTCATCTTCTGAAAGGTGCAACGCCTCGTTGGTAGAATAGGAGAAGAAACCGTATTGCTTAATGCTTTTTGCCAGCGGATAACCCAAAAAGAAGTCGGGGTGGATCAGCAAGGTATATTGTGAGCATACATTGGTCTCGCCATCATTACGCCCAATGATCTGCCCCGGCGACGCGAAAAGCATTCCACCTTCATCAAAATCATATTGGCTTTGCCCATATCTTAATTTTCCGCTGAGCTTAGGTTTGCACGAGATCTTATAAAAACCAAGCACATGATGCTGTGGCGGACCAGACTGGCCATGAGCACCGTTGATCAAGCTTATCAACGGATGCTTTGGCGCGGGTAATCCGAACGCCCGGTGTGCATCAGCCAGCGACGTAAATTTATGGGGAACGTTCTCTTGCTTTTTCATAGCTAAATTCAATAACAAATGACCGGTATTGGTCAATATCGGTCATTTGCTGATGTTCATCAAATTATTAAGGGTTCTGTAATGTCATTTTTTATTTAGACACTCCCTGCGCTTGGTCAGACACCTCTTTCCATTCTTCCCAGGTGGCCAGGCGTTCGGCGTATGCCTCTTTAACCCACGGTAAGCAATGGCTACCTAAAAAGAAGCGCAAAGGCGGGTTCTCGGCATCAACGATCTTAAACACAGCTTCAGGCGTTGCTTCAGGGTCTCCCCGTTCCATTGTACGTAAGCTACCGAAAAATTTATCTTTATAGTCGGTATAGATGTCAAGGCCTTGTGAGAACTTGAGCGAATCCTGGCTGCCAAATTCGGTAGCATAAGCACCCGGCTCAATAATGGTGACCTTAATGCCAAAGTCCTTTACCTCGGCTGCCAAACTTTCGTGAATGGCCTCAAAGGCCCATTTTGATGAACAATAGTAACCGATCACAGGCAGCGTTACATGCCCTAAATTGCTTGAGGTACCGATGATATGACCGCCGCCTTGTTGACGCAACAACGGCAACGCCGCTTGTATGACCGAGACGGGGCCGATCACATTGGTCTCGTATAAAGCACGTATCTCATCGGCATTGGCTTCTTCAATGGTGCTTACCAATGAATATCCTGCATTGTTAAGCACAATGTCCAGCCTGCCAAAATGTGCATGCGCCTGTTCTACCGCTGCTTTGGCCTGATCGGCGTTGGTAACGTCAAGCTCAAGGGTCAGTACATTGTCGCCATATTTCTCGTTCAAGTGGGCGATGCTCTCTAATTTACGTGCAGTGGCCGCGACCTTATCGCCGCGTTCAAGTGCAGCTTGGGTCCAAACGCTGCCAAAACCACGGGAAGCTCCCGTAATGAACCATATCTTACTTTCTTTTTGCTCTTTCATAATGTATCGTTTTGATAGAACAAATTTGAAGAGATAAGCATATTTACATGTAGCTTAAATGAGGTGTTTTGTAGCCAAAATGAGAATACATGTGGATCAGAAACGACAAAGCCACTGCAAGTATACCTGCAATGGCTTTGTTGTTTTGATGCTCCCTTCCAGTGAGGACCTGGGCGGATGCTTATTTAGCTTTTTTGTACAGCTCGGCAACGTGGTTCCAGTTGATCACGTTCCAGATGGCTGCTAAGTAGTCAGGACGCTTGTTCTGATATTTCAGGTAATAAGCATGCTCCCAAACATCGATACCCAAGATCGGGGTGCCTTTTACAGTGATCTCAGGAAGGTCCATCAATGGATTGTCCTGGTTAGGGGTTGAGGTAACGGCCAGTTTTTTATCGGCAGTTACTACTAACCAAGCCCAGCCCGAACCAAAACGGGTAGCACCAGCTTCGTTCATCTTGGTCTTCAATTCGTCAAATGAACCGAAAGTGCTTTTGATCGCGTCAGCCAGTTCGCCGGTAGGCTCGCCACCACCGTTAGGCGACAGCAAGGTCCAGAATAAAGTGTGGTTATAGTGACCACCACCGTTGTTACGTACGGCTGCAGGGAACTTAGATATATGTTTAACGATCTCTTCGATGCTGCTATTAGCCTCTGGTTTACCTTCTAAAGCTTTGTTCAGGTTGGTAACATAAGCTTGGTGGTGCTTACCATGGTGGATCTCCATAGTGGCTTTATCGATGTGCGGTTCCAGAGCGTCGGTAGCGTATGGTAACGCCGGTAATTCAAATGCCATAGTGACTATTTTTTAAGGTTAAAAAAGATGTATCGTCGCAAATATAAAGGGTTGACCCTCATAATTGTTCAGATTATTGTTAAGTTTTTGTCCGCTTGTTCCGGAAGAATTCACGCACCAGTTCGGCACATTCGTTCTCCCGTATACCGCCGGTAATGATGGTCTTGGGGTGGGTAACTTTCTGGTTCAAACGCCCGAAACCCATGCGTGTATCATACGCGCCGAACACGATCTTACCAACTTGGAACCAGTACGATGCGCCGGCGCACATCACGCAGGGTTCCAAGGTCACATACAGGGTGCAATCCTTCAGGTATTTACCGCCAAGGTAGTTGGCAGCAGCCGTAAAGGCCTGCATTTCGGCGTGGGCCGATACATCGTTCAACCGTTCGGTCAGGTTATGCCCACGGCCAATGATCTTACCCTGGCAGGTCACGATCGCGCCGATCGGTATCTCGTCCTCGGCATAGGCCAAGCGTGCTTCACGCAGGGCTTCGGCCATAAAGAACTCGTCGGGCGAGAGGGTGTTCTCGTTATCAAAATTGATATAACGCATCAGATCAGTTTGCTGCCGTTAGGCACGGGGCGCTCAACAGCGGTGAGTACGATGTCGCCATTCTCGTCGGCTAGGCCGGTGACCAGGAACTGCGACATAAAATTGGCTATCTGCTTTTCGGGAAAGTTGACCACGCCCAGTATCTGGCGGCCGATCAATTCTTCTTTAGTATAATGCTTAGTGATCTGGGCGCTTGAGCGTTTAATGCCCAACGGACCAAAATCTACCGTTAGCTGATAGGCCGGCTTGCGTGCCGCGGGGAAATCGGCCACCTCAATGATGGTGCCCGCCCGCAGTTCCACTTTCTCAAAGTCGGCCCAGGTGATAGTTTGCATGAGGGCAAATATAGAACCTCTCCCAACCCTCTCCAAAGGAGAGGCCTTAATATTTTACGTCATCGCGAGGCACGAAGTGATTTCTGCGTATGCAAGCATAAGCTTTTACAAAGACCGCTCCGGGCCTCGGATGGCGGGTTTGTGAGACAGACGCTTTATCTTTGCTCATGCCCTCGCCCGAAACCACTTACCGTAAGATCATCCATATCGATATGGATGCTTTTTATGCATCGGTGGAGCAGCGTGATTACCCGGAGTATCGGGGTAAGCCTATCGCGGTGGGCGGCTCCCCGGAGGGTAGGGGTGGCGTAGTGGCTACGGCCAGTTATGAGGCACGCAAGTATGGGGTGCGATCGGCCATGTCGGCCAAAAAGGCGCAGCAGCTTTGCCCGCATGTGATCTTTGTGCGGCCACGATTTGCGGTCTATAAAGAGGTATCGCAACACATCCGTGAGATATTTGGCCGTTATACCGACCTTATCGAGCCGCTATCATTAGATGAGGCCTATCTGGATGTCACTGAAGATAAGTTGAATATAGGGTCGGCCATTGAAGTGGCACAGCAAATCAAACAGGCCATTGCCGATGAATTACAGCTGACAGCGTCGGCGGGTGTATCGGTCAACAAGTTCGTGGCTAAGATCGCATCGGATATTAATAAACCTAATGGATTAAAGTTCATCGGTCCATCGGCCATCGAAGGGTTCATGGAGGCACTGCCGGTAGAAAAATTCTTTGGAGTGGGTAAGGTGACCGCCGAAAAGATGAAGAAGATGGGCCTGCATACCGGCCTCGACCTGAAACAGCTTACAGAGGATGAGTTAGTAAAAAGCTTTGGCAAAGCGGGTCACTTTTATTACCGCATCGTTAGGGGGATAGACGACCGCCCGGTGCAGCCCCACCGTGAGACCAAATCAATGGGGGCCGAAGATACCTTTGCTTACGACCTGACAGAACTGGACGAGATGAGCGCCGAGCTGGACAAGATCGCCCGAACGGTAGCCGATCGGCTGGAACGTTATGCGCTGAAGGGCCGCACTGTTACGCTCAAGATCAAATACCATGATTTTAAACAGATCACCCGCAATCGCTCTTTTACCGAACCAGTGGGCGATGTAGATACGCTGCAGCGCACCGCCAAAGAGTTGTTGGAAGCAACAGGACTTGATGAAGTGAAGATCCGGCTACTGGGTATATCGGTATCCAACTTTGGCGATCTGCCGCCAAGGATAAGTAATGCAGGCGACCCCGATCAGCTGACGTTGTTCTAACGGACGCAAGTGAGCTGTACCGTCCACTTTCGTCAGATCCTTAAAATTCTTACTTTCGGGTGAACCAATTATCGTTTTACGTGGCAGGTACTTTTCTGAGTAAACACAAACAGACCATTGCTTACAGCATATCGCTGGCGTTGGCCCTGTTCGTGCTGAAGTGGCTCGAGTTCAAGTTGCTGATCATGCGGCACTCGTTCGAGATCTATGCCGGTATCATTGCCGTGCTGTTCATGGCACTGGGTGTTTGGCTGGCACTTAAGTTGGCCAAGCCTACCGTAACAGAGCAGATCGTGGAGGTGCCGGTGTTTATCGATACGGCCAAAGACGATTTTGTGTTGAATAAGGAGGCGCTTACCGAGACCAACATGAGCCGCCGTGAATTGGAGGTGTTGCAGTTGATGGCCGATGGGTTAAGTAACCAGGAGATCGCCGAAAAACTCTTTGTATCTGTCAATACTGTTAAAACACATTCGGCAAGGCTATTTGAAAAACTGGAAGCCAAGCGACGCACACAGGCAGTAGAGAAAGCCAAGCGTATCGGGCTGATCGCATAGCACTGGTTCGTCATCCCAAAGCATGAATGAGCACTGAAAAAGTCAAAATCATCCTAAAGTATGACCGGCAAAAGCGGGTGATGACACACTTTTGAGCCATAAAAACACTTCAACAAATGAAAAAGAGTATTTGGATATTCGGGTTGTTATCGGGGTTGGTGATAACCGGTTTTATGGTCTTCTCGAGCGTTATGTGCCACAGCCACCCAGAGCGGCAGGATATAGGCATGGTGCTGGGTTACACCGGTATGTTGCTGGCCTTCTCGTTCGTATTCGTCGGCATCAAAAACTACCGCGACCGTTTTAATGGCGGTGTGATCACCTTTGGCGAGGCTTTCAAGATCGGTGGGTTAATGGCGCTGGTGGCCTCTACCATGTATGTGATCGTGTGGCTGTTCGAGTTCTACCTATTTATGCCCGATTTTATGGAAACCTACATGAAGCATGTGATCACCCAGGCACAGCGTGACGGCGCCTCACAGGCCGAGATCAACAAGCAAATAGCTGAAATGGCTTGGTATCGTGATGCATATAAGACGCCTTTTGGTGTGATCGCCCTTACTTATATGGAAGTGATACCAGTAGCCCTGGTCATGACACTGATCAGTGCATTGATCCTGAAACGCAAACCTAAAGCACCGGCGGCCGTTATGGCCTGAGGGGTCTCACCTTACGCTTTTAGCCAGATCAGTTCGGTCTTTGAACGGCCGCCGTCTAAAGTGATGAGGCGGTAGCCGAAGCGTTCGCTGGATATCTGTATCTCATCGGCCTGCTCGTTGATCTGGTACGAAACGGCTGGTGTGATGTATTGCTTAAGCAAGCCCTCGGTATGCTCGTGCGGCATGTGGTAGTGTCCGCATAAGATGGTGATTGTCTTGGCTGAGTTTTCCAGGACAGCATGCAACTCGTCGCGGTTCTGCAAAGGATAAAGGTGATCCACAGGGGTATCGACCGACAGTACCGGGTGATGTACACAAAGCATGATCTGATGGGGAGTTTCCAACTGCCTGCGGAGCCATTCCAATTGTTCGGCGCTGATCGCTCCTGGCGATGAATCCAGGAAGATGTACCTTGTGCCATCCGGGTCAATGCTATAATACAGTTGCTTGTGATCACCCTTCAAAGGCTCATGGTAATGAGCGACCACATCGTCATAGCGATCATGGTTACCAATGATCGCATGATAAGGGATGCCGAGCTTTTGTAAGCTATCGAAAAAATGTGCGTAGGCGCTTGAAGAACCGATATCGCCGCCAATGATCACATGATCTACGTGGCGAGTGGCCACATCGGCCAGGGCCTTTTGCCAATTGTGGTAGGGGTCAACGCCATGGCTGTTCATGTCCACTTCATCCAGGTGGATGTCGGTCAAAAAAGCGATGGTGGTCATGCGTCGGCGGGTTTCTTTACGGTGAAGCAAATGGTGGTCTCCTGGCCCAGTACCGAACGGGCGTATACCGTTCCGCCTAATTTTTCTACCAGGGCCTTCACCGTGCTTAAACCGATACCGGTCCCTTTTTTGTCGAAACGGTCGGTACGGCCGGCCGTAAATTTTTCGTCGAATATGCGGGTGATGTACTGTGGCTCTATACCAATGCCATTGTCGGTCACCTCAATGGTAAAATACTCGGCATCTTCGGTCACCTGGAAGCTTATCAACCCTTCCGGCTTGTCATTATAACGGATGGCATTAGTAAGCAGGTTCAAAAAGATCTGTTCTAATGCCACGCCTGGTACATGCAGGATGTGCTCTTTTTCAGGAAGCTCTATATGTATCGAGGCCGGTATCTCGATCAGCTTCATGAGCTTGGTGATAAGGGAACTTACATTGACAAGTTCGCGCCGTGCCAGCATACTTGACGGCGACGTGGAATACACCAGTATCTCATCTACCAAATGCAGTAATTGCTTTGACGAGCGAATGTTCATCTCTACTAACTTAAGGCTTTTGATATCATCAGATGATTGTAACTGGCGTTGCAGGGCCTGCGAGGATAGCAGCATACTGCTGAGTGGGTTCTTGATATCGTGGGCCACCATACCTGCGAATCGCTGGATGAACAGGTTCGATTCCATCAGCGCGACGTTGGCCTCCTCCAGTTCGCGGTTCTTTTTGCGTAACTCCAGCAAGCTTGATACCTGCTTGCTTAATACCTTGAGCGCATTGATCTGTTGAGGCGTCAGGTCATTCACCTTATTGTCGATCACGCACAAGGAGCCCAGTGCATGGCCATCATTAGTGATCAATGGTACACCCGCATAAAAAACGATGTTAGGGAAACCGGTAACCAGCGGATTTTGGGCAAAGCGGGGATCGTTTCGGGCGTCCTTCACGATCATCACATCATTCTCCACGATCGTGTAAGCGCAAAATGCCTGCTCTTTAGGCGTCTGTTTAAGATCAACACCCACGATGGATTTAAACCACTGGCGTTCGTGATCCACCAGGCTGATCAGCGCTACCGGTGTTTGGCATATCTCAGATGCCACCAGTACGATCTCGTTATATTCAGCTTCCTCAAGCGTGTCAAGTATGTTATAGGATCTTAGCGACTCCAGGCGCTCGTTCTCGTTAGCTGGTAAAGGAATGTTGGACATATATGATCAAGCAACGGAAAATAATTTAACTCAATAAAGCTAACGGTTTATAGGCAAGGATGTGTCACCTCTTATACATTTTAATAACTTGCTATTTGACCGTGCGCCCTTTCCACTGGTACTTGCTGGTACTGCCCATCAACCCCACGTAAACAAAGTAAATGATGTGGATAGGTGATAACAAAATGAGCAATAGCACCGAACTTCCCCTTTTAAAAAAGGTACATATCGGCAACAGAAAAGCCGCCTCGAACAGGTACTTGAACAGCATTTGCAGGGCGAAGAGCTGCAAAAAGTAAAGATCGTAAAAGCTCAGCAGCATGTTAGCCAGCAGGCTGACGTTAAAAAGCCAGATGCATACGGCCAGCGCGGTCACTTTTTTATCCTTGTACTTGGTGGTCTTGGAGGCCCAGCGGCGGCGCTGTTGTAAAAAATCGGCAAGAGTAGGTTTGGCGTGGGTGTACACAATGGCATCACGGTCCCTCAAAAAGCCGATGCGGCCCGGGTATCTTTCGGCCACCTTTTGCAACAGGAGCTCATCATCGCCCGAGGCCACATCATCAATGCCTTTAAAACCCCCAACCTCGTAGAACACGTCTTTTCGGTAGGCAAAGTTGGCGCCGTTGCAGGTAGATGCGCGGCCATTACCGATAAATGCCGCCCCTATACCGATCAGGTACGAGAACTCCAGTGTTTGCAATCGCTCGAACAAGCTCTTTTCCTGGAAATATCCTACCGGCGAAGAGATCATGACCCACTGTTGCGTTTCGTAGTAAGACACGATACTGCTTAACCAGCGCGTACCCATGCGGCAGTCAGCGTCAGTGGCCACCATCAGTTCGCCTGTAGATCGGTCGATGGCTTTGGCAATGGCCATCTTTTTATAGGAGTTCAGTTTTTCGGTCTCATTCATTTGCAGCAGTTGAATACCCTGTGGGGCGTAGCTGCGAATAATGTCGGCGGTGTCATCGGTAGAGTGGTCATCAACAATGATCACTTCCAGTAAGTGTTTGGGATAGTCTTGTGCTAAAATGTCGTCTATAGTTAGCCGGATGTTCTCGGCCTCGTTACGGGCAGCGATCAGCAGGGTCACTTTGGTGTGCAGATCGGCGGGCGCAGATCGTACCCCCGGTTTACGCAAGGCCGCCCAGCCCCTGATCAGGTAAATAAGCACTACCAGATACAGGCTGGTAAGTAATAGAACAACAGTACTATAGATCGTTATCAAAGAACCTTAATTTTAGAACGAATACCGAACCGATGATGGCCGGCAAAATGATGTTGGTGAACCAGATCAGTGCAACTGCCGCAATAATAGCGATATGCTGATTGGTAACGTATTCAAAAAGCTTGTCGGCAGTGGCGCTGCGTACGCCAATATCCACCACATCAATAGTAGGTAAAACCGATTGAATAAAAAAGAACACCGATGTTAATAGCATCACTTTATGTAAAGCGATCTGCGGCAGCAGCAAGTGGATGATCAGGTAATACTGGAACGAATAGGTAAGGAAGCGGGCCAGGCAAAAACACATGATCACCAGCAGCTCATTAGAGCGGTAACGCTTTAATACATCAAAAAAGCGGTGATACTTGCGTAGAAAGGGTATAGCGTTCAGCAACGAAGCCACCCACCTTACATTGAAGTAAAAAATGAGCATCAACGTCATGAAGCCCAGGCCGGTGGTCAGCATACCGATATACAGCCAAAAGTTGACATGCAAAAAGTAGTAAATGAACCACAACAGGGAAGCCGACCCCAAAACGCAGGTGACCACCATTTGGCCGAACGTACCCACCGCCATAGCAAAAACGCCATGTAAACGCTTACGCTTGGGCAGGAACATGACCCGGCCGCCAAATTCGCCCCAACGGTTGGGGGTAAATATAGCCAGGGTAAGTCCACAGAATACCGAGCTGATGGACTGCCAGGCAGAGATAGGTGCCCATTTACGGGTGAGGTATTGCCATTTATAAGCCTCTTGCAGGTAATTGAATACCATCAGGATGCCGATAAGCGTTACTGTGATCACGGCATATACGGTGTTCACCTCGGTAATGATATCGGTAAAGTGCTTGAGCCCTTCGCTATTGGTAAGGCGTTTATAAATGAACAGGAAGGCGAGGGCCAATATACCGGCCTTTACCAACCACGATATCCATTTTTTTGTAGTATTGGTCAAGGTATTGCGAAGAGCGATCAAAGTAATTGTGCAATGTTATAAAAAAGGGCAGGCTAAATGCCCGCCCTTTTCAATTTATGTTCATAATGGATCAAACTATTACTTTGGCATTACCTTAAAGGAGTGCTCCAAAACAACTGAACCCTACAACAGGATCAGGGAGCTATTGTTCACATAAATTTAACATTATACCATAAATAGCTGTATAACAGCATGATAAAAATTCTATTTATAATCTACACCCATATTCACGAACATGAATGCCCATTTATCGGTCTCCTGCCCAATGATCTGTGCCGTTGAGCGGCCTGCTCCGTGGCCGGCATTGGTCTCGATGCGGATCAGTGTAGGAGCAGGGCCTTTTTGGCACTCCTGCAAACGGGCAGCAAATTTAAAGGAGTGCGCCGGTACCACGCGATCATCATGATCGGCCGTGGTCACCATAGTGGCCGGGTAGCTGGCCGGTTTGAGCGCGTGGTAAGGCGAATAGCGGTATAGGTATTTGAACATGCCTTCGCTATCTTCGGCGGTACCATAGTCATAGGCCCAGCCCGCACCTGCGGTGAATTTGTTGTAACGCAGCATATCCATTACGCCTACTGCCGGGAACGCTACCTGGCAAAGATCAGGGCGCTGAGTGATCGTTGCGCCTACCAATAAGCCACCGTTAGAGCCGCCTGCAATAGCCAGGAATTCTTTAGAGGTATATTTGCTTTTGATCAGGTATTCGGCAGCCGCTATAAAATCGTCAAATACGTTCTGCTTGCGTAGCTTGGTACCTGCTTTATGCCAGGTCTCGCCGTACTCGCCGCCGCCACGCAGGTTGGCTACGGCATAAATGCCGCCCTGTTCTAACAAAATAATGTTCGAGGTGCTGAAGGCGGGGGTAAGGCTCACGCCAAAACCGCCATAAGCATATAACAAAGTAGGGTTGTGCTCATTCAGCACCGTGCCTTTTTTGTAGGTGATGATCATTGGAACCCGTGTGCCATCTTTCGACTTGTAAAATACCTGCTTCGATTCATATAATGACGGGTCGAACTTTACGCCCGAGCGCTTATAGACCTCCGAGCGGCCTGTTGCTATATCATATTTGAAGATGGTAGATGGGTAAGTATAAGAAGTGAAGGTGTAGTAAATGTCCTTATCTTCCTGCTTGGCGCTGAAACCGCTTGCCGTACCTACCGAGGGCAGGGCCACGGCATGTTCCAGCTTACCGTTCATATCGTACTGTTGTACAAAGGTGGTGGCATCCTTCAGGTAGTGTGCAAAGAGCTTGCCTCCGGCGGTAGATACCTCAAGTACGTTCTCGGTCTTGGCGATCAGGTTCTTCCAGTTGCGTGGTTGGGGGTCGGCCGCATCGGTAACCACTAACCGGTAGGTAGGCGCATACAAATTGGTATGGATGTACAGTTTACTGCCTACATTGGCAATAATGGTGTGCACATTGTCCATGTTGTCAACAATGTTGGTGATCTTGCTATCCGGCTTGCTCAGGTCCTGAAAGTAAAGTTCGTTACCAGTGGTAGAGTTGGCGGCAGTGATCACCAGGTAGCGTTCATCTTCGGTCAGGTAAGCGCCTATGTAACGGCGAGGCGTCTGCTCGCCGCCAAAGATCAGCTTATCCTCACTTTGCGGTGTGCCCAGTTTGTGGTAAAAAAGCTTATGGTATTGCGTCATGCCCGAAAGCAGACTGCCTTCTTTAGGTTTTTCGTATGTGCTGTAATAGAATCCTTCGTTGCCTTTCCATGCTAGCCCCGAGAATTTAATGTCCTTCAGCGTATCGCCAATAATTGATCTGTCGGTAGCTCTCATCACGACCGCATTGCTCCAGTCAGATCCGCCGGCCGATGTTTGGTAAGCCGCCAGGCTACCATCCTTGCTGAACGATATACCCGAAAGGGAGGTCGTTCCGTCTTTTGAGAACTTGTTGGGGTCTAAAAATATCTCTGGCTGTCCGCCCTCGGCCTGACGATACAGCACCGACTGGCTTTGCAAACCATCGTTCTTATAAAAGTATGTATAACTGCCTTCCTTAAAAGGTGCACTGTAACGCTCATAGTTCCATAGCTTTTCGAGCCGTTGGCGTATGGTGTTACGATAAGGGATCTGGCTCAGGTAGGCTTGGGTCACCTTGTTCTGTTCGGTCACCCAGGCTTTGGTGTCCTCGGAGCGGTCGTCCTCCAGCCAGCGGTAAGGGTCGGGCACGCTGGTATCGAAGTAAGTATCGGTCACTTCGCCTTTTTTGGTTTGAGGATAAGCAGTGGTCTTGATGTTCATACGCTGTGCATAGCTGTTGCCGCAAATTAACACGGCAAATAACATTAAGGGCTTAAAAATTTTCATATCAATAGTTATGTAGCTGATATTGAGTGCTTAAATATAAGGATAGCAGTCAATTATCAAAGCATGGCTTAAAATGCGGTAGCAATCCAACATTCATACAATGGTTACGTTATGGTAACGATGATGAACCAACACAAAGGCATTTCCATGCCGGTGCCTGCCTTAACACGGGTCAACTTATTATATTTGGGCAAGTTATGAGTAACCCGTATCAAAGCAAAAAAAGGTGGAAGTACCTGTTGCTGTTCTTTGCCGTGATCATTGCAGGCAGTTCGCTGCTATATACCAATTACCTGGTCAAGAACATTGCCCGCAGCGAACGCACCCGCGCACAGGTATGGGCACGTACCATGAAGCAGGTACTGAGCACCATAGATGAAGATCACCTGAACTTTGTTTTTTTGGTGCGCGATAGCTTGAGCGTGCCGGCCATCGTTACCGACGAGAGCGGCGAGATCAAGACCACCCGCGGGCTCGACTCTACCAAGACCTTTATTGATATACCACCCGAGCCTGAAAAGAACCCTGATCCCAAGAAAAAGAAACCACCTGTTTACGACCCGCAATATTTTGAGAACGAGCTGGCTACCATGAAGGCCCAGCACCAGCCTATCCGCATCAGCATACCGGGCTTTGGCGGCAGCTACTGGCTGGTGTATTATAAAGATTCGCAGCTGCTTACGCAACTGAAGGTGTTCCCTTATGTGCAGCTATCGATCATTGCGGTGTTCCTGATGGTGGCTTACTCGGCGTTCAGTTCTACCCGTAAATCGGAGCAGAACCAGGTTTG
Source organism: Mucilaginibacter daejeonensis (assembly GCF_020783335.1). Classification (NCBI taxonomy): domain Bacteria; kingdom Pseudomonadati; phylum Bacteroidota; class Sphingobacteriia; order Sphingobacteriales; family Sphingobacteriaceae; genus Mucilaginibacter; species Mucilaginibacter daejeonensis. The sequence goes on from NZ_CP086068.1 coordinate 118,140, forward strand.
GGTAGGCTTGGCCAAAGAGACAGCCCACCAGTTGGGTACGCCGATCTCATCATTACTGGCTTGGATCGAGTTGTTAAAAGATAAGTTCAATGCCGAAGAGGACCCGCTCATTGCCGAGATGTCGAACGATGTGAAGCGTTTGGAAGTGGTGGCCGATCGCTTTTCCAAGATCGGTTCGCAGCCCGTGCTGGAGCAGCACTCGGTATATGATGTAGTAAAGGATTTTGTGGACTACTTTAGGGTGCGTGTTACCGATAAGATCACCTTTGAGGTGAACGGCGACCATTACCTTACGGCAGGGATCAATGTGCCGCTATTTGATTGGGTGATCGAGAACTTGCTTAAAAATGCCGTGAACGCCATAGAGGGTAAGGGCAGTATCAAGGTAGACATTGCCGCCAATAAGACCCGTAACCTGGTATATATCGATGTGACCGATACGGGCAAAGGTATCCCACGGTCCAAATTTGCTACCGTTTTCAGGCCAGGCTATACCACCCGAAAGCGTGGCTGGGGGCTTGGCCTATCGCTCACCAAACGTATGGTAGAAAATTACCACCGCGGACAGATCTTTGTGAAAGACTCGGAAGTTGGCAAAGGCACAACTTTCAGGATCATCCTTAAAAATACCAGCCATGACCAGGATACAACCGCCTAAAGCATATGAATACGCGCCCTTTTATGCTAACTACGTAAAGCTGGCCGCCGATAAGGGTGATGTTATGAGCACATTAACCGCCTTAAAGGATAGCACCTATAAACTGTTCATGTCCATCCCGGCCGAACGAGGCGACCATGCCTATGCGCCTGGTAAGTGGACCATAAAGCAGGTGCTGGCCCACCTAATCGATGTGGAGCGGGTGTTCGCTTACCGCTTGTTATGCTTTATGCGGAAGGATGCTACACCACTTCCTGGCTTTGATGAGAATGAATATGCTGATCATCACGATGTAGCAAAGCGGTCGTTGACCGATCTGGCGCAGGAGTTTAAAGATCTGCGCTCGGCGAACTTATACCTGTACCGTTCAGTAACGGCCGAAGCCTCGCTAATTCAGGGCAATGCCAATGGAAACGTGATGTCGGTAAGGGCACAGTTGCATGTGATCGCCGGGCATGAGCTGCATCACCTCAACATTTTGTACGAACGTTATTTATTATGACGAAAAAAGGCCACCCCTACGGATGGCCTTTGCTGTCGATAAGGCTTTTACTGGCCGGTTATACCAGGTCCTTTTCTTCGATGTGAGCTACTGGTCTTTCATGCTCTACCACTTCTTTCTTTTCGATGCGGTATGACAGGAATAGGCCGATGCCGCCAAATATAGCGATGAGACTGAAGTAGATCGCTTCGTTATCGCTCATGGTGTCGGCAAATACGGTGCGGTCAAGTATCGATGCCAGGAACAGGCCCAAGCCGGCGCCGATCAGCAGTAAACCCCATTTCAGATTTTGGTAAGGGGCCGATTGCGGCTTGTAACGGCGAGGGTCCATGCCACGCTCGATCATGGCCATCTTTTCACGTTTGTGCAGGTAAACTATTCCGAATATCATGGCAAATAAGCCAAGTGGAACCAGGATCGCGATGAGTTCTTTAGGGAATTCCATAGTATTAAAGTGTTAAAGTTATTGTATCTGTTTCAATTAGTTATCACCCTCGTGGTGCGTTTCTGTGTACTATGACCACACACTTTTTGATCAGGTTACACAGGTATCACAAAAATTTTTAAAAAAGATCGTTAACTGTAAAAAGTGCCTTGACGCGCTCAAATTCGAGGTTAAGAAAGTCTTAAATTTCAAATTTTCACAAACCATATGAATTTTCAGATGTAAGAGAGGGTAGCATTTCAGAATGTAACTGATCTGCTACAAATAACATATCTTATGAAAAAATTCAACTTATTAACACTCGTAGCGGCATTATTGCTAAGTGTATCGGCAAGTGCCCAGATCCAAAAAGGCAATGTATTAGTAGGCGGCGACCTGGCTAATTTGAACCTTGGTTTGGACAACTCAAAACGTGTAAGCTTTGACATTATGCCTAAAGCTGCCTGGTTCGTTCAGGATAACCTGGCTTTGGGTGGTTACGTACGTTTTGGTATCGACGGTGCTAAAAACTCTGCAACAACTACCCGTTACGGTATCGGTGCATTAGGCCGTTACTATGCTGGTCCCGAAATGGAAGTGGTTAAACACGGTCGTTTCTTTGGTGAGGTGAACGTAGGTGTAGGTGGCGTTAACGTAAGCGATGGTGGCGGCAAGACCAATGGTCTTGATCTTGGCTTCGGTCCTGGTTTCGCATACTTCATTACTCCTAACGTAGGTTTAGAGACCTTGTTGAAATACCAAGGTGTGATCGGCTTCGGCAGCGCTACTACTCAAAACGCGTTGAACCTGTCGTTCGGCTTCCAAATCTACCTGCCAGGTCAGGCAACAGCTAACCGTATCAAAAGCGGTCGCTAATAATTAACGTAGTACAGTTCGATCAAAGGCCATCGGTATCACACCGGTGGCTTTTTTATTTATGCACAGCTTTACTTATATTTATAAGCGACCAATCTTCTCGGCACTATGGAAGTTAAACCTGTATTTGCACCGGTGCTGGCCATACCTAACGGCACCACCGATATAACCTTTTATGTTAAGGCCTTTGATGCTATCGAAGTGATGCGCTACAGCAATGATGATGGTAGCATTCACGTATCGGAGCTATCTATAAATCGCGCTATATTTCACCTGCACGAGGCAATGCCTAATTCGGGCCGCAGCACACCTTTGCAAGTGCCTTCTACGGTATACATCGGTCTTTTTGTGAATGATGTACAGGCTGTGTTCGATCAGGCCATCGCTGCCGGCGCCAAAGTGCTTACGCCCGTCACCGATCATGATTACGGATATCGCCAGGGCGAATTCGAAGACCCGTTCGGGCACAGATGGGTCATTCAAAAAGTGATATGACCAGCGAGATAGCGCAGGTCGTAAATAATTAGGCCGATCTTTTTGAAAAAAAGCTGTAACCTCTTACTCACCCGTGTGGTCATAGCTGTTGTAAGATGCAAAGCAAGCTTTCGGATATTGAACTGATAGAACAGACCCTGGCGGGTGACCAATCGGCCTATGCCGACCTGGTGAAACGCCATCAGCGGTTCGTGTTCACGCTGGCTATGCGCTTTACCAAAACGCGCGAAGATGCGGAAGAGGTAGCGCAAGATAGCTTTATCAAGGCTTACCGCTCTTTACAAAATTTTGAAGGTCATAGCAAGTTCAGCACCTGGTTTTACAGTATCGTGTATACCACCGCCATGACCTTTTTGCGCAAAAAACGTTTAGATACCTCGTCATTAGATGATGAGAACAACTTTATACAAGTAGATAACCAGGGCGGCGGTATGGATAATGACCTGGCCGAGAACCGCTCCCGGTCATACTACCTGAACCAGGCCATTGGGCAGTTATTGCCCGATGATGCCCTGATAATCACCCTGTTCTATATGGGTGAACAGAGTTTAGAAGAAATAGCCGTAACTTTAGGCATTGAGCCTAACAACGTGAAGGTGAAACTATTCAGGGCGCGCCAGCGTTTGAAAGAAAAGCTGGAGCGTACGTTAAAACACGAAGTAAAGGAATTGATATGAGCAACATTGAAGAAAGGTTGTGGAATTATGTGGATGGTTCCTGTTCAAATGAGGAAAAAATTGCCATCGCACACCTGATCGCTACCGACGAGGCTTACCAGCAAGCGTATCAGGAGATCTTAGCTTTTGATCAGGAACTGCAAACCAGCATTGAGATAGAAATGCCGCCAATGGCCTTTACTTACAAGGTAATGGAGTCCATACGTGCCGAAGAGGCAGCTAAGCCCTTGAAAGCCAACATAGATACACGGATCATTAAAGTGATCGCTGGCTTTTTTATCGTGACCATTGCGGCATTGCTGATCTTTGCCCTGGCCAGCACCGATTGGTCGGCCGGCACTACTGCTAAGGTGAACATACCGGTCAAAGTGAGCCTGCCAGAAGTGAAGAATTACTTCAATGGTTCTATGCTGAAAGGCTTTTTATTCTTTGATGTGGTGTTCGGGTTGTTCCTGTTCGATGCCTATTTACGCAGGCGTAAACACCAGGAAGCGTAATTTTCCCGACACTAGTGTATAGAATTTTGAACAGTGATTTAGCGTCGTAAAACATCTTTTTTGGTTATAAGATAGATGAAGCGAGCAAAAGCATCAATCATAGCACAACATTAAAAAATTTAAAATTAGTTTCAAGGCTTGTGAGTTTGGTACGCTAATTGTTATAACATACACGAATTGGTAAACTTACCAATTTAATTGTGATAAGGTTTAGGTTGAAAGTCCCCCGGTGCAAGACTGGGGGGCTTTTTATTTTGTACCTACCTGTCAAGTGTTACATGCGTTTCATGCGCCGCACTCATCCTCAGCGATCCTGCTAAGTATTGTTATTTCTGGATATTTCTTGAAAAAGTCGGGTTTTTACAGATTTTGCAGTAACTGAACGCGGGGAAAGTTGGGGAATTTCGTTACAGGCGTGAAACAGCCCCACCCAGACCCTCCCCGGGAGGGAGGGCTTTAAATTTAAAGCGAACTACACCGTCATGGTGAGGTACGAAGCCGTCTCTGCAAAGGAAATGTATCCAGCCGACCAACCAACCCGTCGTAGCGAGGCACGAAGCCATCTTTGCCGAGGAAATGTATCCAGCCGACCAACTAACCACCCCGTCATGGCGAGGTACGAAGCCATCTCAGCGGAGGACGAGTTACCCAACCTATCATGTCAAGGTGGCTTGCTATCGCAGCGCTGCTTAATTGATATATGGTTCGTATGTTCAACCTTTCGCTTACAGAAACACACCCCTGCCCCTCTCAAGAGGGAAATTGAAGACGCCTCTTTGTTGCTGGCGCACGCGTGCCGCGTGTGCTGCATCGCAAACGCTATTAACCTAACTCACATGACCAAACGCCTACAATAGCCCCCGTTCCCGCAATTCTTTACGGCGTTCTTTGTCTAAACGTTTCTGTTCACGCTTGGCATCCCTTTCGCGTTTTTTGGCGGCATCGGCCGAGTCGGCAAGGGCTTCTTTCTTCCTGTCGGTGCTGTCCTTTTTACCGCCACCGAACAGACGTTTGAAAAAGCCGGGACGGTCTTCCTCTTTGGTTTGTTGTGCTTCGCCAGGTAGCATCATGCCACCGGCACCTTCGTCATCAGGATTGTTCTGTAACAGGCTGTCAACTGCTGCAGTATCGGTGATCGGCATCTTTGGCCTTAGTGACTCTTTTAACCTTACGCTATAAAAGCCATAAGCGCTGCTATCAGGTTGCGTCCAGCCTCGTTTGGCCATCAGGTTACCAATGAGTCTGAAATAGCCATGCAAGCGGTAACGTAATGATCCATCAGGCTCAAAGGCATACAGGCCATTCTTAGGGTTAGGAACGATGCTGGCTAAATAGATACTCTCACCCAGGGTTAGCTCAGCAGGCGATTTGGCAAAATAATAGCGCGACGCCTCACCGATACCGTAAATATTGCGGCCCCATTCAATGATATTGAAGTAAACCTCCAGCATGCGGTCCTTGGTCATGATGCGGCCATTTTGGATCAGCCACACGATGAGTATCTCCTCAAATTTGCGGGTGAGCGTTTTTTGGCGCACCAAAAAGGCGTTCTTCACCAACTGCATAGATATGGTACTACCACCACGTTTAAAGCGCTTTTCTTTAAAGTCCTCGGCAATGGATTTACGTAACGACTCCTGCACGAACCCATTATTGGTCAGGAACGATGGATCTTCGGCGGTCATGACCGCATAACGCAGGTTGGGCGATATTTCGGTGATCGGCGTGTAATTAGGGTTCGATGGACCGATAGTGCGCGGCGGCATAGGCTTACCCTTCTCGTAAGGGGTGTAAACGAACTCGCGGTTCAAACGACCCAGGTCCACCTTGCCAAATTTTAGTATCCTGAAGTCCTGCTTGGCCAGGCCCGATTCAAATTGAACATCATCAGGGTTAGAGGTGTCCAGGAACAAGTGGGCATTGTAACGCAGCTTACCGGCTACCTGTATACCCTCTAAAGATTCGAACAAGCCTTGTGGGAACGAATCAAAAAAGTCTTGCGCATCCTGCCAGTCGGTATGTACCTTAAGCGTGTACATTTTCACCGGCCTGATCTTGTATTTAAGGTAAGGGTGAATGTTCAGTTTCTTCAGGTGGATCACTGAGGAGCTGTCGAGCGCCACATACTTATCACCTACAAAAACGTTCGCATCTATGGAGCCATCGGGCACCACCACATCACGGGCCGATAGGGCAGGGTGGTTCACCAGCAGGTTCTTGACCGAACAGTAGGTGTACACCTGCGTTTCATTGCTGCCGTGCTCTACCTTGTTAAGGCGGGTGGTCAGCGTATCAAAGTTAAATTTAAGCTTGAATTTTTTCTCGATGAGGGGCAGCTCTACCTTTTTGCCATCGGCATAAAGCTTCACGTCGATCTCTTTATCGCTCGGGTGCATCTTGCCGGCAAAGTGCCAAACCGATTCGCGGTCATTCACCTCAATGGTCGAGGTCAGGTCACCATCGTAAATGCGGGCCTTGCGTGCCATCAGCTTTACCTGGTTGCTATCATCGGCAAAGGTGATCCTGAAGTTGCGGAGGTCAAGGTTGTCGGGGATCTTGTACAGTACCTCGTTAATGAGGTTGTCGGCAAATTCATTAAGTCCTGAAGTGCTTTTGGTGCTGGTGCTGTCCTTCTTTTTACGGAAAAGGAAATCGAAGTTGCGTACGCCGTTCTTGCTGATCAGGCTCAGGAAGCCATCTTTCAGGATCACGTCAGACAGTTTGACCTCGCCCAGTACAAGGGGCATCAGCTTCACACTTACCGAAAGGTCATTGATATGGAAGAGGGTATCGCGCTGAAAGGGCACCACCGTGATGTCATGAAAGGCCACGGTGCTGAGGCCGGTAAATTGGGCCGAGCCTATTTTGACATCTAAATTATGATCACGCTTAGCTTTAGCCGTAGCTTTGTAAATGGCTTTTTGCAGCAGTGCGCTCCGTTTGGTGTATGCCACGTAACCAGCTATAACGCCGATAAGAACGAGCACACCGAGTACGATCCCGGCAATGCGAAGGTATTTTTTGGAGGTGAGGCGATGCATCAGAAAAATTTATCAAAGCTATATCCTTATCGGCTATAAAACGATCTCGAATTGCAAATATTTCTTTAACAAAAGCATTGAGCCCCTGTTTTAGTATTTTTGCGGTAACCCTTTAATCATGCAATTGACCAAAGAACAAGTTTTACAGGCACTTAGTAATGTTGAAGAACCCGATCTGAAAAAGGATCTGGTAACGCTCAACATGATCCAGGATATTCAGATAGACGGTAACAAACTGGCCTTTTCGGTAGTGCTCACCACACCGGCATGCCCCCTCAAAGGGCTGATCGAGAATGCCTGCCGTAATGCCATCAGCCACTTCATCAGCCCCGAGGTGGACGTGACCGTTAACATGACCTCGCAGGTGACCACGCAAAAGAACACCGGTGTGCCGGGCGTTAAAAATATCATTGCCGTGGCCTCAGGTAAAGGCGGGGTAGGTAAGTCTACCGTGGCAGCTAACCTGGCGTTGGCCCTGGCCTCGACCGGTGCGCAGGTAGGTTTGATAGATGCCGACATATACGGTCCATCGGTGCCGATCATGTTCGGGCTTGAGGGCGCACGCCCCAAAGCCACTCAGCAGAATGGCAAGACCCGTATAGAACCGATCGAGAAATATGGCATCAAACTGTTGTCTATCGGCTTCTTTACTGATCCTAACCAGCCAGTGCCATGGCGCGGGCCAATGGTATCCACAGCGGTGAAACAACTGTTCAACGATGCCGAGTGGGGCGATCTGGATTACCTGGTAGTGGATCTGCCGCCGGGCACAGGCGATATTCATATCACCGTTACCCAAAGCTTTCCGATCACCGGTGCCGTGATCGTGACCACACCGCAGAACGTGGCCCTGGCCGATGCAAAAAAGGGTGTAGGTATGCTTATGATGGACAGCATTAACGTGCCTATACTGGGCGTGATCGAGAACATGAGCTACTTTACCCCGGCCGAACTGCCTGACAATAAGTATCACATATTTGGACAAGGCGGAGGCCTGGCCCTGGCCGAACTGGTAGGCGCACCATTTTTAGGTGAATTGCCATTAGTGCGCAGCGTGAGCGAAAGCGGCGATGCAGGCAAGCCGGTGGTACTTACCGATGAAGGTGTGATGCACAAGGCCTTTGTACATATTGCTGAGCGTGTTGCTCAGCAGATCGCGATCAACAACGCACGCGCCACCAATTACGCCGACGTGACGGATCGCTAAAAAATAGTATCTTTACATTTAATAAATCACATGACCATGGATCTGGTAGAAGAGGTAGAAAAAGCATTGAACACCATACGCCCATACCTGGAGGCCGATGGCGGCAATGTTTCGGTAGAAGAGATCACCCCTGAAAAGGTGGTGAGGTTAAAGTTACTGGGTTCATGCGGATCATGCCCGATGAGCATCACCACCTTTAAAGCCGGCATTGAGCAGGCCATTATGAAGGCCGTGCCCGAAATAACCGGTGTTGAAGCCATTAACCTTACTGATATAGACGACCCTAACGCGGTGTTGCCTTTCAACATGCGTTAATTGTTAAGTTATGTTAAATGCGCACTGTGGTATGATACCGGTGCGTATTTTTGTTTTACAACAAAACCAATTAGCCCTGCCTGCCGTAATAAAATAGGATAGCTGGTGTTGATATAGGATGAAACTACGTTCGCTTATTTTAATGGTGTGCCTGTTAGCAGGTATAGGTGCTTTTGCTCAAACCAATAAGGGCAATAGCAACAGGCCATTGGTGCAGTTTACCGGCATCATTTACAATGCCGATAGCGCCAAGGTGATCGTACCGTATGTGACCATCACTAACCTAAGCAACAGCAACTCGGTATACGTGGGTAACTATAAAGGCTATTTTTCCTTTGTGGTGCATGAGAACGATACGTTAAGATTTACGGCCGTCGGTTTTGCCCCGCTGGATATGGTGATCCCTACTGATCTGGATAGCCGTAGTTACACGGTGCGTTTGGCCATGAAGCCGCAGGTGATCAGCCTGCCGGCGTTCCACATGTTCCCGTGGGCCACTACCGATGAGTTCAGGAAAGATTTTTTGACCATGAAGCTGGCCGATGACGACCTGGAACTTGCCCGCAAGAACCTGAGCAAGGGTCTCACTACAGTACCCTCATACGCCTCTATGCCGAGGGATGCCAACGAGATACAATCAGACATTGGCCGTGATATGCACAACAGGGTGATGAACTCGCACTCGTTGATGCCAAATCCGTTGCTTAACCCACTGGCCTGGGGCAGCCTGATCAAGCTGATTACCGATGGTGGCAGCAAGTCGAAGAACTAAGTTCCCATAAGATATTTATAAACAAGAAATGCCGATCTGATCGGCATTTTTTGTCATTAGATATATTGGCTTAGAGCTCCACACTATCACCAATGGCAGGCAGTTTCAGGTTCAATCCTGCTTTCAGGAATTTCTCCTTAGCCTCATTGGTATCGATCTTGATCACCGGGAAGGTATCGTAATGTACACCGATAATATCCTTGCAGTTGATCATGTCGGCCGCTTTGATGGCGTCATCTATACCCATAGTATAGTTATCACCGATCGGTAGGATGGCCCAGTCAAGGTCCTCACCGGCTAATAATTGCATATCCATGGTCAGTGCGGTATCGCCGGCAAAGTAGATCTTTTTGCCTTCGGCATAGATCACAAAACCTGCGGGCACACCACCGTAACTACCGTCAGGCATGCTGCTCGAGTGCAGGGCGTACACCATTTTCACTTTAAAGCCACCAAAATCGAAGCTTCCGCCAATGTTCATGCCGTGCGCACCCTCAACGCCATGGTTGCCTAACCAGCCGGCGATCTCGGCTATACAGATCACTTTGGCTCCGCTTTGCTTTTGAATAGGTAAAAGGTCGGCCACGTGATCGCCATGACCATGTGATACCAGGATATGGTCAGGCTTTAAGGCGCTTACATCGATATGTTTGGCCAGTTCGTTAGGCGTAATGAACGGATCGAACAGTAAGGTGTTGCTACCCGTTTTGATCTCGACCGTTGAATGCCCGTAATACGTGAGTTTCATAAGTTAAATCGTTTATTGTTAAAGACAAAGTTATATATCCTTGTTTGAACATTGATGTAAAAAAAGTGTCGCGCTGCATGGCACGATCGTGCGATCGGCGTCGCCATCCTGTTCGATCTGATCAGGCCATGATGTGCTGGCTTGATCCGTTGCCATTTTAAAAAGATGGCGAAATAGGCTTTAATGTTATAGCAAAAGTTAAGACCGGCTTTCGTAAGAGTAAAACATTTTTGCTACAAAATGCGAACAAGCCCACCATTGCTATCGCCTCATTGCTAATACCTTAGCCCTTGTCCGTAAGCCAGAACGGACGCCAATTGAACCTTTTAAAAACGAACATGATGAACATGAGAAGAAAACTATCTTACCTGATGATGTTGGCCGTGTGCCTTGGTAGCTGTAAAAAAAGCGAGGTAGCCCAAGATGGCAACACCACGCCAGCCAACGGCGGCAAAAAGGAGGTGCTTGCCACCTCGACCGTTGATGCCAGCGTGGTACAACAGACCGTACAAGGCTTTGGCGGAGCCAGCATACCGATCTGGATCGGCGACCTGACCTCGGCGCAGCGTGAAAAAGCGTTCTCGACCACTAATGGCATCGGCCTGAGTATATTAAGGGTGATGGTGCCGACCAGCAGCAGCCAGTTCGCGGCCGAAAAGCCTACCATCGACGCCGCTAAAAGCTATGGTGCCAAGGTGATCGCCACGGCCTGGAACGCGCCATCATCCATGATGGATGGCCTTAAGCTCAAGACCAGCTCTTATGGTGACTATGCTGCTCACCTGAGCTCCTATAACAGTGCCGTGGGTGGCGTTTATGCGATCAGTCCGTGGAACGAACCTAATTACTCGGCCTCGGGCTGGATGGGCGGTACGGCCACCGAGATCGCCAACTTTGTGGCGGCACAAGGCAGCAACTGCGGCGCGCCGATCATGGCACCCGAACCGTTGGACATGAGCCAATCATTCATCAACACTTACCTGAGCAACGCTACCGCCAAATCGAAAACGGCTTTCGTTTGCGGGCATATCTACGGCGCTAACCCGTACAACCTGGGCAACATCGGCAAATCAGTATGGATGACCGAGCATTACACCAACTCGCAGATCAGCGGTAACGACTGGGGCAACGCCATGAACGCCGCCAAAGAGATACATGATTGCATGACGGCCGGCTGGGCAGCCTATGTGTGGTGGTACATCCGCAGGAGCTATGGGCCTATAGATGAGAACGGCAACATTACCAAGTTGGGTTACGTGATGACGCATTTTGCCAAATATGTGCGCCCGGGATCAAGCAAGATATCATGCAGTGCCAACCCTACAACAGGCGTGTACATGACCGCCTACAAGAACGGCTCCAAGATCGTGATCGAGATCGTGAACCAGAACACCGCTACCACCTACCAAACCTTCAGTATAGGCGGCGCTACCGTTACCGGTTTTGATCGTTACGTGACCACCAGCAGTGCTAACCTGGCGGCCAGCACCGTTACCGTTTCAAACAATAGCTTTGGGATAAACCTGGCACCATCAAGCGTTACCACGTTGGTGTCGCAATAAAGATAATTAACGCAAAAAGCCTCCCATCCGGTCTGGCCCGGTAGGGAGGCTTTTTTGTGCCATTAAGTTCAAATGAGCTCTATTTGCCGAACATGCCACCCAGGTCGCCGAACATGTTCTTGGTCATGGCAGCCATCTCGGCCTGGTTCACGTTCTCGGCCTGTTCAAGGGCTTTGTTCACAGCCAGTACCATCAGTTCTTCCAGCTCTTCCTTATCGGCCTCCTTTAAAAATTCAGGATCGATGTTGATGCTTTGCAATACCTTGTTGCCATTGGCCACCACGGTTATCTTTCCGCCCTCTACCGAGCCACTTACCTGAATGCCGTCCAGGCGTTGTTTTACTTCGCCAGCCTTTTGCTGAGCCTCAAATAATTTATCGAACATAATGTTTTAGTTAAGTAGTTGATATGTTAAGTGTTGAGAGGTCGCTTAGCTGATGGTTATTCACCGATCAACTTATTCAACCACTCACTGATCTCAATCTTCTGCTGTTTCACCGGTACCTTTATAGGCATCCTTGCGCACTACAGGCATGCCGGTCATCTTGTAAAGCTCATCCAGGTGCAGCAAGCTGCCATTCACCAGGTTGCCCAATAGCACGATGGTGACGTCGTTCTTCAGGTCGCGCAAAAAGATGTGCCTGAAACCGTGCCACCAGCCGGTATGGTAAACCACTTTCTGGTCTTTATCTACAAATATACGCCAGCCGTAACCATAACTAAAATGCCCGCGAATAAGCGGCAACACATGGGCCGTATAAGCCGAATCCTGTGTGGCACGCTTGATCAGCCGGCCCGCTTTCAGTGCCTGATCGAACAGGTACAGGTCGGTAATGGTACTATAAATGCCCTTGTCACCTACGGGACCATCCAAAAAGTTCTGTGCAACCGAATAGCGCCAGCTGTTACGGTCGTGGCCCACCACATCTACCGGTATCTTATCGTAAGTGGCTTTGGAGTAAACGGCCGTGTGGGTCATGCCTGCCGGTTTAAAGATATGCTCCATCATATACTGAGCATAAGGCATGCCGGTCACCTTCTCAATGATGGCGCCCAGCACCATATAATTAGAGTTATTATATAAAAAGCGCGCATTAGGCTTGTTGAACGGCGCAGGTTTGTATTGCGCGATCAGGTCCATCACCTGTTTGTTGGTGATCCCCTTGCGCTGATCGAGGTGCTGCGAGCGGTACAGGCCATCAACGAAGTACACATAGTTCATCATGCCCGACCTGTGCGTAAGCAGCAGCCTGATCGTGATGCCTGCATACGGAAAATTAGGGTAGAACTCACGTACATCCTGGTCCAGCTTGATCTTACCTTCTTCCCACAACTGCATAATGGCCGTACCTGTCATGGTCTTAGATACAGACGCCAGCTCAAAACGTGAACCCAGGGTCAGGCTATCGCGCGTTAAGTGGTTGGCCCACCCGAACGAGCCTTCATAAATGATCTTACCTTTTTTGGCTACCAGCACATTGCCATTGAAGTGACTTTTGCGGTGCAGTTCCTGCATAAAAGCATCGATTTTCTTATCTTTGTTCTTAAGATCGAATTTAAGGAGCTTGTGCGGTTCATAAGGTTCTCCCGAGTTATTGACACCATTTTTTTTATCAGAATGGGAACAGGAAGATAACAACGCCGCGGCTACTACCGCGGTCAAAAAAAATTTATTCAGGAACATCATAAGAGCTACAATCCGAAAACTTAACGAATGCGAAATTTAGAAATTATAACACATTTATAGACTATTATTTTGATCATTTCGTTATCTTACTCAACAAAGATCTGAAAGATCTCCTATTTAACTTGAACTATAAGTTATTAAATACGTAGAATCAGGAAAATATGAAAAAAGACTTTTGCATCATATCCAACAACTGCTGGGGAGGAGAATTGTATCAAAAGCATCACCTTCCTTTTAATTCTCCATTCATCGGTCTATATGTACCGCCCGAAGGTTTCTTGAAAATTTGCAATGACCTGCATGGCTACCTGGCAAAGCCACTCAAGTTCATCGAGGAGTCAAAGTACATTCCCAAAGAATCGCTGAACTATCCTCTTGCCCTTTTGGGTGACGTAGAGATACACTTTATGCATTATAAAAGTGAGAAAGAAGCAACTGAAAAATGGTCGCGCCGAGTTAAGAGGGTGCCTAAAGACCCGAAAAAGATCTTTGTAAAGGCTTGCGACTCCGGAGTAGAAGATCGGGACAAGTTCAGTGAGCAATGGAATACTATACCTTACACTAAGATCTATTTTTCGGCCAAACCGAATGATAACATTGATGATCTTACCTGGATATTCAAGTACGAGGACAAACATTTTCCGGATGGAAAGGAATTGTACAAGGTTTCCAAGCAGTACGTCAGCATTCGGAAATGGCTTTCACGCAAGCCTTATAAAATGAGCCGGTCGCTGACCAAGGTGCTGCATATGCTTTATCTGGCTACTCCACATCGCTTTAGGCATCTGGCTTAACGCGTCTGTGTGCAGGCGCAATGGTAACGCGATCGTTACTGTGCAGGTTGTGCTGAAAGTCGGCAACAACACGCAATGTTAATATTGGGCTAACATTGTGCCTGTACTTTTGCCGTAACTCGACCAACGGCATGTACACTCAACGCACAGACGAAGAATTAGTAGAGCTTTTGAAGCTTGACGATGACCCGGCGCTCAAGGCTTTGTTCCATCGGTACTACAAGTTGCTATGCAATGTGAGTACCGTGTATACCCGCGACCATGCTGCTGCCGAAGAGATCGTGGCCAACCTTTTCATGCGCCTTTGGGACAACCGGCACTCGTCGGCCATTCAGCATGTGAAGAGCTATCTGCTGGTGTCGGTCAAAAACCTGTCGCTTAACTATCTGCAAAAAAAGAAGGAGCCTGTCAGCTTTGTTAAGGACATAGCGGCCGACCATCTGACGGTAGCCGACAGGGCCACGCCTTTCCATATCATTTCGGGACGTGAGACGTATGACCGCATCCTGGCGGCCATTGATACGCTACCCTCTTCGCAACGCCAGGTACTGCTTATGAGCCGTGTAGATCATTTGAGCAAACATGAGATATCCGAAACCCTCGGCATATCGGTACGCACGGTAGAGACCACACTTTACCAGTCCATCCAAAAGCTGCGTATGCTTTTAAAAGGTCGTTACGACCTTTCTGGCAATTAACAATTATTTAATTAACGCATAACAGACCCTGCTACGTATCGGTGCGGTCTTACCCTGTCTACAGGAGTAAGCACACGATAATGGAAGAACAGGGGCACCGGCTCATCATTGAATATTACGAAAAGACCATCAGCGATGAGGGGCTGACCCAACTGCAGGAGTGGATAGAGCAGGGGCCCGAGAATCTTGCGCAGTTCAGCGAGACCATACAGATACTGGAAGCTGCTAAGTTAGCCCATCAACATACCGACCATTCGAAGCAAAGCTGGAAAAAGGTGCAACAGCACATTGCCGATAGCACCGTGCCTGTAAGGCCGATACGCAGCTTCGACTTGAAATGGATAGCCGCCGCGGCCGTCATACTGATGGTGTGCCTGATCGGCCTGTTCTGGATCAAGCAAAGACCCGAGTATGTTGAGGTGGCCAATGTGAACGGCCAACGTTCTAAGATCACCTTGCCCGATGGTTCCATAGTTCACCTGGCGGGTGGTAGCAAAATCAAATTCATCAAAGGTTTCAAAGACACAGAAAGGGGAATCACACTTAGTGGCGAAGCTTTTTTTGATGTGGTACACATGGATGCCAAGCCTTTCAAAGTAAAGAGTGGACGCATCACCACCGTGGTTTTGGGTACATCGTTCAATGTGAAAGCTTACGAGGCCGATCATGCCGTGGCCGTTACGGTGCACACAGGCAAGGTAGGCGTGCTGGCAACTATAAATGGGGTTACCCGCCTGGTGAAACATCTTACCCCCGGCGACCAAATCCATATCGATACCCATACCGGCCTTTACAATACCCGCTCGGTCAAAGCTGATCGCATTGCCGGGTGGATGAATAATGACCTCGATTTTTATGATACGCCGTTGCGCACCATTGCCGCTACGATGGAGCGCCAGTACGGTGTGCAGGTCCAATTCACCGACCCCGAATTAGGCGACATCAAACTGACCGTAAAATTCAGTAACAGCTCGCTGCCCGAGGTGCTTGAAACGCTTAGCGCCTTGTCAGGCCTGGCGTATGACCGTACGGGCACGCACATATATTTCTCTAACAATGATCAAAAAGGAGGAAGCATTATGAGATAACTTTTCCGCGACACGTCTTCTCAATTCTGATAAAAAAAGAAACCGGGAGCGCTGGTAACGGTCCCGGTGGTCTTCAAATTCAACTCACTTCCGATAAGTATAAATTAAGTAAATATATGAAAAAGATATGGTTGGTGACCATTCTGGTTTTAATGGTGCTGCCGCTATGCGTGATCAACGCAGTAGCGCAAACGGTGCTCAATAAGCGCATCACTTTTGGTGCCGAAGGCATAACGCTCAAAGAGGCTTTCGGTCAACTGGAAAGATCGGGTGATGTAAGCATCAACTACAACAACAATATTTTGAACGATAAACGCATCGTTCGGGTGGCGCGTGCTCAGCGCACCGTTCAGGAGGCACTCAACTTGCTGCTGACCGGTACACAACTGACCTATCGCCAGGCAGGCGAAAAAAGCATCCTGATCACGGCCACCGATGGTAAAAGGATCACCATTCAAGGTACCGTGGTAGATAACGATGACTCGCAACCTCTGATCGGCGTAGCCTTAATGGATGATCAGCGCCATGCGTTAGGTATGACCAATAACAATGGCGACTTCAACATCAGCGTGCCGGCCAACTCATCTGTTACCCTGAACTACATTGGTTACTCGCCGTTGAAAATCAGCTATGGCAGCAGCCAAAGTAAACTGACCGTGCGCCTGATGCGCGAGACCGGCCAGTTGGACGAGGTGGTAGTTACCGCTCTGGGTATCAAACGTGAGGAGAAATCACTTGGTTACGCAGCATCGGTAGTCAAGAACGAGCAACTTACCCAGGCGCTGTCCAACAATTGGACCGACGCGCTTTCGGGAAAAGTGGCAGGTTTGAATCTGATCCGCTCTAACAGTGGCCCAGCGGGATCCAACAAGATCATTTTACGTGGCGAGAACAACCTGACCAGCGGCGAGGATAATGAGGCGCTGATCGTGGTTGATGGTATCGTGATCAGTAAAAGTAGCGGACGCCGTTCGGCCGTTGCCGGCGAGGGCGTTTACGGTACCAGCAGCGATAACATGCCTGCCGACTACGGTAGCAGCGTGAATGACCTCAACCCCGAGGATATCGAATCGGTAACGGTATTGAAAGGTGCCGCAGCCGCTGCATTGTACGGTCAGCGCGGTGCTAATGGTGCGCTGATCATCACCACCAAATCGGGCACGGCCAAAAAGAAAGGCTTGGGGATCACCATCAACTCGAACACGGCTTTGGAGAGCGTGAACCGTTGGCCAGATCTGCAATATGAATATGGCCAGGGCACAGGAGGTGCTAACTACTACTCGTATGGTGCCGGTGTTGATGGCGCAAGTACCAGTGGTACCAGCTCGGCCTATGGCCCTAAGTTCGATGGGCAAATGTTCTTTCAGCTTGACCCGGTGACCCAAACCCGGTCTACCGTGCGTACCCCTTGGGTGCCTTATAAGAATCAGATCCGCGAGTTCTTCCAAACCGGTAGTACTTACACCAACTCGATCAGTATCGATGGTGGTGGCGATCGTACCACGGCCCGTTTCTCGGCCACTAACGTGACCAACAAATGGATCACGCCTAACACCGGTTACAACCGTAACTCACTGGCCTTATCGGTCAATTCCAAGATCAATGATAAGCTGACCATCGGCTCTAAGGTGAACTATAATAACCGCTGGAGCGATAATCTGCCGGGTGCGGGTTATGGTAACCAGTCGCTTATGTACTGGTTCATATTCTGGCAACCCAACGCCGACCTGAACTGGCTGAAGAACTACTGGCGCAATGGACAGCAGGACAGGCAGATCTTTTACCCCTACAGTACCTTCCCCGAGAACCCTTACGCGGTATCATACGAGTTCCTGAATAAGAGCAACCGTAATGCTCTTACCGGCAACATGCAGGCCACCTATGCGATCACTAAAGCGCTGAGCTTGCAGGTACGCGCCACGCTGGATATGAGCTATGAGCAACGCTCGCAGCAACGCCCTTATGATGCAGGCACCAAATACCCTAAAGGTTCATACCGCACGCAGAACATCTACACCCAGGAGGCCGGTGCCGATTTCCTTTTACGTTACAACAAAAAGCTGAACAAGGACTTTACCCTGACCGCCACCGCCGGTGGTAGTATGCTGCGCAATAAATATGTAAAGGACGAGGTACGTGCCGACTCACTGGTATACCCAGGCCTGTTCACCATTGCCAACAATGCCGGTCCGCTGGTTACGTTGCCTAACCAGGCCCGTTACGCGCTCAATAGTTTCTACGGCGTTTTCTCAACCAGTTTCAAGGATTATCTGTACCTGGATATCACCGGCCGTAACGACTGGAACAGTACGCTGGCCACGCCTACCCGTAACGGTAACTCGTCGTTCTTCTACCCATCGGCAAGTTTAGCGTTCCTGGTTTCAGAAGCGTTCAAGATGCCGCAGTCTATCGATTACTTTAAACTACGTGGATCGGTGGCCGATGTGGGCAGTGGTGGTAATACGCCATACGTTACCTCGCTTAACTACGCACCGGCAGGCAGTACCTTCTCAGGCGGTTTGGTGAACCCAACACGTTTAGCCAACCCATCACTGAACTTTTTGAAGACCACCACCATTGAGGTAGGTGCAGAGATGCGTTTGTTCAAGAACCGCGCTGGATTTGACATTGCCCTATATACCGGCAATACCCGCAACCAGATCCTGAACCGTGTGATCGATGCCGCCTCGGGCTACCGTGAGGCCATTATCAACGCCGGTAAGGTGAATAACAGAGGTATCGAGATCGCCTTGAACGGCACCCCGATCCGTACCAAAACGTTCGACTGGTCATTGTACAGCACCTTTACCTCCAACCGTAATACCATCAAACAACTGGCCGATAGCTCATTCGTGATCCGTACCGGTCCTACCGGTGGCGGCCAGATCGTGGCTAAAGTTGGCGGCAGCATGGGCGACCTTTACGGCCGCGGCTACCAGCGCTCACCCGACGGGCAGATCGTTTATGATCCATCAACCGGTTTTGCTAAACTGGCCGATAACGTGGTTTATCTGGGCAACACCATGCCTAAGTGGCGCACCAGCTTGGGTAGTAATTTCCGTTACAAGCAATTCAACCTCAACGTATTGTTCGATGCGCAGTTCGGTGCGGTGGCTTACTCACTGTCGAATTATAAACTGGCCGAGCAAGGTAAGACCTCGATCACCCTGCCGGGCCGTTACAACGGTATCATTGGTAAAGGTGTGGTACGTAATGCTGATGGCAGCTACAGCCCTAACACCACTATCGCCAGTGATATTGACGGTTACTACCGCTCGCACTATGGTATCGATAACGCCGAGGGTAATACCTTCTCTACCGATTTTATCAAGTTCCGCGAAGCTAACTTGAGCTACACGTTCAAACCTACGTTCACCAAAAAGCTGGGCATACAGCGCGCCACCATAGGCGTGTATGGCCGTAACCTATTCCTGTGGACCAACTGGCCGGTATTTGATCCGGAATTTGGTACCCTGGCCGGCACCGACATCGTGCAGGGCTTTGAGGTGGCACAGTTCCCATCTACCCGCAGCTATGGCTTTAACCTCACTATTGGCATATAACACAACGTCCCAAAGCAATGAGAAAGAATTTAAATAAGATCCTGACCCTGATCGTGGCCGCCGCGCTGGTGTTGCCATCGTGCCAAAAGGATTTTCAGCAGATCAATACCGATCCTAACGGTACCTCCAATGCCCAGCCGCAGCAGTTGCTGGCACCGGCACTGGTGAACACACTGACCATTAACATGCTGCGCAGCCGAAACTTTAACAATGAGCTGATGCAGGTGACCGTTGACCCGGGTGATTCAGAAGGCAAGGTGTTTCGTTACGATGTTAAACGTACCTGGGCCGATTATACCTGGAACGGCTGGTACACCCAACTGATGAACTTTAAGGACATCTATGATATAGCTGCCCGCCCCGAGATCAATAACAAGGCTTTTATGGGCATCGGGCAGATCTGCCAGGTATGGCTGTTCTCGCTTCTGACCGATACTTATGGCGATATCCCGTACTCACAGGCCCTGAAGGCCCGCGACGGTAACTTTAGCCCGGCCTTTGATAAGCAACAGGACAT
Source organism: Mucilaginibacter daejeonensis (assembly GCF_020783335.1). Taxonomy (NCBI): domain Bacteria; kingdom Pseudomonadati; phylum Bacteroidota; class Sphingobacteriia; order Sphingobacteriales; family Sphingobacteriaceae; genus Mucilaginibacter; species Mucilaginibacter daejeonensis. Next base: position 138,261 of record NZ_CP086068.1, read on the forward strand.
TTACCCCGACCTGTTCAAACGTTTGGAAGAGGCCAATACCCTGCTGACCGGTGCGGCCAACGTGCCATCTAACAGCGACCCGGTATTTGCGGGAAATGCTTCCAAATGGCGCAAGTTCGGTAACTCGTTGTACCTGCGCTTGTTGTTGCGTGTATCGGGCAAGGCCGAAGCATCAGCAGCGGTCATAACCAAGATCAAACAGATCGTGGATACCAATGCGTCCGATTACCCGATCATGGTAGACAACAGCGACGCCGCGGTATTACGCTGGACAGGTGTTGGCGCCCTTACCTCGCCATTTGTAGGTGGTGTACGTGAGCAGGACTGGCGCGCATTGAACATTGCCGAGTTCTTTATCAATAACCTGAACACCTGGCAAGATCCGCGCCTGGTACAATTCCGTTGGCCTATCGCCACTTACATGGGTAGCTATGTAGGGGTGCCGAGCGGTTATACGCCGGGTCAGGGTGTGGTGAGCAAGTCCTACTTTTTATCGACCACCTCGGCCACCACGTTAATGACCGACCCATTGATGGGTAACATCATGAATTTTTCTGAATTGCAGTTCATACTGGCCGAGGCTGCTACCAAAGGCTGGATCTCAGGTTCGGCGGCAAACTACTACAAGAACGGTGTGCTTACCGGTATCACTTTCTGGATACCTACCTACACCACGCCGATCGATACGTACATGACCGCTGCCGACATCAACTGGAACGAGAGCCTAAGCCTGGATGGTAAGATGGAAAAGATCCACCTGCAAAAGTATTACTCGATGTTCTGGACCGATTTTGAGCAATGGTTCGAGTACCGCCGTACCGGCCACCCGATACTGCCAAAAGGCGCAGGCCTCCGCAATAACGGGGTGATGCCGGCCCGTTTGACCTACCCGGTATACGTACAATCGGCCAACGCGGCCAACTATTCCGCTGCCGTGGCCGCACAAGGACCAGACGAGATCAATACACAGGTTTGGTGGCAACGCCCGTAAGCATACCGATCATTTTAACTTAAGATCAGCATCAATAAAATGAAAAAGACAGGTTTATTCCTTTTCATCCTTGTGGCCATAGCTTTTGCCGCCTGTAAAAAGGCCAACTATGCCGAAGGTACCGTAAGCCCCATAGTGGCCCTGCTTGATGTAAGGCAGGTATATAAAGGCCAGGACGTGGTCCTGGATGAGAACAATTTGAACGGCGCCCGCCAGATCGTGGGTGTGGTGATATCTGACGCCGCATCGGGCAATACCCCAAGCGGTATACTGGTTATCCAGAACCTGCGCCGTAATGCCTTGCGGGGAATCTCGCTATCCATAGGAGCTGCTGCGGCCAACTATGCACCCGGCGACTCGCTGGTGATCGACGTGGCCGGCGCTACCCTTACCCGTGTGAATGGCGCCATGCGCATCACTGGTGTACAAACATCGGCCATTAACAAGGTCGCTACCGGTAAGGCCATCAAGGTACAGGCGATCAACACTGCTACCTTACAGGCATCGCCTGATACTTACGAGAGTACTTTGGTGACGGTGAGTAATGCCGTGTTAGAGCCTGAGCCCGTTACCGGCGACACCTTTGTAGGCGATAAGGTGATCAACGATGGTTTTGGTAAGATGACCGTGCATACCGAGGCTACCGCCAGCTACAGCAAAATACAGTTGCCGGGCAGCGCCAACATCACCGGTATCGCACTGGGCACTACCGCCAATGGTACTACGCAGTTGCAGTTGTGGCCTCGCAAGCAGGACGATATCTTCCAACTGGCGCTCATTAAACCATCGCCGATCATTATCACCGGTTACCTGACCGATCCTTCCGGTGCCGATAATAACCAGGAGTACATCCAGTTTATGGCCACCCGAGATATAGACTTCTCGGTCACCAACTTCTCTATCGTCACCTGTAACAACGCGGGCACCAACCCTGCACCGGCCAACGGCTGGGCCAACGGTGGTTCGCGTACCTACAAGATCAACCTCACCTCGGGTAAGGTGTCAAAAGGTAAATACTTTTATGTAGGAGGTAACAAGAACATTTGGGGTGCCGGCACTACCGATATCAGTGCCGCCAACTGGATCAGCAGTACACTGTACTCCAGCGGTGATGGTGCCGATTTCGGTACGGCCACTACCAACCTGCTGGCCAACAGTGGTAACGTTGCAGGTATGGCGGTGTTCAGCGGTACCAAGGTAGACCTGAATTCGGTACCTTTAGATGTGGTGATGTACGGCGGTAACGGAACGGTTTACTCGGCCGGCCCACCTGAGATAGGCTACCGCATCACCAATACCGATTATTACAGCACCATTAACCCGGTGAGTCGTGCCACGCAGAACTTCTATGGCGGCGGTACCAATACCGGCAAACTGGTACTACCGGCCACGGGCGCGTTCAGCATGCTGGGCGGCGTTTATGATGCCACCACCGGCCGCTGGGTAAGCGGGCGCAGCGTGACCAGCATCGTGCTCACCAAGACCTCGCAACTGACCGAGATCGAACAAGGAGCAAGCTTTACCAAGCTGCAGAACTAATACACGAACTGACCTAAGCAGGGGCATTAAGCTCCTGCTTTTTTAACGTTATCAATATCCATACAGCATGATCAACAGAAGATCCTTTATACAGCGCTCCTTGTTGCTTACCGGTGCCCTGGCGCTCCGTTTTAAAACTTCATTAGGCCTGGGCAGCATGCAGGCCGTTACCGGTAAGGTGACCGGTGCCGGCAAGCCATTGGCCAACGTATTGGTGAGCGATGGTTTCAACATCGTACCCACCGGTGCCGATGGCCGTTACAGCCTGACGCCCGATGCCAAGGCAGAGTTCATATTCATCAGCCTGCCATCGGGCTATGAGATACCGCATGATAACCAGGTGGCCCGCATTTACCACCGTTTGGCTCAAGGCGGCAGCTTTGACTTTGACCTGGTGCCGCTAAAGAAGAACGACAGCAAACACACCTTTATCGTTTGGGCCGACCCTCAGGTGAAGAACAAAAAGGACGTAGCGCAAATGATGGCGCAAAGCGTACCCGACACCCGCGACACGGTAAAAAGTCTTGGCGACGAACTGATCCACGGTTTGGGTGTGGGCGACCTGGTTTGGGACAATCATGAGCTGTTCCCGGCCTATAACGAGGCCATCGCAAATATCGGGATACCGTTCTTCCAGGGATTGGGTAACCATGACATGGATTACCGCCAGGGTGGCGACGAGACCTCTGACCATACCTTTAAAAAGTATTATGGACCTACGTATTACTCGTTCAACCGCGGCCGCGCGCACTATGTGATGCTGGACGATGTGCGCTACCTGGGCACCGAGCGCGAGTACGATGGCTACATTACCCAGCAACAGCTGGACTGGCTGGCCAAGGACCTTAAATACGTAAAAAAGGACGACCTGCTGTTCATCAGCCTGCACATACCGGTGTATAGCTCGGTAAAGAACAATAAAGATCTGTACAAGCTCCTGAAGCCATTCAAGAACGTGCACATCCTTTCGGGGCACACCCATTACAACGCTAATAATATTAACGAGAACGTATATGAGCACAATCATGGTACCGTATGTGGTGCCTGGTGGACAGGCCCTATCTGTGAGGACGGTACCCCACGCGGTTATGCCGTTTACCAGGTCGAGGGCAACCAGGTGAAATGGTACTACAAAGGCATGGGACTTGACAAGAGCGATCAGTTGGCACTTTTTGTAGAGGAACTGACCGGCCAACGCCGTATACTGGCCAACGTATACAACTGGGACCCGCAATGGAAGGTAGAATACTACGTGGATGGACAGTTGAAAGGCAAAATGGAGAACCAGATGGGTATGGACCCGCTGGCCGTTAAGCTGTACAAAGGCCCAGAATTACCGGCCGGCCGTACCTTCCCCGAACCGCGTGACACCGATCACCTGTTCATGGCGCATGTTGGTACCGATGTTAAGAACGTAAAGGTGGTAGTGACCGACCGCTTCGGCGATAAATACCATAAAGAATGGAACGGGTGATCCGCTGATCATTCATGACCGTCTAATAATGAAAAAGCCCCGAAAGATCTTTCGGGGCTTTTTCATTATGGGTAAATAAAGGTTCGTTATTACTTGATCACGATCTTACGGATGCGGTTGTTACCCAGATCGGCCACGTAGATGTTCTTAGCAGCATCAACGGTGATACCGGTCGGGCTCGAGAAGCGGGAAACCGTCTTGGCACCATCGGCAAAGCCTGAAGTGTTCACGGCGCCGGCAATAGTGTATAAGGCGTTGTTATCAGCAACGATGCGCATTATGCGGCCGCTTTGATCGGTCAGGTAAATATTGTTCTGTGCATCAATGGCAATGGCCGATGGCGAATTCAATGCATCGGTGATGTTCGGGTTACCAAAGTAGGCCGATACCACACCAGCAGTAGTGATCTTACGGATCTGGCTGTTGCCCAGGTCGGTCACAAATAAATTGCCGCTGCCGTCGATAGCGATACCTGTAGGGCGGCTAAAGGTGGCCAGGGTAGTAGCATCACCATTCATATAGCCTACCGCGCCGGTACCGGCGTAATTGGTCACCACACCGGCTGGCGTGATCTTGCGTATGCGGTTGTTGTTACGATCGGCCACGTAAACGTTGCCGGTGGCATCAACAGCTAAACCTTGTGGCGAGTTAAAGCGGGCCGCGCTCCCGGTACCATTGGATGAACCCGAGGTGCCATCACCGGCCAATATGGTCACCACACCGGCAGGTGTGATCTTGTATATCGAGTTAACGCCCTGGTCGGCCACGTACAGGTTGCCTAAGGCATCAAGCGCCAAACCTTGCGGGCTGTAGAACTTAGCGGTAGTAGCAGTACCTGCTTGAAAGCCCAGTTCGCCGGTGCCGGCATAAGTGGTCACCACACCCGCGGCAGTGATCTTGCGGATCAGGTGATTGAACGAGTCGGACACGTACAGGTTACCGGCCGCATCAGCCACCACGCCCTGCGGCGCATTAAAGGTAGCGTTGATGCCGGTGCCGTTAGCAAAACCTGCCGAGCTGTTACCCGCCAGGGTGCTGGTGGTCACGGTAGTATCGGCGGTGCCGCTGCTGGTGGTGAAGGTCACCAGTTTGCCGTAACCCACTCCGGCGCTGTTCTGGATGTAAGCGCGCAGGTAGTATTTAGTATTTGGAGTAAGGCCGGTCAACGCGCTCTTGAAATATAAGGCAGTGCCATCGCTGGTCTTGCTATCGCTGATAGTAGGCGCCTGGTTAGTTGCGCTCCAGCATACACCGCTGGCATCAATGGTATAAGCGGTACCATAATCGGTGATGTTGCCACCGCTGATGGCCGTGGTGCCGGTAACGCCATACACTACCGGCATCGTCTCTGAAGCGGGCGCTACGGTAGGTGTATCGGTCTTTTTATTGCAACCCGCAGCAGCCAAAGCGATCATTGCTCCGGCAAGCAGGTAATTCCTGATCTGTACAGATGTTTTAGGGATCATAAAAGTTCTATCATCAAGTTCACTTCACTAACACCACTGGTGGTCAAATATCCTTTACGCGGCCAGGGCCGTTATCGTAACAGGGTATTCGCTTTAAAATGGCGGTTCAAGGGGCTAAATTACTTATAATAAGTACAGCCTGAAATGCCGGGCTGTAATAATCCTGCTAATTACGCAACTCTTGAGCGCTGTACAGCAGGGGCAAGTGTTAAATTTTGTTAATGATGCACGATATCCGCCAAAACCACCTCGCGGTTGTGTTGTTGTAGAACGGAGGTTTTTACTATGCTACGCCCGATTATATATATACTTGCTTTATCTTTTTGGATGTTGACAGCTAACGCTCAGCAGCACAAGCAGGCCTTGCCGCATGGCATGGTATATGGCGGCAAGCCCTCCACCGTTGCGCTCATGCGTGCCGATAGCGTGGAAGAGGCCATGGGCAAAAAGGCCCGTACCTCAGCATCGGTGGTGGGCACCATATTGGAGGTGACCAAAGAGCAGGGCGGCTGGTTCACGATGGATGCCGGGCAAGGCCGCGTGATCAGGGCACATTTCAAGAACTATAAAGTAAAACTTCCCAAAGCTTTGAAAGGCCGGGAGGTGATCATGCAGGGCGTAGCCACCAAACAGTTCATTGCCGATGATGCCCAACCCCTTGCCGGCGACACCGTGACCGGCAAAAAGCAGCACCAGGTGAAGACCGACCCTAAAAAGCGTATCCTTTTTGAGGTTGCTGGGTTAATGATCAATAAGTAAGATGGAGTAGGTTAATGTCCTGATCATTTTCTTACATCTATAAAAACACAAAGAGCCGCTATCAAAGTGGCTTTTTGTGTTTATTTAGGCTGGTTGAAGGTCACGACCTGCATTACCATGACGGGTACCGGTTTGCCCTTGTAAATGCCGGGTAGCCACATGCCTTCGATCAGTTTTACGCAGCGTATGGCCTCGGCATTTAAGCTCGCCTCGGCCGGGCGGAGCACCTGGTGGTCTTTCACCTGCCCGTTCTCATCCACTATGTAGCCTATCCACACTTTGCCGCCGATCCCGTTGGCCACTGCGGTGCTTGGATAGCGCAGCGCATACACGATAGGGCGAAACTTGATCTGCTCACCGGGCACGAATATGGGCGGGCGGTCGAGGTGTACCCACTCTTGCTCACCATTCACCATCATTCCCCATAAGGCGGTATCGGCACGGGTAACGTGGTGATATTTCAACTGGCCGGTAGTGTGATCGTAGGTGTTCTCGGGTTGGCCGGTGTGGTCATAATACGTCCAGATGCCGGTAGGCTTGCCCTGAACGTACATGCCGGTGCCAACCACCTTGCCCAACATATCGTACTCCTGCCAAAGGCTGTCCTTCAGGTCGTTCTTGTAAAAGCCCTGGGTCATGAGCCGGCCGCTTTGGCTATGCGAGGAGTATAGGCCATGCTTGATCTTCTTATCGGCCTTCAACACCGTGAACTCTTCGTTATACCAGCCGTGATCTATAGTGATGCGTTTGGCCTTCTGGCAAAAGGCCGTGGTAACGGCGGCGGTCAGTAATAAGGTGATGAGTATCCTCATGGTATAGGTGTGCTTTGAAAGTACAAGATAGTGAATGTGCGCCAATAGCGGTTGCCGAATGATGCCCTTATCCACCTTATAACCGAAAATTTGACAGCCGAACCGAAATTTTGACAAACTGCGCAAAGCTGATGAACGGTGTGAACTGAAAATTTTTCAGTATCTCGTTAGTGCTCATACCGGCTGCGCCATTTGGCACACAGGTTGTTCATCATAAGGCAGATACGTTCTTTTTAAGTTTAATTATAACCATTGTTCAATTCATTTTTAAACGACCTTTAGAAAGGAAAACAAGCTATGACCTTAGTTAAATTTGATCGTGAGAAAAAGAACAACGCATTATGGCCAGGCTTTAATGACGTGTTCGAACCGTTCCTGAACGATTCATTTTTTACCGACCGTATGGTGAGCCGGGTGCCCGCCGCCAACATCAGCGAAACGCCCGACAATTTCCACATCGAGCTGGCCGCACCGGGCCTCAAAAAGGAGGACTTTAAGCTCAACCTCGACCGCAATGTGCTCAGCATAACCGTTGAGCAGCGCACCGAGAACAACGACCAGCACAAGAACTACAGCAAGCGCGAGTACGCATACAACTCGTTCGTGAGGTCGTTCACACTGCCCGAAAGTGCCGATGACAGCGCCATTGACGCCCAGTACACCGATGGCATACTGCTGATCAACATTCCTAAAAAAGAAAATGCCCGCTCGGTAAGCAGGCAGATAGAAATTAAATAAGTGTCCTCCAAACTCATGGATGTACATCCGGAAAGGGCTGCCGTAAGGCGGCCCTTTTTTGTTTTGCTGATCGGTGCCGATCCGCAGTGAAGGAATTAGTGATCTAACTCGGGCAATACCAGATCAGCGGCGATCGTCGTTAAATGAGGTTAGCTTTAATATGCCTAATTGATGGTCTTGAAACTCACGCTCTCTTTTGGCCCGCTTCCGGCGCGATCTGTTCTTTAACAGTAGCGTGGGTACCTGGAGGGTAGCGATCAGCGGCAACACCACCCACAAAATGATCACACGTAACCACCACCAGGTGCCACCTATTGGGCTTAATATCGGGTTGTTGTGCTCGCTCAGGTTAGTGTGCCCGTCAGGAAGGAAGAACCTATAAAAGTAAAGCGCTACACTGATCAGGAAACCGACCCCCACGAACTTGGGGAACAGGTTCATTTGCTTTATCGAAAAGACCTGGGCATCTTGTACCGTTTCTCCAAAAATATCTCCCGTGGCACCATCCATGCAAATGTTGTACTCTGTTGAACCCACACCATCTTCATAATGATAAACGGCCTTAGTGGTATAAAAGGGTAGGTAGGCTTTGGATACCGGGTCGAGGTCATAAGTGATGTCCATAGTGTAAAGCAGACCCGGGTGCTGGTCGGTCAGGCTTTTGTGTATAGCCGCCCGCACCATTTGCTGGCCATGTTTTTCCCAGGCCTTGCCTACACTCAGGCCCATATCCGTTCTCATGCCCTCTTCCACGATCTCTTTGATAGCGGGCTGCATTTTACGGGCACGAATATCAAAATTGGCTAAAGCTCTCCAGATAGGGTGCAGCGGAGCTTCTTCGGCCTCATCGATAGTGTTCTGGATGATGGCCCATAGTTTATTGTTGTAGGTGTTGTACCTCTCGTTACCCAAGGCAACAACCTGAAAAGTGTTTTGAAGCGTGCCGCTTTTGACCGCCTCGCGTTTGGGGGCAAGCTTCAATAGCTTCCTCAAAGCGTTATCGTTCTCTTTAAAAGCGGTCCACTCGCACGAGTATTTGCCTTTAAAGATGTATACAGGTACAAAGGTGTCCTCGATACCGTAAAACTCTGACCGTGATAGTATATCCCCCGGGTTATCCCGCTGGTCAACTATCCACTTTAAGACATTTTTTTTGAACTGATCTTTGCTTATCGTAAAAGGGGTGAAAGCGGCATCATCCAGTATCGACACTCCTCCCTTATCATTGCTGGCCTTGGTTTTAAAGCTGCTACCGCAGTATGCGCATTCATTGGCCAGCACATTCGCATTGTAAGTAAGGGCCCCTCCGCAGTTGGGGCACGTTGCATTATCAGGCATTTCAGATATCGAATTGTTTAACGCTATCGAGCGCATTAAGGCCCAACTGCAAATAAGTGATCTTTTGGCCAAGCGCTGTTAGCTCGTACGAGTCCTCATAGGCGGCCAGCTTTTCGATCTGCGCTTTGGCCTGCTCGGGGTTGGCCAGGCCCAGGTAGCAATTCAGTATGGCATAGTAGCACTTAGCTGCCGTTTTGCCGAACGAGTGCCCGCCCTCATAGCTCCAGATATCGGCATCGGGATAATTTTTGATGGCCAGTTCGAAAAGAGCTATCGCACGCTCGAACAGATCCAGGTTAAAGTAGCACATACCGGCGTTGAACAACGCATCATCGGCCAGATCACTGCTGGGGCTGTGTTCATAAATGTGCAAGAACTTGCTTGCGGCTTCTACATAGAAGTTACCGTTAGCCAATACCAACGCTTCTATGAACAACTCTTGTATGTTGATATCCATTATATAAGTTCGAGCAACTTTATCTTTTTCTGTTCAAATTCTGTTTGGGTAAGTATGCCCAGGTCAAGCAAACTCTTTAACTCTTTAAGTTTTTCAATTGGCGATGCAGTTTGCTGCCCGGTTACCGCAGCCGGGTTTGGGGTAACGGCGGCTGCCATGGTCTGCTGTACTATTTGAGGCATCATAAAACCCATGCCCAGGCCCATACCTGCTCCCATGGTTTGCCCTCCCGTTCCCTCGTTAAGCGCAACGTTCTCGATGGACATGGCCATTTTATATTTCATGAACTCGTCCATATTGCCGATGGCGGACATGCGTGAACGCTCATCGACCATTTTTTGCACCTCCTCGGGTACCGATACGGAGTTCACATAAAAGTCGTGAAGGGTGAGGCCGATGTTCAACAGGTCGTTCCGGATGGCCTCGCCAACGGCGGCAGATATCTGATCCAATGAGGATGGCATATCCAGCACCGTTTTAAAAGTGTTGCCCAGTACCGTGCTTAGTTTGGATACGATGATGTTGCGAAGGTAACCGGCAATGTCCTCATCGCGGTAGAGGCCGATCGTACCCACGATCTGGTTCACAAAAGTGCGGGCATCAGCGATCTGGATCGAAAATATCCCGAAAGAGCGCACCCTCACCATCTTCAGATCGGTGTCTCTAAACAGGATAGGCTCCTGCGTGCCCCACTTTAAATTGGTGAACAGTTTTTTGCTGACGAAGTATACCTCGGCCCTAAAAGGGGAATCAGGACCGTAACCAAAGCTGGTGACCCATTTACCGATCAGCGGTATGTTCATGGTCTCCAGCATGTACCGGCCAGCCTTAAAGATCTCGACAATGTGGCCGTCCTTAAAAAAAACAGCCTCCTGCGATTCGCGTACGGTAAGCTGGGCGCCCCATTTGATCTCGGCCGGGCCGGCATCTGGTACTCGTTTTACCATTACACTTCCCGAGTTATCCAAAAACTCGAGTACTTCCATGATCGCCGGCATATTGTGATATTTATGGAAGCTAATAAACAAAAAATTAGCTTAATAATAGAAATGGCCATGAAATAGAAATGCCCGCTGGGTAAGCGGGCAGATGGCGATCAAATATGTGTGATTCAATTTATGGATGAACTTAAGTGTTATTAGAACTCCCGCAATACAATAGAAGATGAAAGAAAAGAAATGCAATTTGTTCAACTGATATACAATTAGTTGTAGACTTGAGATGATTGGGAAAAATTGCGTTTCAATATAATTCTTGCAGTTAATTCGCTAGTTTCACATTACTCTATGAACATACTTAATTCTCCTAGGTTACGCGAACGTCGTCAAGGACTTGATTTATTTAACGAAATTATAAAAGATAAAAGTAAAAGCCTTCTCATTCATTATTCATGTGAATCTTTTATCACAAGTCACGGTAATACACCAAGAGTGACATCGATTTGTATCAAGAGCTTAAGTACTGGCCAAACAATCTCTTTTTCAATCCATTTACAAGCACAATTTGAAGGATTGGATTTCAAGAACTTAAGCGACAGTGAATATGATAGAGTTGAATTGTCAATGTTATCCGAGTTTTCCAAATACGTTAAAACACATACAAATTATAAATGGATTCATTGGAACATGAGGGACTCAAATTATGGATTTGAAGCTATTAATAACAGAATTAGAATCCTTCACGGTGAAATTTTTGATATAGGAGACGATAGGAAATATGACTTTCCTAGAATACTAGGATTACTATATACTTACGATTATGAAAAAAACCGCCCCAAAGGGCGTCTCTTAAATTTAGCGGAAAGAAACTCCTTTGGAACCATAAATGCGCTGACAGGCGCCGAAGAAGCAACTGCGTTTGATAATAAGGAGTATCTTAAATTACATATGTCTACATTAAAGAAGGTAGATGTGATTGAAAGTATCGTTCATGCAACGGAAATGGGCCATTTGAAGGTCAATTCATCGAAGAAATTTATATATGGTCTTACGTTCGCCGGCTTCTTCGCTTTAGTTAAAGAGACCCCTTGGCTACTTGTGATTTTTACAATAATCGGTTACCTACTGAATATTATTGTAGAGCCCATCGTAAAGGCAGCTTTTCATATAGATTAGTCGGGAGGCCTAACTTACTTTAAATAGAAAAACCGCCCTGTTCCCAAGGCGGCTTTTCTATTTGTATCTCGTTCACTTTGCAGGTGGGATGTTGAAACCAGTTCAACATGACCATGTAAGTGAATAAGTATCGGTGGTCCTCTGTTCTCAGCCCTCGGGCCTCGAAACAGATCACATCTTCGGCATCCGGCGCATCATGTTGGCCATGGCGGCGGGGTTGCTTACTTGTTTCATGATCTTGCGCATGTCCTCGAATTGCTTGATCAGGCGGTTCACCTCGGCCAGTTCGGTACCCGAGCCTTTGGCTATACGGTTGCGGCGGCTTGGGTTAATGCTGTCAGGGTTCGATTTTTCGTACGGGGTCATGGAGTTAATGATGGCCTCGATGTTCTTAAAGGCGTCGTCGCCGATCTCCACATCCTTCATCATTTTGCCCACGCCGGGTATCATGCCCATCAGATCTTTCATGTTACCCATTTTTTTGATCTGCTGTATCTGGCTGTAAAAGTCGTTAAAGTCGAACTTGTTCTTGCGGATCTTCTTTTGCAGTTCGGCAGCTTGCTTCTCGTCAAATTGCTGCTGGGCACGTTCCACGAGTGATACCACGTCGCCCATGCCCAATATACGCGAGGCCATTCGATCCGGGTGGAAAACGTCCAGCGCTTCCATCTTTTCGCCTGTACCAATGAACTTGATCGGCTTGTTCACCACCGAGCGGATCGATAGCGCCGCACCACCGCGGGTGTCACCGTCCAACTTGGTGAGCACCGCACCGGTAAAGTTCAAACGCTCGTTAAATGTCTTGGCCGTGTTCACCGCGTCCTGACCGGTCATGGCATCCACCACAAATAGGATCTCGTGCGGGTTAACGGCAGCCTTTACGCGCTCGATCTCCTGCATCATGGCCTCGTCAATAGCTAAACGGCCGGCGGTATCAATGATCACCACGTTGTTGCCGTTCTGCTTGGCCTGGGCTATACCTTCCAGGGCAATGGCCACCGGGTCTTTGCTCTCTAAGTTGGCATATACCGGTATGCCCACCTGCTCGCCCAGTACCTGTAACTGGGTAATGGCCGCAGGGCGGTAAATATCATCGGCCACTAAAAGGGGCTTCTTGTTCTTTTGTGTTTTAAGGAAGTTGGCCAGTTTACCGCTAAAAGTGGTTTTACCGGCACCGTTCAAACCGGCGATCAGGATCACGGTAGGCGTGGCCGGAAAGTTGAGTTCGGCCGTGCTGCCACCCATCAGGGCGGTCAGCTCATCGTTCATGATCTTAGTGAGCAACTGCCCAGGCGATATAGAGGTGAGCACGTTCTCGCCCAGTGCCTTTTGACGTACCTCGTCGGTAAAAGCTTTGGCGGTCTTATAGTTCACGTCGGCATCCAGCAGGGCCTTGCGGATCTCTTTCATGGTCTCGGCCACGTTGATCTCGGTAATGGTACCCTGTCCTTTTAATACTTTGAACGCTCTGTCTAACTTATCGGATAGATTTTCGAACATGCTGATATACTGCTTTATTTTGAGGTAACAAAGGTATTATTTTTTGGTGAAAGTGGGTTAAGGAGTTAGTAGGGGAGTTTTGTGTTCGATGCCTGTAGATCGGCTACCGCTTCTGGGCCGCGGGGGCCCTTTTACTTTTTGTCTTGAAACAAAAAGTAACAAAAAATTCAAGTCAGTTCCCTATGCTTTTTTGCCGCACAGGCCGTTGCCCTGCAGATCCCGGCAGCACCACGGGCTGTTCAGCTCTCGCGCCGCTGCGCCCGCGCTTTGCCCTGCGCTTCTGCAAAAGCTGAAAGGCCCTTTTCCAACCGCACATAGTCACCTTATGCTGCCCGGCTCTCGCCCAAAGCTGGGAACCGACGGGTTGGGGAAGTGACAGTAGCAGTGGTTAGCAGCAGTAGCAGTGCGAAGCACACGCGGCACGCGTGCGCCAGCGCAAAGAGGTGCATATTCAAATCCCCTCTTGAGAGGGGCAGGGGTGTGTCTCTCGAAGCGATAAGTTGATCATACGAACCGTATAACGTTAAAAAGGAGCGTGAGGCTAACCTGGCGTTATTAGTTCTCTCGTGGCTACAAAGAATAGCGAATGAGCGCCACCAAGCGATCAGTGAAACGCCTTTGCTTGTTCGACGTGCTACTTTTCTGATGGGATGTCGAGCTGCCTTGGCATGACGGGTTGGTCGGTTGGGTGGTTATTGTCCTCCGCAGAGATGGCTTCGTGCCTCGCCATGACGGAGTAGTGAGGGCTGGAACTACTCCTTAATGCTTGTGGACAAAGCCTACTTCGTGTATCGAAATGCTGTTACAGCCTGTAACAAAATTCCCCAACTTTCCCCACTTTTCATCATTGCGAAAGTCGTAAAAACCCAACTTTTTCCAGAAAAAGCATATAAAAAGCCAAAATGTAACACCCAATGTAACACTGAAACACACAAATGTAACACCGCGCTGGTGTATCAATGTGTCGCAAAGCGCCCATTCAGCCAACAAAACGACGGCTAATTATGAAATTGCTGATCAGCGTTCGGCAGCGTGTACAGGGTATCATTACCCTCACTTATCCTCAGCAAACTCTTCGCCTACGCTTTGGCGCAGGTCGTAAAGGAGCCATTGTTTTTTGGCGATGTCTTGCGTGTGCTGTTGTAGCAGTTTAATGAAGTCGTTCACGCCTACCGGCTCATTGCCATTACCATGGATGAGCACGATACTGCCTGCCTGGGGCTGTTGTCCTTTGGCCAGCCAGGCATCGGTACCCACGGGGATGAGTCCAAAATCGGTCACCTTTTTCACTACCTGCTGGTCAGACACCAACCCCGGGAAGCGGAAGAACACGGAGGGCGTCAACCCGTTGCGCAGCATGGCCTTTTCGTTCTCCAACACCTCTACGTTCATATCGGTGCCGGGCTCCAGCAAAAAGTTCTCCTTGAGTGGCAGGGTACTGCTTACCCGATGGTTATAAGAGTGGTTGATCCAGGTCACATCGATCTGGTGGTTTGCTTGTAGTTCCTTGAGCCAGCCCAGGTCGTCCTGATGTCGGCGCATCCAGCCCCCGGTAATGGAGAGCGCTATAGGTACGGGCCGTTCTACCTTGGCGAACGCGTTGATCATATCGGTGAACAGGCGCTTATCCAGCGGGCGGTGCGAGGGGCACAGGTCGGCCGTTAAACTGATGCCTGTCTCTTTAGGCATGCCGCGTTCTATCCCGGCATCCTGTATCACTACCGACTCTTTCTCCGCCTTGCTCAGGGCCTTTTCATAAGGCGTACGTGCAAAAAAGCTGCGTACCTGGTCAAGGCTCATGGGCTTAACGGTATATGAGGAGGCCTCGTTCACCTGCGTGTCGAGCGTTTGAGGGTCTACCAGTAAAAAGTATGTTTTGCCGTGATCACTGAATTGCCTTAAAATGATACGGTCTTGCGGGTAATGGCGTGCCCAACCATAGTATGGGCGGTAATTCCCGATGTGTGAATAATTGGCCTGGGCCGATACTTTTCCGGCCAGGCATACCATGATGGATAGGGAGCACCACAACACACGTTTGAACATAAAATCGAAAACCAGATGTTTTATAAATATGTTTGCACTAAGATAATTCATTCAGAACAGTAATTTTTGTGCCGATGGTCCGTCTTTCAGTCAACATCAATAAAATAGCTACACTACGTAACTCCCGGGGCGGCAACAACCCCGACCTACTGCAGGTAGCCAAAGATTGTGAACGCTTTGGTGCGCAGGGTATCACCGTACACCCGCGGCCCGATGAGCGCCACATCCGGTATGATGATGTATATGCGTTGAAAGACATCGTGACCACCGAATTCAATATAGAAGGTAATTGCGAGGAACAAAAATTCGTTGACCTGGTACTGGCCGTTAAGCCGCACCAGGTGACCTTGGTGCCTGACGCCACCGGGCAGCTTACCTCTAACCATGGCTGGGATACCATTACCCATAAGCGTTACCTGCAGGATATGGTGGAATGTTTTAAGGACGAAGGTATCCGGGTATCGTTATTCGTGGATCCGCTTAACGATATGGTAGAGGCCGCCGCCGAGACCGGTACCGACCGGGTGGAACTGTACACCGAAGCTTATGCCAGCCACTACAACTTCGGCATCGAACTGGCCGCTGCGCCTTATGTACAAGCTGCCGAGGTGGCTCAAAAGGTAGGTTTAGGCCTCAACGCCGGTCATGACCTCGACCTGCGCAACCTTAAATATTTTGCCCAGCATGTACCCGGTTTGCAGGAAGTGAGCATAGGCCATGCCCTGATCTGCGATGCCTTATACTATGGCCTTGAGAATACCATCCAGATGTATCTGCAACGATTGGTGTCCGAACAAAAATAAACCCATACTACATCAATATGGCATTTTGGATACCTTTAATAGGCGGCCTAAATGCCATATTTGTATCATACCATCATTTACTCGTTTGATGAACGAATTGAACTTTACGGTAACAGAGCGCTTTTTACGCTACGTTACTATCGATACCCAGTCTGACCCTGGGTCGCCCACCTGCCCATCCACCGAAAAGCAAAAAGACCTTGGCCGCATACTGATTCAGGAGCTACTGGACATGGGTATCCATGATGCCCACTTAGACGAACATGGCTATGTGTATGCTACCATCCCGTCCAATACCGATAAGGATGTGCCGGTGATCTGTTTTTGCTCACACATGGATACCTCGCCCGATTGCAGCGGGGCTGGTGTAAAGCCCATCATCCATCGCAATTATCAGGGTCAGGATATCGTATTACCTGATGATGCCAGCCAGGTACTTACCCCGGCCGATCATCCGCAATTGCGCAACCAACTGGGTAATGACATCATTACCGCCAGCGGCACCACCTTATTAGGGGCCGACAACAAAGCCGGTGTGGCCGAGATCATGGATGCCTGTAACCAGCTGCTACACCACCCGGAGATCAAACACGGAACGATCAAGATCCTGTTTACACCTGACGAAGAGATCGGTAGAGGGGTAGATAAGGCGGACCTCCAAAAGTTAGGAGCCTTTGCTGCCTATACCATGGATGGCGAAACGGCCGGCAACATGGAGAACGAGACCTTCTCGGCCGATGGCGCTAAGCTGACCATTAATGGGGTGAGCGCCCATCCGGGTTTCGCCAAAGGACAAATGCAAAGTGCCATCAAGATCGCCGGGCAGATCATCGCGGCCCTGCCGTTCGACCTGTCGCCTGAGGGTACCGAGGGAAAGGAAGGCTTTGTGCACCCGGTAGGTGTGAGTGGCCATGTGGAGCAAGCTACCATCGAGTTCATCATTCGTGATTTTAGTGATGCCAAATTGCCGGAGCATGCAAAGGTGATCGAGACCATTGTTCAGGAGGTGTTGGCCGATTTCCCGGGAGCCACTTACTCATTGCAGGTAAAAGAGCAATATCGCAACATGAAAAGTGTGCTTGACCAATATCCGCAGATCGTTGAGTATGGCATGGAGGCCATCAAGCGTACCGGCCTGGAGGCTCGTTTGTGCAGCATCCGTGGAGGTACAGATGGTTCGCGGTTGTCATTCATGGGCCTGCCCACACCTAACATATTCGCTGGCGAGCATGCCTTTCATGGTCGTCAGGAATGGGTATCGGTACAGGACATGCAAAAAGCGGTAGAGACCATTTTGCACCTTTGCGCTATTTGGGAAGAAAGGAGTTAGCGGGGCTTACAGGAGCGTTCGGCCGATAACTGGCACGCCTTTGCCCAAAGTGAGGCGATCTTTGCATGATAGTTGCAACCAAATGTCAGGTAGCAATGGATAAGCCTTATCGCATCGATATCGCCGGTTAAATTTTGAACCAATAGTTACGGTTCAAGACGATACACCAAAGTGCGCCATGATCACCATCAAGGTGGTCTATCAAGTCAAAGATCTGCATGATCGGCAAACAACTTGACCTGTAATTAACATGCTGAACGGTTTAACGCCTGATAAATAGAACTTTATTAGACCTGTAATTTAAACCTTAAGCAAAATGTGTATTTTAGTTGAGGTTTAAAGTATCGGTGATGCTACAATATAACTGGATGCAGTTGATGGAGTTCCGGCCTGCGACCGATCATCAACTTCGACCGATTTTATCATAACATGGGGAAATTTTTACTTACTATTGCGCTTTTTTTACCCATCTGGGTATTTGCCCAAAATGCTGATACCTACATTCAGGCGGGTAACAAAAAAGATAAGTTAAAAAATTACAACGGAGCCATTCAGGATTATACCCGTGCCATCGCGTTGGATAGCACCAATGCCAACGCCTACTTTTTCAGGGCCAATGCCCGTACCAATGTGAACGATCCTAACGGTGCGATCCAAGATTATACCCGCGCCATTCGTTACAAACCAGATCTGGGTGAGGCCTACCTCTATCGTGCCAATGCACTAAGTAAGTTAGAGAATTACCAGGCCGCCGTTCAGGATTATACTACGGCGTTAAGATACCGCCCGAACAACGCCGATGTTTATCATTACCGGGCCAATGCCAAAGCTAACCTGAAAGACAACATCGGTGCGATCGATGATTTTACCAAGGCCATTAAGCTACAGCCCAATAACCCTGACCTTTTTACCTACCGAGGTGTGGCCTACAGCAACCAGGGTGAGAACGAAGAAGCCATATCCGATTACGACCGCGCCATTAAGCTGCAACCGCGTAATGCATCTTTATATTACTACCGTGCTAATGCCAAAGCAGCTATCAAGAACTACAACGGTGCTATACTTGATTTCAACCAAGCCCTTGCCCTGAACCCGAGCAATGCAGAGGCATATTATTACCGTGGTAACGCCCGTGCCAATATGGGCAACAACCAGGGAGCGATCGTTGATTACAACCAGGCCATCAGGCTTAACCCTAAGCTGACCGAGCTTTACCATTACCTGGCCAACGCTAAGGTAAATGTTGATGACAACCGTGGTGCCATAGCCGGTTACACCAAGGCCATAGCCGAGAACCCGAACAATGCGGAGCTATACTTACGCCGTGGGGTGGCTTATGTGAATATCAACAACAAGGCTAAAGCTTTACCTGACCTGAACAAAGCTATCGAACTGGATCCCGATGGATTCCCTGAAGCTTACCGTACCAGGGCAGGTATCCGTTATGACAATAAAGATTACGAAGGCGCAGTAGATGATGCGGACGCCGTGATCAAGAACGACCCTAAGGATGCCAACGCCTTTGCGATCAGGGGGGCTGCCAAGACATACTTAAAAGATACCGTTGCTGCCTTAGGCGACCTGAACACTGCCTTGCAACTGAACCCTCGCGATAGCTATGCCTATTATTTGCGCGGGACGGTGAAACGCGATATGAAAGATTATCGCGGAGCCATTGAGGACCTGACCAAGGCCATTGAGCTAAGGCCGAATTATACTGATGCTTACCTGGAGCGTGGCAATGCCCGCGCACGTACACGCAACTTTGCTGGCGCTGCTCAGGATTATCAGCGCGTGCTGGATTCATCGCCGCGCAGTGCGGAGGCCTATCTTAAACTGGGTAACGCCCGGGCCTTGTTTCGCGATTATCAGGGTGCAATAGATACGTATAACCTCGGCCTGCGCATCGAGCCTAAGAATACTGCTTTTTACATCAAACGCGGTGTGGCCAAAAGCAAGCTGGGTGATACCCAAGGCGCGGCGCGTGATTTTAACCAGGTTTTGCGTATCGATACCGGCTCCTCAGAAGCCTATCAGAACCGTGGCAACCTCAAAGCCGGTTACGGCGATTACGAAGGTGCCCTGGCCGATATCAACACGGCTATCTCCAAAAAACCTAACGAGGAGGCATACTTGTTCCTGGGCAATGCGCAGGCAGGCTTGAACGACTACTTAGGCGCGATAGATAGCTACAATAAGGCGATCGATATGAATACCAACAGTGCTAAGGCCTACTACTACCGTGGTTTGGCCAAAAGCAGCCTGCCCGACTCATTAGGCGCCATGGATGATTTCCGTAAAGCCTATGAGTATGATCCGCAGGATGAGGACGTCTTTGTATACCGCGGTCTGGCTAAATTCAACATGGCCGATACCATCAATGCCATACAGGAGTACAACACGGCGATCGATATGAATCCCAACAACTCTGATGCTTACCTGTACCGCGGCATGGCCAAGCTGAAGTTGATGGATAAGATCGGTGCCATGATGGACTACAATATGGCCATTCAAATGAACCCGGCCAGTAAAATAGCTTTCTATAGAAGGGGTGTCTTAAAGTCGATACAAAGGGATAACAAAGGAGCCATAGATGACCTGACCACCGCCATTAGTTTGGACGGGCGGTTACGGGATGCCTTTTATGAACGGGGCCTGATCCGTATCCAATTCTCGGCCGAGAAGATCAATGGTTGTATTGACCTGAGCAAAGCGGGCGAGTTAGGCTTAAAAAAGGCATACGATGCTATTAAGCAATATTGCAATTGATATATATTATATCTCGATCAAAAAAGCGGCTCAAAAGGCCGCTTTTTTCTTTTGCTACCAACGGCTATGAACAATTGTTACGTCGAATCAAATATCATTCTTCACTTTTAAGATAAGATATTTCATAAGAATTAGGAATAATAAAAAATGAGTATTAATTTCAGGTCCGTGCTTCCCCAGGCACCATACCTATAACCAATTATCACTTTATCTGACCCGAGGACCATGACCGGTGATACGATGGCTATAGTATGACGTACGGGATGCCGATACCCATATCATGACCTTATGAGCGATCTGTCAAAACTCGATCTGTCAAAACTCATTCAACAAAGCTATTCGGGCATCACTCTGCTTGATCGTAAGCTTGAAGTACTTTACCGTACGCCATCCGCTTCTAACATAACCGGTTGGGCCAATGCTGACCTTAAAGGTATCAGCATGATGGACATGGTACATGCAAATGATAAAGTGCCGTTAAGGGATCTACTGGACAGCATACTGGGTTGCCCGGGTTCATTACAGACCATCACCTTCAGATTGAAGCATCATGAGGGGCACTATATATGGCTGGAGTGTACATTCATCAATAGGATAGAGGAGCCCGACCTGAACGCCATAGTGTGCAACTTCATTGACGTTACCGAAAAAAAGCTGAACGAGGATCTGCTACAGCAGACCCTCGAAGAACTATCGGCATATAAAAAAGCATTGGACGAGGCTGCTATAGTGGCCATCACCGACCAAAAAGGATCCATAAAGCACGTCAATCAAAACTTCTCTAGAATATCAGGCTACACCACCGAAGAACTGATCGGCAATGATCACCGCATCATCAACTCAGGGCACCACGATAAGGAATTTATGAGGGAGTTGTGGCGCACTATTGCCCAAGGTCGCATTTGGAAAGGAGAATTGCGTAACCGGGCCAAAAATGGAGACATATATTGGGTAGACACCAGCATCGTTCCATTCTTGGATGCCAGTGGTAAGCCGTATCAATATGTGGCTATACGGTCAGACATAACCGAACGTAAGCTTCGGGAAATAGAGCTTAAAAAGACAACACAAAGCCTGATAAACCTTTTGGAGACCATATCTGACGGATATATCAGCCTTGACCGCGAATTATGCTGTACTTATGCGAACAGGCAGGTGGGCGAGATATTAGGTATAGATGCAAATAAACTGATCGGCCGTAACATATGGGAGATACTTCCGGGAGCCATTGGTTCGGAAACTTATCATGCCATCCTTACTGCCATTAATGAGGACAGGTACGTGAGAAACGAAGAACATTTTGAGCGCCTGGGGCTTTGGCAGGAGAACCGTATCTATCCTACGGCCGACGGCTTATCGATCTTCATCCGTGATATTACCCAAAGTAAGATCGAAGAGCAACACCTGCGTTTGCTCGAATCGGCGATCGCTAATACTACCGATGCTGTACTGATCACCGAGAACGACCCAATCAATGAGCCGGGCCCGCGTATAGTTTATGTGAACCATGCCTTTACTGAAATGACGGGCTATATGGCCAGGGAGGTGCTGGACCGGTCGCCACGTTTTCTACAGGGCGAAAGGACCGACCGTTCAGAGCTGGACCGCATGCGGCAACTTCTTGAGAAAGGAGAGAACTTTGAATCGACCCTGATCAATTATAATAAAGACAATGAGGAGTACTGGGTCAATATCTCCATCGCTCCGGTACACGATCAGTACGGCAAGGTGAGCCATTACGTATCGACCCAACGTGACGTGACCACAAAGGTGACCGAAGAGCAACAGCGTGCGCTGATCACAGCGGTAAGTATGATCTTCAATACCAACAATGGACTTACTGAGACATTGACCAGGATCCTGGAGCGCTTGGTTCAATTTGGAGATCTGCTCACGGCCGAAGCATGGCTGATCAGCAGCGACCAGCAGCGTATCGACCTTAAAGCGCGGTACTTACGCGACGAAGAAGCAGAGGCTTTTTATAATGTTGGATCTAAGATAGAGAGCTTTAAGATAGGCGAGGGATTGCCGGGCTCGGTTTGGCGATCAGGCGAACTAGCTCACTGGCGGCATATTGCCACGCATCCGGGCTTTGTAAGGCGTGATGGAGCTATGGCCAGCGGCCTTAGCACCGCCTATGGCATACCATTAAAAGTAGGTAAGAGAGTGATCGGGGTACTGGTACTGGCTACCGATAAGGACGAAAAATTAAAGAACCGGTACCAAAGCTTTTTTAACAAGTTCGGTACCCACTTAAGTTCTGAACTTAAACGTAAACAGTTGGAGGATGAGTTGGGGCAAATATTCAATTTTGTGCCTGATGTGATCTGCGTGGTGGATGCCGATCGCAAGTTCAGGAACGCTAACCCAGCCATGTGCGAACTACTGGGCTATACGCAAGATGAGTTGGCCAAGCTTAAGGTGGACGACATCATACACCCTGAAGATCTGCATAGCAGCCAAGAACGCATGGCTGCCTTCACACAAGATCAGGATGCGTCGCTTTATTTTGAAGACCGGTACCTTACCCGAAGTGGCAAGGTGAAATGGCTGGCCTGGACGGCCACGGCCGGACGTGAGCCGGGTGTGCTGTTTTGCGTGGCAAAGGACATCACAGAGAAAAAAGAATTGGAGAACCTGCTGAACAAAGCCACAGCCCTGGCATGTATAGGTGGATGGGAGGTGGATATGATCACGGATACGGTGTATTGGTCGCCCATTACACGCGAGATACACGGGGTAGATGATGAATTTGTACCTCGGCTGGACATTGGCTTGCGATTTTATAAGGAAGGGGCCGATCGCGATCACATAACCGAACTGTTCACGGCCGTGGTAGAACGCGGTATACAGATGGATACAGAAGCCCAGATCATTACGGCAAAAAATGAGACCAAATGGGTAAGGGTGATCGGTGAAGCCGAATATGTGAACAAAAAGTGCGTAAGAGTATATGGAAGTTTTCAGGATATAGATACCCGCAAGCGTGCACAGTTGGCCGCGCAATATGCGCTCGAAGAAAAGGATACAATATTAGACAGTATAGGTGACGGGTTTTTTGCCGTTGATAGGAATTGGATCGTTACCTATTGGAACAACAGCGCTGCAGAGTTGATGAGCTTACCTAAAGAGAACGTGATCGGCAACAACCTATGGCAATTGTTCCCGGCAGCTGTGCAGGCCGCATCTTACCAAATGTATCATGAGGCCGTGGAAAAAAAGTTGCCGGTGCATTTTAACGACTATTACGAACCGCTTCATACTTGGTATGATGTAAGTGCCTATCCGGCTGCAGATGGTCTATCTATCTATTTCAAGGATGTGACCGAACGGATGAATTATATCAAAGCCATAGAGGAGCAGAACCGCAAGTTCAACGAGATATCATGGATGCAATCGCACGTGGTGCGTGCGCCGTTAAGCCGTATACTTGGTTTAGTAGACCTGCTTAAAAACATTTCAATGAATGAAAGTGATCATGACGTTGTGCTTGGATACATCGTTGAGTCGGCTCAGGAGCTTGATGGCGTGATCAAGAACATTACCGACCTATCTGCCACTGGTGATCGATAGGACAGTGTTACAGGCTCCCGGTCGGTGTTAGGAATAACTCTTCGCTGATCGGTGGGATGATCTCTTTCTCCTTAGCGGTATCGAACATCAGTTGAATAGCTTTCTTGCCCTCGGCCCCCAGATCTACCGAGTATTTGTTCACATACAGGTCGATGTGTTTGTACATCACCTCCTCGCTCATTTCCTGTGCGTGGGAGCAAATAAATTCCAGGCCCGACTTAGGATTAGCGAACGCGAACTCTACCGAACGGCGCAATACACGGTTCACTTTTTGCTGGACCTCTAAAGGTAGCTTACGATTAGCCACGATACCTCCCAGCGGAATGGCGCATCCCGTTTTTTGTTCCCAATAGTCGCCTAGGTCCATGATCTTTTTCAGGCCTTTTTCCTGGTAGGTAAAGCGGTTCTCGTGTATGATGAGGCCCACCTCTATGCGGTCGTCCAGTAATGCCTGCTCAATATCAGAGAAAACGATCTCTTGTTTATCCTTCGCGTTAGGGAAGGCCAAACTCAGTAAGAAATTGGCGGTGGTATATTTGCCTGGTATACCGATGCGCACAGCGCGCTTGTCGGTGGTCAGGTCTTCCAACACCTGCTTTTCATCGCCTTTGCAGATCAGCATTGGGCCAACGCCAAAACCCAGGGCGCTGCCGGCATCCAACAGCACATACTGGTTGGCCACATAGGCAAAAGCATGATAGCTGAGCTTAGTGATATCCAGCTCACCACGCATGGCTTTTAGGTTCAGCGTCTCCACGTCATCATAATACACTTCGAACTCCAGTCCTTCAGTATCGATCTTATGATGGATCAGCGCATCGAAAATGAACGTATCATTGGGGCATGGCGAAAAGCCGAGTGTTAGTTTCATGGTAGCAGGGTTTAGTATCAAAGTATCAGCAGTGATCGGTCAGCTGCCAATGGTCTCTAATAGTTCTACAGCAAAGGTATTAAGTTCTTTAACGGCAAGCCCTATCTTCCAGGCATTGCGGTCACGCTTTTCTACGTAATTTGACACGGCTCTGATCTGCAGGGCGGGAACCTGAGCTTGCTCACAGGCGTATAAGAAGGCGGCACCCTCCATGCTCTCGATCTGTGCCGGGATAAGCTGCTGCACACGTGCGATCGACCGCTCGTTACCGTGTACAGTATTAACAGTGATCCCCGTGGCCTGCTTAATGCTTATACCTTGCAGGTAATTGCCAAGCCGGGCAGTGGTGCCATACTGCGTGTAGCCAAATCCTAAGTCATCAAGGGTTATAAAGCGCTCGTCGTCCTCGGCACCCAGTTCAATAAAGGTATCATTGGTCACTTCCACTACTTCGCCCAGTGCAATGGAGCGGTCCAGACTTCCGGCTATGCCCAGATTAATGGCCAGATCATAAGCGGTATGGGCTAACCGCCTACCCATCGCAAAGGCCGTGGCCACCATACCCACACCGGTGATCAGCACATCTACCTTTGCATTTGGTAACTGAAATGCAAGGTCAGTAACAGCTACGTTTTGGGTCGTGTGCGCTAAATAAGAGATCAGCGGGCTTACCTCTTCGCGTGTTGCGGCTACCACTAATATGTTCATGCCGGCTAAGTTAAAACAACTTGCCTGTTTTTGTTTTGTATATTTGCACCAACAATTGTTATGATGATATACGTAACGCGCAAGGAGCATTTCAATGCCGCACATCGCATGTACCGCGAGGAGTGGAGCGCAGAAAAGAACCAGGAAGTGTTCGGCAAATGTGCCAATCCCAACTGGCACGGCCATAATTACTATCTATATGTAACGGTAAAAGGCGAGATCACCCATGCCACCGGTTACCTCATCGATCTTAAAGATCTTAAAGTGATCATTAACGAGCATGTGATCCAAAAACTCGATCACATGAACCTGAATAAGGACGTTGATTTTATGCAAGGCAAAATGGCCTCTACCGAGATCCTTTGCATCGAGATATTTAACCAGCTTAAAGGCCCCATTGAAGCACACGAAGGTGTGTTCCTGCATTCGGTGCGTTTGGCTGAGACCGAGAATAATAGTGCCGAGTACTTTGGCGAATAATTGATACTATGATAGAGGATGACGACGATGACCTGCCTCAACGTGATGCCGGCATTGACAAATACCGTAAGATAGACCGCTACAACCCGCAGCTGATCACCGACCTATCGGCCAATTACCAGCAGGTATTGCAGCATATTGGTGAGGACCCCACACGCGAAGGCCTGTTAAAGACCCCCGAGCGTATGGCCAAAGCGATGCTTTTCCTGACTCAGGGGTATGACCTGAGCGCTCAGGAGATATTGAATTCGGCCATGTTCAAAGAAGAATATAGCCAGATGGTGGTAGTAAAGGACATTGAAGTATACTCAATGTGCGAGCACCATATGCTACCTTTCTTTGGTAAAGCGCATGTGGCCTACATCCCTAACGGGCATGTGGTGGGTTTAAGTAAGATTCCACGCGTGGTAGATGTTTTTGCCCGCCGCTTACAAGTACAAGAGCGCCTGACCAACGAGATACGCGATTGTATACAAGAAACGCTGCAACCATTAGGCGTAGGCGTGGTGATCGAGTGCCGCCACCTGTGCATGAGTATGCGTGGTGTGCAAAAGCAGAACTCCGTGACCACAACCTCGGCGTTCAGCGGCGAGTTCTTTAAGGAAAAGACCCGTACTGAATTTTTGAATTTGATAACCAGTAAATTATCGTGATCAGAATTTTTTGATCCAGATAATTAAGCCAATAACTACTAACCTGTTAATCCAATAACTAATTTGAAAGCATATATTTTTCCAGGACAAGGTGCCCAATTTGTGGGTATGGGCAAAGATCTTTATGATCAGCATGAAAGTGCTCGCGAGCTTTTTGAGCAGGCCAATACCATCTTAGGTTTCCGCATCACCGATATCATGTTCAGCGGTACCGATGAGGACCTTAAGCAGACCAAAGTAACTCAACCGGCCATCTTTTTACACTCGGTGATCCTGGCCAAAGTAGCAGGTAATGATTTTGCTCCGGAGATGGTAGCCGGTCATTCACTGGGTGAGTTCTCGGCTCTGGTAGCCGCTGGTGCCCTGTCTTTTGAGGACGGGTTGAAACTTGTTGCCGCACGTGCCAATGCTATGCAAAAGGCTTGCGAACTACAACCATCTACCATGGCCGCGGTGTTAGGCCTTGATGATTTTACTGTTGAGGACGTTTGCCAACGTGTAAGCGATGTAGTGGTTCCAGCCAATTATAACTGCCCGGGGCAACTGGTGATATCAGGTACCATAGCCGGTATCGACAAAGCCTGTGAATTGTTGAAAGAGGCTGGTGCTAAACGTGCATTGGTGTTGAACGTAGGAGGTGCTTTTCACTCACCGTTAATGGAATCGGCCCGTGTTGAATTGGAGCACGCCATTGTGAACACGGACATCAAAGCCCCGGTATGCCCGATCTATCAGAACATCGATGCCAAACCATATACTGATCCTGAACAGATCAAGCACAACCTGATCGCTCAGCTTACCGGTGCGGTACGCTGGACCCAGACGGTGATGCACATGCTCGAAGATGGTGCGACATCCTTCACCGAAGTAGGCCCTGGTAACGTACTGCAGGGACTGGTCAAAAAAGTGGACCGCGCAGCACAAACAGCAAGTTTAAGCATCCAATAACAACTATTTGCAAAAGCCACAAACCAAAGTGGCTTTTGTTTTTTATGATATATTAGCTTTTAACATACTGCCGCTGCTTTGACCAACTTTGCCAAGATCCGTATCCTTTTAGCATTACTATGCGTCAGCCTGTTATTGCTGGCGGTTATGCTGCACGCGGGTCATACCCAACAGGAAGGCTTTTTTGACAGCGCCCGCAAACTGGAGCGCAACCTTCATCACAAAGAGAAGTATGCTGAAGAGCTGCTGTCGGGCCGCAACTTCAAAATGCTGAAGACCCTGCCTGGCAACAGCAAGCTGGCCGCCAAACTGGTTGACGAAGTGACCGTGACCAACCGTATATGGCTGGTCACTTATCATAACAATAAGCTGACCTACTGGAGTGGTATCAAGGTGGTGCATGAGGATCCGCGCAAGGTCAAGGAAGGTATATCATTCAGGCGCGAGAGCAATGGTTATTATGAGGCTATCCGCAAAACAGAGGGTAACTTTACTGCTATAGCTTATATATTTATCAAGAACCAGTTCGGGCTGCAGAATCAGTATCTGCAAAATACCTTCGAAAAAGACCTGGTCAATGATGAGAATCTACAGGTGGCCGATCTGGCTGATAAGAATGTTTTTCCTATCCATAACCGGCATGATCAGTACCTGTTCTCCGTCAAAAGTTCAGACAGGCAAAATACTTATGGTCTGTTCAATTGGGAAATGGGTGCCTGGGCCGTGTTATTGCTCTCATTATGTTTGTTGATCAGTAGTATAGGTAACTACTTCATTCATAAAAAGCAGATATGGGCATCGTTCGGCTTTATGGCCGTTAGCCTGCTGGCTATCCGTTTCGTTAACCTTTATTTCCACTTCCCTGACCTGAGCAAGCATTTGCGCCTGTTCGACCCGCAACTGTACAGCCTTAACGCCTTAGTACCCTCCCTTGGTGATCTTTGCCTTAATATCCTGTTCTTGTTCTGGCTGGTGGTTTATATTTATTACAACCGCCACAAGATCATCAATTACAGGCTGGGGCGTATCAGTTCGTATGCGGTACTGGGTGGCAGCATCGCTACGCTTTTGCTGGCATCAACAGGCTTGCTTTACCTGTTCCGTAAGCTGGTGATCAGCTCTAACATCAACTTTGATGTTAATAACGTGCTTACCCTGTCGGTATACAGCATGATCGGCGTTACCATGGCGTGCTTTGCGTTCCTGATCTTTTTCTTGTTGGTAGAGATATTGCTGGTGATCGATCAGCACATCCGGGTCGACGTTAAGATCAAATTGATCGCATTGCTTGGGTCTATCGCGCTGTTCACCATTTGGTCGGCTTTTGATCACCGGTTCACGTTATTCTACATTCTTTGGGGAGTGATAGTGCTCATCAGGGCTTATGACTACCGTAATCGTCATGGTCAGCTCAATGCGCTGTCATACATCAGTATCATCGTCATCTGTTCGTTCGTGGCTTCTATTAAACTCAATTACTTTGAGCGCATTAAAGAGCACAATACCCGTGTGGAGTTGGTGAAGCAATTAAGCAACGGTGATGATGCTAAGATACGCAAGGTGTTTAAAGCCGTTGAGCACCGGATCGTGAAGGACCCGTTACTGATCCGGTATCTGCATAACCGTAAACATAGCGACGGTTTTTTGAAGGACCATTTGGAGCGGTCATATTTTGATGGCTACCTGTCTGACTATGATTGTAAGGTACATGAATTCGATCAAAAAGGTGAGCCGTTAGCAGAGACCAGCAAATACCAGCTGAACGACTTTAAGGACATGGTGATCCTGAGTTCCTTTAAACTTTCAGATTACTTTTACCGGGAGGACGATAGCTTCGGCTTTCAGAGCTACTTTGCCATACTGCCCGTTTACGAAGGAGAGAGCAACCTGGGCACCGTGATCGTTGAGTTGCGCTCGAAACCCATTCACTCTAATAGTAACTTCCCTGATCTGCTGATCGAAAGTGATCTGCGTCCTGACGGTCGCTTTAAGGATTACTCATACGCTTTTTACAGCGATGGTAACTTGCTTAGCCAGAGTGGTAAGTACGACTATGATGTGGTGAACACCCAACTCAAAGGTCAGTTGAAGCATTATGTGTTCAAGACCACTGATAACAACGAGGCCACGGAACCATCATGGTTCAAAAGATTTAGCAGGGTGAGCCACCTGATCTATCAGCCCAGCTTGCGTAAGGTGATCGTGGTGTCGCGCGAACGGAACATCTTCTTCAATGGCCTTACCTCGCTCACCTTCTTTTTTGTGATGCTGTTATTATTCAGCGCACTGGTGATACTGGTGGCCTGGCTATGGCGCAGGGTAAGTGTGGTGAAGATCACCGAACATAGCGTGCATTGGCACCTGCGGTGGAATTTTGAGAACCTGCTGTACAAAACGCGTATCCAGTTCTCCATGATATTTGCCGTAGTGGCAACGTTGACCCTGGTAGGTATCATTACCTACATCTCCATCAGGGCGCAATACCAGGAGCAACAGGATGAGCTGATCAGCAACAAAGTTACCGCGATCGCTGCTAAGTTCGAGAACACTTTTCCTGACGACCTGACCGCCATCAATGAGCAGACCCAGGTCAAGTTCGCCAACTTTGCCGATAACTTTTCGGCCGATCTGATCCTGTTCGATACCAGCGGAGTGCCCGTATTGTCTACCCAACCTAAGATATATGATTATGGCCTGTTAGGCAGGCGTATGCATGCCAAAGCGTTCGTGATGCTGAAGCAGATGCACCGCTCCTTATTGGTAAATACTGAGAGGATAGCCGGGTTGACCTATAAAACGGCCTATGTACCTATCCGCAGTGGCACCAAACGTGCGACCGTAGCTTACCTGCAAGTACCTTACTTTGCCAATGAGGCCGATTATTTGGAGCGTATAGGCTCGTTCTTGAACGCTATGATCAACATCTATGCGCTCATATTTATAGCCATAGGTGTATTTGCGGTACTGATCGCCAGGCAGATCACCAATCCATTGAGCTTTATTCAACATAGCCTGAGCAAGACCATTTATGGTAAAAAGAACGAGCCGATCAAGTGGGACCGCGACGATGAGATCGGGGCTTTGGTAAAAGAGTATAATAAGATGATCGCCGCGCTGGAGAACAGCGCCAACAGACTGGCCCAATCTGAAAGGGAAAGCGCCTGGCGGGAAATGGCCAAGCAGGTGGCTCACGAGATCAAGAACCCGCTTACCCCGCTCAAGCTGGGCTTACAACTGCTTGAGAAATCGTGGAAGGACAAAGATGCCAAGTTCGATATCAAGTTCGAGCGTTTCAGCAAATCATTTGTGGAGCAGATCGAAAGCTTGTCTAACATCGCTTCTGAGTTCTCGGCTTTTGCCAAGATGCCCGATACCAAAATGCAGCCGCTGGATGTGTTCGAGATATTAGGACAGGCCGTGATCATATTCAAGCACATGGATAATGTACGGATCGGTTATGAGGCACCTATTGGTTCATTCATGATCATGGCCGATCGTGACCAGCTGCTCCGCTGCTTTAATAACCTGCTCAAAAATGCCATTGAGGCTATGCCGCCTGAGCACCAGGGCGTGGTTGATATCACCTATACGCTGGGCAAGGACTTCGTGCTGCTTAAGATCATGGATAACGGTAACGGCATACCGGAGAACCTGCGCGAAAGGATATTCGAACCTAACTTCACTACCAAAAGCTCAGGTACAGGATTGGGCCTCGCCTTTGTGAAGAACTCGATCGAGAATGCCGGTGGCAGGGTATGGTTCGAGACCGCCATTGGCGAAGGCACCACGTTCTACCTTAACTTCCCGGCCGCACCGGCCAACGCCACAGCCAAAGCTTAAAACTCGATATGTGCCCTTAACGAGAATACATGAACGGGTCCACGATCGCGGTTGTAGGCCGGGTTGGCAATGAATTGATAATCGGGCGTAAGCCAAAAGAAACCTTTATACACATCGGCCTTATAATAAAGTTCGGCTACTAGCTCGTGAGCGTAGTTCAGTTTGCCATCGCCAATGATGAACCCGTAGCCTCCGGCGGCCAGGTAATCTCGGTGCGGGCCTGATATGCCGTTACCAACAAAAGCAAGACCTACCTCATCGTTCTTACGCTTCCACGAGGTGCCCTTAAGTACACTACCCAGACTTATGGAACGGTCTATCTCGGTAAAGAACCAGGTTTGCGTATGCCCGTCGTTAAAGCTGGCACGAGCGAACACGCCCAGGTCAGGGTTCAGGTTCTGTTCGGCGTTGATGCCGAAGCCCAATTTATGATGTCCATAACGGTCGACGGCATCAACATCAGGGGCGGCCGGATTAATACTGACCGCCTCGCGGTAGTTGCCCATTTTTCCGCGATTGTAAAAACCAAGTAATCTTAACGTACCGTTCTGCCCACCTAATTGATAGCGGCGCTCGTATTCGAGGTTCTGTGTGTAACCTTTGGTTATGCGTTCATCCAATATAGAGCCGTTAGCAGCAGTAGGCACCATGGTATAAGCATAGCGCAGCGTCCAGTTGGGTTGGCCCAGCTCAGCATAAAGGCCAATGATGTAGCCGCGGGTATTGGCCGGATAATCCCATGCGCCGTTGCTCATTAACGACCAGTTCATGAACTGTGAGCGTGGGTCATGGCTAAAGGTATTACCATCAAAAAAATCGGATATACCGAACTTACCGGCCGTTACCTGGAAGTAACGCTTGCTTTTACGGCCGGCTAGTTGGTTCTGGTCGTCGGTAACGTTCTCGTATTCGCTGCCCCACTCAAAGCGTTGGGTCAGGTAAAGGCGGGCTATATAAATGCGCGGATCAGCGCTACCGATCCTGAACGCCTCTCCGTTAGGGAAACCGGCTATACCCAGGGCCTGGCTAAAGCCTTCGCCACCCGATATCTCGGGGTTAAAGTAAGCCTCAGCGCCTTTCCATAAACGGGCACCCATGAACAAGGTACTGGTGAGTGAACTGGCGGTCTCGCTGCTTGGAGATAAACTGTTATTGCCTGAATATGCGGCATTGAAGCGAGGCTTGGTTTGGGTGATCACCGTTTGCTGGAAGTGCAGATTCACTCTTTCCTGCTTTACGGTGTCCTGCTTCACGTTATCCTGGGCAAAGCTTTTAGTAACAGCACCAGCAACAACGCCGATCATCAGCAGTACAGTTCTTTTCATCATTAGGGAATTTTATGCAAATATATACCCGTTGATGATGTGTACCTGTCTGAGGCAGTGGTTTCTAATCTGTTTTTAATCTTTAGCCTTAGCTTTTACCTTCCCACTCGGCATAAAATTGCGTGAGGTAGCCCTCCATATACTCGTGGCGTCGCTCGGCCATTTGTTTAGCTGTAGCGGTATTCATCTTATCCTTAAGTAGCAAGAGCTTCTCGTAAAAGTGATTGATGGTAGGAGCGGTAGCATGCTTGTACTCCTCCTTGCTCATGTTCAGGTTGGGGGCGATATTGGGGTTATAGAGTTCGCGTCCCTTGAAACCACCGTACGTGAACGCCCGGGCGATACCGATGGCGCCAATAGCATCCAAACGGTCGGCGTCCTGAACTACGGCCAACTCGGGCGAATAGAATTTTTGTCCATCGAAAGTCGACTTGAACGACATGTGTCTGATGATCAGCTCCACCTGTTCGATGATGACCTCATCGGCACCCTGGCCACGTAAGAACTCTATGGCCGTACGCGGACCGATCTCCTCATCACCACCGTTGAATTTGCTATCGGCAATGTCATGCAATAACGCGGCCAGCTCTACCACCAGCATATCGGCCTGTTCGGTAGCACCTATATGTTTGGCGTTGTTCCAAACGCGCAGGATGTGCCACCAGTCATGGCCGGCCTCGGCATGTTGTAAGGTGCGCTGTACAAAGGCAGCGGTATCGTCAATAAGTTGTTGAGGGGTCATAAGCTGTTATATTTACGTACGAGCCGCAAATATAACAGCTATTGGTTTACCGGGCGTTGCTCACTCGTTGATCGCTGATCAGGTGCAGTACCTCGGTACTATCATTCTTGATCAGTTCGACCAGGTCAACCTCCAGGATCTGAGCGATCTGGTACAAACGCTCGAGGGTTATCTTCGTGTAACCTAATTCGATCTTGCTGTAGGCATTTTGTGATATATCCAGCTTCATGGCCAAATACTCCTGCGTATAATTACGATGTTCTCTGATCTTGCGGATATTCACAGCTACAGCTTTGATCTTGTTGCCAATCGCTTCCTTCACCATTCTCTTTCCTATGATTTATATTATCGGGATCTACGATAAAAAAGAGCGGGCGGTTTTAAGGTCGAAAGATTTTTAAGGTCAAAAATGTAACAAGGTCTATATGTTAGTTATGCCATATCGCCCATTAGTAGGTGGTAATGATGGCTGGTAGCAGGGTGGCCATATCCAACGGTATCGGGTTGCTGGCAAATATAGGCCGGTGAGCCCGGTTAGCATCGGCAGTTGATCTTGCCGTAGCTGCGGCCTTTGCCGTTGCGGGCGATCGGTCGAGCGTGAACGAGATCACAAAGTCATAGGTCTTCACCTCATCAGGTATCACCCACTTACGGTCCGACCTTTTCAACGCATCGATGAACGGTAAGGCGATCGAATAGTCATCAGCATAATAGACCACCACCTTTTGGATTGCGCCCTTATCATCGGCCGTGAACTTCAGTATGGCAGTGCCTGCGGCATTCTGCTTTTTCAACGCATCGGGGATCACCACGTTATTTTTAAAGAAGGTCATCATCACCTCTTTGCCGCCTTGAAATGGGAAAGCCATTTGCCGTTGTGCATGGCTTACTAAGGCACACAATACCAACACGGCGATGGATAAAAAACGTTTCATTTATTCTGTTACTGTTTTGGGTTCGCGTTTGCTGCCTTCGTAAACGGTGTATTCCAGCAGGCGGCAATCTAACTTGCCGTTATAAAATTCGATGCGGCGGCTGGCTTGCAGGCCTATTTTTTTGGCCAGGTCAGGGTTGCCGGTAAATACATAGCCGTAATATCCTTTGCATTGCTGCTTTAAAAAGTCGCCAATGCGGGCATAAGTGGCTTCCAGTTTGGTGTGCGTGCCTAAACGCTCACCATACTCGGGGTTGAACATCACTACACCTTTTTGCTCAGGTACTTCGGTATCTGCAAAATCACAAACAGCAAAGTCGATCAAATGTTCAACACCTGCCGTGCGGGCGTTCTTACGGGCCACGTCGACCGCATCGTCAGATATATCGGTGGCAATGATCTTAAAGTTGGTCTCTTTCTTGGCCTTATCCTTCAGCTTACGGCG
Organism: Mucilaginibacter daejeonensis; assembly: GCF_020783335.1. Taxonomy (NCBI): domain Bacteria; kingdom Pseudomonadati; phylum Bacteroidota; class Sphingobacteriia; order Sphingobacteriales; family Sphingobacteriaceae; genus Mucilaginibacter; species Mucilaginibacter daejeonensis. The sequence goes on from NZ_CP086068.1 coordinate 172,916, forward strand.
CTCAACAAAGAAAACCTGCTCATCGTAACCCATCAGGTGCATAAAAGCATAGTTCATTCGGAACAGACCTGGATGTTTATCAGTAGCCAGCAGGGCAGCCTCGATGGCCAGCGTTCCTGAACCGCACATGGGGTTAATGAAGGTGCTTTTACGATTCCAGGTGGTGGCCATAATGGTAGATGCCGCCAGTGCCTCCAGCATTGGGGCTTTGCCCGGTATCTTACGGTAGCTGTGTTTGGCCAGGGTCTCGCCCGAGGTATCGATAAAGATCTCGGCACGGTCGTCTTGCCAGTACAGGTGCAGTACCGCTTTATTGAGTTCAGGACCTGAATTCGGCCTGATGCCTTTTTTTGATTTGATACGATCTACCACGGCATCTTTAACCTTGACGTTAGCGAACAGTGGCGTGCGAATGTGCTCATTGTTCACATTGGAGGTGATAGAGAAATAGCCTGAAAAGTCGATCAGTTCTTCCCACTCGATCTGCACCAGTGCATCGTACAGTTGCTGCGGATCTTGCGCCTCAAAGCTTTTGAGCGAATACAGGATCTGGCTGGCGCAGCGCAAATTCAGGTTAAGGGGTATACAGTCATTGACCGAGCCCTGTAGCTCAACGCCGGTCTGGAATGCCCGGGTAATGGTGTAGCCCAGTCCGGTGACCTCCTGTTGAAGATAAGGCGATAAGCGCTTATTACAGGTGATAATGATCTTACTTTCAGTTTGAAATACTTGCATGTTGAGGGCAAATTTAACAATTAAAAAAATGCCTGATTTACGATCGTAACTATTAACTTTACGTTTTATAAGCAAAGTTATGGATATTAAAGGCAAAGTACACGAAGTATCTCCGACACAGCAAGTTACTGAGTCGTTAAAAAAGAGAGAGTTGATCGTAGAATATATAGAGAACCCTCAATACCCTGAATACATCAAATTTGAAGCTATTCAGGATCGTTGTAACCTGCTGGATAATGTACGTGTTGGCGACGATGTGGAAGTGTTCTTTAACCTGCGCGGCCGTCCATGGACCGACAAGACCGGCAAGAAAAGCTACTTCAACTCATTACAATTATGGAAACTGAACGTATTGAGCGGTGGCGCAGCAGCTGCAACTCCTCAATATGCTCCTCCGGTTGATATTAATTCAGCACCTGATGATGACGATCTTCCGTTCTAAAGATCAGGATAGATATTAAAACAAGAAAAGCCGTTCAATCTGAACGGCTTTTCTTGTTTTAATATGATCTTGCTTTGGTCTTCTGCTGTCCTTCATGCTGATATACATCAGCATGACACCGGGGTGGGCCTATGAAGGGTTACGACCTCAAAAAGTCGCCTACCAATTGCTCGGCTTCGGCACAGGCGGTAGCCAGCTCGTAATTCTTTAGGATCACGTCGAAGCGGGGGGCGTAGTTCAGCTCTTTTTCGGCTTTCTCAAAACGCTCGGCCAGTTTTTCCTGGCTATCGGTACCACGGCCGGTGAGGCGTTCTTTCAGCACTTCTAACGATGGTGGCTGAACAAAGATGGCCAGGGCCTGCTCTTCGTACTTACGTTTCAGATGAAGTCCGCCTTCCACGTCGATATCAAAGATCACCGTTTTGCCTTTGGCCCAAATGCGCTCGATCTCCTGGCGCAGGGTGCCGTAAAAGGTACCGCTGTACACTTCCTCGAACTCTACGAACTGTTTCTTAGCGATCCTGTGCAGGAACTCTTCCTTGCTAATGAAGTAGTAATCTTTACCATCCTCTTCATCGCCACGAGCCAAACGGGTGGTGGCCGATATAGAGAATTCCAGCTCAGGGAACTTGCCCAGCAGATGGTGTACGATGGTGGTCTTGCCTGCGCCCGACGGAGCAGAGAATATAAGCAGTTTGCCCATTTGTGTTGGTGAGTAGTTGAATAGTGAGTAGTGAATGGTGAGTATTTGAACTGGAGAACTATTTATTCAACCAATTGACCACTCACTATTCACTGATCACTACTCCCTATAAAACATTCAATAATTGTTCTTTGATCTTTTCCAGTTCCTCTTTCATGCCTACCACCAGTTTTTGCATGGCGGCATCATTGGCTTTTGAGCCAAGGGTATTGATCTCGCGACCGATCTCTTGCGAGATGAAGCCCAGCTTTTTGCCATTGGCGTCGGCGCCTTGCAGGGTCTCTAAAAAGTAGTTGCAATGTGTTCTTAAACGTACCTTTTCTTCGGTAACATCCAGTTTATCTATATAATAGATCAGTTCCTGCTCAAAGCGGTTCTGATCAATGGTGTCGGCACCCACGGCATCGGCCAGGTACTGGTTCAGGCGTTCGCGGATCACCGGGATGCGCTTAGGCTCCTCGATCTCTACTTGGTCAAGATTTTTTAAGATGATATTGATGCGGTTAGATACTTCCTGCTGTAAAACAGCGCCTTCATCGCCTCTAAACTGCTGAAAGTTGGCCAACGCTTGTTGAAAGGTCTTCTCCACCAGTTTCCATTCCTCTTCAGATATGGTATCCTCAGTGTATTTGACCACCTCGGGAAGGCCAAGAGCTAATTGCATCAGGTTGCCGGTAGTTTCGTCCAGTTCGGTGCTAACGGCTTTAAGTTGCTCGTAGTAGTGCTTTAGTAGGGTGGCATCGATACTGGCCGCTTTTACCGCCGAGCCGCTTTGCTCTACGTTGATGCTGAGGTTCACCTTACCACGCTCGATCTGCTTGTTGCACTCGGTACGCAGTTGAAACTCTTTTTCGGAGAAAGCTTTGGGGATACGCAATGAAAGCTCGAGGAACTTGCTGTTCAGCGATTTTATCTCAACGGTGTACTTGGTGTTGCCTGAATCGTGAACGGCGATACCATAACCGGTCATGGATCTTATCATGCGCAAAGATAGCCTTTTTTTGCCGAACCCCGAACCTTGCCCGCTTACATAGTTGAATAACAGCTACCTGCGCAGGCACTAACCTTAACTTTTTTTAACAGATGGCCGGCACTATTATGAGTAACTTTACCGTTCCAATAAATACTGTGTTCAGATCAACAATAACATACTTAGGCGGCTTGCTGCTTTGCCTCATCGCCATTACTACATCGGGCCAAACGCAATTGCAGGTAACGGGTATCACGTATAATAACAAAACGTCGGGCCGGGTGGCACAGGTGAACATCACTAACCTGCAACGGCAAAGTATGGCCATCAGTAATGATCAGGGTACTTTTTCTATTGGCGCGGCTGTGAACGATACGCTTTTATTTAGTAAGGTGGGCTTTACCGAGCAACGCCTTGTTGTGAAGGATGCACAGATGCTGGTGTTCATGGTACCTGCCCAACAGTTACAAGATGTGATCGTGCGGGCAAAGACCAAACAACAGGAGCAGCATGAAACCATGGACGCTTACCGCAGCAAAGGTATTTACTATGATGGCAAACCCCCGGTACTATCGTTCCTGGCATCGCCGTTGACCGGTTTGTACGAGCTATTTGGTAAGGAGCCGGGCCGCGCTCGCCATTTTGCACAGGTGATGAAGCGCGAGAACCAGCAGACCGAGATCAACAAGCGCTACTCGCGCGAGTTAGTGAAACGCGTGACCAAGCTGCCCGATAATGAGGTAAGCATCTTTATGCTGGCCTACACTCCGCCATATCCCGAAATGCTCAAGTGGAACGATTACGAAATGATCCAATTCATTAACCGATCGATGCGTGGCTATATGGCCAAGCGGCCCGAAACTTCATTGACCGGAACTTCCAAAGATTAGTTCTTGCCTTCGGGCAACATCACTATGATGGCCGAGCATTTATCTTGCCCATCAAATTCAAAAGCTATACCGGCTGCTTTATCGGCATACACCTCATCCTTCGCAATGGGCGATTCAGCCTTTTCCAGGTGAGGATAAATCTTTTCGATGGCGGCTTTATCTGCACCGGTCATGATCCCATCGGCGGTCTTGAACCATGGTGAGGTAACGCGGATCTGTTTAACACGTGCTCTTTCGTCGGCCGTGCCCATTTGCCTCGATGCAAAAATGGTGGTGCTGGCTTTGGCGGTATCATGACCTGTATACCAAACCGAGGTCGACTTACCCATAGCGGCATCGCCTCCGTCGGGTTTGCCCAGCCGGGCGATCACCTGGTCCATATCTTCATCTAAGCGAGTTTGGCCTATGCTTTTACCCGGGACGATCAGATGGTCGGCCGCCACTTCTGCTTTTGTAGGCTCGACTGTGGTGGCCTCTGTTTTAACTATCGTGGTATCCTTGTCACGGTCCGATCGGTCGGACGGTTCGCCGCAGGCCGACAATAGGGCCAGCGCCGGTATCATCAATATCCTGTAACGCATGGATTAACTACAAACCAGCGTGGCAAGTGTTCGGTATGCAACCAAAATACACTTGCTTTGTATTACTACAGCAATGAGTACCAAAGGGCAGCAGATCATAGGCGAGTGGTTCGGCCGTAAAGGCTGGTATCAGTTCCCGTTCCAGCAGGAAATGCAGGATGCGTACCTGGGCGGTTACTCAGGTTTGCTCAACGCGCCTACGGGTAGCGGTAAAACCTTCGCGTTGTTCCTGCCTTTCTTAGTGGGATACATCGATCAGTACCCTGACACTTACCAAACCCGTTCCAACAACGGCTTGCTCATGTTGTGGATCACCCCATTACGGGCGCTCACCAATGATATACGTAAAGCCATGCAAGAGGTATGCGATGAGCTGGGCATTCCCTGGCGCATAGGTACCCGCACGGGCGATACCTCTGCAGCCGAAAAACAAATGCTCCGCAAAAAGCTACCCGAGGTACTGCTCACCACCCCCGAAAGCCTGCACCTGATGCTGGCCCAAAAGGATTATCCCAAGTTGTTCACCAACCTGCAGGTGGTAGTGATCGACGAGTGGCACGAACTGCTGGGTACCAAACGTGGTGTACAAGTGGAACTCGGCCTTTCGAAACTGCGAGGTCTCTCTTCCGGCTCCGCAACTCACACCCCGGCCCTCGCTGCTCTCAAGACCTGGGGCATCAGTGCCACCATTGGCAACCTCGAACAGGCTGCCGATGTGCTTTTGGGGAACAACTTTCCGCGCGATAGGATGCGGATGGTGAGGGCCAACATCAGTAAGAAGCTCGACATCCGCTCGGTTATCCCTAAAGATGTGGAGAACTACTCGTGGACAGGGCACATCGGCCTCCGGCTTTTACCCGAGGTAATGGAGATCGTGGCCGCCAGCAAGACCACGCTCATCTTTACCAATACACGGGCGCAGTCAGAGATGTGGTACCACGCCATCCTCAACAATTACCCCGAATATGCAGGGATCATGGCCATGCACCATGGCTCGTTAGATAACGACCTGCGCAATTGGGTAGAACAGGCGCTGCATCAGGCTATCTTAAAGGTGGTGGTCTGCACCTCGAGTTTAGATCTTGGGGTCGATTTCAGGCCTGTAGATACGGTGGTGCAGGTAGGCAGCCCGAAAGGGGTATCACGCTTTATGCAGCGTGCTGGTCGTAGTGGTCACCACCCCGGTGCGGTATCAAAAGCTTATTTCATCCCCACGCACTCACTCGAATTGCTTGAGGGGGCTGCCCTAAAACAGGCCATCGGCAATAGCCAGTTCGAGAGCCGCGACCCCATGTTGCTCTCGATCGATGTGCTGATCCAATACATGGTCACGCTGGCCGTGTCTGACGGTTTCCGTGCCGATGAATTGTTCGACCAGGTGAAAAGCACCTTCGCCTTTGCTGACCTCCGGCGCAGCGAATTTGATGAGTTGCTGAACTTCATTACCACTGGTGGGGCCACGCTATCGCAATATGATGAGTTCTTGAAAGTGGAATTTGAGGACGGCTTATATAAAGTAAAAAGCCGGAAAGTGGCCATGCGTCATCGTCTTAGCATCGGCACGATCACCAGCAACGTAAGCCTGAGGGTGAAGATGCTCCATGGCAGTAACTTGGGTTCTATAGAGGAAGGCTTTATCTCGAGATTAAAACCAGGTGATGTTTTCTGGTTCGCAGGACGAAGCCTCGAATTCGTTCAGCTAAAAGAGATGACGGCCTTTGTTCGTAAATCGAACAAGACCAAAGGCATGATACCGAGCTGGGCTGGAGGGCGCATGCCGCTATCGTCGCAACTATCGGCTGTGTTGCGCGATAAGTTGGACGAAGTGGCTCATCACCTGGAAAAAGATGAGGAAGTGGTGGCCTTGCGCTCACTGTTCAACCTGCAGGAGCAGCTTTCGCACCTGCCCCGGCGCACCGACCTTTTGATCGAGACCTTCACCTCGCGCGATGGTCATCACCTGTTCATGTACCCTTTTGAAGGTCGATTGGTGCACGAAGGGATGGCTTCGCTGATCGCTTACCGTTTCAGCAAGATCAAAAAGGGCACGTACAGCATTGCGATGAACGATTACGGCTTCGAGCTGCTGACCGATGAGCCCATGCCACTGATGGAAGCGTTGGAAGAGGACCTGTTCACCATACATGACCTGATCGATGATATTCAGCAGAGCCTGAACGCTAACGAAATGGCCCGCCGCAGGTTCAGGGATATAGCTAACATAGGCGGACTGGTCTTTACCGGGTACCCTGGCCAGCCGGTAAAGGGCAGGCACCTGCAAGCCAGCACCGGGTTGCTATTTGACGTGTTCAGGGAGTATGAGCCCGATAACCTGTTGGTAAGGCAGGCCTATAACGAAGCACTGGCTTTCCAGTTGGAGGAGTTCAGGTTGAGAGAGGCGTTGTTGCGCATACAAAAGCAGGAGATCGTGATCAAAGAGATCGAGCGGCCCACACCGTTCGCCTTCCCGATCATGGTAGACAGGTTGCGCGAGAAGTTAACGATGGAGACCCTGGAGGAACGTGTGGCCAAAATGGCGCGCCGTTACGATGCATTTGAGGACGACGATGAAACTGAGCCTGCTCCGGAACCAGCCAAGCCTAAGCTCAAGCGAAAAAGATAATTGGGAAATTTTGCCACGATCGCTGTAAGTCCCTTTTACGGTTTGGGGAAATGATCACACAGCATTTCACATTCCATGACCACAAAGATGTGTTTTCAGCGTCAGACAGGCCATTTTTAACTGTGGAATAAGGTTTGTATTAACCTACGCATATTGATTAGACCCCAAACCTCATGATGACCTCTTTAATATTGACCCTGATCGTTGTAAATGCCGGAGTGATCGTGAACAACAAAGTTCGCATCGTTAAATAAAGCTACTGCTTCTTACCTGTCACAAGCGCTGATCTGACCTTTTGCGGAAGAGAACTGAACACCAGTTCATAAGAGTGGTCGATCATTTCGCATAGCTGTTTGTGGGTCAGGCTGCCATCCATGTAGATGGTGTTCCAGTGCTTCTTGTTCATGTGATAACCAGGTTGCACCTCGGCATACTGTTCGCGCAATTCGATCGCCTTTTCAGGGTCGCACTTTGCGTTGAAGCGGTTGGCCTGGTCAAGGCTGGTAAGCAGGTAGATCTTACCGCCCACTTTAAACACAAGCGTTTCCTCGCCAAAAGGCATACTCTCCTCGGTGTGTGGCTTTTGTAAACAATAGTCGCGTAGTTCTTCAGTATTCACAGCTTTTCTGCAATTAATTACCTAGTTCTTTTTGCATTTCCTGTTGCAGCTCGGCCGAGTGGTCTTGCAGCTTTTGCTGGGCAATGGTCATGCCTTTTTGCTGTAGCAGGGCCAGCTTACTGTTCATCTTTTTCCCGGCAGGGGTGAGGTAGAACTTCGTGATATCCTTCAATTCTTCCTCCGTGAATTCTTCAGCATATACCTTAGCAAAATCGTCCTTTAATGACGTATAGCTCATGTATTTGCTCAAGAAGCTCAGCATCACGGTCCTGAACTTGTCCTTCTTTTCGGGAGGAACGTTGGCGCTGAGCGCCGATACGATGTTGGCATATATGCCGCCTGTTTGGGTTTCCAGCCCGCTGGCATCCAGCAAGGCGTTGGCGGCAGCAACTCGGCCGGCCGATATGGCAGGCGTAGCAGTTTTTACCTGAGCATCGGCCATCAGGCATACGAATAGCAGGGGTAATAATGAACAGAGGTATCTCATATCTTCACAAAGATCTTACGGTTATACATGATCCAAAGGATGATCATCCAAACCAGTACATAACAAATGGCCCAGGCCAGTGAGGCGTTCAGGGGTTCAAAATAAGGCTCGAAGAACTGCTGATATAGCTTACTGCTCAAGCTGGTCTCCTTACCTTGATAGTTCACCTTGATCTTGTTCATGGCCCTGGCCGATAGCCCCGAACCTACGAACACCGTAATGGCATTTACGCCATATACCAGGAACGGTTTAGTGAACCGGCGGTAGCCCTTCACATCAATAAGCCAGTAACACAGTGCGAGTGCCCAAATGGCCAAACCTCCGGCGTATAGCACGTACGAGCTGGTCCACAATGATTTATTGATGGGGAACCAGATGTTCCATAGCTGCCCCAGTACGATGCCCGCCAAACCGGCGATCAGCAGGTAGGTAAGTTTCTGGTTATCGGTGCGGTCCTTGCGTTTGAGCAGGGTGCCGGTGAGGATGCCCATTAAACAAGTGCCTATGGCCGGCATGCTGCTTAACAGACCTTCAGGGTCCCAGGTCACGCTGGCCTTCCACAAGTGCGCAGTGGTAAATACGGTGCGATCGAGCCAGGCGCCGAGATTGGTCTCAGGCTGCAGGTTTGGTGCGCCGTGGCCGGGTACCGGTACCATGGTCATCAGTACGAAGTATAGTATCAGCACCAACGGCAAAATGATCGCCTGGGCACGGGTGCCACTTTTAATGTAGATCAGACTGCTGATCAGGTAAACGAAGGCGATCCGTTGCAGCACGCCCGGTATACGGATAGTGCTCAGGTCCCAGATCCAAAAGGTGGACATGAACAGCCCCAGCCCGAAAATGATAAGCGCCCGTTTGAGTGCCTTAAGCATCAGCCCGGTGTGGTTGGCCGGGTCGGCCTTTTTGGTCTCCATGGCGTAAACAATGGATACGCCCACAATGAACAAAAAGAAGGGGAACACAAGGTCGGTAGGGGTGCAGCCGTTCCATTCGGCGTGTTCGAGTGGGGCGTAAATGTGGCCCCAACTGCCCGGATTGTTCACCAGGATCATGGCCATCACCGTGATCCCCCTGAAAACATCCAGCGATAACAGGCGTGGTTTGGCGGCAAGTGTGTGTTGTTCGGTCATATAAAGGTGCTTAAATATAGGCATGTTGTTTATAGCAAACAATTCGATACCTTTAAACTTATGCCGAACGCTAACCTGACCAAGTTGCTCGATCTTGCACAAAAGCCGCAACGCCTCATCATAGGACTCATGTCGGGCACCTCGCTCGATGGGCTCGATATCGCCCTTTGCCGTTTTGAGGGCAGCGGATACGATACCCGTTTCCATTTGCTCGAGTTTACCACAGTGCCATACACGGATGACTTGAAGATCGACATCCGGGAGGTGTTCGCCAAAGAACAGGTAAGCCTCGAGAAGTTGTGCTTGCTCAATGCTTCCATAGGCAGCCTGCATGCCTCCATGATCCTGAAGGCGCTTGAGCAATGGGGGTATACCCCTCAAGAAATAGACCTGATCGCCAGTCACGGCCAAACCATCTATCATGCGCCTAAACGCTTGCATCAGCAGGAGGGCTATCCCAATGCCACGCTACAGATCGGCGACGGCGACCATATAGCCGTAAGTACAGGCATCACCACCATCAGCGATATGCGCCAAAAGCATGTGGCCGCCGGTGGCGAAGGTGCCCCGCTGGCTCTTTACGGGGATGTGCTGCTGGGCAGCCACCCTACCGAGAACCGCATCTTACTTAACATGGGCGGCATATCCAACCTTACCTGGTTACCGGCCAGCAAGCAGGGTATTATTTGTACCGATATAGGCCCGGGCAATACGCTGATCGATGGCGCTTGCATGCAGTACTTCGACCGCCCGTATGATGAGGATGGCCGTATCGCGCTGAGTGGTAAGATCAATGAGGCACTACTTGCCGCTTTGTTGGACCATCTCTTTTTTGCAGAGCCAGCTCCCAAGACCACCGGCCCGGAGCTATTCGGGCGTAAGTATGTGACCAATGCGCAGGAACGGGCCAATGCCCTGGATGTTGCGCCGGAGGACCTGGTGACCACACTGAGTGCATTTACCGCAGAGGCGATCGTCAGGTTCGTGAAGGGAAATATCCGTGAGCCTGTTCATCTGCTATTTACCAGTGGAGGGGGCGCGCGTAACCCTTATGTGGTGGCCTACCTGCATAGGTCGCTGCCTGGCGTCAAGGTGGCCGATACCGGCACGATCGGCATCAATGCCGATGCCAAGGAGGCGATCCTATTTGCGCTGCTGGCCAATGAGGCGGTAGTGGGCGAGCCCCTACAGATCGGCGACGGACCGGCCGTGCTGATGGGTAAATTCAGCTTCCCGTTATAGGAATGTGTCCATTATTAAATTTGTAATAGACGGTCGCATTGTGGCATAGGCGGGTGCGATAGCGACAGGTTGATACACCAATGCCGTGTTACATCTGCGTGTAAAAGTGTTACATCAGGTGTTACATTTCAGGTTTTTGTATGCTTTTTCTGGAAAAAGTTGGGTTTTTACAAATTTCGCAACGCCAAAAAGTGGGGAAATTTGGGGAATTCTGTTACAGCGTGTAACACCTTTTTAGTACACGAAGGGTCGCCTTTCAAGACATCGTATTAGTGCTCTTCTGCAATGAACACGTAGGGCTCATCGAACCGCAGGGTAAAGAAACCATCGGCCTCAGTGCGGTAGTATCCATCCTTTACATGGGTAAGTCCTTCGGTGATCAGTCCCGTTGCTTGGCTTAAGATGCGTACGGGTTCACCGGCAGGTTTCCACTTGCTAAAGCCCGGCGATACCGCATAGATCTTTTGCCCGTTATGCAGGATCACCATGTTGATCTGGCTGGCATAGCGTTCAAAATTGTTCACCTCGAACTCCTCGGTCACGATATTTACCGCCGGGTAGCCATGGCTTACCAAATGATCGATACCTGCTTCCAGCCAGCTCGCCCCGTTGGGTGCGATAAGCTTGATGTTGTCTTGCGGAAGCTCGTGAGTATCGTCAGTGATCAGCGCATCGATCTTGATCCCGTAGGCGGCCAACTGCTCGGCCACGGGCGGGGTGGCGATCAGCGTGGGGCTCCATTCCAGCAACTGGCCAAATTCATCGTCACTTAAATGCCCCAGGCCTAATACCAGTAAGGCCGGTTCCTGTTTTTCGCGTACGATGTGGTGTGATGACATGATGCTGATCCTCCCTTGTGCCGTAATTGACCATAAAGCCCTAAATTAGCTGCGGTCAACGGTGCCCAAATATAGAATGAATAATACGCAAACCCAACCTGCTGATGTGGCGCTGCTGGTGCATACCTGCGATCGCTACCGCTTTTTGTACCAGGGGTTCGCTTACTTTTTTCGAAAGTATTGGGACCCGGCCGTTAACTGCCGCTGTTACTTTGCCACCGAGGAAGCAGAGGTATCTATCCCCGGATTTACTACCATCTACTCAGGAAAGGGCGAGTGGGCCGACCGGTTACGCTTTTTGTTAGAGCAGCAGATCACCGAAAGATATGTGATCTATATGCAGGAAGATATGTGGCTCAACTCCCCGGTAAGCAGCAGCTTTTTTAACCAGCTATTCGATCTGATCAGCCTTAACAGCTGGAAACAGGTGAAGCTGGGTAGCTCGTCTGTTTATCATACCCGGCCTACCGACCAATATATCGATGGATTCAACATCGCCTTGCTGGATAATCAGGCGTCGGGCTACCTGATGTCGCACCAGATCACGGTTTGGAATCGCGAATTCCTGATCAGACAGTTGTATAAGGGTGAGCATCCCTGGCGCAATGAACGCCGTGGCACCAAGCGGCTCAAAAAGCTCGACCCTCAAATTTACCACGCCGACTATTTTGCCGAGAACGGCGAACCTCCGATCAACCAGAATTACCCGGGCATCATCCGTAGTGGTTACCGCACGGTATCGGCCAACAGCATGCTGCAAGACAATGTGCTTCCCTACGTGACCGACCTGCAACAGGCCGGTCCATCCGAACAAGCCTACGCTGCCGAACTGCTCCACCACCACCAGGCCCAACTTACCCACGACGGCCTACCGAAGCCCCGCAAGGAGGATATTTTTAAGAAGATCAAGAAGTTCTTCAAGGGCTGAGGGGCAGCAGACCTGCTTATCAAGAACCCGTCATGCTGAACTTGTTTCAGCATCTCACATGCTAAGTAACGAAGCGGTTCTTTGCCCGATGTTCACCTGTCCTGAGAGATGCCGATATGCATCGGCATGACGGGGTTGGGAGTTAGCGTGTTGATCAGTTACAAATTGTCATGCTGAGCATAGCGAAGCATCCTATCGAGCAACGTGGTTGATCACGTGTATAAGATGTTTCGACTACGCTCAACATGACAGGGTGGTGTGTGTGTTATGCTGAATATTTGTGTCATGCTGAACTTGTTTCAGCATCTGACATGCACGGTTAGCTCGTCGTTCACTTGTCCTGAGAGATGCCGATATGCATCGGCATGACGGTTGGGAAGGGGTGGTCCTAATAACAAAATTGTCATGCTGAGCGTAGCCGAAGCATCCTATCGAATTTACAGGTTAACCGCATGTATAAGATGTTTCGACTACGCTCAACATGACAGGGGTGGAGTGTGTGTTATGCTGAATATTTATGTCATGCTGAACTCGTTTCAGCATCCCTCATGCTAAGTAATGAAGTGGCTTGTCGTCCACTTGTCCTGAGAGATGCCGATATGCATCGGCATGATGGGTGGGTGGGGAACGCGTGGCTCAACATGATATAGCTGGAGTGTCCTTACTCCTCAACGGCAGCCAAAGCGCTTTTGCTCAGGAGCTTGGCGCTTTCGGCCAGTTTGATGAATTCGGCGCGATAGCCTTCGTGGTCGGTGCCTTTGCCTGAGCGGGCCAGTTTGATGGCGTCATCGTAGCGGGCTCCTTGCTTGAATTCCGAATCGCGCAGCAGCATACCGATCTCGGCCACGGCGGTCGCAAATCTCATATCTGTAGAAGCTGATGAAAGTTCGACCGGTTTGTCCATCACCGTTACCTGGCTCATTTTGCTGGTATTACCGTCAGGTTCTTTGTAACGGAACTTGATGGTCAGCATTTCGGCAGATGAGTTACCAGCGGCGGTAGCAGGTTTGTTCTTTTGATACTTAAGCGGGTCAACGCTGTTGGTAAAGCGGTCCTTTACCCCGGCAGGGATCACCTCGTACAGGGCGGTCACGTTGTGGCCTGCACCCATATCGCCGGCGTCTTTCAGGTCGTTGTTAAAATCTTCTTTGTTGAGCATGCGGTTCTCATAACCGATCAGGCGGTACGAGGCCACTTTGGCCGGATTGAACTCCAACTGCAATTTAACATCCTTGGCCACGGTGAACAAGGTGCCACCAAATTCGGTCACCAGGGTCTTACGGGCCTCGGTAATGTTGTCGATGTAGGCATAATTGCCGTTGCCCTTATCGGCCAGTACTTCCATTTTGCTGTCCTTATAGTTGCCCATGCCGTAACCCAGTACCGACAGGAATACGCCGCTTTTGCGTTCCTGCTCGATCAGGTGCTCCATATCGTCATCGCTTGATGCACCTACGTTGAAATCGCCGTCGGTGGCCAGGATCACACGGTTGTTTCCTTTTTTAATGAAGTTCTGCATGGCGGTGCGATAGGCGAGTTTAATACCCTCACCTCCGGCGGTAGAACCTCCGGCCTGTAGTTTGTCGATCGCATCTTTAATGGTGGTCTTTTGATCGCCCGGGGTCGATGGCAGCACCAGTCCGGCAGCACCGGCATATACCACAATGGCCACCTTATCAACAGGGCGCAGCTGATCTACCAGCATCTTGAGCGACGCCTGCACCAACGGAAGCTTGTTAGCGCTCATCATCGATCCCGAAACATCGATCAGGAACACGAGGTTAGAGGCAGGTAAATTCTTGGTCTCCACCGTGCGGGCTTTAAGTCCTATGCGCAGCAGGCGGTGCTGTGGGTTCCATGGCGCGGCCGATAGTTCAGTATGGATGGCCACTGGGGCGCTGCCGGTAGGCGCAGGCAGATCATAATTAAAGTAGTTGATCATCTCCTCGATGCGGATAGCATCCTTAGGCGGCAACTGCCCGCCGTTGATAAAGCGGCGGATGTTGGTGTAAGAGGCAGCATCCACATCTATCGAGAAGGTTGAAAGTGGGTCTTCTGTAGGGTTCTTAAAGCCGTTCTCAGTGATGCCTTTATAGCTTTCAGTGTTTTGTTGTGGGGACAGGTAGCCGTAAAGGTTGCTAGTGGTACTGGATATCCCCCTGATCCTAACGGTCGGCGAGGCACCTACGGCTACGCCTGCCGCGCGGCCCTGCAAAACTTGCGGAGCAGCCATTCTCACCGTCTCAACAGAAGCGGTGGTGCTTATCTTTTTTTGTGGCGAGTATCCTACCACTACCACGTCGTTCAAATGGGTAAGGTCGGGTGCCAATCGTACGTCGATCGTGCCAGCCTTACCAGCCACGATCTTTTGTGTGCTATACCCAATGAAGCTGAATATCAAAGTTGATTTCCCTTCGGGCGCGGTGATGCGGTAGGCTCCGTTGGCATCTGTTTGGGTGGCATTGTGATTGCTTTCTACCGTTACCATCACACCCGGCAGCGGTTGTTTATTACCGGCATCATAAACATGGCCGGTAATGATGCGGTCGGCTGCTTGTACCGAGGTAACGCCGGCAATGATCAAAAGTAATAGGATGATCTTTTTCATGACTGTTGTTATTTAGATATATCCTAATGATGCAGTAGGTTGGGCGTTTCCATAAACCATTTTAAAAAATTATTTTACCGGCTTAAACATGAGTTGGTTCAGTAGTCAAAAAAAGCCCGATCATACGGCTGATGACGCCCTGCTGCAAAGCTACCGGCGAACGGGAGAACTGGCGGTACTGGGCCAACTGTATGAAAAGTATATGCCGCTGGTATACGGCGTGTGCCTCAAATACCTGCATGATGAAGAGCAAAGCAAGGATGCCGTGATGCAGATATTTGAGGAGCTGATCGTGAAGGTGACCAGGCACGAGGTAAAGCAGTTCAAGAGCTGGCTGTATGTGCTGAGCCGTAATTTTTGCCTGATGCAATTGCGTGCTAACAAGGGGCACACCACGTTAAATATCGATGACGTTATGGAATTTCCGTTCGTGATGCATCATGAAGATGACGGAACGGAACGCGAGGCCGACCTGACGCAACTGGAGCGGTGTATGCAGAAGCTATCGCCCGAGCAGCGGCAAAGTGTCGATTTGTTCTACATTAAAGAAAAGTGTTACAAGGAGGTGGCCGAGCTGACCGGACACACCCTTAACGAAGTAAAAAGTTATATACAGAATGGTAAACGTAATTTAAAGGTCTGTTTGGAAAATAACCGTGAGCGCTGAAAGACCCGACATATCACTGATCAGGAAGTACCTTAACGGGGAGCTTGACGCCCGCGCCATGCACGAACTGGAGCGGCAGGCACTTGACGACCCTTTCCTGGCCGACGCATTGGAAGGGTATGGCCAGGCTGGAAAAGACCAGCAGCCTGCGCTGAATGACCTGCAAAGCCGGTTACAGCAGCGCATCAAACCTGAAAAGAAACGTGTGGTACTTTGGCCGCGGCTTGCGGTGGCGGCATCAGTGCTGGTGTTCGTTAGTGTGGGTGCCTGGTGGTTGCTCAATTATCGCCCGGTGGCCAACAAGCCCGGCCTACCCGCGCAAGACAGTACCGGGGTGAACGCGCTTGCCACGCCGCCACAATTACCGGCACCTAAACCGGTGGTGCCCGATACCTTATCGGCCAAGGATCAGCTCCCAAAGGTAGCCGTAACGCGAACACCATTCACCACTGAACGTGGCAATAGCACACTTCGTACCGATGCGCCGGTCATGGCAGAAAGCAATGCAAGCCCGGTAGTAGAAAGTGATGAAAAGGCGATCACTGCAGACAGTACTTTACTGGCAAGTGTGCCTCAACGGTCCAACACATTGGTGCGGATGCGTGGAGTAAGCACATTAGGCCATAATAAAACAACTGCCGATGGTCTGAAAGACAGCAGCATGCTATCGCGCGCGGGCTATAACAGCCTTGTGGCCGAAAAACGCACAGGTGCTTTGCCAAGCCAGCTTCATGAAGCATTGACCGGCAGGGTGGCCGGTATGCAGGTGAATACCACCGGCCGTAAACCTACTGATAGCGTGAAGATGATCATGGGGCAGGTAGTGGCGCTGAACGATGGTAAGCCGGTACCCGGCGCACGCATCACCGCGCAAGGTAATGTCAGCAGTGCTGCCTATAGTGATATGAACGGCTATTTCAAGATACCCGCCAAAATGAACGACGAGATACAGGTGAACTATCTGGGTTATGAATCGCAAACGTTAAAGGTACATGATGCCGATCCAGTGAAGATCGCCTTAAAGGATGACCATCGTTCGTTAAGCGATGTGGTAGTGGTAGGTTACGGAGGGGCCAAAAAGATAAAACAACCTAAAGAGGCCCACCCTTTTAACGGTTGGGACGCTTTTCGCAATTATCTGAAAAAGGGAGCCACAGGTTTTACCGGAACGGTAAAGCTGAGCTTTGTGGTGAACACCAACGGAACGTTAAGCGATATCAAGGTGATCAAAGGCGTAGACGCTGAGACCGATCAAAAAGCTATAGCCCTGATCCAGAACGGGCCGCGCTGGATAGCCAACGTGAACGGCAAGCCCGAGACCGTAAAGGTGAGCATCAAAACAGGTAAGTGATCTTTAGGCCGACATGCGAGGGGCTACGCCGATCATATTCAGGATGCTTTCTACATACTCGCGGTCGTTGGCCAGGCGGGGTACCTTGTGCTGACCGCCCAGTTTGCCACGCTGCTTCATCCAGCTTACGAACGTACCATCAGGTACAGCATGCACTTTAGGGCGGCACAGGGCCATATCCTTAAAACGCTTGGCATCATAATCGGAGTTCACCTGGCGCAGGGTCTCATCCAACAGGTCAATGAACCGCTCGAACTCGGCCGGCCGTTTTTCGAACTCGATGATCCACTCATGTCCACCGCTTTTATTATCAGTAAAGTAGATCGGCGCTGCCGTGTAATCGCGGATGATGGCCTCCGTTTGACGGCAGGCCTCGTCCAGCGCACGTTCGGCATTGTCTATGATCACTTCCTCGCCGAAAGCATTAATAAAATGGCGTGTACGCCCGGTGATGCGTATGCGGAAGGGATCGAGCGAGGTGAATTCGACCGTATCGCCGATCATGTATCGCCAAAGCCCGGCATTGGTGCTGATGATGAGCGCGTAATTCTTACCCAGTTCCACTTCATCCAGCGTTAAGGTGCGCGGATCCTCGTCGTGCAAATTCTCCAGCGGCAGGAACTCGTACCAGATGCCGTAATCGAGCATCAGGAGCATGTCGCCGGGTTCTTCAAGGTCCTGGATACCGAAAAAGCCTTCACTGGCGTTATAGGTCTCCAGGTAATACATGTCATCCTTAGGGATCAGCTTTTTGAACTGCTCACGGTAAGGCGTAAAGTTCACCGCACCATGGAAGTACAGCTCCAGGTTTGGCCATATCTCAAGCAGGTTGTTCTTGCCGGTCATTTCCAGCATGCGCTTGAACAGCAGGATGTTCCAGGTAGGCACACCGCTGATCGTGGTCACGTTCTCTTTCATGGTGGCCTGTGCCATCTTCTCGATCTTCTCTTCAAAATTCTCGAGCAGGGCGATGGTCAGGTCGGGCGTGCGGTAGAACTCGGCCCACATAGGCAGGTTCTTCATGATCACGGCCGAGAGGTCGCCAAAAAAGATATCGGAATTTAGCTGACCTACCTGGTGGCTGCCGCCCAAAGTGAGGCCTTTACCGGTGAACAGCAAAGCATCGGGGCGGTTGTTACAGTAAATGGTGAGCATGTCCTTACCACCTTTAAAGTGGCATTCTTCCAATGCTTCCTCACTTACGGGTATGAACTTGCTGCGATCATTAGTGGTGCCTGATGATTTAGCGAACCAGCGTATCTCCGAAGGCCACAACACGTTCTGCTCGCCTTTGAGCATGCGCTCGATGTAAGGCTTCAGCGTGTCGTAGTTTTGTATGGGTACCCGCTGTTTGAACTGTTCAACGGTGTAAATGCTTTTGTAATGGTGCTTGCGGCCCCACTCGGTATCACGGGCGGTGCCCACCAGCTGATCGAACCACTCTTGCTGTACCTCATTGGGGTACTTCATAAAAAGCTCGATCTGGTGGATCCGCTTTTTCATCAGCCAGGTAACAACAGAGTTTATAAAGGTCATAAAAGTCCAGCCAAATTAAGCAAACGTTTTAATTCTGCATCATTTATCGTTTCCTTCTCCGATTTGTCAAATATAGAAACGAGGAACACTTCTTCACCTTGTATATGCACATAAGTGATCACTCTTGCTCCACTGCTTTTACCCTTGCCTTTGCTTTTAATGGCCAGGCGTATCTTGTAACAGTTCTTGAAGATCTCGTCGCCTTGTATCGGCTGTGACCCCAGATCGTCGATTAGTGTCGACAGGTCATCCTTGATGGACCGGTACTTTTTCGCTAACGCTTTTAGCTCTTTAGCAAAGTTAGATGTGTAGAGTACCTTATAGCTCATTCAGCAGGTCTTTGGCTGATCGGAGTTCTGTCTTTCCGTCCAGGTGCTGCTTTACCTCGTTCATGCCTGATCCAATGCTATCGGCCACTTTGGAGGTGATATCTTTAGGTTGCGATGTTGCTTCTTTGAACACGGAGCGAACAGCCTTTAACAGGCTTTTATCATCCGTATCGAGGATCAATTTTACCAGCTGTATCTTCTCGGCTTGCAGGTCCATATCTCAAATTTAACGATACTTAGTAATTAGACCTTAATTAACAGGTAAAAGTTTTACGATGATCAATGAACATCACGCAAAATTCTTCCGCTTTAGCACAAAGTTGGCGCCGAGGTACACTTTGCGTACCATCTCGTTGGCGGCCAGTACCTCGGGTTCACCCGATTCGAGGATCTTACCTTCGAACAGGAGGTAGGCACGATCGGTGATGGATAGCGTTTCCTGTACGTTGTGGTCGGTAATGAGGATGCCGATATTGCGGTGCTTGAGTTTGTACACCATACTTTGGATCTCTTCTACCGCGATAGGATCTACACCAGCAAAGGGCTCATCCAGTAAAATGAAATTAGGTTCGGCGGCCAGGGCGCGGGCGATCTCGGTACGGCGGCGCTCGCCACCTGATAGCAGGTCGCCACGGTTCTTGCGTACGCGGTGTAAGCTGAACTCATCGATCAGTTCTTCCAGCTTGTCCTTTTGGCGGGCCTTGGGCATGGTGCCCATCTCCAGCACGGCTTTGATGTTGTCCTCGACCGATAGCTTGCGGAACACCGAAGCCTCTTGCGCTAGGTAACCGATACCCTTTTGCGCACGACGATACATAGCATCATTGGTGATCTCCTCATCATCTAAAAAGATGTGACCTTCGTTAGGTTTGATCAGGCCCACGATCATGTAAAAGGAGGTGGTCTTGCCGGCACCATTAGGTCCTAACAGACCCACGATCTCGCCCTGCGAAACATTGAACGATACATCGTTCACAACGGTACGCTGCTTGTATTTTTTTACCAGGTTGTCGGCACGTAGATTCATGTGTTGGTGGAGTGTGAGTGGTTGAATGGTGAGTGGTTGAATAGTTCAACTTCAAGCCACCTTTCAACAACGTATCCCTTTTATGTTTAATTGTATAGAACGCTTGTCGCGCCAAATGTTTTCTTCAATGGTGTAGCAGATGTCGAACGGTTTGCCTTTCCTGATCTCTTCAATGCATTCGCCCTGGTTAAAGGCGATACAGTCGAACAGCGGAGAGCCATCCTGATACACCGTCATTTTGATGTGGTTGCTGCCCACCAGGCTTACCTGCCCCAAAGCCTTCACTTGCCTTGTGATGAACACCGGGCACATATTCTCGGGCCCGAACGGACCGAATTGGGTAAGCACCCGGAAGAACTTAGGGGTAATGTGCTCCAGCGCCAATTCAGCGTCGATCTGGATCTCCTGCACCAGTTGCTGCTCGGTGATAGAAGCGCTTACCACTTCCTCAAAACGCTCGGCAAAGGCCTCTACCTGCTCGGGGTGCATGGTGAGGCCTGCAGCGTATTTGTGGCCACCGAACTGGATGAGCAGGTCGCTGCAGCCGCAAAGTGCCTCGTAAAGGTCAAAACCCACTACCGATCTTGCCGATCCGGCCACATGACCGTTGGATCGCGTAAGTACGATGGTGGGGCGGTAATATTTTTCGGTAAGGCGTGAGGCCACGATGCCGATCACGCCCTTGTGCCATTTTTCGCTGAAGACCACGGTAGATCGCCGGCCAGCCGATCGCTCGTCGGCAGCGATCATGCTTAGGGCCTCGTCAGTAATGGCCAGGTCGTGTTCTTTGCGTTCAACGTTCTTTTCACTGATCAGCAAGCCTTTTTCCTGCGCCATGTCCGGGTCATTGGCCAGCAATAATTCTACAGCGTGTTTAGCATCATCTATACGGCCGGCGGCGTTAATGCGCGGACCGATCATGAAAACGATATCGGCAATGCTGTAATTGGTGGTCTTGCCTGATAGGCCCATCAATACCTTGAGGCCGGTACCCGGGTCGGTATTGATCTTTTGTAGGCCGTGACTGGCCAGTATGCGGTTCTCGCCGGTAATGTGAACAATGTCGCAGGCTATGCTGGTGGCCACCAGGTCAAGGTAACGGGTCACGCTTTCAAAAGGCATATCATGCACTTGGGCATAGGCCTGTATGAGCTTAAAGCCTATACCGCAGCCCGATAGTTCCTTGTAAGGGTAAGGGCAATCGGCCCTTTTGGGGTCCAATATGGCCACGGCATCAGGTAGCTCGTCGCCGGGGTTATGGTGATCGCAAATAATGAGATCGATGTTGAGGCTGTTGGCATAGGCCACCTTGTCTACGGCCTTGATCCCGCAATCGAGTGCGATGATGAGTTCAAAACCGTTGGCGGCCGCGTGGTCGATGCCTTGGGTGGATATACCATAACCTTCCAGGTAACGGTCAGGGATGTAATACTCCAGCCTATCATACAGCTGCTCAAAAAAGCTGTAAACCACGGTGACGGCAGTGGTGCCGTCCACATCATAGTCGCCGTAGATCAGGATCTTTTGCCCTTTGGCTATGGCCTCATCAATGCGGTGAATGGCCTGCTCCATGTCCGCCATTAAAAATGGATCGTGCAGGTGGCGCAGGTCGGGCCTGAAATAATGGCGCGCCTCATCAAAGCTCAGGATATTGCGTTGCAGCAATAAAGTGGCCAGCACTTCGTCTATCCCTAAACGCGTGGCCAGCTCCCTTACGGCATTAATGTCCTGCTCATGCTTTACTGCCCACCGTTTTTGCATACCTTTGCTAACGTCAAACTTTAAATGTAAGTGTTGGATCGTATATCCTGCAAATCTACACTTCTTCTTGTACACTATGGAAATTTTTGCGCTGGGCGAAGGCTCCTACTCGGTAGATTCCACTAAACAGTTCATCCCTTTTAACCCGCTCACTGATAATTTCAGAGACCGTCCGGGTTCGTTGTTCATTCATGTGAACCCGTTCCTGGTGAAGACCGACCAAGACCTGATCGTGTTCGATAGCGGCCTGGGCCTAAAAGATGCCAACGGCGAACTGATCATCCACCAGCGTATACGTGAGGCGGGTTTTGCGCCTGGCGAAGTAAGCTTGGTGCTGCAATCGCACCTGCACTATGATCATACCGGTGGTTTGGTGGTCGAGCGTAACGGCCAACTGGAACCCAGCTTTCCGCAGGCGCTTCACGTGGTACAAAAAGGAGAGTGGGAAAAGGCCTTGTCGGGCACCTCTACTTCATACCGGGCACCAATTTTCGAAGCCTTGCGTGACAAAGGTGTAAAGATCGAGTATGTGGAAGGTAGCGGCGAGATCAGGCCCGGAATTCACTACGAGCTATCAGGCGGGCATACGCAATATCACCAGGTATTCCTGATAGAGGAGGACGACCAGAAATGCTTTTTTGGAGGGGACGAGCTGCCCGAGCCGGAGCAACTGTTGCGTAAATTTGCGGCCAAGTATGACTATGACGGCCGTAGAGCGATGGAACTGCGTGAAGAGTATGGAGAAAAGGCGGCGGCCGAGCATTGGGTATGCTTATTCTATCATGCCAAGACCACCGCGATAGGTACCGTTGAGCACAATAACGATACCTATGTGATCAAGCCGTATTAAACGGCTTTTTCTACCGAAAATAATTCTTTGATCTTCTCAACATTGAGTGGTTTGGATATGAAATCCTGAACCAGATCGTATGACTTGGCCTTACTAATGTCATTACTGAACACCGACGATGAGATGATATAGATCTTTGAGCGGCCGTTAGGATCGATGCCTAAACGTTTGTACTCGTCCAAGAACTCCCAGCCATTCATGATCGGCATGTTGATATCGAGCAGGATATAGTCTGGTAACAGGTCGGGGTCTTTAGCTTGGATCTCCAGTAACTGGTCTATCGCATAGCTTCCGTCAAGGCAGGCATTTATCTCGGTGTATACTAACGCTTTCTTGATCAGCTTTATCGAAATAAAGTTATTGATCTCATCGTCATCAACCAGCAGGATACTTATAGGTTTCGAAGTGCTCATCGTCATACTTGTTATTACGGGATCTGTTCGTTAAATGTTTCAGCCCGTAATGGTTAAAAAAAAGGCCCTGATATACATCAGAGCCTTAGTATACGATCGTAAATATGAAAAGTTACCGGGTAGCTACCAAATTTATGTTCAAGAAAAAGTCATCGTCGATGGCTTTGTCGCCAATGCTGGCAAAAAAGCTTTTCGATCCGTATTTAATGTCATATACGGTACGGTTAACTTTTACTTCAGGAGCGTTAACAGTAACGGTGTTGCCGCTCACGGTGTAAGTTGCAGGGAAAGTGATCGCGCTGCTTTTGCCTTTGATCACCAGGTTACCGGTAACGTTAGCTTTACCAGCACCAGTAGGGGTGATCTTGGTAGCAGTAAAAGTAGCGGTCGGGTATTTCTCGGTACCAAAAAAGTCATCAGCTTTCAGGTGACCTTCTAATTTACCTTTGCCATCGCCGGTCAGGTCGGTCGATTCTAAAGTTTTCATGTCAACCACGATAGTACCACCAGCTAAGGTCTTGCCGTTCACCAGAACGTCGCCCGAAGCTAATTTGATCGTACCGTTGTGTTGGCCGGTCACTTTTTTACCGATCCATTTGATCTCGCTTTTTTGAGTGTCAACTTTGTAAGTTACTGGTGCAACTGGCTTAAAAGCAACCAAAGCTACCGCAGTGATCGCTACAAATAATGTCATTAATTTTTTCATGTGTGTATTATGGTTGAGCAAATGTATACGAAATATTTATATGTTTAAACATCTATCATTTTATTTGCTTTTTGATGACAATTTAAGCAAGTCGTCGTTAAATAAGCATGCCTAACATAAAGATCTATTTTTTGACGGTATGTAGCCTGCTGCTTGGCGGCACGATCACGGCGCAACCTAAAAGCCCTGCGCAACTTTATCCCGGTCTGTTCGAGGCCGTGCAAATGAATCAGGTATATGCCGATGGTAAGACCTTTGTTGATGCCACGCCGCGCCGCCCCGCTGCTGCGATCAACAAGCAATACCAGGAACAAAGGTCTCAGCCCGGCTTCGACCTACGCAAATTCGTGAAGGCCAACTTCGCGGCCCCTGAGGTAGATAGTGGTGTTTTTAAAAGTAATATATCTGCAGGTATCCGCAAGCATATCGATACCCTGTGGACCGTGCTGAAACATGTGGCCGATACCGCAAAAGGTACCTCGCTCATTCCGCTGCCTTATGATTACGTGGTACCCGGCGGACGTTTCCGCGAGGTGTACTACTGGGATTCGTACTTTACTATGCTGGGGCTTGAAGAAAGCAAGCGCTACGACCTGATCGAAAGCATGGTGAAGAACTTTGCTTACCTGATCGATCACTATGGGCATATCCCCAACGGTAACCGCACCTACTATCTGAGCCGCTCGCAGCCTCCGTTCTTTTCGTTGATGGTGGAGTTGCTGGCCAAAAGCAAAGGCAAAAAGGTGCTGGCCACTTATCGACCGCAGCTGATCAAAGAATATAACTATTGGATGAAAGGAGGCGATGCGCTCAAAGCAGGTACCGCCACCGCTCATGTAGTGCGCATGGCCGACGGCAGCCTGCTTAACCGCTATTGGGATGCCAGCGATAAGCCGCGCGAAGAATCATACCGGGAGGATGTGCTGGCCGCTAAACAAAGCAAGCAGCAGACGGCGCAGTTCTATCGCAATATCCGGGCAGCGGCCGAGTCGGGCTGGGATTTTAGCAGCCGCTGGTTCAGCGATGGCAAATCGCTGCCCACCATACAGACCACCGACCTGGTGGCGGTAGACCTAAACAGCTTGTTGTATCACCTGGAGCAGGTGATCGCCCGGTCGTACGAGCAAAGCGGAGACGCCAAGACGGCCGCCCTTTATTGTACCAAGGCCGCCAAACGCAAAGCGGCCCTGATCAAATATTGCTGGGACGGCAAGCAAGGTCTTTTTTATGACCATAATTGGCGTACCGGCAAGCTATCCACCCAAATGACCATTGCTACGGCTTTCCCGTTGTTCTTCAACATTGCCTCGGCACAGCAGGCCAAAAGTGTGGCCGCAGTGATCAAAAGCAAATTTGTGCAACCCGGCGGTGTGGCCACCACGCTAATCGGTACCGGCCAGCAATGGGACCAGCCCAACGGTTGGGCGCCGCTGCAATACATCACCGTAGCAGGACTGCGTAACTACCAGCAAAACGACCTGGCTAAAAGCCTTGCCCTGCGCTGGATGGCGCTCAACATCACCACCTTTAAAAAGACCGGTAAGCTATCCGAAAAGTACGACGTACAGCACACAGCCTCCAAAGCCGGCGGCGGCGAATACCCCCTGCAAGACGGTTTTGGATGGACCAATGGAGTATTGTTGAAGTTGATGAATATGTACGCTGAACCGGAATTTTAAGAATTTCTCGAATTATCAGAATTGACTTACGCTCTCCAGCCACGTCATGGCGAGGAACGAAGCCATCTCTGCGGAGGACATTCAAACCTGATCAACCTTGTCATGCTGATGCATATCAGCATCTCTCTTGCTCAGTTGACCACTAATCTGTTCGCGGAAGGGGTGGCTGTAGCTGGTACTTGTTCCTGTGCCCTGTTAGGCTCGGTAAACTGAGTTAACTCCCGCCTGTGGATGTTACTCAGTGCTGTGGTCGCCGCAACATTACTGATGCCGTGGGAGAACGTTGGCGTTAGGCCTGTATTTTGATCGCCACTATCACCAACAAAAAAAGCGCTTGGTTGTCCAAGCGCTTAAAATTCTGTCAATTATATAAATTCTTAAAATTCCGGTTCAGATATTTCAAGTGCCGTATTCAGGCGTTGTCACTTCGCTTTCCTCAAATTCATATTCGGTCAGTGGAGGGCATGAGCAGATCAGCGTACGGTCGCCATAGGTATCGTTCACACGACCTACTGATGGCCAGAACTTGTTGTTGGCCACGTATGGCAGTGGGAAGGCTGCTTTTTGGCGGGTGTACGGATGGCTCCAATCGTTACCTGTGATCACGGCCGCGGTATGCGGGGCGTTCTTCAACGGGTTGTCGGCTTTGTCTGACAGGCCTTTCTCCACATCATCTATCTCATGACGGATGGCTATCATGGCATCACAAAAACGGTCAAGCTCGTGCTTAGGCTCCGATTCGGTAGGCTCCACCATTACGGTACCCGCTACTGGGAATGACACGGTAGGTGCGTGGAAACCATAATCCATCAAACGTTTAGCGATATCGGTCACCTCGATGCCGAAGTTCTTGAAGGCACGGCAATCCAGGATCATCTCATGTGCACAACGGCCTTGTGAACCTGAGTACAATACCGGGTAGTGATGCTCTAAACGGGTCTTGATATAGTTGGCGTTCAGGATCGCGTATTTAGTGGCATTGGTCAATCCTTCGCCGCCCATCATGGCGATGTAAGCGTGTGAGATGATCAAAATAGAGGCTGAACCCCATGGCGCTGCCGAAACAGCCGGGATCGATTTGCCTTGGTCGATATCTACCACCGCATGGCCTGGCAGGTAAGGCACCAGGTGTTTAGCTACACCGATAGGGCCCATGCCGGGGCCACCGCCACCGTGAGGGATACAGAAGGTCTTGTGCAGGTTAAGGTGACAAACGTCGGCACCGATGGTGGCCGGGCTGGTCAAACCTACCTGGGCGTTCATGTTGGCGCCGTCCATATATACCTGGCCGCCGTTAGCATGGATCACCTCACATATCTCAATGATCGATTCCTCGAACACGCCGTGGGTTGAGGGGTAGGTCACCATCAGGCATGATAGTTCATTTTTATATTGCTCGGCCTTGGCTTTCAGGTCGGCTACGTCAATGTTGCCGTTATCGTCACATTTCACCACCACGATCTTCATACCGGCCATAGCCGCCGATGCAGGGTTGGTGCCGTGTGCTGATGACGGGATAAGCGCGATGTTACGGTGAGCATCGCCGCGATCCAAATGATAAGCGCGGATCACCATCAGGCCGGCATATTCACCTTGAGCACCTGCGTTAGGCTGCAAGCTCATGGCGGCAAAGCCGGTGATCTCGCTTAGCCATTTGTTCAGTTCGTCAAAGATCTGCATGTAACCGCCGGTTTGATCTACCGGGGCAAATGGGTGCATCTTGCCCAGTTCAGGCCAGGTCACCGGGATCATTTCGGTGGTAGCGTTCAGTTTCATGGTACATGAACCCAGCGCGATCATGGAGTGGCAAAGCGAAAGGTCTTTAGCCTCCAATGATTTGATATAACGCAGCATCTCATGCTCTGAATGGTGCGAGTTGAACACCTGGTGGGTCAGGTATGTCGAGGTACGTTGTAGTTCGGCTGGTATGGTGGTCTCCAGGTTAGCTTTCAGGTCATCAAAAGCAACATCGTTCAAGGTCTTGCCTTTTACCTTGGCAAAGAAGCGGATCAATGTTTTGATGTCCTCTGGTGTGGTGGTCTCATCCAAAGCGATGCTTACTACCGAACCATTGTAATGTAGGTTCATCTCGTTGTTCAAAGCCTCACCGTGGATCGGGCCAACCAGATTGCCTACATCGAACTTAACGGTATCGAAGTAGCTGCTGTTCAGTTGCTCGTAACCTAATTGTCCCAAAGCATTCGACAGCAATACGGCCATGCCGTGTATACGCTGCGCGATCAGCTTTAACCCCTGCGGACCGTGGTACACGCCATACATACCAGCCATGATGGCCAATAGGGCCTGAGCGGTACAAATGTTAGAGGTAGCCTTATCGCGGCGGATGTGTTGCTCACGGGTTTGCAAGGCCATGCGCAGGGCATAGTTACCGGCGCTATCGATGGTCACACCAATGATGCGGCCCGGCATCGAGCGTTTATATTCTTCTTTAGTAGCAAAAAATGCAGCATGCGGACCGCCAAAGCCCATAGGCACACCAAAACGCTGGCTGGTACCTACCACAATGTCGGCACCCCACTCGCCCGGAGGCGTTAACAGTACCAGGCTCATCAGGTCGGCCACTACGGTCAGCTTGATGTTCTTGGCGTGTGCGGCAGCGGCAAATTCGGCATAGTTATATACCTGGCCATCTTTAGCCGGGTATTGAACGATCGCACCGAACATATCATCGGTCAGTTCCACGGTGCGGTGGTCGCCGATCACCAGGTCAATGCCGTAAGGCATCGAGCGGGTCTTCAAGATATCGATGGTTTGCGGGAACACCTCTTCAGAAACGAAGAAAGTATTGGCTTTTTGGTTTTTACGCAGGCTGTACTGCATGAACATGGCCTCGGCAGCGGCAGTACCCTCGTCAAGCAGCGATGCGTTGGCGATCTCCATACCGGTAAGGTCAAGCACCATGGTCTGGAAGTTCAGGAGCGCCTGTAAGCGGCCCTGAGCGATCTCGGCCTGGTAAGGGGTGTATTGGGTGTACCATCCCGGGTTCTCCAAAATGTTACGCTGAATAACACCCGGCACGATCACATCATAATAACCCTGACCGATGTACGACTTGAACACCTTGTTCTTAGATGCCGTTAGCTTCAGCGTGTTCAAATAATCGAACTCGCTTTTGGCAGCCGGTAAGTTCAACGGCGTTTTAAGCCTGATCTTTTCGGGTACGGTCTGGCCAATTAATTCGTCGATGGATGCAACACCAACGGTCTTTAGCATTTTGGCGGTGTCGGCATCGTTAGGAGCGATGTGCCTGGCCTCAAATTTTTCCTGATAATCAATGTTCAGTTTCATGCAGCGGAATGCCCTTTTAGTTTGCCGCAAAGGTACAGCTTTAAGGCTTCATTAACAATTAGTAAACTGATCGTGACACTGTTTTAGCTTTGCCCCGATCATGCGGTGCGGCGTAAATTTATTTACTTTGCATGCCGTCCGTGTTGCAAGCATAGGATGGCTTAAATACTTCATCATGTCAAGCGTTCCAAAAAAAGTGGTGGTGATCGTCCCGTTCTATAAGCCCGGGTTGACCGGGTATGAGCAGATCGCGCTGGATCAGTGCAGCAAGATACTGGGCAGCCATACCATTGTGGCCATTAAACCGCATTGGTTAACGCTACCACCCGAGGCCGCCAAACTAAAGCTGGCCGCCACCGAAAGCTTTGACGACAGCTACTTCACCAGCATTGCCGGCTACAACCGATTGATGCTGGCCGAAGAGTTCTACGCACGCTTCCTGGAGTATGAATACATGCTGATCTACCAGTTGGATGCATTTGTATTCAAGGACGAACTGCTACACTGGTGTGATCAGGGTTACGATTACATTGGCGCGCCATGGTTACGCTACATTGGCCATGTAGATGTGGTAAAGGCCATTAAATCCAACTTTAAATATTACTATCACACCAAGTACGATGTCAAGATAGATGGCGTGCCCAGCAATATGCAGTTCGAGAACAAGGTGGGCAACGGGGGCCTTTCTTTACGCCGCGTGCAAAAGTTCCACCACGTTACGCGAACCAGGCAGGATGATATCCAACGCTACCTGTCCGAGGAGAACAAGCATCAGTATAACGAGGACGCTTTTTGGAGCGTAGAAGTTAATCGCAAAAAGAAGTACCTGAACATTCCGGATCACCGGGTGGCTGTAGGCTTTGCCTTTGAACAGGCACCCACCCGTGCGTTGGAGCTCAATAACGGCCAGTTGCCATTCGGCTGCCACGCGTGGGACAAGTACCTCGAGTTCTGGCGGCCGTACCTGGTGCAGCAGGGTTACCCGCAAATGGACTATCAAGCCATCGTGAATTTTAAGGCTGAGCTGCCGGTCAAAATTCATTTTATGTACCGCATCTCTGATGCGGGCAACCCTAAGGCTAAGCTAAGTGTGGCCAGTAAAATGTATTGCTTAGACAACTTTTTACGGCACTTTGAGCACAATATATGTGTATATGCAGATAACTGCACACCGGAGACACTGGCGGCCATTCGCGAGCGCGGCATCGAGCCGGTGGAGCTCTCCTTAGGTAACTCAAACTCGTGGCGGTACATCGTCAAGGCGGCAATCCGCCATTTCGACCCCAATAGTTTTGTTTACCTTATCGAGGATGATTACCTGCATTTGCCCGGTTCACTTAACGCCCTCATAGAAGCGCTGAAGATCGCCGATTATGTGACCTTGTACGATCACCCCGATAAGTATAGCGATGAGCAAGGACAAAGCGCCAACCCTCATGTCACCCACGGGGGAGAGATCAGCCGCGTATTACGCACCAAAAGTACCCACTGGAAAACCACCAATTCCACCACCATGACCTTTGCCGCCCGTGTAGGCACGCTTGAGCAGGACCAAGAAGTGTGGTGGCGCTATACCCGCGATCGCCTGCCCGACGACTTCAACGCATTCCAAACCCTGCTTGACCCTAACTTTAACCGGGTGAACGGCAAGCCTAAAAAAGGCGAGGTGATGGCCCCTCAACTACGAACGCTCATCAGCCCTATACCTGCACTATCCACCCATGCCGAGCTGGCGCACCTGGCCCCGTTAACGCAGTGGCATGGCTTTGATGATTGGGAAAAGGCTTGATAACAAGGTTTAGGAAAGCAACAAGACAGTTGGCGGCAAAGAGGACGTTCTTTAAAATTATTTACCTTTGCCGATCAAACATATTGGATGAAGACATATTTCAGGCTGTTATCGTTCGCTAAGCCGATCGAGAAGTTCGCCATACCATATATTATAACCACACTGCTGGCCGTGGTTTTCAATACCCTTAACCTGGCTTTGCTGATCCCGCTGCTGCAAACTTTGTTTTTTAAGAACGACCCGGCCACTACGGCGGCTTACATCAATGCTGCTCCGCCATCGATATTTAACCTGAGCGCTTTCTTTAACTATTACGTGAACTTAATGGTGAGCCAGTACGGCGATTGGGGCGCACTCAAGTATGCCTGCGGTATCGTTGTAGGTTCAGTGTTCTTAGGTAACGTTTTCAGGTACCTGTCTCAACGTACCATGGAGAACCTGCGTGCTCATACATTGCTCAACCTGCGCCGCTCGGTGTTCAATAACGTGATGGACCTGCACATGGGTTACTTTAACAATGAGCGTAAGGGGGATATCATTTCCAAGATCGCCTCTGACGTGCAGGTGGTACAATACTCGGTGACCGGTACCCTGCAGGTAGTTTTCAAAGAGCCGATGCAGATCATCTTTTACGTGTGTGCGTTGCTGGCCATCTCGGTCAAACTGACCATTTACTCGCTATTGGTCATCCCGATCTCGGGCCTGATCATCTCACGTATCGTAAAACGCCTTAAGCAGCAGGCCGTGGCGTTGCAAAGTACTTATGGGGTTATGATCAGTTACTTGGACGAAGCCCTATCAGGTATCAAGATCGTTAAGGCGTTCAATGCCGGTAATTTTACTAAAGACCGCTTTGATGCCGAGAATTTGAAATATACTCGTATCATCAAAGCTATGGCCCGCAGACAGCAAATGGCCTCTCCCGTGTCAGAAACGTTGGGGGCGGTCACGATCGCGGCGTTGATCCTGTATGGCGGTTATTTGATCTTTAATCACGATACCGAACTGAGCCCGGCTGCTTTTATCGGTTACATCGCCTTGTTCTCGCAAGTGACCCGGCCGGTCAAGTCCATATCTGATTCATTCAGTAGCATCCACTCAGGCATTGCCGCGGGCGAACGTGTGCTGGAGCTGATCGATGAGCGTTCGGCCGTTACTGATGACCCGCAAGCTATCGAGTTGCCTGGCTTTGAGCAGCAGATCACTTTCGAGAAAGTGTCCTTTGCCTATGGCGACAACGAGGTATTACACGAGGTCGATCTGACCATACCTAAAGGCAAGACCGTTGCATTGGTCGGTCCTTCGGGTGGTGGTAAATCCACCATGATGGACCTGATCCCGCGCTTTGCCGACCCAAGCAATGGCTTGATCCGCATAGATGGCCATGACATTAAAAAGGTGACCATGGGCTCGTTGCGTAACCTGATGGGGGTAGTGAACCAGGAATCGATCTTGTTCAACGATACCATTTTCAACAA
Source organism: Mucilaginibacter daejeonensis (assembly GCF_020783335.1). Classification (NCBI taxonomy): domain Bacteria; kingdom Pseudomonadati; phylum Bacteroidota; class Sphingobacteriia; order Sphingobacteriales; family Sphingobacteriaceae; genus Mucilaginibacter; species Mucilaginibacter daejeonensis. Next base: position 204,611 of record NZ_CP086068.1, read on the forward strand.
CATCGCCTTTGCTAAGCCCTGGGCCACGCAACAAGAAGTGGAAGCTGCGGCCCGAATAGCCAATGCGCATAACTTTATCTCGGAGACCGAGAATGGCTATCAGACCAACATAGGCGACCGTGGTTCTAAACTTTCGGGCGGACAAAAACAGCGTATCTGTATCGCACGTGCGGTGTTGAGCAATCCGCCGATCATGTTGCTGGATGAGGCTACCTCGGCGTTAGATACCGAATCGGAAAAACTGGTGCAGGATGCGTTGAACAACCTAATGAGGAACCGTACCTCGCTGATCATCGCTCACCGATTGAGCACCATTCAAAATGCCGACATTATCGTTGTTTTGGAGAAGGGCCGCGTGGTCGAGCAAGGCACCCATACCGAACTGATGCAGCACAACGGTGTTTACCGTAAGCTGATCACCATGCAAACCTTTCAATCGTAAGTAAGGGGTTCAATTGCCGATGACGCCTTTGGCTTTGGTTGCACCGATAACCCGGACAATGAGCAGGGTGATGGCATAGGTGATCACAAAGAATACCGTTTTATAAGCCACAAAGTATGGAATGGCCATTTGGGCCTGATCGACGTGCAAGGGTCTTAAGATCTCGGGCGTCACAAATCCCAGTACGATCGCATGCACCAGGTACATCCCAAAAGTGGTATCACGCGGTTTCAGGTAATAAAGTGCCTTAAAGGTCTTGGCCTTGAGCAACAACGCGAACATCGATAGCGAGTAAAGCACGTTAGTGGCCTTAAGCGTGTTGAAGTTATGAACACTGTGTTGATGCTCGAGGTAGATGGCCTCCTGCACTGCGGCGTAACCGGTGGCGATCACTAACAGGATCAGCACCCAGTAAGGTACTTTGGCCAGCCATTGATCAACCAGTTCAAAATTCTTACGCAGTTGCGCACCCAGCCATAAAAAGAACACAAAGCCTAATATGGCCGTGGTGTGTGCGGCCGATATCCACTCATAATGTACGTTGATACTGTAAAATATGGTGAATAGCAGCAGTATACCCCCGAACCATTTGTTGTACAGGTACTTTTTAAAGATGAGCAACAGCGTGATGCTCACCATAAAGTTGATGATGAACCAGTAGTTGGTATACAGGTATATCTCCTTTACCTCGGCCAGTATGGCGCTCATATTAAAGCGCCCATCATGATACATGTTCTCCTTCACCCGCAGGTTAATGGTAAATACAGCCAGGAACACCAGCGACCAGAATAGCCACGGCCCGAACGTATTATTAAAGCGGCGTTTCAGGTACTCGCCGGGTGTATAAAGCGTGAACTTGTCACTGATCAGGAAGCCGGCCAGCAAAAAGAAGGCAATAGTACCGAACTTGGTGAGCTGCACCATATACAGGTAGAACCCATATTTGGATGATGCCGCCGTTAAAGGCACCCCGGCACCCAGGCTATGCTCGCCCACAATGGCAATGATGGCCAGCGCACGTATATGATCAACAAAATCATAGTTGGTCTTTTTAGGGGCGGCACTTACGGCAGGGTTATCCATCGGGGTAGGGGTCATTGAGCTACAAAAGTATCAAAAAAGCCACTCGAAGCACTTGATGAGCGAACGCCGCGGTCAACTTTATGGTATTGAACGCAAGCCACGCGGTTTTAGTTCATGGCCGGTGGCGAGCCTCAAGCACTACCCATTCCTTTTTATTACCTTTGCAGCCTCATGAGAAAAGGTAAGAGAACGCCTAACCTGCGGTTCGACGATGTAGCGGTGATCGACATTGCCGAAGAAGGAAAAGGTGTAGGCAAGGCCGAGGATCTGGTACTGTTCATTGAAAAAGCGGTACCCGGCGATGTGGTGGATATAGAGGTCTACCGTAAAAAGAAGAATTTTGGGGAGGCCAAGATCACAACCCTAAAGCAGCCATCTGAGCACCGCACAGATGCATTTTGCCAGCACTTTGGCACCTGCGGCGGTTGTAAATGGCAACACATGACCTATGAGGCCCAATTGCAGTTCAAGCAAAAGGCCGTTACCGATGCGCTTACCCGCCTGGCCAAACTGGATGTGAGCCATTGCCTGCCGATAGTAGGTTCGCCTGCCGATCGTTATTACCGCAATAAACTGGAATATACCTTTAGCAACAAACGCTGGCTCAACGATGGGGAGAACCGTACCTACGAAGCCGTTGACATGGACGCGCTGGGTTTCCACATCCCAGGCCGTTTTGATAAGATCCTGGACATTGAGTATTGCTACCTGCAGGCCGACCCATCCAACGATCTGCGTTTACAGATCCGTGATCATGCCAAAAAGCACGGCATGAGCTTTTATGATGTTCGTGAGCATACCGGCGCGTTACGTAACCTGATCATCCGCACTTCATCTACCGGTGAGCTGATGGTGATCGTGGTGTTCGCTTATGCTACCGAGGAGCAGATCCGTGAGTTGATGGGCTATGTGGAGCGCGAGTTCCCGCAGGTAACGTCGTTGTTATATATCATCAACCAAAAAAAGAACGATACCATATTTGACCAGGACGTGATCGCCTGGAAAGGTCCGGAATATATTCACGAGCACATGGATGACATCCGGTTCCGCATTGGCCCTAAATCGTTCTACCAAACCAATGCCGTGCAAGCCAAGCGCTTGTATGAGATAGCGCGCGACATGGCGCAATTCAAAGGCGACGAACTGGTCTATGACCTGTACACCGGTGCCGGTACGATCGCCAATTTTGTGGCCGGTCATGTACGTGAGGTGATCGGGGTGGAGTATGTGCCATCGGCCATTGAGGATGCCAAGGTGAACTCGGGCATCAACAACATCCACAACACCAAATTTTACGCCGGGGACATGAAGGATGTACTGGATGCCAGCTTTGTGGCCCAGCATGGCAAGCCCGACGTGATCATTACCGATCCGCCGCGCGCAGGCATGCACGCCGACGTGGTGGACCGCCTAATGGAGATCGAGGCGCCGCGCATCGTTTACGTAAGTTGCAATGCTGCCACACAAGCCCGCGATCTTATTGTATTAAAAGAAAAGTACGACGTGGTGCAGGTGCAGCCTGTGGACATGTTCCCGCATACACAACACGTAGAGAACGTGGTACTGCTGGAGTTGAAGAAATAATGGCCCCACCTATATCCTCCCCGGGAGGAGGACTTAGAACTCTTTCCTTTGATGGGTTGTGGGTGATGGACTTAATAACGCACCGTCATTGCGAGGAACGAAGCAACCTCTGCGTAGGCATATCGGCCTCATATTGCAGAGATCGCTTCGTGCCTCGCGATGACGGATATAATAAATGACCTATGGATCCTGAAGAACTGCTTAACGAAAATAACAACCAGAAAAAAGAAAGCCCGCTGAAAAGCCTGGAGGTAGATCTGCGTTTATACAGCGAATCGATCCGCGAGATATCGGTCGAGATCATGGTGGAAGGGCTTTCGTCATATCCGATCTTTGTGGCTCACCAGCATGAGGTATCCCTTGGCGAACTCATACTGGATAAAGAGGATCTGAACACCGATTGGACCATACACGCCTCAACACTGGAAGAATTTGTGGAGAAGAAGATCATTAAACAGGAACTTAAACAGCGCTTCATCGACAATTACAAGAACCCGCACGACTTTATGTGCGTGTTCGTGATCGTGCCCGAAGGCGCCAATTTTGTATTTTTTCCGTACGGAAAAGAATAGTTCTATATTTGAACTGTATAGCGATAGCCAAGCTGAATGGCAAGCCGTTAAAAGCACGTTCAGCTCAATAACCGTTCACTACCATGCCCGATAAGATCTTAATACTGAACCACCAGCAGATACAGCAAAAGCTTGATCGTATAGCGTACCAGATCCTTGAAGATAATTTTGAGGAAGAGGAAGTGGTGATCGCGGGCATCCTGTCGCAAGGCAGCGTGATCGCCGGCAGGTTGAAGGCCGTGCTGGAAAAGATCGCACCGTTCAAGATCAGCATGATCAATATCCAGATCGAGAAGAACAGCAGCCATTTGCAATTCAGTGTTGATACCGATATCAAGATCTGTGAGAACAAGGCCGTGATCCTGGTAGATGACGTGCTGAACAGCGGCAAGACCCTGGCCTATGGCTTCGGCGTTTTCCTTGACGTGCCACTAAAAAAACTGCGTACCGTGGTACTGGTGGATCGTAACCACAAAAGCTTCCCTGTAAGTACCGATTATGCAGGTATAGCCCTTTCAACCGTACTTAAACAACACGTTTACGTGTCGCTAAATGAGAGCGGCGAGGACGACGCAGTGTATCTGGGTTAGTCTATTTCTATCAAAACTCACCCTGCTTACCTCATTCAGGTGTGATCTTTTTTTGGAGGACGCAATAAACCTATGGCGCCAAGTCATATCTATACCTGTAAATTCAGAAAACTCACGCCTTATGAAACGACTATTATTTGCCATAGCGATCCTGTTGTTCATTTCGGTAACGGCCGATGCTCAGCGTCGGGGTTATCGTAAACAACGCTCAAGCGACGATTTTTATCAGCCACGTGTCGGTTTGACCGGCGGGTTGAACCTTGCCAACACCATCAGTTCGCGCAACTCTGATATCAGCACCAACACCCGTGCAGGTTTCAATGCCGGTCTGTTCGTGGATATACCGATCATTTACCCATTATCCATCCAGCCAGAGGTGCTATACTCGCAAAAAGGTTATCGTGCTAACACTGCTTACGGTGATTTTGCCCAGCGCGCCAACTTTATAGATGTGCCGATCATGGCTAAGCTTAAAGTGGTACCGGCCTTGAACGTGTTAGTAGGTCCGCAGATCTCGTTCTTGATGAACACGCGCAATACCTATTACAACGGTTTTACCACCTTGCAGGAAAGAAGATATGATTACAACGGCGACAAGACCTTTTTAGGCGGCGTGATCGGTGTGACCGTAGACCTGAACAGAAATGTTGACCTGCGTGGCCGCTACAACATCGACTTCCGCGAGAACGATCCTGACGGAAGCTCGGGTACACCCAGCTACCGCAACCAGGTATGGCAATTTGGGTTAGGCTTTAAATTTTAAACGCCACTGCGTTATCAAAAGGCCATGTGGAGTAATTCACATAGCCTTTTTCATTATCAGTATTTGTAACGTTGTGTCCAGTACTTCTTCATCTTTTCGCGGGCCTCGTTCTCGCGGGCGTTGTTGCCGGGGTCGTAAATGATGGTTCCGCGGATGGCTTCTGGTAAGAAGTCCTGGTCAATAAAGTTGCCCTCGTAACTGTGGGCATATTTGTATTCCTTGCCGTAGCCAATATTCTTCATCAGTTTAGTAGGAGCGTTACGCAGGTGTAAGGGTACGGGCAGGTCGCCGGTCTGTTTCACCAAAGCGATAGCGGCACCTATAGCCGTAGTGGCCGAGTTGCTTTTAGGCGAAGTGGCCAAATATATCGCCGTTTGCGACAAGATCAGTTGCGACTCGGGTATGCCGATCACCTTCACTGCGTCAAAGCAGCTTTGCGCCAATAATAAAGCATTAGGGTTGGCATTGCCAATATCCTCTGAGGCCAGTATAAGCATACGGCGGGCAATGAAGGTTGGGTCCTCGCCGCCTACCAGCATACGGGCCAGCCAGTACACCGCACCATTAGGGTCGCTTCCCCGCATCGATTTGATGAACGCCGAGATGATATCGTAATGCTGCTCCCCGGCCTTATCATACAGGGCCATGTTCTGCTGTACGTTCTCCAGCACGGCATCGTTGGTCACCACGATCTCGGGTGCGTCAATGGCGTTCAGTAATAATTCAAATATGTTGAGCAGTTTACGTGCATCGCCGCCCGAAAGGCGAAGCAGGGCCTCGTGCTCCTTTAAAGTGATGTTCTTATGCTTGAGCACCTCATCCTCGGTCATGGCCTTGTTGAGCAGGGCCAGCAGGTCGCTCTCCTCCAAATGCTGTAATATATATACCTGGCACCGCGACAGTAACGCCGAGATGACCTCGAACGAAGGGTTCTCGGTAGTGGCGCCGATCAGGGTAACGATACCACGTTCTACCGCACCCAGCAACGAGTCTTGCTGCGATTTCGAGAAACGGTGTATCTCATCGATAAATAGAACTGGCAAGGTTTGTCCGCCTTGCTTAAGTAAAGAGGCCTTCTCGATCACCTCGCGCACATCCTTTACACCCGAATTGATGGCGCTCAACGAAAAGAACGGGCGTGATAAGCCTTGCGAAATGATATAGGCTAGCGTGGTCTTACCCACCCCGGGTGGCCCCCAAAAGATCATGGATGGCAGGTTCCCACTCTCTATCGCTTTGCGAAGCACCGCGCCAGGCCCCACCAGGTGTTTCTGTCCCACATAATCATCCAGCGTTCTTGGCCGCATACGCTCGGCCAACGGCGGCAAATTATTCATGTTGGTAAAATTGCCTAAAGTTGCCCTCAAATCCTAATCAAATGGATGCCGACATATGGGTCTCCGGATATATTTGTATATATACTATATGTCGAACCGCTCGCGAAGCATCTCACTGTTGGATCGGCTTGAGGTGAGCTTACTGCCTTCGGCATTGTTCATTACAAATACCAGTGCGCCATTAAACCCGCGGCGTATCTCTTTGATCTGTTCGGTATTGATGATGCTGCTGCGATGGATGCGCAAAAAACGTTCGGGCAGCTTTTCTTCCAACGACGATATGGTAAGGTCGGTGAGGTGCTTCTTGCCATCGGCCGTGTGGAGGAAAACGTATTTGTCCTCAGCCTCTATATAAATGATATCGTCCAGCTTGATGAGCAAGATCTTGTCCCCGATCTTGACCGTAAGCGTCTTGATGTCCTTCTTGATCGTAAAGTGCTTCATCAACATATCAATGGGCAGGTTAGCCTGCGGCTGCTGCATGGTATGATGAAGTTTTTTAACGGTCTTTTCCAACCGTTCGGCCTCAATGGGTTTGAGCAGGTAATCTACCGAATCCTCTTCAAAAGCCTTGATGGCGTACTGATCATAGGCTGTGGTGAAGATCACTTTGGGCTGATGCTGCAATTTGGATAACATCTCAAAGCCGTTCAAAACTGGCATCTCTATGTCTAAAAAGATCAGTTGGGGTTTAAGGGCCTCTATCTTCTCCAGTCCGTCGGCACCGTTTATGGCCTCGGCTACAATGTCGAACTCGTCAAAAGGCTTTAGTAAACGTTTAAGGCGCTGACGGGCCAGTTGCTCGTCATCAATGATCATGGTGGTCCAGGTATTCATGTATATATAAGTTTATAAGGTCAGGATAAAGGCAAGCTGATCAGGATGTGCTTGTGTGGTTCATTAGTAAGCTGCATTTCCTGGTCATCGCCATAAAGTAACTGCAATTTATCATAGGTGCTTTGCAGGCCGTAACCCATGTCCAGCTCGGCGGGGAAGGGGCGTCCGTTGTCGGCCACCTCAATCATAAGGCGCTGGCCTTTGCGGTAAAGGCTTATACTGAGTTTACCATCCTGCGCGGTGTTATTCAGGCCGTGCTTCAGTGCGTTCTCCACCAAGGGCTGTATCAGGAAACGGGGCATCATGGCATGTGATAACGCCGGGTCAATGTTAGAGCTGAACTCGATACGGTCGCCAAAGCGAACCTTCTCGATATCCAGGTACGTGTTCACGATCTCCATCTCATCTTTCACGGTGGCCAGATTCTCCTGCTGGCTGTTGATACTGTACCGAAAAAGCTTTGACAGTTTGAGTGTCATGTCCTCAGCCTTATCGGCATCCTCATGGATCAGGCTGGCTATCGAATTAAGCGAGTTATATAAAAAATGCGGATTGATCTTGGATTGCAAGGTCTGTAGTTCGGCCTGGGTCTTTAGGTTCTTGATGCGAGCCAGGTCAAGTTCCTTTTCCTGCAGGCGCGCACGCATTTGTGAGCGCTGTGCATTTAATAAATATAATATGGTGCCCACGATCAGTACGATGACGAAAGTGAATCGATAATCGGCAAAATGCTGGAGCGGTACGTAAGGTGTACGGAAGATCAAGGATACAAGCATGTACGACACCTCGACCCCGATGAGCATGCCTAATAAGTTACTAGCATAGTATGCTACGATGAATACCCAGAGGCTTACCCTTTGCGGGCGCAGGAACCTTTCGTATAAATAAAGGCTGCTGGTGATGCTCATGGTGATGACCACGCTAAACATAACGGTGAGCAGCATATCGCGCGGAGGCATCATTTTTTTAACGAACACCGAGCGAACGACGCAAATAAGTACCCCAACCAGTATGCTGACAGGCAGATTTTTCAGATTTGCCCGTAAAATGGAGGTGTTAATGATCTTATGGTCTACTTTCATCGCCTCAAAAATGGTTAAAATGCGAATAACGGATATAATAAACCGATGAATTGCATTATAAACAGGACAAATTGTTCAAAACGTCTAGAATCAGTGGTGGCAAAAGGGCATTAGCCGGATATTAACCGATGTTATGATTTATTATAATTTCCTTAGATCTTCTAATTTCTTTCCTTTTGCGATAGTAAAATTAGCTTCTGGGTTAAAAACAGTCGACTAAGGCAATTGTGTAGCTTATTTTAGACATAAAAAATAAAAAAAAGACTAAAAAGTGTACAGTTGGATGTTGTTTAATTGCTCCGATCTGTTAAATTTGGGATCACTTAATTAACTCATTTAACTAAAATTGACTAATGAAGAAAGTTTTACTTAATTTTTTCTTAGTTCTGTTAGTGCTGCTGGGAAGCCAGGCGTATGCACAGAACAGAGTTTCCGGTAAGGTTACCGGAAAAGACGACGGTCAGCCTCTGGTAGGGGTGAGCGTTAAAATCAAGGGTAGTACGTTGGGTACTCAAACCGGGGCGGATGGACGATTTGTCTTGAACGCTCCTGCCAATGCTACTATTATATTCTCCTACATCGGGTTCGTTACACAAGAGGTGGCGGCATCTACGGACATGAATGTAAGCCTAATTGGCGCTTCAGGTCAATTGGCCGATGTGGTAGTAGTAGCTTACGGTGCGCAGAAGAAAGAAGCCATCACCGGTTCAGTAGCATCGCTTAGTAGCAAAGACCTTGACAAGCGTACCGTTACCAACATTGCGGCATCATTGCAGGGTTTAGCACCAGGTATTCAAGTTGCTGCTTCTAATGGCCAGCCGGGTGCAACTCCTACTATTCGTATTCGCGGGTTTGGTTCATTTAGTGCTTCTCAAGCTCCTTTATACGTGTTAGACGGTTCGGTGTACGATGGAAGTATCGGTGACATTAACCAGAACGATGTAGAAAGTATCTCTGTGCTTAAAGACGCATCTGCTTCGGCGTTATATGGTTCACGCGGTGCGAACGGCGTAGTGATCATTACCACTAAAAGAGGTAAAGGTGCCAACCCCACCATCAGCGCTAATTTAACTCAGGGTTTTTCTGAAAGAGGCATTCCAGAGTATGATAGGGTAAACGCTTATCAATACTATCCACTGGTATGGCAAGGTATCAAGAACAACTTGATGTATACAGCATCTCCGACCCTGACAGAAGCTAATGCTGCGGCCAGAGCGAGTGCAACAGTTGGAACTAACCTTGTTTATAACCCATTTAATGTGCCAGCTAATCAGGTTGTTGGCTTGGACGGTGCTATCAATCCGAATGCATCATTACTGTATGATGATTTTGATTGGTTCAAAGCAATGCAACGCACAGGTAAAAGAACTGATGCTAACCTAAGTGTTTCTGGAAGGACAGATAAGACCGATTACTTCATTTCGACCGGTTACCTGAAAGATAATAGCCTTACACAGTCTCAATGGTTCGATTATGGAACTTATCCTGGTGCTGTGAACCGTCCGCAAGGTGCATCTCCAGGTCGTCACGTTCTTTATGAGACCATGTTGAACGAGTATATGACAAGAAGGAACCAGATGAGCGCGAGGACTTACGTTGAAGTGAAGTTCTTGAAAGATTTCACCTTCACTCCTACCTTTAGTGTAGATCTTCGTAATAATAATGGTTCTACCTTCCAAAATAAGCTGGTAGGTGACGGTGTTACCCAAGGTGGTTATAAATCACAAAGCAATAACACTATCCGCTCATACACTTTCAACCAGATCCTACGTTACGACAAAACTATCGCAGGTGATCATAACATCACAGCTTTGGTAGGTCATGAGAACTATGATTATGATTATCGTACATTCTCAGCGGCCCGTACTACCCAGATCTTAGCCGGAAATACCGAGTTCGCAAATTTCGCTACTGCTAACAGTTCAAGTGGTCAGGCTGATAAAGATCGTATCGAATCAATATTTTCTCAGGCAACTTACAATTACAAAGAAAAGTATTTTATAGATGGATCATTGCGTCGTGACGGTTCATCGAGGTTCGCCCCTAAAGTTCGTTGGGGTACCTTCTTCTCAGTAGGTGGTGGCTGGTCGATCAGTAAAGAAGATTTCTTAAGAAAAGCTACTTGGATCGATGACCTGAGGCTAAAAGCATCTTACGGCCAAGTGGGTAATAATAAGTTACTTGATGGTGATAATGCTAACTATTATGCCGACAGGTCTTTCTATGAGCTTGGATGGAATAACGGTCTTGAGCCAGGAGCGCTGTTAAATTCAGTGGCCAATCCTGATCTGAGATGGGAAAAACAAAATACCTTCAATGCAGGTGTAAGCTTCTCGTTATTCAACAGAAGGTTGACAGGTGAGGTAGAGTATTTCAAGAAGACAGTTAATGACCTGCTGTTCAATGTTCCGTTAGCTATATCTGACCCGGTAACTACTATTCCTCGCAACATCGGTTCGATGTACAACAAAGGTATAGAGATCCAACTGGGAGGAGATATCGTGCGCAGCAAAAGCTTTAACTGGAACTTGTTGACCAACTGGACCTTCCTGAAAAACAAAGTTACAAGCTTACCAAGTGGTCTTCCTATCATTAGCGGCACCAAAAGGAGAGAAGAAGGTTACGACTATTACCAATTCTGGTTAAGGCAGTATGCCGGCGTCGATCCAGCTGATGGTTCAGCACTATACGTACCTGACTACTCAACCACTATACTTGCTGCTAACAAGCGTACAGTTAACGGTGTAGAATATGTGACCTCGCAATCGAACGCTCTTTTTGCGCGTTCAGGTTCAGCGATCCCTGATCTTAGCGGCTCTTTCACCAATACATTTAGTTATAAGAACCTGTCATTGACCGTTTTGGCCACATACCAAATAGGTGGTAAATATTATGATGGTCAATATCAAGGTTTGATGAGTGTTGGTAGCTATGGTTCGTCAATGCACATTGACCAGTTGAAGGCTTGGACCCAAACCAATACTACTGCTAGCATCCCTAGGATCGATTACGGTAAAACAGCTGATATCAACGCAACATCTTCAAGATGGTTGGTAGATGCTTCATTCTTGGCTATACGTAACGTTAACTTGGCGTACAACCTGCCAAGGAACTGGCTTCGTAAAGTTGACATCACAGGCGCAAGATTGTTCGTTACCGGTGAAAATCTTCATTTGTTCTCAAAGCGTAAAGGTTTAAATCCAACAGAAAGCTTTGATGGTACCAACTCTACTACTTATCCTCAAGCAAGGATGTTAAGTGTTGGATTAAACGTTACTTTATAATATAGACCATAATATCCGAGAGATATGAAAAAGATATTACTTTCAGGTGTACTTGCCGCGGCTGTTTTAGCAGGCCCTGGTTGCAAGAAAGAATACCTGCAGACCAACCCTACTGATCGTGTTGACAACGTCGCGATCTTTGCAACGGCAGACAATGCCAATGTTGCGCTTAATGGTATTTACCGATATATGTTCGAGAGAACGACAGCCACTACCTCCAACGTTCAGGGAAAACCGGGTGTTGCAGGTATATTGTTGGGTATCGACTTTATGGGTGAGGATCTTCATCAGGCCAACGCGACCTGGTTCACGTCTACAGGTGAAGGCAACTACGTTGCGTCACGTAATGATAACGCAGGCAGCAATCTTTATTACTATCGTACCTTTTTTAGAATGATCGGTAATGCTAATGCTATCATTGACAATATTGATGCGGCCGAGGGAACTGCTGATGCTAAAGCGAGGATAAAAGCTGAGGCATTGACCATTAGAGCGTATTCATACTCTTACCTGGTTCAATTTTATGGTAACAGGTATGACCCTAATAACAAGCCCAATAATCAATTGGCCGTGCCAATGCCTTTAACAGCAACGGATTCAAAAATGCCGCGTGTATCGGTTGAAACTATATACACGCAGATCATAAAAGATCTTGATGCGGCCATCGCTTTGAACGCAGTACCTGCCAATAAAACTCATGCGAGCGTTTGGGTAGCCAGAGGTTTAAGAGCTCGTGTTGCTTTGACCATGGGCGATTATGCTACCGCTATCACTTTTGCTAAGCAGGTGGTTGATGGTAATCAATTCCCATTAATGAGCATTGCCGATTACCAAACAGGTTTTAATAACCTCAACCTTAGTGAGTACATGTGGGGTTGCAACCCTACTACTGAGCAAGGTGATACTTTTGGTTCTGTTTTCGCACAGATCGCTTATAATGCGAACACCACTTATCAGCGTGGTACGCCAAAAATGATTAACTCGGCGTTATACGACAGAATATCATCTACTGACGTTAGAAAGAAGATGTGGGAGCCTACCCCAACAGCCACTAATTTTCCACTTCCAACAACAGCTTTTACCAGAAGGCCGTACATGAGTCGTAAATTTTCGGTAAAAACTGTTGGTGATCCATCGCTGGGCGATTACCCATGGATGCGGAGCGCCGAAATGCATTTGATCTTGGCCGAAGCTTATGCAAGAAGTGGTCAAACAGCATTAGCGCAAGCGGCATTATTCGCGCTTGTATCTAAACGAGACCTTAGCGCAACCATCAGTACTAAAATAGGTACTGCGTTGATTGACGAGATCATGGATAATCGTAGAGTTGAGCTCTGGGGCGAAGGATTCCGTTATTTGGATCTTAAGCGTTTAAATCTTCCGCTTAATCGTACTGCAGTGCCAAACTATGTATCTGCATCTGTAAATGACGTAATGCAAATTCCTGCCGGAGATCCAAGATTTTTATTCCTGATCCCACGTGATGAGATCAACGCGAACCCTAATCTAGGTCCGCAAAACCCATAATAGGTTTAAAACTCAGTGTAATTAAAAAAGCCACCTCAAAAAGGTGGCTTTTTTTAGTTTGTTTGTGTTTAAGCCAAGTCATATTGTAACGAGCCAAATAAAATTTGGCAATTTCACTCAAAATGTTGGCGTATTAAGCATGTTGCGCTTTAAAAAAGTAGCAAAAAGTAGTTACAAAGCTTATAAAAAGCTCAAAAAATAGCGCTAATTATGGTAATCGCTCCACAAATATGTAATAGTAGACTGATTTTTATTTGATTTATAATTAAAATAGCGAATAACTGAAAAAAATACAGTTGATAGTTTGCAGAATTAAAAACTTTTAAAGTAAATTGTAACCGGATTAACTAAACTATTAACAAATGAAAAAAATTCTACAAAGTTTTTTGTGGGTTTTGCTGTTCATAGGTACGCAAGCCTATGCGCAAACCCGTACGGTTACAGGTACGGTGGTAGGGAAGGGTGACGGTATCCCTTTACCCGGAGTAAGTGTAACGGTACAAGGTACACGCACCGGTACCCAAACCGGCCCCGACGGTACCTTCTCACTTAAAATGGAGGCCGGTCAATCACTGGTATTTACTTACATCGGCTTTACCTCTCAAACAGTAAAGCCTACTGGTGACAGGATCACCGTTCAGTTAGATGGCTCTAACAGTTCCCTTAACGAAGTAGTGGTAGTAGGTTATGGTACACAATTGCGCCGTGAAGCACCAGGTAATATTGCATCTATAAAAGGTGGTGATATCGCACAGCAACCGGTACAGAACTTCCAACAAGCATTGGGCGGTCGTACTGCCGGTTTACAGGTAACGGTACCTTCAGGCTTGTTGAACTCTACCCCGGTGATCCGTCTACGTGGTGTGAACTCGATCGCATTGAGCTCTCAACCTTTATTCGTTATCGATGGTGTGCCTTCATTTGAGAATAACCAGAACGGTGGTACTGCCGCAGCGGCGAGCCCGCTGGGTAACATCAACCCTGAAGATATCGAAAGCATCGACGTGGCAAAAGACGCTGCTGCAGGTGCGATCTACGGTAGCCGCGCGGCCAACGGTGTGATCTTCGTGACCACCAAAAAAGGTAAAAAAGGCAAACCGGTAGTTACTTTAGATAACTATATTGGTTTCACTAAAGCTTATAACCTGCCAACGCTGTTGAACGCAAGCGAATTCACCGCTATCAAAAATGAAGCTTTGGTGAACGCCAACCTGTACAATGCATCTACTACTTACTTTGCTACACAGATCGGCCCTGATGGCCAGCCAGTGAACACTAACTGGTATGATCGGATCTACCGCACCGGTAAAACCTATAACAGCACATTAAGTGTATCAGGTGGTAATGATAACACGAACTACTATACCTCGGCCAACTTTACCAAGCAAGATGGTATCCTGATCAAGAACTCGTTCGAGAGAAAGAACATTTTGGCTAACGTTGACCACAAGATCAATCGCTACATCAGTATAGGTTCCAAATTACAATACACCAATCAGATCAATAAAGCGGCTACGGGCTCTGGCTCTCAGGACGACGCTTTCAGCATCACCGGTCTGGGTCGTATAGGTATCGTATTGTCACCTAACGTTTCGCCTTACAACAACGATGGTAGCTACAACCTGAGTGGTAACACACTGGGTATTCAGGCTAACCGTGGTGTTTCGTTCTCTTATTATAATATCCAACCGATCATTGATCTTAACCGCTCTAACAACGAGCTTAACCAGATCAGCAGCACCAACTACTTCCAGGTAAAACCTGTATCATGGTTAACTTTGAAGACCAACTTAGGTGTCGACGTTTTGTTAAGAAATACCGACAGTTTCCAAAACCCTATACAGGGCGACGGTGTGGCCAACAATGGCGTTGCTTCAGCTACCAACTCTACCCAAAAACGTTTCGTTTGGACCAACACTGCCCAGGCTTACAAGACATTTGGCAAGCATAGCCTTGATCTGTTGTTAGGTAACGAGCAAGATCGCCGTACCACCAGGGGTTACGGTATACAGCGTACCGGCATCTCTGATGCGGGCTTTAACGTGATCCAAGCAGGATACGCTAACAACGCGCCAAGTGGTAACGCTTACTCAGATTTTTACCTCGTATCTTTCTTCGGTCGTTTTAATTACGATTTTGATAAGAAATACGCGATCAGTGCCACTGTGCGTCGTGATGATTACTCTGTATTTGGTGCTAACAACAAAGCTGGTTATTTCCCTGGCTTCTCAGCAAGCTATGATATCTCTCGTGAAGATTTCTGGAAAGGCATCGGCGCCACCAGTGTGTTCAGCAGCTTCAAATTACGTGGTAGCTATGGTAAAGTAGGTAACGCCTCTAACTTTGGCGCGTACGATTCATATGGCTTGTTCGCTAATGGTCTGTATAACGGTGCAGCCACATTACAGTTCAACCAGACCGGTAACGCTGACCTAAGATGGGAGAAGATCTACAAAACCGATATCGGTGCCACCTTTGGTTTCCTTGATGATAAGATCACCGCTGAGGTCAACTATTACAAAAGTGACATCAAAGACCTGATCTTTAACGTGCCTACAATACCATCGGCCGGTTTGCCAAGTAGCCCTGCTGTGAACATTGGCTCGATGTACAATCGTGGTCTTGAAGTGACCTTGAGCGCAAGAGGTATCCAAACTAAAGATTTCAGCTGGACCCCATCATTCAATATCACCTTCAACCAAAACAAGCTGACCTATATCGTTCCAAGCGTGACCAAGTTGACCAACTCTACCTCGGGAACTGAGGTTACTAATATCAACGAAGTGGGTCATTCAGTTGGTAGCTTATACATTGTGCGTACAGCGGGTATCGATCCGGCCACAGGTCGTCGTATATTTGTGAACGGCGCTGGTCGTCAGGTTTATTATTACCCAAGCCCAGTACCTTCAGGCCGTTTCCAATGGGAGTATGCCGATGGTACCCAAGCACCGGCCATGTCGCAGGCAGCCGATGCTGTTAACTACCGTTCTACCATGCCTAAAGGTTACGGTGGTTTCTCCAACACCTTTACTTACAAAGGCTTTGACCTGAATGTGTTGGTGACCTTCCAGTACGGTTCATCGATCTACTACGGTACCCGTGCAGGTTTGCATGATCAGCGTTTTTGGAACAATGAGAACGACATCCTGACCGGCCGTTGGACAACTCCAGGCCAAACAGGGGCACAATTCGCTAAAGTGGTTTACAACGATAACGTATCTAACGGTTCATCATTACCATTGGACATCAACGTGTTCAGCGGCGACTTTATCAAGATCAAAAGCGCTAACCTGGGTTATAACTTCCCTAAAAGCGTAAGCTCTAAATTAGGTTTATCTAACCTGCGTTTGTATGTTAACGCCTATAACCTGGTGACATTCACCAAATACCCAGGTCCTGATCCGGAGATATCATCTAACGGTACTGCTAACAGCACGCAAGGTATAGACCGTAACCAGCCAGGTTTGCAAAGAACGCTAACTGCCGGTTTCAATGTTAAATTCTAATTAGCTATTTAAGATGAAAAAGAAATTACTGACCATCATAATGGGTGTTGCGGTTACCCTGAACTACTCGTGCCGCAAAAACCTCCTGACCCCTGTGAACCAAACACAGGTGGCTGACCAGAACGGACAGCCGTTCTCTACCGCTGCGCGTATCCAAAGCCAGGTATTAGCCTTATACGCCAATGCTCGTAACGGACAATACCTTGGCGGCCGTTTTCAGGTATACAATGACGTAAAAGCTGATAACTATATCAATACCTCGGGTAACCAGATCACTGCATCAAACACCTGGGCTGCTAACGTGAACACTACGAGTACGGAGGTGCAAAATCTTTGGGCACAGGCTTACTTTGATATCAATCTTTGTAACGTGTTCATCGATGGTATGGCCACCTACAATGGTGCTACTACCGTGGGTGCAGCAACTGCCGCTAACTACATTGCTGAAGCTAAATTTTTACGTGCGGTGGCATATTACAGCTTACTGCAGCTTTATGCCCGCCCTTATGTTGATGGTAATGGTAGCAAACCAGGCGTTCCGTTGCGTTTAAAAGGATTGACCACTTATTCGGATCAGTCACTCGCTAAAAGTACTGTTGCCGAAGTTTACGCACAGATCTTAAAAGACCTGAACGAGGCTGAGGCTGGCTTACCGCTTAACTACAGCAGCGTGGCTACCACCAACGTGGTTAATAATGTGATCAGAGCGCATCGCAATACCGCGATTGCCTACAAGACCAGGGTGTATTTGACCATGGGCCAGTATGCCAACGTGATCACCGAGGCCAACAAGATCGTAGGTGCTACTAATTTCAGCGCAGCAGGTGGTTCACTTGCGGCAAGCGGATCAGCAGGTGTGAACTTTGCGTTACAGCCAAGTGTGTTAAGCGTGTTCAGAACGCCTTACCTGACCTTCGAATCGGTGTTCTCGGTGCCTTTCGTAGTATCTACCGAGCAGCCAGGTACACAAACCGCTTTAGCATCTTTTTGGTATGCTAGCGCCAGCACCCCAGGCAACGCTGACTTTTATTTGAATCCTAACGGCGTATTAGCCGATGCTAACTGGAAAACGACCGATGACCGTCGTGTGAACTTTGTGTTCACTCCAACCACCGGTACATTTGCGGGTAAGCCATTCCTGAGCAAGTTCAATGCCGTAGGTACCTTCCTGGATTATGCACCAGTAATGCGTTATGCTGAGGTGTTACTGAATCTGGCCGAGGCCCGCGCCCGTTTGAACGGTTTAGATCCACAGGCTATCGATCTGTTGAACGCGATCCGTCAACGTTCAGACAAGACCACTTTGTTCACAGCGGCAACCTTGGGTAGCGGCGCTAACCTGGTGAGCACTATCCTGCAAGAGCGTAATATCGAGTTCCTGGGTGAAGGTTTGCGCAATATCGATTTCATGCGTACACTGGGCACCATTCCGGGCAAACAGAACATCGCGGCCGTGCCACCAAGCAGCCCGCAATACATCTGGCCAATATCTAACGACGAATTATTATACAACACGCTGATCGGTGGATCTAATAATTGATAATTAGTTAATGTTAATAAGTGAGGTCGGTAGCTTTAGGGCTACCGGCCTTTTTTATTGTTGTGGGCGGAGGGTAGTGCCAACTTGAGACACCTCAAAGGTGTATGGCTGGCCGATGAGCAAAGCGCAGTTGTTGGTCACGTGCCCGGCAGGAAAGTCGAAGCACACCGGGTATGGGTATTTGTCAACGATCGCCTTGATGATCTCGTAAGCTGTCTGCCCGAATGGAATGTCATTATCTTTCAGATCGGTGAAGCCACCAACGATCAGTCCGGCAAGATTCTTCAGTTTGCCCGCTCTATCGAGCGTGTACATTAGGCGGTCGATGTTGTAGAGATATTCGCCAACATCCTCAATAAATAGGATCTTATCATCATAGTCAACATCCGACACTGAGCCTAACATGGATACCAGAATGGCCAGGTTGCCACCGGTGAGTACTCCGGCTGTATTGCCGGTGCGATCAAGTGGGTGGGCGGGTATCTCATAGTGTGATTCCTCACCGAATAGGGCTTTTCTTAAGGTTTCGACAGAAGTGCCAGTAGCGTCGGGTATATTGATCGGCATTTGCCCGTGCAGAGTCACCACGTCAAAGTTATGCTGGATGTGGGAGTGAAGCACCGTGATATCGCTGAAGCCAATGATCCATTTGGGGTTGCTGCGCAAACGATCAAAGTTCACCTTATCGATCATGCGCACCGTGCCATAGCCCCCACGTGCGGCAAATATGGCCTTGATGCTGTCGTCATCAATAAAGCGTTGCATATCCTGGGCTCGCTGCTCATCGGTGCCCGCAAATTGGTGATGTGATGCCGTTACCGTATCGCCCAATACTACTTCCAACCCCCACGAGCCAAGCAAGGCCACGGCATCGTCCATTGGTTGCGGCAGCTTTTTAGCCGGACAAACGATCGCCACGCGGTCGCCTTTTTTAAGATAGGGAGGAGTAATGCTCATAATGTTATCTTTGCAAAATAAAGAAACCGGATCAACATTTTGGAAGCTCAAAAATATAAACGTTATACCATTACTGCGGCCCTGCCTTACGCGAACGGGCCTAAACACATCGGTCACCTGGCCGGTGCCTATATACCTGCCGATCTGTATGCCCGTTACCTGCGCCTGAAACGCCGCGAGGTAGTGTTCGCCTGCGGATCTGACGAGCATGGTACCGCCATTGCTAATCAGGCCATGAAGGAGGGCACCACGCCACGCGCCATTATTGATAAATACCATGAGCTGATCAAATATTGCTTCGATAAGCTTAACATCTCATTCGATATTTATCACCGCACCAGCGAACCCATACACCACCAAACCGCTCAGGACTTTTTTACTGTATTGAACGATAAGGGCGACTTTGAGGTGAAGGAATCAGAGCAATACTATGATGAGCAGGCCGGTGCCTTTTTGGCCGACCGTTACATCGTAGGCACCTGCCCGGTATGCGGTAATGATAACGCTTACGGCGATCAGTGTGAGAAATGTGGCAGCTCATTAAGCCCTGACGAGCTGATCGATCCCCGGTCGACACTGAGCGGTAACAAACCCGTGAAGCGCCCTACTAAACACTGGTACCTGCCTTTGGATAAATATGAAGGATGGCTGCGCGAATGGATATTGGAAGGGCACACCGAATGGAAGACCAACGTATACGGCCAGTGCAAAAGTTGGATCGATGGCGGTTTGCACCCACGTGCCGTTACCCGCGATCTGGACTGGGGTATTAAAGTGCCTGTTGAAGGTGCCGACGGTAAAGTATTGTATGTTTGGTTCGATGCGCCGATCGGCTATATATCGGCCACCAAACAATGGGCTTTGGACAATGGCAAAGACTGGAAGACCTATTGGCAAGACCCGGAGACCAAACTGGTGCACTTCATCGGTAAGGACAATATCGTATTCCACTGCATCGTGTTCCCGGCCATGCTGAAGGCTCATGGCGAGTTCATTTTGCCTGATAATGTACCAGCCAACGAGTTCATGAACCTGGAAGGTGATAAGATGTCGACCAGTCGTGGTTGGAGCATCGAGATGCATGAATATCTGGAGGATCTGCCCAACAAGATCGACGAGCTGCGTTATTATTTGACCGCTATTGCCCCGGAAACCGCCGATAGCGAGTTTACCTGGAAAGATTATCAGGCCCGTGTGAACAACGAGCTGGTAGCCATTTTAGGCAACCTGGTGAACCGGGTAATGATCCTGATGCATAAGTTCTTTGATGGTAAAGTGGAAAGCACTACCGGAGCGATCACACTTGAGAACGAAGCGCTGAATACCGAGCTGGGTAAGCTATACAATGACCTGGAGCAAAGCTTTGAGTCGTATAAGTTTCGCCAGGCGCAGCAGATCATGATGGATATGGCCCGTTTAGGTAACCGTTACCTGACCGAACAGGAGCCATGGAAAACCATCAAGACCGACCCGGAAGCGGCACGCACTGCGTTGCACAATTGCCTGGTGCTGATTGGCCATATCGCTACCTGCGCTCAACCGTTCATGCCGGGTACGGCCCAAAAGATATTCAACATGCTGAACTGGCCGGCCGATGCTGTTCATTTTGATGAACCGATCAGTTTCGCCAACGGCCATCAACTCAATGCCGCTTCGTTGTTGTTCGAGAAGTTAGAGGACGAAGTGATCGAGAAACAGGTGCAAAAGCTGATTGCTAAAAAAGCGTCGATCGAGAAGCCTGCCGAAGTGAGTGCACCGGCATTGGTGCCTGCCAAAGAGAACATCGTTTACGATCAGTTCGCGGCGATGGATATCCGTACCGGAACCATCCTGACCGCCGAAAAGGTGGCCAAGACCAAAAAGCTGTTAAAGCTGACCATCGATACCGGTTTAGACCAGCGCACTGTGGTATCGGGCATTGCGGAGTACTTTGAGCCGGAGGCCATCATTGGCAAACAGGTAAGCATACTGGTCAATCTGGAACCCCGCGAGATCAAAGGCATCCTATCACAAGGTATGATCCTGATGGCCGAGAACGCCGAAGGCGTACTAAGCTTTGTATCGCCGGGCGAGGGCATGCACAATGGGTCGGTGGTACGCTGATCTGTTACTAAGACAACCATAACAACAAAGCCTTACTGTATGTCAGTAAGGCTTTGTTGTTTCTATAGCTCGGCGGCAGGTAAGCTCAAGGCATCCTGCTGCGACGCATAACGGGCCTTATACCATTTGATGAACGTGCTCACCAACATCTCTGGTTTTACCGGTTTCGATACAAAATCATTCATGCCGGCATCCATACAGGCTTTGATGTCGTTCTCCATCACGTTGGCCGTCAGGGCGATGATGATCGGCTGGCTGATATCCATTTGCCTGATCAGGCGTGTGGCCTCCAGGCCGTCCATAACCGGCATTTGTACATCCATCAAGACAAGGTCAAATGGCGTATGGGCCGTTATATCCACCGCCTGCTGGCCATCGGGTACAATGGTAGGGGTGTAGCCCATTTTGCTCAGTATTTGCCTGATCACTAATTGGTTCACATTGTTGTCCTCTGCTACCAACATTTGGAACGGGTACTGAATGGCCAGTTCTTTAGAGATGACATTCTCGGTCAGCTTTTCGGGTGCAGCCTGTATATGTACCCTTAAGGCGTTCACTACCTGTTTAAATAATACTTGCTGTTTGATCGGCTTGGTCATCACCGAGGTGAATAGTGCCCGGTTATGAGAGCCGATCTCTTCGGCCAGTGAGCTAAGCAGGATGATCGGCAGTGTAGGATATAACAAGGTGATGGCCTTGGATAGTTCTACGCCGTTCATCTCAGGCATGTCCATATCGGTGATCACCAGATCGATATCATAGATGGTGCGCAGCGCCTGTATGGCATCATGTCCTGAGGTGGCCACCAAAGGCGTAAGCTCCCAGTTGATGAACTGCCTTTCGAGGATGTTAAGGTTGGTCACGTTATCATCTACCAGCAACACCTTTTTGCCCTTGATCAAATTCAGGTCCACTTTTGCCGTACTTACCTGTGGCGTTTGGCCAGGCTCAAGCTTGACCGAGAACACGAAACGCGATCCCCGGCCCAACTCGCTGCTCACGCTAATGTCGCCGTTCATGAGCTGCACCAAACGCTGGCAAATGGCCAGACCCAAGCCTGTGCCGCCATACTTGCGTGAGGTAGATGCATCGGCTTGTGAGAAGGAGCGGAACAGTTTCTTGATATTCTGCTCGGAGATGCCGATGCCGGTATCCCATATCTCGAACTGGATATTCGCTCCGCCGCTTTGTTGGCTTGCGGTCACCTTGACACCGATCTCGCCATGTTCGGTAAATTTGATCGCATTGCTGATCAGGTTGATCAGTACTTGTTTAAGGCGAAGCTGATCGCCGATCACATGCTCGGGCACTTTCTCATCGATATCGTATATAAGCTCGAGGCCATGTTGCGCGGCCTTGATGCCGAACATGTCCAACACGGTCTCGATCAGTTCGCGCAGGTTAAGGTCGGCATGTTCCAGTTCCAGATTGCCCGATTCGATCTTCGAGAAGTCGAGGATGTTGTTGATCACATGGATCAGGGTATCGCCACAGCTCGATATCGTTTCTGCGAACATCCGTTGCTCGTCAGAAAGTTCGGTTTGCGATAACAGCGACGCCATACCGATCACCCCATTCATCGGGGTGCGTATCTCGTGGCTCATGGTGGCCAAAAAGATGCTCTTTTCCTGGTTGGCCCTGTCGGCGGTGGAACGGGCGCGTTCCAGTTCAACGTTCTTTTCCTGTAACTCCTGGTTGGCCTTTTCCAGCTTTTCGGCATTGCGGCGACGCTCCTCGGCCAGTTCGGCCTGGCGTTGCAGGTCGGTCATCTTAACGGTCTGCTCTACCAGTTCTTCGTTATACTTGTTAAGCTGAAATGCCCAAAGACCACAAATGAACATGATCACACCCGTTAAGGCCGCGTGGATCAGGAAGGTTTGCAGATCAAAGTAGTTGAGCTGTGTAAAGAACACGTTGGCAACGCCTATATTTTGCATGTAGCTAAAGGTAGCATGGTGCACCACCACCACGATGAGCAGCGGCAGTTGCAGCTTCCATTTTTGATAGGTGATGAGCAGCGCGCTGGAAATGAACGCAAAGAAGTGCATCTCGAACAAGCCATGCATCTGGTAAATGAACTGCGCCATATAAACGCCCAGTATGGCACTCAGTACGTACTGATATAAGCTTGACGTGGGCAGCAACCACTTGACCGAGTAATAAGCCACCAGGCAAATACCACCAACGGCAAAGGCCACCAGCCAGGTATCATAAAAAAAGGCCAGGGCTATGCCGATCAAAAAGTGAGCAGGCAAAAAATAATTCATCAACCGGTCCGACCGTTCTTTAACGGCTGCCCGTTGGGCGATGTAAGGATCTGCAGATAATGTCATGGGGGTATAGCTAATAATTACCGGTATCAATTTTTACAATCGGGAAGGCTGCACCCGTACGAGGTGAGCGCATAACGATCGAACTTTATATTTTTTTGTTGCAATGCCCCGTCAACGGCAAGGCGTGCATAATTGGTGCGTTCGTCAGTACAATAGCGGCTTCGGTTATAATTGCCGCGGTAAAATAAACGTTGGTGCGTGTCAAGCACCACGGCCTGCGGGGTAGAGTAGACCCCACATTTAATGGCCACCTGCTGATCAAATATGACAGGTATGCCAATATCGAACTTTTGTTGTATCTCCTGCTCGGTAAAAGGCTTTTTGCTCATCACCACGATCTTAAAATTTATGCGCCCCTCATACTGCTTTACCAGGGTCTTGAACATATTGATGTTGAACCTCGAGCATGGGCAGTCGGGGTTAAAAAAATGCAGGAACAATGGCCTGTCGCCCTGACCCTGTGCGGTAGCAGGCAGCCTGATCAGGGTACCCTTAGCTACCTGATGGTAATCAACAGGAACAGGGGTAGGCAACTGGTACTTCAGCTCGTTGTACCAAAACAGGGCAGCCACGGCCGATGCCAACAGAACAAGCCAAACAGCGGCTAATATCTTTTTCAAACGCAATTAAGATTTATAGATACGAGTAACTCAGATCAGGGTGCATGGGCCATGCTCGTTACTTCATCACAAAGTGAAGAGGTCCGGGCTGGGTGCCTGATCTAACGATCGGGCATATAGAACGGGCACATGCACAATGATGGCGTAATTGGTTGGTGTACACTTTCAGACCGTGTAAATTTCTGAAAAATAAGTGTTTGCTGAAATTTTATCATACAACTAACAGTGGTTTTTCCAAAATGTTCTTTGTGTCAGGCAATTGCTTTTTACTTTGATCGTGCGAGTTAAAATTTCATTATCTTTGGAGCGCTTCAAGCTACCTAAAGGTTAATAAAGCGATACCATCCGGCCCTGTAGTTCAACGGATAGAATAGAAGTTTCCTAAACTTTAGATATGGGTTCGATTCCCGTCGGGGCTACTAAAAGGAGATACCAGTGTGGTGTCTCCTTTTTTGTTAACAGGCTGACGGGTCTACGCCCGCATCTTTTTTTCGGGAACGCAGTAACACATCGATGCTTTGAGCGTCAACCTATAAACCCACCATATGAAACCTTTATACTTTCGCTTACCGTCTCTGATCGTTTGTACGTTCATGGCCTGTGCCGCCTTTGCACAAGGGCTTGAGCAAAAGATCGATGCTTATTTACAGCAGCAGCACCAGGCTGGCAAGTTCAACGGCAATGTGCTGGTGGTGGATCATGGTAAAAAGCTGCTCACCAAAAGCTATGGCTATGCCGACGCTGCCCACTCGAGGGCGTTGACCACTCGTGACCGCTTCCATATCGGTTCCATTGCCAAAGAATTTGATGCCGTAGGTATCATGATGCTGGTAGATGAGGGTAAGCTGAAGGTGACCGATCACGTGTCAAAATATTTTCCGGAGTTGCATGCCTGGGCGGCATCGGTAACGGTGCTTAATTTGTTGCAGTATACCAGCGGCTTGCCCGATGTGAACTGGAAGACCGTGAAGACCGACGGTGACAATTGGCGCGATCTGTTGGCCGTTACCCAGCTCAAATTTGAGCCCGGCACCCAGTACGACTACAATAATAACAATACCTTTATGCGCCGCCGCCTCATCGAAAAGATCAGCGGGATGAGTTTTGACCGTTTCGTGCGCGAGCGTTTGCTCAAGCCTGCCGGGATCAGGAACGCTGTTATTGACCCTGATGAAAATACCCCGACGCTGGCCAAGCCTTTTGATAACGACTTGAAAGCCTATCCGCTGATCGCACCCATAACAGGGTGGACCTGCCTCGACCTTGAAGACTTTTTACGTTGGAGCAACGCACTGAACACTTTTAAGCTGATTAGCCCCGCAGCTACCCTGCAGCTTAGCCAGCCTTTTAAAGAGGGCTCGCAAACCGGCCTGGGCCGAAACGTGATGAACGACGGCAAGATCACCGAACATACGCACGACGGGGTGGCCATTCGCTACCAGGCCCTGCTGCATTACCAGGCCAGCGCATCACGCACCATCATTTTAATGACCAACCAACGGCAGGGCAATGTTTACGATCTTGCCGCAGGTATTGAACAGCTATTGGACAATGACCCTTCGAAGACTAAGTGATCACACCGCCCCGATCACCATTTGCTTGATCAGGCCATTGCTTATGGTGTACAGGTGAAGTACCGTACCATCAAAGATCAGGTTTCCGTCCAAGTCCCTGACCACTTGATGCACCGTGACGGTAAGCGTACCGTCGGCCTGCTGCCCGATGTGGATAGGCGTGACCACCGGGTTGATCTCCTGCCACTGGCGGGTCCAGTAACTGCGCACCTCCTCATGACCAATGGCATGGTCCCCCTCCCAGGCCCTGGGCCATTTTACCTGCGGATGCATGAGTTTCAACGCCGCATCGATATCCCGGTTATTGAAAGCCTGATAAGCTTGTTCAATCAGTTGGTAGTCGTCCATAGCCTTATTGTTATGTATTTAGCAATGTAAATGTGATTTGCTCTATTGAATACGTTTTCATTACTAGTAAATATTCGATAAGTTTAACAATCATTTCGATGTACTAAACACTTATCACTTAACTTCATGATTGAATTTTCTTTAACGGGAAAAAATAGGAAGAACCTAATAATCTTTATCCATGGTTTGACAGGCGATAAAATGACCTGGGTAAATCAAAGTGGACAAAGCTTCAGTGATTTACTTGGAGGCAATAGGGAAATCAAAAAAAAATTTGACATCGCTGACTTTATTTATTATTCTAAACTTCTCACATCTACCAGTTTAAAAGTTGTGAATAGTATAGTGTCTAAAATATTTTCAGGCTCATCAAAGAAAGTGAAATTGAATCTGGATGTTGACGACATCAGTGATCTTCTTTTAACTGAAATAAAAGTTAAATGCGCCGGTTATAAAAGTATTGTTTTTATCGGACACAGTCTGGGTGGATTGATTGCAAAAGCTACAATTCTAAAAGCTGTAGGAGATAAAAATATTCCTCCGATAAAAATATTTTTGTCACTGGCTGTGCCTCATGACGGAGCTAATCTTGCATCTGTTGCATATGCCCTTAATAAAAGTGCACAATTAGAAAATTTAAAGCCTTTAAGCGAAAATGTTAAGGCTTTAAATAATAAATGGATTCAAACACCGGTTGAACAGCTTCCTAAGACTATATATTTCCAAGGAAAATACGATATGGTCGTTCCCAATACAAGCTCTATTGGCTATGAGCTATCAGCGCAAGATGTTATGCATTTGGACGATGATCATACCTCAATCTCTAAACCTACTTCTGTCAAGGCAACCCTATATTTAGCAGTAGTAAAAATTTTAAAGGATTTTTTGGATAATAACGAAATAACTGACGTTTTGAAAATTCAAAGACTTGACGACGAGAATAAGTATAATGACGAAATCTTTGTGTTAAAACTGTTGATTGCAGATGTTCACAATAGGAATATTTCTAGTGCAAAAAATAGTTTTTACAACGCAGAATTTATCAGGAAGGTAATTGTGGCTAGGAATATTATAACACTGGATGAATTCCAACAGCTTTATGGTTTAATTGAGGGTCTTTATAATAACGCATTCGGTTTATTGACGTCGGGCAAGTTGCTAAACGGCAATGATTTGATTACCCATATTCACGAAAAAATTCAAAGTGAAGATCAAACGATTTTGAAGTCAATCTCGGCACTTAGTTTTATTCACAAAACAGGAATGTTGCATCAGCTGGCTAATGATATTGGTAACAGTATATGGTGGGAAGATGGACATGATATGGATACGATTGAAAATTTTAAACAATCAAAAAATCAATAGTTATGGCTTTGTCTTTCATTGTACCAGACTTTGAATTAAATACAAAGTTAGCGAGGGCTCTAGTGATTTTACGAAATCTTTCACTTAACAAAGCCGGCAATAAGATTTTAACTATTGAAAAGCTAGCTGTTTATGACTTCCTACTTCGGCATCCACATATCTTACACGGTATATTGAAGAGTCAAGGTAGGAAGATGTTAATTCTACGCCCTGAAGAACTAACATCGATTAACAAAGAGTATCCTAATACAAACGGTCTTTATACTCATCGAGACCTTAGCATTACGCTTCAAATTTTAATACTACAGGGTTATGCCAGTGCTAATTTGACTAAAGACAATGAGGCCGTTTATACAATCACCGCCGAGGGGGCAAATTTCGCGGATGGGCTTGAAACGGAATATGTTATGCGTCTACACGAAATTTCGAATCCAATTAATCAGTTACTTAGCCTAAACTATCGCCAATTAATGGCGGCAATTAAACCTTATATCAATGGAAAATAACTCATCTCGTTCGCCTATACTGATTGTGAACAAGCTCACTCTTGTTGGCAGCCGAAAAAATTATGTAATTCCTTTCAGTTCTGGCCTTAACATTATACATGGAGACTCAGATACTGGAAAGTCTAGTATACTAAATCTTATTGATTACTGCTTAGGATCGGCGGACATCGACCTTTATAACGAGATAGAGAATAGCGGAAAATATTGTCTGCTTGAAGTTGATCTCAATGGAAAGGTTTACACTATAAAGCGAAATATATTTGAGCCTAGCGGGTATATAGAAGTTTTTCATTCAGATACAGAAGGTATCGATGATGTTTTTCCCTTACAATATGGGCCAAACTATGCTAAGGAAGGTCATGATGGCTTTATCTCGGACTTTTTTTTAGACGCGCTTAGCATTCCTAAGATAGAAACCAAGCAATCTCCATCAAAAGCTGATTCAAAAATGATTAAGCTTAGTTTTAGAGATATTTTGAAGTACAATTACCTTACTCAGGATGATGTCGGAAGTAAGGATTTGCTTGACAGGAAAAATTTTTCGGTAGCTGTTAAAAATCAAGAAACTTTCAAATTCTTGCATAACCTTCTAGATATAAATATCACTGAACTGCAGCGACTAATCTCACAAAGAACGAGTTTAAAAAAAGAGTTAGATCAAAAATATACTACGATAGCTTCTTTCTTTCGTGAAACTCAATTACGCACAGAAGAAGCCCTGTTGAACGAGAAAACTGAAATACAGCAAAAACTAGTTGCAATCGATTCGGAGATTGAGGTCATTAACAAGAGCATGCTTGCGAGCACCCAAAATGACAACGAACTAAGAGAGATGATCGCTGATTTGCAGCAGTCAGTAGGCGCTAAAATTCAGCGTATCGAAAATCTAAAACGGCAAATAAGTCAAAACATTCTCCTAAAAAACGATTACGCTCAAGATATTCAGAAGTTAAAAACGTCTATCCATCTTTCCGAAACTCTCCCACCAGCACAAAAAACAATGGATTGCCCAGTTTGCAGTAATGTGTTAGTGTATGAAAATTTGGCTAAACAGGTCTCAGATACAAATCCTCAATTGTTAGAGAATGAGCTAAGAAGTATCAATCGTCGTTCTAAAGACATTTCCGATATCATTGAAGAAAATCGCAATGAAGTATTTTTACTAGAAGTAGAAGTTGGCCAAATCAGGGAGCAAATCACTCAAGCGAAAAACCTTTTAGATAACCAAACAAAAGAATTAATATCCCCATTTTTAGCGCAGCGTGACGGGTTATTAACTGCTAAAGCCAAATTTTTAGAAGCCCTGAATCATACTGAATATACACTTAAAATTAGAAATCAATTATCAGAGGTTACAAAACGGTCAGCTAAGATTGCCTTGGAGTTAGAAAAACTCAATTTATCGCTAGAAGAGTTAAAGGCCAATACGCCTACAATCGGATTTGTTACTAACAATATTGCAGATTATTTGAAAGAATTTTTGACTGCTGTCAAAATGAACCATGTTTATAACGTTGCTGTGGATTCAAAAAGCTTTCTTCCTAAAGTACGTGACAAAGAATACTGGCAATTAACATCCGGTGGTGTTAGAACTCTTGTATCAGTCGGATATTTCATAGCTCTGCTACAGAATAGTGCTTCACATCCTACCAATCACCCTACATTCTTAATGATTGATACTATTGCCAAATATTTAGGAAAAACTAAGCCAGAATATTTAGCTGAAACTGATAGTGCTGAAGATATCAAGGAAGGTATTGTGGCAGACGATCCAACGAAATACATTAACATGTATAATTATCTTCTAAAACTATGTGAAGGGCGGGCCGATTTACAAATTATCATTGTAGATAACGATATTCCCCAAAAATTAGAAACGAACTTAAGAGGAGCGGTTGTAAAGCAGTTTAGTGTTGACGGCTATGATAATTTACCGCGAGGTTTTATAGATGATGCTTATGACGACTTGTTAAATAAGCTATAATCTACATTACATCGTAAGCGATGTGTGGTACACGGCTAAAATATAGAAAATTTGATGAGCTGCATAAGGTTAAGTTCAATATTGATGATGATCAGCAACGGGTAGTTATCGATATTAACATCACCTCAACGTAGGTCCGGCGCATTGTATGGTGCAAAACATCCCTTGAAAGCAGATGTATCCTTATATTTGCGGCTTCTAAAAAATTCGACTATGTCAATAACCACCGATAACGAGAGAGATGGGATGCAGCGGGCCAGTGATGCGGTCGCGATCACCTTACGTAAGATGCGCGAATATGCCCGTCCGGGTATGTCGACCCTTGAGCTTGACGATTACGGCGGTAAACTGTTGGAAGAACTGGGCGCAGCGTCGGCCCCAAAGCTGACGTACAATTTCCCGGGTTATACCTGCATCAGTATCAACAACGTGGTGGCGCATGGCATTCCGTCGGCCGATATGATATTGCAGGAGGGCGACCTGGTGAACATCGACGTATCCGCCGAACTGAACGGTTACTGGGCCGATAATGGCGGTTCCTTCATTTTAGGGGAGGACATTCACGGACATGGCAAGCTGGTAGAGGCTTCGAAAGATATACTAAAGAAAGCGATCGCGGCCATTAAAGGCGGCATCAAGATCAACGAGATCGGCCGGCTGATCGAAACGGAGGCTAAGAAGCAAGGGTACACCGTGATCAAAAACCTGACCGGTCATGGCGTAGGCCGCAGCCTGCACGAGGACCCGCACGATATCTCTAATTACTACGACCGTTTCAACATTGGTCGTTTCAAAAAGAACACGGTGGTGGCCATCGAAACGTTCATCTCCACCAAGTCGACCATTGCGGATCAGCAGGCCGATGGCTGGACGCTGATCGGTAACAAAGGTGGCTTTGTGGCCCAGCACGAACATACCATCATGGTGACCGGCGATGAGCCCGTGATCTTCACCGAACAGAACGGCATCTGGGACTAAAGGGCAATAGGTATAAAAAAGAAAGCGGCTGATCTGGTAAAGATCAGCCGCTTTCTTTTAGGAACAATTTTATTAAAGCCCTCCTCCCGGGGAGGGTTTGGGTGGGGCTGGATTATATGCCTGCGTCTTTCTTGGTCTCTACCGCATCTTGTACCGATTGTGGTAAAGCCGATAACAGGTTGAAGCCATTACCTACCGCTTTCTCGATATCACGTACCGTCACGATGTACTTGGTCCAATCGCTATCGATGCTGTTCACGTTAGGGGTGTTCACCGCGATCACACGGGTGGCAGTTGCCGAACGGATCAGGTCGTTGTTACCGGCCGGGATGATCACCGCTACTTTCCAGACGTTGCTTGGTACGGTCACATTGCCGCTGGCGATAGTGTTCACTACCGATGAGCTGGCACTGCCTACACCACCGATACCGTAGCTGCCCATGATCACGTAAACCTCGTTACCGGCGGTCACTTGCGTGCGCAGGTAGCCTTCCAGGTTGTTCCAGGTCTTTTGATTGTTGTTAGGAGCCTGAGGGATCATGTTGGTCATCAGGAATGTGGCCGAGTTGGCATCTGCCGAGCTGGTACGATCTGCCGATGGGCAGTTGTGGCCACGGTCAAAACCAGAGCCTGAGTAGCTGTTGCTTTGCACCTGGAAGTATCCGGCTGGCAAGCCGCTAAAGCCAGCAAAGTTATCTAAACGACCGGTAGCATTAGTGGTATTGGTCGCGTCTAAGTGCCAGCTTACCCAGTTAGGAGTACCACGGGTCTTGCTGTACGATTCTACGTAATAGCCCATATCCAGTAAAAAGTTCTCGGCCGATACCGAGCCGGCTACTGACGGGTTACCGAACAGCAGGTTGCTGTTGTCACCACTTGCTGGTGGAGCGTCAGCACCAACGGTCACGCCTCTTGGGGTAGTGGCCGTTCCGGTACCGCCGGCGTTATCGCCGCCGGCAGGAGTATCTGAACCACCTACGGTAATGCTAGATTCGCCGGTGCCTTTAAAGGTGATGTCGTCGATATTGATACGGGCGGTACCCGCCTTTTTGATCTGGAACCTTACTTTGGTAACCGTAGAGGCGATCTTGAACGAGTCGGTCACCAGGGTGGTGTTGGTCTCGCTAATGTCGTTACCTACCTGGGTATAGGTGTTACCGCCATCGGTAGACATTAATAACTGCCAGGTAGAGTTAGCATCGCTGCCATATTTGCCATGCTTGATGTACAGGGTCTTCAGGCCCGTAACGTCAAAGTTCATGGCAATGCTGCCGGTGCGCAAACGTACCGATTTGCTGCCGTTCTTCAGATCGGCGGCCAGGTTGCCTAACAAGGCATCGTTAAAGTTCCATGAACCGGTGCTCAGGGTGGCATCGGCAGCGGCGTAAGCCGTTTTGGATCCACTCTCGAAATCCTCGGTGATAGCATATGGCTTAGGTGCCACCACTACCGGGGTGTCGTCCACTATGGTGTCATCATCTTTTTTACAGCTGGCAAAAAGCAGGGGTAGTGATACCGCAATTAGTAAATGTTTGATCTTCATATATTATTCAGTGTTTGAGTAAGAGCTTACAAATGTCGGGCATCAGTGTTAAATAAATGTTAACAAGATGCGGCAGTGTTAAATATTACCCCAATATATTATAAAAATGTTTCTAACCGGTTACAAATAGGGGTGTTACACGAAAAAGATCTGAGTTTTGGGCTCGATACCTGCAACTACGATAGCGTTTCCTGATCAGCTCAAGCTTTTGTATTTTTGCAGTTCGATAAAAGAGGCTTACCTATGGATATGTTCGACAACGCAGACCGCACCAACCTTGATCAATTAGGCGAATTTGGCCTGATCGATCACCTGACCAAAAATATCAAGCTGCAACATGCCGCTACGCTGAAGGGTGTGGGCGATGATGCCGCCGTGCTGGATCCTGCCGGTAAAAAGGTGCTCATCTCTACCGATCTGCTGTTAGAAGGTATCCACTTCGACCTGGCTTACACGCCGCTGAAGCACCTCGGCTACAAGGCCATTCAGGTGAACCTGAGCGATATTTGCGCCATGAACGCCATCCCTGCGCAGGTAACGGTGTCACTGGGCATGTCGAGCAAGTACACGTTAGAAGCTATCGAGGAATTGTACGAAGGCATTTACCTGGCCTGCGATAAATATAAGATCGACATCGTGGGTGGCGATACCACTTCATCTAAACAAGGGCTGGTGATCAGCGTGACCGTGCTGGGCTACGCCAATGAAGAAGATGTAGTGTACCGTAACACGGCCGAAGAAGGCGACCTGCTATGCGTATCGGGCGATCTGGGTGGTGCTTACACCGGCCTGCAATTGCTGGAACGCGAAAAGTTGATCTACCTCGAGAACCCCAAGATCCAACCCGATCTGGAAGGTAAGGACTACATCATCGAGCGTCAGCTGAAACCTGAGGCCCGCCAGGATATCGTTCAGTTACTTAAAGACCTTAAGGTAAAGCCTACGGCCATGATCGACGTATCTGACGGTCTGGCCTCCGAGATATTGCACATTTGCAAACAAAGCAACAAAGGCTGCCAGTTATACGAGGAAAAGATCCCGATCGACCCCATGACCTACGAGACCGCCCGCGAGTTCAACCTTGACCCTACGGTATGTGCGCTGAGTGGTGGTGAGGATTACGAGCTGCTGTTCACCATCAAGCAGGCCGACTACGACAAGATCAAACATGACGTGGATGTGAGCATCATTGGCTACATCACCGAGGCGGCCGCCGGCTGTAACCTGATCTCGAAAAGCGGACAGGTGCACGAACTGAAAGCACAGGGCTGGAACGCGTTCAAAAAATAAATTAGGCGTTAAGCACCGTTCACTTTGAGCAGGGCCTCGTCTATACCCTTCCTGAAGTTGCTGATCGAGTAGGTCACGTTAACATCTGGTTTAAGCGGGCCATCATATCCGGGCCAGGTCTCCCAGTAGCGGGTCGAATAGCCGATGATCATCTTGGTGTGCGGCAACCTGAAGCCTCGTACTTCTCCGTAATGGTTCACTGATCCGCTGGTGGGCTGACCGATCAGCGTGGCTTGCGTAGTGCGTTTCAGCTTAACGGCATTCATTAGGGCCGATGAAAACGTTTGCTTGCCGATCAATACATAGAATTTGTCTTTACGGTTCAGGTAACTGGCGCTTACCGAATCAATGAACGGTTGCAATATGGCCGAATTACCGCCGCCATTATAACGTAGGTCAAGTACTATGCGTGCCGGTTTTTCCTTACTGATAACTTCAAAAAGTTCCTTATTGAACGCTTCGAATGGTTTGCCTTCTTGTTCGGCACAGCGGTTATAGTTCACGTAGAGGGTATGTTTGGCAGCGTCATACGCGTACCAGTAGTTGCCGTTCTTTTTGAGCGACAGCATGCCTGTCTCCGGGCCGTTAAGGGCCAGTTCGGCGCTGCTTTTGGCATCGGCCGAGGTAACGATCTGCTCTATCACCTTTCCATTAGGTGCCGCCAGCTCAAATTTAGCTTCTTGTATGGTGTTGATGATGCCTAAACCCTTCAGCACGGCCGGGTTGTTCAAGCAGCTGGTCAACCCCACTTCAAATAATGATGGATTAGTATTTTGCACAATGGTGCGGCAGCGCTTGATGATATCGTCGGTAGGGTGGCCGTTAATGCCTTTTAACTGGTATAGCAGTATG
The DNA here is from genome assembly GCF_020783335.1 of Mucilaginibacter daejeonensis. Taxonomy (NCBI): domain Bacteria; kingdom Pseudomonadati; phylum Bacteroidota; class Sphingobacteriia; order Sphingobacteriales; family Sphingobacteriaceae; genus Mucilaginibacter; species Mucilaginibacter daejeonensis. Next base: position 239,211 of record NZ_CP086068.1, read on the forward strand.
CTGCTGTTGGCTTGGTCGGTAGCGGTCACAAATATCCCTTCGGCAAAGGTGCTGAACTTTAACGGCAGCACTTTGGTGAACACCGGCTCAATGTGGGTATGCTCATCACCGATGGCCACCATGAGGGCGTATAACGAGGTGGTAAAGCTTTCGGGGTCCGGTTGCTGAAGGTTCGCCTTCAGGTCATCTATCTTTTGATCAAAAGCCTGCTTGCTGATCTTGGCGAACAGGTTGATGTGCCTTTTAGGCAACGTATCTTTCAAATATTGTAGGTCTGCCAGGTAGTCGGCCTTGGTGAGCGCCTGGGCAAAGCCAGCGCGATTCATCAACAACAGCGCAAAAAGTAAAGTGATAAACCTCATGTTCGGGTATGAATATACCCAAAAGACACCGTCCAATTAAGAACGTGACAGGGAAAGCCTCGATTTCCGCTACTATTTTTTACGGAACTCGTACGGGGTGTACTCCACAAAGTCAGCCACCTTGAATTGCAGGGCCGTTACCTTGCCGTTCTCCACTGTAAAAGGCAACACCTCGCGGCCAAATATCGGGTCAGAGAAGGTGGTATAAAAACGGTTGCCACCCAGCGGCTGCAAACGCGCGAACATTTTAGGATGATGCTCGAAACGGATCTCCAGGTCATTGGCCTCGCCTTTAGTGATGGTGATGTTGCCATACAGCTCATTGTTGTACCTGCCGGTATAGTCGTTCAGGCTCAGGGCGGGGCGCAGGTTCAAAGCGGTACTGTCGCGCCAGGCCTTTTCCTTTTGCAGTTGTTTTTGTTGGCTGGCCTTGAATTGTGCCAGTGAGGCATCACTGCGGTTACGGAACGGCATTTTGAGGTAGCTGTCAATAATGTCCATGTTAATGGTCTCGATCAGGTCATTCTGATCACTGTTGGTTAAGATCACGATGCCCAAATTCTGATCAGGTACCAGTGTTACCGATGATACGAAGCCGTTCACACCGCCAGTATGGGTGATCAGGCGGTGCCCTTCGTACCCGCGCAGGAACCAGCCTAAGCCGTATGCGTTAAATCCGCCATCGTCTTCGGTACCTACCAGGATCTGTGGCTGGCGCGTGGCTCTGATCGCTGAGGCCGGGATCACCTGTTTAGGGCCTACCTTGCCGTTATCTAATAAAGCCAATACCCACTTGCCCATATCAGCGGCCGATGAGCTCATGCTGCCTGCGGGCGCCAGGTTATCGATCTGCGGGTAGGGTATAGCCGCCAGCCGCCCATCGATGTAGGTATGCGCGGCCGACCGGTTAAATGAGGTCGACAGTTCTTTGGACAGGGTAAGCGTACTGCTCATGCCCAGCGGTGCCAGTAGGGTCTCTTTGATGTATTGCTCCCAGGGCTTTTTGGTCACATCCTGGATCACCTCGCCGGCGGTCAAAAATGCGGCATTGGTATAACCCCAGCGGCTGCGGAAGGGGTACAGGGCCTTCACGCGAGCCATCTTTTCAATGATCTGTTTACGGGTAAGGTCGCTGGTCCAGTAAGTAAAATCACCCTGAAAGGTGCCAAAGCCTATGCGGTGGCACAGCAGATCGCGCACGGTCACCATATCGGTCACCTGTTTATTGTCCAGCTTAAAGTCGGGCAGGTACTTGGTCACCTTATCATCTAACGATAGTTTGCCTTGGGACTGTAAGGTGGCCACTGCGGTAGCGGTGAAGGCCTTGGTGTTGCTGCCGATCATGAATAGGGTATTCTCATCTACCTTGTTGGCCAGGCCCAGCTCTTTAATGCCGTAGCCCCGGCGTAAAATGATGCGGCCATCTTTGATCACGCAAACCGCCGCACCCGGTACCCGCCAGTTGGTAAGAGCGCGGTTAATGTAATTGTCAAGACTATCGGTAATGAATTTACTGCGGTTGACCTTTTGTGCATGAGCGAATGACAGGGCCGAACAGCCGATGATCAGCAGAAGTATCTTTTTCATTTTACCGCAGTAAGGGTGTGAGATGTAATTATTATTTTAACGCAGTTTTTGCGGCCTCATTATGCCATGTGGCCACTACAATTTTAAACAGTTTTTTTATATGAACATCAAATTTTATCGCCCGGTTTTAAGTGCGTTATTGTTAGGCGTTATGGCACTGAGCAACAGTACCGTACGTGCACAAGGGGGCGGTTTACAGTGGGCAAAGGACGGTTACCACTACTATGCCCTGCAAAATGGCGCCATTACGGAGCTCGACATCCGCGATAAAGAAAAGAAGAACGTGATCGCCGATCGTGCGGCCTTAACGCCGCCGGGCAAGGCCGCGTTACAGGTAAGTTCGTTCTCATTTTCAGATGATCGCCAAAAGGTGCTCATCTTTACCAACACCAAGCGTGTTTGGCGTTACAACACCCGCGGCGATTACTGGGTGTATGATATGGCCGGCAAAACACTGAAGCAGATCGGTAAGGGTAAGCCCGAGTCATCGCTCATGTTCGCCAAAATATCGCCCGATGGTACCAAGGCCGCTTACGTGAGTGAGCATAACCTGTACATGGAGGACCTGGCATCAGGCACGATCAAACCCCTTACTACCGATGGTACCAGCCGCATCATTAACGGCACGTTCGATTGGGCTTATGAAGAGGAATTTGATTGCCGTGACGGTTTCCGCTGGTCGCCCGATAGCCGTAACATCGCTTACTGGCAGATCGATGCCAGGAAGATCCGCAATTACCTGATGCTGAACACTACCGATTCGGCTTACTCGTTCACCGTACCGGTAGAGTACCCGGTAGCCGGCACCGACCCGTCATCATGCAGGATCAAGGTCGTGAATGTGGATAATGGTAAGATCACCAACATTAACGTACCGGGTGATGCTGTGCAGCACTACATACCCCGCATGGAGTGGGCGGGTAACAGCAACGAGCTGATGCTTCAACAGCTCAACCGTGCGCAGAACGAAAGCAAACTGTTCATCTGCAATATATCGAGCAATGCCTCGCGGGTACTGTACCAGGAAAATGATAAGGCCTGGATCGATGTAGGTGAGTGGGAGTGGATCGAAAAAGGCAAGCGTTTTGTGTGGCTGAGCGAAAAGGACGGCTGGCGCCATGCTTACGCCATTGACCGCTTTGGTAAAGAAAAACTGCTGACCAAAGGCAACTACGATGTGGTGAGCCTGAACCTGATCGATGAGACCAATGGCTTCATCTATTTCATGGCATCGCCTACCAATGCCGCGCAGCGCTATCTGTACCGCGTTAATATCGGTGGTGGCACTGCTGAGCGGGTTTCGCCTGCTGATCAGCCCGGCACTCACCGTTATGATATTTCGCCTAACGGACTGGTGGCCATCCACTCGTTCAATAACAGCTATACCATGCCTGCGCGCGAGACCATTGGCCTGCCGGCGCACAAACCGCTTGACGGTAAGCCTACCGCCATTAAGGTAGACCCGGCCAGTGTGAAGAACAAACCTGAATTTTTCACCGTGACCACTGCTGACGGTGTGAAGATGGACGGCTGGATGATGAAGCCCGACAACTTTGACCCAAGCAAGAAATACCCGATCGTATTTTACGTGTATGGCGAACCGGCCTCGCAAACCGCAGCTGACGTTTACGGCGCAGGCCGCAACCGCGAGTATGCCGGCAGCATGGCGGCCGATGGCTACATTTACGTATCGATGGATAACCGAGGCGCACCGGTGCCTAAGGGCCGTGAGTGGCGCAAGGCCATTTACCGCAACATCGGTATCCTGAACGTACGTGACCAGGCCATGGCGGCTAAGCAACTGTTTAGCCAGCACAGCTTTATCGATACGTCGCGCGTGGCCGTTTGGGGCTGGAGCGGTGGTGGTTCATCGACCCTTAACCTGATGTTTCAGTATCCTGATATTTACAAGACCGGTATAGCCGTTGCCGCAGTAGGCTGGCAACTATCGTACGATAACATTTACCAGGAGCGCTATATGGGCGTACCAACCACCGAGGAAGGCCGTTCATACTTCATCAAAGGTTCGCCGGTTACCCATGCCAAGAACCTGCGCGGTAATCTGCTATACGTACACGGTACCGGCGATGATAACGTACACTACAGCAACGCCGAAAAGCTGATCAACGAGTTAGTGAAATACAACAAGCAGTTCCAGCTGATGAGCTACCCTATGCGCTCACACGGCATTTATGAAGGCGAAGGCACCAGTGAACACTTACGTACGCTATATACCAAATTTTTGAAAGAGAATTGCCCTCCGGGAGCGAGGTAAGTAGCTTTTGCCGGTCCTTCGAAAGAAGGGCCGGCAAAGTGTTCCGTCATGTTGAACTTGTTTCAACATCCCACACGCTAAGTGAAAAGGCGGACCTTATAGAGGCTACCTGTCCGTGAGATGCTGAGATACCTCAGCATGACAGTTCAAAGAATAAACGGCTAATAACGAACAAAGGCCTCCGGATATCGGAGGGCTTTTCGTTTTATTTAAGTTGGTAATTGGAAATGCTTAGAACGGGATATCGTCCGTTTCGGTATTGCGGTCGTAACCTGCATCGGCGTCATCGGCACGAACCTGCGCCTTTTGGTCGCCTTCAAAATCGCTTTTGCGGCCCAGTACGGTAAAGTTCTCGGCAACTACCTCGGTAGTGTACTTCTTAATACCGGTCTTGTCCTCAAAAGAGCGGGTGCGTAATTTACCTTCTATATATACCAGTTTGCCCTTTTGCAGGTATTTGGCTGCCACATCGGCCAGGCCGCGCCACATCACGATGTTGTGCCATTCGGTCTGCTCGATCTTGCGTCCATCTTTGTTAAATGATTCAGAAGTTGCCAGTGGAAAACTCACCACTGAAACATTGCCTTCCAGATATCTGATATCGGGGTCTTTACCTAAGTGTCCTACTAAAATTACTTTGTTTATTCCAGACATTTGTGATCGATAGAAAAGAGGGAATTGTTTTCAAATTTAAAAAAATTAGTTAGAAATAAAAAAATGATTTTCGGCAAAGCTAAATTCTCCAATTCCTGCTGTGTGGCGTAGAACCAGTCGGGTAACAGCTGAGCAGGAGCATTTTGCAGCCTGATAAAACGTATGCTGAGGCGCTGGTGCGTAAGGATGTGCTTTTGCTCGGCAAACACCTCATTCACCTGAGCATCAGCACCGAACAGCTGTATGGCCCCGTCCGATCGCATCAGCTCGGGCACCGGCATAAGGTGGTCGGTCTCGATGAGGGGTAGGTCATACAACCCGTTCCATATATCATTGCCCGTACGCTTGTTCATCAAGATACGGCCTTCCTGTATGATCAAAAAATAGTTAAAACACCTATTCTTCACTTTGACCGTCTTGAGTTTGACCGGTAATTGCGTGGTGGCGTTGGTCTTGAAGGCCTCACAACCTAACCTTACTGGGCATATTCCGCAGGCCGGGTTACGGGGTTTACACAGCATGGCGCCGAACTCCATCATGGCCTGGTTGTGCAGGCCCGGCTCTTGGTGGTCAAGTACCTCGTTGGCCAGTTGCTGGAACAGCTTTTTGCCCTTGGGGCTGTTGATCGGCTCGGCTATGCCAAAATAACGGGCCAGCACCCTGAACACATTACCATCCAGCACGGCCTTAGCCTCATTGGCCGAAAAGGAAGCGATGGCGGCGGCCGTATACTCGCCTATGCCTTTAAGTTCGATCAGGTCATCATACCGGGTAGGGAACACACCGTCATATTTCTCCTGCACCAGCTGCGCTGTTTTAAGCATGTTACGCCCGCGCGAATAATAGCCCAGGCCCTGCCAGAGCTTGAGTACCTCATCTTCGGTGGCATTGGCAAAGTGTGTTACGGTGGGGTACTGGGCCAAAAAACGGTTAAAGTACGGCAGGCCTTGTTCTACCCGGGTTTGCTGCAAGATCACCTCCGAAAGCCAGATCACGTAAGCATCATGGGTGTGGCGCCAGGGCAGGTCGCGTTTATGGGTGTGGTACCATTGTACCAGCTCGTGGGCAAAATTCATTTGCCGCAAAATTAAACAATTGGCATACTGTTAACTACAATGCATTTGCCATGTTCGTAACAGCTTACCGGCCTTTGTAAAAAAAAGCACAATTATTTCAAACTTTAAATTTAAACCTATACTTTTGCAACCCCAAAACAGTTAAGTATTTACAAAAATAATTAAGACAAAAAAGATATGACTAAGGCGGAAATTATTGCTGAAATATCGACTAAAACAGGCATTGAGAAAGTTGACGTTCAGGAGACTGTTGAGGCGTTCTTCAAGGTGGTAAAAACATCTATGGTTAGTGGCGAGAACGTATATGTAAGAGGCTTCGGCAGCTTCGTTGTTAAAAAGAGAGCTAAAAAAACTGCACGTAATATCTCAAAAAATACCGCTATCATTATACCTGAGCACTTTGTACCAAGCTTTAAGCCCGCAAAGACATTTGTTGAGAAAGTAAGGACCGGTAACAAGACCAAAACCGCAAAAGCTTAATCCATTATGAAACGTAAACAAATAGTTGTAGTAGTTGCTGTAGTAGCGCTTATGGGCTATTTGTTCTCGTTACCCGTTAAGGGACTGATCAAACCTAAAGAGGAGCGTACCGCTCCAGGGCAGCAGGCCCGCAACACCTCGGCCGCATCGGCCAGTGTGGATGTCAAAGCTGTTTCTGACCCGGCAAAATCGGCCGTAGGGCCTGACCTGTCGGGCAAGATCACTGAGCTGGAGCAGTCGCTTGCAAAAGCCGCAACCCCGGCCGATAAACAAAAGCTGCAGTTAGAACTGGCCCACGCGTGGGACGACGCTAACCAGCAGGCACCAGCTGCCTTTTACTACCGCGACCTGGCCACGGCCACTAACGGTATCGAGAACTGGATCGACGCAGGCAACCGTTTTAACGATGCCTTCAAGTTCTCGCAGGATACAACGATGCAGGCCGCCTTTGTGGCCAACGCCATTGCCTCCTTCAAAAAGGCTATGGCCGTACAGGCCGATAACTTAGAGGCCAAGACCGGTTTGGGTATAGCTTATGTTAACCAAACCAGTTTAGGTATCACCGACCCTGAAGGTGGCAGCCCTATGCAGGGCATCATGCTGCTGCGCGATGTGGTGGCCAAAGACCCGAACAACTGGAAAGCTAACCTTAACTTAGGTCAGTTCGCCATGCAATCGGGGCAGTACCCAAAAGCTGTTGAGCGTTTCAAGAATATGATCGCGCAAGACACCAAGCAAAGCAAGATAGAGCCATACTTCTATTTAGCCGAAAGCTACAAGCAGTTGGGTCAAAAACAGGAAGCCATTGCGGCTTACGAAAAATGTAAGGAACTGATGCCTGCCGATCCTGCGTTCGGCAAACGCATCGATGACTATATCAAAGAATTAAAAAATTAATTAACCCTTTAAAAAATTTAAGACCATGCCAAGCGGTAAAAAACGTAAAAGACATAAAATGGCCACCCACAAACGCAAAAAACGTTTGAGAAAGAACAGACATAAAAAGAAATAAGCCGTTAACCACGGTGCTTTGCCTGCAATACTTATCGGTAGTGGCAGGCAAATTTTTTTGTGTTTGTTTTTGTCCTAACGTACGCGGCGCTAAGCCGCTTTTTTGAAGAAATGGAGTAGCAGTTGATAAAAGAATTAATTATCGATTCGTCCCCTAACGGGGCAACTATTGCCCTGTTACAGGATAAACAACTCGTAGAACTTCATAAAGAGCAAATATCTAACAACTACACGGTTGGCGATATTTACATGGGCCGGGTAAAAAAGATCATGCCCGGGCTTAATGCGGCCTTTATTGATGTAGGCTACGAGAAGGATGCTTTTTTGCACTACCTGGACCTTGGTCCGCAAGTGCAAAGCCTGCTCAAATTGACCAAACAGGTACGTGGAGGAAGTTATCGGTCCAAATTGCTGGATGATCTGAAACTGGAAGCTGATATCAACAAATCAGGTAAGATATCTGAAGTGTTGACCAAAAATCAGCTCATACCGGTGCAAATAGCCAAAGAGCCTATCTCAACCAAAGGCCCGAGGCTGAGTTCAGATCTGTCCATCGCCGGCCGCTATGTAGTGTTAGTGCCCTTCTCTGAAACGATCTCTATCTCCAAAAAGATAAAGAGCAACACAGAGCGTACGCGCTTGCGCAAGATAGTGGAGAGCATTAAACCGGCCAATTTCGGGGTGATCATCCGTACCGTATCAGAGGGCAAAGGTGTTACCGAGATGCAGAAGGACCTGCTGGATCTGATATCCAAGTGGGAAGCCTTCATGACACGCATGCCGGCCACCGATCCGTCAAAAAAGATATTGGGCGAGATCGACAGAACGTCGACCTTGTTGCGCGATATCCTGAACGCCGATTTTCAGCACATTCACGTGAACGAGCCTTCTATTTTTGAAGAGATCCGTTCGTATGTGCATGACATATCGCCTGATCTGGAGAATATCGTGAGGCTGCATAAGCACCGCGACCCGATATTTGAGCATTACGGTATCGAAAAGCAGATCAAATCTGCCTTCGGCAAGACCGTTAACCTGGCCGGTGGAGCATACCTGGTAATAGAGCATACCGAAGCGTTACACGTGATAGACGTGAACAGCGGTAACCGCACAGCCAATAAAGAGAACCAGGAAGACAATGCCCTGCAAGTGAACAAAGAGGCCGCACGCGAGATCGCCAGGCAGCTGCGTTTACGCGATATGGGCGGCATCGTTGTGGTAGACTTTATTGACATGCACAAGCCTACCAACCGTAAAGAACTGTTCGACTTTTTGCGTGAGCAAATGGCGCACGACAGGGCCAAGCATACCATATTGCCGCCCAGCAAGTTCGGGTTGGTACAGATCACCCGCCAGCGGGTAAGGCCTGAAATGAATATCGTGACCAGCGAGGTTTGTCCAAGCTGCCATGGTACCGGGGTCATTCGCCCCAGCATCCTGCTTTTGGATGATATTGAAAATAACTTCAATTACATCCTTGTTGAGCAGAATGAGAAAAAGATCACCCTCTGTGTACATCCGTACATCGAGGCGTATATTAAAAAAGGGCTTATCAGCCGCCAGATCAAGTGGTACTTTAAGTATAACCAATGGATCAAGGTAAAAGCGAACCCGAGCTACCAATTAACGGAGTTCCGCTTTTTGAACGCTAAAGACGAAGAGATCAAACTCTGATCCTCCTTCATCCGAACCATATTCTCCTGAACGCCCCGCCTCACCCGAGAGCGGGGCGTTCGTTTTTTTTTTGCTATTACCTACCTCTCCAACCCGTCATGCCGAACTTGTTTCGGCATCCCACGGACAGGTGGACAGTGCGGTTAGTTGGTTACAATGTATGGTTCGTTACCTTGCATGAGAGATGCCGATATTCATCGGCATGACGTGGTGGGTTTTGTCCCTTTCGTCTCAGACCGTCATGCCGAACTTGTTTCGGCATCCCACGGATAGGTGGACGGCGAGCTCGGTCAGTCAGCGTTATTCGTCACTTGCATGAGAGATGCCGATATTCATCGGCATGACGGGGGCAATCATTTCAGGGTAAATCCAGGTCGCCCTTTAGATTCCTCATCTCCGGATTCATTTCCTGGATCAGCTTGATCTTCCAGTCGCGGTGCCAGTTCTTAAGTTGCTTCTCGCGGTCGATGGCATCGGTGATGCGTTCATGATATTCATAGTAAAGCAGATCATGCAGTTGGTATCGTTTCACAAAGGCCGAACCTTCACCATTAATATGCTGCCAAACCCTTGACCGCAGATCTGCTGTAACTCCGATATAAAATGTCGTTCGGTACTGGTTTGACATGATATAAACGTGGCCTTGCTTGAAGAGCATGATATTGATTTTAGGTTTATGTGATATGTTCCAGCCCAGCCCGTCATGCCGAACTTGTTTCGATAGGTTGACCGTTTGGCTGGTCACAAAGTGTTGATAGTTACCTTGCATGAGAGATGCCGATATGCATCGGCATGACCACTTTTTTATTCTACCTACCACCCCGTCATGCCGAACTTGTTTCGGCATCCCACGGATAGGTAGACGGTGAGGATGGTCACCAGGTCTGATCCATTACTTTGCAAGAGAGATGCCGATATGCATCGGCATGACAACTGATCTTCCCTCAATTCACCAACTTACCCGTCAGATCTACCGTGCGGGCAAATGGGTTTAGGAACTTGTTGGTCAGCACGGCAAATTCGCGTCGGGTAATGGGGCGGGTCAGGTCATAGGTGCCGGTGAACTTGTATACATCCTTCCATTGTTTTTGGATGTTGCCTTGCAGTACTTTGGGTTCGGTGAGGGTGATCTCGCTGATGAAGGAGAGCAGGTTGCCCAAGGTGAACTGAGCTCCGGGTTTGTTCTTATTGAACCAGATGAACGCGCGGGTGTATATCTCGCGGATTACGGGCTCCACTTCGGCGGTGCTCACCAGGCTATCGGGTCTGAACAGTACGGCGGCCGTTTTGCCGGTCACTTTTTGTACGCCCTGCAACATGCCGGTGGCGCTCACCTGCTGTATGGCGCGGAAGTTACGGTCAGATAGCGGCACATCACTGAAAGGCATCAGGTAGCCTTTAAAGTCGAGCAACTCGCCCTGTATGCTGCGCACGTTGAGGTGTTTGGTAGTGGTCTTGTAAAAGGCACAGTAGGCGGCCACGCATCCGGCGCCCTGGCCCAATACCATTTGTACTGAAGGGTAAAAGGCGCTGGCGCTCACAAGGTGCGAGGTCGATAAACTCTTTTCGGTCACCAATAAATTCTCCAGATCTTTTACCACTACGCTGCCCAGCGCAATGCTATACGCCGGGAAGGGCGGATAAGGTGTTTGCGGTCCGCGTTTGTCCACAAAATGTTGACCGGGTGAGGCATCGCCAACGGCAATAGAGGTGCGGTATAATTTAGAGTTGCGGGCGTAAGGGGTAAAGATGTCATCCAGCACCATGCGCACCTCGCCTTTGGCGCGGCGATACTCGCGCATGTAAGGGATGGGCGGCAACTGGTCGGGCGTACCGAATTCATCCGATAGACCAAAGTTCTTTAACCCGCCGGTGGTCTGTATAAAATAGACCAGCCCTAACACCTTGAGTCGGGTCTCCTTATAATACTGCTCGCGGTTCTTTGGGTCAAGCAACTCGGGCGACGACTTGAACGAGTTGCCCCACTCGCCCCACTTGATCATGTATTTATCGTTATAAAGCTTTCCGCCCAATACCATCTTCAGCAGGTCCTTGCCTTTAAGGCCGGCGTAAAGTTCCTCGTTGTAACCTTCGGGGCGGGCAATGGTCTTGTCGACAGCTTTGCCAAAGTCTTTCAGGATCGCGCACCAGGTAATGTCCTGCGTTACGGGGATGGCGTTCTCCGGGGCCAGTTGTTCGCCAGTGTCCTTACGGCTTTCAAAACCCGAGGTAAAAGTGGCGCCAGCCATAGCGGCCGCATCGCCGGTGGGGGTGGCATCGATCAGGATCTGTGCTTTAATGGTATTGATCTTACCGTTCTCTTTAATGGTGACCATCCAACCGGTGCCGTTCTTTTTAACACTGGTAAAGGGGGTGTTCAGCTTGAGGGTAAGGTTCTTCACGGTGTCGGTCATTTTTTTTAAAATGGCCGCACCGGTATAAGGCTCAAATTTAAGTACCGCGTTGGCGGTGGTGTCGAACCCTGGTGTTTTAGCATAAAACTCGCGCACTTTTTTGCGGAACTCGCCAAATATGCCTGCGGGCAGGTTGCGGTTGGCATCCATGATGCACATAGCACCCGATGTCATTTCGCCGCCCAGCCAGGCGCCGGGCTCAACCAAAATGGTCTTGACCTTACTGCGTGCGCACTGCAAGGCGGCCGAGGTACCGCTGGCAGTGCCGCCGATCACCAGTACATCGGTACGTATGGTATCGGCATGAGCATGAATAGTGCCCAGGCACAACAGGGCAACGAGTAAGTTCTTGAGCATTGGTTTTACTTTAAATGTTAGGTCAGGAATGCTAAATTAGGGCAAAGCTTTTACTTTACCATGAAAAGATCAGTAAGTAAGTACCTTGTTACGGCCGCTGTGGGCGGCGTGGGTTTTTTGGCAGGTGCATTTGTGATGAGGCATGCCGAACCCGAACCACTCACAGTAGGGGCGGTGCAGGAGGCTGGCAAGGTGATCGGTCAAAGTTTCAGCAATGCTGAGGCCGATTCTATGATCAACATGCTGCAGCAGTTCCGTACTTCGTACGATGCTTTGCATAAACTGAATATGCCTAACAGCGTGGTGCCGGCCATGCAATTTAACCCACTGCCGGTAGGTTTTGTACAGCCTGATAGCAAGAACGCCTTTAAACTCCCACAACAGGAAGCGGTAAAGCTGCCTGCTGATAAGGATGAACTGGCCTTTTACTCCATACGCCAACTGGCTTACCTGATCAAAACCAGGCAGATCAGCAGTGTACAACTGACCCGATTCTTTTTTGAACGAATCAAACGATACGACCCCAAATTGCTTTTTGCGGTCACCATCACCGATACTTATGCCTTAAAGAAAGCCGCCGAAGCTGATGCCGAGATCAAGGCCGGCCATTACCGGGGCTTATTACATGGTATCCCCTTTGGGGCAAAGGACCTGCTGGCGCAAAAAGATCACCGAACCACCTTCGGTTCCAAAGCCTTTAAAGATCAGCAACTGAACATCGACGCTACGGTGATCACCAGGCTGGAAGCCGCCGGGGCGATATTGTTGGCCAAGACCACCCTGGGCGAACTGGCCATGGGCGATGTGTGGTTCGGTGGCAAAACGCGCAACCCGTGGGATCCATCGCGTGGGTCGAGCGGATCATCGGCCGGGTCGTCATCGGCAGTGAGTGCAGGTTGTTTGCCTTATGCCATTGGGTCCGAAACCTTGGGTTCCATCGTATCGCCCGCCACTGAGTGCGGTGTCACCGGTTTGCGGCCCACTTATGGCCGCGTGAGCAAGTACGGCGCCATGACCTTGAGCTGGAGCATGGATAAGCTTGGGCCGATCACCCGCAATGCCGAAGATGCCGCGATCGTGTTCAATGCCATACAAGGTACTGATGATAAGGACCATAGCACCATAGCTGCCAATTTTGATTACGACGCCACCGGCCGGTCGCTCAAGGGATATAAGATCGGGTACCTGAAGCGCGACTTTGAACGCAATGGCAACCATGATACCGATTCGGCCACGCTGGCCAAACTGCGTGAGTTGGGTGCCGAACTGGTGCCGCTGGAGTATCCTCCATTCAAGACCAGTTGGATGACCTTTATACTGGATGCCGAAGCAGCGGCCGCTTTTCAGGACCTGGTGCTTACTCACCGTACCGATCTGCTGGTGCAGCAAAACAAAAATGCCTGGCCTAATATCTTCAGGGCATCGCAATTTATTACCGCGGTGGAGTATCTGCAAGCTAACCGCGCACGCACGCTGCTCATCGAGGATTGGTACAAAAGGTTGAAAGGGCTCGACCTGTATGTCACTCCCACTTATAGCATCAACCTGGCCATGACCAACCTGACCGGTAACCCTTGCGTGGTGTTGCCTAACGGCTTCAACAAAGCCGGCCGGCCGTACAGCATCACCTTTATGGGGCAACTGTTTGGCGAGGCCAAGTTATTACAGGCCGCACGCCTTTACCAAAATGCTACAAGCTTTCACAAGCAGCACCCTAAGATGAACTTTTAAAAATGTGGACCGAGGGAGGAAGAGTGAGGGCCGAAGCTGGCTGTTACATTCCGAAAAAAGTGTTTCACGGCTGTAACAGAATTCCCCAGCTTTCCCCACTTTTTGGTGTTGCGAAATTCGTAAAAACCCAACTTTTTCAAGATTTTTCAACAAAAAGCAAGAATGTAACACCAAATGTAACACGGAAACAACGAAATGTAACACCTGAACTGATCCATTAAGGGGAGAAGATAAGACGCTCAAATGCCTAAAGTTTCCTTTTTTGCGAATTTGGCAAAGGGATCTTTGTACATAAAGGCTGGTAAGGGTAAGAAAAATTTCGATATTAGCCCCATGAGCCAAGCTACCCTTACTGATGAAGCCCTGCGCTACCCGATAGGCAAAGTACAAGTGCCGGATACCTACACACCTGAACTGTTAGCACAGTATATAGCCGACATCAAGACCCTGCCTGCACGCCTCAGGGCGGCAGTCATTCAGTTGAACGAGGGACAATTACGTACCACCTATCGCCCGGGAGGCTGGACGCTCAAACAAGTGGTACACCATTTAGGAGATAGCCATTTGAATAGCCTGGTGCGCATCAAGCTGGCCTTAACTGAAGATAACCCGACCATTTTGCCTTACGATGAACCGGCCTGGGCCGAACAAGCCGACCATCAATTACCTATTGAGGCATCTTTAAAAATGCTGGAAGGTATCCACCTGCGCCTGGTGGCCTTATATGAAAGCCTTAGTGATGAACAATGGGACCGCACCTTTTACCATCCGGGTGCCCAAAAGAATTATAGCTTGAAGTTCACGGCCGCTTTGTATGCATGGCATAGCAACCACCATCTGGCGCACATCACCACTACCATGAAACAGTGGGGTTTGGCTTAATTGACCCAGTCGCTCACGATCTTGGCTGATAGCAGTGCCAGCGGTATACCTCCGCCAGGGTGTACACTGCCCCCGCAAAAATAAAGGTTAGGCACTTTTGAGGAGCGGTTGGCATGACGCAAAAACGCTGCGAACTTATCATTCGAGCTGGTGCCATACAACGACCCCTGGTATGACGAGGTGCGACTCTCGATAGTGCGTGGGTCTAAAATACTTTCGCAGACGATCAGCGGGCCTATATCGGTACCCAACCTTAAAGATATTTTATTGATGATGTTTTTCCTGGCTTGGGCGATCAGCGCATCCCAGTCCTGACCTTTGTTGGCCGGCACATTGATCATCACGAACCAGTTCTCGCAACCTTCCGGTGCATCTGCCGGGCAATATTTGGAACTGATGTTCACATATACCGTTGGGTCGTTCCCGATGGTGCCCTGATCCCATATTGCCCTGAACTCGGCCTCGTAATCAGCATTAAAAAAGATGTTATGCAGGTCCAACTTGCTGAACTGCTTTTGAATACCCCAGTAGAATATCAGCGCCGAACTGCTTCGTTCCTGCTTCAATATCTTCTCAGGGAACAATTGAGGATGCTTGCTCAGCAGCTTACGATAGGTGAACCAAACGTCCATGTTCGATACCACCAGGTCGGCTGGTATCATCTTTCCATCTAACATTACCCCACCGATCCGCTTGCCATGCAACACGATCTCATTCACCGGGGCGTTAAAATGGAAGGTCACGCCCAGATCTTTGGCCAGATCAACCAGGCTGCGGGTAATGGCATACATACCGCCTTCGGGAAAGTAGGCGCCAAAGTGCTGTTCCAGATGCGGGATCACATTAAGCGTGGCGGGGGCTCGGTACGGGTCTGATCCGTTATAAGTGGCATATCTGTCGAAGAACTGCACTAGGCGCTTGTCTTTAAAAAAGCTTTGGTTGGCCTTGTGCATGGTGCGCATGGCGTCGATCTTAAAAACGCTCAATATGGACCGCAAGGCAGGCCAGTTCAAATAAGTACGTAACCTGTGCAACGAACTTTCGAGGAACACATGGTTGGTGATCCGATATATCTGCTTGCTTTTGGCCCGGTGTTTTTTGATCGCGGTGGCCGGTTCACCCATGATGTCGCTTATTTCCTTTGCGAATTTGTCCTCATCGGCATAAGCCTTTAACGAAGTGCCATCGGGATAAAAGTAGTTACAGGTGACCTCCAGCTTTTGATAGTTGAAGTGGTCTGTTGGTCGTCGCCCGGCTAAAGCAAAAAGTTCGTCCACATACTGTGGCATGGTGAACAAGCTGGGCCCGGCATCAAAACGAAAACCGTCCTGCTCAAATTCCGAGAGCTTGCCACCTGCGTAGCTGTTAGCCTCAAAAACTTCCACCGAATGGCCTTTTACCGCTAAACGAATGGCTGTAGCGATCCCGGCTATACCGGCTCCTATGATAATGGCTTTTTGTTGAGGCATGCTGAGCAAATATACAGGCAATAAAAAAGCAGAACCGTTTATGTTCTGCTTTTTGTGATCTTGTTATCTGATATGATCAGGATAGTGAGTTTAGTTCACGTCGTGCACGCCCTCGCCGATCTCCTCGATGGTCTTTTTGTTAAAGGCTTCAAGGTCCTCTGGGGTGCGGCTGGTCACTAAACCGTTATCGGTCACTACTTCCTCGTCCACCCATTCCGCGCCTGCATTCTTCAGGTCGGTCTGTAGTGATGGGTACGAGGTCACTTTACGGCCACTGATCAAACCGGTCTCGATCAATAACTGTGGGCCGTGGCATATGGCGGCCAGTGGTTTGCCTTCATCCAAAAATGCCGATGCGAAAGCTACGGCATCCTTGTTCTGGCGTAGCTTGTCTGGGTTCAATACGCCGCCGGGCAATACCAAGGCGTCATAATCATCCGGACTTACATCTTGCAACAATTTGTCCACTTCTACCTCAATGCCCCAGTGGTCTTTATCCCAGGCCTTGATCTTGCCAGTCTTGGTAGAGATGATGTGGACGGTGGCACCAGCTTGCTCCAGCGCCTCTTTAGGGCTGGTCAATTCTACTTGCTCAAATCCTTCTTCTGTTAGTATCGCTACTTTGCGGTTGCTTAAGTTTGCCATGTTATGTATGTTTTTATAGCGGCTAAAATGGTCGCTATGATACTACAAAGGCAAAATTTTAAAGTTTTAAGAAATGTTAATATGTTCTATGCTCCAAGGCATAGTTCATAAAGTTGCTGGTAAGTCCGTAGTCCTCCGTGCCTTTTCGTCGGATGAAGTAAAAATTACGGGTGATCTTCAAACCTTCTACAGGCACTTCTACCAGATCACCTTCACGCAATTCGCGCAAAATGGACGGGCGAGGCATAAAGCCCAGGCACTGATCAGCCAGTAAAAAGTTCTTTAAAGCTTCGGTACCACCTAAACGGATCTTTAATGACAGATCTGCTGGTTTGATATGCAGGTCAGATAGTGCTTTGAGCAGCGCGTTCAGCGTACCCGAACCACGCTCGCGCAAGGCCAGTGGCGTTTTAAGTAGCTGCTTCAAGGTAAGCGACCGCCCCGCCAGCGGACTTTTGGCTGAACATACCGGTATCACCTCGTCGGTCATGAACGGTTGGTATGATACATTGGTAAGCTTATTATCTACTTCGATGATGCCGATATCTACCTCATGATCGAGCAAGGCGTTCAAGATATATTCGGAGTTACGATTGACCAGCTGCACACCAACATTAGCGAACTGGCGCTGAAACCCGGACAATATGGGTGGTAATATATATAGTGCGATAGTGGTACTGGCCCCCAAACGCAAATGCCCCGCCGCGTACGACTGATTACTAAGCAGCGCCAAGTCGTACTCTGCCTTGCGCTCGATCTCGGTGGCCTGTTGCAGATACTCATTCAACTTTTTACCGGCCTCGGTGAGCACTATGCTATTCCCTTTGCGCTCAAATAGCGGCAGTTTATACTGATCTTCCAGCGCCTTAATGTGTTTACTGATGGCCGGCTGAGTAATGAACAGCACCTGTGCCGCCTTCGAGAAACTCAGATTGGCAGCCACCTCGAGGAACACACGATGAGCAAAGGATATCATTAATATATATAGTAGCGTGTCAAAAGTAGCAGTTTTGCTTCGTCGGTACAATTATTTACCCGGCAGCTGCGATATGATCCTTAGCTCTTTTGGATAATAGTTATTGATACGGTTAGGCAATAATTTGGCCCATCCCAAAGAATGCCCCTGATAATTCATCAGGCTCCAGCCTTTAGCCGTGGATGCAAGATCATCTATATTATCCTTGCGCAGATAAGCGATGGCTTGCTCATAGGTAAGCTCCGTCTGCACAAAGAGATCTTTATTGATCAACAGGCTTTGGGCTAGTTCATGGTCAGGTATCAGCTCTTTTCCGGCAAGCTTACCCAGCCTCACGCCCGATT
Source organism: Mucilaginibacter daejeonensis (assembly GCF_020783335.1). Lineage (NCBI taxonomy): Bacteria > Pseudomonadati > Bacteroidota > Sphingobacteriia > Sphingobacteriales > Sphingobacteriaceae > Mucilaginibacter > Mucilaginibacter daejeonensis. Next base: position 257,148 of record NZ_CP086068.1, read on the forward strand.
TTTTGATATAAAGATATTGCTGCAAGGTCTCCATACTTTCGCGCAGTGCCTTAGGAATAGCCAACTGATCATCGGCCTGTTTGAAAAAGTAAAGATCCTGTGCATCCTTCACATACGGTTTTAGCTGGTCTATTTTTTTATAATCAGGCTTAGGCTGATCCTTGTTCTTGCGGATGTGTAGTCGGCCGTTGTCATCGCGCTTGCGCAAACATGCTGCGAACAGCCCTTCGCCTTTTACCCGTCCCGGGTAGAACCGATAGCCCCATGCGCCCTGCTTATCTGAACGGCTTTCCAAGATCCCCCAACTCTCATCTACCGGGATCAGAACGCTCTCCAGGTCGAACTCTTCACACAGCCAATCCAGCACCGCCTCATCTTCCTGTACCGAATAGGAGCAGGTAGAATATATCAGGTAGCCATCCTGTTTTAGCGCCGGATAAACATCGGCCAGTATGCGCTCCTGCCGTTGCTGGCAAAGGTCAACATTGGCTTCCGACCATTCGTTCATGGCTTGCGGATCCTTCCTGAACATGCCCGAACCAGAGCAGGGGGCATCAACAACAATAACGTCAAAGAAACCTTTCACCCTCGCAAAGGCTTTAGGGTCATTATTGGTCACGATCACATTGGCATTTCCCCAGCGGTTCAAATTATCGGTCAGAATAGGTACCCGTGTTTTGATGATCTCGTTCGATACCAATAAACCCTCACTACCAATGGCCGAACTTAGCAGCGTGCTCTTGCCGCCGGGCGCTGCACAAAGGTCAAGCACATTAACGGGGCCGTCGGTTATATTATATATGTGCCTAAACATATGGTCGATGAACATGGATGATGCCTCCTGTACATAATAACAACCTGCATGAAATAAGGGGTCGAACGTGAACGACGGACGCTGAGCAAGATAAAAACCATTATTGCACCATGGCACCGGCGATGTATCAGGCAAGGTAACAGCTTTGGCCGGATTGATGCGTACCGAGGTCGGTGCATCCTGCTGTTGATGCGTTTCGATAAAGTTTTGCTCGTTAAAACCCGGTGCCTGCTGTAAAGAGGCAATAAAGCCCTCGGGAAATGATGCCGTGTTATTCATGCATTTCAAAGGTACACATTATATACAGGAAGCTCATGATTCGCCGGGATCAACAGATCGGCAACAAAGACGTGTAAATGCGCCTCTTTTTTGCGTAGATGACAAAATGTGAAAATAATTTGTGTGACCGAAACAAATCTCCTTATCTTTGATGCCCTGCAAGCGAGTAGGGTAGTTATTTGAGGAATAAGGGCGGAAAAAAAAGTTGCAAAAAGGGCTTGACACGAATAGTAAAAAGTTCGCATCTTTGCAGCCGCTCTCGCAACGAGATCGGAAAACTGAAAAGCAGCGAATAGGGTAAAACAAGATGATTTTTCATCTGAAAGCCCCGCAAAATAAATAAAAAATAAATTTTGCAAATAACAAAAAGCTTTCTACCTTTGCACTCCCAAACGGAACGAACGAAAGTTCAGAAAGAAAGGGAACAAGAAGTAAGAGGCACGATGTCTCTGAAAGCTCCGGAAGGAGCGAAACAAAACAAATGAAGATCGGCCACCGCAATGGTGAGAAGATATAAAAGCTGAACCGAGACGGGGAAGCGACAAAGTTCTTTTAAGAAGTAACATGTAGCGTAGCGGGAGAGACATCGAGAGATGTCGGTAACTCCAAGTCAAGTTAAAGAAGACCTTTCAGGTCAACAAATAAACCAACTTTTCGGATACTGTATAAAGATACAAAGATGAGCTTTAGGGCTTATCATTATTAATACAGATTTCTATTTGAGAGAATAGGGTCATGTATCGAACAAAACATTTTACAATGGAGAGTTTGATCCTGGCTCAGGATGAACGCTAGCGGCAGGCCTAATACATGCAAGTCGGACGGGATCAGGGAGCTTGCTCCCTGTGAGAGTGGCGCACGGGTGCGTAACACGTATGTAACCTACCTTTATCAGGGGGATAGCCTCTCGAAAGAGAGATTAACACCGCATAACATCACGATGAAGCATTTCAATGTGATCAAATATTTATAGGATAAAGATGGGCATGCGGGACATTAGCTAGTTGGCGGGGTAACGGCCCACCAAGGCGACGATGTCTAGGGGATCTGAGAGGATGACCCCCCACACTGGTACTGAGACACGGACCAGACTCCTACGGGAGGCAGCAGTAAGGAATATTGGTCAATGGACGCAAGTCTGAACCAGCCATGCCGCGTGCAGGAAGACGGCCCTACGGGTTGTAAACTGCTTTTGTACCGGAATAAACCTTTTCACGTGTGAGAAGCTGAATGTACGGTAAGAATAAGGATCGGCTAACTCCGTGCCAGCAGCCGCGGTAATACGGAGGATCCAAGCGTTATCCGGATTTATTGGGTTTAAAGGGTGCGTAGGTGGCCTGGTAAGTCAGGGGTGAAAGACGGCAGCTTAACTGTCGCAGTGCCTTTGATACTGCCGGGCTTGAATACAGTTGAAGTGGGCGGAATGTGACAAGTAGCGGTGAAATGCATAGATATGTCACAGAACACCGATCGCGAAGGCAGCTCACTAAAGTGTGATTGACACTGAGGCACGAAAGCGTGGGGATCAAACAGGATTAGATACCCTGGTAGTCCACGCCCTAAACGATGAATACTCGATGTTGGCGATATACGGTCAGCGTCTAAGCGAAAGCGTTAAGTATTCCACCTGGGGAGTACGCCCGCAAGGGTGAAACTCAAAGGAATTGACGGGGGCCCGCACAAGCGGAGGAGCATGTGGTTTAATTCGATGATACGCGAGGAACCTTACCCGGGCTTGAAAGTTAGTGAATGATCCAGAGACGGATCAGTCCTTCGGGACACGAAACTAGGTGCTGCATGGCTGTCGTCAGCTCGTGCCGTGAGGTGTTGGGTTAAGTCCCGCAACGAGCGCAACCCCTATGTTTAGTTGCCAGCATGTAAAGGTGGGGACTCTAAACAGACTGCCTACGCAAGTAGAGAGGAAGGAGGGGACGACGTCAAGTCATCATGGCCCTTACGTCCGGGGCTACACACGTGCTACAATGGGCAGTACAGAGGGCAGCTACCTGGCAACAGGATGCCAATCTCAAAAAGCTGTTCACAGTTCGGATCGGGGTCTGCAACTCGACCCCGTGAAGTTGGATTCGCTAGTAATCGCGTATCAGCAATGACGCGGTGAATACGTTCCCGGGCCTTGTACACACCGCCCGTCAAGCCATGGAAGCTGGGGGTACCTGAAGTATGTTACCGCAAGGAGCGTCCTAGGGTAAAACCGGTAACTGGGGCTAAGTCGTAACAAGGTAGCCGTACCGGAAGGTGCGGCTGGAATACCTCCTTTCTGGAGCAGTATCCAAGTGAAAAGAGAGAGGTCGAAGTAACCTTGATAAAGAGTGAAACTGCTACGCACATGTATTTCTTAAGAAGTTAAAAAAGAAGAGGAAAGAGAAACCCTTAAAAAAGAAGAGGCCATATCAGTAAAGTGGCTACATCAAACCATAGTCTCGTAGCTCAGTTTGGTTAGAGCACTACACTGATAATGTAGGGGTCAGCAGTTCAAATCTGCTCGAGACTACTACAGGGTAACGACATCTTTTTGAAAGGGGAATTAGCTCAGCTGGCTAGAGCACCTGCCTTGCACGCAGGGGGTCAACGGTTCGAATCCGTTATTCTCCACATTGTACACTACAGTCATCTCACAAGGGGATGACGTTACAGATGCGTACGAAAGTTCTTTGACATATTGGAAGAAGTAATTGTAAAAACTGAATCAAACAACAGTGAAGGACGTTGAGATCAGTAGCAGGTACGAAGTAGCAAGTAGCAGGACCTCGGTCTTGATACGAGATACTAACTACTTGATACCAGAGCAACATCTAAATAAAACATACCGCCCCGAGCAAAAGCGGGGTGCGTAGAAGAAAGTAAAGAAGGGTACACGGGGGATGCCTTGGCTCTCAGAGGCGATGAAGGACGTGATAAGCTGCGAAAAGCTCCGGGGATCAGCAAATATGAATTGATCCGGAGATGTCCGAATGGGGAAACCTGATCATCTGAAGGATGATCGCAAAAGCGCGAACCTGTTGAACTGAAACATCTAAGTAAACAGAGGAAGAGAAAACAATAGTGATTTCCTGAGTAGTGGCGAGCGAAAGGGAAACAGCCCAAACCCAATATGTTACGGCATACTGGGGGTTGTAGGACCACGACATGGTTACATCAAATAGAAGCGGAAGGGCATGGGAAGGCCCGCCATAGAGCATGAGAGCTGCGTACGCGTAATAAATGATGACCTAGTGAGTTCCTGAGTACTGCGGGGTCGGAGACGCCCTGTAGGAATCTGCCGGCACCATCCGGTAAGGCTAAATACTACTGAGAGACCGATAGTGGACCAGTACCGTGAGGGAAAGGTGAAAAGAACCCCGAACAGGGGAGTGAAATAGAACCTGAAACCGTGTACTTACAAGCGGTCGGAGCAGACCTGTTCTGTGACGGCGTGCCTTTTGCATAATGAGCCTACGAGTTACTCTTCTCTGGCAAGGTTAAGTGTTTAAGACACGAAGCCGAAGCGAAAGCGAGTCTGAATAGGGCGTGCAGTCAGAGGAGGTAGACGCGAAACCTTGTGATCTACCCATGGGCAGGTTGAAGGTGCCGTAACAGGTACTGGAGGACCGAACCGATAAACGTTGAAAAGTTTCCGGATGACCTGTGGGTAGGGGTGAAAGGCTAATCAAACTGGGAAATAGCTCGTACTCCCCGAAATGTTTTTAGGAACAGCGTGGCGGTAAAGTTATACAGAGGTAGAGCTACTGATTGGGTGCGGGGGAGTCATATCCTACCAAATCCAGACAAACTCCGAATGCTGAATAATATACGCTGCAGTGAGGCTCTGGGTGCTAAGGTCCAGGGCCGAGAGGGAAAGAACCCAGACCATCAGCTAAGGTCCCCAAATTACTATTAAGTTGAACTAACGAGGTCCGGCTGCACAGACAGCTAGGATGTTGGCTTGGAAGCAGCCATTCATTTAAAGAGTGCGTAACAGCTCACTAGTCGAGCGGCCGGGCATGGATAATAAACGGGCATTAAATAGTATACCGAAGCTATGGATTACACTTTTAAGTGTACTGGTAGGGGAGCATTCTGCCGCCGGCGAAGCATGACACGACAAGTGCATGTGGAGGTTGCAGAAAAGCAAATGTAGGCATAAGTAACGATAAGGCGGGAGAGAAACCCGCCCACCGAAAGACCAAGGTTTCCTGATCAACGCTAATCGGATCAGGGTTAGTCGGGGCCTAAGGGTAATCCGAGTGGAGATCCCGATGGACAACTGGTTAATATTCCAGTACTTTTTATGACTGCGATGCAGTGACGGAGTAGTGACACATCCGCGTTCTGACGGAATAGAACGTTAAAGGCCGTAGGTATAGGCGGGGTAGTAAAGTACGCCCTGTTTGCTGAAAGCTGATAGTACCGCAGACCTTCGGGCGAGTGGATAGTGATGGTAATCAGACTTCCAAGAAAACCTGCTAAGCTTCAGGTCATAAAGACCCGTACCGCAAACCGACACAGGTGGTCGAGGAGAGGATCCTCAGGTGCTCGAGTGATTCATGGCTAAGGAACTCGGCAAAATGGCCCTGTAACTTCGGGAGAAGGGGCGCTTGCAGCAATGCAAGCCGCAGTGAAAAGGCCCAGGCGACTGTTTAACAAAAACACATGGCTTTGCAAAATCGAAAGATGACGTATAAGGCCTGACACCTGCCCGGTGCCGGAAGGTTAAGAGGGGATGTTAGTCGCAAGGCGAAGCATTGAATCGAAGCCCCGGTAAACGGCGGCCGTAACTATAACGGTCCTAAGGTAGCGAAATTCCTTGTCGGGTAAGTTCCGACCTGCACGAATGGTGTAACGATCTGGGCGCTGTCTCAGCCATGAGCTCGGTGAAATTGTGGTATCGGTGAAGACGCCGGTTACCCGCAACGGGACGGAAAGACCCCATGCACCTTCACTACAACTTAACATTGATATCGGGTACAGGATGTGTAGGATAGGTGGGAGACTGTGATCCGGCTTCGCTAGGAGTCGGTTAGTCAACGTTGAAATACCACCCTTTCTGTATCTGGTGTCTAACTCCGCAAAGCGGAGGACATTGTTTGGCGGGTAGTTTGACTGGGGTGGTCGCCTCCAAAAAGGTAACGGAGGCTTTCAAAGGTAAGCTCAGTACGCTTGGTAACCGTACGCGGAGTGCAATAGCATAAGCTTGCTTGACAGTGAGACAGACAAGTCGAGCTGGGTCGAAAGACGGATATAGTGATCCGGTGGTTCTGCATGGAAGGGCCATCGCTCAAAGGATAAAAGGTACGCTGGGGATAACAGGCTGATCTCCCCCAAGAGCTCATATCGACGGGGAGGTTTGGCACCTCGATGTCGGCTCGTCACATCCTGGGGCTGGAGAAGGTCCCAAGGGTTCGGCTGTTCGCCGATTAAAGTGGCACGCGAGCTGGGTTCAGAACGTCGCGAGACAGTTCGGTCCCTATCTGTTGTGGGCGTTGGAAGTTTGAGTGGGGCTGACCTTAGTACGAGAGGACCGGGTTGGACGAACCTCTAGTGAATCTGTTATGGCGCCAGCTGTACTGCAGAGTAGCTACGTTCGGAATAGATAAGCGCTGAAAGCATCTAAGTGCGAAACTAGCCACAAGATGAGACTTCCCTTGAGGGTCGTGGAAGACTACCACGTTGATAGGTCATAGGTGTAAAGGTGGTGACATCATAGCCGAGTGATACTAATTGCCCGACGCTTTCTTCAATAACAGATAAGGTGGTGAGATCTTTCCGGTCTCACCACCGAACTCAAAAACACAAATAGTACTGTAATCTGATCTCAGTATAATAAGATCACTTCTTCCAATAATATGTCATTGTTCCGTGGAGTAACAAGTACATAGTAGCAAGTAACAAGATAAAATGTCTTGATACTTGATACCAGATACTCACTATCCTAACGAACATTAAGATATTCAGGTGCCTATATCGGCGGTGTCCACCTCTTCCCATTCCGAACAGAGAAGTTAAGCCCGCCTGAGCCGATGGTACTGCGGTAAAACGTGGGAGAGTAGGTCGGTGCCAACCTTTACTACAAATAGCCCCAAGGTCAACAAGACCTCGGGGCTTTTGTCGTTTATGGACTTGGGAAGGCTACGTACTATCGTATCTTTGCCCTGACTTGCTAATGCCGCATAACATAGTAGCTTTGTACCATATACATAGCATGGCATCTCCCGAATCAACGTTTACTCACATCGACCCGACCAATAACTTCCCTTCAATGGTGGATGTTGGCGATAAGCAGATCAACAAACGAATGGCCAAAGCGCAAAGCGTTGTGGTGTTACCATCAGAAGTGATCGCTTTACTTTCCAATAACGATATAGGTACCAAGAAGGGGCCCGTATTTCAAACGGCTATCATTGCCGGCACCATGGCCGTTAAACGTACGGCCGAACTCATACCTCTTTGCCACCCGCTGCCGATCGATAATTGTAAGATCAAGATCAACCTTAACGAGAAGAACGAGGTGGTCATTGAATGCATCGTATCGATGACCGGCAAAACAGGCGTCGAGATGGAGGCCTTGACCGGCGCCAGCATAGCGGCGTTAACTATCTATGATATGTGCAAATCATTTTCGCATAACATTGTTATCAAGGAAACCAAATTATTGGAAAAGACCGGAGGCAAAAGTGACCACAACATCGCATCACCACAAACACCCTGAACTTGTCCGTCCCGAACAGGGAAATTTCCATCGCAATGAACTGGGTATATTAGGTACTAACTGCGGCCAGATCAATTCGTTGGTCACTGCGCTAATGGCCGAGTTGTCTCCATTATACAAAGTAGGCTACGTAGATGCCGATCACCGATCTTCCGCTGCAGATGATGACCAGTTGCTGATCAATGGCTGTTCGGGTTATCTAATGGACCATATTTCACATCGTTCGTTCGATACCAGGCAAGTGATCGAGCCTTTTAGCAGCCGGGCTATGTTAGTGCACCAGGACCTGGTGTTGGTAAATGGTAATCACTTTGCGGCGAACGCACAGATCGTAGTAATAGACCCCGCCAAATCTCTTGAAGCAAAACTGGACAAGCTCACCAATGTAAGGTTGATATTGTTGACGGAAAGGGCCGAAGGCATACCCCAGTATCTAAGCGATCATCTTCCGGTAGGGCATTCTGTATCGGTACCTAAGATCAGTGACGTACTGTCGATAGCGTCGTTCATTCAAAAATATCTGGAAGAGCGTCTTACGCCAATTAAGGGATTGGTTTTAGCGGGTGGCAAAAGCACGCGCATGAAAGAAGATAAGGGCAGCATTGAATACTTTGGCAAAAGTCAGCGTGTGCATGTATATGAAATGCTGAACAAGCATTGTGCAGGTACCTATGTGTCGTACGATGATATAGCCTCCATCGATGACAACGAATCAATACCCGTGATCACTGATAGCTTTTTGGGGCTGGGGCCGTTAGGTGGTATCTTATCGGCCATGCGTACCGACCCAAACAGCGCGTGGCTTACTGTGGCCTGCGATCTGCCTTTCCTTTCTGCTGAAACCCTGGAGTACTTAGTAGCCCATCGTGATACGTCGAAGGTGGCTACGTGTTTTATGGACAGTAATGGCAAATTCCCAGAGCCTTTGATCACTATTTGGGAGCCTCGCGCTTATGCTGTTCTTTTGCAATTCCTGGCTCAGGGATATGCTTGTCCGCGCAAAGCGTTGATCAATACCGACGTGGCCATTCTGCAAGCACCGGATGTAAGTGAGTTCGCTAACATCAATAACCCCGAAGAACGCCAAATGGCTATGCAACGGTTACATCCTGATAGCTGAAAAACGGCTATATTGCAAGCCTAAACAAACCTAACATCATTGATGAACAAATTTCTTCTCGCGTTCGCCCTGCTGACCTGTATCGGCATGCAGCTGCAAGCGCAAACTATCACCATTAGTGGCGATGGGATAGCGGTACCCGTACTGATCACAAAAAGCATGCTGGCCGAACCAAGGCAAGCTGTAGTGATGGCCAAGGCGCACGACGAAAAGGTGCACCGTTACAGCGGGGTCCCCGTCGCTAACTTGCTAGCCAAGGCCGGGTTGCTTTTAGGCGATACCGCTAAGCGGGCTACGATCAAAACATACGTGGTCATTACTGCTGCCGATAATTACAAAGTAATATTCGCCTTGCCCGAGATCGACCCGCTTTTTGCCAACCGTACCATCATACTGGCCGATCGCGCCGATAAGAAAGCACTTCCAGCCGAAGACGGACCTTTCCAGATCATTGTTCCGGGCGAGAAAAAACATGCGCGTTGGATACGCCAGGTGACCAGTATACAAGTAGTAAAACTGAATATATGAAAAAGATATACTACCGGCTCCTGATAGCTGTACTGATCATGCCACTTTGTGCCACAGCGCAAAAAGTAAGGGTAGCAGTAGCAGCCAATGCCCAATTCGTGAGTGAGGCGCTAGCCACCGAGTTCAAGAGAACGACCGGGATCACTGCCGAGATGATCGTGGGTTCCTCAGGCAAATTGACGGCACAGATCGAGCAAGGGGCACCTTTTGATGTGTTCCTGTCTGCCGATACAAAATATCCGCAGGCCTTATATGATAAGGGTCTGACCACACAAAAACCCAAGACTTATGCCTTGGGCGTGCTGGTGCTTTGGACGATCAAGGATATCCGTCCATCGCTGCCTATCCTGGCGCGGTCGCAGGTAAAAAAGATCGCGATCGCCAACCCCGAACTGGCTCCTTACGGCCAGGCGGCTATGGAATGCTTGAAGGTGAACCGGATCAGCGGACTATTAAAGGATAAGCTGGTGATCGGGGAAAGCATAGCCCAAGTGAACCAATATTTGCTGACCGGCGCTGTAGAGGCAGCTTTTACCGCACGTTCGGTAGTGATGGATCCCGAGCTAAAAGATAAAGGTAACTGGACCGTTATCGACCCTCGTACCTACCATCCGATGAGGCAGGGCGTGGTCATACTGAAGACAGCTGCTAATGCTGAATCAGCTCAAAAATTCTACGACTTCCTGTTCAGCGATGCCGCCAAAAAGATATTCGAACAATACGGCTACAGATAAAAGATAGGCTTACATCCTGACACGATACACATGGCCGACCTTCAACCGCTTTGGCTTACCCTGAAACTGGCATCGGTCACTACCGTTTGCCTGTTGCTTATTGGAGTACCCATCGCGGCCGCCCTGGCTACAACGCGCTACCGCATCAAGCCGTTCGTGGAAGCGGTCGTGAGCTTACCCTTAGTACTGCCACCATCGGTGTTGGGTTTTTATCTGCTCCTGGCGTTTAGCCCTGCACAAGGGTTAGGAAAGTTCCTGAGTGATCACTTCAATATTCATCTGCTTTTTTCCTTCCCAGGGTTGGTGGTCGGGTCCGTCATCTACAGTTTGCCTTTTATGGTCCATCCCATTCAGTCGGGGTTAGAGGCTTTACCATCCAGTTTGCGCGAAGCTTCTGCCACTCTGGGGAAGACGAACATGCAAACCCTGTTCCATGTGCTGTTGCCTAATGTCAAACCGGCACTGCTCACAGGCATTGTACTCACCTTTGCTCACACATTGGGCGAGTTCGGTTTGGTGTTGATGATCGGTGGTAACCTGCCCAGTGTAACGCGTGTGGCCAGTATCGCTATCTATAACGAGGTAGAGGCGTTAAATTTCCATAACGCTCACGTTTATGCGGCTATTCTACTCATTGTGTCGTTCATTATCCTGCTCACGGTCTATAGCCTTAATAAGCGCACCACTAAACACCTCCGCTCGCCATTATGATCAGGCTACGCATCCAGAAGGAGCTGAACATGGTCAACGGGAAAAAGCTATTGACCATCGATACTCATATCGCTCAGGGGGACTTCACTGCCTTGTATGGTCCTTCAGGAGCGGGTAAGACCACCATCTTACGCATACTGGCCGGCCTATTAAAACCGGATGAAGGTCATATAGAGGTGGACGGTGAGGTATGGCTGGATACGACAAAAAACATCAGCTTACCGCCCCAACAACGCGGCATCGGGTTCGTTTTTCAGGACCATGCGCTGTTCCCTAACATGACGGTGCGTCAAAATCTGCTTTATGCCTTACCTGCTGGGGCACCGAAAAGCCAAGCCGATGAACTGCTCGAATTGACCGGACTGACAGCATTGGGCGCACAAATGCCTCAAACCCTCTCAGGCGGACAAAAGCAGCGCGTAGCACTGGCCCGTGCATTAGTGAGACGACCTAAGCTCCTGTTGCTTGATGAGCCCTTTTCATCCTTAGATGATGCCATGAGCGAGGCTCTAAGGATAGAACTGAAGAAGATCCATCAACTTTATGGCATTACCACTTTAATGGTGAGCCATAACATGGCCGAGATATGCCAGCTTGCGCAACACGTGATCAGTACCGATCAGGGGCAGGTCATCAACACTGGCACCCCTGCAAAGGTGTTCGGCTTGCAAAGGGCCGAAGGCGAATTGATGGGGCAGGTGATTGCGGTGGATGCTGAAAAGGCGACGGTCATGATCGGGAATAACGTGATCGATATACCCTTACCTGACCCAACGATCGCCGTGGGTGATCGCGTAACACTACATACCGCCGACCTTTCTTTCAAAAAGCTTTTGTAACTTTATACTTGTGGGCAAACAGAATAGCGTTGTTCGCATTCTATCAATGAAGATCTTATTATTTGGCATCACGCGCGACATCATTGGGCAAACCCAACTGACCGTTCCCGAAGGAGCATCATTACATACCGTAAAGCAATTAAAGGACTGGCTGGGACAACAATATCCGGCTATCAATACGCTTAGTTCGCTGGCGGTGTCGGTAGATAGTGAGTACGCCGCCGATGATGATGAGCTGACCGCCGGACAAGAGATCGCTTTGATACCGCCTGTAAGCGGCGGTTAATAATATGCTGATCAAATTAGTTGAACATATCGACCTAAACGAGGTATATGCCCATTTGCATGATACGGGTGCAGGTGCCGTTAACCTTTTTGTAGGTACGGTCCGTGATCACTCCAAAGGCAAAAAAGTGATCAGGCTAGATTTTGAGGCGTATGATGCCATGGCGCTGAAGCAAATGCATCACCTGGCCGATCAGGCCATGCAGCAATGGCCGTTGGTCAAGCTGGCTATCGTACATGCCGTTGGAGCTAAGGATCCCGGCGTACCCGTGGTAGTGATCGGCGTGTCATCGGCACACCGGGAGGCGTCTTTTGAGGCCTGCCGTTTCCTGATCGATGAATTAAAAAAGACGGTGCCGATCTGGAAGAAGGAATTTTACGAGGATAACAGCGTTTGGGTAAATGCCCATCCGTAACGTACAAATGAACGACAACAAACTGGTAGACAGATACGGCAGGCAGCTTAATTACCTGCGGCTTTCGGTGACCGATCGCTGCAACTTCAGGTGTTACTACTGCATGCCCGAAGAAGGGATCGACTTTGCATCGCGTAAAGAGCTAATGAGCTTTGACGAGATGCTGCGCCTGTCGTCCGTGTTTTGCCAGTTGGGGATATCCAAGATCCGCATCACTGGCGGAGAGCCCTTTGTGCGTAACGGCATTATGCCTTTTTTGGATGAATTGCGCCAGTTGGATGGACTGAACGAGATCACGGTGACCAGTAACGGTACGCTCTCGAGTCGCTACCGCAAGCAGTTGCTGGGTATGGGCATCAAAAAGATCAACATCAGTCTTGATTCGTTAGACCGCGAGCGTTTTCACCGCATCACCCGTCGTGACAGTTTTGAGGAAGTTTATCAAAGCATCTTTGATCTGCTGAACGATGGTTTCGAGGTAAAGCTCAACTGCGTGGTTGCCAGCAACAAGAATATACAGGACATCATTCCGTTCATCGAGCTTACCCGTGATCAGGCATTATCGGTCCGTTTTTTGGAGGAGATGCCGTTTAACGGCACCGATGGTAAGCAGCCCCTGTTCGAGTGGGATCATAAGCGCATCGCTGATCACATCCATCAATATTACCCTGACACGGTACGCCTGATCAGCGAGGCCAACTCAACATCGGTCAATTACCAAGTGCCCGGCCACCGCGGTAGTTTCGGGATCATACCCTCGTTCAGTCGTACCTTTTGCGGAACTTGCAACAGGGTAAGGCTATCAGCCACCGGCGAGTTGCGTACCTGTTTGTATGGCCCTCCGGTAGCTAATCTGCGTGATCTGTTGCGCAGTGGTGCTTCATCTGCCAATGTAGCTAACGAAATACTGGTAGCCGTGGCCAACCGCGAACGCGACGGCCATGCGGCCGAGCTGGCCAGCCAAGGCAATATCCATACTTCCATGTCGGTGCTGGGTGGTTAAAAGCCGCTCATACTACTATCAATGAACGACCCTATGATCACCGACGATACTCTCTATAATACCAACTCCCCCACCAAAAGAGGTGGGGAGAGATATTCCCGTCAAACCGCTTTAAACAACTTAGGCGAAGCTGGTCAGCAAAAGCTCAGGAACGCTAAAGTGCTGGTGGTGGGTGCCGGAGGTTTGGGCGTGCCGGTATTACAATACCTGGCGGGTATGGGTATAGGCACTATCGGTATCGTTGATGCTGATACCGTTTCGTTAAGTAACCTGCACCGCCAAATATTATATAGCGAGCAAGACATCAACAAAAAGAAAGTGGCCGCTTCGGCTGAAAGATTAAGGGCGCTCAACAGTGAGATAAAGATCGATACTCACGATACATTCCTGGATGCTGGTAACGCCATGACCTTGCTGAGTGGATATGATGTGGTCGTTGATGCCACCGATAATTTTAGCGCCCGCTATTTGCTGAATGATGCCTGTGTCATGCTGAATAAGCCCTGCGTATATGGTGCCGTGCAGCAATATGAGGGGCATGTGAGCGTATTCAACTTCAATAACGGGCCCACTTACCGCGATCTTTATCCTGAACCACCCCAAGCCAATGAGATACCCGACTGCAACACAGCAGGCGTATTAGGCGTGGCACCAGGTATAATCGGTTGTCAGCAAGCTTTGCAGGTGGTCAAGATCATTACCGGTATCGGCACTACCTTGTCGGGCTACTTGCAGATCTTTGACCTGCTGACCGACGAACAATATAAGATCAAATTAAAGGTAAGACCCGATAACAAGATGATCGATCGCTTACAGCAGAGTTATGAAACACCTGTTTGCAATTCGGTGCAGCAATTGACCGTAGAAGAACTATACGACCGCTACGAGAAGCAGGAACACTTCGACCTGATCGATGTGCGGGAGATACATGAATTTGAGGAAGAACACCTGCTCCATGCACGTTGCATGCCAGCTTTACAATTTGACCCAAAGTCGATCACTGTTGATGCCGGCGTGCCGGTGATCCTATTTTGCCAGAAAGGAGCACGAAGCAACAAAGCGGCACAGACCCTTCAAAGGCGATATCCTTCGGCGCAGATCTTCAGTGTGCTGGGCGGTATGGAATACTGGCAGGATGAATTTGACGACGCATACTTAGTGAAAGGCCCAACGATATGATCAGTGTCGAACAAGCATTACAATTGGTAGCCACCGAAGCCAACGTTTTTACGACCGAGGATGTCGCGCTGCTCCATTCCAATGGACGCATAATTGCCCAGGATGTAGTGGCCGACCGGGATATGCCACCGTTCGACCGGGCCACCATGGATGGAATCGCGATCGACAGCAGTGTGTTCCAGGGCAATGGTCAGCGGTTCTTGATAGAAGATATACAGCCCGCCGGTCACCCGCAAAAGCAACTCCAGGACCCGCTCAACGCCTTAGAGGTGATGACCGGGGCAATGCTCCCCCAAGGCACCGATGCGGTGATCCGGTATGAGGATATAGCGATCAGTGATGATACAGCCACCGTACATCTGGAGGAGGTGAAGCCTAAACAGAACGTACATTTACAGGGAGCCGATGAAAAGGCAGGAGAGGTACTGGTCTGCAGCGGCAGCAGGATAACGCCGGCTATCGTAGCGACCATGGCTTCGGTGGGAATGGCCAGCGTAGAGGTGTATCGTTTGCCCCGGATAGCGGTATGCTCCACGGGCGACGAATTGGTGGATGTAGAGCAAGTGCCTGAAGCGCATCAGATCCGCCGCTCTAACAGTTACATGTTGCTGGCCGCCTTACAACAGGAAGGTATCACGGCTAACGCCTATCACCTGCCTGATGAGCCAGAGGCCATGACCCAACAGATCAGTGCCATGTTGGCCTATCACGAGGTGTTGCTGTTCTCCGGGGCGGTATCGAAGGGGAAGTTCGACCACTTACCTGGGGTACTGGCAAGCCGCGGAATGCAGACCATTTTTCATAATATCGCCCAAAAGCCGGGTAAACCTTTGCTGTTCGGTAAGATGCCGCAGGGAACTATCGTTTTCGGGTTTCCTGGTAACCCGGTGTCTACCTGGGTATGTTACCAGCTCTATTTCAGGCACTGGCTTGATCGTTCGCAAGGGTTAGATACCGCTAAAGTGCAAGCAACTTTGTCACGACCGCTTACCTTTAAACCGGCGCTTACCCATCATGTATTGGTAAAATTGAATAAAGAGCAAGGTTTCCTGAAAGCGGTGCCGGTCAGCACTTCCACCTCGGGCGATATGGTAAATCTCATGCAGGGCGAAGGGCTGATCAGCCTGCCAGCCAACGAAGAATATTTTGAAGCGGGCCGTGTTTTTGACGTGCTGACCTTTTGATCAATGAAAGAACTGGAAGATATCATTAAAGCATTCGATGCTGCTCAGCAACAGGGCAAGCTCACCGCATTGGCTACCGTGGTGCGGGTGGAAGGCTCATCCTACCGCAGGGCAGGTGCCCGTATGCTGGTGACCGAGGACGGCGAACTGACCGGTGCCATCAGCGGCGGGTGCCTGGAAGGTGATGCCCTACGCAAGGCCCGCCTGGTAATGGCCCAGCAACGCCCAATGCTGGTCACCTATGATACCACCGACGATGATGATGCTAAACTGGGTGTAGGCTTGGGTTGCAACGGCATTATCCATATCCTGATCGAACCGATCGACGCCAATAGCAACGACCATGTGATCACCTTCTTTAAAGGTTTCCTGGCCAAAAGGCAAAATGTGGTGGTGGTGACGCTATTCTCACTGGCCGACCGCCGGGCCGCACAGCCCGGTAGCTGCATGCTTTTAGGGGCCGATCAGTACGTGGCCAGATTGCTTCACCCGGCTATGGAGCCCGAGGTAAAAGCTGATGCTCTGGATGTATGGAACAGTGGTCGCTCCGTGATCAAAGAATATGATCAGGGGCTCACGGCCTTTATCGAATTGCTGCGACCGCCCATGTCGCTCATCATATTTGGCGCGGGTAATGACGCCATACCGTTGGTACAAACGGCAGCGGTATTAGGGTGGCATACCACCGTGGTTGATGGCCGGGCCAACTATGCCGTGCCGGCACGTTTCCCGTTAGCCAAAAGGATATTGATCGCACGGCCCGAAGAAGCCCTGCCTCAGCTCGACCTGGATAGCCGCACCGCCGTGGTACTCATGACCCATAATTACAATTATGATCTGGCCATGCTGCGTCTACTCCTTCCGTTGCAACTGACCTATGTAGGCAGCTTAGGACCGAAAAAGAAACTGCAACGCATGTTGGACGAACTGCAGGAAGAAGGCATACAGCCTTCGCCCCAACAGTTGCAAAGCATTTATGGCCCTACCGGTCTCGACATCGGTGCGGAAACTTCTGAAGAGATAGCCCTATCCATCATTGCCGAGATACAGGCCGTGATACAAGGCCGTAACGGACAGAACTTGCGGTTGCGCGAAGGTGCCATTTATGACCATAGCCGCATCTTATCCATTGGTCAAGGTCATGGCTGATTATACCACTGGCATTATTATATTGGCCGCAGGCAGCTCATCACGATTAGGGCAGCCTAAGCAATTGGTGAAATATCAGGGTAAGACCTTATTAACGCGAGCCACTGAGGCGGCAAAGGAAGTTGCTGACGGTGCAGTGATAGTTGTGACAGGCGCTCATGAGCAATTGATCAAGGCAGAGGTAGCAGAAATAGACGTGCACATTGTACATAACCCTCTTTGGCAGCAGGGCATGGCTTCTTCCATCAATGCAGGCATCAGTGCGCTACCATCAGGCACGCAGCAGGCGATCATCATGTTATGTGATCAACCCTTTGCCGATGCCGCTCTTCTAAAAGAAATGATTGATCAGCAACGGCTTCACGATAGCAAATTGGTGGCTTGTACCTATGGCGGTTCAACAGGCGTACCGGCTTTGTTCGATCAAACCCTCTTTGCCGAACTGCTCGAACTCAAAGGACAAGAGGGCGCCAAAAAGATCATTCAAAAATATCGGGAGCAGGCCACTATCATACCATTCGAGAAGGGAAGCATTGATATCGACACGCCCCCCGATCTTGAACACCTCCGATAGTCAGCCTAAACGCGGTTCACCAGCTCACGCTGGCCTGCGTAGGCATCAATGTTATTGAACGTCGTGGTGGCGATCTGCTCCATGGCTTCTTTCGTGAAAAAGCCCTGATGAGAGGTGATCAGTACGTTAGGGAACGAGATGAGCCGCATAATGAGGTCGTCCTGAATGATATCTTCCGACAGGTCATGAAAGAACAATTTCCCTTCCTGCTCATAAACATCCAACCCTAAGTAACCCAGTCTACCATGCTTAAGGGCATCGATCACCGCTATAGTATCGATCAATCCGCCGCGGCTGGTGTTGATCAGCATCGCTCCGGGCTTGAACAATTCAAGCGTATGCTTATTGATCAGGTGTTTGGTGCTCTCCATAAGCGGGCAGTGTAACGATACCACATCCGCATCGGCCAGTGTCTCTTCCAGTGACCCATAAGTAACACCATTAGCCTGTAGCTCAACGTCTGGATAGATGTCGTAAGCATGGATACGACAGCCAAAGCCCTTTAGGATGTGGCAAAGCGCCTTACCGATATTGCCTGTACCGATCACGGCGACCTTACGGCCATGCAGGTTAAAGCCCATCAGTCGTTCCAACGAAAAATTACCCTCGCGGATGCGGTTGTAAGCTTTGTGCGTTTTGCGGTTGAGGGTAAGGATCAGGGCCATAGCATGCTCGGCCACCGCCTCGGGCGAGTAAGCCGGAACCCTCAGCACAGGGATATCCAGTTTTTTGGCCGCCTCAAGGTCAACGTTGTTGAAGCCCGCACAACGAAGCACGATGAGCCTCACCCCATTTTGCTGCAAGGTATTCAACACGATTGCGTTCACCTGGTCATTCACAAAGATGCATACGGCATCAAAACCCGCGGTAAGCTGAGCGGTCTGCTCGTTCAGGGGCAGCACGAAAAATTCCAGCTCATGGCCGGTATTATGGCGGGTCAGAAAGTCACGGTCGTATTGATAGGTACTAAATACAGCGATCCTCATGATAAATAGCGTTAAAATGGATAAGATATGATAAGCCAAGTTATGAACAAAAGCGCACATCAAATGTTATGAATATCCTATATTCAAGTGATGGCCGTCATATACGTCGCCAGCTTAAATATTTCATCTTAAGTTGATCTTAGAGATATTTTTTATTATCATATTTGAACTCAACTGATATCATATATATCCGCTAATCACACAATTTTGAACATGCAGGAATTAGATCCCACCATTTTACAAAAAGCTAACGCATGGCTTGAAGGAAACTACGACGCTGACGTTAAACAGCAGATACAAAAATTACTGGACGATAAATCATACGCCGAACTGACCGACGCATTTTACAAGGACCTGGAATTCGGTACCGGCGGTTTGCGTGGCACCATGGGCCCCGGATCTAACCGTATCAATAAATATACTATCGGCGCTGCCACTCAAGGTTTGGCCAATTACTTGAAAAAGACCTATCCGGGCGAGCAGATCAAGGTCGCTATCGCACATGATAGCCGCAACAATTCTGACCTGCTGGCCGGCATCACGGCCGACGTATTCTCGGCCAACGGCATTTACGTTTACTTCTTTAAAGCGCTTCGCCCAACACCCGAGCTGTCTTTCGCGGTTCGTCACTTTGGCTGTAAAAGCGGTGTGATGCTTACCGCATCACATAACCCTAAAGAGTACAACGGTTACAAAGCTTACGGTCATGATGGTGGCCAGTACGTATCGCCTGCCGATAAGGACGTGATGAAGGAAGTTGCCGCGATCACCAGCATCGACGAGATCAAATTTGAGCGTAACCAAGCCAACATCGAGCTGATCGGCGAAGAGGTTGATCAGTTGTACCTGGATAAGATCAAGGCCTTATCAGTATCTCCGGATGCCATCCAACGTCAAAAAGATCTGAAGATCGTTTACTCACCGCTGCATGGTACCGGTATCACGATGGTGCCTAAGGCACTGGCCGAGTTCGGTTTCGAGAACGTGACCGTGGTTGAAGAGCAGGCCACACCTGATGGTAACTTCCCTACCGTGGTGTACCCTAACCCGGAAGAGAAAGAAGCGTTGACCCTGGCCATGAAAAAGGCCGCTGAGATAGATGCCGACCTGGTGATGGCAACCGACCCTGACGCCGATCGCGTTGGTATAGCGGCCAAGAACCCCGACGGCGAGATTGTATTGATGAACGGTAACCAGGCGGCCAGCTTGCTGATTAACTACCTGCTTACTGCATGGCAGGAGAAAGGCAAACTGACCGGTAACGAATACATCGTGAAAACGATCGTGACCTCATACCTGCTGGATAAGATCGCTGCCGATAAAGGCGTGGAGTGCTACAACACCCTTACCGGCTTCAAATACATCGGTGAGCTGATGACCAAGTTCGAAGGTAAAAAGACCTTTATTGGTGGTGGCGAAGAAAGCTATGGCTACCTGATCGGCGATATCGTTCGTGATAAGGATGCTGTAGTATCGGCAGCGTTCATCGCCGAGATGACCGCTTTCTACAAAGACAAGGGTAGCAGCTTGTTCGAGGCACTGATCGAGACCTACCTGCAATATGGTTTCTACAAAGAGACTCTGATCTCGATCACCAAGAAAGGTCAGTCGGGTGCCGAAGAGATCAAGGCCATGATCGAGAAGTTCCGTACCAATCCGCCGGCCACTTTGGGCGGCTCAAAGGTGGTTGCTTTGAAAGATTACGAGAAACAGGTGGAGACCGACTTGAACACAGGTGCCACCAAACCGCTTGACCTGCCGGTGTCTGACGTATTGCAGTTCTTTACCGAGGATGGCAGCATCATTTCGGCACGCCCTTCAGGTACTGAGCCTAAGATCAAGTTCTATTGCAGCGTGAACACCAAGCTGGCCAGCAAAGAAGCTTTCAAAGCTACCGAGGCTGAGCTGGATGCCAAGCTTCAAAATATCATGAAGGATCTGGGTGTGTAACACCTCATTCCAAATACTGCTAAGATCCCGGGACCTGTTCCGGGATCTTTGTGTTTTAAGCTGAACCATGAACAAGCAACATCATTACACTACTAACCTGACCTGGACGGGCAACACGGGTACGGGCACGGCCAATTACCGCGCATACGAACGGGCGTTCGAGGTGCATATAGACGGCAAGCCGGTGCTCAAGGGTTCTTCAGACCCGGCCTTTAGAGGTGACGCTACGCGATATAACCCTGAGGAGCTTTTGCTGGCCTCATTATCGAGCTGCCATATGTTATGGTTCCTGCATTTTTGCGCGGAGGCCGGAGTGATGGTGACCGCCTACACCGATGCAGCGACGGCCATTATGCAGGAAGACGCCGACGGTAACGGTCGTTTTACCGAGGCTACTTTACATCCCAATGTGACCGTGACCGATGAGGCCATGGTCGCCCGGCTGGATGAACTTCATAAAAAGGCTAATAAGTTTTGCTTTATAGCCAATTCGGTCAATTTTCCGATCAAGCATGAGGCTGTTGGTCTGGTAGGTGCCAGCTAAATATAACGACCTGTTAAACCCTGTTGCTGCAAAAGCATCATACTTTTACAACAACTAACCCTTATCACATGCTGCACAGGTTCACATTATCACTGCTTTTTTTATTATTCTTTCTATTTACTACCGCTCAAGCCCAAAGGCTGTCGCGCATTGTGGTAGATCCTATGCTGGTCAATACCGTAGCCTCCCCGGTCAGGTTCATTGAGTTCAGGGAGAAGGACGTGATCATCAGGGTGAATGCTAATGGATCGGTAAAAGTATTTCCGGTGCGAGGGGTACGGGTAAGCTATTATTCAACCTTTGACGGTGATCACCGGAACGGCAAACTGAAAAGAGCAGGCGAAACGCTGATCGATTATGACGATGGCTTTAATGATGCCGCCAACCTGGGCAAACCTAAGCTCGTGGGCAACCTTAAGCTGATCTATAATGATAAGTTCAGCATGGATAATATCGGTAAACTGAGCATGTTCGGGAACATGATGATCAAATACGTAGATAGGTTCGATGGCTTTGACACGCCTAAAGGACTTATTAAAGCCATAGGTAACATGCCGGTGGTCTATTATACCAAGTTCGACGGGTTCGATAATATTGGCAAGATCAGGAAGGTGGGCGATGCAGAATTCATTTACTTCGACCGTTTTTCTGTAGGCGAGCGTATCGGCGATATCAAGTCCATTAGTGCCGATAAAAATCCCTTCCTCGAACTGGCCGACGACGAACGCTACTACTAAGCCGCCAGCGACAAATAGATCTTCTGTAACTGGTGAATGTGCCGTTGCGTGTGATAGGTCACGGCGTACATCCACTCCAAACGCGTGAGCAAGCCCAGTCCCGGGAACTCGATCTCCAGACACTCTTCGGCAGGGTCGCAAGCCTGCGCCGCTTTGATGATACTTCGTGTGATGTCATCCAGCTCGATCATGATACTACCTTGCGCCATCGGCCTGTTTGACGGCCGCGTGGCCTCCGGTGTGGTATATTTGAGCTCATGATTCAAATAAACGCTGGCCAATTGCTTCTGCAGGGCATCGGCCGGCCTTTGAATAGGCCGTGCCTCGCCTGCCAACAGCTCAGGGATACCTTGCTGAAACAATACGATGTGATCCGCTATTTGGCCAGGTGTCCAACTGCCCTCATAAGGTATCTGATTAAACCGATCTTCCGGAAAACTCTGTAATATACCGGTGAGCTTTTTCATCGTCATCCGGTGATCATTAATGGCTTGTTGCATCATACGATGACGAGCTGTGCAAGAACCCGGCCACTGATCATGGCCCGATAAAGTGATCATGAAAAAGCGTAGCTTTAACCGGCTTTGAACTTAACCCTATTTACGGGATCTCGTTGATCTGTGTGTTCTATCCAACATCTTTTAGAACGACCATAGCTGGGCCAACCACAAGGAAAAAGAATAAAAATATTTTTACTAATTTTTTTAGTATTCATACAATTATATTTATATTTGTTATATAAACAAAGACAATGAGCAACGTTAATGCAGATAAATTAAAAGCACTTCAGCTTACCCTTGATAAGTTGGAGAAATCATACGGTAAGGGTACCATCATGAAATTGGGTGATACCACTATCGAGAAGATGGAAGTGATCCCTACCGGATCGCTTACGCTTGATCTGGCCCTTGGGGTAGGTGGTTTGCCTAAAGGCCGTATCGTTGAGATATATGGTCCTGAATCATCAGGTAAGACCACACTGGCTATCCATGCCATCGCCGAGGCGCAAAAGAACGGTGGTATAGCTGCCTTCATTGATGCGGAGCACGCCTTTGACCGTTTTTATGCACAAAAACTGGGTGTTGATGTGGAGAACCTACTGATCTCGCAACCGGACAATGGTGAGCAAGCTTTGGAGATCGCTGATAACCTGATCCGTTCGGGGGCTATCGATATCCTGGTGATCGACTCGGTGGCCGCGTTGGTACCAAAAGGCGAGATCGAGGGTGAGATGGGTGACTCGAAGATGGGTTTGCAGGCACGTTTGATGTCGCAGGCCTTGCGTAAGCTTACCGGTACCATCAGCAAGACCGGATGCTGCTGTATATTCATCAACCAATTACGTGAAAAGATCGGTGTGATGTTCGGTAACCCGGAGACCACTACCGGTGGTAACGCTTTGAAATTCTACGCTTCGGTACGTTTAGATGTACGTCGTATATCGCAGATCAAAGATACTGATGAGGTATCAGGTAACCGCGTGAAGGTGAAGATCGTGAAGAACAAAGTTGCGCCACCCTTCCGTTTGGCCGAGTTCGATATCATGTTCGGTGAGGGTATCTCTAAAGCCGGCGAGATCATTGACCTGGGTGTGGAGCACAACATCATTAAAAAATCAGGTTCATGGTTCAGCTACGGCGACAGCCGCTTAGGACAGGGCCGTGATGCCGTTAAACAACTGATCATGGACAACCCGGAACTTGCCGAAGAACTGGAGAACAAGATCAAGGAAGTAGTGTCAGGCGAGAGCATGACCGAACAAGCATAGTTTTAAGTTAAGCAATACAATGAAGGCGTTACTTTGAAGAGTAACGCCTTTTTTATTTGTTGGTCGTGTGTTTACTAAAAGAATGCCGTTAATACGTGTCAAGCGACAACGACCATTCTTTTCAGCAGGCCTATTGCTCTTCGTAATGATAGGTCAGGCCGCCATCCACAAAGTAAGTAGAGCCGGTCACGTACTTGGCATCATTAGAGGCCAGGAAGGCTACCAGCGCGGCCACATCTTCCGGCTCGCCCAGCTTGCGCATCGGGATATTCTCCAATACGTTGTTCAGCAATTCAGGCGTCTCCATTAGCTTTTTGTTTATTGGCGTGGCAATAGCACCCGGAGCTACGTTATTCACGCGAATATTGAGCGGAGCCAACTCTGTGGCCAGGTTACGGGTAAGCATCTTCAACCCTCCTTTACTGGCGCAATAAGCAGCAAAATGCGGGAAAATGATCTCCTCGTGCACCGAGCTCATGTTGATCACCACACCACCGCGTTTTTGCGCCATGCAATATTTAACAAAGGCCTGTATACCAAAAAATATCCCTTTTAGGTTAGTATCCATCACCAGGTCGTATTCTTCTTCGGTAACGTTCCAAAAATCGTTGTTCTTTTCTACACCGGCGTTGTTCACCAGTATATCCAGCTGACCCCAAACGGCAATGGCATCGTTCACCATTTTTACCACGTTGCTGGTTTGGCTTACGTCGGCCACCAGGAAATGCGCCTTGCGGCCCATGTCGTTGATCTCTTTGATCAGGTCCTCGCCACGCTCGTCAAGCGTGCGGCCATTCAGGATCACGTCGGCGCCATCGGCGGCCAGGCGTAGGGCACAGGCGGCACCGATGCCCTGGCTGCTGCCGGTAACTAAAGCTACTTTGTTCTCAAATCGGGTCATAGTATTTGATATTGATCGAAGTTATAAGATAAAAGAATAGACGTTGGTTTGGCTCATGATGAAGTTTTTATGGCTTCAGGTGCCGGGTGGTCGTGGTAGCTCAACCTGGCCGCACCAATGTGCCAATGCCATTTGATGCTGAACAGGCGGATCACGCCCAATACCAGCAACACACCACAAACAGGCGCCACAAAGTATAGCCACAAAGCATCGTAAACCCCGCTGATCACCGCCGGGCCCAGGCTGCGCGCCGGGTTGGTACTGCAGCCTGATAGTGGACCTTCGGCCCACACCATGAAACTGTACAGAAAAGGGATGGTAAAAGGCGTGTAAGTACGAAGCAATTTATGGCCAACAAAGAAATACAGCAATGAGATAAGTGCCGCCGTGGTGACCACCTCACCTGCAAAGGCCGGCCAAATGCCGCCGCTGCCGGGTACGGTATTGCCATAGCCCACGCTGGCGCCCTGTTGGCCCCAAAGCAATAAGGGGAGGCAACCGACCATCGCCCCGAGGAACTGGCTGATCAGGTAACCTGCCAGCGCATGATCTTTCATTTTACCGCATAGCCAAAAGCCAAAGCTCACCGCCGGATTGATATGCGCACCGCTTATCTTGCCCACCGGTGATAAGGTGATCAGGCAACCAGTGGTTCCGAACAGGAAACCAGTGACCGCCCGGCGGACACCTGCGTCGGGTATCCATTGGTCCATCACGGTGCCTTTGCCCCAGTCAAAGATCACGAAGCTTAGCCCTACGGCAAGCAATAGCGCCGTGCCGATGAACTCGGACACGTAAAGCTTAAAGTTGGATGTAGTTGCCGACATACGATGACTCAAATGATCAGCGCGATCAAACCCGTCCAACCGGTTTGGTGCGATGCACCCAGGCCCTTGCCGGTATCGCCATTAAAGTACTCGTGGAACAGGATATGGTCTCTAAAATGCTCGTCATGGTCAAGCTTCGGGTGACCGCCAAATACCGGTCGTTGGCCTTTTTCGTTACGTAGAAAGATGCTTTTGAGCCGCTGACCCAACGCATCGCCGATCTGTGCCAACGAAAAATATTCGCCCGAGCCGGTCGGGTATTCTACCTTAAAATCGTCGGTATAATAGTCATGGAACCAGTATAACGACATCATGAGCAAATAGTTGATCGGCATCCAGATAGGGCCTCTCCAGTTACTGTTACCACCGAACATGTTGCTGTCACTCTCGGCAGGCAGGTATCGTACTGACAGGTCCTCGCCACCCAGCCAGTACCTGAACGGCTGTTGCTCGTAAACTTTGGATACCGAACGTATACCATGGTCAGACAAAAACTCGTTAGGGTCAAGCATCCGCCGAAGCAGTAATTTCATGCGATGGCCGCGTAGCAGGGAGAATAAGTGTTGCTGGTCGCCCTTGGTGTCTTTCCAGCGGCTTACCAAATTCACCAGGTCAGGCCGTTGTTTCATGAACCAGTCGAGCCGTTGCGACAGGAGGGGCAGGTTCTTCCACTTGGCCTCGTCAAATATGGTGACCGCGAACATAGGGATCAAGCCCACCAGCGTTCGCAATCTCAATCGGTCCCAACTGCAATCGGGGTGGCGTAGCAGGTCGTAGTAAAAACCGTCCTCATCGTCCCAAAGGCCTAACGAATCCTCGCCCATATGAGCCAGCGAGCCGGCAATGTACAGGAAGTGTTCGGCAAATTTAACGGCCATACTCTCGTAAACCGGGTTGTGCAGGGCCAGCTCCATGGAGATGCGCATCATGTTGAGGGCATACATAGCCATCCAACTGGTACCATCGGCCTGCTCCAAAAAACCGCCTCCGGGCACCGGTGCACTACGGTTGAAGATGCCAATATTGTCGAGACCTAAAAAGCCGCCTTCAAATATGTTGTTGCCCTCGCTGTCCTTACGGTTCACCCACCAGGTAAAGTTCATGGTGAGCTTTTGGAAGATGCTTTCGAGAAACTGGATATCATCCTTGCCTGTGGCCTTACGGTCTATCTCATATACCTTCCAGGTGGCCAATGCATGCACCGGAGGATTCACGTCGCTTAGGTCCCACTCATAAGCCGGTAACTGCCCATTAGGATGGATAAAGTTGGCACCCACCAGCAGTTGCAATTGTTTTTTAGCAAAGCCTGCATCTACAGGAGCCAGTGCGATGCAATGGAAGGCCAGATCCCACGCCGCGAACCACGGATACTCCCATTTATCGGGCATCGAAATAATATCCTCGGCCACAAAATGGCGCCAATGGTTGTTACGGCCCTGGCGTCGGTTTTGTGGTGGCTGGGGTTCGCCAGCATCACCGTCAAGCCATTCCATCACGTTATAATGGTAATACTGCTTGCTCCATAACATACCGGCCCAGGCCTGCCGTTGTATCAGGCGCTCATCGTCCGTAGCTTCCTTGCGGTGAAGCGAGGCATAGAACTCATCGGCCTCGGCTATGCGAGTATCAAATAGCTGATCAAAGCCGTCGAATGGTTTAGCCTGCTGGCCCATACACAGCCGGAGCTTAACGGTCACGCTTCCCTTGGCCGGCACGTTCAGTTGATACCAAAAGGCAGCCTTAGTGCCCTCGTTCTTAGGGTTCACGGCTTCTGTGTTACCGTGTACCACCCGCTCATTGAACGCATCTTTTACATAAGGTGTACGGTTAGCCGAGCCGTAAAGGCGCTGGTTATTGGTGTCGTTCTCGGTGAACAGTACGTGCGGTGTACCATCGGCGTAACAGTAGTTATCATGGCCCAACTGAGCCGACCGAACCAATATGGTGTTGTTGCCTTGAAACAGCAGTTGGGAGGCTGGTTGATCATTCAACCATGTATTGCGAAACCATAGTTGGGGCAGCAGGTGTATGCTCGCATCATGCAGGCCACGGTTGTGTACGGTGTACCGGATCAGGACATCGTCAGGGCCTTGCTTGGCGTGCTCAACAAACACATCAAAATACTCATCATGGTCAAAAAGGCCAGTATCGATCAGCTCGAACTCGGGCTCATGCTTACCGCGCCTGGCATTCTCTTCGATCAGTTGTTGGTAAGGGAACGCCTGCTGCGGATACTTGTACAGCATTTTGAGGTAACTGTGTGTAGGGGTACTATCCAGGTAATAGTAAAGTTCTTTCACATCTTCACCATGGTTACCTTCATGGTTGGTGAGGCCGAACATGCGCTCCTTCAATATCGGGTCTTTCCCATTCCACAAAGCCAGACCGACTGATAGCTCCTGACAGTGATCGCTGATGCCGGCTATGCCTTCCTCGCCCCAGCGGTATGCCTTGCTGCGGGCCATATCGTGGGTGATATAGTTCCAGGCGTCGCCATTGGCGCTGTAATCCTCGCGTACGGTTCCCCATTGCCGTTCAGACAAATATGGGCCCCACTTTAACCAGTCGGCCTCGCCGTTATAATGTTGTTGTGATCTTATCTTTTCTGCATCCATAGGTAATGGGTAAACATCAGGATCAAGATATGCTTTTTGGTTGTGCCTTTTTGACCCAGAACCGATATTTTACCGAAAATTAATTTGAACTTTTAGGGTGATGTTCTTCATGATCCATACACTTACCTGATAACTATGATGATCGAGGCAATGGCAACAGCAACATCTACCCGCGAGCAGCAACTGACCGAACTTTATCTGAAGGCCTTCCCGGCAGTGGCTGCCATGGTGAGTAAACAGGGCGGTACGCTTGATGAGGCAAAAGATATTTTTCAGGATGCGCTGGTGATCCTGTACGAACGCGACCTGCGTAACGACAGAGGCACCATTCAGGATAAAAAGGCCTACCTTAAAGGGATAGCCCGGCATTTATGGTATCACTACCGGCAAGGGCAGCAAAGGCTGGTAAGCATGGATCAGTTGACTCACGACCTGGCCGCCGATGTGCCCGAGCCCGTACCATCGGCCAATAGGTTGTTACGCTATCTGGAAGCAGCAGGTAAGCGTTGCCTTGATATGTTGCAAGCCTTTTATTACGACAAGGCCAGCATGCGTGAGATAGCCGAGCGGTTCCAACTCTCGGGCGAGCGATCGGCCACGGTGCAAAAGCATAAGTGTTTGGAAAAGGTACGCGAACAGGTAAAAGAAAGATCATTGATGTATGAGGACCTCTGTAACTGACACCCGGCAAATAGACCATTACCTGCTCGGCCAGATGCCAGCAGAAGACCGCCTGATATTTGAGGCGCACACCATTATACGCCCTGAACTGAACGAGGCATTGCAGTGGCAGGCCACGGTTCATGAACTGATCAGGCTAAGGGGACAGCGTGCTTTGCGAAACGAGATACGGTCGGTAGAACAAAAGCTTTTTGAACAGCCGCAGCATCAGAGCTTCAGGCAGCGGATCATGCGCATGTTCGGTAAATGATCATACCAAAAAAGGACCAGCTCATAAGCTGGTCCTTTTCGTTTATAACGTAAAGCCTTTTAACTCTTCCTGGGCATACTCGCCCCAATCCTTCATGGCCTCTTTCAAGGTGGCGTTCAGTTGTTTGTTGTTCACCGGCTTGCCTTTGGCCGGCGGGGCCAGCTCTTTTGGGGTAACGGCCTTATCGGTCACCTTGGTAGCGAACCAGGTCACATGTTCATGCGGCAGCGCCACCCCCAGGATCATACCCGGTAAACCGGTGAATGACTCTGGGCCACCGGTCACGGCTATCTGATCGGTATAAAAAGCTACCACGTATATCGAATCCATGATCACCGCATTGGCGCGTCTGCAGTTGTAGCCAGCAATCTCGCGGGTCTCATCAGTGATCTTCCAGTTGATCTTGCGTAAAGTATCCTTTACTAAAAAGTTCTCCTCGTAAACCAATTTGGCAGTGCTCGATGCCCCGGTGCTGAGGTCGGCACTTACGGTATTGGTTTGCTGAACGATGGGGGTGTTGAACCAGCCGTTCATGGGGCCGTCCTCCGGTAAGGGTTTGTAGAGCGTGCGGTCGCCGTCAAAATATAGCTCACTCTTCAATTTCTTGAATTGTGGCTGGCTCTTGCGAAACGATTCATAAGCGGGCTGCATGTAACTTTCGTTACGTTTATTGATCCGCTTTTGAAGCAAGGCATACATGTTCACGCTCTTTTCAAATTCGATGGTGCCGCTGGTGGTAAAGTGTGCGTTCTGGGCAAAGCTGTTGGTACTGATCAATGCCAGCAGGCAAATAGTGATGATGCGTAAGGTGGTTGTCATGATCTTATTTTTTTGCTGCGCCGCCACCCATCTTACTAAAGTCGTAAATGAGCGAGAACAACGCGTATCGTTTGATAGTGGTGTTAGTGGTTTGGGTGATGTAAGCGCCGTAGGCGTTACGCGAAAAGCCCTGGTTCTGGTTGAACACATCGTTCACGGTGACCTTTAATTTCAGGCTCTCATCTTTTAGGAATGATTTGGTCAGGTAAACGTTAGCGATAAAGCGCTTGAAATCTTCGTTGAACGATCTTGTAGGAGCACGGTACTCGTAATAACCATCGGTGCCTAACACCAATTTGGCTGGCAGGTAAAAGTTGATGTAATGGTTAGTAGTAAAGCCAAAGCCGTTGTTATTAAGGTCAGGGTTAAGCGATGATCTACCGGTGTTATAGGTAGGACCGAACGACGCCCAGATATCGAATTTCTTTTCTACAAAGCGCTGTATGCTTAAACCGCCGCCCAGATTGTTGGAAACGGTGCGGTTAAGGGCCTCGCTAACGGTATTGTTGTTCACTGTACGCACCATGTTAAAAGAGGTACTACCGTTCACACTGGTGTAAATACCGATATTCATACTCCACAAGAACTTGACCTTGCTATCGGTGCTGGCGTAAACCGAATAATTGGTAGGCGTTTGTCCGCTCAAATTCACCGACTGGCTAACGGTATAGCCATTGGCGGCGTTGGTGGTTATATTGCTTACGATCGGGTTACTGGTGAACGAATAGGAGCCGTTGATCCAAAGCGAGCGGTTGCTCAACACTTTGTAGGTGTTGTAAGTGACCTGGAAACGGTTGGTGAACGATGGACGCAGATCAGGGTTACCCAAGATCAGGTTGGTAGGGTCGATGTTGATGATGATCGGCTGTATTTGATCAATAGTAGGTTGACGGGTGTTACCGTTATAATTGAACCTGAATGACTTTTGCTGCGAGAACCGGTATTGGTAGCTGAGCTGAGGGTTCCAGTTCACAAAGTGGCGATCGAACTCGCGGTCGTTCACTTTGTTCAGTTGCTGAAAGTCGACCACCGCCAGCTTGGTGCCAAAGTTAAAGGTGGTCTTATCCTTTTTATAGTTAAAGATAGCACCGCCCTGCTGGGTGAACTGATCTAAACGGTAATTGTTACTCAACGAGTCGACAAGTGCATCATACCTGCCCGTGCCCGACTTGTTGAACGAACGGCGGTCGGCAGTGCTGTTACTGACGCCAATACCGTAATTCAATAATATAGATGTTGATTTAGAGAAGGGCTCGCTGTAAGCGATGTTACTGTTAAAGATGTTGGTGTTGATATCATTCACCTTGAACTGATCCACCTTTTGCGATGATGCCAGGCCGCCCGCGGTATTGTACACCTCGGTATTTGATAACAGGAAACCGGTATTGTCATTACGGTCGATCGTTTGTGAAACGGTAGCCGATATGGTACGTCCTACTTTCTTGAACTTTTTGGTGTACAATGCGCTAAAGTTGAACGTTTTCTGGTCACCATCGGTGCTCAGGTCACGGCTGTTGTTATTCAGTAACTTCTCTTCAAGCGTTTCGGTGTTTTTACGGTTGCTGGTGGCACGGTACGAGCTTTCGGTATCGCTGCTTTTTAAGGTGCCATCAAAAGCGATCTTCAGGTTCGATAAGCTATCGAGCTTGAAATTAAAGGCACCATCGGCCTTTTGCCTGAATACGTAGTTCTTGAAATTTTGGTCGGAGTTAGTGATGATCGAGCTGGCAGGGATAGCCGCAGTGCCAGCGATGTTATTTTGCGATAACACGTTGCGGTCGCCTGTCACGGTCAATGAACCGATCTTGTAGTTGCCGTTCACGGTCACTTTGTCGCCATTCCATTTATTGTCATAGTGTGCGCCACCGGCCCTGGCCACCGGTAAGCCATCACCACTGTAACGGCCGCTCCATCCCTCTATATCGTCATTACCGTTGCCCGAAATGTTGATGCCCCCATCCACAAATTCAACGTTGTTGCCGCCGGTACCGTATTTATTGGCATCCTCCCAGCCCAGGCCTGTTTTGCCCGTATTGGCCAAAGTTCCATAAGCCGATATCTTTTCCTTGCCCCTGAATTTGTTAAAGGCCGCTTGTTCCTGGTAAAATTTCTTTGTCCCTATACCGGCCTCTACCTTACCGAAGTAGCCGTTCTTCTTGTCCTCCTTCAATTTGATATTGATGGTCTTGGATTTATTGCCATCATCGATACCCGTAAAAGCAGCCTGATCGCTCGATTTATCATAGAGTTGTACTTTATCTACCATGTCTGCGCGAAGGTTCTTGGTCACCAGGGTAGGGTCATCACCAAAAAACTCTTCGCCGTCTACCAATACCTTGTTCACGGTTTGGCCCTGGGCGGTGATCTTGCCATCCTTATCTACGGTGATGCCGGGTAGCTGTTTAAGGAGGTCTTCCACCTTGGCGTTAGGTTGTACGGTAAAGCTGGAGGCATTGAATTCGGTGGTGTCGCCCTTGATCTTGATGGCAGCGCGGGTACCCTTTACCATTACGCTGGCTAACAGCATCGACCGCAACATGAGGTTGAGCTGCCCGGCGTTGTAAGTGGTATGCGCCGAATCAAGTGTGAAATCTTCTACGTAATCGGCGTACTTAGGGTAGGTCACCAACAAGATGAACTTACCTGTATTGAGCGGACCGATGTTAAAAACGCCATTAGCGCCGGCACGGGCAAATTTACGCAAGGTAGAATCCTTGGCGTTCAGCACCATCACGGTGGCATTGGTGAGTTTGGCATTGGAAGCAGTGTCGACCACGCTTCCTTTTACAGCGTAATTGTTTTGTGCGAATAAAAAAGTACTGAATAGACAGAGGAATAGTGTTGTGAATAGATATCTCATGGTCAGGTTTGAGGCAACAAGGTATAACTAAAGTGTTAGTATTCAAAAAGAACACCCGTATTATTCTGCCTTTTTAACATTTATTAACGTTATCGTAATAAGTGCATAGCTGTAGCAACACCTAAAGGCAGGACGTTACACCCATAAGAGTACTTTTATATCAAATGGTTACACTACGGTGCATTTATTCTGATATTTGCTGTCATAAACAGTTAAGTGAGTCCTGACATGAATCGCATCGATCGAATATCGGCCATTTTGATACACCTGCAATCACGCAGGCTGGTGAAGGCACAGGCCATTGCCGACCGCTTCGGGATCAGCTTGCGTACCGTGTACCGCGATATACGCACCTTGGAAGAAGCCGGCGTACCGATCATTGGCGAGGCTGGTGTGGGGTATTCCCTGGCTGATGGATACCGCTTGCCGCCGGTGGCCTTTACGCTGGAAGAGGCTATGGCCTTTATCACGGCCGAGAAGCTGGTAGAGAAACTGACCGATGATACCAACAGCAGCAGTTACCGCTCGGCCATGTATAAAGTAAGAGCCGTATTGCGTAACGCTGAGAAGGATCACCTGGCCGGTATCGACAACAGTATAGAGGTGATGAAAGGGAACAGGCCCGCGCACCTTAATCAGGGTTTAGATCCTTTGCAGACCTTGTTGAACGCCATAGCCTTAAAGAAGGTAGTATCGCTCACCTATTTTTCTTATTACCGGCAGCAGCATAGCCAGCGTGATGTGGAACCCATAGGCGTATTTTACCTGGACCGTTACTGGCACCTGATCGCTTATTGCCGCGCCAAGCAAGATCACCGTGATTTCAGATTCGATCGCATGATGGACCTCAAGGTGACCGATGAATGTTATACCAAAGAGCATCCGCCGTTAAAAGATCACTTGCAACGGGTGTACGACCGGCATGAACTGATACCGGTGGTGATCCGCATCGATAAGGCATCTGCGCTGTACCTGGGCGAGCAGCGCTACTACATGGGTTATGTTAGCGAAGTGGATAGGGGCGACGAACTGGAGATGACCTTCATGACCATGTCGTTAGAGGGTTTTGCGCGATGGTATATGATGTTCGCCGATAGGGCTGAGATACTGGAACCGCCTGCCCTGCTCGATAAGGTGAAAGGTATCGCCCAAAAAATATTTTCAAAAGCCTAAAAGCTGCTGACATAGGGTTGTCACTACCCCATGGTTTCTTTGTATCAACATCAAAAAACAAAGAAACCATGAACATTATCGAAGCACTTTTGAAAGAGTTGACCAACGAAGGCAATAACACCCGTAAAATGCTGGAGCGCATCCCTAACGAAGATCACGACTGGCAACCTCACCCTAAAAGCATGACCGTGCGCCGTTTGGCCGCCCATATAGCTGATCTGGGTAACTGGATCGGTATGACGGTGAACAGCCCCGGCCTTGACTTTGCCACCGGCGAGTGGAAAGAGGAAGAATTTGAGAACACCGCCGGCCTGCTCGATTACTTTGAACGCTCACTGGCCGATGGCATTGCCCAACTGGGAAAGACCACTGAAGAAGTGCTGACCGAGACCTGGACCCTGCAAAACGGCGAGCACATCATCATGGTGTGCACCAAGTACGAGATGATACGTATCGTGCTCGCACAAATGATCCATCATCGTGCGCAAATGGGTGTTTACCTGCGTCTGCTTAACATACCTATCCCTGGCAGCTATGGCCCAAGTGCCGATGAGTTGGAAGAGATGCAAAAATATCAGACAGCCTAAACCTCTTAAGCCCCTCAACAAGGGGCTTTTTTGTGGCCAGAAAATGCTTTATAATCGTTATCGATCAATTGTTATATTTGCCATAGAGATATACTATAGGCCAAAATGACCATTACCCAACTGGAATACATCGTTGCTGTTGATACTTATAAAAGCTTTGTATTAGCTGCCGAAAAGTGTTTTGTGACGCAGCCCACCCTGAGCATGCAGGTTCAAAAGCTGGAAGACATGCTGGGCGTAAAGATATTTGACCGCACGCGTCAGCCCATCGTTCCTACCGAGGTGGGTACCGAGATCATTGCCCAGGCCCGGGTCATGCTGGCCGAAAGCTATAAGATCAAAGAGATCGTGACCGACCGGCAAACCGAACTTTCGGGGGAGTTACGTATCGGGATCATCCCTACCATAGCGCCATACCTGTTACCGCGCATCATCAGCCGTTTTGTAGAGCAGTACCCGCAGGTCAAATTGGTGGTGTGGGAACAAACCACCGAGAACATCATTCAGCAGCTCAAATTAAGCACGATCGATTGCGGCATCTTATCGACACCATTGCACGAAAGCGGCCTGACCGAGATACCGGTATTCTACGAAAATTTTGTGGCTTATGTATCCAAAAGCAGTAAGCTGCACAAGCAAAAGAACATCAGTCCTGAGGATATAGATGTAGAAGAATTATGGGTACTTGACGAAGGTCATTGCATGCGCGAGCAGGTGTTGAACATTTGCCAACGCCGTAAAAGCACTAAGGGCTTTCAGCACTTTGAATACAACACCGGTAGTGTGGATACCCTAAAGCGCATGGTAGACCAAAATAATGGTGCCACCATTTTACCTGAGTTGGCCCTTGACGACCTGAGCGATAAACAGCTCGACCGTATCCGTTACTTCCGCTCGCCCGAGCCGGCACGTGAGGTAAGCATCGTGATCCAGCGTAATTTTTTAAAACGCCGCATGATAGAGGCCCTCAAGACCGAGATCCTGCATTTTATCCCCAAAAGGTTAAAGAGCAAGAAAAAGAAAGAATTGATGGACATTTAACCAGCAAAAGCCGGAAATATCCGGTTTTATAAAGCGATCATAAAAGCTTTACCTTTGGGCCATGGCTACCATCAAAGCATTTTTAAACAATCCGTACCAGGAAAATACTTATCTGTTATATGACGAGACCGGCGAATGTGCCATCATCGATCCGGGTATGTATACCGCTGCCGAGCAGGATGCGGTGGTCAACTTCATTAAGGCCGAAGGCTTAAAGCCGGTACTGCTGCTCAATAC
The DNA here is from genome assembly GCF_020783335.1 of Mucilaginibacter daejeonensis. NCBI lineage: Bacteria > Pseudomonadati > Bacteroidota > Sphingobacteriia > Sphingobacteriales > Sphingobacteriaceae > Mucilaginibacter > Mucilaginibacter daejeonensis. The sequence goes on from NZ_CP086068.1 coordinate 292,645, forward strand.
TCACTGCCACATCGACCATGTGCTGGGCAATAAGTTCGTATTTGATCAGTATGGGTTAAAGCCGCAGTTCCACAAAGGCGAACTGGTGGTTCTAGAGGCCATGCCGGTATGGTCGCAGCAGTCGGGCCTGAGGTATGAGTTATCGCCCTTGCCTGATACCTATTTGCCCGAGAGCGGTAGCATAAGCTTTGGCAATACCACCTTGGAGCTGATCTTTGCTCCGGGTCATTCACCTGCACACTTGTGCTTTTATGATGTGCAAAATGGTATCGTGATCGGTGGTGATGTGCTTTTCAGAGGCAGCATTGGCCGCACCGACCTCCCGGGCGGCAACCATCAGCAATTACTTACTAACATCCAGCAAAAGCTGTTCATATTGCCCGATGAGCTGGTGGTTTACCCAGGCCACGGTCCCGAGACCACCATTGGCCGCGAGAAAGAGACGAATCCTTTCTTCTAAGATCATATCGCCGATCAGCAACCCAAACACCGTTCGCATCAACGCACAAGGAGGTAAATAAGGCTGCCTGCTCATTTGCAAATCATCGGCGTATTTTGCAAATTTGTACCGCTTATAGAGAAAGACGGAGGGATTGGACCCTGCGAAGTCTTAGCAACCTGTGCTTACAAGGTGCTACATTCTACTTGAGACCGCCAACTGACAGGTTTCAAGACGGATAAGCGAGAGTCAATGAGAACTCCAAACCTCCATGGCCTTTCGATATAAGCTGTTTTAGTATCTGGTATCAAGTATCTCGTATCAAGAGCATGCGATACTTGAAAGCAACAGTAGTACACTGTCTTGATACTTTATACTAACTACTTGTTACTTCAATGGACATTAGAGAACAATTACAGAAACGCATACTGGTGATCGATGGCGCCATGGGTACCATGATACAGCGCTATCAGCTCACCGAAGAGGATTTTAGAGGGGAGCGTTTTAAGGATCACCCGAGCGATCTGAAAGGGAATAACGACCTGCTCAATATCACTCGCCCGGATGTCATCAAGGCCATCCATGCCGAGTATCTGGATGCCGGTGCTGATATCATCGAGACGAATACCTTTAGTACCCAGCGCATATCACTGGCCGACTACCATATGGAGGAGCTGGGCTACGAGCTGAGCTTTGAAGGTGCGCGCCTGGCCCGCGAAGTGGCCGACATCTATACCAAAAAGAACCCGGAAAAACCGCGCTTTGTGGCCGGTGCGGTAGGCCCTACTAACCGTACGTCGTCGCTATCGCCCGATGTGAACGATCCGGGTTACCGTGCCGTTACTTTTGATGACCTGGCCGAAGCTTATTATGAGCAGATCCGCGGCCTGGTGGATGGCGGCTCACACCTGTTGCTCATCGAGACCATTTTTGATACCCTGAACGCCAAAGCAGCATTATTTGCTGCACAACGATATGCCGAAGAAAGCGGCAAGAATCTGCCGATCATGATATCGGGTACCATTACCGATGCGTCGGGTCGTACCCTTTCAGGCCAAACGGTAGAGGCATTCTGGAACTCGATACGTCATGCCAACCTTTTATCGGTGGGGTTGAACTGCGCCTTAGGCGCCCGTGAGATGCGTCCTTATTTGGAGGAACTATCCAACAAAGCTGATGTATATATCTCCGCTTATCCCAACGCAGGATTACCTAACGAATTTGGCGCTTATGATGAGACCCCGCATGAAACTGCCCACCAGGTAGATGATTTTATCAAGGCTGGCATCGTGAACATCGTTGGCGGTTGCTGCGGTACCACGCCCGATCACATCAAGTGCATTGCCGATAAAGCGGCTAAATACCCACCCCGCCAGTTGCCGGAGGTTGAAAGCTACATGCGCCTGAGTGGCTTGGAGGCGATCAATATTACGCCGCTTACCAACTTTGTGAACGTGGGCGAGCGTACCAACATAACCGGGTCGCCCAAATTCTCGAAACTGATACTGGCCGAAAATTATGAGGAAGCACTTACCGTTGCCCGCCAGCAGGTAGAGGGCGGTGCGCAGGTGATCGATATCAATATGGACGAAGGTATGATCGATTCGGAGGCGGTGATGGTCAAGTTCCTGAACCTGGTGGCCTCTGAACCTGATATCGCCAAATTGCCCATCATGGTCGATTCATCTAAATGGACGGTGATCGAGGCCGGGTTAAAATGCTTGCAGGGTAAGGGTATCGTTAACTCTATTTCGCTTAAAGAGGGCGAAGAAAAATTTAAGGAACATGCCCGCAAGATCTTAAGCTACGGTGCTGCCACCGTGGTGATGGCTTTTGACGAACAAGGCCAGGCCGACAATTACGAACGCCGGATCGAGATCTGCAAGCGCTCTTACGATATACTGGTGAACGAGATCGGTTTCCCTCCGCAGGATATCATTTTTGACCCTAACATCCTGACCGTGGCTACCGGTCTGGAAGAACATAACAATTATGCGGTAGACTTTATTGAGGCTACGCGCTGGATCAAACAGAACCTTCCGCATGCCAAGGTGAGCGGTGGGGTAAGTAATATCTCTTTTTCGTTCCGCGGTAATAACGTGGTACGCGAGGCCATGCACTCGGCCTTTTTATACCATGCCATCCAAGCCGGTATGGATATGGGCATCGTGAATGCCGGTATGCTGGAGGTTTATGAGGAGATACCAAAAGACCTACTCGAAAGGGTAGAGGACGTGCTGCTGAACCGCCGTCCCGATGCTACCGAGCGTTTGGTAGAGTTCGCCGAAACGGTGAAAGCCAAGGGTAAAGAGATCGTGAAGGATGAGGCCTGGCGTAACGAGCCGGTGCAAAAGCGCCTGTCGCACGCGTTGGTAAAAGGCATCGTTGAATATATCGATTCTGACGTAGAAGAGGCCCGCCAGCAATATGCGCGCCCGCTCGAGGTGATCGAGGGTCCGCTGATGGACGGCATGAACATCGTGGGCGACCTGTTCGGCGCCGGTAAGATGTTCCTGCCCCAAGTGGTAAAATCGGCCAGGGTAATGAAAAAGGCGGTAGCTTATTTGCTGCCTTACATTGAGGCCGAAAAAGCAAAGAACGCCACACCTGGCGAACGCAGCAATGCCGGTAAAGTGTTGTTGGCCACCGTTAAGGGAGATGTGCACGATATTGGTAAGAACATTGTAGGCGTGGTACTGGCCTGTAACAACTTCGAGATCATTGACCTTGGCGTGATGGTGCCTGCACAACGCATCATTGAAGAAGCGAAGAAACAAAACGTCGATATCATTGGCCTAAGTGGGCTCATCACTCCATCATTAGATGAGATGGTGCATTTTGCCAAGGAGATGGAGCGGGAAGGTTTCACCATGCCGCTGATCGTGGGTGGGGCCACTACCTCGCGCATTCACGCTGCGGTGAAGATCGCCCCTAATTATTCTGGCGCCGCCATACACGTACTGGATGCCTCGCGCAGTGTGACCGTGTGCAGTGCGCTCATGAACAAAGCCACGCGCGACGAATACATCAACGGTATCAAGTCCGAATACGAAAAGGCCCGCGAAGCGCATTTGAACAAGCGGTCTGACAAACGTTTCCTGAGCCTCGAAGAAGCACGCGCGCTACGCTATCAGATCGACCTCAGCACGGTCGCGCCAAAGCCGACCGTCACCGGAACAAAAGTTTTTGAAGCCTTTCCGTTAAAGGAATTGGTGCCTTATATCGACTGGACCCCATTCTTTCATACCTGGGAGCTGCGTGGCAGTTACCCCAAGATATTTGATGACAAGAACGTAGGCGTTGAGGCACGTAAGCTGTTCGATGATGCACAGGAGATGCTGAACAAAGTGATCAGCGAGAACCTGCTGCAGGCCAATGGGGTGATCGGCTTTTGGCCGGCCAACAGCGTGGGCGACGATATTGAACTTTATACCGACGAAAGCCGCACTCAACTGCTTACCCGCATCCACACCTTGCGCCAGCAAGCCGAAAAGGCCAAAGGCGAACCGCACTATGCTTTGGCCGACTTTATAGCGCCTAAAGAAAGTGGTATTGCCGATCATTTCGGCGGCTTTGCCGTGACCACCGGTTTGGGCTGCGATGAATTGGTAGCCCAGTACGAGGCCGACCACGACGATTACAATAGCATCATGGTGAAGGCTATTGCCGACCGTTTGGCCGAGGCCTTTGCCGAAAAGATGCACGAACTGGTACGTCGCCAATACTGGGGTTACGCCCACGATGAGCAACTGAGCAACGAGGAGCTGATCAAAGAGCAATACCAAGGCATTCGCCCGGCACCGGGCTATCCGGCTTGTCCGGAACATACCGAAAAGGTGACGCTATTTGATTTGTTGAAGGCCGAAGATAACGCACATATGCACCTGACCGAAAGCATGGCCATGTTGCCAACGGCATCCGTAAGCGGCTTCTATTTCGCTCACCCGCAGTCGCGCTACTTTGGTTTAGGCAAGATCGGCAAAGATCAGATCGAGGACTACGCCCACCGCAAGAACATGTCGGTAGAGACCGTAGAACGCTGGTTAGGACCGAATTTGAATTATTAGGAAAGTAGCAAGTAGTTAGTATCAGGTATCAAGACATGCATAATTTCAAGGAACTTAAAGTTTGGAAGGCTGGAATAGAGGTAAGTAAGATCGTATTCGAGCTAACCCGGAACTTTCCGACCGACGAACGCTTTGGCTTGATATCGCAAATGACACGGGCCGCGGTCTCGATACCATCCAATATCGCCGAAGGTTGTGGAAGACGTTCAGCTAAAGAGTTCTCTCAATTTCTGTCAGTTTCGTTAGGTTCTGCGTTCGAATTGGAGACTCACATCATCCTTGCTAAAGAATTTAATTACATCTCCGATGGGCAGCTTTTAAGCCTTACAAGTAAGATCACAGAAGTCCAAAAAATGTTAAGTGGCTTGCAGAAGAATCTTGCTACTTGATACTAAATACTTGATACTAACATGAAGATCACTCAACATATAGCCAACGCTAACGGCAAGACCTTATTTTCTTTTGAATTGCTTCCGCCGATGAAGGGGCAGAGCATGGATGGCATCTACAAAGCGATCGATCCGCTGATGGAGTTCAAGCCGCCGTTCATTGATGTGACCTCCTCACGCGAGGACCTTTTTTACAAAGAATTACCCAACGGCAATATTCAGAAAGCCACGTACCGCAAACGCCCGGGAACCGTGGCGGTATGCGCGGCCATCAAGCATAAGTACAATGTAGATACCGTGCCGCACCTGATCTGCGGTGGTTTTACCAAGGAAGAAACGGAGTATGCGCTTATCGACCTGCAATTTTTAGGCATCGATAACGTGCTGGTGTTGCGCGGCGATGCCCGTAAGACCGACCCCGGTTTCATCCCTACCCCAGGTGGTCACTGCTATGCTACCGAACTGTTGGAGCAGGTGGTGAACATGAATAACGGCATCTACCTGCACGAATATCAGGATTCTTCCTACAAGACCGATTTTTGCGTGGGCGTGGCCGCGTATCCCGAAAAGCACTTTGAAGCCCCCAACCTGAAAAGCGACTTCAAGTACCTCAAACAAAAGATCGATGGCGGCGCCGATTTTATCGTGACCCAAATGTTCTTCGACGTGAGTAAGTACAAGCAATTCGTTAACCTTTGCCGCGAGAACGATATTAACGTACCCATCATACCCGGACTCAAACCGATCACCACGGCCAAGCAGCTGATCAACCTGCCCAAGATCTTCCACATCGATATACCCGAGGATCTTTGCGATGCGGTGAATGCCTGCAAAGACGACAAACAAGTAAAAGAAGTAGGCATCGAGTGGATGGTCAACCAGTGCAAAGAGCTGGTGGACTTTGGCGTACCCGTACTACACTTTTATACCATGGGCAACCCTGAACCTACCAAAAGAATAGCACAAGCCATATTTTAACATTTGATAAGGAGTAGTTATCTTCGGGACGCTATTCCTTATCAACAAATGAAAATATTCAAGCTTTGGCTATGTACTCTTTTTTTAGCCCTTACCGTACACGCACAATCCAACTATAAGCCAGGGTATATCATCAAGGCTAACGGTGATAGCATAAGAGGATTCATCAATTACCGTGAATGGAACAGGTCGCCGCTAGTCATCGAGTTCAAAAGCTCGGCTGTAGACGCTACCCCGACCACCTATGGAGCAGCCGCACTACAGGCTTTTGAGGTGACCGGAATGGATAGTTATGTTACTTATCGCGGTCCATTGAGCATGGACAAGACCCATTTCCCAGATCTGCCATCAGGCCTGGATACTACCACCAGAATGGATACTGTGTTCTTACAGGTGGTTTACAAGGGGGTGCCATTAAGCCTCCTCAAGCACAGAGATTTTAAGACAAGGCTTTTCATAAAGAACAAAAATGAGTTACCCACCGAGCTAAAATACTACGAATACTATGGAATGGACGGAAGGAGTGTGGAAAAAGTAGGGCTTTACACCAATACCTTACGGTCATATTGTGCACAATATCAGGTAGCAGACGATAAGGTAATGACCAATATAGAGCGGTCGCAGTATGATGAAGATGAGATCCGGAAGATCCTTAAACACATTAACCATGATGACCGTGCTGTCACCGCATCAACTTTCGGAAAGCGATTTTTTGTAGGCGTAATGGCTAACCGTATAACCACTGAGTTCAATGACCAAAATGACTTTGTCGGCATACCAGGTCATACCTATCTGCCTCGTATATCAGGCGGCATGGATTTCTTCTTGAATAAGTTCGTGCAGCGGACTTATTTCAGAACCGAACTTGCAGTGGCTATGGCCAGACCAACTATTGTAAAAACGGTCGGATCTTTCAATTATAGCTACAAACTGGGGCAATCCATCATTAGTCTCTCGCCGCAGATGTTTCTCAACCTGTATAATGCAGAGAAGTTCAAGGTGCACATAGGCGGAGGCTTTGGACTTAACTATCTGATCAACAGTAAAAATGACCTGGTGGTCGAGAACGCTTCTTCTAAGGCTGTGTCAACTATCAATAACGTTTATGATTATGAGAAATTTGTTATTAACTTCTTGTTCCGTGCAGGTGTTACATTGAATAAGCGGGTTGAGATCTCTGCTTTGTATTCTCCTAAGGCATCAATGACCAGGTATGTGAACTACTCCATAAGCAACAGGTCATTGGGTGTTGGTATCAATTACCTTTTTGGTAAATAACATCACTTACAATACTTTGCAATAAAGCTATCGGCCATATCGCTGCCGGTGTTCTTGATGAAGTTCCAGTCTTTACAGGCGCCCTCGGTGTCGCCTTGTTTGTACTTTTGGTCGGCCCGGTCCAGGAGTTCTTTGTAGAGTTCTTCGTCAAAGCCTAACTGTGTCTTGAGGGCCAGTATGGTGCCTTCCTTCTGCGAATCGGCGGTGCCCTTGTATTTATTGATGTAGTAGTTGGTCACGGCGTTCTCCAGTTCCTGGCGTTTTTGGTAGGCGGCAATGGCCTCTTGCATGCTCATCATCGGTCCCTGGCGGTTCTGGCAGCGGGCCTGATCAGGCCTGAAGCGGATGGGCAGTACCAAACGTACCGGGTGGTCATACCCGGAAGGCATGGTCCATTTACCCGAGGTAAGTTTGATCACCCTCACGGCTTCCTCGTCCAAGTCGATGCCCGGGCCTTGGGTCACTTTGGCCTCGGTCACTTTGCCGGCCTTGTTCACCACAAAACTGACTTTGATATCGGCCGCTATGCAGTTGGCGCTGGCAAAATCGGGGTAAATGATCTTGCTGGCAATGAACTGATCCAATGCTGCTGCTCCCCCTTTAAATACAGGCTGTGCCTGCGCCGTCATGATCCAGCAGCACATGGCCGCAAGCATATATCCAAACCTGTTCATACTCATCCTAAGCTAACGTTAGGAGTTTAACAGATAACTTAGCGTATAGTTGCAGTGTTCAACCGAAGGATGATCTCGGGGTCAGGGACGTTATGTTGATAAAGGTCCTTTTCGGCATATCGGCAAACGCCGGGATAGTCGCCCGCGCAGCCCTGCATATCGAACATCAGTTGGAAATGAAGATGCGGTGGCCAGCTACCGTTCTCGTCCATATGGCCAAAGGTGGCGATCTGCTGGCCTCGTCGAATGGCTTGACCTACCACCAAGTCGGCCAGACTTTGAGCGCTCAAGTGGCCGTACAAACTGTACAAGACAAGTCCATCCAGGTCATGCTCGAGGATGATGGTGGGGCCGTAGTCGCCAAAGTGGTCATTATTTTGAAAGCTGTGTATGCGGCCGCTGAGCGGGGCGTATACCGGTGTGAGGGCAGGCCCCCATATATCGGTGCCTAAGTGGAGCCGGCGCGGTTCCTGGCCCGGAGTATCGAACAGTGCGCTACGGGCATATAAGGTGCGGTGCTCCATATAACCGCCAATACCGTAACGACACTGACGGTTTTGTAATTCATTCTCTACCCAGCGGGCAAAGGCTGGCGTGTCGGCAACGGTATCCGCATCGAGCGAGGTATTGGTGGCCGTAAAGTTGAAAAGCAGCAGGCGGTCGTTTTGGCGATCGATATCTATCACATCACTTACCGCCTGTGGGTTACCGGCTATGTAAGCCGCCAGTTGCTGGTGCTTATCCATTCGGGGCACTTGAATGGCTTATTCTTCGTCGGGCTGGCGTGGCTCTTTGCTGATCTTATCGAACAGTTTGTCCATGCGCTCCACGTACTCGTTGGTATCATCCACAAAGAACTCCAGTTGCGGGATCACCCTTACCTGATCTTTAATGCGAGCACCTAATTTATAGCGGATCTCGGCCGCGTGTGAGCGTACTGTCTGCAGACTTTTTTGCGTATCGGTATTGTTAAAAAAGCTCAGGTAAATGCGGGCTATGGCCAGATCAGGCGTTACCCGTACCTTGGTAATGGTCACCAGGGTGTTGGGCAGGTAATTCATACCCTCACGCTGAAATATAGCGGCCAGGTCCTGTTGCAGTACACCGGCAAATTTTTGTTGACGTTTCGATTCCATGATTCTCAGATCAAATGGGGTTAGTTCAGGTGAAAAGGTCAATGGTAAAAGGATCAGGGATGGGTTTGGTTTCACCTGCGGGTGCTGTTTTATTTACGCCCTCTCCGCCTTTTACCGGTAGTGCTTTTACCTTAGTTGCAGAGGTCCTGCGGTATCTCCTTGGTTATTTTCAGTACTTTCTTCACTACCAGTGTGCTATCGTACTCCGATCCCATACCGTCAGTGCCTGAGCGTACCTTGTGGCCTTCCACCTCAATGTACACGGGCTCGTAGGGCTTTTCGAAGTTGAGTTGCGAGTACTGTAGTTCGAGTTGGGCCGAGCTGTCGGCTACCCAGTATTCGTGCGTATCGTCGCAGTTCTTGAACGATCTTACCTCGGGGCCAAAGCTGTACAGGCCTTTATACACCACCGGTTCATCTTTCTTCTTGTCCCAGCAAGAAGAGATGACCGCGATCAAGACCGCCCCTAATATCATTAGCCTATACCGCATCTTGCAAATTTACAGATCCTGTTTAATTTCGTCCAATCCTTTTACACTTAACCTTGCGCTGATGCCCGATGCGATCACCGATATGCCCGTAACGGTCAAAAATACCAGGATCAGGTCGGTAAATTTCATGTTAACCGGATAAGCATCGATCACCATTAGCTGGCCACCCATTTTGATAAGGCCGAACTGCTGCTGCAACAAACAAAAGATCACCCCTACGATGATACCTGCCACGCAGCCCGTAATGGCGATCATCATCCCCTCAAAAAAGAAGATGCCTTGTATAAGCGGCCTTCCGGCGCCCAGGCTGGTCAGTACAGCAATGTCCTTACGCTTATCCATCACCAGCATGGTGAGCGAGCCAATAATGTTGAATATAGCGATGATGAGTACGAACGTGAGGATCAAAAAAGTGAACCAGCGTTCATAATTCAACGTTTTGTATAGCTCGGTATTTTGTTGATAACGGTCTTTCACCAGGAACTTTTCGCCCAGCTTATCCTCGATCTGTTTTTGAATATTGGCTACACGTGTGCCCGGTTTAAAATTGATCTCGATAGAGGAGACCTCCTCGGGTTCATCAAGCAGTAAACGGGCAAAGGATAGCGGGGTGACAATGATGTCGTCAAAATCCTGCTGTATCGAAAAGATGCCCGATACGTTGATCGGCTGATGTACAAAATTATCTGCCGGGTTAACGGTGCTTACCTCTTTCTTTTTGGGCGAATAGATCTGCAACGATGATAGCTGATCATTGATGTTAACGCCCAAGCTGTTCTGCACGGTGGCACCGATCACGGCGTAAGGCATATCATTCACCTTAAGCGTGAACGAGCCGTTCTGGATGGTGCTGTCAAGCTGCTTGTTCTTCAAAAAATCATCGCTCACGCCGCGCACCGTACCAATGAACTGGCGGTCACCGTAGCGGATAAGGGCCTTTTCCTGCAACGCCTGCGTATACGAGAAAATGCTCGGGTCGTTACGGAGCTGTTTAAAGTAGGGTGTGTTAGGGTCGAACGTTTTGCTTTGCGCCGGCTCGATCTTCAACTCCGGCGTGAATTTGTTATACAAGGCCAGGATCACCTTCTCGAACCCGTTGAACACCGACAAGATGACGATGAGCGCAGCGCTGCCCACAAATACCCCCAGCATAGATATGCCCGAGATGATGTTGATGGCATGCATCTTTTTCCTGGAGAACAGGTAGCGCTTGGCGATGTAGATAGATGTGTTCAAGTAGGTAGCAGATCAAAGCAGCCAATGATCAGGCAACAGTTGCCCGGCCATTGGCTGCTTGTAAGTTTTCAAGTAAGTGCCCTGATAATTACCTGCGGCGGCCAAATATGCGCAGCAGCGACAGGAACAGGTTGATAAAGGTGATGTAGAGTGACATCGCGCCCATCAGCGCCAGCTTTTTGCCTTCAGCCTGGCCCATCTCTACACCGGTGCCAATGCGTTTCAGCATTTGTACCTTGTAAGCGGTAAGGCCCACAAACACGGCCACGCCTACGTAGCTGATGATCTTGCTCAACTCATCACTCACCAGGAACATGTTCACGACCGATGCGATAACGAGGCCTATCAGGCCCATCACCATTAATGAACCAAATTTGGTAAGATCGGTGTTAGTGGTGTAACCAGCTATTGCCATTAGCGCGAATACGGCAGCAGCCGTAACAAATACACCAAATACCGATCCCGAAGTGTACGCCAGCAGGATAAAGCTCAGGCTGATGCCCATTAACGAAGCATAGGCCAGGAACAATACCACTAATACCGGGTATGATATGCGGTTCAAACCAAAGTTCATGACCAGTACAAAGGCCAGTGGAGCGAAGATGGTAACGGTACCAAAGCCGGTCAACTTACCGGTGGTCAGGTTCACGATCATACCCAGCAGCTCCGCATTGGTAGCGAACAGGTATGCGAATACGCCCGATATGCCCAGAGCCACGAACATCCACATAAATACATTGGAAATGAATGTACGTGATGAGCCGGCCTCTTCTAACTGAATGATGTTACTGTATTGGTGATCAAATTTATTGTCTTCCATTTTCAGAGATAATTATATGAGTAAAGGTATGATATTTTTAAAATAAACAAGTGTAATTGCAAAGGCCACGCCTATAGTTGGAACGTGATCTGAAGGCAGATCATTATACTTTTTTGCGGGTCAGAGAGCGTTAAGTAAGGTTATTGATCACCACGTCATGGCGAGGCACGAAGCTATCTCTGCACAGGATATTCACAGCCCCAAACACCAAGTCATGCTGATGGCTATCACCATCTCTCAAGCAAGGCGATCGGTCCACCCATATCCCTGCCGTCATGGCGAGGCACGAAGCCATGACGTGGTGGAGGATATGCCCACTCCAAGATCAAGTCATGCTGATGACTATCAGCATCTATCATGGAAATTCACAAAGTTGTGCTGTGCTGGTACTTCTTCTTGTGCCCTGTTAGGACAGGTAAAGTGAGTTTAACACTACTTGTGGATGTACTTTTTCTTTTATACAAAAGAAAAAGGTACCAAAAAGAAAACTTGCGGCTACGTCCTGTTGCTACTCATTGCTGTGCTTGTAGTTGGGTTTGTGCTACCCGCAACATTCCTGATGCCGCGAGAGGACGTTGGCGTTAGGTCTGTGCTTCTCCTCGCTGCCGTCAGCCCCCTCTTTACCGCAAACATCCATAAACCTACCGTCATGGCGAGGCACGAAGCCATCTCTGCACAGGATATCCACAGCCTCAAAAACCAGGTCATGCTGATGGCTATCAGCATCTCTCATGCAAGGTGATTGATCCGCCCATCTTCACCTTCATGGTGAGGTACGAAGCCATCTCTGCTTAGGGCTTCAAATCAAGTCTGTTAAGCGAACTGTCCTTCAAATTCATTACAACAAAAAACGGGGCACCGCTCGCCGGTCCCCCGTTATCAACAAAAACACACTCAACCAAAACCATATTACTATGGTTAAGAACTTATTGCACCGATCTTTCTAAGCAGTTTACGATTGGCCCTTCTGTGGGTCAGCTTATAGATCATGGTGTATATGATAGGTAATATCAGTAAGGTCAATATGGTGGCGGTCACCAGTCCGCCGATCACTACTATGGCCAATGGCTTTTGAGTTTCAGAACCGATACCTGTAGATATCGCTGCCGGCATCAAACCAATGGCGGCCATCAGAGCGGTCATCACCACCGGGCGTACCCTCGAGATCACGCCTTGCAATATGGCATCTTCCAGGTGCATGCCGTCTTCCAGGTTCTTTTTGAACACTGATACCAGGATCACCCCGTTTTGTATACACACTCCGAACAAGGCAATGAAACCTATACCGGCCGATATACTGAAGTTGGTGCCGGTGATGTGCAGGGCCAGTATACCGCCAATGAGGGCAAATGGTACGTTCATGATCACCAGTATGGCATCCTTGGCGTTGCCAAAGGTCACGAACAGGATCAGGAAGATCACCACCAAACAGATCGGCACTACGTGAGCCAAAGTGTTGGATGCACGGATCTGGTTCTCAAATTCACCGTTCCAGGTAAAGGTGTAGCCCTGGTCAAGCTTAACGGCCTTGCCCACTTTTTGCTGAGCCTCAGCAATGGTGCTGCCCAGGTCGCGGCCACGTACCGAAAATTTGACGGCGATGTAGCGGCTGTTGTTATCACGGAAGATAAAGGCCGGGCCTGTGATCTTCTTGATGTTGGATATCTCTTTTATCGATATCTTGGAACCGGTCAGCGTAGGTACCATCAGGTTCTCGATCTTGTCCTGGGTATCGCGGTATTCTTTACCGTAACGGATACGGATGTCGAACTTGCGCTCACCCTCGTACAGTTGTGAGGCTGCTTTACCGCCTATAGCCATCTCGATCACGGCGTTGGCATCGGCAGTAGCCACGCCATAGCGGGCCATTTTCTTTTGGTCGAGCTCGATCCTGAATTCAGGCTGGCCCAGGTTGCGCAGTACGCCAAGGTCTTCCACACCGTTGATGTTCTTGAGTACAGCCATCACGGCGTTGGCCTTTTGATCAAGCACATTAAAGTCGGGGCCAAATATCTTAACGGCCATAGATGCAGGTACACCGGCAACGGCCTCGGCCACGTTATCAATGATCGGTTGCGAGTAGTTGTAGATGATGCCCGGGAACTGGCTCAGTTTTTTATCCATCTGGGCGATCAGCTGCTCCTGGGTAATGTGGCGTTTCCACTGTTTCTTAGGCAACAGGTCCACCTGGATCTGCACATTAAAGAAACCTTTAGGGTCGGTACCGTCGTTGGTACGGCCCACTTGCGATAGCGTTTGTTTCACTTCAGGGAAGCTCATCAGGATGTCGCGCATCTTGTTGGTCACATCTACCGAACTTTCGAGCGAGGTGCTCATTGGCAACTGAGCGGTCACCCATAAGGCGCCTTCGTTCAGTTGCGGCAGGAACTCCGTACCCAGGAACTTGGCCGAGATAAAGGTGAGGGTCATGAACGCGATCGACACGATCAGACTCAGCTTTTGGTTACGGTAAGTGAAATTGAACATGCGGCGGATACCGTTCTCGAAAAAGATCACCACCGGGTTGTGTTTCTCTTTCACATTCTTACGCAGCAGGATGCTCGATAGGGCAGGCACCAGTGTCAAAGTGAACAATAGCGCACCAAGCAAGGCAAAACCCAGAGTGTAAGCCAGCGGCGAGAACATTTTACCTTCCACCTTTTGGAAAGCGAAGATCGGCACCAGGCAGGTCAGGATGATCAGCTTGGAGAAGAAGATGGCCTTGCCCATTTCGGCGCCCACATTCTTGAACAGGCCCAACTTGGCCAGTTTGTTGAATTTCTCCATGCCTACCTCGTGCGCCTTATGGTCAAGCGCCACAAAGATCCCTTCAACCATCACCACCGCTCCATCTATGATGATACCGAAATCGACAGCACCCATAGAGAGCAGGTTGGCACTCATGCCTTTCAACTTAAGGCAGATAAAGGCGAACAACAGTGCCAGCGGAATGATGATGGCCACGGTAACAGTGGTGCGCCAGTCGGCCATGAAGAGGAACACGATCACGGTCACCAGTATGATACCTTCAAAAAGGTTATGCAGTACGGTCTCGGTACAAAAATCGATCAGGTTAGTACGGTCGTAAAAGGTCGATATTTTGACATCCTTAGGCAACACATTATTGTTCAGGTCATCGACCTTGGCGCGGATGCGTTGCAGCACGTCGGCCGGGTTCTCACCTTTACGCATCACCACTATACCCTCGATCACGTCGTTCTTTTTGTCGCGGCCTACCTGTCCTAAGCGTGGCAGCCCGCTCTCTTTGATCTGGGCAACGTTCTTGGTCAGGATCGGTACGTTGTTCACGTTCTTGATGATCACGTTCTCCAGCTCGCTGATGTTGTTGATCAGGCCTATACCACGTACCACAAAGGCCTGGTCGTTCTTCTCGATCACATCGCCACCTACGTTGATGTTGCTGCGGTTAACGGCATTGTACACATCAAGCGAGGTAAGGCCATATTTTTGAAGTAATGACGGGTTAACACTTACCTCGTAGGTCTTTTCTTCGCCACCAAAGCTGTTCACGTCGGCAACGCCGGGGATAGATTTGAACTGGCGATCAAGCACCCAATCCTGAATGGCGGTAAGCTCGTGCAATGATTTGGTGCGGCTCTTTAGCGTGTAGCGGAAGATCTCGCCGGTGGGTCCATATGGAGGCTCTATCTCCGGCTTAACTCCATCAGGAAGTTCGGCGTTGATGATGCGGCTCATTACCTGTTGGCGGGCAAAGGAGTCGTCAACATCATCATCAAAAATGATACGCACGTACGACAGGCCAAAGGATGAGGTGGTACGCAGGTTCGATTTCTTTTGTACCGAGTTGAGCACGGTCTCCATTGGGATGGTCACCAGTTTCTCCATTTCCTCGGCGCTGTGGCCGGGCCATTGCGCAATGATGATGATCTGGGTATTGGTCACATCAGGAAAGGTCTCGATGGGGGTATTCAGGTAGCTCCATACTCCTAAGATGGCCAGTACTCCTGTCATGAAGAATACCATTGCCCGGTGGCGGAGTGAGAAGTATATTATATTTTTAATGAGCTTATTCATTATCGTAAAGCTTGGCAGGCGCGGGCCTGCTGGTCAGGTAACATCGTTCGTTGTAATTAGGGAAAAGTATTACGATCAGCTTGATCAATCGCCAACAAGGGCGTTGTATAACAGCAGCTGATTTTTCGAGATCACCCTTTCGCCCGGCTTAATGCCAGCCGCTACATAAGTGGTATCCTCCACCGATTTGATCACATTCACTTCGCGCACGCTCAGGTTGCACTTGTCGCGGTAGATCACCACATAGTTCTTACCACTATCAAAAACCACTGCGCCTGCCGGAATGGCCACGGCTTGTGCGGCCTCGTTGTTGCTCACCATCACGTTGGTGAACATCTCTGGTTTTAGCAGCATATCAGGGTTAGGAAGTGATATACGTACGGTCAGTACCTTGCTGTCTGAGTCCAGTACCGAACCCACATTATCGACCTTACCGGTGAACACTTTGCCAGGGTAAGCCAGTGTGGTGATGTGGGCAGTGTAGCCTACGCGCACCTTGGCAATGTCAGACTCAAATACGTTGGCCTTGATCCAAACATCCTTCATGTCAGATATGGTGAACATGCTGCTACCATTATCAGGACGGATGTAGTTACCCGAGGTGATGTTCTTTTCAACGATGTAGCCACTACGAGGGGCTTTTACCACCAGCGTCCCGGCTGCATTGGTGTTACCGCCCCCGTTTATGGCGATCTGTTCGCGCAGCTTGTTATCAGCAGCTACGGCTTTATTATAGTTCTCTTTAGCTTCGGTGTAATCACGCTCGCTCGATATACCATTTTTGTACAGGTATTCGGCTTGTTGCAACTGGCGTTTGCTGATGGCCAGATCGGCTTTGGCCGATGTCAGGTCGGAGTAGTTGCCGGCCACATCGGCGCTGCGTATAACGGCCAGTACCTGGCCTGCGGTAACCTTATCACCTAATGATACGTTCACCTTCATGACTTGGCCGCTGGCAAAAGGGAATACTTTTACCACATTGTTCTCATCGAAAGATACCTCACCGGTAAGGTTCAGCTCATTCTTCATAGCCGATTCGCGGGCGGTATCCACCTCGATCATTTTAGCCAGCGAGTCGCTCACGCAAACCTGCTTGCTTTCCATGGTGCCGGTCTTTTTCTCTTCGCACGAGGCAAGCGCCACCACGGCGGCCATTACCAGGTATATTGCTTTAATTCTCATTTTGAAATGCTTTATTGGGGTGTGTTCTTGGTTAGCTGTTGATTTATTTCTCCGCCACTACGTTAGTGCCTACGGCGTAGTTAAGATCGGCAATGGCTTTTTGCAGATTAAGCTGCTGTTGTATGATCTTGATCTTGGTCTCTTTATAGGAGTCAAAAAAGTCGATGAACTCGGGCAGGCTGATCTGGCGTTGCTGGAAGCTCTTCATCATGGCATTAAAGATCTGATCGTAACGCTCGTAAAAATCGATCTCGTTCTTGTTCAGTAACTGCTGGCTCAGTTTGTATTGGGCAACGGCCTCATATACATCATTACGTACCTGCAGCTCGTTGTTCTTCACCACTAATTCCTGGCCTTGCGCCTGTAACCTGGCCGACTTGATGTTGCCCTGGTTGCGGTTAAAGAACGGCAGCGGAGCACTGATCTGTAAGCCCACGTAGTTGTTGGCATAACTGCTGCGTTGGTCAAAAGCGGCACCCACGGTAATGTCGGGCACGGCCAGCGCTTTTTGCAGGTCCAGGTTATGGTTGTTTTGATCTAATGTATAGCGGTTGCCTAAGTAATCGGCGCGGTTGGTAAGCGCCTGATCAGCTAACGATCTCGGGTCAAGCGGCACTTCACCCGGAGGGATCACCGCGATCTGCGGAACGATGTACTGCGATTCCTTAACGGCCAGTATGGTCTTTAGCTCAGTTTGCAGCTGGTTTAACTGGCGCTCATTGTCAACCATCTCATTTTGCAGGCCAAATAACAAGGCCTTTAAACGTACCAGGTCCTTTAAGGAGGTGTTACCTGACTGGTAAGCCTTGTCTGACGCGCTGACCAAATTTTTGGCCGAAGCGATCTCTACCGCGTATACTTGGCGCTGGGCGATCAGGTTGGCCACCTGGGCCATATCCAGTTGCAGGTTGTAACGCAGGTTACGCAGCAGGTCATCAAAGGCGGCCTGTTGTATGCGGGTGCCGTCCTCGGCGATCTTCACCTGTTTACCACGTTTGCCGGCGGTTTGGATCAGCTGGCTCAACTGAACAAAGATCTGCCCGGTGTTGCTGTTATGTTGAAAGTATTTGCCGCTTACGTCGGTGATGTTCTGATCGGTGGCCAGCACGGGGTTGTCCCACAGTTTGGCTTGTTTTACTAATGCCTGTGCAGCATCAACATTGTATTTTTGGGCAAGCAGGCTGAAGTTGTTCTGAATGAACATTTTTTCCGCATCCTTAAAGGTGATGCGAAGGCTGTCGGTTTGCCCGAAAGCGCTTGCCGAACTTGCAAGTATGATGAATAACAATAGGGCTCTCACCCCCTTAACTAACGCTCTCATGTGTGTCTTGAAATATTGATAATTCAAAACTATCACAGCCGAATTGGATCAGCATTAAACCTGCATTAGAATGACATTAAAAAAAATGCACAGGCCAAAAAGCAAGAAAATAAGAAGAAGTAATGGTTTTAAGTATTTGATATTCAGTTATTTGTGGTTATTGAAACATCGGGATAAAAACCCCGTAAAACAGCAAAGCCCCCTGATGGGCAGGGGACTTTTACTAACCAATTATAAACCTAAATTATGAGAAGAGCTGTTGGGGAAGGATTCGAACCTTCAAAGAGTGGTTAGCCCGAGGGTTTCCCATTATCTCCGCCACCGGGACAAGGAGGTGTGTCTGCCAAAAATTTCACCACCCAACATTTTGTTTTTTAGAACGAACGATCGGCATTTTTCCGACCGCTTGATACAAAGTTAAGTCGATCATCATTTTCTTGCAAATATTTCAATAAAATATTTGCATTTTTATTCAAATTTTAATTATCCTTGTGTATAAATATATTAATAAGAATTTATGCCGCACAGAAAAGCTCAAAATTTAGAAATTGATAATTTGGATATACAGATCCTGTCTATCCTGATGAAAAACGCAACAACTCCCTACACCGAGATCGCTAAAGACCTTATCGTATCAGGCGGTACCATACACGTACGTATGAAAAAGTTAGAGGAAATGGGAGTGATCAAAGGCGCCAGCTTAGAGGTGAACCCGCAAAAGCTTGGTTTTGACGTGACCGCATTTTTAGGCATCTACCTTGAAAAAGGCTCACAATACCACGAGGCCGTTAAAAAGCTGAAAGAGATCAACGAGATCGTTGAGCTGCATTACACCACCGGCGAGTGGAGTATATTTGCCAAGATCGTATGTCATGATACCAACCACCTGCGCGAGGTGTTGAACGAGAACATCCAGAGCGTACCCGGCATACAACGCACCGAGACCTTTATATCATTAGAGGAATCGATCAAAAGGCAGATCACTTTAGAGTAACAGCTGGTAGCGGCATAGCTATCAAGCATATATTGATATAAAAAAAGCACCGGGCGTTAAGCGTCCGGTGCTTTTGTGCTATCATGCGGAACAGTCTATTTTTTGACCGGCCGCTGCGTGTTTTTTACTTCTTTCAGCAATTGTACCTTGAGGTATATAAAGATACCGGCTATGATCACCGCCCCGGTCAAAAAGTCGTAACGGTGGTTGGTAAAGCCCCAGTATACCGTATACAGGCATATGAATATGCCAATGTTATACAATACACTTAGTAACATTTTTTTGCCCATACGATCAGTACACGCTAATGGTAGGGTCTACCTGATCGGCCCAGGCCAGTATGCCGCCCTGCAGGTTGTACAGGTTGGTAAAGCCCTGCTGTTCTAACTGCATGATCGCCATGGCGCTGCGTTTGCCGCTGCGGCACATCACTACCACGGGTTTATCTTTACTGATCTTATCGGTCTCGATCAAAATGCCACCCAAGGGTATGTTCTCACCGTCAAGGTTCGACATCTGGTACTCAAAGTCCTCGCGTACATCTATCAGCTGAAAGTCCTCGCCTTTTTCTTTCATGCTTTTCAGCTCTTCTACAGTGATCTCTTTCATGGAGTTATGCTTTTATATTAGGCCAAAGGTAGGTTTTTTAACACATAAATTAATTCGGTACAAATATTGTAACATTAAGTACACTAAGGCGTTCTAAGTTACAACAGGTACCATCAACATAGTATCTTCACTGATAGATGAATAAGATCACCCGCTTTTTTTGGTTCTGCTCGGGAGCGCATATCGAAACGCTCAAAAAATATCCTATCGAGCATAACCGGTATTTCGGTATCGGGGCCACTATATTCTTTACCGCATTGTTCGCAGCCTTATCGGGGGGCTACGCCATGTACTTCGTGTTCAGTGGCAGTGCGGCCGCGCCGTTCTTCGCGGTGCTGTTCGGCATCATGTGGGGGTTGGCCATCTTTAATATGGACCGCTACATCGTATCCAGCATCAACAAACAAGGTACCACCAACCAGCAGATCCTGCAGGCCACGCCACGTATACTGCTGGCGATCATGATCGGTATGGTGATATCGCGCCCGCTGGAACTCAAGATATTTGATAAGGAGATACGCGGAAAACTTAAAGAGGCTTACCTGAAAGGCCAGAACCGCAAGATCGATACCCTGGAAAAGACCTACGCACAAAAATACGCCATGGAGATGGCCAAATTTCAAGACCTGAAAAAGGAAAAGGACTCGTTAGAGCGCGACATCAACCGCTCACGGGTACAACTTAACCAGGAAGTATTTGGCGATAAGAACGATCAAACATCGGGCATAACCGGTTACGGCACCTATGCCAAGCAAAAAGAAGCGGTGTTGCTGGAGAAGCAGAACCGCCTGCGTACCGTGACCGAAGATCAGGGCCGCATGGAGCAGTATCTGAGCCAGCGTAAAGATTTTGAAGGGTTGAACAGCACGCGCTTGTTCACCAACGCCCAACTGGATAGCCTGGCCAACATTGCCGGTTTTGCCGATCGTAACTGGGCACTGGGGCAACTCTCCTTCAGGTCTGACGGTACAAAAGACCTTGACACTTACCTGGCGCAATCGTTCATCGGGTACCTGTTCATCCTTTTTGAGTGCTTACCGGTGTTTGTGAAACTCATGAGCGCCCGTGGCCCGTACGATGTGGCCATAGCCAAACTGGCCGAGGCTAACATACACTTTGCCGAACGCGATAAGGACCGTGAAGTGGTGGTGACCGACAACACCTTTGACCACATGGTGGATGCCGATATACAAAAGCGAAAGAAGATCATTACCACCCAGGCCGATCATGATTATGAGCGGCACAGTTATGATTAGAGATAACTCCCAACCTCGTATATTTGCATAAAGGCCTGCCATTTTAAGGCCTGTATAAATTATGCATGAGATAGAGCCATACTACAAGTGGAGGGATGATTACGTTGCGGCAGAAGATGAGTATTCGCCATTTTATGCTACCGTATATAACGAGTTCGAATTTGATAAGCAGGTGTACAATTACCTGCTTCACCCGCAGTGGGACTCGTTCGGTTCCAACACCTTATATTTAAAAGTACTATATGCCGACTACGAGCGCGGCTACACCATCATTGAATTTATTGGTGAGTGGAACGATGCTATCAACAATGACATCATGATGCTCAAGCGTGAGATCATGGAACTGATGATCGATAATGGCATCAATAAATTCATTTTGATCGGCGAGAACATCCTGAACTTTCATTCATCCGACGATTCATATTATGAAGAATGGTTCGAGGATGTGGAGGATGGCTGGATAGCGGGTGTGAACTTCCGTGATCACGTGATCCGCGAGTTCAAGCAAAGCAACATCGACTACTACATTAACTTTGGGGGCGACCTTGACGAACTGGCCTGGCGCACCTTAAAACCCTTACAGGTATATAAACGGGTAGAGGAGCAACTCACCAAACGTTTGAACTGATATGAAGGGCCCCGGATCACACCGGGGCCTTTTGTTTGCCGGGCAAACCTTTACCGGCCTGCCGCTATTATGATAGCATTAGCTATTAACGATGCGCAAGCCCAGTTACCTCGATTTTGATCACACCACCTATGCCTGGCGGCCCGATGTGGACTACCGCCAATACCCCGAGCTTTACCGCGTGGGCAAGGGCGAGCAAGGTGTACTGATCTGCGAGCCTTACAAAAGCGAGATCGGCCAGTACTGGCGCTTCAAAACTCCCAAGATAGCCACCGAAAGCAGCAACAAGATCATGGCCCTGTTCCGCGGGTACCTGCAACAGAACGACCTGGTAGGTGCCGACATGGCCCGCAAATACCTGCAAATGGGCTACACCCGCGCCCGCCGTTATGCCAACTACAAAGGCGGCAAAAAGTACGACGAGACCGATAATTACCAGGAACTGGAACGCGGCACAGGCGACGAGGAAAAGGGCCGCTCAGCAGCGGTGTTCTACGAAAAATGGAAAGAGGCCGAAGCCGACCCGTATTACGCTCAACTTAAAAAAGCCTGGAAACATGAAAGGGGTTAAAAAGCAGCACTTGCCCACCAAGGTATGCGCTACCTGCGGCCGCCCCTTTAGCTGGCGCAAAAAATGGGAAAAAGTATGGGACGAGGTCAAATACTGCTCCGACCGCTGCCGTACTCAGAGGGGGAAGAGTGGCAGTGTTTGAGTGGCAGTGCAGTAGGATATTAGGAGTAGTAGTAGTGGTCAGTAGCAGTGGCAGGTTTTACAAGGTGTGGACATGACATGGGACCCTTGGACCTTTAGCGCTAATTGGCAAGTGATCACTTACCTGATGAGATGCCGGGATGCCTTGGCATGACAGGTGGGGAGGTGCTTGATCGCTCTTATTCTAAAAGCCCTTCCTCCGGGGGAGGGTTTGGGTGGGGCCGGATCTGTTTCACCGCTGTAACAACATTCCCCAACTTTCCCCACTTTTCGGCGTTGTGAAATTCGTAAAAACCCAACTTTTTCCAGAATTTTCAATAAAAACGCAGAATGTAACACCAAATGTAACACGGAAACATCCAAATGTAACACGCGATCATTGTAATGATCTGTCGCAATTTTACTCTTAATGGGTAACTTGCGACAGGCCATTGCCAAATTGATAATGATGGGATCAGGCGCCTTTTTTGCTCAAGCTGGCCATCAGCTGATCGTACAGGTCGTCGCTTTTGGTCTTGTTCACCTTCATCTTTTTAATGGTCGGGCGCTTCCCTTTGGCCTTGGCCTTTATGATCTTCAGCAATTCGGCCGTATACTCGTCCTTGAATTTGGATACGTCGAAATCCTCTGTGTATTGTTTGATGAGCGCCAGGCCCATGTCCAGCTCCTTTTTACTCACTTTGCTGGCATCGGGCAGGGTAAGGTCCTCAGTGGTGCGCAGCTCCTGGGCAAAACGTATGCGGCTGACCACTAAGGCCTTTTCTACCGGGTGTATCACGCACAACGTCTCGGTGCTGCGCAACACGAACCGCCCCAAACCGGCCTTTCCGGTCTTTTTGAGCGCTTCTAACAATAATGCGTAGGCCTTGCCATTACGGGCATCAGGTTCTGCAAAGTATGAGGTCTCGTAATACATGGGGTTGATCTCGTCCAATTCTACAAAGCTCTCGATCTCGATCAGTTTGCTTTTTTCGGGCGAGGCATCCTCAAAGTCGCGCTCCTCCAGCACCACGTACTCGTCGTTGTCCATCTTAAAGGCCCGCACGATCTTGTCGTAAGGTACCTCCTTGTGGGTATTCTCATTTACCCGTTGGAAGCGGATCCTGGCATGGTCTCGTCCATCCAGCATATCGAGGTCCAGGTGGCTTTCCTGCACCGCCGAATACAATTTTACGGGTATGTTCACTAACCCGAACCCGATCGCCCCATTCCAAATAGACCTCATATACTACGTTCGCTATGTAAGGATATAACCGCTAATAGGCCGTTGGGTTTGCATACAATGAGTGCCTATATTTAAGAACTAAGCGTTAACTTAGCTGTTAGATAATAAGTTACCTCCGCTCACCGATCAAAAGTATATGCCCATGACCGCGTTATTGCTTCAACTGCATTCCATACTCAAACGCACGGTACTCACCTATACCGAGGCCCAGCAGATCGATACTGAAGATGTAAATGACAAAGCGGTGCACACCGCCGATATGCAGCTACGCATCATTGCCAACAAACATTTACCTTTTGCAGTGCACGAGCTGATGCAGCACATACAGGTGCTTGATGCCATCGAGTTCGGCGTGTCGGAGATATCAGTGCAGTACCTGGTGCAGGTAGTGGCCAGCATGGCTAACTACCCGCAGATATGGGAGCAATGCCTAAATCACTATGGGCGCAAGCATAGTGTAAATGGCCTTACAGCACAGATCGACCAGCTATGCGAGGAAGCGCATGATCACTATATGGTGCTGTCAGGTTTCATGAACCCTGCCTGAAGGTCAACCTAAAAAGGCCGTTGAATAGTCGTTTACGGCGCTTTTTGTAAACCTTCCCATTTTACTTTCCAGCTGCCATCTTTAGGGAAGCCTGGGTTGTCGCCTTTGCTGCCATCCCAACCGGCACACATCATGGCTACGGCCGCTAACAA
The DNA here is from genome assembly GCF_020783335.1 of Mucilaginibacter daejeonensis. Classification (NCBI taxonomy): domain Bacteria; kingdom Pseudomonadati; phylum Bacteroidota; class Sphingobacteriia; order Sphingobacteriales; family Sphingobacteriaceae; genus Mucilaginibacter; species Mucilaginibacter daejeonensis. Next base: position 316,835 of record NZ_CP086068.1, read on the forward strand.
TCCGCCGTTACCGGGTAGATAGATCCGCAAACGGTCGTCCTGGTAATTATGGCCATTCACCAAATAAGTGTTGGTCTTGATGTTCATGAACAAAGCCTCCACCGCTCGTTTAGGGTCGTTCAATCGGGCAGCGGTCATGGCCACCATCGGGAAGTCCCAGCCCCAGGTATCTTTCCAGTCCCAGGTATCCCAGATCAGGTCGAAGGTCTTTTTCATCACCACGGTGTCCAACCTTTGGTTGTATGGCACCATGCCCAGGGCACCCATCACCGAGGGATGGTCGGTCTTGAGTTTAGGGTCGGTGTATGAGTCGGGAGCGCTTTCGGTAGCCAGATACACGCCATTGGCCTGTGGTAAGGCCGATAGCTTTTTCATCACCTCGGCATAGCGTTGATCGGCCGGCATACCCAACCGTTGACGCCACTGTTGTGCGGTGTGCAGTGCCCAGTACCAGTATTGCAGTTCGTAGGTTGGGTTAAAGGTCTTTTCAGGGTCGAAACGTTCCTGCGCAGGTATCACGCCTTTGCCGAGTATATAGCGGTCCTTCTCTTTTTCATAATACGGGAAGGTGGCCATCATATCGGCCGTGCCCATAACCAGCTTTTGGTAGCGGGCCAGCGTTTGCGGAGTAGGGTGCGCCCGGTAAGCCAATTCAGCAAAATAAATAAAGTGCGGCTGCTGCCAGATCAGGAACGCCCCCACCGATGATGGACTTTCGTTACCATCAGGGTCGGTCATTTTTTGCCAGCGGGCACCTTCATAGCCTTGGCGTTTAGCAATGCCTTTGGCCTTATCATACACATGGTCATACCATTGCATGCTTTTTTCCATGATCTGCGGGCGGCCCCACAATGCAAAGTGGATACCGTGCCACCAGTGCATCTCCAAATGCGGTTTACCGTACCAGCTGTTGTAGGTCAGGCCGGTCTCCTGCGGTGGCTGCGAGCCTGCGCACTGCACTTTGGTCAAATACTGCGACAGGATGATGCGACGCTCCAATTCCTTGGCACGAGGATCAGTGCTGCCTGCAAGGTCCACCGCGCCACCACTTTGCCAAAACGCTTTCCAATAGTGCGTGCTGTTGGCTTGCACGGCAGCGAAAGCAGGTAAATCGTTCACTTTTTTTGGAGTGAACAGGCAACTGAATCTTAAGGTGCCCGTGCTTTTGTTAGGGGTCAATACAAATTCATGCGCGGCGGCATTCTTCACCTGCGCGGCACCCTCCCAAGCCATCTCGGTAAAATAAGCGTTTGTATCTAACTGATGCCTGATCACCGCCAGCTGAGGCCGTTGCATCATGATGGATGAGCTGTGCTTTTGAGGGTCCTTATAGTTATCTCCCGCATCGGCAAATTCATTGGTAGGTAATGGGAACTTGAGCTTAACCTTCAATCGGCCTTGTTTCACGAGGTCGCTTTGTATGCTAAAGGCCACCATATCCTGTTGCTGATGAGCCGTGGTGCTCACTTTTACGGGCGTACCCTCAAAAGTAAAAGAGCTGGTGATATTGCCCGACCACAGGTCGAGGTGCTGATCGATGTTCTTGATATCATCTGCCGTTGCTGTCTCGCCATTCTTTTTAGTGAGCAGCAAGCCCAGATTGCCCAGTTGTAAACGGTGAACGTTCTGCCTGAACCAATCGGCCGCTTTTTTATTACGCTCAGGTGTTTTGATCTGTACCGAATAGGTCACATCGCGGCCGTTCAGGCTGTATGTCTTTAGGGTCTCTTCAAATTTGTATCTGGCAGTGTCTTTAAAGCTATGCCAGCCCCATTCGCTTTGAGTACCCAGCGGTACGCCCTTATCGTACAGGGTCGGGAAGGTCTGCATGCCGGTACCATCCACCGTGAAAGCGAATTTGCCGTTACCAACCGTCAACGAGGCGAGCGGGTCCATGGCTTTAACGGTCACGTTGTGGCGTTTGACCAGCTTTTCACGGTCGATACGCTGGGCTATGGTGCCCGTGGCTATAACAGAAAGGCCTATGCAGGCAATAAGATATTTGCTGATGATCTTCATTACTTAATTAGCTTGGTGGTTGAGCAGGGTGATACCCATCAGACCGATCACCACATCGTTGGTGATGGCCCGCAATTCAAGGTCCTTTAGTTTTTTATCAGGGTCAAGGCACAGGTCCAATACCGAGGCGGCCCCGCCTTCGATACCTTTGTTGGAAAAGCCTTTGATCGGATGGTAAGTGATATCGCTATTCAGGACCTTGCCGGTCTTGAGGCTGATGCGTAAAGGCTTGGCTGCTCCCGGATCGAATGCCTGGCCATTGTCATCATAGTCCTGCTCGATCGGCCACCAATTTTGCGGGTTGCGGAGTGGTAGTACTGCCAAAGAGCCATCGGTATAGTGGACGATCACCTCACCGTTGATCATGCGACTTTGCATTGGGTTGGTCGACCCGGCCATTAACAGGTAAGCATGTGAGGCCGAACCGCTCAAAGGTATCTTGACGCTGCGCGGGTAATTGTCCCACTGCGACGTGAAGGCAATATTCTTTCCTGCGCCGCCGGGCGTACTGAAACTGATCTTTTGAGAAAGGTCAAAGATGTTCTTATCGCCTGCGGCCTTTCTTAACCCGCTATCGTCGATCTCGGCAGTCGTGAGCGGGTAGCACCAGTTACCAATGCCTTGAGTTGGCAGTTGCAGCGTTACGCTTTTAGGCCTTGGTGACAAGTATTGGTTGGTAAAAATGTGGCCCACTTCATCATTAAAGTAGTTGTTCATCTCTACCGGTTTGCCGGGGTTGGTGTTAGTAAGCCGCCAGTTAATGATGGTGGTGTCAGTCACCTTGCCATCGTAGGTGAGGCGGATGTGGTTGCTGCCCGGCACCAGGTATTTTGCGGCGACAATTAACTCCTCCGAGGCCTGTGTACCTTTTAACGGTTGTATTATGTTGTAGACCACATCCAACTCAGGGTTCACCTGTACTTTGGCCTGGGTAGGAGCACCATAGTTATATATGCTAAAGCGTAACTCACTTTCAGGCTGCTCTTTGTCGAATTGCACCGCTAAAGCATTGGCATGAATAGCGATGTTAAGCGGTTGCCACCACGTCAAGGCGCCTTGTTGTAGCTGTACAAAGGCGGTGTGTTTGCCCTCCATTGGCCTTACCGAATAGGTGAATTGTTTGCCTTTGATGCTCTCAATGGTCAGGATACCCTGTGGGTCTTTAATGTTCAGGATCTTGGCATTCTTGAAGCTGTGCGTGTAAGCATTTCCGGCTATGCAGGTTAGTTCAGCGGCGGTAGCTTCGGGAGTTACATCGGCCCAGGTCACGCTGATGGCGTAACGTTTTTGTTTGCCGGCATTGACCTGGATCACCGGCTCCCCAACGGCCGAGGCCAGCACCTGACATTTTACCGGCTTGCCATTGACCGTGACTGACCTGATCTGCGTGGTACGAGCGCGAAGCTGCAACAGCAGGTCCGTTGGTGTAGGTAAGCTGGTAGCGATGGTATAGTGATCGGCCGCACCGATCTTTTTAAAGTCAAATTGGATGTCAGGCACTTTTAACGATGCATACTTCCAATCGGTAGGGAAGCCGGGTTTGATGGTCAGTGTACCTTTGAACAGGTCGGGGGTAATGCCGAACAAGCCTTCTACCAGTGTACGTGCCGACATGCCGATCGGGTCGGCAAAGTCGCGGTACAACTCGCCGCGTACAGCATCATAGAACGACAATTGCTGAAAATTACCCGGACTTGCACCAAGGTACATGCTTTCGATCAGCGTGCTTTTCCACAGGTCGAAACCCTTGTCGGCCCGGTTACCCTGCCAATAAGCTAAGGCGGTATGCATATTCTCGGCCATGGCCACATTATTGAGCGACCAGGTGTAAGGCAGCCAGTTGGTAGTGCTTAATATCTCGTAGCTGCCGCTCAACCCACGGGCCTGCACAGGTATGTGCGGTATCTCGTTATCAATGTAGCGTAAGCTTTGGTAGGCCTGAAAAGCATCGGGCAAACCCTCATCTATCGCGTGATAAATGGTCCACACACCTGGTGTAGTGTGCAGCAACTCGTTACCCAGCAGGTCTTTGAACTCAGCATAAGTGCCTTTTCCAGGCATCCACAGTTGAGTGCGTACCGCGCGGGTGATCTTAGTAGCCTCCTGTTCGTACGGTTTGGGGTCGTCGCCTACCAGTTTGGCTAATTGGGCGGCCATCAGGTTAGCCCGGTAGTTGTAGGCTGATGAATGCGTAACGCCGCCACCGCTATACTGCAAGGCATCACTTGCCCAAATACAGCAATAGGCATCATAAAGGCCATCGCCGTCATGGTCGTAATTGCGTTTTTCCCAGTACAAGTGGCGTTTGATGGTGGGCCACAGCTTCCTTACCTCAGTAACATCGCCGGTCCATTTAAAGTGGGTCAACATCTGGTCAATGAACACGAGATTCATATCATAATGATGTGGGCGGATATCGCCGTTAGGATTACGGCTGATATACCCGCTGCTGAACATGGAGTTACCCAGCTTTTCCTGCTGGCGGGCCAGGTGCAAAGTTGTATCCGCCACGATCGGTCCGCTTTCGGGAGTAGTGATCTGCGATAGGGCGTAGCTGCTGAAATGTTTAGAAGCGCGGTCATGCCAGCCCAACGGGTCGGCCACGTAAGCGCCCCGCCAGGCGGGTAAACGCATGCGCCAGGCCACAGCGCCATGTAAATAGGAGGGGTCTTCCCAAATGGCATCTGCCGCAACGGCCAGCGCGCCACCTAAAGTGTTGAGGTGAGCATCGGGCGTGTGCAGTTGTACGCGTGCCGTCAATTTTTGACGTGCCGCCTCTGCATCAGCCATCAGTTTCGGTACTTCGGCATATTGATAATTACGCTGTCCCGGACCGATCAGCCAGTACAACGGTGATGCTGTAGGTTCGACCACGCCGCAGATCACTGGCTGGTCGCTCTTTTTTGAATCATATAGAGCAGAAGGAGTGCTTTGCTGAACGGCATCGACCAGCTTAACATCTGAACCAGAGGGAACGATACCCGTGATCAGCTTTTTGCTTTCTGTTGTCTCGTTTTTTTTGTTAGGATTCTGATCATTCTCATATCGCGATGCCTCCGTGGCTGCTTTAGCGCTAAAGTTCAGGCCGAACGCGTTACCATTGATCTGGTAAGTGTTGTTGGCGCAGTACTCGGGCTTTAGATCGAACGAAGACTCAGGATCGGCACCGATGTCTCCATCGCGCGAGAACTTTTTGCCGGTAGCACCACCATAGGCCCAAAGTATCCTTACATCAGGGTCGGCACCCTTTACCACCGCTTTCAACAATAAGATCTCATCCTTTGCGCCGGCAAGCACCTGTAACTCGATCACACCTTTACCTAATAGTTGATCATGTATGGTGTACAGCATGGATCCGGGGCGGTAGCGCGCCTCTATATGGTCGGCCTCGGTGAGCCATTTGCTTTGGCCGCCTTTAATGATCCCTAATTTCAGGTTGCCGCCCATGCCGGGCAGGTACATGGCAAATTCGGGTAGGTCGCCGGCCTCGACCCTGAAAGCGGTATTGGTACCATAAATGGCTCGGTTGAAACGGCGGTTGCCGTTGTTGATCACAAAGTCGGTGCCGTCGGGCTTGTAACGTACCATGCGGTCTATCGCCTGCCATGGTGCACGCTGGGCATGGCTGGCAGGTGAGATGAGCATCAAGGTGATGCCTGGTAACCATAGGGCAAAGCTCGTTAACGCTTTTGAATATCTATTGAGCATAAACAGATGGCGATGACCGGCAGGCAATGCACTGATCGGTCATCACATAATAGGTTTTAACTGTTGGCTAATAGATCTAAGGTGACAAAACGAGCCCTTATATCCAAATGGATCATCCCTGAACAGGATAGACAAGGATGCCATCGTCGTGAAAATATTCAGTCCATTGGCCGGAGAAGCCCATCCGAAGAAACTGTTTATTAACGAGATAAAGCAGTCTGAAATATCCGGAAAAGCTTATTTGATCGTGAAGGTGAGGATCTTTGAAGTTGTTTTATCAGACCCGTCATCGGTATCGATCTCAATGATGCCCACACCTTTGGCCGCGTAAAAATCTATAGTGGTATCGCCACCAAAGCCAAGCAAGGTAACATGTAGTACCACCTGCGTATGTATCACGTTTGTATAGCTTTTACCTGATACCGTTTTGGAGATGTTCTTTTCAATGATCTTACCCGCATAAGTGCCCGTAACTAATGGGTTGCTCGGGATCGCCGTGCCACTCCAGGTGTAACCCACGGCCTGTGTATCATTCAGGAATAGGATGTCGGAGGTCACATCGTCGGTGAACTCATTACTGTTGGCGTAGTAATTATTGTTATCTATCACATAATAGCTGGTATCCTTTGTAGTGGTACTGCGTTCGGCCAGCGCGGTATAGGTCTTGCCGCTGATAGTCTTGGTCTTGCCAGGCGCGCTGATGAAAGAGGTATCGATGATCTTACCGTTGGTGGTGTTCTGATAACTCCATGTTGAACCGGTGGTAAGCGGCTGGTAGTCGTTACCATTTGGCGTGCCACCGGTGCCCGTGCCTGATCCAGTTCCTGTTCCTGAACCGCTACCGGTGCCCGACCCTGAACCGGTGCCTGACCCCGGAAGGGTAGTGGCCGATACGTTAGGTTTAAAATCGGAGCCTTTTTCACAGCTGGCTATAGTGATGGCCAACGTGGCGATCAACAGGTATCGTAATAAGTTAGTGCTCATATAGTTGCAGGTATAAAGTTAATTCGTTTCTCTGGAAATTGCCATTGAATGTCTTTATTTTATTTTGAAACTTAATATATGACACATGCCAACGCTGTATTAGCCTCAATATCAACTTAAAAAATGTTAACCGGGTTCTTGTAAATTAAACATTTACCCGTATCTTTGCGGTCCCGAATTACGGGGTATAATGAACTGTTTAATTAAATTAATTTAAAGCAAGTGAATACGTTAAGTTACAAAACTGTCTCGGCCAACAAAAAGACCGTTAACAAACAATGGGTTGTTGTTGACGCGCAAGGCGAGATTTTGGGGCGCTTGACCTCTAAGATCGCTGCGATCATCAGAGGGAAACACAAACCAGGCTTCACTCCAAACGTAGACTGCGGTGATAACGTGATCGTTATCAATGCAGACAAAGTAAAACTGACCGGGAACAAATTTGCCGACAAGCAGTATGTTTCATACACTGGTTACCCAGGTGGTCAACGTTTTATCTCTCCGAAGGAGTTGATGGCTAAATTCCCTGAGCGCGTTATCGAGAAAGCCGTTCGTGGTATGTTACCTAAGAACCGTTTAGGCCGTGCTATCTATGGCAACCTGCACGTTTATGCTGGTGCCGAGCATCCACACGCCGCTCAAAACCCTACAACCATTAACTTTTAATTTTTAAAGGAGAAAAAAAATGCCAACAACTAACACTTCAGGCAGAAGAAAAACAGCTGTTGCCCGCGTTTATTTGAACGATGGTAACGGTGCCCTTACCGTTAACGGTAAAGATTACAAAGAATACTTCCCTACCTTGCCTTTACAGTACGTAGCCACTCAATCGTTACTGGTATCAGGCTCAGAGGGTAAATTTGATATCACTGTAAATGTTGCCGGTGGTGGTGTAAAAGGACAGGCTGAGGCCGTTCGTTTAGCCATTGCTAAAGCTATTGTTGAACTTGATGCTGAAAAGAAACCTGCATTGCGTGCTAAAGGCTTAATGACCCGTGACGATCGTATGGTCGAGCGTAAGAAACCAGGCCGCCGCAAAGCCCGCAGAAGATTCCAATTCAGTAAACGTTAATTTTTTAAGGAGGACACAACAATGGCAAGAACAACATATCAGGACCTACTTGATGCAGGTGTACACTTTGGTCACCTTACCCGTAAATGGGATCCGAAAATGGCTCAGTACATTTTCATGGAGCGTAATGGCATCCACATCATTGACCTGAACAAAACATTAACTAAAGTTGAAGAAGCTGCTTCAGCTATCAAACAGATCGTAAAATCAGGCCGTAAGGTATTATTTGTTGCTACCAAGAAGCAAGCAAAAGATATCGTTGCCGAGCAAGCTAAATCTGTTAACATGCCTTTCGTTACCGAGCGTTGGTTAGGTGGTATGTTAACTAACTTCGCTACCGTACGTAAGTCGATCAAAAAGATGTCTAACATCGACAAATTGACCAAAGACGGTACTTACAGCAACCTTTCTAAGAAAGAGCGTTTGATGATCCAGCGTGAGCGCGTTAAGTTAGAGTCACTTTTGGGTGGTATCTCTGACCTGAACCGTTTACCAGCTGCCTTGTTCCTGATCGACGTTAAGAAAGAGCACATCGCTGTTTCAGAAGCGTTGAAATTGAACATCCCTACCTTTGCAATGGTAGATACTAACTCTGATCCATCTAACATCGATTTCCCTATCCCGGCTAACGATGATGCTACCAAATCGATCTCATTGATCACTGGTGTTATCATCCAGGCTATTCAGGAAGGTTTAGATGAGCGCAAGCGCGAAAAAGAGGACGAAGCTGAAAAAGAAGCAGCGGCATCAAAAGCTAAGGCTGATGGTGGCGAAGCTACTGAAGGTCGTCGTCGTCGTGCTGGTGCAGTAACTGCTGAGGCCGAGACCGAAGCTCCTGCTGCTGAAGCTACCGAAAGCACCGAAGAGTAATATAATCTTGTTAAGAGTTGCGGGTAGTGTGTTTTAGGCGTTATGCTTACGATATACTGTTCGCAACTCTAACATTTTAATAACATTAACAATAGTTGCAAAAGCTAATTTTGCAGCAAGTTACAACCCATAAAAAAACCAAGATGTCTACAGTACAAATTTCTGCATCAGACGTAAATAAACTGCGCCAGCAAACCGGTGCAGGTATGATGGATTGCAAAAAAGCTTTGACCGAGACCAACGGCGACTTTGAAGCTGCTATTGACTATTTAAGAAAAAAAGGCGCTAAAGTTGCTGCCAGCCGTCAGGACAGAGAATCTAACGAAGGTGTAGTTATCGCACGTACTTCTGAAGATGGCAAACGCGGTGTTATCGTTGAATTGAACTGCGAGACCGACTTTGTGGCTAAAAATGCTGAGTTCATCGCTTTTGCTAATGCTATAGCTAACGAAGCTGTTCAAGCTTTACCAGCTACTGCCGAAGAAGTTAACGCTTTAGAGATCGATACCGAAGTTGGCCGTGTTACTATCGGTGAAGCCATCACTACCTTGACCGGTAAGATCGGCGAAAAGATCGGTGTATCTAAATACGCTGTGTTAGAAGGCGAAAAAGTTGTTGCTTACATCCACGGTAACTTCCGTTTAGGTGTATTGGTTGGCTTAAGCGCTAACCCAGCAGGTGCTGACGAGGCTGGTAAGGACGTTGCTATGCAGATCGCTGCTATGAACCCTGTAGCTTTAGATAAAGGTGATGTTGACGCTACCACTATCGAGCGTGAGTTAGCTATCGCTAAAGATCAGATCCGTGCCGAAGGTAAACCAGAAGAGATGGTAGAAAAGATCGCTCAAGGTAAATTGAACAAATTCTACAAAGACTCTACTTTATTGAACCAGGAGTTCGTGAAAGACCCATCGAAGACCATTGCTCAGTTCCTGAGCGGTGTGGATAAGGGTTTGACCGTTACCGCATTCAAGCGAGTTGCTTTAGGAGCTTAATTATAAGATCCCCGCCTTTTTAAAAGGCGGGGATTTTTTTTGCCTAAATATTTCCTCTACCTAATGTTAACAGCACTTTTTAATACGCAGATCATCAGCAATGGTGTGATCACCAAAGGCAAGGCCGTGCTGATCAATGGTACGCGGATCACTGAGGTGGTCGATGAAGATGCCATTCCTCAAGATGCTGAACGCCGCGACCTGCAAGGAGCTTACATAGCCTCCGGCTTGCTTGACCTGCAGATCTACGGCGCGGGTGGCAGCCTGTTCGGTGGTATACCTACTGCTGAGGCGCTGCACCAAATGGAAAAAACGTTGCTGCAGGAAGGCTGCACCGGTTTTTTTGCCACTGTAGCCACCAATAGCGACGAAGTAGTGCTGCGAGCCATTGAAGCGGCGAAGGCATATAGGCCAAAAGCGATCGGGACCTTTATGGGGCTACACCTCGAAGGCCCGTTCCTGAACCCGATACGTAAGGGTGCGCACCCTGCCGAATATATCAAGAAAGCCACCATTGCCCAGTTGCGCCATTGGATCGATCATGCACAAGGCGAAGTAAAGATGGTCACCATAGCGCCTGAATTGCAGGACGCCGAGGTGTTGAATTGGTTAGGCGAACAAGACATCGTGGTATCGGCCGGGCATAGTGATGCTACCTATGAGCAAGCGTTGTCATTTTTTGACAAGTCCATACACGCAGCCACGCATCTGTTCAATGCCATGCCGCCTATGCATCACCGCCAACCCGGACTTATACCAGCCATATTTGAGGCGCGGCCCTACACCAGCATCGTTGCCGATGGCATACATGTTAACTTTGCCATGATCGCCCTGGCCAAACGGCTACTGGGCAACAAGCTTTTCCTGATCACCGATGCCGTGACCGAAGCCAGTGAGGGTACCTACCAACACCAGCTTAAAGGTGATCGGTATGTGATGCCTGATGGTACGCTGTCGGGCTCGGCGCTTACCATGCTCAAAGCCGTGCAGAACTGCGTTGAGCATGTGGGTATAGAGCTGGTGGAGGCTATTAACATGGCTACCCTTTACCCGGCCCAACTGGCCGGCCTGGCTAACAAAGGAAAAGTTGAGCGCGGATATGACGCAGATCTGCTTATCTTTGACGCCGGGTTTAACACAAAGTTCACGATCTGTCAAGGTAAAACTTACGATCACTCTCAATTAGCTTAACACTTTCGAACAATTATCTCATATATGAAATACAACAGGATCCTACTAAAACTGAGCGGTGAATCATTAATGGGCGAGCGCCAGTACGGAATTGACAACAACCGCGTACTGCAATACGCTCATGATATCAAGACCGTGAGTGACGCCGGTATCGAAGTTGCCATTGTAGTAGGCGGAGGTAATATCTTCAGAGGGTTAAGCGCCGAAAAATCAGGCATGGAACGCGCGCAGGCCGATTACATGGGCATGCTGGCCACTGTGATCAACTGCATGGCCCTGCAAAGCGCACTGGAAGGCATAGGGGTGGATACCCGCTTACAATCGGCCATTAAAATGGAGCAGATCTGTGAGCCTTATATCCGTCGCCGCGCAATGGCCCACCTCGAGACCGGTAAGATCGTGATCTTTGGTGCAGGTACAGGTAACCCTTACTTCACCACTGATACAGCTGCTTCACTGCGTGCGATCGAGATAAAGGCCGATGTGGTATTGAAAGGCACCCGTGTAGATGGTATTTACACTGCCGACCCGGAGAAGGACCCATCAGCCACCCGTTATGATGAAGTGACCTTTCAGGAAGTGTTCAGCAAAGGCCTGAACGTGATGGACATGACCGCCTTTACCCTTTGCTATGAGAACAAATTGCCGATCATCGTTTTTGATATGAACAAGGAAGGCAACTTCATGAAGATCGCTCAGGGCGAGCCGGTAGGCACTATCGTGAAATAATAACATTGGATCATCAGCCTTGTTAGGTATTTGTGCTTTTGGGTAAATTCCTAACTTTGCAACTATAAACAACAACAAAAATGAGCGAACTCATTAAAAAACAACTGACCGATGCTAAGGCGTTAATGGAAAAGGCCATTACTCATGCCGATGGTGAGTTGTCGAAGATACGTGCCGGTAAGGCTTCTCCTGCCATGTTAGATGGTTTAAGTGTTGATTACTATGGTACCCCTACACCTTTAGCGCAGGTTGGTAGCGTGAACACACCTGATGCCCGTACCTTGGTGATACAGCCTTGGGAAAAATCGTTGTTAGGCCCTATCGAAAAAGCGATCATGGAGTCGAACTTAGGTTTGAACCCGCAGAACGATGGTACTATCATCCGCATCAATGTACCGCCACTTACCGAAGAGCGTCGTCGCGCTTTGGTGAAACAACTGAAAGGCGAAGCTGAGAATGCCAAGGTCGCGATCCGTAACATCCGTAAGGACATCAACGATAAGATCAAAAAGCTTAAAGGCGAAGGCGTATCTGACGATGAGATCAAGACCGGCGAAGGCGATGTGCAAAAACTGGTTGACGGCTACATCGTAAAGGTAGACCAACTTGCCGAGGCCAAGGAAAAAGATATTATGACGGTTTAAACCCCACCTAAACCCTCCCCGGTAGGGAGGGCTTTAAGAAGGCTTACGTTTCTAAAGGTCTCCCCTCCCGGAGGAGATTCAAATGGAGTTAAGGCTTGGGTGTTAGGCTAACGTCAAATTAAAGGGAATGAGCGGATCGCTTCATTCCCTTTTTTAATTTTGTGACCTCTCATGAAACTACTTGTATCTTACCTTTCCAAATACCGGTCGGTGGTAGCCTTTGCGCTATTCCTGGCCGCTATCAATATCGGTTTCTCATTGCTTGATCCGTATGTCACCGGTCGTATAGTCGATCGTTTCATCGAAAAGCGTACACAACTCACCCACGACCAATTCATGTGGGGCGTACTTACCTGGGTAGGCCTGGCAGTAGGCGCGGCCATGGTGTCACGTATAGCCAAGAACTTTCAGGACTACTTTACCAGCATCATCGTTCAAAAGGTGGGTGCCAATATGTATGCCGATGGTTTGAAACATTCGCTTGAATTACCTTATCAGGTATTTGAGGATCAGCGCAGCGGCGAGACCTTGGGCATCTTACAAAAGGTACGTTTGGATAGTGAGAAATTTATCACCTCGTTCATCAGCGTATTGTTCGTGAGTTTGGTGGGTATGGTGTTCGTGATCGTATACTCGATCAATGTGAGTTACAAGGTAACGCTGGTGTACTTTGCGGCCATACCGGTGATCGCTTTTGTAAGTACCGCGCTAAGCAAACGGATCAAGAACATACAGCGCAAGATCGTTTCGGAGACCACCGCTTTAGCCGGCTCCACCACCGAATCGCTCCGCAACATCGAGCTGGTAAAAAGCTTAGGCCTGGTAAGTCAGGAGATCGAGCGGTTGAACAAGACCACTTACAAGATCCTTGACCTTGAGCTAAAAAAGGTAAAGTATGTACGGAGCATGAGCTTTTTGCAGGGTACTACCGTGAACCTGGTACGGAGCATCATGGTCGTTATTTTGCTACTGCTTATCTTTCAGGATACCATTTCGCCGGGTAACTACTTTACGTTCCTTTTCTACTCGTTCTTTTTGTTCAATCCATTGCAGGAGCTGGGCAACGTGATTCTGGCCTGGCGCGAGGCGCAGGTATCATTGGCCAACTTTGAGGGTATATTGAACACCCCGGTAGACAAGAAACCCGAGAAACCCGTACTGCTGGAAAAGATCATCGATCTGGCTTTCCGCGATGTAAGCTTCAAACACCTGACCGCCAACCGCAATGCTCTAAATAACATCAGCTTTGATGTACGCACCGGTAAGACCATCGCCTTTGTAGGGCCATCAGGTTCGGGTAAGACCACACTGGTAAAGTTACTGGTAGGCTTATATCAACCCGTGCAGGGTGACGTTCTTTACAATGGCGTGCTGAGCAAGGAGATCGATCTTGACCGCCTGCGCGAACGTATCGGTTTTGTAACGCAGGACACACAATTGTTCTCAGGATCGATACGGGAGAATTTACAATTCGTGCGTCCGGGCGCTACTGATGAGGAATGTATGAACGTGCTGCACCGTGCAGCTTGCCAAAGTCTGTTGGCCCGTGCCGATAAAGGTTTGGATACCGTGATCGGCGAAGGTGGCGTGAAGGTTTCAGGCGGCGAAAAGCAGCGTCTGTCTATCGCCCGTGCTTTGCTGCGCAGGCCAGATATCTTGGTATTTGACGAGGCCACCTCGGCACTTGACTCGCTTACTGAAGAAGAGATCACGGAGACCATCAAAGATGTATCGGAAGATCAGGAGCACATCACCATATTGATCGCACACCGTTTAAGTACGATCATGCATGCCGACCGCATCTATGTGCTGGAGAAAGGCAACATCGTTGAGGCCGGTCCGCATCAAGAACTGCTTGCGCAAAAAGGTTTGTACTACGCCATGTGGAGGCAACAGATCGGCGAAAAGCATACCACGAGCGCTATTCAAAATGTGTAAGTAATTATATACATGGGATCGGTAGAGCTAAAGAGAATAACTTAACTATTTCTTTTAGCGAAACAATTTGTTGTTGAACGCGTATTTGGCCTTGCAGAAATTTAAATTAAAAGGTGTCATTTTTCACAAAGTGATAAAAATTGCCCTTTAGGCAAGTTAGTTCATCAATTAGGCGTTGTTATTGTTAAGTATTTTACAATAGTTGCCTACCTGTATGAATGTTCTGCTTAAATACCTGAAAAGACATAAAGGAGCTGTAGCTATGGCCCTGTTGATGACGGCCCTCAACCAGACCTTTGCGCTGGTGGAGCCGCTGATCACCGGACATATATTTGACGACTACATTAGCAAAAAAGACCTTTACTCCAGGCATGATTTCATTGCCGGGGTATTATGGCTCATCACCATCGCTGCTATAGCCGCACTCTTCTCACGCATTGCCAATAATTTTCAGGATTATTATACCGTTAGTATAGCCCAGCGCACCGGTGCCGAGGTTTATGCCGACGGGATGAAACACGCGTTGGCCATGCCATTCTACGAGCACCAGAACCAGCGCAGCGGCGAAAAGCTGGGTATGCTGCAAAGGATACGTAGCGATATTGAGAACCTGGTCAAAGCCAGTATCAACGTTAGCTTCATGACGTTCTTCGGCATCATCTTCATTGCCGTGTACTCGTTCACCATTAGTTACAAGGTCACCATCGTGTTCTTCATCGCGGTGCCCATCATTACCTGGCTAAGCTGGACACTATCCAAACGGATCAAGGTCATTCACCGGGCCATCGTACTCAAAACCTCCGTACTGGCCGGGCGCACTACCGAATCGTTACGTAACATCGAATTGGTGAAAAGTCATGGCCTTGCCAATGAAGAGATCGAGCGGTTGAACAATACCACTTACAAGATCCTTACCCTCGAGGTAGCCAAGACCAAGCTATTGCGGGTGCTGAGCTTTGTACAGGGTACTACGGTCAATGTGGTACGAAGCAGTATGGTTGTGGTGTTGCTGGTACTCATATTTGATAAAGAGATCACCGGTGGCCAGTACTTCAGCTTCTTGTTATATGCATACTTCTTGTTCGGTCCGCTACAAGAGTTCGGGCATATGTCGCTCACCTGGCGTGAGGCGCAAATATCGCTCACCAACTTTAAACGGATCATGAACACGCCGATAGAGGAGATACCGGAGAACCCTGCCGATCTGACCCAGATAGATCGCATCGCGTTCGAGGATATCAGTTTTAGATACAATGCCACCAAGCGCTACGCCTTGAAAGATATATCGTTCCATGCCAATAAAGGCGAAACAGTGGCTTTCGTTGGTCCATCGGGCTCTGGTAAATCGACGTTGATCAAGTTGCTGATCGGTCTTTACCAACCAGTAGGCGGCCGCATTTTATACAACGGCATCGAAAGTGATAAGTACCACCTGGATATGTTCAGACGCCGCATTGGTTTCGTAACGCAAGACACGCAGTTGTTCTCAGGAACCATCAAGGATAACCTGACGTTTGTAAAGCCTGATGCTACCGATGAAGAATGTTTGGCGGCACTCAACAAGGCGGCCTGCCAGGGTATGCTATCTCGCGCAGAGAACGGTATCCATACCCTCATTGGCGAAAGCGGCGTTAAGATCTCGGGCGGCGAGAAACAGCGCCTTTCTATTGCCCGTGCGTTATTAAGGCATCCCGATATCCTGCTATTTGACGAGGCCACATCGGCGTTGGACTCCATTACAGAGGAAGAGATCAGTCGTACTGTTCAACATATCTCCAATCTCAAGAACCGTATCACGCTGATCATTGCGCACCGGTTAAGCACGATCATGCACGCCGACCGCATATACGTGCTGGAGAACGGCAGCGTGATCGAGGTAGGTAACCATGAGCAATTGCTGGAAGAGAAAGGCCTTTACTATGCCATGTGGCGCCAGCAATCGGGTGAGCGCCGTTTGCAGGAAGAACTGGACGCCTTTACCGAAAGCGAGCTACAAGAGTAATGCTCCATTGTAGCTTTGACCTATCCGTTCGAGATATCTGTTACTGCGACTAACCAAATAACCCTATCTTGGTTAACTTAAAGCAGGCAAAGCTGATCAATGAGCAAACAGGCATCAAATATGGGCATCGTCATGGCCCTCATCGTGATAGGCAGCTGGGCCGTAAGCATCACACTGTTGATGCAACGACCGGTGCATTTCGATGATCCTTTGCTTTATGTGTTCATGCTGCTGCAAATGCACTTGTATACTGGGCTGTTCATCACGGCACATGATGCCATGCACGGTACGGTATCCTCCAATAGGTCGGTCAACAATGCGGTAGGTTTTGTATGCACCTTTTTGTACGCCGCGTTCTGGTATCCTAAACTGCTGACCAAGCATCATCAGCATCACCGGCATGTGCACACCGATCAGGACCCCGACCATCATCATGGCGGCTTTTGGGCGTGGTATCTGCGCTTTATTCGTAACTATCTTTCTATTTGGCAGGTCGTATTCATGGCAGCGCTTTTCAATGTGCTCAAGATATGGATACCGCAGGCCAACCTGATCCTATTTTGGGTGGTGCCATCGTTGCTGAGCACCTTACAGTTGTTTTACTTTGGTACTTATCTGCCGCATAAAGGCGAGCATGACAACGTGCACCACTCTACAAGCCAGCCCAAGGGTCATGTTTGGGCGTTCTTTTCATGTTACTTTTTTGGTTACCATTATGAACACCATGATTCGCCCGGCACTCCTTGGTGGCGCTTATGGCAGGTCAAAAAATAAGCGTCCGCGGCAAATAATAGTGATCATGATCACGCAGGGGCAGTATTGCACTCGATTGACAAAATATTTCAGATATTTGCGCACCTGTAAGCTCCCCTAAAGAGGAGCAGGGATGGCGTAATGAAAAAAGGAGTTTTGTTAGTTAACTTAGGTACACCTGATGATCCGCAAACACCAGCGGTAAGGCGTTACCTTGATCAGTTCTTGATGGATGAGCGGGTGATCGATATTAACGCCTTCAGCCGTTTCATGCTGATCAAAGGTATCATCGTTCCTTTCCGTGCACCTAAGTCGGCCAAGTCATACCGCGAGATCTGGACCGAAGAAGGCTCGCCTTTAATGATCTACACCGTAAAGGCCACCCAACTTTTAAAACAACGCCTGGGCGATGAATACCACGTGGAGATGGCCATGCGCTACCAAAGCCCCTCGATCGAGTCGGCGTTGGAGAAACTCCGTGCTGCACAGGTAACCTCCATACAGGTGATCCCGCTTTTCCCGCAATATGCATCAGCTTCTACCGGGTCCGTTAACCAAAAAGTGATGGAGATCGTGAGCAAGTGGCAAGCAATTCCGGCTATCAGCTTCGTTAACTCTTACTATGACAACGATAAAGTGATCGAGGCCTTTGCGCAGAATGGCGCCAAGCATGATCCATCTAAATACCATCACGTATTGTTCAGCTTTCACGGCTTGCCTCAAAGACAAATGATCAAGGCCGATGAGACCAAACAGCACTGCCTCAAAGTGGCTAATTGCTGCGATACCATTACCGGTGCTAACCGCTTTTGCTATAGTGCACAGTGCCATGCTACGGCCCGCCTGATCGCCGAAAAACTGAATATCCCTAAAGAAAAATACACGCTGACCTTTCAATCACGCCTGGGCCGCGACCCATGGATGCAGCCTTACACCAGTGAGGTGATCCAGCAGCTGGCTAAAAAAGGTGTTAAAAGACTATTGGTATTTTGCCCAGCCTTTGTGGCCGACTGCTTAGAGACCATTTTTGAGGTATCAGTAGAGTACGATGAAGAGTTCAAACATGCCGGCGGCGAATACGTGCAATTGGTAGAAAGCCTGAACGATTCGCCATTATGGATCGATGCTTTGGAAGGCCTGGTGCGTGAAGGCGTAAGGTAATTTACCATATGTCATGCTGAACTTGTTTCAGCATCTCACATGTTAAGTGGTCGCATCAATAGTTGCAGGTATACATTAAGGTGATCATTCCTTTCTGATCTCGATATTCTGCATGATTATTTGCGTAGCGCCCTTGCTGCGCTGCACCAGTTCTTTGGCGATAGCGCCGGCTTGTTCACGATGGGCATCGTTGTTTATAAGCTGATCAGCTATAGTCTTTAACTGCTGTGCATCGCTGATGCTGAAGCCGCCACCCAAGTCCACCAGGTCGCGGGCCTCCTTAAATTTTTGGTAATTAGGGCCAAAGATCACCGGGGAGCCAAAAGCCGCTGTCTCGAGTGTATTATGTATCCCCACCCCGAAACCACCACCTATATAAGCTACATCGCCATACTGGTATAATGACGACAACATCCCAATGTTATCTATCACCAATACTTGCTTGCTCGCCAGGTACTGGTCGTCAGCTTTGATGTGCGAGAACCGGACAGTTCGATCAGCAGGTAATTTGCCCATCAGGTCAATGATCTTAGCTTCCGGTATCTCATGTGGGGCAAAGATGAATTTCCAGTCCGGGTGTTCGGTGATCAATGGAGCTATCAATTCTTCATCAGCGGGCCATGTGCTGCCTGCAATGAATACACGGGCGTTGTTCTTGAACCGCTCGATCAGTGGCAGTTGCTTAGGTGCAAGCGCGTTTGCATATACCCTGTCAAAACGGGTATCACCACTTACCATCACATTGTTGATGCCAATGGTGGATAACCGCGTTTTGGAGTCTTCGTCCTGAACAAAGAAGCGCGTCACCTTACCCAATATCTGTCGGTGCAAACCTCCATAGCACTTAAAAAAAAGCTGCTTCGGACGAAAGATGGCCGATATTACATAAAGCGGGATATTGCGCTGGTGCGCCTCGTTGTAAAAATGATACCAATACTCGTACTTGGTGAACACGGCGATCACCGGGTCGATCGTATCAATGAATTGGCGGGCATTGTTGGCAGTGTCTAAAGGTAGATAGTACACGGCGTCGGCCAGCGGGGTATTCTTTCTTACCTCATACCCTGATGGAGAAAAGAAAGTGACCACGATAGGATGCCCGGGGTGCTGCACTTTAAACGCTTCCAGCACAGGTCGGCCCTGCTCGAACTCGCCCAGGGAAGCAAAGTGGAACCAGGCGCTTTTTTGTAGTGTACGGAATTGCTGGTCACGTCGCCCGGCTACCCATAACTTAGCTTTAGTATTGGTTGTGGATGCTATTTTTATAATAAAATAGTACGCATAGATAGCAATATTATAAAATAAAAGCATTTAATATGAAATTGTTATATTCGTGGGTTATAAAAGTACAAAAAAGTAATGAAGTGCTTGCCGGCCGGTAATGCCCGCTTACTTCAGCTTTTTATCGAAACGGCTGCCAGAACTTATGTACTGTGCATGCCTGTAATTCAATAATTAGTATTATCATTGCTTAAAAAAGCGTCTATGAAAAAAATATTGGTGACCGGCGGCTTAGGCTTCATTGGGTCGCACACCGTTGTAGAATTGGTACAGGCCGGTTACGAACCGGTGATCATCGATGACCTATCTAACTCGCACATCTCTATTCTGGATCAGTTGACCAAGATATTAGGTTTCAAACCGGTATTTCATCAATTGGATCTTTGTGATGAAGGCGCTGTAAAGAACCTGGCCACCTCTATTCCTGACGTTGAAGGTATCATCCACTTCGCTGCTTTCAAAGCCGTAGGTGAGTCGGTACAGTTTCCGCTTAAATACTACCGCAACAACTTCTATTCGCTTATCAACCTGCTTAATGCCTACTACGGTAAGCCGCTGAACTTCGTGTTCTCCTCAAGCTGTACCGTATATGGTCAGCCAGAGCAGTTGCCTGTTACCGAGAACGCTCCGGTACAACCGGCTCAATCACCATACGGTAACACCAAACAGATCGCCGAAGAGATCCTTCAGGATATGATGGCCTCGGGCAGCAATTATAAAGTGGTATCGTTACGTTACTTTAACCCGGTAGGTGCACATGAGTCGGCCCTGATCGGTGAGCAGCCTATCGGTGTTCCGCAGAACCTGGTGCCTTTCATCACCCAAACCGCTATCGGCAAACGTGAGAAACTGACCGTACACGGCGATGATTACAATACTACTGATGGTAGCTGCGTGCGCGACTACATCCACGTGGTGGATCTGGCCAAAGCACACGTTGCGGCATTGAAACTCATGGAAGAAGATAGCTTCACCGGGTACGATGTGTTCAACATCGGTACTGGTAAAGGTACGTCGGTATTGGAGATCATCAATTCTTTCGAACGCGCTACAGGCGTTAAACTGGCCTACAGCATTGGCCCACGCCGCCCGGGCGACGTAGAGCAGGTTTGGGGCGACGTGACCAAATCATCAGAAGTACTGAAATGGAAAGCCGAACTGGATGTAGATACCATGATGGCATCTGCCTGGGAGTGGGAAAAAGCTTTAGCTCAAAAGAACGAAAAATAAGACCGATCAATACATCAGCTCATATATGAAAAAGATCATTATCACCGGCGGAGCCGGCTTTATAGGCTCACACGTGGTGCGCAGGTTCGTTAAGTCGCACCCGGAGTATGATATCATCAACCTTGACAAGCTTACCTACGCAGGCAACCTGGCCAACCTGAAAGATATCGAGAACGAGCCGAACTACCGGTTCATTAAAGGTGATATCGTTGATGCGAATTTCATCGACTCTTTGTTCGGTCAGGAGCAACCTGATGCGGTGATCCACCTGGCTGCCGAATCGCATGTTGACCGCTCGATATCGAACCCGTTAGAGTTCGTGATGACCAACGTGGTAGGTACCGTTAACTTGCTTAATGCTGCCCGTTACCATTGGAAAGGTCGTTATGACCAAACCCGTTTTTACCACGTATCTACCGACGAGGTTTATGGTACATTAGGTGAGGATGGTATGTTCACCGAGGAGACCGCTTACGATCCGCATTCACCATATTCGGCATCAAAGGCAAGCTCTGATCACATGGTACGTGCTTACCAGGATACTTATGGTATGGATGCCGTGATCTCGAACTGCTCTAATAACTATGGTTCTTATCACTTCCCTGAAAAGCTGATACCGCTTTCGATACACAACATCAAGCAGAACAAGCCGATCCCGATCTACGGTAAAGGTGAGAACGTGCGCGATTGGCTTTGGGTAGAGGACCATGCCCGTGCGATCGATGTGATCTTCCATAACGCCAAGTCGGGCGAGACCTACAATATTGGCGGCCACAACGAATGGAAGAACATTGACCTGATCAAGCTTTTATGCCAGATCATGGACCGCAAACTGGGCCGCGACCTGGGCACATCTGAGCAACTGATCACCTACGTGACCGATCGTGCCGGTCATGACCTGCGTTACGCCATCGATGCCACCAAACTGAAAAATGAACTGGGCTGGACCCCGAGCATTACTTTTGAAGAAGGTTTGGAAAAGACCGTTGATTGGTATCTGGCCAATGACGAATGGCTGAACGACGTGACCTCAGGCCACTATCAGCAATACTACGAAGAGCAATACACCGACCGCTAAGCGCAAGGTGCGATATTGAATAAGAAAAGCGGTCTTGATGACCGCTTTTTTTGTTAGGTGGATGTTGCAAAGCATGACTTTGCTGAGCGGCCTCCGCAGAGATGGCTTCGTTCCTCGCCATGACGGAGGCGGAGAGACGAAAAAGTATTCTGTCAATTCTATAAATTCTTAAAATTCCGGTTCAGACGGATAAAAAAACGGCCGCTTCCTCAAATGAAGCGGCCGTTGATATGAAGAATACTGCGCTCTTACTTTTCGGCAGTGAAGCCGTACTTTTCGCTGTAGCGTTTGTATAGTTGCTTGTGCAGGTTGTCTAGGTCGATGGTCTTGCCTTTAATGTAGGCGTTCTCTACCTTTAGGGTGAGCATATCCAGCGCGTCGCCTGCCGAGATGAACAGGTTGGCATCTTTGCCGGTCTCTAAAGTGCCGGTAGTTTTGTCGATACCCAGGATCTTGGCGTTGTTCAGGGTGATCATGCTTACGGCTTGTTCCTTGGTGAGGCCATAGCCAACCGCCTGGCCTGCCTCGAATGGCAGGTTCCGCTGACGCCAGAAACCGATACCGGTAAGACCGTACAATACGCCTGCATCCTGCAACAGGTGTGGCAGTTTGTAAGGCAGGTAAACGTCCTCTTCCTCTTTACCCGGAAGGGTCTGCGTTTCTTTAATGATCACTGGCACGTTATTGTCTCTCAATACGTCGGTCACCAGGTATGATTCCTTGCCACCCACGATCACCAGTTGCACGCCCATTTGCTTTCCAAAGTTCACCGCCTGGATGATCTCTTTAGCGCCATCCGCGTTCACGAACAGTTTTTTGGTACCGTTGAACAGGCCTGCCATAGCGGCAAAGCGGGTGTTGGTAACAGCAGGTTTAGCCTCGGCGTAGCCTTTAGCCTCTTTAAAAAAGTTGGTGATCTCGTCGATCGCTTTTTGAGCGCGTTCGGCAGGCGATACATCGCCAGCGGCCGGGGTGCCAAAGCCACCGCGACGGCCACGGCCTGTGCGTACCACCGGCCAGGTCAGGTGTACGCCAATGTCGGTCTTGTAAGCGGCATCTTCCCAGTTCCAGCCGTCCATCATCATTACTGACGATTGGCCCTGAATGGTACCGCCCTGTGGCGTTGGCTGGCAAAGCAGCACCCCGTTGGAGCGCACGGTAGGGATGACCTTTGAGTCGGTGTTATAGGCGATCAGTGTGCGCACATGCGGGTTCATCTCACCGGTCTCGGTCTCGTCATCGGTAGCGCGTATCGATTCAAATTCCACTAGACCTAAAGAGGTGATCGGGCAAATAAAACCCGGATATACCTGTTTGCCGTTGGCGTTCACTACGGTGGGACCAGCAGTGGCAGGGGCGGCCCCTTCACCTACGGCAGTGATCTTTCCTTTATCAAAAGCGATATAGCCATTGTTGATCACCTTGCCGTTACCCACGTGTATGGTGGCACCGGTGATCACTATAGCGCCACTTTGAGGCTTGGCCGGCATAATGTTGGCCTGCCCAAATGCGAGGACCGCAGCAAGCATCGATCCTCCAAAACTTAATAAAAACTTCTTTTTCATGATGTAATGGTGGATCTTATTTGTTGTTCACTTCTTTGTCCAGGGTTCTCATGCCGTTGTACTCATCGGCTACCACGTAAGCGGCATCTTCAATGCTTTCGCACTCGTACAAACGTGGGCGTTGGAAGGCCGGGCGCTGCACCGCGTTGCCACGGCCTTTGGCCTCGATCATTTTTTGGATGATACGGCCGGCATCAGCTTTCATGTCCTTTTGCTTCTCGGCATCTTTGCTGTAGTCCCAGTAAGGTACACCATCAACATAGGTCTTTTCGGCTACGGCATAGATCGATAGCGGGTTGGCCGACCATACCACCAGGTCAGCATCCTTGCCTGGCTTCAAGCTGCCTACTTTACCATCGATGTGCAGCATTTTGGCCGGGTTAAGGGTCACCAGTTTAAGGGCATCCTCCTGGCTCATGTTGCCGTAGGTCACTGACTTGGCAGCTTCCTGGTTCAGGCGGCGGGCCATCTCGGCATCATCAGAGTTAAAGCCGGTGACCACACCTACCTCGTGCATTAGTTTGCCGTTGTAAGGGATGGCCTCGGCCACCTCGTACTTGTAGGCCCACCAATCGCTAAAGGTAGAGCCGTTGATCTTGCGGCTCTTCATCTTATCGGCCACTTTGTAGCCTTCCAAAATATGGGTAAAGGTGTTGATCTTGAAGCCCATCGAATCGGCTACGTGCATCAGCATGTTGATCTCTGACTGTACGTACGAGTGACAGGTGATAAAGCGCTTGCCATCCAGTATCTCTACCAAAGCGTCCAGCTCCAGGTCGCGGCGGGTGGTGCTGCCTTTTACGGCGCGGGCCGCTTTGTATTCTTTAGCACGGGTAAAGGCATCTACATACACCTGTTCAACGCCCATACGGGTCTGCGGGAAACGTACATAGGCATCCCCAAAGCTTTGCGGACGGTTACTTTGTTTCACGTTCTCGCCCAGTGCGAATTTGATGAAGCCATCACTGCCTTCAAACTTCATTTGCTCAGGCATAGCACCCCAGCGCAGTTTGATCAGCTGGGTCTGTCCGCCAATGGCGTTGGCCGAGCCGTGTAAAATGTGCGAAGTAGTAACGCCACCGGCCAATTGACGGTAGATCTCGATGTCGCTGCCATCGATCACGTCGGCTATACGCACTTCGGAGGTAACTGATTGCGTGCCTTCATTGATGCCATTGGTGGCTGCGATGTGCGAGTGCTCATCAACTATACCTGCCGATATGTGCTTGCCAGTGGCATCGATCACTTTGGCGCTGCCGGCGGCTAAGCCTTTACCCACCGCTTTGATCTTGCCATTCTCGATCAGTACATCAGCATTCTGTAAGATGCCTTCTTTCTCGTTGGTCCAAACAGTAGCGTTCTTAAATAAAGTGGTCTCTGTTTTAGGGATAGCCGTATTACCGAATGCCACGAACGGATAAACTACCGGACCTACGGTAGATGGTTTGGCAGCAGCCTGGTCGCCGCCACGGCCACCACGGCCGCCAAAGCCACCTGCTGGTGCAGCACCACTGTAAGTGGCCGTCCAGGCTACCGAGCCGCCATCAGGCAGTACGCCGGTACCACGGAGGGCCAAGGGCGATGTGCCGGTGATGTAACCGTTCAAGCGTATGCTGCCGGCTGGTTTGTTCTTCAGATCGAAGTAAATGCTCACCAGATCGCCGGTGCGCACAATAGTGCCTTGCGCACGGGTACTATCGGCACCGGTACGGTTAATGTTGGCTGTGTAAGCGCCAGGCGTACCACCGATCACCAATGAAGTGCCGGCCAGTCCGCTACCGCTCAGGGTGTACGTACCGCGCAGGTCAGTCACGTCCATTTTGCTCACCACATATTTTTGGCCCTGTACCCAGTTCTCATAAATGATATTGTCGGCCTTAAATAGGTTAGAGGAGGTGATGATGAAGTTGGCCAGTTTGCCCTTAGCCAATGTACCTACCTTATCACTCACACCTAATATAGATGCCGGTATCTCGGTAAGCGACATCAACGCCTGTTTCTCGCTCAGGCCATTGGTGATGGCCGTGCGCAGGTTAGCCCAAAGATCGCGGGCGTTGCTCAGGCCGTTGCTGGTGATGGCAAAACGAACACCGGCCTTTTCTAAAGCGGCCGGGTTGGTAGGAGCCAGTTCCCAGTTCTTGAGTTGCGAGTAAGTCACGTTGCGGGCATCCAGTGCATCCTCTACATCATAAGCGGCCGGGAAATTCACCGGGATGATGAAAGTGGCATTCAATGCTTTAATTGCATCTATACGCTGATACTCCTGTCCGTCGGTCTTATAAATGTATTGTTTACCGAACTCTTTGGCTATTTTATCGGCACGCAGGATGCTTTGTACATCGCCTACCTCAAATACTTGCGGCAAGGTTTGCGTGCGGTTGAACTCAGCCAGGGAGATGTTGTATTCCTTGTTTTGTCCTTTATACCATTGTGCATCATAGTAGGTTTGGCGCAGCAAAGCGATGCTGCCCATCAATGATGATGGATAGTTGGTTGCGGCAGTACCTTTGCTGAACGAGTAGTTAGCAGTAGCCTCATCCTTGATCATCACTTCGTTGTCGCGCTTGTCGGCCAGGGTCAACACGGCCGATGTACCGCGGGCGATACCATCCTGGATCAGGGAATTCACAGCGCCGAAACCATTACGCTTTAACTCTTCGGCACGGGCTGCGTTCACATGGAACAAGTTCTTGGCGTTCACATCCGGGCGGATCGCGTCGTTCCAGCCGTAAGGACCGTTCTTGGTAGATACCGGTACGGCGGTGCGGCCAAATCCACCAAATCCACCTGCACTACGCGGAGCCTCAGGAGTACCATAGCTGGTAAAGGCATCGATCAGGCCAGGGTAAATGAATTTGCCTTTCAGGTCCACGGTCACGTAGCCTTTGGGTACAGTACCTGCTGCACCTACCGATTGGATCACACCATCTTTAATAACAAGGGTGCCATTGTTAATGGTTTGCGCTGCACTGACCACAATTGTGGCGTTAGTGAAGGCATACTGCCCGGATCGCACGTCCCACGAGCCATTTACAGGGTAAGTTTCCTGCGCATAACTGGTCTCGACGGCTAAAAAGGCAAAACAAACGAGTAAAAGTTTCTTCATTTTGCTAATAGTTAGTTTAGTCGGTTTAAATATATCTATTTGTGCACCGAATATTGCTGGATCTGACCAAAATAGCCTGATCGTTACATATTAAAATACCCGATATGGTAAATAATAGTGCTTGTAGGTGGTAAAAGCGGTGCAGTTTAGTTACTGTAAATATAAAATGGCTGATCTTAAGGATGCATTGTGCTAAAGTTCAATAGGTCGATCAGCTTACAAGGGCTGCATCCATGCGCGGTCAAAATATCCTATATTTGGCAAAAAAGAATTTACACTATGTCATTGTACGAGATCTTCAGGTACCTGCACTCAGGTTTTCGTTTTATAGTTATGCTGCTGCTCATCGTGGCCGCACTACGTGCGCTGATCGGCTGGTTGGGCAACCAAACCTACAGCCAGGGCACCCGCAAACTAAATCTGTTCGCCATGATATCGGCCCATACGCAGTTGCTGATCGGTTTGGTGCTGTAC
Source organism: Mucilaginibacter daejeonensis (assembly GCF_020783335.1). Taxonomy (NCBI): domain Bacteria; kingdom Pseudomonadati; phylum Bacteroidota; class Sphingobacteriia; order Sphingobacteriales; family Sphingobacteriaceae; genus Mucilaginibacter; species Mucilaginibacter daejeonensis. The sequence goes on from NZ_CP086068.1 coordinate 343,635, forward strand.
TTTGTGAGCCCGTTCGTACAGTTCGGCAGCAACACCATGAAAGAGGCCACCACCCGTTACTGGACGGTAGAACACCTGGTGATGATGCTGTTCGCTATCGTGTTGATCACCATCGGTCACAGCCGTTCTAAAAAAGCCACCATGCCATCGGCCAAGCACCGTGCTATAGCCATATTTTACTTATTGGCCGTGATCGTGATCATAGGTGCTATAGTAGCCAGCAAAAGAGAGTTCTTTGGTATCACCGGAGCGTAAGCAGCCATATATTGTTCGGTCAGCAGGCGCGTTGCCCAAATTATTATTTGCTGTTCCTGAAAATATTTAATGCAAAAAGTTTGCAGGTTCATATTTCTTTATATATTTGCCTCTGTATATGATAAACAACAACAATAAAATGTTCTGGTGGCACCTTAGCGATAAGTTGGCCCGGTAGTTTATTAGTTTACAAGATATTAAGCAATTATAAACCCAATTTGAGACCCGGCGCCAACCACGCCGGGTTTTTTGTTGATATTATATTTTGATAACGCTGATGGAAACGTTCAAACTTACCACCAATTACCATAAACTACTGGCTGATACCACCACGCCGGTAAGCATCTATTTGCGCCTGCGCGATATATTTCCCAACTCGTTGCTGCTCGAAAGTTCCGACTATCACAGCCGTGATAACAGCATGAGCTACATTTGCTGCGAGCCTATAGCCGGTATGGTACTTAACAAAGGCGAGCTCACCAAAAGCTACCCCGATGGTACCCAGGAAGTGCTGACCACCGGCAGCTTTGACCTGGTGAGCCAGATCGATGCCTTTTTGAAACGCTTTAAAGCCGACGAGTTAGGGCTAAAGATCATTTGGAACGGGTTGTTCGGGTACTTTACCCACGAGGCCGTTGAGCATTATGAGACCATTGAGCTGAAGAAAAGCGACGATACCACACGCCAGATCCCCGAGATGCAGTATCACGTGTACAAGTACATCATTGCCGTGGATCACTTTAAGAACGAGCTGTATATTTTCCAGAACCAGTACGGCGAGGAAAAGGACGAGAAAGGACTGGAAAAGATGCAGTACCTGCTCAAGAACAAGGATTTCCCTGAGTATTATTTCGAGAGCAAGGGCGAAGAGCGCTCGAACCTGACCAATGAGGACTTCATGGCCATTGTGGAGAAGATGAAGCAGCACATTTATCGTGGCGATGTGTTCCAGATCGTGCCATCGAGGGCATTCTCACAGGCTTTTTCGGGCGATGAATTCAACGTTTACCGTGCCTTGCGTTCCATCAACCCGTCGCCATACCTGTTCTACTTTGATCATGGTGATTTCAGGATCCTGGGTTCATCGCCCGAGGCGCAGATCACGATCAAGAACCGTGTCGCCAGCATTTATCCCATCGCCGGTACCTTTAAACGTACAGGAGACGATGAAAAGGATGCAGAAGCGGCACGCGCCTTGCAGAACGATCCTAAAGAATCGGCCGAGCATGTGATGCTGGTGGATCTGGCCCGTAACGATCTGAGCCGCCATTGCGAGCAGGTCGAGGTAAAGGCCTTTAAGCAGGTACAATATTACTCGCACCTGATCCACCTGGTGTCGCACGTGAGCGGCAAACTGAGGCCCGATGTATCATCGTTCAAGATCGTGGCCGATACGTTCCCAGCCGGGACATTGAGCGGCGCGCCAAAGTTCAGGGCCATGGAGATCATTGATGAGAACGAGAACATTAAACGCAGCTTTTACAGCGGCGCCATCGGTTACCTCGGTTTCAACGGCGATTTTAACCACGCCATCATGATCCGCTCCTTATTGAGCAAGAACAATGTGCTGCATTACCAGGCCGGGGCCGGCATAGTGGCCGACTCGGTGCCCGAGAGCGAACTGAACGAAGTGAACAACAAAGTGGCCGCTTTACGCAAAGCCATTGAAATGGCCGCCACCATATAAAAGGCATAACCCCTGAGCTGATCGGGGCGTATAACGAACAGGAGACAAACGCAATGAACACTACAGATAATAACTTGCAGGGCTTTAACGGCCGGGTGCTGATCATCGATAACTATGACTCGTTCACTTATAACCTGGTGCACTTGGTGAATGAGCTGGGCCTTACCTGCGAGGTATGGCGTAATGATCAGTTCGAACTGGAGGATGTTGACCGTTTCGATAAGATCATCCTTTCGCCGGGGCCGGGCATCCCATCAGAGGCTGGTCTACTGCTTGATGTGATACGCACCTACGCACCCACCAAGAGTATATTTGGTGTGTGTTTGGGCCAGCAGGCCATTGCTGAGGCCTTTGGTGGCTCACTGCATAACCTGAGCCGGCCCATGCACGGCATATCCACACCGGTCAAGGTGACCGACGCCGCCGAGCAACTCTTTATAGGCTTGCCCAAGCAGATCAACGTAGGGCGTTATCACTCCTGGGTGGTGTCGCAGCATGACCTGCCGGCCGAACTGACCGTTACGGCTATCGATGAAAAAGACAACTCGATCATGGCGCTCCGTCACCGCACGCTTGATGTAAGGGGCGTACAATTTCACCCCGAATCGGTACTGACCGAGTATGGCAAGGAGATGCTGCGTAACTGGTTAGCCCCTCAGCATGCTGAAGAGGGTGTTGCTGCTACCGAATCGGTAATGGCCTGAATTTAAGTATGTCATCCCGGGACACGACGCACGCTCTGATCAACACGGATCGCTTCGTGCCTCGCGATGACGGTAACATTTGACGATATGACCATCTTAGATAAAATAGTCGCTAAAAAGATCAAAGAGGTAGAGGCAGCCAAGCTGATCACGCCGCTCAATCACCTCGAAGAACGGGACATGTTCACACGAGAGACCTTGTCGTTCCGTGATTTTTTGCTTGACCCATCGCGTACGGGTATCATTGCCGAGTTCAAGCGCAAGTCGCCTTCAAAAGGCATCATCAATGATCAGGTGAGTGTTAAGGATGTGACCACTGCGTACAATGAAGCGGGAGCTTCGGCCTTATCGGTACTCACCGACCGCCACTTTTTTATGGGTGCCAAAAAGGACCTGCTGGAAGCACGCAAATTCAACAAGATCCCGATCCTGCGTAAGGATTTCATGATCGATGAGTACCAGATCATTGAGGCCAAGACCTTAGGTGCCGACGTGATCCTGCTGATCGCTGCTATATTAACGCCAGATCAGATCAAACGATTCGCATCACTGGCCAAAAGCATAGGTTTAAGCGTATTGCTTGAGGTACATGACCGTGAAGAATTGGACCGCAGCCTGGATGACAACGTAGACGCCGTAGGGGTTAACAACCGCAACCTGGCCGACTTTACCGTATCGGTAGATACCTCGTTCGAACTCGCGCCGCACATACCCGATCGTTTCCTGAAGATATCAGAAAGCGCGATCAGCAATGTGCAGGTGATCGGTCAACTGAAAGAGGCCGGCTTCAACGGCTTTTTGATCGGCGAGAACTTTATGCGTCAGCCTGATCCGGGTACGGCCATGCTGGCCTTCGCTTCGGCGTTGCGCTGATAAGTTCAGGTCAAATGATCTCCGCGATATCAGGATGATAGTGCTGGCCGCTTTTACTTGCTTATAGACCTGCGGGCAGACGAGTTTTTGGTGCCTAAAACGTAGGAGGAAGGCCCGGTCACGCCCGTTCGGTCGGGCATCTATTTGGCAATGATCGGCGGGACTTAGATCTTTAGCCTAACCTCCCATTGATCATACGGCATGGATCAAAGCAGTATTCTTGATCTTAGATCATGTATAAAGCGATCCAGTATATCGCTTTCAGCTATATCGCAGGTAAGCATTTCTAAAACATCGCTCACCATAACGCCCCCTGATCAGCGACTTGCCGTTCATGATCTTAGGGTGGGTAGTTACCTGTTCGAGCAATATTTCCTGATGCGTTAACATATTCGTAATTTTGCAACGTAATGTGATCAATTATCTACCTCCCACTTATTGCCACTGTTATTTTGGCATCCATTTTATTCTAACAAAGTACTTTATGCCCTGTTATTCAATTTGGCATAATGATCGATAAACATTAATTAATGAAGCAAAAATCATATGATACTGCTGTGAAGCAGGAGACCGCTGTGCTGGTGGGTGTGATCACGCCCGGACAAACTGACGCACAGACCAAAGAATATTTAGAAGAGCTGGAGTTTTTGGTGATGACCGCCGGTGGCAATACCGTAAAGACATTTACCCAACGCATGCAGCGCCCCGACCGTGCCACCTTTGTGGGTACCGGTAAACTGGAAGAGATACAAGCTTTTGTAAAGGCCGAAGAGATAGACATCGTAGTATTTGATGACGAGCTTTCGCCATCGCAGTTGCGTAACATTGAGAACGAGCTGCAGGTGAAGATACTGGACCGCAGTAACCTTATCCTCGACATTTTTGCCAACCGTGCACAAACGGCTCAGGCCAAAACGCAGGTAGAACTGGCTCAGCTGCAATACCTGTTACCCCGCCTTACGCGTATGTGGACCCACTTGGAACGCCAAAAAGGTGGTATCGGTATGCGTGGACCGGGTGAGTCGCAGATCGAGACCGACAGGCGTTTGATCCTGAACAAGATATCGTTGCTGAAGGAGCGCCTGCGCCAGATCGATAAGCAGAACGAGACCCAACGCAAGAACCGCCATCAATTGGTGCGTACGGCGTTGGTAGGATACACTAACGTGGGCAAATCCACGATCATGAACATGATATCCAAATCGGAGGTATTTGCCGAGAACAAACTGTTTGCTACGCTGGATACTACGGTACGTAAGGTAGTGGTGGAGAATTTGCCGTTCCTGCTGTCAGATACGGTAGGTTTCATCCGCAAGCTGCCTCACCATTTGGTGGAATGCTTTAAATCGACCCTTGACGAGGTGCGCGAGGCCGATATACTGATCCATGTGGTGGATGTGTCGCATCCTAACTTTGAGGACCAGATCAACACCGTGAACGAAACGCTGAAAGATCTGGGGGCCATCGACAAACCGATGATCACCGTGTTCAACAAGATCGATGCCTACAAGCCGCAGCAGATCAACCCTGATGAGCCTACCGAGCCGTTGACGCTCGAAGATTTCAAGCACAGCTGGATGGCCAGCAATAACAGCCCGGCCATATTCATCTCGGCGCTTAAAAAGGAGAACGTTGACGAGTTCAGGAAGCTGTTGTACGATAAGGTGATCGCCATACATACCGAGCGTTACCCTTACGATCATCTGTTATACTAAGGCGACAAGTCGCTCTTCTGTAAGCTATTTATTCCCAAGCGGGCTGTTCATCACAGCCCGCTTTTGTTTTGGCCTTTTTATTTGGATCAAAGGACGTTTTGTGATCAGCGTGCGCCGTTATTAGAGTTTATTTAGAATTATTAAAAATAAGTTCGGTTTTTTAGAAGGAAGTCATACTTTTGGGCATTGTTTATAACAAGTCTAAATAAATGAAGCCGCTATACCAACACATCCTTATTATTTTTACTTTTTTGGCGATCACTGCGACCGCCGTTAACGCCCAGACCTACGGAACCTTGAAAGGCAAGGTGACCACTTCTGACAATAAGCCGGCCGATAACGTTTCGGTAGGCCTACGGGGTACCAAGTATGGCACCATGACCAATGAGAACGGTGAATACACCTTTAGGGCGCCAGCAGGTGAGCACACGCTGGTGGTATCGCAGGTAGGTGTGCAAAGCGTAGAAACATCAGTGAACGTTATCGCAGGTAAAACATCGACCGTTCCAACCCAGACCCTGAGCAGTAGCGTGGCCGAGTTGAAAGAGGTTAGCATCAGTGCCGAGCGTAAAGGGCGTTTCACCCGTAAAGTGAGTACCGATGCGGCCAAGATACCGCTTACCAACCTCGAGAACTCGCAGGCCTACAGCACCATCACCAATGAATTGCTTAAAGAGCAACAGGTCTTTACCGTAGATGATGCGTTGCGCAACGCACCTGGCATTCAAAAACTTTGGGACGCTACCGGTCGTGGCGGCGATGGCGGCTCGTACTTTACCCTGCGTGGTTTTGTGGTACAAAGCAGCCTGCGCAACGGCGTTGCCGGCTTAGTGACCAACACGGTGGACGGCGTGAATACAGATAAGGTTGAAGTGATCAAAGGCCCATCAGGTACTTTGTACGGTAGCACGCTGCCATCATTTGGTGGCTTGATCAACCGTGTGACCAAAAAGCCCTACGAGACCTTTGGTGGCGAGGTATCGCAAAGCGTAGGCAGTTTTGACTTCGGTTTAGGTAAATACAGTTTGAACCGTACCACTATCGATATCAATACCCCAGTAACGAAGGACGGAAATGTACTGTTCCGTTTAAATGCCGCACACAATTACCGCAGCAGTTTTCAGAACTATGGTCAGGCCAACAACTTTGCTATAGCGCCAAGCCTTTCTATCAAAGCCAATGATAAGCTGTCGTTCCTGGTAGAGTCGGAGATATTCTTTGGTCGCAGTTCGTCAATGCGTCCGTTCTTCTTCTTTTATGATACTCCCAAAGCCATGGGTGTAAGCAAGGTGAGCGATCTGAACATCGATTACAACCAGGCTTATGTCAATGACGACATCACCCAACGCTCACGCAGCATCAACAACTTTGTGCAGGCCAATTACAAGTTATCTGACAAGATCACGTCGCAAACCGTGTTCACCTCATCGAACAGTTTCTCTAATGGGGCAAGCCCATATTTTTACCTCGTGACCGACGAAACGGCCATCAACGGTACCACATTGCCTAATCCTGCGGGCCAAAACAACTATATTCTGCGTTACGATCAGTCGACCGCTAACAGCAACTTCAATGCGATCGAAGTGCAGCAAAATTTTAACGGAGACTTCAACATTGGTCAGTTCCGTAACCGTTTCGTAGTAGGCCTGGATTATCAGCACGTGAACTCTAACCAGTTCTATTACGGTAACTATTATGGCGTAGCGCCAATGAACAGCAGCACGTTCAACTACGGTAACATGAACCGCGCTGCCCAATATGCACTTACTCCAAAACAGTTCAACGATTCGAACACCTATCCTTACATCTACAAGACCAGCACTTACAGCGCTTACGTGTCTGACGTGTTCAACATCACCGAGCAATTACTGGCTTCAGCAGGTGTGCGTGTGGATCGTTTTGAGAATGGCGGCAGCTACAACATGGCAGGCGGTGTAACTGCCGACCCGTTCAAGCAAACCGTGTTCTCGCCTAAATTCGGTTTGGTTTACCAGGCCATTAAAGAGCAGCTTTCATTCTTTGGTAACTACCAAAATGGTTTCGTGAACCCACGCCCATACCAGGATGTTACCGGTGCCTTCATCGCACCAAAAGCTCAAAATGCCAATCAACTGGAAGGTGGTGTTAAGGTGGCCCTGTTCAATGGTAAACTGAACGGTACCGTGAGCTATTACAACATCAAGCTCAACAATATGCTACGCAGCTTACCGGCCACTACTAACGTGCCTAACCCGCAGGTGCAGGATGGTACCCAAAAGTCGGAAGGTTTCGAGACCGAGATCATTGCCAACCCATTTGACGGTTTGAACATAGTAGCCGGCTTTGCCTATAACTACTCTAAGATCACAAAGGCCGCTGCCGATGTAGGCCTGCGCCCTAACACGGCAGGCTCTCCTTACCTGGGTAACTTTTATGTGAGCTACCGCCTGCCGCAAACCGCCGTTAAGGGCTTAGGCTTTGGCTTTGGCGGCAACTATGCTAGCGAGAACAAAGTGATCAACAGCGAAAGCTCAGGCACTTTCTCACTGCCATCGTACACCGTATTGAACGCCAACGTTTTCTTTGATCGTGCTAAATACCGTTTGGGTTTGGCCGCCAACAACGTGGGTAACAAAAAGTACTATACCGGTTACACCACCATCAACCCGCAGGATCTGCGTCAGTTCATCCTGACCGCTGCCTATAAATTCTAAGATCATTTAAGTCCCCGGCCGCATCCATAAATGTGGCCGGGCTGTTTTTACACTCAACTCCCCCTTATTAATGAGAACATTTTACTTGAAGCTAAGCACCGTTATGGTGTTACTGATGGCCACTGTTAGCGCACTTGCGCAGCAAGGACGCGGTACGGTAAAAGGAAAGGTACTGACCTCTGACAACCGCCCGGCCGACAACGTGAGCGTTGGATTGAAAGGTACCAAACATGGCACCCTTACCGCCGAGAACGGTGAGTATAACTTCAAGGCACCGGCAGGTTCATATACTTTAACCGTATCGGCTATTGGCGTACAAAGCCAGGAGGTTTCGGTCACGGTAACGGCCAACCAAACGGTCACACTGCCTACCATCAGTATCAATACCAGCATGTCGCAGTTGGAGGCGGTGAACGTGACCGGCGGCAAGACCAATAAGTTGGCTACCCGCAAAAGTCCTTATGTGGCCAAGCTGCCGCTTACTAACCTCGAGAATCCGCAGGTATACACCACCATATCGAAAGAATTGCTCACGGAGCAGATCAATACTAATTTTAGCGACATCTTAAAGAACTCATCGGGTGTGGACAAGCTATGGTCATCAACCGGCCGAGCCGGTGACGGTGCCGCTTACTACCAGGTACGTGGTTTTTCGGTTCAGCCCACGCTAACCAACGGCATTACTGGTTTGACCAACGGCGACCTTGACCCCGCCAACATCGAGAAGGTGGAAGTGATCAAAGGCCCGTCGGGAACGTTGTTCGGCGGTGCATTGACCAACTTTGGCGGTCTCATTAACGTGATCACCAAAAAACCGATCGATACGGTTGGTGGTTCGGTAAGCTATACTACGGGTAACTACAGCCTGAGCCGTTTAACGGCCGATGTTTACGGCCCGGTTAGTAAGGACAAAAAATTACTGGCCCGCATGAACGCGGCCTACCACTATCAGGCCAGCTTTCAGGATGCCGGTTTCCGCAAGTCGTTCTTTGTGGCGCCATCACTGGAGTATCGCGCCAGCGAAAAACTGACCCTCAACTTTGATGGCGAGTTCTACAACTATGAAGGCACCAACCCTCTGTCGGTGTTCCTGAACCGTGCCCGTCCGCTGATCGCGCGTAACCCGAGTGAGCTGCAGTTCGATTTCAAGCGCTCATACACCAGTAACGATATCACCATCAAAACGCCTACCGTTAACCTGCGCGCACAAGCCACTTACAAGATATCTGATCAGTGGACCTCGCAAACCAACCTGTCGCGCAGCAACCGTAAGGCCGATGGTATATACCAGTATGTGTCGTTCTCTGATGTGACCTCTACCGCTGCCGGCACCATTGCCAATGATACCCTGTTAAGCCGCCTGGCCAGTTTGCAGAACTCGGTAAGCACGGCCATCGATATCCAACAGAACTTTATCGGCGACTTCAAGATCGCGGGTCTGCGTAACCGCTTAGTGGTAGGGCTCGACTTTTTGAACCAGATCACCAACAACAGCAACTCGCCGTACCTAACTTTTGACAAGGTAAGCACCGCCCGTAACGATGCCCGTTACACCGGCCTCAACTATGCTACCTTTATGTCGCGCCTGGGCGCATCTACCGCGGCCTATACCAAGAACCGCACGGTGAGCGATGTTTACAGCGTTTATGCTTCGGATGTGTTCAACGTGACCGAGAGCTTGATGGCCATGGCCAGCTTACGCGTGGATCGTTTCGATAGCCGCGGATCATACAACTTTGCCACCAACATGATGGCTAACAACAGCGTGTATAAGCAAACGGCGGTATCGCCCAAGTTCGGGCTGGTTTACCAGATCGTGAAGGACCAGGTATCGGTGTTCGGTAACTACATGAACGGTTTCCGCAACGTGGCGCCGGTAACGCAGCCGCTTAATGATATTTCGGGCGTGTTCAAGCCGCAACAGGCCAACCAGATCGAAGGTGGTGTTAAAGTGGACGTGTTCCAGAACAAGCTCAACTTTACCGCCAGTTACTACGACATTAAGGTGAACAACACCACTCGTACCGCACCATTGGTACGCAACGGCACCACTTACAACATCACCATACAGGATGGTAAACAAGTAAGCCGTGGTTTTGAGATGGACCTGATCGCCAACCCGGTGATGGGCCTCAACATCGTGGCCGGTTACAGCCACAACAACAGCAAAATGACCGAGAGTGCCGCTTCGGTACTTGGCCGTCGCCCGGTAAGCGCAGGACCTGCCGACCTGGTGAACGCCTGGATCAGTTACACTCAACCTACCGGTAAACTGAGCGGTTTAGGTGTGGGCTTTGGGGGTAACTATGCCGGCAAGAACATCGTTTCGAACGATGCGGTTGTGGGCCAGTTCACGCTACCATCATACACCGTATTAAATTCGACCGTATTTTACAATGCTAAACAGTTCCGCTTAGGCTTGAAAGTAGACAACCTGACCAACAAGACCTATTACAAAGGCTGGACCACTGTAGAGATGCAGCAGCCCCGCGCCGTAGTAGCTAACGTGAGCTTTAAATTTTAACAACGCACGTGTAAAGCCCTTGACCCATATGACCGCTTTTAAAAAAGCTGTATTGTTCATACACCGCTGGCTCGGATTTATCTCCGGGCTTGTGGTGTTCATAGTGAGTATCACCGGGTGCTTGTTCTGCTTTCAGGATGAGATACAGGACGCCATGTACAGCTACCGGCATGTACCGGTGCAAACTAAGCCTTACCTCATGCCCTCGCAGGTGCGCAAATTGGGGGAGGCCAAGGTATCAGGCGGCAAAGCGGGATTGGTGACCTACATGGGCGCCGACAGGCCAGTGATCGTACGGGTGAACGATGCCAAAAAGGCCTTGCACACCTTGTACTTCGACCCCTATAGCGGCAAGTTCCTGCATGATGAGGACCTGCGCACCAACTTCTTCATCATCGTGGAGTTCATTCACCTGTACCTGTTGCTGCCGGTCAAGATCGGTAAGCTGGTGGTAGGTATATCGGTCATCATTTTTGTGGTGCTCATGATCACCGGGCTGGTGCTGTGGTGGCCTAAACGCAAAAGCGACCGGAAGCGTAGTTTCACCATCAAATGGAACGGCCGCTGGCGCCGCGTGAACTATGACCTGCATAACGTATTGGGCTTTTACGCCACGGCCATTGCCATCGTTCTGGCCATCACAGGGCTGTCGTTCAGTTTTGAATGGGTGAACGATGGCTTGTACAAGGCTGCCAACCTGGGTCGCACTTATCCTAACGAAAAAAAGGAATACCACTCCGACTCATTAAGCAAAGGCCATATTACGTCGCTACCGGCAGTGGACGTGGCCTATACTTACATGCGCCAGCGATCGCCCCAGGCACAAATGTACCTGCTCTTTGAAGGTGCCGGGAGCGATGGTGCGTTGTATGGCACCGCGTATGCCAGGTCGTTACATTTTGGGCATAGCGATCTGTACAGCTTTGATCAGTATACCGGCAAGGTGCTGCACTTTTTGCCCAACGCTAAAAAGAGCGCAGGTCTGCAGCTTAACAACCTGAACTATGACATCCATGTGGGGCAGATCGCTGGGTTGCCGGGTAAGATCATTGCTTTTTTGGTGAGTTTCATCAGCGCCAGCTTACCCATTACCGGGCTTATCATTTGGCTGGGAAAACGCAAAAAAGGCACCAAGACCAAAAAGGCCCGTAACCTGTCGCACAAAAGAGCCAAAGCTCATGTAAGGTCTAACCCCCGAAACGACATCGCTCAATAACACTGAAAGACATATAGAACGCCGCCCGTCGCATGACAGGCGGCGTTCTTTTTTGGAAGGGTAGCCTGTGCAAAAGCTGTTGATCTATTCATAACAAAAAGATCACAAACCTTTTTATTTGCAATGCTGATATTTGAAGGCTTAACTGATAGTACGTTGAATAACATGAGGATCAAAAATATACTGCTGGCCGTTATGGCATTTTCGCCGTTGTTAGCATCGGCACAAAAGGCAAAACCTTCGGCACCTGCAGCCGTTACACTGGCCCGCCCTAAACTGGTGGTGGGCATTGTGGTGGATCAAATGCGCTGGGATTACCTGTACCGTTACAACGACCGCTACACCGCCGGCGGCTTCAAACGCCTGTTAGGAGAGGGCTTCACCTGCGAAAATACCCATATCGATTACCTGCCCACCGAGACCGGCCCGGGCCACAGCTGTATCTATACCGGATCGGTACCTGCCGTGCACGGTATCGCTGCCAATAACTTTTACGATCAGGCCACCGGCCGCATGTTATACTGTGCAGGTGACACCTCCGTACAAGGGGTAGGCACCACTTCGGATGCCGGTATGATGTCGCCGCGCAACCTGCTGGCCACTACTATCACTGATGAGTTGCGCATGGCCACCAACTTCCGCTCTAAGGTGATCGGCATCGCACTGAAGGATCGTGGCAGCATCTTGCCTGCGGGCCATAACCCTACCGGTTCATACTGGTTCGATGATGTTACCGGTAACTTCATCACCAGCACCTATTACACCAAAAGCCTGCCCGAGTGGGTCAACAAGTTCAACGCGTTGAAACTGCCCGACAGCTACTTGTCCAAATCATGGACCACCCTATACCCGATCGATACTTACAAGCAAAGCACTGCCGATAATACCCCTTACGAGGGCGCTTACCGCGGCGAGACGGCACCGGTATTCCCGCATGACCTTCCTGCCATCAGGAAACAGGGCCAAGGCTACGCCGTGATCCGTTCATCACCATCGGGCAACACGCTTACGTTGGATATGGCCCGCGCCGCATTGGACGCCGAGCAACTGGGTAAAGGCACGCAGACCGACTTCTTGGCCGTGAGCCTTTCTTCTACCGATTATATCGGTCACCAGTTCGGCCCTAACTCGATCGAGGCCGAAGATATTTACCTGCGCCTTGACCGTGACCTGGCCACATTCCTTTCTTACCTGGACAGTAAAGTGGGCAAAGGCAATTACACCGTGTTCTTGTCGGCCGATCATGGCGCTAACCATAACACCACTTACCTCAAAGAAAATAAGATGCCTACCGGCCTGTTCGATGGGGCGGGCGCTACCACGCAACTCAACGCCATCCTGAAAAAGCAATTTGGCCTGGACCGCGCGGTATTGGGTATCGATAACTACCAGGTGAACTTCAACAACGTGGCCATTGCCAAAGCCGATGCCGATATGGAAAAGATCAAGGCCGCCAGCATCGCCTTTTTAAGCAAACTACCCGGCGTCATCTATGCCGTAGATATGTCACGTGCTAACCAAAGCTCGGTGCCTGCCGATCTGCGCGAACGCATCGTGAACGGCTACAGCCCTGCCCGCAGCGGCGCCATACAACTGGTGCTTAACGCAGGTTGGTACGCCGGCCGTGGCCGCACCGGTACCTCGCACGGCGTAAGCTCGCCTTATGATACCCACATACCGCTGGTATTTATGGGCTGGGGCATACAACATGGCAGCCTCAACCGCGATACGCACATGACCGATATATCGGCAACGTTGGCCGCGCTGCTGCACATCCAGATGCCAAGCGGCTGCATAGGCAAGGTGATACCCGAAGCTTTGAGCAGAAAATAAACAACTGCGCCCGATTTATGTATATTTGAATAAGTTGGCAAAAGACACACCGCCCGGCGTGTCTTTTGTCGTTTTACCAGTATATACACCCTTCATGAAAATCATTATACACGGCGGCTTCTTTAGCGAGTCGAACACTAACTATGAGGTAAAGGTGGCCAAGCAACAGGCCCTTACTGACATTGTTAAGCAAGGCTACGAGTACCTGCGTACGCATACCGCACTGGAGACCGTGACCTATACCACCAGCCTGTTGGAGGACTGCGACCTTTTCAATGCCGGTACCGGATCGCAGATCCAAAGCGATGGCAAGATCCGCCTTAGCGCCTCACTAATGGATGGCGTTACCTCCAAGTTCTCGGGCGTGATCAACATCGAGGATGTGAAGAACCCTATACTGATCGCACAAAAGCTGATGGGCTATGATGACCGTGTACTAAGCGGCAACGGAGCCCAGGTATTTGCCCGTGAGAACGGCTTTGACCACTACAACCCGGAAACGCCCCAGCGCAGGCAGGAGTACGAGCAAAAGCTGCATGATTCGATCCGCTTAGGTACCGTAGGTTGCGTGGCTTTAGATGCGCAGGGTAACCTGGCCGCTGCTACCTCTACCGGAGGTAAAGGCTTCGAGATACCGGGCCGTGTGAGCGATTCGGCCACGGTGGCGGGTAATTACGCCAATGGCTTTGCAGGCATATCATGCACCGGTGTGGGCGAGGATATCGTAAGCGGTGCCATAGCCGCCAAGATCGTGACCCGTGTTACCGATGGGATGAAATTACAATTGGCTGTTGAAAAAACTTTAACTGAAGTGCAACCTTTTGACGGCTTTGTAGGTATAATCGGGCTGACAGCAAATGGAGAGGTTTACCACGCTGATACTCATCCCTATATGGTATGGGCGTGTTATGATGAAGGTGTAGAGGTTTTTAGCTGATCAGCGATCAAAATATCATATACCGGATCATATTAAATGGTACATTTGCTTACTAATTAACAAGATCGAACTATCCAAACCAAAGATCCGTCAATGAAAGTAATTTTACTGGCTTTAGTGTGCACCGTTCAAAGCTTTACCGCATCGGCACAATTGTTCTCCTTTTTGCAACGCCACACCCGCGATCAGCGCGTGCTGGCCGTTACAAGCGCTCCTTTCAATATCAAGGCCGCTAAATTGAACAAGGGCAAGGTGAGCAGGCAGGTGATGGGCAGTAATGAGTACAGCCTGGGCCTTAATGAGTACACCGTGATGAAAACCGCCCAGCATCAGATGCGTTTCAGGCAGTATGAGGATGCCAGCTATAGCTTTGCTGAACTGGCGCGTATTTACATCCAGCTCAATAAACTTTCGGAGGCAAAATGGTTCTTTTTACAAAGCAGCAACCTTTCGCGCCAGCAAAATAATGACCGCCTTACCATCTCTAACCTGATGGAACTGGCCAACATTAAGGCCACCATTGGCGACCTGGCCCTGGCCCAGCAGGATCTGGACGAGGCCCGCACCATGGCCACCGGCCACAACTGGACCGATGATGTGCTTGCCGTTAAACGTACCGAAGAAAATATAGACCGTAAAAAGCTGGCCGCGCTTAAACCTGCCGACAGTGCCTTATCAAAGAACGCACAGGCCGCTTTGTAAGATAACAGCCGTGTTATTTAAGCAGTTGCGCAAGTAAATTACTTAAAGGTAAAAAAGAATAACGCGGCAAAACATTGTGCTACAATATTACATTAGTATACAAGAGACAGCTCCTTAGCTGTCTCTTTTTTTGTTTACTTTACGCGTTGTATAATATAGGCACTAATATTGATGTTTTATAGAATGGTCATCGACCTGAAAACCATAAAAGAGATGTTCAAAAGATCTTACATGTTCCTGGTGGTTGGTGCGGCCCTGGCGTGCCAAGCTGCTACCAGCCCATCCAAAGTTGTTGATGGGTCAAATAACCTACAACCTGATCAGCAGCAAAGCCTGGTACTTAAGGAGGTGGCCTCGCTCATATCTAACTACAATTACAAAAAGGTGCCGTTAAATGACTCATTGTCGGCCGTGGTGTATGACCGCTACCTGAAAGCGCTTGACGAGAACCACAATTACCTGCTGGCAACCGATATCAAGGACATCGAACGTTTCCGTAAGGGATTGGATGACGACATGAAGGCCGGTAACCTGAATAACGTTTTCTACATTTTTAACCTTTACCAAAAACGCTACCTCGAAAGGATCAACTACTCGCTCACACAGATCGACAATAAGTACGATTACAACAAGAACGAGAGTTTTACTTACGACCGCGAAAAAGAACCCTGGATGGCCAACACCACCGAGATGAACAAGCTTTGGAGCCAGCGCGTAAAGTATGACCTGCTTAACCTGAAACTGGCTAGTGCCGATGTGACCAAGAATAAGGAGACCCTGCGCAAGCGTTACCAGAACCTGATCTCGCAATCAAAAAAATTGTCTAACCAAGATGTGTTCCAGGTGTACATGGATGCCTTTACCGAATCCATTGATCCGCACACCAACTACTTTAACCCGGCCAACGCGGCCAACTTCAATATCGAGATGTCGCGCTCGCTTGAGGGTATCGGTGCATCGCTGATGTCGGAGAACGAATATGTGACCATCAAGACCATCGTACCGGGTGGCCCTGCCGATAAGAGCAAGCAAATCAACATTGACGACCGCATCATTGGTGTGGCTCAGGGTAAGGATGGCGAGTTCCAGGATGTGGTGGGCTGGCGTTTAGATAATGCTATTGCCATCATTCGTGGTACCAAAGGCACCGTGGTAAGGTTGAAGCTTTTACCTAAAGGTGTATCAGCCTCTATGAAACCAAAGATCGTGGAGATGGTACGCGAGAAGATCGTTTTGAAAGATCAGCTGGCTAAAAAAGAGATACGCACTTATAACTCCAATGGTAAGACGGTGAAGATCGGTATCATCAATGTGCCGGCCTTCTACATAGATTTTAACGCTTATCGCGCTAAGGACCCTAACTACCAAAGCACCACCCGCGATGTGAAACGTATACTGGATACGCTCAAGAACATGAACGTTGATGGTGTGGTGATGGACCTGCGCCAGAACGGTGGCGGATCGCTGATCGAAGCCATAGAGCTAACAGGCCTGTTCATCAAGAACGGCCCTGTGGTGCAGGTACGTGATACCCGTAACCGCGTAGAGGTGAACGAGGACGAAGACCCTTCAGTGACCTATTCGGGCCCTATGGCGGTACTGACCGACCGTTTCAGTGCATCGGCCTCTGAGATATTTGCAGGCGCTATACAAGATTATGGCCGTGGCCTGGTGATCGGTACTCAAACCTATGGTAAGGGTACGGTACAAAGCGCCATTGAGCTGGACAAGGTGATCAACCCATCATTGAAAGAGATGATCACTGCACTGGCAAAAAAATCAAGTGGCACCGGTGCCGAATCCAAATTCGGTCAGCTGAATCTTACTGTGGCTAAGTTCTACCGCATCAGCGGCAGTTCTACCCAGCACAAAGGCGTAATGCCTGATATCACTTTCCCATCGGTTATCCCGTTAGATAAATATGGTGAGGATACTGAGCCATCGGCACTGCCTTTCGATATGATACAGAAAAGCAACTACACTAAGGTAGCCGATCTGAGCAGCGTGATCCCGCAATTGACCAAACTGCACGAGCAGCGCATGGCGAGCAATGCCAACTACAAATACATGCTGGAAGATATTGCCGATTACAAAAAGCGTGCTGCCGAGACCAGCGTGACCCTGAACGAGCAGGACCTTAAAAAGCAGCGCGACAGCGAAGAGCAAAAGACCTTTGAACGCAATAACCTGCGCCGCCAGGCACTTGGCTTAGCCCCGCTCAAAAAAGGCCAGACACGCCCTAAGAACGAGGACCTGGACTTCCTGAAGATGGAGGCCGGCCAGATACTGACCGACTTTGTGAATATGGAAAAAGCCGCCCGTTATACCAATAACATGGCGCCATCGCAACCGTAACAAGGTTAGATCATATCATCACCCGAACGCCCGGCTTTTGGCCGGGCGTTCGTTGTTTAAAGTAATTTATTATGATCCCAACGCCGTTACAATAAACTAACAAAGATCGGTCGAATATCGTCCGATAGCTGGGAGCCAGTCTGAAGCACGTGAACACGCTGACAGTCTACACTACAGATCTGTAAGCAATATCTTAACTACTGTTTCTGATCCGCGGCGTCAGGGATGTTGCGGGGACCTAAGTATTAAGTGCAAGCGCAAAACGAAGTAGCTTCGTTCCTCTCAACGTCGTTGTGAAAAGTAGCCGCCCTTTTATTTACCCGTGATCATTTTCCGGTGCTCCAGGCCCCATTCGGCCAAATGATCGATAATGGTCTGCAGGGTCTTGCCGTACTGGGTGAGGTTGTAATCGACCGTTACCGGTTGGGTGTTGTGTACCGTGCGTACGATCAGCTTGTTCATCTCCAGTTCTTTCAGTTCCTTGCTCAACATCTTGTTGGAGATACCTTCCACATCATTCAAAATATCCGAGAAACGACGTTTGTTATAATAACAGATGGATGAGATAATGGATATCTTCCATTTACCGTTCAACACATCCATGGCATCGTGCACGGCCATGATCTGCTTTTTGTGTCCGGGGTTACATACATATTCGGCCATAAGTTACCTGGTTACTCAAAAGTTACTGTTACTTTTGGTTACAAAGTAACTAAAATAAATTTAACTATTGTAGGTTTGCTCCTGTAAATCATTAAAACACATACCATGAATTTTTCAGGAAAAAATGTAGTGATCACCGGCGGCACCACCGGCATTGGGTTAGCCACCGCCAAAGCATTTATCAATGCCGGAGCCAAAGTTTGGATCACCGGCCGTAAAGCAGAGAACCTGCAGAACGCAGCAAATGAGATCAATAGTCCCGAATTGAACACGATCGTATCAGATACATCGAAGTTAGCAGATATCCAGTTATTAGAAAAAGCTATTGTCGAAAGCGGTAACAAAATCGATGTGCTATTCCTGAACGCGGGTATAGCTACCTTTACCCCGATCGAACAGGCCACCGAAGCAGATTTTGATGCCCAGTTCAACACTAATGTTAAAGGGCATTTCTTCACTTTGCAAAAGCTGATCCCGCACTTGGCCAGCGGATCGGCCGTGATCTTTACGTCGTCAACAGTGGCTACGGCCACCGGCGTGGGTACCAGTGTATACTCGGCAACCAAAGGCGCCCTGAACAAGATAGCCCAGATCGCTGCTAACGAACTGGCCGACCGGAAGATCCGCGTAAATATCGTAAGTCCGGGCCCTATACAAACCCCCGGTTTAGAATACGCCTTACCTGCTGAAGCCAAGCCACAACTGGCCGCCGCCACAGCATTACAACGTTTGGGGGAGGCCGATGAGGTGGCAAAAACAGTATTGTTCCTGGCCTCAGATGATGCCAGTTTTATTACCGGCACCGAATTACTGGTGGATGGCGGTTACATCAACTATGCGCTTAAGTAAGCGGCATTGATGTTTGGAATGAGAAGCGGCAGCAATGCCGCTTTTTTTGTTACCAAGATCTTAAGATGAACTTTTTGGCCAGGAAATACCGGGCTTAGTGTATTAAAACGTGTTACACCGGTGTAACAAAATTCCCCACTTTTCCCCAGTTTTGGCCGTTACGAAATTCGTAAAAATCCAACTTTTTCAAGAAAAAGCATACAAAAAGGCAGAATGTAACACCAAATGTAACACTCTAACACGCAAATGTAACACCGCTTTGGTGTACCGGGGTGTGGCAAATGTAGGCTTAATGACCGTAAGGTCGGGGTAATTACGAATTTGGCAATGAAGGGTTGATCAGCATTGGTATGACCGGAACAATAGGGTCTACCTTAGGGATAGGGAGTTCATTTGGTAGCGATTCGTCGTCGTCGTCAAAGAAGAACAACACCTGGTCATTATGCAGGCAAATGATGCTGCCATCGGGTTCGGTAAAAAGCTCGATCTTATTTTCCATGCCTGTGTGCCTGCAAGTTACAAATGTAATGGATTTCTCCGAATGGTGAAAACACCCATTTATAAGGTTATGAATAGTGCTTTAAGTACTGCTCTAAACAAAAAAAGAACGCCTCACATCAGGGTATGATGGAGGCGTTCTAGAACATTGGAATGAAGATCCGAGAATATCTTATCTCAAGCCATAAAATATCCTGAAACCTTGCATGATCTTATGGCTGCCATCAAAGGCCACACCATAATCTACCCTGAACACAAAGCGCTGTACGCCTATATAAGCCTCGGTATAGTTGCCTTTTACCGATTGTATCAACTGGTTGTTACCCACACCCGAATAGTTGCTGTGGTTGGCTTGCGCCAGGTAATTCACACCCACCAGTTCTTCCAGCTTTAAAGCCCTGATGTACGGGATCTTGCTCAGGAAGTTTCCCGCAAAATTGTGCTCGTAATGTGCCTCCACAAATGAGCGGTCGGTGCTGTAGGTATAGAACGGCAAGAAGTGGAAGTTCCCGATCGTTGGGTTGAACACCGTACCCTGGTTACCAAAGAAGTGGTTATAATCCATAAAGTACAGGCTGCGGTGGTTCAGGAAGGTACCGGCCGTTAATTTGAATGCCGAGAAGCCTAAGAGGCCAGTTTGCAAGTGGTCGTCAAATATATCGAGCGATAAGAAATCATAGTTAACATCAGACCCTAAAACCCCGTTGATACCCTTACGGTAGTTCAACCGAACCTTAGGATACTTGGCCGGTTCGTAGAACTTGCCATCAGGCCTAACCACGTATTGCTGCCTGAAGGTGTACGTAAGCGATGCCTTGAAAGTAAGTGCCTGGTTGGTAGGGAACAATGGTGACTCCACTGTGGGCGGGTTAGCTAACGGGTTGTTGGCCGTGTATTCCCTTTCCTTGTTGTTAAAAATGTGGTTGAATGAGGTGTTATACAACTGCTGTCTTTCGGCATATGACAACTGCGACTCCAGGAACAGACCGTTCTGGATCTCGCGCTGCCAGGCCACCACACCAAATTTGGAGCGATATAGCTTCACAAAGTTCCTTTCAGATACCAGCGAGCTCAGCGTATTGAAGAACAGGGAACGGGTACCAGCATTGTTGAGGTCGAGCACATCGCTACCAAAGCGCGCCGAGAACGCACCGCGGTTAGATGGATCGTAATTGTACGTAAGCCCCACGTTAGCACTGAACAGCTTGGCTGCAAAGCCATAACGCAGCATCGGCGTCACACTGAACGACTGGCCATTATCAAAGCCTTTGATATAATGCGGACGCAAACGAATACCCCAGCCTTCTACAGTGTTATAAAAAATGGTCTCGTGAGGTGGGTACAGGTATAGCGATTGCCTGGTCTTACGGTCGTAATACTGGTAACCGAATATCAGGTTAGTAAAGGCGCTGAAATGGTTACGTTGCCGCTCGGCCGAATCCAGGTAAGCAGTGGTATGCTGAATGGCAAAAAGGCTATCTTTCTTTTGGTAATCGCGGGCCTCGAGGTCGGTCAGTGGCACAGGGCGGTTATCGGTCCAGTAACGTTTATTACGCGAGTTGGCTACAGTATCGATGCGCATCACCTCACCGTTAAAAAAGTCCTTAGGGAACTTGGGGTCAAGGTTGTAATTGTTGTATACCGCTAAGTAGTAGCCTTTGAACTTAAAGCCCAACACATCGCCCCTAAAGTTGAATTGCGTTGAGGTAGGCAACCATACGCTATCCGTGATCGGGATGTATTGCTGGCTGATGTCCAGCGTATCTACCAGGTTAATGTTGGCGTCCTTCTTGGTCACAAAAAGGTCTACGCTGTATATACGCCAGTCCTCCTCGATCACATAGATGTTGCCCTGGTAAACGGCCTCGTTATGGCGTTTGGGGATCACTTGTATCTTATCGATCTGCCTGCCGCTCTTGATCGAACGGCCCACCAGTTTATAGTTATAAAAGTGGCGTGCATTATCAGCAAATGGCGATACAAAGGCCCGCGAGCTAAGACCTTGGATCACAAAGTCGTTGTCATAGAAGCTTACCTGGAGGTCTGACGCCTTGTTGTAGCTGAACGCTGCATTGGCACCTGCCGTTTTAGAGGCGATCATGACCTCGCGCACCCGGTCAGGATTCTTGAAATTGTATTTTGAAATGGATTCTGATTGGTATATGATACCTTTTCCGCTGGCATCCAACTGCAGGGCGTTAGCCACGCTACGGTTCATTAATGATGCCGGCGAACTCACGATGCTCTGCAAACCTTTTACAAATACCGCACAAGAATACTCGTCTACCTGATCTTTGTGATATTTGCGTTTAGCGATCACCTTTTCCATAATGCCTACCGCAGGGTCGGTCTCCTTACCGGTGCCAGGTTCGGCCTGCAATACGAACGGCTCATTGTATAGGGTAACATTGCGCTCTTCCACCCGGCTGGTGATGGTCACTTTTTCATTGTGTTCCAGATAGCCTACGCAGCGGTAAACAAGGGTATACGTACCGGCAGGGAGTTTGAACTCGTACTCGCCGTCCTCATTAGTGATCGAGCCGTAGGTAGAATTGCGGATATAGATCGATGCGAACGGCACAGGGGCGTTCTTCTCATCGGTGATCTTACCCGAAAGGCGAAAAGTTTGTGCCGATACCTCAAAGGTAAGAATTATAAAAAATAGGAAAAGTAGGTGTGCTCTCATCGTCTGATATTCATGTATATATATTCATTGTGAGTAAAATGTTTGTTTTGGCTATAATTAATTTGGTCGCATGGCATTATATGTCCTTCGTCATATATAATTTTTAACTTTGCGGCTTAACCATTTGTCATGTACGAAACACTAAGACCGGTTTTACAACAGGAGCTCGCCGAGATAGAGAATGCAGGGCTGTATAAGAGAGAGCGGGTGATCACCTCACCGCAAGGTGCTGATATTGAAGTACTGGGCGGGCAGGAAGTGATCAACTTTTGTGCGAATAATTACCTGGGTCTTTCGTCGCACCCGAAGGTTATTGAAGCGGCCAAAAAAGCCATCGATGATCACGGTTACGGGTTGTCATCGGTACGTTTCATTTGCGGTACGCAGGATGTACATAAGGAGTTGGAAAAAAAACTTTCTGAGTTTCTGGGCACTGAGGATACGATCCTTTACGCTGCGGCCTTTGATGCCAACGGAGGTGTGTTCGAGCCATTGTTCAACGATCAGGATGCAATCATTTCTGACGAGTTGAACCATGCTTCGATCATTGATGGTATCCGGTTGTGTAAAGCGCAACGCCATCGCTATAAACATGACGACATGGCCGATCTGGAAGATAAACTAAAGGCCACCCAAGAGCTGCGTCACCGCATCATCGTTACTGACGGCGCGTTCAGCATGGACGGTACCATAGCACAATTGGATAAGATCTGTGACCTGGCCGATCGCTACAATGCCTTAGTGATGATCGATGAGAGCCATTGCTCAGGTTTCATGGGCAAGACCGGCCGTGGTACGCACGAACATCATAATGTGATGGGCCGTATCGACATCATTACCGGTACGCTGGGTAAAGCATTGGGTGGTGCATCTGGTGGTTTTACCTCGGGCCGTAAAGAGATCATTGACATGCTGCGCCAACGCTCACGACCGTACCTGTTCTCTAATACTTTGGCGCCATCTATAGCAGGTGCGTCCATCACAGTTTTAGATATGCTGACCGAGGCTACCACCCTGCGCGATAAACTGGAAAGCAACACGCAATACTTCCGCGCCAAAATGACCGAGGCCGGTTTCGATATCAAGCCAGGTGTACATCCGATCGTGCCGGTGATGCTGTACGATGCCAAGTTATCGCAACAGTTCGCCGCTCGTATGCTGGAAGAAGGTATCTATGTGATCGGCTTCTATTACCCGGTGGTGCCACAGGGCAAAGCACGTATCAGGGTGCAGATATCTGCCGCTCATGACCAGGAGCACCTTGACAAGGCCATTGCCGCCTTTACCAAGGTGGGCAAGGAACTGGGCGTGATCAAATAGGTATAAATTTGGCTATATTTGTGTAGGAGGATAAGTCATGACCACGATCCAGTTGACATTGAACGTTGAGGACGGTATAGCCGAAAAATTAAAGGCTTACACTCAAAGACAACATACTGATCTTAATAAGCTTGTTGAACATCTTTTGGGAGAGGTTGCAGATGAACAGCAGAAGTTGGAGCTTGCTCAGGCTCAGCGTTCGACGAAAACACTTAAGGATTATCCTGAATGGCTGCAAAAGTTAGTGCTTTCCAAAGAACCAACACCGGACTTCGACCATAAAAAAGAATATGGTAAGCACCTTGAGGAGAAATACGGTCTATGACAAGGGTGTTTGTTGACTCTGATATATTATTAGACTTCATTTTACAACGGGTACCATATTTTAACGTAGCAGCAGATATCATACAGTTGAGCGGCGAGGGGTCCGTAAAATGCTTTTCATCAGTTCACGGCATCGTTAATGTTCACTATTTCGCGAAGAAGATATTTGGTGAACAAGCAACGAGAGCGATGTTGCTTGAGATCATGAAATTGGTAGACGTTGTTACAGAAAATAGTAACGCTGTTAAACAAGCGCTCACGTCCGAGTTCTCTGACTTTGAAGATGCCGTTCAGTATCAAGCAGCATTAAATGCAGGAGCCAACTACATCATCACCCGCAACCTCAAAGACTATAAACACTCGGCCATACCGGTCATGACGGCCGAGCAATTTTTAAGAACAATATACAAAGCCTGAAATGCAGGAACAAATAGATCGATATACCGCCGAGATAGAAGCTTATAACCCGGCAAACGCTGAAGAACTGGAAGCTTTCCGGATCAAATATTTAGGTACTAAAGGACTCATCAAAGACCTTTTTGAGCAGTTCAAGACCAATACCACCCCTGAAGAGAAACGTACTTTAGGTAAAGTGCTTAACCAGTTCAAGCAATTTGCCGAAGGTAAATATCAAGCGCTAAAAGAACATTTTGATGCCCAGGTGGTGACCGGCGGCAACCAACAGGACCTGACTCTGCCGGGCGAGGGTTTTGCGGTAGGCTCACGCCACCCGCTATCACTGGTACGTAACGAGATCATCGACATTTTCAAACGTTTAGGTTTCGTGGTGGCCGAAGGCCCTGAGATCGAGGACGACTGGCACAACTTCTCGGCACTGAACTTCCCTGAAGAACACCCTGCCCGCGATATGCAGGACACTTTCTTCATCACTAAAGATGGTAGCCGTGATAGCATCGCGCTACGTACCCATACCTCATCGGTACAGGTGCGCATGATGGAGAGCGGTAAGCCGCCGTTCAGGGCCATTATGCCGGGCCGTGTTTACCGTAACGAGGCCATTTCAGCACGTGCGCACTGCTTCTTCCACCAGGTAGAAGGCTTGTACGTGGACGAGAACGTTTCGTTCGCCGATCTAAAGCAGACATTGTTCCATTTCGTACAGGAGCTTTACGGCGAAGGTACCAAGGTAAGGTTTCGCCCGTCGTACTTCCCGTTCACTGAGCCATCGGCCGAAATGGATATCTCTTGTACCATTTGTAAAGGTGCCGGCTGTAACATGTGCAAACACACCGGTTGGGTAGAGATATTGGGCTGCGGCATGGTAGACCCTAACGTGTTGGAGAATTGCGGTATAGATAGTGAAAAATATACTGGCTTTGCCTTCGGTATGGGTATCGAACGTATCACCAATCTCAAATACGTGATCCGCGATCTTCGCTTGTTCTCCGAGAATGATGTACGCTTCCTGAAGCAGTTCAAGGCTGATATAGTTTAGTATGATGAAAAAGTGGTATAGCTTGTTGTTGATCCTGATAGGTATTGCCGGCTGTGGCAAGGATGATGGCAGCTATATACCCAACGTATCGGTCAATTTCCAGGCACCGCTTACTGATCCGCGACTCACCCGTTTGGGCAGTCCGGGCAGTGCCGTTGCCATAAGTGGCTATGGCGTGGCCGGGTTGATCATTTACCGCACCACATCAGGCGGTTACGTGGCTTACGATCGTTGCAGCAGCTATGAGCCCGAAAAGCGTTGCGCCGTGAATCTTGATGATACCGGCCTCACCGCTACCGATCCCTGCAGCGGTTCAAAATTTCTGCTAAGCGATGGGTCGCCTGTTAAAGCTCCTGCCTCGCGGTCGTTACGCACATACCTTGTAAGTGTGAATAATTTTAACTTAATTGTGTCTAACTGATACATGGAAGCCGATAAAATAAGAGAAAGCATCAAACGATCCTCGCAGGAGCTGTTTCGCAAATTCGGGTACCATAAGACCAGTGTTAACGAGATCGCCAAAAAGACCAAGATCGCCAAGGCCACCATCTATAAATATTTCGAGAGTAAAGAGGCTATTCTGCACTCACTGCTAATGGACTATATCCAGGTGAGTGTAGATGACCTTATCAACGGCGATTCGCCTGAACTGGATGAGGAAACGCACCTGAGTAACCTCATCATGAAGACCTGCCGCCTCTCGTATACGGTGTGCAACGAGTTCATCGGGTGGGATTTCATCCGCGAGTCTACCAACTCGCAGGAATTCCTGCGCAACCTGTCTAACGAGTTGGAGGAATTACTGGTGAGCTCTTTTAACCAGATAGCAGGCAGTATGCGTAAGCACAGCGGTTACCAGCAACGTATCCGTTTCCTGATCAAGTGCAGCAAGAACATCGTATTCAGCTTTGCGTTCACCTCCGTTAGCGATAGCGATGTGCGCAAAAATTTCGTTTCCTTCCAAAAAGAGATACTGCCTTACCTGGTAAAAGCCGCGATCACCGTAGGTTAATGGGCGCTGATCAGATCTGGCCGGCATAACATTCAAAACCGCAT
Organism: Mucilaginibacter daejeonensis; assembly: GCF_020783335.1. Lineage (NCBI taxonomy): Bacteria > Pseudomonadati > Bacteroidota > Sphingobacteriia > Sphingobacteriales > Sphingobacteriaceae > Mucilaginibacter > Mucilaginibacter daejeonensis. The sequence continues at coordinate 369,981 of NZ_CP086068.1, forward strand.
TTACACGTATTTTTCCTACTTTTAAGCGCTTTTACCGAAGCTTTACTTTACCTGATGGATCTTATACACACTTTGCTCGGGCCTGATATCAAGGCCGGTCTGCTCATTATCCTCAACCTCATCGTTATTGAAAGTCTGCTTTCTGTGGATAATGCTGCCGTGCTGGCTACCATGGTGCTTGATCTGCCTAAAGAGGAGCGCAAGAAAGCGCTTAGATATGGTATCATCGGCGCCTATGTGTTCAGGGGGATATGCCTGTTGCTGGCCGCTCAATTGGTCAAGGTATGGTGGTTAAAACCATTGGGTGGTCTATACCTGCTATACCTGGCGTTCAACTACTTCAAAGAAAAGCTATCGGGCAATAAGGGTGAGGAAGAAGAGGTCGACAAACAGAAAAGCTGGTTCTATAATTCCACGGTGGGCTTGGTCGGTAACTTTTGGGCCACAGTAGCTTTGGTAGAGGTGATGGACCTGGCCTTCTCTATCGATAACGTTTTTGCGGCGGTAGCCTTTACTGATCACATGTTCCTGATCTATACCGGGGTGTTCATTGGTATACTGGCTATGCGCTTTGTGGCACAGGCTTTTGTACGGCTGATGGAAAGGTTCACCTTTTTGGAGACCGTTGCCTTTTTGGTGATTGGCCTGCTCGGTATCAAACTGGCCGCATCGTTATATACTCATTTTTATAAAGGCTCGCCAGCGGCCGAATTCATTGAGAGCGAGAAGATGGACCTTTTCGTTTCCATATTCACGGTGGCGATCTTCGTGATCCCGGTCATTACTTCCCTGCTGTTCAACGTGCCCAAGCGCCATGAAGTGGAACCTGAGGTAGCGGACAAGGCGGATAATGTGCTCGACAACAGCTGATCATTTTCCGGTATCATTCATCAGCTATCGTACCTTTCTAATTGATCGTTATAACATTTAATATTTGCATGACCTAAAGCTCAGGTAAAAACCATTAGCTTTGATCATACATTTACCTGTTAATAGCTAGATCATGGAAATAGGCGTAGATAGTTTTGCATCGGCCATGTATGGCCGCAACTCGCTCAGCAGCGTTGACGCGATGGAACAATTGCTTGACCGCATAGCTTTTGCCGATGAGGTAGGGCTTGATGTGTTCGGCATTGGGGAACATCATAAAAAAGAGTTCCTGGATTCGGCCACGGCCGTGATCCTGGCCGCCGCCGCCGCCCGTACCAGCCGCATTAAACTCACCAGTGCCGTTACCGTGCTTAGCGCCGCCGACCCGGTGCGCGTATATCAAAGCTTTGCCACCCTGGATCTGATCTCAAAAGGTCGTGCCGAACTGGTGGTAGGGCGGGGTTCATCCGTAGAGGCGTACCCACTTTTTGGATTCGACCTGGACGATTACGATGCCCTCTTTAAAGAAAAACTGGAACTATTACTAAAAGTGCGCGACCAGGAATTTGTGACCTGGCAAGGCCGCTTCAGGGCACCTTTGCATAATTTGCCGGTTTACCCCCGTTCGCTGCAACCTAAACTGCCGGTGTGGCTGGGTGTGGGTGGTACGCCTGCATCATTCATTAGAGCCGGTTCTTTAGGTCTTCCACTAATGGTAGCCGTGATCGGTGGCGATACGCACCGCTTCCGTCCGCTGATCGATCTTTATCGTGAGGCAGGTCAAAAAGCGGGCTTTACGCCTGACCAACTGACCGTAGGCCTGCATTCGCCGGGTTTTGTAGCCGCTACCGACGAAGAGGCCGTTGAGCTATATTACCCCGGTTACGCAGAATTATGGACCCGACTGGGCCGTGAGCGTGGCTGGCCACCGGTTACCCGTTACCATTTCGACTCATTGATCGCACCAAAAGGTGTACTGGTAGTAGGCAGCCCTCAAACCGTTGCCGAGAAGCTATTACGCCACAGTGAAGCCTTGGGTGGTGTTGACCGCTTTACTTTCCAGATGGATAACGCCGGCCTGACCCACGAGCAACTAATGAGTTCGATAGAGCTGATCGGCCAGAAGGTGATACCGCTGGTGAATAAGGCAACCGCCTGACCTGCTTAGCAGGGAGGGTTACCTGATCAAATATGGTCAGGTAGTTCTTTCAATGAATTGATCTTGATCACATCCTTCACGTCGGCAAAAAGGCCAAGGGTATCATATAGCACGGCTTTCATGCCCAGGTCACGTGCGGCTTGTATCTCTGAGGCATCGTCGTCGCCTACCACTAATACTTCTTGTGGGGCAAAGCTGTTAGCCTCGGCGATCTTTTTAAAGCGGGCCTTCTTGTTCTCATTGGTCTTCATCGGGTCAATGATGTGTATCTCCTCAAAATCTCCTTCAAGCTTTAGCTGCGTTACCTTGCTTTGCTGCATTTTGGTAAAGCCTGCGGTGATCAAAAAGCGGCGCAAAGGAAGCTCACGGGTAGAGGCATAATCGGCAAAGGGTGACATGGGCATATCGCAGGTCAGATCCTGCAACATATCGATAGCCTTTTGAGTGAGTTCCTTGCTGAGTCCATGCTTTTGGGCCACCTGCTGAAAAGGCTTACGTTGTATCTCGGCCTTGATGGCTTCCAGGTCATCCAGTTCGCCGCTTTGTTCGATCAGCCCGAACAACGGCTCGAATAGCTCTTCGCCAATGGATGATACCGGATATATAGTGTTATCCAAGTCAAAGAATATCGCTTTTATTTTCATTTGGTATCTCTCTTTAAAGTGTGCTTCATACAAAGCGATATCTGGTGTCTTTCGTTTTAATTAGTGGTAGATAATCGGTGATCGGGCGGGCATAACGTTGTGCTGGTCCAACAGAAAAAGGAGCGTTAATCAGGTGACATGAGGCTGTGTAAGCCGCCCTTCGAACCACTGCGGCCCGTCTAAAGCCTTAGTGTAACGGGTGCTAACTTTGATCAGCTTCACATAGTGTTATGGTAAGGTTAAGGGAGTGCGGTGAAAAAGCGCTTTTTTGACCATTTGTGTTGAATAAATTACACTGATCTTACCGAATATTTAAGAGTTAGGTAAAACACATTTAAACCTCGCAGGTTGTGTTTTTGTAAGCGAAACTTTGCTTACATTGGAAGCCATCAGACCTGAAAAAATGAAGATCTATCACCTTGCCGCCGAGTGCTACCCGGTAGCCAAAGTTGGCGGCCTGGCCGATGTGGTCGGGGCGTTGCCCAAGTACCAGAACGAGGCCGGCCTCCATGCCTCAGTGGTGTTACCATTTTATGATCGCAAATTTGTTCAGGAGAGCGAGTTCGATGTAGTGTTCGTGGCATCTACCCTGCTGGGCAAAAAACGTTACGAGTTCGAGATCTGGAAAGAGCGTACCAATAAACTGGGCTTCGAGCTTTACCTGATCTTTATACCCGGCTTGCTCGACAGGCCCGAGATCTACAGCTACCCTGATGAGCGCGAACAGTTCATCGCCTTTCAGCTGGCCTTTTTAGACTGGATCAACTGGTCGCAACAGTCTCCTGATATCATCCATTGCCATGACCACCATGTGGGGCTCATCCCGTTCCTGATGAAACATTCGGCACTTTACCATAAGCGCCTGTCGAAGATCAAAACGGTATTTACCATTCATAATGGCCAATATCATGGCGCTTTCGGGTACGAGAAATTTGACTACCTGCCAGAAGTGGACATGCGCTTTGCCGGACTGCTCGACTGGAACGGCGGCATTAACCCGCTGGCCTGCGCCGTGAAATGCTGCGATAAATATACCACCGTTTCACCAAGTTATTTGCATGAACTCACCGTCCGTTCTAACGGGCTGGAGTATCTTTTTTATATAGAAGGAGCCAAAGGGCAGGGCATCATCAATGGTATCGATACTGATGTATGGAACCCTGTTACCGACCCCATGATCAAGGCGCCTATTGACGCACTTGACCCTGAAGAAGGTAAGGTGAAGAATAAAAAAGCATTATGCGCACGTTTTGACCTTGATCCAGAACTGCCACTCATCTCGTTCATTGGCCGTTTGGTGGTCGAGAAGGGTGCCGACCTGCTGCCCGAAGCTTTTTCGCGCAGTTTGCGCCAGCATGCAGGCAAGGTGAACATCCTTATGCTGGGTGCCGGTGATCAGGATACCGCCGATGCACTGGTAGAACTGAAGGAATGGTTCCCTGACAATTACCGTACTTATGTGGGGTACAATGAGCAGCTGGCCCACCAGGTGTACGCCGGATCCGACTTTTTGCTCATGCCATCGCGCGTGGAGCCTTGCGGGCTTAATCAACTGTACTCGTTACGTTACGGCACCGTACCTATGGTACGCCGCACTGGCGGACTGATCGATACCGTTATAGACTTTGGTGAAGAAGATGGCTACGGCATTTGCTTTGACCAAAGCACAGCCGACGACATTTGCTACTCGATCGACCGAGCCGTTGAACTTTACCAGAACATCGACCATGTTGATGAGCTGCGCCAACGCATGATGGCCCTCGACTACTCGTGGACCCGCTCGGCCCAACAGTACACACAACTTTATGAAAGCTTAACACCAATTATATGAATTCCAAAGTGATCAGCATCGTACTGGGCGGTGGCCAGGGTACCCGCTTATTTCCGTTAACTGCGACCCGATCTAAACCTGCAGTACCTATTGCGGGTAAGTACAGGCTGGTAGATATTCCTATCTCTAACTGCCTGCACTCGGGCTTTGAGCGCATCTTCGTGCTTACCCAGTTCAACTCGGCATCGCTTAATAAACACATCAAAAATACTTACCACTTCAGCAGCTTCAGCGATTCGTTCGTTGATATACTGGCGGCCGAGCAAACCCCCTCTAACGTGGGCTGGTTCCAGGGCACGGCCGATGCGGTAAGGCAAAGCCTGCATCACCTATCGGTACATGATTTTGAATATGTATTGATCCTGTCGGGTGATCAGCTGTACCAGCTTGATTTTAAGGACATGGTGGAAGCGCATATCCGTAACCAGGCCGAAATATCCATAGCTACTATACCGGTACATGCCAATGATGTGCCGAGCTTTGGTATCTTAAAGACCGATGAGGAGAGCCTGATCACCGACTTTATCGAAAAGCCTAAGAGCGACTTCGAGAGCTGGGCATCAGAGGTGAGTGGGGAGATGGCCGCCAAAGGCCGTTATTACCTGGCCTCGATGGGTATCTATATCTTTAACCGTAAAACGCTTTACGATCTGCTGCAAGGCAATGATCACCCAGATTTTGGTAAAGAGATCATCCCGCAATCCATCAAGACCAATCGCGTGGTAAGCTATCAGTACGAAGGTTATTGGGAAGATATAGGTACCATCCCATCGTTCTTTGAGGCCAACCTGGGTCTAACTGATGATATACCGGCCTTCAACCTGTTCGATAAGCGCCACATCTTTACCCGTGCACGTATGCTGCCGCCGTCGAAGATATCCGGTACCTTGCTCGAGCGCTCTATTATTGCTGATGGATGCATCATCAATGCTCGCCGCATCAACCACTCGATCGTGGGCGTACGTACCCGCATAGGTACCGATACCGAGATCGAGAGCTGTTATGTGATGGGTGGCGATAACTACCAGACCCTGGAGCAGATCGAGGAGTCAAGGGCGGCCGGTACACCGATAATGGGTATTGGCGACCGCTGCAAGATCAAGAACGCTATCATTGATAAGAATGCCCACATAGGTAACGATGTATGCATCAACTGCGGTGAGAAGCTCGAGAACGGCGACTATGGTGCTTATACCGTGCAAGATGGCATCGTGGTGGTGAAAAAACGTGCCGTGATCCCTGACGGAACAGTGATCTAACACATAACACATTATAAAACAACAAAGGCTCCCGCAAGGAGCCTTTGTTGTTCACGGATATATTTGACCGGACCAATGATGGTCCAACAAAAAAGGCCCCGAGCGATCGGGGCCTTCTGTATGAATATGCTTCCCTGGCGAATTAGAAGATGTAATTGGTGCTCAGGAAATTGCTGTCGTGCTTGTTCACGATATCGTTGATGAGCTGCTTGTTGGCGTCGTTCATTTTGGTAGCTAACAATGAACGGATCGAGAATGAACGCAATGCATCATTCACTGATAAGGTACCTTCGGCGCTATCCTTACGGCCGGTGAATGGGAACACGTCAGGGCCACGTTGACACTGTGCGTTGATGTTCACACGGCTTACCAGGTTCACGAACGGATCGATCAGGTCGGCGGTCTCCTGCGCATCAGTGCTGAAGATACTTACCTGCATACCGTGCGGCGAATCGATCTGATACTGGATCGGTTCCTCGATGCTCTCGAACGGGATCACCGGGATCACCGGGCCAAATTGCTCCTCGCGGTACAATTTCATTTTCTCGTTCACGGGGTAAACCACGGCCGGGAACACGAACGAGGCCACGGTCTCGCCGCCATTCTCGTTCACTACCTTGCCGCCGTTAGCAATGGCGTCGTCAATACACTCTTTCAGGTAACCTGGCTTATTAGGCTCGGCAACCGGAGTAAGGTTCACACCTTTTTTCCATGGCATACCGTAGCTCAGCTTGGCAATACCTTCGCTTAGCAACTTCAAAAATTCATCGGCCACATCTTTGTGTACGTGAATGATCTTGATAGCGGTACAGCGCTGGCCGTTGTATGATAAAGAGCCGAGTATACACTCGTTCACTGCGATCTGCAGGTCGGCACTTTTGGTCACAATGGCCGCGTTCTTAGCATCCAAACTTAATACCGCACGTAAGCGGTTGATCTTAGGGTGACGCTTTTTAAGATCGTTAGCTACCTTGCTCGAACCGATAAAGGCCAGTACGTTGATCTTACCGGTAGCCATAAGGCCTGGGGTAACATTGGCGCCACGGCCGTAAACGGTGTTCACCACGCCTTTAGGGAACGATTCCTGGAAGGCTTTCAATAATGGATAGTGAACCAAAGTACCGTGTTTCGGTGGTTTGAAAAGGATGGTGTTACCCATAATGATCGCAGGGATCAGGGTGGTAAAGGTCTCGTTAAGCGGATAGTTGAACGGACCCATACAAAGCACCACACCCAGCGGTGAACGGCGGGTTTGTGCTACTACGCCTTCGGCTATCTCAAAACGTGATGACTCGCGGTCGATGTCCTTAAGGGCATCAATGGTCATGTTGATATAGTCTACCGTACGGTCAAATTCCTTGGTCGAGTCGGCCAGTGATTTACCGATCTCCCACATGATCAGCTTGATCACCAGATCACGCTGTTCGACCATCTTGTAAACGAATTTTTCCATGCACTTGATGCGGTCAGCAACGCTCATGGTAGGCCACTCGCCGCGGCCATTATTATAGGCGGCCTCAGCAGCTTCTAAAGCTTCCATTGCCTCCTTTTCGGTACCCAGCGGGTAACTGCCGATCAGCTTGCGCTGCAGGCCTTCGGGTGTTGGTATGCAAATAGGCGAATACACCTCGCTCACCTCACCATCCCACTGTTTCATCTCGCCGTTAGACAAGTACTCGCGCTGATGAATGGGCTCGATCCGGTATTCCTCCGGTATCTGGCTTTCCTCAACAAATAAGCCGTTAAGCTCGTCTTTGAAACTCATGATAATTGTTTTAAGTTAAATACTGTGTTAGGTTAGTTTTTGTGTTCGTAAAAGTAACATATTGACATGCTAAGGCCCGTTTCACTGCGTTAGCGCGCAATAAATTACATTATTTTAACTTTTAGTTAGCTGTAACGTTGGTCGCGCGGTCGGTTATAACTCTATCGGTCGCATCTTAGGTACCAGGGTCTTCATCACCGTCCAGGCGATCACATAGGCCAGCGCACATAAGATGAAGAGTACCGAATAACCGGTCTCGATGTGGCCCAGCGCCCTGTAATGGTCGAACAGCATACCTGCACCTTTACTGAGCAGGAACGAGCCTATACCACCGGCCATACCGCCTATACCGGTAATAGTAGCGATAGCCTTTTTAGGAAACATATCGCTCACGGTAGTAAAGATGTTGGCGCTCCAGGCCTGGTGTGCCGATGCACCGATCGCGATAAGCCCCACTGCCCACCAGTAGCTGTACTGGCTCAGGTAAGGGGTAAGCAACACCACCAGCGGGAACAAGGCAATGATGAACATGGCGCGCATACGGCCTGCATAAGCCTCATATCCTTTGTTGATAAAATAGGTAGGGAAAGCACCGCCACCTACCGAACCGATAACGGTAATGGTATAAAGGATAGCGATAGGCATAGAGATAGAAGTACCGGTCATGTGGTACTGGGCATCAAAATAAGCCGGTAACCAGAACAGGTAGAACCACCATACACCATCGGTCATGAACTTGCCAAAGGCAAAGGCCCATGTTTGCTTGTATTTAAAGCATTCAAGATAAGTGAACTTACGGCCTTCGTCCTCTCTTTCGATGTGCACAGGCTCATGTTGTTGGATCTCGTCGCTGTGGATGTAGGCATATTCGGCAGCGTTCAGGCTTTTGTTGCGTGATGGTATCTCGTACAGCACAATCCAAAAGATCAACCAAATGAAACCGATAGCACCGATACCGATGAAGGCCCATTGCCAGCCCCAGTGCGCAGCGATCCAAGGCACCAAAATAGGAGCCAGGATAGCGCCCACGTTGGCGCCCGAGTTGAATATACCGGTGGCCAGGGCACGGTCCTTTTTGGGAAAATACTCGGCAGTGGTCTTGATGGCGGCGGGGAAGTTACCCGATTCGCCCACGGCCAGTACGGTACGGCCTAAAGAGAAACCTAATATGTTATTAGGTACCAGGTGTGCAAATGCATGCACGATAGCACCTACCGACCATAAAATGATCGACCATGCATAACCTTTTTTAGTGCCCAGGTAATCAACCACACGGCCGGCAAAAAGCATCGAAAAGGCGTACGCCAGCGAGAACACACCCACAATGGTGCCGTAGTCGCTGTCGGTCCAGTTGAATTCTTTAGAAAGCAGTGGTTTTAACAGGCTTAATACCTGGCGGTCAAGATAGTTGATGGTGGTAGCAAAGAACAGCAGGGCGCAGATGGTCCAGCGGTAGTTGCTCATTTTAAGGTTGGTCATAATTGGTGTTTCTCCGGTTCAGTATCATCGGCTGGTTTGCACCAGTTCGATAGCTTTTAAAGTATCGTTGTATAATTGATCGTAAAGTTTGCCTTCAAGCACCTGCTTGCTGATCAGCTTGCTGCCCATGCCCACGGCGCATACCCCCGCACGGAACCAGGTAGCGATGTTGTTGGCTTCCAGCTCAACGCCTCCGGTAGGCATGAACAATTGCCCGCGGAACAGCTCAGCGATGGACGACAGGAACGCCGGCCCCAGTATATTGGCAGGGAATAGTTTGATCAGCGCGGCATCGGCGCATTGGGCGGTGTAGATCTCGGTAGGGGTCATACAACCCGGGATCCACAACATATTGCGGTCATGCGCCATTTTGGCTACCTCGGTGTTAACGATGGGCGATACCAGGAAATCGGCCCCGGCATTGATGAAGGCATCGGCCTCATGTACCGATTTGATAGTGCCTATACCCAAGTGCAGGTCAGGCATCTCGGCCTGTTGAAGATCCTTTAGCTTTTTAAAGTTGTCTAAAGCTGCATCGCCGCGGTTGGTGTACTCAAATACACGTACACCGGCGCTATATAAAGTACGGGTGATCTCAACGCTTACCTCGGCATCTTTGTAAAAAAAGAGCGGCAGCATGCCCTGGGTCACTATACTATCTAATACTTCCTGTTTGGTCTTCATCATTTTATAGCTTTTTGTATCTCGTCGATGCCTTTATCGGTAGCATCGGCGTTCACGAACAGCTTGGTAAAAGCTGCCGCGGTGGCAAGGTCAACGATCTGTTGCGGGTCATTACCGTTGTAAAAACCGTAGATGAGGCCGGCCATATAACAATCGCCGCTGCCCACCTTATCAATGATCCGCTCGGCACGATGCTCGCCCGAAAGGTACACTTTATCATTGGTATACAGCACGGTGTAATACTCAACATCAGTATTATCATGCGCCGTGAACCTGAAAGTGTTGGCCACCGCCTTACATTTAAGGAAGTTTTTGATGATGTTCTCCGACGTGTTCTGCGCTTCCTTCACGTACAGGCTTTTTTGGCCCGACTCGGTCACCAGTTCATCTACCTTAACACCCAGCATGCGCTCGGCCGCCCAAATGTTACCCATGATCAGGTCGCAGTACTGCGCCAGTTCAGGCATCACATCGATCGGTTCTTTGCCGTATTTCCACAGTTTGGCGCGATAGTTCAGGTCCACCGATATGGTAATGCCTTTGGCCGAGGCTACTTTAAGCACCTCCAAACAAACATCGGCCGCGTTCTGGCTAATGGCAGGGCAAATGGCACTAAAGTGGAACCAGGTAACGCCTTCCAGCACTTTGTCCCAATCTACCTGACCTGGTGTCAATTCGGCAAAGGCCGAGTGGGCACGGTCATAGATCAGGGCGTCGTTCTTCAGATCCTGTCCTTTGGTTAAAAAGTACAGGCCTACGCGGTTGCCGTGGTAATAAATGGCCGAGGTGTCGATCTTTTTGTCGTTCACAAAAGATACGATCTGCTCTGACATACCATTTTTGGGCAGTGCGGTAAAGTAGCGTGATGGAACGTCCCATAATGCCAGTGCGGTAGCTACGTTCAGTTCGGCACCGCCAACAAATACGGGCAGGCAATTATCCTGTAACCACTGGCCATCGGCATCAGGGGTGAGGCGCAGCAGCAGTTCCCCGTAGTTGAGTACCGAACCTGTGGTATGATCTTTACTTAAAAGGTCGTTCATTTGCCGTTATCAAAAAGGGAAATAGTTCTTGGCGTTATAATAGCAAATGTCCTGTACCACTTTACCGGTCCACTCGATATCGTTAGGCAGTTCACCGTTCTCGATATCATCGCCCAACAGGTTACAAAGGATACGGCGGAAGTACTCGTGACGAGGGAACGACAGGAAGCTGCGCGAATCGGTCAGCATACCGATGAAGCGGCTCAGCAAGCCCATGTTCGACAAGGCGTTCATTTGCTTGATCATACCATCCTTTTGATCCAGGAACCACCAGCCCGAACCGAACTGTACCTTACCGGCCACCGAACCATCATTGAAGTTACCGATCATAGTAGCCATCATTTCATTATCGGCAGGGTTAAGGTTGTAGATGATGGTCTTGGCCAGTTTATCCTCAGTATCCAGCTTGTTCAGGAACTTTGACAGGGCACGTGCCTGGCTAAAGTCGCCAATGGAATCAAAGCCGGTATCAGGACCTAACTGGGTCAGTAAACGGGTGTTGTTGTTACGCAGCGCACCTAAGTGGAACTGCTGTACCCAACCACGCTCATGATCCCATAAAGCGAACTGGAACAACAACGCCGATTTGATCTTCAATATCTCCAGCGGTAACAATACCTTGCCGGTGCGGATCTTATCGAATATATCTTTGATCTCGTCTTCAGTATAGTCCTCGGCGTAGATGTTCTCCAAACCGTGGTCTGATACCGAGCAGCCGTTCTCGGCAAAAAAGTCATGACGCTTTTTAAGGGCCGACAGGTAGCTGTTATAATCGGTGATGCTTACGTTGGCCACTTCTTCCAGTTTGTTTATGTACTGGTTCATGGCAACGGTATCATCGGCGTTCATGGCCTTATCAGGGCGGAAAGCCGGTAACACTTTAACCACGGTATCGCCCACCAGTTGCTGGTGAAAGGCCAGGTTATCGATCGGGTCGTCGGTGGTGCAAATGGTCTCCACCTTCATTTTTTTGATCAGTCCTTTAACCGAGTACTCTGGCGTTTGCAACATGGCCGTACAATCATCATAGATCTGCTTGGCCGTTTTAGGCGACAGGATATCATTGATGCCGAAGTAGCGTTGCAGCTCCAGGTGGGTCCAGTGGTATAAAGGATTGCGCAGGGTGTAAGGCACGGTGGCCGCCCATTGCTCAAATTTTTCGTAGTCGGTCTTGTTACCGGTGATGTAGCTCTCGTTAACACCGTTGGTACGCATGGCGCGCCACTTATAATGATCGCCGTACAGCCAAATGTGGGTCAGGTTCTTGAAATTAAGGTCCTGAGCGATCTGGTCTTGTGGTAAATGGCAATGATAGTCAATGATGGGAAGGTCTTTGGCGTACTCGTGGTACAGGCGCTGCGCGGTATCGGTCTGCAGCAAAAAATTCTCGTCTAAAAACTTTTTCATAAGATGGTAGGCAGTCAAGCGTTGCCAGGTTCGTATCGGTGGCCGCCCTGTGCGGGTAGCAATGGTTCGTTATGTTTTATTTACACACGGCTTTAACGGCCATGCGTAAAACACAAACTAAACAATAAAAATCGAGGAATTGAAAGTTTTGGGGCTTAAATGCTGATCAGCACGGCAAAAAACTACGCAAACGTTTGCCATTGGTGTAATGGCCGTTTTTGGCATGATAAGATGTTAGAAAGCATGGATAATTACCGACACTAACCAATAGCTCAGGTAAACGAAGGCGGCCAGGAACAATACCAGCACGATCACGATCATGGCGATCACGCCATTGCCGCTACCTTGGTGCCGGCCCTCCTCATAATGTTCCTTTAATAGCTTGATGTTACGCAGGTTGGCCTTGTAATAAAAGTCGAACACCTGACCGACTAGCGGTATGGCGCCGATCAGGCCATCGATCAGCACGTTCACCAACATCAGGATGATCACCTTGCGGCTGGCACCGTTGCGGGCCATGGTGATCAGCAGGGCAGCGCTCACCATCATACCGGCAGCATCGCCCGCTACGGGAAACAGGTTGATGATGGGGTCGAGCCCGAAGCGGAAGTTGGTGCCCGGGATCCTGAACTGGTCATCAAATAAGTGCGCTATACGCTCTACCCATTTGAGGCGACCGGTGAGGATGACGGGTTGTTTGTTGCTGGGCAGATCACGTGCAGGCATGACCTATTAACTGCTTCACGGGCAGATGGTTTGCATTTGTCCGCTCATTCTACCGGGCCCAGCGCCGAATAAACGTGCTCATCATAGATCACGTCATTCTTATACACTGAACTTTTGATCACGCCTTGCTTTTGGTAACCGGCCTTTTCCAGCACCCGCATCGACTTTGGGTTACCGCTGAACACCAGCGCCTGTATGCTAATGATATCTAAGTTGTAGAACGCATAATTGGTCACCAGTTTTACGGCTTCGGGCATGATGCCGCGGCCCCAGTATTCCTGGCCCAGCCAGTAGCCGATCAGCGGCGTTTTGCGGTACACATCGGCGCGCAGCTCCAGGGCTATGCCGCCCACCACCTGGCCGTCCACATCAATGGCAAAGTTCACCAGCGGGTCCTGCTCCATGCAGTAGGCCACCCAATCCTCAGCATCCTTTAAGGTGTAAGGGTTAGGGTAACGGTCGAACAAATAGGCCGATACGTTGCGGTTATCGGCATGTTCTTGTAATGAGGTCTCGTCGCCGTGCCGCCAGCCGCGCAGGGTAAAAGTGCTTCCGTGTAGTTCCATTTGTGTAAAGATCGCATCGACATTTAGGGTGCGATGCCCTATATGCGCAAAATAGCCATTATATTTATCAGGCTTGTACTTTAACTCCTTTATGAAAAAACTGTTCGCATTATTACTGATCACGGCATCGGCGGGTACCCATGCACAAACGCTCCAAAAGCTCACCATCGAAAAGATCATGAGCGATCCCAAATGGATGGGCACATCGCCCGAGGGCGTACGCTGGGCCGACGACAGCCGCAAGATATACTTCAACTGGAACCCTGATAAGGCCGACCGCAGCGCCCTGTACAGCATTACCACCGGCGATCTGCGCCCGCAAAAGGTAAGCGCCGACGAGCGCCGCACCCTATCTTCAGGCGGTGTTTGGAACAAGGCCCATACCCGCAAGCTTTTTGAAAGTAACGGCGACATCTTTTTGTCGGACGTTAAGAATGGCAAGGTGACCGCCATTGCCGTAACCACCGACCGCGAAAGCAACCCTACTTTTAATGCTGATGAAACGCAGGTACTGTTCACCCGTAATGATAACCTGTATGCGCTCAGGCTGAACGGTGGTGCCTTAAAACAACTCACCAACTTTACCCGCGCAACAGCCGCCGCGGCAGTGCCGACCGCTGGTGCCGGTATGCGTGGCGGTGCAGGCCGTGGTAATGCCACCCCGCCCACAGCTGCCCGAGGTGGCAACGCCGAGACAGGCAACCCGCAGGACCGCTGGCTGCGTGCCGAGCAGTTAGAACTGTTCGAGGTGATACGCGAGAAGGATAAGAACGACAAGGCCACCGCTGCCGACCGCAAGGCCATGCAGCCTCTCAAAAAATTAAAAGAGATCGCCATTGGCGAGCAGTCGCTAAGCTATTTGCAGCAAAGCCCTGATGGTCGCTATATCACCTATCGTCTGATCAGTGCGGCGGTGGGCGCCAAAAATATCCAGGTGCCCAACTACGTTACGCCTACTGGTTATACCGAGGATATCCCCGGCCGTACCAAGGTGGGTGCGCCACAGTCTACCTCCAGGTCATACATTTATGATACCGGGCGCGATACGGTTTACGCCATCTCGACCAAGGGGATACCCGGCATCAAAGACCTACCCGATTATGTGAAGGATTACCCTAAGCAACTGGAAGAGCGCACCAAACGTAACGACGACCGCGCGGTAGTGGTACAAGGACCGATCTGGAACAGCACCGGCAAATATGCTGTAGTGGTAGTTACCGCACAGGATAACAAGGACCGTTGGATCATGAAGCTTGATCCGGCCACCGGCCAGTTGAGCCTGATCGACCGCCAGCGCGACGAGGCCTGGATAGGAGGGCCCGGCATCAGCGGCGGCGGCTTTGGTAACGCCAATACCGGCTGGGTAGATGATACGCATTTTTACTTCCAGAGCGAGGCCACCGGTTACTCGCACCTGTACGTGGTCGATGTGGCCAATGGTCAAAAGAAGCAACTCACCAGTGGCAAGTGGGAGGTGTCAGACCTTTACCTGTCCAATGATCATAAAACGTTTTACTTTACCGGCAATATCGAGCATCCGGGCATCAGCCATTATTATAAACTGCCTGTCAGTGGCGGCAAACCGGTAAAACTGACCGGCATGAAGGGTGGCAACAACGTAAGCCTGTCGCCCGATGAAAAGTGGCTGGCCATCCTATACTCTTACTCCAATAAACCGTGGGAGCTTTACCTGCAACCCAATAAGCCGGGCGCAAAAGCCTCCAAAGTGACCACCTCAACTACGGCCGAATTTAACTCATACGCTTGGCGCGAACCGGAGATGGTGACCTTCAAGAACCGTTATGGTGCCGATGTTCACGCACGTGTGTATGCGCCTAAAACACCGCACCCAAGTAAGCCTGCAGTGGTGTTCGTTCATGGCGCCGGGTATCTGCAAAATGTGCACTACTGGTGGAGCTCGTACTTCCGCGAGTATATGTTCAACAACATGCTGGCCGATAATGGGTACACCGTGATCGATATCGATTATACCGGCAGCGCAGGCTATGGCCGCAACTGGCGCACGGGCATCTATCGCCACATGGGTGGTAAGGACCTTGACGACCAGGTGGACGGTATCAAGTTCCTGGTCGACAAATATGGCGTTGACCCAAAGCACGTGGGTATGTACGGTGGCTCTTACGGCGGCTTCATGACACTGATGGCCATGTTCACACAGCCCGACGTGGTGGCCGCAGGTGGTGCCCTACGCTCGGTGACCGACTGGGCCCATTACAACCACGGCTATACCAGCAACATCCTGAACGAGCCTTATACCGACGAGAAAGCCTACAAGCAAAGCTCGCCCATTTACTTTGCCAACGGCCTAAAAGGCCGCCTGCTCATGGCGCATGGCATGGTAGATGTGAACGTGAACTACCAGGACATCGTTCGGCTTACGCAAAAGCTGATCGAGCTGCATAAAGAGAACTGGGAGCTGGCCTCATACCCAGTAGAGGACCACGGCTTTGTACAACCCAGCAGCTGGACCGACGAGTACAAACGCATTTATAAATTATTTGAGGAGACGCTGAAGAAATAAACGTTATGCTCCTAACGAAGAAAGCCACCCGGTGCATTACCGGGTGGCTTTCTCTTTTTATAGGGTAAGAAAAATTATCGTTCTAACTCCACGGCCGCGGCGCCGATCTTGTGACCGTCGCGGGTGAACAGGAAGCTCATAGGGTGATCGGGGTTCTTGATGATCTCTAACAATACAAAGCCCCAGCGTTTCCAAAAGTTCTCCAGCACCTGGCCGTAGGTCTTATTTTGCCATTCATCAAAGGTGGGGCGGCTGCTGGTACCGCGTAGTGGCATGGCTTCGATAAATATATCGCCACCCACGGGCATCACCTCGTACTCGGGCAAACGGTTGAACAAAAAGGCCGAATAGAATACCCTGGCGCAGAACTCCTCGAACTGGGCCGGGTGCAGTACATCTTGATGGATCTTTTCCAGCATTTCGGCATGGTAGCGCTTGTTGGCGCCATTATCCTGCAGGCAAATGATCAGGCCAAAGTCCTGTATCCTTAGCGAGAAGGTGAGGGTGTTGATCTCGTCGCGGTACGAAAATTCGTTCTCGGCATTATCTACCTTGAAAATGAACAAGCTGAACGGGTTGAACCCATCGAATATGATCGGCAGGTTAAGGGTTTGCAGCATGAGGTGCAGGTTACCGAATTTGTGGATGAGCGCCTCCGAGATGTTGAACTGCTCGCCCTGTGCATGCTGCTGCCTTATGCCGGCCTGTATCTCATTAAAAATGATCCCGTAAAGTAGCTTGCCCGCCCATTGGAATAACCGCAACGGTTCCAGTTTGGTCACGCCCTCATAACCCTTGTTAAAGGCGTACTCGATCTCGGCCTCCAGCGGTAACAGGTACTGGTCATTAACGGCCGATGCGCAGGGCAGTTTCAGGTCCTTGTAGCCTACGTAGTTCTCGTCCAGCAGTTTGATCACCTTGTCTTCCAGGCCGTAGCGGCTCATCAGCCAGGTAGGGAAGACCTGTATCTTCTCTTCTTCGCTGCTCAGCGCCTCACCGGTCAGGAAACACGTGCCATTGCCAAAATTGAACCGTTTGAACGGGTTGTATGAAGTTGCCAACATGCGGCAAAGATACATAGCCCCACCCAAACCCTCCCCGGAAGGGAGGGCTTTTTGTATCCGTTAAAATGCTTAGCTTTATTTTTTGATATGGAACTGACATTTGAGCCCTACGAGTTACAACTGAAACATCGCTTTACCATTGCCCGCTTTTCGCGCACTTTTACCCCGCTTATGCTGGTGAAGATCACGCATGAGGGTGTGACCGGTATAGGCGAGGCCTCAATGGTGCCGTACATGGGCGAGAGCTTGGAGACCGCAACGGCTTTCCTGAATCAGGTGAATGCTGATAAGTTAGATAACGGTTTCCAGTACGCCGAAGTGATGGCCTATCTGGATAGCCTGGCGCCTGGCCAGCCCGCCATTAAGGCCGCCATCGATATAGCCCTGCATGATCTGCAAGGCAAACTCACCGGCCAGCCCTGCTGGAAGTTACTGGGGAGCGACCGTGCACTAATGCCGGTGACCAGCGTGACCATTGGTATGGATACGCCCGAAGTGATCATTCAAAAGGTACGTGATGCTGCCGGTGCCAAAGTGATCAAGGTGAAGCTGGGTGGCGATGACGACCGCATACTGATCGATACCGTAAGGTCGGTAACCGATGTGCCTTTATTTGTAGATGCCAACCAGGGGTGGACCGACCGCGACCGCAGCCTTGAACTGGTACACTGGCTGCACGAGCAGGGCGTGCAACTGATCGAGCAACCCTTTGCTAAAACCGACATCGATAGCAATGCCTGGCTTACCGAGCGCAGCCCGATCCCTATACTGGCCGATGAGGCCGTACAGCGTTTAGCAGATATCGCTCGCGTGGCCGGTGCCTATCATGGCATCAATATCAAGCTCATGAAATCGGCCGGGATGTACGAGGCACACGAGATGATCAAAGCCGCCCGCCAACACCAAATGAAGATCCTGATCGGCTGCATGAGCGAGACCAGCTGCGCCACCCTGGCCGCTGCCGCCCTTGCCCCCCAATGTGACTGGGCCGACCTGGACGGACCGCTGCTCACCAGCAATAACCCCTTTGAAGCTCCGCCCTTTGTGGATGGCAAATGGGTGCTTACTGATAAGCCCGGACTGGGGCTGTGATCAGGAATTTAACTGATCTTCGCGTACCGGCCTCAAGGGCGTTTCGGCGGCCTCATACCTATAGTTGTGGCGTGGGTAGGGCACAATGAACGTGCGTTCAACACGAGCCGATCTTTTAAAGTACGGTATCCAGATAGCAGCTACCACAATGGCCTTAAAAATCGAAAAGACCGCATCGTTACTTACCTTGCCATTGTTCAACTGTGATGCCACAGCATAATCTGCAATATGATAAATGACGCTCAGGGCGTATAGGCCGGTAATGTATTTTGGCAGGATATCGCGTCGGTTGATGAGCAAAACCAAGCAGAAAATGGCATAGCTGATCATGAACGTGTTCATCACCATTTCGAAGATGAGTGTACTCTTGATGGCCCATTGATCAGTTCCAGGTAGCTGAAGGTTCCAGGTCTGCAGGTCAAAATAATTGGCCTGTAACATAGAGACCAATACCGCAAAGGGTGTAAGGAACAGGCTGATCGCGACCAAAATGAGCCAGCCGCCCAAATTGGTAAACCCGGCGCCGGGTTCAAATATGATCCCGTCGGTATCGGTACGGTAGATCTTGATGCCCAGAGCCACTAACCCGCCTGCTAAGAGTGCCGCAACGGCCATCATCCAGTAATTAGGCCTGAACGGTAGCTGTGATCGGTCGGGCGTGTAGCTGATCACGTACGACAGGAGGTCATCACCTGCCTTGTCGGCATCCATTTTATAACGTTTCAACTTGTTCACCGGTACCGCGTTGCTCAGGTTGGTAAATGAATAATACAGGTGCATGGTATCGCCATTAGCCGCGGTGCGTGCCGTAAGGTCGAACAAGCCGTTGTTGATCCTTTGCTGTCCTTCATCGATACTCCAGCCGCCGGGCATGATCACATTGATGGTTTGGTCGATGTGGCAAGGGTAGCTAAGCGCAAGCGGTACATGGGCATCATCAGCAATGTTGAGCATCACGTTGTTCACATAATTAGCATAGAACGATGCCTTATATTTACCTGATACACTGTCGCGCTTCAGCATGTCGGCAATGCGGTAGTGCTCAATGGTGGTCAGTACGTTCTTTACCGGGTCGTCGATCACGGTCAGGGAGTCGGCAGCGGCGGTCTTGGGGTGCGAGCGGGTGTAGTACTCCAGGTAGCCTTTCTCCGTTTCGGCCATACTTTTGTTGGCCAGTTGATCGCGCATACGGTCGGCCTCGTTAAGGGTATATACTGAGGTTACGTCAAGCTTTACGCTATCCTTTTCATTACGTATGGTGTAATTTTCTACATAAGTGGACTTGCCCGCTTTGCCTGGCTCCAGCGTGCTCAGGGCATTGGTGCCCGGCTTAACGATCAATCCTTTAGCGTAGGCTGGGAAGTAGATGTTGGTGCCGGTGCCTCGCTGGTATGACATGGTCGCATCCACATTCACTCGGCGGCCATTCACCACGGCGGTCACCACCGCATGGTCAAAGGCATTGGGCGATGGCAGCAGGTCGGCCACGTGGCCTTTCAGGCTAGAGTTCACCAGTACCATATTGGCTTCTATACCGTTGGCGGTCAACATGGCCACCAGCAGGCGGGCCTTGTCCTTACAATCGCCATAACGCTGGGCAAATACCTTTTCGGGCGCATTGGCGCGGTGCGAGTACTCACCTATCTCGATGCCCATGTAGCGCACCTCGTCTTGTACGAAAGTGGTGGCCAGCCTGAAATATCGTTGGGCATCGCCGTTGGCCTCTTTCTTGAACGCTTGTACCTGCTGGGCCAGCGCACCTTTTACAGTGGGTGCGGGCGGGTTCACCTTGAGCGCCCAGTCGGCCACCTGCTGCCAGTTCCGGTAGTCGGTGATGAGCAGGTGGGCATATTCATTGTGCCAGGAGGCCTCGCCATCGTAATTGTGGGCGGCCGGCATCTGGGTGCTTTGCCATTCGTAACAGGTGAGGCCGTTCTTGCTGCTCACTTTGGGCTGTGGTACCTTGTTCAGGTACTTGAAGTATAACGGCCGCTGAGGCGATACCAGCAGCGAGCGGTATACCTGTGCCACCGGCTGCGACCATTGAAAGTACCAATCCTTTGAAAAGTGCCCGTCAAATATGGGGTTACGACCGGTGATGGTGTATGAATATTCGATGCGGTCGCCTTTTCGGATATCGTCCAATATACAATAGGCCGAGTAACTGCCCTGGTAAATAAAGCGCGAAAGCTCCTGCTCATCGGCCATTACCTTGAAGATGCCTGGCTTTAACCGCTTTTGCGGTAGGCCGTTGCGCCACACGGTAACGTCATGAAAGCTGAGCTGCTCGTAAGCCGGGTCGAAGCCGATGTCGATCTGTGAGCCGTTCTGTATGCCGGCCTCTGATATGATCTCGGTGATCATGTGGCGGTGGGTGGCCTGCGCCTCCACATTGATCTGCTCTTCTACCAATTGGTAAAAATAGCCGTTCTCGACCGTGCGGAGCGGCACCTTTTTA
The DNA here is from genome assembly GCF_020783335.1 of Mucilaginibacter daejeonensis. NCBI lineage: Bacteria > Pseudomonadati > Bacteroidota > Sphingobacteriia > Sphingobacteriales > Sphingobacteriaceae > Mucilaginibacter > Mucilaginibacter daejeonensis. The sequence continues at coordinate 390,570 of NZ_CP086068.1, forward strand.
TCATAACGTTGGTAAGTGTTGAGCCAGGTTGGGCGTGGCGATATATGTACCGCAGGAGTAGCGGCCCTTGTTGTAAGCGAAAGGCCGGCCAAAAACAGCCCAATGAGCAGGATGGATAAGCGTAAAGGTTTAGTGTGCATAATGTGCCCTTAAATTAATGAATGGCACGATAAAATGCAGCTTATTGATCAAGATATTTTTTAGGCAAGAAAGGACTCGCTAAAGTACTCTTAAAGTGAAGCTCAACTTAAAGCCCTCCCTCCCGGGGAGTGATGGGAGCGCTGTTCGGAGAGGCTGTTCACTGTTACACCGCTGTAACAGAATTCCCCAAATTTCCCCACTTTTCAGCATTACGAAATTCGTAAAAACCCAAATTTTTCCAGAAAAAACAACGTTTTTCAAGAATGTAACACCAAATGTAACAGCATTTAGCCTAATGTAACACCCAAATGTAACACTTGCAGGGCTGTCCGCTGGCGCTAAAAGGGCCGACCGGCGGTATCATTACGAATTTCATAATGCTTGGCAGTACACATCCAGCTACTCTATAGCTCTATTTTTTGGTGCTGGTAAGGTATCTCGATGTTATCAAAACCTTTGTCTTTCAAGGTTTGGGCAAAGTGCTGTTGCACATCATACTCGCCATGGATCAGGAACAGGTTCTTGACCTTGGCCGGGTCCTGGCAGCTTAAAAAATGCAGCAGGTCCTCGTAGTCGCCATGGGCGCTCATGCTCTTGATCACGCACACCTTTGCCTTTACATCATACTGATCACCAAATATATACACCTGCTTGTTGCCGTTCATTAATTGGCCACCCAGGCTGCTTGGCTCGCAATAACCCACGATCAGGATAGTGTTCTTCTCGTTCTCGATGTTATTGCGGATGTGGTGCCTTACACGGCCCGCCTCGGCCATACCTGAGGAGGAAATGATCACCATTGGGCGCGGGTCATCATTCAGGGCCATTGATTCCTCGGTAGACTGCACGAACCGCAACCCTTTGAAACCGAACGGGTCATGGTCGGTCTTCATTACCTCTTTCACCTCTTTATTGTACTCTTCGGGGTGGTCCTTGATCACCTGCGTGGCCTTGTCAGACAGGGGGCTATCTACAAAGTACAGCGTATCCGGCAGGGTATTCTTCAATTCCAGCGAGTTCAATGCATACAGCAACTCTTGCGTACGGCCCACACTGAACGCGGGGATGATCACCTTGCCACGTTTAATGATGCAGGTCTCATGGATGATCTCGCGCAGGGCATCAGCAATGGGGTCAAGGTCTTTGTGTAACGAATCACCATAGGTCGATTCAAGCAGGATATGGTCGGCTTGCGGAAAGGTTTGCGGACTGCGCAGTAACAGATCGCCGTAACGGCCCACATCGCCACTGAAGGTGATGCGCGTCTCTTTGTTATCTTCTTTGATGGTCAAATGTATCGCAGCGCTGCCGATCACGTGCCCGGCATCGGTCAGCATGAACTTTACGTTAGGGTTGATGTCGGTCTCTTGCTGATACTCCACTACCTTGAACAGTCTTAAAGCCTCCATGGCCTGCTCTTCGGTGTATAGCGCGCTTAGTGTTTCCTGGCCTTTCTTTTTGCGCTGGCGGTTCTCAAAATCGGCGTCCTGCTCCTGTATCTTGGCCGAATCCATGAGTAGGATGCGGGCCAGTTCCATGGTGGGAGCAGTGCAGTAGATCGGGCCATCGTAGCCCTCGGCCACCAGCTTGGGTATCAGTCCGCAATGGTCAATATGCGCATGCGACAAGATCATGGCATCTACCTTTTTGGGGTTGAAGCCAAAATGCTCGTTCATCTCCTCGGTCTTTTCGCCAAGGCCCTGGAACATGCCACAGTCCAGCAGTATGCTGGTGCCATCATTAAGCTGAACGATATGTTTGCTGCCGGTCACCTTGCGCGCAGCACCATGAAAAGTTATATGCATCAGTACTTAGGTTTTAAGCTGTACAACTGTGCATGGCAACAAATGTTGGTATAGCGTATAAAATAATTTGTCTACTAAATAATTAGTTGTAGCTTTAAATTATTGAGCATAAGCTGATCGAACTAGTGGTCAGCGTTTTATTCGTACTTTTTATGGAGATCAAAGAACTTACCCGCGCCGAGGAGCAGCTGATGCATGTGCTCTGGCAGATCAAAAAGGGTTATGTTAAAGATGTGATAGACCGCCTGCCTGAGCCCAAACCGGCTTATAACACGGTATCTACCATTATCAGGATATTGGAGACCAAGGGTTTTGTAGGGCATACCGCTTACGGCAAAAGCCACGAATATCATCCGATCATTAGTAAGGATGAGTATCAGAACTTTGCCTCCGACAAACTACTGACCGGCTATTTTGATAATTCGGTGAAAAGGATGTTCTCCTTTTTTGTGCAAAAGGAAAAGATCAATGTAAAAGAGGCCGATGAGATCATGAAACTTATCGAAAAGTTCAAGGACCAATAACCTTTAACCGCATACCGCTATGACCTGGTGGCACTATTTATTGCTGAGCAACCTGTACCTCATCCTGTTCTACGGGTTCTATGTGGCGCTGCTGCGCCGTGAGACCTTTTTTCAACTTAACCGGATCTACCTGGTCAGTTCGGCCGTGGTATCATTTGTGATCCCGCTAATGCAGTATGACCTGGTCAAACAGTGGTTCATTACCCAAAAGGTACAGCAAACCATCTATAGCGCCAGCCCATCGGTCATTTATCAGTTCAACGGCATGCAGCCCGATAACGTGACCACAGGCGAGATACTGCGTTTTATTTACATGGCCGGTATAGCAGTGCTGAGCATTAAGTTGATGTGGCAATTGTTCGCGCTCAATAAGATCATACGCAACGGTACGGGAGCAGCGGCCTGGTCATTTTTTAAAAAGATCAGGGTTGATGATGACCTTGCCGACCGGCAGGTGATCATGGCTCACGAGGAGGTGCATGCCCGCCAATGGCACTCGGCCGATGTGCTGCTTATCGAGGTCATTATGATCATCAACTGGTTCAACCCAATGGTATATCTTTATCGCCGGTCGATCAAAAATATACACGAATTCATCGCCGATCGCGATGCGCTTGAAAGTGGTGTCAATAAGGCCGAATATGCCATGCTGCTGGTGAGCCAAACATTCGATACGCCGGTGCACCATCTACTGAACCCATTCTTTGATGGCAGTGTGCTCAAGCAGCGCATCATGATGCTGCAAAAGAACCGGTCGAGCTATGTGGCACTGATCAAGTACGGATTTTCGGCACCGTTGTTCGCTCTCATGCTGATCTTATCATCAGCAACGATCAATAACAGCAAGGTGATCAAAACGATCAGGAAAGAGGCCCTCACTATCTTAGATGCGCCTGCGCCGGTAACAATGGATCAGATAGCGCCTGAACAGCAGATCGCTGCCCCGCCACAGCCACAAGAGGAATTGCACATGAGTGCCGCCGACCTCAAGACCAGCAATGATTTGGTGGTGCAAGACAAACCCGTTACCATTGCTGCCGACCGCGTTGGTAAAAGCGTTGACACACTTAAGCCTGACGACCATCATGAGGTTTTCACCGTGGTTGAAAAGTTACCGGAGTTCCCGGGTGGCGTTAGTTCGTTCTTCAATTTCCTGCATAAGAACCTGCGTTATCCCGAAGAAGCCAAACAAAACAACGTGCAAGGCCGCGTGAACGTGACCTTTGTGGTAAGGCGCGACGGCTCTCTGGATGATGTGAAAGCATTAAGCGACCGTTTAGGTGGAGGTTTAAGCGAAGAAGCGGTAAGAGTTATTAAAGCCTCGCCTAAATGGATCCCTGGCGAGCAAAATGACCGTAAGGTAGATGTACAATACACCGTGCCGGTGATCTTCAACATGATGAACCAGGAAGATGCACAACTTCGAAAAGATTCACTCCGGGAAGTACCTAAGATCGTGTACCTGCGCAGAAATACTTTTTCGACAGGTTCGGCATCCACCGACAGTACATCAGGAAAGAAAAAGGTCACGGTAGTTTTCGGCTATAAAGTTAAGGACGCCTCCAAAGATGTGGCCCCTCTGTATATGATCGACGGTAAAGAGGCTCCCGAAAACTTCAAGATCGGCTCTTTGTCGCCGGACAAGATCCAATCTATAGATGTACGTAAGCGAGGCGATGTAGCTCAGGGTACGAGCACCGATCGCAGCGTGATCAGTATCACACTTAAAAAGGATAAATAAGTACCTGCTAATAGGAATAACAAAAAGCCCCTCTCATTACCTGAAAGGGGCTTTTTAGTTGTTATGAAAATGCCTGGGATCCTTATCAGCTCAATTCTTCAGTTTCAGGGAAATACTGGTTCACCAGCTCTAATACCATTTCGGGGCGAAGAGGCTTGTGATAGAAAGTGGCTATATCTTTGTCTTTCATGGCCCGGTCGCGGTCGTCGGTGTTGAGCGAGGTGGTCAGCATGATCACCACGATGCGTGCCTTCTGCGTTTCAGGAAGTGCATGATATGCCTCCATAAATTCCCAGCCGTTCATGCCCGGCATATTGATATCTAAAAAGATAATACCCGGGCGTTTAATGTCCTCGGTACCTTCATACTTGCCACTATAGGTCAAAAATTCGAGTGCCTCCACGGCAGAAGTAAGGGCCTGTACGTCCACGTCGAGGCCTGCGCGCTCGATGATCTTTTTGTGCAGAAAATTGGTAGGCTTGTCATCGTCGATCAGCAATACGTGATCAAGATCTCTGATCTTCTTCATCTATAATAAATATTATAAAGCCACAGTGAAACTAAAGGTACTTCCCTGGTCAGGTACCGAGTCTACCTCTATCTCGCCGTTGTGCATAACAGCTATCTTTTTGCAATGGGCCAGGCCAATGCCGTTGCCCGGATACTCGTCGCGGTTGTTGAGGCGCTGGAAGATCAGGAATATCTTGTCCTTGTGTTTTACATCGATGCCGATCCCATTGTCGGCCACAAAGAACCGCCAGCCCATGCTAAATGGTTCTGCCTTGATCGTGATCTCAGGAGCTACACCGCGGCGAGTAAATTTAACGGCGTTAGTGATCAGGTTCTGGAACAACTGGCGCAGCTCGGTAGGGTAGGCCTTAATGATCGGCATATCATCGATATGCAGCCTGGCGCCCGACGCGATGATCAGTGAATCAAGGTCATGGATCACCTCACTAAGCAGGGCGTTCACGTTCACCATCTCCGTGCCACGGCTTTTGCCTATGCGCGAATGGTCCAGCAGGTCCTTGATCAGGTTGCGCATCCGCTCTGATGCCTCTTGTATAAAGTCGATGTACATTTGCGCATCATCGTCATGCACATGAGCGTATTCCGTTTTAAGCAGGTCAATAAAGTTACTGACGGTCAATAGAGGCTCCTGCAGGTCGTGCGAGGCAATGTAAACGAATTGTTCCAACTCCTTGTTCTTAAGCTTTAGCTCGTTCAGGTGCTGTTCGAGGGCCTGTGCGGCCAGCATCTTGTCGGTAAGGTCGCGGGTCACTTTGGTGAAACCGATGATCGTACGCTCTGGGTCACGAATGGGCGTGATGAGCACGCTTCCCCAAAAACGGCTGCCATCTTTACGAACGCGCCAGCCTTCATCAAAAGCCTTACCTTCGATACGGGCCCTGTTCAAAAGCATGTCGGGCTTTCCCTTAAGCCTGTCCTCTTCGCCATAGAACATCCTGAAACTGTTGCCTATAGCCTCTTCGGCTTTATAACCTTTGATCTTTTCGGCGCCTTTGTTCCAGTTCTCGATATTGCCCTCTGTATCCAGCAGCAAGATGGCATAGTCCTCTATCTCGCCCACCATGTTCAGTAACAAAAAGTTCTTTGCCTCGTCGGTCATCATCTATGCGAAAAAAAATGGTCTTTGGGATCTTGCGAGAAATACTTTAGGTAGGATGAAATTAATGAAATGTTTTCCTGTAGAGCAGTATTTTTTGACGAAACAAACGAACACGCTATTTATTTTCACATGGGTAAATTTACCATTACACTATAGTTAAACAGATGTCGTAAGTCAGCGTTATCATGCCATTTTGTAAACATTGCGCCATAAAAAGAGTAGATGAATGACAAAACATTTTCTTAGCCTGATAATTGTGTTGATGAGCACGATATGAACAATATAAAACTAAGTGTGCTTGACCAATCACCCGTGCGTAAGGGTGTGAGTGCAAGCCAGGCCGTTCAGGAAACTGTAGAGTTAGCCAGACTGACCGATCAACTAGGATACACCCGTTTCTGGGTGTCCGAACATCATAATACAGGTAGCCTTGCAGGATCTACCCCCGAAGTGCTTATCGCCCATTTGGCAGGCCAAACGCAGCATTTGCGCTTAGGTTCAGGTGGCGTGATGATGCCCAATCATAGTGCGCTTAAGGTAGCCGAGAACTTTAGGATGCTGGAAGCTATGTTCCCGGGCCGTATAGACCTGGGCATGGGCCGCGCGCCGGGTACCGACAGGCTGACCGCATCGGTGCTTAACCCATCGAACCAGTTTCGCGAACAGGACTTTGTGGAGCAGTTGATGGACCTGCAGAACTATTTTCATGACACGGCGGAAACAGGCCCTGTAGCCGCCAAGATACGTGCCATCCCCATGATCGATACCGTGCCTGCGCAGTGGCTATTAAGCTCAAGCGGGCAAAGCAGCCTATTCGCCGCACACTTCGGGATGGGTTTCTCGTTCGCCCACTTTATTAACCCGGTGGGTGGTGCACAGGCCGTAGAGCTTTATCGTGCGCGTTTCACACCATCGGCCGATCTGGCAGCGCCGGAAGCTAATGTGGCCATATTTGCTTTTTGCTCAGAGGACGAGGAAAAGGTGATGCAGCATCAGGCCGTGATGGACCATCGTTTCCTGCAATTTGAAAAGGGTGGAGGCATCGTACCGCTTAGCTATGAGGATGTGAAAGATGCTCAATATACTGCCCAGGACCAGGAGCGCATCCGGATGAACCGCCGCCGCATGATCGTGGGGACACCGGAGGACATGAAGGCGAAAGTTACCAGTTTGGCCAATACTTATAACGTAGATGAGGTGATGTTAGTGACCATAGCTGAAGACTTTAACGACCGTTTGAACTCATATAAATTGATGGCCGATCAGTTCCAGATATCTTTACAGTGAAATACCGCACCATATACTTTTTTGGGATACAAAGCGTTATAACTGAACGTTAAAAGGTATCAGAGCCGGAGGTTTTACCTGCCGGCTTTTTATGTGGAAAACAATTAACATGTTGCATTATTAATGCTACCTTTGCGCAAATATTTTGTACACTAAAAAATTGTTATAGCATTGTACTATAACAGCTTAACATATGATCATAATCATATTCTTTGTTTGTCACTGGTTCTTGTCGTTGTTCTTTCAAACGTTCTATCTGCATAGGTATGCAGCACACAAAATGTTCACCACTAACAAGGTGACCGAACGTGTGTTCCACACGCTTACTTTTATTTGCCAGGGGCCTTCGTTCCTGAACCCGCGTGCTTATGCGATCATGCACCGCGAGCACCACGCTTACAGCGATACTGAGAAAGATCCTCACTCACCTCACTTCTTTACCGACGTGTTTCAAATGATGTACAAAACGGCCGTTAGTTTCCGTTTGTACGAGAAACGTTTGAGAGAGCCTGAGGCACAATTTAAAGGCAATTATCCGGAATGGCACCTACTTGATTATTACGGATCACATAATATCACTCGTGTGTTCTTTGGTTTGCTGTATGTAGCTTTCTATGCTGTATTTGCTGACCACTGGTACCTGTGGTTGTTACTGCCTATCCAATTCATAATGGGCCCATTGCATGGCGCTATCGTTAACTGGTGCGGTCACAAATACGGTTACACCAACTTTGATAACGGCGATAAATCAAAGAACACTACCCCGTTCGACTTTTTGATGCTGGGCGAACTGTTTCAGAACAATCACCACAAACGCCCTAACAGCCCTAACTTTGGTGCCCGTTGGTTCGAGATCGATCCGGTATATCCGGTGATGAAGGTGATGCACTGGATGCGCATTATTCGCCTGCGTAAACCTGCGGCCGCTTAAGCAGCCACATTAGATACAAACAAGAAGAGCCATTGATCCAACGGCTCTTCTTGTTTTCAGACGCTCCTCGTTGGCTTATAAATGTCAGCGATCGCTGAAAAAATGTATGACCTTTGCAGGTTATTACAGCTTTTTACAAATAGCTCTGTCGGAGCGAATGATCTGGGTTTGGATCAACGGTCTGAGACCTCTTTGAGACAGCGTTATCTTTTTAATTGGTCTGTTAAGGGTCGGGCGGTTTGCCTATCTTTGCCGCTCACAAACATACCATTATGAGCGTTTCGGTACTGGCTCAAACCCTCAAGGGTTCTGAGATCATTAAAATTGGCAACGAGATCAACGAGTTAAAGCGTCAGGGACAGCAGATCGCCAACCTGACCATCGGCGATTTCGACCCGCATATCTATCCTATTCCTGAGGAGCTGCGCGATGGCATCATTGCCGCCTACCAGGACAACCAAACCAACTACCCACCGGCCGACGGTATACTGGACCTGCGTAAACAGGTAGCCACCTTTTTGGCAGATGAGCATGGCATCCAAGTGACCGCCAATGAGGTGCTGATCTCGAGCGGATCGCGCCCGCTGATCTACTCTACCTTTTTAGCATTGGTAGATGCCGGCGACAAAGTGATCTATGCCCTGCCATCATGGAACAACAACCACTACTGCCATATCACCGGCGCTACCGAGATACAGGTAGAGACCAAACCCGAAAATAACTTTTTACCAACAGCTGCCGACCTAGAGCCGCACCTGAAGGGCGCTACGCTATTGTGCCTTTGCTCGCCGCAAAACCCTACCGGTACTATGTTCGGTAAGGAAGAGTTGGAGGCCATATGCGACCTGGTGATCGCCGAGAACGCCAGTCGTGGCGAGGGCGAAAAGCCATTGTACATTATGTACGATCAGATATATGCCATGCTGACCTTTGGCAAAAAGCATTACGACCCGGTTACCCTGCGTCCTGAGTTGAAAGATGTGACCGTTTATATCGACGGTATATCGAAATGCCTGGCCGCTACCGGTGTACGTGTAGGCTGGGGCTTTGGTCCGGAGAACATTATCTCCAAAATGAAAGCTATTGTAGGTCACATGGGCGCCTGGGCACCTAAGGCCGAGCAGGTAGCTACTGCACACTACATTCAGGATACTCAAAAGCTTCACGCTTACCTGGATACCTTTAGTGCACGCGTACAGGCCAGCCTCACCAAGTTATACCAGGGCTTTACTGAATTAAAGAACGATGGCTTTGCGGTTGATGCTATTGAACCAATGGGTGCTATATACCTCACCATTAAATTGGACTACTTAGGCAAGACCACCCCTGACGGACAAGTTCTCCAAACCTCGGGCGATATCAATTTTTACCTCATCAAAGCTGCGCGTGTGGCATTGGTGCCATTTTCGGCATTTGGTACCGGCGAAGAAGTGACCTGGTTCAGGGCATCGGTAGGTACATCCACCCTGGAAGATATCGAGAACATGATCCCACGTATACGCGAGGCGCTGAGCCAACTGAAATAAGCGATCATGTACATTATATAAAAGGCGGTTATTGACCGCCTTTTTTTGTGGCTGATATCTCAATTGGTATTTAACAAATAAGGCCGCCCGTATCGCACCGGCGGCCTTAAAAACAAACACTAAACAAAACTACAGGATATAGAACACTATGTCTTCCGGACCCCGGGCATGACCGTGGTCAGCTTGACGGTCTTTCCGAAAAGCGTTCCTGCATTATCTTTAAGCATTGGCCGCGGCCAATGCTTCCAATATCTTTTTTACCCTACCCGGCAGGTCTGGCTCATGATCGATGGTCATCACCTTCATTCCCAGGCGTTGCACCATCAACTCTGGCGATATGCTGTTCTTATTCAGTTTGCGATACGCATAATGGTTGAGCATCACAATATCGTCCACATCGTTGGTCTGTAAGTAATCTCTGAACACCGCTACGGTACTTCCGTAAAAGAACTCGATGCGGATATCGTGAATACTGTCGGGGTTGGCTTGCTTCAATAAGGCACAGGCATCATAAAAACCACTGCTGATCTTTTGGTACTCCGCCGACCGACGCGATAACTTTTCCAGGTCGGTAGGGTTATCGGTCAGCTTCATCAGGTGCACCAATATCACCTCGATCTTTTGCGGATACAGCCGCTTTGCCAGCACCGTGATGCAGCCCAGCATGGCTGGGTCAAGATCAGTAGGTATGAGCAAAGTCCGTATAGCTTTCATGACTTTAAGCGATCATTGCATTGGTTATATACAATGGTAACGCCGGGTCATTAGTAACTATTAAGATAATGATTAGAATTTGATGAGGATCAGCTTTGGCTTGCAACCGGAAGTTGTACCTGAACCTGCGTGCCGCGGTCGATCATGGATGTGATGTTGACCGTGCCCTTGTGCATGCGCACGATGTTGAAAGTAAGCGGCAAACCCACGCCATGACCCATAAAATTGCTGGTGTTGGAGGCACGGAAGAACGGCTGGAAGATGTGCGGCAACTCGGCGGGAGGGATGCCGATGCCGCGGTCGGTCACAGTGATGTTCACCTGATCGTTCATGTTGGATAGCCTGATCACCACGGGCAGGTCATTAGAGTATTTACAGGCGTTGTTGATGATGTTGGTCAGCGCAAGCAACAGCAGGTTACTTGATCCGTACAGCGTGATCAGCGCCTCATCGTCAGGCATGGCCGATAGGTCGAGCTCGATTTTGCCTGCCGGACGTATCTTCTTTACTTCGGCTATGCACATCCAGATCAGCTCATCGGCCCTAATAAGTTCCCGTTCCTGTTTTTTACCGTCGAATCCCGTTTGGGCCAGCATTAGTAAGCTATTCAGTATGCTGATCAGCTTGTCGGTCTGCTGGTCAATGGTCTTGAACACCTCGCGCTGTTCGGGGTTCAGGTCTTTGCGGCCAAGAGCCAGCTCCAGCTCACTCGTGATCACTGTTAGCGGGGTACGCAGTTCGTGCGAGGCATTGCTCACAAAGTTGTTCTGCGTGTCAAAGGCCGTTTCGAGCCGTATGAGCATGTTATTATAAGTGTGCGTCAGTTCGGCTATCTCGTCCTTGCCGGCGGGCTCCTGCAGGCGCAGGTGCAGGTTATCAGAGCTAATGGTCTTGATCTGCTCGGTAAGTTTACGTATGGGGTCAAAGGTGTAGTAAGAGAATGCCTTACCCACAAAGAATGCTACAATGAGCGAACCTGCAAAGCCAACGAGCAGGATCTTCTGCAATTCTTCCAATTCGCGCAGTCCGTACGGGTTACGTGCCGATACAATGATCAGGTACTTACGGTCGTTAAGGCTCACGGCCTTGCCGGCCAAAAAGGTGTTCCTGTATTTGATGCGGGCGCTGCCGCTGGCCCTCATCTCATCAATGAACTCTTTGGGAAAGCCCTGGGTATCGAACTTGCCTTCTTTATCGGCGCTGATCACATACTCTTTCTCGTCATTAAGTACCTCCAGGTACTTTTTGCGTACTTCGGCATAAGCCCGGCTGCGTTCACCTGGAAAAAGCCGCGTTTGCGCCGTGATGTTCACGCGGGTCTCCAGCCGTTTAAAAAAATCCTCGTAATTGAATTGATAGTCAAAATAAAGAATGAACGCGTTGAGCAGCAACAGAATGCCTGTTGACAGGAGTACGAACAGCAGCGTTATCTTACTCTGTATGTTCATTTACTCTTCGTCGTCCTTCATCATGTATCCCATACCGAACACGGTGTGGATCAGCTTGCGCGAGCCGGTCTTTTCCAGTTTTTTGCGCAGGTAATTCACATAAACGTCCACCACGTTGGTACCCAGGTTAAAGTCGATGTCCCACACACTTTCCAGTATCTGTATGCGCGATAGTACCTTTTTCTGATTCTTGATAAAGTACTCGAGCAAGCGGTATTCGGTACTGGTGAGGTTTAGAGCTGTGCCCCCGCGCGATGCGGTCTTGGCCTCGGTGTCTACCTCAAGGTCATCAATGATATACAAATGACTGGGCTGCTGACCTTCCGTATTGCGGCGCCTGAGCAGGGTACGTAAACGGGCAGCAAGTTCGGCTATCTTAAAGGGTTTTACCAAATAATCATCGGCCCCGGTATCAAGCCCGGTAACGATGTTGTCGGTTGAGTTGAGAGCGGTGAGCATCAGGATAGGGATGTTCTTATCCTTCTCGCGTATGCGGCGGCATATCTGTATACCATCGAGCCCGGGTAGCATCACGTCCAGGATCACCAGGTCAAAGGAATGGTTGAGCGCCATTTGCAGGCCGGTAAGCCCGTTAGAAGCTGCGCTTACCTCGTGACCATGTTCAGCAAGGCCACGTTTGATCACTGATACAACATTCGGTTCGTCTTCAATAAGTAGGATAGCCATATGCAACGGGTAAATTATTGGTTAGCAGGTGACCATGCACCTTAACAAACATAGGAGATATAAATTAGAAAGTGATGAGATGTGGCAGTTGGTGCGGCTTAAATAACCTCATCCTCAATGCAACACCCTGTTCAAATGATGTTTCATCAGACATAATATGCACAGTTAAATACGTTATTAATTAGGGTATTTATGTGTTGATACATATAAAATATCGATCGGTTTCTTATTTACATAACAAATTTGTTATCATATATTTAAGCTGATCGCTCTTAAATTTATAATTTTGCAAAAGCAGTGCTAAAAAAATGGCTACATATCATCCTGTCGGTATGGCTGATCAACTCGGTCACCTACTTTCATGGGAGCAATACGGCCGATCTTTTTAGCCCGGTGCAGGAGCAGCACGACGCTGATGAGGAGTGTGTACACATCAACACCTGGACCGACTGCCTTGGCCACCTCATGGATGACGATGATGACGTTCCTGAGAAGGCCCATAAGATCAAATCTCCGCGCCGTTACGTGCGCTTGCGTAACGCAGGTATAAAGGCGCTTCTGTTCTCGCCACCGCTTAAACTAACGTATAAGTATTTCAGGTCGGCGGTTGCGGGCAATACCAGCAATTACACCATTGGCGTAGCATTGCGTCCTGCTTATTACGCCTTTCTATTCCGGCTCTGCCCTTTCTGATACATAAAAGCTTTCTCGACCCGATCACTGTGCTGCATGGCCTTGCTTTGCCGTGCCCTGCCGTATAGCTTTTTACAGGGACCACTACGCCCTTTATGTTTTCAGACTTAACACACCATGACCGAAATTAAACGAGTTCATAGCTGGTTGGCAGTTGTTGCTGCTGCATTTTTATTAGCCAGCTGTTCTTCAAAAGATAAAAATAACGAGGCCCAGGACACCCTGGAGATGCCCGTATTGACCATCAAGACACAAGACACCACCCTGCAGACCGCCTATGTGGCCGATATACAGGCCCTGCGGAACGTAGAGGTGCGCTCACGCCTGAAAGGCTTTTTAGAAAAGATATTTGTTGACGAGGGTAAGCCCGTGACCAAAGGGCAGATCCTTTTCAAGATCAATGATGAGGAGTACCGCCTGGCGCTCTCTCGCGCCAAAGCGATGCTCGGCAATGCCGAAGCCGATGCCGTGGCCACCCGCCTGGAGGTGGACCGCGTAAAGATGCTGGTGAACAAGAACGTACTGGCCGCATCAGAATTGCAGGTGGCGCAATCAAAGCTTAAGGCCGACGAGGCTACCATTGCCGAGGCCCGCGCCAATGTACAAAGTGCGCAAACACACATCGCCTACACTACCATACGTGCCCCGTTCGACGGCATTATTGACCGTATACCACTTAAGGGTGGGAGCCTGATCGATGAGGGTACACTATTGACCAGCATATCCGATATTAGTTCCATTTATGCTTACTTCAGCTTCCCTGAAAATGAGTATCTTAAATATCAGCGTATACTTAATAGTGGAGAACAGGAAGAGGGTGCTAATACCGTGAAACTGGGACTGGCCGACGGTAGCAGTTATGCCCACAGCGGCACGATCGAGACTATTGAAGGCGAGATCGAGCAAACCACCGGTTCCATTTCGTTACGGGCCAAATTCCCCAACCCACATAAGCTGTTACGTCATGGGGCCAGCGGTAAGATCTACATCACTTCGGAGATGGACAACGCGATCATGATACCGCAAAAATCGGTCTTCGAGGTGCAGGACAAGAGCTACGTGTACCTGGTCGGTCCTGACAACAAGCTCAAGATGCACAGCTTTGTGCCGTTGACCCGTTTTTCGCAATACTACATCGTGAAAGAGGGCTTAAAGGCGGGCGACAAGATCCTGTTCGAAGGTGCGCAGAACGCACGCGACGGTATGGTGATCAAGCCCAGCTTGTTGAGAACGGCTCCTGTACTGGCTGCCAAATAAGCCGTAACCCATTTATTGCTGAATGCTGCCTTTGCAATATGCTAAGGAGCTATCGTATCATTTAATACCCTGATAAATGTTCAACACATTCATTACGCGGCCTATCCTGTCGCTCGTAATATCATTGATCATAACCCTGCTGGGTGTACTGGCGCTGATCACGCTGCCGGTGACCCAGTTCCCCGATATCGTACCGCCATCGGTAACGGTGACTGCCAACTACGTGGGTGCCAATGCCGAGGTATGCGCCAAGGCGGTAGCCACGCCGCTGGAGCGTGCCATCAACGGTGTGCCCGGCATGACCTACATGTCGTCGGTTTGTAGTAACGATGGTTTGACCGTGATCCAGATCTACTTTAACGTTGGTACCGATCCTGATCAGGCCGCCGTTAACGTACAGAACCGCGTGGCCACCATTATTGATGAGATGCCTGAAGAGGTGATCAAAGCCGGTGTGACCACCGAAAAAGAGGTGAACAGTATGCTCATGTACCTCAACGTGATGAGTACAGATCCTGCCGCCGATGAGAAATTCATTTACAACTTTACCGACATCAACGTACTGCAAGAGTTAAAGCGTATAGATGGTGTGGGGCGTGCCGAGATCATGGGTGCCAAAGAATACTCGATGCGGGTATGGCTGAAGCCTGACCGCATGATGGCGTACAAAGTAAGCACCGACGACGTGATCGCTGCCATACGCGCCCAGAACGTGGAGGCCGCTCCTGGTAAGACCGGACAAAGCTCTGACCGCTCGCCTCAAATGATGCAGTACGTACTGCGTTATAAGGGCAAGTTCTTTGAGCCGAAGCAATACGAGCGGATCGTGATCCGGGCCAACGAGAACGGTACAGTGCTGACCCTGAAAGAGGTGGCCGATATCGAATTCGGTTCATTGACCTACAGCATGGTGTCTGAAACGGATGGTCGTCCTTCGGCATCCATCATGATCAAACAGCGCCCGGGTTCCAATGCCCGCGATGTGATCAATAACATCAAATCGCGCATGGCCGAGCTGAAGGAAACGCAATTCCCCAGCGGGATGACCTACAACGTGAACTATGACGTATCTCGCTTCCTGGATGCCTCGATCGATGAGGTGCTGCATACGTTGGTGGAAGCCTTCCTGCTGGTTTTCGTGGTGGTGTACATCTTCCTGCAAGATTTCCGCTCTACACTGATCCCTGCACTGGCCGTGCCCGTTGCGTTGATCGGTACGCTGGCCTTTATGCAGATGCTGGGCTTCTCTATTAACTTGTTAACGCTCTTTGCGCTCGTACTCTCTATCGGTATCGTGGTCGATAACGCCATTGTGGTGGTAGAGGCCGTGCACGTGAAGATGCACGAAGAACACATGAACGCCATGGATGCTACCCTAAGTGCCATGAAAGAGATCAGCGGAGCCATTGTGGCCATTACACTGGTGATGTCGGCGGTGTTCGTGCCGGTGGCATTTATGTCGGGTCCGGTAGGGGTATTTTATCGTCAGTTCTCGCTCACCATGGCCATCGCCATCGTGATATCGGGTGTTAACGCCGTAACGCTTACCCCGGCCTTGTGTGCCATCATGTTGAAGCCGAACCACAGTAATAAGAAAGGATTTATCGACCGGTTCTTTGCCAAATTCAACAAGGGGTATGATGCTGTGTCCAACAAGTACTCAGGATCGTTGACCAAGGTGGCAGGCCGCAGGGTGGTCACTTTGATCGCATTGGCGGTCTTCTTCGCCGCTACTTATGGCTTGAGCAGCATACTGCCTTCAGGCTTTATCCCTACAGAGGACCAAGGCATGATCTACGTGAACGTGACCACTCCACCAGGCGCCACTGTTGAACGTACCCAGGAGGTATTGAGTTCGGTGTACAAGCAAACCAAAAGCATCAAAGCTATCGAGTCGGTATCTACATTGGCCGGTTATAGTTTGGTGAACGAGGTGGCTGGTGCCTCATACGGTATGGCCATGATCAACCTGAAAAGCTGGGACGAACGCGAGGAATCACTGGACGACATCATCCGGGAGCTGCAGAAGCGTACGCGCAACATTAGCGACGCCACCATTCAATACTTCCCGCCGCCTACCGTACCGGGCTTTGGTAACTCCAGCGGTTTTGAGATCCGTATGCTGGATAAAAGCGGTACCGGCGACCTGCAAAAGACCGCCGAGATATCCAATGGCTTTATCAAAGCACTTAACGATGCGCCCGAGATCGAGAACGCTTTCTCCAGTTTCGACCCTAACTTTCCGCAGTACCTGATCAGTGTTGATCAGCATATGGCCGCCAAAAAAGGGATCACTATCGATAAGGCCATGAGCACCCTGCAAACGCTGATGGGTAGTTACTATGCCTCTAACTTTATCCGTTTTGGGCAAATGTATAAGGTCATGGTACAGGCATCGCCCGAATTCAGGGCCAAGCCTGAGGACGTACTGCAACTGTACGTGAAGAACGATAAGAACGAGATGGTGCCCTTCTCTACCTTCATTAAAATGGAGCGTGTTTACGGCCCTGAGCAGTTGACCCGTTATAATATGTACACCTCGGCCATGGTGAACGGCGATGCCGCACCGGGCTACAGTAGTGGTGATGCCATCAACGCGATCAAGCGTATCGCCGAAGAAAAGCTTCCTAAAGGTTACTCTTTCGAATGGTCTGGTATGACGCGCGAGCAGATCCTGTCAGGTGATCAGGCCATCTATATCTTCATCGTGTGTTTGGTGTTCGTGTACCTATTGCTGGCCGCGCAATACGAGAGCTTGTTGCTCCCGCTGGCGGTGATCCTGTCCTTGCCTACGGGTATTCTCGGAGCATTCTTCTTCCTCAAGATAACTGGGCTCGAGAACAACATCTACGCCCAAGTAGCGCTGGTAATGCTCATTGGCTTGCTGGGCAAAAATGCCATTTTGATCGTGGAATTCGCCGTGCAGCGGGAGCGTGAAGGTGCTACGGTATTGCAGGCCGCCATTGAAGGTGCGGTATCGCGTTTACGCCCGATCTTGATGACCTCGTTCGCGTTCATTGCCGGTTTGATCCCGTTGTGTATCGCCAGCGGGGCGGGCGCCATGGGTAACCGCTCGATCGGTACGGCTGCTGCCGGAGGCATGCTGTTAGGAACCTTCTTTGGCTTGATCCTGATCCCCGGGTTGTATGTCATCTTCTCCGGTCTTTCGGGCAAGAAGAAAAAGCAGGAACCTGTGCCTGTGGCCTTAGAACCTGAACTGAACACCACTTACCATTAATTGAAGTTCCTTTATGCTCAAATATAAGATCCATATATTCTCGCTGCTGATCGTGATCGGTTTGGCGGCATGTCATCCGCTCAAGACCATACCCACCAGCACACGTGATACTGTACCTGCCACTTATACCGGCAAAACCGACAGCACCAACGTGGCGGCTTTACCCATCGGCAGCTTTTTCACCGATACGTACCTGGTACAACTGATCGATACCGCCTTGGCGGCAAACCCTGATATATTGACCGCCTTGCAGCGTGTCGAGATCGCCAACGCCAACCTTAAATATAACAAGGTGCAGTTGCTGCCCTCACTAAATGGCGATGCCCGCGCAGGGGTGGAACGTTATGGGGATTACACCATGAACGGAGTGGGTAACTATGACACCAACCTGTCGCCCAACATCAACGGTGATCAGCGTATCCCTAACCCAACGCCTGATTACTTTGTGGGTTTCCGCAGTAACTGGGAGGTCGATCTGTGGGGACGATTACGTAGCCGTAAAAAAGCCGCTTATGCTCGTTTTTTGGCAAGCCAGGCAGGCTACCGCATGGTGATCACGTCGCTCACCGCGCAGATCGCCACGGCTTATTACGAATTGCTGGCACTTGACAATGAGTTGCGCGTCATCCGCAAGAACATTGCCCTGCAGAACGATGCGCTCGAGATCATCAAGGTCCAAAAGCTGGGTGGCCGTGCTACTGAATTGGCCGTTCAACAATTTTTGGCGCAGCTAAAACGTACGCAGGGACTGGAATACGCCGTGATGCAGCAGGTCACCGAGACGCAGAATCAGCTGAACTTCCTGACCGGCAAATTCCCGAAAGACATCGTTCGCGATACCTCGATCAATACCCTAAAGTTGCCGGCGGTATTAAAAGCGGGCGTACCGACCCAGTTGCTGCTCAATCGGCCCGACATACAAGAGGCCGACCTGGAGCTTCGCGCCATGAATGCGGATATCAAGGCCGTGCACAGGACCTTCTTTCCGTCGTTAACGTTAACGCCTTACGTTGGCTTCAATGCCTTCGCCTCCAAACTGTTGTTCAATCCCGGCTCGGTGGCCTGGGGTGTGATCGGCGGACTTACCGCGCCGATCTTTAACAAGCGCCAGATCCGCACCGATTATGAAACGGCCATAGCTCAAGGCAATCAGGCGCTGTACAACTACCAAAAAACGGTATTGAACAGTTACCAGGAGGTACTCAACAACATCAAAGGGGTGGAGAACTACAGTCAGATCTATTCGCGCAAGCAGCAGGAGGTGCAGGCGCTCAACAATGCAGTGTCGGTAGCTAAGGATCTGTACCTGGTGGGCCGGGCCAATTACCTCGAGATCATCACCGCCCAGCGTAACGTGCTTGATGCGGAGCTCGAACTGGCCAATACTAAAAAGAACATCTTTATATCGGCCATTAACCTGTACCGCGCCGTGGGCGGTGGTTGGAAGCGTTAAACCGTTATCAACAAATATCACTCAATATCCAAGCCCTGTTGGTCATATCAGCAGGGCTTTTGTGCATAATAGTGTTACTTGTACACTTGGTTAAAAAAGGGGATATTGCGTTCACCAATTATTTCCTATGAAGATCTTTTCCATGTTGTTAGCCTTGGTAGCAGGGGCGTTTTTTACCTTGAATTGCCATGCACAGGGTCCGGTGCCCGTGAAAGTCAAAGCCACTAAAGATGGTTTTGAACTGTTGCGCAACGGCAAACCCTATTTCATCAAAGGCGCTGGCGGTACCAATTATACCGACCGCCTGGCCCGATACGGCGGCAACTCGATCCGCACCTGGGATACCCGCAACGGCACCGAGGTGCTCGACAAAGCACAAAGCCTTGGCCTTACCGTTACCATGGGGCTCAATGTGGCCCGCGAAAGGCACGGCTTTAACTATGATGATACCGCCGCAGTGCATGCTCAACTGGAGCGTTTACGTAAGGAGGTGATCAAGTATCGTAACCATCCGGCGCTGCTGATCTGGGGCATAGGCAATGAGCTGAACCTTGACTACAAGAATCCCAATGTTTGGAACGCGGTGAACGATATCGCCAAAATGATCCATGCCGAGGACCCCAACCACCCGGCTACCACGATGCTGGCGGGCGTGAACAAACGCGAGATAGACCTGATCAAAGAACGTTGTCCGCAGCTCGACCTGCTTTCGGTGCAGGTTTACGGCGGATTGGCCAGTGTACCGCAGCAATTGGCCCGTGCCGGATGGCAAGGCCCTTACATAGTGACCGAATGGGGGCCTACCGGCCATTGGGAAGGCCCGCAAACGGCATGGAAGGCATCGGTAGAAGAGACCAGCAGCCAAAAAGCCGCCGTTTATAAAAGTCGTTATGAGGCATCCATTCAAAAGGATAAGCATTGCCTGGGTTCATACGTGTTCTTATGGGGGCAAAAGCAGGAACGCACACCGACGTGGTACGGCTTATTTACCGAGGCCGGTGAAGAGAACGAAGTGGTGGATTTGATGCAGTATCTATGGACAGGTAAATATCCGGCTGATCGTGCGCCGCACCTGGCCGAAGCTTTGTTGAATGGAAAAAGCGCTACCGATAACATCTATCTCGAACCCGGGTCAAGTTACCCTATCGAACTCAAAGTGAACGACGCGGACAATGATCAACTTACCACCCGGTGGGAGTTACTTCCCGAAAGTACTGACCTGAAACAGGGCGGCGACCGTGAATCGCGCCCGGCACCAATTGCGGGGCTGATCAAAGCGGAACGGTATGACAAAGCGACCTTGAAAACACCCGAAAAAGAAGGGGCATATCGGCTTTTTATGTATGTAAGTGATGGGCACAACAAAGTGGCTACCGCTAACATACCTTTCTACGTGAATGCCAGCAGATAACTGTATGAACAGTGCATACTTTTGTTAAGTTTGCTGTTCGGCGAAGGGCTGCGGCCTCACGCACAATTATAGCAAGGGCATGGCACAAATACTGTTAGTAGAGGACGAGGACAAAGTATCGTCATTCATCAAAAAAGGGCTGAATGAGCATCACTATCATGTTGATGTGGCGCGCGATGGTGTGGCAGGCCTGTCAGAAGTGCTTCAAAAAAAGTATGACCTCATTATACTGGATGTGATGCTGCCCCTCATTAACGGGATCGACCTTTGTAAGCAGATCAGGCAAAAGCAAACGCAGGTACCTATTTTGATGCTGAGCGCCCTGGGTACCATTGATGACAAGGTGAACGGCTTACAAGCCGGTGCTGATGATTATTTGTTGAAGCCTTTCCACTTTAACGAACTGTTGGCCCGTATAGAGGCATTGTTGCGCAGGCGTAACATTGCCGAATCAGTAGACCATACCCTCAGCTTTGCCGATCTTAAGCTGGATACCTGGGACAAGACGGCCGAACGGGCCGGGAAAAAGATATCGTTAACGGCTAAAGAATACGTGCTGCTTGAGCTATTCATGCGCAACCCTAACAAGCTACTTTCGCGTGAGTACATCATGGAGAAAGTATGGGGGCTTAACTTTGATACCGGTACCAACATGGTTGATGTATATGTGAACTACCTGCGCAACAAGGTGCAAAAGGGGTTCGATACCAAGCTGATCCATACCGTGATCGGCATGGGCTATATCATGAAAGAGCAACGTTAATCAAACCGTAGCACATGAAGATCAAGACCCGCCTCTCGCTATACTTTACCCTGATCAGTTGCGGCGCGTTGTTGCTAGTGCTACTGGGTGTATATTTTGCGGTGTTCGCATACTCTAAGACCGACTTCATTAACAGGCTTAACGACCGCGTGAACGTGGCCTCCAAACTGTACCTCAAAGCCGATGAGATAGGAGAGGACTCGCTACTGCAGATACAGCAACAATATCTGGAAAAACTACCCGATGAGGTGATCCGGGTGTACGACGAGTCGAACACCTCGGCCTTTAATACCCGCAACCGGATCGATTGGACCAAGGACATCATTGAACAGGTGCGTAAGGATGGCTCCATAATGTACCAGGAAGGGTCGAGGCAGGTGATCGGTAAGTATTATCGCGACAACCAGGGCAACTTTGTGATCCTGGCCTCGGCCGTTGATGAGAATTTTAGTAAGCGGATCATTCAACTGGGCAAGATCGCTACGGCGTTCTTTGTGGTATTCAGCGTGTGCTTGTTCTTTGCGGGCCAATGGCTGGCCAAAAATACGTTGAGGCCCATTGAACGCATCATTGGGCAAATGCGGCAGATCCG
Organism: Mucilaginibacter daejeonensis; assembly: GCF_020783335.1. Classification (NCBI taxonomy): domain Bacteria; kingdom Pseudomonadati; phylum Bacteroidota; class Sphingobacteriia; order Sphingobacteriales; family Sphingobacteriaceae; genus Mucilaginibacter; species Mucilaginibacter daejeonensis. The sequence goes on from NZ_CP086068.1 coordinate 412,411, forward strand.
GTCAAGTAACCTGCATTTACGCATCAAGGAGAATAAGAATAAGGATGAGATAGATGAGCTCATTAGTAACTTTAATAATCTTTTAGAACGGTTGGAGAATGCCTTCGAGATGCAGCGCAGCTTTGTGTCCAACGCGTCGCACGAGTTGCGCACTCCCGTGACCAGCATTATGGGCGAGGCTGATGTGGCACTCGAAAAGCCTCGTAACATGGATGAATACGAACGGGTGCTAAGATCTGTATCGGCCGATGCCATGCATTTACAGGAGACCATCACCAGTTTAATGGAGCTGGCCCAGGTAGACTTCAATTACACCCAGGCCGTGCTCACTCCGGTGCGCATGGACGAACTGGTGTGGGAGCTGCAAGAGTATTGGATGAACAAAAAGGATGCAGGCAAGCTCGACATCATTTTGGCCGATATGCCTGAGGACGAGAATGCGCTGGTGATACAAGGAAACAAGCCCCTGCTTAACATCGCCATCAATAATATTGTCCATAATGCCTTCAAATTTTCGGGTAATGCGCCGGTGCAACTGCATTTTGAGGTATTGGAACACAACATCGTGATGACCATTACCGACAAAGGCCCCGGCATCCAAGCTAATGATGTGGATAAGATATTCCGCTCGTTCTATCGTGCCGATAACACGCGCGACGTTCCGGGTAGCGGTATCGGCCTGTACATTGCCGGTAAGATCATACAGCTGTGTAACGGTACCATTAAGGTGGAGTCTGATGGCGTGTCGGGCAGTTCCTTTGTGCTTAACTTTGCTAAATGATCAAATGAGACAAATGAAAAAGCCGCTGCCTGTATCAGGTCAGCGGCTTTTTTGTAGATGACTGTTATGGCCTGCACCACTTATTGATAGCTGAATTTGACGGTGCTCACGGTCGGATTAAGTTGTCCGGGTTCGGTAACCTTGGTTTGGGCCTGAGTTGGGTAGCCGTTGCTGTTGTAAGTGTAGGCGTAAGTGGTGGTGCGCACCAAGTCATTATTCTCATCAGTAACAGTGGCTTTTACCGGATTATGTTTTGATGGTGCCTCGAACTTAAGCTGATAGATCTCGCTCACGCTATACAACGGGTTGTCGTGGGTGTCATACTCGTAAGTGGTACTTTCTGATAGCACATAAGTCTTGGTCAACCAGTTGTATTGAAGGTCACGCTGGGTCTTTATATCGCCATTGGCGTAGTACTCAAAGGTGGTTTTAATGAGTGGCACCGGGTTGGCCTCGTTGGGGATGAGTCCGTAAGTAACGATGTCGTTCAAAACGGCGTTGTTGTAGCTGAACTTAAAATAGCCCACATTGGCGCCCTGCAAACCTCCTTGATACATGTCTACCCGGTCGGTTAGGCCATTGGTAGCATAAGTGAATTTGAGTGCTTCCTGGTCAGATGAGGTCAGGCTGAACAGCTTATTGTTCTGGTAAGCCAGGTCGATCACGTCCGTCTCGCCATCTTCGGCGGTCGTTATCTTAGTGATATGACCGGCGCTATTGTACTCAAAGTTGGTGTAGTTGGTGGCCGAGGCCTCTACCCGCTTAAGTTTAAAACCATTGGCAGGTCTGTCGGCACCGTCGTTATCTTTTTTGCATGACGTGCTGAGCATGATCAAGGCCGCAGCGGCTAAGGTAAAAGCTTTGGATAATTGTTTAAATGGTTTCATGTTGTGTGTGATTGTGATAAAATAGGTGTGTTATTAATAATTATTCAGTTTAGGCGACCTTTGTGGCTGGGCAATAGCTTTCCATTTGGATACCTGGTATCCATTACATGGGTCGGAAAATGATGGTGAATTAGGAAGGTCTAAATGATCAGACCTTGAGGGAGCGTTGTTGCGCCGGTGTTGGCCGGCGCACTAACTGGTGATATAGGGTTTAGGTAGAGTGACATTTGTTGTGTATAAAGTTAGGTCGCTTTTGCTTCGGTATAGCGTAGACATTGTTGGCATGCCTAACGCTACAGCGAGCCAAAAAGATATTATCGCTTACTCTCTTTGTGGCCGCTTCCTTATTTGCAAAAGCACTTGATAGAGTAGGAATAGGATGGAAGGTTTAAGGAGATCTTTAAAATTAATTTGAAAGGCGCTATAATGAGTTGTACGCCAGTGTTTTAAATTATCCGTCTGTGCGTTGTGAAAAGCGACATGATCGCGCCAACAGCATGTAGCGCAGATAAGACAACACTTTCAATACTTGATCTTTACGCCCTGGCTTTGTTTCAGATCAGAGGCCAGTACCAAGCGGCGAATGAGTTTCTTGCCGCTATAAAGGTAAAGGGCGGCGGTGTTGGGTGGGGTGGTACCTTCGTTCTCGGCTTGCATCACCAAGCTGTTCATGCCTTTTTTGAGTACGATCTGGAATATGCGTTTGCGCTTGTGGTCGAGCGTGAAGTGGCTGATGATGGGCTTATTGTTATAAAATACCGTCACCACGTCGCCATCGGTCTGGTCGGCATCGTACATCTCGGCACGCAGGGTGCGGTTACGTGAGGTAAGGGTACGCAGGTAGGTGACCGGCCGCATGATCGCCACAGGTTTGGCAGTGGCAGTTGTTGCTGTCGTAACTGGTTGCTCCTGGGCAAAGGCCATCGCACTAATGGCAATAAGCGTTAAGGTAATGAGGCTCTTCATGGTCATTCTGCTAATAGATCTAAGGATAATGGATACGGATGGGAATCTGTAGTTCAATGTATGCTATTAAACGCCAGTTGCTTATCAAGTGTTTCAAACACTTTGATAAGGCTTATTAAACAACAGAGCGGCCTTTATAAGTGCCGCTCTGTTCAATCATACTGATCGATCAATTAGTGATGACCGTGGCCATGACCTTTGCCCGGACCACCGCCTGGGCCATGTCCGTGACCCTTACCCGGTCCGCCCGGACCATGTCCTGGCCCACGACCGTTACCTTTGCCAGGGCCGCCTTTCGGTCCTTTGCCGGGTTTATAATGATCCACATATTTAGTTTCCTTACTGTTGCGAATGATCACCTGGTCATGGCGTCCACGGTAACCGGCATAACGGCTACGATACACGGCGGCGCGTTCCCACGGGCGAGGCTCGTTGATCACCACTTTATAGTTGTTGTAAACGTTATAGTTACCAAAGCGTGATGGCAAGCTGCGTGAGCGTATCCAGCGGTTATCGTTCAGGTACACGTATTCGTGCGTATCTACGGCGTAGTAGCTATCAATGTCAGGCAGGTAATAGTAGTCTACATGGTCATAACCAACCGGGCCCCAGTCTGGCTGGCTGCCGATATTGATATTCAAACTTACCTGTGCATCGGCTTTATGGGTAGCTGCAACACCACTTACTAAAATGGCCGCTGCAATGATGAATCTTTTCATGGTGCTTGTTCTGCTAAAATTTGGAAGTATGACAAACACTGCAGGTCAAAAGTTTAAAAATTCGTGTGTATCGGTTCGGTTACGATCGGGGGGCATAGTATATCTTGCTACCACCACATCATTGCAAGGAACGAAGCGAACTTTACAGTGCATTGGATGGAACTCTATACTGACCGTACGCATTTTCTATATCAACCTAGTTCTATCTATTTAATAATTTATCAAATTCCTTTTTAAATGAAAAGGCCACACGCTTACCGCGTGTGGCCATCAACCTTATGATCTTTAACGCTTAGCTCAAGAACAATGGCACGATGTGGCGCTCGTAAAGGTTCAGGGTAACATTGGCCGCTACCACATCTTTGTATTTCTTTAAGGCAGCGTAATAGCGGTCGCCTTTTTCGCCGGCCACTTTGTAGGCCACGTGCAGCATCTGCCTGAAGTTAGGGTTCAGGTCGGGGTGCTTTTGATCATGGCGCAGGCTGTTGGCAAATTTTTCGCCGCTCCAGCCTTGTACCTCTTCGGCTGTAGGCAGCAGATCTTTTTTTACATCGATCACGGTGGCGTAAGGCACGCATAATTCGTCGAAGCGGCCCAGGGCGTCCAGGTATATCTCTTTGGCCAATTCCAATGCTTCATTGCCCGCCTCTGCCAAACCGATCATTTCTTCTAACCAAGTGGTGCCTGCCGTTTTAAGATGAATGCCGGTATCATGCTTTTTGATCAGCTTGCTGATAGGGGCATACAGCGAGAACTTATCGCTACCGGAGTGTACGCTCAGTTTCAGGTTAGCCGGTAAGCCGAACTCCTTGATCGCCCCCCTGATCACCAGTATATCTTCCTCGAACTCCTTAGTGAACTGCGCTAGATCACCCACATAATCAACACCTTTATTGAAACGGCCGGTGAATTTCGGGGCGATGGTCTGCGCCTTGATGCCATTATCGGCCAGGGCGCTTAAGATGAAGAATAGCTCAACAGGTGTTTGCGGGTCGTTCACCTCGTCCATTGATACCTCGGCAATGAAGTTGTCTTCACCTTTAGCATCGGCAATATGTTTATATAATTTACCCGCCTCGATCGCAGCCAGCAAAAATTTGCCGGCAATGTCGCGCAGTTTTTCTTCAGTAATCTCGAATTTTTCTTCGATGCCCGGTATCGATAAGCTGCCCACGAATTGTTGGCGACGCTGGATGAACGCCTCTATCTCGGCATCGGGAGCGGGCTTGCCAATAAAATCGGCCACATCGAGGGTGAAAAAGTCAGAACTTGCAATAAAGCCATCAACTGTGGCCAGCGTGATATGATCGGCGTCAACACGGTACGGGCCTGTCCAACCCAGCGCTTTTACGGCGGCATCAGCTTCGGCGCGTAACTCAGCAGGTTCGGTCTTTACGGTCTTGTGTTCGCGATTTGATTTGTTCCATACAGGAGTGATGTCAACACCTTGTTGTTTGGCCCTGGCAACTGCGGCAAGCTGTGCTTCGCCCTGATGCGCGAAACGATCGCCCATGCCGAACGAAAATTTTTCTAAGATCATATCTGTATCTGTTTAACGGTTGGTATTAGTTGCGCTAAATATAGATACCGTTAGTATGTGAACCGTCCTGATGGCTTTCCTGACCCAAGGCATTCATATCAACAAAAAAAGCAGCCTATCAAGCTGCTTTTATATCATAATTGCGAATGAAAGGCAGTTAATTACCGTCGGTGCCGGTGGTCTTGGCGGCTGCCAGGGTAAGCTGCGGTTTGCCGATCACTTTATAGTTGCCTTCGCCCTTCAATATCGCCAATACCTGAGGCTTGTCTTGCAAGGTCTTTACGGCAAGGGCCAGTTCTTTGTCGTATTTAAAGTTAGCCTCGTAACGGCCTTTTTCGTAATAATAGCGGGCAGCTATCTCATTCTCCAGCACTTGTTTGATCTCGGGCTTATGTACCTGCAGGTCGTTCTTTTTGGTGCTGGCCAGTTTATTTTTCAATGCCTCTAGTTCGGGCTGTAGCTCAGCATATTGCTTGTCCTTTGAAGCCTCTGTTTTGAGCGCGGTCAGGATCTTTTCGCTGGCAGTACTGTAGCTGTAATTCTTGCTCGACAGATATTTTACAAATTCCGCATAATCCTCGTCGTTAAGCGTGAAGCTACGGGGAGCGCTGATCTTAGTATGCGTGTTGCGGTAATTGTTGGCGAAATCAAAGATCAGGTACTTGCCCACCAAGGTCTGCGTCACATCGGCGAAGCGTTCCTGTTTGATGGTCAAATCGGGGTAAACGCCGCTGCCATCATACACCGAGCGGCCCGCACGGGTCTTGAACTCATGTAAAGATGAATCGGCGATCTTCACCACGCTTCCATCATCCTTACGGTGAGCATAGTCAAGCGCTTGCACGCAACGGCCCGACGGGATAAAATATTTAGCGATGGTGATCTTGACCAGGCTACTATAAGGTAAGCTAAAGGTTTGTTGTACCAGGCCCTTACCGTAACTGCGCTGACCGATCACCACGGCACGGTCAAGATCTTGCAGGGCACCGGCCACGATCTCTGAAGCTGATGCCGAGCGGCCATTCACCAATACCACCAACGGCAGATCCGGCTCCATGGCATTGCTTACCGTGCGGTATGTGAAATTCTTTTCTTTGATCTTTCCTTTTTGCGACACCACTTCCATGTCCTTAGGTACAAAAAGGTTCACGATCTTAACGGCCTCCTGTAAGATACCACCTCCGTTAGAGCGCAGATCCAGGATGATGCCGCTTGGATTATTCTTTTTGATACTGGCCAGGGCGTTGGTCACTTCATCGGCCGAGTTCTCTAAAAATTTGTCGAGTTTGATGTAGCCCATGTTGCCATCGACCATGCCTGCGTAGGATACGTTAGGCTGTTTGATCTCGTCACGAACGAGGCTCTTCTCCATGGTTACCTCACCGCGTTTGAGCACCAGCTTAATGCCGGCGCCTTTGCTGCCTTTAAGTAACTGGCTAACCTGTTCGCTATTGCGGCTGGTAAGCTCGATGTCATTGATCTTCACGATCTGGTCGCCGGCGCGTACATCGGCCTTTTGAGCAGGGTAACCTTCAAATACCTCTGATACGTAAACTTTGCCATTGCGTGAAAAGATGCTGGTACCTATACCACCGTATTGGGTGCTGATGTAATGAAGTTTGTAATCCTCGATCTCAGATTCAGGAACGAACTCGGTATATGGGTCCAGACCGTTCAGCATGGCATCCACGCCGGTCTTGACCATTTTGGCCGAATTGATATCGTCCACATAGTTCAGGTTTACCTCTTTATAAACAGAAGCAAAAACATCCAGATTTTTGGATATCTGGAAAAGGTCATCTTTGAAACTGACAACACCTATGGCCAACAAGGCCAGGCCGGTGACCATACCCGCTTTACGGTATACATTTTTCACGCTCATAATTCCTTCAGCTCACTGCTTTAGAGGGCAATATCTTAAAGATACGTAAAACGACACCGTATTGTTGACCCTGCGATCGTAATTATTTACAAACGGTTGTTGTCAATATTCACCAGTGCTTTTTGGAGCGTAAATACCACATACTCACGGCTGCGGTTCACGAGGTTGGTCAGATTATTGATCAGTGCCTCTTCCTGCCCTTCGGTATATTGCAGCGCGGCATCAGTCAGATGATTATATTTGCGTTTCAGTTTGATCTTGACACGTGGCCAATCTTTATTGCTTATGCTGATATTTGCCATGAAGACAAAAATATAAAAAAACACCACTTTTGCAGATCGGCCGTAAAATTGTGACAAAAGGTTAAACCTTCCGGTCCGAAACTTATCTTAGCGTTAACTATAAAACTACACCTACATGAAAAAGTACATTTTAAGCATTGCCCTGCTGGTGATCACTATTGCAGGCGCTAAAGCTCAGGCATCGCTCGGTATAAAAGGCGGGATCAACCTTTCTAAGATCAACCGTGATGACCTGACTGAATCTACCGTTACCGGTTATCAGGTAGGTCTATATGGCCGCATCGGTAACAACCTGTACCTGCAGCCCGAGCTTTACCTGGGCAGCCGCGGTGGCAAATTTGAGACCAATGTGGCCGGAGGTACCAGCGCTACGGCCACCAGTAAGGTTACCTTCACTACGCTTAACGTGCCGTTATTGGTAGGTACTAAGATCGTTAATGCCGGTACGATCAACGTACGTGCAATGCTTGGTCCGGTTTACTCTTACAACCTTGACAAGAACACCAGCGCCGCCAACAATGCATCAGGCGCTATCAATGATTTTGGCGATTATAAGAACAGCACCCTGGGCTTCCAGGCCGGTGCTGGCGTGGATATCGGCAGTATCAACGTTGACCTGCGCTACGAGGGTGGCCTAACCAAGATCAATGAAAAGTACGGACAACGTGCCAACCTTTGGGCATTGAGCGTAGGCTTCAAGATCCTGTAATCGTTACTTCAATAAAATAAAAAAGGCCATTGCAATACGCAATGGCCTTTTTTATTGCGTCAATAAGAGGCTATTATTTTTGCCTGAAGAATATCTGGATCGGCACACCTTCAAAGTCAAAGTTCTCGCGCAGCTTGTTCTCTATAAAGCGGCGGTAAGGCTCTTTGATGTATTGCGGCAGGTTACAGAAGAACGCGAACATTGGCGCGTTACCATTGATCTGTGTAGCGTATTTGATCTTAACGTGCTTACCTTTTAACGATGGCGGAGGATAGTTCTCGATGATCGGCAGCATCACATCGTTAAGCTTCGACGTTGGGATCTTTTTGCTGCGGTTGGCGTAAACCTTATCGGCTGTCTCCAAAACCTTAAGCAAGCGTTGTTTCTCCAATACAGAAGTGAAGATGATCGGCACATCGGTGAACGGTGCGATCTTTTCGTGTATCTGCTCTTCAAATACCTTAATGGTCTTATTGTTCTTCTCGATCAGGTCCCACTTGTTCACCACGATCAATACACCTTTCTTGTTCTTTTCGGCCAGGTGGAAGATGTTGATATCCTGTGATTCCAGTCCTTCAACCGCATCGATCATCAACACCACCACATCAGCTTCTTCCAAAGCTTTAATGGTACGCATCACCGAATAGAACTCGATATTCTCTTTTACCTTGGTCTTTTTACGCAGACCGGCGGTATCGATCAGCATGAACTCATGACCGTAACGGTTATAATGAATGTGGATCGAATCGCGCGTGGTGCCGGCGATAGGCGTAACGATATTGCGGTCCTGACCGATAAGCGCATTGATGATAGATGATTTACCCACGTTAGGACGACCTACGATGGCATATTTAGGCAAGGTGTTCTCTTCGGCCGGTTCATCGTCGAAGGTCTTCACCAACTCGTCCAGCAATTCGCCCGTGCCTGAACCGGTCATAGAAGAGATGTTAAATATCTCGCCCAGGCCAAGGCTGTAGAACAGTGTGGCGTCAGACTGTAGCGAGGTGTTATCCACCTTGTTCACTACCACGAATACCGGTTTTTTGCCTTTACGCAGCATCACGGCTATCTCATCGTCCAGGTCGGTTATTCCGGTGGTCACATCCACCACGAACAGTATGGCGGTGGCCTCATCGATCGCGATCTGTACCTGCTCACGTATGGCGGCCTCAAAAACGTCATCAGAATTAGCTACATAACCGCCGGTATCGATCACGTTGAAGCTGCGGCCTACCCACTCGGCTATACCGTAATGGCGATCACGGGTAACACCGCTAAAATCGTCAACTATGGCTTTCCGGCTTTCGGTAAGGCGATTATATAAAGTGGATTTGCCCACGTTAGGGCGGCCCACAATGGCTACTATATTACTCATATTTTAATGGTGAGTTGTGAACGGTCAATGTTTGACAGCTCGTTGCAAAGATACGGAGGGCTGGTGACACAAGGTCACAATGATCAATCTTCGTACCCGAATTTTTTAAGATAATTTTTCTTGCTGCGCCAGTCGCCGATCACTTTAACGAACATTTGTAAGAAGATCTTGCGCTGAAAGAACTCCTCCATGCTGCGGCGGGCATAAGTGCCCACGATCTTGAGCATATCACCGTTCTTTCCGATCAGGATGTTCTTTTGCGAATCGCGCTCCACAATGATCTCGGCACTGATGCGGTAGATGTCCTCAGCCTCCTTGAACTCGGTGATGATGACCTCAGTGCTGTATGGGATCTCTTTTTTATATTGTTTGAATACCTGCTCACGGATCATCTCCGAAGCAAAGAAACGGTCGTTACGATCGGTCAGGAAGTCCTTTTCGTAATAGGGTGGATGCTCGGGCAGGCTATCGATCACAAAGTCCATAATGGCTTTGATGTTGTGCTCATGTAGAGCCGATATAGCAAATATGGCTTTGGGCTTCAGCTTTTGCTCCCAGTACTCGATCTTTTGTTTAACGGTGGCCTCGTCGCTTTTATCGATCTTGTTGATCAGCACGGCCAGTGGCGCTAACGAACCTTCCAACTTCTCCAGCACCTCGTTCTCATCGTGCGTCTCGTTAATATCGGTCACTAACAGGATCAGGTCGGCATCAACGATCGAGCCGCTTACCTGGTGCATCATGCTTTCTTGCAGGGCGTAATGCGGTTTGATCACGCCAGGCGTGTCAGAGAACACGATCTGATGGTCGTCAGTATTCACGATGCCCAGTATACGATGCCTTGTGGTTTGCGCCTTAGGCGTAATGATCGACATCTTTTCGCCCACCAGGGCATTCATTAAGGTAGACTTACCTGCGTTAGGTTTACCAATAATGCTTACAAAACCCGCCCTGTGACCCATATCAAAAAATAATTAAAATAAATTTGGACTGCAAAGAAACGAATTATATCTTTGCAGTCCAATACAAAAACAAACAATAGTGCGGGATGGAGCAGTTGGTAGCTCGTCGGGCTCATAACCCGAAGGTCGTAGGTTCGAGTCCTGCTCCCGCTACCCAAGAAAAAAGGGGGTCAATAAAGTTGATCCCCTTTTTTTATTTCAGCAAACCTTATCAACATGAAACATAAATTTTACGCCATTTCCATCGCGCTTGCATCTTTGTATTCCTGTCAGCAATCTCAAGCTTTAAAAGTTAATACTGAATCGGTCGCTGAACAAACAAAAACCGCAGATATTGATAGTATGAAAGTATTATCTGATACAACTGGTTTAAATAACGCACCTATCAAAATATTTTCAACAAAGCTTAGTTCAAAAGTAGTCGACACTGTTGATCAGCCCGCTGACAATCTAAATCATAAAGGTCATTTTGGACGCTTTATAACTATTAAGGTCAAATACAAGAACATATCATCGAAGCGAATTATTGGTGCGCGTTTGATATGGCTAATAGTTGACGAATATGGTAAACCCGTACCTGTAGGAAATTCCAAATTAGGCAATCAAATGGGTTACATGGGTAGTTTAGCAGAGCCGGAAATGGATTTTAGTTTTGCAATTGGTGAAACCCGAACCGATGAATGGGAATACACAAGTAACTCAGGTCAAAACATAAGGCTCGCTTATCCTCAAGAAGTTGAGTTTTATGATGGAGCAAAGTGGAAGATTGGAAAGAAATGAAAACTATTAAATTTCACCACAAGTCGCCTCGTTTGTATATTAATGGAGAGAAAAAAAATCGGACTCTGCTCCCGTTACCCAAGAAAGGAAAAGCCTCTTAGAAGAATCTGAGAGGCTTTTTTAATGCTTAAAAAGCATATGGTGTGCCTTGAAACTCTATGACCTGACCAAACAGTGGTACAGGCTAAGGTATACAAAACGTCTCCGAAGTATACTTGCCGATTTTAAGTGATCTACTGTTTTTTACACACTTGTATTGATGCTCTGATCTATTCATTTTGATCAGTGCAACCAAGTGGTACACAACATTCACATCCTGTTCTTTCTATACCGACACCTTCCTTATTGACTGCGACGCCAACTCTACCATTGGCGTTTTATTGAGCCCGGCTACTTGGAATAAGCACTCATCGTAAAGACATAATGAGAGCTTCGCACATGGATTTGGGGAGGCTTTTTTCTTTTCGGCCGATCGGTAGTGTTCAGGTCAATGACAACTTCATGCGCTAATATTTCAAAAACCTCGACGGGGTTGTCGTGTTAATTTAATTTATTTCCATAATTCTCCTAAGGTGATACATCCAGACCGCGATCTGTTCTACAGCAGCAATGAATTTCAAAACTTTTTTCAGCGTTCGCTACGCTCATTGGTGCTCAAAACTGATGCACCGCGGTTCACGATCATGGCAGTAAGCGACACGTATCTCGATCTTGTTCATAAGCAGCGGGAGGAGGTTTTGGGCTTAGGGCTTTTTGAGGCGTTCCCCGGCAGTGAAGGTGACCCTTCGGAGGCTGGCAGTGTAATGGAAGCATTGTTGGAAGTGATCCACACCCAAAGAACCGTTATTCAGCCTATCTTCAAATATGAGATCTACGTGCCCGAAACGGATGCTTATGAAACGCATTACTGGCATAATCAGCATGAAGCGATCCTAGACCAGGCCTCAGGGCGGGTAGCTTACATCATCAACACCACCACGAATATCACCGAGCGCATCAGGTTAGAGCAGGAAGTGAAAAAGGGTCGTGAGCGTGAGTTAAGTCTGATGGGGCAGCTCGCAGCACGTAACCGAGATCTTACTGCGATAAATGATGCATTATATACGACAAACACCGAGCTGAAGGCCTCCAATGCTGATATCAGGCGGCTGAACATCGAATTACGGAGTTATGGTGAGCGGCTGAAGCAGATCAATCAAACCCTGTCAGAAAGCGAAGAACGATTCAGGAGCATGGCCGAAGGGTCAGGTGTGCTGATAGGGGTGGGCGATACGACAGGAGAGGCGATATATTTTAATCAGGCTTGGTCACGGCTTACCGGCAAGCCTATCGAGGAGCTACTGGGTACTGGTTGGTCTTCGCTTATCCACCCTGACGACAAAGACGACTACCTTGACCTCTACATGACCTCCGTCAAAAATAAGCTTCCTTACACGGGCGAATACAGGATCCTTAGTGCAAGCGGCGAGTACAGGTGGTTACTGGCCTTCGCCTCGCCACGCTTTGAGCCGGATGGCTCTTTCGCAGGCTTTATAGGTTCGTTCGTTGATATTACTGAGCGTAAGAGGGACGAACAGCGTAAGGTAGATTTTATCAGTATGGTCAGTCATGAGTTAAAAACGCCTATTACCTCTTTGAACGGTTTTTTGCAAGTGCTCAGAACAAGAGCCGCGAAGGCAGAGGATACTTTGGCCGTTGGCTTTTTAGATAAATGTATAAAGCAGGTACGCAAGGTGACCGATATCATCAATGGTTTCCTCAATGTATCCCGTTTGGAGTCGGGCAAGGTTCATATTGATAAACAGCCGTTCGATATGGCCGAATTGGTAAAAGAGGCAGAAGAGGAAAGTTTAGCGGCCATCACCACCCATCGGGTGGTATTCGCACCGGTAGAACATACTCCCGTTATGGCCGACAAAAATAAGATCGCGCAGGTGGTGACCAATCTGATCAATAATGCCGTTAAATATTCACCACAGGGGAGCGTAATTAATGTAGCCTGCGTAACTGCCAATGATGTGGCCCTGGTGAGTGTTAAAGACGAAGGAATGGGTGTCGCTCCTAATGACATTAAAAAGTTGTTCGATCGTTATTACCGGGTAGAGAGCCATGCCACCAGGTCCATAGCAGGTTTTGGTATCGGTCTATATTTTTGTAAGGAGATCATTGAACGCCACGAGGGTACCATAGCAGTTAAAAGTGAGTTAGGCAAAGGTTCAACTTTTTATTTTACGATCCCCGTGTTAAGCAGCATCAATAATGGTGACAAAGCGGCTATTCAAGGCGAACAAGAAAACTGATCATTGTAAGGTCACTCGCCAAAATGCCCACCAAGGATATTGGTTAGAGAGTGTGTCAAGCTCGGTTGGGCCAGGCCGTCATCGTATCCTGATAAATAAGAAAGCCTCACCATTTACGGTAAGGCTTTTCGTGTTTATGATAAGGTGGTTAATGGTCCCATTTCAGTCCGGCTATATCGAATTCCATGGTCTGCAGGCCACTTTGGTAGAACTCGGCCTGGATGATCATCTTCTTGGATCTTTTGGCATTGGCTATGAATTTGGTGGCATTGTTGATAAAGAGCAGGTCTGAACTATTATCTGATGGTTCGCTACAACTGAAGGTGATCGCTTTGTTCTGGTCAAATCGTACGGTCACTTCCGAGCCGTCCACGCCGGTGTTGAACTGCCCTTTAGATACCGAAAGCAACACTTCATTGCCGTTCTTGCCTTTTCTGAGCGCGATCGTTGCTGTAGAGCCGCCATCATAAGGGAAGTCGAACTGTAATTCCTCGTTGGCGTCTATCGAGGCAAAGTAGGTCTTTTTTGAGGTCATCTTATCTTCATGCTCGCTATAGGTCCACTTGGTGGTCGGTGTGGTAGCCACCTTTTCTTTTTCTGCGGCGGGCATGGTATCGTCACTCACTCCTGTGGTGGTGTCAACGGCAAAGGTGTCTACCTTAACACTGTCGATGTCTGAAGTTGAGGAAGGGGCATTGCAGGCACTAAGCATAATAGCCGCAACAATGAATGTGAAGGTCTTTTTCATGTGAGTTGAATTTGGTGCGGCTAAACTAAATATAAATTTTAACTGTACAATAGTTTGGCTATTATTTTTAGTAAAATAATTGATGGGCAGTGTTCAATTAGGTCGCAATTATACAGCGGAAAGACGGTCGCTTCGTATTAATAGGCTATATAGGCCATTGAGTTCAGGTTCGGAGTTGATGCTTATGAGCCCTCATGCCCAATGTTTTGGTATATGATGCGGCAAATGGTCAGAGAGGTTAAATTTATTCAGCGGCGGTGCATGATCTTTACATCTGATCCTTAACTTTGGGCGCAAAATAATACAGCGAACTTATGAGTTTCAGAACCGAACATGATACCATGGGCGCGGTACAGGTACCGGCCGATAAATACTGGGGCGCACAGACCGAACGCTCACGCAACAACTTTAAGATCGGCCCCGAGGCTTCGATGCCTAAAGAGATCATTGAGGCGTTCGCCTTCCTGAAAAAAGCTGCAGCTTACACCAACACCGACCTTGGCGTATTGCCAGCCGAAAAACGTGACCTGATCGCTCAGGTATGTGATGAGATACTGGCCGGTAAACTGGATAGCGAGTTCCCACTGGTGATCTGGCAAACCGGTTCAGGCACTCAAAGTAACATGAACGTTAATGAGGTGGTAGCCAACCGTGCGCACGTACTACAGGGCAACACACTGGGCGAGGGCAAGACCTTCATCCACCCCAATGATGATGTGAACAAATCACAGTCATCTAATGATACTTACCCTACCGCTATGCACATCGCGGCTTACAAGATCCTGATGGATGTGACCATCCCCGGGGTCGAAAAATTGCGCGATACCTTGAAGGCCAAATCAGAAGCTTTCAAAAGCGTAGTTAAGATCGGTCGTACCCACTTGATGGATGCCACACCGTTGACCTTGGGTCAGGAGTTCTCGGGTTATGTTTCTCAACTTGATCACGGTTTGAAAGCGCTGCGTAACACGCTGGAGCACCTTTCAGAACTGGCCTTGGGTGGTACAGCAGTAGGTACCGGCATCAACACCCCTAAAGGTTATGATGTCAAGGTGGCTGAGTATATTGCACAATTCACAAACCTGCCGTTCATCACGGCCGAAAATAAATTTGAGGCACTGGCCGCTCACGATGCCATTGTAGAGAGCCATGGTGCATTGAAGCAGATCGCGGTATCATTGATGAAGATCGCTAACGATATCCGCATGCTGGCCTCAGGTCCGCGCTCGGGCATAGGCGAGATCCACATCCCTGACAATGAGCCAGGTTCATCGATCATGCCGGGTAAAGTTAACCCTACACAAAATGAGGCCGTTACCATGGTAGCCGCCCAGGTGATGGGTAACGATGTGGCCATTTCTATAGGCGGGTCTAACGGACACTATGAGTTGAACGTGTTCAAACCGGTCATGGCCGCTAACTTCCTGCAGTCTGCCCGTTTGATCGGCGATGCATGCGTATCGTTCAATGATCATTGCGCGGTGGGCATAGAGCCTAACTACGAGGGTATCAAAAAACACCTCGAGAACTCGTTGATGCTGGTGACCGCATTGAACCCGCACATCGGTTACGAGAACGCTGCAAAGATCGCTAAGACCGCATTAAAAGAAGGTTTGTCATTACGTGAGGCTGCCCTTAAACTCGAACTGCTCACCAACGAGCAATTTGACGAGTGGGTACGTCCAGAAGATATGATCGGAAGTTTAAAATAAACACCTCTCCCAAACCCTCCCCATTAGGGGAGGGCTTTTTGTTTATATGCTACGCAGAACATTCGCTTTTCTTTATCCGGTCTTGTTCCTGGCCATCGGCTCCTGGTACTTGTCTCTTACAGCCTGTAGCCCTAATGCCAATATCCAAGGTATGGGCGAAGGCTTTTTGCAGGGCGAATGGAAACAGAAAGCCAATGCTGCCGATCAGCAATTGGTGAACTATACATTGTATAACTTCAAGTTCACCTGCGATTCGTTCTACGTGCAAATGAACACCTTTAGCAAAGTGAACTACGGTGCCGATACCTGTATGAACAAAGGCCACTGGACCGAGTATGCGAAAGGGCTCTACAACATGCGTAACGATACGCTGCACCTAAAGGGATTTTATACCAACGCCGATCAAAGCCTCAAGAACCTGGGTGGATGTTTTAGGGCCGGTGTATACGAGGAGTATTTCAAGACCCGTAACGAAGCTGATACCTTGTTGCAACTCACCAACACTTCAGGGGTTTTACCGCTAAATTTGCAGCTAACAAAACGACTTACTTGTGTTCCCAAACCATTGTAGAAAAATGAAACTGAACATTCTTAAAAAACTGATGCTGGGCGTGGTGCTATTCTATTTACCACTGCAAAGTATGGCCTGGGGCGATAAAGGCCACCGCATAGCCGGACAGATCGCATCAAGCTACCTTACCCCAAAAGCCCGTGCTGCAGTTAGAGCCATTTTAGGCAACGAGAGTGTGGCCATAGCCAGCACCTGGGGCGATTTTATTAAATCAGACCCATCTTACAATTATCTGTACAACTGGCACTTTGTTGATTTTGACAAGCCTTACACCTATCCTGATATGGTGACCTACCTGAAACAGGACACCAGCGTCGATTCTTATACCAAGATCCAATTTATGGTAGGTGAGCTCAAGAAAAAGAACTTAGCCGCCGATAAAAAACTGCTTTACCTGCGCATGTTGATACACGTGGTGGAGGATATTCATCAGCCTATGCACACCGCCCACACAGATGACAAGGGGGGTAACGACTTCAAAGTGCAATGGTTCAACGAGCCAAGTAACCTGCACTCGATATGGGATAGCAAACTGATCGAATTCCAGAACCTGAGCTATACTGAATATTCAAATGCGATTAACTTTACCACCCCAGCGCAGCGCGCCGAGTGGCAAAAAGAACCGGTGACCAAATGGATATTTGAAAGCCAGCAACTGGCCGAGAAGATCTACGCAGCATCGCAAAAAGATGAAAAGCTGGGTTATAAATACAACTTTCAGCACATCGCTACTGTGAACAGGCAACTGCTAAAAGCGGGGGTTCACCTGGCCGGTTTGCTGAACCAGATATTTGGATAATTCTTTACACGTCATCGCGAGGAACGAAGCGATCTCTGAACTTGATGGATAAACGCCCCATGCAGAGATCGCTTCGTTCCTCGCGATGACGTCTTTTTATATCACATCGATACACATGAAGATCCTAATGATATGCCTCGGTAATATATGCCGGTCGCCATTGGCAGAGGGTATTATGCAGCACCTGGCCGATAAGCAAGGACTCGGCTGGACCATTGATTCGGCCGGTACGGGCAACTGGCATGTGGGCCAATGTCCTGATCATCGCTCTACTAGGGTAGCTCAACGGTATGGAGTGGATATCAGCAAGCAGGTATGTCGCCAGTTCAGTGTGGCCGACTTTGACGAATTTGACCTGCTAATGGTGATGGACCGTAACAACCTGCGCAATGTTCTTGCTATGGCCCGCAACAGCGCCGATCAGGCCAAGATAAGGTTGTTGCTGAACGACCGTGAGGTTCCCGACCCTTACTACGACGATAACCAGTTCGAGCCGGTGTATAAGCTGATCGAGGATGGTTGCAAGCGGATCATCAACGAGTTCGCCCATCAATAAAAAAAGAGGCCGGAACATGACGTTCTCGGCCTCTCTCTCAAAAACTAATTGATCACTTCACTATGGTTAGGCAATAGCCTCTTCTTTTCGGTTCTCCACCGATATCACACCGTCTCCTTCAATTAAAAAGCAGATCAGGCCGGCCAATACCAGGCATGACAGCCAGAATTCCGAATACGGTTTAAAAACGTTAGCACTTAAGTTGACAAAGAATACCGCCACCAGCAGGATAGGTAGGTTAAGCAGGCAAAAGAAACGGGTATGTGAGCCGATCACCAAAAAGAAGCCGCCAATGATGTGCAGGCCAATGATCAGGTGAGCAGCTATGCTGATACTCACTGCCGTGCCAATGCCCGACTGCATCATAAGCGCCGTGAACGCCCCTAAATTATAGGCGAATAACACGCCCTTCCATATCAGCACAAAACCTAAAAGTATACGAAAAAGGTCTAACCACATAGGGTGATTCTTATCGCCCCAGTCTTGGATCTTGGTAAGCATTTTCATGATGTTCAAATTGGTAATACAATTATAACGAACTTTTTACATCAAGTGTTCGCTTTTGTCAATTTTTCATCAGGTAAGCTATTTTTGGAGTATTTGTTGAAAGGTTAATGATATTGACGGCATAATATTAAAAAATTTTTAAAAGATAAGGCCTGTCAATATTGACAGGCCTTTCACAACAACACACAACACTTATTTGATACTGATGGCAAAGCCGCCGCCCGGGGCCACAGTTTGCTTCAGCACGGTCTTGGAGTTCACCTTCACTTTGCGGATGGTGTAGCTCTGAGGGTTCTTTTCGTAATCGGCATCTTTCCCATCGGCATAAATAATGGCCTCATAGGTCTTGCCTTTTGGCAGATAGTCAAATTTGACGGTAGCGGTTCGGGCGTTCTCGTCGGTCACGCTGCCCACGTACCACTCGTTCTTGCCTTTGGCTTTGCGGGCAATGGTGATGTAATCGCCAGGTTCGGCCTCGATCACATAGCTTTCGTCCCAATCAACGGCCACGTCCTTAATGAACTGGAACGCATCGGCGAATTTCTCGTAGGTCTCCGGAAGGTCGGCCGCCATTTGCAGCGGGCTGTACATGGTCACGTACAAGGCCAGTTGCTTAGCCAGCGTAGTGTGCACGAACGACTTATTTTCCGGATTGTAAGCACTGATCCTGGTTTGAAAGATGCCTGGCGTGTAATCCATCGGTCCGCCGGTCAAACGGGTGAACGGTAGTATGGTGGTATGGTCAGGGTTGTTACCACCGAACGATTCATATTCGGTGCCGCGGGCTGCCTCGTTGCCGATCAGGTTAGGGTAAGTGCGGGCCAAACCAGTAGGGCGTATGGCCTCATGTGCATTCACCATGATCTTATAGTCGGCGGCTTTTTTAATGGCGTACAGGTAATGATTCACTAACCATTGGCCATAATGATGCTCACCGCGAGGAATGATCTGACCTACGTAGCCGCTTTTAACGGCGTTGTAACCATTCTCCACCATAAACTTGTAAGCCGTATCCAAATGGCGCTCGTAATTACGTACCGAACCCGAGGTCTCGTGGTGCATAATGATCTTCACGCCTTTTGAGGCCGCGTAGCGGTGCAGTTTCTTCACGTCGAAATCAGGATAAGGGGTCACAAAGTCAAAAACATAATCTTTGGTCTTACCGAACCAGTCTTCCCAGCCTTCGTTCCAGCCTTCTACCAGTACAGCATCAAAGCCGTTCTTAGCAGCAAAGTCTATATATCTTTTAACGTTGGCGGTATTAGCCCCATGTTTGCCGTTAGGTTGGGTCTTGCTGTAGTCGGTAACGCCCAACTGTACGCTTTCGAGGTTATTGTAAGCCCAGGTGCTTTTACCGGTGATCATTTCCCACCAAACGCCTACATATTTAACAGGCTTGATCCACGATACATCCTTGAATTTGGTAGGCTCGTTTAAGTTGTAGGTCAGCTTCGACATCAGGATATCGCCGGCCTTGTCGCTCACGATCACGGTACGCCATGGCGACTGTGTTGGCGCTTGCATGTATCCTTTATCGCCAATGGCATCAGGCGTTAGGTGCGATTCGAATACCATGTTCTTATCGTCCAGGTCGAGCGACATGCATGAATAATCTACCAGCGCGGCCTCGTGCAGGTTGATGTATAGGCCATTGTCACTCTTGAGCATCAACGGAGTTTGCACACCGGTAGGCGAAAAGGTGGTCTGTGATACGTTGGGGGTAACGGCCGCTTTCATTTTGCCACGTATCTCTGATAGTTTTGAGGTCACGGTGCTGTACTCTTGGGTGTCATAGTCGCCCGGCAGCCAGAAAGCCTTATGGTCGCCCGCCATTGCGAACTGGCTATGCTCTTCCTTGATAATGAAGTAGTTCAGGTTAGGTTGCGACGGGAACTCGTACCTGAAACCCAATCCATCATCAAAAACGCGAAAACGGATGCGGATGAAGCGGTCCTTTACGGCCTTTTGGCTCAGGGTCACCAACAACTCGTTGTAATGGTTGCGGATGCTTTTTTGTTCGCCCCAAACAGGTGTCCAGGTCTCGTCGGAGGTGTTTTGCTCGGTCTTGGTGATGGTGAACCCATCCATGAACGAAGGCACATCCTTGGTCTCGATACCCAATTTGCTGGTCTTGATCACTTCCTTTTGCTTGTAGCTCAGCTGGTAGGTGGGTACACCATTACCTTGCAGTGCAAAAGTAAGTTTGAGGTTCTTGTTGGGTGAGGTGATAGTTTGCGCCCTGGCCGTACTAACGGCTAACAAGACGACAACAGTACAAAGTAGAATTGAACGCATGGTCAAAATAAAATAGGTTTTGCAGATAGCACTTATCTGTATGGCTAATGACAAATCTGCTCATCTTGCTCGCGCGCTCCTAATTATTTAAGCTGATCTTGAAAAAATATAACGGCTTACTTAAAATAAGATATTGAAGGTCAATTCAGTGTGATGGAGAGGAGCGTATTTTTTGATCTGATTTTTTAAGCGTTTTTGAGCGGTAATGACACGCCTATTCATGCTTTAAGACAGCTTATCCATCGTCTATTAATGTCATTGACACGACCCATCGGCGGCGATCAGGATGTCTGCTATAGATGATCACCGATTTCGTAAAAAAGCATGCTTTTTGTAATTTGAAGGTGTGGCAAAGCTTAGGAACTGCGCCGTTAAAGTGTTACATGGATGCGTTTACGTGTTACATCTGGTGTTACATTTTGCTTTTTTGTTGAAAATTCTGGAAAAAGTTGGGCTTTTACGAATTTCGCAACGCTGAAAAGTGGGGAAAGTTGGGGAATTCTGTTATATCAGTGTAACAGATCTGGTGCTACCCGAACGCGCTTTTGGAGGGATGCATAACCAACAAAGAGGACCCAGGACCGACGTTAGCGGCGAGCCTTTAAGGCCATGGCAGTGTCAACTTTTTGTTAACTATAGGTTTAAAAGATACCTTTGGTTAATATAATTTACCAAAACCGCAAATACCCCATTATTTATGTATACCTTGCGACCTTATTAAAAATACAATGCAAAAAGAAGGAACAGTAAAATTTTTCAACACCGAGAAAGGTTTTGGATTTATCACAGAAGAAGGTAAAGGTGATGTATTCGTACACACTACTGGCCTGATCGACGAGATCCGCGAGAATGACCGTGTATCGTTCGAAGTTGAAGAAGGTCGTAAAGGCCCAAATGCGGTAAAAGTTAGAGTAATATAATTATCACTATAAATTAGCATTTAAAAGCCCCTGCCGGTTACGGTAGGGGCTTTTTATTTTTTAGAATAAGTTTTAGGATCGTGTTCCGCACCCGCTTATATGCAGGCTACGTGCGATCAGTTCTTATTCAGATACTGTTTCTCGGTAAGGTATCGGTACGGGCTGAACATGTGGTGGGTAAACACGTTCTTGGGGTCGTTAACAAATTTTTTGCGGTACTCCTCATCGGGCAGCAAAATGATCGGCGTACCGGCGGTAGTGTATAGGCTGCCGGTCACATACGCCGGTTCCTTAAATTGAGGCATCGCCTTTTTAATAAATCGTTGGTATACCATACCGCCCAGGTACTTCTCATTGTTGTGGGCCGCTTTTTCAGATGGTTTCCGCAAGCGATTGTATACATGGGTCATGTATAGGCGGGCAATGAATGGTAATTTCTTGATGTACTGCTTAGCGTTGCTGAAAGGGTTAGGATCTGTAAAATCGTCGAGCGTTTGGATGGAAAATGGGGTTTGCGGCACCCAATCGGCCGCATTGATCACGGATAGTCCCCAACCACCGCGGGTCAAAAAATCGTAATCATATGCATAATAGGTATTGCCCGGTTTAGGCGGCGCACTGCAATAGGTCTTGATCACCAGGTCGGCCGGTAGTCTATGTTGTTTTTGCAGATCGGCAATGTACGACCGCAGCAGGTAGGCAATGGCCCCGCCCTGGCTGTGCCCCATAATAGTGAACTGGGTGATACCTTGTTTATATAAGCTATCTATTTTAGGGATGACGGTACGGCTCAGGTCGGCCATGCCTAACAGCCAGCCAATGTGTACCGCTGCGCGCGGGTCGGCCGCCAGATGATATTTAAAGGTAGTGCTATCATTAAGGTGCAGCTCACCGGTGGCCGGTACCATGGCCGCATAAAAATTCTCCATCCAACTGGTTTGCTCACCGGTGGTGCCGCGTATGCTGATCACTACGCTATGGCCGTCGGTGTTCTTCCACAGGTCCCAGCGGTTCAGCAGCGGACCGATCCCCGAGCGGTAGATCATATGGTGATGCTGCGGCGCACCTAACGTTTCTGTTTTAGGGATGGTATCGATCTGCCGGAGCGACACTCTTAATAGTTCCAAATATTCGCGGGCATCAAAGCCTGGCTTAAGCTGGGCGTGGGCGGCCAGGGTCGATAGCAATAAGGCCGGTATCAAAAGCAAGTATCTCATATAAGTATCGTCGTGTCAAAGGTGATGCCTGTCACTTAAGCATGGTGGTGCAAAATTAGCAGATCGCCTGGCAGTGTAAAGGTGCTAACATCACTTGATAAGGCAATGCAACGTTCGGGACGTCCGATGGTTTGCAGTTACCTACCACCGTGGCGAAAGCACCCACGCATTGGGGAAGGGGGAGTTGAGGCGGAGAGGTGTTGGGGAATATTTCCCCCGGCGATAAAAATGTCGCCTTGCTTAACTATTTAACGATCGGTAAAATGCAGGCTCTCTTTTAGCGAAAATGAGGTGTTTTAGCAGGCGTTCCTTGCGAAAATGGCAAAAAGCGGCCTTTTGAGCAGTGGGGTGCATTTTAAGGGAACAGCGTTTGCCTATACCTTTAGCATAACACCGCTAATAAAAATAACAACATGAGAACACTGCTTTACACCATCGCCCTTTTACTTACGGTGACCTTCGCTCAGGCACAGACCAGCACCTCAGGCCCACAAAAAGTATATCGCCTGCCACGTTTGGACGAGCGCTCAGTGATCCTGGACTCAGCAGGACGTAAAGTGGACTATACCGCCTGGACCACCTTAGTGAACAGCGGCCGTTACGAAGTAAAGGTAATAGTGATGGAGAACGGTAAAGGAGCCCTGCGTTTGGTAAAGATGACCAAAGCCGCAAGAGATGCCAAATTCGCTAAGATGGGTAAACCGGCAGAAAGCCCGTTCTTCACCACCGGTCAGGCCTTCGGCAAAAAGCTGAAAGAAAAAAGCTACAACGGTGAGCAGTGGACCAATGAGAAACTAAAAGGCAAGATCGTGGTGATGAGCTTCTGGTATGTGAACGACATTCAGTGCCGCCAGCAACTGCCAGACCTGAACGAACTGGCAGTAACCTACAAAGCAGATGGCGACGTGGTGTTCCTGTCCGTACCACTGGATGATAAAAAAACGGTAGAAGAGTTCCTGAAATATAGCCCACTGGCCTACCAGCACCTGGAGAACGGAAAAGAACTGAGCAGCAGGTTAGGCGTGGTTGGTCAACCAACGGACGTAGTGATCGATCAGCACGGCTTGGTACAATACCACACTACCGGTTACAATGCGGCTAACGCTTACTGGATCGGCAGAACCATCGAGACGTTGAAGACCACTGCCGGTGCAGCCGACGTAAAAGAGCTGACCCTGGCCAGCAAGTAGGCCAGGCGCACCGAAACAACGAAACAAAGAGAACAACAACACAAAGCAGTGTAAAGCAAAAGGGCCGCATCGAAAGATGTGGCCCTTTATATTTTTTAAAGGTAAGGCAGTAACTTATACCGAGAACGAAGTACCACAACCGCAGGTGCTTTGGGCATTAGGGTTGTTAAATACAAAGCCGCGGGCATTCAGGCCGTCCTGAAAATCTACCTGCATACCGGCCAGGTACATACCATGTGCCTTATGCATGTAAACTTTAATGCCATCCACATCATATACCTTATCGCCGTCCTTCATCTGGTCAAAACCTAATATATAGTTCATGCCGGCGCAGCCTCCGCCCTCAACGCCAACGCGCAGGCCAAAATCGTCGCTCAGCTCTTGCTGGTCCTTCAATTTTTTGATCTCTTTGGCAGCGCCTTCGGTAAAGCTTACGGGTGCCATTTCAACTGCTACACTCATGTTTTAATTTTATTTAGCTAAACAAATATAAGCTAAAATGCAGATCTTTGTTGCCGCCCTATTCTATTTATGACATGGGCGCAACATTGCACCTCCTATGAATTTGTACAACATCCTGCTCGACATCCTTAAAATGACCATTGCCGGCGTAGGCGTGGTTTGGGTGGCCTTTTACCTCATTAAACCTTACCTTGACAAGACCCAGCGCCTGCAGGTGCTCGAGTTAAAAAAAGCCGCCGATAATACGACCTTGCCTTTGCGTTTGCAAGCGTATGAACGTATCGTGCTGCTGGTGGAGCGTTTGAGCCCGGCCTCTATGCTGGTGCGCCTTAATCAGGCCGGCTACTCGGCCGCTGATCTGCATCTGCTGGCCATACAGGAGGTCAATAACGAATATCAGCACAACATTACCCAACAGGTCTATGTAAGCAGCCGTGCCTGGGGCGTGGTTAGGCGTTTAAAGAACGATACCACTACCTTGCTCAACAATACTTACCGCAGCTTGCCCGAGGGTGCCTCAGGGCTTGACCTGGCCCGCACCGTACTGGCGCACCTGAGCCAGCAGGAGAACGATCCTTACGAGGTGGCCGCATCCATGATCCGCGCCGATCTGGACGAGCTTTTTGGATAGTGATGAAAGAACTGGTGCTGATATCACTACTGGGGCTCCTTATGAAGCCGTCGACTTCCAACGCACAGGCCAAAAGTGTGGGCATAGCCAAGGACACAGTGGCCACCACCAAAGCAAGAGTTCATGTGGTATATATAGTGAATACAGACAGTACCATAAGCAGCCTTAAGGCCAAGATCGTTGAATGTGAAGGTTGTAAGGGTAGTAAAGACAAGGCTTATTTAAAAGGCGTGGCTCTTAACATGGTCAGGAAAGCGCCTCGCCCTCCATCTATACAGAACGGGAAGCCACAAAGAACACAGTACACACAGCCCTTTTTGATCGAACTTGCCGATACCGCAAAGGCAGGCCATTAGCGATCGGTACCTCAGGATCTGCGTTATAGTTAGAGTAATTTCCTGTGTGGTTTACGGGACAATGTTGTGAATAGTACACGTGATGTAAGGTATATCGGCACAACTTAAGGGTGTTAAAAAAGGGGCGCTTATTTTATCGTTCCGAGTTTCAATCGGTTAACATTTTGAGGTGCTGAGCAAGGGGCTTGTGGCGTAGTAATTGCACTTGAAAATGACACGAAAAATAGCCGGTCTGGTATATTTCTTTTAACGAACGATCTTCAATTCAAGATCAAAAAGCGCAATGCTTAACATATTAAAAATGAACGTGATAGGCCAAATTTTATTTGGATAAAAAGCGGTCCTTTCGCGTATAATACCACAAAAAAGCAAGGCTCACAAATAAAAGATTTATTTTTTTGATCCGCTTATTTTTTGAATATTCGATGTTCCGTAAACGTCACAAATAAAGTGTGAGCGGGCTTTGGAAATCAGCATTTTACCGTTAATTGTTATATGGAAAAAACTTGTACTAATGTTTGGAGTAGCTGCTTGCAGATCATCAAGGATAATATCCCTACCCAAAGCTTCAAGACCTGGTTCGAACCGATCAAGGCTTTGAGGTTAGATGGCAGCGTGCTTACCATACAGGTACCGAGTTTATTTTTTTACGAGTGGCTTGAAGAACATTACGTTGGGCTGCTTCGTAAAACCATTAAAAAACAACTGGGCGACGATGGACGCCTGGAGTATAACATCGTGGTAGAACAATCATCATCTAATAAGCCGTTCACGACCAACATGCCCTCAAACGGTAACGGTGCCGAGGCCAAGAACCAAAGCATGCCGGTGCCTATCTCATTGAATAAGGACATCAAAAATCCTTTTGTGATACCAGGGCTGAAAAAACTACATGTTGATCCGCAGCTTAATCAGAACTATACTTTCGAGAATTTTGTAGAGGGCGATTGCAACCGTTTGGCCCGCTCGGCAGGTTATGCCGTGGCCGCTAAACCGGGTGGCACCTCATTTAACCCGCTGATGCTGTATGGCGGCGTGGGTTTAGGTAAAACGCATTTGGCCCAGGCCATTGGTAACGAGATCAAACGCACTTTGCCTGATAAGCTGGTATTATATGTATCATGCGAGAAATTCACTCAGCAATTTGTTGACGCGTTAAAGCATAACAACATCAATGATTTTGTGAACTTTTACCAGGCGATCGATGTGCTGATCATGGATGATGTGCACAACTTTGCCGGTAAAGAAAAGACACAGGATTTCTTCTTCCACATATTCAACCACCTGCACCAATCGGGCAAGCAAGTGATCATCACGTCAGACAAGGCTCCTAAGGACCTGGCCGGACTGGAAGAGCGCTTATTGTCACGCTTCAAGTGGGGACTTTCGGCCGATCTGCAAACGCCAGATCTGGAGACCCGCATGGCCATCCTTAAGAACAAGACCTATCAGGACGGTATCGAGCTGCCTGATGATGTGATCGAGTATGTGGCGCACAACATCGATAACAACATTCGTGAGCTTGAAGGCGCCATGGTATCATTGCTGGCCCAATCGACCCTGATGCGTAAAGAGATCGATCTGGCACTGGCCAAATCGATGCTGAAGAACTTTGTGAAGAACTCGGTAAAAGAGATATCTATCGAGTACATCCAAAGCCTGGTTTGCGAGTATTTTGAGGTACCGGTGGATATGGTAAAATCACAGACCCGCAAGCGCGAGATCGTGCAGGCGCGTCAGATATCTATGTACCTGGCCAAAGCTCACACCAAAAGTTCATTGAAATCTATCGGTAACTTCTTTGGCGGCCGTGACCACTCTACCGTGATCTATGCCTGCCAAACCGTAGAGGACCTGATCGACACTGATAAAAAATTTAAAGGGTATGTTACTGATATTCAGAAAAAGCTGAAAATGTCGTAACTTGCTCGTGTAAAACGCCTTTTACTAACCAACTATAACCGAAGCCCTGCCACTCCCCGTGTGCAGGGCTTTATTCTTTACCGGTCACGCTCCTATATACCTCAATGGTATTGTTCACACAATCTTCCATGCTGAATTGGCTTAGCCGCTGCGTGCCTTGTTGAATGAGTTGCCCACGGAGCGTTCCATCTTGCAGTACGTTGCTGATAGCGGTGCGCATGCTATCGGCACTGGCCGGGTCAAAATAGGCAGCCGCCTCGCCTGCTACCTCTGGCAGCGCAGTGGTGTTACTGCACACCACCGGGCATTGGTTGGCAAAGGCCTCCAGCACCGGTAACCCGAAACCTTCCTGCTTGGATGGAAAAGCGAATAATAACGCCTGGCTGTACAATTGCGTTAGTTGCTCATCGGTCACGTTCATCTGCGTTAGCTGCTTATCGATATTCAACTTGGCAAATAATGCTGATTCCTCTTCGCTGAACTTGCCGCCACCGGCGCAGATCAGGTGCAGGCTGGGGTCCTGTTGAAGCAAAGGGGCAATGGCGTTCACGAAAGGAGTGAAGTTCTTATAGTGCCAGCGTTCGCCTACATATAATATATAGCGTTCGGGGAGTTGGAGCTTGTCGCCGCTATCAGCAATGGTGGGTATGTGGCCATGGTGAACCACCTTTATCTTAGGTTCCAGTTCAGGATAGAAGTGCAGGATATCCTGTTTGGTATGCTCCGATATGGCGATGACCGCGGCGGCCTTATCCATCAGTAGTTTTTTACGGCGAATGATCTCCTGCGCGGTATGGTCGAACAGCTCTGGATACAGCTCGTAGATCATATCATGCAGCGTCACCACAAAGGGCTTGCGGCAGTACTTGATAAAATACGGGTCGTAATAAGTAGGGTGGAACACATCGTGGTCGCTCAGGCGCAGCATCCAGCGCGAATACCGGCGATTCCATTTGAAGGCCTTGTCCTTGTTATCACCAAAAAGGCTTTTGCCTATACCGGCCAGCGGCAAGCTGTCCTTATCGA
Source organism: Mucilaginibacter daejeonensis (assembly GCF_020783335.1). NCBI lineage: Bacteria > Pseudomonadati > Bacteroidota > Sphingobacteriia > Sphingobacteriales > Sphingobacteriaceae > Mucilaginibacter > Mucilaginibacter daejeonensis. The sequence continues at coordinate 440,527 of NZ_CP086068.1, forward strand.
TGTACTCGTTCTGGCTATAAAGCGTGGCTATCCGGCTGCTGACGCCCGGCGTGGCATTAAAGCCTGCGTTCAGGTTGGCAAAGTACCGCGATATGCCGCCGTACCGTTGCATCGAAAAGGTTTGATGGTCGATCAGGATCTTCATGCAAATACCTCGTCCAATAGCTTGTAGCTTACGCCCGTCTCAAAATACTGGCTGAACAGGCGTTGAGCCAGCTGCTGCTGTTGTTGATATAGTTCAGGGTCGTTAAGCAGGCTGACGATCAGTTGGGCATAGCCCGCCGGATCATTGCTCACCAGACAGCCATTATCGATCTTGTTGGGCAAGCCATCGGTACCGTAAGTGGTGCATACGACGGGTAGCCCGTATGATAAAGCCTCGATCACCTTAACTTTTACCCCGGTTCCGCTCAGCATCGGGCAAAGCGCGATCTTGGCCTGGCTGTAATAGCTATCCAAATTTTCGGCAAAAGCTATCTGCTCAATGGCTAATCCTTTAGGCAAATGTTTATTGATGCTGCCGATCACACATATCCTGATCCCCTTAGGCAATAGCGGGTACACTTGCCCGAAGAACCAATCGGCCGCTTTTTGGTTATGCACGTTATCGCTTGCCACATAGATGAGGTCGATCGGGCGTTGTTCTAAGGGTAGCTGCAATCGCTGAGGGGTATCCATCATCATGGGCACCAATCGCACCTGCGTTTTACAGAACTGCCCGAACACGTAACGCTCCTCGGCCGATATGGCCCAAACCTCGTCAAAAGCGTTCAGCCTTTTCACCTCATCGTTCAGGGTTGCGCCCAGGTCGAACCCGCGTTTGTATTTGAATTGTGCTGTAATAAAGTCGTGGGTGTCCATGATCAGCCGTGCGTTACCGGTCAATTGCTTGGTGCTCACCAGGTCGGCGTAGTAGATGTAGCTGATAATGATGGCATCGTACTGCTCCTGTTTCAATACGCCTTCAAAAGCTTTTTTGAGCTTTAAGGTCATGAACGTAGGAATGCTCGAACTTGACGGGAAGGTGAACAGGTAGTAGATAAGGTCCCAAAGCTTGTACCGCAAAAAATACCACACCGAGTTGCTTTTACCAGGTTTGCGCGGCAGTAAATGAACTTGGCGGGCCAGGCCGGATCGTTGCAAGAGGTCGGTCACCTGCTGGTCGGTATATTGCTGGTCGCCGGTCTCATTGCGGATGCCGGCAAAGTCGACCGTTATGCCCCGTTGCCTGAAATACCGCAGCAGATACATGGCCCGCGTAATGTTCCCGGCGTTTTGCCGGCCCATGTTGTCGGGGAAAAAATAAAGAACTTTTTTCATCTGCTTTGGTGCCGAGGCATCTGTTTGGTCAAATCGTTACTTTTGCAGCAATAGGTTGCCTGTTCATGGGCAAATATACATTCTCTGTTATTAATTATAGATGTTACTCCAGGGCGACGCCGCAAAGATCGATCACACTAACAAGCCTACCGTATCGGTGGTGATCGTGACCTATAATGCATCGGCTACGTTGCAGGCCTGCCTGGATAGTATCTATCAGCAGCAGTACCCAGCCATCGAGATCGTGGTGATCGACGGACAAAGTACTGATGCCACCGTCGAATTGCTTAGAGCTAACGACCAGCACATCCATTACTGGCGCAGCGAGAAGGACGCCGGTATATACGATGCCATGAACAAGGCCCTAAAGTATATTAAAGGTGACTGGGTATACTTTTTGGGTGCCGATGACACCTTACTGCCCGGCTTTTCGGGACTGGCTGCCGAACTGAAAGACCCCTCGGTTATTTACTACGGCCGTGTACAGACCTTTGGCGGACCCACCTTCCCGGTCAACGCCTATCAATTTGCCAAGATCGGGATATGCCACCAAGCCATGATCTACCCTAAAAGCGTGTTCGATCATCACAGATTTGATGTGCGGTACCGCATCTCGGCCGACTATGCCTTTAATATTCCGTTGTTCCAGGGGAATGAATATCACTTTGAGTTCCGTGACCATTTGGTGGCCAACTTTAACCATACAGGGGTATCAAGCCTAAATACTGATACTGCCTTTGAGGCCGACCGTAGCAAAATGGTGTTAAAGTACTTTGGGATAAAGATCTGGCTGCGTTTCCAGTTCTGGCGGGCCAAGCGGAAGAAGAATTAATATTAGGGTCAGCCTTTTAATAGTTCATCATACAAGGCCGTGTATTTCTTGGCCGCGTTCTCCCACGAAAAGGTCTCGGCATGTGCCATGATCGCTGCGGACATGTCCTGCTTGCGGTACTGACGCATACCTTCAGCAAATATTTGCTGCATATGTGCTGGTTCGAAGTTGTCGAAGTACCAGGCCATGTTGCCGCCAACCTCTGGTAAGGAGGTGTATTTAGATAAGAATACCGGCTTGCCAAAATACATTGCCTCGATCACCGGCAACCCAAAACCTTCGGTACGTGACGGGAAAACGAAGGCTTCGCAATTCTGATAGTACCAGGCCTTATCCTCCTCGCTGATCGTGCCGGCAATGGTCACACGGTCGGCACAATTATGCTTTTGCGCTTCCTGTATGATGATGTCTTTGTGCAGGGTCTCAGGGCCTGCGATCACCAGTTCCAGCTCATTGTCTTGCAACAACGCAGGTATGTAATGAAAGCCTTTTTGGGGAGATAGTAAACCAATGGTGAATATAAATGGTCGTTTGGGGCGATACATAGGTTCATGACCTTGTGGGGTCACCAATTTATCGGCCCCGTTGTGGATCACGCTGATCTTGCCTTTGGCAGCAGGGCAATACTTCAATATATCGTTAGCTACAAATTGAGATATCGTGACCACCCTATCGCATTGTGAAATATACTTGTTGATCTTGTTCACATGCGCCCTGATGCGCCATGGTTTGCTTTTATTAAGATGTACCTTATTAATGTCGTGTATGGTAAGTACCTTCTTGGCGTTCACCATGCCAGGCTTCAGGCGGCAGCGTTGATCGGTGAAGTGTACCAGGTCGAACCCATTGCGCTGCGGAAAGTACAGATTATGCAGCTTGTTGACCGGCAGTACCGCTACACTGGTATCGAATTGGTACTGCGTATTCCTGAACAGGTAATAAGTAAGCTGATAGCGACCAGCATTCTGGCTCACTAATGCATTGCCCAAACCTTTCCCAAAGGAAAAGTAACCCGAGTTAGGGTTCAGCATCGAATCGAAGGTGACTAATACAGAGGGTTGGGCCATAGCTTAGAGCAAAAATAACAAAACCATGCTATTTCATTGTTATAGCATGGTTTTGCGGTATCAGGAGGTTTAATGAACTGTTAGCTGTTCATGATCTCTTCAATATGGTCGGCCTCGATCGGTATACCGGCCATCAGGTCGATGTTACCATTCTCGGTGATCAGGATGTTGTTCTCTAAACGGATACCCAGGCTTTCTTCCTTAATATATATACCCGGCTCACAGGTGAGGATGTTGCCTACCTCAAATGCTTTGTGGCGGCTGGCAAAGTCGTGCACATCTATGCCCAAGTGGTGCGAGGTGCCGTGCATAAAGTACTTTTTATAGGCAGGCATCTTAGGATCTTGCTTCTCCACATCGTGACGGTCCAATAGGCCCAGACCGATCAGTTCGCTGGTCATCAGCTTGCCCACCTCCACATGGTACTCGTTCCATATGGTCCCGGCCTGCAGCATCTCTATCGAGCCTTTCATTACTCTCAGCACCGCATCATATACCTGGCGCTGGCGTGGGCTATAACGGCCATTCACCGGTATGGAGCGGCTCATATCAGCATTATAGTTGGCATACTCGGCCGCCCAGTCGAACAGCACTACATCGCCATCCTTACAGATCTGGTTGTTATCGTTATAATGGAGCACGATCGCGTTATAGCCCGAAGCAATGATCGGGTTATAGGCATGGCCCGTTGCACGCTGGCGCAGGAACTCATGAATGATCTCGGCCTCGATCTCATATTCGGCCACACCCGGCTTCACAAATTTGAGCACCCTGATAAAGGCATCGCGGGTTATGTCGCAGGCTTTTTGAGTGAGCTCGATCTCAATGGGCGATTTCACTACACGCAGGTCGCGCATGATCAGGGCCGCGCGTTCGTATTTATGTAATGGGTACTTGCTGCGGAGGTCCTCTAAAAAGCGCAGGTCACGGTAAGGCACGCCCGGTAAAAAGCGATCATTCTCGTTGGTATTGACGTAAATGTGTTCAGCATAGTGGACGATCGCATGGAAAATGCTCTGAAAATCGTCTAACCAGCGTATATTTTCAATGCCTGAGGCTTTCCTGGCCTCTTCCATGGTGTATTTATGTCCTTCCCAAATGGCGATGTGTTCACTGGTCTGTCTTAAAAAAAGTACTTCCCTGTATAGGGGATCAGGACAATCAGGGAACAGCAGTAAAATAGTTTGCTCCTGATCAATGCCCGACAAGTAAAAAAGATCGGCGTTCTGCTTGAACAAATAGTTCTGGTCGCCGCTGCGTGTGTACTCATCGTTGGCGTTCAGAACAGCCACAGAATGAGGTTTTAGTCGTGAAACGAAATTTTTTCTATTGTTAATAAATAAGTTGTTGTCAATAGTGGGATATTTCATTTTTTAAAGATTAGAAGTTTTTTGAAAACAAATTTTTGCATTTATTTGTCTCCTGTATTAGTAAAATTGGAACAGTGTTTGGTGAAGACGAAGCATAAGTACTAATTTTATCAAGTAATCACAATTAAAATTGTTTAATCTTAAAACTATGAACTATTCTACATTAAAGAAAACAGTAGCGCTTTCTTTTGCGTCGTTGATGGCTGTAGGCGTTGCTAACGCACAGACCGATTCGACCATGAGCGCATCTACTACTACTGCCAAAGTATTTGGCGGCAGAGGTCAGTACAACACTTGGAGCTTCGGCCTTAACGCTGGTGTGGTTTCTCCATTGGTGGCTATCGGCGGTGTGCATGACTACACTGACTGGAAAGCAAGATTAGGTTACGGTGCTTCATTGCGTTGGCAACTGGCCCACTCGTTCGGCTTACAATTAGAAGCTCACGGTGGTAAAGTAGCTGGTACTAACGAAAGCGCTAACAATGGTACCCGTGACGGTTTCCGTTCTTACGACACCCGTTTCTGGTCAGGTACTTTAAGCGGTACTGTTAACGTTGCTACTATCGACTTCATCCGTCGTAAAAACGCAGTTAACTTCTTCGTTACAGCTGGTGGTGGTATGGTTTGGTATAACCCAACTTATGTAACTGCTAACAACGTTGCTGGTCGTTACACTAACTCTGACGGTTCTAACCACTACGTAAAAAGCTTAGTGATCCCAGTTGGTGCTGGTGTTAAATTCCGTTTAGCTGACGCGTTAGCCCTGAACTTAGGTTACACCATGAACTTCACTGACGATGATAACCTGGACGCTTTGAAAAGAGGCTACCCTAGCAAAGACAAATACTCTTACGGTTACGGTGGTTTAGAGTACACTTTCGGTCCAAGCTCAAAACCAAACCTGGATTGGGTTAACCCAGTTGCAATGATGTATGACGAGTTGTATGATGCAGCTTTACGTCAAGAAGTTGAAGCTTTGAAAGGTCGTGTTACTAACGTAGAGAACGCTGTTAACGATCTGAAAAAAGATTCTGACGGTGACGGTGTATCTGATCAATTTGACAAATGCCCTAACACCCCTGCTGGTACAGTAGTTGACGGTGCTGGTTGCCCTATCAAATTCCCAGAGCCAGCTGCTGACTCAGTTAAAGCTGAAGCTTACTCTAACATCCAATTCGATTTCGATAGCTCAGTGTTAAGAACTTCTTCTTACTCTGTATTAGACGCTGTATCTGCTGATATGCGCTCTAACACTGCTAAAACTGTTGAATTAGATGGTTACGCTTCATCAGAAGGTACTGCAGCTCATAACCTGCGTTTATCAAAAGACCGTGCTAACTCAGTAAAAACTTACCTGGTTAACTCTGGTGTTGAAGCAAGACGTATCAAAGTAAAAGGTTTAGGCGAAACTAACCCTATCGCTGACAACTCAACTGAAGAAGGACGTGTAATGAACCGTCGCGTTGAGTTCAAGCAAAAATAATATCTAATAACAATTAGATACTTTGAAAAGGCTCCGGATAACCCGGAGCCTTTTTTTATTACATTTGTTTCGTATGTATTTCTTCCGCAAAAAAGATAACGACAGGCCCCAAAGCTTTAATCTTAAAGTGATGCATATCATCAATGCAACCGCCATTATTATGTTCATTGCGGGCATCATTTGGAAACTGATCGACTGGTTCATCCTCAAAAAATAATGAGTACAATAATCAATACTGCTAACGCACCTGCACCTATAGGCCCATACAACCAGGCCGTATTAGCGGGTAATTTTTTGTTCGTGTCAGGGCAGATAGCCCTTGATGCTGCCACCGGCGAATTGGTGCTTACCGATATTGCCACCGAGACCCATAAGGTGATGGCCAACATCAAAGCCATATTGGCCGAGGCCGGTCTTGACCTATCGGCTGTAGTAAAGACGAGCATCTTTTTAAAGGACATGGGCAACTTTGCCGAGGTGAACGAGATATACGGCTCGTACTTTACGGCTGATTTCCCTGCCCGTGAAACGGTACAGGTAGCTGCTTTGCCAAAAAATGTGAACGTTGAGATCACGGTGACCGCTTTCAAGGCCTGATCTTTAAACCCGTGCTCCTGATTTGAACCCGCAGGTATTTAACACCCCGGTAGATTATTTAAAGGGCGTGGGCACCGCCCGAGCCGAGGTGCTTAAAAAGGAGCTTGGCATTTTTACCTATCAGGACCTGCTACGGCACTTCCCGTACAAGTACATTGACCGTACGCGTTTTTACAAGATACGCGATATGGACCCTGAACTGCCCCATGTGCAGGTGATCGCCCGGCTGATGCGTAAGGAGATACTGGGCGAAAAACACACTAAGCGCCTGATCATTCAAGCGCAGGATGATACCGGTGCAATGGAGCTGGCCTGGTTCCAGGGCATCAAGTGGGCCGAAAAAAGCCTGGTTATTGGCAAGGCTTATATCATATTTGGTAAGCCGGGCATGTTCAACGGCAAGGCGCAAATGGCTCACCCCGAGATGGAGCCCTACTCGGCCGAGGCGCTCAAACGCATGGGTAACCTCACCCTCCAGCCGGGTTATAACTCTACCGAAAAGCTTCGTTCTTTCTCGCTCGATAGTAAAGGCCTGCAAAAATTGGTGGCCATACTGCTGGATCAGCATGTGCGTGATATTCCAGAGAACCTGCCGCTCTACATCCTGCAAAAATTCAAGCTCATGGGGCGTGCTGATGCTTACCGGCAGATACACTTTCCGCAGGATGCTACCATGCTTCACGAGGCGCAGCGAAGGCTCAAGTTCGAGGAGTTATTCCTGATCCAGATGCGCTTGTTGAAAAGCAAGCTATTGCGTACTCAAAAATTCAAAGGCAATGTATTTGGAACAGTGGGTGAATTGTTCACCACCTTTTATAATGAGCTGATCCCGTTCCCGCTCACCAACGCCCAAAAGCGGGTGTTGAAAGAGATACGCATCGACACCCAGCGCGGCGTGCAAATGAACCGCCTGCTGCAGGGAGATGTGGGCAGCGGAAAAACGGTGGTAGCCCTTATGTGCATGCTGCTGGCTATTGATAATGGCTTTCAGGCCTGTATCATGGCACCTACCGAGATATTGGCCAATCAACATTACCTTTCTATAAAAGGCCTGGTGGGCGACGACTTTGTACAGGTAGGCCTGCTTACCGGCTCCACTAAGAAGAAGGACCGCAAGGTATTGCACGAGAATTTAGAGAACGGCAAGCTGAAGATCCTGATTGGTACCCATGCCCTGATAGAGGATGCGGTACAATACCAGAACTTAGGCTTTGTAGTGATCGATGAGCAGCACCGCTTTGGGGTTGAACAACGCTCGAAGCTTTGGCGTAAGGCCGCAGTGCCGCCGCATGTGCTGGTCATGACCGCCACGCCGATCCCACGTACGCTGGCCATGACGCTGTATGGCGATCTTGATGTATCGGTGATCGATGAGTTGCCGGCCGGCCGTAAACCTATCGAGACCATTCACTACTATGAAAGCCAGCGTTTGCAGATGTTCGGCTTCATCAGGCGCGAGATCGCTTTGGGAAGGCAGGTGTACGTGGTATATCCGCTCATTCAGGAAAGTGAGAAATTAGACCTCAAGAACCTGATGGATGGCTTTGAGGTGATATCGCATGAGTTCCCGTTGCCCCAATACAAGGTGAGCGTGGTACATGGTAAAATGCCGGCTGCCGATAAGGACATTGAAATGCAACGCTTCCTGAAAGGGGAGACCCAGATCATGGTGGCCACCACGGTGATCGAGGTAGGGGTGAACGTGCCCAACGCCTCGGTGATGATCATTGAGAATGCTGAACGGTTCGGTTTGTCACAGTTACACCAGCTGCGTGGCCGGGTGGGGCGTGGCGCCGAGCAGTCATACTGCTTGCTCATGAGCGGCCAAAAACTGAGCCGTGAAGGGCGTATACGCCTGGATACCATGGTGCGCACCAATAATGGCTTCGAGATATCTGAGATCGACCTGCAATTGCGCGGTCCGGGTAATATAGAGGGCACGCAGCAAAGTGGTGTGCTCGACCTCAAATTGGCCGATCTGGCCACTGATCAGGAGCTGCTTTTACAGGCCCGCAAGTGCGTGGAAGACATCTTTGCCCGTGATCCGCAACTGGCATTGCCCGAGCACCAGGTGCTGCACCAGGCATCTACCACAAAAAGTGGCGGCTTAACTTGGGATAAGATCTCGTGATCCGTATATTACGGCATCAACTCAACTCCTTTAATGAAATTCCAAATTATTGCCCTGGCCCTTGCCGCGGCTACCGGTATAAGTGCATCGACCTATGCACAAAATAATGACCCTGAAATGCTGCGCAAGCTTTACGACGAAGCTTTGGTGAATGGCCAGTGCTATCAGAACCTGCGCTACCTTTGTAAGACCATTGGCCCGCGCCTAAGCGGATCTGCAGGTGCCGCCCGCTCGGTAGAGTGGGGCAAAAAGCTGATGGAAAGCTACGGCTTTGACAAGGTGTACCTGCAGGAAGTGATGGTGCCGCACTGGGAGCGCGGCGCCAAAGAGCAGGGCGTGATCGTAAATGGCACCACCCGTACACCGGTAGCTTTAGCGGCGCTGGGCATGTCGGTAGCTACTCCTAAAGCAGGCATCACGGCCGAAATGATCGAGCTGCATAGCTTAAAGGAACTAGAAACACTGGGTGAGGCCGGTATCAAAGGTAAGATCGTGTTCTTTAACCGCCCGTTCGATAACCGGTTTATTGAGACCGGCAGCGCCTATGGTACCGCAGGCGATCAGCGTAATGCAGGTCCGGGTGCAGCATCCAAATATGGCGCGGCGGCGGTGATCGTACGCTCGTTAACGGCGGCATTGGACGACTATCCGCATACCGGCGCTACTAATTATGGTACTAACAAGCCGATACCGGCGGCGGCCATATCCACCATGGCGGCCAATAAGCTCAGCGCTATGCTGAAGCAGAAGAATGGCAAACCGGTAAAATTCTTCTTAAAGACCAACTGCCAGACGCTGCCTGATGTGCTATCCTACAACGTGATCGGCGAGATCAAGGGTACTGCCAATAATAACAAATACATTACCGTTGGTGGTCACCTCGACTCGTGGGATCTGGCCGAGGGCGCGCATGATGACGGCACCGGAGTAATGCAATCGGTAGAGGTGTTGCGCATATTCAAGGCGGTTGGGTATAAGCCCAAGAATAACGTGCGCGCAGTGTTTTTCATGAACGAGGAGAACGGCCACAAAGGCGGTATCAAATATGCCGAGCAGGCCAAAGCCAATAACGAAGAGCACATTGCTGCCATTGAAACTGATGAGGGCGGCTTTACGCCAAGAGGTTTCAGTTTTGAAGGGGCAAGCCCTGAGTTTTTGGCTGGAGTTAACCAGAAATGGAAAAAGCTATTAGAGCCTTACGAGGTGGATCGCCTGGTGGCTGGCGGTGGTGGTACCGATATAGGTCCGCTGAAGGAGACGCAGCCCGGCATCAAACTGATCGGCTTCCGGCCTGATTCGCAACGGTATTTTGATATTCACCACACCCCTAATGACGTGTTCGAGAACGTGAACAAGCGTGAATTAGAATTGGGCGCGGCGTCCATCGCCTCGCTGGTGTATCTGATCGATCAGTATGGGTTAAGTTTATAGATCACGGGTGGAAGGGTGATCAACGAACAAAGCGCTATCGAACAAATAGCGCTTTGTTTGTTTACAGGTATATGCCGCTCATTTACACATTCTTACTTGCCGCTATCATTCTTTCATCATGCAATGCGCCAGATACCGTCAAGGTGGCCCCGTCGCTCACCGGCGGTAAGTACCTTGCATCAGAGGCTATGGATACGGGCAAGCCGGATACAGGCATACAAGTGGGCGCTACTACTCCTGCGGAACTGATCACTTTTGCGCGCACACTTAAAGGCGTTCCTTATAAATATGGCTCTACCGATCCGGCACAGGGATTCGATTGTTCGGGATTCATTACTTACGTGTTCAATCATTTCAAGATAGTGGTGCCGCGTACCTCGGCAGGCTTTACCAACATCAGGCGCGAGGTGCCGTTGCGCAACGCCCAGCCCGGCGACCTGATCCTATTCACCGGCACCGATAGTACTAAGCGTGAGGTGGGACACATGGGTATACTGGTCACTAAGGCTACCGAAGGGCCGGTGTTCATCCATTCTACCTCGGGTAAAGCCAATGGCGTTACCGAGACCCCACTAAACAGCTACTATCAAGGCCGGTTCGTGAAGACGATACGCATCTTTGGCTCCAATGATGAACATTAAGTAAATGCCTTTACTAAAAAGCAAAAAAATGCCGGGCGAACTTTTAAATGCTTTAACTTTGTGATGCACTAAACATTAACGCTCGTGGAAGAACGACAGGATACCCCTGCTACCCCTAAAAAAGACGCATTCGCTGCCTTACGATACAAAGACTTCCGCGCATACTTAGGTATGCGTTTCTTTTTTACGTTCGCCTACCAAATGCAGGCCGTGGTGATCGGTTTCTACATTTACCAGATCACACATAGCAAACTGGCGTTGGGTTACATCGGTTTGTGCGAGGCTATACCTGCTATCAGTATCGCCCTGTACGGCGGTTACATTGCCGATAAATACGAAAAGCGTAAGCTCCTGTTCATGATCTTCTCGGTGGTACTGCTGGCATCGCTCACCATATTTACGGTAACGCTCAATAGTATGAGCCACTGGGTGCAGGCGGGTTGGGTGGTGCCGATCATTTATGTCATGATCTTTTTCAATGGCGTGGCGAGGGCATTCTATGGTCCGGCCACGTTCGCCATCTATGCACAAAGCATTCCTAAAGAGTTGTACCCTAACGGCAGTACCTGGAGCAGCTCGGCCTGGCAGATCGCCACCATATTGGGCCCGGCAGCAGGAGGATTGATCTTCGGGCACTGGGGGATCACCCCAACGTTCGTGATCATTTTGATCTTGCTGGTGATAGCGCTCACACTGGTGTACATGCTGCGCTCTTATCCACCAGTATTCATTCCTAAAGAGGATATCTGGCAAAGCCTTTCGGCGGGTATCAAGTTCGTGTTCCACAACAAGATGATGCTGGGCGCCATGACGCTCGATCTGTTCTCGGTGTTCTTCGGTGGCGCCATAGCCCTGCTACCGGTATTCGCACACGATATATTGAAGGTAGGGTCTGAAGGATTGGGCATCATGAGGGCCACCTCATCTTTGGGTGCGGTGCTTACCATGCTGGCCATGACGCGTTTTTCGCCCATGAACCGGCCTTGGCGCAACCTGCTCATCGCGGTGTCGGGCTTTGGGTTATCAATCCTTTGTTTCGGCCTCTCTAAAAGCTTTTATATTTCGTTGATATTCCTATTCACCGAAGGTGCGTTCGATAGCATCAGCGTGATCATACGGGGCACCCTGATGCAATTGCTTACACCTGATGATATGCGCGGTCGGGTATCAGCCGTTAACTCCATGTTCATCGGTTCCTCTAACGAGATAGGGTCTTTTGAGTCGGGCTTTACCGCCGAGCTGATGGGTACGGTACCATCGGTGATCTTTGGTGCCTGCATGACGCTGAGCATCGTGACCATCACTTATTTCAAGACCCGCACGCTGATCCCTACGCGACTGTCGGACATCAGTTCGCCCACCGAGAAAAAAGTGCAATAAAAAGCACAGCCAACGTTGGAGTGCTTATATTAGGGCATTAAGTAAAGATGAACATCGCATTAAAGGTCCTGCGTTTTTTGAGGCGGTACGATATTCCGCAGATATTGATCGGGGTAAAGATCCTTTTGGCACTGCTGCTGATCGGCTGCCTGTTCAACGTATCGCGTGACTATTTGCGCATCGTACGCTACCTCGTTTTTGTGATGTCGATATGGGTAGCCTATGTGGAGTTCAGTAAAGGTGGCTTTGTGGCCGGTGCCGCAAGTGTGATCACTGCCATCGTGCTTAACCCGGTGATCCCCTTTTTTCTTCCTCAGTATCAATGGAAGCTCTTTTATGCTTTACTGGCCGTTGCACTGATCGTATGGTCGGTATTTGAGCTGTATGTGGCAGTCACTACAAAAAAGGTCACGAGCCGGTATGAGGAATGACCTCTCTTAAGCAGATCCCTCGATAAATATTAACTCCCCTGTCATGGTCTTTGAATTGCTGTGGAGCTTTGACGTGTGCTCTGTCGGTAGTATCGACGTAGCACTGCTCAGTAACGTACGCACGGCATTACAAAAAGCATTGAAATGACCTTAGCTATCAACGCAAAAAGCCCCGCTTGTGGCGGGGCTTTTATATAACGGGCAAGTATGAATTACTTGGTCACGTACATTACTTCTTTAACGGCTTTGATCACGCGATCGGCGTTAGGCAAGTACTCCTGGATCAGGGTAGGTGCATAAGGCAGTGGCACGTCGCCACCGGTGATACGCAGGATAGGAGCATCCAGGTAATCAAAAGCATCTTTTTGTACCTTGAAGGCGATCTCGGTAGCGATAGAGCCTAAAGGCCAGCTTTCTTCAACAACAACCAAACGGTTGGTCTTTTTAACCGACTCAATGATGGCCGCATAGTCGATCGGGCGTACGGTACGCAGGTCGATCACCTCAGCATTGATGCCTTCTTTCTCTAATTCGGCAGCAGCAGCGTTAACCACTTTCATAATCTTGCCAAAGCCTACCAAAGTAACATCGGTGCCTTGTTTGGTAACATCGGCTTTACCGATCTCAATGTAATATTCTTCTTCAGGTACTTCACCTTTATCGCCGTACATTAATTCCGACTCCATGAAGATGACCGGATCTGGATCCAGGATAGCTGATTTCATCAAACCTTTGGCATCGCGTGGGTTAGATGGAACGATCACTTTCAAACCAGGGCAGTTAGCATACCAGTTCTCAAAGCACTGGCTGTGCTGTGAGCTAAGCATACCTGCGTTACCAGTTGGGCCACGGAACACGATAGGCACCGAGAACTGGCCACCGCTCATGCTCATCATTTTGGCTGCACCGTTAATGATCTGGTCAATAGCTACCAATGAGAAGTTGAAGGTCATGAACTCGATGATCGGTTTCAGGCCGTTCATGGCCGAACCGATACCTATACCGGCAAAACCCAGCTCAGAGATAGGCGTATCGATAACACGCTTCGCACCGAACTCATCAAGCATACCCTGGCTAACCTTGTAAGCACCGTTATATTCGGCAACTTCTTCACCCATCAGGTATATGTTAGGATCCTTGCGCATTTCCTCGCTCATGGCTTCCCGAAGCGCTTCTCTGAACTGTATTTCTCTCATTATATTATTAAAATGAAAATTTTTCCGTCGCAAATATAGTTAATGGAGCGGTAAAAACAACGTACCCGGCCAAAAGAAGAACGCGTAAGTTTATTTTTACGAAGCTGTTATTTTGAGGGGCTTAGCCCGGCGGTGATCTGTCATTTTTTCAAGCGGCGGGCGGTTAGGCAATGTGGCTTAACTTGCCTATTTTACGGCCATCTAACTTATCATCCTTCATGATCAAATTCCCCTCCATACATAGCCTGTTGCAGGGTGCAGCAGGCGTGCTGAAGCGCTTCCCGGTAGAGGTGTTATTTGCACTTACGGCCACCGTTGCTGCCACGGTCAACGTCGAACTCAACGATGTGAATTACCACGGGCAGGGCTGGTGCTGGCGCATTATTGCGGGCGCTAATCTTGGCCTGCTGCTTTCGCTTTCGGCCACGCTTTACGGTGAAAGTAAGCAATGGCCACTGGCTAAGATATGGATACTGCGCCTGGCAGCGGTACTGGTCACGGTGGGTATATTCCTGAGCATTGATCCCTTTACCCGCAGTACCGACGCGATACGGTTCTTTTTGCTCAGTTTCGCTTTTCACCTGCTGGTGTCGTTCGCGGCATTTAGCGGTCGCGGTAACCTGCATGGTTTCTGGCAGTTCAATAAAACGCTTTTCCTGCGCTTTTTGACCAGTGCCTTGTACAGCGCGGTATTGTTTGCGGGCCTGGCCGCAGCCATAGGTGCGGCAAATTTCCTGTTCAACCTGAAGTTCGAATGGGATACCTTTGCCAATTTATGGGTATGGATCGTAGGGATGTTCAGTGTGATCTTCTTTTTGGCCGGCGTACCTGTACATACCGCATCGCTTGAACAGGATGACAGCTACCCCAAGGGATTAAAGATATTTACCCAGTATGTGCTGATCCCGCTGGCCACGGTGTACGTGGTGATCCTGCTGGCGTACGAGGCCAAGATCATCGTTCAATGGCAATTGCCCAAGGGTTTGGTATCGAGCCTGGTGCTGGGTTATGCGGTGTTCGGTATCCTGTCTATTTTATTGGTTTACCCGATCCGTAACCTCGAGGGCAGCAGATGGATCAAGAGTTATGCTAAAAGTTTTTACCTGTTGCTGCTGCCGCTCATCGTGTTACTATTTGTGGCCACGGGAGCAAGGGTGTTCAAATATGGGGTTACTGAGCTACGGTATTTTTTGATCGTGCTGGCTTTTTGGCTGCTGTTCATCAGTGTATACTTTTTGGCTTCGGCCAGGCAAAGTATCAAGCTGATCCCCATGAGTTTGTGCTTGCTCAGTTTGTTGGCGGTGTACGGTCCGTTAAGTGCGTTCTCGGTAGCAAAAGTATCGCAGCTTAGAATATTGAAGGAAGTATTTGCCCGCAACCATGCGCTGAAGGATGGAAAGCTGCAGAAAGTGAGCGATAAGATCAGTAAGCGGGACGGTAACCGCGCAGTAGCGGTGATCAACTATTTGGTAGAGCGGCATGACCTTGCCTCGCTGCAGCCCTATTTTAAGCAAGATCTTGACCACGTGGCCGATTCGATCATGCACCTTAAAGGGCATGGCCGTTACGACGAGCGCATGAGCCGGTACGAGGCGCGCGGTAATAAAATAGATTGGGTGAAAAAGCAGTTGAACCTGGAGGACTTTTCAGGTTACGACTATGATGACGAGAGGAATGGGACAACGGAGATCAAGCCATTGAGCAAACAATACATCCTGAACACCCGGCAGCAAGAGGTGGTCGATGTTTCGGGCTATGACCAGTTGATCAATGTTAGCTTCAATTCGATCAATGATCTAACCGACTCGATCACGGTTGATACCAGCACCTACGAGTTACCGCATGGTAAAATGAGCACCATCAGGATACGTAACAGCGCCAACGTAACTGTTGAACTGGACGGACAAAAGATTAGCTTTGACCTGAACGCATGGTCGAACACTTTGCTTAAGGACTCCAAGCAGTTGAAAAGCTACCGCCAACCCAGCAACAGCGATGCTTACTATCAGTATGATCTGCCCGCTCAGCTCACGTCGATCACTAAATATACGGGTAAGCACAAGGTCACGTTCAGGGTAGACCAGCTGAACGTATCAGAAGCGAACGGCGTTAAAAAAGCAGATGTGAACTATTGCAGCGGGGTGTTTCTGATCAAATGGTAAATGGTTCATAAACAAGAAAAGCGGACCGATGTGGTCCGCTTTTCTTGTTCATGGTGGGGTAAGTTATTTCTTACGTTCGCCTTTTACTTTACCGGCCAGGATCACGGCCTCGTAGGCGTTCACTACGCCGCCGGTCTTGCTCAGGGTGGTAAAGTCTACCTTGTCTTGCGTGCCTGGTTTGATCACCATAGTGCCGGTCAATGGTTTGGCCGATTGCAAGATGATCTGTTTAAGTTGCTTGGCACTCAGATTAGGGTAGTACTCCAACAACAAGGCAGCAATACCTGCGGTGATCGGCGAGGCAAAGCTGGTGCCATCCGCAGTATTGAACTCGGCATCTTTATCTACCGAGGTCACCTTTACACCCGGTGCAAATACATCAACGTTCTTTTTGCCATAGTTGCTAAAATCGCCCGGCAGTTTCTCATCCTGCTTGGCCGATGATGCACCTACGCTGATCACGTTGTCAAGGTCGGTCACTGAGCCGTCCTCAAAGGTGTCATTAGGATAGGCTGCTTTTTCATCAACGTTCTGGTGGTCGTTACCTGCGGCCTGCACCAGCAGTACATCATGGTCGGCAGCATATTTAAAAGCCTCATCTACCCATTTTTTGTGCGGAGATAGCTTTTTACCAAAGCTCATGTTCACCACCTTGGCACCATTATCTACCGCGTAACGGATCGCTTTGGCAATGTCCTTATCATACTCATCGCCGTTAGGCACGCCTTTGATGGCCATGATGCGCACGTTATCGGCCACGCCATCGATGCCGTACTGATTGTTGCGTACAGCGCCCATCAAACCAGCCACACCCGTACCATGCGAAGCATCCTCGAACTTCAGGATGTTGCTGCCGTAAGGCTTAGTATCCCATACATTAGGGTCGTCGCCCACGATGCGGGCACGGGCCTCCAGATCAGGGTTGATGTCGTTATTGATCTTGGTCATGTATTCGCCAAGATCTTTGATGATCTTCTCGTTGGTAGCGGTAGGGCCTTCCTCGGTAAAAAAGTAGGTCCAGGCGTTCTTGCTTTGGGCAATAGTATCGTTAGTAGCTTTTAGCTTGCTCAGGTCGGCCAGTTTGAATGTGCCGTTAGCCGGCAGGTTCAAGCCTTTTTTGATGTAGCCGCTGGTGATCATAAGCACGTTCATGATCTGCGACAACTGCTTGCTCTCGTTAGATGACTTGGTGAAGGTAGAATCGTAGGTCGTCTTCACGGTTTGCCAGTACGCGAACTCCTTTTTGTCGGGCGCGTTGGCCTCGGTCATCATGCCGTATTTGTCCTTCAGGCGGTGATACTCGCGCACCTCCTCGGTGGTCTCGCTGAAGTCACACTTGCCGCCCGGGCCGCCTAAAAAGTTCCAGCCATGCATGTCATCGATGTAGCCGTTGCCATCATCGTCCTTACCATTGCCCGGTTTCTCTTTCGGATTCACCCAAAGCACGCTCTTAAGGTCAGCCTGTGCGGTATCGATACCGCTATCGATGGTGGCGATCACCACGGTCTTGCTTTTTTTGCCTTTAAGTGCCTGGTAGGCCTTGTTGAGGCTGATACCGAAGTAGCCATCGGCCTTTAGGTCCATCAAATGCCAGTTCTTTGGCAATTCGGGAGGTGGAGGAGTAGCTGCTGTTTGAGCCTTGGCGCCAAGGCCTGCTAATAGCGATGCGCACAGGGTATATCCTAATAAATGTTTGTTAATGATCGTCATATCTAAAATTCGCGGCAAGTTATTATAAATCGTTTCAATTTTTTGAGTGTTAGCTAAATAAAAGCTGACCGTAGCCTGATCATGATACAGGTGCGGTACACAACAAACGCTGCACCCGAAACGTTTATTTTATATACAAAGCAGCTACCCACAACACCCGCGACGAACAGTGGATACCGACGATAAAAAGTTGTTTTAACTAACGATAATTTACCTGCTCATTATCAATCGATTAAATTCCGAAATATCCACATTGCGGTAATGTTGAAAACTATGTTGCTCTTTGTTATCTTATAATTGTAAATTGAACTCAGTTATCGCCTTACAGCTGTATATCTACCGATATTTTGTAAGGCCTTGACCGTAAATACGATCAGATGGAAGATGAATATGAATTCGGTTTTACTGAGGACCCTAAATTCTCGGTAGAGCGTTATGAGGAAATGCTCCGCAATCATGATCAGTACTTTTTTGATGCACAGGCATTCGAGAACATCATTGACTACTACATCGAGAAAAATGATCCTGTAAAGGCGATCCAGGTAGTAGATTACGCCATCAGCCAACACCCGTTCGCCGCTATATTTTTGATCAAGCAGGCCCAGCTGTTCGTGGTGACCAACCGCGTAGGTGAGGCCTTTGCCGCATTGGATAAAGCGGCCTTACTGGAAGCGTCTGACGCTGATATCTATATCATACGAGGAAACCTGTACGAGAGCATGGACCGTTACACGGAGGCGCTGGAAAATTACCAGAAGGCGCTCACCATGGCCGAGGAGACCGACGATATATTGCTGCACATGGCCTACGTTCATCAGAATATGGGCGACTATGATATGGCCATACACTACCTTAAGGAGTGTTTGAAGCAGAACATGGAGAACCAGGATGCCCTGTACGAACTGGCTTTTTGTTACGACGTGATCGACAATCAGCAAGAGAGCATCCAGTTCTATGAGCAGTACATCGATAATGAGCCTTACAGCTATGCGGCCTGGTATAATTTGGGCAACGCCTTTACTAAGCTGGGACTGTTCGAGAAAGCGATAGATGCTTACGACTATGCGATACTGATCAAGGACAACTTTGCATCGGCTTACTTCAATAAAGGCAATGCACTGGTGAACCTGGAGAAATATGCCGAAGCGATAGAGGTGTACCGTCAAACCTTTGAGTACGAGCAACCCAATGCCGATACTTATTGCGCCATAGGCGAGTGCTACGAAAAGCTGGAGCAAATGGACGAGGCACGCGCTTTTTACAAAAAGGCCGTGAAGATGGACAGCAAGCTGGCCGATGCCTGGTTCGGCATAGGGGTAACGCTCGATTTTGAGGAACGTTACTTTGAAGCCCTGCACTTTTACCGCAAGGCGCTTGATCTGGATATCAGCAATGCTGATTATTGGTTCGCCATTGCCGATGCGGAATATAAGCTGGGTCATTTGCCCGAGTCAGAAAATGCTTATGAAAAGGTGGTTGAACTTAACCCACTGGACATAGACGCCTGGCTGGACTACTCATCGATACTGTATGAGCAGGAACGTTTGAACGATGCCATTGAGGTAATGGCCGAAGCGATCAAGAGCAATCCGGATGCGGCTGAGTTATACTACCGATTGGTGGCTTACCTGTTCGCCCGTGGTGATTACAATGAGGCATTGACAAACCTGGAGCTGGCCCTGAGCGCCGACCCTGAGAAACACTATATCCTGTTCGATTATTTGCCACAACTGCAAAAGAACAAGGTGATATTAGACATTATTAACCGGTACACCCGGTAGAACCTATTTAGTTTTTAGAATCAATTTTAACCCCGGCCAGCGCGCGATGCAAGGCCGGGTTTTTTTATGCTTTTGCATCAACTCAGCCGTTTGCAAAAAGTAAGCGGATGTTTATATTTGAGGAGATAAATTTTCTTAGAACTATATGATACCTAATTCTTTATCCATCCTCAAATTGGCACGTCCCTTAGCCTTGGCATCTTTATTCACCGCCCTTGGTAGCGCTTGCTATGCACAAATGGATACTGTTGTTACCAACAACCAAAAGATCGCCTGCGCGGTTAAAGAGATCACGCCTGATGCCGTTAAGTACACCTACCCGGGCGAGGACGTGGTGAATACCGTGTACAAGAACGCCGTACAAAAGATCATCTTTAAAAGCGGCCGCGTGCAAACCTTTGCCGAGAACACTTCTTTTAGACCGATCACCAGCGTAAAGGACTGGAACAACGTGACCATCACCTCGGTAGAAGGAGAGGTGAAAGGGTTGTATAAGTTTGGCGAGGTAAGTTCCAAATCAAAAGGTACTACTATCTACTCGAGCCAGGAGCGCGTGAAGGACCGTGCCTATCGCAAGATCAAGATACAGGCGGCCATGCTAGGCGCCAATACGATCCTGATCACTAACCAACGTACTGAAGGCAACAAATACGGTGGCTATTTTACCAGCGGCTCCTCCGCAGAGACCAACCTGACCGGCATAGCCTATTCCAACGTGATACCCGACCTCGAAAAGTTCAAGTCGCTGATCGGCGATCGCAAGCAATTCACAGCCGCATTGCGCTATAAGTTAGGGGCAAGTGATGCTGACGTGTCCATTGATGGTGCCGACGAGCAATTTGATATTGATAAGATCGTGAACGACAATGGTGTGGTATCGATCGAGGGAAAGCTAAATGGCGAGAATAATGTGCACGTGTTCCAGCTGGCCAATTTTACTAACGAATACTTTAGCATAGGCTACCGTTACAAAGGTACGGCCTACAATTACGTGATCAAGATCTGATCATGGACATTCACTAAACAAAAAAGGCCGGGCGTTTAGCCTGGCCTTTTTTGTTTAGTATCAGTGCCGCATTAAGCAGCAGTTCAGGATCAATTGAGATATTTTTTGCTGACATTGAACAGTACGTTCAGGTCAAGCTGGGTCATGCGCGGACTTACATCACTCTGTACGAAGTGGCGTTTAAAGGCCACGATGGCAGCGTTCAGGTTGCTTACATCGTAACCGATCAGGCGCAGAGCGGTCATGTAGTCATAATCGGGTGGAGCAAGTTCCAGTACATCATCGCTCCAGTAGCCAAAGCCATATTTGGCCATGATCTTCCACGGGAAAAGCGGACCCGGATCAGGTTTGCGTTTAGGCGCCCAGTCCTGGTGACCAATAAAGTTAGCGGTCGGGATGTTGTAGGTGGTCTTTAAATAGCCCAGTAACGCGATCAGGCTTTTCACCTGGCCATCGGTGTAAGGTTCAGAGCCGTTGTTATCGATCTCGATACCGATCGAGCAACTGTTCATATCTGTCACGCTGCCCCATTTGCCTATGCCCGCCTGGTTGGCGCGCAAATAATCGTTCACCATGTGCCATACCTTGCCATCCTTAGCCACTACGTAATGGGCACTCACCTGGCTCACTTTTACGGTGAACGTGCGCAGCGTTTGTTGGATCGAATCCTGCGCGGTATAATGGATGATCACATAGTTAGGCTTACGCATACCCAGGTTAACGGTGCCCACCCACTCTCCGGGCACGGCAGCACCCAAAGTGTCGATCAGGTTGGGTATAGCTGTTGAGGCCAGGTTAAGCGCAAAGCTATTAGCTACCGAGTCATAATACTTGTTAGTGACGGCGTACTTGCTGGCCACCTCCTTGTTGATAGTGCCTGCACCGATCTTCTTTTTAGAAGAGCAGGAAGCCAGTATGACGAGCGCTGTAAGTATGGTTAAGTAAGATCTGAGTTTCATAAACACTGCACACCAATTGATCAAAAGTGCAGAAAGCTAATATAGATCAAAGTGGTCACATTATCGGTCAACAAACTCAATTCAAACTCGCGCTCGTGAACGTGTTGCCTTGTTTGGGATCGCCGGTCTCATATCCTTTTTTGAACCAGTACATACGCTGCTCGCTGGTGCCGTGGGTAAAGGAGTCGGGCGATACTTGGCCTTTGGTCAGGCGGTCGTCGCCAATGGCGTTGGCCGCGTTCAGGGCCTCGTCAATATCCCCGGCATCCAGTACGCCTTTTTGCTGCTCGTAGTGGGCAAATACGCCGGCATAAAAATCGGCCTGTAATTCCAGTTTAACAGAGAGCTTATTGTATTCCTCTTCGCTCATTTGCTGGCGGGCCTGATCCATTTTGTCTGACACGCCCATGAGCTTTTGCACGTGGTGACCTACCTCATGAGCGATCACATAAGCGCGGGCAAAGTCGCCGCCTGCACCCAATTTTTGCTCCAACTCACGGAAGAAGGACAGATCGATATATACTTTTTGATCGCGAGGGCAATAGAACGGACCTGTTGCCGAGCCTGCAAAACCGCAGCCGCTCGTCTCTACCGCTTCCTCAAAAAAGTGAATGGTGGGTTCTTTATAGCTCGCGCCCATATCCCTGAAAAGCTTATGCCATATCTCTTCAGTATCGGCCAGTACCACCATCGAAAATTTTTCTTCCTGGGTACGGCCGGTGGCCAGCTTTTCGTTCTTTTGGTCGCCTCCGGATGGGTTGCCATCGCCACCACCCAATATTTGCGACGGATTAACACCTGTGAACAGGTAGATGATCACACCCAAGATACCTAAGATACCGCCGCCTGCGGCTATACGGCCACCGCCGCTGCTGCTTCCTGATTCGGCGTTACTGCTTTCACGCCTGCCCATCCATTGCATAGTGTTGTCTGATTTGGTCTTGTCAAATAACACCACCATGAAACAATTGTTCACAACGGGCAATAACAGCAGCAATTAAGGTAGTTTGGCTTTACCTATCGATCGCCGGTCTCTTCCTCAAAAATATAGCCCTCAACATGGTTACTTAAAATGAAGTCGTTATCGTATTCAGATATGCCTTCGGCGCCTTCTTCGCTCTCGTCGGGGTCGGCCGAAAAGTAGACCTTGCTGCCAATGTGATAGAACTTGCACGAATCGATCTGGTACTGGCCAATGGCTGGCGTTTCCTCAAAACCGTTCTTGAACACATCGCGGAACACCAGCATCACATCCGCCTCGGTATACGCCAGCTCGAACATGATACTGATCGTAGGGCTGCCCTCAACCTCATGCACTTTGTAATTCTTGACGATGGCGTTGAGCAGGGTAAGGTCGCCCGTGAGGTAGTTGATGATGTCCGAATCGTGGCCGATAAATTTCATGAGCAAGTGTAGGGTAAGTTCTATACACACTTACCAGATCTTGCTAATTTAGGCCAAAATATCATAAAGGCCGTGCACGAAGTTCTGGAAAGATACCTTACCGATAAAATAACGCTTACCACCGCAGATGTTGAACTGATTGGTTCGGTGTGTATCGTGAAAAAGTTGCGCAAAAAACAGTATCTGTTACAAGAGGGCGATGTTTGGAAGTACAATGCTTTTGTGGCAAAAGGCTGTATGCGCACCTATTCGGTAAACGAAAAGGGCCTGGAGCATGTCATTAATTTTGGTATCGAGAACTGGTGGATAGGTGACCGTGTGAGCTTACTCAGCGGCGAGCCATCAAGATTTAACATCGATGCGGTGGAAGACAGCGAAGTGGTACTGATCACCAAAGATAATTTTGAGATGCTTTGCAAAGCTATACCAGTATTTAATGATCTGGTGAACGCGATCATGAATAAAAGCTTTGCCGCCTCGCAGAACCGCATCCATGCCGCGATCAGCTTCAGCGCCGAAGATAAATACCTGGACTTTGTTAAACGGTATCCCGGTTTGGCCAACCGCATACCACAGGCCATGATCGCCTCATACCTGGGCATAACACCCGAAACACTGAGCCGCGTGCGCACGGCATCGGCCCGTAAGTAGGCTTGATGTATATCAATTTCTTTCTTATCCTATATCAATGTGCAGGCAAGCACGGCTACGCACCTTTGTAATGTTCTAACGAACGATAAACATTATAAAAGCATAATACCATGTCAAAAACTATTTTTATAACCGGCACCAGTACCGGTTTCGGCAAACTGACCTCCATCACCTTAGCTAATGCAGGCCACACCGTAATAGCCGGAATGCGCAACGTAGCAGGTAAGAACCAAGCAGCAGCACAAGAACTATCGGCCATACCCAACGTTGAGGTGGTGGAGATTGATGTGACCAGCGATGACTCTGTAAAACAAGCCTTTGATCAAGTGCTATCCAAACACGGCCACATCGATGTGTTGGTGAACAATGCGGCCGTAAGCGGCTTCGGTTTGCTCGAGGGCTATTCGCTTGATCAGGTACGCCATATGTTCGAGGTCAATTTTTACGGTGTGCTGCGTACCTACCAGGCCGTGCTGCCATCTATGCGTAAAGCTCAAAACGGCCTTATCATTAACATCACCTCCGGTGCAAGCGGCCACACCCTGCCTTTCATGGTGCCTTACCTGGCCAGTAAATTTGGGGTGGAAAGTATCACCGAGGGCGCGCAGGACGAACTGGCCGAATACGGTATCGAAAATGTGAGCATACAGCCGGGCGTATATCCTACCGAGGGCACCAACGGGTCAAAACAAGGTGTAAATGCCGATAAGGCTGATATCGTTGCTGAGTACGGCGACAGCGCCACTCAAAAGTTTAACGCGCTGGGTGCAGGACTGTTCGGTAAAATGGCCCAATTCGATATGGACCCACGAGTGATCGCCAACGGCATACTGGATCTGATCGAAATGAAAAAAGGTACTCGTCCGCTGCGGTTACCGCTGGATGCGATCGCTCAAGGCACCGACAAGGAGTTCATCGAAGCACGGGCCGCTATCAAAGCCAAATGGGTCGCAGCATATACTGCATAAGTGAACTTAAAACCAAAAAGCCGGCAAGATCATTGCCGGCTTTTTGATTTATTATAAGCCTTGTTCCTCAGCCTGATATTCGCCCAGATCGCCTACCTCTATCTCACCGATGAACACTTTTACGGCTGGGCCTTCCAGGAATATGTCGTTAAATTTCAAACCATCATAATGGAAGCGGATATTCATATCCCCGCCCAAAACCTTAATGGGAGTACTGATGTGGCCGGTCTGGTCGTTGGCCTGAGCCATGGCTAAAGCTACGGCCGTTACACCGGTACCACAGGCATAGGTCTCGGCCTCTACACCCCGTTCGTAGGTGCGCACAAAGTAGCCGTTATCCAAAGGTTCCACAAAGTTCACGTTGATGCCTTTAGAAAGGTAGGTAGTGTTATTGCGGATCGCGCGGCCTTCGGCAAAAACATCTTTATGCTGCAGGCCGGTGGTGAGTTGCACGTAATGCGGTGAACCTGTGTTCAGTACATAGGCCTCTGAGTCGCGGTCAACGGTATCCACATCGATCATTTGCAGGCTTACCCAGTCGCCACTATCTGAAATTTTGGCATAATGCGGACCATCTACTGCCAAAAAGTTGGTTTCAGAACCGATCACGCCCAAGTGCCTGGCAAAGGCCACTATGCACCGGCCACCATTACCGCACATGCTGCTCGGCTGACCGTCGGAGTTGTAGTATACCATCTCAAAATCAAAGCCTTCAACGTTTTGCAGGAACATCATGCCATCACCGCCTACGCCAAAACGTCTATCGCATACCTTGCTGATGAGCAATGGGTTACGGTGGTCGATGCTGCCGTCGCGGTTATCGATCAAAATAAAATCGTTACCGGCGCCTTGATATTTATAAAAATTAAGCTTCATTTACTACGGGGTGTTGCACGGGCCGACCATACGTAACAAGTGTGTAACAGCCTTGGCCCGACTTTAACATATTTTAACAAAAATGGCAATAACTTATTATTGTTCCTATCGTCTTAATGGTATTAAATTTGGAATGTACTACAGAACACAATAAAAGGATCAAGATAATATGAGAAAAATTGGTTTAACCTTGCTTACTGCCTTTGCTGGCGGGGCAATGGCCATCGGAGCCTATAAGGTATTCGAGAAAGATCCGGCCGAGGGAATGACCTTCGAGGATCGTCAGAAAGTTTATTTTGCCAGCAATAAAGGAAATACAGCTAACATGGTATCGTCGGCAGGCGATGTTGATTTTGTACAGGCGGCAGCGGCCGTAACGCCGGCCGTGGTATACATCCGCACCACTTATGCAGCCCAGCAGGGCCGTAGCGGCGGTGGACGCGATCCGCTGGAGGAAATGTTCGGCGATATGTTCGGGCAGCGTGTGCAGCCCCGTCAAAGCCAGCCTCAGCGTGCATCAGGTTCGGGTGTGATCATCAGTACTGATGGTTATATCGTGACCAATAATCACGTGGTGGCTAATGCCAGCAAGGTGGAGGTGACCACTAACGATCACCGCACCCTGCAAGCCAAAGTGATCGGTACCGACCCTAATACCGACCTTGCGCTGATCAAAGTAAGCGCTACTAACCTGCCTATCGTTAAGTTAGGTAACTCTGATGATGTTAAGGTAGGCGAATGGGTACTGGCCGTAGGTAACCCTTTTAACCTGAACTCTACTGTTACCGCAGGTATCGTAAGTGCCAAAGGCCGTAACATCGGTATCATTGGCAGCGAGCAGGAAGAGGAGCAAAGCCCATTTGGCAGCCGTACCCGTTACCAGCAGCAACAAGAGCCTCGTTTGAACAAGGCCATCGAGTCGTTCATTCAAACTGATGCGGCCATTAACCCTGGTAACAGCGGTGGTGCGTTAGTGAACACCAAAGGCGAACTGATCGGTATCAACTCGGCCATCGCTTCGCACACTG
Source organism: Mucilaginibacter daejeonensis (assembly GCF_020783335.1). Taxonomy (NCBI): domain Bacteria; kingdom Pseudomonadati; phylum Bacteroidota; class Sphingobacteriia; order Sphingobacteriales; family Sphingobacteriaceae; genus Mucilaginibacter; species Mucilaginibacter daejeonensis. The sequence continues at coordinate 466,951 of NZ_CP086068.1, forward strand.
GTTCATATGAAGGTTACGGTTTTGCCGTGCCGGTTAACCTGGCTAAAAAAGTGTTGAACGACCTGGAGAAATTCGGTTCAGTAAAACGTGGTTATATCGGTGTTAACTTCAGAGAGCTGAACCCGGATGTGGCCGGCGAACTGAAGATCAGCACTACTAACGGTTTATACGTGGCCGACCTGGTAGACGGTGGCGGTGCTGCCGCAGCAGGCTTGCAAAAAGGCGACGTGATCACCAAGGTTGAAGGTCAGCCGATATACGAATCGTCAGACCTGCAAGAACGCGTAGGCCGTTTGCAACCTGGCGATAAGATCCGTTTGACCGTGTTGCGTGGCGGTTCTGAAAAGAACTTTACCGTGACCCTGAAAGGCGAACCGGCAGCAGGCAACCGTACATCAGCAGCCTCAAGATCGGCGGAAGAACTGTACAATAAATTAGGTGCAAGCTTCCAGCCGCTTACCCAACAGCAAAAAGCTAAATTCCGCTTGAGCTCAGGTGTGGTAGTTACCCAAGTACGTCGCGGTGGTTTCTTCGAGAACTATGATATACCAGAAGGCTCGATCATTACCAGCATGAACGGTATCGCGATCAACAGCGTGAACGACATCGATAAAGCGATCACCAACCTGAAGAATGGCCAAATGACCATTGAAGGTTATACCGCCGATGGTATGCGTTTCCGCAACAGCTTTGATGCCCGATAAGCATCGCTATTGATAGAAAGGTCCTTCCCCAAAAGGACCACAAAAAAAGGTCCGGCTACTGGAAACAGGCCGGACCTTTTTTATGGTATCTATGCAGATATGAATTCACAGCGAACTGTCCCCCAACAGTTTTGCACTGTTGCGAAGCATTGCTATTCGCTTATTAATATTCCCCTGTAGATAACATCACCAGCGTACAAGCCGATAGTGTTTCAATGCCTCGTTCGCGCGCCATGCGTCGCAGTTCGGGGTTCTCGGTACCTGGGTTAAAAATGATGCGTTTCGGGTTAGTGGCCAGTATGTAATCATACAGCGGCGGCTGGTTCTGCGGCCCAACGTACAGCGTTATGGTGTCGATATCGTCATGTACCGTTTCCGCTTTCTCGATAGCCACCCCGGCTACTTCTCCTTTTTTGATGCCCACATTCACGATCGGGTGGCCGGTACGCACCAAACGGTTGGCGGCCAGGTAGGCATAGCGCGATGGGTCGGGCGTGGCGCCCAGTATCAGGGTCTTTTTTTCGTTAGTAAGCATGGTTAATTCGGTTCAGTAAGGCGATCTGGCCGGCATGGTAGATCTGGTGTTGTATAAAGCCTTCAACAAGTCTTTTGTAGGTGGTCACCGGTTCTCCCTCTCCGCGTTCATCGTTGATCAGCTGATCCCACTGATCATTGGGCAGGGCTTGCATGGCTTTTACCAGATCGCTGTTGGCCTCATCCAAGTCAATAACCAGCTGATGCCATTTTTGTTCAGATGCCTCGCCCGGCTCAGGCCAGTCGCCACGGGCCGGGATCGCCGCATTGTTTCCTTTCAGGCGACTCACTGTCTCCTCGGTCCAGGCGGTCATATGCAGCACAATGTGAGCAATGCTATGCACTGCTCCGTGCGGTAAGTTAAAAGCTGCTATCCAGCTGCCTTCGGTAATGATGGTGCTGATCGGCGTTCCATACCAGGGGCGTCCTATAAATACATCCTCTAACTGGGCTTGTAATTGGTTGGCTGTTGTCATGCTACGGTCAACACTATGATCGTGCCAGATCTGGCTGTAACATGCGCCTCTCAGGTGGCTCTTACTAAAAAGTGACCGGCCAAGAATTTTTTTACATCGTTTAAAATGTTCGCGCCGGTGGTACGTCTGCCTTGATATAAACGAACGATATACACATTGATCACCGCCCTGATGCCCGAAGATAAGAACAGTTTTACCCTTAAAGCCATTAAAGAGTATGGCAAAGGGCTGCTGTCGTTCATACGGCGGAGGGTGAAAAGCGATGCCGATGCCGAGGACATACTGCAGGATGTTTGGTATCAGCTTACCTCGGTAGTGAATGCAGCACCCATCGAGCAAACAGGCGCCTGGCTGTATCGCGTGGCCCGCAACAAGATCACCGATAAGTACCGCAAGCGTACCGAAACACTGCTTGACGACCTTTTATTCGACAACGGCGAGGAGGATGAGGACAGCGCCGACCTGGCCGAGATGCTGATGAGCGAGCAGGCCACCCCTGAAACAGAGTACCTGCGCAGCCTGGTTTGGGAAGAACTTTTCGCGGCGCTGGATGAGCTACCGGCCGAACAACGGCAGGTTTTTGTTTGGCACGAGCTGGAAGACAAAAGCTTTGAGCAAATGGCCGAGCTAACGGGCGTGAACATTCAAACGCTGGTATCGCGCAAGCGCTACGCCGTTTTACACCTGAGGCAGCGGCTTAAACAATTGTATACCGACATTAAAGAACTTTAAGATATTAGTTGACACAACATGAAAAGAATATTTTTTGAACGGCCTTACCGGTTCGTGACCATACCGATCATGGCTGCCGCATTTTTAGGGCTCATTAGTTTGGCCGTAATGCAGCTTTGGAATAACCTGCTGCCACAGATCCTGCATGTGAGCGCCATTACCTTTTGGCAGGCCATGGGCATATTTGTGCTGAGTAAGATATTATTTGGCTTTGGCCGTGGTGGCGGCCGCTTTGGTGGTGGTGCTCCATGGATGAATAAGCGCATGGTAGAACGCTTTAAGAACATGACCCCCGAAGAGCGTATGCGTTTTAAGGAACGCTTTAAAGATCAGATGTGCCGTGGACGGGGCCGTGGAGGCTGGGATCAATACGAATGGCCCGAAACAGAGGGGCCGCGAGCCAAGGACGAGCAGGCCGATTAACACCGCTTGATGTTCTCCTCAAGACTTACACAGCTGACAATTTTCCTATCCAAATAGTAAAGCGAGGCGGCCGCGAGGGTCGGCTCGCTTTTTTTGCACCTTACCTGAACAGACCCCAAAAGATCTCCCAAAAAGTGCGCACCTGGCAGGGCACTTCCAGCTTCTCGTCTATCTGTGCCGAAAATTCTAAGAGTTCACGTTTCATAGCGGTAGGTATTTAAACAAATATAACTGTTTGTATACCAAAAACCAAAACGGTATTTTGGTAGGGTCTGGTAATTCAAAAGATACTTTATTCTACATCTTTCCTAATAAAGCCAACACCAAAGGAGCTATAACACAACAGCAAATAAAGCAATTAAGCCAGTCCGACCGTCGCTCATCGGTAAGACGTAGCCTTATGCTGCACTAACAAGCCAGAAGATCCCATACACGATATTGATCAGTGCCATGTAGAGAATCATAGATATCCAATAGCTCAACGTAATAAGGATCACTACATCTATGGTGCTGAAAACCATTGAGATACAGGTCAGTAAATAAATGCCTGTGAACGCATAAAATAAGCCTTTGTTAAGTTTAACAGTAGCGGTGGAGAATATCATGATCAGTAGTTGTTAAAAGGGAGCAACCATAAAGCTGCTCCCTTGGTGATATAGGTTAGGTTCAGTTCCAGTTGATCTTGCGCGAAAAGTACATGAGTGCAGCGATCACCACGAACAGGGCGATACTGCCCACAAGTAAGGAAAGCTCCTCCAGTTGAATGATCACGAACACAAAGCCGTAAAAGACACTCAGTATCACGGCAAAAAGTGCAGCTGCCTTACTGTTAAGTAACGATGCCGTGAACCATGCGATCAGCGCAATGGTGGCAACGGCCGCTATAAGATAGGCCCAATTGTAACCCACCTGCTCTGAAAAGGATAGCAGCAAGCTGTAGAAAACGATCATAGCCGCGCCGATCAGCGCATAATTGAACACGTGTACCGGCTTCTTTTGGATCACCTCGGTCAGGAACAAGGACACGAAAGTGAGCGCGATGATCAGTATCGCATACTTACTGGTGCGCATGGTCTTTTGATAATCATCTACCTGGATGTGCAGCTGTACCCCGAACAGCACATTATTATTGCGTTTAAAGCTGTTGAGCAACGTATCATTACCTACCCATTGCTGCGGGAACGGGCGGTTATAATTCAACATGCGCCATTTGCCATAAAATCCTGCCTTGCTGATGCTGCGCTCATTGGGTAGATATCTGCCATCGAATTTAGGGCTTGGCCAATTACCTTTCACTTCTACCTGGGTGGTCTTGGCCGCGTGGATGAATCGTAGGCTTTGGCTTCCTTTGAGTTGCAGGTTCAGGCTAAAAGGCAGGTCGCCGGGCGGGAGGGTGCTCAGGTCTATCTCCGCTTGCAAGCCACCTGTCAGCAGCCCATCGGTCACGGAACTGGCCGTGTATGAACGGTTCTGCACGCGGATGGTCGGGTCGGCCTTCAGGCCTTTCAGATCGCCCAGGCTGAACAGTAAACGCGCCTTTTGGTATTGGATCAGGCTGTTATCGATCTGCAGGCGAGCAATGTTGGCGGTGTTAAAACGGCCGTTCAGGCTCAGCAAGGCATCGTAAACGCCAATGTCATAAATGCCACGTTTAAGCGTGTCGCTTTTTACGTTGGCGCTAATGTTCAGGTCATCGGACAGCAGGTATAGGTTCTGCGTGTATTCCTTGATCACTTCTTTACCGGTGCTGTCCTTTTCGCGTACCGCCTTTTTGTAAGGGATCACTAACACGGGACCTTGTATCAATTGCCGGCCCGACCATTTGTCGGTATCCTCGTTCACGATCTGTTCCTGCCGGTCGCTGCGTTCGCGTACCAGTTCCTGTATCCATGAGGAGGGGATCAAAAGCAGGAGGGCGATCACCATGATCAAAAGCAGTTTCAGGAGTACCGACTCGCGGAGCCAGTTACCGGTCGGGTGTGGTTGGTCTATCATAATGTTATTTTTAAAAGAACTTTGAAAATGAAAGTTATTAGTCAAAAAAAACAGGCCGCTGCAACCTGGTCTTATTTTTTTTGTTGTTGAATGAGTTGTTCCAACGCATTTAGGTGTTCCTGGAAAGCCGTCTTTCCTTTATCTGATGCCTGGTAAGTGGTGTTGGGCTTACGGCCTACAAAACTCTTGTGTATGGTGATATAGCCCTCTTTTTCCAACGCTTTAAGGTTAGATGCCAGGTTGCCATCGGTAATATCGAGCAGATCGCGCAGCGAAGTAAAGTCGTACGACTCGTTCACCATCAGCACGCTCATGATCTGTAGCCTTACCCGATTCTCAAAGGCCTTATCCAGTTTATCGAACGGAACTTTCAACGTTCGTATTTTATATACATTAAACTACCGTAAACAATGTGCAGTACCCCAAAACCGATCGCCCAAATGAACAATCCGAAACCGGGAAGGGCCGCTGCGATGATGCCCAGCACGATCTGGCACAAACCTAAGTATTTTACGTCATTATAGGTATAGGCGCTGGCGCCTACCAGCGCAAGCCCATAAAAGGCCAGGCATGCGGGCGATATGATACCCAGATAGCCACGCCCCAGCAGCAAAATGATCAGCACCCCGCCGGTGATCAGCGGTGTGGCCATTTGGAATAAGAGCGCGCGGCTGGTCTTTCCCCATACGGGTTGCTTTTGCTTTTTGGCCTTACGTACCGTTAAGTAATAACCGGTAAGTAACGAGGCGAACAGCACGGCAAAGGCCACGAAGAACAATTGCAGGATCACGGGCGAGAACACCAGATCCTCCCAGAGTTGCGATTGCAGGTATGGACTCTGGCCCGGTGGCGCATAGTCGAACGAGTGACGGCCGGCAGGGTCATAAATGATCCGATAGGCCAGGCCTGCGCCAATAAGCGCATAAACTCCGGCCATTACGCCCGAAAGCCCGCTCAAGGAGATGAACTTTGATGAGCGCTCCATCATGTTGCGTATAGAGGCGAGGTCGTCGTGTAACTTTGAGTTTTCCACCAGAAAAGTACTTTTGTTTTCAAAGTAATGGAAAGTATTTGAGGTGTGCAAGAGTGAAATGAAAATAAATATGTGAGACGACATTTTATTACCCTCTTGAGAGGGCTGAGGGAGGTATGTGTAGTGGAAAGTGGGTGTGTTTAGATAAGCGATGTTTTGCATAGCGTCTAAACACACCCCTGACCCCTCTCAAGAGGGGAAGTATAGTGGCGATGCATGGCTTTTTGATAATGTACTTTTCATCCCCTCTTGAGAGGGGGCGCGTTGGGCAAGTGTAATGGAAAGGGGTGTGTTTAAATAAGCGATGAGACTCAAAACTTCCTTAGCTTTTTGTTCTTTCCTCTAAATAAGCTTCCAATGTTCGCAATACATTGATCATGTCTTTCATGACCTCAACTTCTGTAAACCTGAGAATCGTAAGGCCATATCTCATCAGCTCTGTATCCCTCAATTCATCAAGGTCTATCACATTCTCGTGATAATGCCCGTCCAGCTCGATCACTAATTCCAATTCTGCACAATAAAAGTCGACGATGTATCTCAACAACGGCTTTTGCCTGTGAAAGTCATAGCCGTGAAACCTCTTACCTTTCAACTCCTGCCAAAGCCTGATCTCGCCAAGTGTACTATCGTTTCGAAGTTTGGTTGCCAGCGGTTTTAAATTTGCATCATATGGGATGATCTTGCGCGGCATGGTCGAGTGATAACTGCGGTATTATGGTCTTATCTTTTTCATTCCCCTCTTGAGAAGGGGCGCGAGGGGAAGTGTTATGGAAAGGGGTGTGTTTAATGAAGCGATGTTTTGCATTGCGTCTAAACACACCCCTGACCCCTCTCAAGAAGGGAAGTATGATGGTATCTAAATGAATACACCTTAATGAGCTTCCAGCCAGTTGACGCCGGTACCCATCTCGACCATGATCGGCACTTCGGTCTTTATAGCGGTGCGCATATGGTGAGAGATGATCGGTTTTACGGTCTCCAGTTCATCCTTGCGTACATCGAACACTAACTCATCATGCACTTGCATGGTCATGCGACTGGCCAGTCCCTGCGCCTTGAACTCTTTATGAATGTTGATCATGGCGATCTTGATCATATCAGCCGCGGAGCCTTGGATAGGGGCGTTAATGGCATTTCGTTCGGCAAAGCCACGCACGGTGGCGTTGGCCGAGTTGATATCACGCAAGTAACGGCGACGGCCCATCAATGTCTTAACATAGCCGTTCTCGCGGGCAAAGTTCATGGTATCGCTCATGTAATTCTTGATACCCGAGTATTGCACAAAGTACTGCTCAATGATGTCGTTAGCTTCCTTACGTGGTATACCTAAACTTTGCGATAACCCGAACGACGATTGACCGTAAATGATACCGAAGTTAACGGCCTTGGCATTGCGGCGTTGATCGCTGGTCACATCGGCCAGGGCCACGCCGTACACATTGGCTGCCGTAGCGGTGTGGATGTCGAGGTTCTGTGCAAAGGCATCCAGCATGTTAGGGTCCTTGCTGATCTCGGCAATGATGCGCAACTCGATCTGCGAGTAATCGGCCGATAGCAGGATGTGGTCCTCATCGCGGGCAATGAACGCTTTACGCACCTCTCGGCCACGTTCGGTACGGATCGGGATGTTTTGCAGGTTGGGGTTTTGCGAGCTCAAACGACCGGTAGCCGCCACGGCCTGGTTGTATGAAGTATGAATGCGGCCGGTCTTTGGGTTCACCATCAGCGGCAGGGCATCCACATAGGTCGATTTCAATTTTAGCAACTGGCGAAAATCCAAAATATCACGCACGATGTCGCTCTTGGTGGCCAGGGCCAGCAGCACGTCCTCACCGGTTTGGTATTGGCCGGTCTTTGTCTTTTTGGCCTTAGGGTCCAGCATCAGTTTCTCGAACAGTACCTCACCCAGTTGCTTGGGCGATGAGATGTTGAACTTGACACCCGCCTTTTCATGCACGGTGCGCTCCAAACGGGTGATGTCGGTCTCCAGCTCTTTCGAAAATTCTTTTAGGGTCGGTTCATCAACGCGTACGCCCTCAAATTCCACGTCGGCTAAAACGTAGATCAGCGGATGCTCCATCTCGCTCAATAACTTGTCGGCCTCCACTTGTTGCAGTTTAGGCTCGAACACTTGTTTCAGTTGAAGGGTCACGTCGGCATCCTCACCGGCGTACTCTTTTACCTTTTCTACATCCACATCGCGCATGGTGAGCTGGTTCTTGCCCTTGGGGCCGATCAACTCAGTGATGGATACCGTTTTGTAGCCCAGGTAGTTCTCGGCCAGGATATCCATGTTATGGCGGGTATCAGGGTCAAGCACGTAGTGTGCCATTAGGGTGTCGAACAGTTTGCCTTTTACCTCGATGCCATACCACTTGAGCACGAGTATATCGTACTTAACGTTCTGGCCTACCTTGTTAATGGACTCGTTCTCCAACACCGGTTTGAACTCGTGCGCAATGGTCCTGGCCTCCTCAAAGTTGGCCGGTAGCGGTATATACCAGGCCTCGCCCGGGTTAATGGCGAACGACAGACCTACCAGCTCGCAGTTGTTGGCGTCGAGGCCGGTGGTCTCGGTATCGAAGGTGATCTCCGGCTCTTTCAGTAACGCAGCGATCAGCTCGGCGCGTTGCTCGGCGGTGGTCACCAGGTGGTATTGGTGTGGTACGTTGCTGATATTCTTGGCGGCAACGGGTGCTTCGCTCTCGGCAATATCGGTCACGGTAACGGCCAGGGTACGGCCGGTGCCTGGTGCCGGATCACCGAACAGGTCTTGCTGACCACCAACGGCCTTGATCTCGGTAATGCTGAAATCATCGCCAAATACGCGGCGCCCCAGCGTACGGAATTCCAGTTCGGCAAAGAGGGGCTCGAGCAGGTCCTTACTTGGAGCACAGATGGCCAATCCTTCTTCGTCCAGTTCCACCGGTACATCCAATATGATAGTAGCCAGCTTTTTCGACATAAGGCCCTGATCGGCAAATTTCTCCACGTTCTCGCGCATCTTGCCTTTCAGTTCATGGCTGTTCTTGATGATGTTCTCCATGGAGCCATACTGCTTGATCAGCGCCTTGGCGGTCTTCTCCCCAATGCCCGGTATACCCGGAATGTTATCCACGGCATCGCCCCATAGGCCCAAAATATCGATCACCTGGCAAACGTCGTCAACTTCCCATTTCTTTTTTACTTCCTCCACGCCCAGGATCTCCATATCGTTACCCATACGGGCCGGCTTGTAAATAAAGATGTTGGGCGACACCAGTTGGGCAAAGTCCTTATCAGGGGTCATGCAATACACCTGGTAGCCCTGCTGCTCGGCCTTTTTGGCCAGCGTGCCAATGATGTCGTCAGCCTCGTAACCGTCAGACGTGATCACCGGGATGTTGAAACCCAGGATCAGTTTGATCACGTAAGGCATGGCCTTGCTCAGATCTTCGGGCATGGCCTCGCGGTGGCCTTTATAGTCGGCAAAGTCGGTATGACGTTCGGTAGGGGCATCGGTATCGAAAACCACGGCCATGTGCGTAGGTTTCTCTTTACGCAACACATCCAGCAGGGTGTTGGTGAAACCCATCACGGCCGATGTGTTGAGCCCGCCTGAGGTGAACCGTGGGTTCTTGCTCAATGCAAAGTGGGCCCTGTACATCAGCGCCATACCGTCTAACAGAAATAGTTTCTTCATGTGTTTTGAACCGGAATTTTATGAATTCATAGAAGTACAGAATGGACCGTTATGCTTCTACGAACTACGGTCACAAAAATAGGATTAATGCTCATAACAAGCTTACATATGTTTATCGAACGAACAACCCTTGGTAAAGCATTCTGTTCATTCGGAAGATCCTTAAAATTCCGGTTCGGCTACTTGAACGCGCAATCCACCACGTGATCGTTCACCATGCCGGTGGCTTGCATGTAAGCGTAGCAAATGGTGGTGCCGAAGAATTTAAAGCCGCGCTTTTTCATATTCTTGCTTATCGCATCAGATATGGGTGTGCTCACGGGGATGCTTCCGGGTAAGTTGTTGACAGACCGACCATCGGGCATGAAGCTGTACAGGTATCGGTCGAACGAGCCAAATTCTTTTTGCACCTCCATGAAGAGTTTAGCGTTATTGATAGCGGCCAGTATCTTCAACCGGTTACGGATGATGCCTTCATCCTGCATTAGGCGTTCCACATCTTCGTCATCAAAGGCCGCTACCTTTTTCACATCAAAGCCAGCGAATGCTTTTCGGTAGCTTTCGCGGCGGCGCAAAATGGTGATCCAGCTCAAACCTGCTTGTGCCGATTCCAACACCAGGAACTCAAATAACACGTGGTCATCATGTGTTTCCTTGCCCCATTCCTCGTCATGATATTTCATGTACAAAGGGTCGGTGCCGCACCAGGAGCAGCGTTTGAGTTGGTTCGATTCTTTATTTGTCACAGATGGAGAAATTATTTAACGTTAGGCTTCCCGCTATTTAAGATCAGAGAGAACTTATTGATGTTTTGGGACTGTAAATTAGCGATCAGCAACTTTACTATAGAATAGGACTCCGCAGCGTCGGCCGCTATCCCTATCCGCATGTTGTTGCCATATTTGTGTTGGTATACTGCCTGCGTTTCCTTAATCCAATCAAATAACTCATTATTACGGCCATCGTTGATCGGTATGCCTTGGTTATTCTTGGCGTAAAGTAGTGGATGGGGTTGATGGATATACATTTTCAGGCTTTGCATAGATGCGCCAAAGGTTCCCATCTTAACGAATCGATCCTGTTCCTCGTCGGTGATGCTGACCCGATAGATCCGAGCCATGTTCTTAACGGCTTGTTTCTTAATTTCAGGGTCGGCTATGTCAATATATATCTTGTTGTCCTTTATAAATATAGTGGCCGGCATATTGTTCAATGAGCATTGACCAGGGCCATAGGCTTGTGGCAGTGCTACCTTGACCACATCTTTCTGGTTAAAGTGAGGAAACACCATAAAGAACACCAGCAATAAAAAACCTACATCGGCCATGGCGGTCATGTCGAGCGATAAGGTTCTTTGTGATGTTCGTTTGGCTAACATAGAGACAAGTTCGATGCAATATAGTCTTGCTGTTGTTATAAAGCAATCGTAAAAGATGTGATAACCTTTTATTTGTTGCACTCGCCACCATCGAATAAAAAAGGCGACCCCGGTCATGGGGTCGCCTTTTTTGTTGTTTGATAAGCTCGAGCTTACCAAGGGCACTCGTAATTATTTTCAGGGAACTCGTGGCTGAAGTATTTGCCGGTGGGGCCACCTGCGCCAAGGGTGGCGTAACTGGTCACGAACGCGGCCGAATCCTCCACCTTGAACGGGCCTGAGTTATTATTAAAATCGGTAGCGGTGTAACCAGGGTCGACCACGTTCACTTTAAAGTTGGTGTCGCGCAGCTCGTAAGCCAGCACCACGGTGTAGGCGTTCAACGCGGTTTTTGACGGACCGTAAGCCGCTGTTTTAACATGGTAGAACTTCGACTCCGGGTCGCTGTGGATGGTGAGCGAGCCCAGGCCCGAGGTCACGTTCACGATTACCGGCTGCTCTGAGTTCTTCAGCAGCGGCAAAAAGGCTTGTGTCACGTTGATCACGCCAAAAAAGTTGGTGTCGAACACCTCGCGGATCAACGCGGTATCAACCGTTTGGGCGCTCTGGTCATATCCGCCTAAAATGCCGGCGTTGTTGATCAGGATATCCAGCCCTTTACCTTTTTCGGCCACCGAACGTTGGGCAGCGTCAATCGAGACTTTATCGGTCACATCAATAAGCAGGAACTCCACATTGTCGATCCCTTCGGCCTTGATTTTTTCTACCGCCTCGTTGCCTTTGGCCGCATCACGTGCGCCCAGGTAAACGTGGTATCCTTGTTTGGCTAATATCTTAGCTTTTTCGAAGCCAATGCTTTTGTTGGCCCCTGTGATCAATACTGTTCTCATAGTTATTATTTGTTGAACAAATATAAGTGGGCCTACGGCTACCCGTACGGTACTTGCACAGGTTTCAATGGTACATTTCGCGGGTGGTTTGGCGGTAGGCCACCGGCGTGTCGCCGGTGAGGCGTTTAAAGAAGCGGTTAAAGTATGAGGCATCCTCAAAACCCAGCTCAAAGGCCACTTCTTTTACCGATCGCTCGGTATGGAAAAGCAGCCGGCGCGCTTCTACGATCAGCCGTTCATGAATGTGCGCGATCGCCGGGCGGCCGCTCTGATCTTTGATCAGCTCACTCAAATGACCGGCCGATAGGTTCATGAGCCCGGCATAATGCCCCACCTCATGGTGTTGCTTGTGCCAGGTATCTACATGGGCCAGGTAGCGGTTGAGCAGGGTGCGTTCGGGCAGTACCTTGCTATCGGTCAGCTGTTCGGTGTATAGCCGGCTCAGGTGTATCACTAATACCTTCATGTAAGCCAGTAACATGCTTTGCTGCCACTTGCTTTTGGCATGGTACTCGGCCATGATCTTGTTGAGCAGGTCATCAACAAAGGACACATCGGCATTGCTCAGCTTTAACTCATGCCCATGATCAGGGTTAGCGATCAGCGGCAGTTGCTTCAGGGTGCCGCTCTCATCTAACCCCAGGAACTCCTCAGTAAAGCTGAGGGTGATGCCGGTGAACGGCTGGGCGGCCTCTTTAAGGTGGATCTGCTGGGGCACCGTAAAGTAAAAGTGATCAGGTTTGATCACATAAGGCACCTGATCGATCCAATGCCTGCTGCTTCCGCGCCGCACCAACGACATAAAATAGTAGTTCTTGCGATGAGGCACCAGCATGTCTGACCGGCGGTAGCTCATAATGCAGTCGTTACGATCTATTCTGAATAGGGTGTTGCCCATTACCGCATCGGGTTCAAAGCTATACTGCGGAATGGTGGCGTCGGTGATCAGTTGCATATGATCAGGCTTCTGAAGCGGTCTCGTTCAACTCGTCCCAGTACTCAACAGCACGGCGGTAATGCGGGATCACGATCGATCCGCCCACCAGGTTGGCGATCATGAACACCTCATTCATCTCGGCATCGTTCACGCCCGCCTCGTGGCATTTGCCCAGGTGATATTTAATGCAGTCATCACAACGCAGCACCATACTGGCTACCAGGCCCAGCATCTCCTTGGTCTTTACGTCCAGGGCGCCGTCGGCGTAGGTAGTGGTATCTAAAGCAAAAAAGCGTTTGATGTTGGTGTTGGCCGTTTCCATGATCCTATCGTTCATCTTGGTACGGTAGGCATTAAAGTCGTTTATGAGTTGTCCCATGGGGTGTAATTATCGGTTAATAAAGCGGTATAGCTTACAAGCACAATGTTCGTTAAAATTTTGGTGCGGATAAATATCATGCTGCTATCTTTGACAGTAAAGCAACACAGCATGATCAAATTCAAGCGCGCCGATCACATCCACATTTGCGTACCTGCACAACGGCTGGAGGAGGCCCGACGCTTTTATAAAGACGTGATCGGCCTCACCGAAATGACCCGCCCGCCCGAATTGAAAGATAAAGGAGTGTGGTTAAAGATGGGCGACATAGAGCTGCACATTGGCGTGGAGCGTTCACGCTCGCCATCCATCAGGCATACGGCTTTTGAGGTAGAGGATGTAGATGCGGCGCTCAAACACCTGGAAGACCATGGTGTGCCGATCAGTCCGCAAACTTTGTTGCCCGGTCGCAGGCGTTTTGCCTTTCATGACCCTTTTGGCAACCGTATGGAATTATTGCAAATGGATGCTACAGATCAATAATCGAGCTCGATGGATGGGTCCCAGTTCACGGCCTTGAAGTTCTGGATCTTGTTGCCCACAAAGCTGATCCCTTCTTTTTCGAGCAGGCTTATGCGGTACTCGATGTTATCGGTGCTACCCGATAGGTGGCCCGAGCCGCTCACCACCCGCTGAAAGGGTACCGGTTCGCCCTCTGTAGGTAGCTGACCCATGGCATGCCCCACCTTGCGCGACCAGGTAGGCGCTCCCAAGAATTTGGCAATGGCACCGTACGAGGTCACCCGGCCCGGCGGTATCTGCCTCACCACCTCAAAAACATGCTGGTAAAAATTAGCGTCGTTGGCCATCGCTTTGTTCGTTATTCAAAGGAGAACTGTAGGTAATTGATGTTCTTATTGTCTTTCAGGTATTTCTTTTCGTAGTAGGTCTTGATGTTCAGCACCTCGTTGGCGTAAGGCGAATGATAAAGATCCTCGGTCTTGATGTGTAGTTTCAAACCCAGTTCTTCGATCTTTTCGGCGGTGTAAGCATGCAGCCCGTCATTATCGGTCTTGAGGTTCATGAGGCCGCCCGGTTTCAAAAGCAGTTTGTATTTCTCAAGGAAACGGGGAGAAGTAAGTCGCTTTTTCTCACGGCTGATCTGCGGCTGGGGGTCGGGGAAGGTGATCCATATCTCGTCCACCTCGCCGGGGGCAAAATAGTCGAGCAGGTTCTCGATCTGTATGCGCAAAAAGCCTACGTTGGTGATGCCTTCCTCTAAAGCCGTTTTGGCGCCGCGCCATATGCGGTTGCCTTTGTAGTCGATACCGATCAGGTCCTTTTCGGGGAAAAGCTTGGCCAAGTTGACCGTATACTCGCCTTTACCGCAAGCCAGCTCCAGCACTACCGGGCTATCGTTCTTAAAAAAATCACTTGACCATTTACCTTTATAAGGCTGGCCAGCCTCCAGCTGTACCACGTTGCTAAAGGTATCTACTTCGGCAAAACGTTTCAGTTTATCTTTTCCCACGTTAAAAAATGAGCTGCAAAGTTAACGAATGCGCTGATGAACGCCAAAGAGCGCAGGGCCTTTCGCTTGTGAGTAAGCACGGGAAAAAATTCCCCAAACGATAATTGTTGCAACACTTATCTCCCCATCGTTGTGGAATTGTGTCAACGCTTTCGCAACTAAATATGGCTTTGCCCCGTATGAATGGCCATTGGAATACCTTTTGCCTACCGTTCAACAATTATCAATATTTATATGAAACACCTTTTTACATTTGCCCTTTTAGCAGCCGCAGTATCATTTACGGCTTGCAAAAAAGATGGTGCCACCCAAGGAACGACGGAGCCAACTGCTCCCGTTAACAAGATCGCTCCTGACGGTTTCAACTTTTCGACCTCTAAGAATGTGACCTTGAACCTAAGCCTGAAGGCCGGTAATGATGAGGCACTGAGCGGCGTGGTAGTAAGCGTTTACCTGCCCGGCTCTACTTCTCCAATTTATAAAGGAGCTACCAATAAGAGCGGTGTGCTGCAAGGCGTGATCACCGTACCAAGCTCAGCTACCAAACTGATCATCGATCCTGCTTACGTAGGCGTGATGCGTAACGCACAAGCCGTGATCAGCTCAAGCAATACTATCACTGCTACCATAGGTGGCAAGGACGGCTTCAGCGGCGATGTGCAGGCCGAAGAGATCGTGGTGAACACCACCGGCGGTGCTGTTGCATCAAGCAAAGCCTCTAACGCAGTAGGTGATCCAACCTTTGCTTACCCAAGCCCTTACACCGCCTCGTCTAACGCGGTGATCAACACCAGCGCGTATCCGTTCAAATTAGGTCGTCCGGCTTATTTGGAAACTACTCCTGATAACATCGACGCTTCATTATTATCATACGTGAACGCATCGTTACCAGAAGGTAGCCCATTGCCAAGCACTCACCCTGAGTACCTGACCACCAGTGCCGTTCCTAACCTGAACATCACTGCCACCTCTGACGTTTGGATCACATTCGTAGCAGAAGGTGCCGGTTACATGAACTCACTGGCTTTTTATACTTACAAGACAGGCAGCGCACCTAACAGCCCGTCTGACATTGCCAACGCTACCTTGATCTTCCCTAATGCTTCGGCTTATGGTTCAGGTGGTGGCCTGCGCTCAGGCGATAAAGTGAAGATCGGCCGTTTCTCGGCAGGTACTTCTATCGGTTTCGTACTGATCCAAAATGCATGGACCGGTTCAGGTGTACAAACCGGCAACGCCAAATTCTACTCAGATTACAAGCTTAACCCTGAGACCAACGTTGCTAACAAGAAACACACTGTTACCCTTTGGGATGATGTACACAAATTGTTCCTGATCGGTTTCGAAGATATCAACCGTGAGAATGGTTCTGACCATGACTTTAATGACCTGGTGATCTACGCTTCTTCGAACCCGGTAACTGCTATCTCTAACGACGGTGTACCTGCTATCGATAAAGGTGGCGACAGCGACGGTGACGGTGTACAAGACGAACTGGATGCTTTCCCGACCGATCCTACCAAAGCTTACGTAAGCTACTATCCATCGGCTACCGGCTACGCCAGCATCGCCTTTGAAGATAACTGGCCTAAAAAAGGTGACTTTGACCTGAATGACCTGGTGGTTAACTACCGTTACACTTTCACCAGCAATGCCAGCAACCAAGTTGTTGAAATGAAAGGTGAGTTCACTCCTCTTGCTTCAGGTGCTTCTTTCCACAATGGTTTTGCGGTACAATTGCCGGTAGCAGCTTCGGCAGTTAGCTCGGTGAGTGGTCAAAAACAGATCAGCAACTACATCAGCTTTGCAGGCAACGGCGTTGAGGCCGGCCAAACCAAAGCCGTGATCGTACCTTTCGATAACCACGAAGCGTTGTTGAAGAACCCTGACGGTGCTTACTTCATCAACACCCTGATGGACAAAGCCAAAGTTACCGGCAGCACTGCTACTGTTAACGTGACCTTTGCTTCACCGGTGTCAGCAAGCTCATTGCAAGTGTCTTCTTTCAATCCGTTCCTGATCAGCGATCTGCGCCGCGGTTATGAGATCCACCTGCCAGGCTTTGCACCTACCGATAAAGCCGACGCTAAACTGTTCGGTACTGATGATGATACCTCAGTTCCTACAGCTAACAAATACTACTTATCAAAAGAGAACTATCCTTGGGCCATCAACTTTGTGGGCGAATACAAATACCCTGTAGAGTTGCAACCGGTTAACTCTGCTTACCTGCACTTCTCAGAGTGGGCACTATCAGGCGGTACTAACTTTGCCGACTGGTACAGCAACAGCACTGCCGGTTTCAGAGATAACTCTAAGATCTACTCGAAGTAAATTAGGTTGTTGTTATATAAGCGAACGGGACCGCCTTAAAAAGCGGTCCCGTTTCGTTTTTGGTGATGTGTAAGGTTAATAGGTAATATATAGGGTCAGTGATCAGCAGGCCAGCCTGTGCTGGGCGCGCATCGCGATCTTGCTTAACTTATTCTTCAACACGCCACGTGCACGGTGCAATGTGGTACGTGATACCAGCTCACTGATGCCCAGCGCCTCGCCGATCTCCTGGTGCGAGTAGCCCTCGATGGCATACAGATTGAACACGTTGCGGTAGGTATCAGGCAGCTCCGCGATCATGTTCAACAACTCTTTCTCTTCCATGCCGCTCTCGTTGTAGCTCATGTGTATGGTCACGCCTTCGGGTAATTCGTCGGTAAGCACTACTGGCTTTTGCTTGCGGAAACGTGATATGGCAGTGTGCACCATGATACGGCGGATCCAACCCTCCAGGCTGCCCTCGCCACGGTACTTGTGCATTGAGCCGAACACTTTGATGAAACCTTCCTGCATTATATCCTGCGCCTCGTCACGATCTTGGGCGTAACGGTTGCAGGCAGCAAGCATACGTGGGGCCAGTACCTTGTACAACATCTCCTGTTGTTTGCGGTCTTGTTTCAGGCATCCTTCCCATATGCGGTTCAAAGTTTGTTCGGTGATCATGGCTGTTGTTGTTATGTTGATACACCTATGCCAACTTTGGCACCAAATAGTTAATTAATTGATTGTCAGTTGTATAAATTTATGTTGACCGCTATGACCGTCCGCTACCGAACGGTATTCGCGCACAGCCGAACACTTTTTGCCCTGCCGTACAATGTGTATCTTTGCACCATCCGGGATAAAAACCCGGCAACGTTATGATGAAAGAGACCGAGATCGTGTGCCTGCCCGAGGAGCACGAAAATGAAGAAGCATTGACCAAATTAGCTGCCGCCTCCCTCAAGGTGCCGGTGCAGCGCATCACGGCCATTAAGGTCCGCAAGCGTTCTATTGATGCCCGTGGCCGCAAGGTAGTATACCGCATGCATGTGCAGGTATTTATGAACGAGCCTGCTCCCATTACCAGTTTTAATATCGAATACCCCAACGTGGCCGATCAAAAGCCTGTGGTGATCGTGGGAGCCGGTCCGGCCGGGATATTCGCGGCACTGCAGTGCATATTGTCAGGCCACAAGCCGATCGTGATAGAGAGGGGTAAGGATGTGAAGCAACGCCGCCGCGACCTGGCCAACATCAACAAACAAGGCCTGGTGAACCCCGAATCAAACTATTGCTTTGGCGAGGGCGGTGCCGGGACTTACTCTGATGGTAAATTATATACCCGCTCCACTAAACGCGGCAACGTGAACCAGGTACTGCAAATGTTCGTGGCGCATGGTGCCGATGAGGATATTCTGGTGGATGCACGACCGCACATTGGTACCAACAAGCTGCCGCAGATCATTACCGCCATGCGCGAGACCATCCTGAACGCGGGCGGCGAGTTCTTATTCGATACCAAGGTCACCTCTTTGGATGTCCAATTTAGTAAGATAGCCGGCGTACATACCGCCAACGGCGGCCACATCAAGGCCGAGGCCGTGATCCTGGCCACGGGCCATTCCGCCCGCGATGTATTTTACATGCTGCATGATCAGAACATATCGATCGAGGCTAAACCCTTTGCATTGGGCGTACGCATCGAGCATCCACAGCAGGTGATCGACCAGGCGCAATATCATTGTGATGTACGCGGACCATACCTGCCGCCATCGTACTACAGTTTGGTAGAACAGGTAGAGGAGCGGGGCGTGTTCTCTTTTTGCATGTGCCCTGGCGGCATTATCGCGCCGTGCTCTACCGAACCGGGCGAGATCGTGGTGAACGGCTGGAGCCCGAGCAAACGCAATAATCCCTTTGCTAACTCAGGCACCGTGGTGCAGATCGATCTGGGCGATGTGGCGGGCGATGAGAATGACCCTTTCCGGCTGTTGAAGTTTCAACAGCGAGTGGAACAGGCCGCATTTGCAGCGGGTGGAGGTGATCTGGTAGCGCCTGGCCAACGCATGGTCGATTTTGTGCAACGACGTAATTCGACCAGTATACCGGCCAACTCTTATTTACCGGGCGTTACCAGCGCCGATCTGAGCGAGGTATTGCCTAAGCGTGTGCACGAGCGGTTGCGTAAAGCGTTGCCGGTGTTCGGTAAAAAGATGAAGGGTTATTATACCAACGAGGCCTTGCTGGTGGGTGTCGAGTCGCGCACTTCGTCGCCGGTCAAGATCCCGCGTGATCCGCAAACCTTGCAACACCCGCAGGTGGCGGGGCTGTACCCATGTGGCGAAGGTGCCGGTTATGCCGGGGGTATCATCTCCGCCGCCATCGATGGAATGAACTGCGCACTGGCCGCTATCAAAAAATAATTAACACCTACCGGAATAAATTTTTCAAGCTGCCATCAAAATTGCCATGATGTCCATGGATCCTCAAAAAGTGTGTTTAGACATACATATGGGCACATAATGAGTTACGCCGAACAGATCTTGATTCGTAGATGGCATTAATAAATTGTAAAATAGATGTAACATCACGGCTACTTCTCTCATTTTTTTAAGTACTTCTATAGGTAAATCCTTTACAATGTATATATTTGCACCATGTAAGTTATTACTTACATATTGTGATAAGGTTTAGGTTGAAACCCTCCGAGCTGCAAGAGCAAGGAGGGTTTTATTTTTTGTACCGATCACATCGCCTGTTGCAGGTTAGCAGGCACAAAAAAAGGCATCACTTTCGTAATGCCTCACTGATCAGTATGATCATGTTATCCTGTTATTTTTTGATCAAAGTTTTGATCCAGGCCGCAAGGTCCTGAGCGGCCTTATCGTTCTCGTAACCGGCCGGTAGCCTTCCGTTGGTATACTCGTTATAAAGCCATGGATCGGCAATGGCTATAGCGGTTCCCTTACCATGACGGGCCATGGCGATCAGGGTGGCACCGGCGGCGTTCTTCAGCACCGGTTTAGCGGCACCGGTGGTGGTAATGTCGCAGGCATCCTTCATAAATATCTTACTGGCTGTTTTGAACACCGGGTTGTTACGGGTACTCACAGCGCCATCTTCAAAGTGGGCATCATCGGTAACATGGTTGGTGCGATCGTTGGTAAAGTGCATACCAAAGGCGGCTGCCAGGGTGTTAAAGTGTGGTAACTCCACGTTAGCGCTATCATTGGCCAGCATCACCAGCACTCCACCTTTTTTAACCCAGTTCGCTATGACGGTCACATGGGATGGCTCGATATAATTGGGCAAAGGATTCTCTTTTTTACTGTCGGGGTCAACGATCAGGTACACATTGCTGGCCGCCAGGTTAGCAGCGGTAGGGGCCGCATCCAGCGAGGCCAGCTTAAAGCCATGGGCCTTAAAGGCATCGCCCAATATCGAAAAGCCGGCATCATCCTTTTCTTCCCACAGGTAGTGGAAGCGTTCGGCCTCGCCTTTAACGTTCTTGCGCATTTCGTGATTAAAATGCTGGTCAAGAGTAATGGTTTGCGCCTGCAAGCCGGTGGCCGCTGCACATAATGCTGCCCCAAGGGCAAAACTCAATATCGATCTCATAGTTAAAATGGATATAATGGGTAACGCCCCTAAGCTAAATAATTTGAACCGAACTCCGGTACAATGTCAGCAGTACCCGGGATCGGCATTAGTTGGTAAGCCTTACTTTTTGACCGTTGGCGCTTTTTTTTGCTGTTCGCGGGTGCGGTCCTCGGCTTTCTTCACTTCATCTTTCTCACTGATGGGTTGCTGGGTCTCCAACTTTTCCTGTTCTGTGTTCTTCTTGGTGTCGTTAGGCATGGCGGTCACATTTATTAGCAGCTTTTAGGTGCCCGGTATATCTAATGAACACCGTATGATCTCGCTGGTTTTAATGTCGGGCGGTCGCCGCGTGATGATAAGTATTTTAAATTTAAAAAAACATTCTTTTGATAGAATCCTTTAACTATCAATTACAAAAGTTATATACCTATGGAAACTGTAGAAAGATCAATTGAAACTTTAAACGACCTGATCGAGATCAATAACGACCGCAGCGCCGGTTTTCAACGTGCCCTTAAAGACCTGGGCGACGGTGATGTGGACCTGAAATCATTATTTGAGGAATACAGCGAGCAGAGCCGCAAATTTGCTCAGGAATTGACCGCTATCGTGGCTCAATCAGGTGGCGACACTGAGACCGGTACCAGCGCATCAGGTACATTGCACCGCGCCTGGATCGAAGTAAAAGCATTATTCAGCGGCAGCGATCGTCACGCTATTTTAGCGGAGTGCGAGCGCGGCGAGGATGCGATCAAAAAAGCTTACCGTGATGCATTGACCTCAGAGTATGCATTATCGCCAGAAGCTTCACAGACCGTGTCGACACAAGCTCAGGCCATTGGTCAGGCACATGACCGTATCAAGGCCCTGCGCGATAGCCAATAATTTTTATTGTGTTACTGATAAATAGTCAATGGAGCTGCCCGAAAGGGCGGCTCTTTTTGTTTATTGATCTTGTTATATGCTTGTGCCCGGCTCAACCATAATGGCGATGGCTATTCGCTTATGGTCAGTGTTGACACCTAAGGCCGGCTGATCCAGGCAAAACTCGAAACGGCCCGGCCATGATGTTCCCTTGTCGGTCGGCTTGGCCATCCATTGTAATCCCTGCTCATGGCTCCAAAGTTGCAGTGCACGGTACGAATGATGCAGGTCCGTCCTGCTACCGCAATGCAGCGTGGTGGCGTATGTGCCTTGTGGTATAAGGCCACTCGTTACCCGCTCATCACCATCTACCTTTTCTGATACCGGGAAACCTACCTCTAATTCGGTCATTTCATGGTCGTTACTTACGGCACGATACCGGTAAAATAATGAGCCGGTCACCTTCACCTTCTTTTGAACGATCCAGGCGCTCAGGTCATGAATGGCTTTTGCCGTCAAATGCCATTGTGCCTTGCCAATGATCATGGCCATACTGATGTAAGGCTGTGCGCAACCAGTGTGCAGGCTGGGTATATGTGTGCTGTAGTGATCCATTTATATAGCATTGCCCATCCGCCATTATAAGCCCTGCTAGGAGGGTGGGCCTGCGGGCCTTTTTAGTGTTGACGAATGAGCCCGCCCAACATTTTAAATTTTATTGCGCTGCCGGCCTGAAGCTGATCATCCAGTCGACCCCGAACTTATCGGTCAGCATGCCGAACACATCGCCCCAAAACTCTACTCTTGGCGTATGGTTGGCCTGGCCGCCTGCCGATAGTTTGGCGTACAGCTCATGCACCTCTTCCTCGCTGCTGCAATTGAGCATGAGCGACATGTTTTTACCTTTAACAAGCGTTCCACCCATGCAATTATCGGCCGCCAACAATACCACGCCGCCATGGGTAAGGCTTGCGTGCATGATCAGGTCATGTTTTTCGGGCGGCATGTGATCTGCGGCTACCGATCCCCCAATGGTGTTGAACTGTAGCTCACCACCCAGGCATTGCTGGTAAAAGGTCATGGCCTCGCGGCATTCGTTCTCAAAAAATACGTAAGCATCGATACTTTTCATTTTATCTCTTTGTTTAGTGTGTTGTTCGGTTAGCGTGCATGGGTAGCGTTGTTATTAGATCGATCGGCTATCTCAGTTATCATTCATCCTTACTATATTAGTGACCACATGCCCCTGCACTTTACAAATGTAGCAGAGGGCCTATGTACAGCGGCGGTGCGGTATCCGACTTTTTGAGGGGCCGTTAACGACAATGATGACCTGAATTATTCCTGAAACGAACACATGACGAAGCACATTTCCATACTGGTACCGAAAGGCGCTATTTTGGGTAGCCTTGAGGGCTCCAGGCAGTTACTCACGCAGGTGAACCATTTTTTTGCGGCCAAAGGCATGCCCCCTGTTTTTGAGGTGCAGCTGATCGGTCTGGAAAAGAACACCCCTGTTGGCGGTACTCTATACACCGTTAACGCCGATGCCGTGATCGGCGAGGTGCAGGATACTGACCTGATCATCATCCCCGCTTTGGATGGCGATATAGGTGTGGCCTTGCAGAACAATGCCGACTTCATCCCTTGGATCATTGATCAGCATGAGCGTGGCGCCGAGGTGGCCAGCTTGTGCCTTGGTGCTTTCCTGTTAGCCTCGACCGGGTTACTCAAAGGCCGGCAATGTGCCACACACTGGATGGCCGCCAACGCCTTTAAGCAAATGTTCCCTGATGTGGAATTGGTGACCGAGAAGATCATCACCGATGATCGCGGCATTTACTCGAGCGGGGGAGCTTTCTCATACCTCAACCTGATCTTGTACCTGATCGAAAAGTTTGCGGGCCGGGAGATGGCCGTGTTAAGCTCCAAGGTGTTCGCCATTGAGATGGAGCGTACCACACAATCGCCCTTCATTATCTTCCAGGGACAAAAAGAACATACCGACGACCCGATCAAAAAAGCACAGGATTACATTGAGCAGAACTATCAGGACAAGATCACCGTGGAGCAACTGGCCTCCATGTTCGCCCTTGGCCGCCGCAACCTGGAGCGCCGTTTCAAGAAAGCCACTGCCAATACTGTGGTCGAATACATTCAGCGCGTCAAGATCGAGGCGGCCAAAGTAAGCCTTGAGACCTCGCGCGAAAGTGTGAACGAGGTGATGTACCAGGTGGGTTATACGGATAATAAGGCTTTCCGCAGCACGTTCAAACGGATCACCGGGTTATCGCCTATAGAATACAGGAATAAGTATCAGCGGGAGTTAGTGAATTGAGCTTCAGCAGGTCGTTAGCTGGTCGCTCTCATACCGCTTCTGGGCCGCGGGGACCCTTTGTTCTTTCTCTTGATAGGAAAGAACCAAAGATCAAGTCAATTCCCTACGCTTTTGCCGCACAGGCCATTGCCCTGCAGACCCCGGCAGTACCACGGGCTGTCCAGCTCTCGCCCCGCTGCGCTCGCACTCTGGCCCTCCCTCCAGCAAGACCTGAAAGGCCCTTTTCCCGACCGCACATGACCCGCTTGTGCTGCCCGTCTCTCGCCCAAAGCCGGGAAGTGACCTTTTGGGAAGTGGCAGGAAGTAGTGGCAGCTTTTGAGTGGCAGTAGCAGTAAACAGTGGCAGTGGTTAGCAGCGGTTGCAGTGCGGAGCACATGCGTTACGCGTGCGCCAGCACCAAAGGTGTGTTCAAATCCCCTCTTGAGAGGGGCAGGGGTGTGTCTATTGAAGCGATAAATTGAACACACGACCACATCCTGTAAAGAGAGGAGCGTGGGGCTGACCTGGCATTATTAGTTCAGTTATTTCACGAACATAGAGAATAGCGGCGAATGAGCGCCAAGCGATCCGTTAGTGCTTGCTCGACTTGCTACTTTTATGATGAGATGCCGAGCTGCCTCGGCATGACGGATAGGTTGGTTGGCTACTTATCCTCCACAGAGATGGCTTCGTTCCTCGCCATGACGGATAGGTTGGTTGGCTACTTGTCCTCCACAGAGATAGCTTCGTTCCTCGCCATGACGGGGGTAGTGAGGGCGCTCGATCTGCTCCTTCATAACGTGCCGACAAAGCCTACTTCGTGTATCGAAATGCTGTTACAGCCTGTAACAAAATTCCCCAACTTTCCCCACTTTTGGTCATTGCGAAAATCGTAAAAACCCAACTTTTTCCAGAAAAAGCATACAAAAAACCGAAATGTAACACCAGATGTAACACTTATGCACACAAATGTAACACCCGCATCGTGTGCTCGAGGCGCAAAAGGCACAGCTTTAAGACCTCGATGTTCCGGTTTTTGCGAATTTCATAATGCTCGAAGATCTACCTGGGCTTGCTCAGTAAATTGATGAATAGTCGGTAAGCGCCCGGCACCCCCGCAGGTAGTTGCCTGAAGAACGCTAATGAGGTGTACACAAAACGGCCTTTACCAAAGTCAGTATAAATAAGTGAACCTTTATTTGGTGCTTCACCCACATCATTCATCTCGAAAATGGTCTTGTACTCCGGTGAGATACTGCTGGTGAAATATAGACCACGTTCCTGTATCCAGCCATCAAAGTCGGCCTGCGTGATCTTATTAGGGTAATTCAGCAAAGCACTTTGCGGGTCGGTCACCGTCACTTTGGCGAACTCGTCGGTCACACGCTCGTTCACTACTCTAAAAGGATAGGGGCCAAGCTGCGGGGTCACTAACCCGGCCGGGTTGTTATATTGGATCACCAGGTTGCCGCCGTTCTTCACGTATTCCATGAGTTTGGGTTGTTCAAAGGCAAGTCGTGGTTCCACGTTATAAGCACGCACGCCCGTAACGATCGCATCGTAACCGGAGAGGTCAGTGTTCATGATCTCGTTCTCGGTGAGGATATGCACCTCGTAGCCTACCTGTTGCAGGGCCTGAGCTACCAGGTCGCCCGCCCCGTTGATGTAGCCGATCTTTTTGCCTGCGATCTTAAGGTCAAGGTTCACCAAACGCGCCTCTGCCGGCGGGAACAGCGTGATATTGGGGATATGCTCGTATTGGATACGCCTTAAACCTAAGCTGTAGGGCTTGCCACCAACGGTCACCACCGCCTCGGCTACGCCATTCTTGGCACCGGCATTTGGTGTGATGGTAAAATTGGCGGTCCACTCATCACCCTTTTGCTTGTCAGCAAAACTGATGCTGGACGGTGATACTTGCCAGCCGGCCACCGGTTTTAGCTGGATGGTGCCGCTACCGTTCACAAAGCTTTTAAGTTTCACTTGCAAGGTTTGCGCTTGGCGGGTGCTGAAAACATATACCTTATTATCAATAGTAGCCGTCACCGGTGGTGCGATCTCGATCGGTTGGTATAACTCGCCACGGACCGGATCGGTGTACTTGTACATCAGTTTACGTTCGAAACGGATGGGTTTACCCTCCATCATGAACTCGAACGCTACCTTGATGGCATCAGGGTTCTCAGGGTTGCCGGCCAGCTGGTCGTTAGGTAGAGTGTAGGCACCTATCCCGTGCGGTGCGTTGAGCCAGTAAGGCTGCGTGATCTTACCGGCGTAGGCTTTTAGCGTGTAGGTCTGTACCTGGTTGGCTGGTATGGTCTGGTCAATTTTCTGCGCCTTATCCTGAACACTGATGCTTTGAAGTTTAATGCGATCGTTATAGCGGTCGAGCACCTGAGAGCGTATAGTGATACTATCGCCCAAGGCATAAGAGGCTTCGGCAGCATACGCCTCGAACCAGAGACCAGCACAGGCTGCGATCAGGTCGTCTATCTCGGCCAGTTTTTGTTCACGCCAGTAGGCATCGCTGATCTTATCGATCTTACCACGCAACTGTACAAGGGCAGGTACCGATCCTGCGGGCTCCTGCGCGTCAAATGATCTTTTGATGGTAGCCAGTTCAGTAGCTATCTGGCTACCGCCCGCCACGCGTTGCCAGGTATCGGTAACACCATCCAACAGGTCGTTCTTTGGTGCATCGCCTAATATGGTCTTAAAATATTCATATGATTGTCCGCGCTGCCTGGCCGAGCCAAACCCTTGCGACCGGTGGTTCGAACGGCTTTCGGCCGCGATCTCGCCATAACCTTTACCAACTATAGGGTTATATACACCCACATCCACCTTGAATTGATCGGGAGATATAGTATTATTCCCGCCAAAATTAAAGGTGTTCCACAATAGGCGTTTGGCCTGCCATGGCTGTACATATTTTAATTGTTCAGGGTAACGCTTAGGGTCGGCCGCGGCCGCAAATGCTTCCTGCGCTAAAATGGCTGATGAGGTATGATGGCCATGACCGCCCTCACCTGTGGTAGGAAAACGGCAGATCATCACATCAGGCCTGAACTGGCGGATCACCCACACCATGTCGCCCAATATCTTATCACGATCCCATATCTTTAAGGTCTCTTCAGGCCCTTTTGAAAAGCCAAAGTCATTGGCTCGTGTAAAGAACTGCTCGGCGCCATCTACTCGGCGGGCGGCTAATAACTCTTGCGTACGGATCAGCCCTAATAGTTCGGCCTGCTCATTACCGATCAGGTTCTGACCGCCATCGCCCCGGGTAAGGGCGAGGTAACCGGTGCGATAACCCTTCTCCTGCGCCAGATAAGCTAACAGTCGGGTGTTCTCATCATCAGGGTGAGCCGCCACATACAGCACGCTACCCAGCACGTTGAGCTTCTTAAAACTCTGCTGAATGGAGTTCAGATCAGCAGGTGGGGCGGTTTGCGCGTGTAGGATAGATGTTGTTAAAGCGAGCGCAGCAAGTATGAACAGTTTCCTCATAGATAGTTGATGATCAATGTACAAATATTAAAAACAAATAAGTGAAGTTCGGCATTGCAATAAAAATATCGTGATCGTTGCCCTTATCGCTTTGAACCTATCATACCCATTTTACAAAAACATTACAATTACTTTTAATATCTAATCAATCGTTTGATTAATTTTGTTCATCGAAAGTAATGGAAAAGGAAAAGACAGATAAGAAGGATCACATTCTTGACGTAGCCGAAAAGGTGTTCGCCGAGCATGGGTTCGATAAGGCCTCTACCCGGCTCATCTCTGGTGAAGCTGGTGTGAACATGGCCATGCTCAATTACTATTTCGGCTCAAAAGAAGGTGTACTGATCGCGTTATTCGAAAGACGTACCTCACACTTTCACGGTTTGATCAAGGATATAGGCAGTAACGATACCATGAGCTCATGGCAAAAGGTACAGGCCTATACCGAAGCTTACCTGGACAGGGTGTTCACTAATAACTGTTTCCAAAAGGTGATCCAGCAGGAGCTGGCCATACGCCGCACCGGCGAACTGTCAGACCGTATCACCAAAATGGTGATGCAGAACGCACTTGAGTTCAGGAAGATATTGCAGGATGGTATAGAGCGGGGCGAATTCAAGAGTGACATCGATACCGATATGGTGGTGGCGACCATGTTCGGGATCAAGAACCAGATCATTAACGCGCCGGGCGTATCATCACTCATGTTAGGTTATGATGTGCAAGACGCTGATAACCGTGAGGAGAAACTTAAGCCACGTGTAAAAAGCTACCTGAACAAACTACTCAAAGGATATTTACTAATTGAAAATGACAACGCAAATTAATACGATCGCTATCACACATGCATTCAGGTCGTTGCCCCGTAGCATACGGCTGGGGGTGACCACTGTGCTGGCCGGCTTGCTTTTCAGCTCCGCCGCCGACGCACAGGACCGTACCATCACGCTGGATGAGGCCATCAAACTGGGCCTGGATAACAGCAAGACCTTAAAATTATCACAGGCCAAGATCGATGCCGCTGTATCACAATACAACCAGGCTAAGGATAGAGCCCTACCAACCGGTAGTGCCAGCTTTATGTACAGTCGCGCGCAGATCCCTGCCAATACGCTTAACCTTGGCGGCGAATCACTCAGTCTGCCTAAAAGCGCTAATGCCAACCTAGGTATCGTATCGGTGGAGGAAGTGATCTACGGCGGCGGACGTTACCGTTACGCTAAAGAAAGCACCGACCTGCTGGTGAACGTGGCCCGCCTGGACGTTGATAAAGACCGCGAGCAGATCGCTTATAACATCGTGAGCTCATACTATAACCTGTACCGCGTGCTGCAAAGCAAAAAGGTAGTAGAGCAGAACTTGAAGACCATTGACGAGCAGATACACCAGGCACAACGATTTTTTGAGCAAGGTTTGGTGACCAAGAACGATGTGTTGCGTTTCCAACTGCAACGCTCTAACATTGAATTGAACGGCATCGACCTTGAGAATAACCGCAAGGTGATCAACTACGATCTGCTGATCTTGTTAGGTTTGCCTGAGACCACCGAACTCAACATTCAGCAGTTGCCTGATGCTACCCGTAGCGTTGCTCCTTTGCAAAGCTACCTTGACAGTGCCATGATGGCCCGCGACGAGATTAAACAACAGGACCTGCGCACCAAGGTAGCCGAGACCAATATTAAGACCGTAAGGGCTGAAAAGCTGCCTACCTTGGCTGCTACAGCAGGTTTATATTACTTGGATGTGTCGGCTAACCCACTTCCAAGAAGCGGACAGTACATCACACCTCTGACAGCCGGCCTGTCATTGTCATGGAACTTCGGTTCCCTGTGGACCAACAAGAACAAGGTGACCCAGGCACGCATTGAACGTGAGGAGACCGTGATCAACAAAGGCATCATCACTGATAATGTTAAAACAGAGGTTAACCAAAGTTACCAGCAGTATGTTAAATCGTTGGATAAGATCAAATTGCTGGAGACCTCTATAGCTCAGGCCACTGAGAACAGCCGTATACTGGGATCCAAATATGCTAATAGCACTGCATCGGCCACCGATCGTGCTGATGCGGAGACCTTGTTATACCAGGCACAGATCAATCTGGAGCTGGCCAAGGCCGATGCCGGACTGGCGTACTACAACCTATTAAAATCTACCGGAAAACTCACTAAATAATCACGCTACTACAACGCACTAAATAAAATGGCACAAGAACAAGAAATACAGGAAAAAAAGAAACCTAATAAAGTTATCCCGATCATATTAGGTATCATCGTTATAGCCGGCCTCATCTTCGGCGTTAAAGAATATCTTTACTCGACCAAACACGAGGACACTGATGACGCGCAGATAGATGCCGACATTAGCCCGGTAGTGGCCAGAGTAGGCGGTTATGTTGACAGCATCTTTTTTGAAGATAACCAGCACGTTGAAAAGGGCCAGGTACTGGTCAAGATAGACGACCGCGATTACAAAGTAAAGTTAGAACAGGCACAGGCCGCACAACAAGGTGCCGGTGCTAACGTTGGTGTTACCGAATCACAGATCTTCAGCTCACAAGCTAACTCGGCCAGTGCTAAGGCTCAGGCTACTTCGGCCGCTGCCAAGCTGGAGAAAATGAGAAAAGATTACGCCCGTTATGCTAACCTGGTAAAAGATGGTTCGATCACTCAACAACAATTCGATCAATCGAAATCAGATCTGCAGGTAGCTCAGGCTAACTATCAGGCCGCTTTAGATCAGTACAAGGCCGCACAACAACAGGTAGGTACCGTGCGCAAGCAAGTAAAGGTGACCAATACCGGTGTTGATCAGCGCCAGGCCGATGTTGATTTTGCCAAACTGCAACTGACCTATACCACCATTAAAGCTCCTGCAAGCGGTGTCACCTCTAAAAAGAGCGTTCAGTTAGGCCAGTTGGTTCAGGCAGGTCAGACCTTGTTCTCGGTAGTGAATGACAATAGCTTGTACATTACCGCTAACTTTAAAGAGACCCAGTTAGAGCATTTACGCAACGGTCAAAAAGTAAAGATCGAGGTGGATGCTTTCCCTGATCTGGAACTGGAAGGTAACGTATATAACTTCTCGCCTGCTACAGGTGCCCGTTTCTCGCTGTTGCCTCCTGATAATGCTACCGGTAACTTCGTAAAGGTGGTGCAACGTGTTCCGGTAAAGATCAAGATCAATGCTAATAAAGAAACACTTGACAAACTGCGCGCAGGTATGAGCGTGAACGTGTCGGTGACCACCAAAGACTAATTTACCATGGCAGAAACAGGATTTAAAAAGTGGATCATCACCATTACGGTGATCACAGCTTCGTTATTGGAGCTGATCGATACCACTATCGTTAACGTATCCTTGCCAACCATACAGGGTAACCTTGGTGCTACGCTTGAGGACGTAGCCTGGATCACAACAGGCTACGCTGTAGCTAACGTTATCATCTTACCTATGTCAGGCTGGCTGGGTAGCTTTTTTGGCCGGAAGAATTACTTCCTGGCCTCGATCGTCATCTTTACTATCGCCTCCTTTCTTTGTGGCAATGCTACATCGCTTACCGAACTGGTGCTCTTCCGTATCTTACAGGGTATGGCAGGTGGCGGTCTGATCTCGACCTCGCAGGCGATCCTGCTCGAGACGTGGCCTCGCGATCAGGTGGGTACTGCCACAGCGCTATTCGGTTTGGGTGCGGTAGTAGGACCTACCGTTGGTCCTACCATTGGTGGTTACATAACCGACCACTACTCATGGCCGTGGATCTTTTACGTGAATATACCAGTAGGTATACTGGCCGCCATATTCACCATCATGTACGTAAAGCCTACGGCTCCTGATGGCAGGGGTAAACCCATCGACTGGTGGGGTATCGCCTTACTTGCTATTGCTGTGGGTAGTTTGCAAACTATTTTGGAAAAAGGTGAATCAGAAGATTGGTTCGCTACCCCGTACATCACTGTACTGACCGCTACCGCTGTTATTGGGGTATTGCTGTTCGTGTGGCGCGAGTTGAGTACCGATCACCCGATCGTTAACTTCGGCATCTTGCGCCACCGCAGTTTTGCCATCGGTATGTTCACCTCGTTCATATTAGGCTTCGGCTTATATGGTTCGGTGTTCGTGTTCCCGGTATTCTGCCAGGCGTTGCTCGGTTTTTCGGCGCAGCAAACGGGTGAGCTATTGTTCCCCGGTGGTATGTTCACCATTGCCATGATGCCTTTTGTAGGTAAGATGCTCAATAAGGGTGTGCCTGCTCAATTTATGGCCACAGTAGGGATGTTCCTGTTCTTTGTGTTCACCCACATGCTATCAAGCTCTACACTGAGCACAGGCCGCGAAGATTTCTTTTGGCCGCTGGCGATCAGGGGTATCGGTATGGCATTATTGTTCGTACCGTTGACCACACTGGCCATTGCCGACCTTAAAGGACCGGAGATAGGTCAGGGTACAGGTTTGAACAACATGATGCGCCAGTTAGGCGGATCATTTGGTATAGCTGCTTTAACTACGCTGATCCACATCAGGCAACAAGGGCATCGCAATAACCTGCTCATCAACATCAATGAGTATAACCCGGCATTCGTACAGCGGTTGGAAGCGGTGAAACGTGGCTTTATGGCACATGGCCACAGCCTGATCGATGCTACCAAAATGGCCTACGGTGCTATTGAAGGTACGATAACCAAGCAAGCCATGCTATTAACTTATGATGATGCTTACTGGCTAACCGGTTTGGTGATGCTGTTCTCGATACCGTTGCTATACCTGCAACCGTTCCGCAAGAACTTGAAACCGGCCGCAGATGCCCACTAAAATAAAAAAAACCGTTCTGGAGTCAGCAGAACGGTTTTGCATTACAATTAAATTGTTTTTGTTTTCGTACACAGGTACCGTGGTTGAAGGGTGGTACCTTTATGTGTACAAAAGGTGTTTAATCTCTGCCATAAATTTAGTGATCGATCTAACTTAAAGCAAATATTTTAGAATAAAAATAAAAAAAAGGATAGTGTTTAACGCACTATCCTTTTTTTTATAGGTAAAAATGGTACTTAAAAGATCACTTTACCTGTGGCGGTGATCAATGATGAAATACGTACCGCATCAAATATACGCTCTTCGGTAGTACCCAGTTTGATCAGTGAGTCCTCATGTGCGTTCACACACATCTCGCAGCCGTTCACGGCCGATATGGCTAAGCTCATCAGTTCGAAAAATTCTTTGCCGGTAACCGGTTTCATCATCAGCTGCATGCGTATACGTGCAGGGATCTGAGTGTACTTCTCTTTTTGGGTAAAGTGACGGAAACGGTAAAAAATATTGTTAGAAGCCAGCAACGATGCACAACCTACAGCCTCGGCTATCTCGGCAGCGGTAGCACCTTGCTCCTCGGCATATTTGGTGAAATATTGGGTAAGCGGTTTGTTAGTGTTGTTAACAGCCGTGCTCAGGGCGATAAGGCCACACTCCTTAGCACTCAGGTGTTCAGAGGTCAGTGTGCTGGCCAGATTCAGTTTCAGGTCACGCAGGTAACGTGATTCGCCTTTCTCCAGCAGGTTCAGGCTTTCGGTACGGTAATCTTTGTCAACGGCCACACTTTGCAGCAGTTCTTGTATGATCTCGGTGCTTTCGCTCATGGTATATATGCAGATGTTATCTGGCAATAAAAAAGCGTCATCACGAGGAGTAAAGCGTTCTTTGAACTATGCTTAAACAGTTGCTTGTCTACGCAGAGGTCGCTTCGTTCCTCGCAATGACGCGATAAAATGATGGTTATTAAATTATACGGTCAAAGTTTCCTGGCCTTTTTCCCAGTTGCAAGGGCAAAGTTCGTCGGTTTGTAAACCGTCAAGTACACGCAATACTTCTTTAACGTTACGGCCTACGTTCAGGTCGTTAACACATACCCAACGTACAACGCCGGTAGGGTCAATGATGAAGGTAGCACGGTAAGCGATCTTTTCGGTAGGCTCCAGGATGCCCAGGTCTTCAGCTAATGATTTTGAAGTATCGGCCAGCATTGGGAATTTAAGGTCACGCAGGTCTTCGTGATCTCTTCTCCACGCAGCGTGTACGAACTCAGAATCGGTAGATGCACCGATCACGCGGGTGTCGCGGTCACGGAATTCACCGTAAGCTTTGTTGAACTCAGCGATCTCGGTAGGGCAAACAAAAGTGAAATCTTTTGGCCACCAGAACATTACGGTCCAAACGTTATCGTCGTTCACTAAAAAATCTGAAGTAATGTCTTCGAACTCTTTACCTTTTTCGATGCTTACTGCAGCTTTTTTATTAAAAGCGGGAAATTTTTCGCCTACTGTTATCATAATGGTTGTTTTATTATAAGTATGACAAAGATAAGCAATACTGCTCAACCATTTTATCTTAAAGATCGATAGCCTATAGCTATTATCTATATTGATCACTTTAAGTTATAGCTGCCTTTAGCAGGTATGTTAGTTAACTTTGCAGCGCATTTTTATCTTGTTGAACAAGCTATGCGAAAACACATACGCCTGCACGCCCGCCGCACCCGCTACATCATATACAAGGAGACCATGATCGATCTGAAAGAGCATCTGATCACCTTCATAGGGGCGTTCTTAGGAATAGGAGCGATCGGTTTCATGAGCAGCCAGCATTTTACAGCTTATGATAACCTGTTCCTGATCGGGTCCTTCGGGGCATCGTCCGTATTGGTTTACGGTATACCCAACAGTCCTCTGGCTCAACCACGTAATGTGATCGGTGGCCACGTGGTGTGCGCTATCATTGGTGTGATCATTCATAAGTTGATCCCAGGGGAAGTGTGGTTGAGTTCGGCTCTATCGGTCTCGTTATCGATCGTGCTCATGCAGATCACCAAGACCCTGCACCCACCGGGCGGGGCCACTGCGCTGATCGCCAACATTGGCTCGGCCAAAATTCAGGCACTGGGTTTCTTTTATGTGATCAGCCCGGTGTTTCTGGGTGTGTTGTTCCTTACACTGGTGGCTATCGTATGCAACAATGTAGGCGGTCACCGCAGCTACCCGCGCAACAAGCACTGGTACAAGGTATGGAAACGTCGGTACGCTTATCTGAATTCGGCCGGTAAATAGTTATAAAATAGAAAAGGCATCTGATCAACAGATGCCTTTTCTATTTATGGTTATGTTTCCCGCTTATCGACCTTTTTTAGCCGCAGGGAACTTCATTTTATAATCAACTTTTACCGCGCCGCGTGAAATGTCGTTCAGGCGTTTTTCCAGTAAACGTTTCCGTAGCGGGCTTAGCTTATCGGTAAATAGTTTACCCTCAATATGGTCATACTCATGTTGGATGATGCGGGCCGCCATGCCTTTGAAGGTCTCCTGGTGGTGTACCATGTTCTCATCATAATAGGAAAGTAATACCTCGGGCTTGCGCGACACATCCTCTCTAACGTCAGGAATGCTCAGGCAGCCCTCGTTAAAGTTCCATTCCTGGCCGTTCTCCTCCACGATCTGCGCGTTCACAAATGCCTTTTTAAAGTCCTTCAGCTCCGGCTCTTCATCATCAAATGGGCTGGCATCAACCACAAAAAGCCGTTTGCTTAACCCTACCTGAGGGGCGGCCAGCCCAACGCCGCGCGCGCTGTACATGGTCTCATACATATCGGCGATCAGCTGTTTCAGTTCAGCGGTCTCATCTGCTTCAAAGTCGGCGGCTTTTTTTCTTAAAACCGGGTCACCGTAGGCAACTATAGGCAATTTCATTCTGCAAAGTTACGGATCTGTGGCGTTATTGAAAATTTGAGCCTGATAACACTGTCATTTTTAAATGTATCACCAAGTGGTGAACTATTTATCTTTGGTGTAAGCAAAGGTGCGTCCGCCTTGTTTGAGCGTCATTTGGCTGGTGGCCGGATCAAACACCATTACGATACCTGCCGGCTCGAACTTGAACTGGTGATCGCCCATCGCTTCCAAAGCAAACGCAGCCTGCCCTGTGGCCTGAGCCTTCAAGGTCGAACCATCCTTGGTAACGGCGATCTTTAGAGGTATCTGTGTGCTGGAATAATTACCAAGGTACTTATCCAACTCCTCGGTCTTAAGGGTCAATGTTTTAAAGGTCGGTATCTGGTAAGGTTTGTTGAATACGATACTCAATAAGCCGATCATGATATTATTGATATTGCCGTTCACACCGTTCGATACTTCTGCCAAGGCAATACCGTCCTCTGGGAAGTAAGTGGCTTGGGATTGAAAGCCATCGATGCCGCCGGTATGGCCGTAGGCCGTGTGGTCGTCAAATTTGAAAGAGAACAGGTTCATGCCGTAGCCATCTTTAATGGTGCGCATCAGCTTCAGGTTCTCGGCACTCACCACCTTGCCATTGAACAGGGCATTCATAAAAGTGGTAAGGTCGGTAGGGGTAGATACCAAGGCTCCGGCACCACCGGGTATGCTCATATCGGTCTCGGTAGATGGTTTCCAGGTATTATCGGCCCAGGTATAGGAATATGCCTCATTGGCCGATGCCCTGATCTTGCCGCCGTAATAGGTGTCTTTAAGATTAAGTTTCTTGGTAATGCGAGCTTCCAGACTTTTGGCGTACGGCCTTTTGTCGAGCTTCTCGATAATATAGCCCAGCAGCACAAAGTTGCTGTTGCTATACTCATGCTTGCTTCCCGGCTCAAACTCTGACGCGCCGGTCATTTTAGCGATCAGTTGAGCCGGTGTAGCGGGTTTATTAAGCCAGGTCTTGTAGTCAGCATCCGAAGTGAAGCTATGGATACCGCTGCTATGGTCCAGCATATGCGCAATAGTGATCTTGGCCGCATTCGGGATCTGCGGATAAAGATCAGACAGCGGTGTAGTAAGCTTCAGCTTTCCTTCCTGAATGAGCTGGAAGATCATGGCCGCCGTAAATACTTTGGAAATGGACCCGATGCGGTACTTAGTTTTGGTTGTAGCTGGTATCTTTTGGTCGCCATACCATGCATAGCCAATGGCACGGCTGTAGAGCACTTGCCCGTTACGGGTAACGGTCACGCTCATCATGGCGCGATCATTTTTGGCCACTGCATCAAAAAGACTGTCGGCCTTGGCTTTGTTGAAGGTTTGACCAAAGCTGTTAGCCGTTTGCAGTGAAGCGGCCGCTAATACAATAAAGGTAAATTTACGAAGCATAGTGATAACGTTTGCCTTTGAGACGCCGGTGCGAGCACCGAGGTTACATCAAAGTTCAATATCATCACCAGGCTTTGCAGATGTGTTTACTCGTCCTTAGGTTCGAACAGTAAGGTGATCATTTTTGCAGGGTCGAATATCTCGTTACTGATCTCGAGCACTTGCTCGGCCGTCACGGCGTTGATCTTGTCATACACCTGTTGCAACGAGTCGATGCAATTGAAATCGAGCAGGCTTTTAGCCATGGAGATGATCAAACTCAACCGGTTCTCCTCGGCAAGTGCGATCTGACCGATGAACTTTTGCTTGGCCTGATGCAGCTGTGTGGTACTGATCTGGTTATCGCGCAGTTTCTTGAGCTCCTTGTGGACCAGCTTCAGGGCCTTGCCGGCCTTTTCCTCATCAGTGCCAAAGTAAATGTTGAAGATGCCCGTATCGGTCAGCGGTGTGTAGCTTGATTCGATAGTGTAAGCGATGCCATGTTTTTCGCGTATCTCGAGGTTAAGCCTGCTGCTCATGCCCATGCCGCCCAACAGGTTGTTCACCAGCAACAGACCGCTCTTGTAAGGGTGCGACGAGCTATAGGCGATGCTACCCAATACGCCATGTACCTGCGCTATGGGTTTGTATTCCGTAACGGTATCAGCAGTGATCGCTTGTGGTGCCACGCGGTGCTTAGCGGTATCATTGGCAGCGATGTGACCCAAATACTTTTGTACAAGTTTGATCAATTTCCCGAACTCGTAGTTTCCGCTTACCGCGAACACCATTTGGTGGGTGTTGTAGTTAGCCGTCATATAAGCATCGATGTCTGGCTTTTCTAATTGCTCTACCGACCTGGCAGTACCCAGGATGTTGTTGCCCAAGGTATGACCGGCAAACAGGAGTGCTTCAAAATCGTCCTGAATGGCTTCCTCGGGCTGATCCTGGTAGGAGGCGATCTCGTCCAAAATCACGCCACGCTCTTTTATGATCTCTTCCTGCGGAAAGGTAGAGTGGAAAATAATATCCTCAAAAAGGTCCAGTGCACGCTCCAGATGCTGGTGCAAAAGCGAGGCATGAATGCAGGTGTATTCCTTAGTGGTATAGGCATTCAGATCGGCACCTACCACTTCCAGCCTGTTCAGGATCTGGTTGGTATTGCGCTTTTCGGTCTGCTTGAAAAGCAGGTGTTCAATAAAATGAGCCAGTCCGTCCTTCCCCTCTGCCTCGTCGCGGGCACCCGCATTAACAATAAAACAAGTGTGCGTTATATCTGATGGTGCCGGCTTAAACAACAGTCTGATACCGTTGTCAAGCGTATGTACCTGATGGTCTGTCATGAGCGTACAAAGATACGCTAATTTATATGGATGGTTGTGTGGGTTTTAGGTAGCTATTATGTATAATTGTGTGTGAATGGCAGCTCGTACGCACATTTTACATTATATTTACGGTAAGTAGACGTCAAAACATACGGAGTTATATGAAGATCGCTGATCTGACATTTGAAGTGTTGATAGAGGCCGGCTCCATCGCTAAACGCGTTGATCAGCTGGCTCAACAATTGAATACCGAGTATGCAGGCCGTACGCCTATATTTATAGGTGTGCTCAACGGTAGTTTCCTGTTCGTGGCCGATCTGGTAAAACGAATGACCATCCCGTGCGAAGTGACCTTTACCAAACTGGCCAGCTATTACGGCGGTACCAGCACCACCCGCAAGATCCGCGAGGATATCGAACTCAGCGTAGATATCAGCGGCCGTCATATCATCATCCTTGAAGACATCGTGGATACGGGTAATACCCTTAGCTATTTGATCGAAAAGTTGAAAACACACGCGCCTGCTTCGGTACAGGTGTGCTCTTTACTGTTAAAGCCCGGTAAATTGGAAAGCTCCATAGAAGAACTACGCTATGTTGGTTTTGAGATAGAGAATGAGTTCGTGGTGGGATATGGCTTAGATTACCAGGAGCTTGGCCGTAACCTGCCTGATATTTATCGTCAGATCAGCTGACCTGTTAATTTTCTTAAAGTTTAATTTATCCTCTGGCTGTTCTGGCCATAATGCATCTTGCGACCCAACACGATGTGGAATAGTTGTGTCCTTTTCATAGAAGCATCAGGTGAATAAGCACTAAAGTTAAGTATCAAAAACCTAATAGCTGATAATGGAAAGTTTATAAAAAAGCAAAGCCCCCTGATGGGCAGGGAGCTTATACTAACCAATTATAAACCTAAATTATGAGAAGACTTTTTTGTTTGTATTTTCTAATACGGTGTAAAGATAACACTTAGTTATTCTTGCACCAAATTTATTTGAAAATATTTTATTAAAAATTTATTCGCTTTAGCATTGCGCTATAAATATGATACGAATATCCATATAATTTTGCCAATTGCTAAAATAAACTAAACGTTGTAACACGTTTAATACATAAAGGTCAATTTTACACTTATATGGAGTTTTTATAACGATCGCCATTTGTGTTTTAGCATTTTTGCATTGAACTTTTTTTCATCTATTTTATGTCGTCCGTAACCTCAGCTTCACAACCACATAAATTAACACCACTGATCCTGTGGGTCATGACACTGGCCACTGGGTTAGTAGTGGCCAATATATATTACAACCAGCCGCTGTTGGGCGACATCGCTAACGCGTTTCACATCACCAAAGCGCAGGCCGGCCAAATATCCATGTATACGCAAATGGGATACGCCACCGGGCTTTTGCTCATCGTCCCCTTGGCCGATATGTTCGAGCGTAAGCGATTGATGATGATTGATCTGGCGTTGGTGGTGCTCGCCTTGCTCATCGTAGCCGGTGCTCAGCAGGTTTGGTTGCTGTCGGTAGCCAGTTTTCTTCTGGGTGTTACTTCAGTGGTCCCGCAGATACTGATCCCAATGGCCGCACATTTGGCCGAACCGCACGAACGCGGTAAAAAACTGGGCGTAGTAATGAGTGGCTTGCTTATCGGTATCCTACTCTCACGTACCATCAGCGGTTTTGTGGGGGAGCATTTTGGCTGGCGAAGCATGTTCTATATAGCCGCCGGCTTAATGATCATGATGTGGTTGCTTATGTTATTAGTGGTGCCCAAGGTACAGCCTGATCACAAAGGTTCGTATTCTGAACTAATGCGATCGCTTATCACCCTTGTAAAAAGGGAACCCAAGCTGCGTCTGGCGGCATTTAGAGGGGCATTATGTTTTGCCTGCTTCAGCGCGTTCTGGACAACGCTCGTGTTCCTGTTGAGCGAGCCACCATTCAATGAAGGCAGCGCTGCTGCTGGTGCCTTTGGTTTGGTGGGTGCGTTCGGGGCGTTGGCCGCCGGATTGATCGGCCGGTTGAGCGACAAGATCGATACCCAGAAACTGATCACCTACACTGTACTGCTGCTGTTGGTATCGTTCGTTATCTTTTTGTTGTTCAGCCGTAGTTGGATAGGGTTGATCATTGGTGTGATCCTGATGGATATGGGGGTGCAGGCTACGCATATCTCTAACCAGGCGATCATCTTCTCCTTGGATGGCGCTGCACGTAACCGGATCAATACCGTTTATATGGTGTGCTACTTTGTGGGCGGTTCGGCCGGTACCTTCATGGCGGCACATGCCTGGGGTACCTATCGTTGGGCCGGAGTTTGCGCCATCGGTATCATTCTGTCGGCCCTTGTGCTCATCGTACACTTGTTTAGCCTTCGCAGCAGGACACTTAGCTGACAAACTATACAATTTCTGACCATTCTATAACACAGAGGCTGTTCTTTCATTAAGTTCCGCACAGCTTTTTTATGACCTCTTTTTTCGTTCTGTGTATATATTTTATGCTGATATTCAATTTATTGTAAAATATAATTCGGGTGATGGCAGGTTTTGGCATTGGTTTGGAGTAAGCTTAAACAAATCGACCAAACATTTTAACTGAAGATATGAACGGACAACCGGACGAGAGCCAGGAGCAAAAATGGGAAAACCCACAAAATCCTGAACAACCTGCTGACCGCCGTGACGATGAGCAGTTACAAAGGCAATATGAAGAGGCCAAACGCAGGAAAGACAACCTGACCGAGACCGACCATATTGACAAGGAAGATGTAAAGAAACAATAACTTTTAACCTAACATCGAAAACATGAAAACTTACAGCCAACCTTCGATAAGCAAATTAGTAGCACGTTTTGATAATGAGTTGAAAACACTTTTGCTACAAGACCTAAATAACGCCAAAAAAGCTAAAGAGCAATTGGTGGAGACCATCAAACAAGCCATCAGTAAAAAAGGCCTGTCGGCAGCTTAATTATAACATCTTTCAACATCTACCTATATAACACATCTACCTATGAAAAGCAATACTACACCAGCTCCAAGCAAGTTGCTTAAAAAATTCGACGCTACCTTGAAAGACCTATTGATGGCCGATCTGGCCGCCTTCAAAGCTAAAAATGCTTTTGAGGGTAAATCAATCATCGCCAAAGCAGCATAATTAGCATCTACTACATCTATCTATAAAACGCTTTTTAGCATCACCTATGAAAACGATAAAGCTCCGCAACTTGCGGGGCTTTATTTTTTTATAGCATAGCCAATGATCAGCGAGGCTGTTTTGGCCGATGCGCCCGGCTGGCCCATGATATGACGCAGCGCAGCATGGTCATCCAGTATGCGCTGGCGATAGCTACCATCAGGCAGTAATTGGTTAAGCTCGTAAGTAAGGGTTTGGGTATTGCATTCTTCCTGGATCAGCTCTTTTACTACAAGCTTATCCATGATCAAGTTGACCAACGACAGATATTTGATCTTTAGAAATTTGCGTCCCGCCGTTACCAGTATAGGGTCTGCCTTATAGACTACTACCTGGGGTACATCAAATAAAGCTGTTTCTAAAGTGGCGGTACCTGATGTCACTACCGCTGCACGTGCATAATGCAACAGGTTATAAGTTGCATTGAACAATACAGGCAGGTTGGCCCCGTTCATAAATCGCTGGTAATAGGCCAACTCAAAAGAAGGTGCACCAGCCACTACAAAATGTTGATGTGGGAACTGTGCTGCAAGTTTGACCATCTCAGGTAGTATTCGAGATATTTCCTGTTTTCGACTGCCGGGCAGTAAGGCCACTATCGGCTTATCGGTAAGCCGGTGTTTTTGAACAAAGTCGGGGTCGGGCTTGAAGGTGGCGATGGCATCAAGCAACGGGTTGCCCACGTAATCTACCTTCATGCCGAACTGCTTGTAAAAATCCACTTCGAAAGGAAGGATGCAAAACAGGTGGTCGACCACTTTCTTGATCTTGAACACCCGCTTTTGGTTCCAGGCCCAAACTTTGGGCGATATGTAAAAGCATACCAATATGCCCTGAGTCTTAGCGAACTCGGCTATCTTCAAATTAAAACCCGGAAAATCGATCAGGATCAGTACATCGGGTCGGTGAGCAAGTATGTCCTCCTTACAGTTGCGCATATTACGCAAGATGGTTCGCAGGTTCATTAGTACTTGTACAAAACCCATGTAGGCCATGGTGCTGTAATGCTGTACCAATGTTCCGCCTTGTGCCTGCATTAGGTCGCCGCCAAAATAGCGTAGTTGGGCATCAGCGTCCTTTTCTTTAAGGGCTTTGATCAGGTTTGCGCCATGCAGGTCGCCCGATGCTTCGCCTGCTACCAAGTAATATTTCATGTAAGCCTGATCTTAAAAATGAAAAGAAGCAGCATACTTAAAAAAGTTGCCATCATTACGCCCTTACCGGTATCGTCAGTATTCTTCTTGTTGCAGATCCTGATGATGACCAGGTTTATGCCCAAAGCGATGAAGTAGGGCATGGTCGGTTTGTTCAATATTACCACGTTGGTATAGATCACATTAAAAAACAGCCACGCCAACGCAGGAGGAAGCATACCGATCAAGAAGCCTGTTATCACTGAATTTTTTGCGGGCATAATTATTCAAAAGTACGATACTGTTGGCTTTTTCCTTTACTTTTAAGAACGATAAATGTGACCATAAACACCATGCAAAAGATCACCCTATCCATTGCTTTGATATTAGTAGGCCTGACCACAAAGGCGCAAAAGGCCGTGCCGCAGATCACAGCAGGTACGGTACTGAACTATACGGCATACGCACGTGCGTTCGGGCAAACGCTGCCTGCGGTGCTGACTATAACCGACGTGAATGCCCCGTTGCGCATGAAATGGTCGATAGGGGGATTGGGTACCGGTACGTTCGAGATATCAGCAAAGGCCATACAAAGCGCCGACCGGATGGCGCTGCGCGAACCTGGTTTTGAAGAGGTGACCAAGCTCAGAGACAATGAGACCATCGCCTTCCTATCAAAAGACACCTTTAACGCGTTGATCACCGATAAGGCCTTTGAGCTGAACGGACAAAAGTTCGCGGTGGTGCCTGATGCACCAGCATTTGTATTAGACACCAAGGAACTCGACAGCTTTTACGCTGAGACCGAAAATAAGAAGACCAAGATCTGGGTATTAAATAATCCAGCCTTTCCATTGATCATGAAGCTGGAAGGTGCGAAACAAGGGATAGACCTGGTGCTGAACAGTGTGAAATAGAGCTCAGAACAGATCCAAAACAAAAAGCCAGGTCAATATGCCTGGCTTTTTTGTTTTCTTCCGCTTTTGGCTTAAATCAAAACTTCCAGCCGTTAAGCACCGATATGGCATGGTGAGCGGTCATATCGAATTGGACCGGCACTACCGAGGCATAGCCATGGTCCAACGCCCAGTTGTCAGTATCCTCACCCTGATCGTTCAGTTGGAACTCACCGGTTAGCCAATAGTATGGGCGCTTGTGCGGGTCAAGGCGTTCATCAAACTCCTCGGCCCATTTACCATGTGCCTGGCGGCAGATCTTGATGCCTTTGATGTGCGCTTCTTTAGGGAAATTAACGTTCAGTAATGTGCCTGTTGGCAGGCCATGTTCTAGTATCTTTTTGGCAATGCTCTCTACAAAAGGAGCACATGGCGCAAAATCAGCTTGTAAAGTAAAATCGTCCAGCGAGAAACCTACCGAAGGTATCCCCTCGATCGCGCCTTCTACTGCGGCCGACATCGTACCTGAATAAAGTACATTGATCGAGTTGTTGAGTCCGTGGTTGATGCCAGATACGCATAGATCAGGCTTTTTACCTCTGAAAATACGGTTAACGGCCAGTTTCACACAGTCTACCGGTGTACCTGAGCATTTGTACATCTCAACGCCTTCGTAAAGTTCCACCGGGTCAAGGCGCAGAGGTTTGCCTATGGTGATCGCATGCCCCATGCCTGATTGCGGACTATCGGGCGCTACCACTACCACGCGGCCTAATTTTTTAACGGTATCGATCAGGGCTTTGATGCCCGGCGCGGTGATGCCGTCATCGTTCACCACTAAAATGGTCGGGTCGGTCTTTTTCATAAGTAAGGCAAAGCTAACCATTATCGGTCAAAGCCCGGGAGGGCAACTTCGGCATCCATCTAAATATATTTTAAAATAAACCGCACAAACCTGGATCGCGTACGTATACACCGGTCTGACCATCCAACTTCATAGCCTAAGGTTGTACCTGTGCTAAATAAGTGTTAGATCTGCATTAGATCGGCTGGTTTGTTGTAAATCATACAAATAATTGAATATTTAATTATAATTTGGTTCTATCATTATGAGACCCGTTTCTATACCAGCGTATATTAATGATTATTTTTATAATAAGCAGGACCCCAGTAAGGTCAAGCAGGCATATGAGCGGTTGTATAAGGACGGTCGTCCCGATGTATCCATCGTGATGCCGGCCTATAATGAAGAGAGCACCATCGTACAGACACTGGCATCTTTGTGTAACAATGAGACCAAGTGGTCGGTAGAGGTGATCGTAGTGAACAATAACTCCAAAGACAGGACGGAAGAACTGGTAAAAGCCTGTGGCGTGACGTGTATACTTGAAACCACGCAGGGCATCACCGCGGCCCGTAATCGTGGTTTGGCCGAGGCGCGCGGTAAGTACATCCTTAACGCCGATGCCGACACCATTTACCCTAAATACTGGATCGAGGAAATGATCGCGCCGCTGGCCGATGGCACCAAGAGGGTGGCCATCACTTACGGCGGATTCGCATTTATTCCGGTGGGTAGTACTGGGCGGGTCACTTATTTCTTT
The DNA here is from genome assembly GCF_020783335.1 of Mucilaginibacter daejeonensis. Lineage (NCBI taxonomy): Bacteria > Pseudomonadati > Bacteroidota > Sphingobacteriia > Sphingobacteriales > Sphingobacteriaceae > Mucilaginibacter > Mucilaginibacter daejeonensis. The sequence continues at coordinate 511,490 of NZ_CP086068.1, forward strand.
TATGAATACCTGTCAGACCTTACACGATCATATAACAAGTATTTCAAGAACGAGGCCGTGAACGTTTACGGTTTTGATTCGGGGTTCAGGCGTGAGCAGGGGTTGCAGGTAGATGGCTTTAACCATCCGCCTGGCACCAATGAGGACGGTTACCTGGCACTAAAACTTAAACAAAAAGGATTTGGGAATTTACACAGAGTGAGCAGCGCAAGATCCATCGTATGGACCACCGACAGGCGTATACAAATTGACGGCGGTTTGTGGAAAGGTACGATCAAAAGATTGAAGCGTGTTTTTTTCTCCTGACGATCCCGGTAACACAACCTTTAACAAATATTTCCGTAACAGGATGAAAACGAAAGTATGATACCTGTTATTAACAACCTATTAAGCACAAACAATAGCAGATCCACACGTATGGGATTTTCAGACACTGGGCAAACTAAGATCTTGATCATCGAGGATGATAATTATATGCAGCTCATTCTTCGTAAGTTCTTAGGCAAAGCATATGAGCTCGAGATATGCCCATCGGCCCTTGAAGCACTTTCGTTCTTGCAGAACGGCAACATACCCGATCTGGTGATATCAGATCTGAACACGCCCAACCTTACCGGGCTCGACTTTATAACCCAGATCAGCAGTAGTGATTTTTTCCGGTCAATACCGGTGATCATCGTATCAGGCGAGGATAGTTCAGAAACGCGTATCAGGTGTTTAGATACCGGTGCCGATGATTTTATAGTGAAGCCATTTAACCCGGCCGAACTGGAAGCAAGAGTTAGAGCGATCTTAAGAAGAATAGGCAAGAGCGTACAAAGTTTATGAGCGTTGATGAACTTGGCCACAAAAGGCAGATCATTGCACTGATCAACCTGAGCGATAACCTTACCATCTCGATCAATCAGTGCAATTTTAAGGACCGCCAACTTATGCATTTTAAAAATGGGATGCAGATGTTCTCGGCCTGGCAGGAGCAAAAGCTCAATATAGCCGCGGTGATATCGCAGGATGAGATCCTGGCATCATCAGGTGTTACACTATACGAAACGCTCAAGAAGAACAACATGGGTAACATCCCGTTCTTCATGATCATTAACCACTTCAATAGCAACCTGCGCGAGTTAGCGCTTAACGCAGGCGTGGCCGATGTTTTTAAACTGCCGGTCAATGTCAAAAATATTGAGACCCGTGTCAATTTCCTGATCGATCACTGGCAGCCGCTTAAGGCCAAGTCGTCGCAAACATCGCAGGCCACCTACAGCGTTCCGGTAGGTAAACGTGCTTTCGATATCTTTTTTTCAGGATTGGCCTTGTTGATGCTGTCGCCATTCTTTTTGGTCGTTTACCTGTTGGTAAGGCTCGAATCAAAAGGTCCGGCGTTTTACTATTCGTTGCGGGTAGGTACCGGTTACCAGGTGTTCAAATTCTACAAGTTCAGGTCGATGTACGTAAATGCTGATAAACGACTGAAAGATCTGAAGCACCTTAACCAATATGACGTTGATGCCGCTGCCGCTAAAAAAGACAACGAGCAAGGTAAAGAAGTGATCGAGAATACCGCGATGCTTTGCTCAGAATGTATGGGTGCGGGTAAATGCCAGTTCCCGATGTATGCTGACAACGTGCACTGGTGCGAGCGCGAGTATGTAGATAATAAGAAGACCAGCGCAGGTTCAGCATTCTTCAAGATCAAGAACGACCCGCGGATCACCAAAGTGGGTAACTTTATCCGTAATACCAGTATCGACGAACTTCCACAGTTGTGGAACGTGTTTATTGGGGATATGAGTATTGTGGGCAACCGCCCGTTGCCACTTTATGAAGCGGAGAAACTGACCACCGATAAATACGCCCTGCGCTTTCATGCACCGGCAGGTATCACCGGCCTTTGGCAGGTGGAAAAACGTGGTAAAGGTGATATGAGTGAAGAAGAGCGCCTGATGCTTGACAATGTTTATGCCCAAAACCACAGCTTAGTGAATGACGTAAAACTGATCTTAAAAACGATCCCTGCGCTATTGCAAAAGGAAAGTGTATAACTCAGATCCTCAAAAATATAAAGGCCACTCGTGATCGGGTGGCCTTTATTGTTCTTGACGTTTCTGTATGGATCGTTCTTGCTGATCAGTGTAAGCAGATCACACCGCCACCCAGATCGTATCCATGAACCAGTTCTTGCTATCGCAAAAATGACCTGCCGGTTTAAAGCCTGCATGTAAGGCCATGTAATTCACTTGTGATACGGTGTATTTCTGCGATATTTCCATGTAGATATATTCGTCTTTGGCAAATTCCACTGTGTGGTCGCATAGTTCTACCTGCTGATCGGCCAGGCTGATCAGGTAGCTTTTGCATGAACCCGTCTCAGGATCATACATGGGGTAGTGCTCAAATTTATCAAGGTCAAAGTTGGCATTCAACTCGCGATTGATGCGTGTCAGTAAGTTCAAGTTGAACTGGCGGGTATTACCCTCTGCATCATTATAAGCGGCTAAAATGGTACGCGGATCCTTCTTCAGGTCAACACCCATTAAAACGATATCGCCGGGCGACAGGTGCGAGCGCAGCTCCATGCAAAAGTTCTCGGCATCGGCCACAGGCATGTTGCCAATATTAGATCCCAGGAACATCACCACCTTGCGTTTAGGCGATAAGGTAGTGGCCTTGTTGAGCATATCAAAGTACTCGCCGGTAAGGCCGTTAAGGCGCAGGCCGGGCAGGGTAATAGGCAAAGTGTTTTGCAAATAGCTGATCACATGGCCCGAAATATCGATAGGCAGGTAGGTGAACTTTGCGTCTGCATTTAAAAGGTAGCGCAATAAATGGGTAGATTTCATGGCATCACCTGCACCCAGCTCGATCAGGTCAAATGGGTCGCCGTTGGCCATGATCGCTTTGGCCAGTTCAGCGGTTTGCTCCGTAAAGATCTCCAGTTCACAGTCGGTAGGGTAGTACTCAGGACTATTCATGATCTTTTGGAACAACTCATCGCCGGTGCTGTCATAAAAATATTTAGCCTCCAAATATTTTGGCGTAGCGGTAAGCCCTGCGATCACGTCATCGCAAAACTGCTGTTCAGCACTATGGTCGATCACTTGTTGCTCGGTTGGTAAGGTGGTATGCATGTTCTTCATTGTGTAGGTGATAAGGTAGTTACTTGGCCAGCCTGATGCCTGTAAAATGCCAGCGCAGGTTAGGGTGGAAAAAGTTTCGGTAGGTGATGCGTTCATGTCCGGGCGGTGTGGCCTCTGAGGCACCACGCAGTACCTTTTGATTGACCATGAACTTGCCATTATATTCGCCTATGGCTCCGGGAGCTTTACTAAAACCTGGGTAGGGCAGGTAAGCGCTCTCGGTCCATTCCCAGCTTTTACCCCATTTGAATTGGGGAGCAGCGGCTTCCCACTCAAATTCGGTAGGTAAGCGCATTCCTTTCCATGATGCGTACGCATAAGCCTCATAAAAGCTGATATGGCCAACGCTATCATGCAGGTGAACCGGCTCCAACCCACGGAAAGTGTAAACATGCCACTCCCCATCAATGTTGTGCCAGTACATGGGAGCGGTAACCTGGGTGGTCTTTACCCAATCCCAGGCCTCGGCGTGCCAGTATCTGAAATCCTGGTAACCACCGGCCTCAATAAACTCGAGATAATCGGCATTGGTCACCAGTTTGCTGCTGATCTGATAGGTGTTCAAGTATACCTTGTGCCTGTTCAGTTCATTATCGAAGCAAAAGCCGCTTCCGTTATGCCCTATCTCATAAATGCCTTCAGGCATGTTGATGAAACCTTCCTGACCTTCATCTTTAGGTGACGAATAAGCTTTGTTATACGCAGGGAACAGTGGGTTGTGACCCAATATGTACTTGATATCGTAATACAACAGTTCCTGGTGCTGCTCCTCATGATTAAGGCCGAGTACTAAAAGCTCTTCAACATCGGGCGATGGCTCATGGCATAAGAACCTGTACATGGCCTCGTCCACATACTCGCGATAGCGATAAATGTCCAGTACGGTAGGCCGGCTCAAGTTGCCCCTATCAGTACGGATCACGCGGGCACCTACCGTTTCATAATAGCTGTTAAATACAAAATTGTAGCTGGCATCATACTCCTGGTACCCCATAAAATAAGGTTTGAGTATGAAGGTCTCGAAGAACCATGTGGTATGCCCAATGTGCCACTTAGGTGGACTCACATCTACAACAGGTTGTACAACATAGTCTTCGGTTTGTAGGTAACTGCAAATATCTTCGGTGTGCCGGCGAACGGCTTTATAACGATCGACCAGTGTCATTTACTATTAGTTCGTTTCCAAAAAGCGTTTGAGGTCTGAAATTGTTTTAATACCCAACTCATTCGAGCGCTGCTTGAGCATCATCAGCGCATAGGCGTTATTGAAGCCGATAGGCTTTAACCAGCTGATCTTATAGCGATCAGCGAACTGCTTTTTCACGTAAGCATAGGTCTTATCCTTATCGGCACCCACCTGCTGCAACAGCTCGGCAGACGGCTGCAACAGCACTAATAGCCCTGTGCCGGTATATTCGGGGTATAGGTCGATCTGGTCGTTGGTCAGCGCATCGAAACAGATCTTGGTCCCACCCAGTCCGGTCTTGGCCGATGTGGTATAATCGGTGTTGCCTTCGATCAGCATTTTGTACATGGCAGCCAGTATATATTGTTCTCCAAAAACCTTAGAGCCTATACGAATAACACCGGCCTGGCCATTCCGGCTCGGTTTGTAGAGACCCTGCGCGACCAGGAAATCTTTGGCCACACGTTCTGGTGTTTGATGCAGGTTATCGGTACGATAATTCAGGTCGGTCATGATGCTGTCGGTAATATGACCGGCCAACAGATCAAGCGCCGCCTCGAGTTCCGGATATTTTTTCAGGGCATCTTCCCTCACTATGGGTGCCGCATAGTATGGCGGAAATATATGCTTATCATCTTCCAAAGTGATCAGCCCGTAAGCCTTTAGCCGGCCATCGGTCGAGTATCCGCTGATCACATCGATCTGCTTTTCATAGGCGGCCTTATACATCACCGCATCGTTGATCACAATAGTGTTGATCTTGAGGCCATACTTTTGCTGTAGGCCTAAGTTGCCATCCTGTCGGCCCATAAATTCGGGAGTGAAACCGGCGGTCAGTTTATCGGTCTTGGTCTTTGGTATCACATAGATGACCGCCAGCACAATGACCGCTACTGGTGCAGCATACATGATCAGTTTAAGCTTTTTAAAGCTGGTACGCTGAATAACTGCCAATAACACATCGAACAAAATGGCTAAAAGTGCTGCTGGTATTGCCCCAGCCAATATCATGTTTGAATTATTGAGCGATATTCCGCCGAAGATAAATTCACCCAGTCCTCCTGCAGCAATGTAGGATGCCAGGGTAGCAACGCCAACATTGATCACGGTAGCGGTGCGTATGCCTGCCAGTATCACAGGCATGGCTAAGGGAAGCTCAACCTTGAACAAGATCTGACCACTGCTCATACCCATGGCCTGGGCGGCTTCTTTAACGGAAGCATCAACACCGGTAATGCCGGTATACGCGTTGCGGATGATAGGAAGCAACGCGTAGAGGAATAGTGCAACGATGGCAGGCGTAGCGCCAATACCCAAGAGTGGGATCATAAAACCGAGCAAAGCGATACTGGGAATAGTTTGCAGAACACCCGCAATGCCGAGCACTGTGCCAGACAGTTGCTTTTTACGGGCGATCAATATTCCCAATGGCAAGCCAATGATGACCGCTATGATCAGCGAAACGATGGTGAGACCGATATGCTGAACCGTTTGCGCAAGTAACTTGTCTTGCTGCTGATGCATGAACTGCCAAAGCGTTTGTTGCTGTTCGTTCATGCGGTCAGGGTGTTTTGATGTTGATACCAGGCTGACATCAATTGGTCGAACGTTACCGTTTTGGGTTCATGGGCGGGAGAGGGCATGATCAACAAGTGCTGGGGATGCTTGCGCTCCAGGATTTCCATGGCTGCCCAAATATTGGCGGTAGATGGAATGGTGAGGTCGGTCTTCGATACCTCTACCGCTGATGGAAGCAGGTCCCAGACATCGGTCAAATGAACGGCTTTTAACTCGAGCTGTAAGCGCTGCGAACGCAGAAAATCGCTTACAAACGTGTTCACCGGTTTAAAGAGTAACTCGGCCGGTGTGCCTAATTGAACGATGCTGCCTTTATCCATAATGGCAATGCGGTCGCCTAATTCAAAGGCCTCCTGTACGTCATGTGTTACCATTACGATGGTCTTGCGTTGGAGCTCATCCAGCTGCTTGAATTCTGACTGGATATTAGCACGAGTGATGTTATCTAATGCCCCAAAAGGCTCATCCATCAATAGCACAGGCGCATCGGTCATGAGCGCACGGGCCAGGCCTACACGCTGCTGTTGGCCGCCGCTCAATTGACGGGGATATTTATCAAGCAAATCAGTAGGTAAATGCAACTTGCTGATCAGCTCTTCGGTACGTTGACTGATCTGCGCGTTGCTCCATTTAAGCAGCTTCGGAACCACGGCGATGTTCTGCGAAATGGTATAATGTGGAAAAAGGCCAGTGTTCTGTAGTACATAACCTATGTTGCGCCGTAAAAGTTCAGGCTTTTGCAGGGTGATATCCTCATCGTTGATCAGCACCTGGCCCGAAGTAGGCTCAATAAGCCGGTTCAGCATTTTCAGGGTCGTGGTCTTGCCGCAACCGCTGGTGCCCAACAGGATCAGGTTCTCTCCTTCGCCCACCTCGAACGATACATCGTCGACCGCCACGGTTCGGCCATATTGTTTGCGCAGGTTTTGAACCTTGATCATGTTTAAAGTTAATAAGATCAGGCGTTGGTTGTTTGCGCGGTTGTGAAAATATTGGTTGCTTTATTTACAAAAAAGGGCCATCCTCATCGGACGGCCCTTTTTGTGTTCGTATCATTTATCTTACTTCTTAAATAACGAATCTACAAATCCCTTGCGGTCGAAGAGTTGTAGGTCATTCATTCCTTCGCCTACGCCTATATATTTCACCGGGATCTTAAATTGGTCAGATATCCCGATCACTACACCGCCTTTGGCCGTGCCGTCCAATTTGGTCAAGGCTAAGGCATTCACTGCCGTGGCTTCGGTGAATTGTTTACATTGCTCTATGGCGTTCTGGCCGGTAGAGGCGTCTAATACAAGCAAGATCTCGTGAGGAGCGTTGGGGATGACCTTTTGCATCACATTCTTGATCTTGGTAAGCTCATTCATCAAGCCTACCTTATTATGTAAACGGCCGGCGGTATCAATGATCACCACATCCTCACCATTAGATACGGCCGAACGCAGCGTATCATAAGCTACCGACGCAGGATCAGAACCCATGGCCTGGGCAACTACGCGCACGCCTACGCGTTCTCCCCATAGTAGGATCTGGTCAACAGCCGCCGCACGGAAAGTATCAGCAGCACCTAATACCACTTTATTTCCGGCTTGTTTCAGTTGATGGGCCAGCTTGCCAATGGTGGTGGTTTTACCCACACCATTAACGCCAACCACCATGATCACGTATGGTTTGTGGTCGCCGTACTCAAAGTTCTGGAAATCGTTGCTGTTATTTTCGGCCAGCAAGTGTTGTATCTCGTCGCGCAGGAGGGTGTTCAGGTCGGCAGTACTCACATACTTATCGCGGGCTACACGGGCCTGGATACGATCAATGATCTTCAGGGTAGTGGTCACACCCACATCTGAGGTCACCAATACCTCCTCCAGGTCATCAAGCACCTCGTCATCCACGGTCGACTTCCCGGCGATCACCTTAGTTATTTTGGAGAAAAAGCTATCCTTGGTCTTTTCAAGACCCGTGTCCAAAGCTTCTTGTTGCTGTGGTGTGGTGTCCTTTTTCTTAAAAAAATCGAATAGTCCCATGCGTTAAAATGTGCTGATCTTTATGTGCAGTGATGCAAATATAGCTAAAGCCACTCAACCCCTTGATGGCCGAACACTTATTATACAATTATATGAGATAATGCGTATCGCCTTTCGGAATACCGTAACAGAAAAAAGCCATCCCTGTATACAAGGACGGCTTCAAATATCTTTTAGTAAAAGAGCGGATAATTAAGCTTTAGCTTCGCTGATCGCGTCTTTAACGTGATCGTTGTGTACCATTTGCTCTTTGAATGAATAAGCACCTGTTTTAGGCGACTTGATCATCGTAATTACCTTTGAGTACTCTTTACCTTTACCGGTTTTCAGGGTTGCAACTACTTTCTTTGCCATATCTTTGTGGTGTTAGTAATTATTAGGTCATTGTGTTATTAGATCAACGGTCGTTAAATACGACCTGTACCGTATAACAAGTAACTTAATAACTAAAAATTACTTAATTTCTTTGTGAACGGTAACTTTACGCAGTACAGGGTTAAATTTCTTTAACTCTAAACGCTCGGTTGTATTTTTCTTGTTCTTGGTGGTAATGTAACGAGACATGCCCGGCATACCGCTCTCTTTATGCTCGGTGCACTCTAAGATCACCTGAACTCTGTTGCCTTTCTTTGCCATCTTATATGTTGGTGTTTGGGTTATTGAGTTATTAAGGTCATTGAGTTATCCAGCCAGTTGCAGTGAACGACCCAATAACTTTATCAACCAATAACTATCTACTATATATATCCTTTTTTAACAAATTTATTGATACAAGCAGTGATACCATTTTTGCTAATGGTCTTGATCGCTGAAGTAGATACTTTCAAAGTGATCCATTTATCTTCTTCAGGGATATAAAACTTCTTGATCTTCAGGTTAGGATAAAACTTACGGTTGGTCTTAACGTTCGAGTTCGATACGTTATGGCCGTTCAATGGGCTTTTTCCTGTTAAATCACAAATTCTTGACATGACAAAACTTTTTAATGTTTCTTTTTCTAAAAGAGTTTGCAAATATCAGAAAATTAAGAGGATAATGCAATAGTGCCTTCAAAAATAATTTTAAATCTTTTTGAACGACCGCTTGACCCGTCTCAATAACCAAAACCATTGTCTACCCGATCGCATTGTTAAAGATAGTTGTTTAATTATGGCCTATCAGCAACGATAACGATGGGTAAGTATCCAAGATCGTTTATATTGCGCCTACCAATTTAAATATTCTTACTTGTTATGAAAATCAATTCGTTCGACCATTACCACGAGGTCTTTAAACAGAGCGTTGAACAACCCGAGCAATTTTGGGAGAGCATAGCCGATACCTTCCAATGGCGAAAGAAATGGGACAAGACCCTTGAATGGAATTTTAAAGAGCCTAACATCAAATGGTTCCAGGGTGGTAAACTTAACATCACCGAGAATTGCCTCGACCGCCAGTTAGATAAAAATGGTGACACCCCCGCCATTATTTGGGAGCCCAACGACCCTACCGAAGATCACCGCATAATCACTTATAAACAGCTGTATGACAAGGTTTGCCAGTTCGCTAACGTGCTCAAGAACAATGGTGTAAAAAAAGGCGACCGCATTTGTATATACATGCCCATGATACCTGAGCTTGCTATTGCCGTGCTGGCCTGTGCGCGTATCGGTGCTGTACATTCGGTAATATTCGGTGGCTTTTCGGCACAATCTATTGCCGATCGCATACAAGATGCGCAATGCAACGTGGTGATCACCGCCGATGGTGGTTATCGTGGCGCCAAGGACCTGCCGCTGAAATCTGTGATCGATGATGCGCTGGTACAGTGCCCTTCGGTAAAACGGGTGATCGTACTAACCCGCAGTCACACACCGGTAAGTATGATCAAAGGCCGCGACGTATGGTGGGAAGATGAGATCAGAAAAGTAGAGACGCAAGGCAACCCTGATTGCCCTGCCGAGGAGATGGATGCCGAGGACATGTTATTCATCCTTTATACGTCCGGATCCACCGGTAAGCCAAAAGGGGTAGTACATACCTGCGGCGGCTACATGGTGTATGCGGGTTACACATTCGATACCGCGTTTCAATATCAGCCCGGCGAGGTGTACTTCTGTACCGCCGATATCGGTTGGATCACTGGTCATTCTTACATCGTATATGGTCCGCTAACACAAGGCGCTACGGCCGTGATGTTCGAAGGCGTACCTACCTGGCCGGATGCCGGTCGTTTGTGGGATATCGTCGAAAAATTTAAGGTAAATATTTTATATACCGCACCGACCGCCATCCGCTCGTTAATGAGCTTTGGGCTGGATATGGTAAAAGACAAAGACCTGAGTTCGCTGACCAAGCTGGGTTCGGTAGGAGAGCCACTGAACGAGGAGGCCTGGCACTGGTTCGATGAAAATGTGGGCCATGGTAATTGCCCGATCGTTGATACGTGGTGGCAAACTGAGACGGGTGGTTTCATGATATCGCCTATTGCCAACGTGACGCCGCTTAAGCCTGGTTATGCCAGCTTGCCGTTGCCGGGCGTACAACCGATACTGGTGGATGAGAATGGTAAAGAGATAGAGGGTAACGATGTAAGCGGGAACCTTTGTATCAAGTTTCCTTGGCCAGGCATGCTGCGCACCACTTACGGTGATCATGAGCGTTGCCGCACTACTTATTTCGCCACCTATCCTGATATGTATTTTACCGGCGACGGTAGCTTGCGCGATGCTGATGGCTATTACCGCATCACCGGTCGGGTGGATGACGTACTGAACGTATCAGGTCACCGTATAGGTACCGCCGAGGTGGAAAATGCTATCAATATGCACAGTAGCGTGGTGGAGTCGGCCGTGGTGGGTTACCCGCACGACATTAAAGGACAGGGCGTTTACGCATTTGTGATCAGTCCTGACAAACATGAGAACGAAGAACTGACCCGCAAGGATATCCTCATGACCGTAAGCCGGATCATTGGACCGATAGCCAAGCCTGACAAGATCCAATTTGTTAGCGGATTGCCTAAAACGCGCTCGGGCAAGATCATGCGTCGCATATTACGTAAGATCGCCGAAGGAGATACCTCTAACTTGGGCGATACCAGCACACTGCTGGATCCAAGCGTGGTGGACGAGATCAAAGACGGAGCTTTGTAACAAGGCCTTAAAAGTATGATTATAACGACCGGACGTTCGCAGAGCGGTCCGGTCTTGTTTTTAATAAGTGGCCGGTTCATCCATTTTACTTAACCATATTAGCCAGTGTTTATGTGGCGTTATACTTTGATCTTATTTTTTGTCGCTATCGGCCTCAGAAGCCAAGCGACCACTACTGGTAAGTGGCCAAGCCTGGTGACCGGTGGTAGTATTCAATTCAGCATCACCGAAGCTAAAATGCCTCTTAAGGACTTTGACGGCCGTATTATGACGGTAGTTTACCTGGAGCGACTGAAGCTGAGAAAGGTCGGCCGTAATAGTATTAAAAACGATGTGTCTTGGCTGTTGGCTCAGGGCTATAGGGTGGTGGAGCTTGACTATGCCCATCATCAAAAGGCCATCTCGCCCAACATCAACGCCGACATTATTGCCATCAATGACTCTATTAGCGCCGGAAAGTTTTGCGGTTTGCATGACTGCTCGCAATACCGGTCATACGTGCTTTTTGAAGGCTACCGATTGATGCGCGATGTGCCTTACTTTGTAGATGATCCAAAGGTGTACAACACGCCAAAGGAGTATTTTAAAGGCGATAGTTTGTACATGGACATCATTTATCCGGCCAACACGCGCAAACAGGTACCGGTGGTGCTCTCCTTCTCTTACAGCAACAGCTATGCTACCTATGATCAAGCCAAGGGAGTACTTACTGATCAAAACAAACATCAACGGCTAAAGCAGGCATACACACTGGCGGCATTCAATGATTCGTTTTTGGAAGGGGCGCCGGGTAGAGGCATAGCCTGGGCCATTGCGGATCATCCTAAATACTGTCCGTGGGGAAAAGGTCAACCGGTGAATGGCCGCAATGATACCTATCGCTCGTTTGAGGACGGCATAGATGCTGCCCGTAAGGTACGGTCAGGAATAAGGACATTGCGTACGATAGGCAAGAGTATAGGCTTATCGGGTAAGATAGGTATCTACGGCTTCTCAAGAGGCTCTACAGCAGGTTCAATGGCCATTGGCGACAGGAAGGTGCCGGCCATCGATACTGCCGGTTTTAACAAGGAAACTAACGCGCAGGTGCAGGCCGCTGCGCTTGGTCCGGGGGTGTTCGACCACACACAAATTTACAACACTATCAATGATGGCGATGCCAATCTGGAAACGCATTGCCCATGGGTTTGGGGCGAATTGGAGAAGAACCGTGCTGTTTGGGAGCGACAAGGCGCTGCTTACCTGGTCAATTCATCGGCTACTGCGCCTGTGATGTTCTTTCACAATACCGATGATGATCATTACTACGACGACCAGATCCAACATTTCAAGGCAAAGCTTTCATCTTTGAATGTGCCGGTGTTATCGATCACCAATTATGGCAAGGGCCATTCGGTACCGCAAACTGGAGAGGTGCTGTCGCAACTGTATGATTTTTTTGAGCAGTACTTGAAATAGTCAAGAACATCCCAATAAAAAAAGCGGCTGCCCTATAAGGCAGCCGCTTCCAGTTGTATATATTGAGTTTAAATGTGCTCTAACTATTCTTCGTCGGCGTATACCGCTTTTTTCACACCGTTATCATAAGCCTTCAAGTTCTTTTTAAGAAGCTTGCGAGCAACATGGATACGTGTTTTTACGGTACCGATAGGGATAGCTAAGTGATCAGCTATCTCATGATACTTATGGCCTTCAAAGTACATGGTGAAAGGCACATAGTAGTCTTCAGGTAATCTGTCTAAAGCGCGACGGATGTCATCCATGATGAACTTCGACTCGCCTTGATTTTTGGTAGAGCTGAACACCAGGTTCGCTGAAGATATCTCTTCTGACTTGGTAACAAATGTGCTCATCTTAACGAACCTGCGGTAATTATTGATGAACGTATTTTTCATGATGGTATACAACCATCCTTTTAAGTTAGTACCTTCTTTGAACTTGTTATAGTAGGTAATAGCCTTCAACATTGTGTCCTGGACAAGGTCGTTAGCATCGTCTGCATCGTGCGTAAAGTGCAATGCGTATGAACGTAGTGAACTTGCCTGACGCAGTACCATGGTGTTAAACTCAATCTTTGTCATTATGTTATCTGTTAAAGTTTTGTACACAGACAGTGACAAACATGATACCGTTTTGGCCAAAGCCGAAATTATTGATGCCTAAAGCGCGGTGCTTTTGAACTTAAATATCAAAAAAGTGGCCTGGATCAAAACAAAAGGAGGGTGTATAATATATTGTTTACCAGAAATTTACCTATGGTTAATCTGTAAAGTAATTAATTAACTATAAGGTTAAGATGAGGTGTGTTGCATTTTGCATACAATAACCTACGTACTGTTCACATTATTGGATGGTGAAACACAAAATGTTGTATGATCTACTGGATAATGTTCACTTCACGCTCCAATATTACTCCAAAACGCTCCTTCACACTGTCAATGATCTGTGAGGAAAGATCATAGATCTCTTGCCCGGTGGCTCCACCATGATTGACCAACACAAGCGCTTGGTTCTTCCAGGTACCGGTATGGCCTACTACCTTTCCTTTCCAGCCGCATTGCTCGATCAGCCAGCCGGCCGCCAGTTTGACCAGGCCTTCGCCTGCAGGGTAATGTGATATGTTGGGATGCTGTGCTTGTATGGCTGAGAACTGCTCCTGTGTAATGACCGGGTTCTTAAAAAAGCTACCCGAGTTGCCTATGGTAGATGGATCAGGAAGCTTGGATACCCTGATGGCCGATATCACTTGAGATACATCTTTGATGGTAGGATTGTCAATATGGCGTGCTGTAAGTTCCTGCTTAATGGCCCCGTAGCTTAAGTTGAGCTTAGGTATGGTGCTGAGTTTGTATTTAACAGAAGTGATGATGAACTCTCCTTTGAGGGTAGATTTAAAAACACTTTCGCGGTAACCAAAGTGGCAATCAGCATTGGTGAACGTTTTGATCTGCCCGGTGGCGATCTCAAAAGCGCGACAGCTTTCAAAAATGTCCTTGATCTCGACACCGTAAGCGCCAATGTTCTGGATAGGAGATGCACCGACCGATCCGGGTATCAGGCTCAGGTTCTCCATGCCGGCAAAACCATGGTCCACGCAGAAGTTCACCAGGTCGTTCCATACTTCGCCAGCCCCTGCATCAACGGTCACGGTGTCGCCATTGATCTGATGCTCGATACCCCGTATGTTCATGCGGATCACCAGTCCGTCAAAGTTGTTCACCAGTAACAGGTTGCTGCCTCCGCCCAATACAAGCCTTGGTATACGTTGCCAGCGCTCGTCCATGAACAGTTCGCGGAGTTGTTCTTCCCGGCTTATCTCAACAAAATACCGTGCCTGTGCCTCGATACCAAAGGTGTTGAAATTTTTGAGGGATACGTTCTCTTCTATCTGTAACATGGTGTATGGGTGTTTAGCGCGCAAATCTCGTTAATTATTATCAGATCCGCTTCATGGCCGGTGGTATAACATTCAAAGGCGCAACAAGTGCGCCTTTGAATGTATATAATAAGGTTTATGTTAGAACTTGATCAGGTCGCCGCTACCGCTGATATTGCTGTTCACGTTGCGGGCACCGCCGGTGTAACGCACATCCCCCGAGCCTGAGGTAGAGGCATCGATCTTTTCGGTAGCATTTACGGTAGCATCGCCTGAGCCTGAGATGCGAATGGTGGTGCTGGTGGTCACTAAATTCTTGCCGCTAAAATCGCCTGAGCCTGATATGCGGATGTTCGACACATCGGCACGGCCGGTCAGTTTGATGTCACCAGAGCCGCTGCTTACACTTTCAAGGTTCTTTACATCTACCTTGCCTTCAATATCGCCAGAGCCGCTGGTGCTCACCTTTAAGGCCTGTGTGCGGAAACCTTCTTTAAAGTAAATATCGCCGGAGCCGCTCATGCCTATACTTTTCAGATCCTTGGCCACTATGCGTACCACACGTTTGCTGTCGCTATTCCAGTTCCAGGTAAAACCGCTGCTGCTTTTGTTGTAGATCTTCAGCACGCCGTCCTTTACCTCGGTAATGATCTTATCGATCTCGTTGCCATTGGCTTCCACCTTTACCGATTCAGTAGAACCTTGTGTGATATACACATCGAACGAGCCCGAAACAGCAACAGCCGAGAAGCCCGATAAATGACGGTCCTGTACATCATACCGTGATATATTAACAGCAGGTGTTGGTTTAGCGAAAGTTTGAGTGGTGCCTGCGATCAGTGCAGTAGCCAGTAATATGCGAGACAAAGTTTTCATGGTCATTAACGTTAGTTATTGATAAGACGCCGGCTGTTCACGAATGGTTACAGTGAAAAATGAAATTATCTTGGGCGCATCGCTGCCCAATGAAAAAGCCACCGCTGTTGGACGGTGGCTTTGATAACTTTATTAGATCGTATTACTTGATCAGCTTGTAATAAGCATCGTTCCAGGCGATCTCTTTTTGGAACTCGCGTAGTTTGGTGTCCTGACCGATCAACAGGTATTCGATACCGGCCATTTCAGCAAAGGCATGCAAATGCTCGTCGGTAAGGTTCTGGCTGTAGCAAGTATGGTGTGCACCACCAGCATAGATCCAGGCCGCACATCCGTCCTTCATGTTCGGGTATGGTTTCCAAAGTACGCGGGCAACAGGCAGCTTAGGCAGGTCATGAGTAGGCTCAACCGCTTCCACCTCATTAACGATCATACGGAAACGGTTACCCATATCTACGATGGATGCGTTCAGCGCTGCGCCACCGGCCACGTTAAATACTAATCGTACAGGGTCAGCTTTGCCGCCTATACCTAATTGATGCACTTCTACCTTTGGTTTGCCGGTAGCAATGGCAGGATCAACCTCCAACATGTGCGATCCTAACACCAGGGAGTTATTACCGTCGAAGTGGTAAGTGTAGTCTTCCATAAAGGCGTTACCTCCTGGCAGGCCGGCACCCATCACTTTCATGGCACGTACCAAGGCTGCGGTCTTCCAGTCGCCTTCGCCGGCAAAGCCGTAACCTTCGGCCATCAGGCGTTGTGCGCCAATACCCGGCAGTTGTACCATGCCATGCAGATCCTCAAATGTATCACTGAAGCCTTTGAAGCCACCTTGTTTCAGGAACGTACGTAAGCCAACCTCGATCTTAGCGGCCTCCACTAATGACTGGTGCTGGTCTCCACCTTTAAGCAATGACGGCATCACGTCGTACAGGTCAAAATACTCCTGGATCTGCTGGTCGATCAGTGCATGGTCAAGCGAGTTGATCACATGTACCAGGTCGCCGATACCATATGAGTTCACTGAGAAACCGAACTGCAGCTCAGCTTCTACCTTATCGCCATCGGTAACGGCCACATAACGCATGTTATCGCCAAAACGGGCAAATTTGGCACCTTGCCAGTCATGCCAACCGGCAGCAGCACGTGCCCAAACATTGATCTGGTCGGCTACTTCTTTTTCTTGCCAGTGGCCAACCACTACCTTGCGGCGTAAACGCATACGGCTAACCATGAAACCGAACTCGCGGTCGCCGTGAGCACTTTGGTTCAGGTTCATAAAGTCCATATCGATGCTCGACCATGGTATCTCGGCGTTGAACTGGGTATGCAGGTGCAGTATCGGTTTTTTAAGGATGCTTAAACCTCGGATCCACATTTTAGCGGGCGAGAAAGTATGCATCCAGGTGATCAGACCTATACAGTTAGGCGCTACGTTAGCTTGCTGTACCAGGCTATATATCTCTTCAGATGACTTAACGGTAGGTTTGAATACTACGGTCACCGGGATGGTCGCGTTAGCGTTCAGGCCATTGGCTATCTCTTGCGAGTGAGCGGCTACCTGTTTAAGGGTCTCCTCACCATAAAGGTCCTGGCTACCGGTAACGAACCATACTTCTAATTCTTTTAAGTTTATCATTTTTCTGTTGAAAAAAAGTTAAGATGTTGATCAGTTAAATAGTTAAGTTGTTATTGGTGAGCAATGTTATGGCAGTATCAACTACTTTGCCACTCACCGCTCACTCCTCACTTAACTTTGTCCATAATAAGAATCTGGCCCGTGCTTGCGTTCATAGTGCTTGCGGATCAGGGCGTCTTTCAGGCGCGGAGCTTGTGGGTTGATCTGCTCGGTAAGCAAGGCCATTTTGGCTATAGCTTCTAAAACTGCGCTGTTATGCACTGCTTTGGCTGCGGTCTTGCCCCAGCTGAATGGTGCGTGGTTGCCCACTAATACCATCTCCACTTCTTTATGATCAAGGCCCTTGTCGGCAAATACATCCATGATCTGGAAGCCGGTCTTGTACTCGTAATCACCTTGGATGTACTCATCGCTCATTGGAGGTGCACAGGGGATATCCACAGTATTGTAATCGGCATGAGTGGTGCCAAAGATCGGGATGTCCCGTTGCGATTGCGCCCATGCGGTACCGTAAGTAGAGTGCGTGTGGCAGATGCCGCCAACCGTTGGCCAGTGTTTGTACAACACGGCGTGGGTCTTGGTATCTGATGACGGGCGCAGGTCACCTTCAACGGTGTTGCCATCAAAGTCAACGATCACCATTTTTTCGGTCGATAGGTCCTCGTAAGGCACGCCACTGGGTTTGATCGCAAAAACGCCCAGCTCGTGGTCGGCGGCGCTTACGTTACCAAAGGTAAAGATCACCAGCCCCAACTTGGGTAGTTCCATGTTAGCCTCATAGGCGGCCTGTTGTATGTGTGCGTATTTGCTCATTATGCTTGAACCGGAATTTTAGGAATTTATTGAAGTTGCAGAAGTGATCAATAGGTGTGTCGAATTAAGCGGTCGCTTCTGCCTTTTTGTTATTTGCTTTTACCTGTTGCTCGGTGAATTTGCCCAGCGCCAAGTACTGCTCGTAGCGTTTATTGTAAAAGTCGGTGTTTGCTGTGTCGGGGAAATACTCCACGTCGAAACCGCCGCCCATGGCCGCCATCGCATCTTCTACTTTAGGATAGATGCCTGCTACGGTAGCCGCGAACATTGCCGCACCCAAAGCGCAAGTATGTTCGAACTGGTGAATACGGATCGGCATTTGCAGTACATCGGCCATCATTTGCATAATGTAAGGCGACTTTTTAGCCACGCCACCGATACCGATGATGCCTTCTACCGGCACACCTTCGCTACGGAAACGCTCCACGATGTTGCGTGCACCAAAGCAAGTGGCTTCGGCCAATGCACGGAAAACACGTGGGGCATCGCTACCTAAGCCTAAACCGGTAATGGTACCTTTTAACAATTGGTTAGCATCAGGAGTACGACGGCCGTTGAACCAATCGATGGCCAGTTCGGCCTTCTCACTTAATGGTAATGTAGCGGCTTGTTTGCTCAGTTCCGGAATGATCTTATTCAGCATTTCCTCCTTCAAGGCACCTGCGGTTTGCGCATCGATCACTGCAGAGTCGTTCAGCAGGTTTTGGATCGGCCAGGCGATCAGGTTCTTGAACCAGGCATAGGTATCGCCAAAGGCGCTTTGACCTGCTTCCAGGCCGGCCATGCCCGGGATCACGGAACCGTCCACTTGTCCGCAAATACCTTTTACCAGTTTGCCGTCCATATCACGGTTAGGCGCTACCAATATATCGCAGGTCGAGGTACCCATCACCTTGCTCAGGTGATAAGGCTCGATCTGGCCACCAACGGCACCCATGTGAGCGTCGAAAGCGCCTACACCGATCAACACATCGGTGCTCAGGCCTAAACGCTCGGCCCACTCGGCACTCAGGTTGCCGGCCGATACGTCTGATGTGTAAGTGTCTTTATATAAACGGTCAGTAAAGCCATCTAACAATGGGTCAAGACTGGCGAAGAATTCATTTGGAGGTAAGCCACCGAACTCTTCGGCCCAAAGTGCCTTATGGCCTGATGAACAGCGTCCGCGTAACATCTGATCTGCATCGGTACCACCAGTTAGCAGGAAAGGTATCCAGTCGCAATGCTCTACCCATGAATAGATGTTATTTCGAACCTTCTCGTCGGTACGTAAGATGTGCAGTAACTTAGCCCAGAACCATTCTGAAGAGTAGATACCACCTACATATTGCAGATAATTGGTGTCGAACTTGGTAGCATGCTCGTTGATCTCGGCTGCTTCGCGTACCGAGGTATGATCTTTCCAAAGCACGAACATGGCGCCCGGATGATGCTCAAATTCCGGCAACAAGGCTAACGGAACGCCAGCTTTATTCACCGCTACCGGTGTAGAGCCAGTAGTATCAACGGCTATACCTTTTACATTGGCGGCCACATCGGTACCTGCTTTGGCCAGGCAATTCTTGATGGTGGTCTCTAATCCTTCTATATAGTCCAGAGGGTGCTGGCGAAACTGATCTTCAGCAGCATTGCAGTAAAGGCCCTTTTGCCAGCGTGGGTAATAAAATACAGATGAGGCCAGTTCCTTGCCATCGGCAGCGTTCACGATCACCGAGCGCACCGAGTCAGAACCGTAATCAACACCTATCACATATTGAGGTTTATTGGTCATGGTTAGCTGTTTAGCTATTAATTGTTAATTTGACGTTTAATGGGGTAAATGTAGATCTATTTGGTCAGCCGAACAAATAGTTGGTTTAGAAAAATTGCAGGTGCTCAGGGGTGATAATAAGGCTGAATATCTTATAAAGATTCTCTTTGTACTTGTCCTTATTAAGGGTGTAATAGTAAGCCCCTTTTTTCGACCCCAGCTTGTCTTTTTCGTCCAGTTTGATCAATAGCCCGGTCGATAACAGCTTGCGGCTGAAGTTCCTTTTATCAAAGTTGACCTCGTAGATGGCATCATACATGGCCTGGATCTGCGGCAGGGTGAATTTTTCGGGCAATAGTTCAAATACTACGGGGTGAAGGGCCGCTTTGTATTGCAGGCGCTTTTTAGCGGCCTCTACCATCTCGTCATGATCAAAGATCAGCTTGGGTACTTTTTTGATCGGGAACCATTCGGCATGGTAGTCATGGCTAAGCTGCTGTTTGTAGTCAGCTATATCGATAAGTGCAAAATAGGCCACGCTGATCGTGCGTTCGTTGGTATCACGGTCAACAGCGCCGTAAGTGTGCAGTTGTTCCAGGTAAACGCCTTGCAGTCCGGTAAGGCGGTGCAGGATCCTGGCCGATGCATCATCAACGCTTTCGTCCTCCTCAACGTACCCGCCCATCAAGCTCCATTTATGCCTTTCAGGATCTATGGCCCTCTGTATCAGTAGTAACTTAAGTTCAGATCCATCAAATCCAAAAACGATACTATCTATGGCTACAGTAATATGGGGAGCTTTCTTCTTATTCATCAGTTCTATAAAACTTAACGAATGTAATCATTACAGTTCTTAACAAAAAGTTATTGATGCGATCAGATGTTCGAACACGCTTTCTAATCATATCCTAATAAATTCTTGCTAACATTACCCCAAGTGTGGAACACACGGCATTGAACTGGCACGATATTATATTAAAGCTACTAAAAGGTCGTAATTGTTTCGTATAATCGCACTCCTCGATCCGATAGATATTTATGAAAATAGCCCATCTGATCCTGACTTACACCGATCCTAAATTAACGGAGAGGTTGATCAAGGTCTTAGCCCATCCGCAGTTCGACTTTTATATACATGTTGATCAAAAATTTAGCATCGAGCCCTATCTGTACCTCAAAAAATACCCCAATGTTTTCTTCATCAAAGATCGGGAAGATGTGCGTTGGGCAGGCTATAATACGATCAAAGCCACATTCAAATGCATACGAGAGATCGTGGCCAGCGGCATCCAGTACGGCTATATCAACTTTATGAGCGGTCAGGACTACCCTATACGTTCGGCTCAATATATCCTCGATTTTTTTGAGCGCAATAAGGGTAAGCAATTTATTGAATACCAAAGCATTGATAAAGATTGGATAGAGGCGCAGCCGCGTATTAGTCAATACCACCTCACTAACTTCAAATTCAAAGGCAAGCATCGTGTAGAACGAGTGCTGAATATGATCACACCTAAGCGTAAACTACCCAATGATCTGGTGCCTTACGGAAAGGCCATGTTTTGGGTAATGGAGCCTGAGCGTGCGATGTATGTGGTACGATATGTGGAAGAACATCCACGGTTGGACCGCTTTTTTCGTTTTACCTGGGGCAGCGATGAGTTCGTATTTCAAACGATATTAATGAATTCTGCACACCGGAACGAGTTAGTAAATGATGACCTCCGTTACATCGACTGGTCGGGCGGTGGGTCGCACCCCAAGGTATTAGATAAAAGCGACCTTGATAAGATCCTGGCCTCTGACGACCTGTTCATCCGTAAAGTAAATTCAAAAGTGAGCGGCGAACTGCTGGACGCCCTCGATCAACATATTTTAGCTACTCCATCTGCCAAGACCTGATCCCATGGCATACTTAATAGATATTCCCACTTTTAGCGACGAGCGCGGCAACCTTACCGTGTTGGATGATAAGATCCCGTTCCAGATCAAGCGTTTATTTTACATCTACGGGGTCGACAACTCTGCTCGTGGAGGCCACCGTCACCATCAGACCGTGCAAGCCGCCATTTGCATACAAGGACGATGTTCCATCATTAATGATGATGGTGATAAGGAGGAACGTTACGAACTGGATGAACCTCGCAAGTGCCTGATCCTGGAGACCAAGGATTGGCATGTGATGACCGATTTTAGCGCCGATGCTATCTTGCTGGTATTGGCAAGCACGAACTTTGATCCTGCCGACTACATTTTCACACCGTACGAGCACAATTCATGATCGCTTACGAGAATCTTCACGAACTGAATAAGCCTTTTGTTGAGCGTTTCAAACAGGAGTTCGATGCTTTTTTGGATTCAGGTTGGTATATTTTAGGTAAGAGCGTAAGCCGATTTGAAGAAGAGTACGCCGCATGGAACGGTTCGGCATACTGTGTTGGCCTGGCCAATGGGCTCGATGCGCTCACGCTGGCCCTCAAGGCGTATGATCTGGAGCCTGGCAGTGAGGTGATCGTGCCTTCGAATACCTACATAGCCACCATACTTTCTATACTCAATAATGGGTTGGTGCCTGTATTGGTGGAGCCTGATATACGGACCTACAACATCGATCCGCAGTTGATCAAAAAGGCTATAACTCCACGCACCAAAGCGATCATGGTGGTACACCTTTACGGTAAATGCTGTGAAATGGAAGCCATAACGGCTATAAGTAAGCAGCATGACCTGATCCTGATCGAGGATTGTGCCCAGGCTCATGGCGCGGCTTTGAACGGACGTAAGACCGGCACGTTCGGTCACTTTGGTGCCTTTAGCTTTTACCCGACCAAAAATTTGGGAGCTTTAGGCGATGCCGGCGCTGTGACCACTAACAATGCCGAACTGGCTGGTGTGATGCGGCAGTTACGTAACTACGGCTCCAGTGTGAAATATCATAATGAGAGGATCGGTACCAATTCGCGCCTTGATGAATTGCAGGCCGCGTTCCTGAGCATCAAGCTGAAAGCCATTGATGCGATCAATGATCATAAGCGCGAACTTGCTGCCTTGTACCTGCAAGGTTTGAATGATCATGTGATCAAACCGGTGGTTCAGGAAGGATATCATGATGTGTATCACATCTTCAATATCAGGCATGACCGTCGCGATGAATTGAAGGCTCACCTGCTGCAAAAGGGTATCGGTACCGAGATACATTACCCTGTTGCTCCACATCAGCAACAGGCTTTAAGTAAGGCGCTTATCGATCAAGAATTCCCGATTTCGGCGGAGATACATCGCACCACTTTGAGCTTGCCATGCTCATACTGGCACACGCCTGGACAGGTAGAAAAGGTGATCGATGCGGTCAACGCTTTTGGATAAAAAAGCCTATACCGCACAAAAAATAAACCCTAACACTATTTTTGACGTATAAATGTATTTGAGTAATTTCCGCTCTTAAAACAGGTATATTTGCTTGAAGTAATATGCCCGCAAACAACACTTGATGAACAAAACATCTACACTTGTTTTAGTACTGTTACTAAGTGTGATCACTATCTCTAACAAAGTGATGGCACAAAGCTCGATCATACCTGATATCAATGAGGCCTATCTGGAAAAGCTCATTGCTACGGCTAAGGTCAATTATCCGCATTTACGGTCATTGCAAAGCCGTGTGGAGATCGCTAAAGGCAATATCGGCCGCGCCCGGTTGTCATACCTTGACGCATTGACGTTCTCATACGTTTATCAGCCAAAGACCACCTTCAATCTTAACGCATTGCAGCCAGGCAATACCGATGGGTCGTTAGCCGGTACTAATAACCGTACCAGCTTGTTCAGCGGTACGCAGTTCGGTCTGTTCTTTAACCTGGGGTCTTACCTACAAAAGCCATTCGCGGTAAGGCAGTCCAAACAAGAGCTGGCCATTGCCAATAACGAGATCCAGGAATATACGCTTACACTCACCACCCAGG
Source organism: Mucilaginibacter daejeonensis (assembly GCF_020783335.1). Classification (NCBI taxonomy): domain Bacteria; kingdom Pseudomonadati; phylum Bacteroidota; class Sphingobacteriia; order Sphingobacteriales; family Sphingobacteriaceae; genus Mucilaginibacter; species Mucilaginibacter daejeonensis. The sequence continues at coordinate 534,971 of NZ_CP086068.1, forward strand.
TACGCAAGCGTTATTACCAGTACATACAGCGTTTGGGTGCATTGAAGCTGCAATCGCAAGCTACCATTGATGCGCAGAACGTACTGAAGGATATACGCTACCGTTTCGAAAAAGGGGAGGAGACCCTCGACAATTATAACAAAGCGCGCATCACGCTTGTGCAACAGAACCAGACCAAGATCACGGCCGAGGCCGATCTTTTTTTGGCCAAGGCCGATCTGGAGGAGTTGCTGGGCGATAGATTAGAAAATATCAAATAATGGATCTAAGTAGTTTTTTGAAACTTTTGTTACGGCACAAGTACACGCTTATCGTTGTACCACTGGCAGCCGTGATCATTACTTATTTCCTGGTGCGCAATCAGCCCGATTCGTACATGTCCAGTACGCAGCTAGCCACGGGCATCGTAGATCAAACTCAAAAAGGACTTAACTCGTCAGAGACCTTGCAGGATGCGCAGGTAAGTCAGCAGTTCAGCAACCTGACCGCCATGCTGCGGTCTAAAAAAATGTTAGATCAGGTATCATACCTGCTCATGATCCATGACCTGTCTGAACCTGCGCCTTACCGTAAGCCGAGCAAACTGATGCTTGGGCTCAACGCGAGCGCCAGGGCACATGCATTAAGCTTATTTAAAGAATATTATAGCAAACGACGTTCATTGTCCTTGTTTGACCCTGATCAAAAAGGATTGCATGACCTATTGGCATCAATGAATTACGATGACCAATCTTTATCGAACAAGTTGACCGTTTACCGCGATGGTAACAGTGATTTCATTGTGGTGCAATACGAGTCGGAGAACCCATATATGTCCGCCATGGTGGTGAACGACCTGTGTAAGGAGTTCATTACTTACTACACTTACCTGGTAAAAGAGAACCAACGCAAGGCGGTCGACTTTTATAGCGAACTGTTGCAGAATAAACAGGATACGCTCAACAAACGCCTGGACCAACTGAAAGACTACAAGATCAAGAACCGGGTACTGAGCTTGAGCGAACAGGCAAAATCATTATATGGACAGGTGTCAGATTTTGAGACCCGCCGTGAGCAAGCCGACAAGGATGCGATAGCTTACAAGGCGGCCATTGATAACATTGATAGCCAATTTGACCCAGCCGACCGCCGCTATGTGGAAAGCTCGATGGTGCGCATCAACCAACAATTGCTGAACACACGTACCCAGTTGGAGACCGTGAACGATCAGTACGTACAAAGTGGCTTTGATGAGTCATATCAAAAGAAGATCGACTCGCTTACCCGTGTGATAGCCGGGCAGATCAGTCGTGCGTCTGACAAGTACATCGTTAATCCAATGGTGAACAAGCAGGCCTTGATCCAGCAAAAACTTACCTTGCAGATCCAGTATGATCTGGCCAATAGCAGCAAGTATTCCATACAAAAAGAGCTGGTACGCCTGAACGAACGTTTGACCAAGCTGGTGCCTCACGAAGCAGTAGTTCAGGCGGATGAGAGCGCCATACAGATCGCCCGCGACGAGTACATGGACGTGTTGGAAAAATACAACCAGACCCGCCTGGAATCGAACTATTCGGTACTGTTGAGGCAATTAGAAACTGCCATGCCGGGTGCCGCGCAGCCATCTAAAAAGATGTTGCTGGTGATCATTAGCGGTGTGGTGAGCTTTATGTTCTGTGTATTGGTACTGTTCGTGCTGTTCTACCTGGACAATACCATTAAGGTACCACGCGATCTGGCCAACGCTACCAAGACGCCGGTGTTAGGTTACCTGAACCGTTTAGAAGGGGAATCGCTCAACCTGCGTGACCTTTGGATGGACGGACGTGGCGGGCCCGACGGTAAGAACTTTACCAACCTGATGCAGGCCATCAGATATGAGATCGATGCCGAATTGCATGGCAAAAAGATATTAGTGATCAATAGCCTGGCCAAGGATGAAGGCAAGACCTTTTTCGCACTGAACCTGGCTTATGCTTACTCATTAGTGAACAAACGCGTGTTGCTGATCGATGGCGACTTTACCCACCCAGATATTACCAAAGCGGTAAAAGCTCAATACTTTTTCGAAGATTACTTCAATTGTGGCATGCAGGAAGGTGACCTTTCGGGTGCGTCTACCATTACGGTGCTGGGTAACAAAGGCAAAGATGTGTCCTTGTTCCAGGTTGGGGCCGAGGAGGATGTAAGGCACGAGCTTGATCAGTTGAAGCATATTTACGATATCATCATTATCGAAGCACCGGCATTGAACGCCCTCAACCGCTCTAAAGAGTGGGTGAAGATATCAGATAAAGTGTTGACCGTGCTTAAAGCCGGCCAGGCACTTAAGGAGAATAAAAAAGTACACATCAACTACCTGAAAGGCCTCAATGGCAAATTCATGGGTTGGGTGTTAAATGAGGTAGATAAAGGTAACTTACCGGCAACCGAGCAGCAGGCGTAAACTACATTCATGAACTAACGGATATGACAGTGTTGAATGTGATATGGATAGTGTTTCAGGTATTGATCGGCTACAACCTGGTGCTGCCTATCTTTTTGTATCTGCTCTACAGCATCAAGAAAAAGCCGCAGTTAACACCTCTCGAACCTGCTGAGGCCGATTACGCTATTATTGTGACCGCGTACGAATGGGTTGGCTCTATCCCCGAGGTGGTCAACTCCTTACTGGCGCTTGATCACAGCAACTACCTGATCTATGTGGTGGCCGATAAGTGCGACATCAGTGGTTTGCACTTCGACGATGAACGGGTGATCATTCTACGCCCTGAGGAGACGCTTGCCGGCAACGTGCGCTCGCACTTTTATGCCATACAACGCTTTAAACGCCCACATGAACGCCTGACCATCATTGATAGCGATAACATGGTCGATCCATCATACCTGACCGAGCTCGATAAAATGTTCGCTCAAGGTTTTAAGGCAGTACAAGGTATCCGTGAGGCCAAGAATTTAGATACCACCTATGCCTGTCTGGATGGTGCACGTGATATATACTATCATTTTTACGATGGCAAGGTCCTGTTCGGTGTAGGGTCATCGGCCACGTTGGCCGGCTCGGGTATGGCTTTCACCACCGCGCTGTACCGCCAATGCCTGGAAGGACGTGATGTAAGCGGCGCCGGTTTTGATAAGGTGTTACAGGCCGCCATCCTCAATCAAGACAAACGCATAGCTTTCGCCGAGAAAGCGGTAGTTTATGATGAAAAGACAACGCACTCTGAGCAGTTGGTGAAACAACGTGCGCGCTGGATCAATACCTGGTTCAAGTACTTTAAATACGGTTTTACATTAGTGGGCCGCTCGGTCGGTAATTTTAGCCTCAACCAGTTCCTGTTCGGGCTGATCTTATTGAGGCCACCACTTTTTATCTTTTTGATACTGGCCGTATTTTGCATGCTGGCCAATGTGTTCATTAATGCATGGGGTGTGGTATTATGGCTGGCCGGTTTTGTATTATTTGTGTTGGGCTTTTACCTGGCACTGGCCAAGTCGCCTACCGATGCCAGGATATGGCGCTCATTGGTCAATATTCCAAAATTCATTTATTTCCAGGTGCTGTCGTTGTTGAAGGTTCGTAAGGCCAATCAGCACTCGGTAGCCACACGCGGCTCGGCCGACCCGGTTCCCCCTAATAACAACAACGAAAGATAAGCAGTGAGAACTGATCCTACAGCAAAAGCCCTTCGTGATAATAAGGTAGACCCTGAGGTTCAGGAGCGCATTAACAACGTGACCCGTATCGTGGCCATTGTAGTGGCGTTTCTGAGCACCTTCTTTCTATTCGTTAAGATACTATTTTTGTAAACGATACCACGCAGCAGTTCACACGTATACATGAACGACCTACAAGCGATCATACCCGGCAGTAAACCGAGCGGCGGCCTCAGGCAGCGTATGGTGCGCTTTTTCTTAATCCAAAAGTTGCGTTCACCTGCGGGTATAGCCATCTTACTGGCCGCTGCTGCCATCATAGCAGTAGGTACGGTGAGGTCGGGGGCGGCGTTCGGGGCCTTAATGCTGGTGGGTTTGGGTGTGTTACCGTTGATGAACATCATTGTCAACTATCCTAAGTTCGGTATCATCTTACAACTCATCATGGCCTACTTCCTGTTCATGCTGGGCAGGTGGGGCGTACCCGGACCGATCGGTACCATCATGGATGGAATACAAGCTTTATTGCTATTAGGCCTGATCATCAAGGTAAAGGAGGACGATAATAATTGGAGCTATTTTAAAAGCCCGATAACTACCGTACTGCTGATCTGGTTAGGCTATAACATTCTGGAGTTCGGTAACCCAACCGCCGAATCACGTTTGGCCTGGGTGTATACCATACGTACGGTGGCCATCGTGTTGTTAGGATACTTCGTGCATTTCTACAATATCCGCTCGGTCAGCTACATCAGGCTTATCTTCAAGCTATGGCTGCTCATGAGCCTTATAGCGGCACTATATGCCTACAAGCAGGAGTACATCGGTTTCTCTGATGCTGAGGAGGCTTATCTGCACTCTGACCCCAACATCGCCTCGTTGCTGTTCATTGCTGGGCACTGGCGTAAGTTCTCTACCTTTTCAGATCCGGTGTCATTCTCGTACAACATGGTGATGCCTACCATTTTGTGTATATGCGTAATAGCGGGCAAGTTCAAAACCTGGAAAAAGATCGTTTTGGTGGTATGTGCCTTTTTGTACATGAGTTCAATGCTGTTCTCAGGTACTCGTGGTGCTAACGTACTATTGCCTGCTGCGCTGTTGTTGTTCGCGATACTAAATTATAGCCAGCGTGTGCTGATCTTCACTTGCGTGGCTGCAGTATTTTTATTGGTGCTGATCAACATCCCCACAGGTAACGCCAACATTCAACGGTTCCAAACGGCTTTCAGGCCAAATAATGACGACTCATACAACCTGCGTAAGCAGAACCAAAAACGGATACAGCCTTACATCCTTACGCACCCTATGGGAGGCGGTTTAGGTGCCACGGGCGACTGGGGTAAAAAGTTCGCTCCGGGATCTTTCCTGGCCCACTTCCCGCCTGATAGTGGTTACATACGCGTAGCGGTTGAGGAAGGCTTTATCGGGTTGTTCCTGTTCTGTTTCATGATGTTCACCATCATTAAAAAGGGGATCAACAACTATTACCAAATGCGCGACCCCGAACTCAAGACCTATTGTTTGGCCATGACGCTGGTGGTTTTTGCGTATAATATCGCTAACTTTCCGCAGGAGGCACTGGTGCAATATCCGTCCAACGTGTTCTTTTACCTCGAGGTTGCCCTGATCGAGATCACATTCAGGTTAGATCAGGCCAAACAAAAGGAGCAGGCTGCCCAAAATACCTTAAAAGCAATACCCGTATAACCTACTTATATGAGCAACGCGATCATCCAAAATAAAGACATCATTATTGTAGGTCAGCAGCCATGGGATGTTGAGATCGGCAGTAATTGTAAGAATATAGCACTCGAGTTCAGCAAGCATAACCGGGTATTATATGTAAACTCCCCTTTGGATCGTATCACCTTGCTGCGGCACAAGGATTCGCCCAACGTAAAAAAGCGGCTTGAGGTGATCAAAGGCAAGACCAACGGTTTAGTAAGGCTTGATGAGAACCTTTGGACCTACTACCCCGATGAGATGATCGAATCGGTGAATTGGATCAAGAACGATACTTTTTATACTTTCCTCAATAAATTGAATAACAAGCGTTTTGCCCGCAGTATCAAAAAGGCGGTCAAAGAATTGGGTTTTACCGATTACGTGCTGTTCAATGACAACGATATGTTCCGCAGCTTTTATTTGAAAGAGCTGTTGACCCCGGCCGTAAGCATTTACTACTCCCGCGATTTTATGCTGGCGGTAGACTACTGGAAGCTTCATGGCACCACCATGGAGCCCGAGCTGATCGCTAAAAGCGACCTGTGCGTGGCCAACTCCACCTACCTGGCCAATTACTGCAAACAATACAATAGTAATTCTTTCTATGTAGGTCAGGGTTGTGACCTAGATACCTTTACAGCGTATGATCAGCAAAAGCAGTTCCCTAAAGATGTGATGTATATTCCTAATCCGGTGATCGGTTACGTTGGGGCGCTGCAAAGTATAAGGCTTGATATGGAGCTGCTGCGCTACGTGGCCCGTCAACGACCGCATTGGAGCATCGTACTGGTAGGACCCGAAGATGGCGAGTTCGCTAAAAGTGATCTGCACAGTATCCCTAACATCCATTTCTTAGGCGCCAAGAACCCCGACCTGCTTCCGGCATACATCAGTGCTTTTGATGTATGTATCAATCCGCAGATCGTTAATCAGGTCACGATCGGTAATTACCCGCGTAAGATCGATGAGTATCTGGCTATGGGCAAACCAGTGGTGGCTACCCGCACCGAGGCCATGAGCGCTTTCGCTGATCATGTTTATCTGGGCGAGACCAAAGAGGATTACGTGCAACTGATCGACAAGGCACTTGCCGAGAACAGCGAGACGCTGAAACAGGAACGTATACGTTTTGCAGGCACGCACACCTGGACCAACAACGTGGCCGAGATCTATAGTGCTATTAAAAAAGTACTTCCCACGTATGCTTAACATTGCGGTAAATGGCCCTGATCAGTACAATGACGGGGTTATTGCTTTGCTTTAGATCGCTGCGGGTGTTGGTCATGGTACTTGGCTCATCTGAAGTGTTCAGCTGATCAAATAAGCCCTTAAAATCTTCATAGAACATGGCCTTGCCTTTCTTTTTGATGAAGGACAGGTTCATTAAAAACTCTGTACGGTCGCCTTTTAGTCCTTCGGCATATCGCCCGAATTTTTGGAAAAAGGATGTGCGCCTTAAATGCGGGTGATCGCTGTAAACATGGAACTTGCGGTAACCTGGATACCAGATCTTGAACACCATCTCAGAAAATCCCTTACGGAACGGCTTTAGATACGGATATTTAAAATAAGCGTAAAAGCGTACCACGTCCACATCGGCCCGCTCATCCATGATCTCGATCGCATCGGTCAAATGCTCCGCATAGCCTGGCTTAGGGTCAAAATCTTCCTGAACGTATAAGGTATAGGGGGAGGTCACCGCATCCTGCCCTTTGTTGATGTTGTTACCCAACCCGCGGTTCTGCGGTGTGGTGATGAGCCTGAATCCGTATGCAGGCGCTATCTGTTTCAACCTTTCCTGGTGTTCGGGCTTACTGCCATCATCTGACACTACGATATCGCCAAAACTTATATCCTGTTGCTGGAAGGCCTGCAACAAACGTTCGAGCGACCGGCTGCGGTTGTAATGAGTGATCAGTAAAGTGATGGTAGGAAAATGCGTGGGCATGTCAACTATTGTTGTTGAAGATAAAGGTACGGATCAGTTGTCTTTTTTATATAATACATCGTAGGTCCAGCGAGCCAGTTTGACCTTCAGGTACACAGCACGCAGGGCAAGCATGAGCGGGTTACGGCTTTCGCGCCAGCCGGCACGATCCATGGTACTTGGTTCGTCGCTTGAGTTCTTCTGGTAGAACAGGTCATTGAAGCGCTCAAAAAAGATGCCTTTGCCTTTATTGCGAATGAACGACCGCGCCATGCGGTATTCGGTGATATCGCCTTTCACCCCTTCGGCATAACGCCCGAATTTTTGAAAGAATGAGGTACGCCGCAAATGCGGGTGATCGCTGTACACATAAAATTTAAGATGGTTGCTGGCCCACAACTGAGGCTTAAAGATCATTTGAACAAAGCCCTTACCGTAGGGTTTAGTATATGGATAAGCAAAATAAGCGTAAAAGCGGGCAATGTCCAGTTCGGGGTCGGCCTCAAAATAACCGAGCGCATCTCTAAAGTGATCAATGAACGCTGGCTTGGGTTCAAAGTCCTCCTGAACGTAAAGGGTGTAAGGTGTGGTCACTGCATCCTGCCCTTTGTTGATATTATTGCCCAATCCGCGATTTTTAGGCGTGGTCACCAGGTCATATCCGTAAACGCTCTGCTGATGTTTCAGCACTTCCAGATGCTCTGGTTGACTACCATCGTCAGACACTACGATGCCGCCAAAAGAAAAATTTTGCTGGCTAAAGGTCTCTAACAAACGTAGTAACGACCTGCTGCGGTTGTAATGAGTGATGAGCAGGGTAACATCAGGAAATGATTTTACGTTTACATCCATATCGTGCTAATATGCTAATTATGTGCCGGATCTTTGCAGGCACCATTATTGAAATGCTTGCACTGTTTTCTACGTTAAATGTGGCATAAAGTTATTACACTCATCCAAAACAAACACTTTCTGTCTCTGGCGGGAAACGTGATCATGTCAGGCCTGGCACTGGTCACCATGGTATTCATCTATCATGCCTTGACCGTTGCTAACGCAGGGATATGGGTGTTCTTTCAATCAGTGTTGATATTGGTGGAGACGTTGCGCTCGGGCTTTTTGACCACTGCTTTCATTAAATTTTACGCCGGAGCTACTGCTGAACGTAAGGCCGAAGTGGCTGGCTCGGCATGGTACATCGCCTCGCTGATCACAGGCCTGTTATTGCTGCTCAACTTACCGCTTAGCTTTTTGGTGCCGTATGTTCAGCATGATCAAAGTCTGGTCATGTTCTTTCAATGGTCGGGTTTGTGTTACGTTTCATCATTACCCTGGTTCATGGCCACGTGCATATTACAAGGCGAGCAGCGTTTTGACCGTTTGCTGTACGTGCGGCTGATCAATCAGCTTTCTTTTATAGCAGGTGTAGCGGCGCTTTACTTCAGTGGTGCCATCAGCGTCTATACGATCCTGTACGCGTATATCGGATCCAATGTGATCACCAGTGCATATGTGTTCGTGATGGGTTGGAGCGGATTTACCTGGCTTAAACATCGGAGTAAGCACCATGTTGCCGAGATGTATCATTTTGGTAAGTACAGTGTAGGTACTACTTTAAGCGCTAACCTGTTCCGTACCTCTGATACGTTCATCATCAACTTTATGCTTAATAAGCAGGCAGTGGCTATTTATAATCTTGGCCAAACGCTGATGCAATTAGTGGAGATCCCTTTGCGCAGCTTTGCCGCTACCTGTATGCCCGAACTTTCAGAGGCATATAACCAAAATGATCGTGCTGCCGTAATAAAGGTGATGAAACGGTATACAGGTACCATAAGCGTAGTGCTTGTGCCGCTGGTGATCGCAGGTTGCTTATTAGCGGATTTGCCAATTTATCTGATCGGTGGCGGTAAGTATGTGGGCACCGAAGCAGCGAACGTGTTCAGGTGGTTCCTGAGCTTTGCGTTACTATACCCGGCCGATCGCTTTTTTGCCCTCACGCTGGATGTGATCCACCGGCCTAAGGTCAACTTTTACAAAGTGCTGGTAATGCTGGCCGCTAATCTTTTTTTCGATTGGTTGGGCGTGCACTGGTTAGGGAGTATATATGGCATAGCTATTGCGACATTATTCCCGGTATTGATCGGCACACTGATCGGTTATTATGCGCTTCGCAAGTATCAGTGGTTCGGATTATGGGATGTTTATGTGGCCGGATACCAGCAAGTAAAGGCATGGTTAATGCCCAAGTTTCGAACCGTATAGTTTCTCTTAGCAACAACAATAGGCTACAGTATTGATCAAAGTTTAAAGTAATGAAGATCGCCCATTTGATATTGGCTCACAATAACCCGCAGCAGTTAGAGCATCTGATCGATAGTTTGACCTATGCGGAAGATAGCATCTTCGTCCACCTGGACGAGAAAGCCGATATACAACCCTTCGAACACCTGAAGCAGCGCTCTAATGTCACCTTCATCCATCAACGCGTAAAAGTGAAGTGGGGTGCCTACAGTATCGTACAAGCTACGATCAATAGCTTTGAGCAGATGGTGAAACAGGCCGGTGATCATGATTTTGTGAACTTGCTTAGCGGTGCCGATCTTCCGTTACAGCGACCGCAGGACATACATTCTTTTTTGGAGCTCAATAAAGGCAAGATCTTCATGAGTTATATGCCTATACTGGAGGAGTGGACAGACGCCGTATCGCGCATCGTACATTACCACTTCAATGAGTACGCTTTTCCGGGTGTATACAAGCTGCAAGGCCTGGTGAACAAGATCATGCCGAAGCGAAAATTACCTGATGGTATGGTAGGCGTGGGGCATTCGCAGTGGTTCACCACAAGCATGGAAAGCGTTGGCTATATGGTAAAGTACTGGAACGAGCATCCCAATTTCAGGCGGTTCATCAAACTTACCTGGGGACCAGACGAATTCGTTTTCCAGACCATGTTATTCAACTCACCTTTACGTGCTCAAATGGTGAACGATAACTTACGCTACATTGATTGGAGCGCGGGCGGTGCGAGCCCCAAAACCTTCCAGGCAGAAGATATACCAGCGTTGCTGGTCTCCAACAAATTATACGCACGCAAATTTGATCTGCAGAACCATGGCGAAGTGATCGCGGCGATCGATAAAAAGCTTGCCGCAGATGATCAGCCACGAACCGAATTGATATCAGCTTAGATCAAGCTGAGCGCAGAATATATTTTCAGGATGTTCGAACCGGTAAATGAACTCATCAGCAGCTTTGGTGATGATGAGTAAACCCATATGTTCGCTCAACTCGGTGGCATCTACCTTAAGCGTAAAGTTCTCTTTGCAAAAAAAGTGAACGGTATCCTCTTTTACCACCGCATACAATAAATGCATCGCATCGGCGCTTACCACGATCTGGTCTTTTGGCGCCTGCACATGCTCGATCAGGTTGAACGGGCGACCTTTGTCTCGCTTACTGATAGAAACACACGAAGGTTCTACTTTGATGATGAATTGCGTAAGCTCAGTGCCTGAATGTTTCACGGCGTTGTTCAGCAACTCAGCAATGATGAATTTGCTTCGGAGCATTACGGCGCGCGTTCGGGGGTGCCCGTCAAGCAAAATCTCCATGCGGCCAAGCATTTGCCGGGTGAAAGCGCCAATATTTGACGCCTGGTTATCGAACTCAAAGGTCTCAACGCCTTGCATAATTCAGGTCAGATCTGTGCAGCTTTGCGGGCTTCTTCCTCGCTACTGTATATCTTGAAAACCCTGTCGAGGCGTATCAGTTTTAAAAGATCCTCTATATCTTTTTGCAGGCCCAATAGTACCACATCGGCCTTCATGCTGATGGCGTGTTTCAATGCGGCCACCAGGGCTCCTAAAAAGGAACTGTCCACATAACTCACCTTATGCATATCCACCCATAAACTGCGGCCTTTAGCTTCCAGGAATGATATCAGGTCCTCTTTTACCTGGTCGGCATGGCTTAAGTTAGCTTCAGTAAGATCTACCTGTACGATCAAATGTGTTGGTTCTTCCTTTATCAGGCTTATCATGTATGGGGAGTTTTAAGAATATGTATAATGCTACTATCATCAACCAAATTGGCCGATCGCTGTTTCAAACTTTCTTTTAATTGTGCAAAGGTATACCCATCCTGCAAATGCTGTTGCAATTGTCTGGCAAATGAATGATAATCGCTTTTTTTCTCGTCGCCTACGGCCATGTCCGTAAGTCCATCGCTAAAGATGAACAGCTGATCGCCAGGCAGTAGTGTGATCGGCCGGTCAGAATAACCTCCATCGGCCATGAGCCCTAATAACAGGCCTGACGAATCGATCTGCTGCATTTGGCCGCTGTTTGCCTGGTAGTGTAGCAGCGGAAGATCACCGGCGCCTGCATAACTCATCTCTCCGGTGCGCTTATCTACCCCGATCAGCGAGAGGCTGGCCAGTATGCCACTTAAACGCTCATCATCATAGATCAGGGTATTCATGGTGCGCAGCATCTCGGCAGCGGTATATGCGCCTAACTGGGTACCCATGCGTATGGCCGCGCGTATATAGCTCAAGTAACCAAAGGTATAGAACCAGGCCTTCCATTTTTTGCCCATCACATCGCTCAACACGATGTACACGTGATGTTCGTCAGGCTCAATAAAGTCGATCACATCACCGCCGGGAATGTCCTGGTAGTCTTGGTGCCAAAGGTCAAATTCTAACCCGTTGATCTTCGGTACATGGCCGGTAACTGTCTTGATGTTCAGCGCGGCCACTGTATTGCGGATCTCCAGTTCCGACAACTGCCGCTGCTTATCCACAGTGCGCAGCAGATTGCTCACTTTGGCAATGATCACCTCAATAGGCGTATCCTTGATCACATAGTCGATGGCTTGCAGGCCTAATCCTTTGTAGCGGGTGCGTTCATCATTAACGCCGGTCAGGAAAATAAAGGGTATATCCTTTAAGCGCTCCTCGTTCATGAGCTCACGTCTGAACTCCATGCCGTTACGGCCAGGCATCTCATAGTCCGATAAAATGATGTCGGGCGTATTATGCTGCAGATGTTCTAACGCTTCGGCTACCGAAAGCGCCGTATGGCAGCTAATGCCGCTTTTGGTAAAGGCCTGCTTAAGCAGCTTTAAAAAAAGCGGGTTATCATCAACCAGTAATATGTTCTTCGATCGGGTGGCCATCTTAATTACCGGTACTTAATTTTTTGTGCAGAGACCTGACCAGTAAGTAAACGCCGCACAGGATCACTAACAACGATATCACATCCATGAGGGTGATACCATCCTGCGGGTTGAACCAAATGATCGTGAACATCTCGAAGTAAGGCGGAGCTGGCATAATGATCATGGCAAAACCCAAAGTGATCAGCACCAGCCCGATCAGCACCAGCACCCCGCGCGAAACACGCTCGGCCTGCAGGTACTTTTTCGACATCTTGCTATCGATCTGGTTATTGGCCAGCAGTACGGTCAGGTCGTCAAGCATGGCCTCTCGGTCGGTACGGTGGTCTATTTGTTTAAAGGCATCAAGCCTGATGTGGTGTGGAGTGGCTTCGTCAAGCGCGTTGTCCATCCGCAGGCGTATCTGCTTGGCCTTTTCGCTGTCGATCTGGCCATGGGCCAGTAGCTCCAATAATTCATCGAGTTTGGTATCGATCGCGGCGTTCTTATCGCTAAGCAACTGCAATCGTTCCACTTCTTTTTTTATATCTCCCTGCTCGCTCAATATCAATATAAAGTGATAATTTCATCACCAAAACTTTTGCGGTTCAAATACCGTAAACCTGCAAAATGAGTACGGTATCGATCATTACGGTCAATTATAATCAAACTAAAATTACCGAGCAATTGCTGGCATCGGTTTTTGCTACCAATGCCTACCCGGCGGTTGAATTGATCGTGGTCGACAACGCCAGTAAAGATTATCCCATCCCGGCGTGGCGTACCCAGTATCCGCACATCACCTTTATACGGTCAGAAGTGAATTTGGGTTTTGCAGGCGGCAACAATTTAGGCGTCAGGGCATCCAAAGGCGACTACCTGTTCTTTGTGAACAACGATACCGAATTTACCGAAGGTTTGGTGGCAAGTTTGGTGGCTATTTTGGATAATAATCCAAGGGTGGGCATGGTATCGCCCAAGATCAGGTACTTTGATCAGCCTGGGGTGTTGCAGTATGCGGGGTTCACCAACATGAACTATTATACCATGCGCAATCGCTGCATAGGCCAGTTCGAACAGGACAACGGGCAATATGACCGCAACACCGGCCCCACGGGATACGTACACGGAGCAGCCATGATGGTACGCCGCGAGGCCGCCGATAAAGCCGGCCTGATGGCCGAGAACTTTTTTTTGTACTACGAGGAGATGGACTGGAACGACCACATCAAACGAGCGGGTTACGACATATGGTTAGAGCCGCGAGCGCTCATCTATCATAAAGAGTCCGTATCGGTAGGGCGGGTAAGTGCCTTGAAGGAGTACTTTATGAATCGTAACCGCCTGCTGTTCATCAGGCGTAATGCGCCATCGGCGTTAACGGTCATGGTGTTTTACACTTACTTTTTACTGGTGGTAACGCCCCGCAATGTGATCAACTATTTACGTAAAGGCTATAAAGGCTTCACCTCGGTATTGTTCAAGGCCATTTGGTGGAACTTTACGCACAGCAAGGACAGCACTGACCTTGGTTATCCGCTCAAATAAATATATGGAGATACTATTCTGGATAAGTCTGTTCATTGTTTTCTATGCCTTTTTTGGCTACGGGATCCTGCTTTTTATCATCATCAAGATCAAGCGGGCACTGCGTGGTCGCCCGGTGCCGCCAGCCATCGAGCCTGACCGGTTACCTACCTGCACGCTGGTGATCGCCGCCTATAACGAAGAAGGTTTTATTTTAGAAAAGATCAGGAATACGCTGGAACTGCAATACCCGGCCGGTAAACTGGAACTGCTGTTCGTGACCGATGGTTCGAACGACCGTACGCCCGAGATCGTGGCTCAGTACCCGCAGATCAGGCTCATGCACTCGCCCGAGCGCAAGGGCAAGATCATGGCTATGCACCGTGCCATGGAGACCGTGACCACTGATGTAGTAGTTTTCACTGACGCTAATACTTACCTGAACCCCGACGCTTTATTGCTGATCTGCCGGCATTACGCTGATCCTAAAGTGGGTGCCGTGGCTGGCGAAAAGCGCATTCATGTAGATGCCAGTGCCGATGCCACCGCAGGCGAAGGTTTTTATTGGAAATATGAATCGAAGCTGAAGGCATGGGATGCTGAGCTATACACCATCGTTGGTGCAGCAGGCGAATTGTTCAGCGTGCGCCGGTCATTGTACAAGCCGGTATCTCAAGACGCCATATTAGATGATTTTATGATATCGATGCGGGTAGCCGAGGACGGCTATCGCGTATTGTATGAGCCGGAAGCTTATGCCACCGAGACCACCTCGGCCAATGTAAAAGAAGAGCTCAAACGTAAGATACGCATTGCCGCAGGTGGTATACAGTCCATCATTTGGTTGAAAGGATTGTTGCTACCGTTCAAGCAGCCATTGCTCTCGTTCCAGTATATCAGTCACCGCGTGTTGCGATGGACGGTCGTTCCTTTCCTGATGATATTATGCGTGTGGCTTAACATCGCTATCGTGATCCATCAGAACGGTAGTTTGTTCTATAATTTCATTCTGCTTTGTCAGCTACTGTTCTACGTAGCAGCATTTGCCGGATGGATGCTGGAGCGCCGCGAGATCAAGGTGAAGGTGCTGTTCATCCCATACTATTTTTGCATGATGAATTATGCTGTGCTGCGGGGCATATTCCGTTACGCATTTGGCGCGCAGAGCGCGGCGTGGGAGAAATCGCAGAGGAAGTAGGGCCACGTGGCCCCCTCTGGATCCCCCCCGGGAGGGGAGACTTAAAAAAAAAGTTATGTTCTTAAGCCCTCCCTACCGGGGAGGGTTTGGGTGGGGCTGTGTTTGTTTAATGAATAGATAAATCATTTGCGCAATGTCGCTTAAAGAGAAGATAAAGAGTGACCCATCGCTTAAAAAGCTGGTGCATTGGATGCTGATCCCTACGGGTGAGGCTGCGCCAAGGCTTTGGGTGAAGTGGTTCGTTAACCCAATGGTGCATAAACGAGGCAAAGGCGCAAAGGTGCGCTGGCGTACCCGTATGGACGTGTTGCCTTTCAATCGTTTTGAGCTGGGCGCCAAGTCGACCATTGAGGACTTTTGCACAGTGAACAATGGCGTGGGCGATGTACTGATCGGTAGCAACAGTTTAGTGGGGATGAGCAATGTGATCATTGGGCCGGTCACCATTGGCAACAATGTGATCATGGCGCAAAACATTGTGGCCAGCGGGCTCAATCATGAATATCGCGATGTGACCATGCCCATACATGAGCAAAAGATCATCACGGCCCCCATCGTGATCGAGGATGATTGCTGGATCGCAGCCAACTCGGTGATCACGGCAGGTGTCACCATTGGTAAACATAGCGTAGTGGCTGGTGGGGCAGTGGTCACCAAGAGTATACCGCCTTACTCGGTAGCGGCGGGTAACCCGGCTAAAGTGATCAAACGTTACGACTTTGACTTGAAGGACTGGGTAAAAGCCTAACCTTTCTTCGAGCCGCTGCTATCGATCTTTATACCCGGGGCCACATAGTCTTTGGGCAAGTTCGCAGTTGGGATATTGATCACACTGCCATCACGTACGGCATGAAAATGTGGCGACATCACCTCGATACCTGCCTCATGAAAGATGTCGAGTACGTTCTGGTAAAGTTCAGAGTAGATCACTGCCTGCTTACTGGCATGTTTGGTGTATGCATTGATCTCATAGGCCACATAAAAATCTTCTAAGCTGGTCTGCAATACAAAAGGTTTGGGTTCCGGTTCGATGAGCGTGGTCTTGGTCGCAGCTTTTAACAAAAGCTCGTGCACCCTTTGCCACGGAATATCATAACCGATCGTTACTGTTTTATGGATGATGAGGCCTTTGGTCTCGGCCTCTACCGTGAAGTTAACGGTGTGGTTGCTCATCACCATGGAGTTCGGGATAGATATCACCTCGTTCTTGATGGTACGGATGCGGGTCACTAACAAAGAGCGCTCGATGATGTCGCCGGTGGCATCGGCGATCTTTACCCGGTCGCCTATCCGGAAGGCACGCATATAGGTCAACACCAAACCCGCTACCACATTTCCCAGCGCCCCGGCCGATCCAAAGGTGAATAGCACGCCCACAAAGACCGATACTCCCTTAAATATGGGCGAACCCGAGCCAGGGAGGTAGGGGAAAACCACGATCAACATGAAGGCCAATACCATTATTCTAATGATCTGGAAGGTAGGATTAGCCCAGTCGGTGTAAAACCCCGGGATCTTCAACACCCCGCGTTCTACCTCATCCTTTAAAAAGCGCAGGAACCTGATGATGTATTTGAATACCACCACCAGTACGATGATGGTGATCAGGTTAGGGATGTAAGCCCAAATAGCCTTTAGTATATTTTTGACCGGCGTGAGGAAGTACCCTATAAGTTTTACCGAGTAGCCTTCGGTCCATGGGAAAATGCCGAACAACAAAGGCAACGCCAGGTACACTACCACAATGGCCAGTATCCATTTGATCAGGTTAGCCACCACGATCAGTACACCTACCGAGCGATCGGCCGTGAGCAGTTCATAGTTCTTGATCCGTAAGCCCTTGATCAAAGTGCCTTTTAATGCCGTGATGCGCCGCTCGGACCAATTGGAAGCTTTTTGTAGTAGATAGATGAGCAGTATGGCACCGGCGATAACGGCCAAAGCAAGCGCCGCCTCGGTAAGTAAGGTGCGCCAACTGGTGGCGTCATTATAAGCGGTGATCACCGCTATGATCTTAGCACGGTAGCGTTGAGCAAGTGCGGTTTTGGGTATTCCTGCCCATAGCGCATCCAGTTCGGAAATGCTCATGATCAATGTATTGCCGTATTGCAGGTCAATAGTCTGTTCAGCGTTCACGATCTTCAATGAATCGGGACTGAAAAAATGCATGGCGCCGATCTTATCTATCCGTTGCACCACTGCTGCCGCCCGTTCTTTTGCCGAAAAACTGCCCTGGCGACTGTAAATACGCATCAGTGTGTCGTTGAAGAAGACGACCGGTTCTCCGGCCACATACCTGCGTAACGAATCTATCTCAGATCTTTGCCGGCGTATCCTCACCGAATCCTGTCCTTTAAGGTCATCCAGTTCGCGCAGCAGCGACGACCTTCGATTGGCATCGTTAGTTTTCAGCGCTTTCAACTCTTCCTGTAATGCGATCTTTTTGAGCGAATCGGCCACGTGCTCAGCTTGTAACTGCTGTAAGCGGCTTAATTGCTCATTTACCACTGCGGTATTCAGCGCCGTGGAATCAGCACGCTTGGCAACGGTATCAGTTTGGGCACTGACAGCGCCGCTGTATGTAAAAAGAAAAATGAGAAAAGCTCGGTAAAATATCGGCATGAACAGGAAATTGGATGTAGTTGATGTTAATGATACAGCAAAAGTTAGCAATATGTTGTTAAAAATAAAAGGCCGGCCAGTATCATACTGGCCAGCCTTTCAAATTATCATGTGCCCGTGCTTAGTCACGTCGGCTGTTGAGGATCTGTAAATAGTACAGCAAAGTAGCTAAAGAACCTAAAGCGGCCACTACGTAGGTCATGGCTGCCCACCATAAAGCATCCTTAGCTTCGGTGTGTTCCTGTTTGGTTTGCATTACCGTATAATTGTTATCCAGCCAGGCCAGTGCCCGGCGGCTGGCATCAAATTCTACCGGTAAGGTGATAAAGCTGAACGCGGTCACCACGCCCAACGCCAACACACCAATAAATAGCACTGTAGGGTTGCGGGCCGCGAACATCAGGATCACGCCGATCATCAATGTCCATTGCACCAAGGTAGAGGCCGTTTGTACGATCGGTACCAAAGCCGAACGTAGCCTTAACCAGCTGTAAGCCTTGGCGTGCTGTACTGCGTGACCGCACTCGTGAGCGGCAACGGCAGCAGCGGCTACACTGCGGCTGTGGTAAACATCATCACTCAGATTCACCGTGCGGTTCTCCGGGTTATAGTGGTCGGTCAACTGACCTTCTACTGATATCACCTGCACGTTGTTGATGCCGTTATCGCGCAGCATGCGCTGGGCCACCTCGGCACCGGTCATACCTGATGATAGCGGTATCTCGGCATATTGCTTGAATTTGCTCCTGAAACGCCACTGCACCACCATGCTGATCAGTGCGATGGCGATCATCAATAGCCAGCCTGAGTTCATACCCACCTGGCCTAATATTATCGTTAAATTGCTCATTTCTTATCTGTATACACTGTATGGCACAAAAAGTATTCCGCTTGTTCAATGCACAAGGGGCATAAGGTCAAGCTGTCATACTTAAGCTTATAACAATGAAAAAATGACCGGAGTTTATTAGAAAGTGCTAAGAGATAGCGCGAAATGATACTTGACCAAAGCGTTTAAGTTGCCTAACTTGCTTTATGCCTATACAGCAATTAATGACCGGTAACGTGATGTGGTGCTACGATCACGAGTTAGAGCAAGCCAACACGGCCGATGAGTTTCGGGTGATGTTATCGTTCGCGCAACCGTTGCATTACCACGCCGGGCAGATCGTACTTACTGATACCGCTTTGCTGATCAGTGGTGATATAGACCTGCATATCCCGTTGGATGCCATGGAGCAGCTGTACATGGGCTTTGATGATCACTACAAACGCATGTACGTAAAAAATGGCGGCCTTTTCTGGCAGCCATTACGAGTGACCTATGCAAATGGAAGTACCACTTCAACGGTGTATCTGATCATTGATCACGACTGGATGGGAGCGCGCAACAAGATCTGGTACGAAGCGCTCACCAGTATGTTCGCATAACTTATAGCAAACTGACCAGGCGCTCCAAAGCCATGCCTCTTGATCCTTTGATCAGTATGGTACTGTTGGTGATCGGTCGGCTTTGCATAGCGGCAATGGCCTCCTCGGCGGTGCGATAATAGGTGCCCTGCTGATCTTGCTTTTGCTGGTAGAACTCGTTCCCCACAAATATATGCTCATCGGCTGGAGCGGCCAGCGCGGCCTTGATGATGGCCTCGTGCTCGGCAGCGGCCTCTTCGCCCATCTCGAACATATCGCCCAGGATCAGCACTTTGTGTTCGGCAGCCATTTTGTTGAGGTTATCAATAGCTACCACCATGCTGCTGGGGTTAGCATTATAATAATCACATATCAGGGTGTTAGTGGCTGTTTTGGTGATCTGTGATCGGTTGTTACGGGGCTGATAGCCGGCTACTCCTGCGTTGATCTGGTCGGGCGTTAACCCAAAATGATGACCGATGCAGATCGCCGCCAAAATATTGTCGAGGTTGTACTCGCCGGTCAGTTGCGAGGCTACGGAATGTTCTTCAGGTACATCCTTAATGCCCCATCGCAGGGATAAAAAAGGTGCATTTCCGGTCAGTTGACCATAAATGGTATCTTTCTGCTTGTCGCGGCCATAGTGGATCACTTTTTGGAGGTCACGGTCTTGCTGCATTTTCAGCAGGTCGGTGATGTTGCTGTTCACAAAGGCTATACCTTCGTGAGCCTTCAGGTGATCGTACAGCTCACCCTTTCCTTTTTTAACGCCCTCTATACCGCCGAAACCTTCTAAATGAGCCTTGCCCACGTTGGTGATCAGGCCATGGGTAGGTTGAGAGATGGAGCATAAAAGATCGATCTCTTTTTGATGGTTGGCCCCCATTTCGATCACGGCCATTTGGTGTGAAGCGTTGATGGTTAGAATCGTGAGCGGGACTCCTATATGGTTATTCAAATTACCCTGAGTAGCCAGCGTAGTGAATTTTTGTGATAGCACGGCATTGATCAGCTCCTTGGAGGTCGTTTTACCATTGGAGCCGGTGAGGCCGATCACCGGGATCTGTAATTGCTTGCGGTGATATCGGGCCAGGTCCTGCAAAGTTTCCAGCACGTCATCTACCAAAATATATCGCTCTGATATACGGTAGGCCGCGTTATCGATGATAGCATATGCAGCACCTGCCTCAATGGCTTGCTGAGCAAAGGTGTTGGCATCGAACTTATCGCCTTTTAGGGCAAAGAACAAGCTTGACGGCGCGATCTTGCGCGTATCGGTACTGATGGTGGGATGCTGCAGATACAGCTCGTATAATTTCTCGATGACCATGCACAAATATAGAACAGAAACCGATCAGTTGGCTACATCGGCTATAGATGCGCAGGAGTCCTAATGCTTAAAAAACACTACGTAGATCTGCTTCACGATGTGGTATGCCGCCAGCGAGAAGAAAAGGATGGCGATGCTCTTATTCAGCAACTGTGTGCTCAAAGCGAATTTACTTTGGATGTACTTGGCCGACCGTGCATACAGGTATAAGCAAAGGAACGATCCGGCCGCCGATCCCAAACTGAAGATCACCAGTGCGAACATGCCCGGCAGTATCCAGTGATGGGCCAGCAGGTAAGTACCAGCGATCATCCAAAAAGGGATCTGCATAGGGTTGATGAAGCCCAGCAGGATGCCGTAACGGATGCTTTCGCGGTCGTTGTATTTGGCTTTGGGGGGCTTGTTGCGGTTGATCCAGGTAATGGTACCCATCACGCTGAAGAGCACGATCATCACCCAGTCGATAATGGTATCAACATGTTTTTGGGCGGCCAGCCACTCGGCGGCCTGCATAATGATGATGGTAAAGATGAACTCGACACTCGAAAAAGCGGTGATAAAACGCAACGCCTGGCGCATACCACGGTTAATGGTCAATTGCGTTAGGGTAAGGTTTATGTTGCCTGGGGGTATATAGCCTATGAAGTTGGCTATCAACCCCAGGAAGAATGTCAGAAAGATCATCACCTCAAAAATAAGGCGTTTTTTGAAATTACCACGACCATTATTTTTTGACCGCCGTTAAAATTGATCTTTATTTGCACTTTGTTAAATACCACTCATACGCTGAAAATGCCTGCTAATAGGATCATCACTTTATTACCCGCCGCTACCGAGATCGTTTGTGCCTTAGGGCTGGAAGATCGTTTAGTGGGCCGTTCGCACGAGTGCGATCACCCCGAAACGGTGAAACTGCTCCCGGTTTGCTCGCACGATAGGCTGGCCGCCAACCTGAGCAGCCGCCAGATCGATGAGCAGATAAAAAGCATGGTGACCAATGCCATATCGGTGTATGAGGTAGATGCCGAAAAGATCAAACAACTGGCGCCCGATGTGGTGATCACCCAGGATCAGTGCGCTGCGTGTGCGGTATCATTGCCCGAGGTTGAGCAGGCACTGGCCGATCAGCTTGACAAGCCTGCACGGATCATTTCCTTACAGCCTGATAGTTTGGAGGATATATTTGCCAATATCACCGAGGTGGCCCAGGCCCTGGATGCCATGCCTGCGGCGGAGCTACTGCTGGAGGAGATGAACGAGCGTATCGACATCATCAGGCATAAGCTTAAGTTCATTGATAAAAAGCCTACGGTGGCCTGCATCGAGTGGCTTGACCCGTTGATGGCCTCCGGTAACTGGATACCCGAGCTGGTGGAGATCGCTGGTGGTACGCCCATCATGGCCCAAAAAGGCAAGCATTCGCCATATATACAATGGGAGGACCTGCGCCTGGAAGACCCCGAAGTGATCGTGATCATGGCCTGTGGTTTTTCGGTAGAGCGTACCATGCGCGAGATGGATGTGCTGCTGCAACTGCCGGGCTTCACCGATCTGCAGGCCGTTAAGAACTCGCGCTTGTACATCACCGATGGGAACCAGTACTTTAACCGCCCCGGCCCGCGTATGGTGGACTCGATCGAGATACTGGCCGAGATCATTAATCCCAAGCAGTTCATATTCGGGTATGAAGGTAACGGCTGGGTAAGTTTCGGCTAAGCTCCTGTCATTATCAATTTCGTAAAACGGTGTCGGATGTGAGGTGTTCAGGGCCGATCACGACACCTGATCACACAATTACGGTGTTACATTTGCGTGTTCAAGTGTTACATTTGGTGTTACATTCTTGCTTTTTGCAGAAAATTCTGGAAAAAGTTGGGTTTTTACGAATTTCGCAATGCCAAAAAGTGGGGAAATTTGGGGAATTCTGTTACAGCGCTGTAACACCTTTTCGATACACTAAGCGCATGCCTGGGTAGCTTATCCGACCTCCGGCCTCAGCCATCTGACCTCACTCTTTCCTCATCCCTCACACCTACCTCTTCCCATTATAACAACTTCGATACAATGCCGCACAGCGGCCATCGGAGGCTCGTTTTTCAGGACGGTGCAGGACACCCTTTGATCCCTCATCCGATACATTTGACCTACCGTTATGACCACGCCCTCACCTGATGGGCCCGAACCGCTGCAGATAATGATGATGATCAAGAGGCTTTCCTCCAAACCTTTACTGTCCGTAACCTTCGCGGCACTACTGGCTGCGTATACACCTGCCGCACGTGCTCAAAACACGTATACTTACCATTTTGATATGCGCCCCGGTCAGCCCAAGGCGGGCTGGATCGCTGTAAAGCCTGATCAGGCATACAATGGCAGCTATGGGTTCGATATGGGCACAGTGGTAAAGGCGGTGGCGCACCCCGGCAAAAAGGTCTCGGGGGCGGTCACTTCTGATCAGCCTTTTTACTTTTCGGCCTCGGTTCCTGAGGGCAATTACCGCATTACGCTCACTTTGGGCGATCAAGAACAAAGCAGCAATACGACGGTCAAGGCCGAATCGCGCCGGTTGATGCTCGAGAACGTGGTCACCAAACCGGGGGAGTTCAAGATCATCAGCTTCATGGTCAACGTGCGTAAGCCGCAGATCAGCGGGGGCGACAGCGTAAGGCTGAAACCGCGCGAGGTGGGCAAACTGGACTGGGATGATAAGTTAACGCTCGAGTTCGATGGCAAAACGTTCCTCAATACCCTCGAGATACAAAAGGTGACCGATCAGATCACCGTATACCTGGCTGGTAACTCCACGGTGGTGGATCAGGACGATGAGCCCTGGGCCGCCTGGGGGCAAATGATCCCGAGGTTCTTTAAGCAGGGTGTGGCCGTGGCCAACCACGCCGAATCGGGCCTAACGCTGGGCAGCTTTATGGGCAGCAAACGGCTCGATAAGGTAATGAGCCTCATTCGCCCCGGCGACTACCTGTTCATCGAGTTCGGCCATAATGATCAAAAAGAGAAAGGACCTAACGATGGCCCGTGGCGGTCATATGCCGAACGGTTAAAGACCTATATTGCCCGTACGCGTCAAAAAGGGGCCATTCCGGTCATCGTGACCTCAACGGCACGCCGCTCGTTCGATGCCGAAGGCCGTACAGTGAACACCCTGGGCGAATACCCCGACGCGGCCCGCAAGGTGGCCAGGGATGAGGGCGTGACCCTGATCGATCTGAACGCCATGACCACTAGATTTTATGATGCGCTGGGTGTAGAGCCATCCAAAAAAGCATTGGTACATTACCCGGCCAATACCTTCCCCGGGCAGACCAAGGCGTTTGAAGATAACACCCATTTTAATCCATACGGTGCATATGAACTGGCCAAATGTGTGGCCCAAGGCATCCGCACAAGCGATCTGGCCTTGAAAGAGTACCTGGTCGACATGCCAGCGTTCGACCCATCGCACCCCGATGCGCTCGATAGTTTTAACTGGCCGCTAAGCCCCAAGAACTCTACCATTAAACCTGATGGTAATTAACAACACCAAGCTATGATGAAGAAGGAATTGTTGACCCTGTTGTTGCTTGCCGGCGTTGGCCTGGCCGCCCTGGCGCAACCCGTGCTGGAGACCGGTGCAGGCAAAAAGCCCATGTCTGTTAACGAGTGGATCGATAAAGATACCGGCCACAAAGTGGTGCGTTTGGTATCACGGCCGGGCGGTAACTCAAGTTTTTATTTTAATAATGAATGCTTTGTGCCGCAAAAAGGTACCGAGGGCGATATCATGGTGTTCACCGGGGGAACGACCAAGGGTAAACAATTGTTCACCATCAACCTAAAGACCAAGGCCGTAACACAGTTGACCTTCCGCAGCAAGGTATCGGGCGAGATGGTTTGCCCTAAAACACGCGAGGCCTTTTACCAATGTGGCGATAGCATTTTTGCTGCCAATGTAGATACTCGTAAAGAGCGGTTCATTTATGCTTTTGATCCCTCGTTCAAAGGCAGGGTAGGTACCGTAAATGCCGATGGTACGTACATGGCCTGCGTAAAGGCGGTAGGCGATCAGGAGCGCGAGATATTGAAGCAATACCCCGAAAAACGCGATTTTTTCCAGCGCATCTATAATGCCCACATCGAGCATGTGCTGTACATCTTAGATACCCGCACCAAACAGTTAAAGGAAGTGAACCGTGAGAACGAGTGGACCAACCATTTGCTGTTCTCGCCAACTGACCCCAACGTGTTATCCTACTGCCATGAGGGCCCGTGGGAAAAGGTGGACCGCATATGGAACTACAACATCGCCACTAATAGGTCGATCCTGTTGCACAAGCGTACTATGCCTATGGAGATCGCCGGTCATGAGTTCTTTTCACCGCGCGGTAATACCGAATGGTTCGATCTGCAAAAGCCTAAGGGACAGACCTTCTTTTTGGCAGGCTATGACATGGCTACAGGTAAAGAGAAGATATACCAGATGGACCGCAACGAGTGGTCGATCCACTTTAACGTAACGGCCGACGAAAAGCTTTTTTGCGGCGATGGGGGCGACCCTAACCAGGTGGCCAAAGCACCCGACGGCATGTGGATCTACTTGTTCCACCCCAATGGCGACCGTTTCCGGTCAGAAAAGCTGGTGAACATGAAGAACCATTATTACAAATTCGAGCCGAACGTCCATTTCTCACCCGATGAAAAATGGGTGATCTTTAGAGCTAACTTTGAAGGGCATGAGGAGATATATGCTGTTGAGATAGACAAAGCCACCCAGGCCGGATAAACCCTGGCGGTCGCTTTTGGTCGAACCTGATCTGAACCTGTTGTACAAACCCGATATACATGAGAACATTACGATACACCGCGATCATCCTTTTAGCTGCTGTAGCCATGCTGGCCTTCAGGCAACCATCTAAACCGGTCATTTACCTCATTGGCGATTCTACCGTTCACAACGCCGACAAAGAGACCTGGGGCTGGGGTTCCATCATTGGCAACTACTTTGACGACAGCAAGATCACGGTGAACAACCAGGCCATGGCCGGGCGCAGCACCCGTACCTTTATCAAGGAGAACCGCTGGCACCGGGTAGATTCGATGCTAAAACCGGGCGATTATGTGCTGATGCAATTTGGCCACAACGAGGGCAGCAAGCCCGATACCAATAAGGCCGGTTACCGTGGTGTATTGAATGGCACCGGCGAGGAGACCGTTGACCTGACCTGGCCCAACGGCACCAAAGAGACCGTGCACACCTATGGCTACTACCTGCGCAAATTCATCCGCGAGACCAAAGCTAAAGGCGCTACCCCGATCGTGCTTTCGATGATCCCGCGTAACGATTGGAAGGATGGTAAGGTAAAGCGCGCCAGTAATGACTACGGCAAGTGGGCTAAAGAGATAGCAGACCAGGAAGGTGCGTCGTTCATCGACTTGAACGCCATTACGGCCGATAAATATGACGCCTGGGGTGCCGATTCGGTGAAGAAACACTTCCCGATCGATCATACGCACCCGAACAAGATGGGTGCTACGGTAAATGCCGAATCCATAGTGGCGGGCATCAAAGCCAACAAAAAGATCAAATTGAACCAATATTTAAAGAAATAGCCGATCATGTATAAAGGTCATTTAACAAGAAGCATTAAAGCTGCCGTGATCATGGTAGCAGCACTGGCACTGTACTCGTTCATGCAGGCGCCCAAACCGGTACTTTACCTCGTGGGCGATTCTACCGTGAAGAACGGCAAAGGCAAAGGCGATGGCGGCCTGTGGGGCTGGGGAAATTACGTAGGCGCGTATTTTGACAGCACCCGCATCACGGTAGAGAATGATGCTTTGGGTGGTACCAGCAGCCGTACCTTTCAAACGCAAGGCCACTGGGATAAGGTACTGGCCAAGATCAAGCCCGGCGACTATGTGATGATGCAGTTCGGGCACAATGATTCGAGCCCGCTGGTTGACACCTCACGTGCCCGCGGCACCATCAAAAGCAATGGCGATGAGCAACAGGACCTGTACAACCCGCTAACTAAAAAGCAGGAGGTGATCCACAGCTATGGCTGGTACCTGCGTAAAATGATCGGCGAGGCTAAGGCTAAAGGCGCTACTGTACTGGTGTGCTCATTGATCCCACGCAACGCCTGGAAGGATGGCAAGGTGACCCGCAGCAGTGCCGATTACGGCCTGTGGGCCAAACAGGCCGCTGCCCAGGCAGGCGCTACTTTTATTGACCTGAACACCCTGGTGGCCGATGTTTACGACAGCGAAGGCCAGCAAAAAGTAGGCACCGTTTACTTTACCGATAAGGATCATACGCATACCATTGAAGCAGGTGCTAAACTGAACGCTCAGTTGGTGGCCAAAGGCATTAAAGAGAGCAGTTCACCTTTGCGCAGCTACCTGAAATAAGCGTGAGTGGCAGTGGCCTTCGCTGCTTTGAGCTTAAAAAATTTTGACAACGAACAAGGGTGAATGGCCCTTTGATCATCATTGATAGTGATGTCCGATCGGCAGATCAGGCATCACTTAACTATTAAAGAACCGATAATGACCATGCGAATGAGAAGACCGATACCGTTTATGGTAGCCGCTTTGATGCTGATCGCCCCACTGAAAACTTTGCAGGCGCAAAAGCTGCCTGCCAAAGCCAAGATCGTGAGCGATATGGCACTGGCCAATGAATACTTCATGAAAAAATGGCCCGACCCATCTACCCCAACCAACGTGAATAAGGTACGGTCGAGCAACTTGTGGACCCGCGCCGTTTACTATGAGGGATTGATGGCGTTGCATAAGATCGATCCGCTGCAAAAATATAAGAAGTACGCGCTGGACTGGGGCACCTTCCATAAATGGGAACCACGCGACGGACTGAACACCCGCAACGCCGATAACCAGTGCTGCGGACAGACCTACATCGAGCTGTACGAACTGGATAAAAAGCCCGAATACATCGAACCGATCAAAAAGAACATCGACATGATGCTCACCGGTGATAAGATCGATGATTGGAACTGGATCGACGCGCTGCAAATGGCCATGCCGGTTTTTGCCAAGTTAGGCGCCATTTACAAGGACGACCGCTACTACGAGCGCATGTACGAGATCTACAATTACTCCAAGACCAAGCACGGCGGCAATGGCCTGTACAACCCGCAGGAGCATTTGTGGTGGCGCGATAAGGACTTTGTTCCGCCCTACAAAGAGCCTAACGGTGCCAACTGTTACTGGTCGCGCGGTAACGGCTGGGTAGTGGCCGCCATGGTACGCGTGTTGGAAGTGATGCCAAAGAACGCGCCGCACCGCAATGAATACCTGACAATGTATAAGGACATGGTCGAGGCATTGGTGCCTCTACAAAGAGCAGATGGTTACTGGAACGTTAGCCTGATGGACCCGACCCACTTTGGTGGAAAGGAACTGACCGGTACGGCGCTGTTCGCTTATGGTATGGCCTGGGGTGTTAACAACGGCATCCTGAAAAAGAAGACCTACCAGCCGATCATCACCAAGGCCTGGAACGCCATGGTGAAAGATTGCCTGCACCCTGATGGCATGCTGGGCTTTGTACAAGGCACCGGCAAAGAGCCGAAAGATGGCCAACCCGTAGCTTACGACCATATCCCCGACTTTGAGGATTACGGTCTGGGTTGTTTCCTGCTGGCTGGCAGCGAGGTGTACCGCCTGAGCAAGTAAAAGATATTCTCAATTCATAAATTTGTTCGCTACCGTCTGTTGTACACCAGTGCAACAGACGTTTTTTGTTTATATACCGATGCTGAACCCTGCGTAGTAATTGCGTAAAGGTGCCGGGTTATAATAGCGGTTGCCTACGGCGTTAAGATCGTTACCTAAGCTATAGCGCTGGTTGAGCAGGTTATCGGCCCCGGCGTACAGGTTGAGGCGGGTAGCCCTGCCTACACTGAACTGCCAGCCTGCTTTGGCCTGCAATAAGTGATAAGCTTTGGCGTAAACCGAGTTGGCATCGTTAACGGGCAGCTTGCCGGTATAGTTATGCTGCACGAACACATAAATGGCCTGTGGCAACCTGAACTGCAAACTGCTCACCACCACCTGGCGCGGTACACCTGTAAGGCGGTTACCCGAATAGTCCACATTGTTCACACGATAATCGCGGAAGTTGAAACGGCTCACCGTAAGCGCCTCATTCAATTGCACTCCCCTGATCACGCCTGTGCTTTGCGGCTTAAGCAGCCAGGCACTGAAGTTCAGTTCAAGACCTAATTGCCTGGTGCCGCCTGCGTTGATGAAATAGTCCGTCTCGTTAGTCAGGCGCTGGTTCACGATCGAGTTGCTGAGCCGGTAGTAGAACACCGAGGCATCCAGCATCAGGGTCTCGTCGCGGTCGCGCAAACGGAAGCCGGTCTCGTAGTTCCAGCCGTTCTCGGGCTGCAGGTCGGTGTTCACAATGTTGTTGGTAGGCCTAACTTCGGCAATAGTAGGGGTGGAGTAACCCCGGCTCACCGATGCTCTCCAAATAAAATTGCTCAGGATCTGGTAAGATAGCGCCAACCTCGGCATTAGTTGCGGGTCGAAGTTCTTGGTGTTGCTTCCCGGCTGATAAAGCGGGTAAATGTTGCGGTACTTATACTGGTAATAGTTCAGGCTCAGTGCTGCCTCAATGTTCAACCGGCGGGCCACGGTAGCGGCATAGCGCGTAAAAAAGAAGTGCTGATCGGTGTTCACCTCATCAATGGCTTGTGGCTTGCCTTTAATGCCTTTCAGGTTGTCATAATTGTTGATATCGGCATTGGTGCGCTGCCACTCGGCGCCCAGGTCAAGCTTCCACTCGAAGGCAACGGCCGGTAAGCTGCTCAGCTCAAAGTAGGTGCGTGCGCCGTAGGTGCCTTCGGTGCGTTGCTCGTAGTTGGTGATAAAGGGGTTGGCAAAATCCACATGCGAGCCAAATATGGTGGCCACATTGCGGATGCGGTCGCTCAGTCGGGCCTCGTTCACCAAGCCGCCATATAGCATCTTGGTGCTGATGCCGATGTTCTGATCGATGGCGCTGCCCGTGGCCGGTGTGGCCGGCCGCGATGCACGCGGGTTGGCCTCGAACTGTGCCAGCGTGAGTCCGCCAGGTGTTTGGTATTTCAGGTCACTGTAAAAGCCGATGGCCTTGAGCTGGTTGCCTTTGCCATAGCGGTAACGGTCGGCTAATTGAAAGTAATGGCGGCGCATGTAGCTATGGTCGCGGTAACCATCATAGCTTTGATAGCCCTGGCCAATGTTGAGGTCGTTACTGCCCCAACGCTGATGAACGGTCGCGTTCTGGTGGATCAAACCGTATGAGCCGGCGTTGACGTTGAGGGAGGCAGTACTGCTGTCGTTGCCGCGGTTCACGGGATCGATCAGTACCACACCGCCCGAGTTAGCCCCGAAGAGGCTGCCATCTGGCCCCTTCAATACCTCGATGCTATACAGATCGGCGATATCGAGCGCGTTGAGGTAGGTGTTGCCGCCTGCATCGGTGAGCGGCATCTCGTCAAAGTAGATCTTCACGTTACGCACCCCGAACGGCGACCGAAGCAAACTTCCCCTGATAGACAATCGGTAACTGCCCGGTGTACGCTCTTCCATGCGGATGCCAGGCAGCGTGTTCATGGCGCTGACCAGTGAGTTACTGGGTTGCAGCGTAAGCTGTTTAGCGCTTAACACGCCTACTGAGGCAGGCACCTGGATCATCTGCTGTTCGCTCAGGTAACCTCTCACCATAACCGAGCGCAGTTTTCGGGCGCTGTCGGTAACGGTGGTATCACGTTGCTGGGCAAAAGCGGAAAAGGTGGAGATGGATAGCAGTAAGCAGATGGAAGTAGACAGTTTGATCATAGATGGTGTAATAAAACAAAAGTAGCCCTTTTGGTGCAAGGGCTACTTTTGTTAGATCGTAAAATATATGTGTTAATGCGGCGCTTATTTGGCAGCAGCTACCCGCCAGATCTTGTTGCCTGAATCGTCAGCTACCAGCAGGGAGCCATCCTTAGCCACGGCCACACCCACCGGGCGACCGTATACTTCTTTCTTGGCCTCATTGGCAACAAAGCCGGTCAAAAAGTCCTCAGGTTTACCGGGTTTGCTGCCGTTGAACGGTACGGCCACTACTTTGTAACCCACCAGTTTGGAGCTGTTCCATGAGCCGTGCTGGCCAATAAAGGCCGCGTTCTTGTACTTGCCGCCAAAGGCATCATCAGGGTAAAATGCCAGGCCTAATGAGGCTGTATGAGAACCCAAAGCCACGTCAGGCACGATGGTCTTTTTCACCATGTCAGGGCGCTGACCTTTCAGGCGCGGGTCCTCATGCTGACCAAAGTAGGCGTATGGCCAGCCGTAAAAGCCACCTTCTTTAACGCTGGTCAGGTAATCGGGAACCAGCATATCGCCCAGTTCGTCGCGCTCGTTAACGGCGGTCCAAATGGTCTGAGTGCCGGGGAAAAAGCCCACACCTACCGGATTACGCAGCCCGCTGGCGTATATCTTTTCGTTGGCGCCATCTTTATCTACCACCAATATATTGGCGCGACGAGCTTCATTGGCCAGGCCATGCTCCGCTACGTTACTGCCTGATCCTACGGTGATATAGATCTTACTGCTATCGGCACTCACCAGCAGGTTGCGGGTCCAGTGATTATTATAGCCACCGGCAGGAAGTTTCAAAATGCGTGTACCATCTTTGGTGATTCGGGTATCGCCGGGAGAGTAAGGATAACGCCACAAGCCATCGGTGTTAGCTACGTAAAAGTAACGGCCAATAATGGCCATACCGAAAGGTTGGTTCAAGCCGCTTAAAAACATCCCTTTGTTGTCAACCACGCCGTCGCCATCCTTGTCGCGCAGGATCACGATCTGGTTAGGGCTGTCACCCATATTTTGTGAGTCATCCTGTCCTACTAAGGCCGATCCCACTTTCTTCAGGCCTTTAGCCTCAGTGGTGGCTAAGGCAACAAGCACATCGCCGTTAGGGGCTATGTAAATGTTACGCGGGTTGTTCAGCTTTTCGGCATACAAGGAGACCTTGAAGCCTTCGGGAGCGGTAGGGGTTTTGCCGGCAGGCCAGCCGATCACTTTACAAAAATTCTTTACTGACTTGGTCTCGTAAGGTGGTGGTAGGTCAACGGTCTGCTCGGCGGTGCTGGCCACGGTATCGGCCTTGGCCGGGTCGGGCTTTTTATTTTGCTGGCAACTGGCCAAAAGCGTACCGGCAGCAGCCAGGGTAAATAGTAAGTTGTTGCTTTTCATACAGAAGTGTGGTTCATTGATGTAATAAGAACTTAACCTGTATGATAAATATTTGTTTCAACATCAAGCCGAACCCACAGCAAACGCAGACCGATCGTGAGTGAGGGCTTTCAATGCTTGGTCGCATAGAACCTCGCTTTTCTACTAATTACTTCAAGTTTGGAATGATATCTTCTTATAAGGCCTCCCTTCCGGGGGAGGGCCTGTATGGGACCACTACTTTGTAGGTTTCGTGCGGAGCTTAAAACTTCACGAACTTTTCCACCTGTTCATTCACGAAATTGATGGTGCGTTCGTTCACGAGCTGGCCATCGGCGTCCATCTCCTGGCGTATGCCGGGGATGTGGATGCGCAGGGGCAAAACGTGTAAATGCAGGTAGCTGCACACGCCGGCAAAATGGTCGATGCCGCGTATGTTACCGTACGTGCCTGACGACAGTCCCACCAGTGCGGCCTTCTTATCATAAAAGCTATCAGGGAAGGTACACGAGTCGATAAAGGCCTTCAACACACCCGGAAAACTGCCATTGTATTCGGGTATCACGAACAGGAACTTTTGGGTGGCCGTGATCAGTTGCTGTATGGGCTCAAACGCTTCGCTGCGCGCACCGAACATATCGGTCTTGATAAAATCAGCGGGCAGGTCCTGCAAGGATAGCACATTAACTTCCAGTTGTTTATTTAAAAGAAGCTGCTGATAATATTTGGCCAGTTTTAGCGTAGAACTACCAGGGCGGTTGGTGGAAGCAATGATGCTGATCATTTAAAAGTGTTTATAAGTTAACGCGACGGGTAGCCAGCCTAATTGTTTAAATTCGTATCTTTAGCCCCCGGTCAAATAAAAGCGAAAGTATAAATTTTTAGCTTCACTTTTTTGACCGACCGGCAAAGGCACGTGTTGTAATATTTGAGGTAAAAAAATGAGTAAGATAATTGCTTTGGCTAACCAAAAAGGGGGTGTTGGCAAAACAACATCGTCCATAAACCTGGCGGCAAGTTTGGCCGTATTAGAGTACCGGACGTTGCTGGTGGATGCTGATCCGCAGGCCAACTCTACCTCGGGTATAGGTTTTGATCCGCGCACGATCAAGAACAGCATTTACGAGTGCATCATTAACCAGGTGGACCCGGCCGAGGCCATCCAACGCACCGAAACTCCGAATCTTGACCTGTTGCCAGCACACATCGACCTGGTGGGTGCCGAGATAGAGATGATCAACCTGGCCGATCGTGAATATAAGATGAAGGCCATTTTGGATAAGGTGCGCGATCAGTATGATTTCATCATCATTGATTGCTCGCCATCATTGGGTTTGATCACGATCAATGCCCTTACCGCGGCCGATTCGGTGATCATTCCTGTTCAGTGCGAATATTTCGCCCTGGAAGGTTTAGGCAAGTTGCTAAACACGATCAAGATCGTGCAGAACCGCCTGAACCCGCAACTGAGCATCGAGGGTATATTACTCACCATGTACGATGTAAGGCTGAGGCTGAGCAACCAGGTGGTAGAGGAGGTGCGCACGCACTTTGAGGACCTGGTGTTCGATACCATCATTCAGCGTAATACCCGTTTAAGCGAGGCGCCAAGCTTTGGCGTATCAGTGATCATGCACGATGCCACCTGTAAAGGTGCCGTGAACTACCTGAACCTGGCGCGCGAGATCATTCGCAAGAACGGTTTGGAACAAACAGCAGGCAAGGCAAGTCCGGAAGCATTAGTTAAGTAATGAGCGTAGACAAAAAGAAAGCATTAGGCAAAGGATTAAGCGCCCTGTTGAATGATACGCCCAGCGTAACATCACATAAAAGCTTCTCATCATCGCCCGAGACCACCGTTAACACCGGTAATAGCTTAGGTTCAGTGAATGAGATCCGCATAGCCGAGATCGAGATAAATCCTTTTCAGCCCCGTACCGATTTTGATGAGCAGGCCCTGATCGAATTGGCCGAATCCATCAAAGTACAGGGACTGATCCAACCCATCACCGTTAGGCGGGTAAACTCGCACTCGTACCAATTGATATCGGGCGAGCGCCGTTTACGTGCCTCTAAACGTGCCGGGTTAAATACCATACCGGCGTACGTACGCACGGCCAACGATCAGCAAATGCTGGAGATGGCCCTGATCGAGAACATACAGCGCGAAGATCTGAACGCCATGGAAGTGGCCCTGAGCTTTCAGCGTATGATCGATGAGTGCAGCCTGAAACAGGAAGAGCTGGGTGAGCGCGTGAGCAAGAACCGCAGTACCGTGAACAACTACCTGCGCCTGCTTAAATTGCCGCCAAGCATACAGGCCAGCATACGCGATGGCGATATCAGCATGGGCCATGCCCGTGCGCTGATCACCATTGCCGACCCGATCAAACAGGTACACCTGCACCAGCAGATCCTGCAGTACGGGCTATCGGTACGTAAGGTAGAGGAGATGGTGCGCGCCCTGCAAAATGGTGGCGAAAAGAAAGAAGGCCGCAAGCCTGAGCCACTATCCTACCAGGTGCAAAAGATTCAGGATGACCTGGCCTCGCGTTTTAGCACCCGTGTAAAACTGACCATTAGCCCTAAGGGCGCCGGCCGTATCGAGATCCCTTTCCTATCGGAAGATGATCTGGGCCGTATACTCGAAATGCTTGACCAATAAATGATGAACAGGCTGCTGCTTACCCTATCGCTCATCCTTACGTGGGGAGCCTTGTATGCTCAAAAGCCTGATACCGTTAAGGTGAAGGACCCTGCCCAGGTGCAGCAGCGCAAGCGCGATTCCATTTTGGGTAAGCCGGTCATCACCGAAAAGATCACCTCCAAAAATAAAAAGATATACCGCCCCGATAGTACCCACAGCCCAAGCCTGGCCTTCAAGCGCTCGGGCATTATACCGGGTTGGGGGCAGTTATACAACGGCCGCTGGTGGAAAGTGCCGATCATTTATGGTGGCCTGGGTTTGCTGGGTGTGGCCGTTGAGTTCAACGTGCGCTATCAAAAGCAATTCCTGAGGGCATACCGTTTAAGGCAAAGCGGTGAACCGGCCTCCAGCGATGATACTCCGCTGGTGAAGCAGTTGCTGGCCAATAGCGGCTATACTACCTCGGTGCTCGAGAATGCCGTGAACGGTTACCAGCGTAATATGCAGCTCAGTATACTGGGTATAGTGGGCGCATGGGGCATTCAAATGATCGATGCCTACATCGATGCCAAATTCATACACTCCTACACCATGGACCGCGACCTGAGTTTCAAGGTAACGCCGGGCGTGCTGCCTGCCGGGCCCATGTATGCCGGTAATATTCCTGCGGTTATGCCGGTCATAAAGCTTACCTTTACCATGAGATAAGCCAATAAACTGTTCTGTCGCAATAAACACTCCCTTACAAAAAATGAAGATCGCATTATTGGGCTACGGCAAAATGGGCAAGATCATTGAAAAGATCGCCACTGACCGCAACCACCAGATCGTACTCAAAATAGATAAAGA
Source organism: Mucilaginibacter daejeonensis (assembly GCF_020783335.1). NCBI lineage: Bacteria > Pseudomonadati > Bacteroidota > Sphingobacteriia > Sphingobacteriales > Sphingobacteriaceae > Mucilaginibacter > Mucilaginibacter daejeonensis. The sequence continues at coordinate 570,243 of NZ_CP086068.1, forward strand.
CAATGTACACGAGGCCACGCCCGAGAACCTGAAACAGGCCGATGTGGCCATCGAGTTCAGTACGCCGGGCACCGTGTTAGCCAATATTGACCGTTGTTTTGAAGCGGGCATACCCATTATAGTGGGCACCACCGGCTGGTACGAGCAGCTGGATGAGGTGAAGCAGAAATGTATTGATACCAACGGCACTTTGCTTTACGGATCTAACTACAGCGTGGGGGTTAACGTGTTTTTTCACGTGAACCGCATACTGGCCAAGATCATGAACAAATACCCGTACTATGATGTGCAGGTAGAGGAGATACACCACACCCAAAAGCTCGACTCGCCAAGCGGAACGGCCATTACCATTGCCGAAGGCATCATCGATGGGCTGGAAGCCAAGCAGAACTGGAAGAACGTGCTGGTGGATGATAGCGCAGCACCGACCGACGACCTGTTACAGAACAACGAGCTGCTGATCGAATCTCTCCGGATCGAGAACGTGCCGGGTACCCATACTGTGATGTATGACTCGGAAGTGGACAGCATCGAGTTCAAGCACACGGCGCATAACCGTAACGGCTTTGCTTTAGGCGCTGTGCTGGCGGCCGAATGGGTGAGCGATAAAAAAGGATTTTATCAGGTGACCGATATGTTTAACTTTAACGCCTGATCGATATAAACTGTACGACCAAATGAATTGGAAATTCTGGAATAAAAATACTAACGACCAGACAAAGAAGAAGAAAAGCGCGGCCCGCGAGTGGACCGACGCTATCATATTTGCAGTGGTTGCCGCTACGCTGATCCGTACGCTGTTCATCGAAGCGTATACCATACCAACCGAATCAATGGAGCGCTCCTTATTGGTGGGCGACTTTTTATTCGTGAGCAAGGTCAATTACGGTGCCCGCACGCCCATGACGCCTATCGCGTTCCCATTCGCGCATCATACCATGCCGATCATTAATACCAAAGCTTACTGGGATGGCATCAAATTACCTTACTACCGTTTGCCGGGGTTAAGCCACATTAAAAAAGGCGATGTAGTGGTATTTAACTACCCAATGGAGGCCGATTCGCCTTTTTACCGCCCGGTAGATAAGCGCGAGAACTACATCAAACGTTGCCAGGGTACCCCGGGCGATACCTTATCCATTGCTGATGCACAGGTATTCGTGAACGGCAAGGCCAATCCTAACCCGCCCGAAGGTCAGATCAACTATGATGTGAACGTGAGCGGCTCGGGCCTTAACCCTAAGCTGATCGATGAGCTGCACATTTCCCTGTCAGATTATAATACGCTGCTTACCATGACCAAGGCCTCGGCCGCGGCCTTAAAGAACTACAGCAACGTGACCTCGGTAAAACCACACATCACGCCAAAAGACTCGGTAGAGTACGGTGGTGAGGTGTTCCCGAATGACAAGCATTACGCTAAATGGAACCAGGACAACTATGGGCCGATCATTATCCCTAAAAAAGGCTGGACCGTTAAACTTGATAGCCTGACCCTGCCGTTCTATAAACGTGCCATCACCGTTTACGAAGGCAACAAGCTGGAAGTAAAAGGTGCCGATATTTTGATCAACGGCCAAAAGACCGACAGCTACACCTTTAAAATGGACTACTACTGGATGATGGGTGATAACCGCCACAACTCATACGATTCGCGCTTTTGGGGTTTCGTACCTGAGGACCACATCGTGGGTAAGGCCCTGTTCGTTTGGATGAGCTGGGATACCAACGGTAGTTTCTTCAGCAAGATCCGCTGGAACCGTTTGTTCATGGGCATCCACTAAACGTAACGTTAGGCACCAAAATATAAAAGCCTTTCAGGATCATCTCCTGAAAGGCTTTTTGCATTTAATAGGGGGGAAGTAGGCCGGCTCAGCCCTTAACGATCTCGATCCACATCTTTTCTTTTTTCTCGATGCTTTTGAGCAGCGCTACCAGGTTGTTCACCTTGCTGGCGCAATTCCAGATGCGGGTCTTCATGTCGCCATTCTCGCCTACCAGTATGCAGCCTTCGGTGTTATCGGGCGTATTGCCACCATGTATGCGTATACCGGCGAACCATTTGACGTTGAGCAGCAACGGCAGGTACTTTTTGAAGCGGTTACTGTAGCTAAGGATAACCTCGTATTTGCCGTAGTCGATCGCGGTTTTGCTGTGCACCTTGCCGCTGCCATCGGCTTTGAGGTCGCGCACGGTGTCCTCGCAGGTGTAAGCATAAAATTGGCCATTGAGATACATTTTGCCAAAGGTGGCGGTAGGAGTGAATACAGAGCGTACTACTTTAAGATCCATGGGTGTGTGTTGGGGTATATGATAAAATAAAAGTCGATTTGAACCGGTCCGTAAATCGAACCGAAGTGTTGACAGATGCTTGCCATAACGAAAGGTCTGAATCTATCTAAACAGCAAGAGAGCAGTGCATCGGGAAATGCACTTTCAATACCACTAATATACTAAAAAAATTAGCAATTGCAAGGTTTTTGTGAACTTTTATTGGAAGAGGGAACGGAGGAACTTAAACGAAAAAAGCTGCAAGGGTCACTTGCAGCTTTTAATTATTCTGGAGGTATGGTTAAAACACTATACCGTGATCTTAAATGTGTATAGCGCGGTTATCGGTAGCGGCTAAGCAAGCCTCACGAATGGCCTCGGTATAGGTGGGGTGAGCGTGGCTCATGCGGGTCACGTCCTCAGCGCTGGCACGGAACTCCATAGCAACCACACCCTCGGCGATCATATCGGCCGCACGCGGACCGATCATGTGTACGCCTAGTATCTCGTCGGTAGTGGCATCGGCCAGTACTTTAACAAAACCATCTATATCCATGCTGGCACGTGCACGGCCACTGGCCTTGAACGGGAACGAGCCGGCCTTGTATTTAACGCCTTGTTCTTTCAGTTGCTCCTCGGTTTGGCCAACGCTGGCAACCTCTGGCCAGGTATACACCACACCAGGTATCAGGTTATAGTTGATATGTGGTTTTTGACCGGCAATGATCTCGGCCACAAAAGTACCTTCGTCCTCAGCTTTGTGAGCCAGCATAGCGCCGCGGATCACGTCGCCAATGGCGTAAATGCCTTTTACCTTGGTCTCCAGGTGCTCGTCAACAGTGATCTTTTTGCCGCGTTCTTCTACGGTGATTCCAATGTTCTCTAAACCTAAACCATCGGTATATGCTACACGGCCAACGGCCACCAGGCAGTAGTCGCCTTTCAGCTCTTTGCTTTCGCCTTTCGGGGTGTCAAAGCTAACGGTCACTTCGTCGCCTTCAACTTTAGCGCCGGTCACTTTGTGCCCCAGGTAAAATTCCATGCCGATCTTCTCAAGGCTTTTCTTCAGTTCTTTACCCAAACCTTTATCCATGGTCGGGATGATCGAATCCATGAACTCGATCACTGATACTTTGGCACCCAAACGGGCGTATACCGAACCCAGTTCCAGGCCGATCACACCACCGCCGATCAGCACCAGATGTTTAGGTACCTCAGGCAGGGTAAGGGCCTCGGTAGAGGTGATGACACGTTTTTTATCGATCGGTAAAAATGGTAACGACGACGGCTTCGAACCGGTAGCGATGATCACATTTTTGGTGGTCAGGGTCTCTTCGGTACCATCGGCCTTTTTAACCACGATGGTGTTCTTGTCCTTAAATGAACCTACACCTTGGTAAGTGGTTACCTTGTTCTTCTTCATCAGGAAAGTGATACCGCCGGTGGTTTGTGCAACTACCTCATTTTTGCGGGTGATCATTTGCTTGAAGTCTACCGAAAGGTTATCCAGGTTAATGCCGTGGGTCTTGAACGTGTGAGCAGCATTGTGGTAGTGCTCGCTCGAATCAAGCAGGGCTTTTGACGGGATACAGCCCACATTTAAGCAGGTGCCACCAAAGGTGCTGTATTTCTCGATCATGGCCGTTTTCAGACCCAGTTGGGCGCAGCGTATAGCAGCCACATAGCCACCCGGACCCGAACCTATTACGATAACATCATATTGCATAACGGTAAGATATTTTGTTGGTGCCCAAAGGTAATACTACACCGGGTAAAACAGGTAATATTTGAGTAAAAGAATGTGGGGGGATGTGGGGTGAGAGGTGAGTAGTGAGGGGTGAGTGGTCGGTAGTTCGGTGCCCTGGTAGTACTGTTCACTTTAATTCGACTCTCACTAAATACCAAATGGGCGCCGCAGAGCATTTCGCTATATAACAAAAGATCATTACTTTAACCTCATCCTATCCATCACCATTATGACCGATCTTGCTGCCGACCACCACACGCCTTGGCCGTTCGGGCTTAAATTCGCTTTCCGGTTCTTTTTCGTGTTCTTTATCCTGTTCGTGTTCTTCGTACCGAATGGGGCGGTGCCTTTGCTAAACGTGTTTTACGATAGCTACATACAGCCCATGCACGGGTTGGTGGTATGGCTGGGCGCCCATGTACTGCACCTACCCCAACCGATCACCACCTTTACCAACGGCAGCGGCGATACCACTTACGACTATATCGTGCTGCTCGTGTGCGCAATATCAGCACTGGTGGGCGCCACGGTATGGTCGGCGATCAGGCGCGGGCCTTGTAATTATACTAAGCTGTACTATTGGCTCGTCGTGGTGGTGCGGTTCTATGTGGCGTTCACCATGATCAGTTATGGCGGGGTAAAGGTGATCAAATTGCAGTTCCCGTACCCAAACCTGTACCGTTTGCTGCAACCCTACGGCAACTCATCCCCTATGGGCCTGGCGTGGACGTTCATGGGCTTTAGCGAGGGCTATAACTACTTTACCGGACTGGCCGAACTAAGCTGCGGCATCCTGCTGCTCTTCCGCCGCACCACGGCGCTGGGTGCGCTGATCGGCTTCGTGGTGTCGGCCAATATCATGGCCATTAATTATTGCTTTGATGTTCCGGTTAAGATCGTATCCACCTTGCTTACCATCATGTGCCTGTTCATCCTCAGTAAAGATGCCGGCCGTTTCCTCAATTTGCTGATCCTGAACCGCCCGGCACAGCCGGCCAACCTGACGCCTATGCGGTTCCGTAAAAAGTGGAAGAACATCACCATGGCCACTCTCAAATACCTGGTGATCGCTTATGTGATCGCCAGCGATGTGAGCAATCTTTTCTATGGCTATAACAACTATGGCGACCATGCCTCCAAGCCGCCACTTTACGGTATTTACGAGGTGAAAAGTTTTGTGCGCGGCAAAGACACCGTGGCCCCACTGATCACTGACACCACCCGCTGGCGCAGGCTGGTGATCAATTATAAAGGCACCGCACGTGCCTATTTGATGAATGATAGCGTACGTAACCTTAACTTCGAGGTCGATACCGCCAAAAAGCTCGCTACCGTTTACAGCGCGACCGACACCCTGCATAAATACAAGCTGCATTATGCACGCATCCCGAAAGATACACTGCTGCTGAAAGGTTTTTATAAAGGTGATACTGTAAACGTCAAACTCCACCGCTTTGACGAGAAGAAATTCAGGCTCACCAGCCGGGGTTTCCACTGGGTCAATGAGTATCCGTACAACCGGTAGGCCGTTATGTTAGGTAGCAAAGGGGTTTAAGCTTATCTTTAACGCAGCTAAACTATAATTCGAAACAAATGAGAACGATTTGCTTATGGCTGCTGGCCTTCAGCGTTACCTGTACGGCCGCTTTTGCGCAGGGTACCAACTATGCTTCCACGCATTACACCAAAAAGGAAGTATACATCACCATGCGCGATGGCATCAAACTATTCACCGCCATTTATACGCCTAAAGATGCCTCGCCACAAAAAAAGTATCCCATGGTGATGCAGCGTACCTGCTACAGCGTTGCGCCTTACGGTGCCGATCAATTCCCGGCCCGCCTTGGCCCGTCAGAAACGATGATGAAGCAAGGCTACATCGTGGTTTACCAGGATGTGCGTGGCCGCTACAAAAGCCAGGGCACCTGGACCAACATGACGCCCGTGATCGATAACAAAAAGAGCAAAAAGGACGTTGACGAAGGTTCAGATACTTATGACACCATTGACTGGCTGGTGAAGAACGTGCAGTTCAACAATGGCCGCGTGGGCCAGTGGGGCGGTTCTTATCCGGGCTTTTACACTGCGGCGGGTGCTTTGTCGGGCCACCCGGCTTTAAAGGCCTCATCGCCGCAGGCTCCGATCTCTGATTTTTGGTTCGATGATTTTCATCATAACGGTGCCTTGTTGGAATCTTACTTTTTCACCTACCCGGTATTCGGCGTGCAAAAGACCGATACCACCAGTAAGGCCTGGTACACCATGCTTGATACCAAAGGTCAAAAGGATGGCTACCAGTTCCTGCTGGATATGGGGCCTTTGACCAACGCCGACAAATATTACAAAGACAACTTTTACTGGCAGGAGACCGTTAACCACCCTAACTATGATGAGTTTTGGCAAAAACGCGACCTGCTGCGCCATTTAAAAGATATTAAACCTGCCATTATGGTGGTAGGCGGATGGTATGATGCCGAAGATCTGCGCGGTCCGCTGGCCATATTCAAGACCATTAACAAGACCACCCCGCAAGCCTACAATACCATTGTGATGGGGCCATTTGATCATGGCGGCTGGGGCCGCGAGCGTGGGCATACCCTGCACAGCAACGTGTACTTTGGCGATAGCATTGCCACCTTTTACCAACGGAACATCGAGGCCAAATTCTTCGAGCACTTCCTGAAAGGGAACGGCAGCAAAGAGAGTGGTTTGCCAAAAGCCTACATGTACAACACCGGTAAAAAGGAGTGGGCCACCTTTGCGCAATGGCCGGTAGCCAACGCCGTTAAAGAGAAGCTTTATTTAGGTGCCGATGGAAAGCTGCCTATGAGCCAGCCTGAAGGTAATGGTTCAGTATCATTCATCAGCGATCCGTTAAAGCCGGTTCCTTACACCGAGGATAATACCACCACCATGGGCTTTACTCCGCGCAACTACATGAGCGAGGATCAGCGCTTTGCCGGCCGCAGGCCTGATGTATTGGTGTTCCAGAGCGATGTGCTGAAGGATGATGTGACCCTGGGTGGCGAGATCATGGCGCACCTTAAAGTGGCCACCACCGGTACCGATGCCGACTGGATCGTGAAGCTGATCGATGTTTACCCTTCCGATGAGCCTAACCACGCTTACATGCCTAACAAGAACATCATTTTGGCCAACTACCAGCAAATGGTACGGTCTGAGATCATGCCCGGCCGTTTCCGTAACAGCTTTGAAAAGCCAGAGGCATTTGTTCCCGGTCAAAAAGCTAACGTGAACTTGAAGCTGCAGGATGTGCTGCATACTTTTAAAAAAGGTCACCGCATCATGATCCAGGTGCAGAGTACAGCGTTCCCGCTATTTGCCCGCAACCCGCAAAAATTTGTGTCCAACCCGTACAAAGCCACCGAGGCAGACTACATCAAAGCTACCCACACCGTTTATAACGACAGCTACGTAGAGGTAGATGTGTTAAAATAGACCAATACAGATTCTAAAAAGAAAGGGGCGTTCATAATATGGATGCCCCTTTCTTTTGTTGGTTAGTAGCCTGCAAAACCTACTTCAATACGCCAATGACGGTAAAACGGCCGAACACTTCCTCGGTGTGCGGTGCACCCGATAGTTCTTCGGTGAGGTCCTGGCCGGCCCAGTGCTCATAGTGCTTGCCGTTGTGCCATAGGCGGCTGGCGGTCACATCATAGATCAGCCCCTGGTAGGCCACCCAGATCTGCGGCTTGTCCTGCCCGTTGCGCAGGGCCAGTTGGGAGCGGGTATAGGCAGGCAGTTCGGTCATGATCGGTTGGCGCGGCGTTTAAAGTATTCAAAAAAGCCCACGTTCATCATCAGTAAGGCCATAGAGTAAAAGTGATCTTCGAGCGGTATGGTACCTACCCTAATGGCCATATTCTCGTGGTTATTGTACAGCACGATAGGGATACTGGTGAGCAGCCCATTCACGAGGTAGAACGGAAGTAACGATACCGCATAGGCCATATAAAAACGCCCTAACCAGTACGATGGCCGTATAAATTGTACGATCAGGATTAGTACCAGCAGCAACCCAAAGGTAACGGTGGTGTATATCCTGTCGTAATACATCATGAGCAGCACGATGCACAGCATCACCAATAAGGTCGATAGCCAGCGCACCAGGCTTACCGGCGGGCTCCACTTAACGTAGTAGTTAAGGCAGGCATAAATAAAGATGCACGAAAAAGGGACCGTTAAAAAGAACAGGATCTCTTCCAACGGTAACTGCATGAATTTGATGCCGGTGATGTACTCGCTGTTGAACCACCAAACCCCTTTAATGGTAAATAGCACGTCCCAAAACAGGAAGATGAGCCCTGTGATAGCCATTCCCGGCCAAATGTAGCGCCAGCTTTTATGAAAGGCTACCCGCTTATCAAATGACAGCAGTATAGGGAACAGGATGGTCAGGAAGTTGATCAGGAGGTAAGCGTAGGTCATTTACTGGGCAGCTAATTGGCTGCGCAGCTTTTGTACCTGCGCGGGTGTACAACGGTCGCTATCGATCAAAAACTTAATGATGGTATGCACCAGCTCGGGATCGGCCGAGGTGTAGTGCTTTTTATTGAGTTGGGTGATCATGGCATCACGATCGGCGGTCAAATTCTTGTTATAACCCAAAAAGCCCGGCACGTTATGCTCGATCGAGAAGCGCATAAAGCGGATCTCGATATTATCGGGTTCGCGGCTAACGGCGGTCTTAAAGGTCTTTTCTGCATCGTTCAAGTACTTCACCTTATAGTACGGGTTCCAGGCATGCTTGGCCTTCAGGGCCTGTACGGCTCCAATGTAAGCCACGGTAAGCGGGCTTTTATCAGCTTCGGCGGTAAGTACGGTGTATAACGAGTCGGTAAGTGTTTTTTTCTCAAGCGCCTGTAAAAGCTGCCTGCGGATCACTTTGGGTTCGGGGATATCGGCAAAGGCAAGGTTGGTGAGTAACAGCAGCGGCAATAACGAACACCAGATCGGGTATAGCACCCTCATCAGATCACGTTAAGTTTTTGCTGTACAAGCGCTTTAAAATACAGGGCCAGCTTTTGCGTGTCAGACACCCTGATCCGTTTTTGCAGGATCACGTTGGCCGGTGTGCGGCATATCTTCTCGAATAACTGGCGGTAATAGGTATAAGCGATGTAAACGCCTAAACGGGTACCTTTCGGTAAACGTTTAATGCCCTCGTAGGCGTCATCAAAGTCCTGGCGTATATTGGCCTCGATCTGCTGTTTATCGGCCTCGCTGAAGTGCTTTAGGTCCACCAGCGGGAAATAGGTGCGGCCGCGTTCTTCCAAATCGGCCTTCACATCGCGCAAAAAGTTCACCTTTTGGAAGGCCGAGCCCAGGCTGCGGGCCATTGGGCGCAGTTGATCGTAAAGGTCGGCGTCGTTCTCGCAAAAAACGCGCAGGCACATCAGGCCCACCACCTCGGCCGATCCGTAAATGTACTTCTCGTAGCTCTGGTCGGTACAGGTGGTCAGGTCAAGGTCCATCTCCATCGAGCATAAAAAAGCGTTGATCAGTTCTTCTTCGATGTTGTAATCCTTTACCACTTTTTGAAAGGCATGCAGGATGGGGTTCAAACTGATACCCTGGTGCAGGGCTATAAAGGTATCAGCCCTGAAATTGGCCATCAGTTGCCGTTTGTCATGGTCATGAAAAGTGTCAACGATCTCATCGGCGCAGCGTACGTAACCATATATGGCGTAAATAGGCGCTCTGAAGCGCTTATCGAAGGCCATGATACCTTTACTGAACGAGGTGCTGTATCTGGTGGTGAATACTTTGCTGCATTCGAAGCTGGTATCGTCAAATAAATTCATGGGAAGGGCAGATGTTATATCTCAAATGTACATATAAAACAAAGTAATTGTTTGTTCGGCGGCCGAAACATTTTGTTTAATTTTCGCTTGTAAACACGGCATGTACCAAAATAAAGTTATTGTGATAGGGGCCGGCTTTGCCGGTCTGGCAGCGGCCACGCTGCTGGCCAAAGAGGGCCACGAGGTCATCATCCTTGAAAAGAACGATCAACCGGGAGGCCGGGCGCGGGTATGGGAAAAGGACGGTTTCGTTTTTGATATGGGCCCGAGCTGGTACTGGATGCCTGATGTGTTCGAGCAGTATTTTGGGCTGTTCGGTAAAAAGCCTTCAGACTATTACGAGCTTACCCGCCTTGATCCAGGTTACCGCATTTGGTACGGCGCTAACGATCTGATGGACGTGCCAGCCGGTATGCCCGAGTTGGAGGCCATGTTCGAGCAGCATGAGCCTGGCAGCGCCGCCCGCCTGCGCGAGTTCCTGGCACAGGCCAAGTACAAGTACGAGGTGGGCATGGGCGAATACGTGTTCAAGCCATCGCACTCATTGGCCGAGTACATGGATCTTGGCTTGCTGAAAAAGAGCCTGGGCATACAACTGCTCACCAGCATGAGCAAGCACGTGCGCCAGTTCTTCAAAGACCCCAAACTGATCAAGATGCTGGAGTTCCCGGTATTGTTCCTGGGCGCTACCCCGCAAGATACCCCGGCCATGTACAGCATGATGAACTACGCCGACCTGGCTCTGGGCACCTGGTACCCGCAGGGCGGCATGAACCAGATCGTGCAGGGCATGGTGAAACTGGCCAAAGAATACGGGGTCGACATCAGGCTCAACACCGAGGTGGCTCATATTAAAGTAGATGATGGTCGTGCTACCGACATCTACACCAATAAAGGCACCCTCACGGCCGACCTGGTGATCGCCGGGGCCGATTACGAGTACGTGGACCAACACCTGATCGATAAGCCGCACCGTAATTACAGCGCCAAATACTGGGATACGCGTACCATGTCGCCGTCAAGCTTGCTCTATTACATTGGCGTTAACAAGCGGGTGGATGGCGTACAGCACCATAACCTCTTTTTTGATGAGGATTTTGACCTGCACGCGCGCGAGATCTATGCCGACCCTAAATGGCCTACCAAGCCGTTGTTCTATGTATCGTGCCCATCCAAAACGGATGCCCATGTGGCGCCTGAAGGTTGTGAGAATCTGTTCTTTTTGATGCCGCTGGCCCCGGGCTTACATGATGACGAGACCCTGCGCGAAAAATACTTCGACCTGATGCTTACCCGTTTTGAAAACATCACCGGGCAAAGCATTCGGGATAACATCGTGGTAAAGCGCAGCTACGCCATGAACGATTTTACTTCTGACTACCATTCTTTTAAAGGTAACGCTTACGGATTAGCCAACACGCTTACCCAAACGGCCTTTTTAAAACCGGCCATGCGCGCCAAAAAGATCAGTAACATGCTCTATACCGGTCAGCTCACGGTACCTGGTCCGGGTGTTCCGCCGGCACTCATATCAGGCCAGGTGGTAGCTGCCGAGGCGGCCAAGCTATTGAAGGCTAAATAAGGTATGCGCTAAAAAGATGATCACGTTGACCAATAGAGCGGCGTAAAGCACCGTGCGGCTGCGTTTGTAGCTGATGACAGCTTTTACCAGGTCCTTCTCGATCTTGCCTGGTGCTTGGCTATTGGCCGTGATCAGTTGCCGGGTATCGATGTTGCCCGTCCACAACTGCAACAGACCGGCGGTCGAGAATTGCCGAAACCGCATGATGCCCAGCGAGCACTGCGCGAACCAGGCAAAGGCCGCTACACCTGCCAACGCGCCCGCCAACTGTAGGTAAAATAACATAACCCAAAGTAACTAAAAAATGTAAGCGCGGCATAGCGCTGATGCGACCCAGAACAGCTGTTTCAAGTGTTTCACCGATGTAACAGTAAGGGCCTCGTTTTACGCTTCCCGGTAATGGAAAAAGCTGTAAAAACCCAACTTTTTCAAGAAAAGCCAATAAATAGTGCTTGTTCGATGCCAGGGCGATCAGCGTATCGTAAATCGTAACACTTCGAGAGCCATCCGGAATATACAAAACCGATCGCCCTAAAACACTATGGATGGTCGGGTGTTGCTTTAATATAAAACTTACCTATTATGGATAAATTAGAGATAAAAGGCGGCTGGAACGAGCTGAAAGGCAAGATCAAACAAGCCTACGCCGACCTTACAGACGATGATCTGAAACACGAAGAAGGCAAAGATGACGAGTTACTCGGCAGGTTACAGCAAAAGACCGGCAAAGGCCGCGACGAGCTGGTAAGCTGGATCAAAAGCTTATAACGACAAAAGGCCCCGCATACCGGGGCCTTTTGTCATTATAATATATGATAGTAGGCCGCTCACGGCCTTTTGTTGCTTGTGGTGAACCAACGGTATAGTGCCAGTACGGCCAGCACCGAGGCCGCATAAGCGATCACCTTTAAGCAAAGCATGATCGTGTCCATCGCATTAATTGCCATTGCTTCCGCTTTTATCGTCGTTGTTGATCGTGCGCTTATTTTTCTTGATATCGCTGCTCAGCTTACCGAACTTGTAGCTCAAGCTCAGGCTGAACGTACGGTAAAATTGGTTCCCGGTGTTTGACTGATAAAGGTCAGGTGTGCTGGTGAACTGCGTGAATTTATACCTTGCCTGGTATGGGTTGCTTAATACCGTGCTCACTGTTAGCTTTTTATTCAGGAACATTTTTGAAGCGCTCAAGCTGCTGTACACATAATCATTAGAGCCGCCCTGTAAAAAGATGTACCTGCGGTTAAAGCCGCCGCCTAAGCCAAAGGTCCAGGTATCGGTAGGTTTGTAAGTTAGGTTGGCATTGGTGTTAGTTCGCCATCCTTTGTTGCTAAAGAACTGACCCATGTACGGTCCTTTCACCCACACATAGAACAGACCCGTGTTGAAACTCAGGGTGAGCTTGTTGGCCAGCGTGTAGTTTCCACTAATGTTCCAGCGTAATATCTTCACGTTGCCGGCATTGTCATAAGTGGTCACCGAGGTATCGTTGCGCAAGGCCAGCACATTCACGATATTATTATCGATCTGGATATAGCTGAGCTTGTTGGTCAGCGTGCCTTTGCCCGTTTTGGTATGTGTAAGCTCGAACAAACGACCGGTCACAGCCTGCAGGTCGGGGTTACCGGTGCTCAGCAACTGTGGGTTACTGCGATCCACGAAAGGATTCAACTGAAAAATGTAAGGGCGTTCGAGGCGGCTGGTATAGCCAAAGGTAAGGCTTTGGTTATTGGGCAGCGTGTGCATTACCGATAATGACGGGATCACATTGGTGTAGCTGGTCTTCAACAAGGTGTTGTTATCGGTTATAAAATTGGCATCTACCCGGGTATGCTCTAACCTGACACCGGCTTTGAACGTCCACTTGGTGAGCTTTAACTGGTACGAATTATAGGCTGCATACACATCCTGGTGGTAGTCAAAATCGTTACGGCGCGACGGGTCTGTCACATAAGTGCCGCCAAGTAACTGCTGACCCGATGCCCGGCTGAACGCATTACGTAATATCGCTTTGGCACCACCCTCAATGGTGAGCCCTTTGATCGGGTAAACCTCATCCAATTGGAAGGTATGTTCCTTGTAACCGGCATCGTTCTGCTGGGTATAATCAGGAACGTTATAATTCACGCGTTCCTGTGCGCTGAGATCGTTAGCGCGACCATCAAGCGAGTACGAGTAACGGTATGACGCCGTGAACAATTGCTGCTTGTTGCGTTTAGCACCTAACTGGTAATTCAAACCGGCGTCAAGTCCTTTCCAGTTGAAGCCGCCGTTGTTCAGCAATAAATATGACTGGGCAAAAGTGCCTGCATTATAGGTGGTGAAACGGTTTTGATCCTGGTCAAAGCTGCCTAGATTATAATTCAATGAACCGGTGAACAAGTTCAGCGTATCCACTTCGTAACTGGCCTCCAGGCTGCTATAAAGGTAATTGCCGCCGTAAGTATTGGTTCCCTGCTGTAAAAATGTAGATGACACATTGCCTGACCCGGCCGGGTCAAATGTTTGGCGAAGGTTGTCAAATTCCATGGTATTGGTACGTTGCCTGCCCATACCGTAAGTGCCTGATATGCCAAACTTGTTAGCCTTTGCGGTACCCGTCAAGTTGATGCTTGGCCCCCAGGGCAAGCTGTAGCGGCTGGTCACGGTTCCGTTATAGCCGTCTTCGGTCTTCTTGGTGGTGATGATGTTGATGATACCAGCTAAGCCTTCGCCATCATATTTGGAGGGAGGGGTAGTGATCACCTCGATCTTTTGTATGCTACTGGCCGGCATAGAGCGTAACACATCTTTGGGGTTGGAGGCCAGCAAGGCCGACGGTTTACCATTGATAAAGATGCGATAGCTCGAACTGCTTTGCAATTGGATATTATCATCGCCATCCACACTTAACAGCGGCACACGGCGCATCATATCCATGGCGGTGAGTGCTTTGCTATCAGGGTCGGCCTGCACATCGTAGCTCAGCCGATCGATCTCTTGTTTGATCAACGGGCGCGATGCGGTAACGCCCACCTCTTTCAATTGCCCATTTGATGGCGCCAGTTGAATAGTGCCCAGATCGGTCATCGTTGCCGAGGCAAAGTTCACCGGGATGGTCTTGGTGGCATAACCGACCGCCACTACTGAAAGTTGATAATGTTTTACCGGTAATTTATTGATCTCGAAGCTGCCGTCAGCTTTGGTGAGGGTGCTTTTGATGCCTTGGGTGCCTGCTGAATCCTTTAATGATAGCGTGATCAGACCCAAAGGCTTTTGAGTGGCCGAATCGGTGATGAGGCCTTTGATAGTGGCCGTTGGTGCCTGGGCCAGGGCAATAAAGGCCATGCACCCGCAGATCGCAGTGAGTATCAGTTTTTTCATATAAAATTTAGCTTGAGGGTGCGTAGTGCGGTTGATGGCAGCTATGCGTGGTCGTGTACAGGTCGGCCAACTTTGTACACACCTATATGACAGGCAAAATATTAGGGCGTTGCACTGAACTGCATTTTTGATGAAACGGCGCTCTTAATATATGATTGAAAGATGAGTTATTAACGAGTGCAACACGCTGATATAATTGTGATTATGCTATGTTCGAGGTTGTGATAAAATTTTTGTTTTCATCGGTATCAGCACATCAAAAGAAGTGTGAAAAGCACCTGTCAGGGTCGGGTGGCCCTTTTTGACTTACTGCGATCAAAAGCCCTTCAATGCTAATATGGCTTTGCAATAGCATGGATAGCTACTATTTTTACACCATGGAGCACATCTTTCCCGAGCAGCGATTACGAGAGTTCACCCACAACATATTTAAGTCGATCGGTTGCAGTGACGAACACGCCCACCTGTCGGCCGATGTATTGTTACGGTCAGACCTGAGGGGCATCGACTCGCACGGTGTGGCTCGTTTGAGCGGTTACGTGCGTCTGTGGGAAAAGCAGCGCATCAATGCCACACCGCAGATCAGGGTGGTACATGAAACGCCCACAACGGCAACGGTAGATGGCGATGCCGGACTGGGTCTGGTTGTAGCACCATTTGCTATGAAAGTGGCCATCAAAAAAGCTCGGGAATATGGTTCAGGATGGGTATCGGTACGTAACTCCAATCACTTTGGTATAGCTGGTTACCACGCACTAATGGCGGTTGAACAGGACATGATCGGATTTGCCATGACCAATGCCAGTCCGCTGGTAGCGCCCACTTTTGCCAACGAACGGCTTTTGGGCACCAACCCTATGTGCTATGCGTTTCCGGCAGGTAAATACCCGCCACTGATCGTGGATATGGCCACCTCGGCCGCGGCCAATGGCAAATTGGAGATAGCCCAGCGCTTAGCAAAGGCCGTACCTGAAGGCTGGATCCAAGACGGCTCGGGTAATTATACCACTGATCCCCATGCTTTAAAAAGCGGCGGCTCCTTATTGCCTTTGGGCAGTGACCGTGAGCACGGCAGCCACAAGGGTTTCGGATTGAGCGCCACAGTAGACATTTTGTCGGGGGTGCTTTCGGGAGCCAACTATGGCCCGTGGGTGCCTCCATTCGTGGCATTCATGGATCCGCTGAACGATCAGCCAGGGCAGGGTATCGGTCACTTTGTGGGCGCTATGCGGGTTGATGGTTTCCGCCCGGTGGAAGACTTCAAGGCTAACATGGACAACTGGATCAGCCGTTTTAAAAATGCTCGCACCGTAGATCCAGATCAAAAAGTGATCATCCCCGGCGAACCGGAGCTGGAAGCAGAGGCAGACCGTAAGCTGAACGGCATACCGCTGGTGAATGCCGTGGTGGATGACCTGAACCTATTGGCCGATCGTTTTGGAATAGAACGGTTGTAGTAGGCTGTCTTTAAAACATCGCAGTAGGCAAACCATCCATACTTACGCGGTTCTTTTCTTCGCGGTATGCTTTCAGGCCTTCTTCACCTTTATTCTCAGCCCATTTTACTGATTGGTCGCGTTCGCCAGTGTAATCGTAATACGGCACACCGAATCCACAGGAGGTTTGTACCTGATCAACATCGGCCACTATGATCTGGCGGGTCGATAGTGGCACGTTATCAAAAAGAGTAATAAGTTCATGCCATTCAGCATCGCCTGGCAATACCGTGCGCCCCTGCCCGTATAAACGCAGTATAAGCGGCGGCCCGTCAAAAGCACAGAACATTATCGTTATGCGGCCGTTTTCCAGCACATGGGCCGAAGTTTCGTTACCGCTGCCTGTGATGTCAAGGTAAGCCACCTTATTATTTTCCAGTATCCTGAAACTGTTCAAGCCTTTGGGCGACACATTCACATGCCCATTAGCACTCAACGGTGCGCTGGCGACAAAATAGATCTTTTGCCGCTCAATAAATTCGCGATGTTGCGGCTGCATATGGTCGAAGAATTTGCCCATGATGAGTTGGTATTTATGGATTCACACAAATATAAATAAGACCACTAAACTTTATGCTTTTGCTGCACTACATTGCATGCGCTCAGGGTTTTTAAGTAATCTCATATATGTACGACAAACTGCAATACCATCAAGAAAACAAAAAATATTTGACCATATACCGTAAAGTGGGCTCAAAGAGTATCGAAACAAGCCACGGCTATATCGTTGCTTTTGCAAAAGATTTTGTCATACTGCAAGAAACGAACGATTTTGAGATAGATGGATACATCATAATCCCTGTTGCCCAAATACATAAGCTTCGTTTTAATAACGTAGATAAGTATTTTGATAAAATAATGGCCATGGAGAAATTAAGCGGTCGTGTAGTACTAAAATATCATGTATCCTTGGATAGCTGGCCATCTATTTTCAGATCATTACAAGACCAAGAACTGACAGTCATCGTTGAATGTGAAGACCCCGATGATAAAAGTTTTGACATAGGCCCTATTATTAAGATTGAACAAGAGACGATACATGTCCAAAATTTTGATGCGCTTGGTTTTTTTGATTTAGAGCCGTCAATCATCGCTTACGGCAAGATCACCAAAGTTCAGTTTAACGGGCGCTATGAGAACATATTCAGCAAATACACCCGACATAGGAAAGTCAGACGCTAATAATTTATTAACATCTTATCTATTTAAGTGGCAATTCGTTTATTTGTAATGCCCTTTTCATCCTCAACATGAATTTCAAAAAACTTCTAACGATAGCAGCGGCCTTTACTTCCCTCACGGCCTCGGCGCAGCTGATGCAAAAAAAAGAGACCTATACCCGTGCTGATACTTTGCGTGGTTTGCTTACCCCTTTGCGTACCTGTTACGATATCAATTACTATCATTTGGATGTGAAGTTCGATATCGATAAAAAGTACATCAGCGGCAGTAATCTGTTCAAGTTCACGGCCACCCAAAATTTCACCAAGCTGCAATTCGATCTGTATGCTAACCTCAAGGTGGATAAGGTAGAGTACAAAGGCAAAGAAGTGCCTTTTACCCGTGAGTTCAACGCCGTATTCGTGACCTTTCCTAAAGCCATAGCCAAAGGCGCCAAGGAAGAGTTCACGGTGTATTATTCAGGCAACCCTACCGTGGCCAAACGGGCGCCGTGGGATGGTGGCGTTGTTTTCACCACCGACTCTTTAGGGAAACCATGGGTAGCCACCGCCTGTCAGGGTGCAGGTGCGAGTATATGGTGGCCTACCAAAGATCACCAGAGCGATGAGGTGGACAGTATGCTGGTGAGCATTAGTGTGCCTGCCGGCTTGAAAGACGTATCGAATGGTCGCCTACGCAAGACCACCACTTTGCCTGATGGCTACACCCGGTTCGACTGGTTCGTGGCCAACCCGATCAACAACTATGATATAGCGGCCAACATTGGCGATTATACGCACTTTGACGATAGTTATATGGGCGAAAAAGGCAAACTCACCCTCGACTATTGGGTGTTGCCTTACCACCTGGAGTTGGCCAAGACGCATTTTGAGCGTGATGTGAAACGTATGCTCAAGTCGATGGAGTACTGGTTCGGCGCATACCCCTGGTATGAGGACGGTTACAAACTGGTGGAAACGCCGCATTTAGGCATGGAACACCAAAGCGCCGTAGCCTATGGCAACAAGTATCGTAACGGTTACCTCGGTCGTGACCTCTCAGGCACCGGCCGTGGCCTCAATTGGGATTTTATCATCATACACGAGAGCGGTCATGAATGGTTCGGTAATAATATCACCTCTAAAGATCTGGCCGACATGTGGATCCATGAAAGCTTTACCAATTACTCCGAATCACTATTCATCGAGCATAACTACGGCAAGGAGGCTGGCCTGGAGTACCTGAAAGGCACACGCAAGAACATACAGAACGACGAACCCATCATTGGTCCATACAATGTGAACAAGGAAGGTTCGGGCGATATGTACTACAAAGGTGGCAACATGCTTGGTACTATCCGTGCCACCATCGGTAATGATGAAAAATGGCGTCAGATCCTGCGTGGACTAAATAGTACCTTCTACCATCAAACAGTAACTACTCAACAGGTAGAGGACTATATGAGCAAGCAGGCCGGACTGAATTTGAAACCTATATTTGACCAATACCTACGCCATACCAAACTACCTGAGCTGGATCTGAAGTTCGAGAACGGTAAGGTTTACGCCAAGTGGACTGCCGACGTAAAAGGCTTTAACATGCCGGTTAAAATGCGCAAAAAGGACGGGCAGTTTTACCTGGTGAAACTGAACACCGAGTGGGCCCCTGTAGGCTTGCCCGGACTTACTAAAGATAACCTGGAGGTAGACACCCTCGAGTTCTGCATCAATGTGAAGACCGAATAAACGGTCTTACATCAATATTCTGCAAAGGCTTCATCAGGGAAGCACCATAACCAGCGCTCGCCCGGCTCGGCCGATGCCATTACCGGGTGCTGGCTGCGGTGGTAATGCTTGGTCATGTGCTTCTGTGGCGATGAATCGCAGCACAAGGTGACACCACATGTTTGGCAGGTGCGCAGATGCACCCAGGTTCCGTTCTGTTTCGCACATTCTTCACAAACGTATTCTTTGGCGGTCTTTACCTCGGTGATCGCGCTTAAATGTTCGCATAAAGGTGGGTTCTGCTCTGCCATGATGATGTTATTTATCGTCCCCGAAATTGAATAGTTTTTTACGACCCAGGTCATACGTGATCCTGAACGCTTGCTGGCTATCGCCCAGTTGACCCGGTGACTGGTGCAAGCTTAACACGAACTGCCCTTTGATGTGTTTGAACAGGAAAGGTGTGTAAATGATATCGAGCCGGTTGTAGGTCTTTTTGCGGTAAAAAGAATCGCCGTAGGTCACGTTGTGGCCTTCGCCTTTATAGAACTCATCATAAAAGGCCAAACGCTTGATGCTGGCATAAAAGCTGGCCACCACGCCAAGCGGTTTCTGAAAGCCGTTCACCGAGCGCACGCGCTCTAACGACATCATTCCGCCGACCTCAACTGAAAGGGAATCAAAAACGGTGTTCTTTCCAAAGTTATATCCTGCACGTATCTGCAATGCGCCGTTATCGCGAATGTGATCATTTGGGATAGACACTGCCGGACCGGCATCGTGCAGTAACATAAAATAGTGCGACAGGTAGAACGGGCCTACAGGGTCGGGCAGGTACTTACCGGCCAAACCGAACAGGAATTGCTCGCGGTCGGTATTGGTTTGGCGGCTTACCCAATCCAGCCATAAGGTCTCGTAGCCATACTCGGTCTGGTAGCGGGTGAGCAGGCCTTCAACATTGGGGCGGTAGTAGCGCAGTGTATCGTTCAAAATAGCACGCGGGTAATTGCTAAGCAGTCCCTCGCGCGGGAACATGCCCGCATTGAACAGCCATTTGTGACTTTCGAACTTGTAATAGGCCACCGGATCTACCTTCAGAAAGTAAGGTTTCGCACCGAACTCATGAATACCGTTGATACCCACTACAAAATGGTTCAGGCTATCGATGTTCAGTCCCAGGTCCAGCGCCAGCCGGGTGCCCGAGTAGGTGCGTGAACGCTCGGTAAAGGCCTTGTATTCGCGGTTGTCCAGAAAGCCGAAACCATTGAAGCCAATGTCGACGCTGTTTTGCGCCTGAACAAGGCCCGTGGTCATTAAAAAGAAGAATAGAAAGTATATCCTTTTGATCATGTATTACTGTGTTATTGGACGGTAAAGTTAACTATCCTGCTGTTACGCCCCCCATTAAAAGGGTAGGTACGTATGGAAAAAATGAGATCATAACGGCCTTTTTCCATCGGTGCGGTCAGGTTCATGTCATATGTGCCGAACTGGTTAGGCGCGATGCTGATATTCTTGAATTCCGCACCGGAACGTTGAATGCTTTTCAGGTCTTCCCTCTGGTAAAAGCAAGCCCTCAATACTGCGAATGAATGCGTGTTCAGACTATCGAACTTAATGGTATCACTGTATGGGTTATGGATCTTCAACTTGAACTGGATCCGTTGACCTGGCTTAGCTGTAACCTTGTAGTTATCGGTAATGATGTCCGCCTTTTGATAAGTGCGCACATCGTTCACCCAGGTGCCATACCAGGTGCCTTTGGTGGTAGCAGTACTATCAGCTATCAGGTTAGGCGTATGCGGGAAGGCATTGATGTAATAAGCACGATGATGTTGCATACTGTCCTCAATGGGCCAAATGTCGTACTGTGTGCGGCGGTAAAATGCCTCATCATAAGCAAAGCCTTTGAGGCTGCGGGTGTAGTAGTTGTATTTAGATATCTCTTGAAAACCCATGGGCGATATCACGAACGCGTTGCCGGCCTTTTGATGGATGGACCGTGCCCATTCGCGATAACCAAAATATTCTTTAAGCGCCGGCAGGCGGGTAATTGCAGGTAGTCCGCTGATCAGCAACAGCCGAAAACCTACGATAAGCCCGGCGTTGATCCAAGCAAGTTTGTAAGCCCATGCAGGTGGATGGCCTTGTGTGGTGCGGATCAGCGTGAGCAACAGCACCGGTACAAAGGCGATGAGCGTCCAATGAGGCTGTACGTTCCCTTTCAGCGTATTGATCAGGAAGAAGATAAAGATACCGAAGCCATTGACCATCAGCGTACGGATGAATACATCTTTAATGCGGGTACCAAATCCATAAACGATCAGGAACCAGCCGATCAGCGGGCCGGCCATCAACAATTGCCCCGGCACGAACAGGTAGGTATGCGCGAACTCATACGTCTCCGAAGAACGCTCGAACAGGTGGTACCTGGCCGATGCATAATCATGCTGTACCTGCCACAAAATATGCGGTATGTACAGCACCCCCGCAATAGCCACGATGGCATAAAAGCTGGGCCTTTTCAGTAATTTGATGTTTGCCGCAAGCGTAAAAATGATGAGCAGCACCGCGTGGTATTTGCTGTAGAACAAGCCCGCCACCACGATGCCCAATAAAAGCGTGGTCCTCCATGCGTCGTGCTCTAAATATCGTTGATACAGGTAGTAGAACAATACCGTGAAGAACAGCAAGGGCGCATCGGGCGTGGTATTGAACCCGTACATGTGAAAGGCAAATATGCTGAGCGCCGATACAATGAACCAGCGCACATCGGCCCCATAACGTTTGGCCATTAGCCACATCACATACATGGAGCAGGTGCTGGTCAGAATGGTCATGAACCTTAGGCCTAACTCATTGTGCAGCAAGCTATCGCCGATACGGATAAAGATGGCTACCATGGGTGGATGGTCATAATACCCCCAATCTAAAAACCTGGAATATACCCAGTAATAAGCCTCATCAGAGTGCAGCCCGAGCGTACATGATTGCAGGATGTTCAGCACCGTCCACCCCAAAAGGAAGAAGAGCAGGTATCGGTCAGATACGGTCTTATTAAGGGTGGATGTTGGCATACGATACACGGCAGACGTTGCTGCAAAGGTAGCTATTTACACACCAATGTGGTCAGCTACTTAGACGATAGCCCACAATGTGCATACACGGCGGTATGTTGTATCGACGAGTAGAGTTATTTTTTGCTGAGATGGTCTTTACCGGTGATCAGCAGCCCGAATTCCTCTGAGGGCCACTTTTGGGTGGAGCGGTGATGGATCTTGTGGGCACGGCGCAGGTTGAGCAAGTAACTGTTATTGGTTTTGAACGGCTTGAATCGGTTGTGGATGAACCAGTCGTGAAAAATAAAATAGATGATGCCATACACGCTGATGCCCAAGCCGATCCATAGGCGGGCATCCATATGGTAATGGCCGGCCCACATGAGCCATAAAGAAAGAGCAGCGAAACCAATGCTGAAGATGTCATTCAACTCGAACCAGCCGTGCCTTTCCTCGTGATGCGTGCGATGTATGAACCACAGCGGACCATGGAAAAGGTACCTGTGCATCAGCCATGACAAGCCTTCCATAGCGGCTACGGTAAGCAGTACAAGGACGATATTGATGACAGCATTCATGTATCTTGTAGAGTTATACGCAGCAGCGGTGGTCTGCAAAGGACCGGCCGCTGCCACTTTTATAACTGCTGCTTTTGATTAAAGTTCTATATCGAAACGGGCCAGATCAACAAATTGCTGTACACGTGCAGCAACTTCCTCATTGGTAAGGTTCTTGATCTTCTCGGTACCAAATTTTTCTACGCAGAAAGAGGCCAGCGCCGAACCGTAAATGATCGCATTTTTCATGTTGTTGAAGTTCACGGTGCCTACCTTGGCTAAATAGCCAATAAAGCCACCCGCAAAGGTATCGCCCGCACCGGTAGGGTCAAAAACATCGGCCAATGGCAATGCTGGAGCTGAGAAGATCTTGTCCTCATGGAACAGTAATGCACCATGCTCACCCTTTTTAATGATCAGGTATTTAGGACCCATGGTCAGGATCTTTTTAGCTGCTTTAACCAAAGAGTATTCGCCGCTTAACTGACGAGCCTCGGCATCATTGATGGTCAGGACATCCACCATCTTGATGGTATCAAGCAGGTCGTTCAGGGCAATGTCCATCCAGAAGTTCATGGTGTCCATCACGATCAGTTTAGGGCGGTTAGTGAGGCGGTTGATCACCGTTTGCTGCACCTGCGGGGTAAGGTTACCCAGCATCAGGTATTCGCAATCCTGATAGCTATTAGGTATAATAGGGTCAAAATCGGCCAGTACGTTCAGTTCAGTGATCAGGGTATCACGGCTGTTCATGTCGTTATGGTAGCGGCCGCTCCAAAAGAATGACCTTTCGCCCTGTTTGATCTGTAGTCCTTCGGTGCCGATCTGATGTGCTTCCAGGTCGGCGATCTCGCTTTGAGGGAAGTCATCACCCACAACCGCCACGATCTTTACCTTGTTGTAAAAGTACGAAGCCGCTAAACTGGCGTAAGTAGCCGCACCACCAACAATTTTATCGGTCTTACCGAAGGGGGTCTCAATAGCGTCAAATGCCACAGTACCAATCACTAATAAACTCATCTGAAAAAAAATTAAAAATATTTGCTGCAAATATTGTGAAATTACCGCAGACTTTATACTTTTGCACCACTCCAAACCGGAAAATACTCCTGAATAGCTCAGCCGGTTAGAGCATCTGACTGTTAATCAGAGGGTCGCTGGTTCGAGTCCAGCTTCAGGAGCGATAGAAAGCCTTTCAGCGTATGCTGGAGGGCTTTTTTGATTTATGCCTATTCCAAAAGAAGTAAATCAGGGGCTCTTTGATAGTACGTTGTTAGTACACTGTTAGTACAACCGTGGACCTGCAGCTTAGTAAGAGGAAGAGATATTAAACTATTAAAGATATAAGAGATCAAACCGAGGACGGAATATTATATATTTTCGCGAAAGAATATCTCTTTTATCTCAATTTAGGTGAGTATACTATATACGCAGGAGTCGTTCTGTTTTTAATTTTATCTATGGTCACCGTTTGGTGACTATTTCGATCTTACACAATATGGCGTAATTGTTTATCGCCATTATCATATCTTCTCAAAATAGTTTGATATCAGCTTAACTTCCTGTTATAATATTGCTTGTTATTTATAGATTTATAACACTCGAAAGGGTACTATTTTACCAAGCTATTGATATGAGATTACCCGCTTCGCTTATCGCTAATGAGCAACAATGGACCATGTTGTTCAATGCTACTCCTATACCAACGATCATTTTAAAGGCCGATCAGCCATTGTTCACAGTGTTGTTCGCTAATGAGGCGTATTTGCTCCTCAGTGACCTAAGAGCCGATAGTTTGGTAGGCAAGAGTTTCACTGTACTCATGCGCGGTTTTTACCATGACATGCAGCAGATCCAACAGCCACTGCAGCAGTTGGTACACGACCGTACGGCGCAAAAACAGAGTGGTGTCGAGTATCAGTTCATAACGCCGCAAGGCGCTGTCACTAAATACTTCGACATCTATAACACCCCTGTAGCAAATGACGACGGCGAAGTTGAGTTCATTATCCGAACGATCAATGATGTGACCGAACTTTGGGAGTCGCAGCAGCGCGAAAAGGCGATCCATGAGGACCTGGTAAGGCATGAACGTTTTTTGACCGATTCGCAGCGGGTAGGGAACGTGGGCAACTGGGAGGTAGATATGTTGAAGCGAACGGTGATATGGTCTGAGGTACTAAAAGACATTTACGAGTTGCCTGCTGATCATGAGCTTACTTTTGAGGGCGGCCTGTCGTTCTATAAAGATGAAGCCTCCCGGAAAGCGTTATTAGAAGCAGTGGATACGGCCATTAAAGGGAGTGGAATGTTCGATATCGAGCTGGGGATCCTCACCCACGCGGGTAACATGCGTTGGATCCGTACCATTGGTAAGGCTGATGTGAATGATGGCCAATGCACCAGATTGTATGGCATTACACAGGATATCACAGCGTCTAAAAAGATCAGGAACGTGCTGACCGAATCCAGGAATCAGTACCAGGCCCTTATCGAGTCGGTGGACGGTGTGGTTTGGGAGGCCGATGCTAATACCTTTGCGTTCAACTACATCAGCAGCAAGATCATCGATATACTCGGTTACACGCCCGAGCAATGGCTCAGCGACCCGAATTTTTGGGCCGATCACATTTACCATGGTGATCGCGAATGGGCTATCGATTTTTGCCAGCGCAATACCAAAGAAGAGATGAACCATGTGTTCGACTACCGAATGGTCAAGGCCGATGGGGGCATAGTTTGGATCAAAGATCTGGTCTCTGTTATCTCCGAAAAGGGTAAACCAACGGTGCTCAGGGGCGTGATGATCGATGTGTCGGTCTCCAAATTACTGGCCAGCCTGGACCATCTCGAAAAAAGTATGCTTCAGCTAGCGGCTGACAGTGAGGAAAGTATCCATCGGATCATCCATCTGTATCTGAAAGGTATAGAGGACCTGCTACCGCATATGAAATGTTCGTTACTACAGGTCAAGAACGATAGATTATACAATATGGCAGCCCCCTCGTTACCAGCAGAATACATGGGGGCCGTGCATGGGCTACCCATTAGTGATAACGCTGGTTCGTGTGGTATGTCAGCATTGAGGAATGAGAAGGTGATCGTGGCCGATATATCAACTCACCCTGCCTGGCATGATCACAAACATTTGGCGTCGAAATTTGGGTTACGGTCGTGTTGGTCGTATCCCATCGTTAACAGTGATAACGAGGTGGTAGCAGTGCTAGGAATGTATTTTGATGACATTAAAAGCTCGGGCGACACCGAAACATTAGTTATTGAACGCTCGGCGGCTATCATAAAAGTGGTGCTGGAGAACTGGCAGCGGGCAAGGATCATTGACGAGAACGCCATGCTGATCGCTCAGGGACAGGAACTAGCCAACTTTGGTAATTGGCATTGGGATATCAATAATAACAAGGTAAGTTGGTCTGACGTTCTCTATACCATATATGGTGTAGAGAAGCAGGATCATGTGGCCACTTTTGAGGGCTATCTTGCCTTGTTGCATGCCGACGACCGGGAAATGGTAAAGGACACCATTTTAGGAGCGCTACACTCCAAAGAGGATGTAATGTTCGAAGAGCGTATCATCAGGCCTGATGGCGAGATACGCTACCTGCGTTCATGGGGCCGGGTGTTACTTGACGCTGCTGGCCGGCCTGAAAAAATGATCGGTTCATGTTTAGATATCACCGCGGCCAAGAACATCGAACTACAATTGTGGGACATCGCCTGGATGCAGTCGCATCTGGTGCGAGCACCGCTGGTAAGGTTGATGGGGCTTATTGACCTCCTTAAAGAGGAACTGGCCGAGCGGGGTACAAAAAATGAGTTGTTCGATCACATCATGTCTACCGCGCATGAGCTTGACCGGGTCATCATCGAGATATCCAACAAAACCATCACGATCGACTGACGCAACAACGTACCGATCCATTCTTTAATTTTCCTTGCGGCTCATATCGCGCTTGGCCCACTCGGCCATGGCATTGATCACCGTCTCCAACTCGCTGCCGCTACTGGTAAGTCTATACGTCACGTAAGGCGGTACCACCGGTTTTGCTTCGCGGATCAACAACCCGTCGGCCTCCAATTGTTTCAGGTGCTGAATAAGCATCTTTTCGGTGATGTGTGGCATAGCTTTCCTGATCTCACTGTAGCGTTTACTTCCTGATAGCAAATGATACAGAATGATCGGTTTCCAATGTCCCCCGATCTTGTTCATTACGTAGGTCACCGGGCAGGCCTGCAACGCGATTCCGCGGTTGGCATTATACGTCGAATTCTCTTTGATCTTGGTCATACATACTTTGGGGTAAGTACTTGTAAAAAAGTAAGTGCAAATCTAACTTTGCTTCATCAAAACACAAAATATGAAATACATTATCACCGGGTCGTTAGGCAACATCAGCCTCCCCGTTACCAAAGATCTGATCGCTGCCGGCCACCAAGTGACCGTTATCAGCAGTGATCCTAATAAACAACAAGCCATTACTGATCTGGGTGCAACGCCTGCGATAGTGCCGGTTCAGGACCGTGATCAGCTTCGTTCAACGTTCGCCGGTCATGACGTGGCCTATCTCATGATCCCAAGTATATTCTCTCTTGATGATTATGCTGCCTTTCAACTCGAGGTAGCTGATAACTACATTGATGCGCTTACCTCGGCCGGTATCAATAAGGTGGTGCTGTTAAGCAGCATAGGTGCGCATTTGCGTAAAGGTGCCGGCCCGATAGATGCCCTGGGCTACCTGGAAGAGAAGCTGGCTGCATTACCTGGCCTGCAAGTGAAGATACTTCGTCCATCGTATTTTTTCAACAACCTGTATAGTTTGATCGGTATGATCAAGCATGCCGGTATAGCTGGTAACAACTTTGGGAACACTGATGAGAAACTGGTGTTAGTAGATACCGACGACATTGCCAGGGTGGCTTCTGAGCGATTGCTTACACCTTTTACTGAGGCACAGACCATCACCTACATCTCCAGCGATGAACGCCATCCGCACGAGATCGCTGCTGTGTTGGGTACTGCGATCGGCAAGCCGGACCTGAAATGGATCACCTTTAGCGACGAGGATGCGTACAATGGCATGTTGCAAGCGGGGCTGAATGAGAGCTTTGCCGGCATGTACCGTGATATGGGCCACGCCTTGCGCACAGGTGCCTTGCAGGAAGACTATTGGCGGTCGAACCATGCACCGCAGGGACAATTAAAGCTGGAGCGATTCGCAGAGCGTTTTGCCGCAGCTTACAACGCACAATAAGTATTTATAGACACCAAGAACGCCGGTATGCGAACATGCCGGCGTTCTTTATTTAAACGCTTACCGAGGCGAGGAACAAAGGGTGATCAAGCTCTTGAGTGACCTGTTATAATGAAAAACGCAAACCACTTACACCAATGGGTTGTTGATCATCAAATTCAACTTAACACTTATGCCATCAACAAGCCGATACAAAACACACTGGGAGGTACAGCCCGACCGTGTGGTCATCTATCCGTACCGTGTATTTAAAACCGTAGCTGCCGTGATCGCGGTATTTTTTGCAGGGATCTATTTCGTTTACTTAAAATATCAGAACTACGGTATCAATGCACAGTTGCCTTTAGCCATTTTTATGGTGGTGATCGTATTGCTTTTCTGGGGTTATGGGGCTACCCATATCGAGTTCGATAACAGCACGGGGCGCATGCGCAAATTACTGATGGGATTTCTACCCGTGGCCAACATCCCTTTTTCAGAGCTGCAAGGCATTAACACCGTGAGCAATGTGAGCGGTGGATATAATTATCGCGTTTTCCGTAAGAACGCGCGTTACGGTAAGGGTATAGTGGTGTCCTCGGGTTACCACAAGAACGATGATGAAAATGCGGTGGCGTTCGTTAATGAGGCGGTGACCACCATTCACGGCTATCTGGGCGGTCACCGGTCGCCGGCCGATGATGTGCCCGAATACATTACCACATATAAGTATTTTGACCAGCGCGATGGTATTTACGTGATCAAGAATAAAAAGATAGGCGCGATCATTATCGGCGTTATATTTTTAGCCATAGGTGGCGTTATCCTTACCTCTGATACCAATACCGTCACCTCTAAAGTGGTTATCGTGGGCATCATGGTGTTCATTGCGGGCGTCTTCATTAACGCTGCGTTCACCAATGTTACTTTTGATACCAGTGCTCAGGTCATACAACGTAAAGGGCCGCTCGGTATGTTGGATCGTCGTTATGCGTTTCGCGATTTTGTAGGCATACAGACCCTGCGCCGTTCAACTAACCTGGTGTACACCGGTACAGATGTGAACATGTGTTTCAACGTGCCCGAAAAAGCCGATAAGCAGGAGGTGTTTTCCATTAGTACACTACGCAGAAGCAGTGACATCGAGCGATTGGTTCAAGAGATCCACCAGATCATGCGCCGATGATCTGATGGACCTTACAATATACGGTGGCGTATAGTTTTACGCTTTGTTTAGTTGGGTATTATACAACGTTTTGCCAGTAACGCTGATCACCTTAACGTTCAGTCGTTTTTCGTCGATAGAGAAGTACATGAAGCCATTTTCGGAAGCCTGAAAGCGGCTCATGGCAATGCCTTCGGTAACGTGTGTCAATTCTGATCCTGCACCAGAGATGAATTGATGAGTGTAACCCTGCGGCTTTAAGTGCTGCATGGAGTGCTCGTGGCCTGACAGGTAAAGGTCTACCTTTTGCTTTTCTAATATCGGTCCAAGACGCTCTCTGATAGCCAGCGTATCATAGTTGTTGATACGCGGACCTACCGTATAAGTAGGGTGGTGGCCTACCACGATCTTCCACTTCACATCATCAGAGGCATCCTGAAGGGTCTTTTCGATCCAGGCGAGTTGCTTTTCAGGATGCTGGTCCTTATAGTCCTGTACAATGGCCTGGCTATCGATCATTACAAAAAGAGCTTTTGCTTTCGTTTTGCCGATGGCCACCTCTTTGGTGTAGTACCTGGATGGCATATGCCACCTGCGGCTCACCTTGCCGTAGCGGATCTGGGCGTCAGGCTCTGAGTAATAATCGTGATTACCCAAAATAGCGAACCAGTCGATCTGCAGGGAATGAGCAGTATATACGTTCTCGAAAGAGTAGTGCCACAGCGGGTCGTTCTCACTCACTACGCCTTTAGGGTAGAAGTTATCACCTACGGAAACGATAAAATCAACGGGATTCACTCTCGCCCAGTCGCCCATGGTCTTGGCGGTCTCCAATTGTAAATTCTCACCGTTGCGGCCCCAATCACCAATGGCTAAAAAATTGACCGGGAAGCCGTTAGGGTCAGGCCCCATGGCCGATAGGTCCTCACTTTCTAAATGGGTTACCTGTGTTTCGGCCAATGTAGTGAGCGGTGCGGCAGCAATGGATGCGCTAAGGGCAGTAAGCGTAGTGCTTCTAACAAAATCTCTGCGTTTCATGAAATTGGGATGAGCAAGAATGCGTTCAAATGTACAGCCCGCAATATATCAATAATGGCCCAATTGTGCCATCCCATCAATGTGAAACTATAGTTAAGCTTGTATCATTAGAGGGCCTGTCGGAATTCTGGCCTGCGCATGCGGTAGCAGTTCATGGCCGTTCGGCCCAATTGAGCTACCAAACGGTAATTGACGATAGAGCCTACCGCCGCACCCACTACCGGTAACAGTTGAGCCATTTTGGCCAGGTCAATGTAGTCGCGGTATTCCTGCTGAAAAGTGTACCAATCGAATAGTTCCACATTGTCAGGCAAGCTGTCAACATAGTTCGTCCAGTTACTCATTAGCTCATACACTTTATTACGATTTTGCTGCCCGCTAAAGGCCAGTTGAAAGATGTATAAAATGTACAGCCGCTCCTTATGGTCCCGAACATCGTGGCCGTATAGGGAGGCGATATCGAACAAGAGTTTGATCTTGATGCCCATCAGTGCAGGCAGATCGGCAAGTCCCATCAGTATGCCGCCTGCGCCGGTAATGGCGCCTTCAACACTGGCGGTCTTTTGGTAGGTATCGATCTGCCCCTTTACGAGGGCCTCGCGCATTTGTAACGAGGTATCGGCCAATGGTGCCTTGGTCATGTACTTGGCACCAAATAGCACCGCTTTCACCATCTTTTCGATCACGGTGGTGATGGTGGCATGAACCTTATCTGGTATCACCTGGTTGATCTTGTTCTGCACACCTTTCGACAGCCGATCGGTCAAGGAGGGCTTTTGCTGCATCTTATGCTGCCAGAATTGTAACTGTATTAGTGCTTGTTGCTCGTAGTCGTCCATAAAGTGCATATGATGGTCGAACCTTACTCAAAACTTTTCTTAGCCTTCTCGATCACCTTCACCAGGTCAATGCCATCACCCAGCACACCTTTAAAAAGGTCTCCGGTCTCCTTCAGGCGGTCGAAGGCGTTAAAGATGGTGAAATCTTTCATGGTTAGGCCAGGCTTCACTTCATCCCAACTTAACGGCATGGACACGGTGGCGCCTGGTTTGGGCCTCAACGAGTACGCGCCTGCGATGGTAGCACCGGGGCGATTCTGCAAAAAGTCGAGATACATTTTGCCTTTACGGGCCGCGATCTTACGTTCCAGGCTGGTGAAATCAGGCAGTTCCTCATGCACCTTATTCACGATGATACGCGCAAATAACTGCGACTGATCGTAGCTGTACTGGCCTTTTAATGGGATATAAATGTGGATACCCGTAGAGCCCGATGTTTTGACATAGCAGGGCACATCAATGGCATCCAATACCTCTTTGACCTTGCAGGCCGCTTGAATGACCTGTTCAAAAGTGTTCTTGTCAGGGTCGAGGTCGATCACACAAAAGTCGGGGCAATCGGGCGACTGTATACGGCTGAACCAGGGATTCATCTCGATACAGCCCAGGGAAGCCATCCACAATAAGTACGATTCATCTGATCCTACCAGGTATTCCTTGTGCTCGCCATCGCTGGTGGTGTAAGGGAAGGTCTTGTCGATCCATTCGGGAGCTTTACCCTTTACATCCTTTTGGTAAAAGCTTGGGCCATGTATGCCGTTAGGAAAGCGATTGAGCGACATAGGCCGGTCAAGCAGGTAGGGCAGTATATAATCGGCTATGCGGTAGTAGTAATTGAACATATCCCGTTTGGTGATATTGTCCTCAGGCCAGTAAACCTTACTCAAATGTGTGAATTTGAGGTCATGGCCGCATATCTTACGTACTTGTGTCTCTTCGGTAGGGTTGAGCAATGTCTTCCGTTCATTGCTGGCAGGTGGCTTAATGCCGGCACGTGCCTTAGGCTTTTCGGCAGGCGCATCTTTTTCATGCACAACGTTGTCCGTGTCCTTTGGCGTCTCCAAAACTACATCCTTGGCCTTTTTATCGGTGCGCATGCCTTTAAATGAGGCCTGGCGGAAAATGCCATCGCTGGTCACCTCAGCGTAATTTACCTCGCCTACCAATTGGGGCTTCAGCCAGGTAGGTTTAGCACCCATGCGCTGCGGCCGGAAGCGTGAAGGCTTATCCACATCAGGCTCTGTCTCAAAAGGTACCTTATCGGTGATGAGTGGCTCGAACTGTTCCATCATTTCGGTCTGCATCTTGGCATTGAAGCCTGTGCCTACTTTGCCTGCGTAAACCAGCTTTTTGCCATCATAAAGGCCCATTACCAACGCGCTGAAGGGCTTACTGGTACCCGCATTTTTAGTGAAACCGGCGATCACCACCTCTTGCCGGCGTTGTACCTTGATCTTGAGCCATTCTTTGGAACGGAGGTCGGAAGTGTAAACACTGTCGGCCTTTTTAGCCATGATGCCCTCCAGGCCTATTCGTGTCGCCGCATCAAAAAATTCGACCCCGCTGGCCGTGAACACCTCGCTTTTGCGCAAGCGGTCATCATCGGCAGGGAGTATCTCTTTTAAAATGGCCTGGCGTTGAATAAGCGGCAGATCCATCAGGTTCTTGCCCTGGTACCACAATATATCGAACACATAGTAGACCAGGTGGCCGTCGGCCTCGCTGCGCCAGTTCTGGAGGGCGCCAAAATCTGACAGACCTTTGTCATTCAATACCACGATCTCGCCATCGATCACCGCATCAGTATTCCACTTTTTGAGCAGGTCAACGATGGGGTAATATTTATCGAACGGGATATTGTTTCGGGAAATGAGTTCGGCGCTATCCTTGCCCACTTTGGCTACGGCCCGATAGCCGTCCCACTTTACTTCGTAAACCCAGTCTGGATCATCAAATGGCTCATCGATCAGGGTGGCCTTCATGGGTCTGATGTCCTTGGGGATGGCGGCTTTGGGTGCGTTCTTCAATAATTTCGCTACCGATATATCCTCAGTTTCGGCAGTGTCTATCTTTTCTGCAAGTTTCTGGTCGGCCTCTTTGGGAGATTCCTTTTTATTGGTCTTTGTTGAGGTTTTCTTACTTTTTGTTGGTTTTTCCAGGTTTTCCTCATGGCCATTCTGCCACACCTTATCACTGGTCTTTTCCATCTGAGCAATGGTCTTGTCAGACAGTACTGACCGGTCCTTTTTGGTGATGTCGGCCGTTGATGCGAACTCGTCTTTATGTTTGATCATGAGCCACGAGTCGGCACTGCCCATGCCATGGGTCTTCACCAGGGCGAACTCGCCTTTCAACTTTTCGCCGTGGAGTTTGATCTTTAATGAGCCCGACTCCAGCTGTTTCAACAAATGTTTCTCCTGGGCCTTTTTGCCTTTGATCTCCTCGATCGGTTCGTAGGTGCCCTGGTCCCAAACGATCACGGTGCCACCACCATATTCACCTTCGGGGATGATGCCCTCAAAGTCGCGGTAATCAAATGGGTGATCCTCTACCCGCATGGCCAGGTGTTTCACCTTAGGGTCGGTCGACGGGCCTTTGGGTACCGCCCAACTCTTAAGCACACCTTCCATCTCCAGCCTAAAGTCATAATGCAGGCGTGAGGCATCGTGCTTTTGTACCACGAAGGTGAGGTGGTCCTTGTCGTTGCTTTTACCGGCTTTGGGTTCTTTGGTCTTTTTGAAGTCCCGTTTTTGATTATATTCTTTGAGGCTCATGGTAGTGTGTTATGGTGTGGCTTATATCATAACATTGCGCTTTTTGTAAAGTTTCGCGTATTGGGCCACCATAAACTTAACCCGCAGTTGGCCTACGCTTAGTATTGGGTGCCTACCTTTAGGCATCAGTTCATGACAGAGGTTTATGAAAGACAACCCGATCAAAGTGGCGTTCTTTGCCGAGGTGCTTACCCCGGACTTTGACGGCGCCGTGCGCACCATGTATCAACTGATCCAGCGCATCGATCGTTCGCGGTTCGAGTTCTTCTTCATTGCGGGCACGGGGCCCGACCGGCTGAACGGCTTTGAATGTTTAAAGGTGCCTGCAGTGACGCTGCCCATCAATACCACTTACAGCATGGCCCTGCCGGTACTGGCACAGGGCCGTATCAAGGAACGGCTACAGACGTTCGCGCCAGATGTGATCCATATCGCTACCCCATCGCCGCTGGGGCATTATGCGTTAAAGATGGCCCGGCAACATAATATCCCGGTGCTGACCATTTACCATACCCACTTCATCGCTTACGCCCAACATTACTTGAAGCACCTGCCTTTCCTGGTGCCTGGGGTGAAACAAATGATCGCCGATGGTTACCGCAGCTTTTACAACCAATGCCAAATGATCTACATGCCTACGGTAAGTATGTGCCATGACCTGGCGCAGATCGGCGTTACCCCGCATCATTTCAAATTATGGAAACGCGGTATCGATATCCGGATGTTCGACCCATGTAAACGCGATATGCACTTGATGCGCCAATTGACCGGCAATGATCACCCGGTAGTGCTATTTGCCAGCCGGTTGGTTTGGGAAAAGAACCTGGAGACACTGATGCGCATCTACCGGCAACTGCAGCAGCGTAGCCCCAATGTCAACTTCGTGGTGGCGGGCGATGGTGTGGCCATGACCGAATGTAAGGGCGCTATGCCCAACGCCATTTTTACTGGCAAGGCGGATCATGAGTTATTATCAGTGCTGTATGCCAGTGCCGATGTCTTCGTTTTCCCGTCCACATCAGAGACCTACGGCAATGTGGTGCAGGAAGCCATGGCATCGGGCCTGCCCTGCGTGATCGCCAATGGCGGTGGCTCGGCCGAGTTTGTGGAAGATGGGATTAACGGCTTTAAGTGCGACCCGAATGATGAAATTGCTTATGTGGAGAGGATCATGCTGCTGTTGCAGGATGATGGCCTGCGCCAGCGTTTTGGTGAGAAAGGCCGACGACAGGTATCGCAATGCAGTTGGGATGCGCTGGCCAGTGAATACTTTGAAGACATCGCCGCGTTAGCATGCGCAAATGAGCCAGTATTGGCTTGAGTTGCCCGAGTGGGCCTTCCAAAATTATTGTTAGCTTTGCATTAACTAATATGCAACACCGTTCAAGCGACAGCCCTGTCACACCACCTTGATCACCAGTGGTCATCATTTATTATCCTTTGCTTTCTGAAGCATAAGGGTAGCAGTTAGTTCCCTTTATTTCTGATCATCTTTTTCAGGCTATACCCTGTATGGCCAAAGTATTATTTTATGTCCTTTACACTTCCGCATTTGTTCGATCTTAAAGCCAAGGTCAATTATAAGAATGAGATACTGGCCGGGCTCACCGTAGCCATGACCATGATGCCCGAATCGTTGTCCTTTGCAATACTGGCCGGTTTCCCGCCGTTGGTAGGGCTTTACGCAGCATTCATTATGGGATTGGTCACCTCGGTACTGGGCGGCCGGCCCGGACTCATATCCGGTGGGGCAGGGGCCACGGTAGTGGTGTTGGTGGCTTTGATGAAGAGCCACGGCATCGAGTACGTTTTTGCCGCTGTTGCGCTGGCCGGCGTGATCCAGATCCTGGTGGGTGTTTTTAAGCTGGGTAAATTTATCCGTCTGGTGCCGCAGCCTGTGATGTATGGCTTTGTTAACGGTTTGGCCGTCATCATTTTTACGGCTCAGTTAGAGCAGTTCAAAACCGTGGTGAACGGACAGGTGAGCTGGCTGGTAGGTACGCCACTGCTCATCATGGCGGGGTTGGTAGCACTTACTATAGCTATCGTCATGGTCTTTCCGCGCATCACCAAAGCGGTGCCACCCTCGTTAGTGGCTATCATCGTGGTGTTCATCATTGTACTGGTGTTCAACATCCCGACCAAGACGGTGAAGGATATAGCCGCCGTTAGCGGTGGTTTCCCGCCGTTCCATATCCCTCAGATCCCGTTCGGTATCGATACCCTGAAGATCATTTTTCCGTACTCGCTTATTATGGCGGGTGTTGGCCTTACCGAGGGACTGCTGACCCTTAACCTGGTAGATGAAATGACGGCCACCCGTGGCAACAGTAACCGCGAATGCGTGGCGCAGGGTACTGCCAATATCCTCAACAGTTTCTTTTTTGGGATGGGTGGCTGCCCCATGATCGCGCAAACGTTGGTCAATCTATCGGCTGGCGCAAGAGCAAGGTTATCGGGAATCATCGCTTCGCTCACAATACTGCTGATCATCTTATTTGGTGCGCCGGTGATCGAGCGGGTGCCTATGGCGGCGCTTACCGGCGTCATGATCATGGTGGCCATTGGTACCTTTGAGTGGGCCAGCTTTCGCATTATCAATAAAATGCCACGGCAAGATGTATTTGTAGGCATATTGGTGGCGCTGATAACCGTGTGGCTGCATAACCTGGCGCTGGCCGTACTGGTGGGCGTCATTATATCGGCATTGGTATTTGCCTGGGAGAGTGCCAAACGCATACGGGCCCGCAAATACACTGATGCGCAGGGCGTGAAGCACTACGAGATATACGGCCCGCTCTTTTTTGGATCGGTGACCGCCTTTAACGAAAAATTTGAGGTAGATACCGACCCCGCCGAAGTGGTGATCGATCTTAAGGATAGCCGCGTGGCCGACATGAGCGCCATTGAGGCTCTTAATAAACTGACCGAGCGTTACCACAAAGCAGGTAAAACGCTTCACCTGAAACACCTCAGTGCCGACTGCCGCCAACTGCTGCGCAATGCCAACGAGGTGATAGAGGTGAACATATTGGAAGACCCTGACTACCGCGTAGCGACCGACCGCTCCTGAGCCATCACGTTAATTCGATCGGTCGCACTGGACCGATACTCAGCTACATGGCAATGTCATGCCCCATGCGCGGGTCTTCGGGCAGGATCTCCATATCGGGGTAGTCAATATATTCGGCGTACCAGCGTATGGCGCTCACCACGTCCAGCGCATCATCAGGCGTGATATTAATGGTTTCGAACGCGTACAATTTTTTCTTGGCGTACGCGAACAGTTGGATCTCGTTCTCATCCGGTGCGTAGTCTTCTTCGGTAACGCAGTAAACCTTGACCTTGAGTGCTGTGTCGCGCGAATGGATCACATCACGGCAAGGATCATTAGGGTCGGTAGCTAAAAGAAATACGTTGTGGTCCATAACCAGTAAATGATTGATACGGTTCAATAATATTACCATTTAAACAACTTTATGTTTTAATGATATTTTAATGCGTCTAACGCCATTTTTTCGAACAAAACACTTGGTGCGGTGTAGTTTATAGATAATGTGAAAGCGCAATGAAGAAGTTAAGATATATGATACCGGTATTATTATTATTTGCACTGGCCAGCTGCGGCGAGAACCCGCATAATACCTTTGGTGGCCCGTCAAACAACCCGCACGATACATCAGCTTCCCGGCGTGATACCAGTTCCGTGAGTACGCGTACCGATGGCCACGAGCGATAAGCGATAATAGAACGATGAGTTGTGGAAATGACCGGGAATAAATTCCACATTCTACAGTAAATATTTCCCCATAGTAAACTCAAGTGATTGTTAAAGGCAACTTAATTAAGTTAAATGGGCGTTTTTAACCTTTGGTATAAAAATTGGATATATGAAAATGCCCTACTCAAAGGGCTGTTTTTCATAGGTAGATGTAGAGTCGGATAGCTGCGAGAGTGATTCCGACTTTTTTATTTAGAAAGAATTTTTTCGCCTTAACCCTTCCGCGCCAAAACGTAACAGATCTTTAGAGGTGATGTAACCTACCGTATTGAGCACGATCTGCCCTTTACTATTCATAATGATGAGCGTAGGGTAAGCCCGCATACCCCATTGCTGCGCCAGTTGCGGGTGGTTGCCCCGCTCCATATCTAGCGCTACGTTCACAAAATTCGAGTTAAAGAACTCCGCAGCTTTAGGATCTTTAAAGGTCGTTGCCTTGAGCATTTTGCATGGACCGCACCAGGTAGCATAAGCATCAACAAAGATGTATTTATGCTGCGCCGCAGCTTGTTTAAGCGCCTCGGGCCATGAGTTCTCGATAAAGTTGATCTGGGTGTTTTGACCCCGGCTGATCAGCGTGGCCGTTACCAGCAGTATGATCAGTGATGCGCGTTTAATCATTGATGTCATATTCCATAAAAAACTCCACCTGGTTTTCCAGGCGGAGAGTTATCAGCTATTATTTATTAATTAGGGACGGAAAGGGCGTTGCGGCCTTTGCTGGCGCTGTTGTTCCTGCTGCTGCTGTTGCTGCTGGCGTTGTTGTTCACGCTGTTGCTGTTGTTGTTGGCGTTGTTGTTCTTGTTGCTGCTGACGCTGTTGCTGTTGTTGTTGGCGTTGCTGTTCTTGTTGCTGCTGACGCTGTTGCTCCTGCTGTTGACGTTGTTGTTCTTGTTGCTGCTGACGCTGTTGCTCCCGTTGTTGGCGTTGCTGTTCTTGTTGTTGCTGACGCTGTTGCTCCTGCTGTTGACGTTGAATCTCTTGTTGCTGTTGACGTTGTTGCTCCTGCTGTTGGCGTTGCTGTTCTTGACGCTGTTGCTCTTGCTGTTGACGTTGCTGTTCCTGCTGTTGCTGGCGTTGTTGATCCTGTTGTTGCTGCCTTTGTTGCTGTTGCTGCTGCCACTGTTGGCGACGCATATCCTGCTGCTGACGTTGTTGCTGCCACTGCTGGCGGCGTTGTTCCATTTGCTGGCGCTGCTCGTCAGTAGGCTGGCCTTGCTGTCCCTGCTGCTGACGTTGTTGCTGCCACTGCTGGCGACGTTGTTCCATTTGTTGGCGCTGCTCGTCAGTTAGCTGGCCTTGCTGTCCCTGTTGTTGACGTTGTTGTTGCCACTGCTGGCGACGTTGTTCCATTTGCTGGCGCTGCTCGTCAGTTAGCTGTCCTTGTTGGCCGTTGTCGCTACGTTGGCCCCATTGCTGGCGGCGTTGGTCATCACGGCCTTGCTGGTCTTGCACGGCACGTTGCTGGTCGGCCACCTGCTGCTGATCTTGTTGCTGGCGGCGGCGCTGATCTTGTTCGTAACCGATGCGGTCGGTCTGCACGCCATTGCGGGTAGGGCGGCCATTATTACGGTCGTTGCCTTGCGGGCTGCGTCCGTTAAAGCGTGGGTCAGGGTTGTTCACTCTTACCACGTTGCCGGCATCATTGCTGCGGGCGGTGTTGGCCAAGCGACCCGCGTTCTGGCTATTGGTAGCAGCGCCACGGCGGTCACGCGCACCGATCCTCCAATCAGGGTGAGCATTACGGTATGCGCTGCCATCCACCACACGGGCAGGGCGGGCATCGCCACCTCTGCGTACCACTGGGCGGTATATATTGATGGTGGTGTTGTTCACATAACTGCGTGATGGCCTGTTGATGTTACGAATGTTATATACCTGTACCCGGTTGCGGGTCACGCGCTCAATGTCGGCAATGCGTGGTCCGCAGGCATGTCGGCTGTTGTTACGCTCATAGTAATTGTTGATCACCGTGGTGCGGCTAAATATACTGATGATGCGTGGTCTTGGTACATAATAATTGTAGATCACCGGACTATTGATGTATATCTGCGGGGC
The DNA here is from genome assembly GCF_020783335.1 of Mucilaginibacter daejeonensis. Classification (NCBI taxonomy): domain Bacteria; kingdom Pseudomonadati; phylum Bacteroidota; class Sphingobacteriia; order Sphingobacteriales; family Sphingobacteriaceae; genus Mucilaginibacter; species Mucilaginibacter daejeonensis. Next base: position 609,932 of record NZ_CP086068.1, read on the forward strand.
AAAGGTCCAGTAGTCATAAGGAATACTGGCGCCAAAGCTAATGCCCGGGCCTAACGGAGCCCAGCCGTAATAATAGTCATCATCGGTACGCCAATCCACCCAGGCTGGTCCCCATTCATAGTCGGGGATCCATTCCCAGCCGTAGTAGTCGTCAAAGCGCCAGCGGCCGTAATGGAAAGGAGCCCAACCCCATTCATAGTCAGACACCCAGGTGTTGCCATACTCGGTCATGGCCCAGTGTCCGTTGGTAGCGTAGGGTTTAAAGTCGCTATCTACATCGGGTACCCAAACGGTGCCGTACTGGTCGTCATTTACCCAGGTGCCATAAGGTTGTAACTGGTCGTAAAAATCCTGGAAAGTTATTTGGTCGTTCTGCGCCGATGCCTTTTGTGGGACAGCCGCCATGGTGAAGATCACCATGACGCACAGATATATGTATTTGATCAGCGGTCTCATTCCTGTTGCTTGTTAATTAGTGTGTTCGGTAAGTATGACACTATTTATCATCAAGCGTTTAACGGTGTTCAATGTTTACCTTTTATTGACCCTGTGTCAGATATGCATATAAAGCGCCGGTGTATGCTTGCGCAGAAGCAGAGCCATACGGTGAGTGAACTTTTTTCTTACTTTTACATTGATTTAGCTAATAGATATTTTATTATGAGCACTGTAAATATCCCGAGGTTAGACCTCGATACCTATAAGAACGGCGATGCCGAAAGCCGTAAAAAATTCTCTGACGCTATTGGCGCGGCCTTTAACGATACCGGTTTCGTGACCATCACCAACCACGGATTAAGCAAGCAACTGATCGATGACCTGTACGCTCAGGTGAAAGCCCTGTTCGCCCTGCCCGAAGAGATCAAGCTGAAGTATGAAAAACCTGAACTGGCCGGCCAGCGCGGTTACACCAGCAAGGGCAAAGAGACCGCTAAAGGTTTCAAGGTGCCCGATCTTAAAGAGTTTTGGCAGATCGGCCAGACCGTTACCGACGGCGACCCGATCAAAGAACAATATCCTGACAACGTAGAGGTAGAGGAGCTTCCTGAATTTAACCGCGTGACCCGCGAAATATATCAAAAGCTGGAAGAGGCCGGTATGATGCTACTTGAAGTCATTGCCGTTTACCTGGAGCTGCCGAAAGACTACTTTAGAGACAAGGTGCACAACGGTAACTCGATCTTGCGTACCCTGCACTACTTCCCGATCGAGGATCCTGATGCTTTGGCGCCTGATGCCGTACGTGCCGGTGCCCATGAGGACATCAACCTGATCACCCTGCTGATCGGTGCCAGTGCCGATGGTTTGGAAGTGCTGACCCGCGATAACGAGTGGTTCCCGATCAAAGCCCATGGTGAGGACGTAGTGGTTAACGTAGGCGATATGTTGCAACGTTTGACCAATAACAAGTTGCGCTCGACCACTCACCGTGTGGTGAACCCGCCACGCGAGCAAATGAAATTTTCACGTTTCTCGGTGCCATTCTTCCTGCACCCGAAATCCGACATGGATCTGACCAGCCTGCCGGGCACCATCGATGAGCAGCACCCTAAGGTATACAGCGATATGACCGCCGGCGAATACCTTGACGAGCGCCTGAGAGAGATAGGCCTGAAAAAATAATAGAGCTTAAAAGCAGAAAAGCAGCCAGAGATGGCTGCTTTTTTTATTGGATAGTATTTAGCCGAATATTAATGGTCGACCTATCGGCTTTACTTATTCATCTCGCTTTCAATAGCGCGGTAAAATTCGTTGCAGTGTTGTGAGCCAATGATGTAAACCAACCCGTCGCGATCGGTCAGGTGAATGGCCTCGTTACCGGCAGTATAGAAACGGATAGTACCTTTGCTGTGCAGGTTATAAACCGGGTTGTTCACCAGATAGCGGCTGTAGGTGCCTTTCTCCACTTTAACGATGCTGTTAAGGTCTATCTTCACCAGTTTGGTGGTCCAGAGACCGTTCAAAAGGATGCTGCCATTCTGCACCTTGATGCTAAAGTGCACCACAAAACCTAAAATGATCGAGATGATCACAATGGCGAAACCTACCACTACCAACAGGTCGGCGTTGCGTTCGTTAGGGTCGGTGAAAAAGAAGACGGCAAAACAAAGCATGGCCAACACCAGGCGTATGGTCACGGGGATCCATTCGCGGCCGAGGTATTGTTTCTCCAAAAAGACCGGTTTGGTATTGCTCATGGCTTGATATTGATGCCGAAGATAACAACTTTTTTGGTTCGGCCTGTTAATTTGTAACGGTCGCTCATGCGGTGGCCAGCCACCCAGATCACTTCCTGGTTACCGTTGACGAGTATAGGTATACGTGTTTTTTGATGTAAAGGTATCTTCAGATCAATAAAAAGATTGCTTAATTTTTTGGTACCCGTCATGCCCAGCGGCACTATGGTGTCGCCCTGTTGCCAGCTGCGTATAGTGAGCGGATATACCAGCAGGTCGGCATCTACGTAGGCCAGGTCTCGGTCGGGAATGATCGGTGTATTGGCCTCCACCTGCTCTATGCTGAGTTGATGATCACTCCAGTTCAAAAGCGTATCACCCTCATTGATCAGCACGGTGTGGGGCTCATCTTTTTCCAGCGGCGTAATGATCACTTGATCACGATCCAGTACCATTCGGTGTGTACTGGATGCGAAGCTGCGGCCGCTGTGCTTATCTAAGGAGGCCAGCAAGTCATCTACCGTGGTATCATTAAAGCCATGATCTTTCAATAACTCACACATCAGCAGGCGCTGCGGTTCAAGGGTCTTGATATCGCTGATCAGGAGGCGCACCGCGTTACCTTGCTGATGCCAAATACGTTGTTTTGCTAAAGCTACCTGTTGAGCGAGTAATCGCTCCAGTTCCCTGAAATGCGTCAGGTTACGTTCAAAGGTGCTTTCGAGGTTAGGGTTCAGCTCCTTCAGTTTAGGGATCACCTCGTGGCGCAGTTTGTTGCGGGCATATTTGGTAGAGGCGTTAGAGCTGTCTTCCATGTAAGCCAGTTGCTCCTGCGCTATGGTGGCGGCTATCTCCTCGCGGTTCATGAACAGGAGTGGGCGTACCAGGTGGCCATTGCGGGGTAAAATGCCATGTAACCCGGCAATACCGGTGCCCCGGGTAAGGTTCAACAATATTGTCTCGATCGCGTCGTTTTGGTGATGTGCCAGCGCAACGGCCTCATAACCATGCCCTATCCTGACCTCTTCGAACCATTGATAACGCAGCTCACGGGCCGCCATTTGTATCGACATCCTGTGCTCAGCAGCGTAGGCCGCGGTATCAAAGTTGGTGGTGTAAAAAGGAACTTCCAGTTGCCGGGCCAGCAGGTGACAGAACTGCTGCTCAGTATCGGCCTCGGCACCACGCAACCTGAAATTACAATGAGCTATGCCAAACGTATGGCCGGCAGCCTTTAATAAATGAGCCAGCAACACCGAATCCATGCCACCACTCACTGCGGCTATAACTGGTGTTTCGGCCGTAAAAAGGCCGTTCTGTTGCACGTATGCAGTAAAGCGATCTACCGGCACCATGGTCAAAATTATTAATTAATAACCGCAACCAAACAACTAATTTTGTAGCGTGAGAAAATATCTCTTTTTATACCTACTGATCAGCTTTGCCTGTAGCGCCGTGGCGCAGCGTAAACCCAAACCTACCATCGTTGACCTCATACGGTCTGACCGGGCAGAGGGCGTGCGGATAAAAGGTGAAGACGTGATCAAGGTATATCAGGGCATGTTCAAGCAAGAGGGAACTACCCTCACCTCCGATAGCGCTTACTACTACCAGGCACGGAACTCCTTCGATGCCTTTGGTAATGTCCACATTAACCAGGGCGATACCCTGAACGTGTATGGCGACAAGCTCTACTATAATGGTAATACCCACGTGGCCCTCGTGACCGACAATGTACGTATGGTGGATCGTGATGCCACGCTTACCACCAATTACCTCACCTACAACACGGCCACCCGTATAGGCACCTACACCGGCGGCGGTAAACTGGTGAACAAGGACAATACCCTGGTGAGTAAGAACGGCTATTATTTTGCCAATTCCCGCGATGCTTATTTCAGGTACGATGTGGTACTGACCACGGTAGATGCCATCATCAAGACCGATACCCTGCGCTATAATTCCGGTAGCCGCATCTCTTATTTTTACGGCCCCACCAAAATATTGGGTAAAGACAAGGACACCTTGTACACCGAACGTGGCAACTATAACACTATTACAGAGCAGGCCTTCTTCAGCAAGAATAACCTTTACTCATCGGGCAGTAAGTCGTTAAAAGGGGACAGCCTTTTTTATGACCGCTTGAAAGGTTACGGTCGTGCCGTGAAACGGGTGACCTTTAATGACAATGAGCAAAAGGTGACCATCAAAGGCGATCTGGGCACATTTTACAAAGCGGAGGAAAAGTGCGTGGTGACCGAAAACCCTTATGCCATCATCATTACCGAACAACGCGACAGCACTAAAAGCGATTCGGCCACGGTACAGCCAGCCGATATCAAGGCAAAAAAGGACAATACTAAAGTGGTCAGCAAGGTGCCACCGGTAAAGGCCAAGCTAAAGCCAGTCACCACTAACAGTACTGCCAAAGCTACTGATGCGGCCGCCAAGACCGACACCGCCGCCGTACCGCCGCCACCCAAGGTAAAACGTGATACCATTTACTGGGGAGCCGATACGCTCGAAACCCGAATCATGACCTATAAAAGCCTGCGCGAACTACAGGAAAAGATGCGACAGGCCGGCATACGGGACACCTCGCTGAAAGATACGGGCAAGGTAGTGGTGAAACGCAAACCTATCCCGCTTTCCACCGCCAAAAACCTGATACAGCCGCCACCGGCCGACTTCAAGATGGATATGAGCTTTTTGCGCCCTAACTACTTTGGTAAGCCTAAACCAGTAGATACGTTGCAAAAGAAAAAGCAGGCGATGGCTCGTGCCGCAGCCGACAGTGCTAAAAAGAAGGCCGCTCCCGCAAAACCAAAGATCATCAAGACCGACTCGGTATACCTGGCCAATAAGCTGAACCTGAGCGATACGGCCCGTATACGCGTAATGAGCGCGCATCATAACGCCAAGATATTTAAATCAGATCTGCAAGCCAAGTCCGATTCGATGTTCTACAGTTATGCCGACTCTACCATGCGTTGCTTTGTGAACCCGATGTTCTGGACGCAAGGTTCGCAAATATCTGGCGATACCATTTACCTGCAGCTCAAGAACAAAAAGCTGGACAATATGAATGTGTTCCCCAATGCGTTCACGGTCAATATAGAGGGGACAGACTCCACGAACTTTAACCAGGTGGCCGGGAAGCGTATGCGTGGATTTTTTGTGGAAAATAAGTTCCAGCGCTTGTTTGTGGATGGTAACGCAGAGACCATTTATTATAACCGCGACAGCCTTAAGAACGTGACCGAACTACTGCGCACCATCAGCAGCCGTATACGCGTGAACTTTAAGGATAACAGCGCCACCGATGTCACCTGGTATACCAAAGTAGATGAACGCGGCATCCCGATCAAAAAGGCCAAGGAAGATGAAAAGATCTTGAAAGGTTTTATCTGGAAGCCCAAGGACCGGCCCGCCTCCAAAGAAGTGATCACCTCACCGGCTGTACGCAAAAAAGCTGCTCAGGCCCGTAAGGTGGCAAGCAAGCCAGCCAAGCCAACGGGCAAACCTGGCGCTAAACCCGGCCAAAAGCCATCGGCTTCTAAGCCAGCAGCTACTACGGTTCCTGCGGCGGGAGACAGCACCAAAATGAGCCCTCAGGCAGGTGGCATTGCTCCTGCACTAAAAGATAGCTCGAAGGTGAAGCCTGTTGCAGATACCTTGAAAAAGGCAGCACCAGTAGATACGACCAAGAAAAAGCCTTGAGGATAATAAGGGTCAGACGGCTTGCCACCTTGCTTGTAGGCAAATAACACTTGTTAATGCGATGCAACGTAGGATGCTTCACTATCATTCAGCATGACATGGAGTAAATAAGCTCTATCTTATCCTACCTGCTCTTTTAAGAACGTGATCAGTTTTTCCATGGCAATGGCGCGATGGCTGATGGCGTTCTTTTGTTCCATGGTCATTTGGGCAAAGGTCACGTCGTAGCCCAGCGGTTCAAAAATGGGATCATAGCCGAAGCCACCAAGTCCTGCGCGTTCGCGGCGGATATGACCTTCAACGATGCCTTCAAAAAAGTGCTCTTCGCCGTTCCATAATAATGAGATCACCGTACGAAATTGCGCGCGGCGGTCCTCAAATATCTCCAGCTTTTGCAGCACCTTGTTCATGTTAGCCTCGTGATCGCCATGCTGGCCGGCGTACCTTGCCGAAAAAACGCCCGGCTCGTTGTTGAGGGCATAGATCTCGAGGCCGCTATCATCGCCAAAGCAATTCAGTCCGTATTTATTGAACACATGATGGCTTTTGATCGAGGCGTTCTCCCGAAAGGTAAGGCCCGTCTCGGCTATATCATCATGGCAGTCAATATCGGTCAGGCTCAGGAGTTGTAAACGGTCGCCCACTTTGGCGGCAACTTCCTGTAATTTATGCTGATTATTGGTAGCGAATACTAAACTTAAAGGCATAGGTCAAAAGGTCTTTACCAGGTTCCAGAATATCTTTTTGTTGTCAACGCTGGTCATCATTTCTTCAAAGGCAAAGGTGTGCAAGGCCATCACGTTGCCCAACTGCTGGATCTGGTGGGCAGTAAGCGTATCAATGCCGGCGGGATGGGCTTTGGCGCCCAGTATCAACAACTTCACCGGGGCAAAAAAGGCCAGCAGGTCGGTCCAGCCTTTGCCGTTCACGGCGGCCATGTTCAACAGGGCTATATCGTCCTCGGTATAATTGATGCGGGCCAGCGTGCTCATGAGCGGGGTAAGGTGCTCATCAACAATGTGCAGGGCCGAGGGGTAGTGCGTGAGTATCAACAGTTTCTTTTTGTTACCACCCATATACTTGAACGTTAATACAGGCGTTTCAACAGCAGGTGCAACCGGCTCTGGTTTGGCTGGCTCTGGCGCTGCGGCAGCCGGAACCACAGGTTCAGCCTCGCTCACAACAGGCGAGGCAGGCTCTGCAGAAAGATAAGCGGTCCTGTCGGCAGGGAGCAGATACAATTCATCTTGCAGGAAATGGGTCAGCAGTGCCGTAGAGGTGTCAGCTTTCACTTTAACAAATTTTAACAAAAATAACTAAAGCATCCGAGCCTTTATGGTCATATTCGCATATTATTATGCCACAGGGATATGATCGCAAATAGATGACGCCCAAATGCGAAATTTTTGCGAAATTCGGAGGTTTATTTTAAGCCGATGCGCCAACAGGGCGGCATCGGGACAATCAAGGTGTACATGAGAAAATTTGGTATATTTTTAATTATCGGTCTGCTGTTCACGGTCACAATGGCGCACGCGCAGCAACGCGTTACGCTGGATAAAGTGGCCGGAGTAGTAGGCGGAAGCGTTATCTTACAATCAGACATCGAACTACAATACGCACAGAACCTGGCTCAGGGCATGACCCCCGACCCTAACTTTAAGTGTATGATCCTGAACAGGCTGCTCATTCAAAAGCTGCTGGCTCAACAGGCGGTGATCGATAGCGTGACCGTGAGCGAGGATGATGTGGACAATAACATTGATCGCCGCATGCGCAGTATGATGCAGCGTGCCGGTGGTCAGGACAGGTTAGAGCAGTTCCTGGGCCGTTCGCTGATCCAGTACAAAGATGAGATCCGTTCAGACATCAAAGAAGGTATGATTGCCGAGAAGATGCAGGCTAAGATCACCGAAAAGACCAGCGTTACCCCTCAAGAGGTGAAACGTTACTTTGATAACATCCCTAAAGATAGCTTGCCATCATACAACAAAGAGGTAGAGGTGGGTGAGATCGTTTTTCAACCTAAATTGAATAAGGAAGAGAAGCAATTTTATAAAGAGAAAGCAGAGGCCCTGCGTACCCGTGTGAAGAACGGTGAGGACTTTGGTAACATTGCCCGCCTGTACTCGCAGGATCCTGGCTCAGCCGCCGAGGGTGGCGACTTAGGCTTTTTTGACCGTAACACCATGGCCAAAGAATTTACGGCCAACGCATTTAAACTAAAGGCGGGTGAGATATCGCCTGTGTTCGAAACAGAGTTCGGCTTCCACTTTTTGCAGGTGATCGAGCGCCGCGGCGAGCAGGTACACGCGCGCCACGTACTGATCATGCCGGTGGTAACGCCAGCCAGTTTACAACGTGCCAAGGCCAAGGCCGATAGTGTTTACACGCTGATCACCAAAAACAAACAGATCGACTTTTCGACCGCTGCTTCGGTGTACTCTGACAACAAAGAGTCGAAATATAACGGTGGTATGTTGATGATGGAAGATAACGTGACCGCCCGTACCACACTGATCCCTACCGATAAGCTTGACCCTGCCGTGGCCCTGATCGTTGATACCATGAAGGTGAACGAGATATCGATGCCGCACCAGTTCACTGATCAGCAAGGCAAACAAACATATAAGATACACTACCTGCGCTCGGTGACCGATGCGCATAAGGCTAACTTAGCCCAAGATCTTCCTAAACTGAAGGTCGTGGCGCAGAACGAAAAGGTGACCAAAACCGTGAACGAGTGGTTCGAGAAGAAGAGAAAGAACACTTTCGTTCGCATCGACCCTGAGTTTCAATCATGCCCTCAGTTGAAGGATTGGGTGAATAATAAGGAAACTGCTACCTCTGCTCAAGCTAAGCCATAACAGCTACATATGCCAGCATACCGTTCAGACGTTGAAGCCGCCGACGCACTCAAGCAGGCCTATCATGACATCAAGGCCGAGATCGGTAAAGTGATCATTGGCCAGGATGAGGTGATCCGCTCGGTGCTGATCTCGGTGTTCAGCAATGGGCACTGTTTGCTGGTAGGAGTTCCGGGCCTGGCCAAAACTTTGCTGGTGCAAACCATATCGCAGGTGCTTGACCTTGACTTTAACCGTATACAGTTTACGCCCGATCTGATGCCGTCAGACATCATTGGTGCCGAGATACTGGGCGAGGACAGGCATTTCAAATTCGTTAAAGGACCTATTTTCTCCAACATCGTACTGGCCGACGAGATCAACCGTACGCCGCCCAAAACGCAGGCCGCCTTATTAGAGGCCATGCAGGAGAAAGCCGTTACAGCCGCCGGCGTTACGCACAAGTTACAGCAGCCCTTTTTTGTGCTGGCTACCCAGAATCCTATAGAGCAGGAAGGGACCTACCCATTGCCGGAGGCACAGTTAGATCGTTTTATGTTCAATGTGACATTGGGCTACCCTACCTTTGCCGAAGAACTACAGGTAGTGAAGAACACTACAGGCACCAATAAGGCGCAGCCTAATAAAGTGATCGGTGCGGCCGAGATCGTGGCGTTCCAGCAATTGGTGCGTAACATACCGGTAAGTGATAACGTGCTGGAATACGCCGTACGCATGGTGTCCAGAACGCGTCCGCAGGGTGAGTTGGCCACTGCCGATATCAAACGCTACCTGAACTGGGGAGCAGGCCCACGTGCCTCGCAGTTCCTGGTATTGGGTGCCAAGTGCCATGCGGTGATCAGCGGCAAGTATTCGCCCGATATTGAGGATGTACAGGCCGTAGCCAAACCTATCCTTCGCCACCGCATCGTACGCAGCTACCACGCCGAGGCCGAAGGCTTAAGCACTGATCAGATCATCGAAAAGCTTTTTTAACGTTTCAACGTCATCTTGACCATACTAAAAAGGAAAAGGCTTACCAGTTACGATAAGCCTTTCCTTTTGTATATGTATGCTATAGGGGCTTGTTAGTATCCGGCAACTGTTTTAAGTACCGGCGAGGTCATCATGGTCTGGTATACCAGGTTGTGGCCTCGATTGTTCAGGTGTACACCATCACCCGCGTTGTAAATGCGCTGCATGGCGTATGATGGGGTGGCCAGCTTCATAAAGTAGTTATGTACGTTCTGCGGAAAATCACTTACCAGTTTATCGTTCAAGATCTTTAAGCGGTTACGCATAGCTGCCTGGTTAAAGTTACGTGGCTGTGTGCCGGTAAGCAGGTAGCTCGATCGTGCCGATGCCACGAGCCTGATGATGGTACGGTAGTTCTTCAATATCTCCTCATCGCGGTAGTTAGCAGCGATATCATTGCTCGGCAGGTTAATGATCACCAGGTCGGGCTGATATTTGAGTGCTGCGGTAACATTGGCGTTGGTATCAGGCCTTGGGCGGTTAGGGATAGCGCTCAACTGGCCCGTAGGCATCAGTTGATAGGTGGTATAACCGCCTATACCCAGGTTAATGATCTTGACGTTCTTTTTATCCTTGGTCATGCGCAGTTTTAACCGGCCTACCCAGCACGAGTCGGGGCTGGTAGCGCCAAAACCTGCGGCTGTGGAGGAGCCAAGTATAACGATCACCTTATTGCTCGTATCCTTTGCCGGTTTAGAGGCATCATCTGATGGTTTGGTAGGGATATTTACCGGACTGTAAGGTGAATTTAACGCGTCATCTGTCAGCGATGCTTTTTTGCAAGCCGAGAGAACAACGATCAGAACGGAAAATAAAATAACAATTGATCTATAGCGTAACATTTTATTTCGGGGCACACAAATTTATATTTTTTTTAGATCAATCAAATAGGTGTACTCAGTATTATGGTCTACCTATTCGGTTGGTGATCAGTGGCGTAGGTTGGCTGGATGTAGAAAATACTGCAACGCCGATACCATACATTCGATAGTAAGATACATTCCGAAAAAATAATTATAAAAGCTCAAAATGGAACGAATTTGAGGCGTTATTGAACTTGCTATTTAATATAAAAGATATCAAAGTTTGCTGGTAAAGAAGATCGTTCGGGAAGGATTTTCTCAATGTGGGGAATATCGGTCCCAATACGTTCGTTCGATTCTCATTTCTACGCATTTTCCGCGCGCCGTGTTTTACTTGTAATTTGATAATTTAATAAATAATTAAAACCTGTAGTGGTCAGCAACTGTTCAAGTGTTAATTAAACATCTACCATATGGCAACCACAAAGGCAAAAAAAGAAGAGACCACAGAGAATGTGGAAGAGTCGGCATTGAAGGAATTATTTGTTGACGAATTAAAAGACATTTACTGGGCAGAGAAGCACTTATCGAAAGCCCTGACCAAGTTAGCTAAAGCCGCTACTTCAGATGAGTTGCGCAGTGCTTTGGAGACCCATAAAGAAGAGACCGACAACCAGGTGACCCGTTTGGAGGAGGTATTCAAGATAGTTGATGAAAAAGCTTCAGCCAAAAAATGTGATGCGATGGAAGGCCTGATCGAGGAATCAGAAAGCATCGTGAGCGATACTGAAGATGGCAGCATGACCCGTGATGTGGGCATCATTTCGGCCGCACAAAAATCAGAGCATTATGAGATTGCTTCATATGGTACGCTGCGCACCCTGGCCAATACCTTGGGCTACAGCGAAGCAGCCGAACTGCTTGACCAAACACTGGCCGAGGAGAAAAAGACCGACGAGTTGCTGACACAACTGGCCGAGAACCTGATCAATGCATCGGCCAAGACCGAGAAAGCATAAGTGTTGAATAGTTAAAGCCCCTTGCTTCGGCAAGAATGAACGCCTCCTGACCATGTCTGTGAGGCGTTTCATTTTTTAAACGCACGCCTGATCTATGAGCCGTAACTAAATTTGTTAGCAAAACTCTTTATATTTGTGCCCACATAAAATGATGAGTGCAGATACGACCTTGATGGTAATGGGAGAGGAGCTGTTATTGGTGCCCGAAAGAGCTATTTTTTGGATACAGCATCAGGTGTTGATCGTGGCCGATGTGCATTTGGGCAAGGTGGGCCATTTCCGTAAAGCTGGTATAGCCGTACCGCAGCAGATCGGGCATGAGGACCTGGCTTGTTTGACCCGGCTCATCAACCGTTTACAGCCTCAAAAGATATGGTTCCTGGGTGATCTGTTCCATAGCGATATGAACGCCGACTGGCAGCACTTTGCCAACTGGCGCCGGCAATACCCAGATATCATGATGCAGCTGGTGATCGGCAATCATGATATCATCAAGCAGCAGCATTATCATGATATCGATATCTCTACACACCATGAGCTCGTTGAAGGGCCATTCGTGATGTTACACCACCCACAAAACGATGATTGCTTAAAAGAACGTGGCAAATACGTGTTCTGTGGTCACATTCATCCCGGCGTAACGCTGGTGGGTAAAGGCAGGCAATCGGTAACATTACCTTGCTTTGCTTTTGGCGAGCGGCAGGCCGTATTACCCTCATTTGGTAAGTTTACCGGCCGCGTATCTATGCTGCACCGGCAAAACGACCGCGTGTTCGGCATCCTGAAAGAAAAAGTGTTCGAGGTTTAATGCTTCTCGAGGTAGGTCCTGATCGAGGTCTCTACGCGGGCAAAGTCAACATCCCTCTCAACGATCTTCCAATTGCCGTCCACTAAAAAGTAACACGGTATCTTCGGTATCATCCAATTAATGCCGTTGGCCGAGTCGTTGCCCTTCAGGTCTGAGTATTGCGGCCAGGTCACTTTGTCGTCAGCAATGGCTTTGGTCCACCAGTCTTTTTTATTATCCATAGAGATGCTGATAAATCCTACCTTTTTCATGTTGAGGTGTTTCATCAGCTGATCGCGGATCTCATTGTGGTTACTTCTACTCAGGTCGTTACCGGCCTTCCAAAAATCTACCAGGTATATCTTTTTATCCAGCGCTTTTAGATCGAACGTTTTGCCATCTGGCGTGGTGCCTGCGATACCAGGGGCGGTGCTGCCGGGCTGAACCTTCATGAGCATGTTCAACTTTTCGCCCAGTGCCTTGCCTTCATCGCTGTTCTTGGCGGCGGTGCTCAGCCCGTCATAAATGGCTTTATAAGCAGCCGGGTCATTCTTGAACTCCAGTTCTGACATGATGTGGGCCGTGACGGTGCTTTGCGGGTTAGCTTGAGCATATTTCTTTAAAGCCTCAAATTTGATCTCTTCTAACCTTAAACGTGCTTTGGAGAGTCGGTCCAATAGGTCACGATATTCCTGGGCGGTGATCTTTTTGGCGTCTACCGAGTTGGCCTTGCCATCAAGCTCATTAAAGGCGGCCACGGCAGAGCTTCCTAACTCATCACGCGTCGCATAATAAGCCGACAGTTCTTTCTGAATGGAAGATGCAGAGGTTACCTTAGGATAGTTGGATAGTTTGGCAGCATCGACCTCTACGGTGTAGTCGCCCGGCTCCAGGTAAACCTCGAACTCATTGTTGTTCTTGTCGCCGTTCTTGTTCACGCTCATACGGCCATACCCTGTATTCTCCAATATGGTCTTGGCCGTAAAGGAGCCACCGGCAATGTTCTCGCCGATCAGGCTGTTGCCCTGCGCGTCCTTTACCGCGAATACCGCATTGCTGAGGCCAGGCGCTTTACCCGTAAAAGTTAGCTGAGTGTTATTGCCGCAGGCCGCAAGTAATAAGGCAGCGGCTAATAATACGTTATATTTTTTCATGATGATGATCGCAGATGATGGGCTAATATATTATAAATAGTGCGATAGAGGCTCTTTTAGCTTTAAATTTTAGAATGTTTCTAAATAGACAATATCCTGACAATAGCCGAGAACTTTAACTATCAATTCGCTTTTAATAAATATTTTTGCGTGATAAAATTTTCGATATAATGAGTGAATTTAAACAGACCTTTAACTCATCGCTGGGGAAAAAGCTGATCATGGCTTTAACAGGCTTGTTTCTGAGTCTTTTCTTGATCGTGCACTTGGGTGGTAACTTACTCCTTTTTAGTGACGACAATGGCTACAGCTTTAATATGTATGCCAACTTCCTGACCCATTTTCCACCGATCGAGGTGATCGCTTACCTGCTGTACTTGTCTATTTTGGTACACGCACTTTATGCCCTTATCCTGACCATCAACAACCGCAAGGCTCGTCCGGTCGATTATGCCAATGCTAACAAGTCGGCCACTTCATGGTCATCTAAGAACATGGGCCTTTTGGGCAGTATCTTGTTCCTGTTCATCGTGATTCACATGGGCGATTTTTGGTACAAATACAAATACACCCACAGTGTAGGTTACAAAGAGTACCGCACCAACCTGTCAACTGGTGAGCGTACTGTACAGAACTTCACCCCTGAAAAGCCTGACTTTGAGCACTCACAAACTTACAACGGTGATGTTGAGATCATCAAGGTAAAAGACCTTCACGCCAAAGTGGCCGAAAGCTTTAGCCTGCCTTGGTATGTGGCTATATACGTGATCGCTATGGTGGCATTAAGCTTCCACTTGCTGCACGGTTTCCAAAGCGCGTTCCGCACATTTGGTTGGGTGCACCGTAAATACCTGCCGATCATCCAGTTTCTGGGTACCTGGCTGTTCGCGGTGATCATACCGCTGGGTTTTGCCCTTATGCCGATCGTTTACTATATCCAAAGTTTAAAATAAGGTTGATTGGTGGTTCAAGTTATTGAGTTAAGTAGTTATTGAGTTATTAAAATCACCCCAAACCACTCACTACTCAACAACTCACCACTCACTAAAATATAAAAGAACATGAGTTTAGATTCCAAAATTCCACAAGGCCCATTGGCCGAGAAATGGAGCAAACATAAATTCAATTTAAAGCTGGTTAACCCGGCCAACAAACGTAAATACAACGTGATTGTGGTGGGTACCGGTTTAGCAGGCGCTTCGGCCGCGGCCTCTTTGGCTGAGCTAGGCTATAACGTAACCGCGTTCTGCTTTCAGGATAGCCCACGCCGTGCGCACTCGATCGCTGCACAGGGTGGTATCAATGCTGCCAAGAACTATCGTAATGATGGTGACAGCGTATACCGTTTGTTTTATGACACCATTAAAGGTGGCGACTACCGTGCCCGCGAAGCCAATGTTTACCGTTTGGCCGAGGTATCGGTTAATATCATTGACCAGTGCGTTGCACAAGGTGTGCCATTTGCCCGCGAGTACGGCGGTCTGTTAGATAACCGTTCATTCGGTGGTGCGCAGGTATCACGTACGTTCTACGCCCGCGGTCAAACAGGACAGCAGCTGCTTTTAGGTGCTTACTCGGCACTTAACCGCCAGATCCATGAAGGTAAGGTTAAAATGTACACCCGTACAGAAATGCTTGACGTGGTAGTGGTAGATGGTAAGGCACAAGGTATCGTTACCCGTAACCTGAAGACCGGCGCTATCGAGACACACTCAGGCCATGCGGTATTGTTGTGTACCGGTGGTTATAGCAACGTATTCTTCCTGTCAACCAACGCGATCGGATCTAACGTTACCGCTGCATGGCGTGCACACAAACGTGGTGCTTACTTTGCCAACCCTTGCTACACGCAGATCCACCCTACATGTATCCCGGTATCGGGCGATCACCAAAGCAAGCTGACCCTGATGTCGGAGTCGTTACGAAACGACGGACGTGTGTGGGCACCCAAAACTGCCGAGGTCGCACAACGCCTGCGTAAAGGTGAGATCAAGATCGATCAGATCAAAGAAGAAGACCGTGATTACTTCCTGGAACGTAAATATCCATCATTTGGTAACCTGGTACCGCGCGACGTGGCCTCACGTAACGCCAAAGAAATGGCCGACGAAGGCCGTGGTGTAGGTGCATCAGGCTTGGCGGTATACCTCGACTTTGCCGATGCGATCAAACGTTTGGGTGAAGATGCGGTACGTGCTAAATACGGTAACTTGTTCGATATGTACCTGCAGATCACCGACGAGAATCCGTACAAGCAACCGATGCGTATATATCCTGCGGTGCACTATACCATGGGTGGTCTTTGGGTAGATTATAACCTGAGCACCAACATCCCTGGTCTGTACTGTTTAGGTGAGGCTAACTTCTCTGACCACGGTGCTAACCGTTTAGGTGCTTCGGCCCTGATGCAAGGTTTGGCCGACGGTTACTTTGTTATCCCTTATACTTTGGGTGATTACCTGGCCACCATTGGTCCTAAACCAGTAGATGCCAGCCACCCGGCCTTTGCACAGACCAAGAAAGATGTTGAGGCTTACGTGGCTAAGCTGTTAGCATTGAAAGGTAACAAGACCGTGGTAGAGTATCACCGCGAGTTAGGTCACATCATGTGGGAGTACTGCGGTATGGCCCGTAGCGAAGAAGGCCTGATCAAAGCACGTGGCCTGATCCAGGCATTGAAAGACGACTTCTGGAAGAATGCCATCGTAGTAGGTGAGAACGAAGAAGTGAACGCCTCTTTAGAAAGAGCCGGCCGTGTGGCTGACTTTATCGAGTTGGGCGCACTGATGATCGAGGATGCTTTACAGCGTCGTGAATCATGCGGTGGTCACTTCAGGGTTGAATCACAGACCGAGGAAGGAGAGGCACTGCGTCATGATGACGAGTATGCTTATGTTGCTGCCTGGGAATACAAAGGTGATAACCAGCCAGAGGAACTGCACAAAGAAGAACTGGTATACGAGAACGTTAAGTTAACACAAAGAAGCTATA
This sequence comes from Mucilaginibacter daejeonensis, assembly GCF_020783335.1. NCBI lineage: Bacteria > Pseudomonadati > Bacteroidota > Sphingobacteriia > Sphingobacteriales > Sphingobacteriaceae > Mucilaginibacter > Mucilaginibacter daejeonensis. Next base: position 626,464 of record NZ_CP086068.1, read on the forward strand.
AATAAGATGGTGAGTAGTGAGAGGTCAGTAGTGCACGGTTCTGTTCACATCGACCTCTCTTTGCTAACTATTCATAACTCACAATAACATGAGTAACGCGAACGGAAATATGAATTTGACGCTGAAAGTTTGGCGCCAAAAGAACGCACAGACCGAAGGTAAGTTTGTGACGTATAAGGCCGAGAACATATCTCCTGATATGTCTTTCCTGGAGATGCTGGATGTAGTGAATGAGAGCCTTATTCATGCTAAAGAAGAGCCTATCCATTTTGACCATGATTGCCGCGAAGGTATTTGCGGTATGTGTTCATTATACATCAACGGCCAGCCGCACGGCCCTAAACGCGCCATTACTACTTGCCAGTTGCACATGCGCAGCTTCCACGATGGTGAGACCGTTACCATTGAGCCATGGCGTGCAGCAGCTTTCCCGGTGATCAAAGATCTTGCCGTGGATCGCTCGGCTTTTGATCGTATCCAGCAAGCCGGAGGTTACATTTCGGTGAATACCGGTGGTGTGCCTGACGCTAACGAGATCGCCATCCCTAAGGTAATTGCCGATGAGGCTTTCAACTCGGCTACCTGCATCGGTTGCGGTGCTTGTGTAGCAGCTTGTAAAAACGCGTCAGCTATGCTGTTCACCTCGGCCAAGATATCGCAATTAGGTATGTTGCCACAAGGCCAGCCTGAGCGTTTCCGCCGTGTACAAAGCATGGTAGCGCAAATGGACGCTGAAGGCTTCGGTAGCTGTACCAATACCGGTGCATGCGAAGCAGAGTGCCCTAAAGAGATCACGCTGACCAACATCGCCCGCATGAACTTCGATTTCTTCAATGCTAAATTGTTCAAGCAAGAAAGCATCCACGAAGTAGCTGAGCAAGGCGGTTAATAGCCTCTTAAGTATAAAGAAGAAGCCCGTTGAGATGATCAACGGGCTTTTTTGTTTTCAATATCAATTAATTTATAGTTAAGGTAAAATTATTTTTAGTCTTACCCGCCTTATGTTTATATTTATGGCAAATCAAAACACATCATGCATGAATTCTTACTCACAGTTTCTTTGCTCGCAGGAGCTAATTTTGCCTTTTCACAAAAACTTTTAAAGCCCGAGGTAGACAAGATCTCTGGCGACACTACCTGGAAGACCAATGAACAAGCATTGTATGCCAAATTAACTTTAGTTGGCGCAAACGAAATGGTAGCTGTTCAGCCTGAAAAAGTCGGCAATACCTATTTTGCCTGGTTGAACATCACTCAACCAAAAACAGCTAATTACTATTACATCCTGAAAGGCAACAAGATCTTCTTCAAGTTCTCGGATAAGTCGATCCTGACATTAGAAGCAGCTAAAGAGAACCTGACCGAAAAGGTCGGTAGCAACACTACAACATTTGGTAGCGTGGGCGAAGGTATGAAGACCTACACACCGTTCCTGATCACCAAAGAGCAATTGGACAAGATGGTAAGCACCCCTATCGAGTTCGTAAGGGTAGAGAGCTCTAAGGGCGAGCTTGACTATGATATTAAGCCTAAGCTGGCCGAAAAAGTTCAAAAGGCATTCCAGCTGATATCTGCTAAATAACCTTTCAGATCATTTCCAGATGAAAAGATTAGTAATGATCATTGCTTTGCTGTTGCCATTGATCAGTATGGCCCAGGAAAGTACTGCGAGGTTGGGTAGTATCAATTACCTGGACACCAAGAAAAGCTACAAGGCCATTAAACTTGGCGGCGATATTAAAGATCTTAAAAGCGAATACCTGTTCAAATTGTCGGAAACACCTGATGCAAGTGGTTGCTATGTATATACGTACAATGATCCGGCCTTATTAAATTTTGGTAATGGCGTTGTACTTAAACGCTTGCAGGTCAAAACCTATGTGGGCCTTGTTTCCAGCATCTATCTTTTTTTTGAAAAGGAGGATGGCAATCGGGTAAGGGACGTGTTCACTACAGCTTATGGCTCCAATTACACTCAGTCTAACTCTGAGGAAGATTCCTACTTATGGAAAGGCTCGTTAGCTACCCTTTACCTGACCTACGAGAAAGAACTTTCTGCAGCAATGTACACCAGTGTAGCAATGGACAAGATCATCAGCCAACGGAAAGCTAATTCGGCTTCCTCAGCGGCAAGCGATCTTTAACAGCAATATTCTTATAGAGATAAGCGAATGAAGAAAGGCCATCGAGTGATCGATGGCCTTTCTTCATTGTATGAAATGTCCGCAGGTCAATACCGCTTGTGCCTTTATCAGATCACTTCAAGATTGTGTCCTGCCATGTAGAGGCCGATGATGATCGCACCTACTACGATACGGTACCAGCCGAATAGTACGAAGCCTTTACGTTCTAAAAAAGTGATAAAGGTCTTGATGGCCAAGAGGCCTACTATAAAGGCAATGACGTTGCCTAAGGCCAACAGTTTGATCTCTTCACCGGTGAAGGTGTGGCCCTCTTTGTAAAAGTCGTAAAGCTTTTTGGCAGTGGCCGCAAACATGGTAGGTACCGCTAAAAAGAAGGAGAACTCTGCGGCCGCCGTACGGCTCAATTTCTGACTCATACCGCCTACAATGGTAGCAGCCGAGCGCGAGGTGCCCGGTATCATGGCGATGCACTGGAACAGGCCTATTTTAAGCGCTGTGATAAGATCTATGCCTTTCTCCTCGGTAACGGTAGGTTTATTGAACCACTTGTCAACAAAGAGCAGTATAATACCGCCTACAAACAGCGTGATGCCTACGGTAAGGGCACTCTCCAATAACTGATCGATTTTTTTGCTGAACAGCAGACCAAAGATCACCGCCGGTATAAAAGCCACCATCAGCTTCACATAGAAATCGATGCTCTGAAAAAAGCGCTTGAAGTATAGTACTACTACCGAAAGGATGGCACCTAACTGTATGGCAACGGTAAATAGCTTTACAAAATCGTTATTGGCAATGCCCATGGCCGATGAGGCTATGATCATGTGGCCGGTAGAGGATACTGGAAGAAACTCGGTAAGGCCCTCGATAATGGCCAGGATCACCGCTTGTATAAGATCCATTATACTTAAGCCGTTTTACGTTTCATGATCGCGTAAAAGCCCATGCCAAAGCCGGCCAGCACTACTAAAGGTGCTATCACGATCTTGGTGTTGCTGTAAATGTCAGTGGTGCCGCTCATCAGCACAAAGCCAATGGCTACCAGCAATACACTAATGGCCAGTAATTGATAATTACTTTTACCGAACACAAAGTCGATCTTTTCGGGAGCTACCGTGGTTTTGGTATCGCCCAAAATGGACGGACGTGAAACAGGCGTACCTGCTGGTTTATCATATTTTTGAGCCATGATATTATCTGTAAAGTTGATAGATCTTCAATCGTAAAAAGCGGTTAACCGCCAAAAAGGTACTAAACCCGGCAATAAAGATACCTAGTCCAACAAGGACCACGAAAACAGCGCCGAACTCATATAGGTCTTGCAATACGATCAGGTCGGGTATCTGTTGGTAAGCCACGTACAAGGTGCCCACCAATAAGATGGTAGCGATCAGCGCACCCAGCAATCCATGCCAAATGCCGTAAAGCAGGAAGGGCTTGCGGATAAAATTTTTGGTAGCACCCACCAGTTGCATTGACTTGATCAGGAAGCGTTGCGAGTAAATAGCCAAACGGATAGTGTTATTGATCAGCGCTACCGATACCACCAAAAAGATCGCCGTAAAGCCCAGGATCACTAAGCTGATGTTGGTCATCACCTTATTCATTTGCTCGATCAGTGAAGTTTGATATTTGACCTCCTGCACCAGTGGGTTGGCTTTCAGTTGAGCCGCAAAACGATTCAGGTCGGTATTATTGGCATAGTCGGCCTTCAGGTATACGTCTATTGATTGCGAGAGCGGATTAACACCCAGGAACTTGATAAAATCTTCGCCCAGGTCTTTTTGCAGATTACGGGCAGCCAGTTCTTTACTTACGTATTGGGTACGTTTAACAAAAGGATTGCTATCTAACTGTCGCTGGAACTGCAATACATCGGTCTCGCGGGCGCCTTCATCAACAAAAACGTTCACTACCGTATTCTCCTTGATGTAGCGTGATAGCTTGTTGGCATGTACCAGGATCAGCCCCAGCATACCCACCATCAACAACACCATAGCTATACCAAATACTGTGGAGATATAGATGGTCTTGGTCTTTTTGGCGGCCGTGCTTGCTTCAAATTCTTCCATATACTGTTACTTGCAACGCGAAATTAAAAAACGCTGGTTAAAGGTAAAACTTTATTACCGAATAAATGCCCAGCCTGGGCGTAGCGTATGCAGGTTTAACAAAATTTAACGGTGGTTGTGAGGCCTGTGGTAACGTTAGCTTTACAATTTGCTCACACCCGTGTACAGAAACCAAAAAGATGATACCTTTGTTGCTTCAACTGGCCTGGCACACAGGCCCGGCCAAGGATCATGCAAGGTTACCCACAAAAAATACTGGTAGTAGGAGGAGGCAGCTGGGCCACCGCGAACGTCAAAATGCTGACCGACAACACTACGCCAAAAGAGATATTTTGGTGGATGCGCAGCGAGCAAGCCGTTGAAGAGCTGCGCAAGTACAGGCATAACCCTAATTACCTGAGCTCGGTAGAGATCAAGGTGCCGAGCGATAATATCTCTACTGATCTTAAAGCCTCCATCGCCAAAGCGGATATGGTACTGCTCAATGTACCGGCAGCTTTTCTAAAGCATGCGCTATCAGCCATTACGCCTGAGGACCTTGCCGGCAAAAAGGTGATATCGGCCATTAAAGGTATCGTGCCTGATGAGAACCTGATCATCGGTGAGTTCTTGCACAAGTATTATAACATTCCTTTCCACGATTTTTTGGTGATCAGTGGCCCCTGCCATGCAGAGGAAGTTGCGCTGGAGAAACTCTCATACCTCACCATTGCCTCGGCCGATGAACAACTGGCCAAGCAACTGGCCGGAATGCTGAACACGCGATATATCAAAACGGTAGTATCTGACGATATATGGGGTACCGAGTATGCCGCTGTGTTGAAGAACATTTATGCAGTAGCCAGCGGCATATGCCATGGCGTGGGTTATGGCGATAATTTTCAGGCGGTGCTCATATCCAACGCTATACGCGAAATGAAGGATTTTGTGGATGCCGTACACCCGATCGATCGCGACATCAAGGAATCAGCCTATTTGGGCGACCTGCTCGTGACCGCTTACTCACAGTTCAGCCGTAACCGTACGTTCGGTAACATGATCGGTAAAGGTTATACCGTGACGTCGGCGCAGTTGGAAATGAACATGATTGCTGAGGGCTATTATGCAGTAAATTGCCTACACCAGATCAACAAACAGTATACAGTGCGCATGCCTATTTGTGAGGCTGTATACCGTATTTTATACAAAAAACAAGCTCCCGTGCTTGAAATGAAGCGTTTGGCCGAACAATTGAGTTGAGGATACTCAACAACTCAATTATACCATGAAGAACATACTGAAAGTAGCACTGTTAGCGGCAGCTGTGACCGTTGCTGCAGCTGCTCAGGCACAAGTGCTCAAAAAGACCGGCAGAGCAATTGATACTGCCGCAAAAGACGTAGCTCACGGCGCAAAAAAAGGTGCTAAAGCTGTTGGAAAAGTAGGCAAGGCCACAGGCCGTAAAACTGCCGAGTTAGCCTCTAAAGGTGCTGCTGCTGTTACCGATCAAAAGTATGACGGTAAAGTAGGCCCGGGCGGACAGACCATCTACATTGACAAGAACTCAGCTTACTATTACGTAAATTCAAAAGGCCGTCACGTGTACGTGAGAAAGGCTGATCTGAAAACCAAACCGTGATCGGTGATGGCAGGGCGTAACAAGCGCCCTGCTTAACTACATCCTGCACCCCATGAAGACGCTTTTCTTAGTTTTTATCCATCTGCTTTGCGCCTGCGTACTGATATCGGCCGCATGCTCAGGAACTGAACGCAGTGACCTGGTAGGCAAATGGCATACCAAGGACGGTCAGACCAAGTTACAGATAACTGAAAAAAAGTTCATCATCACCGACGAGAACGGACCAGTGCCTGAAGACTACTTTGTAAAGGGCGATACGATATTCACTTCATTTGAGGGTAACCAGCCATACAGCAAATTTGTGATCGAGCATATCGATGAAAGCGAACTCAAACTGTTATACCCCGATTCCGTTTCGGTGGATCTGATACGATAATTTAGGCAAGCACGCAAAATAACAAAGCCACTCCGGATCCGAAGTGGCTTTTTACTTAACTAAAACTAAACTGTGATGGGTTTACCAGGCCCATCACTTAAAACTAAAACACTTAATATTTTTTGCGACGTTCGCCACGGTCCTCACGGCGTTTGCCTGAGAAATCGCGGAAACCACCGCCATTATTATTACGGTCACTGTTGCCACGGAAACCACCACCGCCTTCGCGGCGGCCGCTTCTGTAGTTGCTTCCGCCTGCAAAGCTGCCACGGCCTTCGCCACGGTTGCTTACACGGTCACCATCAGCAGATATTTCTATGCGTACCTGGCGGCCATGGTTCTCAACTGATTTGAATGCGTTGAAAGCAGTATCAACATCGCCATTGGCCACCTCGATGAACGAGTAAACACCCTTAACATCGATCTTACCTATGGTACGACCTGAAATACCTGTTTGGTTACAGAAATAACCCAAGATGTCGCCACGGCTAAAGCCATCTACCGAACCCAGGTTGATGAACAAACGGGTGAAGTCAGAACGGTTGCCGGTACGAGGGAATTTCTCGCCACCATCACGGCTTGCGCGGGTATCTTCAGGTACGTTAAGGTCTGGTGCATTTTTGTAATACTCCAAAAAGCTGTTGAACTCGATCGATGCGAAACGTTTGATCACATCTTCCTTGCTCAGGTCAGCAAATTCGTCCATAATGCGCGGCAAGTACTGCTCGATCTGCTGCTCATTCACTTCAACATTGTGTACCTTATGTATCAGTCCGAACAATTGTTTCTCACAAACATCAAAACCGGTAGGTATCTCACCTTTGATGAATTTCTTACCGATAACACGCTCGATCTGGCGGATCTTACCGATCTCTTTCGAGTTAACGATAGAGATAGATACACCACTTTTACCGGCACGTGCGGTACGGCCGCTACGGTGAGTGTAGTTCTCGATCTCGTCAGGTAACGAGTAGTTGATCACGTGGGTAACATCGTTAACGTCGATACCGCGGGCGGCAACGTCAGTAGCGATCAGCAATTGCAGGCTGCGCTCACGGTAACGTTTCATTACCTTATCGCGTTGTTGTTGCGAAAGGTCGCCGTGCAGGGCATCAGCATTGTACCCATCCTTAACCAGCGACTCAGCTATCTCCTGGGTCTCGATCTTGGTACGGCAAAATACGATACCGAATATCTCGGGGTTAAAATCAACGATGCGTTTAAATGCAGCGTACTTGTCACGGGCACGTACGATGTAGTACTCGTGCTCAATATTAGCATTGCCGGTATTCTTAGTGCCCATGGTCAACTCGTAAGGGTCGGTCATGTACTTTTTAGAGATACGGCGTACTTCGGCCGGCATGGTAGCCGAGAAAAGCCAGGTCTTTTTATCCTCTGGCGTGTTAGATAAGATACTGTCAATGTCTTCCTGAAAGCCCATGTTGAGCATTTCATCAGCCTCATCCAATACTACATATTGCACCTGCGAGAAATCGATAGCCTTGCGGTCAAGGATATCGAGCATACGGCCCGGAGTAGCAACAACGATCTGCACGCCGCGTTTGATCTGGCGTAACTGATCTGAGATGCTCGCGCCACCATAAACGGCCACAACGTTGGCGTTCTTCAGGTTCTTAGAGTAATTCTTCAGATCATTGGTGATCTGTAAACAAAGTTCACGTGTAGGGCACAGAACGAGTGCCTGTGGATAGTTCTCTTCAAAATCCAGCAGTTCCAATAATGGTAAGCCAAAAGCAGCAGTTTTTCCGGTCCCGGTTTGGGCTAATCCGACAAAATCGTTGCTGCCTGTTAACAATACCGGGATCGACTGTTCCTGGATCGGTGTAGGATTTTCAAATCCTAACTCAGTAATGGCATTAACAATATCATGACGGATCCCCAGTTCAATAAATGGGTTATTCATGAATTAAAATAACGTATTCGGCAACATCGCCAAATCGGGTGCAAAGGTAAGAAAATTAATTGCCTTTTAATAGCGCTATTTTAAAATGAGACTACAGTGACCGTGAATGGAGTAATTATTTGAAAAGCAATCACTTATTAAACGCGTTGAGGGCGGCCTATCGTAACCTGTCGGCCGACTTGATCAGCGCTTCGTCCTTCTTGATGCCCTTGATCGCCAAAAAGATCAGCAGGATCGCTATAGGCGGCAGGAACAGGCCTACACCAAAATTATTGGTACCTAACATCACCCCGCCAATAGCGTTCTTAACCGTTTGCGATACCCAAAAGCTATGCCCGATGATCACCAGGATAGCGCCATACGCAAAGGCGATCTGTTGCTTGCGGTTCTTGTATAAAAAGATGATCACTAACGGCACTAAGGCCACGATAGCGGTAACAGCGGTAAGTGCCACAAATGGGGTGACCTGCTGCTGAGCGCCGTTCAGATCCTGGAACAGGCCGGTAGCTTTGATGTTGGTTGGGATGCCGTTCACGTAAACGTTATTGGCAATGGTGACCATGTAAAGGGCAAATATGGCCAAACTGGCTAAGAACAGGTATATGCTTTGTACGCGTTGTATCATGGTAATGCTAATAGCAGGACAAAGATAAAATTGTTTGTCTAAATTTGTGACGTGCTACCGTATCAGCGTTATTTTTTAGAACTGGCCTATAATGGTACTCATTATCATGGCTGGCAGCTGCAACCCAATGCGGTCACCGTACAGCAAAGGCTGAACGAGGCGCTGGCCATACTGCTTCGCCAACCTGTGGAGACCATCGGCGCAGGCCGTACCGATACCGGAGTACACGCCAGGCAATTGTATGTTCACTTTGATGCGCCCCAACCCCCTGAAGGGGGAGCAGAAGTTGGGGGCATGATGCCTTTCGACTGGCAAAGATCCTCATTTAGAGGGTTAGCGGGACTACTCCCGTACGATATAGCCGTTAAGCGCATCATCCCGGTTCATGCCGATGCGCATGCCCGTTTTGATGCCACCCAACGCTCGTACGAGTATCACATGCATTTTCAAAAGGATCCCTTTAAACACGATCTATCCTGGTTGGTAAAAGGAGAACCGGATGTAGAGGCCATGAATAAGGCAGCGGCCATTATGATGGAATATACCGACTTTAGCTGCTTTAGTAAGAGTAATACGCAGGTTTTTACTAATAATTGCAAGTTAGTGCGTGCCGAATGGGTGCGCAAAGATGATGGGTTAGTGTTCCATATCTCCGCCGACCGGTTCCTGCGTAATATGGTGAGGGCTATAGTAGGCACCTGCATGATGGTGGGCCGGCACGAGATCACTCCCGAGGCCATCCATCAGATCATTCAAAGTAAAGATCGCAGCAATGCCGGAACATCTGTGCCCGCTTGTGGTTTATACCTAACAGAAGTAAAGTATCCATATATATGATATCGGGTGTCGGGGTTTTTGATATCGGACGTATCCGCTCGACTCCACTATCCGACATCGAACATCCGAACTCCGAAATAAGAACATGTCTCAGGTAACAGGTAAAGCAATAGACTGGCAACTGCTCAAACGCATTATGCGTTACGTGAAGCCCTACAACCGTACTTTCGTGATCGCGGCGTTCCTGACCATTTTTATTGCGGTGATCACGCTGGCTCAGCCCATCCTCATGGAGATAGGGCTCGATCGTTATATCCTGTCAGGTAATTACAATGGTTTGGTGTTCATCGTGATACTGATGGTGGCGCAGCTCATCATCCAAACGGTAGCTCAATATTACCAAACTTATACCACCAATGCTTTGGGCCAATCGGTGATCCGCGATCTGCGTATCCATGTGTTCAACCATATCATGAGTTTGAGGCTGCGTTATTTTGATCGTACACCTATCGGTATGCTGATCACCCGTACAGTATCTGACCTGGAGACCATCGCCGATATCTTTTCGGAAGGGCTGATCTCCATAGCCGGTGACATGCTGCTGGTGATATCCATCATCACCTACATGCTCATCCAGGATTGGAAGCTCACGCTCATTACCCTGATCCCATTACCATTCTTGCTGGCCGCTACCTACATTTTTAAGGAGGCCATCAAGTCCTCGTTTCAGGATGTGCGTACGCATGTGGCCCAGCTGAATACCTTTTTACAGGAGCATATATCGGGCATCAGCATTATCCAGTACTTTGCCCGGGAGGAGCAGGAGATGCGCAAATTTGTGGCGGTGAACGAGAAGTACCGTGACGCCAACATCCGCTCTAACTGGTACTATTCTATCTTCTTCCCCGTGGTAGAGATATTTATGGCCGGCTCGATCGGTCTGCTCGTATGGTATGGTTGCAAACGTATCCTAAGCGATCAGCAACTGGCCTCTATCACCGCCGATGGCCAAGGCGTTACACCCGGTAAGATACTGGCTTTTATCACCCTACTCAACTTACTCTTCAGACCTATACGCCAACTGGCCGATAAGTTCAACACCCTGCAAATGGGTATGGTTGGTGCCGACCGTATTTTCAAAGTATTGGATACCGATGAGGTAGCGCCTAATAACGGCACTATCACTACCGGCAGACTGAAAGGGCAGATCGATTTCAAGAACGTATGGTTCGCCTATAATGAGGAGAACTGGGTATTAAAAGATATCAGTTTCAGCATCAAACCCGGGGAGACGCTGGCCCTCGTTGGTGCTACCGGTGCAGGTAAATCTTCAACCATTAACATTCTGAACCGCTTTTACGAGATCGGTAAAGGCAGCGTAAGTGTGGATGGCGTGGACATACAGAACTATGAATTGAATTTCCTGCGGTCGCAGATCGCTACGGTGATACAGGATGTTTTCCTATTCTCCGATACTATTGCCAATAATATCAGCCTTAACAACCCAAACATCACCCGGCAGCAGATCGTTGCGGCGGCAACCTACGTTGGGGCGCATGAGTTCATCGAGCGATTGCCCGGCGGATATGATTACAATGTGATGGAGCGCGGCGCCACCTTGTCGGCCGGACAGGCGCAGTTGATCTCATTTGTGAGGGCGCTGGTGTATGATCCGGCTATATTAGTGCTTGACGAGGCTACCTCGTCTGTAGATACCGAGACCGAACTACTGATCCAGAACGCCATTGATAAACTGATGGATGAACGTACGGCCATTGTGATCGCTCACCGTTTATCTACCATCCAAAAAGCCGACAAGATCATCGTGCTCGACCATGGCGAGATCAAAGAGATCGGTACCCACCAGGAACTCCTCCGCATTGAGGATGGCTACTACCGTAAACTATATGACCTGCAATTTAATTCAGCAGGTATAGAGCGAACCCCCTAACCCCTAAAGGGGGAACGATAGTTGGTCAACTCCCCCTTCAGGGGGCTATCTCTTAGGCGGGTTATCCTTTTCAGGGTCCTGGAACTCGTCAGGTGGCGTTTTTACCGGCTTTACTGGTTCTTCGTCCTCTTCGCGTTGTTTAGCTACGTTTCCAAAGTTGGCATCATTCTGATGGTATTGTTGATCCTCCTGCTTTTCTACCGCTTTGCCACCGTTATCGTCAGGACGGTCGGTAGGAGTGTCAGATGGTGAGGGTTTGCTATGTTGGTTAGCTGGTGTGCTCATAATTATTGCTCCGTTAATTTAGTGTAGAATGATAACAGCGGCCTGTAAGCCTTTGTTTGTAACGGGCTATTTGCACATCTCACCCTAACCTTTGTGTATTTTTTACATATTATGTGCGCGGATCTTCGTTAGTTTGCACCCGACCGATAAACGAACTTCAAATGGAAAATTTCTCATTAAAAGATAAGGTGATCATTGTGACCGGTGGCACCGGTGTGTTGGGCGAGGCCTTTGTAAAAGGCATAGCTGATGCCGGCGGTGTAGCCTGCATCATGGGCCGTAATCAAAAGGTGGCCGAAGAACGCGCCGAGGCTATCAATGCTAACGGTGGAAAGGCATTGGCACTTGTGGCCGATGTGATGAACGAAAGTCATCTACTGGCCGCCCGCGATAAGATCATGGACACTTATGGCAAGATAGACGGCCTGGTGAATGGTGCTGGTGGTAACATGCCCGGCGGCGTGATCAACCCTGATCAGGACATATTTACCATGAACTTTGATGGTATGCGCCAGGTAATGGACCTCAACCTGTGGGGTACGCTGATCCCTACCCAGATCTTTGGTGAGGTGATGGCTAAAGGTGGCAAGGGCAGCATCGTCAACATATCGTCAATGGCCTCACAGCAGGCGGTGACCAAAGTTTTGGGTTATAGCATGGCTAAGGCCGCCATTGATAATTATACCCGCTGGTTCGCCCTAGAGGCGGCTAACCGTTATGGTGATACCTTGCGTATGAATGCCATTGCGCCAGGTTTCTTCCTCACTGAACAGAACCGTACCCTGCTCACCAATACCGACGGCAGTTATACCGAACGTGGTAGCCTGGTACTGAAAAATACCCCATTCAAGCGCTTTGGTAAGGCCGAAGAACTGATCGGTGCACTGATCTGGCTCCTGAGCGATGCCTCAGCCTTTGTGACCGGTACCGTAGTAACGGTAGATGGTGGCTTCTCGATGTTCAGCGGCGTTTAAGCGATATACTTTCATCATACAAAGCCCTTTTACTGCCCTCCATAACGGCGGTGAAAGGGCTTTTGTGTTAAATTGCCAATTTCATAACAGGTGTACGCAAAGGCACCACGCGCGGGCGAATAACGACGCTCGAGGTTTTGGTCGCAGTGTTACATTTGATGTGTTACCGTGTTACATCTGGTGTTACATTCTGGCTTTTTGTTACTTTTTCTTGAAAAAGTTGGGTTTTTACCAATTTTGCAACGTCAGAAAGTGGGGAAATTTGGGGAATTCTGTTACATCAGTGTAACTCCCAAAAGTTGTGAAACGGAGCTGGTCGATATCTGCGTCGAGTGATGCATACCTATCCGTTCTCAGCTTGAAGAACCGCTTATCATAGCAACCTTTTTTATTTTCAACTGTTCATACTTCAACCTGCATCGAGCAGATCTACAGCTATGGCCTTTGTTGATTACTATAAAGTTTTAGGTGTTGATAAGACCGCTTCGGAAAAGGACATCAAGAATGCCTACCGTAAGCTGGCCCGCAAGTTCCACCCCGATCTTAATCCTAATGACCCGGAAGCTAACAAACGTTTCCAGGAAATAAATGAAGCTAATGAGGTGCTTACCGATCCCGATAAGCGCAAAAAATATGACCAGTACGGCGAGCACTGGCAACATGCCGATGCTTATGAGCAGGCCCGCCAGCAACAAGGCAGCGCTGGTCAGGGTGGCTACGGCGGTGGCCCGCAAGGCGGATATGATTTTAGCTCCTTTGGCGATGCGGGAGGCGATTTCTCGGATTTCTTCCAGTCGATGTTCGGTGGGGCAGGAGGCGGAGGTGGCCGGGGCAGGCAGGCACGTTACCGCGGGCAAGACTATAATGCCGAGTTGCAGCTGAGCTTACGGGATGCCGCCACTACTCAAAAGCAAACGCTCACCGTGAACGGCAAAAGCATCCGCATCACCATACCTGCAGGGGTAGAGAACGGGCAGACCATCAAGATAGCCGGCCATGGTAGCGCCGGAGTGAACGGTGGCCCCAATGGCGACCTGTATATCACCTTCCGCATAGCCGATGATCCTCAGTTCAAGCGCCGGGGTGCCGATCTGCTGGCCACCGTACCGTTGAATTTGTATACGGCTATACTGGGTGGCGATATCACTGTTGATACCCTTACCGGGCAGGTGAAAGTGAAGGTGAAGCCCGAAACCCCTAACGGCACACAGGTAAAACTAAAAGGCAAGGGCTTCCCAGTATACAAAAAGGAAGGCGAATTTGGCGATCTGTACCTTACCTACAATGTACAGTTACCTACCAACCTCACCGCCGAACAAAAAGAGTTATTCACTAAACTGGCTAATACTCAATAGCATGGCAAATACAGCGCTTACGGCAGCAAATGAGTTTTGCAGCTACCACCAGATCGATGTTACCCTGATCACTGCATTTTATGATGCCGGGCTGATCCAGCTTACGGTGGTGGATCAGCACTATTTCATACCACAGGAGCAACTCCCCGGCGTTGAACGCCTGGTGCGCCTGCACAATGAGCTTGGCATTAATATAGAAGGATTAGAGGCGATCACTCACCTGCTGGATCGCATGCATGACCTTAAACAGGAGGTGCAACTGCTACGCAACCGGTTAAGCGTTTACGAGTAGTGTGGCTTAACCGTCAAGCAGGAAAACGAATAGCTCTTTAGGGCCGTGAGCACCCAGTACCAGCGTCTTCTCGATATCGGCCGTGCGGCTTGGGCCGGTCACGGTAGTGATCATGCTGGGCAGGCGCTGGCGGTATTTATCTTGTAGTAACTTGAAACCGTCTTTAAGGTCGAGCACCAGTTGCGAGGTATACGCCAGCACGATGTGCACGGGCGGATATATGCTTAACCGGCGGCCGGCCATATTACCGTTGCTCAGCAGTACACTACCATTACGAGCCACCAGAGCCTCGCAAAGCGTAAAGCCTACCTCGGCCTGGTCAAAGTCTTTATCGGTTTGGTAAAAGGGATAATCGTAAGTATCCAGCAATTGCTGTAAGGCAGGTTCCCAGCAGTAGATCTTACGCCACTGGCGTTGCTCGGCCAGGTTGAGTAACGACTCGATGAACTGTATCTCGTCCTCACAAAATACGAACTGACCCGAAACTGCGATCAGTTCCTCCGCGAACATCACCTCTAACGATTCGTCCTCGCCCAGCGTGCCATACAAAGGCTGATCTTCCAGGTTGGGGTACGGGTTATCACGTTTCACTAAAAGGGCCTTGCGCACCTTTTTGAGCATTCTTTCTTTGGCAGTGGTGTTGTCCTTCATAGGGTCAATGTTGGCGATCATAGGGTGATGACCTGTTTCATAATTACAAGTATCGCTATTAATGCGTTCACCCAAAAGCTATAAAACAAAAAAGCCACTATGATCAGCATAGTGGCTTTTGATATGGTATCAAATATTATTGATCGTCTTTTTTGTCAGCGTCAATGCGTGCTGTTTCAGGGTTGGTCACGCTCTCAGGGATCGCATTGTTGTCGGTCTCCGGATTTAAAGCGGCCTCGCCGTTAACAAATTTGTCGTAAGTGGTACGGTTGTCAAATGGGCGTTTACCTAAAAGTTCTTCCAGGTCGCTTTGGAATAGTACCTCTTTCTCTAACAATTTGGCAGCTAACAGTTCCAGTCCTGCGCGTTTCTCGTTCAGGAGGTCCTTGGTACGTTGGTACACATTGTCGATCAGTCCGCGCACCTCGGCGTCGATCAGCTCGGCAGTGGTGTCAGAGTATGGTTTGTTGAACTGGTACTCGCCTTGCGGATCGTAGAACGACAGGTTGCCCACTTTAGGGTTCATACCATAGATCTTCACCATGGCGTAAGCCAGTTTAGTGATGCGTTCCAGATCGCTTAGCGCACCGGTAGATATACGGCCGAAAACGATGTCCTCGGCAACACGGCCACCCATTGATACCACCATCTCGTCCATCAGTTGCTCGGTAGTGTGCAGGAACTGCTCACGTGGCAGGTATTGGGCATAACCTAAAGCGGCCACACCACGAGGAACGATAGATACTTTTACCAGTGGATCGGCATGCTCCAGGAACCAGCCCGCGATCGCGTGGCCAGCCTCGTGGTAAGCCACGATGCGTTTCTCTTCAGGTGAAATGATCTTGTTCTTTTTCTCCAGACCACCGATCACACGGTCAATGGCATCCTGGAAATCCTGCATATCAACGGCCTGTTTATCACGGCGGGCAGCGATCAGTGCAGCCTCGTTACAAACGTTGGCTATCTCAGCACCGGCGAAACCAGGGGTTTGTGCCGATAGTTTCTTGGCATCCACACCTTCGGCCAGTTTTAACGGGCCTAAGTGTACTTTAAAGATCTGCTCACGGCCTACCAGGTCGGGCTTATCGATCGATATCTGGCGGTCAAAACGACCCGGACGAAGCAAGGCTGAGTCCAACACGTCTGGACGGTTGGTAGCGGCCATGATAATGATACCCGAATCGGTACCGAAACCATCCATCTCCACTAGTAACTGGTTCAGGGTATTTTCGCGCTCATCATTACCACCAACGATGTTGTTCTTGCCACGGGCACGGCCAATGGCATCGATCTCGTCAATGAAGATGATACATGGGGCTTTATCCTTAGCTTGTTTGAACAGGTCACGTACACGTGAAGCACCCACACCCACGAACATCTCCACAAAGTCAGAGCCTGAAAGGGAGAAGAACGGCACCTGTGCCTCACCGGCAACGGCTTTGGCCATCAAGGTCTTACCGGTACCCGGCGAACCTACCAACAGTGCACCCTTAGGGATCTTACCACCCAGGTTGGTGTATTTTTTAGGGTTCTTCAGGAAATCAACGATCTCCATCACCTCTTCTTTAGCTTCCTGCAAACCGGCCACATCGTTAAAGGTCACATTGACCTGCGATTCTTTATCGAACAGGGTAGCCTTTGATTTACCGATGTTGAAGATCTGACCACCAGGGCCACCGCCGGCACCACCGCTCATGCGGCGCATGATGAACAGCCACAAACCAGCGAACAGTACCAGCATAATGATGCCTTGCACCAGCCAGTTTGACAGAAGGCTTTCGCGCTGCTCGAACTGGATCGGCACTTTAGCCGCATCTGGCATATCCTTTTCGGCCGCCAGTATGCTCTGCTTCATGCTGTCAAAAGAAGCATCGGTGAAGTAGAACTGCGGATTGGCCGATGAGATGCCGATAGAACGCTGATCTTTGAACTTAGCGTACTCAGGCTTTTGCTGTAAGCTATCCTTTTTAATGTATACCTCGGCCACCACGTGATCGCCGTTCTTGTAGGCCACTATGCGGTCAACATCACCGTTGCGCAGCATGGGTACAAAATCTTTCTCGAACTCGATAGCACTGCCGTTACCACCGTTAAGGATGTAAGGCACCACCAGCAGGGCAAGTATCACGATGGCATAAAGCCACATGAAGTTGAAACGGGGAGGCTTGGGCGTTATCTTTCTATTAGGTACCCGCCTGAACGAGCGGGATTTATCAGATCTGCTATTGTTATTTTCTTTCATTTCTTTAAGGGCTCAAACATAACCATCTTTGATCAAAGATCGGTACAGGTAATAAAACTAAAGACGGTCAGGCGCTTTTGTAGAACTTGATCTCGGCATCGCCCCATAGGTCCTCAACACCGTAATATTCACGTTTATCGGTCTTGAATATGTGCACCACCACATCAATGTAGTCCAGTAATATCCATTCGGCATGCTCCAGGCCCTCCTTGTGGGTAGCTTCCTGGCCGGTGGCCTTGAATATCTCGTCTTCTATGCTGTTGGCTATGGCTTTTACCTGTGTGCTGGAGTCGGCATGACATATCACAAAATAATCGGACACGGAGCTCTTGATATTACGCAGGTCCAATCTCACTATGTCGTTCCCTTTTTTTTCCTGGATGCCATGGATGGCCAGTTCAGAAATGTAAGCGGATTCAGTTATCGCTTTGCTTTTTACCATTAAAAACCTTTAATTTTGAACGATTTGAATGTAATAATTATTATTTAAACTTAGGTACTTTGCAAAATAACATTTTTTCGGGATCAATTGTTGGACACCATCTCTTGATACTGAAAGAAGTTGACTCTACGAACACATACCTTAAACAAATGCTGGCAAATAATGAGCCAGTAGCGGAGGGTACGGCCATTATGGCAGAAAGCCAGACCGCCGGCCGTGGCCAGCAACTCAATAAATGGTACAGCACAACCGGCGAAAGCCTTGCCTTCAGCTTTGTGATCAGCCCCACTTTTCTGCCCATTGCCCGCCAGTTCGACCTTACCCGCGTGGTCAGCTTGGGAGTATACGGAGCGCTGCGGCCATTGGTTGGCGATCCGCTCAAAATTAAATGGCCTAATGATATTTACATCGGCGATCGTAAGCTGGGCGGCATCCTGATCGAGAACCAGTTAAAGGGAAGCAACATTAAGCACACGGTAGTGGGCATAGGGCTCAACATCAACCAGTCGTGGTTCCCCGAATGGGTACCCAACCCGACCTCGCTCAGGCAAACATTACATAAAGATCACGATCCAAAGGAAATATTGGCTCAACTTTGCGTTAATATTGATCATTGGTATGATGAACTGAAGCAAGGCGCTACCGAAATTATCCAACGCTCGTACCTCGATACCCTGTATCGTTTTAACATCAGCGGTCGATTTAAGGCGCAAGATATTATATTTGAGGGCCGGATCGTTGGCGTTACACCGCAGGGGCTGTTACAGGTACAGCAAGCGGAGGGCACCAGGGAGTACGATCTTAAGCAGATACAGTTCATTCACCACTAAAAGCATATTATGAAAAGGATATATCTATCATTACTGGCCGTATTTTTTGCGGCGACCACTTTTGCACAGATCGAGACACCTGTAAAATGGAGCTACGCGGCTAAAAGAATAAGCCCTACCGAAGCGGTGATCCTGGTAAAGGCCACTATCGATGCCGGATGGCACATTTACTCGCAAAATGTAAAAGAGGGCGGCCCTGTGGCTACCAGCTTTACCTTTCCGCCAAGTAAGGACTATGTACTGGTAGGCAAACCAATGGAACCTAAACCGGTAACAAAATATGAGGATGCCTTTAAGATGAATGTGAGCTACTTCGAGAACTCGGCCATCTTTCAGCAACGCATCAAATTGAAAAAGGCCGGTGCTACTACCGTTAAGGGCAAAGTGGAATACATGACCTGCAACGACCGCAAATGCCTTCCGCCAGATGAGGTTGAGTTCACGGTGAGTTTATCAGCCAAATAATAAGTACGTTACCGATCATGCATTTTCGTTCAAAGCGGCCGGTAAAAGGGCTGCTATTCATTTTTTTGTTGAGCCTGGCCACCTTACTGATGGCGCGTCCGGCACATGCGGCAATAATGCTGCTAACGCAGACCGATACCACGCTGACCGCTGCTGATACCGTTTCAACGGCCGATGTAGAGTTCACTGATGTGGCGCCTGCCAAACCCGCCGCCAATTCTACTGTTGACAGCGCCAAGACCCAAAGTACCGTTGTAGCTGCCGCCGCTACCAAACCTGCCGAAAAGCCTAAAACGCTGTGGCAGATATTTATTGCCGGCCTGTTAGGTGGTTTTGCCGCCTTACTGATGCCTTGCATTTACCCGATGTTGCCATTGACCGTAAGCTTTTTTACCAAAAAAGCCGGATCGCGCAGTAAGGGTATTTGGCACTCGGTGATCTACGGGGTATCTATCATTGTGATCTATGTATCACTTGGTCTGCTCATCACCCTGCTGTTCGGCTCCGACGCGTTGAACGCGCTGGCCACCAACGGTATATTCAACCTGTTCTTCTTTTTACTATTGGTAGTGTTCGGGGCATCGTTCCTGGGCGCTTTCGAGATACAGTTACCTACCTCACTCGCTAACAAGCTGGATGAGAACTCCGACAAAGGGGGCATGGCCGGCCTGTTCTTCATGGCGGCCACCCTGGTGGTGGTATCCTTCTCGTGTACCGGCCCCATCATTGGTACCCTGTTGGTAGAGGCCGCCTCCAAAGGCGAGCGTTTGGCACCGGCCATGGGTATGTTCGGTTTCTCGCTGGCACTGGCTATCCCGTTCACGTTGTTCGCGCTGTTCCCATCGTTGTTAAAGTCGTTGCCAAAATCAGGTGGATGGCTTAATAGTGTGAAGGTGATATTGGGCTTTTTGGAGCTGGCCTTTGCGCTTAAGTTCCTGTCTAACGTGGATCTGGCTTACCACTGGAACTGGTTCGACCGTGAGGTGTTCCTGTCGCTTTGGATCGTGATCAGTGCATTGATGGGTATGTACCTGTTGGGCAAGCTCAAATTCTCGCATGACAGCGACCTGCCTTACGTATCGGTTCCGCGTACGTTCCTGGCCATTATCGTGTTCGCCTTTACGGTGTACATGATCCCGGGCTTATGGGGCGCGCCGCTTAAATCGATCAGTGCATTTTTACCGCCTACCGCTACTCAGGATTTCGACCTGAGCAACCTGACCGCAGCTACAGCCCCCGAGGCCAGGCCACAGATCAGCATCAAGGAAAAGAAGTACGAGAGCGTGTTCCTGCGTGGAAAACACAAAGGGCTTGATGAGTGGTACGACCTTGACCAGGCTTTACAGGTATCCAAAGAGACCAATAAACCGATACTGATCGATTTTACAGGCTGGAACTGCGTGAACTGCCGCAAAATGGAGGCCGATGTTTGGAGCGACCCTGAGGTACACAAGCGCCTGGCCAATGATTTCGTGATGCTGGAGCTTTATGTGGACGAGAAGAAAGAGTTGCCGGCAAATGAGCAGAAGATATCAGCATATAGTGGGAAAAAGATCAAAACTATAGGCAATAAATGGAGCGATTATGAAGCTTCGAATTTTAATGTAAATTCGCAACCATATTACGTGATCGTGAATGCCAAGGGCGACGTTCTGGTGCCGCCCCAAGGCGCTAATTATGACGTAGCGAACTATATCCGATTTTTAGACAGCGGCAAAGCCGCCTACGAAAAGAACAATGGCAGAAATTAAGAACATAGGGGTATACACGTCGGGCGGTGATTCGCCGGGCATGAACTCGGCCATACGTGCAGTAGTACGTACGGCGCTATATTACAATATCGAGGTCACAGGCATACGCCGCGGTTACGCGGGTATGATCAGTGGTGATCTGTTCCCGATGGACCGTAAATCAGTGGCTAACATCGTGCAACGTGGTGGTACCATTTTAAAGACCGCCCGCAGCGAGGAGTTCCGTACACCGGAAGGCCGCCAGCAAGCTTACAAGCAACTGAAACGCTACGGCGTTGATGCTTTAGTAGGTATCGGTGGCGATGGTACCTTTACAGGTGCCAAGGTGTTCAGTAACGAGTTCGGTATCCCCATCGTGGGTTTACCTGGTACCATCGATAACGACCTGCAAGGAACCGACTTCACTATCGGTTATGACACGGCGATCAACACCGTGGTAGAGGCTGTGGACAAGATCCGCGATACGGCCGAATCACATGACCGCCTGTTCATTGTAGAGGTGATGGGCCGCGACTCAGGTTTGATCGCGCTGCGTACCGGTATCGCATCTGGTGCCGAGGCTATCCTGATCCCAGAGACCAAGACCAACCTTGAAGCGTTGTACCACCGTTTGGAGCAAGGCCGTCGTGATAAATCATCCAAGATCCTGATCGTTGCCGAAGGTGACGAAGCCGGCGGTGCTTTCGAGATAGGCCGTTTGGTGAAGGAAAAATATCCTAACTATGATACCCGCGTATCGGTATTGGGCCATATGCAACGCGGTGGTCACCCAACTTGTATGGACCGTGTATTGGCCAGCCGCGTAGGTGTGGCAGCAGTAGAGGCCTTAATGGCCGGCCACAGCCACGAAATGATCGGTATCATCAATGGGCAGATATCGTACACACCGTTCGAGAGCGCCATTAAGCACAATACTGAGGTAGATGCCAACTTATTGCGTATCGTAGATATCCTTTCGCTATAAGATCAATAGCATTTTGTATACAAATAACGGCTCATTGCAATGCAATGGGCCGTTATTGTTTAAGGGATTCATGGTGATAAATGCCCGGCATATTTACCAACCGTCATGCCGATGCGTATCGGCATCTCTCAGGACAAGTGGACGACCTTGCATGTGGGATGCTGAAACGAGTTCAGCATGAAGGAGCAGAGGTTAGATGTGCCCCTTCCCAACTGTCATTTAGATGCACATCGGCATCTCTCAGGATAGATTGGTGACCTTGCATGTGGGATGCTGAAACAAGTTCAGCATGACGGGGAGGGCTTAGATGTGTAGTTGGTAAAGACCTGAATAATATTGTCATGCTGAACAACGTGAAGCATCCTATGCGCCTGACCGATCGCTTGTATAGGATGTTTCGCTTCGCTCAACATGACAGAGTTGAAGTTGCAGCATGATTCACCACCCCGTCATACTGATCACGGAGTCGGCGCAACGTTGATCAGGAAGTTGGTATCTGCCTTTACCACGCCCGATGGGGCACTGATCGTGGTCCATTCGGTAGTGGGCTTTAGCCATTGCTGGGGAGCATCACCTATGCTCACACGTACAGGCATATTGAAGCCGGGGACGCAGTTGATCCAGCGGTAACGCAGCTGGCCGTCCTTGTGGGTGTAGCTTAGTATAGGTATCTGAGTGGTGCGTAAGTATTGGTCAAATATCTTCGACAGATCTCTGTCGGTGTATCGCTTTAACAGGCCGAACACCTGCGCGGTGTTGACCGTTTGGTGGTAATATTGCTTGCCCAGGCCGCGTAGCCATTGCCTGAAAGTGGTATCGCCTACGATCTGGCGGATCATGTGCAGCATGGCGCTGCCTTTGTAGTATTTGTCTGAGGTGTTGGTGCCCAATATGGGCTGGTCGTTCTTGATGCGTTTCCAGGTGCCAATGGCATATTCGTTACCGGCTTTGGTGCCAAAAGCGTAGTCGGTATACAACGTCTCCAGGTACTTGGTAAAACCTTCATGTATCCAGGTGTCGCCATAAGTGCTGGCCGTAATGCTGTTCCCGAACCATTCGTGGCCGCTCTCGTGCACCATCATAAAATCCCACTTCAATCCCCAGCCCGACCGCGAGATAAAGTCCTTACCCTGGTAGCCGTTCTGAAAGCCATTGCCGTAGGCCACCGCACTTTGGTGTTCCATACCCGGAATGGGCGACTCCACCAGTTTATAACTATCTGCATAAAAAGGGTAGGGGCCTAACCAGTACTCAAAAGCCTTGAGCATGGTATCTACCTGCATAAAGTGTCTTTTACCTTTGGCCTGGTTGTAGTCAAGCACCCAATAGTCGCGGTCAAGCTTGCCGGCCTCACCTGCGTAAGGCACATGCCAGGTCACATATTTGCCAATGTAAGGGATGATGTTGTAGCTGTTGATCGGCGCTGTAACGGCCCAGGTATAGGTGCTGAGCCCATTTTGGCTCACCTTGCCTTTCAACCGGCCGTTGGCCACCGCCACCAGCGTATCCGGAACGGTTATGGCCATGGAGGTGCCTTCGTCAGGTTCATCCTTCAATCCTTCTTTACAGGGCAGCCACACGCTGGCGCCTATTCCTTCGCAAAATATGCTTACCCATGGGCGTCCTTGTTTGTCCTTGGTCCATACCCAGCCATTATCTATAGTAGGGTCGTCAGCTTCCTTGGGTTTGCCTTCAAAGTTCACACTAATGGTATACGCCTTGCCGGTGGTAAGCGCCTTCGCAAAGATGATCTGGTAGGTCTCGTCACTGGTGCGGGCAAAGGGCAGTGGCTTCGCTTCCATCGAAACACCGGTGATCCGCATAGGCTGCTGCAGGTCCAGCTGCAAGATCTTGTTGGCCTTTAAGGCTTTAAAGCGGACCTGATTGACGCCTTTAATGGTCTTGGCCTCGAGGTTGGGCGTGAGGGAAATGCGGTAATGACGCAGATCCCACCATGACCGGTGATCGGCCGAGTCGGCGTTCAGGCTTTTGGTTTTGGCCTGCGCGGTCGCACCGCAGATGATTAGGGCGAACAGGAATTTAATGGATAGACGTGACATGGATGGATCTTGACCGGTAAAGCTAAAGCTGTTAAAGTACTAAAATTCGTCGAGCTCGATACTTTCCCAGCTTTGACGTTTGTAATACCGCATCATGATCAGGTAAATGATCATGGCCGGGATAATGAGTACCAATACTGCCTTATCCCAATGGTATTTGATCAGGATGTAGTGCCCAAAGCCAATAAAACCGATCACGCTCATGATGATGAGCGATACGAACACCCTGCCGCCCGAAGCTTTAACCATGACCGGCTTAGAGAACGGGAGACCTTTTACAAAGTAAAGCGCCATCAGTATACCGTAGATCATGCCGGCTATGGTGGCCAGTACCACATCGTCGATCACTTTTGGTCCCCATACCATTACGCTAACTAAACCGATGATGATGCAGTAAGGCAAATAGTAAAGGGTGATCACGGCCTTATACATGCCCGCCAGGATCTTGCCCGGCTGCGTGATCGGCAGGGCATAGTATACCCATGCCGGTTTGAATTTTTCGGTAAAAGAGATGTGTTGCAACACGGTAGATATCAGGAACGTGCTGAGATAGATAAGCAGGATGTAACCCTGGCCATTCTTCAGGCTGAAGATACGCTGGGTGGCATCGCCTTTACCGTTCAGGGCAAAGTAAACAAAGTAGATCGGCACATAGGCAAATGCAGGGTATACCTTGATCTTGAACTCACGTATGCGGGCAGCCAGTTTCCAGGTAATGCGAAAGCCCGCGTTCTCCACTGGATCTGGCGCGACAAGGTTGGCCAGCTTGTTCACGAAGTTAAAGCGTGGTGTTTCGGTCTTCACCTTTGGTGCGTCGGTATTACCATCTGAAGTAGCGGCCACGGCCAGGCGCTTGTTAAAACCGGGCGCCAGCACCTTGGCTACCAGCCACAGCCCTGCCAAAGGTGCGGTGATGCCGGCAATGGCTAGCAAGCTGCTGGTCAAATTAGCCCGCGATGGATGGATCAATACCTCGTTAAGGGCGGTGATCCACACCGGCGGTAATATGAAGGTCCACTTGTAATGCAGCAGGTCGATCCTGCTCAATACGGTCAGGTCCACCAAACGGGGAACCAGGTAATATATCGCAAAAATGAATACCGAAAAACCGATCTGGAAGTAGCTGATGATGTCCTTAAATTTTTGAGGCGACACCGAACGCATAAGCAGCAGGTACACGATATTAACGAACAGAATGCTCATGAACGTGGCCAGGAACAACTGCACCAGGAACAGCGGTACCGCAGCAATGCCATCAACAAAACCAATAATGATCAAACCGCCAAGTCCCTGCAGCAGTGCCAACCTGAAAATATACATGCTGATATGCAGAATGCGTGATAAAGCCAGCGTACGATCGCTTACCGGCCGGGGCAATAGTATGAACTGATCGCGCACATCGAGCAGCACGGTGGTAAAATCGGTAATGAGCGTTAACGACATCAATACCATAAAGAAACCAAAGTAGATCGTTTGCCCGATCATGGGCATCTTGAAAAAGAACAGCGCCATACCAATGAGCCCGCCCATGATCAGTGTGCCAATAGAAGCGGCCCATGGGGTAGGAGGCTTGGAGGGGTCGGCCTTACGTTTGGTAGCGAAGAGCGTGCTTGGCCTGCGGTTGTCCATCATGAGTTTGATGCGCAGGATCTGGTAGAGCTGATGCGTATCAACCCCGCTTTTTTGCAGCAACGGCATAAAAAGGCCTACCAGTTTTAAAAGGATCTTATCCATAACCGGTTAGTCAAAAGCGTTGATCACGGCGTCGGCCTCGGTATCGCCATCGGGGCGGCCGGTAAGCTTGGCAAATATCTTCTCTAACGTGTCGGCATGGTTCTGCTTTAACGACTCAAAGGTGCCATCGGCAATGATCTCGCCTTTGTTGATCAGCAGGATACGGTCAGACACCTTTTCTACCACATCCATCATGTGCGAGCAGTAAAAGATCGTTTTGCCCTCTTGCGACAAGCGCATGATCAGTTCTTTGATCATGATCACCGCATTGGCGTCCAGACCTGACAGGGGTTCATCTAAAATAATGATCTGAGGATCGTGAATGATGCCCGATATGAGCAATACCTTTTGCCGCATCCCTTTCGAGAAGGTGTCCATCCTGTCGTCGGCGTTGTTGCCCAGGCCAAAGGCCATCAGTAACTTGCGTGCGCGGGTGTTGAGCACATCCTCGTCCATGTTGTACAGCTTGCCAATAAAGTCAAGGTATTCCATGGGAGTGAGCACCTCGTACAGCTCGGCATTCTCGGGCACGTAGCCGATCATTTTTTTGATCTGCTGCGGGTCATGCTGCATGCTGATACCGTTCACCAGTACCTCGCCATTAAATTCGGGGATCAATCCGGTGAGGATCTTTACCGTGGTGGATTTGCCGGCGCCGTTAGGACCGATGTAGCCGATCACCTGGCCGGGGTAAATGTCGAGGGAAAGGTCTTTAAGCACCAGTTTGGTGCCGTACCATTTTTGAAGTTTGCGGATCTGTATCAGGGGAGCGTCACTCATAGCATCAAAGGGTCAATTGCGTTCAATATACAAAGTATATCGATATGCTTTATGCGTTTTAGATGATGCTCCCCTGTAAAAGTTACAGTTATAGAAAGGAAGTTAGATCAGGTCGAAGCCGATGTCCTTACGGAAATATTTGCCATCATAATAGATGCGACTGGCATCCAGCGTGGCTTGCTGTAAGGCCGTGAACATATCATCCTGTAACGAGGTAACGGCGATCACACGGCCACCGGTGGTGATCACCTCATCACCCTGCTTAGCCGTGCCGGCATGGAAAGCGATGGAGCCGCGTACGTTCTCCAGGCCGCTCATTACTTTATTTTTCAGGTATTCGCCGGGGTAGCCTCCTGCTACGCACATCACGGTGGCAGCAACTTTATTTGATATCCTGAGTTCTCTTTCGTGCAGATTCCCTTCGGCCACACCTTGCAGTAGGTCTACCAGGTCCGACTCGATCCTTGGCATCACACTTTCGGTCTCCGGGTCGCCCATGCGGCAGTTATATTCAATAGTGTAAGGCTCGCCATCGCAGTTCATCAACCCAACGAAGATGAAGCCTTTGTAGGGGATGCCTTCTTTTTTCAAACCTTCTACCGTAGGGATCACAATGCGCTGCTCTACCTTTTGCATGAAATCTGCATCGGCGAACGGAACGGGCGATACCGAACCCATACCGCCGGTGTTCAAACCAGTGTCGCCTTCGCCTATGCGTTTATAGTCTTTGGCCTCAGGTAAGATCTTATAGCTGTTACCATCAGTAAGTACGAATACCGACAGCTCGATGCCTTGTAAAAATTGCTCCACCACCACTTTAGAGCTGGCTTCGCCAAATTTGGCTTGGGTAAGCATCTCGGTAAGTTCCTGTTGGGCTTCCTGCAAACTCAGGCAGATCAGCACGCCTTTACCGGCAGCCAAACCATCGGCCTTTAACACGATCGGCAAGCCCTGGGTGGCCAGGTAGTCCAGTCCATCCTGCAGGGTATCGGCCGTAAAGGTGCGCGATGCCGCTGTAGGTACATTATTGCGCTGCATGAACTGTTTTGAAAAATCCTTGCTGCCCTCCAGCTGAGCACCTTCCTGCTGCGGACCGATCACCGGTACGCTTTTCAGTTGCTCATCGTTCAAAAAGAAGTCGTGGATGCCTTTTACCAGCGGTTCTTCAGGGCCTACCAGTACCATACCGATGCCTTTAGCTAACACCAGGTCCTTGATCCCGGCAAAGTCGGTCACCTTAAGATCAACGTTGGTGCCGTACTGGCCGGTGCCGGCATTACCGGGGGCAATAAAAAGCTCTTCGCATTGGGGGCTTTGGCTAAGTTTCCAGGCAAAGGCGCTTTCGCGGCCGCCTGATCCTATGAGCAGAATTTTCATGGCCGTAAAGATAAGTTTTAAGTTGCGAGTTGCAGGACGCAAGGTTCAAGTTTTCCGAGTGTGGTCAGCCAACTGTCAAAAAGCCATTCGTGTAACGGTGCTTGTGTCATACCAGCATCATGTAAATTTTAGGTGATAATGTGGGCGCAAGCTTTCGCCGGGCGGGTTAGCTGCCTGTTGGGTATCAAAAATTTGATTAACTTCGCGCCTGCCATAATGCCATTTCGGGGCTGTTGGCGTAATTGTTGGGTAAGCCCAAATATTATATCAAAATTATGTTAGGATTCATCAGTAAGCTTTTTGGAAGCAAATCAGACCGGGATGTGAAGACCATCCAGCCGCTGGTTGACAAAATAAAAAGCGAGTTCGCCAAGCTTGAGAACATCAGCAATGATGAACTGCGTGGCATGACCACCCATTTTAAAGCCAAGATCGCCGAAGGCCTTTCCAGCATCGACGAACAGATAAACACCATCAAAGCTGACATTGAGGCCAACCCGGCCATGGATGTGAATGCCAAGGTGGACCTTTATGCCAAGGTAGATAAATTAGAAAAGGACCGTAACAAAGAGCTTGAGGTGATCCTATTGGATATACTGCCCCAAGCTTTTGCTGTTGTTAAAGAGACCGCCCGCCGTTTGGCCAGCAATGCCACATTAGAAGTTACCGCTACTGATTTTGACCGTGCCTTAGCTGCCCGCAAAGGTAACGTGACCATTAAAGGTGATAAGGCTTACCACGCCAATACCTGGATCGCTGCCGGCAACGAGGTGACCTGGAATATGGTGCACTATGATGTACAGCTCATCGGTGGTACCGTATTACACAATGGCAAGATCGCCGAGATGGCTACCGGTGAGGGTAAAACATTAGTGGCCACTTCACCGGCTTACCTGAACGCGTTGGCTGGTCAGGGTGTGCACATCGTAACGGTGAACGACTACCTGGCCCGTCGTGACTCGGAGTGGATGGGCCCGCTGTACGAGTTCCACGGTCTGTCGGTAGACTGTATCGATAAGCATGAGCCTAACTCAGAGGCACGCCGCAACGCTTACCTGGCCGATATCACTTTCGGTACCAACAACGAGTTCGGTTTTGATTACCTGCGTGATAACATGACCCGTACCCCAGAGGAGCTGGTGCAACGCAAACTGCACTACGCCATGGTGGATGAGGTTGACTCAGTACTGGTGGATGACGCCCGTACCCCATTGATCATTTCAGGCCCGATCCCTCGTGGTGATGAGCATGAGTTCTACATGCTGAAACCACGCATCGAGCGTTTAGTGAATGCGCAAAAAACTTACATCAACACTGCCTTAAATGAGGCCAAAAAACAAATAAATGAAGGCAAGACCGGCGCCGATGAAGGTGGTATGGCCTTGTTACGTGCACATCGCGGTCTGCCTAAGAGCAAGGCTCTGATCAAGTTCCTGAGCGAGGGTGCTAACCGTACCGTGCTGCAAAAAACAGAGAACTATTACCTGCAAGACCAGGGCAAAGAGATGCCTAAGGTAGATACAGAGCTGTACTTTGTGATCGACGAAAAGAACAACTCGGTAGAACTCACCGAAAAAGGTATCCAGCTGATCACTGCATCAGGTGAGGATCCAAGCTTCTTTGTGATGCCTGACGTAGGCACCGAGATCGCCAAGATCGAAAAGTCAGACCTGAGCGCCGAAGAGAAAGTGGCTCAAAAGGACGAACTGATGCGCGATTTCTCGATCAAGTCGGAGCGTATCCACTCGATCAACCAGTTGCTGAAGGCTTACACCCTGTTCGAAAAAGATACTGAATACATTGTTGACGAAGGCAAAGTAAAGATCGTTGACGAGCAGACCGGCCGTATATTGGATGGTCGTCGTTACTCTGACGGTTTGCACCAGGCCATCGAGGCTAAGGAGAATGTGAAGGTAGAGGATGCTACGCAGACCTTTGCTACCATCACCCTGCAAAACTACTTCCGTATGTACCACAAGCTTTGCGGTATGACGGGTACTGCCGTTACCGAGGCCGGTGAGTTGTGGGAGATCTACAAACTAGACGTAGTAGAGATACCTACCAACGTGGTAGCCCAGCGTGACGACCGCCAGGATCTGGTATATCGCACCATGCGGGAGAAATACAACGCCGTGGCTGAGGAGATCGTGAAGCTTACACAGGCCGGTCGTCCGGTGCTGGTGGGTACTACCTCGGTAGAGATATCAGAATTATTGAGCCGTATGCTTAAGCTGCGCGGCATCAAGCATAACGTGCTGAACGCTAAAATGCACCAGAAAGAGGCCGACATTGTTGCCGAGGCTGGTAAAGCAGGTACAGTGACCATTGCTACCAACATGGCCGGTCGTGGTACCGACATTAAATTAGGCCCTGGTGTTAAAGAGGCCGGCGGTTTAGCTATCGTGGGTACCGAGCGTCATGAGTCGCGCCGTGTGGATCGCCAGTTGCGCGGTCGTGCCGGTCGTCAGGGTGACCCGGGTTCATCACAGTTCTTCGTATCATTAGAGGATAACCTGATGCGTTTGTTCGGGTCAGAGCGTATCTCCAACCTGATGGTGCGTATGGGTATCGAAGAAGGTGAAGTGATCCAGCACTCGATGATCACCAAATCTATCGAGCGTGCTCAAAAGAAAGTAGAGGAGAACAACTTTGGCATACGTAAACGCCTGTTGGAGTATGACGACGTGATGAACTCACAGCGTACCGTGGTTTACGCCAAACGTAAAAATGCCTTGTTCGACGAGCGTTTGGACGTGGACATCAACAACACGGTTTATGATGTGGTAGAGGATGTGGTGAACGAGTACAAGGAGTCGAACAACTACGAAGGTTTCCAACTGGAAATGATCCGTTTGTTCTCGGTAGACCCTGAGATCACCCAGGCTGATTTTGCTGCGGCCAATACCGCTAAACTGGTAGAAGGTACCTTCAACGTGGTGACCGATTTCTATCAGCGTAAGACCGAAGCGATCGCCGAGCAGGCCTTCCCGGTATTGCAGGATGTTTACAACACCCGTGGAGAGTACATCGAGAACATCGTGGTTCCGTTCACTGATGGTATACACGGTATCCAGGTAGCTGTGCCGTTGAAGAAAGCGGTAGAGAACCATGGTTTGGAAGTGTTCAAATCGTTTGAAAAGAACGTGACCTTGTACCTGATCGATGATGCCTGGAAAGAGCATCTGCGCGAGATGGACGAGTTAAAGCAATCGGTACAGAACGCCGTTTATGAGCAAAAAGACCCGTTGCTGGTATATAAGTTCGAAGCGTTCGAGTTGTTCCGCCAGATGCTGGCCAACGTTAACAAAGAGCTGGTAAGCTTCCTGTTCCGTGGTGGTATCCCAATGCAGCAAGCCCCTGAAGAGGTCGTTGAGGCACGCCCGGAGCCAAAGACAGACATGCGCCAGCTGCGCACCAGCAAGCCAGAATTGGTACACGAGACCAACGGCGTGCCTGATGAGGAGCTGATGCAGGAAAAACAACAACCGGTACGCGCTGAACAAAAGATCGGCCGTAACGATCCATGCCCATGCGGTAGTGGCAAAAAGTTCAAGAACTGCCACGGCGCCTAAGCGGGGATAAATAATATATGTTCACTCTAAATTCAGTGGCTCATATTCATATGATCGCCATTGAAATTAGAGTGAACTTGTTTTGATACTATTGCTTCTCCTCTGACCGTCATTGCGAGGAACGAAGCAATCCCTGAGCAGGACAAGTAAACATGCGTAAGTAAACAATATGGAGCAAGGCGGCTGTGTTTACATTATGACCAACGTCAGGCACTCAGTGTTCTACACTGGTGTTACATCAGACATCATCGGCCGGGTCTACAAGCACAAATGCAACGCTTATCCGAATAGCTTTACAGCCAGGTACCATTGCTATAAATTAGTGTATTACTTTGCCTATTTTCGAATTGAAGAAGCTATAGCTGCCGAAAAACTGATCAAAGGAGGTAGCCGGCAAAACAAGATCCAGCTTATCAATAAATTGAATCCCGAATGGAACGACCTTTACGAAGAAATCATCAAACAATAACGGCGACATGCCTCCGCAGAGTTTGCTTCGTTCCTCGCAATGACGGATCGAGTTTAAGCAAAATAGTGCTTTTAGCCATACTATTGTCCACCTTCACGCACCTCACCAAAGCGCAGACCCGTGGCCGCGTCGAGGTAGTGAAAGATCCTCGCGTTGATACGCTGATCGCTAAGCGTAGTACGTTGAACAAGATGGGCGGTGGCGCTGTTGGCCATTTCGGTACTTCCTCTTATGGGTACCGGGTACAGTTCTTTAGTGGTGCAAGCCGTAAAGCGGCTTTTGAGGCGCAGAACAAGGTACAGCAAGGCCACCCGGGCATTCGTACGTACATTACTTACCGCGACCCTAATTATAAAGTTAAAGCAGGCAATTTCAGGAGCCGTATGGAAGCGGTGAAACTGATGGAAGAACTGAAAGGGACCTTCCCGATCATGTTCATCATTTCCGAGAAAATAGATCTTCCTAAATTAGATACCAATACCACCGAGCAATGATCAAGGAAAAGATACAGGAACTATCCAAAAAGATATATGATGACGTGGTGGCCAACCGCCGTCACCTGCACATGAACCCCGAATTATCTTTCGAGGAAGTGGCTACCTCGGCTTATGTGGCAGCCAAACTCGATGCACTGAACATACCTTACCAACGCATGGCCGATAATGGCCTGGTAGGCTTACTTACGGGTAACAAGGCGCCATCTGATCAGGTGGTGGCCCTGCGTGCCGATATGGATGCCTTACCTATACTGGAAGCCAACGAGATTCCTTACCGCTCGCAAAATACGGGTGTGATGCACGCCTGCGGCCATGATGTGCATACCTCGTCATTACTGGGTACCGCTACCATATTGAACAGCATGCGCGATGAGTTCCAAGGAACCGTCAAATTCATTTTTCAGCCCGCAGAGGAGAAGTTACCTGGTGGCGCTAACTTAATGATACAACAAGGCGTACTGGAGAACCCTAAACCACAGGCAGTGATCGGTCAGCATGTGATGCCTTTGATCGATGCCGGTAAAGTAGGTTTTCGCGCTGGTAAATATATGGCCAGCACTGATGAGCTTTATGTACGCGTAAAGGGCAAAGGTGGTCATGGCGCACAGCCACAACAAAATGTTGACCCGGTGATCATCACCGCACATATACTGACCGCCTTGCAACAGGTGGTGAGCCGTTTTGCTGATCCTAAGAGCCCGTCGGTATTGTCATTCGGTAAAGTGATCGCCAATGGTGCTACCAACATCATCCCTAACGAGGTTTACTTAGAAGGAACTTTCCGTACCATGGATGAGGAATGGCGCAAGGATGCGCACGTGCGCATGAGAAAGATGGCCGAAGGTATAGCCGAAAGCATGGGTGCCACCTGCGAGTTCGAGATCCGAAACGGTTACCCTTTCCTGATAAATGAAGAAAAACTGACCGCTGCTACCCGTGGCCATGCCGAAGACTATTTAGGTAAAGAGAATGTGCTTGACCTGGATATATGGATGGCTGCCGAAGACTTTGCCTACTATTCACAAGTTGCTGATAGCTGCTTTTACCGCTTAGGTACCCGCAACGAAAGCCGCGGCATCACCTCGGCAGTGCATACACCAACTTTTGATGTAGAAGAAACTGCGTTGGAGGTGAGTACCGGTTTGATGGCTTATATCGCTTTGAAGCAATTGGGAAATTAGTGGTACAGTGAGTGGTGAATAGTGGGTAGTTAAGTAGTTGTTCACATTTCATGTAAAAGAGAAAGGCGCCTGATTCATCAGACGCCTTTCTCTTTTGATTTCTAATCGTCATCGCGAGGAACGAAGCGATCTCTGAACTTTGCATAGCTGTTAAGCCTACGTAGAGATCGCTTCGTACCTTGCAGTGACGTGACTGAATATAATTTGCTTAAAACTCCGCGTTCTTAGGGAAACGAGGGAATGGGATCACGTCGCGGATGTTACCCATGCCGGTAACGAACAGTACCAAACGCTCGAAGCCTAAACCGAAGCCTGCATGCGGGCAAGCGCCGAAGCGGCGGGTATCCAGGTACCACCACAGCTCTTCAGTTGGGATCCCCATTTCGCTCATACGTTGCTCCAGCTTATCTAAACGCTCTTCACGCTGCGATCCGCCCACGATCTCGCCAATGCCGGGGAACAGGATATCCATGGCACGTACCGTGTCGCGGCCGTTGGCGTCGGTCTCGTTCTGGCGCATGTAAAATGCTTTGATATCTTTAGGATAATCTGTTAAGATCACCGGTTTTTTGAAGTGTTTTTCCACCAAATATCGCTCGTGCTCTGATTGCAGATCGGCGCCCCAGCCCTCGATCAGGTATTGGAACTTTTTCTTCTTGTTCGGGGTCGAATCTTTCAAAATGTCGATCGCCTGGGTGTAGGTCAAACGCTCAAAGTCGTTATCCAAACAGAACTGTAGTTTTTCCAGCAGGTTCAATTCTGAACGTTCCTGTTGCGGCTTGCTTTTCTCCTCTTCCAGTAAACGTTGGGTCAGGAACTCGATGTCCTCACGGTTGTGCTCCAAAGCGTAGCTGATCACGTATTTTAACAGTGCCTCGGCCAGGTCCATGTTGTCATCAAGGTCATAAAAGGCCATCTCCGGCTCGATCATCCAAAATTCAGCCAGGTGACGTGTGGTGTTCGAGTTCTCGGCACGGAAGGTAGGGCCAAAGGTGTAAATATCGCTCAAAGCCATCGCACCCAATTCGCCCTCTAACTGGCCTGATACGGTCAGGTTTGTGGCACGGCCAAAGAAGTCTTGCTTGTAGTCGATCTCGCCGCTTTCGGTACGTGGTAATTTGTCAAGGTCCAGGTTGGTCACTTTGAATGCCTCACCAGCGCCCTCAGCGTCAGATGCGGTGATCACAGGGGTGTGCAGGTAAACAAAACCGCGCTCCTGGAAAAATTGGTGCACCGCAAAAGACAAGCTGTTACGCACACGGAACACTGCGCCAAAGGTATTGGTACGGAAACGCAAGTGAGCGATCTCGCGCAGGAACTCGAGGCTGTGCTTTTTAGGCTGCAGTGGGTATTTCTCAGGGTCGCTGTCGCCCAGTATCTCAATATGGGTCGCTTTTACATCAACGGCCTGGCCCTTACCTAAGCTGGCCACCAGGACACCGGTCACGCTTAAAGCAGCACCGGTGGTGATGCGTTTAAGCAGCGCCTCGTCGGTGTTCTGAAAATCGACCACGATCTGGATGTTATTATTGGTCGAACCGTCATTTAAAGCAATAAATTGATTGTTACGGAAGGTACGTACCCATCCCTTAACATTGACCTCTTGTTCTGCCGGCGTGGTTTGCAGCAGTGCTTTAATTTTGATCCGTTGACTCATTTTTATATACTATTTGAATAGCAAAAATACATATTTGCGAACGATCGGCTACATCGATCGAAAAATGATCACATGAACGCCCAAAACCTTCACGAGATATTTGAAAAGTATGAGGCCGACTTTGTAGACGGTCCGGCTTTTGCGATCAGCTTTTTGATCAGAACCCTGCTTTGCTATCGCACTTGGGATATATCAACAACAAACCTGACTTTGAAAGGGCATTGGCGGTGATTTGGAGATATATAGCCGCTTTGGTCAGTAAGAGGCAGTATACCAAGGCGCTGGCAGAGGCGGACAAGATGCTGCCGTTCATTACCCAAAATGCAGTGCTCCTGCACACCGACCCAATGACCATTAGTTGGTACCGATATGTCGTTTTCAAAAAAGCGGAGGCGCTTTACCAACTAAAGCGTTACCGCGAGGCCATGCACGAGTTCAATAGCCTAAAAAAATATGAACCTGACAACGCAGATATCAAAAGATGGGCTTTTTATTCATGGTATGGGCGTTACGCGCCGTTAAGCCAGGCGGCTTTATACGTTGGCGCATTCTTGATACTCACTAATCTATCACTTAACCTATTTCCCAAAGGGACCATTCCACCAGTACCTCGTTTGATCGCCTATATAGTAGGGTTGAGTTTGGTAGCTTTTAATCTATGGGTAGGCGAGCGCTTAAAGAGATATAAAAGACAGTGAGGTCTTAATACTCCTTTACCTGCACATAAAAGCTACCCTCCGTCATATCCACTTTATCGGTAGTGGCGTTAGCGGGATAGGTTTTGTTCACTGAAACATTGAAGGTGCCTTTGATCGTTCCGTTGCTGCTATTATAGTCAGTTATGGTCACGTTACTGGTGGAGGTTTCGGCCATTTTATACTCGGCCACTATCACATCAAGCCCTACGGTATTCCATAATGAGGTCTGTTTGCGGTCACTTTGGTAGGTACCGGCCCGGTAGGTGGGGATCGCTAGGCGCAAGGTCTCTTCAGGTAGCGTAGTGCCCGGCGGCACTACGCGCCCGAATATGTACACCGTGTCGCTGCCTTTTTGCTTGGTGGCCGATACATCAACGGCGGTCCAGGTGGTACCGTTCTTTTTGGCCTTCATGTAAAAGCTGGTGGTCACTACCTTGTCCTTTTTACAGGCGGTAAATAAGGTGCTGGTCAGTAGCGCGGCAACGAGGGTGAGTTTCTTGATCTTCATAATTATGTTCAGGTCTATGTAGCTTATACGAAGCCGGTTGACCGATCGTAACACCCGGCCGTGAAAATTATCGGTAGGGCGGCATCCGTACCGATCCATAAATTCCATAATTTTGTTACCTTGTTTTTGAGCGCAAATGATCACCAGGCAAACCGTTGATAAGATCATGGAGGCCATCGATATCGTCGAGGTCATTGGTGAGTTCGTGCAGTTGAAAAAGCGCGGCGCCAACTATGTAGGCTTGTCGCCGTTCGCTAACGAAAAGACCCCGTCGTTCACGGTATCACCTGCCAAAGGCATCTTTAAAGATTTTTCTACAGGCAAAGGTGGTTCGGCCGTAACGTTCCTGATGGAGCTGGAAAAGTTCACCTATCCGGAAGCGCTTAAATGGCTGGCCAAAAAATACGGCATCGAGGTAGATGAAACGCAGGACCGTCCGCAAGACACCGCTGCCGACAATCACCGCGAGAACCTGATGGTGGTGACCAGCTATGCCTCCAAATTTTTTCAGGATGCCATGTGGGAGACCGCGGATGGCAAAACCATAGGCCTGAGCTATTTCAAAGAGCGTGGCTTTACGCCCGATACCATCAAAAAGTTCGAGCTGGGCTATTCGCCCGATGCTTGGGAGGCATTCACCTCATCGGCGCTGAATGCCGGGTACCAGCAACAATTTTTAGAGGAGACGGGGCTTTCGGTCAAACGCGACAATGGGTCATTGTATGATCGTTACCGGGGCCGTGTCATGTTCCCTATACATGGCTTCACCGGCCGGGTGATCGCCTTTGGTGGCCGTACCCTCAAGACCGATAAGAACGTACCCAAGTATGTGAACTCTCCCGAGTCGGAGATCTATCACAAATCGAACGTATTGTACGGCCTTTACTTTGCCAAGAAGTCTATCCGTGATCAGGATAACTGTTACCTGGTAGAGGGTTATGCCGACGTGATATCGGTACACCAGGCTGGTATCGAGAACGTGGTGGCCTCATCGGGTACATCGCTTACAGTGGAGCAGATCCGACTGATCGGGCGCTTGACCAAGAACATCACCATTTTGTATGATGGTGATGCGGCAGGTATCAAGGCCTCCTTACGGGGGCTCGACCTGATCTTGGAAGAAGGCCTAAATGTAAAAGTAGTACTGTTCCCTGACGGGGATGACCCCGACTCATACGTACGCAAGGTGGGCAGCACAGCCTTTAAGAACCACATTGAGCAGCACAAGCAGGATTTCATCCTGTACAAGACCAACATGCTGCTCAAGGAGGCTGGTAATGATCCCATACAACGGGCCAACGTGATCCGCGATATCGTGGAGAGCATAGCCAAGATACCTGACTCGATCAAGGCGTCGGTATTCGTACGGGAGTGCAGCCATCAATTGCAGATCGATGAGCGCGTGCTGCTGACCGAGCTCAATAAAATGAAGCTGGCGAAAGCCAAAAAGGACGGCCAGCAACAGCAAAGACAGCAATATCCTCGCCCTGATGAGATGCCCGACGAGCCTCACTTTTTTGATGAGGACGTTTACGCCGCCGAAACGGCCAAACCCATCGAGACGAGTATTACCCAGGAGCGCGAGATCATTAGGCTTTTGTTGGTATACGGCAATCAGATCATCAATTGGGATAACATCGCCAATACGTACATCGGTCCGTTCATCATCGCCGAGCTGAGCGATGTAGAATTTGAGCAGAGCGATTGCAAAAAATTCACGGAGATATACAAGCAACAACTGGAGAACGGCGTGCTGCCCGATGAGCAGTTCTTTATCCACCACCCTGACAAACCGATCGTTGACCTGACGATCGATTTGCTGGCCACCAAGTATACCCTGAGCGAGAACTGGTACAACATGCACAAGATATTTGTGCATGAGGAACAGATGAACATGAAGGCCACTATCTTGGGAGCCATATTCCATCTTAAGAAACAAAAGGTGGGCAAGATCCTCGATCAGCTACGCACCGACCTGCAGAACGCAACCGACCCGATCGATCAGGATGCCATTATGGGGCAGTACATGCAAATGAAAAAGATCGAGAAGCATATTGTTGACTACCTGGGCTCAGTGATCATTAAATAAAATGGCAGCGCTTCATCACGAACTGGGCCGCAGGGGTGAGGCATTGGCCAAGGCCCATCTGGAAGCAGCCGGTTACGAGATACTGGACCAGAACTGGACCTTTGGCAAAGCCGAAGTGGATATTATTGCCTATAAGCACCAAACCATTATATTTACCGAAGTTAAAACGCGTACCGGAAACGGTTTTGGTGAGCCCGAGGACTTTGTGGATGAGCGCAAGCAACGCCTGCTTGACGCTGCCGCCAACGAGTACATCTATCTGATGAACCATCAGGGTGAGGTACGTTTCGATATCGTGGCCATACTATTCAAGCCATCCGGCGCGTATACATTAAAACACATCGAAGATGCCTTTTGGCCTTCGGCATAATTATTTTAAATGAACAATAGAAGATACTTTGTTTACCTGTCGGCACTGATCATGGCGGTGTACGGTTGTAAACCCAAAAATACCGCAGTGGACCTGAGCATCACACCTGATGCGGGCACCAGCTACAAACAGGGCGACAAAGTGAGCATCAAGGTAAGCTATCCTGCAAGCTTTAAAGCCGATTCAGTGGTCTACCTATTAGATTCTGTACGCTTTGCTGGTGCAAAGGACTCATCGGCTGTTCAACTTCCTACCGATACCTTGGGCCTTGGCCCTGTGGTTATCACGGCCAGGGTATACAGTGAAGGTAAACCGCAGGAGGTGAGCACCAACATCAACCTGCTGGCTGCCAAAGCACCCGAGGAGTACACCTACAATATTCAAAAGACCTTTCCGCATGATACCTCATCGTTCACGGAGGGGTTAGAATATCGCGATGGTGTATTGTATGAAAGTGATGGCGGTTATTGCCGCGATTCGCAGCACTCGAGCCTGCGCAAGGTGGATGTTAGCGGTAAGGTACTGAAGAAGCTGGAGATGAGCTGCGATACCTTTGCCGAGGGCATCACCGTAATGGGCGATAAGCTGATCCAGCTTACCTATCATGAAAGGGTAGGTTTTGTGTATGATAAGAACACGTTGAAGCTACTTTCCACCTTCCCTTTCACCCAGGGCGATGAAGGATGGGGGATGTGCAATGACGGCAAGAATCTGTATTGCAACACCGGCAGCAACCGCATCTTTGTGATGGATAAGGACAATTACCGCACTGTGCGCACGATAGATGTTTATGATGACCAGGGACCGGTTAACCAGCTCAATGAGATGGAATATATTGATGGACTGATCTATGCCAATGTTTGGCAAAAAGACCTGATCATAGCCATCGACCCCAAAACAGGTGCAGTGGTAAAGCGCGCTAACCTGATCGTGCTTACCGAGACCGTTAAGAAAGCCGATAGCAATGCCGATGTGCTTAACGGCATAGCCTGGGATAGCATCGGCAAACGCATGTTCGTTACAGGGAAGAACTGGCCGAATTTATACCAGATCCAGCTGGTCAAGAAATAAAAGCCCCACTGCTGGGCACATTAAACAAAAAGCCCGGTCAGTTATATGACCGGGCTTTTTGTTGGTATTTATTTATATAGCCGGGCCGTAAGGGTTAGCCAATTCCCAGCGGTCCAGGCGGTCATTTACAAAATATAGCCAGTAAATGCCGGTACCTATCTCGTTACCCATTTCGCGGTATTGCACCACTTCGATCACTTTGTTGGTCACCGGGTCTTTTTTAGCAGCAATGGTGCTTTCAGGTTTCTTTCGCAATGCGGTCTGCACTTCGTCCTTGGTCATGCCAATGCGGAGTTGAGAGGTGTTCACCGGCCTCATGGCCGCGCAAGAACTGAACGCAACAACGGCGATCAGTAAAAAGAGTTTGTTGATCAGTTTCATAGGTTGAATGATATATAACCTATGGATTGAACTTGACCACCCGGGTTTAGCCGCAACAACGATATTTGTAAAAGAAAAAGCCATTCAGTTCATCCTGAATGGCTTTAGTTTTATTTTTTGGATCTTAAGGTCTTATCTCCACTCTTTGTACTGGTTGATCAGTCCGTTGGTAGAGGCGTCGTGTGTGGTCACCTCATCGGCGGTGCGCAGCTCAGGAAGGATCTTACCAGCCAGTTGTTTGCCAAGTTCAACGCCCCACTGGTCAAAGCTGTATATGTTCCAAATGATGCCTTGCACAAATATCTTGTGCTCATACATGGCGATCAATGAGCCTAACGAACGCGGCGTGATCTTTTTAAGCAGGATGGAGTTTGTCGGGCGGTTGCCCTCGAATACTTTGAATGGTGCCAGTGCATCGATCTCTTCCTCGCTTTTACCCGCAGCTTTCAGCTCGGCCACTACCTCGTCATAGGTCTTGCCGTTCATCAGGGCCTCTGTTTGGGCAAAGAAGTTAGAGAGCAGCAAGGTGTGATGCTCACCTACCGGATTGTGTGTCTGCGCCGGAGCGATAAAATCGGCCGGGATCAGCTTAGTGCCCTGGTGGATCAGTTGATAAAAGGCATGCTGGCCATTAGTGCCTGGTTCGCCCCAAATGATCGGGCCGGTCTGGTAGTCCACCACCTCGCCGTTACGGTCAACATACTTGCCGTTGCTTTCCATGTCGCCTTGCTGAAAGTAAGCAGCAAAGCGATGCAGGTATTGGTCGTACGGTAAAATGGCCTGGCTTTCGGCGCCAAAAAAGTTATTGTACCAAATGCCCAGTAAGGCGGCGATCACCGGTATGTTCTGCTCAAGTTCGGTATCTTTAAAGTGGTTGTCCATGGCATGGGCACCCCCTAACAATTCTTCAAAATTATCATAGCCAACGCTTAACGCTATGGACAGACCAATAGCGCTCCATAACGAATAACGGCCGCCTACCCAATCCCAAAAGCCGAACATATTCTGGGTATCGATGCCAAATTTCTCTACTGCTGCAGCGTTGGTGCTCAATGCCGCAAAATGCTTGGCCACA
Organism: Mucilaginibacter daejeonensis; assembly: GCF_020783335.1. NCBI lineage: Bacteria > Pseudomonadati > Bacteroidota > Sphingobacteriia > Sphingobacteriales > Sphingobacteriaceae > Mucilaginibacter > Mucilaginibacter daejeonensis. The sequence continues at coordinate 667,721 of NZ_CP086068.1, forward strand.
TCGGCCTCGGCAGCGCCCTGGCTCAGGAACCACTCACGTGCGGTATGCGCATTGGCCATGGTCTCCTGCGTGGTAAAGGTCTTCGATGCGATCAGGAACAGAGTGGTCTCGGCGTTCACCTTCTTTAGTGTTTCGGCTATGTGGGTACCATCAACGTTAGATACGAAATGCAGGTTGAGGCGGGTCTTGTAAGGTTTCAGTGCCTCGGTCACCATTACGGGGCCCAGGTCAGATCCGCCTATGCCAATGTTCACCACATCGGTTATCTCTTTGCCGGTATGGCCTTTCCATGCGCCGCTGATCACGGCTTCGCTAAACTCTTTCATGTGAGCCAGTACCGCGTTCACCTCAGGCATCACATCCTTGCCATCAACATAAACAGGGTTGTCGCTGCGGTTACGCAGCGCCGTGTGCAGTACCTGGCGGCCCTCGGTCATGTTGATCGCCTCACCATTGAACATCGCATCGATCGCCTCATTTAAGCTACACTCCTTGGCCAACTGTATCAATAAAGCTATACCTTTTTCATCGATCCTGTTCTTAGAGTAATCGAACAACAGGTCCTCAAAAAAAACAGAGAATTTTTCAAAGCGCTGTTTATCAGCCGTAAAAAGGTCCTTTAAATGCTTTCCCTCTAACTCAGTGAAGTACTCAGCTAAATACTGATAGGCCTGGGTCGTGGTGAAATTGATATTTGGCAGCATAATTGTTGTTTTTGTACCGTCAAAAGTAAGCTTTAATTGTTTGTATTAGCCACTTATCTCCCTAAAATTAGCTGTACTTAGCGTCAAAAAAACACTAACATCTTAGTGTTAGCAGTACACTCACCAATTAGGAAATTTTGAAAATATTTTGACAATTTTTTTGAATTTCAAAAATTTTATTTATTATATTTGTTTTAATGGCAAAACTTAAACCGATTTGCTATAATTTTAATGATCTGCTAAAAATACATCGTTATGTTTGAAAAACTTTTCATGCTTGTTAAAAATAACGCCGGTATGGCTGTTATTAACAACCCGGTGATCCCTGCATCTTCTCGTGAAGCGGTGATGACCGAAGCTTCAAGTTCTATCATTGAAGTATTGAAGAACCAGGTCGAGAGTGGCCGCATTCGCGACATCATCAAGTTCTTCCAGTTCTCAGGTACCTACAACGAATCGTTGGTGACGAGCATGATCAATAAGTTCGCTAACCGTTTGAACAAGTTCTACAGCATTGACATGCCATCGGCACATGCCGCGGCCACCACGCTTATACCAGCCGTGATGAAACAACTGGTACAGCAATCCAACAACAAAGAGACCGAAGAATTTGCTCTTGGTACCATGCTATCACAGCTGAATGGCAACCGCGCCGACCTTAACGGCCTTGTCGATCAGCTCCTGATCGCCTGATACCCGGCAACCATCTTTGGCAGATAACATAAAAGAGGCCCCGAGAACATCGGGGCCTCTTTTATGTTCATACCTAACTGAATTATTTATATTTGCTGCATGACTAAAGAACAAGTACAAGACTTGAGGGATAGAACAACTTCCCTGAGGAGGCATCTTTGACATTGATAACAAACTTGAAGAGTTAGCCAAAGAGCAGGAGATCACCATAGGCCCTGACTTTTGGAACGCGCCGAAAGAGGCCGAAAAGGTATTGGCTTCTATCAAAGCTAAAAAGATATGGACCGATGCCTTTCAAAAGGTAGTGGCCACAGTAGAAGATACCGGTGTATTATATGAGTTTTACCAGGGTGGTGATGCCACCGAGGCAGAGATGCAGGAACAATATGATACTGCATTAAAGGCGGTAGAGGACCTGGAATTCCAGAACATGCTATCGGCCGAGGAAGATCAGCTGAATGCTGTATTGCAGATCACAGCAGGTGCAGGTGGTACCGAAAGCTGCGACTGGGCCAGCATGCTGATGCGTATGTACATTATGTGGGGCGAAAAGAACGGTTACAAAGTGACCGAGCAGGACTCGCAGGAAGGTGATGTGGCCGGCATTAAAACCGTTACCTTACAATTTGAAGGTGACTTTGCATACGGTTACCTGAAAGGCGAGAACGGCGTACACCGTTTGGTGCGTGTATCACCTTTTGATGCTAATGCTAAACGCCATACCTCGTTCGCATCGGTATATGTTTACCCATTGGTGGATGATACTATCGAGATAGAGGTGAACCCTGCCGATATCGAGTTCGAGACCTTTAGATCGGGTGGTGCCGGTGGACAGAACGTGAACAAGGTGGAGACCGCCGTACGTTTGTACCACAAACCATCGGGGATCATCATCAAGAACCAGGAATCCCGTTCGCAATTGCAGAACAAGGAGAACGCTATACGGTTACTTAAATCGCAGTTGTACGAGATCGAGATGCGTAAACGCATGGAGACCACGAACGCGATAGAAGGCAACAAGAAAAAGATCGAGTGGGGCTCACAGATCCGCAACTACGTACTACACCCGTACAAACTGGTGAAGGACCTGCGTACAGATCACGAGACCTCAAATGCCCAGGCGGTACTGGATGGTGATCTGAATGATTTCCTGAAAGCTTACCTGATGGAATTTGGTGGTCCAAGCAATTAAAATGATTAGGGGCAAGCTCATATCGCGGAACAGTGAGTTGCGGCTCATGGGGGCTTACTTTTCAATGGTTGGTGCGATCATATTCTTTTGGCACAGCAAAAGTTTTAAAAGTGGGCCTTTTACCCCAAATCTCGACATATTGTCGTTGATGATCTTCGGTCCGGTAGCTTTAATCCTTCTGCTTCGAAGTGTATATAAAGTTTACAAACGACAAGGGTCCAAGACATCGCTGCTGATCAATCTGATCGCTTTCTCTGGGTGGTCAGGTATCCTTTTATCCGGAGCCTAACGTATATAAAGCCTGTATCAAGTTCGTGATACAGGCTTTTTTGTTGTTGGTCGGCATGCATAAAACATCTCCAATGCCTATATTGAGCCACCTTTTTGAAACCAATTATCCATGAAAGCTAAATTTTTGATCACTACTTTGTTAACCATATTCGGTGGCACTGCTATGGCGCAAAACTATCCCACCATCAAGTTGTACCCCAAGGGCGTACCTAATTCCAAACCGGCGGCCAAAGACTATGTAGAAAAGACCGAGAGCTTCCGCACCAGCATGGTGACCGATCCGGTTTTAACGCCATTTTTACCTGAAAAGGGTAAGGGCAATGGTGCTGCCATAGTGATCTGCCCCGGCGGCGGTTACTCTCGCCTGGCTATGGACCACGAGGGTTATCATGTGGCGCAAAAATTTAATGAGATAGGGGTAGCGGCGTTTGTACTTACTTACCGTTTGCCAAGTGATGCCATTATGCAGGATAAAACTATCGGTCCGTTGCAGGATGCGCAACGAGCCATACAAATGGTGCGTCAGCGTGCCAAGGAGTGGGGCATCGATACGGCCCGTGTGGGCATCATCGGTTTTTCGGCCGGCGGTCATTTGGCCTCTACCGCGATCACCCACTTCAATAAGGCGGTGATCGATAACAAAGATAACGTTAACCTGCGCCCAAGCTTTGGTGTGCTGCTTTACCCGGTGATCACCATGGGGCCTGCCATGCATACCGGCTCACGCAATAACCTGATCGGTAAAGACCCAGCCCCCGAAGTGGCAGACCTGTACTCGAACGAAAAACAAGTGACCCCTCAAACTCCACCGGCGTTCCTGGTACACGCGGAGGACGACAAGACGGTGCCGGTTGCCAATAGCCTGATGTTTTATGAAGCTATGGTAAAGAACGGCGTAAAAGGTGAATTGCACATTTACCAAGCAGGTGGCCATGGCTTTGGTCTAAACAACAAGACCACCAAAGAGCAATGGTTCGATGCCTGCAAGAACTGGATGGATGCCAATGGCTGGTTAACTGCCAAGTAAAAAGATCTTTATAACAAATTTTGTCAGCCGAACATGCTTTATTCAAGTTGTTCGGCTATTTTTATGACCTAAACCTTATCTAAAGATGATCAGACCAAAAGACGTCCTTGTAGTTACCACGGCCACAATAGAAGGCCGCAAGATCGAACGTCATTTAAAGCCGGTCACGGCTCACCTTGTTGCCGGTACCAACTTCTTCAGCGACCTCTTTGCCTCTTTTAGCGATGTGTTCGGCGGTCGGTCCGGTACTTACCAAATGCAATTGACCTCGCTTTATAATGAAGCGATACAAAAGATCCAGAAGGCTGCTCATGAGATAGGGGCCAACGGTGTGGTGGGTCTGAGTATCGACATGGACGAAATATCGGGCAAAAGCAAATCGATGTTCATGCTCACGGCCATTGGCACAGCGGTGGTGTTGGCTGATGCGGTCGACAACTCATCTGCCTATCGTCAGGTAGATAAATTGGTTAACGTTAGCCATGAGCATCTTGCGGTATTGCATCGTAAAAAGGAGATGCTTAGGCATGCAAAAGAAGGTGTGCTTGGCTTCAACGAGGAGAATTGGAAATTCATCATTGACAACAGATTCGAGGAGATCTTGCCTTATTTATTCAAGAAATATAGTACTTACGCACCCAGTTTTGCAGCTACCGAAGCAAAGTCATTCTATGATAACATAGCTGCTTTGATCGATGGGTTCCCTGACGAAAAGAAGATCGAGTTGCTTTACGATAGCGCTTTGAGCCAAGATAATGAAGGGCTGCTGGGCGCTATAGGAGGTTTGATCAGGGAGCACCGTTTACTGGATCTTGATGAGGTGATAAAATTGCTGCACACCAACGACTTTAATAAACAGCGTTTGGCCCTAAGACTTGTCACCTATCCAAAGCCATATTACGATCAGGAAGACGTTAATAAACTGCAAGAGATCAAAGCGATATTGAACGCTGGTTTTCCTGAGCGCGGGCAGCGCACCACCAAAAAGCAGCTCCTGTCATCCAAAGAAAAAGAGGTATGGGTTTGCGAGTGCGGTACCAATAACGACATCAACGGCCAGACCATCGAGAACTGTAGCTCGTGTGGAAGGGATATTTACGGATTCAGAGCCAACGGTGATGTCACGCCTAAAAAAGCGATCGCCAACATTGAGCAAAGGGTAGCACTCATACAGGAGTCACTGGCCTGAGCATTAGCTCAGTACTGCCAGTAACTCTTTCAATTCGTTCACCTTATCGGTAGATCCTAATTGCTCGTAAGCGCTGATCAGGTTACGTAGTATGCGCCTTACGATGTCGGTATTACTACAAGGCTCGTAAAACTGCTTGTCGTTGTTAAGGTTCAACTGCTTCAGGAACATGTCCACATCCCTGCGACCAAAAATGAAACCTTTGTTAAAGGCGTTGATGTAAAATAACACACCGTTCTCAAATTCACTGGCCATGCTTTCATCAACATAAGCCAAAATGAAATGCTGAGGCAGGTTCACGCCATAGATGGGGATATCCAATCGCTGGGCGATCACCGAGTAAATGATAGCTAACGATATCTGGTTGCCGCGTTTGCTTTCCAGTACCTGGCTCAGGTAGCTGTTCTGCGGGTCTTGATGGCTGGTGGTGTTGCCGCTAAAGCCGTAAATGTTGTACAACACATGGTTGATCAGTTTTACCTGATCGCTGGCACTGCCCTCGAACATCATTTGCATCCATATATCGCGCTTGATGGCCTCGATCTGGTTAATGATCTTTTGTTCGTCAAGGTCGGGGTACTGGTATTTGTTGATGATGAGCGCACCGCGCAGCAGATCGAACCCCCCGCCCTGATGCCAGAGTTCCAACTCGTTCTTCACCATGCTGAATTGCAGCTCGTGTACCAGGTTGGCAATGCGTTCTTGCTGTATGGGGTCAAATGCCTGTTCCCAGGCACTTTCCAGGTATTGTATGGCAGGCGGACCGTATGATATCAGTTTATCATGTACGTGCTCGAATATCTCGCGGTCGGGGTCGTCCAGTAGTTTGATCAGGGAATTTATCTCAGCTTCGTTTATCATGTTCACTTCCTTTTTCAATTATTAAAGCTTTCTCTAATTTTACCACCATGTTCAGCTTTAAATATGCGCTGAGCCATTTAAGGCATCAGTTAAAAGCCAATAACCGGCACGGTCTGCATTCGCCCTTCGTTTACCGGCTGGTCGATGAGGTAATTTACGACTTTTCTGAAAAAAAAATATATCAACAGATCTCAAAAGTTGTGCCTGATGGCAAAAAATTAACTTCGGTAGACAAATTACTTTACCGGCTTGTAGCCGATGCCAACCCTGGTGTTATGTGGATATTAGGTAAGCATACAGCCGCTGATCTGCACATTTTACAACAGGCCGCGCCGGTGGTCAAGCAAGTGTCCATCAATGATACCGCAGCATGGAGAGACCCGGTAACGCCCGGCGTATACTTCATCGATGCACGGCTAAATCCGCAAGGCGCTATAGATCATTTTAACCGCCTGTTGGGTAAAACCAATGCTGATACCATGCTGATCGTTCATAACATTCATGCCCATATGCTCACCAAGGCCTCATGGGATGTGATGCGGTCACACCAAAAAGTGACGGCCTCGGTCAACCTGTTCTGGATGGGGCTGCTGTTCTTCAGGCCGGGTCAAAAAAAAGAAGATTTTTGGATCAAGTATTGATCAGTCCTGTTTCATCAAAACGATTCGCCTAAGCTCAGATAAAAACCTTGCTGGCGCTTTTCGCCGGCGGGTTGCTGGCCAACCCCGTAATCTACCCGCATGGTCAGGCCCTTCTCGGTATCAAAAAAGTAGCGCAATCCACCTCCGTAGTTCGGTTTAAGCTGATCAAAAGAGAACGAGTTGCGGAACACCGTGCCGGTACCCACAAAGCCTGCCAGCCCTAAGCGGTCGCTTAACCGGTAACGCAGTTCGGTTTGTCCGGCTATCAAATGCTTATCACGGTAGCGGCCATTGTAGTAGCCCCGCATCATCTCATCGTTACCTAACTCCGGCAACAGGTAAAAAGGCGTTTGTCCGCCAAAAAGGCTTTGCTCCTGTGCGTTCACACCCAGTACCCAACGTTTATGAAGTTTGAAGAACTGTGCGTACTCCATGTTGAGGAAAGTGCCGCGGTAGTAATTATCGCTGAACAGCCCCTGCATGAAGTGGGCATAAGCCGTGAACACCAATCCTTTGGTGGTGTAAGTGTTGTTGTTCCGGTTATCAAAAGTTATACTCGGGCCAATGTACAAGCCTGAACCGCCGTTGCGGTCGCGGTCGGTCAATTGCGATTCAAACGCCCGGCCCAGGTTATCTATGCGATAAGTGAAGTTGTATCCACCGATCGTGTAACCGATGTAAACATAGTCTCCCAATCTTTTTTCGGCCAAATAGTTCACCCGCAAGCGCTTTTCGCTGATACGTTGCTCTTCGGCTTTGCGGGTGGCGTTGCCGATACCGTAAAAGTCGAAAGGAAAGTTCACGAAGCTGACCACGCCGGTATAGTGGTAGCGGTTCTGCGGGGTCCAGTAGTTGGTGCTGATGCTGGCCCTTTGCTGGCCCTTGGTAGTAAACGTGCCGTAACCGAACACATTTGATACGCGGGTGATGCGGCTGGTGTCGGTGTAAAAGGAATACAAGGCCGACGCGCCCACTTCCAGTCCCGTCTCAGGGGCCGAACTCAGGACCGGCAGCAGGAAAAAACTGGCACTGCGGCTGCTATCTTTCTCCCAAAGCATCTTGCGCACAAATTTGGGCGATATGCGTTTGATGAAGCCTTCTTTCTGAGCGTATGCAGGTATAGCCAATATTGACAGTAAGGCAAAAAACGTAAGGTGTCTTTTCATTGAATGAACTACCGGTACAGGTTGACAAAGCGCAAAGGTAAACTATTGTTGGCAGTTGAAAAGGAACGAATAAAGCGGACATATAGTGAGGGCCTTTATCGGCTTTTGGTTCCATCATTTTTGTTTAAAAACAAAATCCTACTTTTGCGGCTAATTATAAAAACAGAAAGATCATGAGCACTACAAGAGGACCCATATCACAGTTCATCGAAAAGAACTACCTGCACTTTAATGCTGCCGCATTGGTAGATGCAGCTAAAGGATACGAGACCCACCTGCTGGAAGGCGGCAAAATGATGGTGACACTGGCCGGTGCCATGAGTACTGCCGAGCTGGGCATATCACTGGCCGAGATGATCCGCCAGGGCAAGATCGATATCATTAGCTGTACAGGTGCCAACCTTGAAGAGGATATCATGAACCTGGTAGCACACTCGCACTACAAGCGTGTACCTAATTACCGTGACCTTAGTCCGCAGGATGAGTGGGATCTGTTAGAGAACCACTACAACCGCGTTACCGATACCTGCATACCCGAAGAAGAGGCCTTCCGTCGTTTACAAAAGCACATCCACAAAATCTGGAAAGATGCTGACGATGCCGGCGAGCGTTACTTCCCGCATGAGTATATGTACAAGATACTATTGAGCGGTGAGCTGGAGCAGTACTACGAGATCGACCCTAAGAACTCATGGATGCTGGCCGCTGCCGAGCGTAACCTGCCGATCGTGGTACCAGGATGGGAAGATAGCACCATGGGTAACATCTTCGCCTCATATGTGATCAAGAACGAGATTAAAGCCACCACCATGAAAAGCGGTATCGAATACATGGGCTGGCTGGCCGACTGGTATGTAAAGAACTCAGAAGGTAAAGGGATTGGTTTCTTCCAGATCGGTGGCGGTATAGCCGGCGATTTTCCGATCTGCGTGGTGCCTATGCTGTATCAGGATATGGAGATGGAGAACATTCCGTTCTGGAGCTATTTCTGCCAGATCAGTGATTCTACCACCTCATACGGCTCATACTCGGGGGCGGTACCTAATGAGAAGATAACCTGGGGTAAGCTGGATGTGAACACACCAAAGTTCATTGTAGAGAGCGATGCTACCATCGTGGCTCCGTTGATCTTTGCCTGGTTGTTAGGTCAATAAGTTGCACGGGGATGAGTGACCTTCGCCGTCGCTCATGCTATATGATGATATTACTGAAAAGGGTTCCTGCGATAGGGGAGCCCTTTTCACTTTTAAAATGGTCATGAATGACCGCCAGATACATGGCACCGAACGCTCAGATGTAGATGGCTGGTGAGGGACGTTGTTCTTGATGGCATAGGGATCATGACCACTACCACACTCATAATAGGGTTTTATCAATTTCGCAACACATCGGCATAATTGTTCGAAGATCGGTAAACGCTTACTGATCACAATAAATAATTACGTTGAAGGAAAATGTGCCTAAAATGGCCTTTTAACGCGGTTTTAATGATTGTTTAGATTGATTATAAATTAGAAACAAGTGTCACTAATTTGTCAGCCATAGTTTATAAAATTTTACTTTTGTGGACTGAAAATAGCAGGATACTCACGCCCTTTTCAGTGAATCGTTTGTCAAAAACACAAAATATTTAGCACAAATACGCTTTATGAGGAATATCTCATTACTTTTTAAACAGTTTTCAAGGTCGGTTCTACTTGTTGCAGGATTAACTGTGGCAAGTTTTGCTGCTCGTGCCGAAGGCGATGCCGCCAAGGGCGAAGCTTTGTATAAGGCCAAATGTAGCTCGTGCCATAAACTGGACGTTCGTATGACCGGTCCGGCGTTGGGTCCTACCATCACCTCGGAAACTGACGATAAATGGTTGACCAAATGGATCCAGAACAACCAGGCTCTTATCGCTGCTAAAGACCCTAAAGCATTAAAGATCTACAACGAGTACAACCAGGCGGGCATGAACGTGTTCACCGAGTTGAGCGATGGCGATGTGGCCGACATCATCACTTATGTTCGTACCGAATATAAGAAGATGCAAGAGACCCCTAAAGCAGGTGGCGCTACCGGTGCTGCTGCTGAGGATAGCACACCAAGCAGCTTCATGATCTTTGGTCTGTTAGCCGTAGTGATCATCTCTTTCATTGTTATCCTGGTGCTTAACCGCGCTATCGGTACTTTAGAGAAGTTATTACTTAAACGCAAAGACCTTGCTCCTGAGGAGTTAGCTGTAGAGGAAGAGGTTGCTGTTGACCGTTTAGCTGGTTTGAAGAAACTGGCCAAGAACAAGAAACTGGTATTCTTCTTTGTACTGGCATCAGTGATAGCTGGGGGTAGCTGGAGCTGGGTGACCATGTGGAACACTAACATGCACCAGGGTTATCAACCGGTACAACCGATCAAATACTCTCACGAGTTGCACGCTGGTGTGATGAAGATCAACTGTCAGTACTGCCACGGTGGTGCTTACAAGAGCAAGAACGCTACCATTCCTTCGCTTAACGTGTGTATGAACTGCCACAAAACAGTGAAGACCGAATCACCTGAGATCCACAAGATCTATGATGCATTGGGTTATGATGCCAGCACGCAGAAATACGATACCACTAAGGCTCGTCCTATCCAGTGGGTACGTGTACACAACCTGCCTGACTTCGCTTACTTCAACCACTCACAACACGTAAAAGTGGCTGGTTTGGAGTGCCAAAAATGTCACGGTCCTATCCAGACCATGAAGGAGGTTTACCAATACTCACCGCTTACCATGAAATGGTGTATCCAGTGTCACCGTCGTACCGACGTTGCGGTTAAAGGCAACGCTTACTACGAGAACATGATCGATGTGCACGAGCGCCTGAAAAAAGGTGAGAAACTTACAGCTGCTGCAATGGGCGGTCTGGAGTGCGGTAAATGCCACTATTAATAAATAAGAACTTAGCAATTACAGTTTATATAGCTTAAATGGAAAGCAATAAAAAATACTGGAAAGGTTTAGAAGAGCTGAACAACACGCCAGAGTTTGTTGAAAAGAACAAGCACGAGTTTGCCGAGCCTATTCCGATCGAGGAGGTGCTGAGCGGTACCGGGCTTACCGGAAAGACCCCGCGTCGTAACTTCTTAAAGACCGTTGGTTTTGGTATAGGTGCGGTTTCGTTGGCAGCTTGTCAAAAAACACCTGTCCATAAATCGATCCCATACCTGATCAAACCAGAGGAGGTAACTCCGGGTATAGCCAACTTCTACGTATCAAGCTACGAAGGCCAAGCTATATTGGTAAAGACCCGTGAAGGTCGTCCGATCAAGATCGAGGGTAACCCTAACGATCTGTTTGGCCAGGGAGGTGTTAGCGCCCAAACACAAGCCGCCGTGCTTGACCTATATGATAGCAACCGCCTTAAAGGACCAATGCAGGACCAAGGCGATACCGCCTGGAGCGCACTGGATAGCTTTGTTAAAGGTGAACTTGCTTCTATTAAAGCCAGTGGCAAAAAGATCCGCCTGGTAACTTCAACGATCAACAGCCCTTCAACACTGGGTGTGATCGCTGCCTTTACCGCACAATACCCTACCACTAAGCATGTAACTTATGATGCCGTTTCTTACACCGGTATCATTCAGGCTAACCAGAACAGCTTTGGTAAAGCCGTATTGCCTCATTACAACTTTGACAAGGCTGACCTGATCGTAAGCTTTGGTGCCGATTTCCTGGGTTCATGGATCTCGCATTCAGAGTTCACCCGCCAGTACGTATCAAAGCGTAACGAGCAGGCTGTAAAGAGCGGTAAAATGTCTCGCCATATCCATTTTGAGGCAGGCATGAGCATCACCGGCAGTAACGCCGATGTGCGTATCCCGATCAAAGTATCACAAGAAGGTTTAGCTCTTGTTAACTTATATAATGCTATTGCCGGTACTACTTTACCAGGTTCAAAAAAACTGGGTAACAACGTAGCCGATAACGCGATCATCCTTGCCGCTAAAGAATTGCAAAACGCTAAGGGCCGTGCCCTGGTAGTAAGCGGCAGCAATGATGTAGCTACTCAAGTGTTGGTAAATGCCATCAACTCATTGTTGGGCAGCTATGGCACTACTATCGATCTTGACAATCCATCATACCAATACAAAGGCAACGATGCTGATGTAGTGGCACTGATCGAAGAAATGAAACGCGGTGAAGTAGGCGCAGTGATGTTCCTGGATGCTAACCCGGTTTACAACTACTACCAAAGCAGCGCCTTTGCTGACGCTTTGAAGAAAGTACGTTTGAAAGTGTCTTTCGCTCCTTACCTGGACGAGACCGCTGCCGAGTGTAACATCGTGGCACCTAACCATAACTTTTTAGAGTCATGGGGTGATGAGAACGCTTTGGAAGGTTACTACACTATCGTACAACCGACCATCAACCCGGTATACGATACCCGTCAGGCTGAGCAAAGCTTGCTGATCTGGAGTGACAATGCCGTTAAAGACTACTACACTTTCGTACGTAATAACTGGAACACTACTCTTTTAGCTAAAGGCGGACTGGCCGGTCAGAACGGTTGGGAAACTTTACTGCAAACCGGTTTCATTAAGGTAGCCCCTAAGGCATCTTCACCGGTTAGCTTTAGCCGTGATCTGAACGCAGTAGCGCAAACCATCATTGGTCAGGGTGCTAAGTTGGCAGGTGGCGAAGGTAAATTAGAGTTACAGGTATATGAAAATACTACCGTAGGTAACGGTAAAAAGGCTAACAACCCATGGTTGCAGGAATTACCTGAGCCAGTGTCAAAAGTTACCTGGGATAACTTTGTGGCCATTGCGCCTAAGACCGCTGAAGAGCTGAAATTAGAGGAAGGCGACCTGATCGAGATCAGCGCTAACGGTTACAAAACAGAATTACCTGTATTGTTACAACCAGGCCAGGCTCAAGGCACTGCTTCTATCGCTTTAGGTTACGGCCGTAGCAAAGCAGGTAAAGTAGGCGATGGCGTAGGTAAGAACGCTTATCCGTTCATGGTGTTGACCAATGGTACCTTCCAGGGCAATGCTGTAGCCGAAGTGAAAGCTTTAGGCGGCGATAAGATCGTATTAGCGCAAACTCAAACTCACCACTCTTACGAAGGTCGTGACGTGATCCGTGAGACCACGCTGCAAGAGTACCTGAAAAAGCCAGAAGGCGAAGAGAAAGGCGAGAAAGAAACATACAGCCTTTGGGATGAATATGACCGTCCTCAGTACAACTGGGTAATGGCCATTGACCTGAACGCTTGTACCGGTTGCGGCGCCTGCGTGGTGGCTTGTAACGCTGAGAACAACATTCCAGTAGTAGGTCGTGACGAGGTTCGCCGTCGTCGTGAGATGCACTGGATCCGTATCGATCGTTACTACAGCTTTGACGAAAAAGGCAAGACCGTTACTGAAGAGAAAGAGATCAGCAAACTGGAAGACCTTGATCACGTATCGGTAACTTACCAGCCAATGCTTTGTCAGCACTGTGATCACGCACCTTGCGAGACCGTGTGCCCGGTATTAGCTACCACTCACTCAAGTGAGGGTTTGAACCAAATGACGTACAACCGTTGCGTTGGTACCCGTTACTGCGCTAACAACTGTCCGTACAAAGTTCGTCGTTTCAACTGGTTCAACTACTGGAACGATTCACGCTTCGAGAACTACCTGCAGAACGATTACACTGAGTTGGTATTGAACCCTGACGTTACCACCCGTTTCCGCGGTGTGATGGAGAAATGCTCAATGTGTGCTCAGCGTATCCAAGCCGGTAAACTGAATGCCAAATTAGAGAAACGTTCATTGAAAGATGGCGATATCAAAGTGGCTTGCCAGCAAACCTGCTCGGCCAATGCGATCATCTTCGGTAACGCTAACGATCCTAACTCAGAAGTATCAAAAGCGCTTAAGAGCGACAGGACATACTACGTGCTTGAAGAGCTTAACGTGAAACCAGGCATCGGTTACCAAACCAAAGTAAGGAACAGACTGACAACAGAAGCTTAAACATAATTACGAGATATTAATATACTATGGCATCTCACAGTGAAGCAATAATCAGGGAACCGTTGATCACGGGCAAGGATATAACCTATGCCCAGATCACTAACGAGGTTTTACTCCCTGTAGAAAATAAGCCCAATATGGCGTGGTGGATCGGCTTTGCCCTCGCCGTTGCCGGTGCAAGCCTTTGGGTATTCTCCATCAGCTGGACCTTTTGGTACGGTATCGGCGAGTGGGGTTTGAACAAAACAGTTGGCTGGGCCTGGGACATCACCGGTTTCGTGTGGTGGGTAGGTATCGGTCACGCCGGTACGCTGATCTCGGCAGTATTATTACTGTTCCGTCAAAACTGGCGTAACTCTATCAACCGCTCTGCCGAGGCGATGACCATCTTCGCGGTAGTTTGTGCGGCCACTTACATTTTTGGTCACATGGGCCGCCCTTGGTTGGCTTACTGGACCTTACCATTACCTAACCAGTATGGTTCACTTTGGGTGAACTGGAACTCGGCACTGATGATGGACGTGTTCGCGATCTCGACCTACTTCTCAGTATCATTAGTGTTCTGGTACACTGGTCTGTTGCCTGACATCGCTTCTATCCGTGACCGTGCTACCGGTCTTCGCCGCCGCATTTACTCGATCCTTTCATTCGGTTGGACCGGTTCGGTAAAGACCTGGCAGCGTTTCGAGACCGTGTCACTGATCCTGGCAGGTATCTCAACACCACTGGTACTTTCAGTACACACTATCGTATCATTTGACTTTGCTACCTCACTGGAGCCAGGATGGCACACCACCATCTTCCCGCCATACTTCGTTGCGGGTGCGATCTTCTCGGGTTTCGCTATGGTACAAACCCTGTTGCTGATCGCCCGTAAGGTATTAGGTTTAGAGAACTACATCACCATGTTCCACATCGAATCAATGAACAAGATCATCATGTTGACCGGTTCTATCGTGGGTGTGGCCTATATCACTGAGTTCTTCATCGCTTGGTACTCAGGTGTGGAGTACGAGCAATACGCGTTCATCAACCGTTCTACCGGTCCATACTGGTGGGCGTACTGGAGCATGATGACCTGTAACGTGATCACTCCGCAGTTGTTCTGGTTCAAGAAGATCCGCATCAACATCCCACTTTCATGGGTGCTGTCGATCATCGTGAACATCGGTATGTGGTTCGAGCGTTTCGTGATCATCGTTACCTCACTTCACCGCGACTTTATCCCGTCAAGCTGGGTGATGTTCTACCCGACCTGGACAGACGTAGGTATCTTCGTTGGATCGATCGGTGTGTTCTTTACCATGTTCTTGTTGTTCATCCGCGTGTTACCTTCAGTGGCTATGGCCGAGGTTAAGTTATTGCTGAAATCATCGAGCGAGCAAGCTAAGAAGAAACTGATAGACGCTGGCCACTTAGAGCCGGAAGCACAGGCAGATTATATTAAAGCATTAGAAAAATACGACAGTGTTGATCTAACTCAATACCAAAAAGCATAACCATGAGCAGCACTAAATTTATATTAGGTTGTTTCGATGATCCCGATGATCTGATGCACGGCATCGATAACTTACAAAAGAACAGTATCCCTATTTACGATGTGTACACTCCAATGCCTATCCACGGTATCGAGGCTAAGCTTGGCGTAAAAGAGTCACGCCTGGGTTATGCAGCATTTTGCTTCGGCTGCCTGGGTGCAACAGTGATCTTCAGCATCGTGTATTACACTTTGGTGCATGACTGGCCGATGAACATCGGTGGTAAGCCGCACTTTGCCATGCCTGACTTTGTTCCATTCACCTTTGAGTGGACCATCCTGTTCACCGCATTTGGTATGGTGGCCACCTTCTTTGCTGCTACGCACCTGTTCCCGGGCCGTGCGCCAAGGGTAATGGACCTGCGTGCTACTGATGATCGCTTTGTGATCGCGGTAGATGCCAAAGGAAACATTCCACATGATGATATAACCCGCCTGCTGAAGGATGCAGGAGCTGTAGAAGTTAAGCACAACGAGAGAAAGTATGTTAGCTATGAATAAGATCAAGATATTCGGTGCCACCATGATCGCTATCGCTGCTACAGTGGTAGTGTCATCGTGCCATGATAAACAAAGCACCGGCTGGCAGTATGCGCCTAACATGTATGAGCATATCGCCTACGATCCCGACCAAAAGAACCCTAATTTCAAGGATGGTAAAACAGCACAGGTACCTCCGGCAGGTAGCATACCACTGGGCTTTACCCGCTTTGATTATCCGAACACACGTGCCGGTTACGATCAGGCAAGTGCTGAGGTAAAAAGTATACTGGCTCAAACCCAGCAGAACTACGCCGAAGGAAAGAAACTGTACGAATCATATTGCTCACCATGCCACGGTATGACAGGGCAGGGTGATGGTGAAGTGACCAAACATGGTTATCCGCCGCCGCCATCGTACTCACAAGGTCAGTCATCACGTGGTGGCGCCATGAAAGACCTTACCGACGGTAAAATATATCATACCATCACTTACGGTGTGAACGCCATGGGTTCATATGCATCGCAGCTGGCACCCGAGGAGCGCTGGAAAGTGATCATGTATGTACATCATTTGCAAACCTTATAATATTATAGCTTAAATGGCCTCTCATCAACATAGTTTTAACGAACGATTTGAATTTGCCGGTAAAGCCAAAACACTGAGCCTTGCAGGCATAGTGATCGGCGTGATCGGCATCTTATACGGCTTCCTGGTTGACCACTCGGAGCTACACGCCGTGCGCACGTTTTCGAACCTGCTGCTAATGAGCTACTATTTTGTAGGCATTTGCGTTGCTGGTGTATTCTTTTTAGCGTACCAGTACATGGCGCAAGCCGGCTGGTCAGTAGTATTGCTACGTATACCACAAGCTTTTGCTAAGGTATTAGTATATGCCGTGATCATCTTATTAGTGATCGTAGGTGCAGGTCTGTTCCTGACACATCCTGAGCACCATGAAGGTCATGAAGTGATGTCGCCTTACCTTTACTCACACTGGGCCACTGATGGCCTGGCTAAAGAGGGTAGCCCTATTTATGACGCGATCATCGCTGGTAAATCTGCGTTCTTAAACAAACCTTTCTTTTACGGTTCATTGATCGTGATGCTGGGCTTGTATACTTGGTTCGGTATGTTACTGGTTAGATACTCTAATAATGAGGACGAGATCGGTGGTATGTTCAACTACAACAAAGCCTTTAAAATGTCGGCCATATTCCTGGTGATCTTTGGCTTTACCTTCCCGATCTACGCGTTCGGTACCATCATGTCATTAGAGGCACACTGGTTCTCTACCATGTTCGGTTGGTACAACTTGGCCGCTGTTCACGTAAGTGGATTAGCAGTGATCGCTGTTGTATTGATCTTATTGAAAAAGAACGGTTACTTCTCATGGGTTAACGAAAGCCACCTGCAGGATCTTGGTAAATTGATCTTCGGTTTCTCGATATTCTGGACCTACGTTTGGTTCGCACAGTTCTTCCTTACCTGGTATGCCAACATGCCTGAGGAAAGTGTGTACTTCTACAAACGTTGGGAGCCTGAATACAAATGGTGGTTCTGGTTGAACATCGTGTTGAACTTTGTTGCGCCTTTATTCCTCCTGATGATGAACGACAACAAACGTTCGATGAACCGTATGCTGTTAGCTTGTATCGTGATCATCATCGGTCACTGGTTAGATTATTACCTGATGATCATGCCTGGCACCATGGAGTCACACCGTGAGTTCGGTATCACCGAGTTGTTCACATTCATAGGATTTGCAGGTCTGTTCACCTTCTTGATGCTGAGCGCGTTGAGCAAGTTCGAGTCGCTTATTCCTAAAAAGCACCCGTTCCTGGACGAAAGCCTTCATCACCACTTATATTAATTTGCTAACTTTGTAATTCTATATAGAATACCAAATCACAGATACAAATGGCATTCAAACATCTGATAAATCTAAAAAAATCATTCTCGCTGATGGCTGCGTTGATGTTACTGGGTACTGACCTGGTGATGGCGCAAGCGGCCGAAGGCTCAAATGCTACAGCTACTGCTGCGAAGGCACCTGCCACCGGTATGTGGGAAACTGTAGGTTACTACACTCTGATATTTGTGATCGTATGCTTTGCAGTTGCGATGGTAGGCAAGATCTTAAAGGTTTATGACCTTACCCTGCAAATGCAAGGAAAGAAAGGTGTGAACTGGAACAACGTGATGGCTACTGGCTTCATCCTGTTCCTGGTTGCCGGTATCGTTGGTGTTTGGTATTCATTTGATGTGCACGGTAGCATGATCTTAGGTCCGGCGGTGTCGGTACACGGTAAAACGTTGGATACCATGTTCTGGATCACTTTCGGTATCACCTTCGTGGTGTTCCTGCTTACCCAGATCCTGTTGTTCGGCTTTGTGTTCAAATACAAAGGTTCTGACAAGCGTAAAGCTTACTACTACCCACACAATAATACTATCGAGAAGATATGGACCGTTGCTCCAGCGATAGTTCTGACCATCTTGGTAGTGTTCGGTTTCCTGACCTGGCGTAAGATCACCAACACGGTGGACGCTAAAGGCGAAGTTGCTTCGTTAAATATAGATGTGACCGGTCACCAATTCGCTTGGGAGCTGCGTTACCCTGGAAAAGACGGAAAATTGGGTAAAAAGAACTACAAACTGATCAGCGGTACCAACAAATTAGGCATTAGCTATGATGATAAGAACAGCTTTGATGACCTGCAGGCAGATACATTGGTCATCCCGGTGAATAAATCGGTTAGATTAAATATCATCGCTCAGGACGTCATCCATAGCGTTTACATGCCTAACTTCCGTGTGCAGATCAACGCGGTACCAGGTTTACCAACTTACTTCAAGTTCACGCCTACCAAAACTACTGCCGAAATGCGTAATGAGACCGGTCAGGCTGATTTCAACTATCACCTGTATTGCAACAAGATATGCGGTGGTAGCCACTACAACATGCAAAAGGTGGTGCTGGTAGTTAGCGCTTCTGAATACCAGGATTGGCTGACCCACCAAAAACCTTACCTGACCGACGGGCTTAAAAAGGAGCTGAAGTTAGCTGAGAGCCCTCTTTACAAGCAAACCGTTCTTCAAAACAGATTAGCGTCTATTAACTAATTAATATAACGATCATGTCAACATTAGCAGTTCACGATCACGGCCATCACGATCACGAACACCACCATAACGAAACTTTCTGGACGAAGTACATCTTCAGCCAGGATCACAAAATGATCGCCCGCCAGTTCCTGATCACTGGTATCATCATGGCAGTTATCGCCATGATCCTTTCGATCTTGTTCCGTATCCAGCTTGCATACCCTGATAAAGCATTTCCTTTACTGGAAACCTTATTAGGCCGTTTTGCACCGGGCGGTAGGTTAGATACTAACTTTTACCTGTCATTGGTGACCATACACGGTACCATCATGGTGTTCTTTGTGTTAACAGCTGGTTTGAGCGGTACCTTCAGTAACTTATTGATCCCTTATCAACTGGGTGCACGTGATATGGCTTCGCCATTCATGAACATGCTTTCATACTGGATGTTCTTTGTGGCCAGTGTGATCATGTTAGCTTCTTTCTTTATCGAGAAAGGCCCTGCTGGTCCGGGTTGGACCATTTACCCGCCGTTATCAGCTTTGCCTAAAGCGATGCCAGGTTCAGGTTTGGGTATGACCATGTGGCTGATCAGCATGACCATCTTTGTAGCGTCACAGTTACTGGGCGGTATCAACTACATCAGTACTATTCTTAACATGCGTACTAAAGGTATGGACCTTTGGAAAATGCCTTTGACCATCTGGGCTTTCTTCCTGACCGCTATCCTGGGAGTATTAGCATTCCCGGTACTGGTAGCTGGTGTGGTATTATTGATATTTGACCGTAGCTTCGGTACCAGCTTCTACCTGTCTGAGATCGTTGTACAAAATCAGGTAATGCCTTTCGAAGGTGGTAGCCCGATCCTGTTCCAACACTTGTTCTGGTTCCTGGGTCACCCAGAGGTTTACATCGTGATCATGCCTGCTTTGGGTATATCATCAGAGGTTATCGCTACCAATGCACGTAAGCCTATCTTCGGTTACCATGCAATGGTTTACTCTCTTATCGGTATCACTGTATTATCGTTCATCGTATGGGGTCACCACATGTTCGTTACGGGTATGAACCCGTTCCTGGGCGGTGTGTTCATGATCACTACACTGATCATTGCGGTACCTTCGGCAGTAAAAACCTTCAACTACTTAGCAACACTTTGGAGAGGTAACATCCAATTCACGCCGGCTATGTTGTTCGCTATCGGCCTGGTATCGTTCTTCATCTCGGGTGGTATCACTGGTATCTTCCTGGGTAACGCTGCACTGGATATCAACCTGCACGATACTTACTTCGTGGTAGCTCACTTCCACCTGGTAATGGGTTCGGCCGCTATATTTGGTATGTTGGCCGGTGTTTATCACTGGTTCCCTAAAATGTTCGGCCGTATGATGGACGCTAAATTAGGTTACCTGCACTTCTGGATGACATTCATCGGTGCTTACCTGGTGTTCTTCCCAATGCACTTCATGGGTCTTGACGGTGTACCTCGTCGTTACTACTCTTTCACTGAGATCGAGTCGTTAAAACAATGGGTTTCAGTTAACACCTTCGTGACCTGGGCCGCTATCATCACCGCATTTGCTCAAGTAGCTTTCCTGTGGAACTTCTTTGGCTCTATCTTCTGGGGCAAAAAAGCTACCGAGAACCCATGGAACTCTAATACATTGGAGTGGACCACACCAGTTGAGCATATCCACGGTAACTGGCCAGGTGAGATCCCTACCGTATACCGTTGGCCGTATGATTACAGTAAGCCAGGTCATGACGAGGATTTCATCCCGCAGACCGTGCCTTTCTCTCAAACATTAAGCTCTAACTTACCGCACGACTTTGAAGACAATCCGGTACTGTTAGAAAGCCATAAAGAATGGGTAAATACCCAGCATTCTAACCAGGAAGAGGTTAAATAATCGACCTTTCTTGGCTGATGATACAGGGTATCTGTTCCGGAAGGTCATTCCTAAAACAGATACCCTTTTTTAGTATAATACATGAGTGTAGCAACGAATAGAACAAGATTTAAACGAAACAGCCTTATTACGATCGTTTTGCTTTTTGTTGTGATACTTGCCGGTGGTGTTGTACGCAGTTCAGGTTCGGGGATGGGATGCCCGGATTGGCCTAAGTGTTTTGGCCGCTACATTCCGCCTACCGATGTTAGCGAACTACCTGCCGACTACAAAAAGACCTATGTGGCCAAAAGGGCTGCAAAAAATCAACGTTTTGCCAAAACCCTCGACCTGTTCGGTTATAACGACCTGGCCGACCGTATCAGGCAAGACCGCTCCATATTGATCCCGGAAGAGTTCAATGCGGCCCGTACCTGGACCGAATATGTTAACCGCCTTGTGGGAGCCGCCTCAGGTATATTTCTGCTCTTAACAGCGATATATTCATTCAGCTATCGAAGTGAAAATGTTTGGATCCCGGTATTGAGCGTATTCAATTTGGTGCTGGTCGTATTCCAAGCCTGGTTAGGTTCGATCGTTGTATCGACCAATCTGGTAGATTGGATAGTGACCGTACACATGCTGATCGCATTGATGATCCTGGCCATATCTATTTACGGTTACCATTTGGCTAAGGTACATAACATGCCAAAGATACAGACCAAGCCAGTGATCAAGATCATTGCTGTTGTGGCTATCCTGCTTACAGTGATCCAGATCACCTTAGGTACAGAGGTGCGTGAACGCGTTGACGCTGTGGCCGATCACTTTCAAGGAAGTTACCGTAGCCAGTGGGTGGCCAAAGTAGGAGAGATGTTCAACAGCCACCGTGACCTGGCTTTGTTAGTAGTAGCGATCAATGTCGCCTTGTACGCGTTGTTGCGTCGTACGTTCAGTCGGCATTCCATGCAGCAGCAGTTCATGAGCTTTGTGTTCCTGATGATCGTGTTGCAAGTGGGGGTGGGTATCGCGTTATCATATGCTGCATTACCTCCGGTTGCTCAGGCATCGCACATTGTGCTGGCCAGTTTGATATTTGGTGCGCAATTCTATTTACTGCTTAATTTTACCCGATCAGCTAAGTATACGGAGGTGAGGAGATGATGAAGGATCTGATCAAATTAGTAAAGCTCAGGCTTACGTTCCTGGTCGTTTTTTCGGCATCGATCACTTTCTTGATCGGTAGCCGTTTGGGCGGTCATATCGATTGGATCAATTGGGCCAAGCTGATCGTTGGTGGCTTCTTGATCACCGGTGCAGCCAATGGCTTCAACGAGATCATTGAAAAGGATCTGGATCGGCTAATGACCCGTACCGCTGATCGTCCGCTGCCATCAGGCAGAATGAACAACGGCCAGGCATTAGTGCTAAGCGTATTGATGGGTATATTTGGTACTTATCTGTTAGGTAGCCTTAACTTGCTTACAGGGTTCTTATCGGTGTTCGCGATCATCTTGTATGCGTTCGTTTATACGCCGTTAAAGCAACGGTCACCTATATCGGTGTTCGTGGGCGCTATACCTGGTGCATTGCCACCCCTTATCGGTTATGTGGCTGCTCACCCGCAGATCGATCGTATAGCGATCATTGTGTTCGGGATACAGTTCATGTGGCAGTTCGTTCACTTTTGGGCCATTGCCTGGGTGCTGGATGACGATTATAAGCTGGCCGGTTTCAGGCTTTTACCTACGGGCAAGCGTGACCGGGCAAGTGCCATTATAACCTTTGTATTTGCCGTGGCGTTGGTACCTGTAAGCGTGTTGCCAACTTATTATGCATACGGCGGTTATTTTGTAGGTGGCATATCGTTGGTATGCAGCCTTATATTTTTGTATCAGTCATTTGTACTGATGCGCACATTGGAGATCAAAGATGCCCGTAAACTGATGTTCGGCTCGTTCATTTATCTCCCAGTGGTACAATTAATGTTTTTGTTCGATCTTATAGTGAAGTAGATTAAAGATGATGGCTCAGTTTCAGCAAGACAATGGAAAATTAGATCTAACGCCCAAGCGTTTCAACATGTGGCTGATCATATTTTCGTCATTCATGTTCTTCGCGGCCCTTACCAGTGGCTTTATCGTATACATTGGCGGTAAAGGGCATGCCTTAAAGTTAACCTTACCTAAGGAGTTCCTGTATAGCACGGTCATTATCGTGTTGAGCAGTGTGACCATGTTCATGGCTTCGCGCGCAGCTAAGGCGGTCCAGTTCGGTAAACAGCGGACCATGCTATGGGTGACGTTCGGTTTGGGTTTGGCCTTTTTCGCCATGCAGTTTTATGCCTGGTATGTGTTGGCTTTTCAAATGCACCAATTCTTGGTGAACCCCAATGCATCCATTTCCTTCATATACGTATTTTCAGTTATGCACCTTCTACACATTTTGGCGGGGTTGGTGTTAATTATAAATAGCCTGGTGAGCAGCTACCGGAATAAGCCCCAGGTCATTAATTTATTCCGGATGGAGATGACCTCGATTTTTTGGCATTTTGTCGATATTATATGGATTTATCTCTACGTTTTTTTACTTTTGAACCAGAATTGATCACCCTTTACACTATTAAGTACAAATGAGTACAACTGCGGTTACATCACCTATAGATGAAGTGAAATCAACGCCATGGTCTGGCGGACGCTCTCCGTTCTCGGTAGAGTATGGCAAAATGATGATGTGGTTCTTCCTGTTATCAGATGCTTTCACCTTCTCGTCGTTACTAATTGCTTACGGCGCGTTACGTTTCAGTTCGACCAGCTGGCCGGCTGCTGATAAGATCTTCCAATCAATTCCATTAACGTCGGTAGAACATGGCGCTCCGCTGGTGTTCGTAGGTATCATGACCTTTATCCTGATCATGAGCTCGGTAACTATGGTACTGGGCGTTGAAGCAGGTCACCGTGGTGCAAAAAAAGAAGTTGCCGGATGGCTGATCGCTACCGTTATAGGTGGTTTCATGTTCCTGGGTTGCCAGGCATTGGAATGGTCACACCTTTTCCACGAAGGTTTTAACTGGGGTAAGATCCCATCGGCTGAGGAGCTTAAGCACTTCTTCCCTGAGAATGTTGAGCCATCAGCAGTATACACACAGCAATTCGCTAACCTGTTCTTTACGATCACCGGTTTCCACGGTTTCCACGTATTTAGCGGTGTTATTATCAATATCGTTATCCTGATCAACGTACTGGCCGGCACTTACGAGCGTCGTGGCAGCTACTTAATGGTTGAGAAGGTTGGCCTGTACTGGCACTTCGTTGACCTGGTTTGGGTATTCGTATTTACCTTCTTCTACTTAGTATAAAACATCAGCCTAATTATTTGATCATGTCAGAAATAAAACATACAGAAGAATTACACGGCGAACATGCCGAGCACGAGACCATGAGCCGCGGCAAGATCTGGCAAGTGTTTTTTGTATTGCTGGGTATCACCGTTATCGAGTTCTTTATCGCGCTTTACCTGGTACCCAAAGGCATACTTGCCCTTAATGTGGCCAACCCGGTATACATCGTATTAACGCTGGCTAAAGCATTTTATATCGTGGCCTACTTCATG
This sequence comes from Mucilaginibacter daejeonensis, assembly GCF_020783335.1. NCBI lineage: Bacteria > Pseudomonadati > Bacteroidota > Sphingobacteriia > Sphingobacteriales > Sphingobacteriaceae > Mucilaginibacter > Mucilaginibacter daejeonensis. The sequence continues at coordinate 692,103 of NZ_CP086068.1, forward strand.
CACTTGAAGTTCGAGAAAGTTGGTCTGATATACTCTTTGGTAGTGCCGATATTGTTCATCGTAGGATTGATACTGGTACTTACCAACGAAAGTCACCACTGGGTGGACCTAAGGTAAGTAACCTGATGAACGGGTTATCTAACCAAATAAAAAAGATAGTGATCCTGGTGCTCGTATTAGCAGTACCAGGATCTTTGTATTATTTACTTACCCAAAAAGGTAAGAATCGCTACAAACCGCTCCCTATTTACGGTCCCAAGCAGGTAGCCAAGACCGGGCATACACGCCGCGGCAAATACATCCCCGATACTATTTACCACCAACTTCCCGACTTTACGCTTACTAACCAATTAGGCAAGCCGGTAAAGTTGAAGGACTTTGATTACAAAGTGTTCGTGGTGAACTTCTTTTACGGCCACTGCCCTGAGGTATGTGCCAATGTGAATAAGAACATCGATCGCCTGGCGGGAGCCTTTCGCAAGAACAAGATGGTGAAGTTCGTGAGCATAACGGTAGACCCTCAACGAGACGATGTAAAGGCACTGGAGGCCTATTCCAAACCATTCGGCTTTCCTGCCGATAAATGGATGTTCCTGACCGGTGACACGACCACGATATATGGCCTGGCCCGTAACGGTTTTTTAGTGAACGCCGTTAAGGTAGATAACAACTTTATTTTCGATAGTAAACTGATCTTGATGGACGCCGAAAAGCGCATTCGCGGGACCTACGATGGTACCAACCTGCAGGATGTGGCCCGGCTGAACGACGAGATCAAAGTACAGATAGCAGAAGAACTGCGTAAGATCAAAGCCCCTGATTGACCGATCATGAATTTTTCCGATAAATTGATATTCCGCTTCGTAGCGGGCGTTTCTATATTTGTATTTGTGGTGGTGGCTATACTTGGTGCCAAAGTATTACCCGCGCCGGCCGTATCACCGCAACTTTTATACTTGTTACCTAAACTGAACGCTTTCCTGAACGGTGCGTGCAGTGTATTGCTACTAATATCGTTGTACATGATCAGGTTAAAGAACATCACATGGCACAAGCGCATCAACATATTGGCTTTTTGCCTTTCGGCTCTTTTCCTGGTGTCATATATCCTGTTCCACTGGTTGGGTACCGACACTAAGTATGGAGACCTTAATAGTGATCATGTATTGTCAGATATCGAGAAAGCAGCGGTCGGTAGCGTCAGGTATGTATATTATGTGATCCTGGTCACACACATCATACTGGCAGCAGCTGTTTTGCCGTTAATATTATTGAGCTTTCAACGTGGGTTACAAATGCAGGTAGAGAAGCACAAAAAATTAGTACGCTGGGCTTTCCCGGTTTGGCTGTATGTGACCGTGACCGGCGTGATCATTTACGTGATGATCTCTCCGTACTATAATTTCTGATAAACATCAAGTACCTTTATATACGATCATGACGAACCAACTCAAACTAACTGTATTGGCTCTATTTATGGGCCTCATGGTGTTAAGCACTATTAGTGTAAAGGCGCAATGTGCCATGTGTTCGGCCACTGCCGAGGCCGGCGTTAAAGATGGTAACACTGAAGCCAACGGGCTTAACAACGGTATCATGTACCTGCTGGCGGCTCCGTATATAGCGGTGGCAGTGGTAGGTTACGTTTGGTATAAAAAATATCGTCGCAAAAATGTTGACATCAACATGAGCAACGAAAAACTTCATTTGAATTAAACACCTGATCCGGCCCTGTGCCGGATCTTTTGTCATAACACCATCTATCTATTTATGACACCTACACCTAAAGGCTGGGCCATGCTCCATGCTAAATGCCCGCGTTGCCGTCGCGGCAATATGTTCAAAGGCAGCATGTACAGTTTTGGTGGTAACTCCATGTACGAGAATTGTACGCACTGTAACCTGCACTTTGAGATAGAGCCTGGATATTTTTATGCCTCCATGTATGTGAGTTATTCCTTTAATGTGGCTGAGGCCGTTACCTTGGCAATGGGCGCTTATATTCTTACTGGCAGTGAATCGCCCTGGTTATACCTGGCTGTCATATTAGGCGGATGCTTTCTGCTTGCTCCGTTCAACTATCGTTACTCACGTGTGATCCTTTTATACTGGCTTTCGCCCAAGATACATTACCAAGCTTACTTAGATACCGATGATCCAAAAAGAGACTTTTGATTTTTTAGCCGACCTGGCTCAGAACAATGCACGTGAATGGTTCGCGGTCAACAAAGGCCGGTATGAGCATGCCCATCAAAACGTGATCGAGTTCGCAGGGCAATTGATCAAAGCCCTGAGTAAGATAGATGCAAGTGTTGATGCCGATCAGGACCCTAAAAAGTGTGTGATGCGGATCTACCGCGATACACGGTTCAGTAAAGATAAAACGCCATACAAGATCAATTTTGGCATTGGGCGCCTTAACAAGAGTAAGGATCCTGAAACTGGGTATTACTTACAGATACAACCGGGTGGCTCATTTATAGCCGGAGGTTATTGGATGCCCGAAGGAGAACATATCAGATCTATACGTCAGGAGATAGACTACAATGCCGCCGACCTGGTGAGCATCATTGATGCGCCCGATTTCAAAAAGACCTTCGGCGAGTTCAGAGACCAGGAAAAATTGAAAACTGTTCCTAAAGGCTACGATGCCGACAATGAGCACATCGACCTGTTGAAACTGAAAAGCTTCATCGCTTACCGTAACCTCAAAGACAAAGAACTGATGACCGCGAATGCGGCTACGCACATTGCGACCCTGTGCGGCAAACTACAACCACTGAACGTATTTTTAGAGAATGCCCTTAGCTAATTCAACGCAACCTTATATTACTTACATGAGTTTCAAATATCTATTGATCGCCTTGCTTGCCGGGTTATCCATGTCATCTTGCAAGGTCATGTCGACCAAGTCCTACAAAGCCCTTATCGCTGGCCGCGATTCGTTACAGGCCCGTGCCAACACGCTGGAAGAGGAGCGCGCAAAGCTTCAAGGTGACACCGCTCGGCTGTACCGGGAGATGAGTGACCTGCAACGCGAGTATAACGGTCTGTCGCGCGATATGACACGCAATTCGGGACAATTGACCCGTCTTTCGGCCGATCTGCAAAAACGCGAGGCTCGCTTGCGTGAGGTGGAGGAGATACTGCGCAAACGCGATGAAGCCACCAATGCGCTTAAGAACAAATTACAGCAAGCACTGTTAGGATTTCAACAAAGCGGACTATCAGTCGACGTGCGCAACGGCAAGGTGTATGTATCACTTACAGACAAGTTGCTGTTCCCGTCGGGCAGTATAGTGATCGATGAAAAGGGTAAGCAGGCTTTGAAGCAATTGGCTGTGGTATTGAACAGGGAGCCTAATATCGATCTTTCGGTAGAGGGACACACTGATAACCAAAAGGTGAATAACCTTGGCCAGATCAAAGATAACTGGGATCTGAGCGTGTTGCGCGCCACATCGGTAAGCCGATACCTCACTGAGGTGGAGAAGATCGATGCCAGGCGCATCACAGCTACCGGTAAAGGCGAGTTCCAGCCGTTGGATGTGGCCAACACACCTGAGGCTCGTGCCCGCAACCGCCGGATCGAGATCGTGCTTACGCCAAAGCTTGATGAGCTATACAACCTGATCGGTACGCAAAAAGTTAAGTAACATCTTTTCTTCTTATCAATAACATGATGAGAGGGGGATAACAGAGTAAAGGAATTGAACTCCGTAAAGCGGAGCAGATGTAGAGAGATAGACTGTTATGAAGAGGTACGCGATAATTTCTGACGTTCACGGCAACCTACTCGCCTTGCAGGCAATACTGGCCGATATCCAGCAACGCGGCATTGAGCAAATCATCAACTTAGGCGACCACGTGTTCGGTGCACTGGAGCCCGAACTGTCGGCCAATATTATTCGTAACACACCCCATATGCTATGCATCTCAGGTAATACTGACCGCGAGATCCTGGAAGCCTTAGACGTGGTATCAGAGAAAGAGAATATGGAAAGGGTTAAGGCCGACCTATCGGCCGATACTATTGCTTGGTTGAAGGACCTGCCACCTACGGCCGACTGCGACGGTATCTTCTTTGTATGCCATGGTACACCCGAAAGCGATAATGAATATTTACTGGAGCTGGTAAGACCGGAAGGCGTGTTCGTGCATGAAGATGAGCATCTGGTCGAACGTACTAAGCACATCGCGCAGCCTATCATTTTATGCGGACACTCGCATGTTAACCGTGTAGTGCACTTGAGTAGCGGTAAGGTGATCCTGAATCCTGGTAGTGTTGGTTTACCTGCCTACCTGGGTAATGGCGAATATCGCTTTGCTATGGAATCAATGACACCTCACGCTAAATATGCCATTGTGAGTATAGATAGCAAAGAGCAATATCACATTGAACAGATCGCTTGCCATTATGATTGGAACAAAGCATCGCATGTGGCCAAGGCAAATGGTAGTGTCAATTGGTCACAGTTCTTACTACACGGGCGCATGCCTAGAGACCTCCGCTCGAAATAAGGAGTGATAACAAAAAGAACCGCCGCTACTTCAAGAGTAATGGCGGTTCTTTTTTGCTATAAAGGGTATGTTAGAACGGACTAACGAAATCGTCAAATTTTTGAAGCAGTTCATCTTTAGGCGATAGCAATACTTCGGTCTCGTTAACGCCCCAGCCTAAGGCTAAGGTAGGGTCGTTCCAAAGCACACCTATCTCCGAGTCTTTATCGTAATAGTTGGTCACTTTGTAGGTAAAGATCGTATCGTCCTCAAGGGTCACAAAGCCATGTAAAAAACCAGGCGGGACCCAGAACTGCAATTGATTCTCGCTACTTAATTCAACCGATACATGCTGACCGTAAGTAGGCGAATCTTTGCGAATGTCCACCGCGATGTCAAGCACTCGGCCCTGGATTACTCTTACCAATTTACCCTGAGCAAAAGGTGGCGCTTGTGCATGCATGCCCCTCAGAGTTCCCTTTTGCGAAAAGGATTGGTTATCCTGAACAAAGTCGGCAATGATTCCGGCGTCCTCAAATTTCTTCTTGTTGTAGCTTTCAAAAAAATAACCACGGTCATCCGGGAAGATGCGCGGCTCAATGATCAAAAGACCTTCAATAGCGGTAGTTGTAACTTTCATGGTGTGATAATATGTTGCATCAGGCTGTTGAACAGCACGTAACGATTCTCAAATTGCTGATGATGACGGGTGTGCAGCTGGTGAAGATGCTGTTCTTTAAATTGATGATAGCGGTCAATGCTATCGGTGCTGTACTGTATACAGTAGGTCACGCCCTCGTTGGGTGAGTCCAGCACCTCTAATATCTGGTGGTTATCAAAGCAGCCGGTAGCTAATGCGGCGGGTATGTGTTGAGTTTGCATCCAGTGCAGCCACTCGGCACCTGCTGAGGCCTCAACAACAAATGTTTCATTGTATATGATCATCGCCGCAAATTACAAAATTATGGGGAGGTATCGGGCTTATCGCCACGCAAAGACCGAAAATGTTTACGCGCCTCACCGATCCATATGCTACCCGGGTGATCAGTAATGATCTTTTGAAAATAATCTTTCGCGGTAGCGGGCTCATGCAACTGATCCTCGTAAATGGTACCGAGCATATAGATCGCATCATCGGCCCATAGATCATTCGGGTGGTCGGCCACGATGCGTTTAAGTTGCGTTATTGCCAACGGATAATTTTTTTGCTGAAGATAGATGCGCGCTTTGGCCATCATGATATCATCGCTCAATGGGTCGCCAGGATATTTTTGATCGATGCTGTCAAGGATCATCATGGCCTTTTCTGGTCGTTCCTTGAATATCTCCAGGTCGGCACGGGCGTACTGCTTGAGCGCTTTGCCAGCCGTATCAACAGCCAATTGGTCACTGATCAGCAGCGAAAGGTTTAGTGCATCATTAGCGATCAGTTGCGAGGTGGCCGCTTTTAGCACGTTCAATTGGGCTTTGGCATATTGCAGGTCTCCGGTATAATAAGCAAGCTTGGCGTTCCGGTAATTAGCATCTTGCGCTATAGGCGTACCTGCATTGGCTTTTTCTACCTGACTGTAGATCAGTGTAGCTTCCCACGGTAGTCCGTTCATCAGGTAAACGTCGCCCAGGTCTAATTTGCAGTTAGCGTACAACTGCGGGCGCATATTAGTGATTCCCATCGCTTCTTCCAACAGCTTTTGTGCATCATTCAGTTTATGCAGCTTGAAAGCCTGCAGGTTGGCCAGTTTTTGCATAGCGAATGCGGTACCGGCATTCTTACCGAACTCATTAAGTAAAGCCTGGTAATCCTTTTCAAGACTGAGCAGGTCGGCTTGGGTGTACTTTCCCGAGGTGATCTTCGATGCCTTCACATTCACCAGCTCTATCTTGGTCGGGATGTACAGGTCGTCGGTAGGCTTGTTACGGGTAAGCAGGTATTCATATCCTCGAATGGACGTATCATAAGCTTCGTTGGCGGCCAGTACGCGGCATAGTTCAAAAACATCATTACCGCTACCTTTATGCTGTCGGCGATCGAGTGCCATGGCTTGGTTCAAAGCCTGGTCAAATTCTTTTTGTTGCAGATATAACCACGTCAGTAATCCCGAGTAAACGATCTGCTGCGGGTCTTTTTGTAAACGCCTCAATAATGCTGAGCGGAGCAGGTCATAGTCGGCCGTGCCTTCGTACAAACTGGCCAATACGTTCTCGGCCTGGTTCAGATAGACCGGATTATCGGGTAAAAAATTCAGGTACTCATCGGTAACGCCAGGCTTATCGCGCTTCATGCGGTAAAGACTGATCAGCTCCATGGCAAAAAGGCGGTCGTTACGTAAGAGCTTACGCCCTTCTTTCAGTATGTTAGTAGCCTGATCAATATCTCCCACCTGGTAAAATTGTGTGGCCAGGCTACTGATGGAGGCCGGGTCAGGCGGTAACTTTTTGACCAGTTCGGCATAAACCTCGGAGGCTTTTTCGGGATGACCCTGTTCCGTGTAGATCTTGCCCAGCATGATCGCATATTGTGACTCGGCAGGATGTTTACGCAGTATCTTTTTAGTGATGTTCTCGGCCTCGTCGAGTTTTTTGAGGCTGATCAGTACGTCGGCATAAGGTTGAAAAAAAGCTTCGTTGTCTTGACGATACAGGCGCTGATAGATGTCGGCCGCTTTTTGTGTCTCGCCCGTTTGGGTATATTGCCGGGCCAGCTGCAGGTCATTGTCCTGCGCTGAAAGCCGGGTGCTTAAAGTAACCGATATCAATAGCAGAAAAATGTACTTCATCTATCCAAAAGTAATAAATTGCGGCTGATGCCGGGCGGTATTTACTATTAGTTGACGTAATATAACAACGGGTAAAATTATAGTGACATTGTTAAGCACTTTAGCAAATTTAGCTATTTTGACCCTGCCCCTTATGAAGCGAAAAGATACAGCATGTTTAACCGTTCGAAGCTCCTGTTTTTTCTGATACTGATACCTGTATTTTTTGCCTGTAACCATAACGAGCAAAAACTCATTCCTATAAGTGACCTGTTCAAAACCCCCGGAAAAAGTTTCTTCAAGATATCGCCTGATGGTAAATACCTTTCTTACCTGAAACCTTACAAGGATAAACAGAACCTTTTCATACAATCCATTGCCGATGGTAAGGAGCGGATGGCCACCTCCTTTACCGATAATTCGGTACGCGAATATTTCTGGACCTTTAACGATCAGCTAGTATTCAACCAGGACCTTTCAGACGTAGAAGAGTTTAAGCTCTACGCACTTGATGTGAAGACGTTGCATATCCGTACGCTTATGAGCCAGCCGGCCAAGACCCGTATGCGCATGCTCAACCGCAACCGGCTCCAGCCCTATATGGTGACCATAAGCATGAACAAACGCAACCAGGGCGTATTTGATGTGTATCACCTTGACCTGCGCACAGGTGAACTTACTTTGTACATAGCCAACCCGGGTAACATCACCGACTGGTACTCCGACAGTGATGGAAAGATCCGCCTGGCCAAGGCATCTGATGGGGTCGATGAGACCATTTTATTCCGCAAGAGCGATAACGCGCCGTTCAAGCCGATCATCAAAAATAACTTTAAGAATAAGGTAGATCCTGTAGCATTTACCGATAAAGCTGATGTTTTTTATGCTCAATCCAACATCGGGCGCGATAAGATGGCTTTGGTGCAGATCAACGCGCTGACCGGTAAGGAAGAGAAGGTGGTCTATGCCAGTCCGCAGGTGGATATAACCGAAGTAGGTTACTCACGTAATAGGCGTACATTGGAATATGCGGCTTGGGAAGATGACAAGCCACATAAGAAGTTCTTGAACGCTGACCTTGAACAGGTGTATACCGATATGAAGGCCAAGCTAAATAACAGTGTCATCAAATTTATTGACCGCGATACTGCCGAGACCCGCTACCTGATCAATGCCTACACTGACCGTGATCCTGGCACTTATTACCTGTATGAGCGAAAACTGCGGAAGCTATCACAGCTAAGCAATCTGAACAATAACGTGCGTGCGGCCGACCTGTGCCCCATGAAGCCGGTAGCATATAAAGCGGCCGACGGTACGCTCATACATGGATACCTGACCTTGCCATTAGGCAAAAAGCATAACGACCTGCCACTGGTGGTGATGCCACATGATGGCCCTGCCGATCGCAACCACTGGGGCTACAATGCCGAAGTACAATTTTTAGCGAATAGGGGATATGCAGTGTTCCAAACCAATTACCGTGGTTCTACTGGCTACGGTAAGGCCTTTTTCAGTGCCGGATTTAAGCAGGTAGGTGGCAAGATACAAAGCGACATCAAGGACGGCGTGCAATGGCTGATCAAACAAAAGATAGCCGACCCTAAACGTATCGCTATCATGGGGTATCGTTTTGGCGGGTTCTCCGCCTTGTACGGACTATCGTTCTATCCAAAGCTATATAGCTGTGCTGTGGTACAATCGGGCCTGATCAATTACTTTACTTATCTAAAGGATATACCGCCTTTTTTTAAACCTCGTTTGCAAATGACCTACGAGATGGTCGGTAACCCGGAAACGGACGCCGATCAATTCAGGGCTATATCGCCGGTGTTTCATGCTGATAAGATCAAAGATCCGCTGATCATCTTTCAGGGTGGCAAGGATCAGCGTGCTAACATCAGCGAGCTTAATCAATTCGTGCGAGAACTACAAAAACGGAACGTGCCGGTGAAATATGTGCTGAAGGAAAATGAGCGCAACTATTTCAGGAGCGAACATAACCGGATGGACATGTATACCGAGATAGAAAAGTTTTTGGAGACCAACCTAAAGGCTAAACACTGATCGGCAAGGTCATGACAGCGCCTAAGAACATCTACAACAAGAACTTCTCGCTTATCGGTGCCTTTTTGGTGCTGATAACTATTTTGATGGTGGTAGCGCTGGTGGTGGCTTACAATTTCACCGAAAGCTACGTCAAGAATGAGTTCGCGTCTAAAAAGCTCGATGTGCTGGAACAGACCATCAAACCGTACAACGATTTTTTTCAGAACCGTATACCTGAGATAACTTCGTACCAGGGATTCCTCGATTCGTCATCGGCCGCTAATTACGCTCGTTCCGTTTTCCATGATTACCTTTTCGTAAAGCAGATCAGGTACAGCAAAATGGGGGTGAGCAGCAAGCCTGCCAGCCTTACCGGTAACTACATGGACATCGCTATTAAATATGTGTTCCAGTACGAGGTGAAGAAAGGCGTGCTGCAAGGAAAGCGTATGCCGGTAGATCCCAATAATAACGACTTCAGGCAGATCGCTACCAAGTTCAATAATTATATTGCCACGGCAGATACCACCCGCTTGCCCAGTCAGGATGAGATCTATCGCACTTTTTATGATGTAAGCGCAAGTAAGATCAGTTATCTGAACATTCCTCGCCGGGAAGATATTCGTGCTTACCAGGCCCTCCAAAAGGGCCGCCGTACGCCCGCCAATTTCTACTACAATCAAAACATGATGACCTTTATGCTTGATGTTTATACCATCAGGATAAAGAACACTCATCCTGAACTGTATAAGGAGATAACGGTGCAGCCGGTAGTATACGATCCGTTAGATACCAATGCCAATGAGCTACGTACCGAGGTGGCCCTGTCAGGGGCGTTTGCCGATTACAAGTTGTATTTCAGTTCACCTACTTATCATCTTGACAGCGAGATCAACCGGCGTTTCATCCCTACTGGGTCTATCGTACTGCTGATCTACATTTTCCTGGTAGTGATCGGTTGGTTGATCTATCGTAACCTCAACGTGAACCTCAAGCTGTTCAAACTACAATACGACTTCATCAATAACTTTACGCACGAATTTAAAACCCCGGTCAGCGTGATCAAGATAGCAGGATCTAACCTGCGTGGCGAGGGCGAACTGACGGAGCGTGCACGCAAGCATTACGGCAAGATACTGGACGAGGAGGCCGACAAGCTGAACGATCTGATGAACAAGCTATTGTCGTTCACCCAGATCGAGAACCGCTCCATCAAGATCAACAAACAGGAGGTGAACCTTGACGAGTTCGTGCAACGTTATTTGAACACGTTCAAGATCAAATATCCTGACCTTGATCTGGGGTATAAGATCGATGGGGTGTATAACTTTTATACCGACCCGGTGTTACTGGGTAGTATATTCCAGAACCTCATTGAGAATGCTTACAAGTATTCGAACCCGGGGCAAAAGGAGCTATTCATCTATATCAGATATGAAAAGCGCAACATCATCTTTTCATTTACCGATAAGGGAATAGGGATACCCAAGGACGAGATCAACAACGTGTTCAAGAAATTTTACCGCATCGAGAACAAATACAACCAAAATGGCAGCGTTGGGCTGGGTTTGGCTTTTTGTAAAGAACTGGTTAACTTTATGAACGGAGATCTGCAGGTAAAAAGTAAAGTGAACGAAGGCTCGGAATTTATAGTGACCCTGCCATTTGAAAATTAGAACATGAACAAAGAGATAAAGATCGCCCTGGTTGAGGACGATGAGAATTTACGTTTTTTAGTGGCCGAGCGTTTGGAGACCGAGGGTTATAAGGTATTGGAAGCCAACAACGGTACCGACGCCGAAAAGACCATATTGGAGCACATGCCCGACATCGTATTGCTCGACTGGATGCTACCAGGGCAACAGGGATCAGAGGTTTGCACCAACATACGCCAGAAGGGTTTTGATAAGCTGGTGATCATGATGACGGCAAAAGCACAGGATGTGGACAAGATCGAGGCGTATAACTTCGGCGTGTCAGACTATATCACCAAGCCATTTAACATGGATGTACTGGTGGCCATGATCGATAACAAGATTAAGTTCCAGTTAAATAATGACCGGTCGGAGGTGCATCGCTTTGCCGATATGGAGCATCACCCCAACACGCACCTGCTGGTAAAAGGCGGTCGTAAGATCGAGCTGACCATTTTGGAGAACCGGATCCTGCTTTACTTTTTGAAGAACAAGAACAAGGTGATCAACCGTGAAGAGTTGATGATGGAAGTATGGGGCTACAACGCCGATGTGAACACCCGTACACTGGATATGCACATCGTCCGCTTACGTAAAAAGATCGAGAATAATCCTGACTCACCCCAATACCTGCAAACGGTACGTGGCGTGGGTTATAAGTTCGCTTACGAATAGATCCTGCCAGCCCTGCCTAAGGGCACGGCAAAAAATAAAACCGTCATCGCGAGGAACGAAGCGATCTCTGCATAGGCACGTGAGCTATACGTTTAAGACAAGCTTTATTGCTCGTGATGACATAACCATGGGTACCCCTTCCGGGAGAGATATGGAGGGGCTACTTTTGATACGCCCTGCTCCCGATGAATTGCCGGTAAAAGTATTTGCTTTGCTGCATGCTATACCCATTTTGCGCGAATAGCTTTGCCATATCTGGTAATTCCATCACCTCTACCGCACGCATCAGCTTGAAAAAAGTATACATGCTTTTAAGCATGACCTTTTGCCACAGTTGGCCCGTGAGTTGAAAATCGGTATCGATCCATAAAGCCCCTGGCTTGAGGTGAGCATGGATCACTGAGAATATATGCTGTGCACCAAGCTCAGTAAAGTTATCGAACAAGAAGCCGGTCAGTACCACATCAAAGCGCCGTGCAGGATCTACATCTTCCATGTAAGCCTGTATGAACGTCACCTGATTATCGCCGACATGCCGCTTTTTTGAAAGCGCGATCATGTTGGCCGATGCTTCCACATAAGTGATATGCAACGTATTTGGATGTACTTTAGCCAGGCTTTCCAATATACGACCGGTTCCACCACCTACGATAAGGATGGAAGAATGAGGTTGGATCAGGTGTAGAAAATGTTCCTGAGCTTTGATCTGTGCGTTGCCGAACATCAGCTTCGATAGCCATTCATAGAACCAGGTGGTACGGTCATAATTGGTTCCCATGGTCAAATGATCTGTGCGATCATGATCGCCACGTATTGTAAGATCAGTACCCCGTCAAGGTACAGGAAGTAATAGTACTCGTTACGTTGCCAGGTGGAGCGGAAAATAAGCCAGCCGGTGAGTACGGCAACGCAGGTAAGGGCTACAAAATCGGCGTTAAAGCCGTTGTGCCTAAATAAGAACAATAAAGCGATGTAACCGGCCAGCAAGAACTGGCAGATCAGGTAAGCCTTCTTTTCGCCAAAGGCCACTGGTATGGTCTTAAGCCCGGCGATCTGGTCTTGAAAAAGGTCACGTATATCGAAAGGAACGGTAAGCGCGGCAATGAATATGAAACGTTTTGCGGTCAGGATGAATACATCCATGTTGCTGATACGGGTGAGGCCTTGTGCATGAGCTTCCAGCACAGGTAGCAATACGCAGCTAAGCGTCCATACCAGCGTGATCAGTAAGGCCTTCAAACCGGGCACATTACGCAGACCGGAGCGCCTGCCCCGGTTACTGAATAAGGGTAATCCGTAACCAACAGATAAGATCGCCAACAGGACCAAAAGCAATTTGGCCTGCATAGAAAGCATGAAGAATAAGGGAATAAGCGCCAGCAGGCACACCATGGTGATGCTGATCATTAGCCGGTGGTACTTGAAGAACCACCGGGCCCGCCGGTAAGGTGATGCCTGCGGGTTCTTGGGTTTGATCACCAGCAGGCAAAAATTGTACAACCCCAAGGTGGATGCAAAAAGTAAAGCCAGTACTGATGGTACGGGCTTAGCCCCAATCAAATGAAAAGTGACCAGCCCCTGCGCTACCGCACATAGCGCCATAAACACGTTGCTGAAAAGCAAAGCATCTAAAAGGTTCAGTCCCAGTTTTTTCATTGTGGTGTACAATGATACGGAATTATGCCGTCTGTTGTTTTCGCCGGTCTATCACGGGTTCAAATATACATCCAGCAGTCCTTCAGGCAGGTCAAGGTACACTTCGCCCCCTTCAATGTCGATACCTTTGATAAACTCGGTATTAAGCGGGAAAAGTATCTCACGTCCTTCGTAATGCACGCTAGCGATCACCTGTTGAGGGTATTCGGTCACATCGGTGATCTCGCCCAGTTCGCCATGAGCTTCATCAATGGCAATGAAGCCCTCCAGGTCCATCAGCGTAAAGTCGTCCGGGTCTTTTTCAGGCATCAGCTTGTTAGGCAGGTAAATATCCTTCTTTACTAGTGGTGTGGCCTTATCAATATGGTCTATATCCTCTAAAAAAAGGTATGCCGTGTTGGCCTGAGGATATTTGATATTGCTTACAAAGTAGGGTACCAGCTTACCGGCAATATCGATGAACACCGCATTGAATTCGATATCGGACAGGCCGTCAAAGTCAACGTATACCTGAAGTTCGCCTTTAAGTCCGCGGGTCTTGGTAACGGTACCTATTCTGAAGTGGTCTTCTAATTTCATAATAATTCTTTTAGTTGAGGCCATGTTGAACTGTTCCCAACATGCCAAATGCCGATAGCCAATTGGCACTTATACTGTAACGCCAAAATGATGACCGAATGCTCAAGTTATTAATGGCGCCCTCTTAAAACAACAATAGCGAAGCTCCTGAGGATGCTTCGCTATTGCGTATAAAATAATGCGTTTTGAGATTACTCAGCAGCAGTTTCTTCAGTAGCTTCGGTAGCGCCTTCAGTACCTTCTTCAGTTGCAGGAGCTTCTTCCTCAGCAACAGGAGCGTTCTTAGCAGCGATAGCAGCAGCACGGTCCTCGTTCTTTTTAGCTTCGGCAGCTAAAGCAGCTTTTTTAGCATCTTCTTTAGCAGTGCTCAGGCTGCTCTTTTTACCAGTGATCTTACCATCTTTTTGGTCTAACCAAGCATTGAATTTCTCATCAGCTTGCTCTTGGGTCAAAGCGCCTTTAGCAACGCCACCAGCAAGGTGTTTTTTGTATAAGATACCTTTGTAAGAAAGGATAGCACGACAAGTGTCGGTAGGTTGTGCACCATTGCTTACCCATTCAAAAGTTTTATCGAAGTTGATATCGATAGTAGCAGGATTGGTGTTAGGGTTGTATGAACCTATACGCTCAATAAAACGACCGTCACGTGGAGCACGTGCGTCGGCCACTACAATGTAGTAAAAAGGCTTGCCTTTTTTACCATGTCTTTGCAATCTGATCTTAGTTGCCATTTCTTTTCTTTGTTATGTATTCAACATTCCCCCGGAGCCTTTTCTGCGGGGACGCAAAGATAACTAATTATTTGCTCCTTTCATATACCCGGTCAAATAAAAAAGCCTGTTCATTTACCAGATGAACAGGCAGTTGCGTTACAAGCGTGTAACTTATGCTTTCTTGGCCGGAGCAGCGGTCTTTTTTACCGATGCTGAGGCTTTAGCCTCTTTTTTGCAGCAGGCGCTTCCGCTGGTGCAATGTTTCTTGCCTTTATCTTTATCGTGAGCGAACGACTGTGCTGCCGACAAGGTCAATACCGTGGCTAACATTAAAATTGCTTTCTTCATGATATCAGGGTTTTATGGTTATAACTGAATAATTGCGTGTTTATTGCAGAGCTACTTTAATGGCGGACAGGTTATACCAACTCGGCCAGTACCGTGCGTCCACCTTTAACTTTATCGCCCAAGGCCACGTTGATCTTAGTACCCAATGGTAAAAAGATATCTACTCTTGAGCCAAATTTGATGAAGCCGAATTGCTCACCTTGGTCAACTTGTTGCCCTTCCTTAACATACCACACTATACGGCGTGCTAAAGCACCTGCGATCTGGCGGAACAATACCGTAACGCCTTGTTTGTTCTCGATCGCGATAGTGGTACGCTCGTTCTCGGTAGAGGATTTCGGATGCCATGCCACCAGATATTTGCCCGGGTGATATTTGAAATAGCTTACCACACCAGCGATAGGGTTACGGTTCACGTGCACGTTAACGGGCGACATGAACACTGATACTTGTATGCGTTTATCTTTCAGGAACTCGGTCTCCTCAACCTCTTCGATCACTACCACCTTACCATCGGCCGGGCAGATCACATGGCTATCATGCTTGGTGATCGCGAATTTAGGGCTGCGGAAAAACTGGAGAATGATCACGAACAGCAGGAACGACAGAATGTATACCAGCCATTTAAGCGCCACCATGTCGGGGAAGTAAAAGTGCACCAAAGCATTCAGCACAAAAATGAACAGAATGCAAAGGGCCATGGAGGTATATCCTTCTTTATGAAAGGTCATAAACGTATAAATAAGTTAAATGCCAAAATTACTAATAAAGCCAGCCAATGACCAATATTATTTTACAGATCGCTTAGTGGCTGCCTGCACGGCGTTTAAGCACTCCGCCCGCTGCTTCCTTAATAGTATTGGTGAACACAAAGGCCTTTTCATCGACCTCGTGCACCATATTGCGCAGCCGCCTTACCTCTAAGCGGGTCACTACCGTGTAAATGATGTCTACCGGGTGGCTAACTTCAAAGCTGTTCTTCAAAAAGCCGCGTTCGCCTTTGTAGACCGTGATGCCACGACCCAGTTCCATCACCAATTTCTCTTTGATGATATCGCTCTTGCCCGATATGATCGTGACGCCGTTGTACTCTTCCAGGCCTTCGATCACAAATCCTATGGTGCGCGATGCGGTGTAGTAGGTCAGTATAGAGTATAACGCAATGGTGATGCCCATATCGATGGCCGCGACCAGGAACAGCACCACGTTGAATATAAAGATGATCTCGCTAATGGTGAGGCTCAGGTAGCGCCCGGTATAAAGTGCGAGTACCTCGCTTCCATCCAACACGCCACCGCCACGCATGGCCAAACCAACGCCAATACCCATGAATACACCACCGAACACCGATACCAGTAATTTATCTGAAGTGATCTGCGGGTATGGGATCACCACGATGGCCAGGCCCAACAGGATGATCGATACCATGGTCTTGATGGCGAATGTCTTGCTCATTTGAAAAACTCCCACGATCACAAAAGGTATGTTGATCAGCACCAGTAGTAAGGCGCTGTCCCAATGGTAAAGCTCATGTAAAAGCAGCGAGATACCGGTAACGCCACCATCTAAAAAGTGGTTAGGCATCAAAAAACTCTTCAGGGCAAAGCCGCAAAATAAGATACCTAAGGCAATGTAAAAAATATCGGTTAGCCAGTGTGGCAGGTCAAGACGCTTCATGGGCTGTGATCGGTATGGAGTTGAACAGGCAAAAATATAAAAAAAGTTCCCTGATCTTCACCATACCATCGCAGTTAATTAGAAGCCGATGGTCACTTATTTCAACGGTGCCGAGCTATATACATGATATTCGCCCGACTTGAGGTTGAGCGTATAATTTACCGTAGGAGCGTTAATGGTGGTGCCACTCAAATAGTCATACCAGGTGCCTGCAACAGGTAGGGTCACGTTAGTTTGTTGTGGTGCTACGTCAAAATTGCCGGCTACCAATACGTTCATGCCGTCGGTACCGGTGAGTTGTATGGTCTTGATATTGCCACCTAAATCATACTTAAAGTTAGTGGTGGTAAATACCGGGTTATTGATCTTCATCTTCACGAGGCGCGCATAGGTGTTGTACAACTGGCGGCGCTCGCGCACGTTCATATATTCCCAGCGCGGCGGCTTGGTGCCTAAACGGCCATTGTTATCAATGCTTACATCATACCCACGCTCTCCGAACTGCCAGATCAGTTTCGGACCCGGAGGGCTAAGCAGAAAGGCAGCCGCCATTTCCTGGCGGGCAAGGCCGGTGGCCAGATCTTTCACATTATAGCCATTGTAGCTGTTGCCGTACTGCTCATTCTTGAACATGAGCCTTTCCTCATCGTGGCTTTCAAAGTAGGCCAGGCGGTTGTAAGGCTGCGTAAAACCGTACCGGTCATAGAACAAGCCCGAAAGGTCCCAATCGGTATTGTAACCCATGGTGGCCTGGTTGGCGTTGTAATTCATGTTGCTCCACATGATCATGCCGCTGTTGGCCAATTCAGCTTCTTCGGCATTCACGGCAAAGTGTTCGAGTATCAGGTAACAGGTAGGATCAATGCTTTTGAGATAGGTATTATACATTTTAAGCGTCGCTACGCGCGCTGCATCATAGGCCGACCAGGCCGCATCGGTGCTGGATACGGTCTGTGTGAACGCCTTCGACTGATCCAGCCGGTAACCATCAATGTGGTACTCTTGCATCCAGTATTTGAGCACATCCTTAGTGTAACGCTGTACTGCTGCCGATCCATGGTTCATCTGGTAGCCCACTGCATAAGGGTGCAGATTTTGTGTATTGAACCATGGGTTGTTAGCTGCTGGTTCGCCTTTACTGTTAGCATAAAGTCTTACCATAGGCGATGAGCCGAATTGATCTTCCAGTACGATGTCCTGGATCACGGCCATGCCCTTGGCATGACAGGCATCTATAAAGGCTTTGTAGCTATTCTTGGTTCCGTAATACTTATCGAGCGCAAAGCAGAAGTTGGTGTTGTAACCCCACGAATCGTTACCCTCAAATTCGTTCACAGGTAATAGTTCGATAGCGTTAATGCCCAGGTTCTTTAAGTAGTTGAGTGTATCTGTTAACGTTTGGTAGTTATGCGCATCCACAAAGTCACGCACCAACAGCTCGTATACTACTAAGTTCTTCGGCTCAGGCCGGCTGAATGAATTGACCTTCCAGGTATAAGAAGGTTGTGTGGCCTGTATCACGCTGACCAAACCTGTGGTAGAGCCAGTGGGATAAGCTTTAAGGTCGGGGTAAGTGGATGCTGGGATAAAGCGGTCATTGTCGGGGTCCAACACCTTTTCAGTATATGGGTCGGCTATCCTGATCGTGTTGTCTACCAGGTACTGATAAGCATATTCTTTAGCCGGGTCAAGGTTATCTACCTGTATCCACCAACGGCTGCCATCGGCGGTCTTTTTCATGGCGGTAGGGGTCCAGTTGTTAAATTCTCCGATAACACTTACCGAAGTTTTTTCCGGAGCATACAGGTTAAAAATCGCCGATCGGCCTGAGTTGGTGAATGTCACACCGTCACCTGCATTATTGGGAACTTCGGAGGTGCTTGGCGGATCTTCGGTGGTGTTCACGTCATTGCCTTTTTTGCATGACAAAAGAGTGAACGCGAGCATGGCTATCAGCCATGTGTTCAGTAAAATAGGTCGCATAATTGGTTGGCAGGT
Source organism: Mucilaginibacter daejeonensis (assembly GCF_020783335.1). Lineage (NCBI taxonomy): Bacteria > Pseudomonadati > Bacteroidota > Sphingobacteriia > Sphingobacteriales > Sphingobacteriaceae > Mucilaginibacter > Mucilaginibacter daejeonensis. Next base: position 710,748 of record NZ_CP086068.1, read on the forward strand.
AACTGAGTATCACCTGACCGCCAAATTCAAGAAAATATCTGTTTATGGACAGCAGCCGACGGTTAGCTTAAATATAATTTAGCATGTTTGAATATCAAGTTGCTGATAAACAATATTTTGTGAATTGTATGGGCCTTATTTTTTTAACGTTAGTAAACACTTAATTGTAACCTTACGGTCTGAGAACAGTTTGTTTGGCTGGATGCAGGTAGGTCGGCTTAATTAAAAACGAAATAAAGGTATACGAACACCACCGGAGCAGCCAGCAATAATCCGTCGAAACGATCCAGCAAACCACCGTGACCCGGAAGCAGGCCGCCACTATCTTTAACGTTGATGCTGCGTTTGAACATTGACTCCACCAGATCACCCAATGTGCCTACGATACCTATGATGATCGCCATAGAGACCCATTGGCGCCACTCTAATTCTTTGAAATAGATACTGAGGATATAACCTACAACAGCTGCGATCAGGATACCACCAATAAACCCTTCCCAGGTCTTTTTAGGTGAATGACGCTCGAACAACTTAGCGCGGCCAAATTGGCGACCGGTGAGGTAAGCACCCGTGTCATTGGCCCAAAGCATGATCAGGAAAGCCATGGGTACATGTGCGTCAAAGCCGGTATTGGTCACAAAACCAAGGGTATGGTAAAAGGTGAAGGGCAGTATAGTGAGGATAATGCCCAAATAGGTATAGCCAATGTTGGCAAAAGGAGTTTCTGTATCCCTGTAAAGCTCATTTACCAATATGGCAGCTAAAGGCAGTACCAATAAAAAGATGAGTTTGTGCAGGGTAGCCGCCTCAGGGTAAGCATCCCAATGGAACAAGGCCGCGAAAGATGCGTAAATAGCGGCGCCACTGATCAGGCCTAAGGGGATATTCGGCTTCAAGCCAGCCTTTTTAAGCAATCCGTAGAATTCCTGCAAACACAGTATAGCCAGAAACCCGTAAAAGACTGAAAAGATAACCGGGCCGGCAAAAAAAGACCCGAGCATTACCGCTACAAAAAAAATACCCGTTATAGCACGTGTTCTCATAAGCTGATTTGATTCATCACCATTAGTTCAATGGCGTCGGCCAGATCTTTTTCATGTATGTAAACCTCAATGCTGCCAAAGTTTTGGTGCGATGAGGCTTGCTTGTTCAATAGCACAGCGCCAATGGCATGCTCGGTAAGCACTTGTTTGATGATCTCGGCCTGATAGAAGTTTGAAGAAGTGTAGATCTTGATCCAGTTCTTTTCCATTAATTAAAACCTGCGATGGGGATCTTTAGGGAGTGTTGCATCGCGGTAACTCCAGAACAAAGCTACGGTAATTATGATACTTAAGATATATAAACTGTAACTAAAATGGTGTTCCACATTAGGATCTACCTTGATGATCTTGTGCTGGAAGAGGTAGGTTGTGACCACCGCTGATCCATTATTAATGAAGTGTGCCCATACCGCCGGCCAAACGCTCCCGCTCCAGGCGGCAAAGTATCCAAAAAAGACACCAAGTGCCAACCGGGGTAAAAAGCCATAAAATTCCATGTGAAAGGCACTGAACAGTGCGGCCGTTATCCAAATAGCCACGTGAATATTACCTGTCCACTTTACAAAAATGGTTTGCAAACATCCTCTAAACATCAGTTCTTCGGCTACCGCGGTGGCAAGACCGATCAATAGCAGCGACTTCAGGCAATCCCACCAGGTGTTCATTTTTAACAAGGCCATTGTAGCACGCTGCGCCGCATCTTCTGATGAACGCATCCAGTCTTCCAGCCCCTTCAGTGCAGGTGGTAATACCATCTTTTGATTGAACGTAATGAGAACTTCCATAATGGGAGTGCTGATCACCATTATCGCCAGTACGATCAGCAATAGGATGCGCCTGAAATCAGTGTTGGTGTGCAGGTAATCATCGGGGGCCTTTAAAATGAACTTACCCACCACTATCGGGGTGAGCAGAAGGGGTATAGTGGTCCCCGTGATCTGCAGGATCCACAGGCTTTTCACAGCTTTGGGGTCTGCCAGATCCATCTTCATCACAAGGTTCATTACCTCCATGCCATAACGTCCTGCTATAAAGGCCAGTCCGATCACACTGCCAATGATCAATAGAGCCAGTGTGATGCCCACGAAGATCAAAAATTGGGTCCAGGGAGGAGTTTCCCTGTCATAATATGGTTTTTTGCTGATCATACAGTTGCCGCAAATTTCGTAATTTTGCAGCGGTTTAAATATAAGCATGTCTGTACAAATAGGAAATATCGATCTGGGCCAATTTCCGCTACTGCTGGCACCAATGGAGGACGTAAGCGATCCGCCGTTCCGTTACGTGTGTAAGCAGAACGGCGCTGATATGATGTACACCGAGTTCATCTCTTCAGAAGGGTTGATACGTGATGCGGCCAAAAGCCGCCAAAAGCTTGATATTTTTGAGTATGAACGCCCGATAGGGATACAGATATTTGGTAGCGATATCAACTCCATGCGTGAGGCCACCGAGATAGCCACCCAGGCTGGACCCGACCTGATGGATATTAACTACGGTTGCCCTGTAAAGAATGTGGCCTGCAGAGGAGCCGGTGCCAGTTTGCTACAGGATATTGACAAAATGGTGGCCATGACCAAAGCGGTAGTTGAGGCCACGCATTTGCCTGTAACGGTGAAGACTCGCTTGGGCTGGGATGATAACACCAAGAACGTTTATGAAGTTGCCGAACGCCTGCAAGATGTGGGTATCAAGGCCTTGACCATACATGGCCGTACTCGTGCTCAGATGTACAAAGGTGTGGCCGACTGGAGTCTCATCCGAGATATCAAGCGAAATCCGCGTATCAGGATCCCAATATTTGGTAACGGTGACATCGACTCACCCGAGAAGGCCGCCAACTGGCGACTGGAGTATGGGGTGGACGGAATGATGATCGGCAGGGCTGCCATCGGCTATCCATGGATCTTCCGCGAGATCAAACATTTTTTTGCCACCGGCGAGCATATGGACCGCCCGACCATTGCCGAACGCATTGATGCATGTAAGACCCACTTGGATAAATCTATCGAGTGGAAAGGTCCCAAAACAGGTATTTTCGAGATGCGCAGGCATTATTCTAACTATTTTAAAGGGTTAGATAATTTCAAAGAATTTAGAATGAGAATGGTAAGCACCGACAATATGGAGGAGCTTTACGAGATATTATGGCAGATCAATGAGCGTTACAGCATTGAAATGGCATGAACATTGAGTAAGTACCGTTTTTAGCTGTAAACACATGGCAACTACTACGATAACAGATGGGGTCAAGATCTCGGTCGAGACCCAGTACCAACCAGAATACTCCAACCCGGCGAATGAGCATTTCATGTTTGCCTACAAGATACATATCGAAAATTTGAGCGATAATACGGTACAATTGATGCGCCGCCATTGGCATATCTTCGACTCTAATGGCACTCGCCGCGAGGTGGAGGGTGAAGGAGTGGTCGGTCTGCAGCCGGTCATTGAACCGGGAGGTTCGCACGAATACATCTCAGGCTGTAATTTGAAGACCGATATGGGAAGCATGAAGGGTACTTATCAAATGGTGCGCCTGATGGATGATATGGAATTCGAAGCGGAGATACCGCAGTTTTACCTTATTGCTCCATTCAAATTGAATTGATACAACAATACAGGCATTTTAAAAGAGCCCGGGTTTTTACCTGGGCTTTTTGTTTTATGACGTATATGATATCGACAGCTGTCTAAGGCAGATCTTTTCTCATCCGGCTGTGAATGAATTACGGTCGCAAGCCAATAAGGAATTGACTACATTCGCACTATGTACCTCATCAAAACTCCCTGGCTGCTCAAAAAGCTCTATCCACAACTGATCTGGAACATGAATAGGGAGCGTAGGGTGATCTATCTTACCTTTGATGACGGACCTATACCGGTGGTCACCCCATTTGTGCTGGAAACACTGAAGAAGTACAACGCCAAAGCTACCTTCTTTTGCATTGGCGATAACATAAGCAAACACCCGGATATATATCAGCAGCTGATCGCCGATGGGCATGCCATAGGAAATCATACTTACAACCACCTCAAGGGTTGGGAAACCGATGATAACACTTACGTGCAAAATTTTCAAAAAGCTTCGGATCTGATGCTCACCTCTTTATTTCGCCCACCTTACGGACGGATCAAGCGCTCGCAGATCAGACAGCTTAAAGCTCTGCAGCCTGATCTGAGGATCATTATGTGGGATGTATTAAGTGGTGACTTTGACACGACGTTGAAACCAGCCAACTGCCTTAAAGGAGTATTGAAGTATACCAGTAATGGGGCTATAGTTGTTTTTCACGATAGCTTGAAGGCATTTGAACGATTGGAATATGTATTGCCGCGTGCGTTAGAGGAGTGGGCGAAAGCAGGGTTTGAGTTCGCTATACTCTGATGCTATAAACATCTTCTTTTGGCTTCTAACTATTGCTCTTTTCAACTGTTGTTATCAGTAAAATAAATTATTATTAAAATATGTGAGTGTTTTAATGATAATTGTTGTTTTTGTTGAATCTATATTGAATTATTTTCATAGATTTCATCAATTAGTTCAAAAGATATTTTATTTATCCTGATTTTTAAACGCTGTTTATGTTTTCGTCATCGCAATTTGATCAGTATCATGCCATTAGTGGCGTTTGGGACGAAATGTATAGCAATAATTCGTCGATACGGGATCATTACCAAAAAGTGATCAGCTATTTGTCGCGTGAATCGACGGATGATCTCAACAAAAAAGAGGAGCTCGCCCGCCGCTTGTTCATGACCCAGGGCATCACGTTCACCGTATATAACAGTGGCGAGGGTATCGAAAAGATATTTCCATTTGATATCATACCAAGGGTCATCACTGCGGCCGAATGGACCTTAGTGGAAAAAGGTATCAAGCAGCGCCTCACCGCACTCAATCTGTTCCTGAAAGATGTTTATCACAACCAGTTCATCATCAAAGATGGCATCGTACCCATTGATGTGATCTATTCGTGTCCGCATTTTTTGCGGCAGATGTATCAACTGGAGGTACCGTATGATATCTATGTACACATAGCCGGTATCGACCTCATTCGTGATGAGGAAGGCGTATTCTATGTGCTGGAGGATAACCTGCGTACACCTTCGGGTGTGAGCTACATGCTCGAGAACCGTGAGATCACCAAGCGTTTGTTCCCTGATCTGTTGCCGCAGTGTAATGTACGTAGCGTTACTGAGTATCCCACCATCCTGTATAAAAATCTGATGTCGTTATCACCGCGGCAGATCAGTGATCCGACCATTGTGCTGCTGAGTCCGGGTATATATAACTCCGCTTATTTTGAACATACCACGCTGGCCCGTATGATGGGCGTGGAGCTGGTAGAGGGGCGCGACCTGGTCGTAAGTAATCATAAAGTTTACATGAAGACCACCACCGGCCTGCAACAGGTAGATGTGATCTATCGCCGGGTGGATGATGAGTTTTTGGATCCGCTGGTATTCAACCCTAATAGTGTGCTGGGTGTGGCAGGCATCATGAGCGCTTACCGCAAAGGTAACGTGGCCATTGTAAATGCCATTGGCAATGGTGTAGCTGATGATAAAGCCATTTACAGCTACGTACCCGATATGATCAAGTATTATTTGAACGAGGAGCCGCTATTACGTAACGTTCCTACTTATCAGTTACGGAATCAGGATGAGCGTGAGTACACCTTCGCTAACATCAATAAAATGGTGGTGAAAAAGACCAACGAGAGCGGTGGTTACGGTATGCTGATGGGCCATGCGGCCAGTGAAGAGGAGATAGACGATTACAAAAAGGAGATATTAAAGGAACCGCGCAACTTCATCGCTCAGCCCACTATTGGGTTGTCGGCAGCGCCGTGTTATATACAAGGTACACTACAGCCCCGCAGGATAGACCTGCGGCCGTATGCCCTCTGCGGTCCAGATGGTATCGAGATCGTACCGGGCGGACTTACCCGCGTGGCTCTGAAAGAAGGTTCGCTGGTGGTGAACAGTTCGCAGGGCGGGGGTAGTAAAGACACCTGGGTATTGGCCTGACGTCGAAAGCGATGGGTGAGATAATTGAAAGTTAAAGAAATTCTGAGGGCATACTTCCGGATCTGAAATAAGCACATATGTTAAGCAGAGTTGCAGCAAGTTTTTATTGGTTAAGCCGTTACATTGAGCGTAGTGATGGCATCTTAAGGATGCTTAAGATCAATTACGCCTCTTCGCAGGATGCGGTGCGGGAATTCACCTGGGAGCCGGTGATCAGGATATTTACGGGTATCGATCCAGGCCTGACCGGCCGGCTTAATAACGATAGCCGCGCCGTCCTCACCTACATGGTGACCGATAAGCATAACCCCAATTCGATCCTCAACATGATCACCCGTGCGCGCGAGAACGCCAGGAGCGTACAGGAACACATTACCCGTGATCTGTGGCAATGTTTGAACGAGTATTACCATGTAGTAAAGGACCCGAACATCGAGGTAAGGCTGCAAAAAGATGACCCCATCAGTGTGCTGGATATCCTGATCAAACAGATCATGCTGTACTATGGCTTTGCCGAGGTGGCCATGGAGCGTGGCCAGGGTCGCAGTTTTATGAACATCGGCAAGTACCTTGAACGAAGCATACAGGCTATCGACATTCTGGACATCAAATTCGGTTCCGTGACCGATAATCCTGATCTGCTTACTGACACCACTTACTGGAAGCATCTGCTGCAATCAATAGGTGGTTATGAGCTTTATTTGAAGACCTACCGCGATGGTATCGAAGCACAGAACGTGATGGAACTGGTGATGCTCAATACTGATTTTCCGCGTTCGGTCATTTACTCGGTCAATAACATTCACCGTTATTATGAACGCCTGAAAAGCGAAAGCAACCTGAGTAATTATCGCGATATCGCTTTCCAGATCGGCAAGCTACAGAGCTTCATCAAGTACAGTTCGGCTCAAAGCATCCGCCATGTGGGGTTACACCAGTACCTGACCCAGATCCGGCAAGACCTGTTCGCCATTGGCACATCGCTCAATGAGCATTATTTCGCTAATTCCTGATTCTATGCCTGAATTCAATATACAACATATCACCCGTTATACTTACGAATCAAAGGTGCGCGACAGTGCCAATCAGGTGATCCTTTTTCCTATTGTGGATATTCACCAGGAGGTGCTCAAGCATGATCTTCATGTTACCGGTGATCCGCTGATCGATACCTATGTTGATTATTATGGCAACGAGGTAGGGAGTTTTACCTATCTGGAACCTCATAACAAACTGGTGATCAGCTCAGAGGTGCTGGTGGTGACCCATCATCGCGAACTACCCGCCGATACCGTGCCCGCCACTGAGCAGTGGGATAAGCTCGGTGCTTTGCAATTAGTGGTACCATACATCGACTTTTTGAAGCACGAGTACTTTGAACAACTGCCACAAATGATGGAGGTTATAAATAGTGTTAAGAACGCTGATGATACGCCGTACCAGGCCGCGTTACGTTTCTGCGAATACGTATTCCGCAACTTTGAGTATTTGCCCGGCGTTACCAATGTAGAGACCACCATTGACGAAGTTTGGAAGTTGAAAGCAGGAGTTTGTCAGGATTTCGCTCACATCTACATTCAAATGATGCGGTCGATCAATATACCTGCGCGTTATGTGAGCGGTTACATTTGTCCTAATCACAGCGGCATGCGCGGCGAAGGTGCTACCCACGCCTGGGCCGAGGTATACATCCCGAACTATGGTTGGATAGGGGTAGATCCTACCAATAATTGCGTTGCCAACGAGACACACGTACGCCTGGCCGTAGGTAGAAATTTCTCAGATTGTTCGCCTGTTAAAGGTGTTTACAAAGGCAATTCAGGCCACTTATTAGAGGTAAAGGTAAGTGTGGAGTACAAGGACCAGGTATCAGCGCCGTCTACCGAGCAGCTACCCGAGAACAGCTTCGTGCAGGCTATCGAGAACGAAACGTTCGGGCATAACAGCTATCAGCGCTATAAAGAAGTATTGTTGCAACAGCAACAACAACAGCAGCAATAGGGAAGAAAAGGATAAGGTAGTTCTATATCAAATAGGAAAGCTATCAGGATGCTTGACGTGTGGCCGGGGTTTCAATATGCTGCTCGTACAGGTCCTTCAGTCTATCCTTGGTCACTGGCTTTGAAATGAATCCTTTTACGAATGAGTAAGCGTTGGCGCGTTCACGATCATTATTGTCTATAGACGAGGTGACCACATAAACGTTGATCTTGGTTTTTGCCTTGGTCGAGAATTGATCAAGAAATTCTAAAAGATCCCAACCGTTGATCTCGGGCATGTGCAGATCAAGTAACACTAAACTGGGAAGGTCGGGAACATTTTCCTCATTTTGTTGCAATTGTGTCATAGCAGCATTGCCACTGTACAAGTGCTCAGGCTTGTCCATTACATCCAGTTTATCCAACATTCGTTGCATGATCCAATGTTGCATTGGGTCATCATCGATCATCATCACTTTGCACATCTTAGTACTCATCGGTTTATACAGCTGTATGTACAAACACAATGCCACTTTGCTTGTTGTGTGTGCTTTTCAATAACAGGTAGGCGCTTTAAGCTTGTATTGACCTCTTAATGCTACGCACAATGATGCTTACACTTATATTTCAATTCCCTCAACTTGCTACAACAAAAAGAACCCGGTAACTGTAAGCTACCGGGTTCTGTATATACCTTGAGAAGAGGCTCGTCAAATAAAACTTATACGCGTTTTGATTTGATACGGGCAGCTTTACCGGTAAGTTCGCGCAGGTAAAATAATTTTGCACGACGTACTTTACCGTAGCTGTTAACCTCGATCTTGTCGATGTTAGGCGAGTTGATAGGGAAGATACGCTCAACGCCGATACCGTTAGAAACTTTACGCACGGTAAAGGTTTCAGTGCTACCCGAGCTGTTACGCTGGATAACTACACCTTGGTACAGCTGCACACGCTCTTTGTTACCCTCTCTGATCTTATAGTGTACAGTTACAGTGTCACCTGATTTGAAAGTAGGGACTTGCTTTTTTGCTACTGACTGCTCTTCAACAAATTTGATTAAATCCATGATTTTAAGCTCTTAATGTGATCTTTAGCCCGTAAAGATCGGGCTGCAATATTACGAAGATCTTTTTGAATAAAAAAGTGTGTTTTGCTTTTTTTTATGAGATGATATTTATGGCGATCCAAACCATATCGGCCAAGGCTAAAAGCTGGTAAATAACCACTTACGGCCGTTCACAAATATACAACATACTGCCCAGATAAATACTATGATAGGTGTGGGCCGATTTATCTATTTTTGTCAACTTAAATAAGGTGGGTAGTTGCTCTTCTTATAATCAAGGTAACATCATAGATCATGCGTTTCGATATCATTTCTGTACTTCCCGGGTTGCTTGAAAGTCCCTTTGCACACTCCATTTTGCAGCGTGCACAAAAGAAGGGAATAGCCGAGATACATGTACACAATCTGCGCGATCACTCTACCAACAAGCATAAAAGCGTGGATGACTATCCATATGGCGGCGGTAGTGGTATGGTAATGATGATCGAGCCCTTTGCAGCCTGTATCGATATGCTGAAGGCTGAGCGTGACTATGATGAGATCATTTTTATGACGCCAGATGGCGTGACCTTGGATCAGGGTATCGCTAACCAGCTGTCCACCGTACAAAACATCATCATATTGTGCGGCCACTATAAAGGCATCGATCAGCGCATACGTGATCTGTATGTAACGCGTGAGCTATCCATAGGTGATTATGTGCTATCCGGTGGCGAACTGCCTGCGGCAGTATTGGTAGATGCCGTGGTGCGATTGATACCCGGTGTTCTGTCTGATGAGACCTCTGCACTATCTGACTCCTTTCAGGGAGAATTACTGGATGCGCCGGTGTATACCCGTCCGGCCGATTGGAAAGGCCATAAGGTGCCTGATATCTTACTAAGCGGTAACACCCCACAGATCGAAAAGTGGCGTTTCGAACAGTCGGTTGAGCGTACGCGTCAGCGCCGCCCCGACCTGCTCGACGAGTAGACCATTCAGCCACAGCTTGCCAAATTAAATATCTAACAGCTTTTAATTGAGTAAATACTTACTTAAATTAGACTTCTGATGCGGATATAATGTTGGTCATCGACCTCGTTACATCCGTAGATTTTACATATATGGAAAGCAAAGTTCAGGCGCACGAAGTGTTATCAAGTCCTAACGGCATAAGTATAGTTGATTATGAGCCTAAATATGAGAAGGCGTTCAAGCAACTGAACCAGGAATGGATCGAACGTTACTTTAAAATGGAGGAGTCGGACCATAAGGCGCTTGATCATCCTCAAGAATATATCCTAAATAAAGGTGGACATATCTTTGTCGCTCTTGATGAAGATGTGCCTGTAGGCGTTTGCGCATTGATCAAAATGAAAGATCACCGGTTCGAACTGGCAAAAATGGCGGTATCGCCAAATGCACAGGGCAAAGGTGTTGGCTTCATGTTAGGTAATGCGGCCATTGCGCAGGCCAGGCAATTAGGTGCCACCTCATTATACCTCGAAAGCAATACCATCCTCAAGCCTGCCATCGCATTATACCACAAACTGGGCTTTCAAGAAATGACCGGCTACACCTCCCCGTACGAACGATGCGACATACAGATGCAAAGGCAACTTTGATCCCGCAGCACGCTCATTGATAGAGCAATAAGGAATGGTAGCAAACAATTTATGATTTAGGGGATTGTAGTAAAAATCCATTCCCGATGCCTAAGTGGTTAAAGATCCTTTTAAAAGTTGTTGCCGCATTCGTGATCGTCATTGTGTTAGCATTTGCCGGCCTATTTATCTATATTAATACGCATAAGACCAAGATTCTTAACCTGATCACCGGGGCCCTTAATCAAAAGATAGACGGTAAGATCAGCATCGGTGATCTGGAGACCACTTTTTTCACCGGTTTCCCTGATATCAAGGTGTCGCTCAAAAATGTGCTGGTACGTGATAAACGCTGGCAAGAACATAAGCACACGCTGTTAGAGGCTAAGGTGATGGGGGTGGCGGTGAACACCGCTTCATTGCTCCGTGGCACCATCCGCATCGGCAATATCACCATACGTGACGCATCGGTGGATCTGTATAGCGATAGCACCGGTTACAGCAACTCTTCGATCTTTAAAAAGAAGGATAAGACCAAGAACACCAACACGGGCGATTCGGGCGGTAGCGCTACCGAGTTCGGCAAGTTCACGCTGAGTAACGTGACCTTTGCGGTCAACAATCAAAAAAGTAACAAGCTCTTTAAGTTCCTGGTGAACGATCTGGATGGTAAGATGCTGTACCCTGACTCGGGCTGGCGGGCAGATCTGCAAATGAACGTGCTGGCCCAAAGCCTTGCCTTCAACGTTGATAAAGGCAGCTTTATTAAAAACAAGGTAGTGGCCGGTAACCTCATCGCCGGTTTTAGTGAGGCCAACGAGCGCATTACCATCAAAACGCAGGATTTCTCCATCGGGGGCGACCCATTTGATCTGAAAGCTACCTTTCATACCGACACGGCTTCCAAGTTCTCCATCTATGTCGTGTCAGATAAGATCCTGTGGCGCAGCGCTTCGTCATTGGTGGCGGCCAACATACAACGCACGCTCAACAAATTTAATATGAGCAAGCCGTTAGGCATCACCGCTCTCATATCGGGTGGACTACATGCCAGCGGTGATCCGCTTATATATGTAACCGGCAAGGTGCGCGATAACAAACTGTCCATTCCAGGCGGCGCTATCGATAGCTGCTCTTTCGATGCCGTGTTTACCAACAACGTAGAAAAGAACAAAGGCTTTAACGATGAGAACTCCGTGATCAGGCTAATGAAGCTGACCGGTCGTTACGAGCATATACCTTTCGCGGTGGATACCGGCAGTATCCTGAACTTGAGTAAGCCGATCGCTACCGGTAACTTCCGTTCAAGTTTCCCGCTGGTGAACCTCAATTACCTGATGGAAGGCTTTGCCAAGTTCACCAAAGGTACAGCCGATGCTAACTTCAGGTACCGGGCCGACATTGTAGACTATGAATTGAACAAGCCCACCATTGCCGGTGTGATCAATTTAAAAAATGCCGATGCTACGTTCTTACCACGTAAGCTGAAGTTCAACAATACCTCATTATCATTAAGCATCGTTAAGAACGACCTATTACTACAAGATACCCGTGTGCAAAGCGGCCGTAGCGTAGTGATGATGCATGGACGTGTTAATAATTTCATGAACCTGTATTACAACGCACCTGAAAAGATTGTGTTGCAATGGTACATCAAAAGCCCCGAGATACGGTTGGGTGAATTTTTGGGTTTCTTGAGCGCACGTACACAGCAAAAGCAGGTGGCTCAAAGGAAAGGTAACAGCAGTAATATATTCCGGCAGTTAGGTCCGGCGTTCGATAAGGGTAATGCCGAGATACATATGGATGTGGCCAAGGCCTACTATGGCAAGTTCCTGGCTACCGATGTTAAGGCCGACCTGCTCACCACTGGCGATGGCGTACTGATCAAGAACGTAGGCGTGAAGCATGCCGGTGGTACCCTGACGCTGAACGGTAAATTGATCCAAAGCAATAACATGGGGCGCTTTGCCATCAACACTGTAGTAAGCAATGTGAATGTGCGGGAATTCTTTTATGCGTTCGATAATTTTGGCCTGATAGATATCACCTATAAAAACCTCAAAGGCTATTTGTCTGCCAAGACCAACGTCAGCGGAAGTGTGACCGGTGCAGGTGCATTAGTGCCGCGATCCATGCATGGTAATGTAGATGTAAGCTTGCGTAATGCGGCACTGCTCGACTACAAACCGCTGATCAGTGTAGGTAAGTTCGCATTCCCGTTCCGTAACCTGAACAACATCGAGATACCCAAACTGGATGCCCACTTCAATGTGCAGGGCGATAAGATCATCATCAGCCCGATGCAGTTCAACTCAAGTTTGCTCAATGCCGACATTGCAGGTACCTACGGCCTGAGCCGTGGTACTGATATCGCATTGGATGTACCGCTGCGGAATCCGAAAAAAGATGAGGACATCACCGATAAGGCCGAGTTGCAAAAACGACGTTACAAAGGCATCGTATTGCACTTAAAAGCCAAGGATGACGGTACCGGAAAAGTGAAGATAGGCTTCAACAAAGACCGTAAAAAGGACGACGATAAAGACAGCGACAAGAAGACGACCTAACGGTTCATGAAGCGTATAACGTCCTCTTCAGTGCCCTTGAAAGGCCCGAAACCGCCCACTTTGATACCGGAGATGGCCGCCGCAAAATTGCCTGCTGTTTCCACATCGGCACCTTTTACCCGTTGGTATAAGTAACCAGCCATGTAGGTATCACCACAACCTGTAGCGTCATTGATGGCTTCGGGCTTGTAAGCAGGTATCACGTATGACTTTCCTTCGGTATAGATGACAGATCCTTTACTGCCCAAGGTGGCCACTACTTCGGAAACGCCCCATTCGGCCAGTTGCTTAGAGCCGGCCTCTATGTCGGTCATGCCGGTAAGGGCTTCCAACTCATGCTCATTTACCTTTAATATCGATACATGTTTCAGCGCCTCGATCTTTTGTGGCCAGTCGGTGGCATGCACCTGCTGGTCACGTACCTCACGCAAATAGCCTTGCGCATCTATCGAAACTTTTCCCTTACCTGCTAAATAAGCGATCACTTCCGCGGGGATATCGTCTGCCAGTAAAGCGCCCAGGTGAAAGATCTTAGCATCCACGTTCTGAAGATCGCCCAGTTCAAAAGGTTCGGCCTTCTGCAAAACGCGCTGTGTGCGGTGGTCCTGATCATGGCTATAGGTATTCTCAAAATACACCGAATGGTTGCTGGGTAGGGTGGTCACCTGAATGCCTTGTTGTTTGAGCTGATCGATCTCGTGTAGTTCAGAGTCGCCAACGGCCGTCACCAGGCCAAAGTTCACATCTATGTGCTGCAGGGCGTTGGCAAAGTAATAGGCTGTGCCACCAGGCATGTGTTTAGTTCCCGAAGGAGTTACCACTTTGTCTAACGTAATGTGGCCAATGCAGCAAATATCGAACATACAAGGTTGAGCTGTTGAGTAAAAGACGGCAAATATACATTTACACATGATCCACTTTATCAGCGTAACGCAACAATGATGGTCATAATAAATGTAATGATCATTTTACCTGTTATAGTACCCGTGCAGGCACGTCAACATGATAGTTCAGGATAGCTGGGCTGGTATGAGTAGCTACCTTGTGCAGCAATACACCAATTCAAATAACCTATAAATTCAGCTCATTCGCATGCTGGTGGTGGCACTTAGCCTGCCCGCGGTTGCGAAGCGACTCGACCTATTTGTTATATCGTATCTATGGATCAAAACCTTTACTCTTTTAGGATCTCACGTTGGCGGCAGTTGTTGTGCGCCCTTATCTGCGTGTTCAGCACGGCGGCTTTCGCAGCGCCCAAGCCATCGGTCATGCAGGTCAAATACCTATCGGGCCGTGGTAACCGTACTAATGTGATGTGGGATTTTTACTGTACCGGTGGTCGCAAAAGTGGTTACTGGACCAAGATCGCGGTGCCATCATGTTGGGAGCAGCAAGGCTTTGGTAGCTACAACTACGGCCGCGATTACAAGACCTATGGCAAGAACTTTCGCTTTGCCGACGAGCAGGGAATCTACAAGCTGAAATTTGATGTACCTAAGGCTTGGGCAGATATGGATGTGTACCTGGTATTCGAAGGATCGATGACCGATACTGAGGTGAAACTGAACGGACAAAGCGCCGGCGAGAAACATCAGGGCGCCTTTTACGAGTTCAAATACAACATTAACAACAAGCTTAAATTTGGCGGCAGCAATTTGCTGGAGGCCAAAGTAAGTAAGATGAGCAGCGATGCGTCGGTCAATAATGCTGAGCGTTTAGCCGACTACTGGGTCTTCGGTGGCATCTTCCGCCCGGTTTACCTGGCGGCTTACCCCAAGCAGCACATTAGCCGTTTGTCGGTGGATGCTAAAGCTAATGGCGAGTTCAGGATGCAGGTGTACCCGGCTAACCTTAAACAGGCCATGCAGGTGGTCACCCAGATCACTGATGCCAAAGGTAAACTGGTTAAGAGTGTGACCGCTAATTTAAAAGCTAAAGATTCGGTATTGAACCTGACCACCAAGGTGGACCAGCCGCTACTATGGACCTCAGAAACACCCAACCTGTATAAGGTGAACGTAGCCTTAAAATCTGGAGGTAGAACCGTTTATCAAATTACCGAAAAGTTCGGTTTCCGTACCATCGAGATACGCAAAGGTGATGGCATTTATCTGAATGGTGTCAACATTAAAATGAAAGGGATCAACCGCCATAGCTGGTGGCCCGAGACCGGCCGTACACTTAACGACGACATTCAATTGATGGATGTTAAGCTGATGAAAGAAATGAACATGAATGCGGTGCGTATGTCGCATTACCCGCCCGATAAAAAGTTCCTGGAAGTGTGCGATTCATTGGGGCTATATGTTCTGGATGAATTAGCAGGCTGGCAAAAGGCCTACAGCACCGCGGCCGGTAAAAAGCTGGTAAAAGAGATGGTGCTGCGCGATGAGAACCATCCATCCATCATTTTTTGGGATAACGGTAATGAGGGAGGTACCAACAAGGAACTGGACCAATACTTCACTCAATATGACTTCACTAAGCGCCCGGTGATCCATCCGCATCATCGTCCGGGTAACGTTTTCAATGGCATCGACTGCAATCACTACGAAGATTATTACAGTACTAAGAGCATACTGGCCGATAGCAACATCTATATGCCTACCGAGTTCCTGCATGCGCAAGACGATGGTGGCGGTGCCACCGCACTGGCCGACTTTTGGGACCTGCACTGGAAGTCAAAACGCTCGGGTGGTGGTTTTATTTGGGCTTTAGTAGATGAAGGCATCGTACGTACCGACCGGAACAACATCATCGATGTGAACGGCGTGAACGCACCGGACGGTGTATTAGGCCCTCACCGTGAAAAGGAAGGCAGCTTTTATGCCATGCGCGAGATATACTCGCCGGTGCACATTACCATGAAAGATCTTCCGGCCGGTTTTAATGGCAGCATTCCGGTAGAGAATCGTTTCCATTTTACTGATCTCAACAAATGCAGCTTTAAATGGGAGCTGATCGATTACCGCAAGCCCAACGATGCTGATGCAGGACATATCGTAAAAAAGAACGGCACGCTTAAGGCGCCATCGATCGCTCCGTTGGCATCAGGTGACCTGCAGATCACTTTACCGGCCGATTGGAAAAGCTATGATGCTTTGGCACTGTCAGCGTATGATCCTTTCCAGAACCTGCTGTACCGCTGGGTTTGGAAGAATACCAACGAACGCTTGTTGAACAACATCATGACCTTCGCGGGCAAAAATACCGTACAGGTGACCGAGACCGACTCGACGCTACAGACCAAGGCAGGTACCATCAGCATGACCTTCAGTAAAAAGAACGGACAGATCGTGGCCATGACCGGTAACACCGGTGATAACTTATCCTTCACCGGTGGGCCGATGCTGGTAAGCGGCAACGCCACGTTCAAAGATATTCGTCACCGTACCGAGGCCGATGGCGAACTGGTAGAAGTGAGCTATACCGGCGACCTCAAATATGCCCGTTGGAAAATGTTCAACAGCGGCTGGGTAAGCCTCGATTATGAGTATAGCCTGCCACAGGGCGATTATCAATATGCCGGGATCACCTTCAACTACCCTGAGAACTTTGTGTTAGGCGCCAAGTGGCTGGGCCGCGGCCCCTACCGCGTATGGAAGAACCGCTTGCAAGGTGTGGTAGATGATGTTTGGGACAATGCTTATAACAACACCCAAACCGGCAGTGCCCCATGGATCTTTCCGGAATTTAAAGGCTATTTTGCCAATATCACTTGGATGGAACTCAATACGGTCGAGGGCAAATTCGTGGTGGCTGCCAAGGAGCCTGAATTGTATGTGCGGTTATTCGAGTTCTACGGACTGTCAGGTATCAAGCCGTTCCCTGGTCTGCCGGGTGGTAACCTATCGTTCCTGGATGCTATACCACCCGAGGGTACCAAATTAGGTTTGAAGATAGACCCGGTAACACCTAAATTAGGACCAACGAGCGAGCTTAATCATTTAGGCCGCACCACTAAGCGTACCTTGTATTTTTATTTTGGCTTGTTGGAAAGAGCAGGCAAGAACCAGCAGAACTTTACCCGACCGGTTAAAGATGAGCTATTCTAAAATAATTGAGTTAAAGCAAGGGTGACGACCTTAAATGGTGTCATTACCTTACAGAGAACAGAACCAATTTAACCTGACCATATCATCTCATGCAACACATGAGGTGATATGGTCATTATGCGATAGACCATGCAAAAAGTTGCTTTCAAGATGAAGCTGCTACCAGGCTTCAAAGATGAATACAAAAAGCGCCATGATGAGATATGGCCTGAGCTTTTGGCATTGCTGAAAGAGAACGGCATCAGTGATTACACGATCTTTTTAGACGAGGAGACCGATACGCTGTTCGGTGTACAAATGCTATCGGGGCAGTCGTCGCAGGACCTTGGCGCTACCGACATCGTTAAGCGTTGGTGGGCCTACATGGCCGATATCATGGAGACCAATCCTGATAATTCCCCGGTAAGCACTCCGCTCACCCAAGTATTTCACCTTGACTAAACTAAGCAACTATGCATTTTAAGCGATCGATATACATTATGGCTTTGTGTGCTACGGCCACATCGGCCATGGCACAAAGCACTAAAAGTACGGTTTGGCCTGTCATCAAGACCGAGGCCCGCCCTTGGACCCGCTGGTGGTGGATGGGCAACGCGGTCGATAAACCCAATATTGGCAACCTGTTGAAAGAATACAAGCACGCCGGCCTGGGTGGGGTTGAGGTAACGCCGATCTATGGCGCTATAGGCTATGAGAGCCGTTACATCGATTTCCTGTCGCCCAAGTGGATGGATATGCTGACCTACACTCACACCGCGGCCGCGCAACTGGGCATGGGTGTTGATATGAATACAGGTACCGGTTGGCCGTTCGGCGGTCCGCAGATCAAACCTGCCGATGCCGCATCGCGCCTCATCGTGCAGACCTATAAATTAGCCCCAGGGCAAACACTGAAAGAGGCTGTCCGCGTGAATGACCCGAAGCAGCGCGATGTGGCGGTGTTGCAAGCCGTTGTAGCGTATGATGATAAAGGCAATGCCACTGATCTGACCGCCAAGGTGGATGCCTCGGGTAACCTAAATATGCCTGCCGTTAGCGTCAATACGGAGATATACGCTGCCTTTGCCGGTAAGACCTTGCAAAAGGTGAAACGTGCTGCCCCAGGCGGCGACGGTTATACGCTGGATCACTTATCTAAAACCGCTACCGACGTATACCTGGCCCGCTTCACCAATGCGTTCAAAAATTCAAAAGGCGCTCATGTAAGGGCGTTCTTTAACGATAGTTACGAGGTGTTCGGGGCCGATTGGTCGCCTGACCTTTTCGCTTCTTTCATTAAAGATCATGGCTATGACCTGCGTCTTCATCTGCGCGAGCTCATGGGCACCGATAAGAGTGAGACCGTTGGTCGCATCAAATCTGACTACCGTGAGACCATGAGCAACATGCTGCTGCATAACTTCACGCAGAACTGGACCAATTGGGCGCATAGTCTAAAAAGCATCACCAAGAACCAGTCACACGGCTCGCCGGGCAATTTGCTTGACCTATATGGCACGGTAGATATTCCCGAGTGCGAGACCTTTGGCTCCAGCAAATTCACTATCCCCGGCCTGCGCCGTGATAGCGCCGATGTACGCAACGTTGACCCTGACCCGATCATGCTCAAGTTCGCATCCTCGGCCGGACACGTGAACAGCAAGCCACTCGTATCCAGCGAGACCTTTACCTGGTTGACCGAACATTTCAAGACCGCGTTCTCACAATGCAAGCCAGAGGTGGAGCAACTGTTCCTGGCCGGGGTGAATCATGTGTTCTACCACGGCACTACTTACTCACCGGCCGATGTCAAGTTTCCGGGATGGTTATTCTATGCATCTATGAACATGGTGCCAAGCAATAGCTTGTGGAGCCATGCCACCGGCTTGAACGGCTATATTGCCCGGGTACAATCGGTATTACAAGCTGGCAAGGCCGATAACGAAGTGCTGATGTACTGGCCTATATATGATGCCTGGAACGAGCCTAAAGGGATGGATATTCCGTTCCGTGTACATGATATTGACGAGTGGCTGCATCCCACTAAATTTTATAAGGATGCCAATGAATTGCAGGACAAAGGCTACAGCATCGATTTTGTATCAGATATGGCCTTGTCAAAAAGTACAGGCAGTAAGGGTGGAATTAAGACAAGTGCTAAGGCCAATTACAAAGTGTTGGTGGTGCCGCAATGCAAAATGATGCCCTTGCCGACCTTGCAGCAGATCATCCGGCTGGCGTCAGAAGGCGCTACGGTGATCTTTCAAAGCTTACCTCAGGACGTACCCGGTTTCGCCGACCTCGAGAATCGCCGCAAAAAGTTACGTGACATGCTATCGGCAATGAACTTCGTGAAAGGGGGCGATGGTCTGCAGCAAACACTGATCGGCAAAGGCAAGATCATTTTAGCTAATGATCTTGACAACGCGATGGCCAAGATCGGGGTGAACGGTGAGCAACTGATCAACACCGGATTAAAATTTATCAGGCGTGATGTTGACGGCAGTAAATATTATTATCTGGTTAACCATACCAGCAAAGCCATCGATACCCGCATCCCATTGAACGGTAAATATGCCTCGGCCACCATTATGGACCCGCAAAGCGGCAGCTACGGCGCTGCTCCGGTAAGTGTTAGCGGCAACCGAAGCAATGTACGCGTACAACTGCAAAGCGGTGAGGCGTTGATCGTATTAGCGAGCATTCAGCCTAGATCAGCATCACCTAAATGGAAATATTTGGAAAAAGCGGATGCACAAACCGAATTAAAAGGCCCATGGGAACTACGATTCACTACCGGTGGACCTGCATTGCCATCAGTTAAAAAACTGGAAAAACTGACCTCGTGGACCGCCTTGGGTGATACCACCGCGGTCAACTTTTCTGGTACCGGCGTTTATACTACCAGCTTCGAAGTGGCTAAAAAGGCTACAGGTGAGTATGTGCTTGACTTGGGTAAAGTAGACGAAAGTGCCCGCGTTTGGGTCAACGGACAAGAGGTAGGCATTTTATGGAGCATCCCGTTCAAAGCCAGGGTAGGTAAATACTTGAAGGCTGGTAAGAACACTATTAAGATCGAGGTGAATAACCTGATGGCCAACCGCATGAGGTATATGGATCAACACAAGATCGAGTGGCGCAAGTATCACGAGATCAATTTTGTGAACATCAACTATAAGCCATTCGATGCTTCAAATTGGGAGCCAATGCCTTCGGGGTTGTTGGGGCCTGTCAAGTTGGTGCATTGTCAATAATTGTATATTATTGTGGCTGAACTTCGCATCCGCACCATGACCCCTAAAAATTTTCTATCGTTAGTCGTATCGATCTCGCTTAGCACAGCAGCCATGGCACAAAAAAGTACCCCGATCGTGATCAACACCGATCAGCTGACCGCTAAGGTACAACCCACCATGTGGGGCGTTTTTTTTGAAGATATCAACTTAGGGGGCGATGGTGGCCTTTACGCCGAAATGGTGAAGAATCGCTCGTTCGAGTTCACCACCCCGTTGATGGGTTGGAGCGTTAAGGGCAGTAAATTATCTGAAGGTGATGTGCTGGTACTGAACCGCGGGAAAGAATCACCCAACAATCCTCGCTTTTTGCGGGTAAATGTCAAGAATGCCACAGCAAAAGGTGATGTTACGCTAACTAACGAAGGCTTTCGTGGCATGGGCATCAAAAAAGGCCTGTCGTACCAATTTTCGTTGATGTACAGGCAGGCAGCGCGCGGCATCAAGATCCATGCGGATCTGCTCGATGAACAAGGCAACAGCATCGGTAGTACGGTTTTGACTCCTTCGCTAACGGGCGATACCTGGCATAAGGCCGACATTAAATTCACCGCTACCGAGGGTGCTCAGAAAGGTAAACTGCAGTTGTGGATGGAAGGCAACGGCCGCATCGACCTGGATATGATATCGCTTTTCCCGGGTGATACCTGGAAAGGCAGAGCGGGTGGCCTGCGGGCCGATATGGTGCAAATGCTGGCCGATATGAAACCTGGTTTTGTACGTTTCCCAGGCGGCTGTATCGTTGAGGGCCGTGATCTGGCCAATCGTTACCAATGGAAAAAGACCATAGGCCCGATCGAAGACCGCGAGACCATCATTAACCGCTGGAACACAGAGTTCAAGCACCGTGCAACACCTGATTACTTCCAATCATTCGGTCTGGGCTTTTTTGAATACTTTCAGATGGCCGAAGATATTGGCGCCGAGCCGTTGCCGATCATCAATTGTGGCATGGCCTGCCAGTACAACACTGCCGAGCTGGTGCCTATGGATGAGTTAGGCGCATACGTGCAGGATGCCCTTGACCTTATTGAATTTGCCAATGGCGATGTGAATACCACCTGGGGTAAAAAACGTGCCGAGATGGGACACCCTGCACCTTTTCATTTAAAGATGATGGGTGTGGGTAACGAGAATTGGGGACCGCAATACCTGGAGCGCCTGGCCGTATTTACCAAGGCGATCAAAGCCAAATATCCCGACTTTAAGATCGTGAACAGCTCGGGTACGGATCCTAATGGTGCGCGTTTTGATCTGCTGAACACCGCACTGCGCCAGTCGAAAGCCGACCTGATCGATGAGCATTACTACCGTGAACCTGAGTGGTTCCTGAGCAATGCCTCGCGTTATGATAGCTATGATCGCAACGGTTCAAAAGTATTTGCGGGTGAGTATGCTGCGCAGAGCAAAGGCACCTCAAGCCCGCTCACGCAAAATAACTGGAAAAGCGCTATGGCCGAAGCGGCCTTCATGACCGGCCTTGAACGCAATGCTGGCGTAGTGAACATGGCCTCATACGCACCACTTTTTGCCAATGTAGAAGGCTGGCAGTGGACGCCAGACATGATCTGGGTCGACAATCTGCACATTTACGGTACACCTAATTACTACGTACAAAAGCTGTACTCGCTCAATAAAGGTACCGATGTGGTAAGCATTACCCGCGATGGTCAGCCACTGGCCGGTAAGGACAGCCTGTACGCATCAGCTGTGATCGACCAAAAGGCTGGCCAGCTGATCGTGAAGATCGTGAACGCGGCCAACAAGGTACAGCAGCAAGATATCAAACTCAATGGCACGAAGAAGCCCGCAGGAGCAGGTAAGCTATACGCCATGGCCGATAACGATGTTAACGCAGTGAACAACTTTGAAAAGACCCGTAACGTAGCGCCTGCCGAAGAAAAATTTAGCGCGAAGGGACGTGACCTCAAATTGTCATTGAAGCCATACTCTTTCACGGTCATCAGGCTGCCGCTTAAGTAAGAAGAGTTACCAAAACAAAACACCTCATAACGGAAGCTATGAGGTCTTTTGTTTTGGGCCCTACAATTTGGGTTCCCAACCCGGCGCGTAGGTCCGTCGCCAGAGTTTTTGTGCTTTCGCATCATGCAGGATGTGACCGTTGGATGGGTCGATATGCAGGTCGCGGCCTACCCGCCAGGCTATGTTGCCCAGTTGCATGGCTAACACGCTTTTTTGACCTATGGTCACGTCGCAACTTGGCTTCTTGTTATCGCGTATAGCCTGTAAAAAGTTAACCACGTGCAGGCTATCCAACCCTAAGCTTGGGCTGGCCGTGTTACGCCCCTGTAAGGCTGGGTCTTCGGCTGGGCCGTTCTTGCTGATCTGCTTCACCACTTTACCGGCCAGGTCATAAATGGTATAAGTTTCACCGTCGGTGTCCAGGCTGCCATTATCTCCATAAAATATCACGCCACGATCGGCGCCTTCTATTTTGCGCCCGTTCGAGCTGCGGTTCTCCCACATGAGCGATACTCTTCCGGGGTAATCCATAGAAACGATCTGCGTATCGGGCGTTTGCCACGCATCTTTAAATTGATAACGGCCACCCACCGAGGTCACGCGCGTAGGCAGATCAACCCCCAATCCCCATAGCGCGAGGTCTACCTCGTGGGTGCCGTTGTTCAAGGCCTCGCCGGTACCGTAATCCCACAACCAATGCCAGTTATAGTGGATCAGTCCATCCTGATAAGGCTGGCGGGGAGCAGGTCCCTGCCATAATTCATAGTTCAGCCATTCAGGTACCGCTGCCGGCGTTAATTGCATGGCTTTACGCGCATTGGTGTACCAGCATTTGGCAAAGTATACCCGGCCGATCACGCCGTTGTGTAACTCCTCCATGCATTGTATGGCCAAAGGCGATGATCGGCGCTGAGCGCCCATCTGCACCACTATTTTGTATTTCTGTGCTGCTGCTACGGCCAATTCGCCCTCGTGTGGGTTGTGGCTCAGTGGCTTTTCTACATAAACATGTTTGCCGGCCTGGCAACCTAAAATGGTCATGGGCGCATGCCAGTGGTCGGGTGTGGCTATGTAAATGGCGTCCACATCTTTATCGTTCAAAACGTTCCTGAAGTCGCCTTCGCCCTTAGGTGTATCAGTGGTCCCGGTCGCCTTTTGGATCTTCTTTTGAGTGATAGGTATGGTACGCGAGTCCACATCGCATACACTGGTCACCAGGCATTTGTCCTGTTTGGCAAATGTGGTGCACATGCTCCCACCGCGGCCGTTAAGCCCAATGATGGATACATGGACGCGGTCGTTAGCACCAATGATGCGGTTATAGCTTTTAGCGCTAAAGCCGAACGCGCTGCCACCAAATGCTACACTGCCGGTAGCGATAGCCATCTTTTTGATAAAGTCTCTTCTTTGCTCCATGATTTTAGAGTGGATCTGTTATTGGTTATCGGAACAGGAATGGTTCATGTAATAGCGTTCATGACCGAGTTGACCAATTGTGAACTCTGCTGTTTCAACAGTGTGGGTATCTCCGATCTGACCAAGGGCGGTCAGTTCATTAGATGACGTTAGAGCAAAAGCCAGATCAGCGCATACCGTGCTGGCCAGCGCAAAGAGTAAAGGTGGTCTCATTTAGGTTATCTTGATAAAGGTTATACTCTATTAGAGACCTATTTTGAATGATACTCACACAGGCGTTTCAAAATATGGCATTAGTAGCGCGGAAGCTGTTCTATAAATTTAGGGAAAGATACCCGGTAGACGTCCGGACCGAGGATGGGTAGTAAATAAAAACCTCTGAGCTAATGTTCAGAGGTTTTCGTTGTCTTTGGGGTTAGACCTTGTGATCCCGCTGGGACTCGAACCTATCTCTATAACTGGCTACTTATCAGCAACTTATCAATATTTCAGGTATCTGGGTGGCTACTTAGGTGCTCACCTATCTGTTATTCAAATATAGTAAACTGGTAACAGAATGCATAATTCATTAAGGCATAAGACCATAAAACGCACCGCCATGAACGGCTGATCAGCGCTAACGATGACAGGATAAAAGAGGCTCGGTGAAGGTTTCAGTTCAAGATATAAAATTGTCGGTCCAATGGCACATGTAGCATTAATAGTAATTAGCGAATCAGCTTACTCATGTATGTTTTTACCCGCTCCCGCTGAACCTTGGCATAGAACTCCTCCGTGGTCGATATTTTGCTATGGCCGAGAATGAAGGATGCAACATCCACCGGCACATCATTGTTGATCAGCACGGTGGATGCAAAGGTCTTCCTTGCGATATGATGAGTAAGGTTCTTGGTGATGCCGACCGCTAAGGCCAGTTCTTTGAGATAAGCGTTCAGCTTTTGATTGGAGATCTTAGGAAGCAAAAGGCCGTCATTATTGGGATAACCATATGATCTCAGGATATCTAACGCTTTAGGCAGTAAGAGCACGCAAATAGGGCGTTTGGTCTTTTGCCGGATCATTTCGATCCATAGTCCTCCCTTCTTGTCATCTTTCAAATGCTTCATGCGAAGGGTTGATACTCTTGATAGGCCAGACCAGTATAGCAACTAAACACGAAAATGTCCCGTATCGTTCGTAACCTGTCATTCAGTTGGAGTTCTTCCAGGATCTTCAATTCATCACTGTCAAGATAGACCACCTCTTTCACAAAGCGTTTCTTACGGAAAAGTGCGAACGGGTCATGCGCTAACCAGCCGTGTGCCACAGCGATCTTCGTTATCTTCTTAACACGCTCGATGGTCTTATTGACCGTGTTCTGATTGTGCTTTTTCTGCGTTTTCAGGTAATGGTCGAGGTCTTGGAGAAAACCCAGCCTAAGCACGCTCAAAGCAAGGTCTGGTGTACGGTAATGATTTTTGATGAACTCCGCGATGTGGCTTTTGATCAGTACGAACTTTCCCAAAGTGGCTTCTGAATAGTCTTTGCCCACCAGTTCTCTTATCTGTCCGATGTGATGGTCGAACACACCCAATATGGTGCTGACCAAAACGTTCTTGCCTGAATAGTGATCGAACAGGTCATCCACGGTAAAGCCAGCATGCCACCTGATCAGCATATCATATGACCTTAACAAGTGTTTACGGATAGCGCTTAAACGGGCATTGATGTGTTTGGCCTCGGCGGTGTTCCCGGCGTGCATGAACTTGCTGGCGTTCCAATCGTCCTCCCGGAGAATACAACCTGTGGAGAACTGCTTACGCCTGCCGTCCAGTGTTATCCTGCAAAATACGGGCATGGTCTCTTTACGGTTCGCACGTGAACGGTACAAGAAAAATAGAATATTCAAATTACCTACCATAATATTTATCACTTAATGATGTAATGACAGGTAACAGTTCGAAGCACATGATCAGCTAGGCAAGTGGCCCCATCTGTCATTGATCATATAGTTGCTTATGCGGATCTCTACAATGATGAAGGCCGCCTCTACTGCCCGTATCAACAGCCGATGAAATACAATAAGGTCCTCACGCTTCATCGGTTCGTATTCATACTGGCAGGCTATCGCCGATGAGTTCCAATCACTGAGCTTATTCCTGACCTCAAAAAGATCCTGATCTGCAAAGAATTGGTGTATGATCTCAAATGGTGTCAATTCTTCTTCCGGGTTAAGATGGTCAGGATAGAACTCCATGATATTACGTCCGGTGTCTTTCATGTGTTCACGAACGAACTCAGAAAAGGAGATCTCACCAGTAAGCGGATCGCCACGTTTAGCGATCTGTTCAGCTGTCATCGTGTCCCCGCGTTCGTGGATCACCCAAAGTGCATCTACTAGCGTATGTAGGGACATGAAGTTGTAGATACATTCGACCAAAGCATCACGCTTCCATTTCTTCTTGCCAGTGAGAGCCGCCACGAACCACTTCATGAGCTTTTTTCTCCTTTCAGGCAGCGGATCGCCGGGATGAAAAAAGTTGTCCAGTACAGGATAAGGATCGATCACCCGCTCGGGTGTGAGCATGATCGGGATATTGCGAACCGATGGGTCGGAATTAAAAATGTAAAACATTAAATATTTGATATTATGATTTGAGAGAAGCAGCAAGGCGGGGCGGCGTCAGAAACGAAGGCCGCCCGCCTGTACTGCCGGGTTTATAATTGGGGTGCGTTCTCTTGCGATCGCTCAATGAACTGCTGTTTTAGAAGTTCCGCTGTTCGATGAAGTTCATAAAGCGTAGACAACAATGTCTTCAATAGACCTTCTTCAGGTCGAAAGTTATCCTTGTAATGCGCCTGTGCATGAAAATTCTTTAAATGCTCGAATGCCTGTATACCCTCGCTGGTATCTAACCTGAACACTGCTTTTATAGCATTGGTGAATAAAAGGGTCATACGAACTAACCTTGGCAGGTTGTGCATCTGTATACGATAACCTGTGACCGTTTGAATGATCGACCTTAAAATCACTTCGGCGGCACGATGCAGGGTGAAAGCGGCCTGGCGGCTACTCTTACGGCCAATGAAAAATTCAGCACCTTTAAGAAACTCTAAGCCATGTTCACCCCAGCGGTCCCATTGGGTCAGTGCGTGAGCG
The DNA here is from genome assembly GCF_020783335.1 of Mucilaginibacter daejeonensis. Classification (NCBI taxonomy): domain Bacteria; kingdom Pseudomonadati; phylum Bacteroidota; class Sphingobacteriia; order Sphingobacteriales; family Sphingobacteriaceae; genus Mucilaginibacter; species Mucilaginibacter daejeonensis. The sequence continues at coordinate 737,891 of NZ_CP086068.1, forward strand.
GCGATAGCTTGCATGTCCATTGGGACGATGTTGCCGAAGGATAGATCAGGTGCCTGATAGGCAAAATGTCCGCGCAGCAACACATTTTTCCAAAAGCGGTTGCCCTCATGCAGCGCTTCTATGACCGCTGATGTTTTATGCAGGATCATATGGGTGTGAGCAAGGAACCTTAAATGATCCTCGATCTTATTGCTCATATCGCCCTCCGGCATCTTTTCTTCTGCGGATACCAGTATGACGAGGAAATAGGCGAATGGCTCGGGATGGCTGCCGATAAATATGATGGCTTGTATGCTTTCGAAGCGGTCAAGTAGAAACTCTTTTATTTTTTTCAGGCCGAGCTTTTCGGCGGCCGTTGGCTTGGGATACAGTGGGCGGAGTTTGATATGTTGCGGTTGAATTGCTATTTGCTGCGCAAATGCACTTTCGCATTTTTCGAGCGGCTCTACTTTGGCCTCAAGGTCAGCCATTCTCGCTTCAGCCTTAACGATTGTTTTTCCTGCTGGCCCAAGGCTTCCGCGCTGATGAACGATCCAGGCAGCATCATACAACTTGAGCATGTGCTCGTATACGCTGATCACTTCTTCGGCGGTTAGCTGATCGTCGTAGCCGGACGTTTCGGTCAAAGCCATTTCCAACCACTCGTACAGATGGTCGCGCAGAACGGCAAGGTCAAAGTCGCCGAACAGAAGTTTGACCACGTTAAAGGGTTCCATCAGTTGATGTTCTTCAAGGCTGGTCGGAAAGTACTCCCATTCGGCTTTTTCTTCCTCCAACTGCTCCTTGCTTACCGATGGTTTGGTAATGATATTGCAGTGTTCATGCCATAACACGTACATGGCCTCAACGAGCTTAACATTGTATTCCCATATATAAAGCAACAGGCCGGGGCCACTTCGCTCATCGTTGTAATATTCGCTGCTTACAGCAAAGTCGCGCCACTCTCTTAATTGGACGGCATGACCTTCGACCGAACTCATCTGAAAGAACTCTTCCAGTAATTTCAATGGCCTTGCGACCTGTTCCTGCTTCAGGAACTTGGGTGCATTCTCCCATGGTGCATAACTGCCTGTATACATACCGACCTCCCTTTGATCACCGGGTCTTCATTGACCGGGTGTTTCAAAGGTCAGGCTTCGTATATTAGTATTTCACAAAGCCAGTGCGTATCCCACAAATGCGGCTTAGTGTTTTACAATCTGCCTGCATTGCCTTATATTTGAGATAAAGGCGTGTTGGTCAAAACGCGCTTTTCACATCATCTACTTATTTATACATTTGACACATGGCAGAGACACTACACATTGGACGTAAGATCGCAAGGATAAGGGAACTTAAAGGCATCAAACAAGAAGCTCTTGCCATTGAGCTGAATGTTACCCAACAGACTGTTTCTAATATTGAGAAAAGCGATAAGATCGAAGATGAATTACTTGAAACTATCGCTAAAGCTTTGGGTGTCCCGACTGAAGCAATCAAAAACTTCAATGATGAAGCGGTCATTCATTTTATTGCAAACACCTATAATGACAATGCCGCCTCTTACGGCCATTATTACAACTTTAGCCCGATCGAAAAAATCGTCACGTTATATGATGAAAAGGTGGCTTTGTTAGAGCGCCTATTGGCCAGCGAGCGTGAAAAAGTAGAGCTACTCAAAAATTCTAAGTAATAACTGTGGTCAAACTATTCGTAAGCGGTTTCCCGCTTGAGATCACCGAAATGGAGCTCGCGCGAATGATTGGTCCGCACGGCGACATAAGCACGATCAAGATCGTCAGGGATAAACAGAGCCGCAAATGCAAGGGCTATGCGTTCGTCGAAATGGTCACAAAAGAAGGTGCCGATAACGCGATCGATGGCCTTGATGGTGTGGAGATGGAGGGCCGACCATTGACCGTCAAGATTAGTGAAGATCTACCAGTGACGCAGACACCTAATTTCGGCAGAGCATATGCGGGTTCGCCAAAGAACTACAGCAGTGATCAATACAAGATGAACGCTAATCGCTCCAAGCGCCCGAGGCGTCCTATAAGCTAAGGTCGGCCATGGATGTTTTTGTGAAATCACGAAATGCCAATCTAGTAGTGAGAATTTTTCGAATTCGAGCACAATAAGAAGTTAACTGTTCAGCATAATGACGAAATGCGGTTTGATTGTCATGCTTTAAACAAACACTGCAAAGAACAATATTACACATAAGCCGATTGGTGCTGACTAACTAAGTATTGGCTTCCGCGGAGTAAAACCAGCTGGAGCCTAATTTTGCCCCGTTATGGTCCTATAGATCAAAGGTTTCTAAACAACCCATGGACAATGATTTCCAATTTGTTTCGAAATAATTGTCAGAAGAATCGTGGGCTCCCTATTAAGACATGCGATAATATAAAAAACACCCTGCATCTATCACCACCATTTTTGCAATCCGGCTTTAATCGTAAAGATACGTTCCTCTCTTCCGCCAGTTAGATTATGAAGGATGAAAAGCGCATTCTCTGGAACATTGTTATACTTAAGTCTTGACGATGTTGCTAATTGCCTTCCAAGGCTGACCCATTCACCATTTTTCCAATAGCATAACTCGTATTCGTCATCAGCAACAATAAAATTTGAATCGCTGCGCGGTGTGAACCGCACTTGGTCGATGGGCATGTCTTTGCCTAAATCAAAGGTAATGGTTTGACCTTTTTTGCCCCAATAGTATGAGTTGATGTCCATATCGATTACCTTATTAAGGTCTTTATCGCTTTCATTGACGTCTATTTTCATAGGAATCGCGACTGCATTCTTGACAGCTGTTATCTCCGCTACATATACTTTTGGTGAATCAGGAAACGTATATTTTATGTATCTATATTCTCCTAAACGTACTGGAATAGATACTGTGCTATCTGGCACATCCATTACAGTGTATTTAATATGTGCTGCACTGTTGTATAAATTGCTTACACACTCTATCGTGCCACCCACCATAGTGTTTTCGTAAAACTTCACCCAACTTGTTCGAGGATATTTTCTTAGAATATCCTGTTCCCGCTTCGTAGCCACCGGTCTGAGATAGATGATCTTTCCATTGGGATTGACAGAGAACGGATCACCGAAGGTTTTAATGTCAACACCATCTTTATACATTCCAATGTAAATATTGTCTACTCCCATTTCTCTATATGATGCTTGACCATTTATTATTGGTGCATAAAACTGGGGTTCCCAATTTGCATTATTAAAAGTTCCTATTAACGCATAGGTTCTACCTGCACTGACGTGTTTTGGTATTTTTATTCTAACATCTGCAACCACTGTATATTTTCTTGTAACGTCCTCCCAATAAGGATTGAACAAACTCTCAGGCACATCAGATGAAGGTACTTCAAATGTTTCGACCTTAGAAAACCTTTCACGGTATACCTTTGCTACCTTTCTGTCTTGAATATTAAAGTCCATAGTAGGTTGCGCAGCATCAAAAGGTAGTTCCTTCCCATTTTCCATAAAAAGTACATTCCATTTATGGCCCGTTCGATTATTCCCCCACCTAATGCAAAAATCGCTTGCAATAGGTATTCCGACTGACCTCATCGCCGCGGTAGTGTAACCTACCAGATGGTTACAAGAGCCCTGGCCGCCTAACTCCATTTTAGAGATTGAGACATCATACGGATAATTCCACATAGTGCCGTTAGTGCTGATCTTTCTCGAGATCTCATATTGAACGTCAGAAGTAAATTTTAGTAGGTCGGTAGATTTGTTCCTGTCAAAAACTTCTTGTCGAGCAGTGCTGCTCTTTTTGATAAAATTATAGGTGTTATATAATGTGCTACGCTGATGATCATCTAAACGCTCCATCCCAACCCGATAGGGGAGTATATATTCCAAAAGGATAGTATCGGGCATATTCTTCAACCATGACTTCTCAGCGCGAACCTTAAAAAAATAGTCCAAATTTTCTTTCAAGAAATCGCTGGTCAAGTTAGTGCTATCTCTGACTTCATTGACTTTTATCTCTGAAAGGTCTCCATATTTTTCAACCAGCGAATCCATAGCCGATTGCAGTCTGGGGTCTTGATTATCAATTCGTCTTATCTTTTTAAGTTCTGACATAATCGAAAAAAGTTCGTCGAACTTCCTTAGGCTTTCACCATCGTGAAAGGATTTTGCCGGAATATTTTTCTCAAGAAAAATCGCCGCCTTATATTTAAACGGGTCTTTTTCCATCTTTATGTTTTCAAGAATAATTCTATACGATGTCTCTTGAGAATAAGCTCGAATTTGGATGAGTAAGGCTATTATAAGGATAAAAGATTTATTAAAACTTCTAAATGTTGTAATGAAGGTCATAATTTATTAATTGAAGTTCAACGAATTCATGGTATTGAATAAAGTATTTATTTCACTGAGTGATATCATTAACACCAGCTCTTCATTCGATGATGTATCTCCGACTTATTTTCCAAATACCCTTGGATAGTAGGACAGACTGACCATGAAGTATTGCTGCAGCACATTATTGAATCCAAATGTTTGAATGTTTCTATTAGTGGTGTTAACAATACTCTTATTTTGCTTTAGTAAATCTAGTGCTGATAATTTGATTTCGCCTTTATCACCTTTCAAAAATCTGTAGGTCAAACTAGCATTCCAAATCGCATAATTTACCGTAGGTTGATTACCAGCAGTATTGACGTTAAAGTTGACATTAGTGCTCCAAATCAAGTTCTTAGACAGTTGAAAAGTTCCACTAAATCGTGTGTAGTTGTTTGCCCCCTTATATTGAATTCCGTAATCTCCTTGCCTGTTGCTATATAAGCTAAGACTTTGTTTGGCATTAAGATTCAATATATCTAAATAACTATAGGCGATTTCGACACTGAAGTTATCTTCGCTATTTATCGAACTCATCAACATCTTATCGAAATACTGTGGTACTATAGAACTAAATATGTCGTACCAGGCATTGAAACGATAGGTATGGCTTTTATTGGGACTGTAAGATTTTCTAATGTGTGCACCTAAATGCCAATTACGGTAGCCATTCAAATTGACGTTATAGTTAATCTTCCTTCCAAGATTATCATAAAATGTACTATCGGATATCTTTTCCTTCACAAGAGTAGCATCTACGACCACGTCAATCTGGTAAGGATTTTTTGGTCCCCGACTTTCTAAGCTGTTACTCCAACGCACGAGATTTCGATATTCCGGTTTTATATTGATATTCCCCTTGGGTATGAACCATATATTGGCGCTATCCACTAACGGACTGATTTGTTCAATCGTTGGATAACCTACTTCTTTTTGATAAGTGAAGTTACTGTTCAATTCATAACTGCCATATTGATGATTATTGTAGGCTATCGTCGCTAACGGCACAAATGAATAATAGCCGTATCGAAAATTTTGCACCTCTTGAGTCGCGTTGCTCACTCGACCAAAAGATTGAATGCCTGAACAAAAAAGCAGGTCAATTCTTTTTTCATATCTGTTAGTTAGTCCACTATAGAAGTTTTTTGTCAAGGTCAATTTTAAGACTCCATCCCTTATAGTCTCAATTCGGTAATTTGTCAAATTAATATCTCTCAGATATGAACCTTTGGCATTGTTCAATACTAGAATGTCAGAAAGGTCCCGTTCAAGCCTAGCCTTCAAATTCATATTCAAATCGACACCGCCAAGTCCTGCAAAGCCGAAGAGTAGTCTTTTCAGGCTTGGATATCCAAATTCAAATGTATGCGCATTCTGTTGGTCTTGTAAATGGTAGACCCTGTCAAAAGATTGGTTCGCACTTGCATCTGTAGTAGATATAATTGATGATTGATTCTGCCGGTCTCCTTTATTCCAACTATAATCATATCTGTGGCTTATTGTAAAATTTGATAGGAGCTGCTTCGTTCGCTCTCTTTTTTCACCTTGGATTACCTCTTTCTGAAAGTTAAACTGCGTCTCCAGCGACAATACTCTAAATTCATTGTATGAATTTCGGAAACTGTTGCTTTTGCTTATCCGGCCAATCCTACCTGTCCGGTATTGCTCACCTACATTGCTTGACGAACTTTCATTCGTTCCGAAATTCGCGTCAGCTGAGACAGTTGTTTGAAAATTACGCTCTTGTTGCATGTACACCGCTTTCAAAACGTTAGTTGAAGAATGATTGTTAACTACACTGGATGAATTGCTACTAAGAATACTGTCTTCTTTGAGCGTAGTATTTACGTTCCGGAAATTGTTGATTATCTCTCTATTTTGTTTAAAAAATTGATCAAAGGTTAGTCTTTTGTTTTTTTTGTACCTGATCTCCGGCAATATCTCGTATTGTAGCCTAACGCCGGCAGTGGTTCCTACGTTAATGCCTGCCCGTCTAAAATCAGACTGATAATCAGTATTGATACCATCACCTTTGAAACTGTTGCTTCTAATCAATGTATTGATATCGTTAGCCGACTTGTTGATATTATTATAAGCCCCGACAGTGCTAATTTGCAACCGTTTGTCATAATAACTCAGCATGCCGTCTGCTGCAACTCGGCTCTTGCTACCGTATCCAATGCCGACCTTACCGAAAACCCCTTTTTTCTTATCAATTTTAAGTTTAAGGTTAGCATGTAACGTAGAATCAAGTGGGTTCTTTTCATTCCGCTGTCTGTATATCTGCACTTTGTCCAATACGTCCTTGGGTAGGTTCTGCGTAGCAGCCGTCAGGTCACTACCACCCATAAAAGGTTTGCCATCGACCAACAGTGAATTAATCTTTTTTCCGTTGAACGTAATATCTCCGTCACCCCATATCACCATACCTGGCAATCTTCGCATCAATTCTTCTGCTGTAGCGTTAGCATTCATTTTGAAAGCTCTTGGATTGAACTCCAAAGTGTCGCCATTCATTCGAACCGGAGCATAACCAGTTACCTGTATTTCATTTAAAACGTTTGCCTTTCCATAATTCTGTTCCATAAAAATCCAACCGAGGTCTAGGATTTTTTTATTACTCTTAAGTTCAACCATCCTCATGTAAGGAGAGTAACCGATATGCGTCACTATAATCTTTAAGGGTGTATTCATCGGTAATTTTCCAACATCGAACTCTCCAAAATTATTTGGTATAGCGAATTGTATTAAATTAGAATCAGCCTGATGATATATTGCCACGGTCGCACTGCTCAAGACGACCTTGTAAGTACTGTCCTTTACCTTTCCTTTTATTGTACCCTCCAAATCTGCGGAAGCAGATTTCCTTGCACGTACCTCAACAGGGGGCAAAGCCTTAAGCAGCGGTTTAAGAAATATTTTTTTTATTACAATCGTACCTTTAAATCCAGCAGGAGAGGCTTTGTGTCTGTAAAACATATAGCCTAAATGATCGATTCTTATCTCGAAGGTAGTGGAGCGGCTAATGTCTGATATCTTAAAAAAACCATGGTTATCGGTTACAACAGAACGGATGTTTTTTTTGCTCTCAAAATCGTAAATGCTCACATTTGCACCCGATAACATTATTTTGGACACTGTATCCACAACCGTACCTTGAATAGTATATGAGTCACCGCGCCCACTCTGTTGAGCGAAGGCCGGCAATACTACGATCACGGCAAACACGAGCTTGTATATATACGATAAATAAAACCTCACTGTTTCAACCAAATTTTCCTTTATGTATATGACTTTATAACCTCTTACGATATGTATTCAATTAACTGAACTAAAAATACTTGATGTTTAATCATCACTCAAGCGGAAATTCGCCTTTGACCTTTTTCATAATATTTAGGGTCTTGGACCTTATTGATTCGACTTCAACAGATGCGACCTTTACGGGCATTTTGAGAATCGTTTTCGCTGTTAACTCGATGTTTAAAGTGTCGTTCCTAAACACATAAAGTTTTAACAAATCATACCTAGGAACGAACCGATTCGGCAAAAAATCTATCAAAAACTTTTGGGTATTAATTGCATCTTCCCATCTTTGTGTATGCATATATGCCTTTGATAGTGACTCCAACCCTTTCTTTGTAATCATGATCTTCCTAGCCTCCTCTAGTAAACATACCGCTAGTTTGGGATAATCATCGTCTGTAAGCGCAAGCGAACCATATTCAATCAAAAATTTGCCGTCATTTTTCAGTATTGGATAGATACGCTTATTAATAGCCATGGCCTCCAATCGGCTTATCGTTCGAGTAGCTTTCCATCGTCCGACCGCTTTATATACAGTATATCCTTTTATAGATAAGTGTAATAGCAATACCGCGCTTGCTGTAGACAATGCTCGTACAGCAAAAAGTTTCCAATTAGGACCGTAAACTGCTACATTACATTCTGTCAGGCCAAAGCCTATAGCGATACAAGTCCCTAATAAAAGCAGTGTGATGTTAATGTGCAGTGGATATGATGAGTAGCCACTTATCAAAATAACAGCGACAGTTGATTTCAAGGCGTAAAGTAAAGTGGCGTTCTCCGAGGACCTAAGTTTGAAAAAAAGGTACAACACCCATCCCGATAACATAGTCCCTAGAAAACCGAGAGTAGCAAATATTTGGACGAACTCATTCATTGCTATGTATGTTTCGCCCGCGCTTAGATAGAATGACGGGTGCACTTGTTTTGAAGCACTAAAATATGCTGCTTGCCATTGAGGGTAGTACCAACTAAAACGCCCGATACCCGTACCTAGAAAGAATTTCTCTGGTATATGCCTCAAGGTAACCCACAAGGTCAACATACGACCAGCCACAGATAGTTTCCTTATACTAATCAACCATTTAAATGTAAATATCAAAACAGCCGTGATGCCGCCCCCCATTAATATCAGTTTGCTAATCGGTAGTCCATGGATTATTTTGATAGCACGATGCAGGTACAGCCTGAGAATAACAACGGTGAATTGGCAGAAGATGCAGACCAACGCTGTTCGACTTTGTGTTTCAACGACCAAAATCACTGTCGACGCAAGGATAAATACGTAAACAGCCTTTATAATGACCATACTTTTTTTTAAGATAGGCTGCAGTGCCTTAAGGCTCGAATAAAACCAGTGCAGTAATGGTAGGTGAAAACTGAGATAGCATGCGTAAGCACCTGAATTGAGTAATGTCCCGGAGGACACCGGTCCCTCATTGAGGCAATAGTCGACCATTTGGCAAATGCCCACATATAGTTCGAACATGTACCATGCCATGAATGTGTAAATCACCCATTTAAAGAGTTCAAAAAGATTAAGGATGTATAAGCCAAAACAACTGTAAAATATGATACTAACCGTAAAAAAATATTCGTTTCCGAAACTATAGCGTTGACTTAATATAATAGTGGCAGCAAATATTAGAACAAAACCCCAACCTATAACACCTCTTCCTGATTTCCGATAGACCGCAGTGATAGCAGATATTAAAGCAATGACCGGAACAAACCAAATCAAGGTATACTGATCATTTATAAAAGTTTCGTAGTTAAATGCGTAGCGATTGAATAATTCAAAAAATGCTATAAGAGCAAAAAAAACAATTGCATAACTAGTTACAGAAATTCGCGAAAGGCTTCTGAAATTTAAATGCAGCAACATTGATTTCCTCTCTAACATTTTAAGTATTACTATTAAGTCCTGAATATTGGATTTTATAAGCCATCTTCTATGAAAGATATGACGATATTCATATTTTAATTAAATCAAAAGGTCTTAATCATTGAAATATCATGCTACAGCCCTTCTCTCAACACTTTTCCTTTAAAAAAAAGCACTATAGGTGTAGCGTGACCTTTAAAATGAAGATGTATTTTCTTCAAAAATGGACCAGGATAGGCATCATACTTCGTGTCAACAATAAGGGTGTCGTTAGGCGACAACCGGTCTTTATTTACTGTAACTGAATAGCAATCGCAATCTGGAATTACCTTATCTATTATAATGTCTTGGTCCCCATTATTGACGACTTCAAAGATTGCATGCTTGGGAGCGCGGATATCATATTGGCCAAGATTTATATTATTATTATTAACGGTTGGCTTGAACTCTATGATTCTGGTTCGACCAAGTGATTGGTAATAGTGATAGCAGAAAAAAATGGCTACGCCTATAGTTACACCGATTAGTGATGAGATGTGTGTGCTTTTCATGTGATTAAGATTTTACCTTCAAAAAGGGGAGATATTGTATCGAGCACATATAAGATTCAACATCTTATATGTGCCCTACATCTTTCGCAAGATGCTTTGTTTCTCGTCGTGTTTACTACGGTTATTGGTAAGATTCCAAATCTAGGTCGACCAGTTCATTGTAAAAGGTGAAATGACTTAAACACTGAACTAGCATCATCGTGTTAGCTTTAGAAAAGAATTTAATAAAAATCAGTTAGCGACGAGTCTTAATGACAGCAATAGAGTATTAACTGTGAGATCGTATAAATTAGTCATGATAATTTAGGCTATTGGTTCGCATCAAATTTATGTCATAAATTAACAATCGCCATCCTGCACTTCCCGGTATCAGAGTGGTCTATGGAAATCAAAGTTGCAAACTAATATGAAATGTTACTGCTTCCTTCCACCTTAAACTAGCCGCATCTCAGATAAACATATACCAAATTGTCAGGTGATTAGCCGTTTGGCTGTAATGTTCTTAGTCATAACGTGTGGCGAGCGTTTGAAACAAGCGAATCAAGGTATACATGAAGTCTTACAACCAAAGCCAACTACCAATAAAGGGATTTTGATCAGATAAAGATACCTGCTATCTGCAACCATACTTGAAAGATCCACGACATTAAGCTTTAAGAAAGCGATCAAAAATGCCTTCCACTCACTTCTTAGGTAGCCCCTTCGGCACTAATAAGTAGTTATCTTGCCTGTGAGACAGCTGTAAAATCCAAAACTATAATAGACAGGACAGTGCAGTATGGTGCTGTTAAAATTATAAACTAGTCTTGTCGACACAATAACAAAAACCTAAACATTATTAATTACTTCACCTATCTTAAAAGATGCAAGCTTTTGGTACTAACAATTTATTGTTTAGATCAATCCGTCTTGTTTTCGAATCCAATTTATAAAACATGCTCACAACGAATACATTACACAAAGGCTGCTGTCAGTAATATTTGTATCTATTAAGAGACTACCAGGCATGACACGGAATTCATTGGCGTTCGGAATACGTTGTCCAATGTCGACAAATCATTGATAAAAAAGGGATGTTATAAAGAAGTGTCTAATCGATTATTTTGCCATGTAACTTTTCAAAGTTATCACCGCTCAGCGTTAATAAACAATAACCTTATACTCAATCACAATGGCTCATCAAAAATTAATGATATCTCAACAAGACAATATATTTCTAATAGAACCAAGCAAAATTATTTTTATTCAATCAGACAGCTGTTACACCAAGATATATTTAAAAGGAGGGCAAAAAATTCTTGCTTGTAAGCCACTTTCAAAGCTTGAGCGGGAACTTCAACCTGATATATTTATTCGTGTCAATCAATCTTTTTTAATTAATAGATATTTGATTGAACGTATTGATAAAAAAAGAAAGTCCATTGAATTAAATGAGAATCATAGTGTTAGCTACACAGTAGCGTTAAAAGCTTTATTGAAAATGATAGAGGCATGATAATGCTTTTTGAAGTAAGAAAAATAGAAATGCCTGAGCGGTGATCAATTTAAAGACGTCCAAAGACAACACATATTGATAATGTTTAGGATACTTACTCACACGGCTAAAATTCTTTACCGTATACTATATTTATATAATACAATTGACTTTATTAAATTTAACCCATTTGTATAATTATTTTAGGGGAATAATATTTAAGCCAAAAGAATTATGAAAACCAAAAAAAGTAGACTGGCACTGGTGCCTGTAGTTGCAATTGTAACTGTTATGAGTTTAAGTGCGTTCGTAAGTAACGGAGAATCCGGTGAAGCAGGAAAAAAGAAAAAAAGTGTTCTTTATTGTTACAACAGTAAAGAAGAACTTGTGCATACTGGTGAAGAGTGTGTGACGGGTAAAGGTGATTGCGTTAATGACCCTTGTCCTCGCAACACGCATATGCACTTGTAGAACGTATGTGTTAGATAACCCTAAAACAAGGCTTCCCAAGCATAAACGCTTAAAATTTCACCCGTAGGAATTAGAAAACACCTACGGGTGTCTTATTACATAATAAACTCATGAAATATTGTCCTCTATTTTTTATCGTCATTCTAATTTTCTCTTGCAAAAATAAATTTAAAGACAACATCTGCAAACCTGTAGTGGATTCCTCTATGGTTCAAATTGATCTTGACAAAAATGGTAATTCAGACGATAAACTGAACAGAATTATAGAGGTCAAAGAAATTATTCCCTTAGAGACAAAGACTGACTTTTATATAGCTGATATAACTCAATGTTTAAGATTAGACTCACTCATACTCTTGCTAGATGCTAAATATTCAAGACTTTTAATTTACAGACAAGATGGTCGTCTTTTGCGGGAAATTGGACGCTTGGGTGATGGCATTGGTGAGTTCGAAAACATATCTAATTTTTTTGTCGATGAAAGAAAGCGATTGAACTTATTTTCGAGTGAGTCAATGAAAATGCTGATGTATGACATCGAAGGGAAATTTATCGGAGAAAAGAAGGTGCCCTTTTATGCGCAAAGTGCCATCAAGATAAGCCCCAACCAGTATGCATTTTACACTGACTATAATAAGTCTGAAGAAACCGGCGGGTTCAACTTAGTCTTCACGGATAGTTTACTAAAGGTGCGAAGTTTTTTTTCTCCTTATCCAGATAATCCTGATGGACCAGTTTTATCAAAAATATCCGGGGGAATGTTTCAGTCGAACACAAATTCCCTTATCTATGGCGCTTTTCAAGATTCTATTTTTGAAATCACTGATGATAGTAAGGTCTTGAAGCTTAAATACGTTCTCAACATAAAGACCAATAAAATACCCGAAGCGATAAAGGCTGACCCATCAAATTCTCTTAAGTCCAATCCGTCGCGAGTGATAAGTTACAATCAATTACACGGTGCGGTATTTCAGACGAATTCATTACTGAGTTTTATATACTTGGAAAAAAGAATCCCTCAGCAAGTATTATACGATAAAATCCATCGAATCCTCATAAAAAACTCAAAATCAAGTGGCTTCCCAAAGTGCCTTGGCAAAACCATTGGAGTTTATTCTGAAGATTTTATATCATATATAGACCCCGATACGTACAAACGCGTTATATTGGATAATCCCGATGTCGAATTGTACCTAAAGCAATTAAGCCCCATCTTATATAAAGCGCTAATAAACATGTATACAAAACAAACAAATCCGACTTTAGTGATTTGGGGACCGAAAACCATAAAAAAAAATATCAAATCCTAGGCAAATAAGTTTCCGGAATATAATCTCTAACACTTTATTTCACATTAAAGTAATAATAACTAATTAATCTCGAATAACTTGAGTCACTCCTATTTAGAATTACGTCTTTGAGTAAAAATGTATGGGTGACAGTAGCAATAATTATTAGAAAGTTTGTATCCAAATCGACGAATAATAAGGGTTTACGTTTCCAAAATCAATCAACCATTAAGAGTGTGAACAGAATATGCTGTGTAATATTATAATAGATTTATTTTATACAGTAATTGTGTCGCAAATTTTATTATTAAAGAAGGACGATGTTGATTGAATCCAACAACGCGTTAAGCAAAGGGGCGTTTTAAATAACCAACGGATTCGTTGGAAATCCAGTCCTTGAAGTGATTAAATAACATTTAACAACATATTGTCAATTCACTTATACTATGAAAAAAAGCACAGGTGTTAAAACCTTAATTTGTTGTTTGATTCTCTTGTCTTCTTTAGGTAATGTAGTCGCCCAAGAAATAAATAAAATCCGTGTGGATCCTAATCAAGCTTACGGAGGAGCCGTGTCAGAATATTTTACTACTGTGGAGTATATCCCTTTAGAGTCCAATAAACAAAGCACATTTGGATATATCACAAGACTGATTGTTACTGATAGTAGTTTTGTCGTCTATGATTCGGATACCTATAGCGTATACTTTTTTTCCTTATCAGGAAGATTTATAAGAAAGGTAAAAGGAAAAGCAGAAGGGTTAGGTCAAAATATAGATTATGATAAAAAAGCAGGTTATATAGATTTTTCGCGTGTACAAAGGTCTACCAACAAGTTAGAGCACAGTTATTTCAGCAAGACAGGTGAGGAGTTGAGCAAAAACTTTATTCCTCATGCTGAGAATGATTTTGCTGATATGCTACCTTTGGGCGACAACTTCTATGCATCAGCGAATGGATGCTTCATCTCTAATATAGACAAAACTAAGAGTACAATAATCAACAGGTTAGAGATATACAACAATGGAAAGTTATACAAAACCCTATTGCCAATCAATCAACAAGAAAATGAAGCAATCTGTGCTATTCACGGATTTCTTAGATTGCCAGAAAAGTCTGAGAATAATTCGTTCTATATCTCCACTCCTTTAGACTATTTTGTATATAAAATTAACAAAGATAGTGCAAAACTGGTGTTTCAATTCGTTTTCCCAGCAGATAGGATTTTTTCAAACGATATTTTAAAATCACATGATAAAAAACTTATCCGGGAAATTGCAGAAAAGAATATTTTGAACCCAGACCCTTTGAAAATTATGAATGTTTCAAATATATTTTGCAGAGGAGAAAATATTTTTTTTAAGATAAACCCTAAACGGTATGTCTCAAGCCAAGGTTCAGCTATTCAATATCAGTACAATTTTATCTATAACAAGATTTCCGGGAGGTTGATTTCCTTAGAACGCCTAATCGGTGACGAATCCAATTTTTACCTGCCAATTTTCAATGATAGGGTCAAGGTGGACGGCCTAGAGCAGTTTGATGATGGATTTTATTACTCCAATATTTCCTCATACAACATGTTCGCGGCTGCATCAGCCACCAAGCTTAAAAAGCCACAATATCCCGACATCCTACAAAATTTCTTTAAAACTGGAAATAGGCGTAGCAATCCGGTTATCGTTCGAATGAAACTGAAAGAATAAGATGAAAAAGAGTAAATGTCAACAAATTGGCGGTTTGAACAGTACGCATAGCCTCTACTGGTGATGATACATATAGTTCTGTTTTGACTGCATGTACCAATTTAAGGCTCTATATCCTGCCCGTAGCCCTGTTTTGTTTTACCGTCTTCGTGACCCTGAACGAAATTAGCAAAAGGCATAAACTGGTTCGAGCATTATGTCTAGCAAACCATGCGCTGTCTCGCACATGACAGCTAGTATAGCTCCTGTTATCTGAATAATTGATATGCAACACTTTTGGAAAGCTCGTTAGCCACTGATTTGCTTCGGTCGTCCTGAGCAGCACCCTTGGCCAGCAACCGTGCTGCTCCTGTTGGGGTTACTTGCCGTTCTCCCCGAACTGGCGTGAATCAAAGCATCTTCAAGCTAATGGTTTGTAACCCCTCCTAAAAGTCGGACTGCTTAAAGGACGAAAAGTCTTAACTTTAAACAGTCAAACGATGAAGAACTCTATTATTACCGAAGCACAGATTGTCAAGGCCATCAAAGAGTATGAAGGTGGCCGTGAGCTAAACGATGTATGCCGCGAACTGGGCGTGCACAAATCAACCTTTTACAACTGGCGTAAAAAGTACGCCGGCATGGACAGCCAGGAACTGAAACGGCTGAAAGAGCTGGAGGAAGAGAACCGCAAGCTGAAGCATATGTATGCTGAGCTTGCTTTAGATCACAGCTTGTTAAAAGACGTGCTCTCAAAAAAGTTCTGAAGCCCTGCCAGCGCAAGGACATGGTTGCTTACTTAATGGAACATCGCCAGGTAAGCATTAGCAGGGCTTGCCGGGTGGTAAAGCTGCCCAAATCCATGTTTTATTACAAGAACGTTCGTGATGATTCAGAAACCATTGATAAGTTGCTTGAGCTATCTGAACGGTATCCGACTGAGGGTCAGGATCTGTATTACAGCCGCATCCGTCAGCAAGGACTCAGGTGGAATTACAAACGTGTCAGGCGGGTTTACCTGCTGCTGGGCATGAATCGCCGCAGAAAGGTCCGCAGGCGTGTGCCTGCACGGGTTAAGATACCCTTAGTAGTTCCTGAACAGGCTGGAGATACCTGGTCAATGGATTTTATGTGCGATATACTGGTGAACAAAAGAAGGTTCCGTACGCTCAATATAATCGATTATTTTAATCGGGAAGCTATTGCTGTAGAAGCTGCCTATACCATGCCAGCCATTCGGGTAACTCAGATTCTGGAGCGAACCATTCATGAGCAGGGCAAACCCAACTGTATTAGGGTAGATAATGGACCTGAGTTTAACAGCAAGGAGTTTAAGGATTGGTGTGAAAGCAGAGGTATTACCCTGCAGTTCACCCAACCGGGCAAGCCTATGCAGAACGGCTATATCGAACGGTTCAATAGAACCTTCCGTGAAAACATACTGGATGCTTACTTATTTGAAGACATCAACCAGGTACAGGTTTTAGCTGATGAATGGATGGATGATTACAATTACAGCAGACCGCATGAAGCATTAGGAGGTATTACTCCAGACCTTTTTAAGCGGATGAAAAACATAGACCAACAACAGTATCACAATGAAAGTTGACATTTATCCAATTCTGCAGGCCAGCCCTGTATCAGGTGGCTTTTACTTCAAAGCTATATTCACATGGTGGCAAATACTTGCTGTGATTGCTGTGATTATTTTGATAATATATTTAATAAGGAAAAAACGTAAATAACAGATAATTTAGTCTATTAAACACCTGTCCGAACTAAGGGAGGGTTACAGATATACTTGTAAGTGAAATTATGGTTATTGTTCACTACTGTATCATACTGCCTTACAAATAGCGCAAAGCATTTTGAGTGACCGATCACTGTATCATTTAAGCGCCCGGTCTTCTTTAGATAAGCTTTAACGAACTGCTCTATTTGTTTGGTATATAAACTCAATGCGTTCGACGCGCTACTTGGATGAGCTTTGAAGCTGTAAATACTGTCCTTCAGGTCGTAGGTAAATAAAGTATCATGATGGTAAATATAACGGTAAAGAGGTCTACCATTCATGGAACGCGTAAGAACATCATAGGCCGCTATCTTCTCTCCGCTATCCTTTTACAATGTCTCTTCGCTACGTGACACTGAGGTATCTTTGTCACTAAAAAGGCTCTTATTGACCTGTATGGTCTTATAAGTTAGCTGATGATGGCTTTGTACCGATCTTAATGACCTTTGCAAGATATGCTCGGGCGATTGAGGATTGGCCATTGTTCCATAAAGAATGACAGATAATACAATGCATAAATTTTTTAGCATGACCTAAGTTAAATATAAGCCCTGACCGATATCCCTTGTTTTAAAACTTTTGCGTATGATCGCCATCTTTCCCTGCGCTCACCAAGGCATTGCATTGCGTAAACACCAATTAAACACTGAGCAGGGCAGCTGTCAAGGGCGAGGCGTAGCCGAGTTCATATACCCTTGACAGCTGACCTGCGGTGTTACCTTTGTGGCAGCGGTGCAGTGCCTTTTCTATTCCGCTAAAGCAGCGGTGTTATGAGCGCAGCGAATTTCACGGCTGCAAGGGCAGCGAGGCTTATGGCGCAATGGCAACCCGGCGCAACGCGCATGGTGTCATGAGAGCCATGTGCCGCAGGAATCCTTTCCCTCGTTTTCATCGATCGATCACCAAATTAAAATCGCTACTGTCCTTATTGATACATATCAAACAAGCAGCATAAAGAGCCGACTTTGGAGGAACTTTCCAATGCCCCGAACTGACTTCGGAAGGGAGGGCAAGATTCGTTTGTCCGACAAACGTTTATCTTGCTGATCGCGAAAAAGTGCGATCTCATTTGGATATGTATGTCATTTGCCGAGATCTGCTTGCTATGAATCACCCTTTCATTTGCTATGCAATTACAAACATTATAATCTAAAAAGTGACCTATTAATTCTTGGTATGAATGCCATTAAGTACTTACCATCGAATTACAATCGATGACACTTGTCAGCACGGTTTTGAACCGCGTTGTAGGCCTGTTCGAATTCATTGACATAAGACCTTACTCGTCGTTTGAAAGCATTATCCAGTAACCTCTTTCTGAAAACTGACGAACAAATCAGTTTACTGGTAAGCTCCAGCCATATATATCCTTACTGGCAATACAACAATCAGTATAATAGCGGTTGTTGGCAAGAATGGTGCTGGCAAAGGAGCCTAATTAAATCCTTTAAGCAGGTCTGTGCATTATCACGAATAAGTGAAAAAACCTTCAGAAATCATGTGTATTATGTTAATTTGAATTTTGAATTTATCTTCATTTTTATATTTATAAATAAGTTTAATAATTCACCTAATCTTATGCAATCTATTGACTACAAAAAGGTATTCTCAAAACTTAGCCACATCAAGGCATTATCTCATGATCAGAAGTTTGAACAAGTTGTACAGAACATAATTTTATATTCACTAATTAATAACAGTCAGGAAATCAGAAACGAAGCAGATCTTACTGATAATATTGTTAAAGTTTATGGTATTTCCATTCGAACTCATATCGTTCAGTCCAATTTAGACCGATTACTCGATAACGGAGATATCATAAAAGACTCCATAACAAAAGCGATAGCATTACAACCACAAACTGCGGAAAGGATTAAAAAGAGAATAACTGATACTAACGTATTAGAAATCAAAGTCAAAAGAAAGTGGCTTTATGAAGTAGCACAATTTCTGCCAGAAATAAAAGCTGACAATTATGAAATACTCTGGAAACACTTAACGGACTATCTATTCAACGTTTTGGAGCAACATGGGGTAGAAACACTGAACTTACTCAATCCTTCGCTTAAAGTATCGGATGAGGTTCAAATGAGCCTAACCTCAATCTTGGATAAGATTATAAAGGAAAATGAAAGTGAGTTCTCGAAAGAAAATTTAACGGATGCTATCAATCAATTCATTTTAAAAGCTGACGAAGAGCGTACAAGCTACCTTTCTCAATTAGTTGATGCAACTTTTACCAGTTTCGCATTAACTTCAGACAGCGATACTGTTAATTTTCTCAATAATCGTTTTCAGAACTTACTTTTATTCCTTGATACAAACTTCATATTTGGAATACTTGATTTGCATAAAAATAATGAGGATGCATCTGCCAGGGAAATCTTAACGGAAATCAAAAAGAATAATTTCCCATTTCAATTGACCTTTCATCCTGAAACACTGGCTGAATTTAAACGGGCATTCGATTCTAAGGCATTGTTTATAAGAGCCACAAAATGGAGTAGAGAAACCAGTCGCTTAGCACTAGCCGTAGATGGACTTAGCCCTTTAGAAGAATTGTTTCATAAAGAAAACGTTGAAAACCATATAGATCCAGACGTTTTCCTTGACAAGTATGATCATGTTGATTTGATTGTTAAAGATCTCGGTCTAACAGAGTATACCGTTGGGAAAAATTCGGTTTACGATTCAGTGGAAGTCGAAGAAGATATTGAAAAATATAAAACGTTTTACGAGTTCAACAAAAACAGAAAGCCAAAAACATACCAAGGATTCA
The DNA here is from genome assembly GCF_020783335.1 of Mucilaginibacter daejeonensis. Taxonomy (NCBI): domain Bacteria; kingdom Pseudomonadati; phylum Bacteroidota; class Sphingobacteriia; order Sphingobacteriales; family Sphingobacteriaceae; genus Mucilaginibacter; species Mucilaginibacter daejeonensis. The sequence continues at coordinate 757,482 of NZ_CP086068.1, forward strand.
AACATGATATAGAGGTATTAAGAGAGGTCCGTAGGCTTAATCCTAAAAAAACGAAGTTCTTAGAAAGTAAAGCTTTTTTTCTTAGTTCCGATTATATTCTAAGCAAGTTTGAGCGAGAAAATTATAAAAGACGTTGGGAGATTAACTTCATTATTAGTCCAAGCACGTTTCTGCAATTGATTAGACCATTTGTTCAAAATGATTATGTGACGAATAAAAAGTTTATCGACACATTCAGCATTCCGGACCTAAGAACGTTTGAAATTGATTATACTGGAACCAGATCGAAGACTTTGCAAATATTAAATGATAGCTACCATGATACGTCATTTCAAACAAAAGTTGCCATTCTTCGTGATCAGGTGTTGCTTGAAAAATTTGAAAAGCTAAACACAAATCAACTTGCCCAAATTGAACTTATTGAAAATCGCATTGCTGTTGAAAATCAACTTCTTTCTCAACAAAAACAAAGTGCGGAACGAGAAATTGAAATAATTTCTCAGGAACTCGCTTTTGTAAATGATTCAAGCCAACGTCTTAAAGAAAAGTCTAACGAAGAGATAAATAGCCTAAAAGCAGAGGTAGAGACACTCAAAGTAGCGTGGAAAAAAGAGCAAGACGAAAAGGCGTACTTAGCGAGGGTACTTGAGTGGACAAATAGAAAAACAGAATATTGCGATGAGCGCTTGGCCGATATCAGGAAACAATTTGTTTCAGATTTTAAGTATAGCGTGGTGCCTATCACAATGCTTTTTATAGTAACATTTTTAGTGTTTATCCATTCCAAGTATGCTGAAAAAGCAAAGAAATTTCTTGTCCCTACTTATATTTCTCATAGAACTTATTTCTGGTCAGTGATTATTTTAGGTTTGCTTGTAGCCATAGAAGTGGTTAGGCGAACCTATATCACAAAGAAAGAACGTGTAGCCAATGGGATTTCGTGGGCTTCTACTTTGGGATATTCAAAAAGAAAATACAAGCTTATAGAGTCGAAGAGAGAAGATGTAGAGACAGAGTTCATAGGAAAAAATCCTTATCCCGTTGCATAGTAATGTATTATCCTAGCGTAATAAATACCCCACTTCGAAATAATCGCTATCAATGCGCTTAATCTCATTTATCCGTTGTGAAGAAACGCCCAAATTACAATCAAGCATCAATTGGCTAATTGTTCACCATCGATCAGGACAATTTTAATTTCATTCTTAGACGGATAACTCAGCGCATTTTTTGTAAAATATGAAGTAGTTAGAAATATACCATTCTTCGCTCCCTGGCCAGCCAATGCTCCAACAAATTTATGCAATTCAGGGGCGTCGAAATACATTGCCGGCCTGCCAACGCTCGCCTGAATGAAAATTATATCGAGACCTAGTTGTCTTCTTTGATAGTGCCATTAATAGCTTCATCACCTGTTTTGCCATGGCTTTGCCGGCATAGGAGCAAATATATGCGAGACGACATTACTTCTTCTCATTATATAAATGCATAATAGAAGGTAACAATATCGCAGACGGGACAAGCCCTTCGGTAAAGCAGATGGGACAAGAATACTATATTAAATGAAATAAACGGTCAATTGCATTTTAAAGTTGTGTAACTCCTCTTAAAAATCGGACTGTGTAAAGAATGAAAAGTCTTAACTTTAAATGTAACCCTGCCTTAGTTCGGACTGGTATTTTATAGACTTATTAATTCAAAAATATAATTATTGTTATTGGAACTGTGGGGATGTTGGAAACTCGCCAGAGTTTTCAATGTCTCCACAGTTTAGCCGCTTATGCAGGTCTGGCGTTATACCTCCCAATGCTTCATGCGGCCTGCTGTAATTGTAATCTTCCATCCATTCATCAGCTAGTACCAGCACCTGGTTGATGTCTTCAAATAAGTGAGCATACAGTATGTTTTCCCGGAACGTTCTATTGAACCGTTCGATATAGCGTTTTGCATGGGCTTTCCCGGTTGCGTGAATTACACAGTTATACTCTGCTTTCACACCGATCCTTAAATTCCTTGCTGTTAAACTCCGGCCCGTTATCCACTCTGATACAGCTGAGTTTACCTTGCTCATGAATAGTTCGCTCCAGAATCTGAGTTACCCGCACGGCTGGTATAGTATAGGCAGCTTCTACGGCAATAGCTTCCCGGTTATAGTCATCGATAATGTTCAGCGATCGGAACCTTCTCTTGTTCACCAGCACATCGCACGTAAAATCCATCGACCAAGTATCTCCAACCTGCTCAGGCACGACTAACGGTACTTTAACACGTGCAGGCACACGTCTGCGAATCTTTCGGCGACGGTTGTTCATGCCCAATTCAGGTAAACCCGCCTTACACGTTTGTAATTCTACTGTAGACCTTGCTGGCGGATGCAGCTATAATACAGATCTTGACCCTCGGTGGGATGCTTTTCGGACAGTTCCAGCAACTTATCAATAGTTGCTGAGTCATACCCGTTGTTGTTGTAGTAATACATGGATTTGGGCAGCTTTACTACCCGGCAAGCCCTGCTAATACTTACCTGACGGAAATCCATTAAGTAAGCGACCATGCCCTTGCGCTGGCGGGGCTTCAGAATTTTTTTGAGAGTATGTCTTTTAGTAAACTATGATCTAAAGCCAACTCTGCAGACATGTGCTTCAGTTTACGGTTCTCTTCCTCCAGCTCTTTCAGCCGTTTGAGTTACTGGCTGTCCATGCCGGCATACTTTTTACGCCAGTTGTAAAAGGTTGATTTGTGCACGCCAAGTTCGCGGCATAAGTCGTTTAGCTCGCGGCCACCTTTATACTCCTTGATAACTTATACGATTTGCGCTTCGGTAATGATAGAGTTCTTCATCGTTTGACTGTTTAAAGTTACGACTTTGGGTCCTTTACACAATCCGAACTAAGGGAGGGTTACAGAACTTTATGATTGAAATCCTGAGACTGTTATCCTAATATAGGGAGATCCAACTTTCCGAGCTTAGGATATTCCAATAATAGAGCTTTAATAAAGATGGTAAATTCTTCAATAATCTTAATCATGATGATGGTTATCTAGATTACTTAAAGAAATCTTTGATACTGATCAATTATCTTATCTAAATCCCAAATTAACTCATCTCTGCACTTAATATAAGCCTCTTTAGGGTTACTATACGACTCAAGTTCCTTTTCATCCTCCAATATATTTATTAGCTCATCTTCGGGATTAAATCCCTTAGTTACCAATTCAAGTATACCAACGAACTGCCGTATTTCATTGATTTGATCTTTCAATAAAGCCATTGATAAGCTATTTCTATAGATAGAGTATTTGATGGAATCTCTCAACTTAATTAATCTAATATAGCTTTCCATATTCTTTACAATAGGGTCGTTTTAGATATAAAGTATCAAATACAATAAAGCCCTTAATATCAATCAAGGGCAGTCAAAATAGAAGTTAGGAATAGTAGAACTAAGCCTGTCGCCTTTGAGTACTCATAAAGTACGCAAATTTAGCATGCCGCTGTGCTAAAGTTTCCTTTTTGTCAGGAGCCTGAGTTAACACCGAGCCTGCCACAGCTTTAATTTTGATCCACAACTCTGATGAGATAGAATCAGGCTTTTTCATAGAAAGTAATTCTGATGCATAAGTTGCCACTTGTTGAGAGGTCTTTTCGTTATCCATATTGAGAAAACATATTGACCCAAAATAAGAAACAGTTTTAAAATACCAAAATATTTAGCAATAGATTTGATAGACTATTTCTGTTATAAAGATTAGTCAAAATCGTTCCACGCACCTTCAGGTATTTCGGCATAAAACATTGCATAAAACTGCTGTTGTCCCGCTGGATTGAAAAATGCGTTGGTACCTCCTAATATACCCGTGATTTAATCTTGATTCAACCGCCTTTTCGAACTTGATAATGTCACTCTCATTTATTAACTGGACATCAAATTTTTTCAGCTTCTTTATAATGAATTTTCGCCTTTTAGTGCAGTGTATGTATCAGAATGATAATATGTCAATTCGAACAGCGGCTGATAATCATTTTTGTTGATGTATATCAACAACAGAGTTTCGTAACTTTTACCACACAAATACTTACCGAATATCCTTCTAATATTAGGATAATCTATATTAGTTAAATAGGAGAAATCTAATACAACTTCATCAAGAACGCTATTGTTGTGTTTATTGCTTTGCTGTGTACAATCGATTCTCCATCCTTTAGAATTAAGGTCGTAAAATTTAAAGATTTCAATCTGCTCTTTATTTATTCCCATACAATATTTACTTAAGGGTATTTATAAATAAAGATAATACAATGAATTCAAAAGAATTTTTTACCAAAAAACCATTGGATGTCATAATCGATGATAATGTCAGAATCAAAGATGATATGGTAGTGATGTACAACGTATATCTTCCTTACATAGATCCTGTAATATTTATTAAAGAATACGAAACTAAGGTAGTACATAACTGCATGAGTAGGCAAAAGCGATAATTGGCTGTTGATTTTGCCTTAAGCGAGCTTGAAGAAACCTAACTCGCAAATTCCCTATAAAATATTCGTATGCCTGTACTATCGACTTTTAGATTCCGATCGGCATCTTTAATATCAATTTTAACATTTTTTAGTTCTAAAAAATCATTTGCATTCTCCCCAATTTTGTCACGAACACCTTCTGTAATGGCGATAAAATTTGATGATTTATCTATAACTCCTTCATATAATGATTTTTCAATTGGTTTCTCCAACATGTGAATTAAGATTACGTCCTTTCCTTCCATATCGAAACGTAAACTGTCTACCTTATAAATCTTTTCTATTTCCTTAGCATGATGTATATAACACTTCAGCGATGCCGATAAAGACTTAAATAAACTTTTAATAGACGGATTTTGCATTGAGCTTGTTATGAAATTTTCTAAAAACTCATAAGCTTCTTCTTCTTTTAAAAAATAAAGAAACCAGCCATCTCCATTGTGTTTAATTTCAATGCCACTGTAGCTGTTCAAAAAATATGGCCTTATACAACTATCAATCATTTCCTGAATCTTGTCGATCAGTGATAACATGAGTGGATTATTTCCCCCATCTTTAATGTTTTTCGAGTAACCTTTTAAATCTATTAAGGTAAGCGCACCCGAATGCTGAGAAACCGTTCTTTCGTAGATTATAGAGAAACTATCTATTTGTCTTTTTTTACTGATGTATTCTTGATAATTTTTGTCAATTTTTTTTTGAGGGGCTTCTAACAATTGGTAGCCTTGATCAATATTATCTCCAGTTTCTTCATCAAAAACCGATTCATCGTCATTTTGAGCAATTAACCCCAATATTTCAAGGTCCGTCAAAATTTTAGCCACAAGGGTAAAATCAGCTACATAAAAATTTAACCCGGAATTTCTAAAGGTAGTTCCACTCTCAAAGTTTCCCAAAAAGTCGTCTAATTTTGCTACAATCTCCGGACTGTAGGTCTTTGGATCTTTATGAACAAGTTCAATTAATTTTGGAAAATACATGGTCCAGTTCCTCTAGAGTAGTGTTACCATTAGCGAATTTAATACGTGATTCTATAGCAAATACATCAAATTTAATGTATTCGAAAAGATTTGTAATATCAGAAGCATAAAACAAGACAGCACTTCCCGCTTTAGTTGTCATTTCTATATTTTTGCCCGCTGCTGCTTTATATGCCTCATTAGCTCGCACATCATCGTCAATGAAATTGTCCTTTATTTTATTTAGTTGAATTTTTCCATCATTAAGCTCTTTTCTTATTGTCGCAATACGTCCTGTATCAATACTAAATGCCGCCCCTTGGTTCGTTCGATCAGTTACTTGTTGTTTTAATTCTTTTGTTATGATATAATCGTATTTACCCAGCAATTCACCAACAGACTTTTTAATGTCTGAAAATTTTAAAAAACTCCAGAAGCCTGCACCAAAGATATAATCAATATCTCGTTCCAGTTGTTCTAACTTTTCTGTTGTTCTAAATGTGCGCCAAACATCAACTCCCATTAAGAACCTTCCCTTATTTATATCAAACCGAATATAGGTGACATGCCTTATTGGTGTCTTTTTGTAAACAACATAATCATAATCTGCATCAGAGGTCGTTTTAGAGCTATCTTGCTCACGAATGATTTTTTTTCTTGCAACCTTTATTTCTATAACATCATTTGTTGAGCTTACATTAAAATACTTAGTATCCCCTTCATTAGGCGGTAAGTAAATTGCTTTATCTTCTTTAGGAATTTTATTGATATTATTACGCATATCATTCAACTCTGCTGGCGTCTGTTTGGCTCTTAATTCAGCAAACCAAAAATCCTTCCTGCCAGCTTTCTCTATTTTTCTATAGAAGCTGATAAATTCTTGTTGAAAATTTTTGTCTGCACGCATCGCATCTTGTATCGCCTGAATTAGTTCGTTTTTGTGTTGTGATTTTTTGATATCCTTATTCCCAGAAATCAATAAGAATCGTTTCAGCGCATCTGCTGTTAATGCATTAAAAATTATATCGTACATATTAAGGAAGGATTAGTGATTAGTTTCTTATAAGAGCTTGTTTAAAAGCTGTTTATAATCGGATAAAAACAAATCTATTATTTTTTTACAATAACAAATTATATCAAATTCACAGGAATCAACTAAAAATGTATGGCTTTTAAAAATCCTAGTATTTAAAAAGTTTCCATGATACTTTAATATAGTCACAATTGTAACTTTTTATGTTTTGTCCCACATTTGTAAAAAAATAACTTCATATGGCAACTTCTTGCAAAAATTCAAAACAAAAATTGTACTTTAGTGTAAAGTATATATACTTTACACTATTAGGCATTTTTTCGCCTTCTAATTCCTACACCACTAAGTTTTCAGCTCCAAATAGAACATTTATACTTTGAAATATGGTTTTAAAACATTAACTTTGCAATACTGAAAGTATATATACTTTCAGTAAAGGTTAAATAATTCACATGGCTAATAAACCAAGGCTTACTGTAGCTTTGCCTCTATTAAAAAAGGAAATAGAACGCTTAGGCCCAAAAGTGGTCGATAACAGGTTGCTGACTGACATCTTTGAAACTAACAAAGATAAATGGCGATTGCCATTAGCCATGACATCCGAACGTTTTATAAATGATTTGGGTGAATTGGATTTCATGAGGCATCATTTGTTTCAGTTCCCTGCTATGAATCCCAAATTGTTGTTTTTTCAAGATGATGCTTCGGTTTATGAAATCAGCGCCAATATTTTTTCGCACAGTTATTTATCCCACTACTCTGCCGTAACATTATGGGGTTTAACAGAACAGATACCAAAAACGATTTATATTACCCAAGAACAATCACAATCTCCTGCTAAATCGCAGCTGGCAGAATTGAATCAGACAGGCATTGATCAAGCTTTTCAAAAACCACAGCGACAGTCTGAAACCTTTACGCTTTTTCAGGATTTTAAAATCATGCTTCTTCGTGGTAAAGGAACAAAAGACCTAGGTGTGCAATATGTAGATCGGCAAATTAATCAGCAGATAAGAGTGACAGATATAGAGCGAACCTTAATTGATATTGCCGTAAGGCCCTCTTATGCCGGTGGAGTAAGCGAGGTTTTAAAAGCGTACCGATTAGCAAAGGAAAATTATAACGTTTCAGTCAATAAGTTATCGGGCTATCTAAGCCGAATGAATTTTAGTTATCCCTATCACCAGGCCATCGGTTTTTATCTATCACATGCTGGAAATTATAAAACATCACAGTTAGCGATTTTTAAGAATAAACCCCAAACATTTAATTTTTACCTTACTTACGAAATGGCTAACCCCGGTTATGACGCCGAATGGCAAATCTACTACCCAAAAGGTTTAATCTAGGAGGTGTTCTATTCTTTCTATTACATAATCGAAATAAAAATCAAAGCCCTTATCATCTTCCGATTGTGAAAGCGTATCCTTAACGGAATCGTAAGCCGCTTTATGTACTTCTTTCATTGACCTAATTTTTTTTAGGTACTCCAATGGCACACGCTTTGCTTGGAAGACTTGTGCCAGCACATCTTTAGCTTCAATTGAAGTGATGTCAATATCGTAGTTTTCCAATATTGCATGAATGTCAAAGAAGTCGCGCGGGCGAGCACGTTCTTCGTCTTGATAAGGCTTTTTTGATAATAAAATATCGGTTTGGTATTCCGGCAATTTTTGAGCCAGTGCTCGAATCTTTTCAAAAACAATCAGTTGAGGTGCATATACATAGTAGTTTACGCCATCAATCTCTTTCAGTACACGGTGTTTGCCCACAAACTCAAATTTACTGATATCCACAGAGAATTTACTGGATTGATTAGGGTTCAATGCTAATGCATTTCGGCGAATAGCTTCCTGATTTGGATAATGCTGGTCGTGAACTTTTTGCTCTACCAATTTAAATTCCAGATAATAGCCTCCCCAAAAGGGCTGCAATTCTTCTCGCAACATCTTTGGTTTTTCGGTGATTTTAAAGTCGATGACAACATAGCCGTAGCTGGCGAAACCGATGGTAACTGTTCTAGCCAGTCGCTCCTGTATTGCGGCAATCTCCTCTTCAAAATCATCCTCCATTGAAAAATCAAGGTCGTAAGATGCGCGTTCGCTCAAACCATAGCCTAAACTCAGCGCGTTACCGCCTTTCAATACCAAGGTTTCCATTAAATCATCATCTTGTACTAGCGAAATTATAGTAATGCGTTTAATTTGATTGATAAGTTCAATGTCTACCATGGTTTTCGATTAAGTCGTAAAGCTACAGATCAGAATGCAAAAGGCTTGTCAAACTATTACAGATAATGATAGAAAATATTAACAAAGACTCGGCCTAGCCAATTTTAAAGATTAATAATCAAATTGTTAAAAAAATTATCATATTTAAATTCCATAAAATATGTATGCAACCTAAAATTTTCATAGGATCTTCAGTTTCTGGATTACCTGTAGCTTACGCAATACAAGAAGAGTTGGAACACGATGCAGATATAAACATCTGGAGTCAAGGAATATTCAATCTTACTGCCTCAACGCTAGCTGAGTTAATGAATGCATTAAACACTTTTGATTTTGCTGTTTTCGTGTTCAGCGCAGACGACCCAATAGAATTCAAAGACGAGCAGTTTCTTGCTGTAAGAGATAATGTGATTTTTGAGGCAGGACTTTTTATTGGTCGACTTGGAACAGAAAAAGTCTTTTTCATCAAACCTAGAAATGCCAAACGTATTAAATTACCGACCGACTTGCTTGGAATTACTCCTGGTGATTATGATGACTCAAAAGAGAATCTAAATGCTGCCGTTGGTGCTTTTTGTAATAAAGTAAGGAAAGCACTTAAAAAGTTTGTTCCTGGGAGCAATCAAACGCTACCTCAATTCAATCTAAGTAAGATAAAGGAAAATTCAGCTAAACATGAAGTCAAAATCTTAAATGATCAAGGTGATGCATTGATAACTAAGACCTTAAATTTTACGGTTATCGAGGATTCTGTGAGTGATAGAGCTCATGGATTATTTTGTGATACCTTTCCCATGTCTTGGGAAGAAATAGATTTAAAAGCAGTTGATAGTGCCGGAAATAGGCTACATATTGATATTGAAAGAGATTCTCCCAATAGAAAAAGCTTTAAAATTACATTTAAAAACTGCATCTATAAAGGGAAAAGCATCGAATACTCTTACAGCTATTTTTGGAAGAAAGTCTTTCCACAAAAAAGTGAGTATTTCACCTTTAAAATGGCTGCGCCAAAGACATCATTCGTTTTACACTACCCTTCTGATTGGACAATTCAGTTTATAAAAGCTGAACAAAATTTAGATGGTGTAATGAACAAGAATATCAGAATAGAGAATCAATTAACCCAAACGCTGGACGGTTTCATCTACGAAGAGTATGCATTTGATACAGAGTCTTATAACGCCGAAATCAAAGTTTCTTGGAAAAGGAGTTGATATTTTTAGCAAGTGCCGCCGCCAGCGATTGTTATTGACATATTTTTGGTTCTTATTTTATCGACACACGAATCTAAGAATTGTTTTTGTATTTGCAACAAGTACGGTGAGAATTTAAGCTTTGGTTAGGTAGAAGCAGCTACCGATGTCTTGCTTACCAATTTGTTCTTTTCATATTTAAAGAGTTTTACGGGCTGTAGCTTCATTCCTACAAACATTTACTAATTTGTTATTATGACAAAACAGTTCATGGAATCGTATAAACATTTACTGCATTTAGAAAACCAGAAAAATGCAGTGCCGAAATCTTTAAAAGAATAAATCCTCATTTTTGTAATTCGTTCATTCTTCTTGTTCAAACACGACATTCAAAGTGCCTTCTATTAGCTTTGGGACATTTGAGATGTTTAAACGATAGTCAATCGTGAAATTTTTCATGCACTCGAATGATTCATATTGGAGATATACCTTGTCGAAGGTTTTGGTCATTTGATGCTTTAGAAGCTTGCAATGATAAGTTACTTCATAGCTATTAGTCTTCCTAATATGTGGAGCGTCAAAATCAATGACCGGAATGCGAGGTGCATGAAATTTGGGTAAATTTATTAAGGAAAGGAAGTTGTTGCCACCAGTATCATAATCATGTTCTGGTCTGTGAGGAGGCTTAGGCTCTTTGGGGGCTTTACTAGGCGCGTTAAATGCCTCAAACCCATCTGGTAAATGAATCCATACATCAATGTCTTCAGCGGGCAAATTACCTGAATTGATAATGGCAAATTCCAATTCAACTGCCATGAAACGTTTGACAGCAAAATCAAAATATTTATTTAGGTATAACTTGTGTTCCTGAAAAAACTTAGTTAAGTCATCATTGAATCTTGCCTTAGTTTTATTGCTTAATTCTAATCTATTAAGCAATGCAAGTTTTTCAGCCAATGTAGTTGGCTCTTTATATGCTTCAATAATCATTAACGGATGTTCCTTTTCAATTTCAGCCATTTTCTCCTCAACGATTTCGTCTCTCGGCCTTAGCTTTGATTTTACTGGAACACGTAATAACCGCGTTTTATCAGCAAAAAATAGATCGACCTTAGGAATGCTTTCTTTTAAATTCGCATTTTCCTGTTTTAGTTTCTCAATCAGTTTCGTTTGCTCATCTTGATTATCTTTCAATCGTAGTTTCGAATCTAGCTTTAAAACCGGGATATTGAAGGTTTTCGACCTAACCGAAGCCATTAGGTCATCCGTTATGAGTAATACTTGTTCAGATTCGTTGTTTTTTCGATATTCTATGATACTGGCTAATAAGCAATCGTCCTGGTGCTTTGGGTCTAAGGAGTTTTGTTCAAAAGTCGACGCTACAGGACGTCTATGTAGTATTACCGAAGGGAACCGGCCCTCTTGCTCATTTAGGATTGCGATTAGTTTTCCGGCAAGCATTCTTGCTCTCTTTGCAGTCTTAGGATTGTTATGATTTTTATGCTTATCCAATTCGTCAAGAATGATTGGCGGAAAGACAAGTTTAAACTCCCCATGCACTAACGAATCTAAAGGAAGTTCATCAAATGTTGTGAAATGCAATAGAATGTTGGTATCAATAAAGACGGCTCGCATATATTTAAAGTATTTACTAATTATAATTACCAAAACTTACTTCATTTATGTAAGTAAAACATTATCCTTTTAGAACATAACCACCGATTGTGGAAATCTTATGCCAATGAAAGTTGATGTCCGGCGCTTTTTCCGTATAATAAAACAATTTGATTAGGGTTATTGGTTCGTTTTTGTCTCGTGCGTACTGCAATATTTCTTCCTCTATCACCTAAGTCCAAGTTTAGCCAACTCTACCTCAAACCCATCTCATTATATTTTGACTTGAAATGATTTGACCAATCTATCAGCAGCGAGCCGCTCACAACGAAACTTGCATAGCCTTCCCATTGTTCTCCGCTGTCTTCAAGCACACTATAACTATAATTTACCTCCCTGACATCTGCTTCGTCTTGCTTAAAGACGTAGTAATCTAGAATTGTAGTTTTCATAATTTGTATTATTAAAGCTATATATAAAACCTGAGGAAACATAGGTTTCTCGAACACCGCATTCACAAAATTAGCAGCGCATAAAAATCGCCAAGGGTATTTGAATAGCCACGCCTCGTATCCTTCGGCCTGTCTGCCCCTGACAATTTTTATGTTTACTGCTTACGGCTGTTTAAACGCTGTAATGCCCTCGTGTGTTAATGAAAACAAGCGATATTACCTTGCATATGCTCTAAAGCCGGTTCGTTCGTGCCATGTGCTGCTTCTCCATTGCTTATTCCAGTTTTGTTAGCTGTTCCTGTAGCAACGCCTGGTTTTGCACCATTTGCCCGTTCTGCTCCCTCAAGCCCTGCATGATTTTCAATAGCTCCGCCATTTTTTGCAGCATCAGCGAAGCTTCGTCTGCGGGTTCGCTGGCTTTCGCTTCCTGCTTCCGGTGCCATTACCGCTCCTCGGGTGGCTTGTAGTTACTGCTGCTTTAGTTCGCTCATTTCCCTGGCTAACAGCCTCGTGGTCTCTATCTTGTTCATAGCTTACAATCTCTGACCATATATACTGATTAACCAATGCCAGTCCTTTCGATATGAAACCATCGTAGCAATAAGTTACACCGCTTACCCGGCCCGGACTGTTCAGGTTGAAGAGAAAGCCAATGTTCATTTCTTCACCCTGCCTGATTAACCCGGGTAAGGTGAGATTCGGTCGGGCAAGCAGCTTTCCAAGCAAATGCCGCAAGACCAATTTTTAATCGCTCACCTGTCCTGATAACCATTTCGAGTTCGCCCTTTTTAGTAGCCCCGTTACCGGCCTGCCTTCTGCTCTCTACCACTGTTAAGTCGTACTGCTTTTCGATACTTCTAAGTATAGCGTCACTTCACATCTAGGTGTTGCTGTCCGATACCACCTCTTCGTCAAAGGTTATACGGTTAACTAATAAGTGTACATTAAGATGGTCTGCATCATAGCGCCTGAAGATAAGGTATTGGTTTTCAGTATAGCCCATACCTTTTAAATAAGCATAGGCAATGGCCAGCAACTTTTCGTTATTCAACTGCCTTTCCTCGACTTATAAAAAGTTCAGGTTGGTATTATACACATACCTGTTCAAGTTAGGTTTCAGGCTTCTGACCAAACTCTACTTCCTGTTTGATGAGATGTTTGTCCAGTGAGGCAAAGTTCATATCGGACAGCTCAGCCCTGATACGCCAGTTAGGATGGTCAAGCTTTCTCATGTTATAGCTTAAGGCACCCATAAAGCTTTTATCTATTATCATCGTTTAATAGGATTTGAATGATTAACTGCTGCTGCGCCCCCAGGTGTTCGAGTGCCAAAATCAGTCCTGGTGGCAGGATGCCGGCGTTTGCCCGTTTGGTCAGCTGGTTCAGGTTAACCCCGATCTTCTTCAGCTCGCGGTAGGTGTCTATTTCAAGTCTTGCTTTTTTGGGCTCAGGAAAGCGACCGCTAAAGACTTTTTACCCTGATCAGTATGCGCGGTTGCTTGCCACATACTCCAGCAAGCTTAATCAGCCGCTCGTTCTCTTCTTGTCAGTCTGATCGGGAAACCGACTGAACGTTTCTCATCCTTGTCTTTTGCTGGTCTTGCCATAGGCTTTGTCCAGTTAAACGAAGTGCAACAGGCGGGCTCCGGGCTCTGCCGCGCAAGCCGTTTCGGTATAACCGAACCATGGCTTGATTCATCAGGGCGAGCTATATAAAAGGCTCTGGTAGTAGTGACGGATTTACAGTTTGATTGCTCCCTTGCCTTACTATTCGCAAAGCTTCGGCTTTGCTTCGGGAATGCCGCCTATATATCCTGCCTCTCTGCACCTTTCTGATAAATTTGTGAAGTCTGGATTGGCCGGACGTAAAAGCATAGGTACAGCTTTTCAATGGTAATGCCTGCATTTGTTGCTTCGTTGGTTCCTTCCTCAGTTACTTTTTCCCTCTGTTGCCCTGCAGTACGGCCTGTATGTCCTCCTGCTTTTAGTAAATAATGCCGCCTATCTTAGTGTAGCGGAGCGTACCATTTACACCCGCAGGTTTTGAAGCGTCGCAGGGGACATGCGAAGCATGTTCTTGACCTGATAGCTTTTAAGCCATTTTTGGTTTTCCTGCTTTAAATTGCCGCCCAGCATCTGCTTGATGTCTTCCAGCAGCAGCGTCCGAAACTCGTTCAGGTCTTTAGTGATGATCTCTGTTGCCATGTTCTTAATTTTAAACGGCGGTAAAAGTCAAAGTATAACATACCACAACTTGACAACCACTGGGTAGTACGCAGAAGTAAAGGTTGGTTTTAAGGTGATTTTCTGTTAACCGTTGTTACTGCCGTTATGATAGTTACTTTCTTGTTTATTTGATACTGTTTGGTAAGGCTGCATACCTATTGATATTTCTGCACACGGCTTGCTTCAAGACTTTGGTAGCCACGCCGTGTAGTTCTGCAAGTCCAGGTTCGAGCATTAATTTTCACCCCTAACCAGGCAGCAAATCTCCTTAATGATCTTTGGCTGTTAGGTTGCAATTTATTCAATCTTCACTCTTTTCTTCATTAAGCTGTAGCCTATGTCGGAGTGACCGCATGTCCGCCCTTAACTTATTTTCCACCACCCTCGCGTAGATCTGGGTAGTAGCGACCTTTGCATGGCCAAGTATCTTGCTGACCGTCTCAATAGGAACTCCGTTCGATAAGGTCACCGTAGTGGCAAAGGTATGCCTGGCCATGTGGAAGGTCAGGTTCTTATGAATACCGCAGAACTCTGCGATCTCTTTGAGATAACTGTTCACCTTTTGATTGGAAAGCAAGGGGAATACCCGGCCATTGTATAATGACCTTTCATTGTAGCGGTATTTGTCGATCAGCTCTGATGCCTTGGGCAATAAAGGCACATTCACCGGCTCATTGGTCTTTTCCCTTATGGTCCTGATCCAACGTTCACCATTCTCCATGTTGGCTATCTGCGCAGGCCGCAAGGCCATGAGGTCACCATAAGCTAATCCTGTATAGCAACTGAAGATAAAAAGGTCCTTGATCAATGCCAGACGTTCCAGGTCGAACACTTTTTGCTCGATCGCTTTGAGTTCGCTATCGGTCAGGTATTCCCTGGCCACTTTTTTCATCTTGATCTTAAAGGTGGCAAAGGGATCTCCTTCTATCCATTGCATGTCCTTTCCCAGGTGCACCATTTTCTTCAGGCGTTTGAGATGGACCTTGACGCCATTATCATTCAGCGGCTTGTGGTGGTCCTTTGGACGGTGCGCCCGGAGAAAGGCATCAAAGCCCTGGATGAAGCCATGGCCGAGGTCCCTTAGCAAGAGGTCATCGGCCTGATAATGATCTCTTACATAACTGATCAGGTAGCGCTGGGTCACATGATACTGTTTCATCGTGGCCGGGTCCAGGCTTTTTCCTGCCGTGTCATTGTGATAGGCCATCAATTTATTCAGCGTGAACGTTTCATCTGTCTCGCCAAGGAAAAGGCTTTTGACCGCTTTTGGGGTAAGCAGCTTACCTTTCAGTAAAAGTTCTTTATAGCAGTTACCCAGATTCAGTCTCACCTCGTCGAGATAGGTGTTGATGGCCTTTGCTTCTTCACGTGTGCCTTTAGCGGCCCCCTTACCAATGTCCCAGACCATTAGGCTGACCTGTTGCTTGAGCGCGATGAACGCTTTCTCCTTGTTCACAGTTACGGCCGCATAAAGCGGTGCTTTGCCATTTTTTGCTTTGTCGGTCTTGATGGTGAAATAGACCCTGAATGATCGTGTCGTTCTCATGACGGTATCGAATTAAATGTTACTGCTTGATTCGCTCCGTGACAGGCCGTTGAGGTGTTCGCGACGTGCAGTCATTGAGATAGGACCGTAAGTGTCTTATCATCATGACCTTAGCTCGTTTTCGAACACCTAATATCGGAACTCTCCGGAGGTGTTCAGTTAGGTGTTCAGATACCTGGCTTTAGAAAGGTCTGTTGAGGGGATAATTAATGAAAAAACCCCCTGAACGATCAGTTCAGAGGGTTTTTAGTGTTCGTTGGGTCTCACCTTGTGATCCCGCTGGGACTCGAACCCAGGACCCCAACATTAAAAGTGTTATGCTCTACCGGCTGAGCTACGGAATCATACCGATAAAAAATGCCTTTTGGGTATCGTTTTATCGGGCTGCAAATATAGACGTTTTTTGTGAATGATAAAATTATTTTAAAATTTCATTCTGTAGTAGTCCTGCCGGCTATGATCAAAGGCTTACTTGAGCGGTTATGGCGAGTATTTAGCAACAAAAAAAGCCCCTTAAAAAGGGGCTTAGATCAAGCGCAATGGCTTAATGATAGTTTTCGCGCATGCGGCTGGTCACGCGTTGTACCGCTTCGTCGGTGTATTGTTTAGCCTTTTCCATCAGGTCAGGCGCTTTTTCGTTCCAGTCGTCAATGATCGACTTGCCATCTTCCTGGCGTTTTTCAGTGATGTACTTGATACCGTATGCCGCAGCGGCACCTACGATAGCCCATTTTAATAAACCCATTTGACAATATGTTTAAAGTGAATAACCAATGTTACTATCTGTAACTGTGCAAGTTTAGTGCCAAGGTTATCAGGTGCAACACACAAAAACATGAACCTCCTGTTCAGTACACATGCGCCAATTGCTGCAAAAATGGTTGAAGGGGCCAATGATCCATCTTAGCGACAGGTTCGCTTCGAGGCCTGATGCCCGGCGCGTGCATCAGGCGCTTAGTGATCTGTACCATACGCTGATCACCGAACCCGGCAAGCGGGGTGTCGTGATTCCGTTCGATGCTAAGCATGATAAATTCGTGATCCTATCCGATCAGCATAAAGGTGCGCGAGATCATGCTGATGATTTTGCATTGGCCGAGGCTAACTACCTGGCCGCACTGGATCATTATGATAATGGAGGTTATCACTACATTAACCTGGGCGATAGCGAGGAACTTTGGGAGAATAGCATGCTATCGGTCAAGAAGCATAACCAGCGCACGTTCGACCATGAGAAGACGTTCCTGGTTCGGCATGCTTTCATCAAGATATTTGGCAATCATGACCTGTATTGGGATAACGACCCTTTGGCCAGCATCATGCTCCGTCAATTGTATGGTCAGCCGGTCAAGGTTTGGGAAGGTGTGATCTTGAGAACAACTATAGACAACGATCCGCTCGATCTCTACCTCACGCACGGTCACCAGGGCGACCTGCAAAGCGATGGTAACTGGTTAAGCAAATGGTTCGTGGCCAATGTGTGGGCGCCACTGCAATCCTTCCTAGAGATTAACCTTAATACGCCGGCCACTAACGATGCTTTGAAAACCCTACATAACCAAATGATGTACGATTGGAGCAGTACACAGAAAGACCTGCTGCTCATTACGGGTCATACTCATCAGCCGGTGTTTTGCTCGCTCACCCACCTCGAGCGCTTGTACCTTGACCTGGAGAAAGCCGAAGTAAATAACGATGTGGCTGCCATCGCTGTGGTCAAAAAGGCGATAGGCACGCACATTTGGGCAGGCGAACAAAAGTTCAGCTTCCCCGGTTACCGACCGTCCTATTTCAACACCGGGTGCTGTTGTTTTGATGATGGCGATATCACCGGTATCGAGATAGCCGAAGGACAAATGCGGCTGATCAAGTGGAGTTATGATGATAATGGGGACAGCGAGCGTATAGTGCTCGACGAAAGTAGCCTAAGCAAGATCATAGCTGGTTTAAAGGCGATACCTAAATGATCAGCATAAAAAAAGCCACATCATTTGATGTGGCTTTATAGTGGTCAGTGATGATCTATTTCTTTGCGGCTCCCTTGGCGGGTGCGGCCGGTGTGTTGAAGGCAATGGGCAAGCCCCATGAGGTGTCAACCGGCAGTCCGTTCTGGATACGGGGCTTCCAGGCGGCCGATGCATTGATGCCATCTATAATGGCCTTATCTACCTCTGGCGTAATGGTTCCCAGTAGTATGGGGTTGGTCACCTTGCCATCTTTAGTAATAGTGAACGAAGCGAATATCTGTACCGGTTTGGTTTTCAGTGCGGCCGGAAGCTTTACCTTCTTTTTGACCAGTGTTGTAAAAGCGGTAGCGCCGCCAGGGTACTCAGGCGTTTGGCTCTTGCTGTTATATGTGTATTTAACGCCGTTGGCAGCGGTGGTCACCCCTGATATAAATTTACCATCCTGGTAGGTGTCGGTGTAGGTCACCTTTTCGGCAGGGTAGGTGCCATGCCATTCGCCCACGCGTTTGCCACCTTTAATATCACCTTCTTCGGAGATGTAACGGTAGTTCTCGTCATAGCTAACAAAATGGCCATTGCCGTCGATCACCAAGGCTTTGCCAGCGGTATCTGAGCAGGACATGATACGCATGCGCTCGTCAAGGCCCAGTGTTTGGCCGGTATCTACCGTGAAGGTGATGTAGGGTTTGCCATTGGCGTGGAAGAGGTAATTAGTGCCGGTGAGCATGCCGTTATCATAGGTGAGCACTGACTGGCGCTTACCTGTGGGCGAGTAGCTGATCGATTGTCCCTCTAAACGTGGCGGGTCGATACTGATCGATTTGCCCAGCATTTTGACCTTGTTGTTTGGATAGTAGTCGCTGATACCGAATAGGGTTGAACCTGAATCAGGCAGGGTAACGATGCGGATATAGTCGGCACTATCAGCAGTGGGGAGCTTCAGCCCGTTATTCTTGAAATAGAATACCTGCTGTACCTTGGGTTTTTGCTGAGCGTAGCCTGCGGTGAGGCCAAGCGCTAAGCAAAGCGTTAAGAAATATCTCATTTGTTCAATTCATTAGGATACGGGCTCCTAATTTATCGAATTAATTTGTTATCGTTGTCTGGGAAGATCAAAATAGGCTCATACTTACGGGCTTCGTCCATTTCCATGTGTGCGTATGACATGATGATCACTACATCGCCCACCTGTGCTAACCGTGCCGTTGCGCCGTTCAGGCAAACCGTACCACTACCACGTTCACCTTTGATCACGTAGGTCTCAAAGCGTGCGCCGTTGTTGTTATTCACGATCTGCACCTTCTCGTTGGGTATTATGTTGGCCGCCTCTATCAGGTCCTCATCGATCGTGATACTGCCTACATAATTCAGTTCGGCCTGTGTTACTTTAGCACGATGGATCTTGGACTTTAAAACCTCGATTATCATAAGGCAAAGTTAATAATTAATATCACAGCACGCTATCACCGTATTATCACATTATCGATGAGCCGGGTGCTACCTACGCGGGCCGCAACCAAAGCAACGATGGATGTACTGTGAGGTTCAGCATGTTCTAAAGTATCACCATCGGCCAGGGTGAAGTATTCCAGTTGGGTACCAGGCTCATGGCTGATCATAGCCGCGGCTTTCTCCTCGATCTGTGCGATCGGCATGCCTTCCTCAAAATAGCTTTTGGCGCGGTTCAGTGCTTGCCATAATACCAGGGCATGCTCATGGTCGGCAGTGCTCAAATGGATGTTACGCGAACTCATGGCCAAGCCATCAGTCTCCCTTAATATCGGGCACATGATCACCTTTACGGGCAGGTTCAGCAATTGCACCATTTTGCGGATCACCATTACCTGCTGGTAGTCCTTTTGGCCGAAAAAGGCCAGATTGGGCTGTATGATGTCGAAAAGTTTAAATACCACCTGCGTAACGCCCTGGTAATGCCCTGGCCTGAATTCACCTTCCAGCAAATGTTCCAGCGGGCCAATATCTAAATGCCAGTTCTCATTACCGGCATACATCTCACCTACGGGTGGATTGAACAAAATATCGCATTCGGCCCGCTCCAGTTTAGCAGTATCGGCAGCGATAGGGCGGGGGTAGCGTTCCAGATCGGCCGGGTCATTGAACTGGGTAGGATTCACGAAAATGCTGCAAATGGTCACATCGGCCTGTTGCTTAGCCTGTGCGAGTAAGGACAGATGGCCATCATGCAAAGCGCCCATGGTGGCCACATAACCAATGCTTGAGCCCTGTTGGCGCAGTTGCTGCAGATGTTGCTGCAACGCGTTTTTGGTGGTAAATATTTTCAACTAATAAAATAATTAAAAAAGTGCGCAAAGGTGGGTAATTGGTTCTATATAAGCAAAAGTACTTGCATAAAACGTTGATAGTTCATAAGATAATGTGTATATTTGCACACTCAAATTTTTTTGAGGGTCCTTACATAAAACTTAATACTGATATAGAGATGGGTAAATCTAAGCTTTTGTTCATAACTCATGAAATGTCTCCCTTCCTTGAACTCACCAAGATCGCTGAAATAACCCGCCAATTGCCTCAGGCAATGCAGGACAAAGGGTTCGAGATCCGCATCCTGATGCCACGGTTCGGGAATATCAATGAGCGCAGGAACAGGCTGCATGAGGTGATCCGGTTGTCGGGGATGAATATCATTATTAACGATAACGATAATCCGTTGATCATCAAAGTAGCGTCGATACCGGCTGCCCGTATGCAAGTATACTTTTTGGACAACGAGGAGTATTTTCAGCGTAAGCAGGTATTTGCCGACAAGGATGGCAAGTTCTATGCAGATAATGATGAGCGTATGATCTTCTTTTGCAAAGGCGCATTAGAGACCGTTAAGAAATTAGGCTGGTCGCCTGACGTGGTACACTGCCATGGCTGGATGAGCGCTTTAGTGCCGGCTTACCTCAAAACCACTTACAAGGACGATCCAACCTTTAAGCATTCAAAAGTAATCTACTCGATCTATGATAACGAGTTCAGTGATAAGCTTGACCCTGAGTTCGCTCAAAAAGCGATCATGAGCGATATGACCGCACAGCATACCGAAGTGTTCGCTGCGGGTACCAATAATGCCCTGCATGAAGGTGCCGTAGCTTTTAGTGATGCCGTGGTATTGGCCAGCGAGAACATTGATGCTGATGTGTTAAATTATGTTAAAAACAGCCAGAAACCGGTGCTAGAATTTAATTCGACCGCGGATCTCGAAAATTATTCCAATTTTTACGACGAAATAACCAATGACGAGTTGGTGAACGTTGCATAAAGATCTGAAGTATATATGAAGTTATTCCGATCAGACTTATTGACGCTGTTGATAAGTCTTTTTATTTTAGGTGGGCTGGCAAGCTGCAAGAACCAGAGCGACGTAGGTTTGCCTTTGGGCAGCCAGGAGCTTAGCGGTACCTTGTTAAGCTACGACGATATAACGATCAAGACCGATACGGAGAATACCAATTTGGATGTCAATGCAGAGAGCAGCAATGGCAAGATGCCTTTAGCATCCTTTGTAGATAGCCGGATTGGTACCACTACCTCAAATGTGGTCACCGGCATCACTTTGCCAGGCAATGTAGCCTATACCAAACCAAGTGGTACGGTCACTACCGATTCGGTAGTGATGGAGTTACGATATGCCGACGGTTTTTACGGTGATTCACTTAACTCCAGATACAGAGTGAATGTTTACCAACTGACCAATAAATTACAGGCAAGCACATTAGACGGCTATTACAGTGGTCAGCGTAGGCCACATGAGTCAGCCAACCTGATCAATACCGCTAAGGCCGGACCGTTCAACATTCGTCCTAAAACGAGTGTGAAGATCCAAAACATCCTTAAGGGTAAGGCGGATAAGGATTCATTAGCTACTCCTCAATTGCGGGTGTCTTTGGATCCTGCATTTTTTGCCAGCAGGGTGTTCAATCCTACTACTACGTCTTCTGTGGCAAATTTCCAAAATTCACTTAAAGGTCTTTATATTTCGTTACAACGCAATAACACCACTGAGACGGGTGGTTCAGCTATGCTCGATATAACCAACTGTAACATTAAAGTATACTACCGCGCTGATACCGCCGGCACCATTGACACCAACTCGGTGACGCTACCTTTTGCAGGCTCGGTCACTGAGATATCACATACCTACACAGACGAAGTGACCAAGGCCATGGCGGCTGGCGTGACCAGCAATGACGTGTTCTACATTCAGGGTAATGCCGGCTTACGTGCTAAGATCGCGTTCCCAAGCCTGAAAACTATATTCGGTACCACGCCGATCAGTTCGATCGCCATCAACCGTGCCGAGTTAGTGATCACACCAGTGGCGGGTACTGATGTGCCATTTGTACCTTTACCTCAATTAACGCTCTACCGGCTCGACCTGACCAAGCAGCGCAGGCAGATACCTGATGGTGCGGTGACCACTGGAGGTCAAGCATTAGATGCGCGCTTCCTTGGCGTACCTCAGTTCGGCGGCAACTACGTTAAGTCCACTAAAGACTATCACTTTTTAGTGACCGGTTACATCAGCGATCTGATACGTGGTAAAACAACTGATTACGGTACTTATTTGGGAGCCATTGATACAGTGAACCGAAACAAAGGAACTACCGCCACGGTAGATTACCTGCCAACTGCAGCTACATCGGCAAGGCTCATTGCGGTGGGTAGTAATAAGTCCTCGCAGTACAAGATCAAGCTCAACATTATTTACACCAAAAATAATTAACGATATGAACCCCGGCTTGCCGGGGTTTTTTATTGGGATACAATAGTATATTTGGCAACTTTTCGTTTAGTGTAAATAACTGATCACAGGCGATAAGGATCGAATATATCACAATAATTAGCTCATATGTGCGGAATAGTAGGTTATGTAGGCTTTCGAGATGCCTACCCCATCGTTATAAAAGGATTACACCGTTTGGAGTATCGCGGATACGATAGTGCGGGTGTGGCCTTGTACGATGATGAACTTAAAATATATAAAAAGACAGGTAAGGTAAGCGACCTCGAGAACTCTGTAGAAGGTGTGGAGATGAAAGGCTCCATTGGCATGGGCCATACCCGCTGGGCCACCCACGGTGCACCAAGTGACCGTAACTCTCACCCTCATACGTCGGGTGATCAAAAGCTGACCATCATTCACAATGGCATTATCGAGAATTATGCCGTATTGAAAGAGGCCTTGCTGGCCAAAGGGCACGAGTTCAAGAGTGATACCGATACCGAAGTGCTGATCCACTTTATTGAGGACATACAGAACGAGACCGGACTGGAATTACGCGAGGCCGTGCGCATAGCGCTGAACAAAGTGGTAGGTGCCTATGCGATCGTGATCATGAGCGTAGACGAGCCTGATCTGATGATCGCGGCCCGTAAAGGCAGCCCAATGGTGATCGGTGTGGGTGAGGGCGAATACTTCGTGGCTTCTGATGCTACGCCGATAGTGGAGTATACCAAAAATGTGATCTACCTGAACGATAACGAGATCGCCTACATCAGGCGTGATGACCTGCTGGTCAAGAACATCGATAACACCATACAGACCCCATATATCCAACACCTTGAATTACAACTCGAGATGCTGGAAAAGGGCGGTTACGAGCATTTTATGCTCAAAGAGATATACGAGCAACCCCGATCCATACATGATTGCTTGCGTGGTCGTATCTATCCAGAGAGTGGGTTAGTGCAGTTGGGCGGTATCAAAGAATACACCGAGAAGCTCAAGAACCTTGACCGTATCATCATCGTGGCCTGTGGTACCTCATGGCATGCCGGCCTGGTTGGCGAGTACCTGATTGAAGAATACGCGCGTGTACCGGTCGAAGTGGAATATGCTTCGGAGTTCAGGTATCGTAACCCGATCATCACAGAAAAGGACTTGGTGATCGCCATATCACAGTCGGGTGAAACGGCAGATACTATGGCCGCCATTGAACTGGCTAAAGAGAAGGGTGCTACCATTTTTGGCATCTGTAACGTGGTGGGGGCGTCTATACCGCGTATCACGCATGCAGGTGTATATACCCATGCCGGTCCGGAGATCGGGGTGGCATCTACCAAAGCCTTTACGGCTCAGGTGAGTGTGCTCACGTTGATCGCGTTCTACATAGCACAGCAACGAGGCACTATAACCCGCAATAAACTGATCGAGAACCTTACCGAACTGAATCAGATACCTGCCCTGGTAGAGAAAGCGCTGGAGGCCAACGAACACATCAAACAGATCGCTGCCAAATTTAAGGATAGCAGCAACTGCTTGTTTCTGGGTCGTGGCAGTTCGTTCCCGGTAGCGTTGGAAGGCGCCTTGAAACTTAAAGAGATATCCTACATCCATGCTGAGGGTTACCCGGCCGCCGAGATGAAGCACGGTCCTATAGCCCTGATCGATGCCGATATGCCGGTAGTGGTGATCGCAACCAAGCATTCATCGTATGAGAAGGTGATCAGCAATATACAAGAGGTGAAAGCCCGCGGCGGACAGATCATTGCCATTGTTACCGAAGGCGATACCGAGGTGCGCAACATGGCCGATCACGTGATCGAGATACCGCCAACAGCCGAGCCATTCGTGCCGCTGCTGGCCACCATACCATTGCAACTGTTATCATACCACATTGCGGTGATGCGTGGCTGCAACGTAGATCAGCCCCGTAACCTGGCCAAATCGGTAACGGTAGAGTAAAGCTGAACAGCGTTTTATTTACTGACATCATTAAAGCAGGACCCAGGTCCTGCTTTTTTGTTGGTGCGTGATATGTTCAGTAGGGTTGATCACGTTACAATGATCAAATAATATTAGTTTTGGGTCATGACCATCAAGCGTCTTTTTTTAGCCTTATTGTTATTGGTAGGCCTCAGTGCCGGTGCACAAACCATCCGTAACGATCAGTATATTATCGGTACTGTTGATACCTTACGCTCGCAGATATTGAACGAGACCCGCAACATTGGCATCTATGTGCCTAAAGGTGCAAATGATAGCTCCTTCGCCAGGAAACGCTACCCGGTGGTTTACCTGTTAGATGGCGATTCGCACTTTATGTCGGTTGCCGGTATGATACAGCAATTAAGCCAGGTGAACGGCAACACCGTACTGCCTGAGATGATCATCGTGGCCATCCCCAACACAGACCGCGTACGCGATCTGACGCCGACGAACTCATTAAGCTACATGGGAAAAAATGAGCCGGGCTTTAAGACCTCAGGTGGCGGTGAGAGCTTCCTGCAATTCATGCAAAAGGAGTTAATGCCTTACATTGACGCCAAATACCCTACAGCGCCTTACAAGATGCTGATCGGGCATTCCTTCGGCGGGCTTACGGTCATGAATGCGCTGATCAACCATACGGATATGTTCAACAGCTATGTGGCTATTGACCCTAGCATGTGGTGGCATGATCAAAAGCTGCTGAACGAGTCGGTAGCGGCGTTCAAAGATAAGCGTTTTGCGGGCAGGTCATTGTTCATCGGCATAGCCAACACCGCGCGCATGGATACCTCACGCGTGCGGCGTGACACATCGGTCAAGACCCTTCATGAGCGGTCGATCTTAAGGTTGAAAGAGATCCTGCAAAGCAACGCCGGTAACCAACTGCAGTTCGCCAGTAAGTACTATCCAAATGATGATCACGGTAGTGTGCCGTTCATTGCCGAGTATGATGCCTTTCGCTTTATCTTCAAAAATTATCCTGTACCTGCGGCCTTGCAGGCGCAGCTGACCGACCCCACCACGGGCACGCTACCTGTAAAGGCGCTTGCCGAGCATTACCGCGATCTATCGCGCCGAATCGGCTACACCATTAACCCTCCCGGAGATAAGATCAATGAGATAGGGCATTATCTGCTCAAGAATGAAACGGCCGACAAAGCTTTCAGCCTGTTCATGCTTAACATCAACAATTATCCTAACAGCGCACGTGTTTATGCGGCCATGGGCGACTATTATGCCTTTAAAAAGAACAACGCTAACGCTATGTTGTATTATCGTAAGGCCCTTACCTTGAAAAAGGATAAAGAGATCGAGGATAAACTGGAAGCGCTGATGCCAAAGAAATGACCGGCCGCCACATCAACTGTTGTGATGCGCTTGTTATAGGGAAGCTGCTGACAGATATCCCGCAGATTTTGCCCATATTTAACCTTTACTAAACAAACTACCAGCAGTTGATCGCTTTGAACGTTATCAGGTCGGCCAGTACGATCGTTTTATTAGCCAGTGTGATACCGCTGATCCGCAGTGATCATTGGACGTTCAGGGTGTTCGAGTACCCACGGCTGCAAAAGCTGTTCCTGAACGCAGTGCTTATGGCACTCATGCTCACGGTATACTTTCCGCATACCGTTTTTGATACGGTGCTGCTGTCGGCGCTCGCGGTCAATCTGGTGTATCTGGGCTACCTGGTGCTGCCGTTCACGGTGTTGGCCAAAAAGCAGCTGGTATCGAGCACGCGACCGGCCGACGATAACAACATCAAGGTGCTGATCGCCAATGTATACCAGGATAACCGTCGCTCCAACGCTTACCAGCAACTGATCGATCAGTGCACACCCGATGTGATCCTGATGGTGGAGACCGATACCTGGTGGGAGCAGCAAATGGCCACCATTGAGACCAATTACCCGCATCAGATCAAGATGCCGCTCAATAATACTTACGGCATGTTGCTATACTCGCGCCTGGAACTGGCAGATGGCAGCGTGAACTTTTTGGTAGAGGACGACATCCCATCCATCGAGGTGAACGTGAAGCTGCGGTCGGGACAGTTGGTCAAATTATATTGCCTGCACCCAAAACCGCCGGTACCGCAAGAGAATCCACGTTCTACCGAGCGCGATAAGGAGATACTGATGGTAGCCGAAAAGGCTAAACGGTCAGACCTGCCGGTCATGGTGATGGGCGATCTTAATGATGTGGCCTGGAGCTATACCACCGAGCTGTTCTGCAAGATCAGCGGATTGCTTGACCCAAGGCGTGGACGGGGTTTCTTCAACAGCTTCAATGCTAAATACTTTTTCCTGCGGTTCCCGCTCGATCACATCTTTTGCTCAACTGATTTTTCGCTTACCTCGATCAGGCGTATGCCGCATTGCGGATCCGATCACTTCCCTATGTGCGTTAACCTGCGTTATACACCAGCCGCGGTGAATCGTAATGAGGAACTGGAAGTAACGGCCGAGGATCAGGAACTAGCCCGCGAAAAGATCAACGCTGATACTGATACCGAATAGAGCTGGACAGGTAAGCAGCTTTCGTAATTGTTTATAACTGCTGATCAGGATGTTGAAAATTAACATCCATCCAACGTCAACTTTAAATGGGTAGGCTTGTTTTGTACCATATTCAATCCTATTAGATACTAAAGTAACGAGAACATGGGCAAACCAGTTACCAGCAACCCAACCGACCTGCAAAAATTCATTGACAAGTTCGAGCCTGAAAAATTTAAGATGATGGCCGACGGTATCGAGATCAGGGGGATCAGCAACATACACCGCACCATCAACGAGGCAAAACTCCTGATCGACCGGCTGAAACTGAACCTCACCATTGTGCACCGGGCCGAAATGATGTCGTGCCGGGCCTTTGAGGTCACCACCGCACCTGCCGCTTAATACAAACACAATGAGGCCTTATCCTGAACGGATAAGGCCTTTGTCGTTCAAATGGACCTGCGTTAGCGGCATATTTCCGTTGCCCCGTTCATTTCTTAATGTACATTATGTGCAGGCCTTAGCTGCGGCCATACATTTGTATCAACAAACTTAAACATACCATGAGCGAACTTACCTTAACAGACGGCACCAAGATCTACTATAAAGACTGGGGCACCGGACAACCGATCGTTTTTCATCACGGCTGGCCATTATCAAGTGATGACTGGGACCTGCAAATGATGTTCTTTTTACAGCAAGGCTACCGCGTGATCGCGCATGATCGCCGGGGGCATGGCCGGTCGGCCCAGGTAGCTACCGGGCACGACATGGATACTTACGCGGCCGACGTGGCCGAGTTAGTGGCACACCTTGATCTGAAAGACGCTATACACGTAGGCCACTCTACTGGTGGCGGCGAGGTGATCCGTTATGTGGCCAAGCATGGAAAAGGCCGCGTGGCCAAAGCGGTACTGATCAGCGCCGTGACACCGATCATGGTGCAGAACGAGAATAATCCTGATGGTGTGCCGATAGCCGTATTTGACGAGATACGTGAGAATACCGGCAAGAACCGGGCACAATACTTTAAAGATTTTCCACTTCCGTTCTTTGGTTACAACCGCGAGGGTGCCAAGGTATCACAAGGCATCATGGATAACTGGTGGCGCCAGGGCATGATGGGCAGCATTAAAGCGCATTACGATTGTGTGAAGGTGTTCTCGGAGACCGACTTTACCGAAGACCTGAAAAGCGTGGATGTGCCAGTGCTGATCATGCACGGCGAGGACGACCAGATCGTGCCTTACACCGTTACCGCTTTAAAGGCCGCCAAATTGGTGAAGAATGGCAAGCTGATCACCTACCCGGGCTTTCCGCATGGAATGCCAACCACCGAGGCCGATACCATTAACAAGGATCTGCTGGAGTTCATCAGGTCATAACCGACTTATATATTCATTGCAAAGAGCCGCTGCCTTATTAGGTACCGGCTCTTTTTTATTGAGGGAAAGACAGCCCGTGAAGACATTGATCGATCCTTCATTGCCGAATGTTTTGGTACATTAGGGGCAACAGATCTTCATATGACCCCTAACTTATTTCGCTTGTATTTCTTTTGCTGTATAACGATGGCAATTAACGTATCAGTGTTCGCACAAAAGAATGATCTTTATGTTGAACCTAAGCTCGCTAACGATAAAGGCATAAATCCATACAATTACGACAATAAGATCTATGTGGACGGTAAGACCTACGTGTACGAATATTACATCGTTAAAGGCAAAGACACTCTTAAATATGCGATCGCGAACGGTACCGATGGGGCCAGGTCATGGCGTTATGTACCCAAAACGCAAAGGGACAGTAATACCGTTGAATATTTGGGCATCAAGACATTGGGTAAAGTAGGGCCTATTATGATGGAGAACGCCAATTACAAGCAAACAGAGTTGTTCCTGTTTCATTATAATGCTGATCTTAAACCTTTGGAGACCGAGCTAACGGGCGTGATCGAGAACAAGGAGAACATCTGGCTGCATCCTTTCCGCTTTCATGCGCTCGAGATCCTGCAGTTATCTCCCTTTCCCTACGTCAAGCTGCCGCTTACAACAGGCCAGACTTACGACTGGAATTTAGACATCGGCGAAAAGTGGCCGGAGTTCAAAGCCTTTGACTGGAAGGGTAAGCTCACCCTTAATTGTAGATATACGGTGCAAGGCAAGGAAACACTCACCTTACCCATTGGAAGGGTTCAAGCTGCCAAAGTTGAAGGCGTTGCTGATACCGCGAGCGGCCGCAGTTCTTTGGTCTCTTACTTTAACGATAAGTACGGTTTTGTAAAACTGATATACCACAATTTAGATGGGTCAACCATCATCATGACGCTTAAGCAGGTCAAATAACTTTTATCAGAGCTTTCTCACACTACCGCAAGGCTCTTCCTTGGGTTGTTAGTAGAATAGACCTGCCTTCCGACCAAGATCGGGACGCTTGTGGTAGCGTACACATTTAGATCACCAACCCCAAACTTAGGGCCGGTATCGTCATCGCACCTCGTTCTCCCAAGACTTATCAAACATCATCCATAACTCACATCCGGCCGGCTTTGTCAGCATTATCACATCATTAGTAGTTTCGTTTCCAAACATTTTGTTGATGGTGTAGCTTCGTGTAAATAATACAACATTAACCCTACACTACTATGGATCTTCAACTAAAAAACAAGACCGCTTTGGTGAGCGGTTCTACCGCAGGCATCGGTTATGCCATTGCCAAACTACTGGCTGCCGAAGGGGTTACCGTTTGGGTGAACGGCCGTACCGCCGAGCGCGTGAACGCTGCTGTAGACCAGATCAAACAAGAGACCGATAATGCCAATGTAAGCGGCATAGTGGCCGACCTAAGCAAAGCCGATGATGTTGCCGCATTGGTAAAGCATGTACCACAGGTAGATATACTGATCAATAACGTGGCCATATTTGAGGCCAAAGCGTTTGCCGATATTCCTGACGAGGACTGGTTCAAATTTTTTGATGTGAACGTGATGAGCGGCATCCGTTTAAGCCGCGCTTACTTTGATGGCATGCTACAGCGCAATTGGGGCCGTATCATTTTCATCTCCAGCGAGTCGGCGTTGCAGATACCTGAAGAAATGATCCACTATGGCGTGACCAAGACCGCACAGATCGGTGTGGCCCGTGGACTAGCCGAACTGACGCGCGGCACCGCCGTTACGGTGAACACCGTGCTGCCTGGCCCTACCTTATCTGAAGGGGTGGGTGGTTTTGTGAAGCAACTGGCTACCGACCAGAACAAGACCGAAGACGAGGTTAAGACCGATTTCTTCAAGACCATGCGGCCTACCTCCATCATTCAGCGCTTTTTAAGTACCGATGAAGTGGCCAACACGGTGGTATACCTGTCAAGCCCGCTGGCATCGGCCACTAACGGCGCATCCATCAGGGTAGAAGGTGGCTTATTAAAGACCGCCGTTTAACATTTTCCTATACCTACATTTTTAAATACTATGGAATACAGACAACTGGGTGCATCGGGTTTGCATGTACCTGTATTGAGTTTTGGTACCGCGACATTTGGCGGTGGCAACGAATTTTTTAAGGCCTGGGGCAGTACCCAGGTAGATGAAGCTAAACGTTTAGTTAACCTGTGCTTAGATGCCGGCGTGAACTTCTTTGATACCGCCAATGTTTACTCGCACGGTACATCTGAAGAGATATTGGGCCAGGCGCTGGAAGGTTTGCGTAACCAGGTGCTGATATCCACCAAGGCTACCTTCCCTATGGGTAGCGGCCCTAACGACTCTGGTTCTTCGCGCATACACTTGATCCAGCAGGCCGAGAATAGCCTACGCCGTTTAAAGACCGACCATATCGACGTTTATCACCTGCATGGTTTTGATGGCAACACACCCATTGAGGAAACGCTTAAGGCCCTTGATGATCTGATCACCGCAGGTAAGGTGCGCTACATCGCTTGCTCTAATTTTTCGGGCTGGCACTTGATGAAGTCGCTGTCCATCTCTGAGCGTTACGGCTGGGCGCGTTATGTGGCGCACCAGGCATATTACTCACTGCTCGACCGCGAATTTGAGTGGGAACTGATGCCACTTGGTATCGATCAAAAGGTGAGCACCATTGTATGGAGTCCACTGTCATCAGGCCGTTTGGGCGGTAGGTTCCGCCGTGGCACACCGGTACCGGCCGATAACCGGATCAGCCAGGGTGGATCGCACGGTCCAGCTACCAACTTTGAGCTGTTGTACAAGATCGTTGATGCTTTGGATGAGGTGGCCGAGGAGACCGGTAAGAGCGTTCCGCAGATCGCCTTGAACTGGTTACTGCAACGCCCAACCGTTGCCAACATCATTATCGGTGCGCGCGATGAGGCTCAACTGAAACAGAACCTTGACGCCGTGGGCTGGAACCTGACCACCGACCAGGTAAAAAAACTGGACGCCGCCAGCGACCGCGATGTGATCTATCCGTATTGGCATCAGCGCCAAAATACCAAACTGAATCCGCTGCCTAAGTTCTATTAAGCAGCTATCGCCTGCCGGCAGCCCAAAGCACAGCATTTAAAAAGAGCTGCCGGTAGGCTTTATTATTCAGTAAAGCGGGCGAGTGCCCCATGAAGATATAGACGTTACGGGCCGAATAATGCGGATTGGTCCATACCACCGGGTGATCACCCATGGTGATCTTTGATGCAGGGCGGTAACTGTCTTCATTCACCGTGGCCAGCACGTGCACATTGGGCCTCGGGCTTTTATCGTAGGTGTACCATTCCTCTTTAGCGATATTGAATGGTGATGGCAACCCCTTCATCACCGGGTGCTGTTGGTCCTCAACCTTCACTTGTCCATCGGCAAAGTCAGCAATGTAGCTTTTAAATTTGATGCCCCCCATAAAGGTGGAGAACCAGTTCCACATTGGGTAACCATCAAAATCGCCAAGAAGTGTAGCATGATGAAAGCCTACCCAGCCACCTTTACCTTCATCGATATACTTTTCAAATGCCGCGGCCGCAGCCGGCTTCCATCTATAAGGCGGATAGTCCAATTGAATGATCAGTTGATAGCCGTTCAAAAAAGCGTCGTTGATCTTGTCGGTATTTTGCACCTCATCCAGCACAAAGTTGTGCACGTGGGCCTGTTCGTGGAGCCATTTCAAAGCAGCCTTCGAAAATTGGAGATGGTGTCCGCCATTTTCGTATAGTACAAGTGCCTTAAAAGCCTTTTTGCTTTGCGCGCTAGCTACCAAGGCTATGCAGCTTACCCATACCAAAAGTATAAGCCGTTTCATTTGCTCAAGACCTTGTTCAAGAAGCCGGTGATGTAGTTCACTGTGGGGGTGAACCATGGCTCAAAAAGGCAGAAAGTATGTGGAGCCCCTTCAAAGGTGTGTACCTCACTGTAGATGTGGTTACGGTCGAGGATGTTGATATAGTCCTGACGCCCGGCGTGCATACGGTTAACACCGCTGTTGATGAATAGGGTTGGAGGTGTATCGGCGTCAACATAGGTCAGTGCCGAAGCTTGCTTCCAAAGGTCTGGGCGCTCGTCCTTGCTATACCCGAACCAGTAAGTACCCGATGAGGTCGACCGGCTATCATCGCCTTCGCCAGAGTCAGAATGGATGAAGGCCAGGATGCCATCGATATCCACAATAGCCTGCACGTTGGTAGTATGGCGTGCTAAAGCCGGGTCGGCGCCAATGTCGAACACCTTATTATGACCGGTGGAACCCAGCAATGCGGCCAACTGTCCGCCTGCCGAAAATCCGGCCACGGCCATGCGGGTAGTGTCTACTTTGTATTTAGGGGCGTTGGCTTTGATCCAGCGCAAGGCGTTCTTAAGGTCCCACACGGCGGCAGGGTATAAAGCCTGGGTCGATAAACGGTAAGCCGGGGTAAAGCAAACATAGCCGCTGGCCGCCAGCCTTGCGGCCAATGCATGATGCTGCGAAGGGCTACCGCTGCGCCAGCCACCGCCATGCACCATCATGATCGCCGGGAGCGCTTTGCCCACCTTGGTGGGTGTAAAGATATCGACCTTTAATGGCTGACCATCGGCCATCACATAAGTAACGTTCCTGATCGCTTTAACACCTGCAGGCAGGCTATCGGGCACCATGCGGGCATCCTTGAACTGCTTGGGCAGCTTCACATAAGCACTGAAGTTGGTAAAGCTGGTATCGGGCTTTTTGGTGATACCGCTGGTGCGTTGCGCATAGGTGTTTACGGCAAAACCCAGGGCCATAAAGGTCAGGATGTATCTGTGCATGCCTAAAGTTAGCTATTCCGGGCGATCAACTGTAGGGCAGTGGTGTTATTTATCGTCGTCGTCGAAAGGGTCGCCATCGGTGGTGATGCCGGGCTGGCTGCTTTGACCGTTGCGCGTGCGCGAGTTGTTGCGGTTAGGACTGGTGAACAGGTTACGGAAGAACTCCCTGAACGAATCAAAATCGCGCTGATACACCACACCCAAACCATTCACATACTGTGGCCGATAATTACCGAAGGTGGTAAGCGTGGTACTGTTGAGCGTACGGTACGAGTAACGCAAACGCAGCTGACCATCCTGACGGATCAGGTACTCGGCGTTAAAATCCTTGGTATAACTGCCCGAATCGGTATTGAATAGGTTGGACGAGTTGCTGCGGAACAGGTCATTGGTACCATTAGGGTTGTAGATACTACCGTTAAGCACCACGCGATCTTTAAATAAACGTACGGCCACGCTGGCATCGCTCGGGCTCCGGATGTTAAGGTCCAAACTTTTAAAGTTGGTGGACTGCGCTATGTAACTGTTCAGTTTATTAAAGAAGAACTCGCTCACCGCCGTGCTGGCCGTGGCCATTACCTGTCGGTTGATATTAGAGCCCGTACCCGGCGCGAACTGACGACGTACGATCAAGCTTAAGGCTTGCTGGTTACGGTTGTTCACATCACTTAGGTAGGTGGTCAACTCATCTTTGATCGATGGGTTAAGTGGGAAGTTAAAGTCGAAGCTGATCACCGGCTGGGTAAGGGTATGGGTAAGGTTCAGTTGAGCTTGTACCAACTCCTGCCGTGGCTGTGCCGATTGGAAACCCGCCGCCGCATACAGGTCACTGATGTTGGCCCGAAGCTCATAAGTGGCCTTTAAGTTGATCTCGGCATTGGCCGGGTTACCCGTCCAGCGAATGGTACCGCCCTGGTTCACCTGGAAGTTCTTGCTGATGAAATCCTTGGCGGTGAACTCGAACTTACCCGACGAGATCAGGAAGTCACCCTTCATGTCGAAGTCACCTAAGCTGTTGATGGCCAGCTTAAGACCGTTGGCCGTACCGCGGCCTTCCAGCAAACCCAGATCGGTGGTGATACGCACAACGGTCTTTTCATCGGCCGATAGGTCAAAATTCAGCGTAACGCCTTTAAAAGCATTGCTGTTGCTGATCACCTTGGTAGAGTCCTTATGGCTTACAAAACGGATGAAATCGTAATCGCTGGCCGTGTACGAGGTATTAAGTGGTATGTTGAATATGGTACCATCCTGCGTTTTGGCCTTAATGTCGATCTTCATATCGTCTACCGGTCCGCTAAAGCTGAAATCGCCGCTGCCAAAGGCCGTACCGTAGTACAGGCGGTTATCCTTAAAGGTGGTGTTGAGCGCCATCAGGTTGGTGGCCCTTACCTTAATGTCCAGCAGTGGGTTGGCAAAATCGCTCAGGTCGATCTTACCGTTGGCCACGCCCTTACCGCTGCGGCCATCGCTGATCTGCATGTTATCGATCTTGATCACGCTGTTGGTCACGCTCAGCTTATCATTGATAGTGTAAGGGACCTTCAGGTAATCTACCGTTACGCCGGTGTTGGCCAGGGTAAGCGTACCGTTGAGCTTAGGGTTCGATGGTGGCCCGGTCAACCGCAGGTCTGAGGAGATAGTACCCTTCAAATTGGATACCAGCGAACTTACGAATGGCTCGAAGATTACGGCCTCCGTCTGGTCCATGCGAACATCAAAATCGAGACTGGCCTCATTGTCCTTATCGCCCAGGTTGTACACCCCTGCAATGTTCATGGTCTCCAGCGCACGGTTCAATATGTTAAGCTTCACCTCGGCACGGTTGCGTTCTACATCAAGGTTCGATACCAGTTTAACATCGCCCACACGGGTCTTGTTCATCGATAACGAATCGATGCGCAGATCGGCCTCCGCCCCCGGCACTTTCAATACCGACGACAGCTTGACATCGCCATTCAAATGCCCGCCGAGCGTAACGCCCGCCGCCTTGGTGAGCTGGTTGAGCGTGGCCATGCTGAAGCTCTTGAAACTGACCTTCAATATATCCTCCGGACTGTCTGATATCAACCCATCAATGTGTACTTCCTGTATGCCGTTGCTGAGTTCGAAACCTTCTATACGCGTTTTTCCATCCAGCAAGCGGATACGTACCTGATCGGTGAGGCGCCAAGGCTGGCGCTCCAGTACCACGTCAGATGGGAGCAGCGTAAGCTTGGCGGTGGTATCGCGCCCAAAGGCCACCAGGCCGTAAAGGTCCAACTGGTTGGCGGCGTTCTTGTCAGACAGCTTAACGTTGAAGTTCAGGCTATCATTCCGCAAAAAGTTGGTGATGTTGATATCCTTTATGAACAAGCTATCGGTAATATCGATCTTACTTAATGATACGTTGGCGGTCAGTAGGCTGTCGGTGGTGTTCTCGTCCAGGATCAGATCATGCAGTACCATTTTATTGTACTTGATGGTACGGATCAAACCGCTTACCGATGCCGTATGTGTTGCCGTGTTAAATCGACTCACGATGGTACCCCCGTCAGGGATCTTTACCGCAGGTGCGAATAGCAGCAGGATGGGGTCAAGGTTCTTGAGGTCGATGCGGAGGTCGAAATCCTGTTTGCCGGGCGATGCGAT
This sequence comes from Mucilaginibacter daejeonensis, assembly GCF_020783335.1. Classification (NCBI taxonomy): domain Bacteria; kingdom Pseudomonadati; phylum Bacteroidota; class Sphingobacteriia; order Sphingobacteriales; family Sphingobacteriaceae; genus Mucilaginibacter; species Mucilaginibacter daejeonensis. The sequence goes on from NZ_CP086068.1 coordinate 793,343, forward strand.
CTGGGCGTTCAACGACGGTATATACTTTTTGGCCACCCCCTTGTAATACGAGGGAAGCGAGGCCAGGTCAATGGTGCCTTTCAAGTGCCCGTTGGCCATGTCGGATGCCAGGTCGATCACACGGTCCTTACCCGTGCCTGATGCTTTTACGCTGATGCTATCGATCACAAAGTTCTCGCGCGGGGTGGATATGCGGGTAGGGCTTAGGGTAATAAAGCCCTGAAGGTTGTTCAGGTCGTTACCGTGAAAGTTGGTTCTCAGATCGGTGCTCAGGGTAATGGTATCCTTCATCAGCCTGAGCTTGTTCAGCTTGGCATCACGTAAAGATGCCGTGAAATTATACTGCGGAAGCTTAGGATTCAGGTTAACGCTGCCATTAAGCTTGAGCTTAAAGTTGCGATCACTGATGCTGATCTTCCCCTTGGCGATCTGTTGTTTAAAGCCCACCACACCGTTAATGTTCTGGTACTGGTAGCCATTGTAATCAATATAAGCGATCCGGGCATCAACGCCAACGTTAAGGTTCTTCAATTCGTCGCCGCGGCCATCAACCTTAGCTTTTAGTGTGGTGCGGCCGAGCGTTCGATCATCCAACAAGGTGGCCAGGTCAAAGTTGGTGGTAGCTACCGTGCCCTTGTAGGCCGGTACGCCCTTGGCATCAAAACTCAGGCGCAGGTCAGGGTCTACACGGCCCAATGCGGTCTTGAAGGCGCCCCGTACCTTGAAGTTATTTTGGGTGCCGTTAAGCTGACCCTTGAAATTGATATTGCCCAGCTTGGCAAAAAAGTCGGGCATGCGCTGGCCGGGTGTGCCGGTAAAATGACTGTATAGGTAATCGAGGTCCTTTTTGTTGGAGGCCAGCTGATCAAAATCAAGCGATAGGTAAGTGTTGTCCCAGTCGGGCAATCCTTTCAGGTCAAAATCGCCACGCAGGTAGGTGCCTTGTGCTGCCGTAACGGTGAGGCCACGCGCTTTAATGTTGTTCACCATGCCGGTGGCACGCCCATCTATTCCCAATTCAAAATTGATATTCTCTAACGAGGAGGTAAAATACCCAATATCGGCCGATGACAGATGCGAGCTTTTGATCCGGGCATCCATGGTCACTTTATTCTCAAAGTCGCTGAAGTCGCCGAACGACTTGAACCGCATGCGGAAGTAATCCTTCAGATGCGAATTAGGTGTCACCAGGCGCATGTTCTGCACCACGATCTGGTTGGTATCTACAGTGGTGTTAGCCGTTAGCTCTTTAACAATGAAGCCGCTTCGCTTTTCGTTCAGGGACAGTTGCTTGACGTTGCCTTTAAAGAGGTGGTCCTTCAGGTTCATCCCGGTAACCTTTACGCTAAAGTTGGTCACGTCCAGATCATCAAAGTTCACCACGCCCGGGGTAGCGGTACGCACCAGGTCGTTCTTGTAAATGAAATGGAAATTCTTGATCGTGATCAGCCCGAAGTCCAGCTTCCAGGGCTTGCTCACTTTGGTGGTATCCTTGGGGCCGTTAAAATAATCGATAATGAACGCCAGGTTGGTGGTGCTGTCCTTGTACTGTTTGAGGTGGAAGCTGCCGTTATCGAGCTGTATGCGGTCGAAATTCAGTTCGCGCCTTTTGATGCTGTTGAATATGGAAAAACCTTTTAACTCTACCTCCAGCAATGGCGTGCGCAGCAGCGTGTCCTTCTGTTTATCCAACACATACAGGTCCTGCAATACTACCGACGAGAAAGGTTTAATGTAAAGGCTCTTGATATCTACCTTGGTATGCAGCTCATCAGAAAGGTACTTGGTGGCCTTACGGGCGGCCCAGGTCTGCACGGGCTTGTACTGAAAAAGTATTAACACTACACTGACGAAGAGCAGCACAATGAGTACCAGTATAAGCGCTATTTTGAGTATTTTTTTAATAATTTTGCTGCTTTAAAGATCAGTTACACAGTGCCCATAATATTAGCTATCGAATCGTCGTGCGATGAGACCTCGGCCGCCATTTGTGCCGATGGTGTTATGCTGAGCAACGTTATTGCCAACCAGACCATTCATGAGGCCTATGGCGGCGTTGTTCCTGAGCTTGCCTCAAGGGTGCATCAGCAAAATATCATCCCGGCCGTACAACAAGCGATATTTAACGCAAAAGTAAGCAAAAATGATATTGATGCAGTAGCATTTACACGTGGTCCGGGCCTTTTAGGTTCACTGCTGGTGGGGGTGTCATTTGCCAAGGCCTTTGCTTTGGGGCAACACATCCCGCTCATCGAGGTGAATCATATGCAGGCCCATATCCTGGCGCACTTTATCGATACTCCTAAACCAACATTCCCCTTCTTATGTTTGACCGTTTCGGGCGGGCATACACAAATAGTACTGGTAAAGGATCACTTTGATATGGAGGTGATCGGCCAAACGCAGGATGATGCCGCCGGCGAGGCCATGGACAAGACCAGCAAGATACTGGGACTGCCTTATCCTGGCGGACCGCTGATCGATAAGTACGCGCGCCAGGGCAACCCCAACGCGTACCAGTTCCCCGAACCACAGATACCAGGCTACAACTTTAGCTTTAGTGGGTTAAAGACCTCGATCCTGTATTTTATTCAGCGTAACCAGGCACAGGAGCCCAATTTTATTCAGAACCACCTGGCCGACATTTGCGCATCGGTAGAGCACCGCATCGTTACCATCTTACTCAACAAGCTGCAAAAAGCAGCGCTTGATCTGGGCATCAAGGACGTAGCTTTAGCGGGTGGCGTATCGGCTAATACGGGTTTGCGCCAGGGCTTACAGGCTTTAGGCCAAAAACATGGCTGGAACACCTTTATCCCCCAAATGCAGTACTGTACCGATAATGCCGCTATGATTGCCATTGCCGGCCATTATAAATACCTAAAAGGCGAATTTACCGATCAGCATGTGGCACCACTGGCCCGCATGCCCTTTTAATTAATCTCTCGAACCATACCCATGAGCATTCCTTCATTGATATTCTGGCTGATATTTGTAGTACCACTGGTAGGCCTGCTGATCTATATCATGCGTCAGGACCGCCGCAAAGGCATCACCGGCCTGATCGTATTAGGCCTTACCGTAGTGATCGCCATTGTATATATGTACGTGAGAACGGGAGGGAAGTAAAGAGCTCCACAGCCCCACCCAAACCCTCCCCGGGAGGGAGGGCTTCAGGACGCTTTGCTGATGTTGTTGTGGTGCGACCTTCCTTGATTTAATGATGGTGCGGTGATAACACCGACCAAAGGCTGAACGAGCCTTATTCTGCCAGTAAATCCACCCAGGTCATCGCGAGGAGGGAAGCGTCCCGGTCTATTTTACTGCTCATATAAGCTCGCTGATATGGCTTCAATTTCGTAGCTTGGCAACATGCACAAACCTTTCACCTTATTGATCATCCTGTGGTATATTTGGGTCCAGCCATCAAATGCCCAATCGGTCAAGCCCGCCTTTAAAGAACTTATTTATGCAAGTTATACTACCAGCGGTGCTGGTAAAGCTGTGCATGTCACGATTAGAGACGTTACGAAGATAGACGCTTTAGGGAACGCGCATGTCAGGTCCGTTTATTACAATGGTGTAGCCGATACCACTTATCGATTGAAAGAAAGCAAGCTTAAAGAATTGAATGCCATATTTAACGGTAAGCAACCACTTGCACACTATGTTGTACGAACCAAAATGGAGCCTGGAATGCACTTTGGCGGCACTTATGATTACATCCACTACACTGACCTTGACGGAAAACAGCAAGAGATCACCTTGGCCAGTCCGTTAATGTCTGACGACTTCAACAAAGCACTTGACTATTTGGTGATAGGCCCGAGCAAGGCCGATCAAAAAGTGAGGTCCATCAAAGATCCTGCCTTAGCTGCGGCCATACTCAACTCAGAGAAAAGGACCAAAGATCTGCCTCCGATCGAACAACCACCTCCAGGCATGTGATGCCGGGGGAGGCTAAGTAGCCCATTTTGATGGTCAGTGATAACATCGACCATAGGCTGAATATGTTATTTTTGAGTTTTACAGGTTATAATCATGAAGTACGAACTTGAAAAAACTCTATGGACTGGTGCAGACTATGAGCAGATGGGGTGGCATGACGCAAGGGTACATGGCATATCTTTCGGTAAGAACTACCAACTCCTATTAGACATTGACTATATTTTCGAGTGGGTGCATCCTAAGGAAGGCGAAACTTTTTTCAAGTTCTGGATAGCTCCGTGTACCTTGATCTTTGAGAACGTTTATAAGTTAGCATTCGACTTAGAATTGAGTGTTCCGTCTGAAATGTACATTGACGGGATCGTAAGAAGCAAAGAAAGCCTAACGCCGAATGGAGTGCTTATAGAATATGATTGGCAAATTGACTTTGATGGTGGAGGAATAACTTTTAATGGAACAGATTTTAATCAACATGTACGCTGTCCACCTCAACTGACCGAAGTTCAAGAGTTAGATATAATAAGCAGAGGTGGTGTCTCTTTTAGTACAGTGTATTCATCACAAAGTTAGCTCCCCTCCGCTGCTATCGCAAGGCTCAGCCTCATGAGTTATCATGCCGATCACAAAAGCTGGGTACTGTTGACAACTGGCCAAAAGCGCATTAAGTGTATCAATCAAAGTTACCATCGTGCATCCCCTCTTGAGAGGGGTTAGGAGTGTGTTTAGACGCTTTGCGATATGTATGATCATACCTCATCCATCACTTTTGCCCATAGCACCCGCTCTGAAAAGGGGAACGCAGACCCTTTCCAGCCCTGTCTCATAGCGCGCAATTTTAAATGATCGGTAGTTATTTTGTTCGTTATCAATAACTTGGCAGGGTTGTCCTGCTACCGCAAAGCTCCGCCTTATGCGTGCATCATATATACTGCATAGACTTAGATATTCTAAGACCACCAATTCCCTGCCCTTATGGTATCCGGTAAGCCTGGCGACCTCACGTTCCTTGACCGTGATCGTTCATGCTGTCAGGAGATCTTACAGGGTGCTTCGTCATCTCAACATACTTTCGGTGTTATAATTTCCAAACATGCTGAAAGGCAGTATATAATACCTACATTTAAAAACCTTCACCACACGATCATCTCACTTAGGCATTACCAGCTCACTGATCGGTAATATTTAAGCTTAACGCTAAAACCCATCAGTCGAGATCCTTTGTATGCGAAACAACTTCGTTAAGTTTTACCGCGTTCTGCATCATGATACCACCGTTACCGAGGTACCGGCCCATGATCTGAAAGTCACATCTTTACGGGTGAACGAAAAAGGTTTACCCCTTCATCATGAGCCGGAGAGGCTTGTCAATGAGGTGTATGCTCAATATTCACTATTGCCCGTTGCAGAGCGCTTTTATGGTTACACCAGTAAGGTAAAAGCGATGGAGAAGGCCAAGCAGGGCGCGCTGGCCTACATTAACGGTATGCTGGCCGAGATAGAGGGCGGTATAACGCGCCTTAAGGCCTACCGATCGGCTCATTATGACGACCTGAACACTACGCTTTTAGATGCTAACATACGTAAGCTGGAAAAAGAGATCAATTTAAAATAGACCACCATGAGCAAAGGAAAGAACGCACCCAAGAACATCAAAAAGGCGCCAAGCACCGAAGGCAAGAAAGCTCCGTCAGATTATCAGTCTGGCAAGACCAAAGTATCAACCGATCTAACCACTAAAAAGAAATAACCATGAAAGGTAGCAATGTGATCATGCAGGCCAAGATCTATTTATATGATCTGAACAACTGCGCCCTCGAGAACGGATTTACCAGCAGCGACGGCTGGGAACTGAACCGTGTTACGGTAGAGGAAAAGATGGAACTGGAGCGGAAGTACCAGAACACTGTATCGCACAAGATACTGCCAGAACTATTGGCCGAATTTTTCACATTGGTGAAAGAGCAATTGATGGCCGCCCAAAAGATGTTAACGCCAAAGCAGGCAGAAGTGGCCATGATCCCCAACAACGAACAACGTTACCTGGTGGCTTTTAACCCGAACCGACTTAAGCGGTAATACGAGTATGCTTTAGTGAAGGATGACGCCATCCGGTCAGGTCGACAGCCGACCAGCCTTGGATAGCTGTGCTTTTTTTGTTGGAATAGGATGGTGAATGCCCAAACCACTCCATAAGAAAATAGCTGTTACAGGTGTTACACTGGTGTAACAAAATTCCCCAACTTTCCCCACTTTTCGTCATTATGAAATTCATAAAAACCTAACTTTTTCCAGAAAAAGCATACAAAAAGCCGAAATGTAACACCTGATGTAACACTATTTCATTCAAATGTAACAACTGGTAAATGCCTCTCGACGTGGCGAAAGGTCCAAAAGATCTGCAAATTCTGAATAATTGCGAATTTGATAATGCTCCGGCCTCTAACAAAAAAGAGGGCTTAAGGCCCTCTTTGTATATTCTATTCGTGATACTGTTAGTGGTTCTTTAAGATGCTGTGCTCCATCTTGTCGCGCTTGGTGCGCAGGTAAGCCTCGTTGTGAGGGTTGGGAGCGATCTCGATAGGCACGGTCTCGGTCACTTCGAGGCCATAACCGATCAGTCCGGCGCGTTTTTTAGGGTTATTGCTCATCAGGCGCATCTTAGTGATGCCGAGGTCGCGTATGATCTGGGCACCGATGCCATAATCGCGCTGGTCCATCTTGAACCCTAATTGAATGTTAGCCTCAACAGTGTCCAAACCGCTTTCTTGAAGCTGGTAAGCCTTTAATTTATTGATCAATCCAATGCCACGGCCTTCCTGGTTCATATAAATGATCACGCCTTTACCTTCCTCACTTACCTTTTGCATGGCCTTATGTAACTGCGGACCACAATCGCACCGGCACGAGCCAAATATATCGCCCGTAACGCACGAGCTGTGTACGCGTACCAATACCGCCTCGTCAGGTTCCCATGAGCCTTTAATGAGTGCTAAATGGTGTTCCCCGGTATCTTTTTGTGTGTAGGCGATCATTTCAAAGTCACCCCATTCGGTCGGCATCTTTACGGCCACCTCACGCTCGATCAGCGAGCCGGTATGTAAGCGGTAAGCGATCAGGTCCTGTATCGAAATGATCTTCATCCCGAACTCCTTGGCCATCTCCAACAGTTCTGGTAGGCGGGCCATCTCGCCATCTTCTTTCATGATCTCGCAGATCACACCGGCAGGCTCCAGTCCGGCCATTACGGGCAGGTCTATGGCGGCCTCGGTATGACCGGCACGGCGCAACACGCCACCATCTTTAGCAATAAGTGGGAACACGTGACCCGGGCGGCCAAGGTCTGATGGTTTAGTAGCTGGGTCGATGAGTGCCAAAGTGGTCTTTGAACGATCAGATGCCGATATACCCGTTGTGCAGCCATGGCCCAAAAGGTCAACAGAAACCGTAAAGCTGGTCTCGAGAGTGGCGGTGTTCTGGTTCACCATAGGGTCCAGTTCCAATTCGCGGGCGCGCTGACGCGTGATGGGTGCACAGATCAAACCTCTGCCAAAACGGGCCATGAAGTTGATCGCCTCGGGCGTGGCAAAGCGGGCGGCCACTAAAAAGTCGCCTTCGTTCTCACGGTCCTCATCATCAACTACAATGATGATCTTGCCGGCTTTTATATCTTCAATGGCTTCGGGTATGGTATTAAGCATGATGAATGTTCAAGTTATATTACTACAATGATGAGTGATCGTTGTAGATAACATCGTATAAGCAAATGTATGGCATAAAGGTAGTAAACGCGTCGGCTAAATGTAAGATCAGCTTTGCACCGGCGTGGCGGCCTTGCGCTTGAATACCTTGTTGAAAAAGCGTTTGTAAGCCTCCGCATCGAACAGCACCGAATCGTTAGCGGCCTTGTATGACAGGAACACACCGATCGGCGTCAGGATAAAGATAGCCATCCACATACCCACGAACGGACTCAGGTTGCCTTCTTTCACTGATTTTTCGCCAATGGTGGCGATGATATAATACAAAAGAAAGAAGATCACCGATACCACCAAAGGTAGCCCTAAACCACCCTTACGGATAATAGCACCCAGCGGCGCACCGATCAGGAATAACGCTAAACAGGCGGCCGAAAGCGTGAATTTCTTTTGATACTCGATCGAGTAACGGCGCACGTTCTTGGATTCTTCAAGGTAGCGGTCGGCCATGGTCTTGAGCGAGTTCTGCACCGATTGTGCCTCACTGTATGCGGTGGATAAGGCCCGGTCAAGTTCGTCGGGTTTGAGCGCCTTATCTTTCTTAACATCAGTAGGCTTGAGGTCCTTGCCGGGTTTCACCGGGACGATATAGTATTTAAGGTATGGCGTCAGGATATTGAGGTTGGCCGCCGAGGCATTGTTCACGGCCTTGATCACCGAGTCCTGCGAAAGCGTGAGCTGCTTCAGGTTCATCATCTGAATGGTATTACGCCATTCGTTGGCATCGGTACGCTTCATGGTGAATTCCGACATGTCGAACTTTTGCTCAGTGGAAGCGAAGCGTTGCCTGGTGAATTGCTGGCGCGCGTTGTAGCCGTTCTTACCGGGCTGCTCGTTATAGCGTATACCTTGCTTGAGTTTAAGCACCAGGTACTTATCGTCAGGCGTGCGGTACATGATCCCTTCCTTGGCAAATAACACGCTGATGTTGCTGTTCTGCTCGTTACGCTGGTAGATCATGATGCCATGAAGGGTTTGGCCGTCTGGGTCTTTCTTCTGCACGCGTATAGAATACCCCTGGCTTTGAAAGCTATTATTGAAAACGCCCTCGGTGATCAGGAAAGCCGTTTTTTGCTGCCTTACATCATACAACAACGAGTAATATTTGAAGTTGGCTATCGGCAGCATATAATCAGAAAAGATGAACGCGCCGATACTAAGCAGCGTCACCACGATCATCATCGGGTACATGGCCCGACTTAAGGATATACCTGCCGATTTGATGGCCACCAGCTCATAGTTCTCGCCCAGGCTACCATAGGTCATGATGGAGGATAGCAGTACAGAGAGAGGTAGTGCCATGGCCACATTGGTCATGGAGGCATACATCATCAATTCGAGTATGATGTACCACTGGAAACCTTTACCGATCAGGTCGTCGATGTATTTGAATAGAAATAGCATCAACAACACGAACATTACGATGAAAAAGGTTACAACGAATGGCCTGATGAACGACTTGAAAATTAAAAGATGTATCTTTTTCACTAACGCAAAGTTACACAATGTACCCGTTCAACCCAACAGGTGCAAAGCTGGCATGAACTCAACGCAGGTCAAGGTCAGTTTAGTATGATCAGGCATTGTCCTGCACGGATAGGTTAAGCACCCAGCACGCCTACCAGGTAGTCGATCTGGTTATCCCAAATGAGTTTACGTTCGGCAATGGCATCTTCGGTGGCAAAGTCGGTGATGCTGAGGGCAACATCATTGGTCAACTCGTCCTGCACGATCTCCATCTCAAAATAACACTGAGGCTCATCGTCAAGCCACTTAAAACGCACGAACTTGTTCTCTTTCATGCCCAGCAAACGGGCTTTTTGTTCCTCGTCGTCCCAAGTAAAGGTGTAGATCTGATCGCGGAAACTTACTTTATCGGCAAACCACTGTGTGAGGCCGTTAGCCTCGCTTAAAAAACTGAACAGGATACGCGGAGACGAGCGGATCTCGTACTCCAGATTGAACTTCTTCTTATCGGACATAAATGATTTACAGGTGGTTTTGCCTCGTTCGCAGCAAATGTTAACATTTTTTCTAAAGAAAGGTAAATAATCCTATATTTGCAAACCTTTTTGGGACGCCTGTCAAAGCAGGCATAACATCAAGGGATAGTACATTCTTATACGGCGGGGTAGCTCAGATGGTTAGAGCGTAGGATTCATGATTCCGCTTTGTTTGTGCTAAAATGGTTTGAAATGGGCGGATCAGCCCTTTTTTTATGCCTTAAAAATCGAAAAGGCACCACAAGACCACATGTTGATACAGCCGAACTATTAACAAACCGTTAACAAAATGCGACCTTTGAAACAGGGGTGTGGGAAGAAATTTCAACTCAAAAACGTTTTCAAATGGCAACCGCAAAAATCGTGACCTGGGGCCGTAAAGACAAGCACGGCCAGTTTCCTATCGGTACCAAAGTTTCTCAAAATGGTGTTCCCGCTTATCTGTTCGAGGGCAATTCTGTCGCATCACGCGAGATGTGGGATGTATCCAAACAGCAGATCAAAAAGGCGAATCTTCATGCCGCGCGTTTGACAAATTTTCTTACTAAGCGACTCTCTGAGATCAACGGCAAGATCGAGGTGCCTATGATCGTGCCTGAGCAGGCTGGAGATACATGGTCTATGGACTTTATGTGTGATGTGCTGGTAAACAAAAGAAGAGCGTGATCTTTTATTTGTTCTAAAACATTGATCAGGATCTCTCCGCTTAGGATCGCTTGCATAACCGATGATCAGGAGTTATTAAGCGAATATTCAACATAATTCTTACGAACAGGGCAGGATGGTGTAGGTTCACTACCGTCGTCTATGCGGACCGGCGTGACCGGATCTTATGCGCGATCACTATGTGATATCGGAGCGTGCTGTACACCGCGCCTATTGCCAGACAAACAATAGCCAAGATCAAGACCTTATTGTGGTAATAGCTATATCCCACCCCGCCGACGATACAGCCTAAAAAGAAAAAGACGATAATGGAGAGCCGCAAGATCACCGATGTGATCAGTTGCTTACGCACAACTGACCTGCTATAAAATAGCAATTGGGATATATCGATCCCGAGATCGGTGAATAACCCGGTAAGGTGGGTGGTCCTCACCACTGCGTTCGAGATCCGTGTAACCATTGCATTTTGAAGCCCCATGGCGAACAGCAAGATACAAGCTGTAGCCGTAGCTGCCTGGTGAATTGTATCAAAACCGGGAAAAGCGATCGTGGAAAGCAACAGGATCTCTGCGAACACCGGAATGGTTTGGGCATGGCGCGGAGCAAGGCGGTATCCGGTCTCCAAAATAGTATTCGAGACAAAAGCCCCTGCCAAATAACAAAGAATGTAGGTCAAAAAGACCCAGGCACCGGAGAAGTTCCGCCTGAGTATATTATCAGCAAAGTAAGCAAAGTGTCCGGTAACGTTCGTTGTAAGGACCGTAACTGCTAAAAACCCCATCACGTTAACGATGCCTGCCACAAAAGACAGCAAGGATGCGAGCTGGAGGTTGTGGATAGCCTGTCTGTTTTTGCCCTTATGCCTGAACATAGTTCAAAAATAAAGCAAATGTGATCAATGATGCAATAAACAGATCCGTTCCGCAAGGCAACGACCACCTGAATAAGCTGTTTTAATTTATGGTTTACGACGTGAAATGATTGGAAAGTGTCCGTGATCTCCGCAACAGCATGCCCCTGGCAACAGTGGCCATTTACACAATTAAGCTAAATACGACTTTAAAAGAATATACTGGGTTTTAGCGCATGATCCGTAACCTAAGTTGCTCATAGTATCTCGGCTGTTTCCATGAGGACCCAGGCAACATCTATGTAACGTCCTGACACGCAGAACAAAGCAAGAAATGAAAAAAAAGATTATTAAAAAAGGTTGGGTTTCTTTACCTTTGCGCTCCACGCACCGAAAGGCGCACCGTTAACAAAACCGTTAACAGGTTTGGAGGCTGAAAGTATACTAGAACGATGTTGGTCGTAAAGTTCTCAAAATCAGCAGCCAAATTAACCCGGCGGGGTAGCTCAGATGGTTAGAGCGTAGGATTCATAACCCTAAGGTCGGCAGTTCGATCCTGCTCCCCGCTACTATTTATGATAAGGCACTTAGGCGATTGTTTAAGTGCCTTTTTTATTGTGGATACAACATGGGTACATCATTTCAGTTTTTGAGGTCACGAAACTGAAAATGCGGTTGGGCGTTCCATTTGATATAACATCAGGCTAAATGTAAAATAATAGTTTGGGTCGAGTAATATCAATGATGCCAAGTTCACATTTATGACCAGAGTATATTTTAGCAATTACGCGCTGCCAAGCTCAGCTGAGGTAAACGATGTGACGGCTATCAATGGCGGCTTTACAGGTGCGTTATCTCTATATTAGCCTTTCCCTCGAAGGGGCCGCAGCGGCTAAGCCGATCTATGTTTGTGGGCCTGATATATCCGTCAAGATGGGCCCTGACGCAAACACTGTAGAGGTCATTATATCAAAAACCGGCTACATACTCTTCATCTCTACTTTTACCTTCACAATAACCAAGTGATCTGATTTCATGGTGCTTTTATGTACGAGGGAAGTTAGCCTGCTTAATTGTGATATGGTTTCTCCTGTAAAGATGGTCGAGAAAGTTTTCTATATTTATGGATATCGAATTTACATGAAGTTGCCTTTTCACATTTTCTTGCTCTCGACTTTGCTGACCATTGTTGCGATCAACGTGAAAGGCAAGCAAATCATGGTTGTCGATACTGCAAAACCACACACCATTGACGTTAAGTTTTTTATTCCTCAGCTTTCAAGGGATAGGATGATCAAGATAGCCTTGCCATCCTCTTACTATTCCGCCCGCGCTATGAGGTATCCTGTGATCTATATGCATGATGGCCAGCATGTATTCAAAGCGACGAACGGCGATCATGAAGGATGGGCCGTAGATTCATTAATAAATTCCTATCCAGCAAGGAAGCAAGCCATAGTTGTAGCTATATACAACAACAGCCAATTTAGATTTTCGGAGTATGATCCATATGATACAAACTATGGGAAGGGCGAAGGCAAAGCGTATATTCAATTTATCGCAAATGTGCTTAAACCCTATATTGATGCTCACTATAGGACAAAGTCTTCAGCTGAAAACACAGTGATCGCCGGTAGTTCCATGGGAGGGCTTATTTCAATGTATGCAGCCTCTCGATTCAACGATATTTTTGGCTGCGCTTGCGTGCTTTCTCCAGCATACTTCATGGGGCCTGACATTTACAACGAGATCGAGAACAGTGCTATCAATCCTAAAACAAAGATCTTTCAAGCTTGTGGCGATGATGAAGGAAATGAGGCCGATCATGTTGTCAGACTTGATTCACTGCTCCGAAAAAAGGGATCGTCATTCAAGAACGTACCTATGCCTTTGATCGTAAAAGGGGGCAGACATGATGAGCGACAATGGCGCAAAACCTTTGAAGCGTTCTATAAATGGTTCACTCATTAGCTGCAAGGTAGACCCAAAACCGATCTCTGGTATGTCCAATTGATAGTGACGCTTTATATCTAAAGCTTTTAGAAGTTAAATTTGATCGTAATGGGCGTGCTTACTTCCAGATAACGTATTTAAACAGATCTCGCTTATGTTGAAAGACTTAGTATCGATGATGGTTTGTTTGATCATTGTAACAGGAGCCGCCAAACGGCAAACCATTCCCAAAAGCGCCAGTGAATTATCGGCTCAATTTTCAACCTTTAGCAGAAAGCATCCAAGGTCTACTTTATATATTCATACAGATCGTTCCGTCTACAGAAGCGGCGAAACGATATGGTGTTCAGGATACCTGACCAGAAAGGCCAACATCGATTTGAAGGGGCATCATTTCCTGGTGATACAATTGATCGACCCGGTTACTAAAAGCGTCAGGATCTCCAAAAAGTTGGCGATGCAAGAAGGTATCGCTTCCGGGAGTTTAGACCTGACAGATGGTCTGCCTTCAGGTGAGTATCAATTACTGGCGTTCACGAATGTGGTCGGTAGCGATATGGAGCCAGTTGCTGTCTTTAGGGCTCCTCTATTTATCACGGATAACCGATCTGATCAAGCCTTTAGTATAACTGCATCAATGTTGGATCTTAAAGGTCCGGATAGTGAAATGCAGGTCAAGATCTCACTCAATAATATCGATAAAAAGGAGGCCTCCGATGCGCAGCTATCATACCGTTTTGATAATGGTTCGCCGCCGATCGAGCGAAGATCAAAGGGAAAAGAAACGATCATATCAATACCCAAAACTTTGAATCATCGAACATTCGCCAAGATATTAATTAGCGTGCGAACTAAAGATAAGAAAGCATCGCTGATCTTCCCCCTCCCCTCATTTAAAAGACCTAGCGTCAAGATGCGTTTTTTTCCTGAAGGCGGAGATCTTGTCGAAGGGGCAAGTAATTTGGTTGGGGTGGAGACCACGGCCGATGGGATACCTAAGGCAATGACCGGCTATCTGTATAGCGGGGATCGGCTGCTTGACACGATCAGAACGAGTAGCACAGGAATGGGCCGCTTTCTGATCGAGCCTAAAGCTGGCATAACATATCATGTCAAGCTTAAGATCGAAGGGGCTAAAGCGTTAGATACCACGTTCATTTTACCCAAGGCTTTGACCGATATACCGACCATTCATCTTCTTAAGGCCGTTGTAAAGGATACTGTAAAAGTTCAGATCGCAAGTAAGGTCAAGCGACCCGTTAAAGTTCTTGTACATGATCAGCAGAACCTATACGCTTGCTTCGACATGATGAGTTCACCGTCATCAAGACCGATCAGCATCGCGGTGAACGCCTTGCCCAAAGGACCATGCTTGATCACTATTTTGAACCTTGATGGCAAGCCGGTAGCTGAACGACTATTTTTCGCACATTATGATCAAAAGGTGATCTCTTCGATCAACACTTCAAAGAATGAATACGGCAAACGTAGTACGGTAAAGCTAAAGATCAAGTTGACCGATCAGCAACAAAGACCTGTTAAAGCGCTATTCTCGTTGGCTTGCGTCAGGGATGCTGATCTATGGACCGGGTCTTACAGGAGCATAGAAAGTTATTTGAACGTAGAGGATAAGCTCGACATGGAAATGGGGCTATTACCGAATGCTTACTACGAGAATGAAAACATCCTTGAGGACGTATTGCTGATCAGGGGTTGGAGGAAATTCAAATGGCAGGACGTAAATGCTCAAAGTTTGAAGGATACGCTTCCGGATCAAAAGGCACTTGAGCTTAAAGCTATAGTAACCCATGGTAAAAAAGCGCTGACGAGACCGGTCGGTGTCTCTTTGATGAAGCCAAATGGTATAGACGTTAGAGTGACCAATGCAAGTGGAGAATTGGTCATTTCCGACCAGCAAATGTTGCTACCGGATGACCGATACCTTTCATTGATGATCAATGAAAAGGATAAAGAGGGATATGAGATAAAGGTGGATGACCCTTACAGTAACATCAAAGTTTCTCCTTCGCTGTTTTCGGACACTTTCGGCTATACCCGAAGAATGCACGGAAGCGACCTGGGAAGCATTGTGAACGCCAAACTTGATAGGACCATTCAATTAGATGCGGTTTCAGTGAGGTCGAGTGCACCTTACGGGGGGGCGTTAAGCAGAGGTAAGCCGGGCGCTAATGAGTGTGGGGACTACGTGGACGAATATGGCTACCTGAATTATCCGAAAAGCATCAATAGTGATCGGATATCTCAACCGGTGAAAGGCAGGCAGTATAAGGTCCGGACCGATCTTGATGGCGATCGATTTACGGTTTCCCCAGTGACCTATGAGGGCTGTACGACCGATCAGAAACAGGGGATAGTTAAGATCCCCGGGATCTATTATGCAAGGGAATTTTACGGTGTTGATCTTAAGCGAACGGCGCCTCAATATCTTCCAACTCTGTTCTGGGGATCAGGGTTATTGACCGACGAAAACGGCGAGCGGGAAATTAGCTTCGATACCGGAGACATTACCGGCAGCTTTCGCATCATCCTACAAGGCATAACCGACGAAGAGGTAGTGTCCGGTACAGGAGGTTTTCTAGTGAAGTGAACGGAGGTTAAATGGCAATGACCTTAAAGACCACTAAGATGGCAATTAAGGCCCATCTTTATTCAATGTAGGTCATTGGTCAACGATTCATAACCCTAAGGTCGGCAGTTCGATCCTGCTCCCCGCTACTATTTATGATAAAGCCTCTTGAGTGTATCTAAAGAGGCTTTTTTCGTTTCTCATGATCGGCGAATGCTTAGGTGCGGAGAGTCAAATAGCGCCTTAGCCGGCTACAGGTAAAGTGAACCAAAAGGTGCTACCTTTTCCCGGCTCACTATCTACGCCTATCTGGCCGCCGTGGCAATCAATGATCTCTTTGCAGATGTACAGGCCTATCCCAAAACCGCTCGCACTAGTGAGCTGGTCGTCCACCGCGCGGTAGAACCGTCCAAAGATCAGATCCTGGTCCGCCTTATCGATACCTTGGCCTTCATCGATGACACTTATCTTCACGGTGGACCCATCCGACCAGCACGTCAGTTTGATCCTACTGTCAGTCGGGGAATATTTGACCGCATTGCTGATCAGATTCTCGATCACCTGGTCTATCTTTTCCAGGTCGGCGCTGACATAGATCGGTCCGGTGGGTTCAAAGCTGAAATGGTGCGAGCTGACCGTGGCTACAGCTTCTTGCACAGCCTGTTTCACCAGTTCAACAATGTCAAAATCGGTCCGGTCGATCCTGAGCTGACCTGCTTCCAACTGGGCGATATTCAAGAAGCCGTTAATGATGCCGGTCATTCTGCCGATCTGTTTGATCGTGCGCTCGAACATATCGGGCACCTTGGGGTCATCGCTGGTAACGCGTTTCTTTAATATATGCAGGTAGCCTGTCACAGCCGTGAGCGGTGTTTTTAGCTCGTGGCTGGTCATGCTTAAAAAGTCGTTCTTACGCTGTTCTTCCATTTTGCGTTGGGTAATATCATGAAATACCACTACAACCTGGTTCGTGTCTTTCCCAACGGCAACGGCATACACATCATACCATCCGCCAGTACCTTCGTTATATTCCTCAAAACGCAGGGCCTCTCCTGTAGTAGCTACCTTTCCATAGGTGCGTATCCAGGTGGGCTCAATATCAGGCATGATCTCTAATATGGTCTTGCCGACTACGTCTTTTAACCCGGTCTG
Organism: Mucilaginibacter daejeonensis; assembly: GCF_020783335.1. Lineage (NCBI taxonomy): Bacteria > Pseudomonadati > Bacteroidota > Sphingobacteriia > Sphingobacteriales > Sphingobacteriaceae > Mucilaginibacter > Mucilaginibacter daejeonensis. The sequence goes on from NZ_CP086068.1 coordinate 810,257, forward strand.
CTTTTCAAATGCAGGGTTAGTGACCAAGAAACGATAATTCTCGGCAGTACCATCATCAGCGAACGAGAACTCGATCACCATGAATGCTTCATCTATCGATTCAAAAAGAGTTCGGTACCGCAATTCTGAAAGCCGCAATTCCTGCTCTGCGCGTGCAGTGAGCACTGCATCCCATGCAAGGCCTGCCACCTGTTTGATCCGTACCTGTTCTTCGATGGTAAAGTGGTGAGGCTGCTCGTAATGAGCAAAGAACACGGCCGACAATTTGCCATTCTTGAATAACGGTATATTGATGATCGCTTCGATACGCAGTTCGGTAAAAGATCGTCTGTGTTGTTCAGACAGTCGCGCCTCGTTCCTCACATCTTCGTACATGACTATTTGGCCGCTAAGCAGTGTTTCAAATATGTCAGTACCGAATTGCTTGGCCGGGAACGCACCCTTCAGTGGCTTTACACCGTTACGGTGATGATCCCGTTCGATCAGAAAAAATTCTCCCTTAATTAGAGTTTTGGCAAATCCGAAGCGATCGGCGTTCAAATGACCGGCAATAATGTCTAACGCTCTGGTCTCCATGGCTTCAGGATCAGAGAACAAGCGCAGCTGATCGCTCATATTGAGCAAGAACTCACGCTGCTCGGCGTTCTCTCTTTGCGATCGGTTGAGGCGGGTGGTCTCGGTACACACCACCAATATGCCTTCAGGCTTGCCGTTGGCATTGCGGATCGGGTTATAACTAAAGGTCCAGTAAACTTCATCAAGTTTACCGTCACGATAGATAGGCAGTAGTTGGTCTTCCAGGTAAACGGACTCGCCTGTGGTCAACACTTTGTTGATCAGGGGCCAAATGTTAGGCCAAATCTCCTGCCAATGGTCTTCACCGGGGCCTCCTAACAGATCAGGATGCTTGCTATTCGATCCGCTACCCAGGATCACCCGGTATGCATCATTGTAAAACTGAAGCAGTTCAGGACCCCACCAAATGAACATCGGGAACCCTGAGTCGAGCATAAGGTTCAGGGCGTTAAGCAGCTCGGCCGGCCATGTGGACATCGGGCCCAGTGGAGTTGCCTGATCATCCAACGATCGGATGAGGTCACTCATTTCTCCTTTGGCATAGATCAGCTGCCGATGATGGTTAGCGTCGTTTGACATGTAGATGTGTAATGTTGATGAACCGACGGTTCGTTATGCCAAACATCGGGAATTTACTTTATAGGCGATCACCGCTTTTGCATTTGCTGATATTGATCATTCAATGCCAGTTTCTTACCAAGATCGATGAGTTTTAACGTACAAAAACATGCTATATCGCTGCAATATCTTACCTGATGTTTGCCTGTCAAAGCTTATCTTCACCTTGTATATAACAACGAATAAAATATAATGCTTGACCGCCGTAAATTTATATTGACCACCTCGCTGGCCGCCACCGGAGCGGCGTTGAACCTCAGATCTTTAGCTGCGCCGATCGCGGCCCCTGCACCGTCATCCCAGCTCCCGATCATCATATCTACCTGGGATTTTGGCGTGGCCGCTAACCAGGCCGCCTGGAAGGTGCTTTCGACCGGTGGCCGTGCATTGGATGCCGTTGAGGCTGGTGCCCGGGTGCCCGAGGCCGACCCAAATAATCACAGTGTAGGCGCGGCGGGTTACCCCGATCGCGACGGTCATGTAACGCTGGATGCCTGTATCATGGACGAGAAAGGCAATTGTGGCGGCGTGGCCGGCATGGAGTATATCGATCATCCGATATCCGTAGCCCGCATGGTGATGGAAAAGACACCGCATGTGCTGTTAGTAGGCGACGGTGCCACTCAATTCGCGGTAGCTAACGGATTTACTAAAAAGCAACTACTTACGCCTGATTCGGAAAAGGCCTGGAAAGAGTGGCTGAAGACATCCAAATATCAGCCCGAGATGAACATCGAGAACAAGCACTTTACACCGGTGCCTAACAAGATGCCTGGTAATCAGTATAACCATGACACTATAGGAATGCTGGCCGTGGATGCTGCAGGTAATATCTCGGGAGCTTGTACCACCAGTGGCATGGCTTTCAAACTGCATGGCCGGGTGGGAGATAGTCCCATCATTGGGGCCGGACTATTCGTGGATAATGAAGTAGGTGGTGCTACATCGACCGGCGTAGGCGAGGAAGTGATCAGGAACGTGGGCAGCTTTTTAGTAGTGGAACTGATGCGCCAGGGCATGAAGCCTGAGGATGCCTGCCGCGAGGCGGTGAACCGTATCGTGAAAAAGAAACCTGAGATAGCCAAGACCATACAGGTGGGCTTTTTGGCGATCAACAAAAAGGGTGAGTACGGTGCGTATGCCTTGCAGAAAGGATTTTCATACGCGGTATGCAATGCCCAAAAGCAGGACCTGATCATCAAAGGAAAAAGTATTTATTAATATGATCAGGATCGAGATATGTGCCAATTCTGTTCGGTCGGCGCTGATCGCACAGGAGGCTGGTGCTTACCGGATAGAGTTTTGTGATAACCTGAAGGAGGGAGGGACAACACCATCGTTCGGGCAGATCGCCTTGGCTCGTCAACAACTGAATATTAAACTGTACCCTATCATTCGCCCTCGGGGTGGTGATTTTTTGTACACCGACCTCGAATTTGAGGTGATGAAAAAAGATATTGAGCAATGCCTGGCTTTAGGTTGTGATGGGGTAGTATTCGGAGTATTGGATGCCAACGGGCGTGTGGATAAACCGCGATGCGAGCAACTGATCAAGGCAGCCGGCAAAATGGGTGTAACTTTTCACCGGGCGTTCGATCGCTGCAGTGACCCTTTTGAGGCATTGGAAGACATCATTGAACTTGGCTTTGAGCGTATACTGACATCGGGCCTGGAAGCCGACGTCGTTAGTGGCGCCGACTTGATAGCTCGTTTGGTCAAACAAGCGGCCGGTCGTATCCAGATCATGCCGGGCGCCGGTGTTAAGCCGGAGAATCTTGCGCATCTGATCGAAATGACCAAGGCTACCGAATATCACACTACTGCCAAAGGGCCGCTTGAGAGTGAGATGGCTTACCGCGAGGTACGGACAGGAAGTAAGGCTGAAGAATTTATGACCGAGCAGACCGATCCTGATACCGTAAGCGCATTGGTGCAGATAGCAGAGAAATATTCTTTATAAAGCAAAGGGCTTGAAGATCATCTTCAAGCCCTTTGCTTTTTGTGGTGTTATGGTCGTATACTGAACTCCGCCTTCAATTTAGCCGAAGCGGAATTCTCGCCTATGACCAACCGATAGGTGCCTTTGTATAGTTGCCATTGATGCTTCTTATCGTCCCATTTTTGGAGGGCCTTTACCGGGATTGCCAGGTTCACCACCTTGCTTTCTCCCTGATTTAAAGATACCCGCTTGAAGGCTTTGAGCTCTTTGATCGGCATCCGGTCGAGATCAGGGTATTCGATATAGGCCTGAACCACTTCGTCTCCTTTCATAGCGCCCGTATTCTTCACTTTTACCGAAAAGCTGATGCTATCCTTAGTGCCGTAGGTCTTGCGCGGTCGCTGCTCCCAACTGCGATCAAAAGTGGTATAGCTCAGTCCAAAGCCAAATGGGTACTGTACCGGGCCGTTATGATACCGGTAGGTTCGGCCTTTCATCACATAGCTGTTGTAAGGCGGCAGATCATTGACCGACCGGTAAAAAGTAAGCGGCAAACGGCCCGAAGGTGATACCTTGCCCAAAAGGATGTCTGCGAAAGCATTGCCACCTTGCTCGCCCGGGTACCAGGCCAGCACAATGGCATCAACGTACGGTTCAATGGCTGCTATGTCTACCGCGCTGCCGCTGGTCACCACTGCAATGATCGGTTTGTTTGGTACACCTTTGCGAAGTGCTTTAATGAACGCTACGTTCCCGGCAGGTAGGCTCAGGTCTATCTTATCACCGCCATTGGTTGACAGGAACGCGTCACCTGCTTCGCCTTCCAATACCGGCGAGAGGCCAATTACCGCCACCGTTACATCGGCATTGCCGGCACCCCATATGCCACCAAAATGAGTGGTATCGGTATAGCTCGACCCAAGGTCATATTCCACACGTGTATCGGGTTCTACTGCCCCAGTGATACCTTCCACAAAGTCCACCATTTTGCTATTCACGCCATGGTAGCTCCCTGCCAGCACATCAAGCGATGAAGCATTGGTGCCTAACACCATAATGCTGCTGAAGCCATCCTTTTTGAGCGGTAATACGCCGTTCTTATTTTTGAGCAGTACCATGCTCTGTTGAGCGGCCTGCCGTGCAAGCGCTATGTGTTGGGCATTATTGATACTATCGGCACCGTAGCTGTAATAGGGGCTACTCTGCGGTTGGTCAAAAAAGCCAAGTTTGAATTCTGTCCGGAGCACAGGTGTCAGTGCCTTGTTAACGTCGGCTTCGGTGATCAAACCTTGCTTGATGGCCTTGACCACATCGTTTTGTAGTACCGATGAACAATCGAGGCCGATGCCCGCTTTGATGGCCGCAGCTGCTGTCTCTACCCCGTTCTTCAGCACTTTGTGACGGAGAAAAACGTCGTCCAGCGCGCCGCAGTCGGTCACCACGTGGCCCTTAAAGCCCCATTCTTTGATAAGGATCTTGTTCAGATAGGAGCGGCTGGTAGAGTTGGGTTCGCCGTTCACCCGGTTGTAAGCCGTCATCACCGATTCTACGCCGTGGTCGACCAAAGCTTTAAAGGCCGGTAGGTAGGTCTCCCGTAGGTCCTTCTCATTCACGATCGCATCGAACTCATCGCGCGTGGCCTCGGGGCCACTGTGAGCGACAAAGTGTTTGGCCGTGGCGCTGGTCTTCAACCTTAACGGATCAGTACCTTGCATTCCGCGTACGTAGGCCGCCCCCATTATGGAGGTCAGATAAGGATCTTCGCCGTAGGTCTCCTGTCCGCGTCCCCATCGCGGATCCCTGAAAATGTTAATGTTAGGCGACCAGAACGTTAGTCCCATGTATTGTAACCGGCGGTCTTTTTTTACGCCAAGGTTGTATTTGGCTCGCGCTTCTGTTGATATGGTGTTGGCCACCTGGTACACCAACTCGTCATTAAAAGTTGCCGCAAGTGCGATCGCTTGGGGGAAAACGGTGGCCTGCCCGGCACGTGCCACCCCGTGCAAACCCTCGTTCCACCAATTGTAAGCAGGTATACCCAGTCGTGGGACGGCCTTGCTGCGGTATCCCATTAGTGATGCTTTTTCTTCAATGGTGAGTGAGCTGATCAGCGACCTGACACGCGTGTCAATAGGTTGCGTCTCGTCAAGATAAGCAGGGCGAGTTTGAGCGAAGATGGTGTTGCTGCTGGCCGCAAATAGTAAGGAGATACAAAGGCTTAGGCGCGTATTTTTACGGGAAAGTTGGGTGAAGATCATAAAATTATAGGCGGTCGGTAATGCAAGCGAATGTAATCGATCTGGATGAAATGATGATAGCGGAGGCTGGTCAGTGTCGGTGTTAACAAAAAAAGCCAGCCTGGTCACACAGGCTGGCTTTGGAGTATCGGTAATTATTTAACGTCCCAGAATATCTTAGCGGTACGGGTGTCTTTTGACTGTACGGCCGGATAGTTGGTCGTATTGTTCGAGGTCTCTACCGATGGGTAGGTCAGTCGGTTAGGTGGCGTAGCAAATGCTGCAAGGCTGGCTGTTGGGAAGGTCAGCTGCGGGAATTTGGTACGACGGTACTCAGACCATGCCTGGGTTGACTGCAGGAAGCCAAAGTGAGCCCATTTTTGAACGTAGATCTTAGCCAGCTTGTTGGCCGATGTGCCGGTGTAGGCCGCAGTTGAAGCGGTAGCAAAGGTATTGATCGTAGCATCGCTTGGCTTGGTCTCTTTTTTAAGACCGGCGGTATTGATACCGTTCAGGTAGTAATAAAAGCTAACTGATTGTTTAAGAGCGGTCTCGTAAGCGGTCTGCGCATTGGCAGTGCTTCCCCAACGCTCATAAGCCTCGGCCTTCAAAAAGTTCACCTCTGATGACGTGATCACGATACCCGGTAGCTTGGTGTTCTGTAAAAAGGTGGTCGAGTCTAATACCGAATACAGGTTGAAGCTGCTTTCTACCTGAGCCTGAGTAAAGGTGATCGGCATGGCCTTGTAATCCTTGTTAGGAACGAACACTCCACTAACGGTACGGCCCCACTTGTCGAACAACACCGGTATACGTGGGTCGTTGGCTGGCAACATCACGGTGTTCAGCATGTAGTCAGGTGCATAGTGGCTCGGTAACTCGGTCAAACCATCGTTCAGGCTGTTCACAAAGTTGGTAAGCGGTTGCAGCAGGATGTCGCTTGTGGCTGGGTTGTAGTTGGCCGAATTGCCGCCATCAACCAACGGATAAGTGGTGGAGTTGTTCAGCATGTCTAACACTGCGGTGCGTGCTGTGCTCTCGTTCACGTTCGAAATACGCATCAATAAGCGTAAGCGGATCGAGTTGGCATAACGGCGCCATTTGTCAACGCTGCCGCTGTTCAATATATCGGCACGGCTGAACTCGGCATTGGTGGTAGCGGTTGAAAAGTAATTGGCGCTTGCCTTTAAGCCGTCAAGTATGGTGTTGTACAAAGCGGTCTGCTCATCGAACTTAGCTTGCTTGATGGTGCTGGTGGTTTGCAATGAACCGGCTTCGCTGAAAGGGATATCGCCCCAAAGGTCGACCATTTGCGAGGCCTGATCATATAATACCACACGGGCTGCCTGCAAAATGATCTCTTGCGAGGCACGGTCAGCGGCACTTGCGTTATTGTAGTTCACCTCAATGGCGCGGTACTTACCCAACACGCCGGGAGCGTAAAAGTCTGTCCAGTACTGGCCTGTGTAACCGTCATCCTGGCGGTACATGTTGTTACCGTTGCTGAAGAACGCGGTTTGGCTGTACACGGCAGGGTGCATCAGTAAAAAGGTGCGAACGTTCCAGTATGATGGTCTTACACGGTCATTATTAAGTATAGAGGTCAAAAGGCCTGCATTGGTAGCCGAGGTGGTCTGGTCGGGATTGTCGAATTTAGCGTCCAGATCCTTTTTACAACTACTTGCTGTGATAGCCACCGTAGCAGCCAGTGCGAAGTGTATAAAGTATTTTTTCATCTCTTTATATATTTTGATGATCTGCTGAGTTAGAAGTTAGCGTTAAGTGACAGGCCAAAGCTGCGGGTAGGAGCGGTAGAGCCCACGTCCACACCTTTAGAGAACCATTGGTTACCTACAGGGGCCTCAGGGTCAACATACTTCAATGTTTTGTAGATGTAGAACAGGTTACGGCCGATCAACGAGATACGCACGTTGTTCAGGTGCAATTTGCTCACTACTGATGCCGGTAAACGGTAACCGATAACGGCCTCACGCAATTTCACATAGCTGTTATTGTAAACCGAACCTTCAAGGTTGTCGGCATCAGCACCCCAGTTGTAGGTGTTCAGGTAGTAGTTAGCGGCATCTACGATCACGGTGTTGGGCTGGCCGGTATTGGCGTTCACACCTTGTAACAGCACCCCATCGTTGTAGGTATTGCCGTTGGCGGTGTAGGTGATACCACCATGCGCCGCGTCACGATACTGTAAAGTGCTCTCGAACATACCTGCACCACGCAGATACTTAGATGGGGTAGAAATCATTTGACCACCAAAACGGTAATCGGTAGTGAAGTCTATCGAGAAGTTCTTGTAAGTAAAGCTGTTCACGATACCACCGATAGCCTTAGGCATGATGTTGCCTGCTTTTACATATTTGGTCTTATCGATGATGTAGAAACCGTCATCGCTGATCAAACGCTGTCCGGCAGCATTGGTAGCGATGGGGTAAACGTAAATGTTACCCAACATCTCACCTGGTTGGGCCACCAGTTTAACGGCATTCTGGTCGCTGTTATAGAACTGTACCTCAGGTACCCCAGGGGCCAGGCTCAGCAGTTTTGAACGGTTGAACGCATAGTTGATACGGGTATTCCATTTGAAGTTAGCCGAAGAGAACGGTGTGCCACTTAATGAAAGCTCCAGACCATGGTTGGCTATATCGCCCACGTTAACGATCTGTGAGGTAGCGCCGTTACTTGGGGCAATGGCCAAAGGCAGAATCTGATCTTTGATCTTGTTTGTGTAATAAGCTACGTCAAAACCTACACGGTTCTTGAAGAAACGCATTTCAGCACCATATTCCTGCTCGTATTTCTTTTCCGGACGTAAGGCAAGGTTACCGTAGGCGGCACCGGTAGCTACTGCCAAGGCCGAACCATTGATGGTTTGTAAAGGTGTTTGGGTGTAAGCGATGTTGGCTTTGTAACGGGTAACGTCATTAGCTACAATGCCGTATGAGGCGCGTAACTTACCATAGCTTACAAATTCAGGCATCTTAAATGCCTCGCTAAATACAAAGCCCGAGTTAACTGATGGATAGAAGTAGCTGTTGTTTCCTGGGGGCAGGGTAGAAGCATACTCCTGGCGTGCGGTACCTTCCACGAACAGGAAGTTCTTGTAGCTTAAGTTCAGGATACCTAAGTAAGCGTACTTCAATTGGCTGGCACGTGTAGCTGTAGTGGTAGCCTGTGCATAGCTGTTGCTGATGCTGAAGAAATTCTCGGTCACCAAACCTGATGCGGTGCTCGAGTTCTGGTCGCTGTACTTCTCATTTCTGAAGGTGAAACCACCGCTTGCAGAGAAGTCCAGGTCGCCGACCTTGTTAGAGTAGGTCAAGAGACCATCACCATAAAGGATCGAGTACAGCCCTTTTGATACGGAGTAGCCGCCGGTACTGTTGCTTGCATTATAGATACTGGAGTACTCATTGTACATCTTGTTCTCTACGCTTGCTGCGGTATAGTCATTACCTATACGGGTACGTACCTTCAGGTGTTTCACCACATCCCAGTTGATGGTAGCGCTGGTGAGTAAGCGGTTCTCTTTTTCATCGTAGCTGTTACGGTCCTGGTTCCAGTAAAAATCGAGCAGGTTGGTAGGACGTATATTGTAAATGAATGCCTCAGGACGGCCACTGCCTAAAGTAGAATATTTGTAGCCTTGTGAGGTCATTGCATTTTTACGCAACAGGTCCATGTCCTCAGCAGCATTGAAGAAACCACCGAACGAGCCCAATACCTGGCCCAACAAGTAAGGCCTGTTATGGGTGTTGGTATTGATGTAGTTCACCACGATATCCGTCGAGATCTTGTCAGACAATTTGACAGAGCTGTTCAGGTTGAACGTATTACGGTTCTGCTTGCTGCCCGGGTTGGTACCCTTGTAATCTAAACGGGTGGCCGATAAGCGGTAATTGATCTTATCGGTTTGGTTAGAGATACCCAGGTTGTAGTTGTTGCTATAACCGTGGTCAAATACATCGGCATAATTATTCTTTTGAGCCGAATAGGTACGGATGCTGCCATCCCACCATCTTACCTGACTACCATCGAACGCCGGCCCAAATTGTGAATAGGCACGATAGTTAGGACGGCGACCAGATGGAGAGCTTGGATCAGCGATCCAGCCTTGAGCGTCGGCACCTACCTGGGTGTTGGTCTCGCGATCGTAACCCGGGCCATAAGTGGTTTGGTATTTAGGCAAAAATGCTGCACGCTCAATGGTACCGGCATAGTTGAAGTCGACGCCAAGACCACGGCCTTTAACACCTTTTTTAGTGGTGATAACGATCACACCGCTTGCCGCGTCAGAACCATATAGCGCGCTGGCACTGGCACCTTTTAAAATGCTGATGCTTTCGATATCGGCAGGGTTGATGTCGAGCATACCGTTACCACGTATACGCTGGTCATCCCAGTAGTTATTATTGTTGGTGCCGTTAACACCTTGTTGCTGATCATTGCGAATGATCACACCATCCACCACGTACAACGGTTGGCGATTATCATATAAAGAGTTGATACCACGTATCTGGATGTTGGTGGCGCTACTGGCACCACCTGGTGCCGAGTTGATCTGCACACCGGCCACCTTACCATAAATGGCCGCACCAAAGTTGGTAGCGCCGGCCTGGGTAACCTCTTTGGCGGTAACGGTACCTACTGAGTAACCTAAGGCTTTAGCCTCACGCTTGATGCCTAATGAGGTAACTACTACTTCGTTCAAGCTATTTTTTGATGGGTTCAGTCTTACGCTGAGTGTAGTACGTCCTTCTACCGCTACTTCGGTGCTTTGGTAACCAATGTAAGAGATAACGAGCGTGGCATTGTCTGCAACGGTGAGTTTGAACCTACCGTTACCATCTGTCATGGTGCCTGCACTGCCGTTCTTGGCTTTTACTGATACACCGGCAAGAGGCTGGCCGTTCTCGTCCAGTACGGTACCGTTCACCGTTATGTCGGCAGCGGCGGTTCTCACGTTCTCCACTGCGGAGTTGTTGTGTAACCTAAGGGTATTCTGCGGTGCCGACCGGTTTGCCCAGGCACTCAGTGGGATCGCACTGGTAAGCATGAAGCCCGCTGTTATGAGCATAACAGGGGATGCATATTTACGTGCATTGTTCTTTGAGTAAAGATCGATTTTCATACACAATGATTGGTTTTAGTTTAATGTTGTCGTTAGCAGGAATAGAATAGCGTATTGAAGGGCTACTCATTAGGTATAGGGGGCGGCTTTCATTTTCAGCATGTTTAATAATGACTTAATAAGAGACCGGTAACTGGTAGTGTAAAGGGCTATAGCGATTAGTTTGTGCTCAAAGAAAGCTAAGCCTTTTAAAATCTTTCCCTAAAATAATGTTAATAAAATGTAAAAGTCAAATACTTTTTAAAAAATTTAAAAAGTATTTGACTTTCGGATAAAATAAGTTATCTATGTATATCCATATCACCATGCCCGACCATCGCTTTTTACTTCTCAACGAAAATCAAGGTGTCATCCAATCATTATTCTATAATGATGCATTATCGAGCACTACCATAAGTACCCTAATAGGTAAAAGCATACCTAACGTGAATAAGGTGCTGACCATGCTGGTCAAGGAAGGTTATGTTGAGGAGAATGGTTATGCCATTTCGAGCGGTGGGCGTAAACCCCTTAAATATTCATTGGTCGCTGGTACCCATTTACTGATATCGGTAGCCTTAAGTCAGTATAGTATAAGGATAGTGGCTATAGACATGAAGGGCCGGTTCCTGAACAAGGTCGAGCAGCATGCTATAAATATTACGCAGCTCAAGGCCGAAGAAGTGGTGAGCTATATCAATGATTTTATAGCAAGATCCAGTATTGATAAGACAAAGGTGCTCGGCATAGGCGTCACGATGCCTGGCTTCCTTTCAACTGAGGCGGGTATCAACTACTCATTTCTGCCGGTAGAGGGCCTGTCCTTACGCGAATACCTGCAACAAAATATACAACTACCCATCTTCATCGAGAACGACTCTACCGCGATTGCTTTGGGCGAGCAAAAGTTCGGTGTTGCCCGGCAAGAGAACGATGCTATGGTGATCAACCTGGGTTGGGGCATTGGTTTGGGCATGATCGTTGGGGGTAAGATATTCAGAGGGCATAGCGGTTTAGCAGGAGAATTCAGCCACATACCGCTGGTCAAGAACGGTAAATTGTGTACTTGCGGTAAACGTGGCTGTTTAGAGACCGAATCATCATTGATGGCCATCACCGAAAAGGCGATCATGGAGATGGAGCAGGGAGAGGTTTCCAGCCTGGCCAATTATGCGCAGTTAGATGCCGATACCATCATCAACGAAGCCATTAAAGGCGATACCCTTTCGGTAAAACTGATATCAGAGGCCGCCTATAACGTAGGGCAGGGCATCGCTATATTGATCCACCTGATGGATCCGGCCGTGATCGTGCTTAGCGGTAAGGGGAGTGTGGTAGGCAAACTATGGTTATCGCCTATTCAGCAAGCCATTAATGAGCATTGTATACCGCGTTTGGCTCATGGCACTGAATTAAAGGTGTCGGACCTTAACAGTAAAGCGCAATTACTTGGCGGGGCCGTACTGGTGATCGAAAGTATAGGCGACCTGCTGATCTCCAGGATCAAGGAACTCGAAAAAGACCACCTGTTCGAAGTATGAAAGGCATAATTAAACTTACCGTATTGGCTTGTTGCGCGATGGCATTAGGCCGTGGCAACGCCTTGGCACAAGTGCACGAGATATCAAAAAAGTATCAGGCGCCTGCCGACCCGCAGGTCCAAAAAAAGCTGGCCGAATGGCAGGATCTGAAGTTCGGCCTGTTCATGCACTGGGGTACGTACTCGCAGTGGGGAGTGGTAGAAAGTTGGAGCATTTGCCCCGAAGATGAAGGCTGGACCCAGCGCAAAGGCCCGCACAGTGCCAGCTACAATGACTATGTACAAGCATACGAAGGATTGCAAAAGACCTTCGACCCACAAAAATTCGACCCAACCAAATGGGTAAAGGCTGCCAAGAGTGCGGGAATGAAATATGTGATCTTTACCACTAAGCATCACGATGGATTCTCGATGTTCGATACCAAGCAGACCGATTATAAGATCACCGACCCTAAAACGCCATTCTCTAAAGATCCACGTGCTAACGTGACCAAAGAGATATTCAATGCGTTCCGTAAAGATAACTTTTGGGTGGGCGCTTACTTCTCTAAGCCTGACTGGCACTCGCCTGACTACTGGTGGCCATATTTCCCGCCCAAAGACCGTAACGTGAATTACGACCCGGCCAAGTATCCCGAGCGCTGGAACAACTTCAAGCGATTTACCTACAACCAGATACAGGAACTAATGACCGGTTATGGTAAGGTAGATATCCTTTGGTTAGACGGTGGTTGGGTGCGCCCGCATAAAACGGTGGACCCGAACATCAGTTGGCAGCGCGGGATCAAATTTGATCAGGATATTGATATGCCTAAGATCGCGGCCATGGCCAGGCAGAACCAGCCGGGCCTGTTGGTAGTGGATCGTACCGTTGCGGGTGAATACGAGAACTATACCACCCCTGAGCAGGAAGTGCCTGAAAAGCCGTTGAGCTATCCTTGGGAAAGCTGCATCACTATGGGCAACTCCTGGAGCTACGTACCGGGCGACCATTATAAGTCGACCACTGAGATCATTCAGCTGCTCATCAAGATCGTATCAAGAGGCGGCAACTTGCTCATGAACATTGGCCCCGGTCCTGACGGCGATTGGGACCCTGAGGCCTACAAGCGCCTTGAAGGTATAGGTCAATGGATGAAGATCAACGGCGAAAGTATATATGCCAGCAAACCAGTGGAGCCTTATGCTGATGGCAACTTGTATTATACCCGCTCAAAAAGCGGCAAGATCATTTATGCCCTGCAATTAGGCGCTACTGAAGAAGTAAAGCTTCCTGCCATGATATCTATCAAACTTAACGGAGAGGTAAAAAGGGTATCGTTATTAGGTTCTGCCCAAAAGTTGACGTGGAAGAAAGACAACGGCGGTATCACCATCAGTATACCTGCAGCATTACAAGCCAATAGCGGAGCCAAACAGGCCGCAGTGTTTAAGATCGAGCTAAAGTAACAGAAGATAATGATAGGTCAGATACTGCGGAGCTTGAAAAAATGGGAACAGATGACAGCTAAGCATATCGCTGTTAAAGCTGCATTGATGGTCGTACCATTCACGGCGATCCATTATACAGCAAGTGCTCAGATCACTGAACTTAAAACGGGCTGGAAGTGCGCTCCAATAGCCAATGTCAAGCTGACGGGCGAGGAACTTTCCTCAAAAAGTACCGAACAATTCAATGATTGGCAGCCAGCCGTAGTGCCCGGCACAGTACTCACCACCCTGCTGGCCAATAAAAAAATTCCAGACCCATTTTACGGTCTCAACAACGAGGCCATCAAGGATATCTTTGACACCGGACGCGATCATTACACGTATTGGTTCGTCAAAGCATTTGAAACCGCTCACATTACAGGCAATGATCAAGTATACCTCAATCTGCGTGGGGTGAATTACAGCTGTAATGTGTTCCTGAACGGGCATAAGCTAAACTCGCGTATCCATCAGGGCATGTTCCTTCGTCAGCGCTATAATATCACTTCATTGCTGAATAAAAAGGGAACTAACCGGGTAGCAGTGATCGTTTACCCACCTGATCCGGTAGGCAAACCTAACGGCGGCCAGGGAGGTGATGGCCGTATAGCCAAGAACGTGAGTATCCAATATACTGCCGGTTGGGACTGGATACAGCCCATTCGTGATCGTAATACAGGTATCTGGGATAAGGTCTACCTGGAAAGGACCGGTGCAGTAAGCATCGTAGACCCGCATGTGATAACAATGGTCCCTGGCGTACGCCTGCCGGGCAAAAAGCAAGATCCTGCACAGGTCAAAGTTTCCACCGAACTTCAGAATCCTACCGCTAAGCCAATTCAGGGAACGGTTATATTCACCATGAACGGGCAGAGCGTGACACGTCAGGTCACCCTGTCGGCCAGGTCTTCTATCCCTGTTGAGTTACCGATACTTACCTTGCGCGACCCTAAGCTATGGTGGCCTAACGGTTACGGCGAGCATTATTTGTACGATGCCAAGGTCAGCTTCGTGACCAATGACCATAAGACTTCTGACCAGCACCTGATCAAAGTAGGCGTAAGGCAGATCGATACCCGGTGGAACGACCGCACTCAAAGCAAAGAGGTGTTGGTGAATGGGCAAAAGATATTTATCAAAGGCGGCAACTGGGTCATTTCTGATGCCATGCTCAGACTATCTGAGGCGCGGTACGACGCCGAGGTAAGGTTTCACCGCGATATGAACTTGAACCTGATCAGGGTTTGGGGAGGCGCCATCATGGAACGGCCCGAGTTTTACGACGCCTGCGACCGATATGGCATGCTGGTGTTCCAGGACTTCTGGATATCGGCCGATGCCAACGGTAAATGGCTCGACCCGCTCAAGGCCGACGACCAATGGACCCGTCGCAAGTATCCAGATGACCACCAGTTGTTCCTGCGGTCGGCCGCCGACCAGATCAAAATGATACGTAACCATGCCTCACTGGCCATATGGTGCGGCGGTAACGAGATCACTCCACCGGCCGATATACTGATCCCGCTTCGCGATAGCATATTGCCCAATTTAGATGGCACCCGCTGGTTCGTGGACTATTCCAACTCCGATCAAATGTCATTGAACAATTTGGGCGGTAATGGCGATGGACCCTATAATATACAGCCCATATCGGTGTTTTGGGATCAGCGGACCTATCCCTTCAACTCCGAGGTAGGTTCGGTTGGCATGGGCGATATAGAATCGCTCAAAAGGTTCATTCCTGAAAAGAACCTGGTGATGCCACAATACTCAGAAAAGGAAGGAACCACCAAGACCGACCCGTTGTGGGACTACCACAAATACATTGGCTATGACGGTTTTATTGAACCTTATGGCAAACCTAAGGATGTTGCCGATATGGCCAACAAAGCGCAATTGGTGAACTATGATCAGTATCGCGCATTGATGGAAGGTTTCAGCTCTCATATGTGGGAGTGGTATACCGGCACTGTGATCTGGAAAACGCAGAACCCATGGACCGCCCTGCGGGGGCAAATGTATGATCATGCGCTTGACCCTAATGCCTGTCTGTACGGAACACGCACAGGCAGTGAGCCGCTACACGTGATGTATGATCCGGTAAAGGGCATGGTTGCGGTAGTGAACAATACTTTCGAGGTGAAAAGTGACCTCATGCTGGTGGTGAACACCATTGATGTCAAAGGCGCTGTAACGCCGCTTACACAGGTATTCGTGGAGATGCAGCCTTCGAGCAGCAAGGCATTTTTGCCTATCAAAAATGCGGTTGAAAAGGTGGTCAATGGGGGTGGTGGCTTTTTGCACCTCCAACTTTTAGATGTGAATAAAAAGCTGTTAAGCGACAATCTGTACTGGTTAGCCGATGCCGACGGGAAATACACGGCACTTAACAAACTTCCTGCTTCGCAACTGAAGATCAGTGCCCGTGCTATAGATAACGGCAATATTGAGGTAGCGCTGACAAATCCGGCAAATGCGCCGGTAGCCTTTTTTAACCGGCTATCGGTAGTGGATCCGGTCACCCATCAAAGGTTGTTGCCGGTGTTCTATGATGATAATTATGTTTCATTACCACCGGCTACTGAGAAAAAGATCCTGATCGATCGCAGCAAGGTGGGTACGGGGCCGGTTCAAATATCCATAAGCGGCTGGAACTTGCCTGAAACATTCATCGCCATTGCTCAAAAGTGACCAATGCATCAAGCCCAATGAAGATACATAAAAGCTATTTTTTACTTACCCTGACCGTGCTGATCGCCTGTTGGCGGCCGTCATTAGGTCAGTCGGTATCTACGAAGTTCCCGCTGGTGCCATACCCGCAAAAGTTGGTGGAGGGTAAGGGAATGTTCACTGGCAACGCACGTACGGTCATCATTTTACCTGCTAACGGTCACTATGCACAAGAGGCCGAATTACTGAATGAACTGCTGCTTAAAAAGTTGAAGATTACAGCAAAAAGTAGTGGAAATACAGATAATTGCATACGATTTATTGAAGATCCCACTATAGTGACGAATGAGGGCTATCAGTTGCAGATCACACCGTCTTTTGTCAACATCAAAGCCAAGAATGGTGCCGGTATCTTCCATGCGATCGAGACCATCAGGCAATTACTCCCGGCAAGTGTAGATGATCGAGCTCAAGTATCTCCGGCACAATGGATCCTGCCCGCAGTGACCATTGACGATGCCCCGGTATATGCCTGGCGTGGGATGCACCTGGATGTGTCGCGGCATTTCTTTTCGATAGCTTATCTTAAAAAGTTCATCGATCTGCTTGCCTTATATAAGTTCAATAAGTTCCACCTGCATTTGACCGATGACCAGGGCTGGCGCATCGAGATCAAAAAGTATCCCAAGCTGACCTCAGAAGGGGCATGGCGAACCTTCAACAACCAGGACTCGGTATACATGAAGAAGGCCGCCGAGAACCCCGACATGGCCATCGACCCCAAACATATTATTAAGAAAGGCGGGAAGACCCTTTACGGTGGCTTTTACACCCAGGCACAGATGAAGGATGTGGTGGCCTACGCCTTAGCCCGTCACATTGATATCATTCCTGAGATAGATATGCCTGGCCACATGATGGCCGCCATTAACTCGTACCCTTTTTTGACCTGCAACGGCGAGAACAAATGGGGTGAGCTTTTTACCAAACCGATATGCCCCTGCAACGAAAGTACTTTTGAATTCGCCCAAAATATCTTTGACGAGATCATGCAGATCTTCCCGTCCGAATATATCCACATCGGAGGCGATGAGGTAGACCGAACCGACTGGGGCCGCTCAGAAGAGTGCAAGGCCTTCATGGAAAAGGAAGGAATAAAAGATCTGGCGGCGTTGCAAAGCTATTTCATTGACCGCATGGAAAAGTACTTTAATTCGAAGGGTCGCAAGCTGATCGGTTGGGACGAGATATTGGAAGGCGGCATCAGTCCCACGGCTTTGGTGATGTACTGGCGCACCTGGGTACCCAAGGCCCCTGTTGAAGCGGCTAAGAACGGTAACCAGGTGATCATGTCGCCAGGTAGCCCATTGTATTTTGATACCCCTCCCGACCGCAACTCGTTAGAGAACGTTTACAACTTCGACCCCATACCAAAAGGACTGAACGCCACCGAGCGTAAGGGGATCATAGGTGCACAGGCTAACTTATGGACCGAGTATGTACCCACCGAGAACCGCGCCGACTATATGTACATGCCACGTATGACGGCTTTGGCCGAGAACCTATGGTCGGCACAACATGATCTGACCTCATACCAGCAACGTTTGCAGGTACATTACAAAAGGCTTGATGGCCTGCATGTAAACTACCGTTTGCCTGATCTGGATGGCTTGGTGGAGCAAAGTGTATTTACGGATAAAGCCGTGTTGCAGGTCAAGCCACCGTTACCGGGTACGGTGATCAGGTATACGCTTGACGGTAGCTTGCCCAAAAGTACCTCACCGGTGCTGAGCAAGCCGATCACCATCACGCGGTCATTATATATCAGGCTGGCAGCTTTCAGGCCTAACGGCGGGCCGGGCGATATTTATAACTTACATTATACCCAACAAGCCATGGCCCAGCCGGCACAAAATAACGGTGTTAAGGCAGGTTTGCATTGCGAATACTATCCCGGAGCCTACAAACGTACCACGTTGCTAGCGCAAGCCAAGCCACAGGCAAGCTTCAACGTAGATAGTTTAGTGGTGCCAAAAGAAGTATCCTCACCAAGTTTTGGGTTGAAGTATCAAGGATATCTGGACATCCCACAGGATGGAATATACAGCTTTTACCTTACCTGCGATGATGGCGGTGTGCTGAAGATCGCCGGTCGCACGGTGGTGGATAACGATGGCTGGCATGGCCCGATCGAAAAGAGCGGACAGGTGGCCGTCAAAAAGGGCCTGCAACCTCTACAACTCGATTTTGTGGAAGGCGGCGGTGGTTACACCCTTAAGCTGCGATACAGTGTCAACGGTTCGGCACCTGCAACGGTACCGGCAAGCTGGTTCAAACAATGATCGGTATGAAGGTACTCAGTATTTCGGCATTACTGGCTATCACGTTGAGCAGCGTGAACGCACAAAAAGCGCCTTCACCTTACGGCCCTGTCCCTAACAAAGCACAACTCAACTGGCACGAGATGGAGATGTACTGCATCATCCATTTTGGGGTTGATACTTATACCGACAAGGAGTGGGGCTTTGGCGATGAGGACCCTAAGTTGGTCTACCCTAAAAAGTTCGACGCCATGCAGATCGTGGGTGCGGCTAAGGCAGGAGGCTTTAAAGGTGTAGTGATAGTGGCCAAACATCATGACGGGCTTTGCCTGTGGCCAACGGCTACCACTGATCATAACATCAGTAAAAGTAACTGGAAGAACGGGCACGGCGATATCATGAAAGAGTATCAACTGGCGTGTGATAAGCTGAATATGCAATTAGGTGCCTACTGTTCGCCATGGGATCGCAACAGTGCCTTGTACGGAACGCCGGCCTATGTGAAGATCTATCGCGATCAGCTGAAAGAACTATACAGCAACTACGGAAAGCTCTTCGTTTCCTGGCATGATGGTGCAAACGGGGGCGATGGTTACTATGGCGGTAGCCGCGGTGTACGCAAGATCGACCGCACTACTTACTATGGCTGGGATACCACTTGGGCCCTTACCCGCAAAATGCAGCCATCGGCCGTCATTTTTGGTGATGTAGGTCCTGATGTGCGCTGGGTAGGTAATGAGGAAGGACACGCCGGCGAGATCTGCTGGGCCACTTATACCCCTTTGGCTCCCAAGGCGGGCGAGCGTCCGGCCAATGGCTACTCCAAATATGAACTGGCTACCGAAGGTACCCGCAATGGTAAGTACTGGATGCCTGCCGAGTGCGATGTGCCGCTAAGACCAGGCTGGTTTTACCACGACAGCCAGAACGACCAGGTCAAAACACCGTATCAACTACTGGATCTGTATTATAAAAGCGTAGGCAGGGGCGCTGCCCTCGACTTAGGTTTAGCGCCTAACCGCGATGGATTGCTGGATCAGCATGATGTGGCCTCACTGAACGAATTTGGTAACATCCTGAAGCGAACCTTCGCCGTGGACATGACCAAGGGGGCCACCATCAAAGCCAGTAACGTAAGGGGCGGGAACCAGGCTGTGTACGGCGCACAAAAGCTGTTGGATCATGATCGCTATTCGTACTGGGCCACCGATGATGGCGTTACAACCCCTGAACTGACACTAACACTGAAAGGTACAAAGAGCTTCAACGTGATCAGGCTGCGCGAGAATATCAAGCTAGGGCAGCGGATCGAAGCTTTTGAGGTACAAGCATGGTTGAACGGTAAGTGGGAGCAGATCGCATCGGCCACCAGCATTGGCAGTAACCGGTCGATCCGTTTGCCTAAGGCTGTGATCACGTCTAAAGTTCGGCTAAAGATCAACAGGTCGCCGGTTTGTATCGCGCTAAGTGAGTTCGGCCTTTATAGGGAGCCTGATCATGTAGAAAAACCTGTCATCGTTCGCGACCGGTCAGGCCAGGTAAAAATAAAGACCCCAACAGAAGGTTCACTGGTACTATACACCACCGATGGCAGTACGCCTACAGCTAACTCAACTGTTTATCACGCACCGTTCGATCTGCCCCAAGGCGGCACGGTAAAAGCGCTGGTGATGATGAAAAAGCTGCAAAGTGAAGTGGCCGTTGCCACGTTCGGCCTTGCCAAAGCAGGTTGGAAAGCGGCCTCTACATCACCTGCATTAGACCAAAGCGACGCTTCAAAAGCCATTGATGACGATGTGCGGACCTTATGGAGTACCATAACCACGACAGATGCTAACCCTTTGCGGGAGGCGCAACTCACCGTTGATATTGGCCACGCATCCACCATAAAAGCCTTTATCTATTTGCCCCGTCAGGACAATAAGATCGATGGTATAGTTGATCGATACAAGATCTGGGTCAGTACTGATGGTGCCAACTGGCAGGAGGTAGCCCAAGGCGAGTTCTCCAACATTCGCGCTAATCCCGTTCAACAGACGGTCACTTTCGATAAACCTGTTAACGCCCGCATTGTGCGCTTTGACGCCTTGCACGTGATCGCGGGCAACGGAGCCACCGCAGCCGAGGTCGGGCTCATCACTCAATAAACACTTTATGCGTATCATCACCTATATATTTATACTTGCTATACTTGCCGTCAAGGTGCAGGCACAGGTGGCACCGGTCACCAACACTTACACCACCGATCAGGGCCTGCCGCGTTTAAATATCGAGCGTAGCATGGTGTTCGTTCCACAAGAAACCTGGCTGTATTCGCACCACCCGTCCATCATTAGCTTTAAAGGCAAGCTGATCGCGTTATGGTCTAACGGCTTGAAGGATGAGGATTCGCCGGGCCAACGGGTAGTGTATGCCGTATCAAAAGATATGAAGCAATGGTCGAAGCCTATGGAACTGGCCTCGCCGTCAAAGTACAATGACACGCTGAACGTGTTGACCGCTGCCGGTATGTACGAGTACAAAGGCACTTTGGTAGCGTATTATGGGGAGTATACCCTGCATCGTACCCAAACCAAGCTTTGGGCAAAGACCACTACCGATGGTGAGCACTGGAGTAAACCGAAAGACCTTAACCTGCCGGTGATCCCCAATCATGGTCCGCAAAAATTAAAAAGTGGGCGTCTGCTGATCTGCGGCAACTTCTCTTATCCGTATTCTGATGATCCCACTGGCTTATCTGGCTGGAAGATGAACAGCTTTTATGATCCGTCGCTGTACACACAGGATAATCCTTCCACCTTTTATGCCCCCGCACAAAAGAATGGCTTCCCGCCGTTGTGTGAGGGCTCGTACTTCCAAACGCCTGACAGCGTTATACACTTATTGATGCGAGTAACGGGCAAAGGTTGGAAAGGAAAGCTTTGGCTGACCCAAAGCAACGATAATGCGCAAACGTGGACCAAGCCCATAGAGACGCAGTTCAGTGATAACGACAGCAAGTTCCATTTTGGGCAACTGCCCGACGGTCGCTTTTATTATGTAGGCATACCAGATACGTTACATCATTATGACCGCAACCCGCTGATCCTGACCATATCGAAAGATGGAAAGGTGTTCGATAAAAGCTATGTGATAGCCAACGAGCTTTACCATTTGCGCACTGAGGGTTTGTGGAAAGGCGGCCAGTATGGCTATCCGCATACCATCATTCATCAGGGATATATGTATGTGATCATTTCTCGCCAAAAGGAGGCCGTGGAAGTGATCCGTTTTAAATTGAACCAATTAGAGCGCTGATGTGCTCGTCATCTATAAAACTATGAAAGAACTGAACATTTCATTCGGCAAGCTCTTGTCAACGGCAACAGTACTATTAGGGATGTTGGCTCCGCAGGCCGGTCATGCGCAGCAGCAAAAGGCAGCAAGCCTGACCAAATATGTCGACCCATTCATCGGTACCGGTTTTCACGGGCACGTGTTCCTGGGCGCTAATGTACCTTTTGGAGCCGTACAGCTTGGACCAAGCAACATCTCGCAGGGGTGGGACTGGTGCTCGGGTTACCACATTTCTGATTCTACCATCGTAGGCTTTCAGCATACCCACTTGAGCGGTACAGGTATAGGCGATCTGGGCGATGTCTCCCTGATGCCTACTACAGGCGTGATCAAGACCATGAAGGGCTCGATCAAGAACATGGAAAGTGGTTATGTATCCAAATTTAGCCATAAGGAAGAGACCGCCCGCCCCGGCTATTATGCCGTAAAGCTGAAACGATACGATGTAGGCGTACGCCTCACTACCACTAAACGGGTAGGGTTTCATGAATACACCTTCCCTAAAACTAATGACGCTCACGTGATCATTGACCTGCAGGAGGGGTTGTGCTGGGACTCGCCGGTGAACACTTACCTGCATCAAGTGAATGATTCCACTATCGCAGGTTACCGTTTCTCCAAAGGTTGGGCACCTGATCAACGAATCTATTTCACGGCCATCTTCTCTAAACCGATCAAGACCTTTGCCGTATATGATACCACCGCTTTAAAGCCCGGTACTTCGTTACAAGGCAGGAAAGTGAAAGGTGTGGCCAGTTTCTTGACCACTGCGGGTGAAAAGGTATTGGTGAAGGTAGGCATATCGCCAGTGAGCGAGGGCAATGCCTTGGGCAACATCAAGGCTGAACTGCCCGGCTGGGGTTTTGACCGTACGGTAGCCGCTGCCGATGCAGCCTGGAACCAGGAGTTGCAAAAGGTAATGGTACGAACGCCTGACGAAAAAAAGAAGAAGATCTTTTACACGGCAATGTATCATACCATGATCGCACCATCGATCTTTAATGATCATAATGGTGATTACTGGGGAACTGATAAGCAAGTACACAACAAAGCAGGTTTTACCAACCTGACCACCTTTTCCTTATGGGATACTTATCGTGCAGCGCACCCTATGTATACTTTGCTGCAGCCCGAAAAGGTGAGTGATATGGTGAACTCCATGCTGGCCATTTACAAGCAACAGGGTAGCTTGCCTATGTGGCATTTGATGGGCAACGAGACCTATTGCATGGTTGGCTATAGCGCCGTGCCGGTGCTGGCCGATGCTATATTGAAAGGCTTTAAAGGCTTTGACGTTAGTGTAGCTTACGAAGCTATGAAAGCAACGGCCATGAGAGATAGCTTGGGCATCAAATTCGTGAAGCAACTGGGCTACATCCCGGCAGATAGTTTGGCGCAGTCGGTATCATTAGGGATGGAGTACGCCATTGATGACTGGTGCCTGGCGCAGGTGGCCAAAAAGCTGGGCAAGCAGCAAGACTTTGAATATTTCAGCAAGAGAGGGCAAAACTATCGCAACTATTACGATGCCAAGGCTGGCTTCATGCGTGGCCGCTTATCGGCCGACAAATGGCGTACGCCTTACAGCCCGTTCATCTCCATACATGAGCGCGGCGACTTTACTGAAGGCAACGGCTGGCAATATACCTGGCTGGTACCTCAGGATGTGGAAAGGCTGATGAGCATGTTAGGTGGCGAACAGCGCTTCACTCAAAAACTGGACTCATTGTTCATAGCCGAGGGAGATATGGGCAAAGAAAGATCACCCGATATTTCAGGTCTGATCGGTCAATACGCCCATGGTAACGAACCCAGTCATCATGTGACCTACCTGTACGCTTACGCTGGCCAGTCCTGGAAGACAGCTGAGAAGGTACGCTATATCATGAACCACTTTTACACCGACAAGACCGACGGTATTATCGGTAACGAAGATGTCGGGCAAATGTCGTCATGGTATGTGTTATCGTCGTTAGGCTTTTACCCGGTCAACCCGGCCAACGGCAATTACGTGTTCGGTAGTCCGCTGTTCAATGAGGCCACCATACGTTTACCCGGAGGGAAAAGCATGCGTTTAACGGCCCACAATAACAACGACCAAAACATCTACATTCAGCGAGTTACCCTCAACGGAAAGAACTATACCCGCTCCTATATCACCTACGCCGATCTGATGAAGGGTGGTGAACTAATATTTGAGATGGGCAATAAACCCAACAAGGCCTGGGGCAGATCCATGCAGGACAGACCAAAATCGGTGACGTTAACCACCGCTTCCGTAAAATAAAAAAGGTCCCGGCTTGATGAAGCCGGGACCTTTTTCGTATGAACAAGCAATTCATTAAAACGATCGATCACAGTATTCTGTCGAACGGGTCTGTAAAGGTCTCTTCGTTGCGATACTGTTCCATCTCGTCGTTGCTGATCAGGCATTTATTCAGTTGGGCGATCAACTGTTCCTTTTCCAGGTCCTGCCCAATGAATACCAGCTCGTTCATGCGGTCGCCAAATTGCATCGACCATCTCGATTCGATCAGCTGCTGATTGTCTACAAAGTCGGCATATTGTAAACGTTCCTGGTATGACATGGAAGCCCACCATGTACCGGCCACATCGATCCTGAGCGACCCACCCGCCTGCGAAAAATTGATGGCCTGATGCCTGCGCGAGGCCAGCCAGAACAGGCCTTTTGCCCTGATGATATTGTTGGGGTACTCGTCGTTGAAAAATGTCCATAACCGCTGCGGATGAAAGGGCTTGGCAGACCGGAACACGATCGAGCCGATACCATATTCTTCCGTTTCAGGTGTGTGGTTCCCTTCCAGTTCCTTGATCCAGCCCGCAGCCTGCGAGGCCTTATCAAAGTCGAACAGGCCGGTGTTCAAGATCTTGTTAAGCGGCACCTTGCTGAACTCGCTCTCAACCAACTCGGCCTCTGGGTTCAATTTCTTGATGAAGGCTTTGAGCAGACCAAGGTCATTAGGTAGTATCAGGTCAGTTTTGTTGAGGATGATCACGTTAGCAAATTCGATCTGGTCGGTGAGCAGGTTCACGAGGGTGCGTTGGTCAGTATTGTCGGTCAGGTCGCGGTCAACAAGTTTATCGGTGCTGATATAATCATTGAAAAAGTTGAAGCAGTCGATCACGGTCACCATGGTGTCCAGAGTGCTATAGCGGCTAAGGTCAATGTCTTGCGCATCGCTGGCGTAGGTGAACGTTTGCGCCACAGGTATGGGTTCAGATATCCCGGTACTCTCGATCAGCAGGTAATCGAACCGGTCCTCCCGCGCAAGTTTTTCCACCTCGATCATCAGGTCCTCGCGCAGCGTGCAGCAAATGCAGCCGTTACTCATCTCTACCAGCTTCTCTTCGGTGCGCGACAGGGTCTGCCCGCCGGCCACCAGCCGGGCATCTATGTTCACCTCGCTCATGTCGTTCACGATCACGGCTACACGCATATTCTCTTTATTATGCAGGATGTGGTTCAACAAAGTGGTCTTTCCGGCTCCTAAAAAGCCACTCAATACGGTAACAGGCAGTTTCTTTAACATAACATGGAATGAGGCACAAATATAGACAACGCTTTTTTAAATGCAATAATGTTGCATTTAAAAAAGCGTTGTCAGGAGAGACTTGGTCAACGCCGAGCAACTTTACATTGTAGTGGGGCTCAACAAATAAAGTATCATTAGATTTGTAGCTCTAAAAAAAGAAGGTCACATGACAACAGATCCCTTGGCCATACTGCGCGAACATCAATTAAAAGCTACCGGCGGGCGCTTGAGCGTACTCAATATTATTGCCGAGCGTGGCGCGGCCATATCGCAACCGGTGCTGGAAAAAATGATGGGTAGCGAAGTGGATCGAGTAACACTTTACCGCATACTGCGCGTATTTGAAGAGAAGGGTATCCTGCACAAGATCATCGACCTGAATGGCACGGCCAATTACGCCATGTGTTCATCCAGCTGTAACGAGCATGAGCACCATGACGAGCATTTTCACTTCAACTGTACCCAATGCCAAAAGGTATATTGCCTGAACGACCTGCATGTACCTGCGGTGAAAATGCCACCTGGCTTTAAGGCCGAAAAGGTAGACCTTTCCATCACCGGTATATGCAAGCACTGTAGCTGATCAGCTTTCTATAAAATCAAGTTCTTCTTTGCTGTAAACGTCTTTAAAGAACGAGGCCATTGCCGGTGCCTTGCCGCTCAGTTGCCAGGTTAGGTGTAATTTTTGACCGTCCTTTACCTGCTTGGTAAGCCGGTACCTGATACCTGCTTCGGCCATCGCCCTTTCGCATATCTCGGCTCCGTTCACGCGGCGGTCAAAACGTACATATAATGTTTTGGGTTGATTAAGGCTATCGATGCGGCGTTGCATCATCGGCAACACCCCTAAAATGAATAAGATCAAAAAGCTGGCGCAACCGGCGGCAAAATAATAGCCGCCACCAATGCCCATACCCACGGCTGCTACGGTCCATATAGTAGCAGCGGTAGTGATGCCGTTCACCCGGTCGTTACCCCTGAAGATCACCCCGGCGCCTAAAAAGCCAATACCGGTCACCACATTAGAGGCGATACGGTCGGGGTTGCCCGGGCCACCGATGGCATTAGACATTAATGTAAAGAAACAAGCCCCGAACGAGATCATGATCGTGGTACGGAAACCGGCCGCCTTGCCACGATATTCGCGTTCGGCCCCCACCAGCCCGCCCCAAAGTAATGATAACAGGAAGCGGATCAATATCTCGATATCAAAGTTCATGGTGCTAAAGTTAATATGTTTTATGAGCATGATGAGATTCATACGTCAAAGTATGGTCTGATAATACCACAGGAATGTGTGGAGCGCGTTCTCTTAACACTAATGGTTGTATTATTTTTTATGAAATACTTATCATTCTGATATTCCCGTTCAACCTTTTCAATACTGCCGGGTTGTAATATCCAAATGTCAGATATAGCCGTTCCTCACTCATCCTCAGGGAAGAGCAATAGTTTCAGATCCTCGTTGGAGGCATTGAATTTTTTCATGGCAGATATGCAGGCCGGTATAGGTCCCTTTTTGGGGATCTTTTTGCTGGCTCACCAATGGAAGAGTGGCCCCATTGGTACGGTAATGACCTTGGGGGGTGTTGCCGGCGTACTCGTCACCATACCAGCGGGTGCACTGATCGATCGCACGCGGCATAAAAAGCTTTTTGTGATCATACCCGGCATTTGCACCGTGCTGGCATCGGCGGTCATTTTGCTTTCGCAGGAGTTTTGGGTGGTAGCTTTATCGCAGGTGGCCACGGCCATTGCCGGTGCGGCCATCGTTCCGGCAGTGATGGCCATTACGCTTGGGCTGGTTTGCCAAAAAGGATTTAACCGGCAGAATGGCCGTAACCAGGCCTGGAACCACGCCGGTAACATGGTAGGGGCCGGGCTTTCCGGATTTTTAGGGATGAAGTACGGCATGACGGCCATCTTTTACCTTTCAGCAGTGTTCGGGTTGATCTCCATCTTCTTAGTAAGCACCATCCCCGCCTCGGCCATTGACGACCGCGCCGCCCGCGGCATGAAGGAGGGCGATGAGGAGGCTGGGGCAAGTAATTTCAAGGCATTGTTCGAGTGTAAACCCTTGTTACTACTCGCGGCCGCGCTTGCAGCATTCCATTTGGGGAACGGTGCAATGCTACCTTTATATGGCTTAGGTGCGGCCAGCCAGAGTAACGGTGGTAATGCATCCATGTTCGTGGCCATGACCATTGTTATCGCACAACTGGTCATGATCGGCGCATCGGTAGTGGCCATGCGCGCGGCCGATAAAAGTGGCTATTGGCTCATCATGCTCCTATCGTTCATTGCCCTGCCGGTGCGCGGTATAGCGGCGGTACTTCTGAATTATCATACCGGCATTTACCCCGTTCAGGCGCTTGATGGCATTGGCGCCGGGTTGCAAAGCGTGGCAGTACCGGCACTGGTGGCTCACATATTGAACGGTACCGGTCGCATCAACGTTGGTCAAGGCGCGGTAATGACCGTTCAGGGTGTTGGTGCAGCCTTGAGCCCAGCTATAGGTGGCTGGCTTGCGCAAGGCATGGGCTTTAAACCGGCGTTCCTGGTGCTGGGCAGCTTTGCGGTAGTTTCAATATTGATATGGATATTTTATAGCCGTACTTTGCGTGCGGTTTGTGACCCAAGCCAGGAGCCAAAGCATGAATAACTATATCATTTGGACGGTATCCCTGCTATCCATCGCAGGGGTGATCATCAGGCCTTTCAAATTACCTGAAGCGGTTTGGGCCGTTGGTGGAGCCCTGATCCTGATGATCACCGGTATGGTGACCACCGGACAGGCCATACAAGGTGTTGCCAAAGGCACCGATGTTTACTTGTTCCTGGCCGGCATGATGCTCCTGTCAGAGGCGGCGCGTGAGGAAAAACTTTTTGATTGGATAGCTGGTCACGCGGTAAGATCATCGCAAGGGTCGGCCACCCGGCTTTTTGGTTTGGTATATCTTTCGGGTATCGTGGTCACCGCCTTGCTTTCTAACGATGCCACTGCAGTAGTGCTAACGCCCGCAGTGATCGCGGCCACACGTGCGGCTGGGGTCAAGAATAATTTGCCTTACCTGCTTATATGTGCGTTCATTGCCAACGCGGCGTCGTTCCTGTTGCCTATATCCAACCCGGCAAACCTGGTCATTTACCAGGATCACTTACCATCGCTCGGTCAGTGGCTTGCCCAGTTCTTGATCCCGTCGGTTATCGTGATCGCGCTAACCTACCTCGTGCTTAAATTCACCCAGCGTAACGCTTTAAAAGAAAGCTTTGAACCTGAGGTAGAACAGCAGCCATTAAGCAGCACCGGTAAACTGGCCTTGTATAGTATCATTTTTACGGTAGTGGTAATGCTGGTATGTTCGGCTTACGATATCGCCTTGGGCTGGCCCACTTTTATCACCGGTCTGTTATGCACTCTGCTGATTGGTTTCATGGCCAAGCGGTCGGTGATCGGCGCGTTCAAGCAGGTATCATGGGCAGTGTTAATACTTGTCGCCGGACTATTTGTGATCGTTGAAGCACTTGGCCAAACCGGCATCACCCAGGCTATTGCTGCCAGGCTGTCGGCAGCGGCACATGATCATGCGCATACTACCGCTTTGGTGGCAGGCAGTGGTTTGGCCGTGATCTGTAACCTGGTGAACAACCTCCCGGCAGGACTGATCTCAGGCGAGATAGCACAAGCCGCCACCATACCTGACCTGGTACGCAAGGCCATACTTATAGCGATCGATCTAGGGCCAAATCTTTCTGTAACGGGGTCGTTAGCTACCATTTTATGGCTTTATGTATTAAGGCGCGAGGGTATCACCGTGAGCTCTTCCTACTTTTTAAAGATCGGCGTAGCGGTCATGCTTATCCCGCTGATCGCAGTATTGCTCATTTTACCATATTTGTAGGTAGCCACACCAGGCGTTTAAATGGCCTCATGAAGCATCAAGAATTTCCGCCCCCTGAACCACTGCTTGACACAGTAAGATGTTTTTGGCATAACGATCAGGATCACGGCCCAGAGTTAAGCAGCTTTGAGGTGATACCCGACGGTTACACCGAGATCATCTTCCATTTTGGCAATGGATGCAGCGTAATGAGTGATGGCGTGCTGATACCGCTGCCCTCACCATTTATGATCGGGTTACTTGACCGGCCGGTCAAATTCTATGCACAAGGCCGTTCGCAGATCTTAGGCATCAGGTGTTTCCCGTGGACGGTGTTCGATCTGCTGAGTATCCCTTCGGGACAAAATAGCATCAACGTGCTGCATCATCCGATCGCATCGCTGCATTCCTCGCTGGCGGAGTTGGTACACGTCGGGCACATCAACGAGGCGATCGAAATACTTACCCATCATTTACTGGAGATGCGGTCATCAGTGCCACACAACAGCCTCTTGTTCAAAGCAGGGGCAGCCATGCTTAAAGCCAACGGCAAAATGCCCGTAAGCGATGTGGCCGAGGCTTCGCACACTACAATTCGTACGCTTGAGCGCAACTTCAAACATTCATCAGGCCATACCGTGAAAGATGTATCCGCATTGATGCGCTTTGAGCAGGTGCGTAACCGCTTGTGGCTGGATCATGAGGTCAACCTTGCAGCACTTGCTCATGAAGCCGGGTACACCGATCAGGCACATTTAAGCCGCGAGTTCAAACGTTACGCAGGCACCACTCCCGCGGCATTTGCCCGCAAGGCCCGCCAGGAAAAGCTCGACAAAGCTCATTTTGTCGCATTCGTACAATCCTCCTAAAGTCTGCTTCTACAACTTTGTATGGTCATCATTATATAGATCATACCATGTTATTAAAGCATAAAAAAGTAGCCATTATAGGCGCAGGTCCGGTAGGCCTAACTATGGCCAGGTTACTGCAACAAGGCAATGTTGATGTTCAGGTTTACGAGCGCGACGAGCATCCAGAGGCCCGCATTTGGGGCGGAACGCTTGATCTGCATAAAGGCTCAGGGCAACTGGTGATGCAAAAGGCCGGTCTCTTGCAACGATACTATGAACTGGCCATACCCATGGGCGTTATTGGTACTGATGAAAAAGGAAATATGTTATTCATCAAAGAGATAACTTCCGATAACCGGTACGACGGTCCCGAGATCAACAGGAACCATCTGCGTAAAATGATATTGGATAGTTTAAGTCCGGGTACGGTGATATGGGATGCCCAGTGCACCGACCTGGAACCGCGTGATGGACAATGGCTATTGCGGTTCGCTAACGGGGCCGACGCTACTGCCGATGTGGTGATCGGTGCTAATGGGGGCATGTCGAAAGTAAGGCGATACGTGACCGATACCCAGGTAGAAACCACAGGCACTCTGATCATACAGGGCGATGTGCCTGAGCCCGAGGTCAGGTGCCCAGGCCTTTATGAGTTATGCAATGGCAAAAGGCTTATGGTGGCCCATCAAGGTAAATTACTGGTGGTAAACCCGCATAATGACCAGCTGTTAAGCTTTGGCGTGATCATGAAAGAGCCTGAAGCTGATCGGCCACTATTAAGCGATACCAACAGCATAGCCAGCTTTTTACATGATCTTTTGAAGGATTGGGACCAACGCTTTCATCAACTGATCAGTGCCACCAGTTCTTTCGTATGCCTGCCCACCCGAAAATTGCCATTGGGCGAACCCTGGAAAAGGGAGCGACCGCTTCCTATCACGCTTATTGGTGATGCCGCACACTTGATGCCACCCTTTGCCGGTCAGGGAGTGAACACGGGTTTGATGGATGCCATGATCCTGGCCGATAACCTTACCAGTGATCGTTTTAATAGCATAAAGGCGGCTATCGATAGTTACGAACAACGAATGTTCGTTTATGCCTCGGCAGCGCAACGCGCCTCAAGTGCTAACGAGATCGAGATGCGAGACCCCGACTTTTCGTTCCAACGGTTCATTTTATAAAATGATCTTTCCACATTTCTGACTAAAGAATGTGCAGATCTTTCTAAAAGTTTATTTTAAAATACTAAAAATATTAGCATAGTTTTGTGGTGTCAAGTGCTGGTCATAATGAACGCTGAAAAACAACAACTGATCGATACACTGCAAAAAAAGATATTGCAATGGGAAGGCTACAGGCCCCCGGCAGTGGGTACGCGGTCAGTTGTAGGTTTAGGCCCGGTAGAGGAGGCATTTCCTAATGGCGTGTTCCCGGTAGGGGCAGTGCATGAGTTATTATGCGGCTCCACCGAGCAGGCCGCTGCCGGTAGTGGTTTGGTCACGGGCATACTATCATCACTGTTACAGCATGGCGGCATCTGCGTTTGGATAGGGCGTAAACGGAGGCTTTTCGCACCTGCGTTAAGCTTGTTCGGGGTAGAGCCGCATAAGGTGATCTTCATCAGCCTTGCTCATGATAAGGATGCCCTTTGGGTAATGGAAGAGGCTTTGAAATGCAGCGGACTAACGGCTGTGGTATGCGAGGTAAGTGATCTTGATTTCAAACTGTCGCGTCGCCTGCAACTGGCGGTCGAACAAAGTCGCGTCACCGGTTTTGTGATGCGTAACGCTGCTGATAAGCCCGGCTCGACGGCTTGTGTGGCACGCTGGCGTGTTACCCCTTTACCCAGCGTTGCACCTGATGGATTGCCCGGTCTGGGTTTTTTGCGCTGGCAGGTAGAACTGCTGAAAGTGCGGAACGGCAGAACGGGAAGTTGGATCTTGGAATGGGGCGACGGGCATTTTGAAACGGTGCAACAAATTTGGCAGGCCGAAGAAAGGAAGGTGGGGTGAGCTATGCAGCAGCGTTATATGGCCATTTGGTTCAGGCACTTGCTTACCGATGCGCTGGTGCTACGCCGGCAGGCCTTGAAAGAAGTTCCGTTCGTGTTGGCGATGCCGGTGAGCAACCGGATCGTGATCACTGCCGCTAATGAACTTGCTGAGCAGCAGGGCGCCTTTACCGGTATGGCGGTAGCCGATGCCCGTGCTGCTATCCCTCAATTAGAAGTAGTAAATGACCATGCCGGCCGTGCCGCCAAATTGCTGCGCCTGCTGGGGCTTTGGTGTATCCGTTATACGCCCCTGGTGGCTGTGGATATGCCCGATGGACTGCTGTTAGATATATCGGGCTGTGCCCATTTGTGGGGTGGCGAGCGGGAATACCTGAAAAAGATCGTGATCAAGTTGCGCGATTCAGGATTTGATGCCCGTGCCGCCATTGCCGATACGCCGGGTGCTGCCTGGGCGGTATCACGTTATGCTACCTCCAAACCCATCGTGCCGCCGGGTGCACAAAGGCAAGTGTTGGCCACCCTGATCCCTGCCGCTTTACGTTTGGAGCCTACCGTGGTGGATAAGCTGCATAAACTGGGTTTTCGTCATATTGGCGACCTGATGCAGATACAGCCCTCGGTACTACGGCGCAGGTTCGGGCCGCATTTATTGTTGCGTTTGGATCAGGCTTTGGGTAAGGTACAGGAGGTACTGCTGCCCCTTACACCACCGGTACCTTATGTAGAACGACTGCCTTGTTTAGAACCCATTCGCACCGCTCCGGGTATCGAGGTGGCTATCGAGGAACTGCTATCTAAGTTATGTACCCGTTTGCAGGCCGAAGGTAAGGGCGTGCGCAAGGCCGTGTTGAAATGTTACCGCGTAGATGGGCGATTGGTGCAGGCGGGAATCACCACTACCCGTGGGTCGCACAGTGTATCACATTTGTTAAAGTTGTTTAAACTGCAGATCGCCCGCATCGAGCCCGCGCTGGGTATCGAATTGTTCTTGCTCGAAGCGCTCAGGGTAGAGGACATGGACACCGTGCAGGAACAGCTTTGGGCGGTAAGCAAAGGATTGGGCGATAACTCCCTGGCCGAATTGCTTGATCGGGTGGCGGGCAAGGTTGGTCCGGAAGCCATACAACGTTATCTGCCGGCTGAGCACTACTGGCCCGAGCGGTCGGTCAGGCCGGCATCGTCCCTTACCGAGGAACCCACCACATCCTGGCCCGAACAACTACGCCCGATCCGGTTGCTGGCCAAGCCCGAACTCATCGAAGTGATGGCGCTGGTGCCTGATGATCCTCCCAAACTATTCATCTACAAACAAAAGCGCCATGTGATACACAAGGCAGATGGCCCCGAACGCATAGGCCGCGAATGGTGGTACGACAGTGGCGAACACCGTGATTACTATGCGGTAGAGGATTCGGAAGGTCAGCGTTACTGGGTGTTCCGTTCGGGGCATTATGATGGGGCCGATGCGCAATGGTATCTGCACGGATACTTTGCCTAACATGATAGCGTTATGGAGCATGCAGAATTACAGGTGACCTCAAATTTTAGCTTCCTGCGCGGAGGCTCGCATCCGCATGAATTGGTAGAAGAAGCCGTTGCGTTAGGCTATACCGCCTTTGCCCTGACCGATCGCAATACTTTATCCGGCGTGGTGCGTGCTCACATGGCCGCAAAGGAGGCCAATAAGGAGCAGCATCATATCCGTTTCATTCCTGCCTGCCGTCTTGACCTGATGGATGGCACCAGCTTACTGGCTTATCCAACTGACCGTGATGCTTATAGCAGGCTTTCGGCGTTGCTCACCAAGGGCAACCTGCGTACCGAAAAAGGAAAATGTGAACTGTACAAAGCGGACGTTTATGACCACAGCCAGGGGATGATCTTCATCGCTGTCCCTCCCGAAAAGCTGAACCCGAGGTATGAGTTCGATCAGGCATTCATCAGTGATGTGGCCGAGTATCAGCAACGCTTAGGTGGTTCACTCTATCTTGCTGCTTCATTTTACTACCAGGGACAGGATGCCAAACGCTTGCACCGGCTGGCGCAAATGGGTGTGCCTTTAGTAGCCTTGGGCGATGTGCATTACCACTGTGCAGCCAGGCGTGAGTTGCAGGATATACTCACCTGCATACGCGAGCATTGTACTATCAGCACTGCCGGTTACAAACTACACCAAAATGCCGAACGCCATTTAAAGGACAAGGAAGAGATATCGAG
Source organism: Mucilaginibacter daejeonensis (assembly GCF_020783335.1). Taxonomy (NCBI): domain Bacteria; kingdom Pseudomonadati; phylum Bacteroidota; class Sphingobacteriia; order Sphingobacteriales; family Sphingobacteriaceae; genus Mucilaginibacter; species Mucilaginibacter daejeonensis. The sequence continues at coordinate 844,609 of NZ_CP086068.1, forward strand.
GTTGTTCAGTCGTTATCCGCAAGCGTTAGATAATGCGATGCATATCGCTAATGCCTGTAAGTTCTCGCTTGATGAACTGCAATACATCGAACCGGCCGAGCGGATCGTTGACGGGCTCACGCCTCAGCAACGATTGGAGAAACTGACCTGGGAGGGGGCCAAATTCTTTTGGGGAGATGACCTGCCCGAAAAGCATCGTGAACAGATCAAATTCGAATTGGAGTTCATCGAAAAACGCAAACTGGCTCCTTATTTTTTACGGGTGCATCGGTACACTCAAAAAGCTCAAGACCTGGGTATCCTATATCAGGGGCGTGGTTCGGCGGCCAACTCGATCGTTTGTTATTGTTTGAAGATCACGGCGGTAAATCCTGATAAGTCGAGGTTGCTGTTCTCGCGCTTTATGTCAGATGCACGGGACGAATGGCCGGATATTGATGTTGACTTTGAGCACGAACGCCGCGAGGAGATCATCCAGTTCATATATGAGGATTATGGCCGTGACCGGGCCGGTATAGTGGCCACCGTTACCCAAGAAAGGCATAAAGGCGCCATCAGGGATGTGGGCAAGGCCATGGGCCTGTCTGAAGATACGATCAAGCGTATAGGTGGTACCATATGGAGTTTCAGGGAAGAAGGTTTGGATGAGGCCCGCCTGCGAGGGCAGGGTCTCGACCCGCTTGATCCCATCGTTCATAAAGTGCTGCAGCTCACTAACGAGCTGATCGGTTTCCCAAGGCAGTTGGGGCAGCACACGGGTGGCTTTGTGATCACCGATGGTCAGCTAAGCGACCTTTGCCCCATCATGAATGCCCGCATGGACAACCGTACCCAGGTAGAGTGGAACAAGGATGACATTGAGGACCTGAAGATCCTGAAGGTGGATGTGCTGGGGTTGGGTATGCTTACCATGATCCGCAAAGCGTTCGACCTGATCAGGCAGCAGTATGGTACCGACTATACGCTGGCCAGCGTACCGCAAGATCAGCCTGATGTGTATGACATGATCTGCAAGGCCGATACGGTCGGTGTTTTCCAGATCGAGAGCCGGGCACAAATGTCCATGCTGCCCAGGTTAAGGCCAAGAGAGTTCTATGACCTGGTGATCGAGGTGGCCATCGTACGCCCGGGACCTATTCAGGGCGATATGGTGCATCCTTACTTACGGAGGCGTAATGGCGAGGAAGCACCAGAATATCCTAAACCGGAATTAGAGGAGGTCTTAAAGAGAACCAAAGGTGTTCCACTCTTTCAGGAACAAGCTATGGAGATAGCCATGGTGGCCGGGGGCTTTACCCCGGGTGAGGCCGATCAGCTGCGCCGTAGCATGGCATCGTTCAAGGCCAATGGTAAGCTCCATTTGTATGAAAAAAAGATGGTGGATGGCATGTTGGCCAACGGCTATACGGAAGATTTTGCCCGTCGCATTTTTAAACAACTTCAGGGCTTTGAGGGGTACGGGTTCCCTGAAAGTCATGCGGCCTCGTTCGCCCTGCTGGTCTATATATCGGCTTACATCAAATGCCGCTATCCTGATGTGTTTTGTGCGGCATTGCTCAACAGCCAGCCTATGGGCTTTTACCAGCCGGCACAGATCGTGCGCGATGCCCGCGACCATCATGTACAGGTGCTACCTGTGGATGTCAACTATTCTGAATGGGACAATACCCTGGAAGACAAAGGTGGCAAGTGGCGTGCCGTACGTATGGGTTTCAGGCAGATCAAAGGCTTAAGGGAGGATGATATGCAACTGCTGGTGGCCATGCGGGGTAACGGTTACGGGCACATCGATCAGTTGCGGGCGGTAGGGGTGCCCGAGGCCGCGCTCGAAAAGCTGGCCGATGGCGATGCCTTCCGGTCTTTAGGAGCCGATCGGCGCATGGCTTTATGGGAGGTTTCGGCGTTGGCCGACCGGCCGATCGGTTTGTTCGATGGCCAGCTTTCGGAAACCGTTTTGGAACAAGAGATAGACCTGCCGGCCATGAGTCGTGGCGAGCATGTGGTGCAGGATTATATCTCTACCGGCCTCTCGCTTAAAGATCACCCGGTTGGATTGCTCCGCAGTAAGCTCACCCAAATGGGCAACAGCAAAGCCCGTGATCTTGCGACCATGAAGGACGGGCAGCGGGTGAGCGTGTCAGGCTTGATCACTGTAAGGCAGCGGCCTGGTACGGCCAAAGGCGTGCTTTTTATGACCCTGGAGGATGAGACCGGATCGGCCAACCTTGTCGTTTGGGAAAAGCTGTTCAATAAGTACCGGAAAGAGATCGTGCAATCAAGATTGTTGATGGTGACGGGCCGCCTGCAGGTCGCTAATGGAGTGATACACCTGGTGGTGCAGCGCTGTTACAACCTCACCGCCTTGCTGCGCAGCCTCACCGAGACAGGGCTTTCGCCCTTGCCGCATTCGCCGGCCCGTGCCGATGAGACCTATCAGCCTTATAACTACGATGGGCGGTCAACACCTAAGCCCACCGTCACCACCGAAGGGGCATTTCATAAAGGGCGTAATTTCCATTAAGCGACCAGGCCTAAAATAAAAAAGCCGCACGATCGCCGTGCAGCCTTTCCTCACTGATAAATAAAAAACAACCACTCTGAAATGGAAACATCAGAAGTGGTTATTTTTTGCAGCGCTCCTGAATATCACGGATCGATAGCGCCTTCTAACAGATTTATCCTTTCAATGTAATGCAAGCAGTTGTGAATATAAACGTGACCTGGTTTTGACGGCTCGATGTTGAGGTCCTGCATAATGCGGGAGTTATCAAAACGTTGACCTAGCTCGGCAAATTCCAGGTAAGGGTCAAGTCCGGCGAACAGGATGCGGAGGTTGCTGAGGTCCTCAAACTCATACTGTAAATGCTCCAGGTAAGCGTAATGCTCATACAACTCATGGCCTACCGGTAATTTGCCCTTTGCCCATAATTTAAGCGGGTTGAGCATCTCTTTCCCAATAAAACGGTGCGGCAGCATGTCATTAAAATGCCCATCAAATACTTTGGCTATTTGCAAAGCCGAGGTGCAATTGTCATTACCGGCCGATATGTGGTAAACATTGTAGTTACGTTTCACAAAAAGCAGCTGGGTCATCACGTTGGCCACAAAATCAACCGGTACCATATCCAGCGATGAATATTGCTCGGCGGGTACCAGGCGCAGTTTGTTCATGGTGGCCAATGCCCACAGGATAACCGGCGAACGTGGTTCCACCTTGCGGCTATCACCCATAATGATCGACGGGCGTACCACCAGGATCTTGTCTTCAGGCAGGTGTTGTTTCAACAACAACTCGCCCTGCATTTTAGTGTAGGTGTATTTTACCAGATGATTGGCCTTCAAGTTAGGCGTCTCATCCTCGGTCACCAAGCGGTGCTTCACATCACGGCCGCAAATGGTGGCCGTACCTACGTACATGAACGTTTCCAGGCTTTGCAGGCGTTTGGCCCATAATAAGATCTTGGTCAAACCGCCAATGTTGGCTTTTTCGACCAGGTCATCCTTCACTTTGGCAAATGAGGTGTTGGCCGCCGAGTGGATCACCGTGGTGATGTTGCTGAGTTGTGGGTCGCAAATAAGTTTGGCTGTAAGTTCTTCGTCAAAAAGATCGCCCAGTACGGGTATCACTTTTTGCTGATCGAACTCATCATTGTGCAGGCCGAAGATCTTGCTCAGCCTGGCCGTAGCGCTCTCGATAGACACGGCGCGGATGAGGCAGTAGATCTTACTGATCTCGCTGCGTTTGGACAGGTTGATCAGTACCTCACCGCCCACCAATCCAGTAGCTCCCGTTAATAATACTTCCATTATATAGTTCTTTAATTTATTGAGGCAATTTGAACAGCGCTGATCGTATCGTATAATGTAGCTGATGCGATCATTGCTAATGATACCTTTTCTCCGTAAAGAACAACGACCTTGAACATGGCCACTGCGACCAGGCTGATGCCGGATAAATGAATACTAAATGGAGGGGGCAGCTTGGTGAAGCCGACGGCCTTTTTTAAGTGACGGGCCGAACGTTTTGTTTAGTTGTTGGGCTCGCTTTAACTTATTCAGTCTTCGTGTTTGGGATCAATAGTTCGTTGTATGCCGCTCGCCGTATCACTGCGTTGGCGGCATACACAAATATTGCGAGGCACGATTAGTACACGATTAAGATGGGATTAGAATAAGCTTAGAAATTATAACACAAATGTTACGATCACCTGATTGGTGTTAGAGTCGATGATGTTGAAAAGGATGTTGGCTTGGTGATAATCAAGCACGCGTTTGACGATGCTTAGGCCAATGCCTGTACCCGAACGGCTATTGGTGTTCGTGCCCCGGTAAAAAGTATTGAAAAGCTGAGCCGTATCGGCAAGCTGCGGCACCGGGCCGGTATTGGTGATGATCACATCAATGGTGTGTTCCTTTTGCTTGATGCAGCATTCCACCACCTTATTGTCTGAATACAAGTAAGCGTTCTTGATCAAGTTCAACATCACGATCTTTAGCAATACCTCATCGGCGCTGATCTCAATGTCGGTCTCCTTAGTGGTCGTATTCTCGATCTCAAATTTTAGCTTCAGGTCGGGGTACAGCACCGACAGTTCGGCCGAAGCTCCGAACACCACTTCATCTAATCTCAAGGGTTTAAAGTCGACCATCGTGCGGCGGTTGTTCACCTCAGCAAATGAGATAAGCGAGGTGATGATCTCGGATAGCTTAAAGGCATCGTCGGCCACGCTGCTCAGGTATGCACGGGTGGCGTCATCCAGGTCGGCGGTCTGCATCATGTTCTCGGTTTGCAGGGCTATGCGGGCAACAGGGGTACGCAACTCATGTGAGGCATTGGCCGTGAACTCGCGCTGACGGGCGTAGGCCTGATCGATACGGTCCATCATCTGGTTAAAAGATCTGGCCAATGCATTGATCTCGTCCTCACGTTTGGCCTTGGGTAGCCTGATGGTCAGTTCATTATCAGCTATTTCTTGTATCTGCTTCCGGAATATATCCAGTGGTTCGAGACTTTTTTTACTTAACCAAAAGGATAACAGCCACACCAACAAAGTTCCTGTTATGAAAGCGCCGAGTAACAGATATTTCAGGTACACCAATTTACGATTGCCATAAGTATCGGTGGCCGAAATGAGCACGTAATTATCTTTCTTTTGCGAGGTGTAGAAAACGCCCAGCACCTCAAATTCCTTATACGTTTTGAATACCCTACCCTCTTTCTTCACCTGATCCAGTTCGGCGTTGGTCCAGCGCACGTCGGCGTTGTCGGCACTGCGGTAAATAAGCTTTTTGTTGGTATCGAACACCTGCACTTTCTCGCTGTACAAACGGGTGATGCTATTCTCATCCACCATCTTTTGCGTGGCAGGAGTGACCTCCTTTACATCCAGCAAAATGCGGGCAGTGGTTTCGGCCTTCTCGGCCAGCCGATCCACAAATTCTTCCTGCCTGAAATCGGCAAATAGCCAGTAAACCACCAGCATCACCACGGCCAGTACTACCGAGAACAGGCAACTGAAGATCAAAGAGAACCGCTGCTTCAAATTCATGCCAATGATCTTAAATAGTACCCGAAACCGGCGCGGGTGTGGATCAGCGGACGCGCAAAGCCTTTGTCGATCTTATTGCGCAAATAGTTGATGTATACCTCAATGGTGTTAGTACCCGTTTCAAAATTGATATCCCACACCTTGGAGGCAATGGTCTGTTTGGACACGGTTCGTCCATCGGCAGCGGCCAGCAGCTCGAGTAGCTTATATTCTTTAGGGGTAAGCACTATCTCTTTACCATTACGGGTCACCTTTAACTCTGCCGAATCGATCACCAGGTCATCGATCTTGTACACGTGCTTCTCCTCGATCTTGGTATTGCTGCTTCGGCGTAGCAAGGCGTTCACACGGGCCAGCAACTCTTCCAGGTGGAAGGGTTTCACCAGGTAATCGTCGGCACCAAATTCCAATGCGTTAACCTTGTCCTCAACGGCACTGTAAGCGGTAAGCATTAAAATAGGGATAGAACGGTTCTGCTGGCGGACCTTTTTGCATACCTCAAGCCCGTTGAGGCCGGGCACGTTCACATCTAATATGTACATGTCATAAGCGGTAAGCTCGGTCTGCTTAAAAAAGATATGACCATCGTACACCTGATCACATTCAAAGCCACGGTTGGTGAAGAACTGGCGAAGCTCGCTGGCCATCTTGTGGTCGTCCTCAAGTATCAGTATCTTATGCATAACATATAGGTGACGAAAGCATGATGCTTCCCGTTAATTGGTCTTTACACGTTTGGCCTCTTCATCCGCACCGGTGGTATGAGCCTCTGTGGTCTTTAGCTGTTTACTGCCAAAGTTATAAGTAAATGCAATGATCACGTTACGGGTATCATTATATTGTTTCAGCCGCAGATCAATGTCCTGGTAGCGGATGGTCCCACGGGTCTTATCATCAAATAAAAGGTCCGACACGCTGAGGCTGATCTTGCCCCGGTCATGCAATATCTTTTTCGCTATGCCCATGTCAACACTGCTGTTGCGGCCAGCCCTGATGAACTCGTATTGACTCGGTGTGGCATAGTAGGCCGCGATCTGCCCGGTCCAGGTCTTGCTCATCTTCAGGTCAGTTTGGGTGAAGAACACGTGCCCCCACTTTTGCGCATCAAATATACCGCCCTGGTAAAAGGCAGCATAACGCTGAAGTGAGGTGATCACGCCGCCATAACCGTCCATCAGTTTACCGATCTTGATCGGGAAATTAAGCTGTGCGGTAAAGTTCTGTGCTTCGGCCAGGTTATCGGCCACGCTGAAGCTCACCAGCCTCGGTACGCCATTCGGGTCAATAATGGTCTTTTGTTGCGGGGCGTAATCAACGATGATGTTGCTGGTACGATCGTACGATAAAGCCAATATGGGCAACCCGGTGTATGTTAAACTTACTTTGGCTGAGTGTGTGGTTTGCGGCGTAAGTAACGGGTTGCCCTTGGTATAGGTAAGCGGGTCAAGGTATACCTCAAATGGGTTTTGCTGCTGATAGCTGGGGCGGCCTATGCGCTTGTTATACTGACCGGTTATGGCCAGCACACTGTCCAGATGGCGGGTGATCATCAGGCTTGGGAACAGTTGAACATAATTGCGGTCGAGCACGGTCTTTTTATACGAGGTGCCGGTAGCCACCGTTTGTTCGGCACGAAGGCCGGCCTGCATATCCCATTTTCTCAACGTGGTGTAGAAGTTGCCATAGGCCGCGTTGATATTCTCGCGGTAGACGAAACGGTCAGACCGGTCAACGCCTTTTACCCCGTTCTGCTCGAACTGCAGGTCATTGTCGATCTTGGCCACGCTCACCTTTATTCCGCTTTCTAATTTGCTGTTCTTGCCGATCGGGTATACATGATCGGCCTTAAGCGTCTTAAAGTTGATCGGTGTGTTGATGCGCTGGTAGTTGTGAATGATGTTACCGGCAGAGGGGAACACCGTGATCTGGCTAACGTTTCTGATCAGGTAATGTGCCGCATCAGCATCCACTGAAAGGGTTTCGCCCGGTTTGGCAAAACTGTGTCGCCAATTCAGGTTCAGCGACAGATTTCGATTCACGTTACTTTGGTCATTAGTGCTGGTGAACGCATCGATGAGGCCGCCGTTCAGGATGCTGGTCTGGATAGAATGGTTGCGGTAATCGCCGATGCCGTCACGGTCAAAGCCATTGATCACAAAGCCAATAGTGTTCAGGCTGTCTATCTTAAGGTCGGCCCCACCTTGATAACTATGCATACCATATTGCGATGGGTTGTAGTTGCGCTGATCATATCGGCTTTGGTCATGTAGCCGCTCGATAAGATCGACCTCGAATTGCGTACGATACAAGTAGCTATAGTTGCCGAACACGTTGAGGTCGCCATCCTGGTGGTTAAAGCTCACTGAGGGGTTATAGCGTTGATATACTTTGTTTCCTTCACCCACTTCGGTAAGCCGGTAAGGGTCGGCACCGGTGGCAAAGCCTGCGGTAATGTTGGTGCCTGCGGTCTGTTTATGTTTAAGTACCACATTGATGATAGCATCGCCCTCGGCATCGAACTTAGCTGACGGATTGCTGATCACCTCTATACGTTCGATACTGTTGGCCGGAGTGGCCCTTAAAAAAGCGTTCATGTCCTGATAAGGGGATAACCGACCGTTCACCATGATCACCAGTTTGTTCTTACCGGTCATGGTCACCCGGTCGTTCAACACCCTGATGCCCGGTACATGCCTCAATATCTCAGAGGCGGTAGCTCCTGCGGCCAATACACTGTTCTGCACGTTCACCACCAGTTTATCGACCCGCTGCTCGAGGAATGGCTTACGACCTGTGACCACCACATCGCTCAACTGCTTCATATCCGCAATAAGTTTCAGGTCGGGTAGCGTTAGGTCCTTTCCCTCAAAGTTGAACGGAGCTGATGCCAAAGGTTTGAAGCCGATGCCTGTGGTCGCGATCTTGTATTCACCTGGATTGATCTTAGAGAATCGGTAAGCGCCATCGGCATCGGTCAGCGTAGAGCGCACGGCTGAATCGGCAGTGGTCAGCAGCACCACATTAGCGAAGCCCAGCGGCTGGCCCTTATCGTCCATTACATGTCCGGTAATGTTCTGCGCGTTAACCAAGCCGCACCAGCAGCTTGTCATCAGCAATAATAACCACTTCATCGATCACTCTTTACCAATAGCCTGTTCTTAATTTGGGGAAGAACAGACATCAAAATTAGTGAATGTCAAAATACTGTTACACAGGCTAACCAAATTCTAAGGCGATCATAATGTGGCGAGGTGAGGGCTTCACTAAAGGGCTCATACAGACTGTGCAGGACGGTGCAACTATAAAATAAATGCACTTTAGCTATCCTCATTTATAGTACTTAATACATGCCCTCTAATATGTTGCTTTCGCTTAAAGGATTCCTGTTGATGTTATGTGCTTGCTGTTCACTGTTCAGCCAAGCATTGGGCCAGGCCAATAACATCAAGAACGATGTGTTTTGGGACACTAGCGGCGGGCAGCCGATCTATAGCCAGGGCGGTGGCATATTTACCTTTACCGACCCCAAAACCGGTAAAGACCGCTACTATTGGTACGGCGTGCATTACAAAGAGGCAGATCTTTACCGCAAGGCGCCTTCGGTCACCTACCCGAACGCTACTTTCCATTCGGTCACCTGCTACAGCTCTACCGACCTGGTCAACTGGAAATTTGAAGCAGATGTGCTGAAACCGGAGGACGTTTTTGATGATGGGAGAAAGACCTGGGTCGGCCGTTTGGGTGTAGCCTATATCAAGGAGCTAAAGAAGTATGCCATGTTCGTGCAATATGGTGCACAAGTGCTGGTGGCCACTGCTGATCGACCCACAGGGACCTTTGCCAAACATCAGCAGATCAATATGCAGCCTATTATCGGCACCACCAATACCGGTGATCAAACCGTGTTCACTGATCCTGATACCGGGCGCTCGTACCTGATCTATTCCTATGGCAGGGGCCGCAACAGGATATACGTATCGAAGATAGGCGTGAAGGATGGCAAGATCGGCCTGCTGGACTGTACGGAGGTATTTAAAGGAGAGAGCCGCGAAGGGAATTGCATGTTCAAGTACAAGGGCAAGTATTATATGTGCGCTTCCAATATCTACGGATGGGATTCATCATATGCCTATTACCTGGTGGCCGACAATATCAGAGGACCATACACACCCACCAATGATATGCAGGTGATGAAAGGTTGTGCAGATGACTTTGCCCACGTAACGCAGACCGGCTTTTTCGTGACCGTACGCGGAACGCAGCAGGAGACCGTGGTTTATTGTGGTGACCGTTGGGCCGACTTTGCGGGCAATGGACTTGGCTACAACCAGTGGTTCCCGTTAACGTTCGATGGTAGCACACCCTATTTCAACTCCATCAGTTCCTGGAATTTGAATACCTTGACCGGAAAGTGGACCGTAGGCGCCGATAACAACTATGTGAAAAACGGAAGTTTTGAGGCCGACCGTAATCACATCCCCAGCAAGGTGAAACCTATACAGGAGCAACTGACCGGGTGGCGTACTGAAGTGATCAAAGGCAATAAGATCATGGTGGGTAACGATGAATCTCCTGTATTGAACTATTTTAATACGGAGGACGACCGCAAGAAAGTGATCGGCGAAAAAAGCCTGAACATTAGCGACAACGTGGACTTCAAACGCCAAGTATCTCAACTGATCACTTCGTCGCCGTATGTGCCGTTGAAGGATGGCTTATATACCCTTACTGCAAGCGTACAGAATAGCAAAGGATTTGGCCAATTGGAGATGTACGCTCAAAGTAAAGGCAAATGGTCAACGCAAAACCTTAATAAGGAGCATCCGGACTGGCAGACCATCACGATCAAAAACATCGCTGTCAGAAACGGAGAGGTGGAGGTGGGCTTTGTGGCAGAAGGAGCGGCCAACGCGTTCTGCCATATCGATGATGTCACGTTGGTACCACAAAAGTGATCAGCTTTCCTTGCAGATGAATGATGCACCCACGGCTTAAATTTTTTAGGTTTGCCGCGTGGAACATGTTTTAGATAACCCTACCTGGAATGCACTCACCACCGGCAATGCGCAATTGGCCAATGGCACCGGTGCGGTCAGGTATTTTTTACCTGAGGTATCGCCCTTTACAGGAGTTGAAGAGAATACTGTTGAGAACCTGTTGCAACTGCATGATCAGCTTCCGTTCAGTAGTCCCATTGGCTTTGTGACCGAGACCGAGATCGACCTGCCCGCTTCCTGGACCTTATTGAACAAGCTCGAATGTTTTCAGATGGTATACAGCAAGGAAGAATTGCCTGAAGAGCCTGTTGTGCCCATCGTTCCGCTAACTGAAAAGGACATACCGCAAATGCTGGCATTGACCAAACTTACCGTACCCGGCCCCTTTGCCGAACGTACCATAGATTTTGGACACTACACGGGCATATTTGCCGGCGACCAACTGGTAGCGATGGCCGGCCAGCGCATGAGCCCCCAGCCTTACGCCGAGATCAGCGCTGTATGCACCCACCCTGACCATTTAGCAAAAGGTTATGCCAAGCAATTGTTGAACTACCAGATCACCCGCATCAAACTGGCAGGTGAGATACCGTTCTTGCACGTACGTAATGATAACGAGCGCGCGATCAGGGTGTATGAAAGTATTGGTTTTGTGAAGCGCCGGGTGTTGCACTTCCATATTCTGGTAAAGACAAAGGCCGCTTGATGAGCGGCCTTTGTCTTTATTATTACTTACCTAACCGTTCTTTCAGGAACTGGCCGGTATAGCTTTTCTTGTCTTTAATGAGGTCGTCAGGTAGACCCTCGAACACCAGGGTACCGCCATTGTCGCCGCCACCCGGACCAATATCAACTACCCAATCGGCGCATTTGATCACGTCCATATTGTGTTCGATCACAATGATAGTGTTGCCCTGATCAAGCAGTGCCTCAAATGAGGCCAGCAGCTTCTTGATGTCTGCAAAGTGCAGGCCGGTGGTCGGTTCGTCAAATATAAAGAGGGTCTTGCTGGCGTTGTTACCCTTGATCAGGAACGAGGCCAGTTTGATACGTTGCGCCTCGCCGCCCGAAAGGGTGTTTGACGACTGTCCTAACTGCACGTAGCCTAAACCTACATCTTGTAGTGGCTTAAGTTTGGCCAATATCTTGGGCTCATCGGCAAAGAACTCAAGCGACTCGTCGATGGTCATGTTCAATACCTCTGATACGTTCTTTTCCTTGTACTGTACATCCAGCACCGGTTGTTTGAAGCGCTGACCATTACAAGCCTCGCATGGCAAAAATATATCGGCCATGAACTGCATCTCGATCTTTACCTCGCCCTCGCCCTGGCAAACATCACAACGGCCGCCCTCTACGTTAAACGAAAATGCCGATGGTTTAAGTCCCGAAGCTTTGGCAGCAGGTTGAGCAGCGTATAGGTTGCGTATCTCATCCCAGGCCTTTACATAGGTAACAGGGTTTGATCGTGACGACCGGCCGATAGGGTTCTGGTCCACCAGTTCAACCGCTTCTATCTTGCTATAATCACCTTCAATGCTATCGTAGGTGCCGGTCTGCTCGCCCGAATAATTGCCCAATACTTTTTGCAGGGCTGGGTGCAGAATCCGTTTTACCAAGCTGGTCTTACCTGAGCCGGACACACCGGTCACCACAGTAAGCACCCCTAGCGGGAATTTCACATCGATATTCTTGAGGTTGTTCTCGCGGGCGCCTTTGATCAGGATATGGTCGTTCCATTTGCGGCGTTGTGCCGGTATGGTGATCTCTTCGCGGCCGCTCAGGTATTTGCCGGTAAGGCTGTCATTATCCACCAGGATCTGCTCATATGTGCCTGAAAAGATCAGGTTACCGCCATGGGTGCCTGCTTCCGGACCAATATCGATCAGGTGGTCGGCCGCTTGCATGATCTCTTCTTCGTGCTCAACCACCAGTACGGTGTTGCCCACATCGCGTAATGACTTGAGTACGCTGATCAAACGCTGCGTATCGCGGGGGTGTAGGCCGATGCTCGGCTCATCCAATACGTATACCGAGCCCACCAAACTACTACCCAATGAGGTAGCCAGGTTGATACGCTGCGACTCACCGCCTGATAGGGTGTTCGACAAGCGGTTAAGAGTCAAATATCCCAAACCCACATCATTTAAAAAGCTGATGCGGTTGGTGATCTCCATTAACAGGCGCTTGCCTATTTTGGCATCATGCTCATCCAGTTGCAGGTCATTAAAGAACTGCTTCGCCTTGTCGAGCGGCATGAGCACGATGTCGGTGATGGACCGGTCGGCGATCTTCACATAGGTGGCATCAGGGCGTAGGCGGCTGCCTTTGCAATCAGGGCAGGTGGTCTTGCCGCGGTAGCGCGATAGGATCACACGGTATTGTATCTTATAGGTCTGCTCCTCGATCTCTTTAAAGAAAGCGTCCAGGCCGCGGAAATATTTATTACCGGTCCATAGTAGTTTCTTTTGCTTGTCGGTAAGTTGATTATATGGCCTGTGGATTGGGAAATCGAACTTGTCGGCCTGCCGGATGAGTTGCTGATTCCATTCGCTCATCTTTTCGCCACGCCATGGGGCAATGGCACTATCATATACAGACTTGCTTTTGTCGGGAATCACCAGGTCCTCGTCAATTCCGATCACCTTGCCGTAGCCTTCGCACTTGCGGCAGGCGCCGTAGGGGTTGTTAAAGCTGAAAAAGTTAGGCGTAGGTTCTTCAAAGCGGATACCGTCCAGTTCGAAGCGGTCGCAAAAGAAGGTCTCCTTTTCTTCGCCACCCTCGGGTAGCTGGTATCGCACGTAGCAATCGCCTTTGCCTTCAAAAAATGCGGTCTGGGCCGAATCTGCTATACGGCTCAAGGTCTCTTCTTCTTCGTTCTTGGTCACACGATCTACCACGATGCGCAATTGGTCATCGCTGGTAAGCGGGTCGTTGCCGATGGAGTCATCTTCCAATAAGCTTTCTATGCGCGACAGGCTGCCGTTCCATTCCACCCGTACAAAACCCTTTTGCAGTAAAACGGCCAATTCTTCCTTTAAACTGCGGTTATTGTGCGGATGCAGCAGGCAAAGGATGGTAAGCTGGGTATCATCAGGCTGTTGCTGGGCAAAGTTCACTACATCGGTAACGGTGTCTTTTTTTACACGGTTGCCCGATACGGGCGATATGGTCTTACCGATGCGTGAGAATAACAGCTTCAGGTAATCATAGATCTCGGTGCTGGTACCCACGGTAGAGCGGGGGTTACTGGTGATCACCTTTTGCTCAATGGCTATGGCCGGGGCAATACCTTTGATATAGTCCACATCAGGCTTGTTCATACGGCCCAGGAACTGGCGCGCGTACGAGGATAAGCTCTCTACGTAACGGCGCTGACCTTCAGCGTATAAGGTGTCGAACGCCAGGGATGACTTACCCGAGCCCGACATGCCCGTGATCACCACCAGTTGATTTTTGGGGATGGCAATGTCAAGGTTCTTGAGGTTATGCACCCGTGCGCCTTTGATGATGATATGTTTTTGCGGATCTTTTTCGGTCTCGATACTCATGTTTTGGGAGTAGTTCATGGCTCTTAGCGGGTAGCTCGTGGCAGCATTTACCACTCACATTCGACCCAAACCATGAACCTTATAATAATTGCAAAAATCCTAAAATGTTTAGCAAAAAGCAAATGTTTAAAACAGGCCGAAAACAGGCAAGGCCTCGTCCATATCGTTACGTGTTACATTTGGCTATTTGTGTGTTACATTTGGTGTTACATTCTTGAAAAATGTTGTTTTTTCTTGAAAAAGTTGGGTTTTTATTAAAATCATAACGCTAAAAAGTGGGGAATATTGGGGAATTCTGTTACATCGATGTAACTCCCATAAGTTGTAAGGGCGGTCGATAGGGTCACAAACTTCATAAGTAGTAGCGGCCTCTATCTCTGAAATGTCATATTCGTTAGTTCAACTTTAGCTCATCATTACGCGTGATACGCTTCAAGTTAAAATTTATTGTAACGGGCGATTAAACCATGCCACAGGCCAAAGGTCTTACCTATACGCGTAAGAGCCCAACGTACTATATTGGGCGCAACGCTAACCTGATTTGACCTGATAACTTTGTTGCCTGTAACGTTCTTGACCCTATTGGCGTAGTACTTAATAATCCTTTGTGTAAAGCAGGCGAACGTGTTATAACACACAAGACGAAATTTTATTTGCATGTTAGCACAATATTTAGTTTATTTGAGATAACAATCAAAGAGGAACCCCTATAGATAAGAACTTTACTTAAAAACATAGTTGATCTAAATTATTGATCTTATTAAAAAAAGTAGAAGTTCTATGGATATCCAATTGAGAAGTGACCAGGATCTGATCCATTTATATATCGCGGGCGACGAGGCGGGATTAGTTGAATTGATACGTCGTTACCAGTCTAAAATTTACACCTCCATTTATTTATTGGTCAAAGACGAATATCTGGCCGAAGATATTTTTCAGGATACCTTTATCAAGGTGATCAATACGCTTAAAGCAGGAAAATATAACGAAGAAGGTAAGTTCTTGCCATGGGTGAGTCGTATAGCGCATAACTTGGTGATCGACCATTTCAGGCGTGAGAAACGTACCCCACTGGTAAGTGGTGGCGATGACTTTGACATATTTGAGGTATTGGGCCATTATGACGAAAGCACCGAGGACCGCATGGTACGTGAGCAAACGCATAAGGACCTGAAAGCCCTGATCCACCTGTTACCTGCCGAACAAAAGGAAGTACTGATCATGCGCCACTTTGGCGATATGAGCTTTAAAGAGATAGCCGACGTTACCGAGGTAAGCATTAACACCGCTTTGGGCCGTATGCGCTACGCATTGAACAACTTGCGTAAAATGATGCAGACCAAAGAACTGAGCCTTAAAAATTAGTACGCATTTTTTTTAAAATTTTAGATCATCTGTTAAAATAATTTTTAACTTATAAGCGTTATGGTGTAGTACGAAAACACAACGAACAGCTTATGGATGAAACATCTACAAATTTTTTTAATGCGATCACTAATGAAAAGGCCATGGTGGAGGGAATAGAAGTGAAAGAACATACCAATGCCGATGAACTATTGTTCCATCATGCATTGCGTACCGAGCTGGACACATTACAACTTGACCCCAGCCGCGCCACAGTTGAAAAATTGCTCAACTATTCAAAAAGCTTAAGCAAGTAGCCTTGCAACTACCTAAAGCCCTGCCTGATGGCGGGGCTTTTTTTATATTTGCGGCCCATGCTTAAAAAGGAACGCTACCAGCTATTTGTCGACTATTTTTCGAAGCACCAGCCCGATGCCGAGACCGAGCTGCACTACAGCAACCCGTATGAGTTGCTGGTGGCGGTCATCCTGTCGGCCCAGTGTACCGATAAGCGGATCAACCAGATCACGCCCGCCCTTTTTCAGCGTTTCCCTACGGTGCAGGATCTGGCCGCATCAGATGCCGACGAGATATTTACCTACATCCGTAGCGTAAGCTACCCTAACAACAAGGCCAAGCACCTGGCCGGCATGGCTAAAATGCTGGTAGAGCAGTTCGACGGTGAGGTACCTGCCGATATGAACGACCTGCAAAAGCTGCCCGGCGTAGGTCGCAAAACGGCCAACGTGATCGCCTCGGTGATCTTCAATATACCGGCCATAGCGGTTGATACGCATGTATTTAGGGTGAGCAACCGTTTAGGCCTTACCACCAATGCCCGCACCCCGCTGGCGGTAGAAAAGCAGCTGATCGAGTACCTGCCCAAAAGCACCCTGGCACTGGCCCACCATTGGCTCATCCTCCATGGACGCTACATCTGTTTAGCCCGCAAACCCAAATGCGAGGTGTGCCCCATCACCCATTTTTGCAAATACTATCAAAGCGGCAAAGCTGCGGTGGTCTTCAGCAAAACGGCCAAAGTAGCCAAGGCCAAAACGGCTAAAGCTGCGGTGGCGAAAAAGGTTAGAGTGGTGAAGGAGAATTAAACTTCATTATAAATGACATTGTAAAGATAATAACTTAAATTTTACCTATCCTTTGAAGTTTTTCAATCTTGAGATCTTCAACTTCACGATTTAAGGCTTTTTCCAAGTCTGATATTTTTCGGACTTGTTTAACTGAATAATTTTTATGTAGGAACGACTGGCTCCTGAAAATACCATCAATTGGTTTATTTCTTAATGCGTCAGAAAAGTTGTAGGTCACTGTAAAGTATCCTTTTACTCTGTTGTAATCAAAGTAATAGGATATTGTTATTTGCTCCAATAAGATAATTCCTTTAAACATATCCTCCGAAAGTTCTCGCAACCCTTCCAATTTTATGCCTCTAAATAGAATGATTAATTCCTTTTCAGTTCGATCTTTGTAAATCTCGGGAATATCTTTACTCTCATCAAAAAGATATTTAAGTCCTTTGATATCTTGTTTGATAAAAATCTTACTGCTTTCAATATTGTTGAAACTTAGTAAAAAATTGACCCTTTCTGAATTGCTGTTAAAATCCGAAAATTTTATTTCCGTTCTTTCATCTTTAATATATCCATGACTCAGCAATTCGTCCTTAATGATGTTGTTGATACGATAAGCAATAGTCTTTGCATCTCTTGAATTAGTTTCAACATTGTTAAATATTAGGCCATTGTCAATCTTTTGATAACTAATTTTGATAGGTTCCCATGTGGTATTTAAAGCGATATGCTTAGTAGGGTCCTTTTTTTCAACATATGAAGAGAATACGAATAAATCAGGCTGATCAGGGTCGGCTGAAAATACGACTGGATGATTTAGTTTTGCTTGTAGCTGCTCTGTTACACTACCAAAATTTGGATTAATGGTATCAAATATCTCAGCGATTGTCGATTTAGTGGTTGCAGGTAGGAAGTAAGGAGTACTAGTTACTGGGCGCTCTTTTACGTTAATCAAATTTATAAAATTTTCTAATTCAATTGGACTAAAGAGTAGACTAACCATCAAATCCATTAATCTCTTTTTATCAGCATTTTTTAAAAATATGCCTTTGTGAGATAAAAAGATTTTCAAATCTTGTGCAGTAACCCTGTCAGTATTTAATATGGGTTTAAGTATATCTCCATAAGGAAGTTGCTCTCTAAATATGGGATTTACTCTTAACGTATCTTTCAACTGCTCATTTTCAACTATTTCTTCGGAAATGGTTAAAGGTAATAAGGCGTCTGAAATTTGCGTCGTATCAACAATCGAGTTCTTTTTAACAGTTACTTTATTTAAAATGTCTTCATTCTCGAATTCGTGCAAAACTTCTGATACATCATTTTTCAAGTCATTTGAAAAATCATTGAAGTAAATTACATACTCATTTGCAAGACCGCTTGTTATGCGGATGAGTAGCCAAACGACTTTTTTCAAGCTTTCTCTACTGTAAGGATCAGAACAGAACAGTAATACACTTATTTTATCCTTGTCCTCTTTTATGATAGGTAGAATATTTGTATTTATATATTCTGGTGGTAATTGAGTGCCTCTTTTGCCAATTTTATGAAATGAAGAGTTAAATTCTGTTATTGGATAAAGGAATTTGACAGGCAAATTTTCGCGATAATTCTTTGCTGAGACAATAGAACTTATCAGAAAGTTAGCTTTGGCATTATCAATGAAAAAGTAATGCTGGTCAAATGCTAAGTATTCATTCCGAAACAGTTCTTTATTTTGGTAAATGAAGTCTTTATTTATTTCATTATTGTTGGTAGAAATCCAAAAAAGCATGTTGTATATAGAGTTGCTTTTTTGTGGGTCAATTTTTCTTTTAAACTTAAAATCATCAGTAACTAAGTTTGAGTCGTGCAAAAATTTTCGTATTTGAGTCCTAGCCTGTTCAGGATACTCAAAATCTTGCACTGTATTAAAGAAAATATGGTCTATGGTATTGTCTTTGAGCTTACTTTCAAATTTTATGTAGTAATCGACCTGTGCCACTTCATTGGTTAATGATTTCTCGTCGTAATATTTAAGGCTGAAATCTTTACTATGCTGCCCCCATCCGATAAGGTTTAAGAAATTAATCGATATTCGTTGTGCAGCTGTCAAAGCTGAGTCGTCATCTTCAGGCGAGGTAAAACGGATAAAAGGGTTACTTGCTACCTGGTCTTCTATGGCTGTTAACCAGTTTAATAGGACTTCGTCAAACTGTGTTTTCGTTATTGTTCTGCCGAAGATTGAATTCTGTCCTAACTTAAAGTTTAAGCTATTGACCAATATTTCCTTTATTAAAGACTGTACTTTACTTCGGCCATTTCTTTCATAGAACCGATCCAAATTCACAATTGAATCCGAGAGTAGCAAGTCAAAATCTAAGGGTTTTTTGACTATTTTTACACTGTCGATTTCAGTTTCCTCGTTTAATTTTCTGTCGACGTGAGCGATGCAAATCAATTCATAAAAATCTGCTTCTGCAGAATTTTTCAGTTCACTAATCCAATTTTTAGCTGTGGAATAACTGACAGTATTCTGTGAAGACTTTACTTGAACAAGCTTCTTTTTGCCTTCAGATAGTAGCCATTTAATGTCTACTTTTTCAGATTCATCGTTTGGTTCTATCGTTACACTTTCCCATACTGTGGTTTGAGACAAGCTTTCTAAAACCGTTATTAAAGTTTGCAGGAGATATCCCCGCATGCCGTGTTGACCGCCCATTGTGATTAAAGGTTTAAGATTTCGTTTAAAAGTATAAATAAATCGAGCTATTAATGTTAGTGTATAGAGACTGATTGTTAAAATATTACGCGCAGGTGGTTCTTTAAACGCCTCGTAGCAACACTGTTACCTAACCCTCACTAATAGAGTGCTATAAATACTATATTTGAATAAACCATTTTACCTATGAGCCAGATCAATAAAGAAGATGTTAAACAAGAGGTGTTCGACCTGTATGATGATTACGCACATGACCGTTTGGACCGCCGTGCTTTCATGCAAAAGCTGTCGTTGTATGCGGTAGGTGGCCTTACGGTGCCTGCCCTTATGAGCTTCCTGATGCCCGACTACAAGGGCAAGGTCCAGATCACGGCCGACGACCCTCGCGTCAAGTCAGAATATATCACTTATCCATCGCCTAAAGGTGGCGGCAACATTAAAGGTTTGCTTTGCAAGCCGGCCGATGCCAAAAAGAAGCTGGGCGGCATTGTTGTGGTACACGAGAATCGCGGATTGAACCCTTACATTGAGGACGTTGCCCGTCGTGCCGCTCTGGCCGGCTTTGTTTCACTGGCACCCGACGCCCTCACACCGCTTGGCGGCTACCCGGGTAATGATGATGAGGGCCGCGCCATGCAGGCCAAACGCCCCAAAGCGGAGATGGAAGAGAACTTCATCGATGCTTTTAATTACCTCAAAGCGCATAAGGATTGTAATGGCAAGGTAGGCGTGGTGGGCTTTTGCTTTGGCGGTGGTATTGCCAATATGATGGCCGTGCGAGTGCCTGATCTGGCAGGTGCTGTGCCCTATTACGGTGCACAACCTGCAGTAGCCGATGTGCCCAAGATACAGGCCCCGTTGCTGATCCATTATGCGTCGTTAGATACGCGGATCACCGAGGGCTGGCCGGCATATGAGGCCGCCCTGAAAGAGAACCACAAAAAGTACCAGGCTTACATTTACGAGAACGTGAACCACGGTTTCCATAACGATACCACCCCGCGTTATGACAAGGCCGCTGCCGAACTTTCCTGGAAACGCACGATCGACTTTTTTACCCAGAACTTGAAATAACAACGAGTCATGCTGAATAACGTATCTGCCAAATACCTGTTGCCCATAGGGTTGTTGCTGCTATCGATGAGTATCGTGTTAAGGCAGTTCAGTAAGTTGCCTGATGCCTTGCTGGGTTTCCTGATGGGCGTGTCAGTAGGCTTGCTGCTGCTGTCGCTGATCCGTAAGGTGAGGTCGCGCAATGCAGTATGAAGAACCTGATGGATGGGCCTTTAGCGGTTCAGCGATCGATGGTGAACCCGTCAAGATCGGCGGCGTGAACATCTGGGAACATAAATGGGTAGATACCGGCCGGTACATCAACGTTAAGGATCCGATCTATCGCCAGGACCACGTGATGGCGGTGTACAACATCACACTGCCTGATCGCACCATCATATTTGCCGCCGGTGAGTTCAGTAATATGATCTGGGGTATTTACTTGCCCAGATCAGTATAAAACAATAAAGGCCCCGAATGATCGGGGCCTTTGTCGTTATGTGTTTAGAGGGGAAGTTACTCCGCCTGTCCAGCTTCGGTAGATGCCGGGGAGGGGGCAGGAGCGGGTTCGTCCTCGATCACTACACCCATCGAGCAGAATTTCTCGATACGCTCGTGAACCAATTCATCAATATTGCGGTCCTTCAAGGTCTTCAGGTCCTTGATGAGGGTCTTTTTTAATGTGGCAGCCATGGCGATCGGGTCTTGATGGGCGCCGCCAAGTGGTTCTTTGATCACTCCGTCGATCAGCTTGTTCTTCAGCATCTCGCTCGAGGTCAGTTTCAATACTTCGGCCGCACGTTCTTTAAAGTCCCAGCTGCGCCACAGGATCGATGAGCACGACTCAGGCGAGATCACCGAGTACCAGGTATGTTCCAGCATATATACCTTATCGCCAATGCCGATGCCGATCGCACCGCCTGATGCACCTTCGCCGATCACCACACAGATCACCGGCACGTTCAGTACCGACATCTCCATAATGTTGCGGGCAATGGCCTCACCTTGTCCGCGTTCCTCGGCCTCCAGGCCAGGGTAAGCTCCGGGGGTATCGATCAGGGTAATGATCGGTTTGTTGAACTTTTCGGCCATCTTCATCAGGCGCAGGGCCTTGCGGTAACCCTCAGGGTTGGCCATGCCAAAGTTGCGGTACTGGCGATCCTTGGTATTACGGCCTTTTTGATGACCGATGAACATGGCTGTTTGTCCGCCGATGGAACCCCAGCCACCAATGATGGCCTTATCGTCGCCTACGTTGCGGTCGCCATGCAGTTCGATGAAATCATCGCACATCAACTCGATGTATTGTAGCGTGTAAGGGCGTTCAGGGTGGCGCGATATCTGCACCTTTTGCCAGCCGCTCAGGTTGCTGTACACCTGCTTCTTAGCTTGCTCGAACTTGTCTTGCAACTCGTTCAGCGTGGCCGACATATCGACCTTGGTCTTTTCTTCGACCTGTATGATCTTATCGATCTGCTGCTGCAGATCTGATAGTGGCTTTTCAAAATCGAACGTTATCTTCATAATTATTCCGTAACGGGGGCGCTAAGTTAATCAAATTGAATGACAGATAGCAATTAAGGTTTTTTGAGCTTCCAGAACCTGGTGGTTTGCTGCGGGTTGAGGGCATTGTACGTATTGATGCAGGCCGATAGCACCGCGTTACGGTATTCGCCCTGGTAAAGCCCGTAACGGTTGCCGTAAAAGTTCAAAGTGCCCTCATCGATCTTGTGCTTGCTGAACAGGTCGTCCAGCTTTTTCTCGTTCAAGATCATTGACTGCCCGGCCTGAACCTTCTTTTGTTTAAGGTAGCGGCTTATCTCGGTGATCTGCTTTACCTGCAGATCGGTCAGCTTCAGCTCTTTTTTGAATTGTAGCACATCATCGGGCATTGGGTAGCCGTTCATGGTGGCGGGCAGGGCCATTTCCCGCAGTTCTGGTCCGTTCTGTAGTTCGGCGTACTGCTTCAGGGTAAGGGTCTTGATAGCCGATGGCGTGGTGGCGCTGTCGGTTTGCGCAAATGCCGCGGCCGTAGCAGTGATCGTGAACAGCGTACAAAGTATCTTTTTATATATCATTAAGCGTGCTTTTTATGAGGCTTTCGCAACTATTTGCGCGGCACTCCAAATAACTAAGGTATAAAAATGTAGGTTGTTTGAAAAGAGACAGGTCAAACAGCCCCACTCAAACAGCCCCACCCAAACCCTCCCGGAAGAAGCCCCCTCTGTATCTCCCCCGGGAGGGGAGACTTAGAAAACCTTTTCCTGAAGCCCTCCCTCCCAGGGAGGGTTTGGGTGGGGCTGTTTGTAACAAACGTATGCACCCATTGATCCTTTAAGGCTTATTGCGGTCTGACCCATTATAACACAATAAAAAAGACCATGAAGAGGACCATTTTAACCATAGCATTAGTAGCATCATTGATCAGTATGTTGACCAGTTGTATGGTGCAGGAGCGCCGCCCATACCGTTATCGTAACCACGGGCCGTACCGTCATCACGGGCCGTATGATAGTAACGGCTACCGGTATAACAACAGGTGGTAACCATTTCAACAGGCCGGGATATGCTCCCGGCCTGTTTTGTTTTTACGGGTATTACTGTATCTTGTCATCTCCACTAACCTGACCTGTAGTTTATGAGATACAAGCTCACCCTGCTATTCCTGTTCGCCTGCTGTACGTTCACTCATGCGCAGGATTCCCTGTACGCTCGCCGCATGTTGGATACCCTGACCTCCCGTTATTTTTGGGGACGCGGTTATACTAAAGATGGTATGGGTAAGGCGGCCAAATTTATAGCGGCACAATTCAAAAGTTCAGGGTTGCAACCCCTGGATGGCAAGGATATGCTGCAGCCGTTCAGCTTTAATGTGAACACCTTTCCGGGTAAAATGGAGGTGGCCGTGAACGGGCATGCGCTGGTGCCGGGTAAAGACTTTATCGTAACTCCTGGTAGCCGAGGCGTTAAAGCTAAAGGTGATCTGGTACAAAAGGACAGCGTGACCTATGTTGACGAGCAGGACCGCATCATTGTGACCCTGAAAGATAAACTCACCTGGTCGGTAGCGCAGGAGGTAGACGACTATACCGAGTTACAGATCGATAAAAAAGGGCTGGCAGAGGTGCCTAAGAGCATCAACGTTAACATAGAGAATAAGCTGATCGAGGGTTTCAAGACGGCCAATATTTGCGCCATGGTAAAAGGCACCGTGAAACCCGATAGTGTCATCATGTTCACGGGGCATTACGACCACCTGGGCGGCATGGGTGCCGATACCTATTTCCCCGGAGCCAATGATAATGCCAGCGGGATGGCCATGCTGTTAAGTTTGGCCAGGTACTACGCCGCGCATCCTCAGCCTTATACCATCGCTTTTATGTGTTTCGCGGGTGAGGAGGCCGGCATATTAGGGTCGAAATATTTTACCGAACATCCACTGATCCCATTAAGCCGCATCAAGTTCCTGCTCAATATGGATATTATGGGCACGGGTAACGAAGGCATTACGGTGGTGAACGCTACCGTTTATCCTAAACAGTTCGAACTCATTAAACAGGTGAACGCTAAAGGTAACTACCTGGCCAAGATCGCCTCGCGGGGTAAGGCGGCCAATAGCGATCACTACTGGTTCACCGAAAAGGGCGTTCCTGCGTTCTTCATATACACCATGGGTGGCATCAAAGCTTACCACGATGTTTTTGATGTGAGCCGCACCTTACCGTTGACCGAGTATAACGATCTGTTCAAACTGATCACCGGCTTTGCCGATGGGTTGATGAAGCAGTGATCACGCTGGGCAAAGTTCAAAACTGCCGCGTGCCTTTTCCTGCCCGTTAATGATCACCGATACTTCGTGCGTGCCGCAATAATAGGTACGGGTGGTGATCACCACAAAACGGTGCCGACGGTCGATCGTGCAGGTCTCGCCCGGCTGGTAAATGCGTTCGCTGATCTTAAATACTTTTTTGGATAGCTTTCCATTCTTCATCAAGTAGAATAAGGCATACTCTAAACGTATCTTTTGGGCCACGTCACGCTCATTGCGTAGGGTGAACCTGATATCCAGGTCGCCGCCAATAGTAACTTTTGGAGTAATGATCTGGAGGTTGGTAAGCGTTACTTGCGTAGCATCCAGTCCGAAGTGTTTGAGTATCTCGGTGTGCCCTTGCTTGAGCAGCGTGCGGCTTCCGTGTTTGATGATGGCGTCTGTTTCGGCACTGATGCCCTGCCAATCGCGGGCGATCTGCAACACCACATCTGGGTGATCGCGGGCTATATCATTCAAACTGTTGGCCACGCTACGGCGCACCCACTCCGATGGGTCGTTCTTCAGCTTCTCGAGGATAGGTATGATCAGTTGCGGGTCTTTTTTCAACGCGGGTACCGCCATCGCCCAGGGTAAACGGCTGCGGCTGCCCTCGCTGGCCAGTCGGCGCACGGCGTAGCTATCATGATCGGCCCATTTCAGCATCTGTGCCAGCATTGCATCGGTGTACCTGATCAGGAACGGGCGGACCGCGAACTCGCAGCTTACCAACTGGGTGATCTGCTCTATGGCATGCACCGATGTATCGTAGTCGTCCAGACCGTAAACCTCCACATAGTCGGGCAACAGCATTAAGGGTAACATATCCATGCCGATCATGGTGCGGCGTAGCTCAGGTATCAGCTGTTCGATCACCCTAACGGCCTCAGTATATGCCGACGGCATGAACTGGTGCAGCACCATGGCCGTATGCCGCATGCGCTGTTTCAGCTCCATGCCGTCGAACGCAGGTGTGTAAATGCGTTGTATGAAAAGCTTCCCATCAAGTTGAGGTAGCACATGCGCCAATGCGGTGGTGAACCGGCCGTAAAAAGCGGGCGAATAGTATTCTTTGAGCGGAGTGGCCATTGGGCTAATTTAAAAGTAATATCCGTATCAATGTCATGGTGTTTAACTGCCTCTTGTTCGTGATCCATAGTAAAGCTACCTTTACCGCAATGAGATACTTATACCTCCTGGTGGCCATTATATCTGAGGTGATCGCCACGTCGGCGCTCAAATCGTCCGAGAATTTTTCGCGGTTGTGGCCGTCGGTGCTGGTGGTGCTGGGCTATGCTTCGGCATTTTATTTTTTAAGCTTAACGCTTAAGGTATTGCCTATGGGTATCTCATACGCCATATGGTCTGGTGTGGGAATCGTACTTATCTCGCTGGCTGGCCTGATCTTTTACAAGCAAAAGCTGGATATGCCAGCCGTTATTGGCATGGTGCTGATCATTGCGGGCGTGTTGGTGATCAATCTCTTCTCCAATTCTACTGAAATGCATTAAAAGGGCACTACCGCCTTTAAGCTGATGTTGCGGCCAATGTTGTGAATCCCGCTACGGCCATTGGGCGATGCCGAATAATATTCAAAATATTTGAGCCGGTTAAGGTTCGACTGATAGGCCTTATCAAAAAGGTTATCCACCTGTAAAAAAAGGTCCAGTACCGTTCTTCCGTTCTTGTTCTTGAATCCGCTGCCACATCCTACGTTCCATAGGGTATAACCGGGCGTAGCCGTCTCGGTATTATCGAGTGCGTAAAAATTGTTCTGTGCGGCGTAAGCATCTGCTTCCAGTTTAACGTAGGGTTTGGCCCATGAGGTACTTTTGGGTTGGAGGTTGATACGCAATTCCGACCGTACGTGCAGCGGCGGGATGAACGGCAGGTACCGCGCCGCATCACCCGCGCGGGCGATCAGTTCCTTGTTTTGATTCAAGCCCTTTACGTAAGCCAAGCTATTGTTCCAATTGAACCATTTGGCGCTTTGCGGGTGCAGGTTGGCGGTGAGCTCGATACCATACAAACGCGCTTTCGACTGCTGATACTGGTAAGTACTGTTCCCCGGCACGATCACCACCGGGTTGCCGTCGGCATCGTTCAAACGGGCCTGGTAAATGTAATTCTGTATGTTGTTGTTGAACAGGTCGGCACTGAGGTCAGCATCTTTTAAATACGCCACAATGCCCACATCCTGCTGTAAATTGAACTCGGGCCTGAAGCCACGGTTGCCCAGGTAAACGATGTGCGCACCGGGATCTAACCCATTGGAGCCGATCTCGGTGATATTGGGCGCTCGGTAACCCCGCGCGATATTGGCTTTCAGCAACAGCCGCTCGGTCACATTGTAGGTGACCCCCAAACTGCCTGATATACCCGTGTAAGTTTTTGCAAATGAGGGAAATTGCAGGTAAGCACCGGCGGTATCGGCCCCGGTCACGTGTTTTTGAAAACCATTCTGTGGATTATCAGCCACGTAAAAGTTCTTCCAACTCGTATGGCGGTTATCAAAACGGATGCCCCCGCTAATATCAACCTTACCCAAAGTTTTTTTGGCGAACAGGAACGTGCCGATATCGAAAAGGTCATGATCAGGGATCGGGAAATCGGTGGCGTTCTTGCTGCGGTTGGTCTGGTACATGCCGTTCACGCCAATGGTGGTCTCGATGCCGGCCATATCAGGCAGGTTATACTTCACATCATAATTAAGCGTGTTGAGCACCACATAAAGTCCTGGTTGTTGAGGTTGGGTGGGGTGATTGTACTCGCGCCTTACACTTTGCTGGCCACCCAACAACACGTTTAGGCTGCCCTCGCCCAATTTGAACTGGCTGGTGCTGTACAGGCGGTAATGCTGTATATGCTGGTACAACGGGTTGAGGCGGTAGGTCTTTAATTCGTTGTCAGGTACGATGGGGCGGTTCTTGATATCATCGCCATCATCAAGCACCTGCCGGGTAAAGCGCCGGGTCAACGAGTCGCGGCTGCCGTCGGGTATCTCCTGTTTGTTGTTGAACAGGGTAGTGGCCAGTTGGATGTATCCCCAACCCTTATCTACCCGGGCCATGGCCGATAGGTTAAGCTCACGGTAGGCCGTGCCGTAAACGCGGCCGTCCACACTGTTGGTATAGTTGTGCGCCAACTTGCCGGTGCCACGGGCGGTAAAGCGCCAGTCGTCATGCTTATACGCCAACCCTAACGAGGAGCCGATCAGCCCGTTGTTGGTATGATGGTCGGCCGTATAGTCGCCACTTAAAGCGTTGTTCTCAAAGGCTGGCAAGAACGGGATCATATTGATCACGCCTGCCAGCGCATCTGACCCGTAGATCAAACTTGCCGGGCCTTTCACCACTTCGGCACGGGCAATGCCATACTGATCGATCTCGATCCCGTGCTCATCGCCCCATTGCTGGCCCTCCTGGCGTATACCATCATACAAGGTCAACACCCGGTTGTAGCCTAAGCCACGTATGAAGGGCTTGGATACGTTAGGCCCGGTAGTGACCGCGTTAACACCCGGCACACCCTTTACTATGGCATCAATGATGTTGTTGTTCACGTGGCGGTCCATATCCTTTTTGGTCATCACTACCACCGGTATCGGGTTCTTGCGCACCTCCGTGGCGCGGCTTACACCGGTCACCACCACATCGTTCAGTTTCGATTCGCTTTTGAGTAGCTCTACATCCACGGTCGCGCTACCGCCAGCCTTCACTTCGGCGTTATGTTGCTGCTTTTGATAGCCCAATGCCGAGAAAGTGATCGTGTAGCTGCCCGGCTTCAAACCCGGCAACTGATAACGGCCATCGTTACCAGTTCGGGTGCCTATAGGTTTACCCTGTACGCCTACTGATACGAAGGAGACCGGCCCATCGCCCACAGCCATGACCCGACCTTTGATGATACCTGTTTGTGCAAAGGCGTTGACACACAGGATAAGTAAGCAACCGATAAGGTGTAGATGTTTTGACATTGCTAAATAATAAATTGTGTTAAGCAAAATTATAAAATTAGGTATACCTAATTTTATAATTTACAATTTTTATTTCTTTATGTTTGATTGGTCTAAACAAAGTGATGTAATGAACACTTTCTCAGAGGAGAATTACCTGAAAGCCATCTTCAGGTTATCGCAAATGGCAGATGTGAAAAAGATATCGACCAGTGCTATTGCCGAGGCACTGGGCAACAACCCTGCATCGGTAGTGGATATGATACGCAAGCTCAGCGATAAGCAACTGATCGAGTACGATAAGAAGAAAGGGGTCAAGCTGACCACCCAGGGACAAAAGGACGCTATACAGATCGTGCGTAAGCACCGGTTGTGGGAAGTGTTCCTGCTGGAAAAGCTGGACTACCGCTGGGATGAGATACACGATATAGCCGAAGAACTCGAGCACATCAAATACCATGACCTGGCCGACCGCCTAGACCGCTTCCTGGGTTTCCCGGAGTACGATCCGCATGGCGACCCTATACCCAAGGCCAACGGCAAAATGGCCCGCCCGTTCTCAGCATCACTGGCCGATGGTAAGGTGGGCAGCACTTACCGCGTAGCCGCAGTGCGCGATACCAGCAGCGATTTTTTACAGTACCTGCACAAGCTCGAGATCGGCATCGGTACACAGATACGCCTTATTGAGCAGATCGCGTTCGACCGCTCATTGGTGATCAGTATCAACAACGGCGAGGCGGCCACCGTATCGGCCAAATTTGGCGAGAATATCCTGATCAGTTAAGCGTTGCTTTTATATATTTGACCATCACACATCTATCTACACCATGACACCACTCATTGAGGCAGCCGACCTGAAAGCACTTACCCCAGGCACCTACACCCTGATCGATGCACGGGGCTTTGGCAACAGCCGCGAACGTTATGAGCAGGGGCACCTGCCAGGTGCGCTGTATGTTGACCTGGAACAACTGGCCGCTCACCCTGAAGATGCCGCTGTTGGCGGCCGTCACCCGCTACCAGCCGCGGCCGAGTTTGCCGGGTTGTTAGGTAGCTTGGGCATGACGCCCGATAGCCATGTGATCGTGTATGATGACAAAGCTGCCGCTAACCCGGCCGCCCGTTTTTGGTGGATGCTCAAAGCCATTGGACACAGCCAGGTGCAGGTACTCAACGGCGGGTTACAAGCGGCTATTGATGCCGGTATGGAAGTGACCACCGACCTGACCGCTGAACCCCAAGCCACCACTTACCCGGTGCCTGCCGGTTTTGATGGCACTGTGACCATTGAAGAAGTGATGGAGGCCGCCAAAGATCCCGCCCGTATGGTGATCGATGTGCGCGAAACGCCGCGCTACAATGGCGACACCGAGCCGCTTGACCTGGTGGCAGGCCATATCCCCGGTGCGGTGAACATCCCTTACCTGACCAATTTGGCCGGTGGCAAATACCGCCCAGCCGAAGAACTGGCCGATCAGTATGAGCAGGCTTTAGGCAAGGTAGCGCCCGAAAAGGTGATCGTACATTGCGGGTCAGGGGTAACGGCATGCCATACCTTGCTGGCCCTTGAGCAGGCAGGCATCAAAGGCGCCAAGCTTTACGTAGGCTCCTGGAGCGAGTGGTCGCGCCGAGACCTGCCTGTGGGCAAGGTATCTCCAGATACCGGTGAGCGTACCGAAACGCCGCCAGCAGAAAAGAAGTAAGCTCTTTCGAATTTTATAACGGCTGAACTATTTAGGCAACTGTTTGATCTCGCGCTTGGTCATTTCTTTGGTCACGATCTCGGGTGTGCTTTCCACTTCGTACTGCTGCCCTGATCTTAATACCGCTCCTTTAGAGTTTTGATCAATGTAGAAGTTGGGCGTGATGAATCCATACAGACTTTTGGTGGTGGCGAGGCTTTGTCCGCGCGCACCCTCCAGATCGGCCGACCTCAGGTACGTCACGATCAGGTATACGCCATAAGGCCTCGATTCGCTGTACTTGCTGTTAAGGCCTAACGCAGTGCCCGGAAATACCACTTGACCTACCGAAACCTTAAAACTTCCCTTTTTAAAGCCGCGGTAGGTGGCCAGCGTACCGTCGCTATGCTCGATAATGATCTCGTTCAAAGAGCTTTTGTAGGCTACCTCGGTGGGTTTGTCGGTGTCGTAGGTATCCTTGATGCTAACTACCGTGCCTTTGCGTACGGCGGCTATGGTATCTTCGGTGTCGGTATAAAAGTAATAGCCCTTCCAATCGTCGGGGGCGGTATTACCAAAGTAGGTGGCGTTGACGAAGGTGGCCTCAGAAACTTTGGTGTTGGCGCCTTTTCGGTAAGGCAGCACATAAACGATGTCGTTATTGATCTTGGGTTTAAGCTTGCCCCTGATGTAGGAATACTTGTAGGAAAAAGTAATGCCCTGATCTTTATTGGTAGGTGTTAAGGTCTCTAACCGTCCCATCTTGCCCGATGCGGTCAGTATACGCCTTTCTGAGCCTGACGAATTCACCAGCGTGGTAAAGTCGAGTACAACAGTGTAGGTGCCAAGATCGGCCTTCTCATAATTGAGTTCAACGTTGCGGTTAGGATTCACCTGGTAGTTCACCCTCAGGGCGTCGTCCTGAGCAAAGGTATAGGTGGTGATGAGGGACAAGAGCAGCGAGAGCCCGAGCACTTTTTTGTACATGACAGAGGTAGGTTAGGAGGTGTAGTTCGATAGATGATGTTCGTTAACAAATATGCGAAATTGATAGAAAATAATCGTGAATATCCGGATGGTTTTAGCGTTTTCCTATCTTGCGTCACTTACCCGGCCATCCTGCATGAAGCGCATCTTACCCGTCATTATCCTATCGCAGTTCTTTTGTACTTCGGTGTGGTTCGCGGGCAATGCGGTGATCGGCGACCTGGCGCGATCACTGCAACTGGGCCCTGCCTACCTGGGCTATCTGAGTAACGCAGTACAGGCCGGCTTCATTACCGGTACGCTGGTCTTTGCGTTGCTTGGGCTGAACGATAAATTCTCGCCATCAAAGATATTTTTCACTTGTGCGCTCATTGCGGCAGGTATCAACCTTGCGGTCAGTTCGGCGTGGATCACGCCCTTTTCACTTATCGGCTGCCGTGTGCTTACAGGGTTTTTCCTGGCGGGTATTTACCCGGTGGGTATGAAGATCGCTGCCGATCATTATCAACAAAGATTAGGACGCTCATTAGGTTATTTGGTTGGTGCTTTGGTATTGGGAACCGCGTTCCCGCACCTGGTCAAAAGCTTATCAGCAGGTTTGCCGTGGAGGTATGTCATCTATACTACATCTGCTCTGTGTGTATTGGGCGGCGCGGCTATGTTGCTGTTTGTACCCGGCGGACCATATCGAACCACCGGCCAAAAGCTCGATCTGTCGCAGGCGCTCACCGCCTTTAAAGATCCAAATTTCCGGTCGGCGGCATTGGGTTATGCAGGGCATATGTGGGAGTTGTATGCGTTCTGGGTGTTCGTGCCCGTGATGGTGAGTGCTTATGTGGCGCATTACCCGGCTTCCGGTCTGAATATACCGCTGACCTCCTTCGGCGTCATCGCCGCAGGGAGCGTGGCTTGCGTGCTGGGTGGGCATCTATCGCAGCGTTGGGGTGCTCAACGGGTGGCTACCGCTGCGTTGATCATCTCATGC
Source organism: Mucilaginibacter daejeonensis (assembly GCF_020783335.1). Lineage (NCBI taxonomy): Bacteria > Pseudomonadati > Bacteroidota > Sphingobacteriia > Sphingobacteriales > Sphingobacteriaceae > Mucilaginibacter > Mucilaginibacter daejeonensis. The sequence goes on from NZ_CP086068.1 coordinate 876,312, forward strand.
GTCTGTTGTTTGCTGTCGCCGCTGTTCTTGTTCAGTGGTTCGCCTATTATGTTTGTGACCTCCCTGGTGGTATGGAGCATGGCCGTCATCGCCGATTCGCCGCTCTTTTCAACATTGGTGGCACAGCATGCACCGGCAGCTTTCAAGGGTACGGCGCTGACCATGGTCACCTGTATAGGTTTCGCGGTAACGCTGGTAAGCGTGCAACTCATCAGTGCTTTGCATAATGATCACAATGGCAATTATATATTCACGCTACTAGCCATAGGACCAATATTAGGTTTGCTGGCGCTCAAAAGGAGGCGTCAAGTTGATCAGGATTGAACTGGCATGTTGTTCGATTTGCCTGATCACTAATTCCGTGTTTGCCCATTCCCCCTCACTACCCATTTATAGCTGGTCAGTTCGCTTAAACCCATAGGCCCACGGGCATGAAGCTTTTGCGTGCTGATGCCTATCTCAGATCCCAACCCGAATTGCGCGCCATCGGTAAAGGCGGTGGCAACGTTGGCGTAAACGGCAGCCGCATCCACCGTGTTCAGGAAAGTTTCAATATTGTCAGCATCCTGCGATACGATGGCCTCGCTGTGTTTGGAGCTGTACTCGTCAATATGGTCAAGTGCTTCGGTCAGTGAACTTACGGTACGGATCGCCATTTTAAGCGATAAGAACTCCGTGCCAAAATGCTCGGCCTGTGCAGGGTGTAGTAGCTCGGCCGGGTAGCTGCCTTGCAGTGCAGCATAGGCTGGTTCATCGGCATAAATGGTCACCTGGGCTTTGGCCAATGGCGAGGTGATCTGTGGTAGTTCATTCAACAAAGCCTCATGAACGATGAAGCAATCGAGCGTATTGCAAACACTTGGCCTGCGCGTTTTAGAGTTGAACACGATACGGCTCAGCATGTCCACGTCGGCAGTGGCATCACCATATACGTGTACGATGCCTGCACCGGTCTCTATCACCGGCACGCGGCTGTTCTCGCGTACATAATTGATCAGGTTCTGGCTACCGCGTGGGATCAGTACATCCACATAGCCAATAGCGTTAAGTAAAGCATGCGTGGCCTCACGGTCGGGCGGTAACAGCGTCACTACGTATGGGTCGATGCCATGGAGGGTGAGGACCGAGTGGATCACCTTTACGATGGCCTCGTTAGAATATGCCGCATCACTTCCACCTTTCAAAATAGCCACGTTGCCGGTCTTGAAGCATAACGAGAACACATCGAACGTTACGTTGGGCCGGGCCTCGTAAATGATACCGATGTTGCCCAGCGGTACCCGTACCTTAGAGATTTGCAGACCGTTCGGCATTTCCTTTTGTTCCAGCACTTCGCCCACTGGGTTGTGCAGGCCGGCCACAGTGCGCATCTCTGCAGCTATAGAGGCTATGCGATCCGCGGTAAGTTTCAGCCGGTCGTACTTGGCATCGGCCGGGTCCATGCGGTCAAGGTCAGCCTGGTTAGCCAGCAGTAGCTCACCGGTGGCGGCTACGGCCGCATCGGCCAGTTCAAGTAACAAGGCATCGATCTGTTCATTGCTTAAGCCAATAAGCGATCGGCCTGCCTTGCGTGCTCTTTCAAAATACTGGGTATGGTCCATGTGGTTATGCGGTCAAGTAAAGGTAATCGTAATGCACCAGGGGGCGCTGTTTTTGCTGGCCAATGCGTTCGCGGGCCTTTTCAGCACCATATTCGGCAATGCCTATCGCTATGGGTGTCTCCTCCTCATCAATGATCCTGATCAGGTCGCCTTTTTGAAAATCGGCCACCACTTTGATCACGCCAATGGGCAGCAGGCTGGTGGCTTTATTAGAAGTAAGCACCTGCTTGGCACCGGCATTGATCTGCACCACGCCTTTGGTGAAATGCTGTGAGTGTGCCAGCCACTTCTTTTTGCCTGATGCCTTACGGTCGGGCACAAAGTGGGTATGCGGCACCTGGCCGGCCAGCAGGTCGGTCAGTACGTTCGGCCGCATACCGTTGGCAATGTGTACGCTAATACCCAGCTGCGCCACCTTTTTGGCCATGTTACTTTTAGTAAGCATTCCCCCGCGGCCAAATTGAGAGCGGCCGGTGGTGATAAACGCCGACAGGTCCTCAGTGTCATCCTTTATGGTCTCGATGAGTTGGGCATTGCCCGTACGTGGGTCGCCATCAAAAATGCCATCCACGTTGCTCAGGATGATGAGCGCCTGTGCGTTCAGCATCGAGGCGATGAGTCCAGCCAGTTCATCATTATCAGTGAACATCAGTTCTGTTACAGATACTACGTCATTCTCGTTCACTACCGGTATGGCGCCGTTGTGCAGCAATATCTCCAAACAGTTTTTCATGTTGAGGTAATGCGTACGGTCGCGGAAGTCGCTTTTGGTGACCAATACCTGTGCACACAACAGCTTATGCTGCTCGAACAACTGCGCGTAAGTATTGATCAGTTTGACCTGGCCTATGGAGGCCAGCAACTGTCGGGTAGCCACGGCATTAACCTTCTCGTCGATCTTGATCAGGCTGCGCCCCGAGGCCACGGCTCCTGATGATACCAGGATCACCTCCATGCCCTGTGACCGCAGCGCCGCCATTTGATCCACCAGATGACCGATCCGCTGCTCATCGGGCAAACCATTGGCTTGCGTAAGTACGTTAGATCCGATCTTGATGATGATGCGCTGATAGGGTAGGGACATGGCTAATGCTGATATGATAATGCCGCAATATAAGCGTTAATGGGCCAAACCTTCAAAGTTTATTCTATTTGAGTGGTAGACTATCTGCCGTGATCACGGTGCCGAACTTTTCAGCAAGGGCATTGTTGTTTCGTTGAACACTAACCTCAACTCAATGAACCTCAATATTATCTTAAGACCGGTCATGGTCATGGTGATCATGCTGGTGGCAACTGCTGGTGCTTTTGCGCAAAAGGTGGCCAACTATTCGGTAGGCAAGTATGGCGAAGAAGGGTACGAGCATTTCTCGTTCTGGAGCAAGAGCGGTAAGCGGGCCGAGATCAAGTATGCCTACGGGAAAGACAGTAAAGAATTGAGCGTTAGCTATGCGGGTAAAGGATCCTATAAAGGGCAAAAATGCTTTAAGGTGATGCTGCCAGGTAATTATTTGCTGTATGTGATACCCACCGGCCTGAAACTGCGCATCGTTGGCCCAGCCAAGAATTTTGATAAGGTGTTCGAGTGGGAATATGAAGGTCCGGTGAATGGGGTAGGTACCTTTTGCAACGTATGTGCGCAAGACGAGAAGGAGGCCAAAGTTGTGATCGATCGTTATTTTATGAGATAAGCACTAATTGCGCTATCTTTAATTATCAGGCTTATGGACAAGATCATCCCTTATGCTTTCAGGTTATGGATCGTGGCAGCGCTCACGGTCCCGGTATTGCAGTGGGGTATCGGCCATGTGCTTTGGCCGGCCGCTCAAGGGCCCGACTTTTTGGGGTCATGGCTACGCTACGGCGTATCAGTATTGTTGTGTTTGATGCTGACGGGTTGCAGCCTGCTTTTGTACCTTTTGAGCGCTGCGCTTACCTACTCGCAAAAGGTAACGATCGTTAACCCTAAGGTCACTATGTTGCTGCTGGCGGTAGCCAGTGTGATCATTAATTTCCTGCTGATCGATCTGGGTATGCACAAAGTGTCTGGCCTGCAATGGTTGCTGGTGAATCTCTTCCCGGTCATACTGGTAGTGCTAATATCTAAACCGCTTGATCCCACCAAAAAACGTTCGCTGGTACAAGCCGGCAATGCCATTTAAAAATAAAGCTTCACCATTTGCCGCCAAAAGCGCGGACGATGCGCATTGCCATCCCACACATAAAAATGATGAGAGATGTTTTTTTGACAGAGCATCTCATGAAAGAGCGTATTGCCGGGTAAGAATGGGTCTTCGCGACCGATCACCAAAATGATCTCCATCCGGCGCATGGCGTTCAGTAGTTGAGGGTCTTCCAGGTTGGGCATGAACTGCCTGGGCATGTTGAAGTAAATATCGTCGTTATGAAAGCCATCAAAAAGGTCATCATAGAACGGCAGTTGTTCGGTAAGGTCATACCGCCCGCTCATGGATACCACTTTGTTAAATCGCGTAGGATGCCGCAAACCGATGTTCATGGCATGGTAGGCGCCCATGCTGCACCCTGCCACCATAAGGTACTGGCCACCGTTCATTTTACGGATAAAAGGGATCAGCTCATTAAGCAGGTAAGCCTCATATCGCAAATGGCGCTTGATGCGCTCAGCAGGAGCAAGGTTCTTGTTATAAAAGCTTTCGGCATCTATACTATCCACACAGAACAACTGCAACTCGCCGCTCTCGATCTTATCATACAGTGCCCCAACTATACCCCAGTTCTCATAATCATAAAAACGAGCCATACGCGTAGGGAAAAAGATCACCGCTTTGCCCGCATGCCCAAATACCAATAGCTCCATGTTACGCTGTAACTCCTTGCTGAAATGCTTATGGTATTCTCTGTTTATCATAGGGGCCGTACTTCGCTGCGAAATATCCATGATCTGTGTTACTTGTATGTTAACCCGGTGTTGATCCTTAACTGCTTATGCTGCTCCTGATCACCTGCTTCCAAACCTCATAACCTTTAGCGCTCAGATGCAGGGCATCATCGGCAAAGTGGTCGGGCTGAGGCTTGCCGCTGGGATCAAGCATGGCTTTGAATATATTGATGAAACGCCAGTTGTTCTGTTGTTTCACGATCTCATTCTCGATCAGGTTGTTAGTGTATTTAAAGCTATCGGCAATGGACCAGCGTGCGGGGCTGGGTTTTAGCGATACAAAGTAACATGGCATATCGCCAAAGCGCTCCTGAGCACGCACCACCAGTTGCTGAAAAAAGATCAGCACCTCTTCGGGGTGCCGGCCGTCGCCCAGATCATTGTCTCCGGCGTAAACGATCAGCCTTTTGGGCTGGTAAGGCATCATGATGCGGTCAAAGAACCACACGCATGCCGCCAGGGTTGATCCGCCAAAGCCCAGGTTAACGGGCTTTAGATCGGCAAAGTCCTGGTAAAGGGTACTCCACAGGCGTATGCTTGAGCTGCCGTAGAACAGCGTCTCGGGTGCATAACCAATCTTCAAACTATTTCTTTCGAGGCCTTTTACCTCTTCTTCGTACCAAAACATGCTGTAATGTTATAAAAATAGTATTAATTAAAGGTTATCAGCTGCTTTTTGTGTAAGCTGAAGGTCTTATTTATTATACACTTATGTTAACCCCTCATGATGCTCATCCGCAGGCAACTGTGCAGGTTTGAATTTTGTAATGGATGGTTTGAATATCGCAAGCCCATGGCAACCTTTCGACCTTATATTTGTTTCAACATTCAATAAACTACATTTACTATGATCGGAACTAAAGGATACGCGGCGCAAAGCCCGACCACCGACCTGGCGCCATGGGATTTTGACCGTCGCGAAGTTGGTGCACATGATGTGCAATTTGATATTCAATACTGCGGAGTGTGCCACTCCGATCTTCACCAGATCCGTAACGACTGGTTCGAAGGAATATTCCCGATGGTACCAGGTCACGAGATCGTTGGCCGTGTGGTAAAGGTGGGCGATCAGGTGACCAAGTTCAAAGTGGGCGATATTGCCGGTACCGGCTGTATGGTGAACTCGTGCCGCACCTGCGAGAACTGTAAAGATGGCCTGGAGCAATATTGCCTGCATGGCAACACCCAAACCTATAACAGCCTGGACAGCTATGGTGATGGTTCACCTACGTACGGTGGCTACTCCAACACCATTGTGGTGAACGAGGACTTCGTGCTGCACGTGTCTGACAAGACAGATCTGGCGGCTACCGCGCCTTTGTTGTGTGCCGGTATCACCACCTATTCGCCGCTGCGCCACTGGAAGGTAGGCAAAGGTCATAAACTGGCCGTGCTTGGCTTGGGTGGTTTAGGCCACATGGGCGTAAAGTTCGGTGTTGCTTTTGGTGCCGAGGTGACCGTGTTGAGTACCTCGCCTAAAAAAGAAGAGGACGCCAAGAAATTAGGCGCTCACCATTTTGTGGTGACCAGTGACCCTGCTCAAGTGGAAGCGGTAAAAGGTAGCTTCGATTTCATATTGGATACCGTAAGCGCTCCGCACGACTTTAATTTTTACCTGTCATTACTACGTACCAACGGTACCCACATTTGCGTAGGTGTACCACCGGAGCCGGCCGAGATCGCTGCGTTCTCGTTATTGGGCGGCCGCAAAAGCGTTGCCGGTTCGGGCATTGGTGGCATTAAAGAGACCCAGGAAATGCTGGATTTCTGTGCCGAGAACAACATCGTGTCAGACATCGAGCTGATCGACATCAAAGACATACACACCGCCTACGAACGTATGGAAAAAGGTGACGTGCGTTACCGCTTTGTGATCGATATGGCTACGCTGTAAGCTGTTGATCACTCAGATCTTAAAAGGCCGCTCGTACATGAGCGGCCTTTTTTTGTGTATTGGTCAGGCGCAGAAACAATATTAGCCCGCGCTAACAGTTCTTTATGCATGCTTACCTTATCATCATTATTCCGGTCCACTTTACTCGCTGTGTTACTTGTCACAGCTCCGTTTTGCGTATCGGCGCAGCAGCGCTCATCAACTAAAGACAGTGTGAGATATTGGCAAGCTGCTTCAGCGCATGAACGCCCAAAGAATAAGCCTGATCCAATGCATGACCCTTCCAAAGCGGTGTTCCGTTCGGCAGTGCTACCGGGTTGGGGTCAGGTGTATAACCACAAGGTATGGAAAGTGCCTATCGTTTACGGTCTGCTTGGGATGCTGGGTCAGCAGGTGGTATCCAACCGGTCCAATTACCGTCATTACCTGAAGGTGTACCGTTACTTTCGCGACCCGTTAGGCACTGAAGTGAGCGCCAAAGAGTACACAACTTACCTGAGGCTTCAACAGACAGGCAACGGAATGGCCTACGCCGATGCTTTACAGTCCAACTATCAGCGCAATATGCAGTTGAGTGTATTAGGTTTATTAGGTATTTGGGGTATACAGGTGGTGGATGCTTACATCGATGCCAAAATGATCCATTCATACAGCATCGGTACTGATCTGAGCTTTAACCTGTCGCCGGGTGTGATCAATACGGCTGATCAGTATGCCAGCTCAACCGCATCCGTGACCCCAGTGATCAAAGCCAGATTGAACTTTTGATGAGCATTTGCGGCCCTATTTGCATGGCAGCATTGACCGCACATCTGCATAGCATTGCGTACCTTTGCAAGTACCATGATGCAACCTCTCCAGGAACGATATAACCAACGATTTAACGACATACTGGCCACCCTTAACCCTGAGCAGTTAGCTGCCGTGAACAAGCTGGATGGCCCTGTTTTGGTAGTGGCCGGCCCGGGCACAGGCAAGACCCAGATCCTGGCCGCGCGTATAGGTAAGATTCTGTTGGAGACCGATGCTCAGCCCAACGAGATCCTGTGCCTCACCTACACCGACGCCGGTGCGGTGGCCATGCGCAAGCGTTTGTTCGACTTTATCGGTCCTGATGCTTATCGTATCGGCATTTATACTTTCCACGCGTTCTGTAACGAGATCATTCAGGAGAACCTTGACCATTTTGGGAAGCTAAGCCTCGATCCGCTCACCGATCTGGATGCGGCCATGCTGTTCCGCGAGCTGGTGGACAAGTTCGATAAGGACCATTTGCTTAAGCGCTTTACCGGCGATGTATATTATGATGTGCCGCGGCTGAAGAACCTGTTCAGCACCATCAAACGCGAGAACTGGACCGAGACGCAGATCCGCGAGGCCGTGAACGCCTATGTTGATGACTTGCCCAACCGCGAGGATTTTCAATACAAACGCCCCAACTCGGCCAAAGGCATCAAAAAAGGCGACCCCAAGCAGAAAGAGATCGATGCGGCTAAAGATATTATGGCCAAACTACTGGCTGCGGTAGGCGAATTCGCCAACTATGAGGCCACCCTGAAGACGGCCGGAAAATATGATTATGATGACATGATCATGTGGGTGTTGAAGGCATTTAAAGACAATGAGGATCTGCTGCGCCGTTACCAGGAACGGTACCAATACATTTTGGTGGATGAGTTTCAGGATACCAGCGGTTCGCAAAATGAATTGTTAAAGTTCATCCTGTCGTACTGGGACACGCCTAACGTTTTTGTGGTGGGCGATGATGACCAGTCGATCTTCCGTTTTCAGGGTGCCAACATGAAGAACATCCTCGATTTTGCGGGTGATTACGGCACCGTGCTACAAACTGTGGTGTTAAAGCAGAACTATCGTTCGAACCAATCGATACTCGATATATCCCGGATGCTGATCAGCAACAACCAGGAACGCTTGACCAGTCAGCTCCGCCTTGACAAGAACTTGCAGGCAGCCAATCCACGTTTTGATCTGCATGCCGTGGAGCCGGTGATCAGCGAGTATGCTAACCCCGAACATGAGCTGGTAGATGTGGCCAACCAGATAGAGGACCTGCTGCGCCAGGGAACTGAAGCGGCTGAGATAGCGGTGATCTACCGTAACCATAACCAAGTAGATCAGCTGATCCATTATTTGGATGCTAAAAAGATCGCGGTGAACACCCGTCGTAAGATCGACATCCTGACCCTGCCCTTTGGCGAGAAGCTGATCAACATCCTGCGTTATCTGACGCTGGAGATGGACTCGCCTTACAGTGGTGATGAGCTATTGTTCGAGATCATGCACTATGATCTTTTTGATATACCCGGCATTGAAGTGGCCAAGGCCAGCATAGCCGTATCTAAAGCCAACTACAACCTCACCGAAAACGATAAGACCTCGATCCGGCGCTATGTGGCCGAGCTTAAGCCCGCCCGCCAGGGAACGCTGTTCGATGAGCCCGACAAACAGGCGCCTATGCGTCAGCTGATCAGCGCCATCGATGATCTGCTTAAGGCATCGGTAAGTGTGACGCTGCAGGTACTGTTTCAGCAAATGATCACCTCGTTGGGTATCATGCGCTATGTGATGCGTCAGCCTGATAAGGGCTGGCACATGGAGGTACTTACCGCTCTGTTCAACTTCGTGCGTGATGAGGCTCACCGCAACCCCGAGGTGAGGTTGAAGGACATCATCCGCACCATTGACCTCATGAAAGAGAACGGAATCCGCCTTGACCTCAATCAGGTGGTGTTTGCCGAGAACGGGGTGAACTTTGTGACGGCTCATGGCTCAAAGGGCCTGGAGTATGAGCACGTGTTCCTGATCGGATGCAGCAAGCGGGTGTGGGATGCCAAGGGCCGTAACCATGGCTTTAGCCTGCCTGACACCCTGCTCGAGATCAGCGGCGACGAGGAGCAACGGCAGGAAGAAGAGTCGCGCCGGTTGTTCTATGTGGCCATTACGCGGGCCAAGCAGTGCCTCAATATCTCGTATTGCACCAAGGACCGCAACGGTAAGGACCAGGAAGCCTCCAAATTCGTGGGCGAGATACTGGCGTCGACCCACTTGCAGGTGCAATATCCGCAGGTAAGGCCTGATGCGCTGATGGATTACCTGGCCACCCAGTTCACGGAGACTGATAAGCCGGTGGTGCAGTTGCTTGATAAAAATTACATCGACCAACTGCTGCAGGGCTACGTGCTGTCCGTAACGCATTTGAACGCTTACCTGGATTGTCCGCTCAAGTTCTACTTTCAGAACCTGATCCGTGTACCGGTGGGTAAAAGCCCGGCACTGGCGTTCGGTTCGGCGGTACACCATGCGCTATACAAGGTATTTGATCAGATGCTGAAGAGCGAGGACAAAGTATTTGTATCGGTGGATGGTTTTATGAAGGAATTCAGGTGGTACATGTTCCGCAACCGTGATGCCTTTACCAAAGAGGAATTTAACCGCAGGCTGGAATATGCCGATAAGATATTGCCTGCCTATTACGAGCAGAACCTGTACGTATGGAACAAGATCGTACGGGTAGAGATGCCGGTACGCCATGTGCTGATCAACAATGTGCCGGTGAAAGGCCATTTGGATAAGGTGGAATTTAATGGCAAGCAGGCCACCATTGTAGACTATAAGACGGGCAAGCTCAAATACGCCAAAGAGAAGTTCAAACGCCCGGGAGAGGAGGATACGATCGGTGGTGATTACTGGCGCCAGGCGGTGTTCTACAAGATGCTGATCGATAATGATCGCAACAAGGATTGGAATGTGACCGGAACGGTGTTCGAATTTATTGAACCGGTGGCCGAAGGTGAGTACCACAAGGAACACGTGATGGTGTTACCCGAGGACGAAGCCCACGTGACCAAACAACTTACCGAGACCTACCAAAAGATCATGGCCCACGACTTTGCCACCGGATGCGGCAAGGAAGACTGCGATTGGTGTCACTTTGTGCGCAGCAACTTTAAACAGCCGGGCAAGATATTAGAAGCGGCAGGAGAGGAATAGTAACTTAGAAGTGGCAACTTGCTATGGCTACGTATTTACTAACAAACATTGACCGATGAAGACAATATCGATGGTCCTCATAGCGCTTGTAGCTCTCGAGCATTTGTACATCTTGTGGATAGAGATGTTCGCCTGGACCACCAAGGGTAAGGCTACCTTTACCAGTTTGCCAGAGCATTTGTTCGAGCAAACCAAAACACTTGCCGCTAACCAGGGACTCTACAACGGTTTCCTGGCTGCGGGCCTAATATGGTCGTTGCTGATCAGCGATGATAACTGGTCACATAACGTGGCGTTGTTCTTCCTGTCATGTGTGGTCATTGCAGCCTTGTATGGCGGGCTTACGGCTGGCCGGTCGGTGCTGATCAAACAAGGCATACCGGCCATGCTTGCACTGGTGTTCACGCTGATCGCCTAAAATGCTTGATCTTTGGTTCAGCAATAGCGTTCTTCAAGCCAACTTGACGTCGTCAATGCTCATTTATTTTTAAAGAGCAAGCTAACAGTACGTCCTTTCAGCAAGTACTTACCGGTAATGCTTTTTGGTGCTTCTGCAGCCTCATCGATGTGGTACAAGGTCACCTTGGGTTCGCCCGTTTTATTTTGCGCTTCAAAGATCAGGTCGCCGTTGGCTTCGGGCGTGCCGCTTTGAGGCATCAGCACCAGGGCTGTTTGTTTTGGTTGACTAATAGTGACCTTACTGGCGGCCAGATATCCGTCGGCATAACTCAAGCGTAATGTCATGCCGGGTGCTTTGGCCGTGTACTGGATAATATCGTAAGCTTTAGCCTGCTGGGCACAGGCTGTCACCGAAATGCCGATCATGCATAACAGCAGCAGGTGAAAGGTGGTGATGGCGGATCTAATGGTCATGTGGTATGGGTGTTTAGGTGTCTGCGTAGCCGGATGATCAGGTAACTTGATAGCAGTAAGGTCAGTATCCATCGGCCGGCGCATAACCAGAGCAGTTCTTTCACGATCCCGTTATCATGAAGGTCGGCGCGGTTGAAATAGATCCTGAGCACATCGCCGGTGCTGGCAAAGAGCAGGCAACCGTCCGCTCCCTCCGTGATCTGGCCATTATAATGAATATTGAACTTGGCAGTATTACCGTATTTTTTACAAGTATTCTTGGTCAAAGCAGCCTCCGTGATCACATATTGTTGCTTGTCCAGGTAGAATATCCGCATCAGCTTAGATGAGGTTTGCCAGGTAAGCCAGGCTACAGGTATGAGCACGACCAGCACAAAGCATAAGATGATCAAATTACTTTTCCGGTCGGCCATAATTACGTAACACAACAGCTGATCAAAAGGTTGTATGTGTCCACTAAGCGACCCATCGCCTTTCGCTTCACCGACCGTTATTTCTGCTCGAACATGGTCAGCATCGCTTGTTGCCCATTGGGTGAGTGCATCACCTCTGTTTGTGCTAAGGTGACCTGAGCTACCTCTGTAGCGCGCTTGCGCATCTGCTCTTCGTAGGCGGCTATTGCGGAGCTAATATCGGCGTGGTCTGTATCAAGCAGTTGCTGTGACAGTTCAAGGGCATCCTGCATGGCCATGTTCACACCCTCGCCGGCATAAGGGGGCATCAGGTGGGCGGCATCGCCCAATAGGGTAAGGTTAGGCTTAGCTTGCCAAGGCTGATCAGTAGGCATACAATATTGCGGGCGTACGATCAGGCGGCCATTTGCATTTTTGAACAGGTCTTTCCACAATTCGCTCCATCCCGCAAATTCCTCGTCGAACCATTGTATCACGTGAGCTATATCATCAAGGTCGATCCGGCTGTCTTGCAGCCAATTCTCGCCACTTTTAAAACCGCAATAAAAAACCATACTGCCATCGCCTTTGGAGGCTACGATCAGCGTGCGGCTGTCATCAAGGGCAAATATCTTACCGCCATGCATCAGCTCATAAAGTTCGGGCACGCGATCGGCGGCGTGATCCACAGCTCCTTCAATGATCGTGAGCCCAACAAAGTAGGGTTTGGTGGTGGTAATATAAGGTCTCAATTTAGAGTTAGCTCCATCGGCAGCGATCACCAGGTCAACCGTTGCTGTGGCGCCGTTCTTAAAACTGAGTTGCATCCGGCCATTGGGCAGTTCGGTCAAGGCCAGCAACTGACTATCCCACACCACCGTTTCAGGTCGTAGTGAGTCGAGCAGCAGATCGCGTAACGGGCCGCGGTCTATCTCAGGCCTGAAGTGCTCCTCGCCTTGTTCGCCGCTTTCCCATTCGTGCAGTAAAACCTGTGCATCTTTATCGGTTATGCATAGTTGATCGGCCCCGGGGCGATACCTGGTCATAAAGGCATCCATTAACCCAGCTGCGCGAAGGGCTGCCAGCCCTGAGTCGTGGTGCAGGTCGAGCGTGGCACCTTGCACGCGAACGTGACGGCCGGCATCACGCTCATATACTTTTACTTGTGCACCATTCATTTGTAGGAGCCGTGCCAGGGTAAGTCCGCCAGGTCCACCGCCAACAATGGCTATATGTTTATTCAAGATGTCATTCATCGTTAATATCATTGTTAAAAGATAAGACGAACAAGCGCCTCATACATTTTAGCCATACATCTAAATATCGGCAGGTACAAAAGCAAAAGGGCCGACATCTTCTGATGCCGACCCTTTTGTTCTTATTAAGAATTTGACTGATGTATTTATGAACGCACTTCGAGGCGTTTCAAAATGCCCTCAACTACCTGAGGCAGTTGGCTGATCGCCTTTTGTGGGTTACGGCTTAATTCGCCGCTGCTATAGCCGATCCATATAGGTTGACGGGTGCGGGCATCGATCAGCTCGATAGATAGTACACCTTCTTTAAAGTGTTCCTGTACGGGGTAGCCATAACCGCCACCCCAGCCGCCGCCCCAGCCCCAGCCGCCCCAGCGGCCGTAACCAAAGCGTCCGTATCCGCCCCAGCCCCAGCCAGGGCCCCAACCCCAACCCCAACCAGGTCCCCAATAGGTACCGTAATAGGTATTACGTGTTCCGCGATCCACCAGGGTATGGTAGCGCACGATCAGGTCGGCATTGCCTTCCTGCTTAACAAAACCCTTGCTTTGCATCGCGTTCACCGTAGCGGCCTGGATCTTTTGCATCGCTTCGGGGTTGTTGTAATAACGGTTGTTGTTCACGTAGTTCAAACGGGCGCCTAAGCCTCGTTTGTCGCTGTAATTGCTGTCAGGGGTGCGCGGTGTAAGGCGTTGGGCAAAGGCAAAGCTCTTGTATTTGCTCAGGCTTATATCGTCGGCCCCCGAGGTGTAGTACCGGTAGCTCGAACAGGCTGATAAGGTGGCGATCAACGCCATTACCAGCCCCATAGATAGTAACCTTTTCATGATGATATTTGATTATGATATTTAGACAACGATACCCGTTAAGGTTTAATTGTTGCAACTATTTTTTTTAGGTGAGCCATCATGACCTAGTGGGTTTAAGCGGAAGCTTTTTCATGATGCCTTCTACGATCTTGGGCAGGTCATCAATGGTCTTGGCCGCGTTCTCCAGTTCGCCAACACCGTAGCCTCTCCAGATCACTTTGTGGCTGTTACGGTCGATCAGGTCAATGATCAGCGTTCCTTCCTTGTAAGGCACACGTTCCACATCATCGCCCACATAGACCGGGTAGGGCGCACTGTACCTGTAGTATAAAAACTGACGGCCTCTAAAGTAGCCTACTGTAGGGTAGTAACCACCACCTGCATAATTGTAAACCGGCTGGTCGTAAACACGTTCCTTGTTGTCCACCATCACACTGTAGCGTACCAACAGGTCGGGGTTCTTGCTCTTAAGTCTCAGTCCGCGTTCCTGTAAATTGTCGGTAGTAGATTCGTGAATGCGCTGGTCGGCCAGGTCACTATTGTAAGCGATATTGCGTGTCTGCTTTACCGGAGGCAGCCAGGCAAATGAGCGGTAACGGCCCAGGTTCTCGCCGCCTATGGAATAGTATGAGTAGGTAGAACATGCCTGGATGGTTCCCATTAGCAGAACGACCAGGCCTAATATTTTTAGATTCTTCATCATAGTACGTTAATAGATGTACTTATGATAAGTGGTGACCAAGCAAAATTGTTCTTGAGCGGCTTTTGGCTTACGATAAATATTTGCCTACGATCGGCATCCGCCTGCCCATACCGAACGCCTTAGGCGATACACGTAAGATAGGAGGGGTTTGATAGCGTTTATGCTCAGCGGTGTTAACCAGTTTAAGGATGCGGCGAACGGTAGCCTCGTCATAACCCAGGGCAATGATCTCTGACGATGAACGGCGATGCTCGACATATTCGGCCAGGATCGTATCCAATATATCGTACTCCGGCAAAGAATCGCTGTCCTTTTGATCAGGACGTAACTCAGCCGATGGCGGTTTGACGATGGAGTTCTGCGGAATGATCTCGCGGTCGCGGTTAATATAGTTGGCCAGTTGGTATACCTGCGTTTTGTACACATCGCCTAATACCGATATTCCACCGCACATATCGCCATACAAAGTGCCGTAACCTACCGCGGCCTCGCTTTTATTAGATGTGTTGAGTAGGATGTACCCGAACTTGTTGCTGATCGCCATCAATACGACCGCACGGCTGCGGGCCTGTAAGTTCTCTTCGGCAATATTGAAAGGCAGACCTTTGAACTGTGGTTCCAATGCCGTCTCAAAAGCATCGGTGATGTTCTTGATCTCTACCGTTTCTGACCGGCAGCCCAGGTTGCGCACCAGGTCCTCGGCATCAGTGATGGAATGGCCGGTAGAGTATTTGGAAGGCAGCAACACAGCCATCACATTTTGCGGACCAAGCGCCTCGGCGGCCAGTGCACATACCACGGCCGAGTCAATACCGCCCGAAAGGCCCAGTATGGCTTGTTTAAATCCTGATTTATGAAAGTAATCGCGTATGCCCAGCAGCAGGCCTTCATAGATCTGCTCAATGTCGCTTTGACGCTCAGGCATCAGGCTTACCGGCTGGTCAGGGGTGATGGATGCATCATCGTTCAGGGTATAGTATCTTAGTTCCTCTTTAAAGTAAGGAAGCTCATCTACCAGTTGGCCCTGTTGATCAAATATCAGTGACCCACCATCAAAAATGATCTCGGTTTGTGCACCCACATGGTTCACGTAAAATAACGGCAGTTTATAACGTTGGGCGTTATCGCTCAAAATGGCTATACGCTCCTCATCATGGTTGTAAGCAAACGGCGAGGCAGCGATGTTGATCATCACATCGGGCTTCTCTTCAATGAGCTTATCCATAGGCCGTATCACGTAAAGCGGGTTTTCGATGGTGTTCCAAAGGTCCTCGCAAATGGTAAGCGCTATGCGTTTGCCTTTATACTCCACACACTTGAACTCGGTCTCGGGCTCAAAGTAGCGGTATTCGTCAAACACATCGTAATTAGGCAACAAGGCCTTGTTCACTACCTGTTTTACCTGGCCGTCGGCAATAAAGTAAGCCGAGTTGTGGAGGTCCTTGCCATGCGGGCCGCTGTTAGGCGTAGGTATCCCAATAATGCAGGCCACATCGGTACAAGCCGCAGCGATCTGTTGTGCCGAGCGCTCACAAAGCTCAATGAACTCCTTGAACTCCAGGAAATCGCGCGAAGGGTAGCCGCAGATACACAATTCCGCAAATACCACCACGTCGGCGCCGTTCTGTTTGGCGGTATTGATAGTGTCGATGATCTTAGCGGTGTTCGCGTCGAAATTGCCAATGTGATAGTTAAGCTGGGCCAGTGCGATCTTCATAAAGTATTTGTAAAATGGTGCTCCTTATTATGCAACTCAAAAGCAATAACTTTGTTGATGCAGATATGAGCAAAACCTACTCCGGCAAATTAAAACATTTTTATGCGCTTTTTTTAATACCGGCGCTCCTTATCGGTTCGTGTAAGAACGGTAGTGACCAGATAGACCTCAGCAACATCAAGCTCGAGGTACACATCCAGCGGTTCGACCATGATCTTGACGCACTGGCCAAAGCGCCGACGCCGCGAAAAGCCGCTGATCTTCAGAAAAAGTATGGCGCTTTTTACGCCGATATGATCGAGCGTGTGCTGGAGTTCGGCTCGGTCAATGACACCGCCTACCTCGATAACCTGCAACAGATGTATGCAGGCAAACCCTACCAGGACCTTAAGCATGAGGTAGATTCCATATACCCTGACCTCAATAAACAGGAAGAAGAATTGACCGATGCGTTCAAGCGCATCAAATATTACTTCCCGCAGGCTAAATTACCCCAGGTTTATGCCTATTTCTCGGGTTTTCAGGCCCAAACCACCATTGGTAATGGTTATGTAGGCGTAGGGCTGGACATGTTCCTGGGTGCGCGTTCCAAGTTTTATCCGGCACTGATCAACACCTATCCACGTTACCTGTCAAGACGCTTCACACCTGATAACCTGAGCCCAAGGGTAGTGGAGGCCGTGATCCGTGAGGACATGTTCCCCGAGCGCGACAGCGACCACACTTTGTTGGAGCACATGATCTATGAAGGAAAGGTGCTGTACCTGATGGATAAATTGCTCCCCGAAGTTCCTGACAGTACCAAGATCGGTTATACCACTCAGCAAACGGAATGGTGCAAGGCATTCGAGGCTAACGTGTGGGGCTTCTTTTTGGAAGAGAATCTGCTGTATGAGACCGACCATCTCAAGTATCAGAAATACCTGACCGAAGCGCCGTTCACTCCCGGATTAGGCGAGAAGAACGAATCGGCACCGAAACTGGCCATGTGGACCGGTTGGCAGATCGTGAAGCAGTACATGGCCAAACATCCGGCTACTACGCCTAAGCAACTGTTAGCCATGACCGATGCACAGGCTTTTCTCAATAACGCAAATTATCACCCGAAGTAAAGATCAGCCAGTGATCTTTAGCTGATGTTTGGTAAGCAGACCTTTTAGTCCCTCAGCAGTGAAGATGGCTTTTTTAAGTGTATTGTTGTCGGGGTCAATGTCAAAGTTATATGCCGAGGTGAAGTTGATACCCGTGAGGTCTGTGCGATTGAAAACGGTACGGTCGAGGTCGCAGTCCTTGAATATTGACCCGTTCAAGTTAGCTTGAGTAAATACGGCTTCTTTCAAAGATGAGCTTTCGAACCGGGTTTTGACCATCTTTTTGCCGCTGAACGAGGAGTGGTCGAGGATGCATTTTTGGAACTCGGCACTAAATAGAAAGTCGCTGCATTCATGAAAGTTCACACCCAGTATCTTGCAGTCTTTGAACGATGCATTAGTGAGGGTGCTATTGGTAAGCTTGCACAGTGATAGATCACAGTATTCAAAGGTGCAATCAACGAATTTGTTATTGCCCAGGTTGGCGTTGTTAAAACTGCATTGCTTGAACGTGCACTCATGGTACTCACGGCCGTGAACGGTTCGCTGGCTTAGGTCAAGTTTTTCAAAAGTAGTATCCTCGTAAACGTGCTGATCGGTCATGATGCTGGTAGGTGCGTTCCAATAATTGTGATCGCATTACAAAGAAAAGCAAAACCAAAGAACTAACTTTGTTCGAGTATCAATTCTATGCTATGAAGATCGCTCTTTTCCCTGGCTCGTTCGATCCCATCACCAAAGCTCACGTAGATATCGTTAAACGATCGGTAGGATTGTTCGATAAGTTGTATATCGGCATCGGTGTCAACAGTTCTAAGCAAAGCTTTTTAACGATCGAGCAGCGCCAGCAAATGCTTAGGGCGGTATTTGAGACCGAACCTAAGATCCACATCATTGCCTACGAAGGATTGACGGTCGATTTTTGTAAGAGCATTGATGCCAATTACATGATCAGGGGCATACGTACAGTATCTGACTTTGAGTACGAGAAAGCCATTGCCCAAATGAACCATGCACTGGCACCCGATATCGAGAGTATCTTCATTGTAAGTAAGCCGGGCTATTCGTCCATCAGCTCCACCATCGTGCGCGAGGTGTTAAAGCACAATGGCGATGTAAGCCAATTCATTCCAAAAGAGGCGTTGGAATATTTGCAAGCAGATCGCGTCGCAACAACACGTCCTTAATAGACGGGAAGGTATTACCGGCAACGGTATTGATATCGCTGCGGTCCATCCAGCGTACATCGGTTATGCCTTCCTCGATCTGCGGTTTCAAACGGGCATTACCTTTATACTTCATTTTGTACCAGTAGGTCTTTTTCAGTACCACTTCGCCCTTGATAGTATATACGTGATAGGTTTTCACGATCTTTTTGCCGCATTTGCCAATGCTGATGCCGCATTCTTCTTCCACCTCACGCACAGCGCCTTCCTCGCTTTTCTCGCCCTTTTCCAGCTTACCTTTAGGCAGGTCCCACTTGCCGTTACGGAAAATGAACAGGAAGTTGCCACGGTCGTTCTTGACCAGCCCGCCGGCGGCTTTGATCACGGTCACGCTCTTCATCATCTTCTTCAAAAAAGCCTTAGCATCATCACACAGAACATAGTAATACAACCTCGGGTTGTTGCCGATCACCTTATTGTATAAAGTTTTCAGGTCAAATGATTGCTGATCAAGCTGTTCGTATTTGTCGGCGTTGGCCGGCGTGGTCTGCGTGATCAAAATAACCTTCTGGTTGATATAAATTCTGTATTTTTGGGCCATGTTCAATAAAACTGAGATCGAGCAGCAAGTAGCTGAATTTCTTTTGCAAATTAAAGCAATTAAATTAAAACCCGATGATCCTTTTACATGGGCTTCGGGCTGGCGCTCGCCGATCTACTGCGATAACCGGGTAACCTTATCTTACCCATCTATCCGCACCTACATCCGTCAGCAATTGAGCTTAATTATCCAGGAAGAATTTGGCTCAGTAGGCTGTATAGCTGGTGTAGCCACCGCTGGTATACCTCAAGGTGTATTGGTGGCGCAAGAGCTGGGCTTGCCCTTCGTTTACGTACGTTCAAAACCTAAAGAACATGGTACCGGAAGCATGATCGAGGGAGAGGTAATGCCTGGCGCCCGCGTGGTGGTGATAGAAGATCTGATATCGACCGGTAAAAGCAGCTTGCAGGCTGTGGAGGCGTTGCGTAACGCCGGCCATGAAGTAGCTGGCTTAGCCGCTATATTTAGCTATGGTTTTGATGTGGCTGATGATAACTTTAAAAAAGCCAAATGCCGTTACGTTACCCTGTCTAATTACACCGCGTTATTGAAATTTGCCGAAGAGAAGCAATACATTAACCCATCAAGCATAGAGCTTTTGCAACAATGGCGTGCTAACCCATCTGAATGGGGCCGATAGTTTGATTTAAAGGCAATAAAAAAACGGGTGGCTTTGGTTAAGCCTACCCGTTGAAAGTTCCTTGCAGAACGGGTTTCTTCTCATATCCACTATCTCGATCTGTTGTTCTTAATAGACCTTTTGGGCCTGTGAGTTGTTGTATGCAACTATTGCATTTACCACAACCAATCCTACTATAACTATAAGCATAATAACATCTATCTATACTTCTTTTAACGCAAATAAGGCACCAACAGTTATACAATGTGTTATCACACGGTGCTTTTTAAGAGGTTGATATTGAATGCTCCTATTCGTTTAATGAAGTCATAATGAATTTAAGGTAACGTTAATAAAATGCGACCGTTAAGGATCGCGTTCCCGCGATCTGGCGTGACTTAATTTTCCCTTAATGTTGAATTGAATGCCCAAAACGCGCAGGTTTGGCATTTTTAGCTTATTTTTGCATAAATTTTAAAAAGGCATGATAACCGTTTCTAATCTTTCTTTGCGCTATGGTAAGCGCACCTTGTTCGAAGATGTAAATCTCAAATTCACACAAGGTAACTGCTATGGTATCATTGGCGCTAATGGTGCCGGTAAATCTACCTTTTTAAAGATCCTTTCTGGCGATATCGATCCCACATCGGGCTCGGTAAGTTTTACTCCGGGCGAGCGTATGGCCGTATTGAAACAGAACCACTACGAATTTGATGAGTTCCCGGTGATCGAGACGGTGTTGATGGGCCACAAGGAGCTATACAGCACCATGAAAGAAAAGGATGCCATTTACCTGAAAGAGGATTTCACCGATGCCGATGGCGAACGTGCCGGCGAACTGGAGAATATTTTTGCGGAGATGGATGGCTGGAACGCCGAAAGTAATGCGGCTACTTTATTAAGCAACCTGGGTATCAAAGAAGATACGCACTATAAACTGGTAAAAGAGCTTGATGGTACTCAAAAGGTACGTGTTTTATTAGCGCAGGCCTTATTCGGCAAGCCTGATATCCTGCTGCTGGATGAGCCTACCAACGACCTGGACATCCATACCATATCATGGTTGGAAGACTTTTTGGCCGGCTACGAGGCCATCGTACTGGTGGTATCGCACGACAGGCACTTTTTAGATACCGTTTGTACCCACGTGGTAGATATCGACTTCGGTAAGATGACCATTTATACCGGTAACTACAGCTTCTGGTATCAGTCAAGCCAGTTAGCTTTGAAACAAAGGGCCGACCAGAACAAGAAACTGGAAGAGAAGGTTAAAGAGTTACAGGATTTCATCAGCCGTTTCAGCGCTAACGCATCTAAATCGAAACAAGCCACCAGCCGTAAAAAAGCGTTGGATAAGATCGACCTTACCGAGATACAACCATCTAACCGTAAATACCCTGCCATCATGTTCAACCAGCAAAGCAGGGAGGCCGGCGACCAGATCTTGCAAGTTGAGAACCTGGGCAAAACGCTTCCAAGTGGAGAGGTGATGTTCAAGGGTATCAACCTGATGGTGAACAAAGGTGATAAGGTGGCGATCCTGTCGCAGAACAGTTTGGCTACTTCGGCTTTTTACGACATACTTGCTGGTCGCGACACTGATTTTACCGGTACCTTCAAATGGGGGGTTACCATTAACCCTGCTGATATCCCGAACGATAATGCCGAATACTTCAAAGGTTCTGACTCAGACCTTAACCTGGTAGATTGGCTGCGCCAATATGCGCCTGGTGATAAGGACGAGCAGTTCATCCGAAGCTTTTTAGGTCGTATGCTGTTCTCGGGAGAGGAAGTGATGAAGAAGGCGTCAGTACTATCAGGTGGTGAGAAGATGCGTTGCATGTTCAGCCGGATGATGCTGCAGCAGCCGAACCTGCTCATGTTCGATGAGCCGACCAACCACCTGGATCTGGAATCGATCACTGCCTTGAACAACGGCATGAAAGATTTTAAAGGGACCATCCTGTTCACCTCTCGAGATCATGAGTTGACCCAAACCGTTGCTACCCGCATCATTGAATTGACCCCTAACGGTGTGATCGATAAAATGATGAGCTACGATGATTACATCAACAGCGACGTGGTAGAGAAACAGCGCGAAGAAATGTACGCCTGATAAAAGTTGAAACATCAGGCTATGAAATAGCCCAAATATTTCGTTTATTTGCGACCCCGACAAACTTGTTGGGCGTCACAACTAAATAACCCGACTCCGTAGCTCAGTTGGTAGAGCAACAGACTCTTAATCTGTGGGTCCTGAGTTCGAGCCTCAGCGGGGTCACAAACCGAACAATCATCGAACAAAAAACCGCTTCCAGTTGAATGGGAGCGGTTTTTTGTTTCACACTTAATTGGCATGTCAAAAGTAGAGTTTGATCAATACACTTATTGGACTAATGGTCCAATAAGTCGTTCAAGCTTGTGCCAGTAGATCATTCATGGTGATCTCGCTTCGATGTTTTTCCAGTATATCGCTCATGGCATTCTCGAAGATATGCCACCTTTTTTCAGTGCCAAATTGATCATGGAGTTGTTTTACAAAGCGCTTAAGCCTGACCTGATCATTGGTCAATAATAAATATTCGAACAACTCTTCATAGTTATTGAGCCCATTTTCGCGGATCATCAGATCGGTAAGATCATCGGTCGATGATATGTCTTGGAACATTGAAAGAGCTTGTTCGATATCGTTGGTCAAATTTTCTTTCATGACATCCAGATCGGTGTCTTTTGTAAGATGATAACCATCTTTCTCAGAACCCGTTAGCGATGAGATCCTGTTCCTGAAATGACATTCATGCTCTTTAGGAAACAATAGTTCCTGCGTCCCGATTGTGCTGTCGATCTCGGTAGAATGGATGCCGCAATTGATATAGAATTTAAGCTGATCCACGGAGTTGCCATGGCTTTTCTGAACGTTGAAGAGATAAATGATGGCTCCATTTTTTTTATAAAGATCCAGACCCTTTTTGGTATAGCCATTTGAAGTTAGCAGCGGTTTTACCGTTTCCTTGATCAGTTGAGCGAAGATGTCTTTTACCATGTGATATTGATCTATCTGAAATTTACTTCTGTTATCGAACTAACAATTGTACAGCCAAAGTGATCAAATAAAGAAGAAACTGATCGCTATTTGTATGCCTTTTGTCGTAAATTACGGTTAATTGTGGGCATTCCTTGCTTTTTGTGATCTTTGCGCCATGAGGATAAAACCGATAGAACTATTACTGAAAGAATCGGCTGATGAGAGTGAGCATAGCCTAAAACGATCGCTTGGTCCGGTCAACCTGATCTTGATCGGGATAGGCATCATCATTGGTGCCGGGCTATTCTCGCTTACAGGTATCGCGGCGGGGCAGCACTCAGGGCCGGCCGTTACCATATCATTTGTGATCGCGGCGCTGGGCTGTACCTTTGCGGCCTTGTGTTATGCCGAGTTCTCGGCCATGATCCCCGTGGCGGGTAGTGCCTACACTTACTCCTATGCTACCATGGGTGAGTTATTTGCCTGGATCATCGGGTGGGACCTCGTGCTCGAATATTCTGTCGGCGCGGCCACGGTGGCCATCAGCTGGTCGCAGTACCTGACCAAGTTCCTTTCGTGGTTCGATCTTTATTTGCCTCCGCAACTAACGCTATCACCTTTTGAGACGTTCAAGGGCGCTAATGGGCAACTACTTCATGGTTTCATAAACCTGCCAGCGGCACTGATCGTGGTGCTGGTCACGGGGATCATCATCAGGGGCACCAAAGGATCGGCATTGGTGAACGCGCTGATCGTTACGCTTAAAGTGGGCGTGGTGCTGGTGTTCATTGCCGTGGGTTGGTCGCACATCGATCCGCAGAACTACCATCCCTACATCCCGCAAAATACCGGAGTTTGGGGCGAATATGGCTGGTCGGGCGTATTGCGTGGCGCAGGACTGGTGTTCTTTGTGTTCATTGGGTTCGATGCCGTGTCGACCGCCGCCCAGGAGGCCAAGAACCCGCAGCGGAACATGCCGATCGGTATCATCGGGTCGCTGGTGGTGTGTACCATATTGTTCGTGATCTTTGCGCACGTGATGACCGGATTGGCCAACTATAAGGACTTTATCGGCTCAGGCGCTCCCGTGGCCATCGCTATCGAACGTACCCACTACCCATGGCTCAGCAAGGCCGTGGTGCTGGCCATTTTGATCGGTTATACCTCCGTGATCCTGGTGGATCTGCTGGGTCAGTCGCGTGTGTTCTTCTCCATGTCCAAAGATGGTTTGTTGCCTAAAGTGTTCTCTGATGTTCATCAACGCTTCCGCACACCGTGGAAGTCCAATATCGTTCTATGCGTGTTCATAACCCTTTTTGCGGCTTTTGTGCCTATCAGAGTAGTGGGCGAGATGACCAGCATCGGCACTTTGCTGGCCTTTGTGATGGTATGTGCAGGGGTGCTGATCCTGCGTAAGCGTCAACCCGATGTGTCCCGCCCGTTCAAAACGCCGTGGGTGCCCGTGGTACCTATATTGGGCATACTCACCTGCCTGGCCATGATGACGTTCCTGCCGGGCGATACGTGGTTAAGGCTGATCATTTGGTTAGGATTAGGCCTGGTGATCTATTTTGTTTATGGCCGAAAGCATAGCAAGCTGGTGGCTCCTGTGGAGTAGAGCGGCCATCTCGTATAACATTAGCGCTTATGCCCGAATGAGGTATAGGCGCTTTTTTTTGCCCGTAACATATTTGTTATCATGGCCCTCACCTGATCTATGTCCGCGCAATGATCCATATTTGTGTAGAACCGATCGTATGAGGAGATACTGCTTATTGCTTGCCCTATCAGGAGCTATAATGTTGGGCTATGGCCAGCCTTCGCCGGCGATATACAAGGCTTGGGACAAAGGTTTTACCAAATCCCTGCATGATACGCATGATATGGCACTTCCTGCCTGGGGGCCTTACTCTGATCGGTTCAATGGCATATCGCATGTTCCTGCACAAAATGATGGTCTGCGTTTCGATGTGGTGGTGCAGCCCTCGTTCTACCTGCGCAATGGCGTAAAGTTGGGCAACACCCAGCGTGAGTCGGGTTACCACCCCTGGCAGGCAACTCCTGAGCTGTCTTACTTTTCCTACCGGTATGAATTGGAATGGAAGGACCGGGTGTACTGCGATGTATCGTTCAGCAAGGTGGATGAGCAAAGCCGTTTGATCCGGGCCGAATTTGTGAACAACACTCACAACAACCGTAGCCTGGCACTTAATCTATTCAGTTCGCTCATGTATCCT
The DNA here is from genome assembly GCF_020783335.1 of Mucilaginibacter daejeonensis. Taxonomy (NCBI): domain Bacteria; kingdom Pseudomonadati; phylum Bacteroidota; class Sphingobacteriia; order Sphingobacteriales; family Sphingobacteriaceae; genus Mucilaginibacter; species Mucilaginibacter daejeonensis. Next base: position 901,227 of record NZ_CP086068.1, read on the forward strand.
TACACCAGGCGAACCAAAGCCGTGCTGCCGAATCAGGCTGAGTGGATACCGGCCGCTACCTATCAAAGCCTTACCGACTCAGTAAGATCATTCAATTATAACTTATTATACAACGGACAGTTACGCGGCCAGATCACAGACGACCGCGCCGTGAGCCATACCGCCATCGCGACCAGCAAGCATGCGGGGCAAACATTGAACTATCGGTTCAATAATGACCGCGACCTCCGTAACGCCGTATTGCTGATCCGCTATCGTACCGACGGTGGCCGCGACGCAAGGCTCCAGTACATGGTCAAAGGCGGGACCTCAAGGGTATTGAGCCTTAAAGGTAATAAGGAATACACGACCGTGACCATCGATTTAGATGATGCTGCAAAGTCGGTCGAACTGACCTTGAGGACCATTGGCGATCCGACCGTGATCATTGATGGCTTTGCGTTGCTGGATAACAAGGAACTAAGTATATTGAGGTTCGATAACGAGGACCTCAAGATCAAGCCGCAGCAATTAGCCTCGGGCCTGCCCAATGCTGCTATAATTAAGTATGACGACGTGCAGGAATACTATGGCCTTATTTGGGATGACCGCACGGCCGACCGGCGCGTGATCCGGGACAGCGACCCTGACGAGGCACTTAGCAAATTTGATAATCTGGTACGGTCGGGTGGGGCACGGCTGAATAGCGGCCATATCATAGGGAACGATAAAGGCTGGTTCGAGAATGTGTTCTCGGCACCGATCGTGGTCAGGCCTGGGCAACGTACCTCGCGCTATGCCTTTGTGGTGAGCGGCAAAACAGAGGCAGAGGTTTCGGCAAAGCTTCGCCAATTTAATGGGCAATGGGCCAAGGCCCCGATCATTGCTGGCCAGGCACGTACAAAGGCTACGATGGGTCAGGTGAACAATGCGGGTAAGTCTTTTGAGTTCAGCCAGCAACTAATGGCTGCTACTACGCTTACTAACCTTAACTATCCCGTTTTTGCAGGCAACGGCTACTTTAAACACACCACTCCGGGCAAACGCTGGAGTTCTTTCTACACGTGGGATTCGGGTTTCATCGGTCTTGGACAAACTGAACTGAACCTTGGCCGGGCGCTCGAAAGTTTGAACGCTTACACCATGAGTGAGTCGGAGCAATCGGCCTTTTTAGAGCATGGTACGCCCTTACCCACGCAAGCTTACCTGTTCAATGAGTTGTGGGCCCGAACGCAGAATGTCGAGTATCTGCGCTACTTTTATCCGCGCCTCAAGCGTTATTATGGCTATTTGAATGGTGCCGAAAGTTCACCTACCCGCAGGCTGCGATCAGGCCTGATCCAAACATGGGACATCTTTTATAACTCGGGCGGCTGGGATGACTATAGTCCGCAGGTATATACCCATCAGCAAAAACTGGAGCCCGTAATGGCACCTGCCGTTAATACCGCCCACCAGATCCGCTTTGCCAAGATGCTCCGTTCGGCCGCCTGGCAACTGGGGCTGGAGACTGATATAAAGCAGTACGATGCTGATATTGCTACCTACAGCAATGCCTTGCAACGATATGCCTGGGATGAGGCTTCGGGCTACTATGGTTACGTGCAGCATGATGCGGAAGGGAATGCTGAACACATACTCAAACACTCTACTGGTGCTAACTTTAACATGGGGCTGGATGGCTGTTCGCCGTTGATCGCCGGTATGTGTACGCCCGAGCAACAGCAAAAGATCATGGGGCATCTGTTCAATAAAAAAGAGCTGTGGACCGATAACGGCATCACTACCATTGACCAGAGCGCGCCTTACTATAACCCGTTAGGTTACTGGAACGGCAGGGTATGGATGCCTCATCAATGGTTCTTTTGGAAGACCATGTTCGACCTTGACCAACCGGAAAAAGCGGTACAGATCGCGCAGACCGCCCTGAACGTTTGGAAACGGGAGACCGACGATACATACAACTGCTGGGAGAACTTTGACGCTGCAACGGGTACCGGTGGCGGCTGGCACCAGTTCGGGGCCTTATCATCGCCTGTGTTAAACTGGTTCGCTGCGCTTTATAGCCCAGGCAACGTTACCTATGGCTTTAACTTATGGTGCACCGAGCAAACATTCAGTGATCAAAAGGATGCCTTTAAGGGCAAGTTCAAATTATTTAGCGACCCTTACGCCCGTTATGCTGCCATGCTGATATGCTTGAACGACCACTATCAGTACAAAGCCACCTGCAACGGTAAGCCCATCGCCATGAAAAAGGTGGTCAACGGTACGTACATTATACACCTCACAGCCAACCAGAGCAGCACATATGCGATAACGGTCAAAAGAGCTGATCACTGATCAATGCGCTTGGGTGTTTAACCGGCCATGCTGAACAATGGTGTGCTTTGGCGTTCGCCCCAGGCATAGGCATCAATGGCCATGCAAATGTTGCGCAGGAACCTTTTACCTAATGGGGTCACGGTGAGCCTGTCGGGTGTGAGCTTTAGTAAGCCATCCTGCATCAACGGCTGCATGCGTTCTAAAGCACCGATCATGATGTTCATGTCGGCCTGATCCTTGATCGCCGTGCCACCCTTACACATAATGTTGAGGATGTGGCGTCGTATGGTCAGGTCCTCATTGGTCAGGATGTGCCCTTTCACCACCGGCAGATCGCCGTTGTTCACCAGCTGCAGATATTCTTCTACTGTTTTAGCGTTCTGCCCATAGGCGGTCCACGTATCGCTAATTGCCGAAACGCCCAGGCCGACGCTCAGCTGCGTGTACTTGCAAGTATAGCCCATAAAGTTCCGATGCAGGCTGCCGCTTTTCTGTGAGTGGAGCAGGCTATCGCCCGGTAAGGCAAAGTGGTCCATACCGACCTCGTTGTAACCCAAAGCGCCGAACATTTTACGCCCTAACTCATGTAAACGCTGTTTGGTAAGCATGTCGGGCAGGTGCTTCTCGGTAAAGCTGCGCTGACCTGGCTTGATCCAGGGCACATGCGCATAGCTGTAAAAAGCGATACGGTCGGGCATCAGTAGCGATACCTTGCTGATCGTGTCGGTCACGCTTTGGACCGTTTGCATAGGCAAGCCGTATATCAGGTCGAAGTTGACCGATGTGTAACCGATCAGCCGCGCCAGCAGGGTGGTCTTTTGTAACTGCTCAAACGTTTGGATGCGGTTAATGGCCAGCTGTACGGCCGGGTCAAGGTCTTGCACGCCCAAACTGATCCGCCTGAAACCAAGCTGGTGCAGTGTACGCAAATGTTCTTCGGTGGTGTTAAGCGGATGTCCTTCAAAGCCAAATTCAGCATCAGTGTGGATGGTCGTGCCCTCCAGCAACTGTTCGATAAGCCGCCTCAGGTTGGCCGCGCTAAAGAACGTAGGTGTTCCTCCGCCTAAATGGATCTCGCGGATAACGGGCCTGGCGTTGAACAGCGATCGATATAGTTGCCATTCCTTTAGCACCGCCTCAATGTAAGGCAACTCCACCTGGTGGTTGCGGGTGATGCGGGTATTGCAACCACAATAGGTACATAGGCTTTCGCAGTAAGGTAGATGGATGTAGATGCTTAGTCCATCACGGTCGTTGCTCTCGTCAAAGCTCATTTTGACCGATCGCTTCCATTTGTCGAGGTCAAAGTTGGCCGCATCCCAATAAGGAACGGTAGGATAGCTGGTATACCGCGGGGCGGCCACGTTATATTTGTGGATCAGGTGCTCATACGCATCCATAGCTTGATAGATCATGTGCGGAGCCATTAAGACCGTTGACACATACGGGCACATACGCAAGTATTGCCCACGCATTTTTTATGCTGCCAGTTGTCAAGGTTGGTGATCGTTTGCAGGGCAATGTCGGGCAGGTTGGTAAGCCCGGCCACGTTGGCCAGTTTGATATGATTCATCTGGGCCGCTGCGATATCGATGTTGCCGGTGTCCGACGATCGAGTGGTCACGAACCTTATTCCTTTTTGAGCTAAAAGCGCCAGTATAGGAGCCGAAAGGTCGTCGTTGGCATCTATGATCGCCGCGTCCTTGCCTTCGGCATACCCAATGGTATCGATAGACAAAGGGTCGGATATCAGGGTTATATCATGCTTTTTTTGGTTGGCCTTGGCCAGGTGTTCTTTCTCAGATACCCTTATGTTGTAGGCGATCACTTTCATCATTCATCTCATTGTGAACCACAAAATTATCGTAGTAAGGCGGCCTGCTGAATGATGTTCATCATCTGTAAAAATGACCTTGGTCAGTTTTTGCCGGTCGCCGGTGGTCAAATGATAAAGCCTGCCCGCGTGAACCTATCCCGTTCTAATACGTTGTGTTGAATATCATCTACTTAAATATGGAACAAGCTGAACTTGACCGCATACTGATACATGCCTCCCGAAAGGGCGAACTACCTGTGATCGAAGAACTGATCAGGCAGGGCGCTAACGTGAATTGCCATGACGATAAGGGCTATACGCCGCTCATCATTGCCTGCTATAACCACCAAAAAGAGGCGGCCGAACTGTTGCTGGATAACGGCGCCGACATCAACGGTTTTGATGCGGGCGGCAATACCGCGCTAATGGGCGTATGCTTTAAAGGTTATGATGATCTTGCGAAGTTACTGATCGGCCGTAAGGCTAACCTGGATCAAACGCACGGTAATGGCGGCACGGCGCTCATGTTCGCGGCCATGTTCGGGCGTAATGACATGATCCGGTCGCTGATCGGGGCGGGTGCCAATAAAGATCTGACCGATACGCGGGGCAATACCGCTTATGATATAGCCGCGCAGCAGGGTAACCACGAAGGAATGACCTTGCTACAATAAATAAAGAGAGCCCTGTAAAAGGGCTCTCTTTATTTGGATCAGGCTGGTATCAGCCTGGCTTTTTCACGTTCCCAAAAACGATGTAGTTTGATGGCCGCTACAAATTGATCGGCCAGGGCGTTCGCATCGTCTCCAATGATCACGCCTTCATCATTCTCGGCTTTTTTGCTGAAGTAAGTAGCTTCGATCACCTGCATGGCGACAGCATCGGCCGCTATCGGTTTACAATGCTTGAACGCCTCGTTCAAAAAGTGAACGGAGTTGGCATCGGCCTCGATCTCGGCCACGCTGTTGGTACCTCCCGGCACGTAAACCGCATCGAACAATACCGATGCAGTGGTTAGCGTGGTATCGTCTACCTGTATCTGCTCGCCATTGAGTGAGCTGATGAAACCTAAACGCGTTGAAACGATCTCGGTAACCCCTCCGTTAGCCTCAACAGCCTCTTTCACGGCTTTTACCGATGCCTCGTCCACACCATCGGCTGCCAGTATGGCCACCTTACGCGTTTGGATAGAATCCATTACCGTATTGACTATGCTCAGGGCAGGCGATATCTTCAGGCTGCCTTCTACCTGTACCGGTTGTACGGTCTCAGGGTCGGTATCTGCACCAAAGATGTGGTTCACCGGCTGTTCGGGCGGTTGCGGCACATGAAGTCCCAACTTAACAGCGACCTGTCCGGCCAAACCTTTATCGATCAGCGATAGGATGCCCAGCATACGTTCACGTATGGCAATGGTCTTTACTTTACCCAGCTCAAAGCATAAGGCTTGTACCAAGTGTTCCTTTTCAGGGTCCGACTGGCTGTTGAAGAACAACCTGGCCTGGCTAAAATGGTCTCTAAAACTTTCGCTACGGGCACGTACCTTGCGGCCTTCCACCTTCTCGGTGTAGCTCACGTAACCACCGTCGGCAGCTTTTACCTGGTGCGGCGAGTCGTTGCCCAATGTGTTGGGGCTGTAGCTGGTCTTGCCGCTATCGATGTTCTGCCGTGAGAAACCATCGCGCTGGTTGTTATATACCGGGATAACCGGCTTGTTGATCGGCAATTGTTGAAAATTAGGACCACCCAACCTTAACAACTGTGTATCGGTGTATGAGAACAAGCGTCCTTGCAGTAATGGGTCGTTAGTGAAATCGATACCCGGAACGATGTGACCAAGGTGGAAGGCCACTTGTTCGGTCTCCGCAAAGAAGTTGTCAGGGTTGCGGTTCAGGGTCAGCTTACCGATGCGCTGCACCGGCACCAGCTCTTCTGGTACCAGCTTGGTAGCGTCGAGCAGGTCAAAGTCATATTTGAACTCGTCCTCTTCAGGTATGATCTGCACACCCAGTTCCCACTCAGGGAAGGCGCCGCTATCGATCGCATCCCAAAGGTCGCGGCGATGGAAGTCAGGGTCTTTACCCGATATGTTCTGTGCTTCGTCCCAGGCCACCGAATGCACGCCTAGCAAAGGTTTCCAGTGGAACTTCACAAAGCAGGCCACACCTTCGGCATTTACCAAACGGAAGGTATGTACACCAAAACCTTCCATCATGCGGTAGGAGCGGGGCAGGGCCCGGTCGCTCATCACCCACATGATCATGTGCGCCGATTCGGGCGTGAGGGAGATAAAATCCCAAAAAGTATCATGAGCGGAGGCGGCCTGAGGTATCTCATTGTCAGGCTCAGGTTTTACCGCGTGTACCAGGTCAGGGAACTTGATCGCATCCTGGATAAAAAATACCGGCATGTTGTTGCCTACCAGGTCAAAGTTGCCTTGCTGAGTATAGAACCTTACAGCAAAGCCCCGAACGTCACGAGCAAGGTCGGTGGAGCCTTTGGATCCTGCCACAGTAGAGAAACGCACGAATACGGGCGTCTCGATCTCGGTATCGTTCAGGAACTGGGCCTTGGTGTACTGCTCCATGGAGTTGTACAGCTTGAACACCCCGTGAGCACCAGACCCGCGCGCGTGTACTACCCGTTCAGGGATACGCTCGTGGTCAAAGTGCGTCATCTTTTCCCGGTAGATGAAATCTTCCAGTAGTGATGGGCCGCGTTCTCCGGCTTTCAGTGTGTTCTGATCATCATTGATAGGTGTGCCGGTGTTGGTACGCATGGGCTTACCCTGCGCGTCATCCGTGAACGATTCGAGTTGTACGCGCTTATCGTTAGTAGGCTCAACGGTCGGTTTAATTGTCTTTTTGCTTGATGCCATATTATTATGCCTCCTCTGCAGCTTGGTAATTGATCTCGCTGGTGGCGATCTTGGTGAGCAGTTGGTCGGCTTTTTTCTCTTCTTCAAGCGTAAGGGCCAATTGATCGGCAACCTCCGTAAGGCCTAATACACCTGCCAATTGATGCAGCCCACCGTAAGTGGCGATCTCGTAGTGTTCTACCTTTTGGCTGGCCAATATGATGCCCACGTCGCGGCTGGCGGATCCCGGCTCGGTCGACTCGATGATCTCCTGGCCTTCCATGGTCAGGCCATCCATGGCCTCGCACTTCTTGGCCAGTGGCTGTTCGCCCATCAGCTCAAAAACCTGTTGCAGGCGGGCTACATGGCCTTCGGTCTCTGCCAAATGGTTCTCAATGGCTTGTTTAAGCTTTTTGGCTGTGGCCGCTTCTGCCATTAGCGGCAGTTTCTTGGTCAAATGATTCTCGGCCCAATAGATGTCCATCAGGGAGTCTTTGAACAGTTTCAATAATGCAGGGTCTTGTTCAGAAGCCGCATAAGAACTGAACTTAGGGTCAGTTTTGCTTTCCTTTTTCATAAGTTATCGTTAAATGAATTGAAGTGCCGTAAGGTGAGGAGGCTTGTATATAGGGTCGATAGCGGCTAATACTTCAGTACAACATCAATACTCCGATCTTGTTTGGGTTTGACCTGTGTTAAAGTGGCCTGTACCAGGTATAGTACATCAACTTCATCGCGGTGATAGCTAATCTCCCACTATTAAAAAGTTATCTGTGATCTTAATATTTCTCTTAGATCGAAAGATAATATTTCACGATCATTAGAAAAGATGGTACATCCTGCCGGGATTAAGATCTTTAATTTTGTCGCCACCCTATCGCCTCCGGGCGATCACCCCCTGTCAATTTATGCTATTCGATGCGCTGATGGCGGTTTTTTGGCTTGTTATCAAGCCGTTAGTGCCGCTTCCTTTTCTAATTTTTCACTAATAAACACTATGAGAAAATTCTATTTATTATGCCTTTTCTTGCTCACTGTATCCTTTGCCCAGGCGCAAACCCGCGCCCTGAGCGGCCGGGTACTGGATGCAAGCAATGCCGACCCGCTCATTGGCGCTGCCGTCACGATCAAAGGATCAACTGCCGGGCAGATCACCGATGTGAACGGTAAGTTCACGGTCAACGTTCCTGCCGGGCAGGATGCCACCCTGACCATCAAATATGTGGGTTATGCTGAACAGACCGTGACCTTTACAGCTAATGAGCAAGATGTGACCGTTAAACTGGCCGCCCAACAAAATGCCCTCGAAGATGTGGTGGTGGTAGGTTTTGGTACCATCAAACGCCGCGACCTTACCGGTTCGGTATCTTCGGTGAAAGCGGCCGACATCGTAAAGACGCCTACGCACAACCCTTTCGAGGCTATACAGGGCCGCGCTGCCGGTGTGGATATCACCCGCAGTTCGGGTAATGCCGGTGCCGGCGTGAACATCCAGTTAAGGGGTACCCGCTCGATCCCTAACGCCTTGAATACGGCCCGCGGCGTATTGCCTAACGCGCCATTGCTGGTGGTAGATGGGGTACAGAACGGTGGCAGCATCAACAACATCAACCCTAATGATATCGAGAGCATCGAGGTGTTGCAGGATGCGTCGTCAACGGCTATCTACGGTTCGCAGGGTGCCAATGGGGTCATCATCGTCACCACCAAAAAAGGTATCTCAGGTAAGGCCAAAATATCCTATTCAGGCTACTTCGGTATCAACGGCTGGACCAAGTTCCCGCAGCCACGCATGGGAGAGGATTACCTGAATCTGCGCCGTGAATCGTTCCGTAACGAGACCACCGGCGTGATCCCTGATGATAATACCGTATTTGGCGGTAACCCGGTAGAGTACGCCGCCATACAGGCCGGCCAATTTGTGAACTGGGTGGACCTGGCCACACGTAATGGTCGTCAGCAAAGCCATACCGTGAACGTGCGTGGCGGTAATGAGAACACCAAGGCATTTTTCTCGCTTGGTTACTTTAAGGAAGAGGGGCAACTGGTCAATAACGATTACAACCGTTATAACTTCCGTTACAACATCGATCACAAACTGAACAACTGGATCAAGACCGGTATAGTAGGCCAGCTGGCTTTCAGCAAGACCAATGCCCGCCGCGACCCATTGTCGGTAGCTTTGACCGCTGTTCCGCTAGGCACGCCTTATAATGCTGATGGCTCGATCAATACCTTCCCGATCGCCGGCAACAGCGCTACCATTAGCCCGATCACTGATCAGCGCCCGGGCGCATCAGTAGATCAAACCACCGGTAACGAGATCAATGCCACCGCTTATGTAGAATTAAGCCCGATCAAAGGACTGACCTTCCGCAGTAACCTGGGTACTGTATTAGGTAATAGCCGTCGTGGACAGTTCAATGACCCATTCTCGCTGAGCCAGAACAACGTTCGTTATTCGGCCGCATCGATCACTAACAGCAACTCGCGTTACTATAATTGGGATAACGTGATCACCTACAACCGCGAGATCAAGAAGCATAGCTTCACCGTGACCGCGTTATCAAGCTACATCCACAGCGATAGCGAGGAGAATTACGCCGCAGGTATCAGGCAGGTACTGTCATCTCAGTTATTCTATAACCTGAATGGTACCGAGGCCACCACCCGCAGCACCACATCGGGTTATGAGCGCTTTGACCTGCTGGCTTACGCCGGCCGCGTGAACTACAGCTTCGATGGCAAATACCTGTTGCAAGGTACCATGCGTTGGGACGGTGCCTCAAGGTTAGCTCCTGGTCACAAATGGGATTCGTTCCCGTCGGTATCGGCAGGCTGGGTGATCAGTCGTGAAGAGTTCATGAGAGACATCAAACAACTGAACAACCTGAAATTACGCGCCAGCTATGGTGTGACCGGTAACTCTACCATCAGGCCGTATGATACCCAAAGCTTGCTTACCTCTACCAACATGGGTTTTGGTAACGTGCCGGCTCCGGCTTACACCTTTGGTGGATATGTGGTATCACCTGACCTGGGTTGGGAACGCTCACGCACGCTGGACATCGGAACCGATATCACCGCCTTTAATAGCCGTGTTACTTTAGGTATCGACTGGTACCTAACCAAAACCTCCGACCTGCTGTACCCTCGCGCATTGCCACAGTCGTCAGGGCAAACGTTGGTTTACCAGAACATCGCCTCTACTCAAAATGAGGGAATCAACATCACCTTGTCTACCGTGAACATCCAGAGCAAGGATTTTAAATGGAGCACTACGGCCACCTTCTCGCATAACAGCGAAAAGATCACCGGCCTGATCGATGGTCGTGATATCATCAACACCGAGGAGAACTCGCTGCTGATCGGCTCGCAGGTGCAATCATACTACGGCTACAAAAAGATCGGCATATGGCAAACCGCCGATGGCCCGATCACGACCACCTTGAATAACGTGGCCTTTAAACCGGGCGATATCAAAGTGCAGGACATGAACGGCGATGGCAAGATCGATGTGAACAATGACCGCACGGTGATCGGTCACCAACAGCCAAGATGGTATGGTGGCTTGCAAAATACCTTCACCTACAAAGGTTTTGACCTGAACGTTTTCCTGATGGCCCGTTACGGACAGACCGTTAAGGGAGAATTCATTGGCCGCTACAATCCATCAGGTGACACCAACGGCCCGGCCAACTTTGATTATTGGACCATCAACAACCCGTCGAACGATTTCCCGCGCCCGGGCAGGGGTAACCTGAGCAACTTGTATCCTAACACTTACACATCGTTACTGTACATTGATGGATCGTTCTTGAAGATCAAGAACGTATCGTTAGGCTATACGCTACCCAAAAGCGTGACCGACCGGTTGAAGGTCGCCACGCTGAGGTTCTATGCCACAGGCTCCAACCTTTTCACTTACGCTAAAAACCCGCTGCTGCGCGATTACGATCCGGAGCGTGGTGGTGCCGAGTCATCGCCGCTTAGCCGCCAGTTGGTATTTGGGGTGAACCTTGATTTTTAATGAACGAACACATCAGAACAACATGAAAAATATACTATATAAAATAGCAGGCATCGGTTTCGTGACCGTTGCCATGATGTCATGTACCAAAAGGCTGAACGAGGTGAACCCCGGTGGTGCTACCTCAGATGCCACCTGGACCACTCCGCAAGGCTTTGTTACGGCCGTGAATGGGGCTTACCAGGAACAACGAGCCTATTATGGTAAAGAGGATGGACCGCTGATATCAGAAGGTGGTACCGACCTTTGGTTCACGGCCAACAAGATCAGCTATGCCAACCAGGTGACCAAATACTCTGGCCTTACTCCAGCTTCGCCAAGTTCGGCAGGGACTATATTCAGGCTTTTTTACCGTGCTATTAATCAATGCAACGCGGGTATCAACCGCATCGATCAGGCCGGTTTTACCGATCAGGCCGAAAAGAACCGTCGTTTAGGCGAGCTGCGCTTTTTGCGTGCCTTTTACTACTGGCACATCGTTGAGCAATTTGGTGGCGTGAATTTACGTACCACCGAAACTCAGACCGCCGAGCTGACCGCCACCCGTAGTTCGGTAAGTGCTTTTTACGACCTGATCTTAAGCGACCTGAAGTTCGCGGCCGATAATTTGCCGGTATCATACAGTGGCGGCGCAAATGGCGAGTATAGCCGTGCGTCTAAAAAGTCGGCCATGGGTATGCTGGCCCGTGCTTACCTGTCACGAGCTTACTACGCTACCGGGCAGGAACGTACAGATTACATGACCCTTGCCCGTAACACCGCTAACGACGTGATCGCCCGTAAAACGGAGTTAGGCACTGATCTTTGGGCATCACCGGCCGAGCTTTGGAACCCGTCCAACAACAAGAACAATAAAGAAGCACTGTACATTATCAGTAACTCTACCAATGTAACGCTTGATTACGATGGTAACGCCAACCGCTTACACGCCTGGTACCTGACCACCTACAACGGCAGGCCGGGGTTGGTACGCAGTTTTCAATACGGCTTTGACGGGCAAAAACGTTTGCAGCCTACCCGCTACCTGCTTAACCTTTTCAATGAGCAGATCGACGGCCGTTATGCGGCTTCATTCCAAGAGACCTGGAATGCCAACGCTTCTTCGGCCTTTACATGGAACGCATCATCAGCCACTACTTATGGTAAAGCTACCTCGGTGATCGGTCAGCAGATCACGCCTGGTTCAAGGGCCATGGAGATCACCAAGCAGGTTGTGCCTGATAAAGCTACCAAACCCTGGGTGCTGTATGATATCAATGACCTCTACAATGCCAACGGCACCATCAGGTCACTGACGGATTTCGTTCCGCTGATCAAGTTCATCGACCTGACCCGTACCGATGTGAACGCCCAGCCCGGTTTCAACGATATCATGGTGATCCGCCTGGCGGAAATGTACCTTATCGCTGCCGAGGCCGAGTTCCAGTTGGGTAACTTTGGTGCAGCTGCCACGCAGTTGAACGTGTTACGTACCCGTGCGGCCATCAAAGTACCGGTGGATCGTACCGCCGCTATGCAAACCACCGCTGCCGAAGTACAGGCAGGAGGTATCAACTTTATACTGGATGAACGTGCCCGCGAACTTTGCGGCGAACACCTGCGCTGGTATGATCTGAAACGTACGCTTAACGGCGACCAGTTCGCGGCCCGCATCAAAGCGGCCAACCCTGATATCACTGACGTGCAGCCATACCACCGTTTGCGTCCGGTGCCACAGGTCGAGATCAATGCCCTCACCAACGGTGCCGAATTCGGTCAGAATCCGGGTTATTAAGAGCATTACCATATGAATAGCAAAAGGCAGGTGTACCGACACACCTGCCTTTTTTTTATGTACTGATCTATTGATGAGCAGCGGTATGAAGGATCGTAACAACGCCGATATACGGCTATTTACTTCGGACATTTCGCTTCCTTTTAATTGGAATTAATCTAAATAAGGATATATTTGCACAAAAAAAATGCCACACGGCTCCGACCCCGTGTGGCTGACCGGAAGACCCGGCCTACCCTTAATGTTCAATTAAAAGTAATGCAAGTTAAACAAATTATGCTATTGGGCACTTTGTGCACCTATGCATTGGCGGCAACTGCCAATTCTCCTCAAAAACACCTCACTTCCAACACCAACGCGTATGTAAGAACTCTACACAACATCTCTGACGATGAGCAACAGAACGGCGGTATCCGCGGGCGCATCACTACTTCTGATGGTTCGGTAGCGCCCAAGGTTTCAGTAAAGCTGAAAGGCACCCGCTACGGCACTGTTACCAACGAGGACGGCGAATACCATGTCAAGAAAGTGCCTGAAGGCGATTACGTGATGGTGGTATCAGCGGTAGGGCTTCAGGCTAATGAGAAGGCCGTGCATGTGGTAGGCAGGAAGACCGTGATCGTCGATTTTTCGTTGACGGAAAGCCAGGCACAATTGGCCGTAGTTGAGGTGAACTCCAATAAAAATAAGTACAAGGTGAACCGGCCGTCTAACTCGTTAAGGTTGCAATCGCCGATCATTGAGGTACCGCAAAATATCCAGATCGTGACCAGCCAGTTGATGGCCGATCAGCTGGTGTTCGACGTGGTTGACGGCATCACCCGCAACGTGAGTGGCGCCACCAGGTTGGGCCACTGGGATGCACAATATGCCAATATATTTATGCGCGGCACCAATATCCCGGCCTTCCGCAATGGCATGAACCAAAAAATGCCCTGGGGACCGCTTGCTGACGATGCCGCAACGATAGACCGGGTGGAATTCGTGAAAGGACCTGCAGGCTTCATGATGGCCAACGGCGAGCCGGGCGGTATTTACAACATCGTGACCAAAAAACCTACCGGAATGGACCGCAGCTCGATCAGCCTGAGTGGTGGTGGCTATAACCTGGGCCGTGTGGCTGCCGATCTTGACGGCAAGATCACTAAGGACGGCCGGTTACTGTACCGCCTTAACGTGGCCGCACAAACCAAAGGCAGTTACAATAAATACAACTATACCGATAAGTACGTGATCGCACCGGTGATCAGCTACAAGATCGATAGCAACACCACCGTAACGGCCGAGTATACCACGCAGCACGTAGAGGCCCAAGCCTTGGGTACTTACGGATTTTCGCCCAAAGGCTTTGCTGATACCGACCCCAGCTTCTTTTTAGGCGACCCGGCTCTTGACCCAGCTAAACTTTACGATCATAATGTGACGTTGTACTTCAACCATCGCTTAGGCAGTGGCTGGCAGATCAACGCACAAGCGGCCTATGTACGCTATGGTTTGGATGGAGGCACGCCATGGCCATCTACCATTGCACCGAACGGCGATATGAGGCGTTACCTAAACATTAGCGAGGAGCTGGCAATCAACAAGAACGCTCAGGTAAGCATCTTTGGCGACCTGGTGACCGGTCCGGTAGTGCACCGCATATTGACCGGTATCGATATGGGTAACCTCAAGACCTGGGGCGATTTTTCAAGTGTAACGCTGAATGACCTTCAATTGGAGAATAACGCTACGTTCAACATCTACAACCCCGTATACGGTATCCCCTTCAAGAACATTCCTTTCTTTGACCGTTCAAGGAGTATCCAGAACCGTTCGGGTTCTAATGTGTACGCCACTAACCTGACCTATACCGGCGCATATTTGCAGGATGAGCTCCGCATGCTGGAAGGTAAATTACGCCTTACGCTGGCCGGCCGCTTTACCCGTGCCATCACCGTGGGTAAGACCAACCTTACTCAATTGTCTGACAACGTTTTCAGTCCGAGGGTTGGCCTGAGCTATTCGATACTGAAAGACCTGAGCGCTTACACCTTATATGATCAGGCATTTTTACCGCAAGCCGGCCAGAATTGGGCAGGTGAACCGTTCAAGCCTGTAAGAGGCAACAATATCGAGTTCGGTTTGAAAAAGGACTGGCTTGATGGCAAGTGGAACACCACCTTTGCAGCTTACCGCATCATCAAAAAGAACGTGTTAACACCAGATCTTGACCCTGCTCACCTGCGCGTAAATCCTAACGCGCAGATCCAACTTGGCGAGACCCGCTCACAAGGTATTGAGCTGGACATTAACGGCGAGATCACCCGCAACCTGAACCTGGTGCTTAACTATGCCTACACCGATGCTAAGGTGACCAAAGATAACCGCAATATCCTGGTGGGCCGGCGCACGCCTAATTCGGTGAAGCACATCACCAACGGTTGGTTGTACTATCGTTTCCGCAGAGATGGCTCGTTACTCAACGGCTTTGGCCTGAACGGTGGCTACCAGATCCAGTTGGGCAGGTATGCCGGATCTACCGCGGCACCACTTTCGCTACCGGCCTATTACCGATTCGATGCCGGAGCGTCGTACGAGAAAGGCCGGATCACCATCTCGGCGCTGGTGAATAACCTGCTCGATCGCAGGCTGCTTACCCAGGGTTCATACACCCAGCTAAGCGCACCTACCGCTACGTCGGTATCATATTACACTTATATATATGATATGCCGCGCAACGCCAGGGTGACCATTGCCTATCGTTTCAAATAGAGAGTTATTTTAACCACTACATCGGGAACGCCGCCTCTGCTAACAGGGAGCGGCGTTCTGCTTTTTGATCACCGGGCAGGAGCGGGCATGATACTACAGGACAGTAAATGACGGAATAATATCTACGTTAGCTGCACCAATTGCATGGCCTTAGGTCGTGCAGCCGATCGATCGCCTCTAATTTTTATAATGTCCGCTTTGTTCATTGCATTGAGCTTTTGATGCGTTGTTCCGGCTGTCATTAACGGGCGCACCGATCACGTGACCAATTAAAAATGACCTGTTCGCCAGCGATGTCCGATCTGAAAAGTTTGACCGATATTCAATTACTGAGCCTGATCAAAGCAGACCACGAGCAAGCTTTTGAAGAGATCTATGCCCGGCACTGGAAGCAGCTATACTCGTTCGCCTATAAGCGGGTGAGGAGTCGAGAAGTGGCCGAGGAGATCGTTCAGGACTTTTTGACCAACTTTTGGGCAGGCCGCCACAAGATCGATATTCGCTCCTCGTTCGAGGGATACATCTACACATCCATCAAGCATTTGGTCCTAAATTATTTTGCCCGCGAGGCACGCCGCAATGTGGTGTTCGAGAACCTGCATCGCGTTAACAGCGACGAAGATAATTCTACCGAGCAGGTGATCCTACTGCATGAGCTTCATCACGTGATCGCACGTGAGGTAAGTTATCTGCCTGTTAAATGCCGGTCGGTGTTTGAGCTGAGCCGCATGCAGAACAAGACCAACAAAGAGATTGCGGCCGCATTAGGCATATCTGAAAAAACGGTAGAAGGCCACTTGAGCAAGGCCATCAAAAGGATCAAAATGGCGGTGAACGTGCTGTTGATCATTTGCATAAGCTTTATCTGATCTTATATCATCTTCAGAAGCTCCGGCCGCACATCATTAGTACGCCTAAAATTTTTTCTTCTTTTTTTCTGAAACGGAGCAAGGGATAGGCCACCCCGGCATGTCATATCTATGACCAATTGATCCCAACAGTCATTTAAATACGCTTATTGGTATGAAGATCACGCCCGAACTGGTACGCAAGTACTTGAGTGGAGAATGTACGCCTGACGAAAAAGCAGCGGTAGATGAGTGGTATCAAAGTTTTGATGACCACCCTGACCCGTTACGCTTTCTGGACGCTGCAGAACAAGAAAGGCTGAAAAGCTCTATGTTCGATGGCTTTCGTGCACAGCGCGAACAGGAAAGAAAAGGCCCCGGCTACCGTACCCTTTACCTGATCGCCGGTGCCCTTACAGGACTGGCGGCAATGCTTCTGCTGTTCCTCAAAGTAAGCACCCCGGCAAATGAGGACAAATATAAAGGCAGTGATGTAGTAAGTCAGGTCACCATAAAGAACAATAGCTTGGCCATCTACAAAAAGATCCTTCCCGATAAAAGCGTGGTATGGTTGGCGCCTAAAAGTGCTATCACTTACCCTGGTCATTTTAAAGGAGCAAAACGCGATGTGAAACTTACGGGAGAAGCTTTTTTTGAAGTTACCAAAGATCAGGCTCACCCATTTGTGATCACCAGTCGGGAGATCGTGACCAAAGTGTGGGGAACCAGCTTCAGGATACGCGCTTTAGCCGATCAGCCGGCCGAGGTATCGGTAGTTACGGGTAAGGTATCGGTACACCGCGATCACCATAACGAAGAGGTGATGCTGCTGCCTGATCAGAAGGTAACGCTTATCGGTCACGAAAAACTGATCAAGAAGACCTTTCCGGTAGCCGCTTCAGAGATGCGCATTTGGAAAAAGGTATCACTGGCATTTAACGACACCCGTATGGAGGATGTGTTCAAGGCGCTGAATCAAAAGTTCGATACCCATATCTACAGCAAGGATGCCCGATTGAACGGCCTGAGCTTTACCGCCGATCTTACCGATCAAAGCCTGCCCGCCATATTGGATATGATCGATACCTCGATCAACGCCAGCTACGCCATGAAGGACAGCAACACTTTTGTTTTTACTACCAACACCTTATAACCCCCATGTATCAAATTATGAGAACGAAAAGAACCAGAGGAGAGGATACCGCTTAGCGAGCGCCGAACGCTCACCGTGCGTACGATCGCTGATCGCATATGCACATCAACAGATCACACATCAAACAACCAATTTAATGTATGCAATATTATTTACCTGATCCTGCTAACTGCCTAAAGATCATGAAAATCACGTTTAGCCAGTTACTTATTGCCCTCATACTATCGAGTGTGGCGTACTCAAAAAGTACCAATGCGCAAATACTTGACAAGATAGTAAGCGTTACCCTGAACGAGCCCGACCTGCAAAGCGCACTTAAAGTGCTGGAGCAAAGTTCGGGCGTTAAGTTCGTGTATAGCAAAAGTGTGATCAACACTGATCGCCAGATCACTTACACGGCCAACGCACAAAAGTTAGAGACCATTTTAACCAACATTTTACCCGGCGACATCAACTATCAGCTCATTAACGATCGTATCGTGTTGAGCAAAAGGTCTGCCGCCGCCACTGCCACAGCCACCGCACCTATCCCGATCAAAGGAAAGATCGTGAGTGATAAAGGTGAGGAACTGGTAGGCGTGAGCATTACCGTGAAGGGTACCAACTCGGGCACCATATCTGACGTGAACGGTAACTTTACCCTGAACGTGCCTGATGCCAACGCGGTATTGGTGGTCAAATATGTAGGCTTTACCACCCAGGAGGTAACTGTAGGTAACCAAACCAATCTGAACATCAAGCTGATCACCCAGGCCAGTAACCTGAGTGAGGTAGTGGTAGTAGGTTACAACGTGGTGAAAAGAGCCGACGTGACCTCATCGGTAGTGAGTGTTAACGCCGAGGAGATCCGTTCAAGACCGGTAGCTAACGCTTTACAAGCTATACAGGGTAAAGCAGCGGGTGTGGACATTACCTCGAACGAGCGCCCCGGCGAGATCGGCAGCGTGCGTATACGTGGTGCACGATCGATCAACGCTACCAACAACCCTTTATACGTGGTGGACGGTATCCCACTTGACCTGCGTACAGGCGGTATTGAGACCATCAACCCTAACGACATCGAGACCATCGACATTTTGAAGGATGCCTCTGCAACAGCGATCTACGGTTCGCGTGGTGCGAACGGTGTGATCTTGGTGACCACCAAGAGGGGTAAGGCCGGCAAGCTGGCACTCGATTATGTAGGAACCCTTACGGTAGAGAACCTACACAACCGTCAGGAGATGATGAACTCGGCACAGTACATCGAGTTCAGGAGAGATGCTTACCGTCGTGTAGGTTATTTGAACCCGAGTGCTGCTGCGTCATCTACCTATCCCACTACTCCGACCTTGGCCGATGACCGTCGTATATTCGGTCAAGATGCCCTGGCCTTTGCCAATATTGAAAAAGGCTGGGCTAACGGTACTTATGACGGAAGCTTAGTGCCTACCACTGACTGGGGAAGCATGGTGATCCGCACTGGTTTGACACATGATCATGTATTGAGCGCAAGCGGCGGTACCGATAAGATCAAAGCCTATACCTCGTTCGGTTATTTGCACCAGGATGGTACTCAGTTAGGTCAGGACTATAACCGTTACAGCGCTAAAGTGAGCGTTGATGCATCACCTACCAAATGGCTTACCATGGGGGGTAGTATCAATGCCTCTTTCGGTAAACAGAATTACGGTTTCTCGACCACCAGTGCTACCGGTCCTAACCAATTATATTTTGCGGCCTTAGGCATGTTGCCTTACGCCGTTCCGTTTGACGCGAACGGTAACCGCATTAACCTGCCAGGTGGTGATGTGAACATTCAGAACCCGATCGGTGAGGATAAATACAACATCAACTTGCGCAAGATCAACCGTGCTTTAGGTTCTTTCTATGCTGAGGTGAACATTATGAAAGGTTTGAAATATCGCCTGAACTTCGGTCCCGATTTTTACAACAACTACAACGGCCGCTGGATGGATCAAAACTCGATCAACCGCGGTGCTGGTCAGGCCGGATCCACCAACTATGCCCAATTGAACCAAACCAGCAACCTGTCATGGACGCTTGATCACCTGTTGTATTACAACAAGAGCATAGGCAAGCACGACATTGGTGCTACCTTCCTGCAAAGTTCAACCTCATACCGTCAGGAAACATCGACCATGACGGCTACCAAGCTTCCTTACAACAGCCAGCTGTGGTATCAACTGAACTCAGTGGCCGCGCTTGATGGCTTCGGTACCAACCTTGTTCAAACATCACTGAACTCGTACATGGGCCGTTTCAACTACTCTTATGACAGCCGTTACATCCTGACCGTTTCTGGTCGTTGGGATGGTGCTTCGCAATTGGCTCCCGGCAACAAATGGGATTTCTTCCCATCGGCATCGGTGGCCTGGCGCATGGATCAGGAAGACTTCATCAGAGCAGCTAATTGGGTCGATAACCTGAAAGTAAGATTTGGTGTTGGTGTGGTAGGTAACTCTGCTATCGGTCCATACAGTACCGTAGGTCAATTACAGACCCTTTACTATACTTATGGTAACTCGGTTCAACCAGGTTATGTATCGTCAGATGCATCATTAGCTAACCCCATCTCATTGCCTAACAAATCATTAGGCTGGGAGAAGACCACTCAATACAACTTAGGTATCGAGTTCGGCTTATTCAAGAATCGTGTTACCGGTGCTATCGACCTGTATCGTTCTCGTACCAATGATCTGTTATTCCTGAGACCGATATTAAGCATCAATGGTTACTCAACCTCCTATGACAATATCGCCAGCACCTCTAATCGTGGTATAGAGGTTACTCTGACCACCGTGAACATCAAAAAACGTGATTTCAATTGGTCAACGACGGTGAATTTTGCAGCCAACAAGGATAAGATCGTGAAACTGATCAACGGCGATCAAAGCCTGGTGGCCAGCAACCTGTTCATCGGTCAACGTATCAGTTCATACTACGACTATGAAAAGGCTGGTATTTGGCAAGATACACCAGATGATCAGGCTTTGATGAAGAAGTATAGCGACGCGAACAATGGTGTAAGGCAATTCTTTCCTGGATCAATAAAGGTGGTGGATCAAAACGGTGATGGCCGCATAGACGCCAATAGCGATCGCGTGGTACGTGGCAGCTCTACCCCAAGCTGGACAGGCGGTATGACCAATACCTTTAACTACAAGGGTGTTGAATTATCGGCGTTCGTTTTTGCCCGCTGGAACTATTTGATCCAAACCGGTGCCGAATCATTACAAGGCCGTTTTGCGCAGCGTGTGGTAGATTACTGGACCCCTACCAATCCTACCAATGCCTATCCGGCGCCGTTGTACACCAGTGCCACCGGCGACCCGTTCCGTAGCGCCATGAACTACCAGGATGGTTCGTTCATTAAGATCCGTAACATCACGTTAGGTTACTTCCTGCCTACCAAGGTGACCAAGATGATGAACCTATCGAGAGTGAAGATCTATGCTCAGGCACTTAACCCTGGTTTTGTGTACTCTAAGATCGATTGGATCGATCCTGATACCGGCGGTTCAGTATTCAACCGTGGTTTTGTATTTGGTTTAAATGTTGGTTTCTAATAAAAAGATGATCATGAAAAGATCTGTAAAAATATTATGCAGTGCCGCAGCAGTAAGCTTTATGCTGACCATGCCCACTTCATGTAAAAAAAGTTTTTTGGATGAGAATGCGATCACGCAACTCACCACCGAAGATTTCAAGACCACTTTCGGTCTGGATGGTCTGTCGATCGGTATGTACCAGGGCCTGCGTTTCCACTTCAATTACGAGTGGGCCTACGCTACCACCAACTACGGTACCGATGAGTTCACTGTAGGTGGCGACCGTACTGAACAAATGTTCAACTCGTACGATGCTAACCTGACCACGCTTAACGGCGATGTGGCCACCGTTTGGGATAACATGTATGGCAATATCAACTCGGCCAATATCCTGATCGAGAACGTACCATTGTATTATGATGGAGCTAACAAGAACACCCGTTTGGGTGAAGGTTACTTCATGCGCGGATTCGATTATTTTAAACTCGTAAAACAGTTCGGTGGTGTGCCGCTTAAACTCAAAGCATCGCTAACGATCGAGGAAGAGTTCACCCGTGCGAGTGCACAGCAGGTATACGAGCAGATCATAGGTGATCTGACGCAGGCATACAATCTGTTGCCTGCAACGCCTGCCGAGCGTGGCCGCATCACCAAATGGGCAGCAGCACACTTTTTAGCTAAGGTTTACCTGTTCCGCGCCAGCGAGATCAACAGCGACTGGAATGCCTCGACCAAGCAAGCCGACCTGACCAAAGCGATACAGCTTTGCGACGAGATCATCAATACCAGCGGCCGTACCCTGGCCACTAACTTCAGTGATCTTTGGAACTTCACCACAGTTGACGGCCCCAATGAGACCAACGCCGAGATCATATTGGCGGCCGAGTTCTCGAACAACACCGCCACACAAGGCCGTTATGGTAACCAGGCGCACCTTTGGTACCCATCACTGTACCAGAACCAGCCAGGTATGGTGCGTGACCTGGCCGGTGGTCGTGAGTTTCAGCGCTTACGCTCAACCGACTATGCCCTTGATGTATATGACCGCGTGAACGATTCCCGTTTTTGGAAGAGCTTCAAGACCCGCTACATCAGTAACAACGCCGCTAACTTACCTAAATGGCCTGCCGGTCATCCGCAAGCCGGTCAAAACAAGTTTTCGGTGGGTCAGGAGTCTATCCTTTACATCGTGAACAACGCTGGTGATACCCGCTATACCACTGCAAGCATAGCATTGCGTGCACCTACTATGTATGTACGTTATTTTGCCGGTCAGCCAGAGAACTTGCTGGGTAACCATGGTAACTTCAGTACCAGCCAGTACGTTACCATGTCTAAATTCTTAGATGGTTCGCGTAATACTGTAGCCTCACAATTTGGCCAGCGTGATGGTATCCTGGCTCGTTTGGGCGAGACCTACCTGATCGCAGCCGAAGCACAAGGCCGTTTGGGTAACTATGCAGCAGCGCTGCCTTACCTTAACAAGTTGCGTGACCGCGCGGCTTACAAAGAAGGTGAGGATCGTGCCGCATACGTGGACGGTGGCATCGCTTACCGTACCAACCCGGCAACCTCACCTACAGCCAATACTTCATACTCTGACCGTAACACTTACTACGAATCAAACAACCTGCCCACTACTACTACAAGTAGTACGTTGACCAACCTTCGTTTGAATGGTGTGGGAGATATCCTAAACTCTACGAGAGAGTTTTACAGCAGGGTAGGTGCTGGTTCAGATGCCGACAAGTTCCTGGCCTTTATCCTGAACGAGCGCTCGCGCGAGTTGATGGGTGAATTCATGCGCTGGGAAGATCTGGCCCGTACCCGAACGCTGGTGGCAAGGGCGACCGCCTTTAATGATGAGGCCAAGCCTATCGCGCCTAAGCACTTGTTGCGCCCGATCCCGCAAACTTCTTACTTGGATCTGGTTAAAAAGAATGGCTCACCACTTACCCCGGCCGAAAAGCAGGAAGTACAGAACCCGGGCTGGTAATGATACTGACCTAAACCTTTTCACGATCAAAAAGCCGCCAAAAAGCGGCTTTTTGATTATTCGGTTAGCACAAGGTCTACTAACCGCCAATGATCATTGGGGTCAGGCGTTATAGATTGGACGTACGGTCGCTGGTCATTCAAAACGATATATTTATCTTGTAAAACACTACTTAAACGCCTATGAAAGGTCTACTATTCAAAATATCATTGCTGATAACGCCTTTGCTCACCAATGTTCAATCCAAGGTGAAGCCAGAAGCTATGCGAACTGAACATGCTTCGGCTGTGGTAGGTGCTCCCCGCTATTACGATATATCCAGATCAGGGGCCGTAGGGGATGGCAAGACCATGAACACCAAAAGCATCCAGGCCTTGATCGATAAATGCGCTAAGGCAGGCGGCGGGACATTACTGATCCCTAAGGGCGTATTCTTATCTGGTGCATTGTTCCTGAAGCCGGGTGTGAACATTGAGATGCGTGATGGTGCGGTATTGAAAGGCTCGACCAACATTGAGGATTATCCTAAGATACTGACCCGCATAGAAGGGCACTTTGAGCCCTGGAGGGCCGCCTTGCTCAACGGCGATAAGGTGGATCATTTACGCATTACTGGTAACGGCACGCTTGATGGTAGTGGCAAGCCATTCTGGCTGCTGTTCTATGCCCGTCGTGATTCTATTCCGGGCACTACCAACCTGAACGTTGAAAGGCCGCGACTGGCGTTCATACAAAACTCTCGGGATGTTAAGATCAGCGGTATCCGTTTCCTGAACTCCGGGTTCTGGAACCTGCACCTGTACCGTGATCAGAACGTGGAGGTGACCAATTGCCGTTTCGAGGCGCCAGGCGGTGCCAAACCTCATGACCATGCCCCAAGTTCTGACGGGATCGACGTGGATAGCTCTCAGGATATCAACATCATCAAATGCTACTTTTCGGTAGGGGATGATGACATTGCCTTGAAAGGTTCAAAAGGTCCGTTGGCCATGGGCGATCATGACAGTCCACCAGTGGAGCGCGTCACTATCTCTGATTGCGTTTTTGAATCGGGTGGGGGAGTAGTGACCTGCGGAAGCGAGGCCACCATAGTGAGGCATGTAAAGGTAGAGCGTTGTATCGCCCGCGGCGTGAACGTGCTTCGCTTAAAATTACGTCCCGATACCCCGCAGCAATATGAAGATATAACCCTTGATGGCATCACCATGGAAGGCAACTCTACATTGCTCAAAGTATCACCATGGACGCAGTATTTCGACTTGAAAGGACAGCAACCGCCAAGCTCTACAGTGCGTAACATCAGTGTTTCTAATGTTAAGGGCAGCTGCGCTACCTTGGGGGAGATGAAAGGTACCGAACGCACCACCTTCGGCACGTTCACCTTAAAGAACATTGACCTGCAGGTTAAAAAGGAAGCTGGTTTCGCAGGAGGTGCGGCCGATAAGCTGACCTTAGTGAACGTCAAAGTGAACGGGCAGCCATATCAGGTGAAGTAGCTGGATAGGGGCTATTTCATCAGGCGACGGTAGTCCCGCGTCATAAGTATTTATTGGTCAGGCGACCGTTGGTGTTAAAACACACTGGCGGTCGCTTTTTTGTTGGGTGCGACCGTTCGGCGTTTTCTTTAAGCAAAGATCGCGTTAAGATCTTTAATGAAAAATTAACATAGGTATGCCCTTAGCTTAAGATGCCAAAAGTAGCTTTGTTGCCATAATAGCGATCAAAAACGCATAAACATGCAGTCGGCTCAACAGCGGGCTGGTTATCGTATCAAGTTCACAAAGTAATGGTCCCGTTAATCGCACAGCCTATGTAACAACCGAACGCTCTTCCCAATGCTGCTACACCCAATAAAAAGACCGGATAAAGCGCCAACTATCATCCGGTCAAAATAAATGTGTTAGCTGCCGATCAAACTCTACTTAGGTCTCACAACAACTAATTTTTAAAAATATGAATAAAAAGATCATCCCCGATCTTTTGAAGGGTGTTTTTAACGGCTTTTTTGTTCTATCGCTGTTAACTGCCTCCACAAATGCGTTAGCCATTACGCCGTTAATGGCCGATCACCAAAGCGTGATGCCGATCACCGGCACCGTTACTGACGAAAATAACCAGCCTATTGCCGGAGCATCGGTGCACATTAAAAATAGCACCACCGGGACGATCACCGATGCCAATGGTAAGTACAAACTGAATGCCGATAAGGGTACCGTATTGGTGTTCAGCTTTGTTGGTTATTTAAGCCAGGAAGTTACCGTAGGCGACGGCCAGATCAACGTCAAGCTTAAACCTCAATATAACATGCTGAACGAGGTGGTGGCCATCGGTTACCAATCTATGCGTAAAAGCGATGTTACCGGCGCCATATCCAGCGTAAAAGCCAGCGAACTGAACCTGGCAGCGCCTACCGTTGGGCAGGCACTGGTAGGTAAGGTTGCCGGTGTACAGGTATCGCAAACCTCAGGTGCGCCTTACCAAAGCACCAAGATCCGTGTGCGTGGTGTGGGCTCTTTTATAGCCAACTCTGATCCGTTGTATGTGATCGATGGTTACCCTGCCAATAATGATGTATTCATCAATCCTGAGGATGTTGAATCGATCGATATACTAAAAGATGCGGCATCAGCGGCCATTTACGGTTCGCGTGCATCGGGCGGTGTGGTGCTGATCACTACTAAACGTGGCAAAGAAGGTAAAGGCAAATTCGATTACGACGTACAGACCGGCGTTAGCCAACTGGCCAAAAAGGTAAAACTGCTTAACTCTAACGACTTTGCCCAACTGGTGATCGATGGCCGTAATAATGCCTACTACGACCTGTGGACCAACGCCGGCCAAACCTGGAACGATGCCATGTATGGCGACGTGAACAGTGTACGTACGCAAAAGCTATCGGCCCTGGGTATATCGGCCGCATCAAGCGTGCAGATCCCTGACTACCTGTACAATTTCAGTAACCAAACGCTTATCCCGCAAACGGTTAACACCGACTGGCAGGATGAGTTGTATCGCAACGCGTTCTACCAGCGCCATACCCTGGCATTTTCAGGTGGTGGTAATGGGGTGCGCTATTATGTGAGCGGCGGATACCAAAATCAAAAAGGTATCATCCTGAACTCTGGTCAGGAGCGTTACAACTTTAGAGGTAACGTTGATGGCGACATCAGCAAGCGTTTGCACTTTGGCGCTAACCTGGCCTACACGCAAAACAACAACCGCGAGACCCAGGAAGGCCGCTTTGACCACGGACCGATATTAGGTGCGCTGATCTACATGCCGTTCTTCCCGGCTTATAACGCCGATGGTTCACTGGCTACTAACGCGGCGGCATCACAGTCGGCTGCTTACGGTTACCAAAGCATTGAGAACCCGGTAGCGTTGGCCACCCGTACCATGATCGGCCGTAAGGGCTATCGTACCTTGGTGAACACCAACGCCAGCTATAAGATCCTTGAAGGACTGGTGTTCAAAGCCAACCTGGGTATCAATAAATACAACGAAAAGTATGATTACTATCTGCCAACCAACTTGAGTAACGGTGCCAACCCTCCGGGTTCGGCCCAATCGATAGCTGCTGCTACCGCGGCCGCACAAACCACCGATGTACTAGATCAGCTGGCCGAGTTCACCTTAAATTACAATAAACAGTTCGGTAAGCATAAACTGGATCTGTTGGGTGGTTACACCGCGCAAAAGAACACCAGCGATGTGATCAGCGTGATCGCTACCGGTTTCCAGAACGATAACATCCCCGAGATCACAGGCAAAGGTGCCGATGCGGCATTTTTCAGATTGTATCAGGGCAACATCGGGTTGGCCACCGGTTTAGGTACCACCGGTTTGGTGCCTACCGGTAAGTCGGCGTACACGTTGCTTTCATATCTCGGGCGTGTCAATTACAGCTACGATGGTAAGTACTTCCTGATGGGTACGTTCCGTGCCGATGGTTCGTCACGTTTTGGGCCGCAGAACAAGTATGGCTACTTCCCTTCGGTATCAGCCGGTTGGACGCTGTCGCAAGAGCCATTCTATAAAGATTGGTTGGGTGCTGCGTCTACCGTTAAGCTTCGCGCCAGTTGGGGGCGCAGTGGTAACTACAACATCGGTAATTACGGTTACATACAAACACTGTCGAGCCCTACGGGCGTGGTGTTCGGTAATAACGGCACGGTAGTGTCAGGTACCTACTCAAATGGTATAGCTGATGATAAATTGAGCTGGGAATCGACCTCACAATATAACTTTGGTGCCGATATCGGTTTGTTGAAGGGCCGTTTATCTTTATTGGTCAATTATTACCTGAGTTACTCACGCGATATCTTATACAATCAACCGATATCGGCCATATCTGGCAGTACCACCATTTTGACCAACCTGCGTAACTCACAAGTGCGCAACAAAGGCCTGGATCTGCAACTGGATGGCCGCGTGATCAACGCCAAGGATTTCAACTTGAATCTGAGCGGTAACATATCAGTGAACCGCAACCTGGTGACCAAACTGAGCGGTAACAATACCATCATCATCAACGGTGCCGAGCGTTCGTACCTCACCAACATCACCCAGCAAGGGCAACCGATCGGTATGTTCTACGGCTTCAAGGTGGCTGGCATGGTAACGCCTGATAAACTGGGTAAAGTAGCGCCATCGGCCTCACAATCTAACCCGTTACACGTGGGCGATCTGTACTTTGAGGATACCAACGGCGACGGTATAGTGAATGATGCCGATAAGACCGTTATCGGTAACCCTTATCCTGACTTCACTTACGGTTTCGCCATCAGCGCTACCTACAAAAAGTTCGACTTTAATGCAGCGTTCAACGGCTCAAAGGGTAACGATGTGTTGGATGGTCAGGATTACTACCTGTACAACATGGAAGGATCGGGTAATAACTATGCTGATGTAGCTAACCGTTATCGTAACGCCGCGAACCCGGGCAATGGCACCGTTTACCGTGCATCACGTGCAGGTACCCAAAGCAACAGCACCCGTTTATCTAATTTTTACTTACAGGATGGTTCCTTTTTACGCTGTAACAACCTGACGCTTGGTTACACCTTGCCTAAGCTGGCCAACGGCAAACTAGGCATCAGCAACGCCCGCATATTTGCTACGGTGGTCAACGCGTTCACCATTACTAAGTACAAAGGCTACAACCCAGAGGTTGATTACAACTACAGCAGCGGTGGCTCTAACAGTACCCAGCCTACCAACCTGGCTCCGGGTATCGATTACGGTGTGTACCCGCTGGTGCGCTCTTATAACCTGGGCCTACGTGTAAGTTTTTAATCAGTGCAAAAGATCGATCACAACATGAACAAAAAGATATTGACCATAAGCTGCATTGCCGCCTTAGCGCTTAGTGCAGTGTCATGCAAAAAAAGTTTCCTGGAACAGTATCCGCCCAATGCGGTGGAACTGAACTCAAGTTTCCGTACGCCTACCGATGTGTTGACCGCCGTTAACGGTATCTATCAATCGTTACGCAGCAGTAATAACATTGGGGAAAATAGTGGTCTTTGGACCGACGAGCGTTCGGACGATACGGGCCGTAACGATAACCAGAGCAACGCCGGTGAACCGTTCCAGTTCGGCGATTTCTCGATCCTGCCGAGCAATACCTACCTGAAAAGTCACTGGGTATCATTGTACGGTACCATATCGCGTGCTAACGTAGTGCTCAATAACATCGATCGCATTACTTTCAGCGATGCCGCTCAAAAGCAACAGTATATCGCCGAGTCAAAATTCCTGCGTGCGGTGATGTATTTTCATTTGGTGCGTACCTGGGGTGATGTGCCGTTAGTGACCAAGACCTTTAACGGATTGGATGAATTGAACGCCAGCACTTTCAGGGAGAAACAGGGTACGGTTTATGCACAGATCGTGACCGACCTTAAAGATGCGTTGAACAGCAACCTGCCTAACCTGCAAAGTGGTGCCAACCTGGGCCGTGCCTCAAAGGCCGCCATCAACGCCATTTTAGGGCAGGTGTACTTGACCATGGCTACCACTCAGGATCAATCCAACCGTCAATCGAACCTGAACGATGCCCGCACTTACCTGCTTGCCGCGTACAACATGCGTACCTTTAGTACGTTGAGCAGTATACCCTATGCTGATGTTTTTGATGTAAGCAAGAAAGCCAATAATGCCGAGGTGATCTGGCAGATCGTGAACAAGCAAGGCGACCCAACCTACAGCTCATCCATAGCGGCCAACAACCAGGCGGCCGGCGAGACCATCAACTCGCTTAAGCCATCATCAGGTGTGGGTGGCAACGTTACGCCCGACCTGATCAAGGATTATGAGATGAACGACCCACGTATGGCCTTCTCAGTGAAATTCGCTTCTAATGCCAACGTGAGAGATTACTTTATTACCAAATTCCGTGATGCCAGTTCAGCAGCCAGTAACCTGGGTTATGGCGGTAACGACTGGCCATTGATCCGCTACGCCGATGTGATCCTGATGCTGGCCGAGGTAAGCAATTACCTGGGCGATACCAATAACGCTATCGCCTACCTTGACCAGGTACGTACCCGTGCTGGTATGCCTACCTACGCGGCCTCATTGGCTACAGCCGGTTATAGCAGTAAGTACCCGACCTTGCGTTTGGCCATATTGCACGAGCGCCGTGTTGAGCTGGCATTTGAGCATCATCGCTGGTATGACCTGTTGCGCACTTTTAGCACAGAAGAGTTGGTGAGCTATTTCAAGGCAAAAAGCCAGTCTGATTTTGGTATAGCCCGTTTAGCCAACTTCACCACAAAGGACCGCTATTTCCCGATACCTTTTGACGAGTATAAACTAGATCCTGCAAAAATGTATCAAAATCCGGGTTATTGATCCGGTCATTAAACTTGAAGGGAGGGAGTATATCTCTCCCTTTTATTTATTTTACCGCATGAAGTTCTTCGCAGCCTTTCTACTGTCCTTTTCCCTGGCGTGTGCATCGGCCCAGGTATCGCAGCAGGTGAACACCTTTTTAGGTTCATCGGGCGATCATGGTCAAGTGTCGCCCGCGGCGTCATACCCGTTCAGTATGCTAAGCATAGGCCCGCAAACCTATCCTAAACTGCACATGGGCTATGAGCATAAGGCCAAAGTATTTAAAGGGTTCACCCATAATCGTTTTGAAGGTGTGGGTTGCCAGGGCAGCGGCGGTAATATTTTGATAAGGCCATTCATTAATGATCTAGCCAGCTGCGTACTCAACAAGGTGACCGAAGCGGCAGGCGCCGGATATTACCAGGTCGCATTTGCCAATGGCATCAAAGCGGCTATGGCCGTAGCTAAAAATACGGGAGCCGAGAGCTATCACTTTCCGGCGGCAGGGAAGAGGGGATTTGTGATCGACCTGAGCCACACGTTGGCCAACAAATTCGTGGCCGAGCAGCATGAAGTGGTGGCTAATGGTATCACTGGTTGGATCGATTCGCGCACTACTTGCAATGTGGGCACTTACCGGGTGTATTATGCGCTGCGATTAAATACAGCGACAAAGTTCGACGCATTGAACGATCACCAACTGTTGGCTTTGGTCAATGCGGATGAGGTGCAACTGAATATCGCTTTTTCGAGCGTGGATGTGGCCCATGCCAAGGCCTCGCTGAACAGCCAGACCTTTAGTGCGGTAAAAAGTGATTCCGAAAAAGGCTGGAACGATGTGTTAGGCCGTATCACTGTAAAAGGCGAGCCTGAACGCGAGAAGCTTTTCTACTCACTGCTGTACCGTACCGTACAATCGCCTTACCTGGTATCAGAAACCGATGGCACTTACCGCGCAACAGATGGTACTTTGCAAAAGACCAAGGGACAGATCTATAACGGCTGGGCCATTTGGGATAATTACCGTACCCAATTGCCACTGCTGGCTATCCTTTACCCTGAGCGCTATCAGTACATGATGAACTCGCTGGTGGAAATGTATAAGCACGGCAAAAAGGACTATGCTACTCAACACGAGCCAAGCAACACCGTACGTACCGAACATGCCATTGTGGTGCTACTTGACGCTTACCGCAAAGGCTTCAAGGTCGACCTTGCTTCCATCGCCGATTCATTGAACGCCGAGGTGGACAGGCTCGACTTTAAGACACCCGATAAAGCCCTCGAATCAAGTTATGACACCTGGGCATTGTCGCAGATCATGAACATCCTTCACGAGCCACAAAAAGCGAACAAATACCTGCAAAAAGCTGACAAATACAAGGAATATTGGAACAAAGATTTTAAAGATCTGACCAAAGCCGACGTAGACCGCGTATCGGCACGTGGCATGTACCAGGGCACCATTTGGCAGTACCGGTGGCTGGTGCCGTTCGATAATAAAGGACTGGTAGAGCTGATCGGTGGCGAGCAAGCTTATCTGAAGGAGCTTGATCACTTTTTTGATAACGACTTATATACGCATGCCAACGAGCCCGACATTCAGGCGCCGTTGATGTACAACTTTACCTCGCAGCCCTGGCGATCGCAGGATCTGGTGCACAAATATGCCGTTGATACGGTAGTGCAATACTATTTTAACGACAATAGCCGCGGCATCGACCCTTTTGTTGACGTGGTCTACCAAAACAAACCCGATACTTACCAACGTACCATGGATGATGATGCCGGCGCCATGTCGGGCTGGTTCATATTTGCCGGTACGGGGCTGTTCCCGGCTTGCTCGGGTTGGCCGGTGTACTATCTGAGTGTGCCGCTTTTTAAGGAGGTACAGCTTAACGGGAATGTTAATCCTTTTACCATCAAGGTCAATAATTATACCTCTGATGCACGGTACATCACCTCGGCCACGCTGAACGGTCGCCCGCTCGAACGCAACTGGATCACCCACGAAGAAGTGATGAAAGGTGGAACGCTGGTGATCACTGCCTCTAACAAACCTAGCCCTAATTGGAGTACCAAGAATCAATGGATGTCATCCATCAACATGAAATAATGAACAAGATAACGATGAGAACAAAGATATTAATGACCACGCTGCTGCTTCAGGCCGCTGCATTGGTGGCCATAGCACAGAATAAAGTAATGGTGGCAGCCCACCGCGGCGACTGGCGTAACGCACCCGAGAACTCGCTGCGGGCGTTTGGAAACGCTGCGGCCATGGGTGTGGATGTGATCGAACTTGACCTTGCCCGTACAAGTGACGGCGTGATCGTGATCATGCACGACCAAACAATCGACCGTACCACCAATGGCAAAGGCAAGCCATCTGACTTTACCTTTGAGGAGATACGGAAATTCGGTTTGAAGAACGGTTTGGGCCGCGTCACCGGCAATCATATTCCTACGCTTAAAGATGTGATGCTGGCCGTTAAAGGTAAAAAGGTGATGGTGAACCTCGACAAAAGCTACCCTTACTATAATGAAGCGTATGCGATATTGACCGAGACCGGCACCCTAAAACAAGCCCTCTTTAAAGCCGAAGTGACCTACGCCGAGCTCAAGGAAAAGTACCCTGATCTGATCGGAAATATCACTTACATGCCGATCGTCAATTTAGATAAGCCTGAGGCACGCAAGATCATTGTCGATTATCTGGCCAATATGAGGCCCTATGCCTTCGAGATGA
The DNA here is from genome assembly GCF_020783335.1 of Mucilaginibacter daejeonensis. NCBI lineage: Bacteria > Pseudomonadati > Bacteroidota > Sphingobacteriia > Sphingobacteriales > Sphingobacteriaceae > Mucilaginibacter > Mucilaginibacter daejeonensis. Next base: position 933,896 of record NZ_CP086068.1, read on the forward strand.
ATTTCAAGCAAGATACCTCGAGCATCCTGAAAGACAATAAGTTCATTACCCGCACGGGTACAAAAGTTTGGTTAAATTCGCTGTGGGCATCGCTCAATGCAGGGCACGAGGATGATCTGGCCGTTGAGCAGAATAACAAGAAAGATAGCTGGGATTGGCTCATCGCACATGGTGCGACCGTGCTTCAAACCGACCGGCCAAAAGAATTACTGCAATACCTGCGTACACAAAAATTACATCAATGATCAATAGAAGTCTATACAAATACATCTTATTAGCGGCCGCCTTATATGTAGGTGTTGGCAGCGCCGATGCACAGATCGCGGCACCAAGTGCCACTTATAAATTGGTATCGGGTAACGACTGGGTAAAGGCCAAGAATTACTACCTGCTCACCTTGCTGGAGCAGGACAAAGCCGTCGGCGCTTTGCTAAATGGCGATGCGGAATTGGCTTCACTGGCTCGTAAAAAAGTGGATGCTTTGAATAGGTCGCTCGGTGAATGCAAGGATGCTTTGTGTTTGCCTGGCCAGATCAAGCTTAGCACAGAGGAAATAAGCCTGGTGAGTGCCCGGCTTTCGGCCTTATATAAGGCGGGTAACGCATTGGACAAGTTGGTCAGGGAGCATCTGATGGCATCGGGTACTTACATCAATCTTAAGGCCAAGACACCGGCAGAGCTATTGATCAAAGCGTGGGAACAGGATGCCGCGGCCGTTAACCATACCATTGAGGTTTACGCAGAAGGTAAAAAGCCTAACTACCCGCAGATCGATTCGATCAGCTTTGATATCAAGAGGAAGAGTTACTACACGCTGATGTATGATTGCTCGTCGGAGGTTGCGCAGGAGACAGGTGATAAGCCGTTGTTCTTTCAACCGGCTTTGAACGCTGCGCTGACCTACCTGGAGGTGAATGAACGCCGCAATGCTGCTGATCATGAACCCATGGCCACCACAGCCAACCGTGCTGCTGCCGAACACGTGAAGCTGGTCAAGTGGGCCTCATATCCTTACTCGCACATACTGGTGCCGGGTGCAGGTCCTGATAATTTGACCACGCCGCTAAGTGGAGAAGGTATGCTGCGTTGCAAATTTGCTGCACGTCAGTACTTTGCTGGTCAGGCACCTTTTGTGGTGGTATCAGGTGGTGCAGTGCATTCTTTCAAGACCAAGTACCACGAGGCCGTAGAGATGAGGCGATACATGATCAATACGCTGCATTTACCTGTCCATGCGGTGATCATTGAGCCGCATGCCCGTCATACCACTACCAACCTTCGTAATGATGTCCGCATCGCTTTCAGGTATGGTATGCCGATGGCCAAGCCCGCCCTGATCGTGACCGACAAATACCAGAACGACTTCATCATGAATATGGACAAGCGTTGCATGACCGAGATGGGGTTTGTGCCTTACAAGCTGGGCAAACGCTTGTCTGACACCGCCTTGGAATTTTACCCGGTGATCACTGCCCTGCAGATCGATGCCGATGAACCCATGGATCCATGATCATACAGCAAAGCAAAAGGATCTTGTGGGTGGCAGCATCGCTGGTTAGTATATTGCTCGCAGTTGCTTTCAGAAGTTCAGATCTGAACATTACGATCGACCGCGAGACCACCGTCGATTCACTCGGTGCTTGCCAGGGAGTATCTTACCAAAATGATCGGGTATTCCTATACGGCGACCGTGAGGTAGGGGTGATCCGCGAGTTCAAGAATCAGGGTGATAGTTTGGTGTATGTAAAGAAAGAGTACAAGCTTACGCAGAATGGTCAGGATGTGATCGGTCATCCCACCGGTATCGCTTACCATGGCACGAGGCCAGTGTTCATCGGCAATTCAGTGCGACTTAATGCCGAGGGTACCAAGTGGAAGGCGGTGATCTATCAGGTGGACTGGAGAGGCTTGCAGCGGACAGGCACTTTGGACGGCAACCTCATCAGCACCGTTGACGATGATGCCTGCATACAAGGCACCCGTCCTGAGTATGTGAAGTATCAGGGTAAGTGGTACGTAGCCACTGCCGATTATGGCGCTCATGGTAACGAGGTACGCTTATATGATCCCGCCAAACTGGCCAAGTGCAAAAAAACATCCGAGCCTGGCGTGCTGTACAAAAAGTTCACTTGTTCACCCTGGGTACAAAACCTGCATTGGGTGGCCGATAAAGGCGTTCTGGTATTGATACAGAACCAGGTCGAGGGCCACAAATGGCGCTTTACCTATGTTGATCTGCAACGCTCAGTGAGTAGCGGGCAAATGCAGGTGATCAGGCAGATCGATATGGATCAGCGAGCCGATGAGTTGGAGGGCTTTGCCTTTATAGATGGTGGCAAAAAGGGCATAGCGGTCACCTCATCACGAAAGAACAACGTGAACTATACTACCACCAACTGGTAGCAGTGATCAGCTGATCTTGAATAAAAAGGATGACGAGGTCATGTACTTACCTCCCTGCGATGCGGTGTACAGGTACGTGGGCTTGCCATTCTGAAACAACAATTGCGGTCGTTCAAAGCGGCCGTATTTTTTGAGGTAGGAGGGTGGCGGTGGTTGTACGATGTTATAGTGAGCCGCATCATAGTAAGCGATCTGCGGTTCATCCCATTTGATGCCGTTCTTCGAGTCCATCAACAGGCCGTACTCATGGTTAAAGATGCCCATGTCACGACACAGCATGTGGAGATGGCCTTTATCCATCCATACAAAGGCATCTTCTAACTGCGCATTATTAAGGCGTGAGGAAAAATCGATCACAGGGTTGCCCTCATACTTAACGTAAGGGCCTTCCAGCGTTTTAGCAATGGCCAGTCCGTACTTGCGGTTTCCTTTTACCACTGGGTCTTTGGAGTTCTCGTACTCAGCGGTGTTCCATGATTTGTAGAACAGCCAGTACTCGCCGTTGGGATGCTTAATGAACGCCGGGTTGGTGGTGCAATGGTCATCCCACGCACCGGTAGGTCCTGCTTCCAATAGTGGGGCGTCGGGGCGGGTCCAGGGGCCATCCAGCGAGGTGGCCGTGGCCAGTCCTATGCGTTTGGTGTTGGTCTTGCCGTTGCTGTTACCCATAAAAAAGAGGCAATACTTACCGTCCATCATTTTAATGGATGGATTATGGCAGGTGGTAGCATCCCAATAGCCAGGGCCGCGTGGTGCCAGTATCACGTCCTTGAACACGAACTCGGCCTCAGGGTGATCTGCCACGGCATGGCATATCTCGGAGCCATTGATCCAGCCGCCCATTTTTTTACTGGCCACCCAGCGCGAAAAGAACATATGTATCTTTCCATCCGGGCCTTCGATAGGGCTATTGCACCACACATAGTAGCCATCCATTTCCAGCCTGCGGCCTATGGGCTTTAGCTTTTTGGCAAAGGCCGATACCTTCCCATCGGCGGCAAATATGGTCTCGGGCATCAGGGCCAGTGCTGTTAAGGCCAGCCCCGAAGTAAAAATGGCGTCGCGTCTGTTCATAAGCTTTCAGTTTAAGAACGAATTTTAATTTTCGTAATTATCATCGCTTTTACTCCTTAAGGGAATATAGGAATTCCATTCAGGGCCTTTACAAGTGTTACATTTTGGCTAAAAAGTGTTACATCTGCTGTTACATTCTTGAAAAATGTTGATTTTTCTTGAAATTTCTGGGTTTTTGCCATTTTCGTAACATTGATAGTTGGGGAAAAGTGGGGAATTCTGTTACATCGGTGTAACACTTTTTTGCAAACGTAATAGCAAAAAATAAGGCCGGCCTGCATACGCATGGCCGGCCTTACTTGATGGTTTAGATGGTCATTAATAACCAGCGTTCTGTGTGTATAACCCAGGAGCAGCATTCAGCTCGCTTTGTGGTATCGGGTATATCACGTAGTTGTTCTGGAACGGTTGTATCGATTTTTGGATATCATCTACGGCTATCCATGCTGGCATCACAGTGGTCACTAAACCGCTGCGCACCAGATCATGCCAACGCAGGCCTTCGGCAGCAAATTCACGGCGGCGTTCCTCCATCAGCTGTGGGAGGGTGGTGCCGCTAACCGGGGTGGTCAAACCAGCACGGGTACGCACCTGGTTCACGATGGCGTCCACTTCAGCCTGAGTGCCAGAAGCGCCTTTCAGTATACATTCAGCTTTCAGCATCAGTACATCGGTATAACGCATCACGATGTAGTTGATCGGCCAGTCCAAACGGTTGGTAGGCACTTTGGTGATGTCCAGGTATTTTTTAAAGAATGGCCTGACCTCGCTGCCACCACCTGTTGCGGTGAAGCCCTGGGTAAAGATGGTGAAGTCCTTACGCACATCGCCTGCTGCATAGCTGCTCACCAGGTTGTTAGATACCGGGCGGATCAGCAAACCACCTTGTACCGGTTTACCTATTGAGGTAAAGTACAGATCGGGTACCAGTAACCAAGGGAAGGTACCACCCACCACCGGGTTGGAGCCGGTAGAGTAATTGATATCGAACACCACCTCGGCATTGCCCTCGTTGGTGTAAGAGAAGATATTAGCGAACGACGACAGGAAGGAGTATTTGCCACTGGCAATGATCTCGTTCAGTAAACCTAAAGCGGTTTGCCAGTCGTTGGTGCCCAAACCCGGACCTTCGATGTTGTAAGTAGGGCCCGAGCGGGTCATGTACACCAGTGCCAGGATACCTTTTGCGGCAAATTTAGTAGCGCGGCCTTTATCGGCAGCGGCACTGTAAACGTCAGGCAGGTTATCGGCCGCGAATTTCAGGTCATCAATGATGAAATTATAAACGTCAGACACCGGGCTGCGTGGGATGGTCAAGCTCTCGTTAACAGATACCACCTTGTTAATGATCGGCACTTTACCGAACCAGCGTACCAGGTCAAAGTACATAAAGGCACGCAAAAAGCGGGCTTCGGCGGTCAAACGTGTTTTAAGCGTAGGATCGGTTATGGCCGATGCATTGGTCACCAATTTATCGAGCAGGGTGTTGGCTCTGTAGATGCCGTTAAAGTTAGTGTTCCAGGCCTCGATCACATAGGCGTTGGCCGATATACTGCGGGCAAAGTTGTTGATCGGCTCCCAATCGCGCGGACCGTCCGCCACGGCGTATGAATTGTCTGACCGGGTCTCCGATAGGTTGAGCATGCGATCAGGATAAGTGCGCAGGTCAGCATATACGGCGTTGGTGGCCTGTATGAAATCACTGTTAGAGGCAAAGAAGGTGGCCGTGGTAGATGTAGAGATCGGGGTTTGATCTAACTGCTTTTTACAGCCGGCAGTGATGGCGCAGGTAAAAGCTGCTATATATAATATCTTATTTTTCATGTTGTAAGCTCCTTATCAATTAAAAACCAAAGTTCAAACCAAATACCAGCGATCTAACCAGTGGTAAGCCACCGTAATCGCCCGCCTCAGGATAAGTGTTGCTACCGCTTAGGTTGGTGTTGGTAGCCTCAGGGTTCAAACCACCGTAGTATTTGTCATGGCCAAAAAAGTTCTCGGCGGTAACATATACACGGGCCGAACGGATGAAGCCCACCTTTTTGAAGTTGTTACCCACATTGTAACCCAAGGTGATGTTACGCACGCGGAAGTAATCTGATGAGTACAGCCAGTCGGTATTGGCTATACGGCCAAAAGTAGAATAGGCCTTGCTCACTTTGCCATCGCCAGGGTTCGATGGTGAACGCCAGCGTTGATCGTAAAATGCCGGAGCATTATCAGTAAAGCCCTGGCCGGTACGGGTCAATGCACGGCCCAGTAACGAGTAAATGTAGCCACCGTTCTGCCCTTGTACCAGCACGCTCAGGTCAAAGCTGCCATACCTGAAGGTGTTGGTGATACCCCAGATCCATTTCGGGTTAGGCTGACCCACGATCACACGGTCGTTAGCATCGATCACACCATCGCCGTTGGCATCATAATATTTAGGGTCGCCCACGGTCTCTTTGGTAGATCCCTGGTAAACCGGGTAATTGTTATTAATATCGGCCTGGCTCAATATACCGATCTGCTTTACGGCATAGATCGAGTAAAGTGGCTCGCCAACACGCAATATACTGTGCTCGATGTCAAAGCTTGACGGGATGAGCAGTTGGGTTTGGCCGCTGGCCAATGCCGTAACTTTGTTGGTGTTGTGGCTCACGTTAACGGTGGTGCTCCAGGTAAATTTGCTGCGCACAAAGTTCTGTGAGGTCAGTTCGATCTCTAAACCTTTGTTACGTACCGATCCGGCATTGGCCAGGGTCGATTGAAAACCGGTAACCGCCAGGGTAGGCACGTTCAGCAACAGGTCAGTGTTGTCTTTGATATAATAATCGATCGAACCGGTCAGGCGGTTCTTGAAGAAACCGAAATCGACACCTACGTCATTGGTCTTGGTCTTTTCCCAACGCAGGTCGGTGGTCGGGTTGTTGGATCCGTTCTGGCCAACTACTGATGCACCGTTCAGCGAGTAATTGTATAGGCCGATCTGGGCAATGGTAGAGTAGTTACCGATGTTGTAGTTACCACCCTGGCCGTAGCTGTAACGCAGTTTCAGGTCGCTCAAAGCACCCCAGCCTTTGGCGAACGACTCCTCAGAGATGCGCCAGCCCACTGATGCCGAAGGGAAGTAACCGTATTTGCTATCGGCACCAAAGCGTGATGAACCATCACGACGGATACTGGCCGATAACAGGTACTTGTTCTTGTAAGCGTATTGTGCACGACCGAACATGGATTCCAAGGTGTTCTTTTCGGCTGTTGAACCACCGGTGATGGCATTGGCCGCGTTAAGGGTTTGGATCACGTTGCTGGAGTAGCCACCGTTAGATGACATGGTTTGCAGATCGATACGATCGGTAGTGAAGGAAAAACCTGCCAGTAAGTTAAGGCTGTGGTCCTTAGCAAAGGTGGTGTTGTAGTTCAAGGTGTTCTCGTTCACGAAGGTCTGTTTGCGGAAGGTGTTGTACGAGCCGCTGGTCAGTATCGTGGTCTGTGCCGCACGGGCCGATGCCGAGCTGGCGTTCAGGTAAGGTGAATATGAACGTGAGGTGTTATCTGTGTTGTCCAAGTTCAAAGTGGTCCTGAAGGTCAGGTTCTTCAAAATGTTCAACTCCGCGTAAATGGTACCCAGGGTACGGTAGCGTTTGTTCTCGCCTACGTTATACAGCAGTTTGGAGATAGGGCTGTTGGTAGATACGCTCCATGCATATTGCGACCATTGGCCGGTGTTCATGAACACGCCCGGGCCCGATTCCTGTACGGGAGTGGCGCTCAATAATTGGTGAAAGATGTTGTCTTTACCCTCAACACCCGGATCATGCGCGATGGAATAGGTGGGAGAGATGTTGACACCGAATTTCAGGTATTTGTTAGCGGTAACGTCAACGTTGGCACGTAAGGAGTAGGCCTTGTAATCTAAGCCACGTACGATACCGTCCTGACCGTTGTAATTACCCGAAAAGAAGTAGCGAACGTTCTCGGTACCACCACTTGCTGATAATTGATGGCTTTGCGTGATGCCTTTACGGAAGGCCTCTTTTTGCCAATCCACAAAGGTGAGGCCCGGATGGCCTGGCTGGAACCAACGGTCATCGGTCATGTAGGCGGTATTCACACCACCGGCAGGCAAACCTAAGATAGCGCGACGCTGATCATTGGTTTGGTCGGCGGTACGGCCGGTGCCTGAAGCAACCCATGCAGCATTGATCATTTCAGTAGCACGATCGATCCACTGATCGCCGTTAAGCATTTTCAGTCCGCGGGTCTTTTCGCTGAAACCGGCAAATGCATTGTAGCTGATCTGTGGTTTACCGGCCTTACCACGGCGGGTGGTGATCAATACCACACCGTTAGATGAACGCGAACCGTAAATGGCGGCCGCGGCGGCATCTTTTAAAACCTCGATAGATTCGATATCGGCAGGGTTGATGTTATCTAACGGGTTACCGGTAGCATAGTTGCCCGATCCGTTAGGTGCAGCAGGGGTCAACGGAAAACCGTCGATCACGTACAATGGCTCGTTACCGGCCGAAATAGAACCTGTACCACGTACCTGTACGCTAAAGGCCTTACCAGGTACGCCGGTGGTCTGTTTAACGGTAACACCAGCGATCTGGCCTACTAAAGCCTGATCCACACGGGTAACAGGGCGCTCCGGTATATTGCCCGCCTTCAGGCTGGCCACGGCGCCGGTAACATCGGTGCGTTTTTGGGTACCGTAACCGATCACTACCACATCGGTAAGGGTTTGGTTGGTCTTGCTGAACTTGATGTTCACCACCGGGTTGTCGCCAACGGTGGCTTCTTGGTCAGAGTATCCTAAAGAGCGAAACAAAAGCACATCGCCTTTGCTGGCCTTGATGGTGTATTTGCCGTTCACATCGGTAGCAGTGCCGCCTTGTTTACCTTTGATGCTTACGGCGGTACCCGGAACGGTCTCGCCCGTATCGTCGGTAACGGTACCGGTAACGGTGAGTTGTTGTGCGAACGCTGTACTGATACTCAGCAGGCACAAGATCATGAACAAGCACATTTTTTTGCCCGAGGGCAGTTTAAATAGATCTGCTATCATATACGTTAAAAATTAGGAACTGTTAATTGGCGAACAGCAATAGAAAATTGAACGCTTCAATGATAGAGATTAGGCTGTGCTAATGTATCCTGACCCATCCTGAACGTAATTTTTTTATTACATCAGTGATCGCGCATCGTACTCGTTGCATGTTTGACAACGAAAACTTGCGTTTGGCGATAATTTTATTAAAAAGTGTTAAAACGATATTTATGCAGTATGTGCTGATCGATGTGTTTACACAGCAACTGAACATCACAAAAAGGCAGAAAAATACTTGACCGACTCCCTTGATGCATCAAAACTTTAAGAGATGGCGCCTGAAAAATTGCGTTTTTAGGCCTGTGGGTTAACTATTGGTCAACCTTCAGGACAGTGTACAGGGCAGTGTAGCATAAGCCACTTTTCACATGGCGAAAGGGCATATAAAAGCAGAACGGACGAATGTTAAACATCCGTCCGTTCCGTTTATTTTAGTCGATAAAAAGGCTGTCTACGATAGCAGCTCGATGATCTTTAACAGATTAAGATCTAACTCTGATGGTTGCAATATGGCCTCGTCAAGTTTAACGTAAACCACATCATTGTGACGTACACCTACCATCTCCCGGGTACGGCCATTCATCAGGCCTTCTACCGCGGCCACACCTAAGCGGCTGGCCAGCACACGGTCGGCACAACTGGCATGCCCGCCACGCTGCATGTGCCCCAGCACCGATACGCGCGTATCATAATGCGGGAAGCGCTCCTTAATGATCTGGCCAATCTCGAACCCGCCACCGATCTCCTGGCCTTCGGCTACGATCAGGATCTTGGAGTTCTTCTGGTGTTTGCTTTCTTCTAAACGTTTAAATAGCGGCTCCAGGTTGTTCTTCACCTCCGGGATCATTACGGCCTCTGCACCGGCAGCAATACCTGAGTGCATGGCGATCATGCCTGAGTCGCGGCCCATCACCTCTACGATGAATAAGCGGTCGTGTGATTCGGCCGTGTCACGGATCTGATCCACCGAGCGGATCACGGTGTTCAGGGCCGTATCATAACCAATGGTGAAGTCGGTACCCTTTAGGTCATTATCAATAGTGGCCGGAATGCCGATCACCGGTATATCAAAAAGCTCGCTGAATTTGTTGGCGCCGGTAAAGGTACCATCGCCACCGATGGCCACCAGGGCATCAACGCCATGGCGCTTCAGTTGCTTGTAGGCCTTTTGCTTGCCCTCGTCGGTACGGAACTCTGCACTGCGGGCGGTCTTTAATATGGTACCTCCACGGTGTAGGATGTTGCCTACCGATTTTAATTTCATAGGCATCATATCGCCATTGATCATGCCCTCGTAGCCCAGCCTGATGCCGGTGACCTCGATATTATAAAAGTGCGCGGTCTTGACCACGGCACGTATGGCCGCGTTCATGCCTGGCGCGTCGCCCCCTGAAGTGTAAACGCCTATGTTATTGATGTTGGTCATTGGATCTTGAGATAAAACCATCACCGGGTGCGATGCCCGGTCTTTGACGGCGCAATATATGAACTATGGGTGTATTTTGAACACTTAGTTTTAAAACAAATAAGATAGGATATATAGATGATCCACAAATGCACCCTTAAGCATCATTTGGGGTGAATAGGCAATTACAAGATGACAATGCTGTTCAAGCATCACTTAACCTCGTTTAAGCCCGCTTAAAAGCACCTTTTCATAAAAAAAAGATAAAAATATCATTTGGTCATATACCGTATCAGCCTGGCATCGAAAGCTACCTATTAGCGCTCAAATACAGCTGATTATGAAATAACGACTTGTTATCAAAGCGTATCAATTACTTTATAAGTGTCTGTTTTACAGTAATTTGTGTTGATTTTTTATTTGCACATCTCGATACTTTCATCATACTTTTGCTTGCAACAGGAGCAGATCCTGGCACCGATTTAAAGACCGACGATATCAATTTTTTTCCGGAGCGTGACCAACAGGGAGTCTGAACAGGACGGCATAAGCAAGCTTTTGCCTGAACGACCGCACGCGCTTTTCACCGCCCGGACCAAAAGACCAGACAGGAACACAGCAGCTACCCAGATGTACACAGGCCAGGTTTGCGTACCATCAACCCCATCATCCAATTAAAACTAAACCATTGTATATGAAAAGACTTATTACTCATCTCATATTCTTTATTCTTGTGTGCTCAACGTCGGTATTTGCCCAAACGCCGATCAAGGGTCGCGTGCTGGATAACCTGGGATCGCCACTGGTGGGCGTTACCGTGAAGGCCAGCGGCGGCACTACGGCCACCCAAACCGACATCAACGGCAGTTATTCGATCAATGCTGCCCAGGGCGCAACGCTTACCTTCACCTACGTAGGTTTCATTAGTCAAACCGTAACCGTAGGTACCGAAAAGAACATCGAAGTAAAACTGAACCCGACCGCAAATAACCTGAACGATGTGGTGGTGGTAGGTTACGGTACCCGTGCCGTGAAAGACGTTACCGGCGCTATATCGAGCATCAAGGCCGAGCGTTTGGAGAACGAGAACCCGACCAGCGTGACCGACATCATCCGTGGTAACGTACCGGGTATCACTGTAGCGCTTAATACCTCAGCCAAAGGTGGTGGCGCAGGCGACCTGCAGATCCGTGGCCGTAACTCGCTTTCAGGTACCTACGCACCGCTCATCATTTTGGATGGTGTGATCTACCCTGGTCAGCTGGCCGACATCAACCCTAATGACATCGAGCGTGTGGACGTATTGCGCGATCCAAGTGCCCTGGCCGTTTACGGTGCTCAGGCCGCTTCGGGTGTAGTAGCTGTTACCACTAAAAAAGGTAAACGCGGCGCTCCGCAGATCACGCTGAACGCCAACGTGGGCATCGCCCAACTGGCCAAAAGGCAAAAATTCTATGAAGGGGAAGATTTCCTGGCCTGGCGTGCCGATGGTGCCCGCAGCTCTAACACTGCTAACCCTTATTATTACTACAGCAACCCTAACAACCTGCCATCAGGCGTTACGCTGGCCCAGTTCCTGAACGGTGCCACCGGCGACCCGACCACCATTTGGTTACAGCGTTTAGGCTTGTTCCCTAACGAGATAGCCAACTACCAGGCCGGTAAGGTGACCAACTGGTCAGACCTGATCTTCCGTAATGGTGTGCGCCAGGATTATACTGTGAGCGTATCGGCCAAGAACGATGCTATGAGCTATTACTTATCGGGTAACTACACACGTAACGAGAACCTGATCCAGGGCGGTTTTTACAAGAACGGCCGTATCAGGGCCAACGTGGAAGGTAAAGCTTCCAAATTCCTGACCGTGGGTTTGAACGCGCAGTTCGCCAGCCGCGATGAAAGCGCTGCCAGTACTCCGCTGAGCAACCAGGGTATCGATGGTTTGGAGGCCGACTGGACCCAGATCATCAACTCATCGCCTTATGGTGACCTGTATAATGCCGATGGTTCGTTACGCCGTATCGCTACTGATGATAGCGGTCTGAATCAGCGTAACCCTTTCCTGGGTAACCGTTACAACGATGTCGTAGCGATCCAAAATACCTTGTTCTCTACTCTGTACGCGCGTGTTGACCTGCCTTTCGGCTTCAAGTTCAACGTTAACTACGCGCCTACTATCGAATCATACCGTAACTTCTTTTTCAGGCCGGTAAAGAACCCTAATGAGTTGGCCGGTGGTACCGGTATACGTACCATGGAGAACCGTTACCGTTACACGCTGGATAACATCCTGACCTGGAACAAGACCTTTGGTAAACATGGTTTCGATGCTACCTTCCTGATCAACAAAGAGGGTTATAACTCTTACTATACTCGTGCCTCGAACACCCAGTTCGTGCCAAGTGATGACCTGGGTTACCACAACATCGGTGCAGGTACACTGCCTATCGAAAGTAGCGACGACCGTAAATACAATGCCGACGCTTTGATGGGGCGTATCAACTACACCCTGATGGGCCGCTACGTGTTGAACATGATCGTTCGCCGTGATGGTTTCTCGACCTTTGGTTTGAAAAATCCACGTGCCACTTATGTAGCAGGAGGTTTGGCCTGGACCATCACTGATGAGAACTTTATTAAAGAAGCTGACTGGAAATGGCTGAACTACGCTAAACTGCGTTTAGGTTACGGTACCAACGGTAACCGCTTGTCTACCGGTACGGCCGATCCGTCTTTAACGCTGGCTTTATTAGGTGCTACCCGTTACCCCACTGTGAGCGGTACCACTGTGACCAACAACACTGGTATCTATGTAAATTCGTTACAACTGCCTGATCTTACTTGGGAGAAGACCACAGGTGCTGACATCGGTCTCGACTTCACTTTGCTGAACAACCGTTTGAGTGGTACCATCGATGTGTATGACCGTAATACCACCAACATGCTGGTGAATCGTGCTATTCCATGGATCATGGGTTTGAACACCTCAAATAATATCCAGGTCGGTGGTAGCAACGGATCTAACGCCTACTTTAACCTTGGCGAGGTGAACAACCGTGGTTTCGAGCTATCATTAGATGGCAAGATCATTAACGGCCGCAACTTTAGCTGGAGCGCACAGGCTACCTTGTTCATCAACCGTAACAAGATCAAACACCTGTACGGTGAGTACCAAACCACTGATGCTAACGGCAACACCATCACCCGTGAGAATGATGACATTGGTAACGGCTGGTTCATAGGCCGCGATATCAACACCGTGTGGGATTACAATATCCTGGGTGTGTGGCAAACCAATGAGGCTACCGAGGCCGCCAAATATGGCGCACGCCCCGGCGACTTTAAACTGGAAGATGTGAACGGCGACTTCCGTTTCACTAATGATGACAAAAAGTTCCTGGGATCGACCAACCCGCGCTTCATCTGGTCGTTCCGTAACGAGTTCCACTTCCTCAAGAACTTTGATGCCTCTTTCATGCTGGTATCTAACATGGGCCAGTTAAGGCAGTTCAACCAGGCCCTTAACAATCCGGGCAGTGTGGGCTTTGCCCGTATGAACTCATACGTACAACCATACTGGACACCTGATAACCCGATCAATGATTACGCCCGTTTGAACTCTGGCCAATCAGGTACCACGATCAACGTATGGCGTAAGTCATCATTCGTGCGCCTGCAAACCGTATCTATAGGCTATAACATCAACACACAGATCGTTAAAAAACTGGGAGTCCAAAATGCCAAGATCTATCTGAACGCCACTAACCCTTATGTGGCCAGTAGCTGGAATTTTTGGGACCCGCAGAACAACGGCCCGACCCCAAGATTTTGGGCTGCAGGTTTGAACGTAACTTTTTAATGATCTGAAAAGAAATTGAAATGAAAAAGATGAACAAAAATATAGTAGCAGGTATTGCCATTGCCGCGGTATTTGTGGCCGCAGGTTGTACCAAACGCAGTGAGTTGGTTCCTGAGTCGCCATCGAATTTCAGGCCCGATGTTACCCTGACCACGCCGGCCGCTTTTAAGTCGGCACTGGAAGCGTTGAATCCAAGTTTGCGTTTCGAGTTCTTCGGTGATTCGGCACCCTTACTCACGGAGTCTATCTTCACCGAATCGGCAGTGGAAGGAACTACTGATAAGACCACACCAGCACAGGACCTGAACGTGCGTATCACACCAACGGCCAACCTGGATAGCGATGATTATAACAAGATCGCCCGTTACTGGTACGCCTGGTACGCTGGTATACACGATGCCAACGTGATCATTAGCCGTATCGATAACGCCGTGTGGCCTACCACCGGCGCCCGTAACCTTACGCTCGCCACCGCATACTTTCACCGTGCTTACCGTTACTACCGTTTGGTGCACGAATTTGGTGATGTGCCGTTGGTTTTAAAAGAAGAGCAAAGCGTGAACATCGGTTACTTTAGTACCCAGCGTATAGTGATCCTGAAAAAAATGAAAGAGGATCTTGAGTTCGCCGTGGCCAACCTGAACGATGCCAATGCCAAAGGCGATGTATCTAAAGGTGCCGCCGCTCACTTACTGGCTAAGGTGGACCTGGCCCTGGGCCTGTTCGACGAGGCTATAGCAGCCTGTAACGTCGCTATCAACGGTCCTTACAAATTAATGACCGCACGTTTTGGCGTGAATGGTACCGATGCCACCAAGAACGTGATCTGGGACCTTCACCGTCCGGAGAATAAAGCGATCTCTAACAATACCGAGGCTTTATACGTGGTGCTTGACCGCGAGACGCTTGATGGCGCCACCCCTAACGGATCACAGGTGATGCGTAACTGCTGCCCGATGTGGCACAACGGTACTATCCTGACCCCGGGAACATTGAAGCCGGGCATGTCTGACAAGGTGACCGAGGAAGTTCCGCTTACCTTGCTTTACGGACGTGGTATCGGTCGTTTGCGTGGTACACCATATGCCACTAAATACATCTGGACCGATAACACCGACCTGCGTCATGCCCCGGGCAACTGGATGAACATGACCGACCTGGTGTATAACAACCCATCGATCAAAAGTACTGATGCTGCCTGGTATGGTAAAAAATTACAGGAGTATACCGCTGCCAATGTTAACCAGCGCTTTTTAAATGGCGCGCGCGATACCATCCGTGCATGGTTCGGCTGGCCGCATTACAAAGTATTCATCGGTTCGGCACAATACGCTACTGATAAATGGTGGAGCCCACCGCGTGGTACCAATACCGACTGGTATGTGTTCCGCTTGGCCGAGACCTACCTGTTACGTGCTGAGGCGTACATTTGGAAGAACCAGTTAGGTTCGGCTATGAACGACATCAACGCTGTGCGTGCCCGTGCCCAGGCTCAGCTCATCACCGATCCAAGCACGGTGAACATCGGCACCATACTGGATGAGCGCCAGCGTGAGTTGTACTGGGAGGAGCCTCGTAAAACAGAGCTTACCCGTATGGCCTACATATTTGCACAAACCGGGCAAACCGCCTATAATGGTAAGGCTTATAACGTGGCCAACTTTGCTACCAGCAACTTCTTTTATGACCGCATCATGGAGAAGAACGATTTCTACAAAAATCCGGCTGTGATCACCAACTCAGGAAACCGTTACACCATTTCGGCCTATCACGTACTGTGGCCGATACCACAGCGCGAGATCGACCTGAACACCAATGGCCGCATCAATCAGAACAAAGGTTATGCTGGTGCTGAGCTTAACGTGGCACCATTGGATAAGATCGTGCCTTGATCCATATAGCTTAGGCGTGTTACTGACACGCCACAAAATATAACCGACCCAAACCTTGTGCAGCCGCCACAGCCCTGATAAGGCTGGGCGGCTCACTTTTATGAATGTATATGCAAAGAACATTACTGTTGGCCCTGGCGCTTTCGGGGCTCAGCTATAACGCCATAGCGCAAAAGGCCAGGCCGGCCAACACACACTCGGTAGACGAGCGGGTTAACCAGTTGCTGGCTCAAATGACCCTTGAAGAAAAGGTAGGCCAATTGAATCAGTATACCAGCGACCGTTTGGCTACCGGCCCGCTCACCGAGAATTCGAGCAAGTATGAAGATATAAAGACCGGCAAGGTTGGCTCGATGCTTAATGTGCGCGGCGCAAAGGATACCCGCATGGTACAGGAACTGGCCATGCGTTCGAGGTTAAAGATACCGCTGCTTTTCGGGCTGGATGTGATACACGGTTACCGCGTCACTTTCCCCATACCATTGGCCGAAGCTTCGTCATGGGATATGAAGGCAATCGAGACATCGGCCCGGGTGGCCGCTGCAGAATCGGCCGCGGCAGGTATACACTGGACATTCGCCCCAATGGTTGATATTGCCCGCGACCCACGCTGGGGCAGGGTGATGGAAGGAGCAGGTGAGGACACTTACCTCGGCTCAATGATCGCCAAGGCGCGGGTGAAAGGCTTCCAGGGCAAACAACTGGGTGACCTGGATGCCGTAATGGCTTGCGTGAAACACTTTGCCGCATACGGCGCTGCCATTGGCGGCCGCGATTATAACTCAGTAGAAATGGGGGACCGAACGTTGTGGGAGACCTATCTGCCACCGTTCAAGGCCGCACTGGACGCAGGTGCTGCTACGTTCATGAACTCCTTCAACGATCTGAATGGCATTCCCGCCACCGGCAACAGCTATTTGCAGCGCGATATTTTGAAAGGCAAATGGGGCTTCACCGGTTTTGTGGTGAGCGACTGGAGTTCGATCAAAGAGATGATCCCGCATGGTTTTGCCAAAGATCCTGCCCAGGCCGCGGAGATAGCCATTAAGGCCGGTAGTGATATGGACATGGAAGGCCGTGCATACATCACCAGCTTGGTCAAACTGGTTAATGATAAAAAGGTGGACGTGGCCATCATCGATGATGCCGTACGCCGCATCCTGCGTAAAAAATTTGAGCTTGGGCTTTTTGATGATCCTTACCGTTTCAGCAATGAGGCGCGTGAGAAAAAAGAGTTGAACAGTTATGCCAACCGCGCCAAAGCACGTGACGTGGCCAAGCGTAGCATCGTGCTATTAAAGAATGATGGTCAACTGCTGCCTTTATCAAAGAACACCAAGACCATTGCCGTGATCGGCCCCTTGGGTAGGTCAAATATCGATATGATGGGCTTTTGGTCGGTCAAGTGGGATAACGATAAACTGGTATCGGTTTACGAAGGTTTGGAGAACAAACTGGGTAAGAATACCAAGTTGTTATATGCCAAAGGCTGCGGTATCACCGATACTTCAAAAGCCGGTTTTGCAGAAGCCGTTGCTACTGCCAAACAAGCCGATGTGGTGATCATGGCCGTTGGCGAGGCTTATGATATGAGCGGCGAAGCCAAAAGCAAGGCTAATATCCACATACCGGGCGTGCAGGAAGAACTGGTGAAGGCCGTACAAGCCACGGGCAAGCCGGTGGTGGTGCTCACCATGTCGGGCCGGCCAATGATCTTCAACTGGATCGCCGATAATGCTAAAGCCATACTGCACACCTGGTGGTTAGGCAGCGAGGCGGGTAATGCCATTGCTGATGTATTGTTCGGTGATTATGATCCCGCCGGTAAACTGACCATGAGCTTCCCACGCAGCGAAGGACAGATCCCGGTGTATTACAACCACAAAAGTACAGGGCGTCCATCTCCGACCGATCTGGCAGGCAGTTACCGTTCAGGTTATCTCGACATGCCCAACAGTCCACGATATGCGTTCGGGTACGGTTTGAGTTACACCACCTTTGAGCTGAGTGATCTTAAGCTGGATAAAAAAGCTTTTGTAGATACCGATTCCATCACCGTGACCTGTAATCTCAAAAACACCGGTAAATACGCCGGCGAAGAGGTGGTACAGCTTTATCTGCAGGATGTGGTGGCCAGCGTGACGCGACCTGTACAGGAGCTAAAAGGCTTTGAAAAGGTATCATTAAAGCCGGGCGAAAGCAAGACGATCAAATTTGTGATCAACAAGGAGATGCTGTCGTTCTATGATCAGCAAATGAAGTGGACCGCCGAACCGGGCGAGTTCAAATTAATGATCGGAAATTCTTCGGACCATATCACCTTACGTACTAACTTTGAGTTGACCGACCGGTCCGCGAACCAATGATAATTACCGTATGAGAAAAGCTATCGCTCCTTTGCTGCTATTGATAGGTATGACCGTTACGGCCCAGGCGCAATTTGTAAGCCTGACCGCCGGTGAGGTCAAAAAGTTAAAACAGGCGATCGACACCGATCACCAGGTGAAACGACAATTCGAGGTGTTTGAAAAGACAGCCCGGAAGGCTTTGGCCGAAACACCCGGTCCGGTAGCCTTGGTACACTCACAAGGCTTACTGATGGGCGATCCGGTCAAAACGGCGAGCCTTAAGGCAGTGGAGGACGGACCAAAGGTATATGCCCTGGCGCTTTGCTCAAGGCTTTATGATAACCGCGACTATCTCAAAAAGGCCATTGATTACCTGCTGGCCTGGGCCAAAGTGAACAAGCCCAACGGCGACCCGATCGATGAGACCAAGCTGGAAGAATTCTTTACCGGCTATGACCTTATCCGTGATCAGATAAGTAAGGCCGACCGCAAGCTGATCGATACCTGGATGGAAAGCATAGCCGTGGCCGAGATCAACAGCCCCTTCGCCAGACCCGATAAGTCGACCGCCAAGAACAACTGGAACTCGCATCGGATCAAGGTGATCGCGCAGGTGGTGTACGCCATTCACGCCGACCGCTATCGTGATACGGTGAACAAGCTGGTCGAACAGCAACTGGTACAGAACCTGTACGAGGACGGTTCCAGCTATGACTTTGCCGAGCGCGATGCTTTGCATTACCACATTTACACCCTCGAGCCATTGCTAAAAGCCATGATCGCCGTACAGCGGGGTAGCGGTAAGAATTATTATGCTTTTGTATCGCCAACAGGCTCATCGGTACAGCGGTCGGTGCAGTTCCTGCTACCATTCGTCACCGGCGTGAAAAAGCACGGCGAATTTGCCAACAGTAAGGTCAAGTTCGACCGCGACCGTGCCGCCAACGGTGAGAAAGGCTACGTGGCTGGTCATCCGTTCGAGCCCAAGAATGGTATCATCGTACTATCGCTGGCCGATCACTTTGATCCGCTGATGGTGAAGGTCGTTAAACAGGTGATGGGCGATCAATACCTCGACTGGCAACTGGTGCTCAACCGCGTTCAAAAAGCTAAATAGTAGCTCTCTTAAGAATAATGACACTCAAACCAAATGATGAAGAAGATACATTTAACCTTAGCGCTCGGCATGCTGGTCACGGCAGCCAGCGCGCAACACAACGCCAAGAAAGCTATCCCATTTGCAGAAAAGCAAACGGACGTGATGCTCAAAGCAATTCCGCAGGCCAAAGAAAAAGCTACCAAACCGAATGTGGTATCGCCACGTACGCTAAACGCGGCCGGCGAACTGGTCATGATCCCCTCACGTGATTGGGTGAGCGGCTTCTTCCCCGGCGAATTGTGGTACCTTTTCGAGTATACCCATGATCAAAAATGGAAGGATGCTGCCAAGACCTACACCGCTTTCATCGAGCCGGAACAATTTGACAAGGGAACCCACGACGTAGGTTTCAAGATCTATTGCAGCGTAGGCAACGGTTACCGTTTGACCAAGGATGCCCACTACAAGGATGTGATCATCCAGGCGGCTAAAACCTTGAGCACCCGTTTCAACCCTAAAGTAGGCGCGATCAAATCATGGGACGGGCGCAAAGAATGGCCTTACCCGGTGATCATTGATAACATGATGAACCTGGAACTGTTGTTCGAGGCCAGCAAGCTATCGGGCGATACCTCGTTCCGCAATATTGCCATCAAGCATGCCAACACCACCATGAAGAACCACTTTCGCCCTGACTTTAGCTCGTACCACGTGATCGATTATGATCCGCAAACAGGCGCTGCGGTACACAAACAGACCCATCAGGGCTACGCCGATGCATCGGCCTGGGCAAGGGGACAAGGCTGGGGTTTGTACGGTTACACCTTGTGCTACCGCGAGACCAAAGATCCTAAGTACCTCAAGCAGGCCGAAGCGATCGCCAAGTTCATCATGACCAACCCTAACATGCCGGCCGATAAGGTACCTTACTGGGACTTTAACGCGCCCGATATCCCGAACGCACCACGTGATGCTTCGGCGGCGGCGATCATGGCCTCAGCCTTGTATGAGTTGAGCACTTACGGCAAGAACGGCAAGCAATACCGCAAAATGGCCGATGAGATGACCAATAGCCTGAGTAAGAACTATCAGGCCAAGCCGGGCGAAAGTCAGGGTTTTATATTGCTGCACAGCACCGGTCACAAACCGGCCAACAGCGAGATCGATGTGCCCATCAGCTACGCCGACTATTACTACCTCGAAGCGATGCTGCGTCAGGACCGCCTCGAGAAAGGTAAGCCTGTGATCGCGGTAAATTGATCTGTTATCCCACAAAAAAGTCCGGCATTTCTGTATAAATGCCGGGCTTTTGTATTGATAGTGATCAGATCACGGAGGCGATCAGTTTGTCGATGCTGCGTACCTCTACAAAATCATCGTTGATGTGCTGGGTGTTCACATGCGAGTCGGTGCAGATCAATTTTTTGATCAGGCCTGAGTCGCGCAGCTTGTTGATGCCATCATTAACGAACAGGCCGTGGGTAGTGATCACGTAGATGTCGCCTGCGCCCGCTTCTTTGTAGGTCTTGGCGGCGTTGATAATGCTGCCTCCCGAACGGATCATGTCGTCGTAGATCACTACTGTTTTGCCGGCCACATCAGCGTTAATAGCGCTTACCTCTGTATGGTCGCCTTTAAGGCGGCGTTTAAGGATGAAGGCGGCGCTTACACCCATATCGTTGGCCAATGATTCTACCCATTTGGCGCGGCCCGCATCAGTGCTGGCCATCACCAGGTCGGTGCCGCCGTATTGGCGTGCCGCCTCGATCACCAGGTCCTTGCAGTAAACATGTACCGGGTACAGGTCGTGCTCAAAGTAATATTGAATGCCCTCGGAGTGCAGGTCGAACAGTAACACCTTGTTGCCCCGGTTAGATCGCGGGATGGATGATAGTAAACGAGCCCTGGTCTTGGCGGTCACGATCTCGCCACTTAATACCGCACGTTCCATGGTAGAGTAGCCAAAGTATGGGATCACCAGCGTTAGCGAGTTGGCGCCATAGCTTACTAAGGAGGAAGCAAGGTCGTACAGTTCGAGCATGGCCTCATCGCTCACCGTACCGCCGATCAGTACCACATCGCGCCCGTCAACTGGCGATATGATGCGCTGGTAACGTTCACCGTCCGTAAAGTGGTTCACCTCGAGTATCCCTTTTTCCATATCGGTGCAGGCCAGTACCCGCTCGGCCAGGTAGGTATATTCTTTTATAGCGAACAGTAGCTTTTTCATATTAGCGGTCATTTAGGTTGGCTTTTACCTGCTCAAAGGTAAGGGTATCGGTCAATTTGCCGTTCTCAAAAACGGTGTGTAATTGGTCAGGCACTTCGGGGAGAGTGTCCTCGTTCACGGTTCGGTAAGTGCCATCAGTTTTAACCAGCTTTAAACGTCCGCTCTTGCTCTTTTTAAAACTTGGTGTGATGTTTCCGTTCTTGTCCATTTCGGTCGGGCTCTTTTCAACAGCTATTTGTTGGCCGTTCACCACTGCGCTGCTGCATTTGAGGGCAAAACGCTGGGTGTCACGGTCCACCTTTTGCAGTAATGCGCCGCCCATACCCAAAACCAGGTTCTCGGCGCTGATCTGGTGTTCTTTCAACGCTTCGTAGATGCTGTTGATGGCGTCGTAATTCACACCGTCGCCCTGAATCACCCGTAGTTGCGGTGGAAGCACCTTGTAGCCTTTGGCATTGGTGGTGAACCCGAACTTGTCAAATAATATCTCGAATATAGCAAGTAACGTCCTGATCGGGTCGCCGCTATCGGGGCGGATCACCAGGGTGCCTTGCCGGTTCATGATCTCGTCGTGCAGTTCGGTTCCCCAGTAGTCGCTGCAAGCCTTGAAGATGTTATAGCTGTCAGACACGCAGGCCACCGTTCCGGTAGGGAAGGTGCGCAATACATGGCGGAATATCTCTAATTCGCCCTCGCGGCCAAGCAGCGTGCAAATGCTGTGCTCGGTGGCCGGTATGCTCAGGCCATATACCTTTTGCGTATCATAATACTTCATGGCCAGGCGGCTGCCGGCTAGGTTATCGCTGCCGCTGAAGCTCAGCAGGTGGGCGGCCCCGCCGATGCCGGCACCTTCCACGCTGCTCACCCCTCGGAAGCCAAAATCGTTCAGTGCAAAGTCGATACCTGCTTCGGAGCCCTCGGTAGCGGTCTCCTGATAATACCGGGCGATCAGCTTTCTGGTCTCGGCACTCAGCGTGGCAACGGTACACGGATACCATACCTGCATCAGCAAGGTCTCTAAAAAGTTAGGCAGCCAGTAGCACTCGGGGTCGGTGTTCTCAATGGTCATCAACACGTTGCTGATAGGCACCGCGGTACCCTCGGCAACGGCTTTGATCTTTACAGGCAGGTGGCCGTCGTACTTGTCAATGATGTATTGGAACTTGCTGCGGTCGAACACATCATCGCGGCCGAACACCTGTGGTAAAAAGGCATCTGCCTCATCAACGTCTTGCTGGGTAAAGGCCTGGCCCTCCAGGTACTCCTTCAAAAAGTATTGCAGACCGAAGAAAACGGTATTATCGAACATGCCACCACGGCTTTCAAGGTAACTATAGATCTGCGTGGTACCAGGGTAGTATAATTTATGGTGAGCGTATTTATAGGCATCGGCCAGTAAGATCAAATTCTCGCGTTTCATGGCTATCATGTTTAAAGGTATCTGTCTAATAAAAAATTGAACAATCCGGTGTGTTCGGGCGTGGTCTTCTCATCAGCGATCAGCTGTGGCAGTTGGCTTAATTTGAACCATTGCAGATCGGCTATGTCATCTTGCGCGGCGGGCGTACCAAAGATGTGATCGCAGCTATACAGGGAGGTGATGATCTTGTCGGCCTCGTTACGGTACCGCCAGTCGTTGATCTTGGCCGATGTTTCGTAGGTCATCTCACCAACTTCCATAATGCCGCACTCCTCGGCCAACTCGCGTTTGGCGGCCTGCTCAAAGCTTTCGTCCTCGGGGTCGGCAAAGCCACCGATCAGGCGCCACTTGTTGTTGTTGGATTTTTTGCCCAGCAGGATCTCGGTACGATCATTACGGAAAACGGCCACATCTACCGTAGGGTACACCTTGGTGTATTGGTTGTAGTAGGCGTACAGGATGCCTGCCCTGAAATCCTTCGAGTCGAAAACCTTACCGGCATATTGCTTGCGCAGTTCGGTGGCGTTGTGGTCGCCGTGCTCGGGTAGGTCTACCGTTGGTAGCTTGCCGGTATAGTAGGGGATGAAGCTATCGCGGCTACCATACAGGCAAAAATGCTCATTAGGGAAAACGCTTTTGAGTAGATTGTCCAAACTTTCAGACCATGTGGCATCGCTCGGGTGATCGCTCACCGGCAACACGATCGCACCCGGAAAGTCCTTTTTGATCATCTTTTCGCGAGTGTAATAGTCGTATGGATTTTTGCGGCTGCCTTTGATGGGGCTTACGCCTAACAGTACGATAAGCTTGCTGTGTTTAGCACTTACCTGCTCCAGCAGGTTACGGTGACCTTCGTGAAGGTATGGGGTTTGAAACCGTGCTATGATCACTCCTGTTGTCATCTTATTTGCGTTTTATTTACGCAAATATAAATAAGCGTAATAATTACGCAAATTATATTTTCATTTTTTATATCTCAAAGTTTATGCCTTTGTGCTTGGCCTCAGCGTATTTGGCCTTGTTGAAGCGGTAAAGCTCACCTGGTCGGCCTGCACCCGCCAACGCTTGTTTTTCCCTGGTGTTCTCAAGGAGGTCCAACTTGCTGATCTTCTTTTTAAAGTTGCGGCGATCGATCGGGCGGTCGAGCACGGCCATATACAGCTTTTCCAGTTCTGAAAAGGCGAACTTTTCGTCAAGCAGTTCAAACCCGATAGGCTCGTACAGGATCTTGCTTTTCAATCGCTCATGGGCCACTTGGATGATCTGTTGGTGGTCAAAGGCCAGCGGAGGGAGCGACCTGATGTTTGACCAGGCCACGTCGGCGGCATCGGTGTTGGCCTGTAGCTCAAAGGCATCAGGCTTTACCAGGCCGTAATAGGTGATGGAGATCACGCGGTTGCGTGGGTCGCGATCGGGCTGTCCAAAACTATAGAGCTGTTCAAGGTAATTGATGCTGATGCCCGTCTCTTCCTTAAGTTCACGCTCAACGGCCTGCTCCAATGATTCATGATCGCCTACCAAGCCGCCGGGGAGGGCCCACATGCCTTTAAAGGGCGCGATCTTACGTTGGATAAGCAATACCGATAACCCCTCTTTTGAAGTATATCCAAAAACTACGGCATCAACCGATACCCTGATATGCTGCACGCCCGACATATAGCAAAGTTAAAAATAAGCCCTGCGCGGTCAAGTGCTTATATGATCTTCAGGCGTTCCTCTTCCAGGTCGATCTGGTAAAGCTGCGCTCTGATGATGCCTTCGTCAATGTTAGGGTCTTTATTCAACTCTGTCAGGTATTGCCGTTGGCTCTCGAGCAGTTCTACAAAAATGGCCTTGTTGCGGGCGGTCATGCCGCTGTCGTCGGCCGCCTTGGCACGTTCTTCCCAAAGCCTGAGCATCTTCTCGATACCGGCATTGCCGTTCGGTTCATTATCATACTTTGTCTTCAGGAACTGGTAAATGTGCTGCTTAAGGCCATGTTTCATTTGCTGCCGTGTTTCCTCGGGCGATGTTCCGTTCACCGCCAGGTTCTCAAAAACACCGGTATACTTGATGAGTAGCGGTAAGGTGAGTCCTTGTATCACCAGCGTTAACAGGATCACGGTGAAGGTAATGAACAAGATCAGGTTGCGCTGCGGGAAAGGCATGCCGTTCTCCAGCGTGACCGGGATAGCCAGGGCCGCCGCTAATGATACCACCCCGCGCATGCCCGACCAACCCAAGGTCAACGGGATGAGCATGACCTGCCGCCGCGAACGTGAGGGCATCACGCTTGGCCTGAACAGGTAGGTGGCGATCATGGCCGAGTAAGCGCTGATCAGCCTTGCCAGCACCAAGATCGCCGTTACCATAATGCCATAAATGATACCCGTATGTACCGAGGTGCCGCTGGCCCGCATGCCCTCCACGATCTCGGGCAGATCGAGCCCGATGATGAGGAACACGATGCCATTAAGAATGAACACGAAGCTTTCCCAAACATTGATGGCTTGGATGCGGCTTTCGCTATCCAAAAATTCGAGCCTGCGGTTGGAGAGGAACAGGCCACCCAATACCACAGCCAGTACACCCGAGCAGTGCAACTGCTCGGCCACCCAATACATTAAATAAGGTTCGATGAGGTTAAAGGCCATGTTGGATGACGCATCCATACGCAGGCGTTTGTGCATTTGCACGAATAACCAGGCCAGGAGCAGGCCGATACCTGCGCCACCGATCACCATCCACAAAAAGCTGGTGACCGCATCAGGCAATAGGAACTGGCCGGTGCCCACCGCCACCAGCGCGAACCGGAAAATGATGAGCGAGGAAGCATCGTTCAGCAAGCTTTCCCCTTCTAATATGGCGGAGGTAGCCCTCGGGATAGACACGAACCTGGTGATCGCGGCGGTACTCACCGCATCGGGCGGTGCTACGATGCCGCCGAGCAAAAAGCCCAAAGCGATACTGAACCCGGGGATATAATAATTGACGGCCACGGCAACTGCCATAGCGGTAAAGAACACCACCACAAAGGCAAAGCTGGTGATAATGCGCCACCACTTTTTCATTTCCTTGAACGAGATGCTCCATGAAGCCTCGAACAGCAGTGGCGGCATGATGATGAAAAAGATCAGATCCGGATCGACCTTGATGCGGGGCAGGCCCGGTATAAAGCTGACCAGCAGCCCGGCCACCACCAGTAATATTGGGTAGGCGATCTTGAGTTTGGCGGCCAGCATCTCTAACAGTACAACGGCCGCTACCATGGCCAGCATGAATGGTAATATGGTATGCATAGGTGATAGGGTTGGTCGGCGCCGGGCCAACCGTTACTAAATTAATCAATTTTGCGCATTCCGGTGAACCATGTTGTATTTGCGGGTGTAACGTGGCGAGTGGATCGGAAGGGTAGAGGTCACATCTTAACCGTGGCGAAAGCACCCACGCATTGGGGAAGGGGGAGTTGAGGCGGAGAGGTGTTGGGGAATATTTCCCCCGGCGATAAAAATGTCGCCTTGCTTAACTATTTAACGATCGGTAAAATGCAGGCTCTCTTTTAGCGAAAATGAGGTGTTTTAGCAGGCGTTCCTTGCGAAAATGGCAAAAAGCGGCCTTTTGAGCAGTGGGGTGCATTTTAAGGGAACAGCGTTTGCCTATACCTTTAGCATAACACCGCTAATAAAAATAACAACATGAGAACACTGCTTTACACCATCGCCCTTTTACTTACGGTGACCTTCGCTCAGGCACAGACCAGCACCTCAGGCCCACAAAAAGTATATCGCCTGCCACGTTTGGACGAGCGCTCAGTGATCCTGGACTCAGCAGGACGTAAAGTGGACTATACCGCCTGGACCACCTTAGTGAACAGCGGCCGTTACGAAGTAAAGGTAATAGTGATGGAGAACGGTAAAGGAGCCCTGCGTTTGGTAAAGATGACCAAAGCCGCAAGAGATGCCAAATTCGCTAAGATGGGTAAACCGGCAGAAAGCCCGTTCTTCACCACCGGTCAGGCCTTCGGCAAAAAGCTGAAAGAAAAAAGCTACAACGGTGAGCAGTGGACCAATGAGAAACTAAAAGGCAAGATCGTGGTGATGAGCTTCTGGTATGTGAACGACATTCAGTGCCGCCAGCAACTGCCAGACCTGAACGAACTGGCAGTAACCTACAAAGCAGATGGCGACGTGGTGTTCCTGTCCGTACCACTGGATGATAAAAAAACGGTAGAAGAGTTCCTGAAATATAGCCCACTGGCCTACCAGCACCTGGAGAACGGAAAAGAACTGAGCAGCAGGTTAGGCGTGGTTGGTCAACCAACGGACGTAGTGATCGATCAGCACGGCTTGGTACAATACCACACTACCGGTTACAATGCGGCTAACGCTTACTGGATCGGCAGAACCATCGAGACGTTGAAGACCACTGCCGGTGCAGCCGACGTAAAAGAGCTGACCCTGGCCAGCAAGTAGGCCAGGCGCACCAAAACAACGAAACAAAGAGAACAACGAACAAGACAAAGCAGTGTAAAGCAAAAGGGCCGCATCGAATGATGTGGCCCTTTATATTTTTTAGAAGGTGAGTAGCTTAACGCCAGCCTAAGCCAGGAGCTACATGCTCTAATATAGAAGAAAGCACATGAACGTTATAATCGACGCCCAAGGTGTTGGGGATGGTCAGTAACAAAGTGTCAGCTTCCTGAACGGCTTCATCATTGGCCAGTTCTTTGATCAGTTGGTCGGGCTCGGCGGCATAGCTACGGCCAAAAATGGCGCGCTTGTCGCTCTCGATGTAGCCCAGCTTGTCAGAGCCGTTGCCTTGTCCGCCAAAGTAATAACGGTCCTGGTCGTTCACGATGGCAAATATCGACCGGCTTACCGATACCCTTGGCTCACGCTCATGTCCGGCTTTTTTCCAGGCCTCTTTATATAACCTGATCTGCTCGGCCTGCTGTATGTGGAACGGCTTGCCGCTTTCATCATACTTTAGGGTAGAACTTTGCAAATGCATGCCCTGCTCGGCAGCCCAAACCGCTGTCGCGTTAGATGCCGCACCCCACCAGATACGCTCGCGCAAACCTTTGGAGTAAGGATCCAGCCTTAACAGGCCCGGTGGGTTAGGGAACATAGGGTAGGGATTAGGCTGAGCAAAGCCCACACCATTCAATTTATCCAAGAACTCCAAAGCATGACGGCGCCCCATCTCGGCATCGGTCTCGCCCTCGGCCGGTTCATGGCCAAAATAACGCCAGCCATCGATCACCTGCTCCGGCGAACCGCGGCTGATGCCCAGTTGCAATCGCCCGCCTGAGATCAGGTCGGCAGCGCCGGCATCCTCTACCATATATAACGGGTTCTCGTAACGCATATCGATCACCCCGGTGCCGATCTCGATCTTGCTGGTCTTGGCACCCACAGCTGATAACAGCGGAAACGGTGAGGCCAGCTGCGCTGCAAAATGGTGCACCCTAAAGTACGCGCCATCCAAACCGATCTGCTCGGCCGCAACGGCCAGGTCTATCGATTGCAGCAAAGTATCGGCCGCGGTACGAGCCTGATATGACGGGTGATTAGCCCAATGCCCGAATGATAAAAATCCTATCTTTTTCATGATCTTACCTCGCTAACTAAAAGCTTATACAAATATAAGTGTTGTAACATTTAATTGTGTGGTCGTTGAGTTATGCCGATGTCATATTTATATAAGTCAATGTCTCTTTTCCTTAAGTACGTCCAGGGCGATCTCGTAGGCCGTTCGTTTGTCCCAGCGAGCCATGAGCCAGGCAATAAAGCTGATGACGAAAAGGTCATGGTCGCCGGCGTTGGTGAGGAGGGCATTCACTGCTTTTTTATAGGCTGGATCATGGATCACGTCGGGTTTGGTCAGGTAGCGTTCCACCAGTTTGAGATATTGGATCACCCGCTCTTCAGATGTGCTGAGGAGGTACTTCCTGTAACGCCGTTTAAAAGTGTTCAGTCGCGACATGGCCAGCTCGATATTGGAAAATTGCGCATGAATGAGTATCTCCATCAAATTCTTGCGAATCGTCCATAGCATCCCCATCTTTTTCTCGTACCAGGCATCGGTATGAGTGAGCAGGGTGAGCTGCTTCAAACACTGTCGGTCGTTGCGTAAGGCCATGAACATGGTGATACTGATGCGGATGTCCTCAATATCCTCGGGCCGATAGCGGCGTTTGGAACCCGATAGCGCTGCCTGCATGAGGTGGGTGGCCTCGTTGGCAAAGCCGGTAAAGAACAGGTTGAGGCCCGAAAGCAAACGGTGACCCAGGATGAACTGTGTATAGTAACGCCCATCGGTGTTCATTAGGTCCATCATCTGATCAAGGTATTCTGAGCTTTTTTGAAACGACCGGCGGCGCAAGTGAAAGTTGGCCAGCAGGTATAAGATCGAGAGCTGATAATACAGGTAAGGCCGCTCGGGCCCGTTGCGCCTTTGCATAACTTGGTCAGTTCGGTTAACCAGTTGCTCGATCAGCTGATAGTTGTGCTGTATAGCGGCATACTCATTGGCCAGGTACAGCAGCTGATGAACCGACCGATAGCTCATCAGGTCTTTGATTGATATCTGGTATTTGCGCAGGGTAGCCAGCATCAGCCGTCTAAGATCAACGATCTTGCCTTTCAGGTGTATCTCCTTCAGCTCATGCCGTAAAAAGGCGTAGGCGATGTTGAGCCTTGCCTCGCGCTGCATATTCTGCTGGTTCTGTTCAAAACGTAGGGTCAGCGCCTCAAAAGGTTCGGCTTCGGGTAAGTGGGCGTATTGTATCTTGAGCATTAATAGCTCGTTCAGCAAATTGAACTGCTCCAACCGTTCGGCTATCCTTTCGGCTTTGTCCAGGCATTTCCAGGCGATCTTGTTCAATTCCTTTTCCAGCAGTGCGCGGCCGATTACCACCAGGCGTAGGGCATCATGGGTCTCGGAGTGATCGGTCTCGAACGCTCGTTGCGAAAGGAATGACAGCAGGCTATCCTGCAAGCGTTTTCTCAAGGCATGGTAAGCATCGTTGTTCTTTGCATCGCCGTATAGCTTCTTTAAGCCGTTGATATCGTCAGTTTTGATCAATTCGAGTAACTGAATATTCTTGACATCATTACGCTTATTATTCTGCTTCAAATAATGCTTAAATAGCTTTAATTCGCTGTTATCAAGTAGTGCTATCAACTCTGACAGTGCATCCATAAAGACGTCTTAAGGATGGTGAAGATAGAAAATATATCGTCAGTAAATGCCGATAGTCGACTTTCTGTGCTCCGAATTCCTGCCGACATTTGATCAACATCAAAAACAAAAAATAATATGGAACCGCTACAAAACAGAATCGAAGAAAAAATGAACACCAACAAATTTGGCGACAGCACCCGGAACCCGCTTAAGCCAACAGGCGCATTTATTGGAGCCTCTTGGGTGGCCCTGCTAACCGGCTCGATAGGTTACATCATTGGCTTATGGAACGCCAGTATGCAGTTGAACGAGAAAGGCTATTACTTTGCCATCCTGCTGTTCGGTTTATTTGCCGTGATATCGGTACAAAAAAGTGTACGTGACCGCGCCGAAGGATTGGCCGTTACTGATATGTATTACGGGATCAGCTGGTTCGTGACCATCGCCGCCATGGTACTGCTTACCGTAGGCCTTTGGAACGCAGGCATCACCCTGAGCGAAAAAGGATTTTATGCCATGTCCTTTTGCATGAGCATGTTCGCCGCCATTGCCGTACAAAAGAATACCCGCGACATGAAAATGTTCCAGGACAAAGAAATGTAACGTAGCGGTTGCAATACCCCGCAGGCCCTTGCCTGGCAAGACTGCGGGGTTCATGAAAGCAGCCTACACAAAAGCAAAAGCCACCTGTTAGGGTGGCCTTTTTGCTTTTGATAGGCCATGGGCCAACTGGTCATCATAGCATCTTCCATGCGAAGATAGATCGACCACTGACACACACACACACACACACACACAAAAAAAAAAAAATTCCTTGCTTACATCAGAATATCATCCGACAAGAAGAAGATATAAGAAGATCAGAGAGGTCTTTAAACTGGAAACGATCACTTTAACTGACCGCATCAATAGACAATGACATTGCATCAGCTTTCGTTTCTTTGTTGCTCCGCATTCTTATTAACAAAGTAGCTACCGCCGACGCGACCAATAGTACACCTGCCAGTTTGATGGCGTTTACCGGGCTTCCGGCTAACCAACTCTCATAATATAATGGCATGGTCATATTCTGCAGCAACATCGGTATCACAATGAACATATTAAAGATACCCATGTACACCCCCGTACGTTCAGGCGGTATACTGCCGGCAAGGATCACATATGGGTTGCCCATCATGCTGGCCCAGCAAAGCCCCAGCCCGGTCACGGCTACATATACCATCGCTTCGTTATGTATATAAGTTAGCAGGAACAGGCCGATACCGGCGGCTACCAAACAGCCGCTATGTACGATCTTGGGCCCCCAGGCCTTTGACAGTTTGACCAACAAGAAAGCGGAAGCAAAGGCAATGAAGTTATAATAAGCACCTATTTGCCCGGCAAGTATATCTGACTGCCTAAATGCTGAGGCTTGGTTGCCATACACAGTGTGCGATAAGCATTTGGCTATGTATATCCAATAGATGAACATGGCGTACCAGCTCAGGAACATCATGGGTATCATTTGCTTCATGGCTAATGGCATGGTCCTCACCGCCTGAAATATATCCGCAAAAACGGCTTTGATGCCTTTTGGACCTTGTTCGATTTCCGCTAATTCTTCTGCGGTAAGTGGGTCCTCTTTAGTGGTCTTCAGTGTCCATAAAATAGAGCTGATGGAAATAACCGCGCCAATGCCAAAGGCAATAATGGTAGTTACAGGTATATGATGTGAGTTGACCGCGAATTTGTTGACCCCAAAAAAGATCAGCAACGTTGGCGTGAGGTATGATAAGGTTTGCCCCAACCCTGTAAAGGCACTCTGGGTCAAAAAACCGGCCGAGTGCTGTTCCTCGCTCAACTTATCGCTCACAAAGGCGCGGTAGGGCTCTTGGGTGATGTTGTTTGCCGCATCAAGTATCCACAATATACTTGCTGCCATCCATACCGATGTGCTGTAAGGCATAGCCAGCAAGCACAGGCTGCAAAAGATCGCTCCAACCAAAAAATACGGTGTCCGCCGGCCCCAGCGTGTTACGGTCTTGTCGCTCATGGCGCCTATGATCGGTTGTAATATCAGCCCCGTTATAGGGCCGGCCAGCCATAAGTATGGCAGGTTCTTTTCCTCGGCACCTAAGTATGAATAGATAGGGCTCATGTTAGCTTGCTGAAGGCCAAAGCTATATTGCAGACCCAAGAACCCAAAGTTCATGTTGATGATCTGCCAAAAAGAAAGTTTGATCTTACGTGTACTCATCTCGATCAATGTTATGCTACGCCAGCTGGGCTGCCTGATGTAAATATCTCCAGATCGCTATTCACGATCACATCGGCCAGTGGCTCGTGTGCCCTGATCAAACCGCGCTCCTTTTCCAACACGCTTTCAATAAAAGCATCTATGGTCTCCCTGCTGCGGTCCAACCTGTTCTGGCGTGTTTGGGTGTGATCTGTGTTGATGAAGATACGAAGATCTATTCCGTTCAGCATCGATGTATAGGTGCCTTCTACGATAATGACCTGAACATCTTTCGAGGGTAAGGTCCTCGACTCGCGCTCGTCGCTCAGCCAATTCATGTGTGGTACCTCGATATACGCTGGTCGCTGATCTTTGAGCAGCCTGATATCACTCTCTAGCCGTTGAGTGTCCACCTCGTGATACCCCACGTGGTTCAGATCAACTACTCTGGCCATATGATTCTGTCGGGGTGGAAGCTTAAAGTAATCATCCTGGTGCAGCAGGATGGTCTTGATGCCACGATCCTCAAAGGTCTTTTGTAAGGCCGAGCTCAGCGTGGTCTTGCCACATCCCGACTGCCCTGCAACACTGATCGCCATTACTTCATTAGCGGTAATATGCAGCGGATCTGCGATCGCTTTAGCACATTGATCAAAGCGATGATGGGTTACGATGTGCTTAATTACTGGCTGTGGCAGTAGAGGTAATAAATGCTCCTGAATTGCTAATGCGGCCTTGGCCAGTAGATGTCCTGAAGCGCTGAAGCAAAGGTTGGCCACACCACCGGCATCGCCTTTATCAATGTCATAATATTCGGCAAAGGGGTGAGCAGACTCAAAGCGCTGCAAGTTGTTAAGCATGCTCGCATTGATCTGCTGTGCCAGCGCGTTCTCACCAGCCACTGTAAGCCCTGCCACGATAAAGCCGTTCACAATAGGCCATATACCGCCGTTATGGAAATGGCCCGGTTTATTCTTGAAATTGAAGCTATGATTATTCAGTAATTGCTTGTAGGCCTCTTCGTTGGCCTTGATCTCAGGCCAAAATGCTGGTATGCCCTTATCCTGGTACTGTTGCATAGCGTTCTGTAGAGCTTTGGCCAGCAGCTCACGGCTCTCAGGCGATGGGATGTTCAGCAGCAGCAGCAGACCTATGCTCCACCCGTCAAATTTTTCTACCCTGTCGCCGGGTGAAAAGGAAGCGATGAAATTCTTTTCAAGGTCGTAAGTCTGCAGCTGACTTTGCTGCGCCTGGGTATATAAACTACCGCTCAGAGGTTGCTCGAACAGGTAGTGTTGTTTTATAGCTTGCTTTACAGCAGCGGCCTTGTCGGTCCATGCAAGTTCATTAAAATAAGAACCAGCCAGACCGAGGGCCCAGTATCTTAACAATTGGTCGTACAATACATAGCCATGAGTGATGTACTCATCGGCCCAGTTGCCGCTCATGGGTACATACATGAGGTGCTTGCCGTTAAATTCCCAGGCAGTTGCCAGTGCAAAGATCTTACCGGCCTGCGTCCTGACCTCTTCGGCAAAAAGGTTATCGTTATGGTATTGCAGATAGCTCACAGCACCAATAAGCCACCAAAAGTTGGCATCGGTGCGGCCGGCCGTGCCGCCAAAACTTACCTTGGTCACCTCGCCCTGCTCGTTCACTGCAACATTTGACGGGATCTGACCCTGATCACTGGCCGCTGATCGCAGCACTTTCAACGATGTAAGAAACGGTTGGTGCAGGTCATTCAAGCCATTGCTTAGTATAGCCAGACCGGTTACCACGCTGTCGCGCGCCCAAACATGTGTATAATTGTCAGTAGCTTGAGCGGATGCCAGCAGTACGCCATGCCTTACAGCACCCTGTATCACCTTCACTGCTTCGTTACTTATGTGCTGTTGATCCATATTATAGGAGTTAGACGATTCGAGGAAATAGATCGGCGACGATCACGAGATCGCCGCCGGATCATGGTATATATGTTAGAAATTAAAGGCTACAGTGGCTGATACGGTACGGCCGGTTATAGAGCGGGCTCTAACGATATTGCTTTGGTTGTTCACGATGCTGCCATCCTCGGCCTCGGTAAAGCCGGCCACGTTGAAGATGTTATTGCCATTGACCGATGCCGACCATCTTTTATTCACCTGGTACATGATGAACGGATTGACATAAACGTAGGCAGGCAATTTTAACGCGTTAACATCCTGCGTGAATGAGCTGGTAGTGCCCAATATGCTTGCGCCCATTGAAAGTTTGCTTACGTTGAAAGTAGGGGTCAAGCTGTAGATCACATCGGCTTGGCGACGTGGTTTGTTACCTTTATAAGTGCCGGCCACTATACGTGCATGAGTATAGGTCACGTTACCGCGAAGGTCAAAATAACTGGTCAGGTTGGCAACACCTTCCAACTCAGCACCAAATGAACGGTAGCTGTTCTGGATGATGCGCTGAGTGGTCACTTCGAACTCGCCAGCCTCATCGGTATGGGCATAAAAACCGGTCAGGAATAAGCCGCCACCGTTGTACTTGTATTTGATACCCAATTCGCCCTGGTTGATGCGGTTATATTTACCAGCCGCGCTGCCATCGGCAAAAATAGTTGGAGTGAACAAGATACGGTCGGCCTGGGCAGAGGCGCCTGAGCTGTAGCGGGCGAACAACGCTGATGATGCATCAAGCAGATAGTTCAAACCTACTGAGTACGACACATAGTTGTAGTTATAGTTCACCGGTTTTGCCGCAGAATAGTTGATAGCTGATACGCTTTGCTCATTGGCCGATATAACGCCGTCGTTATTTACGTCGTAGGTACGTTGTACGTTGCCGGAGTAGTTGCCGCGTACACGGCCCATGTCATACCTGATGCTACCATCGATATTCAGTTTCTTATTCAGATCGATGTTGATACCTGCATAAGGTGCCGAGATATCATAGCTGGTATTATAGTTACGGTGTAAGTTGCCCCAAACAGGTACCCCATAAGCGAACAGACCGTTAGTCGTTTGTGATACGCCGCCGGCGGTGATGTTCAAAGGCTGAGCGTTCTTACCTTCCAGGCTGGTCAGGTACGAGTTGAACTGCCAATCCATATCGATGTTTTGGCTCGATTTATAATAACCGGCGGTAAGGTTAACATTATCAATCTTCTTTTTAAGCTTAAAGTCGTTAATGAAATTGTTGAAGTTGTTCAGCTTGGCATCGAAAATATGCATGATCATGGCCTGGCCGTTGTAAGCTTGGCCGGTAACAGCACTGGTAACGGTAGCACCGGTCAGGTTACGTCCGGTTGCCGACGAGATCTGGGTAAGCATTGCGCTTAACGGACCTGCCGAAGCCGGGAACGGAGCGATGAACTGACCTGAGTTGAATGAAGCACGACCACGGTCCTCAATGGTCCAGTTGTTACCCAGGTCGAATTGAAGCTCAGTACCGATCGACTTTGATAACGGATGCATGCCATTACGGATATCGCTCACATAGCTATTGCCGTCGGCACCTAAGCCTTGGGTCTGTAGCAAATAAGGGCTTTGCAAGGCACCGTGTTTGATATCGAAGCCAGATAGTGAACTGTATTTAGGATCGCTGTTGGTACCGGTGACCGATACAGGCATAGGTAGATAGGCAGCGGCGCGATCATCTAAGAATTTCAAGTAAACGCGGGCATATCCATTACTGAATTGTTTGGTCAGGTTAGCTTTGAACTGGCCACCGTTGTTAGCCTGAAAGCCGGCGGTGCGAGGGCCCTGACCCTGGCGGAAGAAGCCACCAACATGAAAGCTTACGCCGTTACCAACGGGAGCGCCGTAGTCAAAGTCGGTACGGAAATTCTGATAATCCAGGCCCACAGTGGTCGATAACGTTCCGCCCTCGATATTACCGGTCTTACTCAAAAAGTTAATGATACCCGCAGGTGAATTGGTGGCCAGGGTAGAGGCAGAACCACCACGAATAGCCTCGATGCGGTTGATGTTTTGATCGGCACGCAAGAAGATGTCGGCCGTGCCGAAAGATATATCGCCGAATTGAAGCACAGGCAAGCCATCTTCCTGTAATTGCAGATACTTTGAACCACCTGACGAAAGTGGTACGCCGCGCACGGTGATGTTGGTGTTACCATCACCTCCTGATGCCTCTGCCCTGATACCCGGTATCGATTTGAATATCTCGGCAGTGGTACGCGGTGCGGCTTTGGCTATATCGGTCAGTTTAACACTACTTACTGACAAGCTGGTGTTCAGCCTGCTGGCCTGGTTGTTCACAGCCGTCACCACCACTTCGGTAAGGGCCATGGCATCGCCGCTGGTCAGGGTCACGTTCAGCGTATCAACATTGCCCGCGCTAAGGTCAACGGTTCGCTCCACAGCCGCGAATCCAGTGTAACTTACGCGGATCTTAATGTTCTTTGCAGGAAGGTTGCTGAGTGTGAAGGTACCGGTAACGTCGGTTCCGGTACTGCGGGGCACGGTAAGGCATTGTACAGTAGCGCCAACCAACGGTTCATTGTTCTTGTCGGTCACTTTGCCTTTTAAAGATCTGCTGTCTTGAGCGAAGATCGTCACTGCATACAACAGCATGCAGATGAGAAGTATAGGTCTTTTCATGAATATAGGTTTTTCGTAATTGGTGATGTAAAGCTAAGTGGCTTACCAGCATTTGAAGCCAGTTCATCACCCTAACCGAGCGCAAACGTTTTCGCAAATGTTTGCGAAAACGTTTGTTGTGGAAAATTACCTATATTGCCATATCTCTAGCGTCCCCATGAAACCTACTGTCACCTTAAAAAAAATAGCCGAGATGCTCCATATGAGTATCGCTACTGTATCGAGGGCACTAAAAGATCATCCGGATATATCGGCAGAAACGCGCCGCAAGGTTCAGGAACTGGCCGGAACACTTGATTATATTCCTAATGCATACGCTATTAGCCTGCGCACTAACAACAGTAAGGAGTTCGGGGTGATCATGCCTTCCATATCCAACTCATTTTATCAATCTTTTATTGGCTCACTTGAGGAGGAAGCCCGCCGATATGGTTACTCACTGGTCATTTTGCAGTCGGGCGATGACCCGGCCATTGAGTTGGAGAATATCAGAAAATGTAAGAATGCCCGTATGTCAGGCATCTTTTTATCGGTCACTTCCGCTACTGACGATATCAGCGAGGTATTGAAATTAGATAAGCTTAACATTCCCACTGTCTTTTTTGACAAGGTGCCTGCCTACGCTGCCTGCAACAAGGTTTGCACAGCCGACGTACGCGCCACCCAGTTAGCAGCAGAGCTCCTGCTAAGCAAGAACAAGAAGCGTGTATTAGCTATGTTCGGCAACCCGAGTTTGTCTATCACACAGATCAGGCTCAACGCTTTTGAGGAAGCGATGCAGAACGGGAAAGCCAATAAAAGCTACACCATAGTTTACGCTCATAGTACACCAGATGCAGCCGCTCGCCTGAGCGATGCCATGGGAAAAAAACAACCACCCGACGCGGTATTTTGTATGAGCGATGAGATATTGATGGGCGTAATGAAGACCGTACAGACACTTAAGATCGAGATACCTCAAAAGTTGGGTATAGTGGCCATAAGCGATGGCTTTATCCCGCAACTATATTATCCCGAGATCACCTATGCTGAAACGAGTGGTTTCAAATTAGGAAAGCTTGCCTTCAGCCGCATGATGACCTGTATAGCCGGTACACCTTTCGTACAGACCATTGTAGATGACTCGGTAATGGTATACGGAGGGTCTTTGTAGATGTTGGGGCCGTTCGGCCGACTTTTGATCAAAATATCAGCCAAGCCAACAAGACCGAAAGCCAGGTATAGATCGCATTTATCTAAGCTTGTTTAAAAAGATGATACACCCGGTAATGGGCAAACTGGTGGCGATGAGACATGCTATAAAGTAAAGAATCTTGCTTGCCAAACCGTAAACGCTGCCAATGTGCAGGGGCCTCACCATAGATACCAGTTGTTCGCCGGCTGACCTGTCTTTGAACCGGTCCGCTTTGATCACCTGGCCTGTATATTGATCCACCGTGAATTTATCTACAGCAGCAAGTGTAAAAGCTCCGTTGTGCGTCTTCTCCGCTACCAACACGCCTGAGCTGTCTTTAGGGAAACGAATGAAAGTAACGCCTTGATGGTTTGATCGGTCTTTGACCTCACTTAAAAGGGGATTGATACTTACCGTCGGCCTGCCTTTAGAGGGTTTGGACCTAAGCGGCTTGGCATAATACTCTCCCCATACTTCGGCGCCTATAAGTTGGCTCACGCCTTTGCTGTACCATTCAAATGACCAGCACAGGCCGGTCAAAGCCATGATCAGTAGTAAAGGCATGGCATAGAATCCTAAAGTATTGTGCAGGTCATGATTGAGCCGCTTGCCATTGGAGCGGAACTTAATGGTCAGCCCCCGCTTCCAGCCTTTGAACTTTTTGGGTATCCATAAGATCAGCCCGGTGAAGGATAAGATCACGAAGATAAGTGTGGCTACACCCACGATAAGCATGCCTCCACTTTCACGCATAAGGAGCCAGCGATGTAGGTTCATGACCCATAAAAAGAATGCGGCCGATCTGGTGTCGCCGTTACCTTGTAGCTGACCTGAGTAAGGGTCTACGTAATAAGCCGTTCCCCATTTATCGGCAGGCCGCTGCCGCACGCTGATCACGTAGGCCCGATCGGGATCATCTGGAATAGTAGCGTAAACCAATGGACCTTTATGTTGTGTTCGCACTCGTTCGATCAGCGTGTCGACCGGCATGCGTTCTTGCTCGGCCACATGCAAAGCTTTGTATTTGGAAGGGTCAAGCAGTTCCTGGATCTCATCGCTGAAAGTATAAATAGTTCCGCTCAGGCAAACTACAAATAGTACAAGGCCACTCGCCAGTCCCAGCCACAGATGGACGTCGTTGATGAATTTTCGGAAAGTATATCTTTTTGACATATATGAATAGATACGGCCGCTGAGCAGATACGCCAGCGGCCGTCATATCGATCTGGTGAGTTTTTTATTTGGCAGGGTGCGGCGCTATCAGCTGTATGCTTACAGAACCTCCGTCGTTAAGCGCTAAGCCTTTTTTGAAGGCCCCATTGCTTGGGTCGACCTCGTATATGGCCGACTCACCTCCGATGGGCGATATGCTGGTGTAATACTTGCCGTTGTATACCAATGGAATACGCACCATAGCTACCGGGCTAAGCGGTGTATTGATCAGTGTTGCTGTCTTGTTACGCAGGTCAAGTTTCACTAACTGGCCAACGTTCTTCAAACGATCAGCTACTGATGTCATCAATTCCTCATACTGTACGGTGCCTATAGCAACTCCGTTGCTTACGTAATTGATGCCCATTAAGCACGCTTGTTTGCCAAGTGGGGTGGTCACATCCAGGAAATAATCCGGATCGAATTCAGCAGCACCTTTTTTGATCCTTACCACGCCCGACTTGCCGCCTGTTCCGGTCCAGAACTTGCCGGCGCTGGCCACAAAATAGTGGTCGCCGTTCTCGTCAGTGGTCAATGATGACAGGTAATCATAACCGATGCCGGCAGCCGTTGCGTTGGTTTTAATGATACGCATGTTGGTCATGGCCGGGTAATCATACACAAGTGCCCTCACGCCATCCACGTCATATGAAGCCGTTGCACTGTTATAGAAATAGCCACCAACAATGAACTTGCCGTTATCAACAAATCCGCGGCCTGCCGCATACTGCACGCTTGGCTTTGCTGCATCATAAGGTACGGTCATGGTGCCTTTTGCTTCCACTTTGAAGTCGTTGAGGCTTATGCGCGCCCAGCCGATCGTTCCGTTGTTAGCAGCAAGAGCACCCAGAACGAGCATGGTATTGTCGTCTACGATATTGAGTGACTGAAAATAATTAGGAACCACGCCATCCGTCAGGATGTAGGCTTTTTCTTTGAGGCTACCGTCGGCGCCCATTTCGTATTGGATGAAACGTTTCAACACAATGTTCATCACGTAAGCATACTGCTTGTGCCATATATAACGTGAACCGTTGGTCTCTATACCTTTACCCTTAAAGGTGAGTGAGCCGCTGGTCAGTGCTGGTACCGAAGCCACGTACTGGCCATCACCGGTCCAGCCAGCTATGGTAAAGGCCTGAGCGGTAGGCTCGATCTGCGGTTCGTTACTGCTGTTTTTGCTACATGAGGTGCAAGCCACGATAAAGAGTGCCAGGCCAGCAACGGCTGTCAGTGATGATCTTTTTAAAAAATTACGCATGGAGGTTTTCTGTTTATATAATGAATTAATGGATCAGTTACTTAAGGATGTATCGTAGTTTGAGGCTAAAGAACCTGCCAGGTTTCTGAAGCAGGAAATTGTCATAGACCTGCTTGTCCAAAATGTTACGGCACACAAGATTGATGCTATAGCGGCCCTGGAAGAATGCATAGCTCAGGCCAGCGTCCTGCACGAATTGCGATGGTATGAAGAACTTACTATCAGAGGCGCCAAGACTTGGCCAACCGAGGTAATAGCGCTGTACAAAGTGTGTATTGGTATAAAACGTAAACCTATTTTTCATCTGCAGTGCCTGGTCCAGGTAGAAGCGTACCTCGCCGTTGGCCATGAGGTAAGGTATGTTACGAAGGCGATCGTTGTATACAATGCTGGCCGCGCCATTAGGATCCAACTGCTGCTTGTTACGGATATCCTGATAGGTCGCGTTCGCCGCTGCTTCCAACCAGCTATTATGCTGGTAATTGAACTCTATCTCGGCACCCATCGTGCGTATGCGGTCCAAGTTCTCGTACCTGGCAGTGCCCATCAGGTCCGGTTCACCCAGCCAGATCAGGTTACGGGTATCCCTAAAAAAGGTACCCACCGAAGCCTGCAATCGGCGTGTACCCCAGGCGAACGACCGGTGCAGCGATAAATTGATATTGGTACTCTGTTCGGGTTTAAGTGAAGAGGAATTGAGTATAGTGCTGCCATCACCCAGTAACTCGATCGCGTCAGGCAAGCGGCTAGTATTCTCGGCAGAGAATTTAAGCATGTTGTGTTCACCTAAGAGCAATTTACCAGCATAGCCAAAGCCCCAGGCATTATCGCGTGTGTCGCGGTAAAAAAGCATTTTGCTTTGGCTGCCCTGATCATAATCATAAACCGAGGCTTTGGCTTGGTAACGGAAGTGTTTAATGAATATAGTGTTGGTCCATCTGTCGTTCAACACAACAGCTTCATACGATAGTCCGGCCACTTGCTTGTTCATGTCCTGGGGCAAACGGAAAGGGATCGCCCATTCAGCGGTCGATACCGCATCTGACCCCGAACGTGTGGTGCTATTTAAGGTGTAATTGAAGTTAAGATGCTGTCGGTCGGTCAACTGATATGACAGGTTCAGCCTGCCTAAGGTAGTGTTGTCTTTGAAAGTATAGATGGTCTTGGCCGGGTTGCGAATGCCCCCTAATTCGCCGTTGACCTGACCGCTAAATACCTCACCGTTCCATTTGTACTTGTACGAGCCGGTATCTATCGTTGTGCCGTTAAGCCTGTTAAAGGCGGCATACATATCCACCGTAAGGCGTGGTGTAATAAATCCACGCTTGCTGTAACGCAGTGAAGGCATAAGGAGATCTTCGCGGTAGCGTACATCACCGTAAACGTATGCCATAGTGCGGCCTGTTTGTATGCCCCGGTGCTGATCAGCTTTGGTGATGCTGATCAGTAACTGATCGGCCCACTTCACGTTAGTGAAACCTGCGTCAGCTTTTATGGTATAAGCGCGATAATCGTCATTGAATCGCCTGAACCTTGGGAAACCGGGAATAGGACGGCCATCCTCACCGGCCACTTCAACGGTAGGTCCCCATACCTGGTAATTATTGTCGGAATAATTGTAGAAAGAATTGGTTTGTAGCGTAAAGCCTGAACGATGGCGCCATCTACCCGATACCGCTGTGCGGTTGGTATTGAATGATCCATAGCTATGTGACAGGTCCAGATAATTTTGAACATCCCGGCGGGTCACCAGGTTTATGGCTCCTCCTAACGCATCACCGCCTAACTCGACCGGTGTAACGCCTTTGTACACCTCAATGCGGTCGATCACGTTAGCCGAAAAATTGTTAATGCTGAACGAACGGCCAAAGCTCTCCATCGGTATGCCATCCACAAAGAACCTGACGGCCTTACCTGACAGACCGTGAATGGAATGATTGAACTCCGACCCCAAGCCGCCGCTTTCCTGTACGCGGATGCCTGCCTGACCATCCATTAACCGATTGATATCAATGTCACGGTCGGCGATCTTTTTTACGTCCAGAACCGTGACCGCATAAGGTTGCAGGCGTGTTGCCTGGGCAGCGGTCTGGCCGGTAACGCTGACGGTCTGCAGGTCGTGTGACCGTTCGCTGAGCATAATGGCCAACTGGTGCGGATGTCCACTTTGTATCAGGACATTTTGCTCGGTGGTCTTAAAGCCGGTCATTGAAACCGAGAGTTGATATTTACCAGGTGAAATGTATACGATCTTAAAAGCCCCGTGCTGATCGGTCAGGGTCTGTTTCCCTGATCCGTGGAGCCTTACGGTAGCGCCGATGAGGGCGTTGCCTGCACTATCGGTCACTTTACCGCTGAGGGCCGGCAGTGAAGGGGTTTGGGCGAAGGCACAGGAAAGTATGGCCAATAAAATGGCCGTTAAGAAAATCTTCTTAAATTGCATGGCTGTTCTTGTTTCTACGAACGGGGGCAGTAAACCTGCATCTATGCAGTCAGGTTACGTAGTTCCAGCTACGTAACCATTTTACTTATTTATATCATAAACTGAACCGCTGGTGCAGTCTGGCACTGAACGGTCCCGGTAACCCATCATTTAATTCATCTGTTGTAGCTGCTATTACGTTATATTCATCATCGGTCATGGCCAGATAGGTCTGTCCTTTTCGGATGATCAGTTCATCTGAAAATGCTTTGCCACGATCAGCGATGGCCTGGTGTATGTGCAGGTCGCTGTTCGAACGGGAATGATTGGCAACGGAGATCGCTCCGCAGAAGCTCACGTCACTTTCTTTTTTCCAATACGAAATGACCACATCACAACGGCTTCCAGGCTCGATCACATAAGTGAGTTCACCAAGGGTCTTTTTAATAGGCTGATGACCGGTCACATTGCTAATGGTCACATGCTGATCAAGCATTGAACTATTTCCAAATATCGCCCATGACACCAATAGCAGAAGCGACGCAGCAATGGCATAACTGCCCTTGCGTGATCGGTCCATCGCCGTTGCTAAATACCTGCTTTTAAAGATCGTGCGCCTTTGTATGTGTTGCCACATTTGGGTTTTGAACACTTGTTCATCGTTCAAGATAGTTGGCGGCAGCTCAGTATGGTCATGCTCGGCAAGCCACTGTTCAACTGCTACACGTTCACCTGTTGTGAGGTCGTCATGTGCATATCTTCGCAGTAGGTCCGGGGTGATCATGCTCTTCTTTTAAGGCCTTTTAATAGTATGTTGCACTTATACCTCGCAACCCTACATCAAAAAATGAAATTTTTAGGAACGGAATATTTTGAGCTTGTTCCGGATAGCAGATAGTGCCCGCGTCATGTTCGCTTCCACCGCTTTCTCGCTGATCACCAGCTGTGCAGCGATCGACCGGTTGTCTAACCCTATTTCACGTCTCATCAGGTAAACCTCACGGCATCGGTCGGGCAACACATCAACAGCATTATTCAGTGCACCAATGACCTCCTTAAAAAATAAGGATCGTTCGGTGTTGTTGTACTGGGTGTGTTGTTGCTGTTCTTGATAGGATATATGTTTTTTTATGACCGCTTGTTTGCGATAATATTCGATCGCTTTTAGTTTAAGTGCCCGATGAAGATAATGCTGTATGGAAGTATGAATGACCAGCCGGTCGCGGTTTTCCCATATACCGATAAAAATGTCCTGTACAAGGCCTTTAGCCACCTCTTCATTATCAGTATAGCGTTTGCCTGCCACGTACAACTCATGCCAGAACTGCTCATAAACTTGCGTGAAGCTTTGTTCATTAATGATCATATCGGAGGGCTTGGACACTAAACTATTTTTTTGACAAATATAGTTTATTTAGACTTATTACAAATAGAGTTGTGCTTTTAGTCTGGATCGTATCGGCCAAATAACTATTATCTATCAAAACTAAAGTAGCAGGGGGTGACACTAATTCGATCATGAAGCATTCAAGACAACATAAGATAGGTGTTCTTGAAATAGAGTTTCAAGAGACCTTATCCACCCGATAACAGTACGCCAGATATCGTATGTGAACAATGGTCGTCCGGCGGCTATACTACACCACTCCGGTTTATTAACGGTAAGTTAGGTCAGTAGCTCCTGAATAGAGTTTGGGTATCTTATTGTGTAAAAAAAGGAATAGCAATACGCGTGATCCCGCGTTCGTGCGTTGATTGATACGCTTTGTTGGTCTGGCTTGGCACCGCTTTCTTAGACGAGCTGATCATTCGATCGCCTGAGGTCGATGAGTTAACTAATACAGCGGAGCCATCCTGATCTGATCACATTCAGATGCTGATGTTATATAGATT
The DNA here is from genome assembly GCF_020783335.1 of Mucilaginibacter daejeonensis. Lineage (NCBI taxonomy): Bacteria > Pseudomonadati > Bacteroidota > Sphingobacteriia > Sphingobacteriales > Sphingobacteriaceae > Mucilaginibacter > Mucilaginibacter daejeonensis. Next base: position 978,666 of record NZ_CP086068.1, read on the forward strand.
CTTGATCTCTGCCATTACGAAGGTGCTGTGCGTGCTCCCTATGCTTTTTACCGATCCCAGTTTATTGAAAACGAAGTCCTGGTAATGCTTCATGCTTTTGGCAAAAACTTTCAGAATAAAGTCGTACTCACCTGACACGTTATAGCATTCTACGATCTCGTCGATATTCATGATGTCTTTCACAAGATTGTGGCCTATGTTCCGGTCATGTTGCTTCAGCTTGATATTACAAAAGACGATGAACCCCTGGCTGAACTTTTCGTGATCCAGCAGCGCTATGTACTTCTTGATATAGCCATTGTTCTCCAATCGTCTCACCCGCTGAAGAACCGGGGTGGGGGATAGGTTCACCTGCACAGCCAGGTCCTTAACGGTTTGTTTGGAGTTGTTCCCAAGTATCCTCAGCAACCGCAGATCCGTTTCATCAAGCTCTTCCATAGCATATTTCGCTTTTGAAGTTGCTAATATAATGTCCTTTTAGCATTACTGACTAATAATACCTGGTATGATAGCGATTATAGCTTATATTTTATCTGAACGTAGCTTTAGATGTGGTAAAATTATCTTTGTGAAGAATAAATGCAACCCACTTGGGCCGAAGTTCTTTATATACTTAAGATCAGAATAGGTCTCACTTAGCTGTGAATTAATAGGGAATCGTGTGCAAATCACGAACTGTCGCGCAACTGTAAGTAACATGCATAGGCTCTCATCCACGCGCTCCACTGCCAAAAGCGGGAAGGACGATGAGAACTGTTACAAGTCAGGATACCTGCCTTTTCTGTATTGACGATGCTTTCGCGATAAGGAGCTGAGGTCAGATCAATGTACGTTATGCGAGGTCACCCGAACTCATTAGGTTCGCTGTGTCCTGTTCGCATCTGCGTGCATCTCTCGCCAATACTCATTTGCACTGCATTTCTGGATATCGAAGAGCTTTTTAAGGATCATTGAACATTTAAAAAGTTTAGAACATGCTAACGCAAAATCTCGGCTACCCGCGTATCGGTAGCCAAAGACAATTAAAAAAAGCCTGCGAAAGGTATTGGGCAGGTAAGATCACCGCCGATGAATTGAACGAGGTAGCTCGTAAGATCAAGCAGGAGAACTGGCAGACCCAGGTGGACGCCGGAATAGACCTGATCCCTTGCAACGATTTCAGCTTTTACGATCAGGTACTGGACATGAGCCTGTTGCTTGGAGTTATCCCTAATAGGTATACGCCGGTACTCACAGAAGTGAACACCAATCAAGAGATCGACCTGTATTTTGCGATGGCGCGGGGTTATCAAAAAGATGGACTTGATATCACCGCTATGGAAATGACCAAATGGTTAGATACCAATTACCATTACCTTGTACCTGAATTTACCGCTAAGCAACAGTTCAAGATATTTTCTGAGAAAGTATTTGGCGAGTATGATACTGCAAAGATCCAGTTAGGGGCAAAGGCTAAACCGGTATTGCTTGGGCCGGTGAGCTATCTTTTATCAGGCAAAGAAAAAGAGGAAGGCTTTGAGCGGATCGACCTTATCAAAAGCTTGATACCGGTTTATGTAGAGATCATTAACCGCCTGAAACAACAAGGTGCTACCTGGATACAATTGGATGAGCCATACCTGGCACTTGACCTGTCTAAAAAGGAAAAAGAGGCGTTCGAGTACGCTTACCGGGCCATTGCCAACCGTGTAAGCGGTGTAAAGATCATTGTGGCCACCTATTTTGAAGGAACGTTGGACAATACGCAACTTGCTGTTAATTTGCCTGTGGCGGCACTACACATCGATCTGGTTCGGGCACCTGAACAACTGGAAGAGGTATTAGCGCTGATACCGCCTCACCTCCAATTGTCGTTAGGCGTGGTGGATGGGCGTAATGTTTGGAAGAATGACTATGAACGGTCATTAGAGCTCATCAGCAAAGCGGTAGCCAAATTAGGTACCGACCGGGTGATCATTGCGCCTTCATGCTCGTTATTACACTCGCCGATCGACCTTGACGGCGAAACCGCTATCGACCCTGAGATCAGGAACTGGATGGCTTTTGCCAAACAGAAACTGAACGAGGTTGCCGATCTGAAGCGAATAGCCGAAGGTGATAAAGCATTATTGGCTTTTAACAAAACGGCCAAAGAAAGCCGCCGTACATCAAATAAAGTACATAAGCAAGATGTGAAAGACCGTGTGGCCGCGATCACCGAAGCTGATGCTACCCGCAAAAGTACCTTCCCTTTGCGTCAGCAATTACACCGCGATCGTTTCAAATTACCTGCATTCCCAACCACCACTATCGGTTCGTTCCCGCAAACGGATGATATTCGCCAATTGCGTGCCCAACTCAAGAAAGGCGAACTGACATTTGAGCAGTATGAAAAAGCGATCGAAGATGCGACCGTCGAAGTGATCCGCTGGCAGGAAGAAATCGGTATCGATGTACTGGTACACGGTGAGTTCGAACGCAACGACATGGTTGAATATTTTGGCGAACAACTTGATGGTTTCCTGTTCACCGCAAATGGCTGGGTACAAAGCTATGGCAGCCGCTGTGTGAAACCGCCAGTGATCTACGGTGATGTTAGCCGGCCGAAGGATATGACCGTGCGTTGGATCAGCTTTGCTGCTGCACGAACAGATAAACTGATGAAAGGAATGCTGACCGGACCGGTCACCATATCGCAATGGTCGTTCGTGCGCGATGACCAGCCACGTCAAGTGACCACTGATCAGATCGCTTTAGCTATACGTGATGAGGTATTAGCTTTGGAGAAAGCGGGCATTGCTATCATACAGATCGACGAGGCCGCCATTCGTGAAGGATTGCCATTACGCAAGGCCAAGCACCCGCACTATCTCGATCGGGCGGTTAGAGCGTTCCGTGTAACGGCAAGCGGTGTTGAAGACAGGACGCAGATACACACGCACATGTGCTACAGCGAGTTCAATAACATTATCGAGCATATCGCTGCGATGGATGCTGATGTGATCACCATCGAGACCTCGCGTTCGCAAATGGAGCTACTGCAAGCGTTCGCTCATTTTGAGTATCCGAACGAGATAGGCCCCGGCATTTATGACATCCATTCGCCACGCGTGCCGACCACCGAAGAAATGGTCACCTTATTAGTGAAAGCAGCCGAACTGTTGCCCGCTGAGCATTTATGGGTGAACCCGGACTGCGGATTAAAGACCAGAAAATGGCCTGAAACAAAAGCCGCCCTGGAGAACATGGTAGCTGCAGCCAAAGAAGCAAGAGAGCGGATCAGTGTGGAAGGGATCGTTTAGTACATAATATTTAACGGCATCGCTATGAGATACTGCGGATGGGCCCGTCCGCAGTATCCTCTATTTTTTGCCCGGCATGCATCGTTGATATGTGTCGCCAATAAAATGAATGTATTCGTGGCTTTATGATCTGTCGTGGCCAAAGTGCTCGTGTCTTTGAAGATCACTTCGGTCTTGAATATATCTCTGTGGTCATTTCACCACCCTGAAGGTCAGGTTCACTCTTGGCCCCATCGGCCTGCTCGACTTAGCTATCCGGTGTTCCCAATTTTCCTGTAGACCCGCCTTCATCAGCAGGAACGAGCCATGTTCTAATTTAACGGAATAATGTTCCTGATGATCCTGCTTGTTGCGGATATCAAAGCTGCGAACCTGGCCAAAAGAAACGGAAGCAATGATCGGGTCCTTACCTAAAACCTCTTCCTTATCGCTGTGCCAGGCCACCGAGTCATTCCCGTTGCGGTAATAATTCAATAACACGCTGTTGAATTCGACGCCCGCAAGCGGCTCTACCAGATCTTTGATCATAAGGAGTTCCGGTGTCCACGTCAAGGGAACGGATCTTATTAAGGACTGATAATCATAAGAGGTTGGGTCGCCATACCAGGCCGTGAGCCGTGGCGTGACCACCTCTTTGGTATACATCGTCCTGATCTGCTGGGTCCAGGGCGTGTGAGCAATGAAATGCTCTAATGATCGCTGCCCCGCGAACGGTTCGATAAATTTGGGGAAGTACTCCAGATACTGCGTTGGCAAACCCCTGCTTTGCCCGGCTTCGGGAAATAATGCAAGTTGTTCCATCCTACTTTTTTTCTGCTATGCCCATGATCAGCCTGGCCACCTGTTCCTGCTGGTCTACGGTCAGTTGGTCGCCGTCATATATCCAAAAGCCGTTCGCATCGAACAATATCCTGCCCAGACATTCAGAATACGCTTCATATGCCGTATAAAGAAGATAACACTGCACCCCAGTATGATCGTTGTCGGGCAGGATACGAATGACGTTGCTGCTTCCGTCCGGATATTTAAGCCACGCCTTCCTTTCTACTGTTAATAATTGCACCATTGTAGATCTCAACAAAGTGAAGCGACCTGATAAGTCGCTAATGCTAACAAATTTAGCATTATTTTTTTTACTTCGTTCAGTGCAAGCTTAAAAATTGGCGATCTGTAGGGTAACAAATGAATGAGCTTAGTATCGATCGTTCGTCCATGAATGATGATGACCGGATGGATCATTGAGCTGAGTCGGTCAAGCCATTCACCGCGCAAATGAAGGAAGAGTGTACAAAGGTTTGAGGGAAATTGCCAAGCATCGTATGGTCATTCATATCGAATTCTTCGCTTAAGTAACCGAGGTCGTTAGCGCAGCCTTGTACGCACTCAAGAATGGATCTGGCTTTCGTAACATTACCCGCTAAGGCATAATGATGCGCCATCCAACAGCTTGCAGCTAAAAATACGCCCTCCTTCTGCGAATCGAACTCGAGCAAATGCCGGCGATACAGACCGTTATCGCAATAATGTTCTTCTATAGCAGCAACGGTCTTTTGCATATAATTGCTGTTCGCGTTATCGAAACCGAACGGCGCGAACAGCGCGCAGGCGATATCCACATCTTCAGAACCAGCATGTACCGCGTAGGCGCCGTAGCTGGTCAGGCAATTTTCCTTAATAAAGTTCCGTATAAGTCCGGCATTATGTAACCAACGATCTGCTGTCTCTTTATTTTCTTGGTATGGTGCCATCACCTCTAAGGCACGTGCAGCCAATGCTTTGCTCGAGGTATAATGCTGGACTTGTTCTTCTTCCCATATACCATTGTCTTTCCGTTCCCAATTTTTGCATATAAGATCAGCTATGGCTTCCACTGTTTCCCACTCGGGCCGTTCACCTGTTTTAGCATAAATGGCGCCGCATGCCAGTAAAATGCTGGCCTCAGCATCAAGCTGGAACTGATCCGCAGCAGTATTGCCTTCCATTAATGGGCGGCTTTGCTTATATCCGGCTAGAGGCAAATTCCGGTTGTTTTTTACGATGGAGCCATCGATACTATAAAAACAGGAAACGTGAGATCGATCATTCTTTTTCATGGCTCCGGAAACGAACGACATGAATGCACGCTCCACTTGTCCGTCGGTTTTGAGCCCTACCAGTGACGAAGTGATCAGCGCTGCATCCCTCATCCATACAAAACGGTAGTCGTAATTGCGCTCACCACCGATCACCTCAGGAAGACCTGTAGTAGGCGCGGCAATGATACCGCCTGTCGGCTCGTAAACCATCTGCTGTAATGCCCGTAAAGAATTTTGTACTTGCTCCTGAAAAGGTCCATGGTGGTCAATGTGTTCTGCTATCCTTTCCCAGCCACGTAGCGTGGTCCTTAATGCATCTTCCAAGATATCTTCGTCAAATACCGGGCTATCGATCAATGCTATCCATGAAGGGTCGCCGGTTGGGATCTGGAAATTGATCGTTTCGCCTTTTAATTGAAGCGGATGGGAGCAATGAAGCCACATACCCTCAGTGGGCAACTCGATGATGAATGGTGATATGCTTTCCAAAGTCACCGAATCCGATCCATAGTCGGCTGCCAGCCTAAGCTCACCAAATACCGTATCCGGCGCAGCAGAGATCTTGCGGCATATGCCTCTAAAATTCATGCCTACCGGCATAAGATCTGTTAGTTCAAGTATCTCTTCCTCGACATGAAAATAGGTTTGAAGCACACTGCTTCGGCCGATAAATCTTCTTTTTACGAATGCCTGGCGCTCACATCCCATCTGCCAGTAGCCACCTTTTTGTTCATCGATCAGGGAAGACAGAACAGCAGCGCGGTCAAAAGCACCGGGGCAATACCAGCTGATCGTTCCATCTTTATCCAGCAGGGCACAGGTATGTCTGTCGCTGATCACTGCCAGCGAAGAGATATCGGGTTGTTTCATTTCTTAACGGCTAAAATAAAGCCGGACAGTGTATACTGCCCGGCATGCATCGGGGATTAAAGGTCAATTATGGATGGCCATTGCCGCCTGCTGCACCATATACCTGGCCGGTAGCGTAGCTTGCATCAGCATCAGCCAGTTGCACAAATATGGATGCCAGCTCTGCCGGTTGTCCAGGGCGACCTAACGGGGTCACTGAACCAAATTTTTCGATGGCGTCCTGTGGTTGACCACCACTTACCTGCAAAGGTGTCCATACCGGGCCGGGCGCTACGCCATTCACACGGATCCCTTTGGAACCTAATTGCTTGGCTAATGATTTGACATAGGCCACGTTGGCCGCTTTGGTTTGGGCATAATCAAATAAGTTCTCTGATGGGTCATATGCCTGCACAGAAGTAGTGGCGATGATGGCCGAACCCTCAGGCAGGTGTGGCAGCGCCGCTTTGGTGATCCAGAAAGGTGCGTATATGTTAGTTTTAATGGTCGCATCAAAACCATCTTCTGTGATATCCAATATGGAGTCAATAGCTTGCTGACGACCAGCGTTATTCACTAATATATCCAGTCCGCCAAGTTTTTCAACTGCAGTTGCTACCAATGTTTTGCAAAATTCAGGCTCGGTTATGTCACCTGGAATGGCATATCCTTTTCGTCCTGCTGCTTCGATCAGCGCGATTACTTCATCAGCATCCGCTTGCTCTTCAGGTAAGTAATTGATGGCCACGTCGGCGCCTTCGCGCGCATAAGCGATAGCTGTGGCACGGCCGATACCGGAGTCGCCACCGGTGATCAGTGCTTTTCTTCCCTGCAAGCGGCCAGAACCTTTATAGCTTTCTTCGCCATGGTCGGGCAGCGGTTTCATTTTTGAAGCCAGCCCAGGTGCTTCTTGAGGTTGTCTTTCAAAAGGTGGGGCAGGATACTTACCTGCCGGGTTCTCTAATTTTTTCGTGGTCTCTGACATGTTTTTCTTTATAGATAAATTTTGATGTTTTAAGGCAACACGTTTCAATTGCTAATTGTTGGGCTGGGTGCCGGAATATTTAAACACATGACTGATGCCCGGATTCCTGCTGTTATTGATCTTGTTGAACCTCAGAGGTCATGGTCGTGATCACTCGATCGAAATAATAGGATTGCATGACCACAGGGTTTTGGAATGGTCAATGTTTATGGCAAGAACTTATACTGGAACATCAACCAGTACTTAGAATATTCGATAATATTTGTAGCAAGATCAGTAAAGTTGTCATCAAAAATTACAACGATGCCAACATGCACGTCATCCTCGAATCCAAGCCGGATCCTAAGGCAAGCTTCGGCGGTTCAGGAAAGGTCATTTACCGTGTCCGCGATCAGCAGGTCGTTTTGGAAAAGTCGCCGGTCAAAAGTTCCGGCTACGTGGAGCAGGTCAAAAGTGCGATCTATCATCTTCACTTCGGTGATCTCGGCGGGAGGCCGTTACGAGTGATCTATTTCGTATTGGGAACCATGGGTTGCCTGGTGATCATTTCCGGGATATTGATCTGGCTCGTAGCGCGCGACAAAAGCAACGTTGCACCCCATAAGCGAGCGTTCAATTTATGGACAGCAAACATATTCATGGCGAGTTGCCTAAGTATGCTACCGGTCACAGCCTTTACAATGATCAGTTTAAAATTCATCGCCAAACCAACGCAAGCAGATATCTATCACCTTTACTTTTATGCGTGGCTGGTGCTGTCGGTCTATTTTATCGTCAGAAAAAAACTCAATATCACGAATAACCAAACGCTTGTCCTGTCTGCTGTGCTTTGTATGGCGGTACCTATAGTGGACGGTATCACATGCGGGAATTGGTTCTGGCACACATTCTCTATCGGCGCATCAGATATCCTGTTCATCGATGTGTTGTTTTGCTCTTTATCACTGCTATGTATCGTAGTGCTCGTAAAAATGAAAGCTCATCAAGCGAAGGGTGGTAGTTTGGCCGATAGAATGATCACTGCAAAACCTGCAAATGTTCCCGCTTAAATGATGACAGCCTGGATAAATACTTACATAAAGACAATCCTTGTAGCGTCATATGTCCCTGGTTGTTTCTTCTGGTGATTTTTTGATGCCTTAAGTTGCCTGATCGATCTGCCAAGCCAGCTGAACAGTATCTTTGAAATATGGCTCAAAGATCTGTCATTCCGGTAAGTAAGTTTGGAAATGAACCTGTAAGTATCGAACGGTTCTCGTTCAGCGACCTACCTGAGCTGGGCGACTGGCAGCAACCTGAGCGCCATGACCGGCACAGCTTTTTCTTGATGGAACAAGGGACCGTTACGTTGGAGATCGATTTTACGAAGTCCGAGGTGGTGGCACCGGCGGTGGTGTATATGCATCCTGACCAGGTCCACCGCATTTTAGCGTTCAGCCATGTGCAGGCAGTGGCTTGGGCCTTAACCGATGAGCAGTTGGGTACGGGCTATTTGAACCAGCTGCAAAGTGCCGCACCGGAGTTTTTAGATGAGGCCAGCTTTGACTTGATGCAGCAATTAGCAGAAGTGTGCTTGAAAATGAAAGAACCTGCTTTGAAGCCAGCTTTGCTTGCTTTGGTGTCTTTGGTAATAGAAAAGCTCAGTGCCAAGCAGGCAAGCGGTCGGTTTGAGGTGATCACCCACTCTTTCAGGAAGGCTTTGGAGAGTCATTATCTGACCGCAAAACGACCGGCTGACTATGCGTCCTTTTTGAATATTTCAGTAGCTTACTTGAACGAATGTGTTAAGAACACTACAGGCTTATCAGTGTCGCATCATATTCAGCAAAGAGTGATCTTGGAGGCCAAACGCCTGCTGGTACATTCGGACCTGTCCGTCAAGGAGATCGCCTCGTATTTAGGTTATGATGATCATCCATACTTTGTGCGCTTATTTGCCAAAGTGGCCGGTAAAAGTGCACTTGCATTCAAAAACCGCGATTAGTCCAACAGTATCTTGTCTGCGGTCTGTTACGAGCAAAGTATGTATCTCATCTTTGTCACATGAGAACAGCATTGATCGCAGGCGCCAGTTTTGCAGGGCTTTGTACCGCTTACTGGCTCAAACAATTAAATTACGAAGTTACCGTAGTGGAGATCAGTAAAGATCTGAAACGAGGGGGCACACCCGTTAACATTATGGGCGATACCATTAACATCATGAAGCAGATGGGTTTGTTCGAAAAGATCAAAGAACAGGCTCTACCTATGAGGGGAATGAGCTTTGTGAACAGTGCCGGTGATATCGTTGGCACCATGCCTCGCGATGAGAATGAAGAGTACGAGATAGAGCGCGATACATTGCTAGAGATGCTTTATGACCTTGTGAGATCCGATGTCAGGTTCGGCACCAGTGTCAATGATATGGGTAGCGCTTATGATCTGATCGTTGGGTGCGATGGTTTACATTCCGCCGTACGTAAAAGATATTTTGGTCCGGAGAGCGACTATGTCAAATACTTGGGCGTTCACTTTTCCATCAGCATTGTGCCCGAATTGTTGATCCCAGAATTTACGACCGAGATGTACCAGGAATCCGGCAAAACCATTATGCTCAACGCCTATAATGGCAAGACCGACATCTGCTTTTGCTTTCGTTCAAACGAGATCGCTTATGATCACCGCAATGAGGCACAGATGCGCGAACTTATTAAACAGGCATTCACAAATGTTGGCTGGCGTAGCCAGGAACTGCTGGTACGTATAGAGCAGGCAGAAAGCTTTTATTTTGATAAACTTTGCCAAACCCACATGCCGAGCTGGAGCAAAGGTAATGTGGTATTGGTTGGTGATGCCGCTTATTGTCCGTCGCCCGCTGCAGGGCGTGGTGGCTCGCTGGCTATTGACGGTGCATACGCGCTGTACCAGGCTTTACTCAAAAATGACCTCAACAGTTATGAAAACTTCCGCCCATTCATTGATCGGATCCAAGCAGACGTATTAGAAGATGGCTTACCAATGCTTGTCAGGCTTTAAATTCTTAAGCGAGCTGCGAAGCTATGAGGCAAGCGTTATTTCAGGCGAGATAGGCCATCTCTTGCAACGACCTGGTCACTACCGTTGCAAGAGATGGTTATTGTGGTCTTAAATCTTTCTGGTCAAAGATCACTGTAGTAATACGTCTATCTCGGCAGTTAATTTACGCTCTAAGATCTCGCCTTCAAAGCCGATGGTCCTGAACTGCATCTTGCCATTTTTATCAAGTACCGCCAGCGTTGGAATAACGGTAAACCCTACCTTTTCGCCAATGTCCGGGTCACCGTTGTAGTACAGCGGAAAGGTGTAACGACCGTTCTTTAGCGCCCATTTACGTGCGTCCTCAAGCGTATTGCGTGCACCGCTGTTGATCACCATAAAAACTACATCTGGGTTGTCTTTGTAACGCTCATACACTTTTTGCAGGTAAGGCAACTCTTCCATACAGGGTACGCACCATGTGGCCCAAAAGTCCATAACAACGATCTTTCCCTTTATCTTATCCGGGTCAAGAGGGGTGCCCTTAAGGTCAACGATCTTCAGCAATTCCGGACCTTTCAGGTTCAGCATCTGCTTTTTTACCAATGCTATCATTTGCCTTGCCTGTATCTCTGATAACTCTCGCAGCTTTTCAGTGTAACCGTTGTCTGAGCCTTTATAAGCGATGTAGGTTCTCCTTGCGCCGGCAAGTGAGGCGCTGTCTCCCGGCTCCTTGAGCAGTATACGCCAGTAGGCCTGGTGTGCCTTCTCATTCTCCTCCTGCTGGGCAAGAACGTAGGCTACATTAGTCAGCGTCACCTTATCGTCAGACGCTGCTGCTGCCTCGGCGTCCTTTTTTGCCTGTGCTGTTTGACCTTTGTATTGGTAGTTGACCGCCATGAGCGACAGAAGCTGGGCTTTCACCATACCGATCTGTTTTGCCCTTACACTATCAGCAACGTAACCCGGGATATACCCATATTCAGGAAAGAACCTTATGATGCCCACCGGATACTGGTCGGCTATCTGCATTGCCTCCCTGGCGTACTTTAGTGCGGTATCCGGAGCAAGGTGGTTCTGGGTGAGTGTTTCAGCGATACTCTTAAGCGTACGGGCCCGGTAAGGACTTGTATCTCTGGCGAGGATACGTGCATTGGCCAGCGCTTCGGCCGGTCGCTTTTGTGCGGCATAAAGCTCAAATAACTGGTCATGCATAGCAGATCTGCCTTCACCACTTTTGCGGCCACCTGTTCTGATCCCGTTCTCCAAGGCAGTTATTCTTTTGAGTGTATCCTTTTCTTTAGCGAGCGCCGATGAAAGGAAATCTTTTGCAGCGTCAGAGTTGGGGTATTTTTGCATGATCACCTGATGAACGGAGTCCACGCGGCTGGTCTCACCTAAAATAAGATAACCCATGGTGACCGAGTTCAAGTTCCCCATTACCGTAGGTGCCTGATCCATTCTATTTTTGATGAAACGGTGCGCCATGGTAAGTAGTTTTCCTTTCTCAGCAGGTGTTTTGGCACTGGCGATCTCGCTTGCGTATAAACGAACCTGAGCCTCATAATTGTCCGGATAGTTCTGTAGTTCGCGCTCGTACAACTCTTTTTGTAAGGCCGGTAGGTTGGCGGATCGTCCCATTTGTGCGCTCAGGCTATAGGCCTCATGCAGGTAACCGCTTTTTACCCGTTTATCTCCATTGTAAATGATGATCTCAAAATGTTTGCTATCTGAAGGTTTGTCCTTCACATCACCGCTTTCCAGGTAAAAGGTAGCATAAGTAGCATAGCGGGGTACTTTGAACTTCGCCGTCCATACGCCATTGACCTTTTGCATAGGCAGGCGGTAGGGCAATTCGTAAAAAGTAGAGTAAGTAAACACCAAGGTCAATTCATTGATATTGGCCGGGATCTTACTCCCGGCCTCACCAGCATGATAGGTCACAATGATCTCATCGCCGCGTTTAGGTCTTTGCGGCGTAATATTTACTGCTTGCTGCGCAACGGCAGAGCCGGCTTCTGTAAATAGCAGCAGTGAGACCATCAAATATTTTAATAGATACTTCATAATGATCTTTAGTTATAGCCAGGGTTCTGTACAAGGTTAGGGTTGGTCACCAGCGCCTGCGTTGGTATAGGCCAAAGCTTGGCGGTTGGCTTCCATGCCGTTTTGATAGCTGGTAGAACATCGTCGGCCCGGCTCTTGCTGGCGTCGCCGCTGGTACTTTTCCAGCGCTTCAGGTCAAACCAGCGGTGTCCCCACTCCGTGAAAAGTTCCAACCTTCGCTCTTTCTCGATCGCAAGCATCACTGCTCCCATATCACCCAACGCAGGAAGGTTTCCAAGTCCTGCACGCTGACGAATGATGTTAAGATCGCTTACTGCATCGCTTAATTTATTTTGCTGAGCACGTGCTTCAGCACGGATCAGATATTGCTCTGCCAGTCGTAACACCATAGAATACTCAGTGACCGGTGTACCCACCCTCACCTTGTATTTAAAGGGGTAGTTGTACACCAAGCCAGCAGCGGTCGTATACTTGGCAACCCAGTTAGCCCGGCGTTTGTCGTCCGCTTCAAAAGCATCTTCCAAGCCCGTGGTGCCCTTGGTCAATCGATAAAGAGGCGTTGCGGTAGATATGATCGTATTGCCCTCGAACGTATTCCGATTCGCGCCTGTATTGACCACCTGTAATTGCCAAATGGCTTCCTGGCTGTTCTTCAGAAATACGTTATTCATTTCTGCAGTAGGCAGTAATTTGTAGGTGGTGTTGCTGATCACTTCGGTCGCTTGGGCCTCGGCGGCAGTAAAGTTTCCTGTATACAAGTATGCGCGCGCCAGTAACGCCGTTGCCACCGCTTTATTAGGCCGGGTGCGTTCGGTGTTGCCCGGGTAAGCCGTTGCTAGTAATTTCTTCGCAGCTTCAAGGTCGGCAATGATACTTTTGTAAACCTCCGCAGCAGCGGTACGCGGCTTGTTGGTGTTCGCCAATACATCCGTGTCGGTGATCAACGGTACATCGCCGAACATATTGACCAGATAAAAATGGCAGAATGCCCGTACGAATAGCGACTCACCCATCAACTGATCTTTGATGGCGGGTGTTAAGGTCGTTGATGCGCTAAGCCCCTGATAACATGCGTTAGCCCTGTAGATATAATCATATGGCTGTGACCACAGGGTGTTGACATAAGTATTGCCAGGCAATACAGCGTTGTTCTTGAATTCGTCAAAGGCGGCGAACACGGCCGAGTAAGCAAAATCATCAGCTGCCATAGACCCCATGAAAGTGGTCAGTACGTTAGCAAAATAATAGTTGGACTCGTTCATGCTACTGTAAATGCCGATAACAGCAGCGGTAGCCGTATTATCATTCAGGAACACGCTGGAAGCGACCAGCTGATCTTTAGGATCTTCGATCTCCACATATTTTTTGCACGACGTAAGCAGCGTTAACAACAGTATAGTTATAGTGAGATATGTAGCTTTCATGTTGATCTTGTTAAGAGATTAAAAACCAAATTGCAATCCGACGATGTACGTGCGCAGGGTAGGCAGTACCGGCCCTTGGTTAAGCAGCGACGATTCAAGCGTTTCAGGGTCCATTCCTTTATACTTGGTGAACGTTAGCAGGTTCTGGCCTTGAAAGTATATCGAGCAGTTCCTGAGCTTCCATCTTTTCAGGAGTTCCGACAGGTCGTACCGGATAGACACATTTTTAAGTTTGACATAGGAGGCGTCGCTCCACTCGGCATCAGAGAGCCTGTAAAAATTGTTATAGCTGCTAAAGCCGGCATTGGCAGAGCTTGACGATGCTCTGGGGATATTGGTCACGTCCCCAGGTTTACGCCAACGATCAAGTGCACTAATGTCTTTGTTCTTCAGCGAGCCATAAGGCGTGGTCAAATAGCCATAGTTCAAGCCAGGGCCACGTTGCTTAACGTATTGCAACAGTACGTCTAACGACCATTTTTTGAAGGTTAAATTGTTTTGCATACCGCCATATAAGGTTGGCAGCAGTTTACCGATCACCGTAAAGTCATTGGGGTTACTAATGGTGTTATTGCCATCAATGTCTTGCACTGTTGAAAGACCGGTTTGAGGGTCTACACCAGTAAAATGGTACCCCTTGGTAATTCTCAGTGGCTGGCCAATAACATAGGTATTGGCATCGCCGGTGTTGGCCAGATTTGGATAAGCCAAAAGTGTGTTCTTGGCAATGGTCAAGTTCAGGGAGGTGTTCCAATTAAGGTCTTTGCCTCTGATGTTGACCGTATTCAATAGAAATTCCCAACCCTTATTCTCCACCAAGGCCGGGAGATTGGCCTGATAGCTGGTAAAACCGGACTGGGAAGAAAGCGTGTACCCGATCAGCTGGTTACCTGAACGATTGCGGTAAAAGTTAGTATTAAGAACGATCCGGTCATTCAAGAAGCCCATTTCAATGGCCGCCTCTAATTTTTTATTCACTTCCCAGCCATAATCAAGATTAGGAAAGCGGCTTGGATACAGCCCGCTAAGCCCACCGTAAGGGTAGGTGCTTGATGAGAAACTGTCGAAGTATTGATAATCACCTATCTGGTCATTGCCCACTGTTCCATAACTTCCCCTTAACTTACCGAAGCTTAACCATGGAAGAGCTGATCTTACAAAGGCCTCATTGCTGAACAACCATGCAGCACCCACCGCGCCAAAATTCCCGAAGCGCTTATTAGGCCCGAAGCGTGAAGAACCGTCACGGCGGAAAGTGCCGTTAATGATATATTTCTCGTCCCAGTTGTAAGTTAGCCTGCCAAAAACAGACGTATAACGATATTTGGTGTAATTGTATGAATTGACCACCAATTGTGCAGCAGCCTTGATATTTTCGAGCTGCGCATCACTGGCATAAGTTGATCCCGTAATGCGTTGCCCTTGTGATATACTTTGCTGCCATGTGCCACCCACCAGGGCCTGTAAGGTGCTCTTTCCTAATTGCTTTACATAATCTACTTGTGGCTCTACGATGTAAGAGCTAACGTCGTTATTGCCATAAATAGCGCTGCTGGCCGAATAAGTTGCTGGATTGAATCCCAATTTAGGCAAGGTGGTCACCTGCTCAAGGCTCATTTGATTGTATCCAAAATTCGCCTTTACATTCAAGCCGTTAAGGATCGTATAACGGGTAGTGATATTTGAGACCAAATTACGGTTGTTACTCTGGTAGGTGCGCTCCAGGTAAGCCAGAGGATTCTGCTCGTTACTGTACCAGTAATACTTGCTGGCACCATCATATACCGGATAATTAGGTGATAGGTTATAATATTGCGTCAGATCTGTAGGTAGTGTGTTATTATCATCGGCAGCATAGGTCACTAACGCATTGATGTTGAATTTTCTGTCAGTAGAGGAATGGTCGATAGAAACATGTGCCGCGCCACGCTTATAAGCAAGATCGGTTGGTAAGACGGTAGATTCTCTTCTGTAAGTACCGCTTACCAGGAAACGGGTAAATTCATTACCGCCTGATACTGAGCCTTGCGCCTGCGTTAAATGCGCTGTATTGCCTATAAGCTTTTTTTGCCAATCGTTATCCAGGTTCTGATCCCACAGCAGCAGGTCGGGGGCATTATCAACGGTAGGTACGATGTTATCGTTGGCGAATGCTTCGCGGCGCATTTCAAGGTATTGCTGCGTATTCAACATTTTAACTTTACGTGATACCTTGCTGATCCCCGAATAGATGGTCAGATCCACATTAGAATTGCCGGCCTTGCCCTTTTTTGTAGTGATCAGGATCACGCCATTGGCGCCTCGCGAACCATATATCGCCGTTGCGTCAGCGTCTTTTAAAACGTCTATCCGTTCAATATCGTTAGGATTTATACCGCTTAAAGGGCTTTGATTACCATTGGCTCCTGTGAACTGATTAATAGGTTTGGAAATGAACGGAACCCCATCCACTATATATAGCGGATCACTTCCACTGGAAATGGAGTTAACTCCTCTAAGCCTAACAGTAAAATCTGATCCGGCGTATCCGTTGTTATTGTTCACCACAAGACCGGGGATGCGTCCCTGAAGTGCAGACAAGGGATCATTGATGGGTTGATCAGCAATGTCCTTACTACTAATGGATGAAACGGTACCTGTGCTGTTGCGCTGGGTGGTAGTACCGTATCCGATCACCACTACTTCGTCCAGTTTACCCAGATCCTCTTCAAGCACAACGTCTATATCGAGTCGTTCGGTCAGCATGATCTCGCGCGTTTTGAAGCCCAGGTAGCTGAATACCAAGGTCGTGCTACTGGCCGGTACATTTAACTTGAATCTGCCGCCACCGTCTGTAACGGTACCGGTGGTCGTACCTTTTATGGTCACACTTACTCCCGCCAGCCCGTCGCCATTCTTGTCCTTGACCTGCCCGTTCACCGTGCCATCCTTTTTTTGCACGGCTACCGCCGTTGGAGTGACCCTTGCTACCGGGGTGATCAGTATATTGTTATTGATCAGTTTATATTGGAGTTCGGTTCCGGTCAATAACAGGCGGAGGGCCTCATCGACCGTATAACTTCCTTTAACCAGATCGACCCGATGCGACCTGATCTGTTCAGGGCGGTAAGCGAACCGGAAGTCGGTCTGACCTTCGATCTTACCGAACGCTGCTTTAAGCGTTTCATGCTTTAATTCAAGATCGACCTTGGTTTGCTCCAGCGTTTGAGCCCTTGTACCGGAAGCCATTAACATGTGGCCGGTCATGGCCAAAATAAAAAGTGTTAAAATGTTGACCCTCATGATAAAACGTGCTCGGGAGTGGGTGAATAGAGCGTTGAGTAGGGTGCAAAGCCAGCTTGCACAATGCGTAAAATTGTAATACATTGCAGGAGTTTTAAGTTGTCGGAAAAAATGATTTAAGACTCTGCAACTTCCGGTTGCCGCCGGGAGTTGCTACTTTCTTTGGGTCTATATTTCTTTTACGGTGGTGGTCTTCTGTGCTTCATATCGTTCAAATAGTTAGGGAATATCATTGACAGCCGGGGCCATCTATTTCGATGACATCTTTTTTAAGCTCTATGGTAGTGTTGGTGATCTGGCCAACCACAGTGAGTACCTGATCCAGGGTATTACGATTCAGGAAACTTGCCGAGAAACGGCAATCTTTAGCGTTACCATTTACGAAGCGTATCTTTTTGCCATACTGTTTGCCGATCTTCATCGCAGCTTCTTCGAGCGTAACGTCATCCAAAATAAGATCGTACTCCTTCCAGCTTAAGATCTTGTCAGCATTAACTGCTTCTTGTATGTGCCTGGCGGCAGGAATATCATAAATGACCTGTTGATCAGGTGTTAGTACAGCAAGTAACTGTTCGCCTTTTTGCACACGTACTTTTCCCCTGGTCACTGTTACGGTAACTTTATGGTCTTTTTTAAAGGCCTTGATATTAAAAGCCGTTCCTAAAACAGTGGTGGTCAGCTCACCGGTATGAATAATGAAAGGGTGTTTTGGGTCATGCTGGATATCAAAAAATGCTTCACCGGTGAGGGTGACCTCGCGGGTGTTGCCTGAAAAAGCTTCGGGATAGGTCAAAAAGCTGGAATCGTTCAGCAACACTTTGCTGCCATCAGCTAATTTGAGGTATTTGTGGTTAGCAGACTTTTGTATCGCCTTTGGAGAGGAGGCAATGATGTTGGACCTACGGCTGTTTTTGGGAACAACGAACAATAAGGCCGCGCCAGCCAGTAGTAAACAAGCCGCCGCCGTCCAGGCGAGGTTAGCAGACCATCTTTTTCTTGTCGTTATACCCGCGGATCTCTGGATGCGCGCAAGCAACTTTTTCTGGTCAAAAGTATTTGGAGATGAGTCGCCCGGAGGGCTTAAAAAATGCTCTACCGCCAACTCTTCGAGTACCGTAGCCCATTCCTCGTTATGCCCGCCATCTTTGAGCAATTCCTCCACTTGCCTCAATTCTGATGCGGAGCATTTGTTCTCTATAAATCTCCTGAATAGTTCAGCGATGCATTTATCCAAAGTGTGCCTTTTTGCATAGATTACAATCAGGTACGTCCATACATTTACCCGGATAAAAA
The DNA here is from genome assembly GCF_020783335.1 of Mucilaginibacter daejeonensis. NCBI lineage: Bacteria > Pseudomonadati > Bacteroidota > Sphingobacteriia > Sphingobacteriales > Sphingobacteriaceae > Mucilaginibacter > Mucilaginibacter daejeonensis. Next base: position 996,916 of record NZ_CP086068.1, read on the forward strand.
ATATTTACAAAAAAGGCCAGACGTAGATGATCACTGACAGTGCACCACTAAGCAGTAAAAAATCCTGTACCGATTTAATGGCTTTGACCATTTGGCTGTTCACTGTACTTGGCGAGATGCCTAATTGCTCTGCCACTTCTTTATAGGTGAAGCCTTCATTCTTGCACAGTTGGTAGATCTTGCGCCGTTGTTCAGGTAAGGTCTCGACGGCAACTTCCAGCAGATCGTGAGCTTGTTTACGCTGTAGTATTTGTGAGGGATCGTCAGAGATGACGGCTGTGTATCTCATGATCTCGTCAACGATCAAAGTGGACCTTCCTGCTCTTTTAAGTAGGTTGAGTATGTGATTACGCGTGATAGTAAATAAGTAAGACTGAAAAGATAAGGCCAGATCGATCTTATCCGCATTCTCCCAAAGTTTAACGAACACGTCATGCGTCACATCTTCAGCAAGAGCAGGAGATTTGACTATGCTCAGAGCAAAATGATAAATGCGAGCAGAATAACGATGATACAGGGAAGAAAAAGCCAAGGTATTGCCTGCTTTCAATTGCTTTAAGAGTATGTCTTCGCTTTGCAACCTGTATAAATTAATCGTTAAGCCAATATATCGAACTTTTTGACAATTACATAATGCATCTTTAACCATGTATGAACATTGCGATCGATTCTCATTTCACTGTGGATGCTGATAACATTGTTAGTAAATCAGCACTTCCCAAGCTGAACACAATCATTACATCTTTTCTGAGAGCGTGTCAAGTAGCAACAAAGGGCATAGTAGATAGGTCTACTATGCCCTTTGTTGCTGTATTATATACATCAGCGACTTGTTGAGCTAACGCATTGACAGATCAAAATGATGACGGAGCAGGATCTTGATAAGAAAGTCTTACTTGATCAGATACCCGATCTTAAATTGGCCACCAGGTCCGACGTACCATTCGCTGCTTTGTGGATAATAACTTACATCCAATCCAAGTTGTAACTCGAGGCTAAAGTGCTGGCCTAAGTTACGTTGTATGCCCCAGCCAGGCATGACAGAAATAGCATCGCTGTAGGTGTAGCCGGCTGTATGACTGATCGGTTTGAACACATAACCGGCCTGGAGGAACCAAAAGTTGCTGGCGTTATTGGCCGTACTTTTACCTTTAGCGATCCGCTCTTTAAAGTGATAGTAGTTGCGACCCTCTATGGATACATAAGGTGAAAAAGCATATCGATGGTCACTTCCGCGGGTGCTGGAATAGCTATAGGATATATTATATGCTGCACCAGCCTCCATGTACAAGGTAGAGGAGCGGCTCATCTTCTTTTCATAGGTAAGTGAGCCGCCGATCAAATTAGCGTTGATCTTCCATTGTTCTGCTTTAAGATAACTGACGGTGTCGGTCGTTTGAGCTGACACCGCACCTGCTATAAAGGATGCGATAATGATCGTGAATAAGGTCTTCATTTGGATAGTTGGAATAAGAGTTTAGGTAAAGCGTTAGGCATGGTCACAGTAAAAATAATGGACGGCCCGCCAAAAAGTCCAAAGCCTGATAACCGATGCTATCAGGCTTTGATCAATATCAATGCGGAGAGGGAGGGATTCGAACCCTCGATACGCTTTTGACGTATACACACTTTCCAGGCGTGCTCTTTCGACCACTCAGACACCTCTCCCGGTTTTTGAGCGTGCGCAAAGTTATAATAATAGGGGAGCAAACACAATAAAAAAGCGAGGCCCCTGTAAAGGAACCCCGCAAGCAAAACTTCAACTAAATATAACCCTATGTTCTGTGCCTGCAACCATCAGGACGAACGACTATATGACGGGTAAAGACCAGCAGGGTTTAACCATTCTTAAAATAATGTATGGCTCATAAGCACTTGAATTATTTTAAGTATGTTTGCGGCTTGTAGGCCGTGTAGTGGCCATTATTATTAAGCACAGGTAGGTAAGTTGTAAATGCTGAGCCTTAACGAGATCAAAAGACCCATAGCAGCAGAGATCGATGTTTTTGAAGAAAAGTTCAAAGCGTCGATGCAAAGCTCAGTTCCTTTGCTTGATCGCATTACACATTACATCGTTAAACGTAAAGGCAAGCAGATACGGCCCATGTTCGTATTCTTTGCGGCCAGCTTGTGTGGAGGCATTACTGAGGCCACTTACCGTGGAGCTGCCCTGGTAGAGCTTGTGCATACCGCCTCGCTGGTTCATGATGATGTAGTGGATAATTCTTACCAGCGCCGTGGTTTCTTCTCCATCAACGCTTTATGGAAAAATAAGATAGCCGTATTGGTGGGCGATTTCCTGCTCACCAAGGGCATGTTGCTGTCTTTGGACCATAATGATTTCGACCTGCTCAAGATCCTTTCCAACGCGGTAAAGCAAATGAGCGAAGGGGAGTTGCTACAGGTGGAAAAGGCTCGTAAGACCAATACCGATGAGGGCATCTATTACGAAGTTATCCGTCAGAAGACAGCCTCGCTCATCGCCTCCTGTTGTGCCTGCGGTGCCGCCAGTGCCGGTGCCGATGCAGATGCCATAGAAAAAATGCGCCTCTTTGGTGAAAAGATCGGTATCGCCTTCCAGATAAAGGATGATATGTTCGATTTTGGTACCGATGATGTGGGCAAACCTCTTGGTATCGACATCAAGGAGAAAAAGGTCACGCTGCCATTGATCTATGCGCTGAACAACGTACCTAAAAGCGAAAGCAAAAAGATCATTAGTCTAGTCAAGAATCACAAGGATGACCCCGAAAAGATCGGTCAGATCATCACCTTTGTGAAACAGAATGGCGGGCTCACCTATGCCCAAAGCCAGATGCAAAAATACCAGAACGAGGCATTCGACATCCTGAACACTTTTCCGCAAGGTGAGGCCCGTACCGGTCTGGAGCAGTTGGTTCGCTTTACTATCGAGCGCAACAAATAGTTTCCTTAACTATACTTAGGCGCATTGCCGGCATTCCTAAAAGTATCCACGGTGGTGACCTTGTTCAACATTACAGGTTTTCCTGAACGGGCCGAGGCATAGATGGCCTCCATGATCTTTTGGTCCTGCAAGCCTTCCTCGCCTGGAGTGTACGGATCTTTATTTTCCATAATGCATTCCGCAAAATGGTCCATCTCCAGCGCGAATTGCTGCTTTTCGCCGACTATGATCTGTTGTTTGATCTCTTGCGAACCTTCAGCTTTTGACAATTCTATTTTAAGTCCGTTGTAATTGAATGCGGGGTCCATGCCGAACCAGCCGCCATTGGCCGCGTAGCAGCGGTAATGCTTACTATCGTGCACGCTGTAAGCGGTAGTGTTATTGGCTATGGTCCCACTCGGGAAGAACATCTGAAACATCACCTTGTCTTCTACCTCTTTAAACCGTGGGTCGTCGGCATCGCTGTGGGTGGTGGCGTTCACCATGTAAGGTTCCTCGCCGGTAAGGTAGCGGTTGGTGTTGATGCAATACAGGCCTATATCGGGTAATGAACCACCACCTGCCAGCGCTTTCTTTAACCGCCATTGCTGTGGATCACCGATATTTTGCACGTTCACCGAATCGATCACCTTAACCTGGCCGTGGGTCTTGTTACGTACCAGGTCTTTGATCAGCTTGTTGTTCGGTTCGTATTGGATACGATAGGCGATCATCAGTTTCTTGCCGGCCTTTTTGCAGGCGTCGATCATCTCCTGTGCTTCCTTGCTCGAGTTGGCCATAGGCTTCTCGCACAGCACATGCTTGCCGGCCTTGGCCGAACGGATCACAAATTCGTGGTGCATACTGTTAGGCAATACGATGTACACCGCATCTATGTCAGGGTTATTCTTGATGTCGTCAAAGTTCTGATAGTTGTAGATGTTCTTTTCAGGGATGCCGTACTGAGCAGCCACCTTGCGTGCTTTATCAGGATGACTGCTAACCAAGGCCACGGGTTTAGAATACTTGCAAGAGCCAAAGCCTGGCATGATCTGCCCCATGGTCAGCTCGCCTATACCTACGATGGCGTAGCCGATACGCTTATCGGGCGGTATCATTTTAGTGCCGGTCTCTTGTTTGCGCTCTGAAGGGGCATGCTGGCTGGGCACATCTACGCTGATCACATCGGCAAGGGTACCATGCGGACCGGTGGCCGTGCGTGATTGGGCGGTCGCGGCAGCTGGGGGGATCGTGCTGGCCACGGTGGCAGCAACCAGGCCTTTACCGGTCATAGAGATAAAATCGCGGCGGCCAAAGCCTTTGGCTTGTTCGGTGAGCGTGCTGCCCGGTAGATGCTGGTCATTCATGGTCGATGTGTTTTCTTGGTAGTTATGATAATTTCTTATAACACAGGGCCAAAGCGGGTTTGTTTGACTGATGTCGATAAATAAGCGGACGGGCATTGCTGATGAAACTTACCTTGCAAGCCTTTGTTAAGAACTTACCTGGCGGCATGGAAATGTGCCTGCCTGCTTATAACTTTACGCCATGGGTATAATGGTCAATGATCTGTCTAAACATTACGGTACGCAAAAGGCCGTTGATCGCATCAGTTTTGAAGCGGGCGTAGGTGTGCTGGGTTTCCTGGGGCCGAATGGGGCGGGCAAATCTACCACCATGAAAATGCTGACCGGCTACATCCCGCAAACCTCGGGCAAGGCCAGTGTGGCCGGTTTTGATACCGCCGATCAGCAGATCGAGGTGAAGCAAAGGGTAGGGTATCTGCCCGAGAGCAACCCCTTGTACACCGACATGTATGTTAAGGAAGCGCTCGCTTTTGTAGCCGACATACATGCCATACCTGACCCAGTAAAACGCATAGCCGAGGTGATAGAGCTGACCGGACTCACTCCAGAGCAGCACAAAAAGATCGGTCAGTTATCCAAAGGTTATAAACAGCGTGTAGGGCTGGCCCAAGCCATTCTGCACGATCCGAAAGTGCTGATCCTTGATGAGCCGACCTCTGGTTTAGACCCAAACCAACTGATCGGTATACGCCAGTTGATCCGTGATCTGGGCAAGACGCGTACGGTCGTTCTGTCTACCCATATCATGCAGGAGGTAGAGGCCACCTGCGACCGTGTGGTGATCATTAACAAAGGACACATCGTGGCCAATGACACACTGGAAGGTTTAAAGGCTCAGCATGGGGGTAACACGCTCGAGGAAATATTTATCAAATTGACCCTCGGGATGAACTAAAAGGAAAACTGTGTCGTTTTAGTTCATATTTCAACCTCACTTATTTTACACAATGAAAAAAACCTTTCTATGCATGATGGTCGCTATCGCGGCTTCGGTCTCAAGTTATGCACAAACTACCGCCACTATTTCTTCGTCTTTGCCCCGTCCCAAATTAGGTATAGGGTTCGATGTGGGCGTGCCGTTATCGGTAGGCGGTCTTGATCGCTTGTACACTATTGGTATAGGTGGCGCAGGCAAGTATGATTTGCCGGTATCTAGTTCCTTCTCTTTTAGCTTCACAGCGGGTTACATGAGTTACAGCCGAAAGAAGTATAACATCTCTTTCTATAACTTCCAGAGAACCGGAGCTGATGGCTATATACCTGCAAAAGCGGGCGGTAAATATTACTTTATACCCAACTTTTACGGCGAGGCCGAGATCGGCGTTCTGTTCGGCATCAACCACAACACAGGCAACTCATTTATCTATGCGCCGGGTCTTGGTACTTCGTTCCCGGTGTCTGCTAAGCATGATATCGACATCGGTGCACGCTATGAAGGTTGGTCGCAAAGCGGCGGTAACACCGGGCAGGTGGCCTTTAGGATAGCTTACAAGTTCGGACTTTAATCGGTCCCGACCTCATATAAAGAGCCTTGCCGCAGATCGGTAAGGCTTTTTTGTTGGTATTGGGAGGAGAATCTGCTTCTATAAAAACATAAATTTATAGATTTGGCCACACGCTGTTAAGGTGTTACCTGATGATGAAGAACTATTACCCTACTGCTTTGAAGCCGCTACTTACGATGGTACTATCACTGACCATTTCCACCTACTTCAATAAAGCTCAGGCGCAGGATGACGGCCCAAAACGTGCGATCGCGGCGGTGAGCATCGGTCCGGAGTTGAACTTTCCCCAGCGGAGTGCTTATAACTTTGGTTTTGGTGGCTCGTTCAAGGCGGAGTTGCCGGTGGCCTCTGCCTGGGCGATCAGCGTGACGGCAGGTTATCATAACTTCAGCTACAAGAGCTTCAATATCGGTTCGGCGGTGAAGCAGCCTGACGATCAGTTCGTTCCGTTAAAGGCAGGGGTGAGGTATTTTCTTGACCCGCGCATTTACACCGAGGGCGAGTTGGGTACCGTGATCGATCATAACAAAGACCGCAGTACCAACCTCTTCGCCTATTCATTAGGTACGGGCTTTTTGTTCCCCATTACGGATAACAAACGCCAGCTGATCGATGTGGGCCTTCGGTACGAGAGCTGGTCGCAGAACCGGTTGCAGCAGTTCGGTATTAGGGTCGCTTACAAGTTCGGCTTCTAAGCAACAGTGAGCTTTAGCATTTACAGCTATTGGCAACATTATGAATTTGGCAATAAAGATCACTTTCAGATCTTTTATGTTTAGGGGGCGGTCAATAAATGCGCCTGAGCGTGTTACAATTCGCCAATAAGGTGTTACATTTTGTGTTACAAAGTTGATAAATGCAGAAATTTCTCGAAAAATGTGGGTTTTTGCCATTTTTGCAACGCCTGTAACTGGGGAAAAGTGGGGAATTTTGTTACATCGGTGTAACACTCTGTAGCGCTTGTAACAAGCAGATCGGCCGCAGTTAAGGCACTGCCGTCAAACAACTTGACGCTCTTGATCCTTAAAACCAATTATATACCATCGCATGTTCAGCATCTTAAAAAAAGAGATCAGCACTTATTTGAGTTCACTGGTGGCCTATGTCACTATCGGGGTGTTCCTGTTGGTGCTGGGGCTGTTCCTGTGGGTGTTCCCCGAGTCGAGCATATTGGAGTATGGTTACGCCAGTATGGAGGGCATGTTCAGCACCGCGCCTTTTTTGTTCATGTTCCTGATCCCGGCCATCACCATGCGCTCCATAGCCGAGGAACGCCGCGAGGGAACGTTCGAACTGCTATCCACCCGTCCGCTCAGTAACTGGCAGATCGTGCTGGGCAAGTACTGGGCCTGCTTGGTACTGGTGGCCTTTGCGCTGCTGCCTACTTTGTTTTATGTTTACTCGGTTTGGGTGCTGGGTACCCCGCAGGGTAACCTGGACACCGGCGCGGTGATCGGTTCATACATTGGCTTGCTGCTGTTAGGTGCTGCCTTTACCGCTATGGGGCTTTTCGCCTCATCGGTGAGCAAGAACCAGATCATCTCTTTTACCATAGCAGTGTTCCTGAGTTACTTTATGTACAGCGGGTTCGATTCGCTGGGCCAGTTACTCTCCTTACAAGATACCAACATACAGGACCTGGGTATGGCCCGGCATTATGAGGCTGTGGGTAGGGGCGTGCTCGATAGCCGCAACCTGATCTATTTTATCGTTCTCAGCAGCATTTTTATAGGCCTCACCGTTTGGGTAGTGAGCAGGCAAAACTCGGTAAAGCAGGTGCGCAAAGGACTGTTGATGCTGGGCGGCGCGCTCGTGCTGCTGGTCATCATATCGCAATTGGTGTATACTCGTATCGATTTTACCAAAGAGAAACGTTTTACCCTGAGCCAGGTAAGCCGTAACGTGATGGATAGCCTGCCCAAAAAGGTAAAGGTGACCGTATACCTGCAAGGCAAGGACCTGCCCGGCGGCATGAAGCGTTTGCAACAGGCCACGCGCGATATGCTCAACGACCTGGAGGCTTACGGCCATGGCAAGCTGAGCTTCGAATTTGCTAACCCGCTGGATGGTTTGAGCCAGGAGGAGCAGGCTAAAACGCTGGAAGACCTGCAAACACAAGGCATCGAGCCTACCAACCTGAGTGTTAAGACAGATAACGGTGTATCGCAGCGTACCATATTTTCGGCCGCTATGGTGAGTGCAGGTGATAAGCAGATGCCAGTCAAGCTGCTGCAAACACGCATCGGCCTTGGTCCCGAGGAAGTGCTCAACAATTCAGAACAGAACCTGGAGTATGCGTTCACCTCGGCCATTAAAAAAGCTACGAGCGGTGGCCGCCCACGGGTGGGTTTCACTTACGGGCATAATGAGTTAAGCGATCTGCAACTCAACGATGCCATGAAAAGTCTGAGCGATGGCTTTGAGGTGGGACGCGTGGATCTGCAAAGCATCCCTTTTGCCAACCTGAGCACCTTGAAGCTGCTGGTGATCGCCAAGCCCGACAAGCCCTTTACCGAGGCCGAAAAGTTCAAGGTCGATCAGTATCTGATGCGGGGAGGGCGTATCGTGTGGTCGATCGATCAAGTGAGCGCCGAGTTGGATAGCCTGCGCGGGCATGGGGGCGAGCAGTTGGCCTTCAATAAACAATTGAATCTTGATGATCAGCTCTTCAAATATGGTGTGCGTATCAACTATGACCTGATCGCCGACCTGAACTGCGCCCAGATCCCCGTGAACACCGGGAACATGGGCGGCCAAGCACAGATCCAAATGCTGCCCTGGCTGTTCTACCCTATATTTATGCCACTGGGCAAACACCCGGTGATCCGCAACCTCGATGGTATTAAAAGCGAGTTCGCCAGCACCATTGATCTGCTGCAGGTCAATGGGCAAAAGCAAACTATCTTGCTGGCCTCGTCGCCTTACAACAAAAAGCTAACGGCTCCCCACAACCTGTCGTTACAGGCCTTGGAACAGGAGCCCGACCCGCGCGAGTTCCGCAGCCAGCCCAAGATCACCGGTGTGCTGCTCGAGGGTACCTTCGCGTCTGATTTTACCAACCGGCCGGTACCTGCGGGCGTTACCGAAAATATACCCGTGCTTACCAAAAGCAAGCCTACCAAGATGGTGGTGTTGAGCGATGGCGATATTTTTAAGAACCAGGTGAGTGCCGATGGTTCACCCTTTCCGCTGGGCTATGATCGCTATACTCAGCAAAGTTTTGGCAATAAGAATCTGCTACTGAACATAGCTGATGACCTGACCGACGACTCGGGCCTGATCGCCCTGCGCATCAAGGAGATCAAGCTTCGTTTGCTCAACCGGGCACGCATCCGTAACGAGCGGATCTACTGGCAAACCGTCAATATGGTGGTGCCTTTGGCGGCTGTGTTAATATTCGCGATTTTTCAACATTATTATCGTCGGCGCAAGTACGCACGCTAAAATTTCATACTTTTGGGTTGAACAAAAATTGTTATGAGATTCATTGTATCGACGTTGACCCTATTGAAGCAGTTGCAATCCGTTAGCGGTGCGCTAAGCAGCAGTACGGTATTACCCATACTCGAGAACTTTTTATTTGAGATCAAAGAAGGTGTCCTGACCATATCGGCCACTGACCTGCAAACCAGCATGACCACCTCTTTGTCTGTTGAGGCCAAAGAGAACGGCCGCATAGCTATACCATCACGTATATTACTGGATACCTTAAAGTCATTGCCTGAGCAGCCTATCGCTTTCTCGGTAGATGACAAGACCTTTGCGATCGAGATCAGCGCCGGCGACGGTAAATACAAGCTGAGCGGCGAGAATGGCGAGGATTTCCCGAAGATACCTGTGGTAGAGAACGCGTCATCAGTTAACCTTCCTGCATCGGTATTGGCCGAGGCCATTAACAAGACCATTTTTGCGGTAAGTAACGATGAGTTGCGCCCGGCCATGACAGGTGTATACTGCCAGCTGAGCACCCAATACCTTACCTTCGTATCTACCGATGCACACAAACTGGTGCGCTATCGTCGTAAGGATACCCAGGCTGCCAGCAACGCCTCGTTCATACTCCCTAAAAAGGCATTGAACTTGTTAAAGTCGGCCCTGCCAAGTGAGGATGTGAACGTATCGGTAGAGTACAACAATACCAGCGCGTTCTTCAAATTTGGAAACATCAACCTGGTGTGCCGTTTGATCGATGAGCGTTACCCTGATTACGAAGCCGTTATCCCTCAAAATAACCCTAACCGCATGACCATCGATCGCCAGGCTTTCCTGGGTTCGTTACAGCGTGTGGCCATTTACGCCAACAAGACCACCCACCAGGTGCGTTTAAAGGTTAGCGGAAGTGAACTGAATATCTCTTCGGAGGATATCGATTTCTCGAACGAGGCACATGAGCGTTTAAGCTGCCAGTATGAGGGTGAGGATTTGGAGATCGGTTTCAACGCCCGTTTCCTGATCGAAATGCTCAAGAACCTCAATTGCGAGGAAGTTGCCCTGCACATGAGCACCCCTAACCGCGCAGGCTTACTGTTGCCACAAGGCGGCGACGATAACGAAGACATATTGATGCTGGTGATGCCGGTAATGCTGAACAGCTACGCCTGATCGGTATAACGGTACTAACATTATAGAAAAAGATCGAGGTCTGGTGGTAGCACCGGACCTTTATTTTGCGTACAGATAACAAACAACTACAAACGGAGTTATAGCTGTAAATGAAGGTGAAGCAATTGAACGGGTACAGTGTATTGGTGATACTATTGGTATCGCTGATAGCCGCCTGCGCCAAGAACGACCCTGCACCCGATACGCCCGTCAACGTGCCCATGAGCGTGATCAACGCATCGGTAAGGCCTAATGATGTGTTCAACTTTTACCTGAAAGGTACCCGCCAAACCACTACCAGCGTACTTAATGGCGCCGGCACCAACTTTTTGCAGATACCTGTGGGGCAGCAGATACTATCCATTAAAGGCCTGTTCGATAACCAGAACTACAACAACGCCGATACGCTGCTCACCTTCCCCTACAACGTAGCGCAATTGGGCAGTACCGAGCGTTACCTGTTCTTTGTAGGTGGCCCGGCACGCAGCAGTGCTTTTATGGTACGTGATACCGCTGTAACTGATCAAGCCAATGCCTTGCTTAAATTCGTATCAGTATCGGCAGCAGTGCCTGCGGTCACGGTATATATGAACGATACGCTGCGCTTTACCTCCAAGGCTTTTGGCAGCGTGAATAGGTACGTTAAGGTAGGCAACGGTTTAAAGGCCATCAAGATATTTGTGCCCGGCAATACCACGCCTATACTCACTGCCAATGTAAGATTGAACGTGGACAGCGTTTACACGCTTTATAGTTATGGTGGCAGTGGCGCTAATTTCAGGATAGGCCTGTTACGCGGGCAATAATGCAGTGATCTTATGTTGCAGAAAAAGAATTTACATCACTTGTTCATGATCGGTTGGCTAACGCTGATCTTGCCTGCGTTCTTCTCGTGCAGCAAGACGGATACGGCCAACCCGACCGGCTCTAATGTTCGGGTGCAGGTCCTGAACCTGAGTCCCGACCTTTTCCCGATCGAGTTTTGGATCAACAACGGTAGCAACTACATCAGGCTGAACTCGTCTTACCGTTATGCCGCCACCCCAAGCTACTTTTACCTTACGTATAATAATCCGCTACCACAGATCCGCTCCACCCGTGTGGCCGATACCCGGCGTATCTTATACCGTGATTCGAGCGAATATAAAGCTAACACGCGCCATACCATATTCTTTATGGGTCTGTATGCCGATAGCACGTACAAGTTCCTGAAACTGACGGATGACACCGAGCCCGTAGCGCCGATCGGTAAAGGCGGCAAGATCCGTTTTGTGAATGGGTCGCCGCGTAGTACCCCTTTTGATATTTGGGCCAATGGAACGGTAGCGATCAAGAACGTGGCCTTCGGCACCGCATCTGATTACCAGATCTTGCCGCCGGGTAGTTACAGCTTCAAGGCCTACCCAACTGGCAGTACTACCAGCAGCCTTACCACGCTGCAGAACGTGACCATTCAGGATGGCCGTTTATACACGCTGTACTCGTCAGGAATGGTGGGTAGGGTTGACTCGGCAGCCTTCGGCCTTAATTTGTTGGCCATTGACCCCAGCGTAGTGAAGTAAGCCATTAATTACTACCTTTACCCGCAAATACAACGTTTTGGAAGTTATCAAAGACCTTATTGACTTTATACTGCACATTGATAAACACTTGGTGCAGATCACCAGCCAGTACCAGGGTTGGACCTACCTGATCATCTTCTTCATCATTTTTGCCGAGACCGGTTTTGTGGTAACCCCATTCCTTCCCGGCGATTCGTTGTTATTTGCCATGGGCGCCCTGATCGCCACCGGTAATTCAGGTCTGAATATCTACCTGATGGCCATTCTGCTGATCCTGGCCGCTGTGGCGGGCAACACCCTCAATTACGAGTTGGGCAAGTATTTTGGCCCCAAGGTGTTCAAGCCCGATAATAAGATCCTCAAGCTTGATTACTACCTAAAGACCCAGGAATTCTTCAACAAGCATGGTGGCAAGGCAGTGATCTTTAGCCGTTTTATGCCCATCATTCGCACCATCGCGCCATTTGTGGCCGGTGTTGGCCGTATGCCCTTGGGCCGCTATACTGTGTATAACGTGGTGGGTGGTGTGCTTTGGGTGATCACGTTCCTGTTCCTGGGCTACCTATTAGGTAACATCGAATTCTTTAAAAAGAACTTTTCGCTGATCGCTATCGCCATTGTACTGGTATCGATCATCCCGCCGATCTGGGCAGCATTAAGGGCCCGCATGTCGGGTAGCCGTAACGCTGTTTAAGGCAGTAGGCTTAAGCGGCTGGTTCACCACTCCAAATTTCGGTAGCGGCGCTATCTTGCCGGCCTTGTACAGGGCCAGTTCATGTGCTATAGCTTGCTTTTGAGCAGCGCTTGGCAGGCTATCGATCAACCGGTCAAGGTCGGGCTGACCTGCATCTACCCATGCCGAGTACCAGTAATTGCCTACATTGGCTATCGCCGTGCGCATTCGCCGTTTCACCATTCCTTTTAATGCACTGTGATAGGCCTGGCAATAAGCCACCGACAGGTCTTTGACCTTACGCTTACCACGCATGAACACCTCGTACTTTTTATCGGCCGGGAAGGTAGCATCGATCTGCCGCTGTACGCGCAATACCGAATCGGCACATTTGAACGAACTTCGGCACAGGATGAACGCCTGCCAAAGCGGGTTCTCGATGTATCGCGCATTACCCACAAAATAGTTATAGCTGCTGCCGAACTGCTCGGGAAGGCGGCTCTCCCAAAGGGCATGCACGCCCAGTTGTTCAGTAAGTTGTCCGTTATGGTTCTGGGTGGTGTGCAGCGGCACGCAGGCGTCCGCCACGTAATGCCCCAGGTAGGCCGAGTAATGCAATATCGCCGTGGTATCATGAGCTTTAAAGGCATCCACCAAACGGTAGTAGTTGTACTGGATGGTCCACGGCAGGGTGCCGTACTTATACAGTGTATCGGCCGAGTACTTCCTCATGGCCTCGTCCCATTTTTGCGGCACGGTATGGAACGGATCCTTGCCGTAATGGTCGGCATCGAAGAAGTGGCGCGGTATCTCGGTGGAGTCCACATACCGGCGCCGGTCGGGACTGATGGCATGCTCGGTGATATATTCGATGTTGGCCTGATAAAAAGTGCTCATGCCTTTAGGCAGGGTGAACACCGCCAGCCGGTTCACCCGGTAATGCGCATAAAAGCCCCACGAAACCAACATGATAGCAATAAACGATAGACCGAGCAGCCGGATAAAAAGCCTCATTTAAGGTAAAGGATACAGTGCCATAAGGTACGCTTTTTTGCTGTGTTGGCCAGGTAAAGCGCTCAAATGTGCACAAACAAAATACTATTAAGCGAGTTGTTGAGTTCTATATAAAGTTAATGTGGCCTTAATATGGCCTACTGCTTATTCTATTTTTTCTGTTTATGAAAACATCTGCTACTATCCTGAAACGTTTCTCGCGTTTTGCTTTTGTTGGCCTGTTGGGCCTTGCCATGTTGTCGTCATGCAAAAAGAACGACGAGAACGACGTTGGCGAGACCGCTGCCAAAGTGAACCTGATCAATGCCAGTACTGATGCCGGCCCTGCCCGCTTGTATGTTGATGGCGTTTTGCGTACTCCGAGCAATGTGTCCTTCGGTAACTCGTCGGGTTACTACGGCACCTTTGTAGGCAACCAGACCGTCGAGATCAAATCGGCTTCGGGCGAGGCTACCTTAGGTTCCACCAGTGCCCAGCTTGATGGCTTTGGCTATTACAGCTTTTTGCTTGTAGGTCAGAACAGCAGCCTGGGCATCGTGACCGTTAGTGATGCGGCCGTTGCACCTGCTTCAGGCAAAGCACGCATCCGCTTCGTGAACGCAGTGACCAACTCAGGCGCTATGGCGTTAACTTCAGGCAGTGCGATCAACATCACAGGCGTCAACTTCCGTGGGGTAAGCTCAAGTGTTGAGGTGACCGCCGGAACGTATGTGTTGAACACTGCAAGTGGCTCTACCAGTACCAGTTTCACCACCAACCTGGAAGCTGGAAAGATCTACGTGATCTATGCCAAAGGCCTGGTAGGCGCTACCGGTGCTAACGTGCTCAGCTTAGGCGTATCAGGCAACTGATCGCCTGACGCGCTTTACGGTGATCAAGATAGGGTAGGCTTGAGTATCAACCCGATGTGGAAAATAAATTTACCTTGTGCTTGACGGATATTTTTTTTTGCTTTATATTTGCAGTCCGAAAAATAATAAGATAATTAGCTAAAATGGCAAATCATAAATCAGCAATAAAAAGGATCAGAGCCAACGCTGCGAAGCGTTTGCGTAACAGGTATCAGGCCAAAACTACCAGAAATGCTATCAAGAAACTTAGAGGTACTACCAGCAAAGCTGAAGCTACTCCTTTGTTAACTAAAGTTATTTCGATGCTTGATCGTTTAGCTAAAAAGAACGTTATCCACAAGAACAAAGCTTCTAACAATAAGTCAAAACTGACCAAATTCGTTAACGGCTTATCTTAATATCATTAGCAGTAATGCTGAGAGGCCGCTTCAGGTAACTGAAGCGGCTTTTTGCGTTCGTGTATATTTGTGGCCATGTAATATCATGATCACATGCGGCCTGTTCAGTGGTTTATTGGCCTTTTGTGGCTATATTAGTTGTGCATTTGATCACAACAACCACCCCGATACATGAATAGAACTTTACTGGCTACTGTACTATTGGCAGGCGCATTAAGCAGCCACGCCCAGCAAGGCAAGGTACTTACCGCCAAAGATTATGAACGCGCCGAACGCTTCATGATCTACAACACCGCACCATTGGTAAGCGGCGGTACCATAAGACCCAATTGGCTACCTAGCGACCGCTTCTGGTACATTGAACGCACCATTGACGGCACACATTTTATGTTAGCTGACCCCACTAAAGGAAATGTAGCCCCGGCCTTTGATCATCAAAAGCTGGCAGCCGCTTTAAAAGCCAGTACTGGTAACGAGGTGAGGTCCACGGCGCTCCCTTTCGAAAGTATCTACTTATCGGCCGATGGCCGTTATATGAGCTTCCGTACGGGCGGCAAAGGCTACAATGCCGACCTGCAAAATTACAGCCTGGTGCCTGATGATAACGTGACTATCGAACGTACCGGCATGCCTAGGCCTGATGCAGGTTCAGAGATACTTTCACCCGATGGCAAACGCGCAGCTTACCTTAAAGATGACAACTTGTGGGTGCGTGATGTAGCCTCGGGCAAGCGTACGCAACTCACTACCGATGGCGTTAAGGACTTTGGTTATGCCACTGATAATGCTGGGTGGAGCCATAGTGATAGGCCGGTACTGCAATGGTCGCCCGATTCGAAAAAGATCGCCACTTTTAAGCAGGATCAGCGTAACGTAAAAGACATGTACCTGGTGACCACCAACGTGGGCGCTCCGGTGCTGCACCAATGGAAATACCCGCTGCCGGGCGAAGAGATCGCTATGATACACCGCTGCATCATTGAGGTGGATGTACCCAAAGTGATCATGCTACAGGTACCGCCCGACCCGCACCGCGCCTCGCTGAGCGATGATATATCGAGCAGTGGTACGTTCGACGATGTGAACTGGACGGCCGATGGCTCTCAACTGGCGTTCGTATCTACCTCCCGTGATCACAAGCAGGAAAAGGTACGCATAGCTGATGCCACCACAGGTGTAGTGCGAGAGGTGTTCGAAGAAACAGTGCCGACCCAATATGAGTCAGGATGGGACAGTATCAACTGGCGCTACCTGGCCAAAAGCAACGAGTTCATCTGGTTCTCGGAGCGTGATAACTGGGGACATCTGTACCTGTATGATGCACGCACAGGCAAATTAAAGAACCAGATCACCAAAGGCAACTGGGTAGTTACCCGTTTGCTCAAGGTAGACGAAAAAGCTCGTGTACTGTACTTTATGGCCGATGGCCGCGAACCTGGCAACCCATACTTTAGTCATTTATACAGGATAGGCTTTGATGGTAAGGGCTTGACTTCCCTGACGCCCGATGTGGGCAATCACCAGGTGGCGTTCTCTCCATCAGGAAAATACATCGTTGATACCTATTCGCAGCCTGATGTGGCCCACGTGGTAGGTTTGCGCAGCGCTCTGACCGGTAAATTAGTAACCCCGCTGGCCAAAGCCGATGTTAGCCGCTTAAAAGCTGCCGGTTGGAAGCCGGCTATCCCCTTCAACGTAAAGGCGGCCGACGGTAAGACCGATATATACGGTATCATGTTCACGCCTACTAACCTAGATCCGTCCAAAAAATACCCGGTGGTCAATTACATCTATCCTGGTCCGCAAGGCGGGAGTATCGGTAACTGGGGCTTTTCGCCGTCAAGAGGCGATCACCAGGCCCTGGCCGAGTTGGGTTTTGTGGTGGTGCTGATCGAGGGCACCAGCAATCCGCTCCGCTCCAAAAGCTATCATGATATGAGCTATGGTAACATGGCCGAGAACACACTGCCCGACCAGATAGGTGGCATCAAGCAACTGGCGCAAAAGTTCCCATACATAGATCTGGATAGGGTAGGTATTTGGGGGCACTCGGGTGGTGGTTTCGCTACGGCTACTGCCATGTTCAAATACCCTGATTTTTACAAGGTAGGCATATCCGAATCGGGTAACCATGATAACCGCAATTACGAGGATGATTGGGGCGAGCGCTACATCGGTCTGCTAACCAAAGATGCCAACGGTGTGTCGAACTATGAGAACCAAGCCAACCAGAACCTAGCGAGGAACCTGAAAGGCAAGCTGATGCTGGCCCACGGCATGATGGACGATAACGTACCTCCATACAATACCCTGTTAGTGGTTGAGGCGCTGGAAAAGGCCGGTAAGGATTATGACCTGGTGATATTTCCCAACAGTGCACACGGCTATGGCCAGTACAACCTGTACATGACCCGCCGCCGCTGGGACTACTTTGTACGCCACCTCATGGGCGCCGAGCCACCAAAAGAATACCAGTTGAAAGCGACGAAGTAGATCTGAACTATTAAACTCTACCTACGTCATGCTGAGCGATAGAGAAGCATCCTATTAGCTATGATCGTGGCAAACTGATCAGGCGTATAAGATCCTTCGCTATCGCTCAGGATGACATTTGATAATAAAACTGACCTCATCTTGTCGTAAAGATAGCGAAGCCTCATATGCGTTATGCTTGGTATAATCATCATGGGCTAATGTACTTTTGTTAAGCATCACACCTTGAAAAGATCGGTTTGCTTTTACCCGCATCTTTAAATAAATTAAAGCCGTGGAAACATACGAAAGCAAGATCAGCATCAAGGCCTGGGCCGAGGAGGACCGCCCCCGTGAAAAACTGAATACCCAGGGCCGCCGCGCGTTGAGCGATGCGGAACTGATCGCCATCCTGATCGGGTCGGGCAGCCGTACCGAATCGGCCGTGGAGCTGAGCAAGCGTATACTTCACCATTATGATAATGACCTGCAAAAGCTGGGCAAAGTATCAGTGGCCGAACTTTCCAAATTCAAAGGCATAGGAGAGGCTAAAGCCATCTCCATTATTGCTGCACTGGAGTTAGGCCGCCGGCGCGACGATACCGAGATCAAAGTGCCTGATACCATTACCGGCAGCCGCAGCGTATACCAGGTAATGCGCCGCCATTTGGTCGACCTTAACCACGAGGAATTTTGGATACTGCTCCTGAGCCGTAGTTGCAAGGTGATCGCCAAAGAACTGATCAGCAAAGGCGGACTATCAGGCACCGTGGCCGACCCCAAGATCATTTTCCACATCGCGTTACAGCATCAGGCATCGTCCATCATCATGGCGCATAACCATCCATCAGGCAACCTCAAACCCAGCCAGCAGGATATTGACCTTACCAAAAAGATACACCAGGCCGGCCGCATACTCGACATCGGCGTACTGGACCACCTGATCATCACCGATGGTGGTTTTTACAGCTTTGCCGATGAAGGGCTGTTGTAGGGTGTTCAATTTGCTTGATTGTCCGTCATGCCGAACTTGTTTCGGCATCCCACAGGACCGGTGAAAAGTGGTTCAGTGCTTATGGTGAATGGTCGGTTAAACACACCCCTGCCGCTGCTCGGTCTTGCGCGCCCCCTCTCGAGAGGGGATAGGAACTCACTGACCATTTAACCCGTCATGCCGAACTTGTTTCGGCATGCCGCAGGACCGGTGAAAAGTGGTGCAGTGCTTATGGTGAATGGTCGGTTAAACACACCCCTGCCGCTGCTTGGTCTTGCGCGCCCCCTCTCGAGAGGGGACAGGAACTCACTGATCATTCAACCCGTCATGCCGAACTTGTTTCGGCATCCCACGGATCGGTCGAGAACGGCTCGGCATCCCAAAGATCGGTCGACAGCGGAATCTACAAGCATGGTTTTCTACTTGGCATGTGAGATGCTGAAACGAGTTCAGCATGACATACATTGTACAATACTACGCCAGCGGCAAACTGAACGAGAACGTTGAACCGACGCCCAGCTCGCTTTGCACCCATATGCGGCCATCGTGGCGTTGAAGGATCTCAGCACATAGGTAAAGGCCAATGCCAAAGCCCGATATGGTTTGGGTATGCTTACTGTTCACCCGGTAGTAACGTTCAAAAAGCTTATCGATATCCTGCGGTTTTATACCCATACCTTCGTCGCTCACACTAACGATCGCCTCGTTGCCCTGCACCTCGCAGTTGACCACGATGCGTTTCCCACGCGGCGAATATTTCACAGCATTGCTGAGCAGGTTGGATATCACCGAGCCGATCTTATCGCGGTCGGCTTCTACGGTCACGGAAGGGCAGGGCAGCAGGTCCACCGTATGGCTTGATTGCATCTGCACCGATTCTTCCACCATCTCGCTCACCAGTTCATCCAGTCTGAACACTTGTTTGGTAAGGTGTATCTTACCTGATTCGAGCCTCGATACATTGAGGAACCCGTTGATCATAGTGGTCATTTTTTTGACCTGGGTGTTCACTTTGTCCAGCGCACCTGTGGTGAACGTATCATTATTAGTGCGCGAGCGGGCCTGCAACATTTGCACATAGGCACTGAGCGAGGTAAGCGGCGTTTTAAGTTCATGGCTCACCATGCCTATAAAATCGTTCTTACGCTGCTCGTCCTGCTTTTGTTCGGTAATATCGGTCATCACGCCCGAAAAGTAGCTGATGCCGGTCCGGCGGTCGTCGTTCAATTTACCGGTAGCCAGTACCCAGCGCAATTTCTGATCATCGTGTGTCAGTATCGGGTGTTCCACATTGTAGATCTCGCCTGTGGTAATGGCCCGGTTTATCGAGTCCCGTACAAAAGCGCGGTGATCTTCCTGCACGCAAGCTATGGCGTCCTCGTAGGTAATGGCCGCATATGGTTCAAAACCGAATATCTCCTTCATTCGTTCAGACATGCGGAACTCACGGGTCTTCGTATTGAGGTACCAGGTGCCTACTCGTGCGGCATCCAACGAAAAACGAAGCTGTTCTTCAGCATGTTCGATCTTGGTGCGGGCCAATACCTGTTCGGTCACCTCGCTGGCCACGATCATTACACTGCCTACCCGGCCCATACTGTCTTTTAGTGGATGATACACGAAGTTGAAATAGCACTCCTCCAGCTGGCCGTTGCGCATTAGTAATGCCTTGTTATCTGTACCAAAATGAGGGTTGCCGGTACTGAATACCTCGTACAGCAGGTCAATGAAGATCTGTCCTTTGAGCTCGGGAAGGGCTTGCTGGAGCGGCTTGTTGATCACCTGCTCGTTCTTACCCCATAGCTCCATGATGCGTGAATTGGCCGCCTCGATCACCAGGTCGGGCCCGGTCACTATACCGATGGCCACCGGCGCGTCCGACAACATGTAACGTACGCGAGCCTCGCTGGCGGCCAGGTCGGTCACCATTGTTTGTAGTAACGCTTGTGCTTGTGCTAACTCCTTGTTAATGGACACCAATTCGTCATTGGCCGATGCCAGCTCTTCGTTGGTGGCGGTCAGTTCCTCATTGAGCGATTGTTGTTCGAGGTAGCTTTGCTCGAGCAGCAGGCGGGTGTTCACCTTTTCGGTGATATCCTCCGCAGCCACGATAATGCCTTTTACCTGACCGTCGGTATCTAGCATGGGGTCATAGTAAAAACTCACGTACTTGCGTACCGGCCCCTCAGGCGTGTCAAGGTAGAAGGCCTCTTCATCCTGCCCGTAGGCGATACCGGTATCATATACTTCTTTTAAAAGCGTTGGGAACGGTTGGCCTTCCAGCTCGGGCAATACCTCCAATAAGCGTCGACCGGTGATCTCGTCAATGCTTTTGCCCCACAGGGTGGCCAGCTGGTTGTTAGCCAGCTCGATCATCATATCAGGCCCGGTGAGGATCATGAGTGCATAGTGCGCCGTCATGACCAGGTTGCGTACATTGGTGGCGCTTTCCTCGGCTTTTCTACGCGCCAGTACCTGCTCCGTCACATCAAAAGCGGTCTGGATCACACCTGCGATCTGGCCGTTCTCGATCAGGGCACGGTACACCACGTTATAAAATCCTTTAAGGTGCTCACCATTGCGGGTAATGGTGACCGGTTGTTCGTATCCGCGGTAATCCCTACCGGTACGATAGGTATCATACAAACGGTCAACGATCGGTTGCCCTATCAGTTCGGGCATGCCCTCGAATAAGGTCTTTCCTCGGATGGAACGGTCACGGCTGATCAGCTCCAGCATAGGGGCGTTAAAAGTATCGAACACCATATCATCGCCGCGGAGTACCAGCATGGGCACGGGGGCCTGTTGTATCAGGTTCTTGAAGCGGGCCTCGCTTTCGCTCAGGTCCTTGGTGCGTTGCCTTACCCGGTCCTCCAGCTCGTTATTGAGCGATGCCAGGCTTTGTTGTGAGCGGTTAAGTTCATCATTGGTAGCGCTGAGCTCTTCGTTGGCGCTGGCCAATTCCTCGTTCAGGGCCTGCTCGCGCTGCAGGGCGCTGTCCAGCTCGTAGTTGTGACCATTGTTGAGCATGGTACCGGCATGTATGCCTACCGTAAGCAGGAACTGCTCATAATCGGCATCCAGCCGTTTGCGCGGTGATACTCCCATTACGAGGTAGCCACTAATGCGAGCCTCATCCTTACTAATGGGCACGATCAGCGCTTCCGAACATGATTCACCCCACACGGTGGGCACCTGCTGCGGTAAGTAGCGGTCCAGGTCCTCGATATGTACGGGCTGGCCTTTGGTCATGGTATCATGATACGGCCAGATCAACAAACTTGCATCAATCTGGCCGATGCCGCCACCGGCAATAAAATGAAGGTCCTGAACATCACGACCGGCCCTGTCGCCCGTAGTGTAAAGTAGGTAAAAGGCAATGTCCTTGTTGCAGCCATCCAGTACCTCGGTCAGTTGCTCCAGGGCCTCGTTCAGGGTGTGGGCCTGATCGAGCTGTTGCAGCAATTGCATCAGGATGCGGTTACGCCGATCATTGATGACCTTATAGGTGGTCTCCACCACGGCATTGAACACCCCGCCGATTTGGCCGTTGATGTTAATAATGGGCGAGAGGTTATAATCAAAGTAACATTCCTCGGTGTAGCCATAGCGGTGCATAAGTAGCAAAGCATCGGGCTTGCGTACCGTTTGGCCTTTCTCTAATGCACCTTCAAATTCGTTCTGTAATCCGTCCCATATCTCGGCCCAGGCTACCGCACCGGGCTGGCCAAATGCCCAGGGGTGTTTATTGCCCGGTATGGTGCTATAAGCATCGTTATAAAGCAGGATGAATTGCGGACCCCAGTAAATGGCCATACCAAAGCCCGAGTTAAGCGCGATGCTGACAGCCTGTTTCAAGCTGTCGGGCCACAGATCTGCCGGGCCTAATGGTGTATTGGCCCAATCAGTGGTACGCATGAGCTGGCCCATCTTACCACCACCTTGCAAAAAATGTGGGATCTGTGACACGCTATATCTCTTTTTAAACCGACCGCAGTTGAAATGAATCGGTATTGAACTTAAACCGCTGACCCCCTAAATAGTTGAAAAAATTAACTTCTTTTTAACCTTCATCTCGTCATAAGTAAGCGGGTCAAGGAAATATATAAGCGGTCAGTTCAGCATTTCATAGATGGAGCGCATGTATTCGGCCTCTTCCAGCGCGATCTGGAATTGTAGCCACTCGGCATCAGTGAAGCAAAAGTTAATGTCTTTATTGGGTGTGCGCAAGATCAGCCGGTCCTGCCCGTCAGGGAACGGGAATGAGCATTCTTCTGGCTCCAAACTGGCCGTAAAGTTCTTGAAAGTGTTAAGGTCGTCGGGGGTGAAGTAGAGCAGCACATTGTTGTGCCAGATGTTGATGATGCGGCATTCAATGCACTGGCTGATCAGGGTGGGGCCTTTTTGGCACAGGATAACGGTTTGGCACATAGGCGGCGGTATTTGTGCCTGTCCTGCCGGTAAGGTGAACGTGTTCCCTCACCAGCAGGCAGGACTTGATGTCTTTATCAATAGATGTAAGGTCGTTCTCTTATTTATTTAGACTAATTATAAATAATAAGACAATGATACGAACTTTTTCTAAAGATGGATACCCTTGTCAAAAAAATTTCTTGGAGATGACCCGCTGTCAGAGCGTGAAGCGAGCCAGCAGGTCGCTGCGTAAGGCCCTTGATAAAGGTAGTGGTTGGCCACCCACCGTCACCTGATGGCGCTCTACCTTTTGGATCTTGGGCAATTCTACGATGTATGATCGGTGGATGCGCACGAACCTGTCGGGCGGCAACTCGGCTTGCAGTTCATTAAGAGTGGTACGGGTCAGGATGGGTTTACCGTTGGTGATGATCATAGCATAATTGTCCTCAGCTTTGATATACTGGATCTCGTCCAAATCGATACGTACCAGGTCGGTGCTGTCCTTCACCAACAAGGTGTGAGAGGAATTATCTCGAACCGAAAGCCTTGTCTCCGCCTGGCGGTAGGCCTGCAAAAAGCGCTTGAAGCTGATCGGTTTAAGCAGGTAGTCGGTGGCGGCCAGGTCAAAGCCTTTAAGTGCATGCTGGGCATACGCGGTCACAAAGATGACCTGCATGCTTTGGCGTACCAGTGCCGCTAGTTCAAGGCCGTTCAGTCCCGGCATGTCAATGTCGGCAAATACGAGGTGCACCGGGTCGGTCTTGATATAGGCCAGAGCTTCGGTCGCGCTCAGGAAGGTGGCCCGCAGGTCGAGACCGGGGATCTTTTTGGCGTGCGCGGTGATCACGTCAAGCGCTATGGGTTCGTCATCAACGGCTATGGCGATCATGGGTCACTTTAAAGGTAGCAATTCCTGTAATTTGTTGCGTAACTGGTCAGGAGCAAGGTCATGGCCTATGATCACTCCATCCGGACCGATCAAAAAATTCTGCGGAATAGCCCGCACACTGTACAGGTGCGCCACTTCGTTATCCCAGTGTTTCAGGTCTGACAGGTGCGTCCAGTTGAGGCCGTCGGTCCTGATCGCTTTGAGCCATGCCGCACGACCATCGGCGCCATCAAGCGAGATGCCCAGTATGGCAAAGTTACGTTTGCTGAATTCATTATAAACCTTCACTAACTGTGGGTTCTGCTGGCGGCAAGGGCCGCACCAAGAGGCCCAGAAGTCCAGCAATACATATTTTCCTTTGAACGAGGCCAGGCTCACCGGCCGACCAGCGGTATCGTTCTGCGTGAATAGCGGTGCTTGAACACCGGTCTTAAGTGTGATCAGGTCATCCATCAGTTTTTGGTACATGCGGCCTGATCGGGTGTTGCGTACCGATGAAGATAGTCGGTCAAAAAGTGGCTGTATCACTGCTTTTTTTGGGGAATTGCCCACATATTCGGTCAAGGCCATCAGTCCGACGTAACTGTTGAGGTGCTGCTCATAAAATGCCTTGAGTATGGGGCGGCGCATGGCCTGCAAACTGTCTAATTTTGCCCGGCCGAGTTGAATATCCTTTCGTGCTGTATCCGTACGCAGGCGCATGCTCCAGTGCCACTCCTGGTCGGTGATGGACCTTAGCCGGGCTTGTAACTCCAGTTCGTCAGTATTGATGGCCGAACCCATGAAATGCCCTTTTGAGATACTATCCGTAGCGATAAGGGTAATGTGCCCGGCATGAAGATAAAATTTGAGCAGGTCTATCTTACTACCGGCCATGGTAGCCTTGATCAGGTTCGGCAGGCCGAAGTTATGGTGATCGGCAACCAGCGTGGCATAGGTCGGGTCGGCGCTGATGCCGGTAAAACGGTAATGCCTTTGGTCTGGACGGTAGGTAGCCGAGTCCATGATCTTTCGGCCGTCTACCTGGTAGGCCAGATACAGTTTGGCTGGGCGTGGCCGCGCGCTATTCAATTTTACATCGAGTATATACCGGTCAGCATTATTTTGAGCGATCGAAGAGAGGGACAGCACAAGTGCGGTCAGTAGCAAAAGGAAATGTTTCATGATGGTTTTTGGTCTATAAAGAGTTGGTAAGGTCAAGCTTCAGTTTCACCTTAAAAAGGTGCTGGTCGTGTTCTATTTGTAATTGATGCCGTTCGGGGTACAGTAGCTCAAGGCGTTTTTGAGCGGTGGATAGCACTGTGTTGCTGGTGCTGAAAAGGGTGCTGGTGCGCACGATGGTGTTGGTCAGTTCCATGGTCAAGGTACCATATTGCTGGCTGATCAGCAAACGTATCAAGCATTCTTCATCATTGCTAATGCCGTACTTAAAGGCGTTCTCGATGTAGGTGAGCAACAGGAGGGGCGCTATGATCAGGTCCCCGTTGTCGGTGCTGATCTGGGTGTCTACCGTTATCCTACCATTGGTCGGCAATCGCGCTTTTTGCAGGTCAAGGTAATTGTGAATGAACGCTATCTCATCCTTCAGTGGTACCAGATCATGGTCGATGCCATGCACGGTATAACGCAACAGTTCCGATAACTTGACGATACCTTCGGCCGTTGTCGGTGCATCCTCTTTAAGTGCAGTGCCATAAAGGTAATTAAGGCCGTTGAACAAAAAGTGTGGATTCAGCTGTGCTTTCAGGGCATTCAGTTCGTTACGGGTGCGTTGCAGATCAAGTGCTTTGATCATTGACCGCTGGTCATAATGGTCGCGTACGAAAGCATAAGCGATGGCATAAGCTGCGGCCGAAATTATGGGTAACAGCCGGGCGGTCACCGGCACCTCGATCTGGTATCGCTGATGTATCCTGAAGTAGAGGATCTGCACCACCGCCCAACTGCCGATCAGTGAGGTGAGGATATACATCCAGCGTGGATAACGGTTGAAGATGTACTGATAATTCAGTTCGATCAGAAGCAATGCGATGGCCAGCACCAGCATCTCTGCGCTAAGATCTTTATGAGCCAGATATCTGAACAGGTGACCCAGCTTTTGACCGTAACCACGGTATGGTTCGGAGTGCCCGGCGGGGCCATAAAAGAAGTTGAACACCGACGACAGGTTGAGGCAAGTGGCAAAGGCCGCAAAGTGCTTAAGCCAGTTGATAAGGGTAGTGCGTATGGATGTCATGGGCCTTAGGTGAGTTCATAAGGTCAAATAAACTCAATGCATGCGCCTAAATATAATAAATGTGGCCAACGGTATCAAACTTGTGGCGAATGGTACGGTACACAAAAAAGGGCCGCTTTATACGAGCGGCCCTTATCCTATTTTGCCTGATCAGCTCAGGAATAATGTGATGTTATTGCAGCTTTTTGATAGCAGCGTCGATGGCTTTTACCGATGCATCGTCGGCTATTTTGGTACGTTGAGCTTTGATGCCTTCCAGCATGGTAATGATCGGCTGAGCCACGCCATATTGCTTGTAGCGCACGCCCAGATCGCTTAATGTCTCGACCCCTTGCTGTGCATAGGTAGAGCTTTGCAGACGGCCTATCATGCCTGCGTAACTACGCAACACGTTGAATTTGCTTTGCACAGGCAGCTCATCATATTTTTTGTTCACATAAGGCCATTCCGCATCAGAGCCGTTAGCCGCATATATGCTCAATATGTTCTGTGCCAGTTCGCCTTCGCTGTCTTTTTCCAGGCTTTTGGCCATGGTAAGGCCAGCAGCAGGATCAAGTGCGGTCAAGCCATTAAGTGCTGCGCCTTGTACGGCATACGAGCGGTCGGCCAAAGCTTGTTTGAACAAGGTGGTGTTGCCTGATGCTTTCAGACCTGCCAGGGCGTTCAAAGCCGCAGCTTTCACCATGTTGTTAGGGTCCTTTTGTGCCAGGCTAACCAGGATCGGTTGTGCAGCGTTGCGCACATCATCATTGTTCAGTTTCAACGCTTTGATGGCCTTGATGCGCAAGCCGTAGTATTTATCGTTCAGGGCTGCGATGATGATCTTACGGCCGGTGGCATCGTCAGAACGTTGAGCCTCGGCCCAGTTAAGCGCCTCGTAACGGTCAAGGTACAGGCCGGCATGTTGTTGCTGGTATAGGAATTCCTGGCCGGTCTTGTTATCGGTCTTGCGGGCAAGCAGCATCTTGTCACCGTCAAAGTTAACCAGGTCTGGTTTGGCGTCGGTCTTAAAGGTCAGGGTGTCGGCCTTGGTGTGTAACCAAACGTTATGACGGGTCTTTTTACCGTTGGTATAGATGTCGATGGCTACCGGCAGGTTAAAGGCATTACCCGCTTGGTTCTGCTGTACGTACACCGATTGTGATTTGCTGGCAGCGTCCCAGTTGTAAGTAACGTTCAAGATCGGGTGGCCCGAGTTAAAGTACCATTGGTTAAAGAACCAGTTCAGGTCCTTACCGCTGGCCTCTTCCAATGCCAAACGAAGCTGATGAGCTTCACCGTTCTTAAAGGCGTTGGTCTTCAAATAAATGTTCAAGCCTTTGTAAAAGGCATCGTTACCTAAGTAGTTGCGGAGCATGTACAGGATCGAGCCACCTTTTTGGTAGGTCACCACATCGAACATGTCCTCTTTATCATTATAGTGGAAACGTACCAGGTCCTTAGCCGGGGCGTCGGGCGAGTTCAGGTATTGGCGGCGGTCATCATGAATGTGCGCATCCCCATCATCCTTGCCATATTTATGCTCGGCCCAAAGGGTCTCGCTAAAATCGGCGAACGACTCGTTAACGGTCAGGTTGCTCCAGCTTTCGGCGGTCACGTAATCGCCGAACCACTGGTGAAATAATTCGTGCACCACAGTGCTTTCGCCAGCACCAATGTTGTAGTAGCGGTCAAGGAACTGGCGGGCGGTACCTTGCACGTAATCACCGTGCAGGGTGGCAGTAGTATTCTCCATAGCGCCGCTCACGTAGTCGCGTACTACGATCTGCGAGTACTTGTTCCACGGATAATCGACCCCTAATAGTTTCGAATAGAAGTCCATCACCTCCGGCGTGTAACCAAAAATGGTCTTGGCGTAAGGTGCATATTTAGGCTCCAGGTAGTAGCTCACCTCTTTACCTTTCCAGGTGTCTTTAGTGATCTTGAAATCGCCCACGGCCATCATGAATAGGTAAGGCGAGTGTGGTAGATCCATTTTCCAGTAGTCGGTACGGGTGCCGTTGGCATTCTTTTTTTGCGATACCAGCTTGCCGTTACTCAGCGTCACATACTTAGCCGGTACGGTCATGTATATCTCTTCGGTGGTCTTCTGGTTAGGCCTGTCAATGGTAGGGAACCAGGCCGACGAGCT
This sequence comes from Mucilaginibacter daejeonensis, assembly GCF_020783335.1. NCBI lineage: Bacteria > Pseudomonadati > Bacteroidota > Sphingobacteriia > Sphingobacteriales > Sphingobacteriaceae > Mucilaginibacter > Mucilaginibacter daejeonensis. The sequence goes on from NZ_CP086068.1 coordinate 1,024,931, forward strand.
CTGGCTTTCGCCCTGTGTCCAGATCTGCACTGGTTTGCCCTTAACGGCGCTATCAGGATTGATAAAGTATAAACCTTTAGCATCACTGATGGCCATGCTGCCTTCAACCTTCAGTTCGTCAGGTTTCGAGGTATAGTCAAGATAGATGGTATAGTTCTCGTTGTTGCGGTAAACGCGGTCAAGCTTGATGGCCAGTGTAAGACTATCATAAGTGAACTTTAATGGCGTGTTCTTGCCTGCCTTTACAATGGCTACGGTCTTAATGTCCATACCCTTGGCATCGAGGCGAAGCGTATCGGTAGGGTACATGTGCGGCTTAATGGTCACCCACTCTTTGCCGTACAGGTAACGTTTCTTGTAATCGAACCTCACGTCGAGCTTGGTGTGGATCAGGTCGTTGATCTTTTCGGGAGTGGAGCGGTAGATCTTGAGGGCAGGGTTTTCGGGGGCAGCCGGCGCTGTTTGGGCTGATGCCGAAAAGGTGGCGGCGGACAGCATACAAGCGCTAAGCAGTGCCGCACGGGAACTATGGTTCATAAAGCTTTGACTTTTATTTTAAGTAAAGCACGAATTTATGTTTTTTTAAATGATGTGGCAGATAAATTTATGGGCAGCCTATTTACGATCGTCATCAACGAAAAGACCCTGCGCTGAACAGTGTCCAGGCAGGGTCTTTTATGTTAATAACAAGGCTCCTTAAAGGTCAGGCGCCTCACGCATGTTTAGCAGTACTGGTCAAAAGCGTCGATCAGGTTATCGGCGATCATTTGCGCCGGGCGACCTTCGATCTGGTGACGCTCGATCATGTGTACCAACTGGCCATTTTTGAACAGGGCCATAGCTGGTGATGATGGAGGGTAAGGCAGCATAAAGCGGCGAGCCTCATCAACGGCATCCTTTTCCATACCGGCAAATACGGTAACGATCTTATCAGGATGTTTCTCATTTTGTACGGCAAGCTTGGCAGCCGGACGGGCCATAGCTGCTGCGCAACCACAAACCGAGTTCACCATCACAAATACGGTACCTTCGCTTTCTACGGCGTTCTTCACCTCTTCGGCATTCTTCAACTCCTCAAAACCGGCGTTGGTAAGATCGGCCCGCATAGGGGCAACTAAATATTCTGGATACATGTGTGTTATGTTAAAATTAGTATCACAAATTTAAACAAAGCTGTTAAAAGATGTTGGCCCTCCGAAATAAATAACACTTTACTGACGTTTAACTGAAACAAAAAAATGGCAGCGACACGTATCAGGTGTTCGTTAAAAGTATTATCTTGCTATCCCTTAATTATTGAATATTAAACCGTTGCATGAACTATAAACAAAATTCAGGCTTTAGAGATATTTTCAGCGCCCGGCAGATCTTTGGCCGGGTAACCAAAGTAAAGAACCGGACCCATAATACCAGCCGCTTAAAAGCGCTGGTAGGTGTTTCCTTCGCCATGATCGCTACCTTGTCGGTCACGGTGTTCCAACTGAATGGCCGCAGTAAGATGCAGGCCGCAGAGAACGACCGCCTTGCCGCCCAGGTGCAGGCCTTGCAAGAGAAATTGAGCGATGGAGAGACCAAACTGGACCTTATATCGGCTCACAACGACAGCACCGGCAACAAAGCTCTCACCTACATTGAAGGTATACAGGACAAGTTGCGCCGTATCAACAGTTACTTACGCAAACGCGGACTCAACAGCATTGCCTTTAAAGCAGGCGAGAGCCGCACTAAAGACAAAGAAGCGCATCTGGGTCTATACAAAAAGTTCGATCGTTACCTGGATAAGTTGGTGGACAACATTGCCGGTATGCCTATGGGCTACCCGCGCATCAGCAGCTTTACCTCATTCTTCGGTCATCGTAATAATCCGTTCGGTAGTGAGGGCGGCGAGTTTCACCCCGGTATCGACTTTAAAGGCCGCACCGGCGATCCGGTAAAATGTACTGCCAGCGGCAGGGTGGTATACAGCGGACGTGCAGGTGGCTACGGCAACTGTGTACGTATCCGCCATATCAATGGCATCGAGACCTGGTATGGTCACCTGTCGCGCATTTTAGTGCACGAAGGACAAAGCGTGACCGTTGGGCAAATGATCGGCAAAGTTGGTTCTACCGGCCGTTCGACCGGTCCACACCTGCACTACGAGGTACGCCGTAACGGCCGCGCCGTTAACCCCAAGCAATACCTGAGCTTGAACTAAAGCAAAGCCGTGAGGCAAATGCCATGATATATAAAAGCCCTTTGACCACAACGTCAAAGGGCTTTCTTGTTATCGAGATACGTTGGTGTGTGATCAGTTCAGCTGCGGAATGATGCCGAACTTTTTGGCTTTCAGATCCATGATGAGTATCGAGTTCAGGAAAAGTTTGTTGCCCGTCATCCCACCTATCCCGAGTGCCATCATGCGGCTCAATTGGCTATCGCTGGCACCGTCCATGTAGGTCGCCTTTTTGATCGGCAAACGCTGGCCTGCTATGCTCAGGCTATCGTTGGTGGCAAAGGTGTTGGCCGTTAACGTCCTTCCCCAGGAGTTGACCGCACGCTTTGTAGGCTGACCGCCCGGCTCGGCCAATTTGCGGGTATTGACTTCATCTAACAGCAGTTCAAAAGCACTGGAACCGGTATCAAAGAACAACATGGTACGCTTACCCATTAACGTGGCGGGCAGTAGGATACTATTTTGCGCGTAGATCAGGTCATGGAAGTTGACCTTGGGCTTCAGTTCAACAGGTATGCTATCGGCGATCTGCAGGTCAGCCTTTGGGTAATCGATCACGATCGTTTTGTGATGAAGCAGGTCGGCGCCAATGGTACCGATGATGTTGTAAGAGTCTTTGCTTTTCCAGTTGATCACGGCGTTGCCGAATGCTTTTAAAGTGATGGAACTGGAGTTGATCACCGCACCGTTGATCAGTAACTGCTGATCCCTGAGTTGTGTGGAATCGACCAAGTTGACGCTTTTCGGATAGCGTTGCGCGATGGTCTTCATCTTAGCCTTATAAAATATCGTATTGGGTGCACCAAGGTCGAACTGCATATAGAACTGCTGCGGGCAGTGCGGCAGCTTGACCGGGATAAGCATTGCGGCATAGGGCTCGTTCTGTTGGTGGGTGGTGTCGGCCAGCCAAACGAATCTAGTATGCAGATCAGTGGGAGTGATCGCTGGCAGGTTCTGCGTTCTGCCGGTCAATGTTGATAAGGTGATGAGCGCGGCGACCAATAAGGCTGACCTTTTTATAAAGCTTTTGAGAAACATGATGTGGTTTGTATGCCGCAAATATATCTGCTGCACGAACGCTCCCCTCCCGACATTTGCCCGACATTAGCACGTCAACGCCCTTTAACGCACGTTAGAGGCCTTTTTCGTTATTCCGCGACACCTTGTTGTAATTCACTATGATGATCACCGCATTGGCCAGATAGGATAGGAAGAACACCAGCACATAGCTGATCTGCATGTTGGTGTCATAAGCTGACATGACCAGGTTGAGGCCAAGCGCTACTAAGAACGCCAGTGTGTTGGCCACCACCCAATACACTTGTCCGCTGATGATTTTGCGGGCGGTACGGGTCAATGTGGGATCGGTCACCCGTTGCTTTTTAAGCAGGTAAGCCGGTATAAGAAAATGCAGATAGGGGATAATTAAAAAACTGAAGCACGACAGACAAAGCATTCGTAGAAAATGTCGCTGCTCTTCCAGGTCCGGTTCATAGTGTTGAGGGATCGGTCCAACTGAGATGTCGGTGGTCGCCTCGTTCAATTGCTCGAAAGGTATGTTCAGTGCGGTAGCAATGGATCTTAGGGTAAAGCTACGGGGTACCGTGGAGCCGCTCTCGATCCGCTGGATGGTGCGCGAGGTGACACCACAACGGGTGGCCAATTCTTCCTGCGTTAGTCCGCTGCGGGTACGGGCCATTACTATTTTTTGATGAAGATCCATGAAGTTGAGCAAAGGTAATCTTATTATCAACTTAATGACTTGACATACAGTCCACCATGTGGAGTTTGCTTAACACACTCATATTAACTACTTTTGCATCTCAAATCAAAAAGTATGTCATCAGTAGAAACTGCTTACGTAAAAAATAAAGTAAAGGACCTGTCTCTTGCCGAGTGGGGCCGTAAAGAAATAGAACTGGCCGAGGCCGAAATGCCGGGCCTGATGGCCCTACGTGCCGAGTTCGGTGCATCAAAACCATTGGCTGGTGCCCGCATTGCCGGTTGCTTGCACATGACCATCCAAACCGCTGTACTGATCGAGACCCTTGTTGAATTGGGTGCCGAGGTTACCTGGTCGTCATGTAATATCTTCTCTACTCAAGATCACGCTGCTGCCGCTATCGCTGCTGCTGGTATCTCGGTATATGCCTGGAAAGGTATGAACGCCGAAGAATTTGATTGGTGCATCGAACAGACCTTACACTTTGGTGAGGACCGCAAGCCGTTGAACATGATCCTTGATGATGGTGGAGACCTGACCAACATGGTGCTGGATAAATATCCTGAATTAGTAGGCGAGATCAAAGGTCTTTCTGAAGAGACCACTACTGGTGTGCACCGTTTATACGAGCGCGTGAAGAACGGTACCTTACCAATGCCTGCTATCAATGTGAACGATTCAGTTACCAAATCAAAATTCGATAATAAATACGGCTGCCGTGAGTCGTTGGTTGATGCGATCCGTCGTGCAACTGACGTGATGATGGCCGGTAAAGTGGCCGTAGTTTGCGGTTACGGTGACGTGGGTAAAGGTTCGGCTGATTCATTGCGTAACGCTGGTGTGCGCGTGATCGTTACCGAGATCGACCCGATCTGTGCTTTACAAGCTGCTATGGAAGGTTTCGAAGTGAAGAAACTTTCTACCGCTATAGCTGAGGCCGACATCGTGGTGACCGCTACCGGTAACTGCGATATCGTTCGTGAGCAACACTTCCGTGGTTTGAAAGACAAAGCTATCGTTTGTAACATCGGTCACTTTGATAACGAGATCGACATGGCTTGGTTGAATGGCGCTTATGGCGATACCAAGATCGAGATCAAACCACAGGTAGATAAATATACCATTGATGGCAAAGATGTGATCGTATTGGCTGAAGGCCGTTTAGTGAACCTGGGCTGTGCTACTGGTCACCCAAGCTTCGTAATGTCGAACTCGTTCACTAACCAAACCCTGGCTCAATTAGAGCTTTGGACCAATGGCGGTGCTTACGAGAACAAAGTATACACTCTACCTAAACATCTTGACGAAAAGGTAGCCCGTTTGCACCTGGCCAAGATCGGTGTTGAGCTGGAAGTATTGGACGAGTATCAAGCTGACTACATCGGTGTGACCGTTGACGGTCCTTTCAAACCAGAATACTACCGTTACTAATATTAGCTATCCTCGATAGCAAAAGGGCGTGGTCGTTAAGATCACGCCCTTTTTATTTTTGACTCTTCAGCAGGTGCAGCCGGTGTCATGCATGCACAGCACAACGAATAGCTTGCTTTAATTTTTTTTGGTTGTAACGCCCAACTCATTATTTGCGTCTATAAGATCAAGAGGACGGCCAGTAGTGTCATGAAAGCACTTGGCCGTTCGATCTGAACCTTGTCACTTGTAATGAAAAAGACCGAATTTATAGCCATCGCTATACTGCTGATCGCATTGGTATCGTGCTCAAAAAAGGATGCTACCCCGACCGCGCCTGAACCCCTACCGCCTGTTAATGATGCGCCTGCACCAGCCATGCACTACACCGACCTGTCGGGCAAGAACATCACTTACCGCCGTTCATTAGTGCTCGATCTGAATAACGATGGTCACACCGATCTGTGGTTCTACACTCAACTGGTAGGCGATTCGCAAACCCTGCAAGACAGGATCCATTACATGGTCACGTCGTCACAGTACTGCCATCTGCTGATCGACACCCTGACCGAGCAGACACCACGCTTCGGCTTAGGTCAAGTGATCCCTGTTGCTGCTCCCGAAAAGCTTATCTGGTATAACATAGCTGCCGTGACCTTGATGCGCAAGGTGATCAGCACCCATGAGCACATACGCTGGGAAGGTAATTGGACCAACAGCGGCCACCAGTTCCTGCCGTTCCAGGTACGGACGGCAAAGGGAGTTCACAACGGCTGGATAGAAATGACAGCCGACGCGGAGACCGAGTCGCTTACGTTCTATCGTTATGCTATCAGCGTTCAGCCCAATGTGGTCATTAAAGCCGGGTATTGATCCGGCTACCTGATCGCTTCGAAAGGCGTATCATTGATGCGGTATTGCCGCCAGGACCAATGATCAAAATGCCACCACTCGTTGGGTAAAACAGTAAAGCCATGTGCTTCCATCTTGCTGCGGAGCAGGTCGCGCAGGCGGCGTTGCTCTGTTGTGCCACCAGTGTAGTTGGCGTATGATCGTGGACTCATCTCATCATATGCGCCGGTCATTTGCACCTCTTTGCCTGTTTTAAGGTCGTAAAGGGAAAGGTCGACGGCACAGCCGCGGTTATGGCGCGAGCCTTTTTTGGGGTCGGCCACAAATTCGCGTTTGTTTACGGGTGTGATGTCCCAAAATAGTTTGGTAACGCGCCATGGCCGGTAACCATCAAATATGAGCAGGCCATAACCTAAAGGGCGCAGCTCTTGGTTCACTTGTTTAACGGCAATAGCCGCCTCGCGTTGCAAAAAGGCGCGTGGCTGATCATACACCGGCCTGCCAGCAAAGTTATTGGCCGTAGCATACCTGATGTCGAGTTTCAGCGTGCTGTCTATCTTGGTCAGTTCCACCAGGTCGGCGGGCTTAAAAGTTCCCTGTTCCTGAGGCATCTTCATGGCGCAGGCGGTGGTAAGCAATAGCCAGATCAGCGTACAGGTGTGGGTAAAGTTCATGCCAGGGCGTTGTGTCATCATCGTCAATATAGCAAAGATCCAACAAATTACTTAAAGCCGGTCACAGCCATTATCTTTACCGCCATGCATCATCCTGAACACAACCCCTGGAAAGTAACGTCCGAAGACGAGATCTATAATAACCCGTGGATTCAGTTAACCCATTACGAGGTGATCAACCCATCGGGTAACCCGGGCATTTACGGTAAGGTCCATTTTAAAAATCGGGCCATTGGGGTGCTGCCTCTTGATGGAGAGTTGAACACCTACCTGGTAGGGCAATACCGTTTTACCATTGATGATTACAGTTGGGAAATGCCCGAAGGCGGCGGTCCGCTGAATGAAGATCCGCTTGATGCCGCCAAACGAGAATTGTTGGAGGAGACCGGCCTCAAAGCACAGGAGTGGACCTGGCTCTGCCATATGCATCTTTCCAATTCGGTAAGTGACGAATATGGCGTGGTTTACCTGGCCCGTGGCTTACAACAATTTGAGGCCGAACCCGAGGAGACCGAGCAATTGGTGATCCGCAAATTGCCTTTTGCCGAAGCCTACCAAATGGTTGTTGAGGGCAAGATCACCGACTCCATGACCGTAGCGGCCATCCTGCGCGTGCAACTGATGATCAACAACGGAGAGCTTTGATCAGGAGCTGTGGTCGGCCACGATCTTCCACTCACCATTGATCTTACGGAACCATAAAGTGAAGTAGCCACCTGGAGCATCTTTTTCGCGCTTGAGGCGCCAGCCGCCCAGTACAAAGGCGTTGGTCTTGTCCAGTAGTTGTACCTTCAAAATATCGAACGTGAGCTGCCCCATGGCCGTTTTGTCGGGGTAACCTTTTTTGTAGTTGTCAAGCGTGGTCTGCCAGCCGTACTTGGGGCCACTTTTACCTACAAATAGCAACGAGTCCGACTTCCAGTAGCCCTGCATAAAGGCGTCCAGATCACCGCGATTCCACGCCTGGTTCTGTACCGATAGTACTTTTAAAATGGCTTGCTTGTCCTGTGCGAAACAGATGTTAGCGGCTAAAGCCAGCAGGCAGCATAATAACAACTTCTTCATGTGACTAAAAGTAAACAAATTGCTGCAATATATCTTTTAGCTTTACACCGGTCACACCCTATAAAAAACACAATGAACGAACAGGTATTATGCTTCGGCGAGGTTCTGTGGGACACCTTTGACGATGGCAAACAAGTGGGCGGTGCGCCGCTGAACGTAGCAAGACAGTTGGCTCAACAGAACGTTAGCTCCTTAATGATCACCCGCATAGGCGATGATGCGTCGGGCGAGGAGTTGAGGTCTTATCTGCAACAGCATGGACTGGATTCACCGCTCGTGCAAACTGACAGTAAACTTCCCACTTGTGAGGTGACCGTACAGCTTGATCAGGATCAGCAGGCCACTTACATCATTCCGGAGCCGGTATCGTGGGACAACATACAACTTACCGACGAGGTGATCCGGTATGCCGAGCAAGCTAAAGCCATTGTTTTTGGTAGCCTGGCCTGCCGCCAGCAAGGTACACGCAATACGTTGTTGGATCTGCTTACCGAGGTAAAGGTGCCTTTGCGCATATTTGACGTGAACCTGCGCCCGCCACATTATGATAATGATATCATTGAAACGCTGGCCGCTATGGCCAACGTGGTCAAGATGAACGAAGAGGAAGCTACTCTCCTTATCCACGGCTCACATGCCTCGTTGAAAGATCAGATCCTGGAGTTTCAGCATAAATACCACACACAAACCATCTGCGTTACCCGTGGAGGTAATGGTGCCATGATCTGGCATAACGAAGAGTTTTATGAACACCCCGGCTTTAAGGTAGATGTAATGGATACCGTTGGTGCGGGCGACGCCTTCTTAGCCACCTTGGTTGCCGGACTGATCAATGAGCAGCCCATGAGCCGGGTGCTTGAAAAGGCATGTAAAGTAGGCTCATATGTAGCCAGCCAGCGTGGAGCTAACCCTCCGCCAATGGCCGTATGAGCGAGAGGTAAGAAGTAGTAGGTAAGAAGCAAGCGGCCATATCCGTTCGTCTTGACTCTATGGTCTTAATTCTCGTCTCTCGCTTAAAACATTGTCATCTCAGTCTACAAATATGTGCGGGCAAGTGCCGGTCACTGAACTTTAACGGATAAAATTTCGTTACTTTAATTAAACACAAGAAAGGCGATAAATGCGTGGTTATGGATTTTCGAAGTTTACTCCCCGCGAAATTCCTAAAGGCGGGTTCGACGAACTACTCAAACTCTTTTTAGAATTACTCAATTACACATCGGGCGATGCAGGTGAGGCCCTCACCTGGATGAACGAACTGGACAAGCAATACAACATCACCAATGACGAATATGGTATGGGTGATTTTATTGATGATCTGAAGCAAAAAGGCTACCTAAGCGAGGACAACCAAAAAGGCGAGTTTAGCATCACGGCCAAAACCGAGCAAAGCATCAGGGAGTCAGCACTGGAAGAGATATTTGGCAAGCTTAAAAAGTCGGGCAAGGGCAATCACCGGTCGCCGCAATCGGGCCAGGGCGATGAAAAGAACCCTGAGCGCCGCGAATTTGAATTTGGCGATAGCCTGGACCAGATCGATATGACGCAGTCTATCCACAACGCTCAGGTGAATCATGGTATCGGCGATTTTATGATGACCGAGCGCGACCTGGAGGTAGAGGAGATGGATTACAAGACGCTCACCTCTACCGTGCTCATGATCGATATTTCGCACTCCATGATCCTGTACGGCGAGGACCGTATAACGCCGGCTAAAAAAGTGGCCATGGCGCTGTCTGAACTGATCCGTACCAAGTATCCTAAAGATACTTTGGACATTGTCGTATTTGGTAACGATGCCTGGCCGATCACGTTGCAGGACCTGCCGTACCTGCAAGTGGGGCCATATCATACCAACACCTATGCCGGTTTGGAGCTGGCCACCGATCTGTTGCGTCGCCGTAAAACGCACAACAAACAGATCTTCATGATCACCGATGGTAAGCCTACCTGCTTAAAAGAAGGGACCAAGTATTACAAGAACAGTATAGGGCTTGATCGTAAGGTGGTGAACAAAACGCTCAATATGGCGGCTCAATGCAAAAGGTTGAAGATCCCGATCACTACTTTCATGATCGCCCGTGACCCATACCTGCAGCAATTCGTTCGCAAATTTACCGAGACCAATGGCGGGCGTGCATTTTACAGTTCACTCACCGGTTTGGGCGAATATATATTTGAGGATTACATTAAGAACCGTAGAAAGACGGTTAGATAGTTAATAGGTCCGGAAGTCGGTGAGTCCGTGGGTCCGGAAAGAGAATGATCAAAACAACAAAGCGGATCTGCCGACTCACGGACTTCCGGACAACTAAAAGATGAGCAAATTACTCGATATAAAAACACTGGGCGAGCTTAAAAGGACCGACTACAAAAGCCGGTCGGTAAAAGAGGAGCTTCGCGAAAATTTGATCGCTCAATTGCAAAAAAAGCATGAGGGCGGTTTTGAAGGGATCATCGGTTTTGAAGATACGGTTATCCCTGACCTGCAAACGGCTATCCTGTCGCGCCACAACATTTTACTGTTGGGTTTGCGTGGCCAGGCCAAAACACGTATAGCCCGTTTAATGGTGAACCTGTTAGATGAATACGTGCCTTACATTGCCGGGTCAGAACTTTTTGATGATCCGCTGGCACCTATATCATGGTACGGCCATAACCAGGTGGAGAGCCTGGGCGATGATACCCCAATAGCGTGGGTACACCGCAGCGAGCGCTATACCGAAAAGCTGGCTACCCCTGATGTTACCGTGGCCGACCTGATCGGTGACGTAGACCCCATCAAGGCCGCTACGCTGAAATTGACCTACAGCGATGAGCGCGTGATCCACTTTGGTTTGATCCCACGTGCGCACCGGGGCATATTCGTGATCAACGAGCTGCCCGATCTGCAGGCACGTATACAGGTATCGCTGTTCAACATCCTGCAAGAAAAAGATATTCAGATCCGTGGTTTCAAACTGCGTTTACCGCTGGATCTGCAATTCGTGTTCACGGCCAATCCTGAGGACTACACCAACCGTGGTTCGATCGTTACACCATTGAAGGACCGTATAGAAAGCCAGATCCTGACGCACTACCCACGTTCGGTAGAGATATCGCGCAAGATCACCCAGCAGGAGGCCCTGCTTACGCCGCAACAACGCGAGAATATTGAGGCAGACGGCTTGGTGAAGGACCTGGTAGAACAGATCGCTTTCGAGGCACGTAACTCCGAGTACATCGACAAAAAATCGGGTGTATCGGCTCGTTTGACCATTTCAGCTTACGAAAATCTGATCAGCAATGCCGAGCGCCGCATGATCATCAACGGTGAGAAGAGCACCTTTGTCCGTATCTCCGACTTTTTAGGTGTAATACCGGCCATTACAGGTAAGATCGAACTGGTGTATGAAGGTGAGCTGGAAGGACCGGCCAAGGTGGCCAATATTTTGATCGGTAAAGCGATCAGAACACTGATGCTGCAATTTTTCCCTGACCCAGAGAAGGCCAAAAAGAGCAAAAAGACCAATCCTTATGCCGAGGTGATCAACTGGTTCTCGGTAGGTAACAGCCTTTCTGTTATCGATGACCTGCCTCAGGCCGAATATAAAAAGGCACTGAACGGCGTTACCGGCCTTAAGGATATCGTTAAGCAATTGCATCCACGCCTGAGCGAGAACCAGCAGTTGCTGCTAATGGAATTCGTACTGCACGGCCTTGCCGAGTTCTCACAGATCAGCAAAGGTTTCTTAGATAATGGTTTTGCTTTCTCGGACATGTTCGACAGCCTCTTCAACCTCCAGCCGGATGATGACGAGGACGGCATGGACGACGATAGATATTAATAGGGAAAAATCTCATATTTGCCACGTCATCGCGAGGCACGAAGCGATCTCTGAACTATGGATAGCTGATAAGCTGCCGCAGAGACTGCTTCGTGCCTCGCAATGACGTTTTTACATATTATAGTATTTCTAATGCAGGGTTCAGCACCTACCATATTTGCTATTTGCGTCCTTTTATTGTTAGCCGATGCTTACATCAGTAACGGGTTGCGCGAGGGATTCAAGAAATGGCGTTTCATTCAGGGTAAATACTTTTTGTGGGGTTACTGGCTCATTTCTGGTCTGCTGGTAGCGGGTATGATCGCCAGCATTTATATCAAATTCAGTGTGGGCTTTAAAGGTGCCGTGCTGATGCTGTTCTTTTTGCTGCTCTTCTGCAAGGCCTGTTTGCTGCCATTCTTCCTGGTGGATGATATTCGTCGACTGTGCCTGTGGATCGCAAGGCGCAAGAATAAGCCTGAGCCCGAGTTCCCGGCCAGTGAACCCAAGCCTACAGATATAACCCGGTCGGAGTTCCTGCTTAAGGCTGGGTTGGTGGCCGGTGCGTTGCCGCTGGCAGGTCTGAGTTATGGCATCATCAATGGGGTGTACGATTATCGTGTACGCCGCGTGAAACTATGGCTGCCCAACCTGCCTAAAAAATTCGATGGCATACGCTTGGGCCAGATCTCTGACATCCATTCCGGTAGCTTCTATAATAAGAAAGCGGTCACCGGTGGTGTAGATATGCTGATGGCCGAAAAGGCCGACGTGATCTTTTTCACGGGCGACCTGGTGAACACGCTAAGCAACGAGATGCGCGAGTACCAGGATATTTTTGCCAAGGTAAAAGCACCGCTTGGCGTATACTCAACGCTCGGTAATCATGATTACGGCGACTATGCAAAATGGACCAGCCTTGCCGCTAAGGAAAAGAACTTGCAGGATCTGAAAGATACCCACAAGAACATGGGCTGGGACCTGCTCATGAACGAGAACCGCCGCTTAAAAGTGGATGGCGAAGAGATCGGTATCTTAGGTGTGGAGAACTGGGGTGCTTTGAGCCGTTTTCCTAAATACGGCAAAATGGAACAGGCCGTAAAGAACACTGATGATCTGCCGGTCAAGCTGCTCCTGTCGCACGATCCGTCACACTGGCGAGCCGAGGTATTGCCTAAGTACCCTCAAATAGATGCCATGTTCTCGGGCCATACGCACGGTATGCAATTCGGGGTGCGTACCGAGCACTTTCAGTGGAGCCCGATACAGTTCGTGTACAAGGAATGGGGTGGATTATACCATGAAGGGCAGCAGCAGATCTATGTGAACGTAGGTTACGGCTTCCTGGGTTATCCGGGCAGGGTAGGCATATTGCCTGAGATCACCATATTTGAACTAAAGGCGGGTAAAGACCCTAAGTTAGCTTAGCAATATTTTTACAAACCCAGTCGTGCCGATGGATATCGGCATCTCTCAAGCTAAGTAAGAAGCTCAGATCAGCGTTCCCTCAAGTTGAGATGATAAGGCTTACGGCTGTTTCACCGGTTCAGCGTTCAGCTTAGGCATTACGCGTTTGTCGGCTGGTAGGGCTCGGTACTTTTTGTATGAGTCGTTGATGTAGGCGGCCATGGTCTCGCCATTGTTGCTTTTCACGAATTCGAAGGTCGGGCGGTACATGCTCATGAAGTTGTCCAGATCCACACCCTTTAACGGAACGATGCTGCTCACATAAGCCTTGGTAAATACTGAATCGATCACGCGTTCTTTCTCTTCACGGGCAAAATAGTTCTTCAAACGGCGGGCATCCTTAGCCTCTTTGCTGAACCACGAGGTAGGCGACAATACATACACCTTGCTTTTCTGGTATACCTGCGGATATTCGGTACGAGGGTTAAAGCGTTCGCCTTTTACGTTCACGGCACGCAGGGCTATACCCATTTGCGTCATGGTAATGGTCTTGACGTTTAGGTCGGTCACATATAAGGTATCTGAAACGTACCCTGCTGATGACAGGATCAGCGTATTACCCACCGAACCCCTGATCTGGAAGTTACCGTTCTCATCAGAAAGCGATACCTGGTTATTGTTAGTGTTGCGAACGAATACCTCGAACATCTTGTTGTTGGTGCCGCTCTCTACTACTTGTCCTCTAATGGTACCTTGCTGAGCGTTAGCGCTAAAGCCAATGGCCAGCAGGCATATCATGATAATGTTCTTCAGTTTCATCTTCAGCAGGCTAATGTAAGTGTTTAACGGCGATGTTAAGCGAATAGTTTGTTAGAAAAGTGTTAAATGGGCTTGCTGCGGGCACCTTGCTTAAGTCGAAAGATCTTACCATTAATTGAACGGAAGAGTCGCCACCAAGCATTGAGGTAACAAAAGACCCGGCTCATTTCTGGCCGGGTCTCCTTATTATTTTTTCCAAACGTTATTGGCTTCGTTATAGTCAGGTAGTACCTTATCGGGGTCGTAGGTTACCGATTCGATCTCGGTAGTGGATGGGTAGCGGAACGTCCAGCTGTTGTTGCGTTCCCATACCTCAACAGGCAAGTTAAGGCGTTTGGTCTCGCCATTCTTTAACTTGATCTCCAGGATCACAGGCATTGCCATCTTCTCCAGGTTGTTCAGGGTGATCATGGCACCTTTTGATGGGTCGTTACCGATGTATGTCACATCGCTCACGGCTACATCTAAACGCCAGTTGTTCAGGAACCACCCTCTCCAGAACCATTGCAGGCTCTCGCCGGCAGCATTTTCCATGGTGCGGAAAAAGTCGTCTGGAGTAGGGTGTTTAAATGCCCAACGGTCGATGTAAGTCCTGAAAGCAAAGTCGAAACGCTCCGGACCTAAAATGGTGTTGCGGAGCATGGTCAGACCGATGCCAGGTTTAGCATAAAGCAGCAGGCCAATGTTGCGCTCTTTCATACCGGCAGGTGTGTTCATGATCGATTCGGTCTCGGGGCGGGTGTAAGCCATACCCACGCGGTGCATATCGGTAGGGCGGTTCTTGTACTCGCCGTTGTTGAACGCATCAGTAGATAAGGTGTTGATGAAAGTATTGAAACCTTCGTCCATCCAGCCATATAAACGCTCGTTAGAGCCCACGATCATCGGGAACCAGGTATGACCGAACTCGTGGTCGTTTACACCCCACAGGCTCTCGCCTTTGGCTTTGTAACCGCAAAACACGATACCCGGGTACTCCATACCGCCTACTATGCTGGCCACGGTAGTGGCCGCTGGGTAAGGGTACTCATACCATTTTGCGGAGTTATACTCTACCGATTTTTTAGTGTACTCAGTAGAACGTGACCACGCATCTTGGCCATCGCTCTCTACCGGGTAGCCCGATATCGAGATGCATTTTTTACCGCTTGGAAGATCGATCTTAGCTGCATCAACAATGAATGCTGCCGATGAGGCCCATGATACGTCGCGTGCGTTCTTGATCTTGAATTTCCAAGTAAGTTCCTTTTTGCCTGCAGGGCGTGATGAAGCTTGGGTCACCTCAGCGGCCGAACGGATGATCACCGTTTTGTCGCTTTTAGCAGCTTCGGCCCAGCGTTTTTGCTGCTCGGCGGTATACACTTCCTGTGGGTTCTGCAATTCGCCAGATGCCAGTACGATGTGGTTGGCGGGCGCCGTAACGCTCAGGTCAAAATCACCATACTCAAGGTAGAACTCGGCAGGGCCGCTGTAAGGCACCACGTTCCATCCGGTAACGTCATCATATACGCACATGCGTGGATACCATTGAGCGATGGCAAATATCTTTCCGTTCTTGGTGTCTTGTATACCGGTACGGTCAGATCCGTAGTTAGGTTCGATGAATGAGAATTCGATCTTCAGTTTTACCTGACCACCGTTAGGAGTGACCTCCTTTGGTAAAAATATCTGCATACGGGTATCGTTGATCATGTATTTCACCTCAACATCGTTGGCCTTTACCGATTTGATCTTGTAGCCGGCATCGAACATTTGGCCACGGCCACCATTACGGCTGCCCGATGGAGGTACGATGGCGCTACCGCGTGAATCTTGTTTGAAGAGGTTCTGGTCTAACTGCATCCACACAAAGCCCAGCTTTTGCGGGCTATTGTTGGTATAGGTCAGTACCTCGGTACCGGTAACCTCGTTGGTTTGATCGTTCAAACGGGCGGTAAGCTGGTAATCGGCCCGGTTTTGCCAGTAACGTGGCCCCGGTTCGCCGCTCGCGGCCCTGAATTCGTTGCCGTTCTTGGTGTAGAACATTGGCCCGAAAGCGTCATGATAATCGTATTTTGAGGCGGCCGGCGTAGCAGGAGCTGCCGGTGCTGGTTGCTGCGCCTGAGCGGCACCAGTAAAAGCCATAAAAGCCAGCGATAGGCCGGCTAATGATAGGTATCTCATTTTCAAGGAAATAAATACAGTTCTAATTAAATTGAAAAGCAATTATAACACAAAAAAGGCTATTTGTGTGTGCTGTAAACACAATATTACTTATTAGAGCCGTACCGGCCTACTTCCCGAAATGTTGATCATACTCAGCTTCATTAAAACCGAACAGTAAAAGATCGCCATCCTCGATCACCGGACGTTTGATCATGCTGGTCTTTTCCTGTAATAAAGGCAATGCCTCGGCTGCACTTTTAATGCTTTCCTTTTTGTCGGCATCAAGGCCTCTCCAGGTCAATCCTTGTTTATTTAAAAAGCGCTCGTAACCTACCTTATCATCCCATTCCTTCAACTTGTCGGCACTGATGCCCAGTTTTTTAAAGTCGTGGAACTCGTAGTTTACCTGGTTCTGTTTAAGCCAGTCGAGCGCTTTTTTTACGGTGTTGCAGTTAGTGATGCCATATACTTTCATACGGCAAAGTTATTAATTTCTGCTACCGCCGCTGCTTACGTCGTCGTTATTGATGCCACGTTGATTCTTCTTCAGGTCGCTGCTCAGCTTACCGAACTTATAGTTGAAGCTGATGTTGAACTGACGTGCATACATATTGAATACCGTATACTGGTAAGAGTTAGGCAAACGTACCGTATTGTCGATGGTCCTGAATTTTTGGAACGGTGTATTGGTGTTGATGGATATGGTAGCCTTTTGCTTGAACAGCTCTTTAGAGGCACTGGCGCCATAACCGAACCAGTAGTTATCACGGCCCTGTAACATCACGTAGCGGCTATCATAATCGATGTTTAAACCTAAGCGGTAACCATTATCAAATTTGTAGTTAGCTCCTGAAAATATGTGGCCCTGGTTGCCTTTAGTGCTGTAAAATACGCCGTTCACGTAACCTTTAAGCCAAACACGCATTAACTGACTGTTAATGTTCACGTTCAGCTTTTTAGTGAGCGGGTAGTTCAGGTTAAAATCCCCACCCAGGCGTTTGCTGGCGCCTACGTTCTGATAAGTACTCACGCTCACGGCTGTATTGGGGTTGATGGTCGTGATGTTCTCTACCGTATTGTTGGCAAAGCGATAGTTCACGCCCAGGTTGATCGAACCTTTTTTGAAGTTGCTGTAAGTTAACTCAAGGCCGTGGCTTACAACCGGGCGCAGGTCAGGGTTACCCACCTCTATAAAGTTAGGGTTCTGGCTGTTAACAAAAGGGTTCAGTTGCCATATACCCGGACGTTGTATACGGTCGGTATAGCCAAAGTTCACGCTGCTGCTTTTAAAGCTGCGTTGGATCGATAGTGATGGGATCAGGTTAGAGTAGCGCTGGTCAATGCCTGCGTTAGCGTTAACGGTGGTATGCTCTAAACGCAAGCCACCTTTGAACATCCATTTATCGCTTAACTTATACTGATAGGTATTATACAAGCTGTACACGTTCTGCTGATAGTTGAAATCGTTGATCTGTACCGGGTCGGTCACATATTGGCCGGTGGCCGGGTCAAGTTTATCATTGTGCACATCACTGAAGTTGTTCCTGAAGATGGCTTTGGCACCGGCCTCTATGTTCAGCTTTTTGGCGGGGTGCACATAGTCCAACTGTGCGGTATGTTCTTTAGAACCTGAGCGATTGTACTGCTGATAATCAGGGAACTGAGTGTTGGGATAGTTGACGCGCTCAACAAATGATACATCATTGAATTGGTTGAACCCATTGAAGTTGTATTTGTATGATGCGGTAAGCAGTTGCTCCTTGTTTCGTTTAAAGCCTAACTGATAGTTAAGACCGCCGCTAATGCCACGGTATTGGTTGTAGGCATCGTTGAGTGCACGGTAGCGGTTATCGTTATTGGTACCGGCCAGCACGTCAAGGTTGGTCAGCTGGTCAATGTATGAGGTGTTTCTGCCGTTATAATACTCGAAGGTACCGGTGAACAGGTTTAGTGTGTCCTGCTCGTAAGTAAGCTCGGTACTGGCATATGCCTGGCGGCCACCGTTGGTACGTTCGCCCTCTTGGGTAAGGCGTGATACGCCAAAGTTATCGTTCAGGCTGGTGGTGTTGTTGGTCAGGTTATTACGCTTATTGCCACCTACGTAACCTGCCAGGCCAAATTTGCCTTGCTTAACGGTCATGTTCAGGTTGAGGCCAGGTCCCCAAAGGGTATTGTAACGGGCGTTGATGCTGCCGTTGTAACCCTGGTCCATATCTTTTTTAGTGATGATATTGATGATACCTGCTAAACCCTCTGCATCATACTTAGCGGGAGGGGTAGTGATCACCTCGATCTTCAGGATGTTGCTTGCCGGCATCGACTTCAATACATCACCCGGACTATTGGCTATAATAGCCGATGGCTTGCCGTTCACCAGGATCTTGTAGTTGGTGTTGCCCTGAAGTTTGATATTGTCGTTAGCATCTACCGATAATAATGGTACACGGCGCATCAGGTCAAGGGCCGACAGTACTTTGCTTTCGGGGTCGGCCTGTACATCATAGCTGATACGGTCCACCTCACGCTTCATCAATGGCTTTACCGCGGTAACGTTCACTTCCTTTAACTGACCCGATGAGGCCGACATTTGCAGCTTGCCCAGATCATTCATCTCTTTAGGATTATCTAAAGCGATGATCTTGGTATTATAACCAATATTCACCAGGCTGACCTTGTAAGCCTTAGCTGCCAGGCCGCTCAGGATGAAAGAGCCGTCATCCTTGGTGAACGTGCTTTTTACCGGTTGGTTGGTGGTAGCATCTACTACGGCTACAGTGGCGTAGCTCATGGCCTCGTTCTTGGCCGAATCGACCACGGAACCTTTTATGGTGATATTGCCAGCCGGAGCAGTTTGCGCAAAAGTTAAAATGGAGAAAAGAAGGAGAGCAAGTGTGCTTAGTAAAGCTTTTTTCATACGTTTTGTGAGTCGGTTGTGCTGGTGTAATAAAAGTACGGCTTGGGCAAATAGATGAACTGTTTTGTGTTATGATGCAAAAATGCTCACTTACGTTACAGTACTTTTAAAATTTTGTGCAAAATATGCACAATGGCGCAACAACATGCGTCACTTAACGATCTTTAACTAAAGTTTAACGTTATTTAACAATAAGGCTTACTTGTTGAACTGCGTCATGGTCAGCTCGGTGCCGATGGTGGCAAAGCTTTTGATCATCTCGATCGATCGATCTATCAGGGCAGGCAGTTCGGGCTTCTCATCATCATCAAAGCCGCTTAACACAAAATCGACCTGGCGGCCTTTAGGAAAGTTATCGCCGATGCCAAAACGGAGGCGTGGATAGCCGTTGTGCATCAATACCTGCTCAATGTTCCTTAACCCGTTGTGGCCTGCTGCACTGCCCTTAGGTTTGAGGCGCAGCGTGCCGAGTGGCAGGGCCAGGTCATCAACCAATATCAGCACGTTCTGCACGGGGATCTTGAGCTGGTTCATCCAATAGCTAACCGCTTTGCCGCTCAAGTTCATGTAGGTGGTAGGTTTGATCAGGTGCAGGGTGCGGCCCTTGTGGTTGACCTCGGTATAATAGGCCAGGCGCATGTTATGGAAGCTGGCACCCTCTTGTTTGGCCAGTTCGTCCAATATCATGAAGCCAATATTATGGCGGGTGTCCTTATACTCGGGGCCAATGTTGCCCAGTCCAACGATCAGGTATTTCATGCAGGCTGCAAAGCTAATGAATGTGGCAAAACAAACGAAAACAAAAAAGCCGTTGTGCAAGTACACAACGGCTTTTTAAGATCTGAGCGATCAGGTAAAAATTATTTACCTTTTGCTTCTTGCTCGGCCTGACGCAAAGCACGTGAAGTAGTGATCGACAGGATAGTATCTTCAGGAGTGTTAGTGATGGTCAAACCTTCAAAGCTGATGTCACGTACACGAACTGATTTACCTACCTCTAAGCCTTCGATGCTCACCTCTAATGAATCAAGGTGATCTTTAGGTAAAGCTTTGATACGCAGTTTACGCAGTTTTTGAACTAATTTACCACCCATTTTAACACCTGGTGAAGTACCGGTCAAACGGATAGGGATCTCGATAGTTACAGGTTTTGCTTCGTCTAACTGTAAAAAGTCGATGTGCAGTAACTCGTCGGTCAACGGGTGGAACTGCAGATCTTTGATGATCGCCTGAGCTTTAGTGCCAGCGATATCAAGGTCGATGAACTGAACCTCTGGAGTGTAAATAACCGGTTTCATGTCGGCAGCTGAAACTGCAAAGTGTGTTTGAGTAGCACCACCGTACAATACAGCTGGTACCAAACCCTGGTAGCGCAGCTCTTTGGCATCGCGTTTCCCTACGTTCTCTCTAAGAGAACCGCTAATAGCAATTGATCTCATTTTTTTATTTGTTTTACTTGTTAACTTAGTTCATGGATGATAGTTCATGGTTCATAGTGAACCTTATCATCGCATTAGCTAATTTCTTTATTATGTCAGTTCAGGTATTCGTCTCCAGTTGCAATGAACTATGAGCCATCAACCATGAACCTCTATTAATCTATCCTGAACAACTGGCTGATCGATCCATGTTCATTCACATTGGCAATGGCCTTTCCGAAAAGCTCAGCGGTCGATAGCACTTTGATCTTACTGCACTCCTGTTTTAAAGGAATGGTGTCGGTCACGATCAGTTCGGTCAACGCCGAGTTCTCGATCGTTTCGTACGCTTTACCTGATAATATCGGGTGTGTACATACTGCTCTTACACTGTTAGCGCCACGCTCCATGATCAGTCCGGCAGCTTTAGCCAGTGTACCTGCGGTGTCGCAAATATCGTCGATCAGTACGATGTCTTGCCCGGTCACATCACCGATCACGGTCATGCTCTCGATCTCATTAGCGCGTTTACGGCGCTTATCGCAGATCACCACTTCAGCATTAAAGAACTTAGCGAACGTGCGTGCCCTATACGATCCGCCCATATCAGGCGATGCGATGGTCAGGTTAGGCAGGTTCAGGCTTTTGATATAAGGCACAAAGATGATCGAAGCATCTAAATGATCTACCGGGATATCAAAAAAGCCTTGTATCTGTGCGGCATGCAGGTCCATGGTCATTACGCGGTTAGCACCGGCTGCGGTAAGCAGGTTAGCGGCTAACTTAGCACCAATGGCTACACGGGGTTTGTCTTTACGATCCTGGCGGGCCAATCCAAAGTAAGGGATAACGGCGGTAACATAGTGGGCTGATGCACGGCGGGCCGCATCGATCAGCATCAAAAGTTCCATCAGGTTGTCAGTAGGAGGGTTGGTAGATTGGATGAAGAAAACATCACAACCACGTACCGATTCGTTCAAATAGGGTTGGAACTCGCCATCGCTGAACCTTGATACGGTGAGGTCGCCTAACTCGCGGCCGTAAACCTTGGCGATCTTTGCGGCCAGTTCGTTAGTGCCTGATCCTGCAAATAGTTTTACCGGGTTAAACTGTAAGGGCATCTTATTATTTATTTCGGTTTTTTAATTTCGAAACTGCTATTCTTCATTTACCCGCCCGGCTGTTGGCTCAAGCTCAAAAGGAGCTTACAAGTTTTAAGCCTGACCTAAAATAAAAAATTCGAACTTCGACATTACGAAGTTCGAATTCTCATTTTTTGTTGTCCGACCTGGATTCGAACCAAGACAAACGGTACCAAAAACCGTCGTACTACCTTTATACTATCGGACAATCCTCTTTTCGTTGATGTTCTCTCCGAAATGGAATGCAAATGTAAGACGAAAAACCACATCCTCAAAATAATTTTTCAAAAAATTTATGCATCAACTTTAACTGCCTGACACTAACCGTTAAAATATGTTAAAGGCCAACAATTTGGGTTAACCTAAATAATGTTTTATTAATTTCGGCAGTTGAAACCATAACAGCAAGACCGAATAATTTGGATATGAACTATACCAAGACCAATAACCTGT
This sequence comes from Mucilaginibacter daejeonensis, assembly GCF_020783335.1. Classification (NCBI taxonomy): domain Bacteria; kingdom Pseudomonadati; phylum Bacteroidota; class Sphingobacteriia; order Sphingobacteriales; family Sphingobacteriaceae; genus Mucilaginibacter; species Mucilaginibacter daejeonensis. The sequence goes on from NZ_CP086068.1 coordinate 1,046,974, forward strand.
TAGGTTGGCTAACGTTCCTGATCGCGGCCATTACCTATACTCTTACGCTCGAACCCTCTACCAGTTTTTGGGATTGCGGCGAATTTATCGCCTGTATATACCGTTTGCAGGTAGCTCACCAGCCGGGTGCGCCACTGTTCACCATGATCGGTAAAGCGTTCTCGCTGCTATCGTTCGGTGATGTGACCAAGGTGGCCTACTGGACCAACATGGCCTCGGCCCTGGCCAGTGCCGCTACGATACTGTTCCTTTTCTGGAGCATTACCATGCTTGCTAAAAAGATACTGATCAAAAAGCCGGAGGACCTGAACACCACCAATATGATCCTGATCATGGCATCAGGCCTGGTAGGTGCATTGGCCTATACCTTCTCTGATACCTTCTGGTTCTCGGCCGTTGAGTCAGAAGTGTACGCACAATCATCGATGTGTACCGCTATCGTTTTTTGGGCTATCCTGAAATTTGATGCCCACGCCGATGAGCCCGGTGCCGACCGTTGGATCGTATTCATCGCTTACATCATGGGCCTATCTATAGGTATACACTTGCTTAACCTTTTGGTGATACCGGTGATCGCGCTCATCATTTACTTCCGCAGGGCCAAAACAGTAACCACCAATGGCACTATTTGGGCATTTGTGGTAGGTGTGGTCGTGTTCGGCCTGGTACTTTGGGGTGTTATACAATATACCGTTAAAGGCGCGGCCTATGCGGATCTGTTGTTCGTGAATACCCTTGGCTTTAGCTTTAACACCGGTGCGATCATCTTTTACCTGTTGGTAGTGATCACTTTGGTAGCTGGTATATATTTCTCTATCAATGGTTCAAAGCCAGCCCTGATAGCTTCTGTTTCAGCCTTCATACTGGCGTTGGGTATCAGCGGTGGTTTTGTGGGTGTGATCGCTGCTGTGGCGGTACTGGCCCTGTTGGAGTATGTACTTAAGGCGCGTCAAAAACGCTATACCCTTAATATGGTGCTGATCTGCGCCTTGTTCATCTTGTTGGGTTACAGCTCATTTGTGATGATCGTGATCCGTGCCAAGGCCGGGACCAACCTCAACAACAGTGACCCTCAGGATGCATTTGCACTGAACAGCTACCTTAACCGTGACCAGTACGGCGAAACACCTTTACTTTACGGCCAATACTTTGATTCGAAACCGGTGGAGCAGACCGAAGGTGCCACCATTTACCGCCGTGGCGCTACCAAATATGAGGTGGCCGGCCGTAAAATGAAGACCTCCTACGATCGTAATACCTTGTTCCCGCGTATATTCGATAGCGACGCAGGGCGTGTAAGCTTTTACCGCGAGTGGTTACAAATGGGGCAGGAGGAGCAGCCTACCATGAAGCAGAACTTAGGTTTCTTCTTCAGCTGGCAGGTGCATCAAATGTACAACCGTTACTTTTTATGGAACTTTGCAGGCCGTACCAATGATATGGACGGGCAAAACAACAGCAAAGGTACCGATGGTAACTGGATCAGTCCGCTTGATTGGTTCAAAGCGTTCCCATCATCAGTTACCGAGAGTAACTCTTACAACCGCTTATACTGCTTGCCGTTGATCATTGGCATATTGGGCCTTATCTACCACTTTAAGCGTAATAAGCGCGATGCCGGGACGGTGGCCATGTTATTCTTTTTGACCGGTTTGGCCATTGTGCTTTACCTCAATCAGAACCCTTTGCAGCCACGTGAACGTGATTACGCTTATGTAGGCTCGTTCTACGTGTTCGCCATATGGATAGGCCTGGGCGTTTTGTACGTGGCCGATGCTTTGGTAAAAGTGGTCAAGAACGCTCAGACCAGCGCGGTGATCGCTTCGGTGATCTGCTTGCTGGCGGCGCCGGTGCTGATGGCCTTTCAGGAATGGGATGACCATGACCGCTCTACCAAGACCACCCCACGCGATATGGCCGCTAATTACCTGAACTCATGCGCACCTAATGCTATTCTGTTCACTTATGGTGATAACGATACCTATCCGCTTTGGTACGCACAGGAGGTAGAAGGTGTACGCCCTGATGTGAGGATCGTGAACCTGAGCTTGCTGGGTACCGATTGGTACATCCGCCAGATGAAGCAAAAGATGAATGAATCGGCACCGTTGCCGATCACCATGCCGAACGAAAAATTCGCCGCCGGTATACGCGACATCATTTACTGGAACGATCAGATGAACGTGACCGATACCACCGAGGTGAAAGAGGTGTTTGACTTCATGACGTCTGATGATCAGCAAGCCAAGGTGCAGTATGAGAACGGCATGACCGCCAACTACCTGCCTACTAAAAACTTCAAGATCACCATAGACCCTAACCAAGTGGTAAGCACCGGTACCGTACCTGCCGATAAAAAGGACCAGGTGGTAAAGGAGATGGCCTGGAAGTTCAACTCTAACTACGTGACCAAGGATAATTTGGCCATGCTGGATATACTGGCTCACAATAACTGGAAACGCCCGATCTACTTTGCCATCACCGTTGGTGGTGATAACCTGATGGGTATGGACAAGTACCTGCATGATGAAGGCTTTGTATACCACCTGCAGCCTTTAAAACCGGATACAGCTGCTAACGCACCTGAGCCGGTGAACACCATGACCATGTACAACAACATGATGACCAAGTACAAATGGGGGAACATGAAGACCGCCAAATACCTGGATCATGAGTCGACCACGATGTTCTTCCCGATCATTCAAAAGCAGTTCAACTCGCTGGTAAGCCATTTAGGTCAGGAAGGCCATACCGATCTGGCCATCAAAGCACTGAAGCGTTACGAAGAGGTGATGCCTGAAAAGATCATTTATGCGGAGATAGCCTTGCGTAAATATTACCTGACCAGCACCGCTTTTGATCTAAACCAAACGCAGATCGCCGATAAGTGGACCGAGCAATTAGATAAGTACATCGTTAACGCGCTTGATTATAACTACAACATCGTTCAGCATGGCGGTGGCGAAGTGAACCAGCGCGATGTGCAACTGAGCATGTATATGCTGAATGGCCTTGCCCAGCAAACCAGCCTGCACCAGCAAAAGGCTCTGGCTGATAAGCTTAGCAAACAATTCAAGGATTATGAAAGCAAATTTGGTAACGTGTTAGGGCAGTAAGCAGCCAAACACTACCGAATAGGATATAAAGGTCCGGCCCGTTAAAGGCGCCGGGCCTTTTTTGTTGGTAGTGACGCCATGCCGTAGCTTAGTATCAGTTAACGGTGATCAACTGCTGGAAGAAGTGTGCAATACGAGGTCATATTGATAACTGTTAGCGTAACCAAATCTCAATGCAACGCTACGAATATGATGATCGCAGACGACGAGTAGTTTATCTAACGGTACCAGGGAGGATTGATCGAACGCGGGAATAAGGCTAAACGAAAAGGCCCCTGATCAGGGGCCTTTTCCATTGTTGTTGTGTTTGTGATATAGTGTTAGGTGTGTGTTCGTTATTTAATGCTTTTGCGTAGTACGATGAAGTAACCTGCCACATAAACCACTGCGGCAATGATCAGGCTCACGGCTACTTCTTTAGTAAAAAGGTCTACACCATCTTGTGGGCGTACCTTTTTTCCCATGGTCATGATGGCTCTTAATGGTTGAGAGTAAGGGAAATAGTACGAGTACTCCCAGCGTACCAATATGCTGCCAACGATCACGCCTACAAAGCCTAAGCCCATCGGCTTTAGGAAGTCTTTCCAAAGCAAGCTTAGCAAAAATTGGATAGACAAGATGCCCATCGACGCCAGGAACAATTTAAAATATACCTCGGCCAGCATTCGCGCTATCTCCTCGCGGTATCCGTCGAATCTCAATTGTGGTTTGAGCAAGTGTAGCAGGTTGCCAAAACCAAGAGTGAACAGGGCGAATAATACCAACGCGACAAATACCAGGATCACGGCGTACACATACTTAGCGCTGTAAATGCTCCATTTAGGTATAGGCAGGGTGAACAAGGTCTTCCACGTGTCTGACCGGTGTTCGATGTTATTGACCGAGTACCCTACAAAAACGGCATACATCGGTAATAGGAACGAACCCATTACGGCCATCGGTATACCTGCAAATTGTCCCCATAGTTCCTTTGGCGGCGCGGCGGCCAGCTTATCACTTTTTAGGAAGAAACCGATGCTTTCTAAAAAGATGATGGCGAACGGCAGTAATATAGCGCTCCAAAAGCCCAGCGTATTGCGGCTCTTATAGAACTCGGACCGCAGTGAGAGTAAGAATCCTTTCATGGCTTAGGCTTGTTTAGTGATGTTCAGGAATAGTTGCTCCAGGTCTTTTTGCACTTTGTTAATGCTGTAGATCTTGTGGCCGTTATTATGCAGGTTGGCGTTAATGGCGGCCATATCATCTTTACTAACGAATGGCAAGGTGATAAAGTGGTCGGTCACCTGGCTGATCTCGCGGCCATTCTTTTTCAAAAAGTTGGCAGCGTCGACCGTGTTGTCGGTCTCTACCTGTACCATCGGTTGGCTAATGCCTTCCAGTTCGGCTATGCTGCCTTGGAACAACATGGCGCCATGGTTAATGATGCCAACGTGCGTGGCCATACGCTCCACCTCGGCCAGTAAATGGCTTGATACGAAGACGGTCTTGCCTTGCTCTTTCACCAATTTCACCAGCAACTCACGCACTTCAATGATGCCGTTGGGGTCAAGTCCGTTGGTAGGTTCGTCTAATACCAACAGCTTGGGGTCACCCAGCATGGCCAGGCCAATGCCCAGGCGCTGCTTCATACCTAACGAGTAGTTGCCTGCTTTTTTATGAGCGGCCTGCCCCAGTTGTACCAGGTCAAGCATATCGTTAGCACGGCTTACGGGTATCTCCAGTAAGCGGGCACGGTTGATCAGGTTCTCTTTACCGGTAAGGTGATGGTAAATGGCGGGCTGCTCGATCAATGAGCCTACCTGGCGCAAGATCTTGATGCGGTTGCTTTGCAGCTCCTCGCCAAATATCTGGATACTGCCTTCTTGTATCTTTAAGAGGCTCAGGAGCAGTTTTATAGTTGTGGTCTTGCCTGCACCGTTGGGGCCTAAAAAGCCAAATATGCTGCCCTCGGGTACTTGCAGAGATAGGTCTTTTACAACAAGCTGGTCGCCAAAGTAAAAGTTCAGGTCATGTGTACTGATTACCATAACTTACCACCTGCTACCGAGCAAACGGCCTTGGCCAAGTGCAGTCCTTTGCTGAACAGTGAGGTAGCATGCTCCATCTGGTCCATTTTGCTTTGAGCGGCAAAATGCTCCGGAAGCTCGAACTGGTAGCTAACGCCCACGATTAGGGCGAAAAGTACTGGTATCATTAAAAGTACAAACGGATTCAGGTTAGTGATGAACTTTTTCATTGTTGTGATCTTGATGATACAAAGAAACATCAAAGGTTTAACCTGCAAAACTTATTTAGACCAACTGCCCGTGTTCATAGATGAACGGTCAACAAGAGGTAATAAAGTGTTCATCGAGCAGGGGAGGCAGTTCATCGGCAAAATATGGGTGTATGAATAAAGTTGCTGCTGTATTATGACTTAAAACATATATTTATTCCGATGAAAAAGAGCTGGCAAGTATTCTGGCATTCCCTGTTTTGGATCACGATGATATCGCTGATCATGTACATCACCCGCACCAATACTAAGATCAGCACGCTCTATTTGGTAGTGACCTTCATTGGGTATGGTATGATCAACATCGGGTTGTTCTACACCAACTATTTAGTACTTATTCCCAACTTTCTCGATAAAAAGACGTATCGAAAATACTTCCTGCTGCTGGTACTCATCATTGTTGGGGTAGGCTTCATCAAATATGGGGTCGCCTATGGTTTTCGTGATCTGCTGCTCATCGATCGCAAAGGCAAGCCGGTAGCCTTCATCAATTACTTCACCAGTGCCTGCTTCACCAGTGTGATATTCGTGCTGCTGAGCATGCTGCTGCATTTTACGGTCGATTGGTTCATGAACGAACGTATCCAACGCGATCTGGAGAACCAGCGTCTTACTGCCGAGTTGGCTTTGTTACGTTCGCAGATCAACCCACATTTCTTATTCAATTCGCTTAATAGTATCTATTCACTTGCATATCAGCGCGCCGACAATACCCCCGAAGCCATCCTTAAACTATCCGAGATAATGCGGTATATGCTGTATGAATCGAACGATAACAAGGTAGACCTGGAGAAAGAGATCACCTATTTGCAGAACTACATTGAACTGCAAAAGATCCGGTTCGGTAACTCTTATATCAATTTCAGTGTGGAAGGGGAGGTTACCCATCAACAGATCGTGCCGTTGCTGCTGATCTCGTTCATCGAGAATGCTTTCAAGCACGGCGTAGCAAATGACGAGCACTCACCCATCGAGCTCAAGATCAAGGTCGACGATGGTCATCTGCAATTTTACATGCACAATAAGAAGCACCTGCTAAACCGAGATGCCGCCGGAGGCATCGGCTTAAATAACGTGAAACGCCGCCTGAAACTGCTATATCCGGGTCAGTACCATTTGAATATTAATGACACGGCCGATCACTATACTTGCGAATTATCACTAATTTTATGACCATGATCAAATGCCTTGTAGTGGATGATGAGCCGTTGGCGCTGCATGTGATAGAGGACTACATTTCCAAGATACCCTTCCTGCAATTGGTTAAAGCTACCACAAGCGCCATAGAGGCATTGCAATTGGTGCAGGCCGGCGGGGTGGATCTGGTGTTCCTGGATGTGCAAATGCCCGAGCTTACCGGCATACAGTTCATGCGTATAGCCAATGGCCGTACCAAGGTGATCATCACCACTGCGTACCCGCAATACGCTTTGGAAGGTTATGAATTGGATGCCATCGATTACCTGCTTAAGCCCATCGCCTTTGATCGCTTTTACAAGGCCGCTCAAAAGGTGCAGGCGAGCCTGTTCCCTGCCGCAAAACCGGTAGAAAAAGAAGAACCACAACCCGAGCGTTCCGACATATCCAACGATTTCATCTTCGTTAAAACGGAGCATAAGATCCAAAAGGTGTATCTGAACGATGTGCTGTTCATTGAGGGGCTGAAGGATTACATCTCCATATTTACGCCCAACGAGCGCATCATCACTTTGCAGAACATGAAAAAGGTGGAGGATGCTTTGCCCGAACGCCATTTCATCCGTGTACACCGCTCATACATCGTATCGCTAAACAAGATCGACAGTATCGAGCGCAGCCGCATCTTTATTGGCGATAAGGTGATTCCCATTGGCGACACTTACCGTGATGAATTCTTCAAGATGATCGAGGAAAAAAATATTTGATCAGAGGGTCAGGAAGCAGAATTTCAGCCGCAAGAGATAGGGCCTTTTTGGAGACCCTTGATCATTTGCTGAACACGATCTTTTTCTCGATAGCTTGCTGTACCTCTGTTACCAGCTCATCGATCGGGCGGCCAGCGGGCTCTACCGGTGGTAATACTTCAAAGGTCAGGTGTTCAAAAGTGCTTAATGGATATATGCCATAACGAACCATTTTCCAGGCGTTGTTGATCACCACAGGAACCAGTAATGCATCTGGGCATTTTTTTAAAATGGTAGCTATACCTGCTGTCTGAAAGGGACGCATGTGGCCATCCTTAGAGCGTGTTCCTTCAGGGAAGATCACCGTGCTCCATTTATTCTCCTTCATGCGTACGCCCAGCTTACTTAACTCCATAATGGCCTGGCGCGGCTCTTTACGATCAATGTTGGCGCCGCCCCCTACTTTTAGATTGTATGATATGGAAGGGATACCCTTAGTGAGTTCTATCTTAGAGATGAACTTAGCATGATACTTGCGCAAAAAGTAAATAAGCGGCGGTATATCATACATGCTTTGGTGATTGGCAATGAAAATGATGGGCCGGTCCACAGGCAGGTCCTGGCGGTTGGTGAACGTTACCCGGTTACCCAGCAGGTAGTAAGTGCTGGTAAGTAGCCCATTCAAAACATCTACCGAGCGTTTATGCGGTGCATAACCGCCAAGCCGGTAACATAACCATTGGATAGGTTGAAATATGCCCAACCATGCTCCAAATACCACATAATGGATAGCTGATAAGATATATCCGAGGAGTTTACGCATAACTGAACCCCAAATATAAAAAATTCTCAGCTATGTACGGGTGGGTCAGCCGTTTACTTGGGCTCCCCTGCAGCCAGTGCCTTGTTGGCGCGTTCAATAGCCAAACCTTCTTTCCAGTCCATATAGCGTTTTTTGTAACGCTTCTTCAAGTAGCTGTCAACCTTGCGCTGTATGGTGAGGTTGTACAAGCTTTTAGCCTTAATGGCCCACGACTTGTCCCACGCACGCAGTGAAATAGAGAAAGATCCGTCAAGGTATTTCATCCAGTGCCAGTAGCCGGTAGGCATGAACAGGGTCTCGCCATGTTCCAGTATCGTCTCCTGACCTTCTATACCATCCAGCGCCGGGAAGCGATCAAAGTCAGGATGCTCGATGTCATAATCTTCCAAAGCATAGGTAGCGAACGGAATGCCGTACAAGCGCTCCTTCCACTTATAGTCGAAAAGCATGACGTGCTTACGACCGTGGAAATGAGTATGAAAGATGTGAGCGAGGTCGATATCGTAATGCAGGAACGTAACGGAACCTGCACCGCCAAAGAACATGTTGGGGTATTTATCCAGGAAACCACCCATCAGGTCTTTAGGTGAGCGGTAATCTTCCAGCAACTTAGGAGCTTGTTTAATAGGGTCAAATAAAAAGATGCGCAGGTCGGTAGGCTCTTTCTGAATGAGGTCGATGTAATCACCGAACTTCATTTCGGCTGCCGAGGCATTGATGGCTTTACTTGGGTCGGCCTTTGAGCTGTCATACAGCGGAACGATCTGGTCGCCAACTACCTCTTTCAAATAGTCGAAGGTCCATTTCTGTAATGCTGGCCAGTTCTCGGTAGCCTTGCGGATCACCAATGGCCGGCGCGGCTCCAGGTAGTTCTTGATAAAATCCTCTTTAGTTATATTATCGACCCGATCAATAGGCGACAGCTTTAAACCCATAGTGTATTCACATCAAATTAACGTACAAATCTAATTAATTTTAAAAAGGCCTGTCTATCAAGTTTACTTTTGATCTTTAGTTGACGTAAAAGTAACAAAGCCCGACGCTTTCGCTGCCGGGCCTTGCCTTAAAACATCTTAATATATGCCAGCAATTAATTAGGCATTAACACGGTGTTCACTACGTGGATCACGCCGTTCTTTTGGAACACGTTAGGGATAGTGATCCATGACTTTCCACCTTTTTCATCAACCAAATAAAGCTTGCTTCCGTCCAGCATAGCGGTAAGGGTACCACCGCTTACGGTCTTCAATTCGGCTTTGCCATTACCGGCCTTTACTTTGGCCATCAGTTCGGCAGCGCTGATGCGGCCTGCTACTACGTGGTAGGTAAGGATCTTGGTCAGCGTGCTCTTGTTCTCAGGTTTCAGCAGGGTTGGTACGGTCTCTTTAGGGAGTTTGTCAAATGCCTCGTTAGTAGGCGCAAATACGGTGAACGGTCCTGCGCTTTTCAAGGTCTCTACCAGGCCTGCGGCTTTTACAGCAGCTACCAGGGTGGTATGATCTTTAGAGTTCACTGCATTATCAACAATGTCTTTGGTAGGATACATAGGTGCACCACCTACCATTACGGTTTGCGCCTTTACGGTTGCGGTCGCTATAGCTACTAAAGCGAATACCGCGATCATCATTTTTTTCATATTCAGATTGTGTCGAATTATGAAGAATTACGCAGCGGTATTGTTTTCGGTTCTCCTAATTTGAAGAACTTAGTAGCTGTTTTGGGAGTGCTTTTTTTGAGAACTGTTCGAGGGGCAATTACGTTACGCACGCTCGCGCTGCTTATTCTTCAAAGAAAAGCTCAGCTGCGATATGGTCGGCGTACAACTTGCCAGCGGTTGAAAGCGTTAACACGCGGCCGCTTTGCATCAGCCATTCCTTGTCAAAAAAGCGCTCTGCTTCCTTGATCAATATATCGGCAGCGCCACTTTGGAGGGTGTTAAGGTGATCAAGATCAAGCCCCCACATGGTACGTACCGAGGTCATAATGTACTCGTTCAGCCGGTCTGTCATGGTCAGTTCCTCGATCTCGGCGGGTATCTTACGTTGTGTTAATTGCTGAAGGTAAGCCGCATTGTTAGCCACGTTCCATTGCCGGGTGCTACCGTTGAAAGAGTGTGCTGATGGGCCGATACCGAGGTAGGGTACACCTTTCCAGTAGTTAGAGTTGTGACGTGAGTATCTTCCAGGTTTGGCAAAGTTGGATATCTCGTAATGCTCAAATCCCTGCTCAACCATTCTTTCCATCAGGTAGCTGAATTGTTGGGCACTTTGGCTATCGCTTAATGGCGGTTCTTGCTTACGCTTGATGAACGATGCCAGCGCCGTGCGTGGTTCGACTGTGAGTGAGTAAGCTGAAAGGTGTGGTATCTCCAGATCGAACAGCATATTCATATTATGGCTCCACTTGGCATCGGTAAGCATGGGATAGCCGTAGATCAGGTCGGCCGTGATGTTCTCGAACCCGGCATCCTGCACGCGCTTTACTGATGCTTCGGCCTCGGCGCCCACATGGGCACGGTTCATCCATTTCAGATCCTCATCATAAAAGGACTGTATGCCAATGCTGAAACGGTTGATCGCAGTGGAACGAAGCGCCTTCACCTGCTCCCTGTTCAGGTCATCAGGATTAGCTTCCAGCGTGATCTCGGCATCTGATGCCACGGTATGGTGCTGGGTGATGGTGTCCAGTATGTGACCGATCTCGGTATCGGTCAGTAACGATGGGGTGCCACCACCAAAATAGATGGTATTGATCGTTGTGCCACTCAAGTACTGTTTTTGCAGCAAGATCTCGTGAGTCAGCGCCTGCACGATCTCGGTCCGGTACTTTTGTGAGGTGCTGAAATGAAAATCGCAGTAATGGCAAGCTTTCTTGCAAAACGGGATGTGTATATAGATGCCTGCCATCAGCGGCAAAGATACGCCGAAATTTTGGGAACGTTCAGGTAGGTGAATGCGGCCGGCATCGTCACATCATTTGTTACCTTTGCGGTAGATACATAAGCTAAACATGATCAAATTTATAACGGCAGATGAAGTATTGCCTATCCGGAACGAGATATTAAGAGAAGGAAGATTGACTCTCGACGAATGTCGATTTGCCGGCGATGATCATCCTGATAGTTTCCATCTTGGCTATTTTGATGGAGATAAGCTGGCATGTATCGCCTCGTTCCATCCGCAAGGTTACGGTGAGTTCGCTGGTGGTGGTTATCAGCTACGTGGCATGGCCACGTTGAAAGAGTATCAGGGTAAGGGCGTGGGCACGCAGTTGGTGAACTTTGCGGTCACTTACCTGCGCGGACAGAAAGTGAACTACGTTTGGTGCAATGCCCGCAAAGTGGCGGTAAGTTTTTATAGTAATACCGGGTTCGAGGTCATCTCGCCCGAGTTCGATATACCGGGCATTGGCCCGCACCATGTGATGTATTTGAAGATACAATAACATGTGGTAAGTAGCATAAACCAAAAAAGCGACCATTATTGGTCGCTTTTTTGGTTTATAGTGCAATTTATTATTGCTGCTCTTGTTTTTTCTTTTGCTTGTTCTCGATGATCTTACCTACACCGAAACCAGCACCCGCACCGGCCACACCACCGATAAGAGCGCCTACGCCACGGTTCTTTTTAGTGACCAAAGCACCTGTTAAGGCACCTGCACCGGCACCGATCAGCGCACCGTTACGTGCGGCATGGCTCTTTTTCACAGTGGTTTGGTTACTGTAGGTGCTACGTGCACCGTAACCTGACGCGGCATACGAGGTACGCGTACCTGACGATGATCTTGTTGTTCTGGTAGTGGTGGTACGGGCCACACGCTCACGGGCAGCACCTACGCTTTTCAAACTGTCCTCATAACGTTGTCTTTTCTGTGCTTTAAAAGCAGCAAGTCCTGCGGTGTCGGCTCTGGCTGCCGAATCCTTTTTAATGGCGGCAGCAGCAATGGCTGCGCTATCTACTGTGTCCGACTTATTCGCTGATTTACATGCAAATAAGCTTACCGAAATTATTGTAGCTAATACTACACGAACTGACTGTTTCATAATAGAGTTTTAATGTGTAATGAATGTAAGACCCAAGTAAGTGGCAAAGGTCAAGCGACATATAGCAATTTAGTTGCCAAAATTTACAACCCGTAGTGATGATCACGTTATAAGTAGTTGCCCTACAATTAAGTATGGCAGCGGACGGGTCAATGTTTGAATGGATACTTCGGACTATGGCTTGACGCAAAATATGTTCAACGTAGTGGTCAATGCCTAACTTAGTGTTGTTTAAACACTTTTTAATAATTAGTTGGGTGTATGTGGAACTTTTTTGTGATCTTGGCAACTCACTTTTGAGTACTGATATTTATGAGAACTATCGATCAATTGAACTTTGCCGGAAAAAAAGCCCTTATCAGGGTCGACTTTAATGTTCCGCTTGACAAAGACTATAACATAACCGACGATAACCGCATCACTGCGGCGTTGCCTACTCTTAAAAAGATCCTGGCCGATGGTGGCGCCGTGATCTTGATGTCGCACCTGGGCCGCCCTAAAGAAGGTCCTACCGAAAAATATTCACTTAAACACATCGTATCGCACCTGTCTGAATTGTTGGGCACTGAGGTACAATTCGCTGATGATTGCATTGGTGCTGAAGCCACTGATAAAGCCGCTGCGCTAAAAGATGGACAAGTGTTGTTGTTGGAGAACCTTCGTTTTTACAAAGAAGAAGAAAAAGGAGATAAGGACTTTGCCGAGAAACTATCAAAGTTGGGCGATCTATATGTGAACGATGCATTTGGTACCGCTCACCGTTCACATGCTTCTACAGCGGTTATCGCTCAGTTCTTCCCTGATGCCAAGTACTTTGGTTACCTGATGGCTGCCGAACTGGAAAATGCCGAAAAGGTATTGAACGGCGCTGCTAAACCTTTCACCGCTATTATGGGTGGTGCCAAGGTGAGCGACAAGCTGTTGCTGATCGAGAATATGCTTGAGAAAGTAGATAACCTGATCATTGGCGGTGGTATGGCCTACACTTTCGCTAAGGCACAAGGCGGCAACATCGGCAAGTCGTTGGTAGAGGATGATAAGCTGGAACTGGCTCTTGAACTGATCGCTAAAGCTAAAAGCAAAGGCGTTAAGTTATTATTGCCAACCGATTCGGTGATCGCTGATGCGTTCTCGAACGATGCCAATACCGAGACCGCACCGAACAATAATATTAAAGAAGGCTGGATGGGTCTAGACATCGGTCCTGATTCGATCGCGGCGTTCAGCAATGTGGTGACCGCTTCGAAGACCATTTTGTGGAACGGCCCAATGGGAGTTTTCGAGATGGAAAAGTTCGAGAAAGGTACTAAAGCTGTAGCCGAAGCTGTGGTAAAAGCAACTAAAGATGGCGCTTTCTCACTGATCGGCGGTGGCGATTCGGCCGCTGCGGTATCCAAATTCGGTTTTAATGACGACGTAAGCTACGTGTCTACCGGTGGTGGCGCATTGCTCGAGTACATGGAAGGCAAAGAATTGCCGGGTGTTAAAGCCATTAACGGATAACAATTTTTAAAGTATACTGAAGGCCGCTTTAGCAATAAAGCGGCCTTTTTTGTATGTTTAGTCCAGCAATTAGACACTATGAAGTTTTTCAGTTCATTGATCCTGGCCATGGTCGTCTTATCGGCCTTTGCGCAACGCGGGGCAAACCCCGCCGATGTGGCTTATGTAAAAGAGCACTACACCAAGCATGAGTACCAGATACCTATGCGCGATGGTAAAAAGCTATTTACCTCCGTGTATGTGCCTAAGGATGGATCAAAAAAATATCCGTTCATGATGGACCGCACCTGCTACAGCGTGGCGCCGTATGGCGCTGAGGCGTACAAGCCCAGCTTAGGTCCTAACCCCGACTTTATGAAAGATGGTTACATCTTTGTATACCAGGACGTGCGTGGCCGCTGGATGAGCGAGGGTATCTACGAAGAGATGACTCCCGAACTAGAAGTGCACAAGACCAACAAAGACGTTGATGAAGGCACCGACACTTATGACACCATTGACTGGCTACTCAAAAATGTAGAGAACAACAACGGCAAGGTAGGCGTGTGGGGCATATCATATCCCGGCTTTTATACTACCACAGCGTTGTTGAGCCGTCACCCGGCATTGGTGGCCGCGTCGCCGCAGGCACCCATCGCAGATCTTTGGCGCGATGATGCCTGGCACAATGGTGCGTTCTTTTTGGCGGCCAACTTCGGTTTTTATCCGGGTTTCACCAACCGTCAGGATGATAAGCCTACCCAGCGCCGCGGCGCCCGTTTTGACCCGAACCCGGGAAGCGAGGATGGCTACGATTTTTTCCTGAAAATGGGTTCGATGCGGAATACCAACGTAAAATATTTTAAGGATACCATTCGCTTGTGGAACGAGATGATGGACCATCCTGACTATGATCAGCATTGGAAAGATCGTAATGTGCTGCCTCATCTGCATGATATCAAGACCGCTACCCTTGTGACCGGTGGCTGGTACGATGCCGAGGACCTTTACGGTGCCATCAATACTTATAAAGTGTTGGCGGCAAAGAATCCGAATACGCCTATGTATTTTGCGATGGGCCCATGGGTGCATGGTGGCTGGGCGCGTGGTGCCGGCGACCACTTAGGCGATGTTGACTTTGGCGGAGAGACGGCGCCTTATTATCGCGAGAAGATCGAGTTCGCGTTCTTTAGTCATTATCTGAAGGGTACACCTTTGGATCTGCCAAAAGTGTCTACCTTTCAAACTGGTGTGAACCAATGGAAGACCTACAACGTTTGGCCTCCTGCAGGCGCTAAGGAAAAGAACTTATACTTTTTGCCTGGCGGAAAACTGTCTTTCACCGCACCAGTAGCTACTAAGGAAAGTTTTAACGAGTTCGTATCAGACCCGAACAAGCCGGTGCCTTACTACGCTAAAAAGACCATGGATATGGAGCGCGACTACATGACCGCCGATCAGCGTTTTGCCGCTGCCATGCCCGAGGTGTTGACCTATCAGACCGACGTGCTGACTCGCGATGTGACCCTGGCCGGTAATATATGGGCAAATCTTAAAGTATCAACCACTGGTACCGATGCTGATTGGGTAGTGAAAGTGATCGATGTTTATCCCGACACGGCATCTAACAATAAGTTCACCGCAAAAGATGTAAAGATGGCCGGCTACCAGCAAATGGTACGCAGCGAAAGTATGCGCGGTAAATACCGTACCGGTTTTGATAAGCCGTCGGCTTTTGTGCTAGGAAAAGTAAGCCCTGTCAATTTTGAATTACAGGATGTACTGCACACTTTCAAAAAAGGTCACCGCATTATGGTACAGGTGCAAAGCACCTGGTTCCCGCTGATCGATCGCAATACGCAGCAATTTCAGGATATCATGAAAGCAAAGGATACTGATTTTAAGAAGGCCACGCATCGGGTGTATACTTCAAAGATCAACCCAAGCTTTTTAAAGGTGAGGGTATTATAGGCAGGTATATATTAAAAACAAAGCCCTGCTATGTCGATAGCAGGGCTTTGTTAGTTAAGGTCAGATCTCATACTTGGTCAGTTCTCGCTCCGTGATCAGTTCATAACGGGTGGTTAAACACTTAGCGCAAAAAAAACTTTGTATCGGCAAAAAGAAAAGAACGGCGCGCAAGAAACCCGGTGTGGGTATGCGGTAATGGTATCGCCTTGCGCATTTGGAACAGTGCAGATGTTTGCTCATAGGTCTATCATTTATGATGAAGCGATAAAGCTAACTGCCTTAGGTCGACCGGCAGATCGTCACATTTATAACGGTCTTTACAGTAACCTATTGTAAGGCTAGATGTTTTGCAAAAGCCAAATTTATTATAAGATCTTTAATTTAAGGGCTCCTTAATTGCAAAATTTAATTTTTGGACAAATAAATATTGACTTCGTGTTAATTTTGTACTGTGAATAAGAATATACTACCTGGTTTATTGTTCGCTATCCTGTGGGCTACCGGTGCCATTGCGGCTAAATTCGGCATCCGGTCGGCCGATGGTCTGATGCTGGTGGGCATTCGTTTTATCTGTACCGGTCTGCTGTTCGCACCTTACTTTCTATTTCATCGTAAGTATCGCTTTTTGCCAAAGACACAGGAGTGGAAACCGATATTGATATACGGTTTCCTGAACTCCACGGCTACGCTCGGGTCCTTTTTTGCCGCTCAAAAGTATGCGTCAGCAGGTATCAGTACCTTATTCACTGCGGTGGCGCCGTTGCTCATCGCCCTATTCTCGTCCTTGTTCTTGAACCGAAAGCTTACCCGGTTTGAAGTGGTGGGGATGCTGATCGCTTTTAGCGGTTTGATACTGGCATCGGCCACTGCACTACCCAATGCCACCATCAAGCCGATGGGCATCGTTCTATTAGTGATCTACATCGTTGCCTATGCGTTGAGCAGTATTTACTTTTCGCAGCTTGATATCCCGTTATCGCCAATGGTATTCAATATTTGGCAGGTATTTGCGGGCGGGGTCATGGTATTGCCCTTTTGCTGGCTGTTCGGTACTTATCATGTTTATCGGTTAGATACTAACTTTTTTGCCTGCCTGATCTGGCTGATCCTGGTATTGTCGTTCGTGGCTAATTTGCTTTGGCAATATTTGGTGAAGCGCGATACCGTATCGGCAGCGGCCTGGTTATACCTGGTCCCGGTGTTCGGGTATACGATGGGTTATTTGATGTTGGGTGAAAAGATCACCATATATGCAGTGATCGGCTCGGCCATGGTGATCACTGGCTTGGTCATCTCTAAACGCAAGGCACGGGTGGTCGCCTGATGGCTGCTACTTAATTGACCCTGGTATAAGTTGAACCACCGGCATCATAGGCATTGATCGATAGGTGGAGCGCATTACCATCGATCTTAATGATCGACCATAGCCCGTTACCATCCAACTGTATCGCATCCTCCATTTCACCGCTGTAGATGCTTTTAGCTTTGCCCACCTCATAGGTGCCCGAATGGGTGAGTTTGCCATTTCGTTTACTTTCATAGCCCGATGAGCCATTGAAGGTGATGGTGAGAACGCTGTCGGCTGGTACCTGGTAGGTCTTGCCATCGAAGCCGCCTCCGTACGAGGTTTGCCGCCAGGTCCCTTTCAGATCATTGGATGGTGGGGTACCGGCGTTATCTTTTTTGCAAGAGGCAACGAACAGGGATAAAATGATGATGTAGCAATACTTGATCATGACAGGTGTTTATAATGGGTTTGTTATAGCCATACGCAAGTGGCCTGCTCAATGCTACATCTCGATGTGAATTTAGCCCAACAGCTCCTTCAATAATTTATCGAGCTCTTCGCGTAAGGTGGCCACTTCTTCTTCCAGCTTGGTAACCCGTTCTTCCAAGGCTGCATTGCTGGAAGCGTTGCCCGCGGGAGACGAGGTCTCTTCGTCATCTTCCGGTATCTCGAGGGTCTCGCCCAATAGGTGCATATAACGCGCCTCTTTTTGTCCACTGCGGCGTGGCAATAAAGTAAGGTAAGGCTGTTCGCCGCTGCTCAACTTCTCCAGTACCTCGTTAACCTCGTCAAGGCTGTCGAACTCATACAACCTGCCCGAATTGTTGTTGATCTCGCCCGGGGTTTGTGGGCCACGCAACAACAACAAGCAGATCACCGCTACCTCGGCCGGCACCACGGGGAACACGATCGCAAAGTTGTGCTTGTACTTGGTGGCCCGGCTCGAACCACCGGTAGCGGTCGATATCAGACCCTTACGTTTCAGGGTGTCCAGGGTGCGGGTCACCGTTTCCTCATCATAGTTGACCACCGGCTTGCGCGACGACCGCTGGTTGCAAGCGGCCGTTAAACCGTTGATGGTCATGGGGTAGTAGTCCGGCGTGGTGCGGCTTTTTTCCATGAGCGAGCCTAATACGCGTATCTCTTCGGCAGTAAGTTTGGGCAGGGGAGGTAATTGGTCCATGTAGCTAAAATAGAATATTTATTCAGGGTCTCATCATCATAAAGTCCCATCTTGGGTAGGCTTGCGTTATTCGAACACCACCGTCTTATTATTATATACGAACACCCGGTCGTTCAGTACCAGTTGCAGGGCTTTGGCCAGTACGGCGGTCTCGATCTCGCGACCCGCCTTGACCATATCCTGCGCCGTAAATGAGTGGTTCACATGGATGGTCTGCTGGGCAATAATGGGTCCTTCGTCGAGGTCGTTGGTCACGAAGTGGGCGGTGGCACCGATCAGCTTCACACCACGCTCGTAGGCCTGGCGGTAGGGGTTTGCCCCAATGAACGCCGGTAAAAAGGAGTGGTGGATATTGATCAGCTTCCGCTCGAACCGGGCCACAAAGGTGGGCGATAAGATGCGCATAAATTTAGCCAGTACCACATGATCTGGCTCATAATGAGCGATCTGCGCGGCCAGTTCGGTCTCAAATCCCTCTTTAGAATTGCCCTCGTGCGAGATGTGGTGGAACGGGATACCAAAGCGCACGCAAATATCCTCCAGCACGGTATGGTTGCCGATCACGGCCGATACGGTAGCCCCCAACGTTTTAAAATAGTTGCGCACCAAAATATCAGCCAGGCAATGGTACTCTTTGGTCACCAGTATCACGATCCGTTTTTCGGGTGAGGGGTTAATGCTCACCACCGCATCTGGCGGTAATACCTGCTCAAGGTCCTGCTGATCAAGCTGTGCATCGTTGGGCTGGGTAACCTCTACACGGGCAAAAAAGCGGTTCTGGGCGGTATCTACATACTCGTCCATGGTGATGATGTTGAGGCCAGCGCGGCTTAGCACGCCAGATATGGCCGATACCAGTCCCACCTGGTCGCGGCATTGAATGATCACGATCATAAGACCCGAAAGATAGATATTTTGACCGTTGCCAACGCATGCGGCATGATCACCATTTTCATAATTTTTGAGTTCTGGTTGTGTATCATAGGTGTCGGAAGCTCTGTCGATACGCAATGGCGGTGTTACATTTGCGTGTTACAGCGTTACATTTGGTGTTACATTTCGACTTTTTGTATGCTTTTTCTGGGAAAAGTTGGGTTTTTACGAATTTCGCAATGATCAAAAGTGGGGAAAGTTGGGGAATTTTGTTACAGCGATGTAACAGGTTTCAGTACACTAAGTAGAGTTCGGTAGCACGTTGTGAAGAGCAGGCGGCACCTTCACCACCCCGTCATAGCGAGGTACGAAGCCATCTCTGCGGAGGACAAGTCACCGTCGATCATCTGAACCGTCATGCCTAGGCATCTCGGCATCCCATCAGAAAGGTAGCAGTAAGTGGTTCGTTATTCAACTTATCGCTTTTAGAGACACACCCCTGCCCCTCTCAAGAGGGGATGTAAGCTTCGTACTCTTTGGCTGTCGCATGCATGTCGCGTGTGCATCGCACTTTACTGCAACTTGCCAATGGAACTTTTGACTGCTACTGCCACTGATTCCTACCAATTTCAAAAATCCTCCACTTTTTCCCACCCAGCCGTCAGTTCCCGGCGTTGGGGGAGACCCGGCAGCGCAAGTAGGCCAAATGCCGAACAGACCGGTGTTTTATATTTATAGGAAGAACGAACGGCCCCCTCGGCCCATAAGCGGTAAAAGAGCGATCGCCCAATGAACTTAATTAGCATAATAGACCTGCTATAGTTAATATAATTAACTGCTCAGCCCTGAATGCAGGGCCCTTCGGAAACTTAATTGCGCCTTTCGTTCTGCTTAACTCCTTAACCTTCAACTCCCAGTTAACAGATCTAACTTTTCCGATCCGCTAAAAGCGTCGAAACGGTGTTTTGTTTGGCCTCGTGGGGCTAAAGATATTCAATGTGGGTGTTGAAAACTTTTTAGTGGGAGAAAGTGGGAATTTGTGGAAAGTCTGTGTTACTTTTACAATTGATTTTAGACGAATTGTCGGCATGTCCCACTTTTTAGGAGAATTTGATTGTAAACTGGATGCCAAGGGGAGGATGATGATCCCCGCGGGCCTCAAGAAGCAGCTTCCCGAAGCTGAGCGTGAGGGTCTTGTGATCAATCGTGGCTTCGAAAAACACTTGGTGGTTTACACCCGCAAGGAGTGGGATAAGATCGTGGATGACTTAAGCAGGCTCAACCAATACGAGAAAAAAACGCGCGAATTCATTCGTTACTTCACCCGCGGCGCCACTGAATTGTCGTTGGACAGTTCTGGCAGGGTGTTGTTGCCAAAAAATCTGTTGGAGTACGCGGGTATCACCACCGAGGTGGTGCTGTCGTGCCAGTTCAACAAGATCGAGGTTTGGGATCAGGGTGCTTACGATCAGCAAATGGATAGTGCTCCTGAAGATTTTGCCAACCTGGCCGAAGAGGTGATGGGTGGCATAGGAAGGAGGGGCGATGAGTGAGTATCATAACCCGGTGATGTTGCAAGAGTGCATCGATGCCTTGAACATCCAGGCTGATGGAACTTATGTAGACGTGACCTTTGGCGGTGGTGGCCACTCGCGCGAGATACTGAAGCATTTGGGAAAGAACGGCCGCTTGCTGGCCTTTGACCAGGATGCTGATGCGGTGAACAATAAGATAGACGACGGCCGCTTCGAGTTGGTGGAGCAGAACTTCAGATACCTGAAGAATTTTTGCCGTCTGCATGGCGCCATCCCGGTAGATGGTATACTGGCCGATCTGGGGGTGTCATCACATCAGTTCGATGAGGCTGATCGTGGTTTTTCGATCCGCTTTGATGCTGATCTGGATATGCGCATGAACCAGCGTTCGGAGCTAACGGCAAAACAAGTGGTGAACACATATGCCGAGGCTGATCTGCATCGCATTTTTGGCATGTATGGCGAGATCCAAAATGCCCGCAACCTGGCCCGCACTATCGCTACGGCCCGGTTGAACGGACCGATCGATACCATTGCCGACCTGAAGAATGTGATCGCCGGGTTGATCCCGCGCGGTAAAGAAAATAAATACCTGGCGCAGGTATTCCAGGCGCTTCGCATCGAGGTGAACCAGGAACTGGAAGCTTTAAAAGAGCTTTTGGTACAGGCCGCTGAGGTGTTAGGTGTTGGCGGTCGTTTGGTGGTCATGTCATACCACTCGCTAGAAGACAGGCTGGTGAAGAACTTTATCGCCAAAGGAAAATTTAGCGGCGAGGTAGAGAAGGACCTTTATGGTAACGATCAAAAACCGCTGGAAGCCGTTAGTCGTGGTGCCATCACCGCTACTGATGAAGAAATAAAAGAGAATAACCGTGCACGTAGTGCCAAATTAAGGATAGCTGTAAAGAAATGACGAACCGTTTACGCGCAGAGATTCAGGAGGAAGAAGAAGCCGAGAAGGAATTGGTAGTTAAAGAAATGCCGGTGAAAGAAGCGCCGGAGAACTTTGTGACCAACCTGCTCAATAAAGGTGTTGTCTCTACCGAGGCAGTTACCCGCGCTTTGCCTTTTGTTTTTTTCGTCGTGTTCCTGGCCATGGTTTACATCGCTAACCGCCAGCTGGCTGAGGACAACGTTCGGGATATAGACAAACTGAGTAAAGAGGTAAAGGAACTGAGCTGGGATTATAAAAGCACTAAGGCCGAAATGGCTTTCAAAAGCACGCTGACCGAAGTGGCCAAGCGTGCCGATACGTTAGGGATAACCGAGCCGGTGGAGCCACCGCAAAAGCTCAATGATGAGGAGGTAAGGCCATGAACATCAGGACCAACATATTACTGCGAGTGTATCTGGCCTTTGGCCTGATCGTGGTATTGGCGGGCGCGGTTTTCTTTAAGCTTTGCCACCTTCAATTCGTTCAGGGTGATAAATGGCGTAAAAAGGCCGATAGTTTGTCGGTACAATACGTGAACACTGATGCTGCACGCGGTAATATCTTCTCTAATGATGGAAGCCTGCTGGCCACATCGGTGCCGGAATATGAGCTGCATATGGATATGCTGGCCGCCGGCATTGAGGATGATAAGGTGTTCTATGATAAGGTAGACTCCCTGGCGCTCAAAATGTCTGAGTTCTTTGGTGATCGTTCGCGTCGCGAATACTCGATGATGTTGCGCGACGCCCGCCGTGAAAAGAAACGCTACCAATTGGTACGCCGTAAGGTTAGCTACCAGGAACTGAAAAGGATACGCAAGTTCCCGATCTTTAATATGGGCCGCTACAAAGGCGGACTGATCGTGGTGCAGCAAAACAAACGCATACTGCCGTTCCGCTCGCTGGCTGCCCGTACCATCGGTTACAGCAACGAGAACGTAAAGAACCCTGTAGGTTTAGAGGGTGCTTACGCAGGTTACATTAAAGGCGAGAGCGGTAAACGCCTGATGCAACGCATTGCCGGTAACGTATGGATGCCGGTGAACCAGGAAGAAGAGATCGCTGCCAAGGATGGTGCCGATATCATCTCCACCATCGATGTGAATTTTCAGGATGTGGCTCAAAGCGCACTGCTTAAACAACTGATCAAAAGCGATGCTGATCATGGTGCCGTGATCCTGATGGAAGTGCAAACGGGAGAGGTACGCGCAGTGGCTAACTACTCTAAAGTGGCGCCAGGCGAGTATAAAGAGAAATTTAACTATGCCATAGCCGGTAACCAGGACCCGGGTTCTACCTTCAAGATCGCCTCATATATGGCGCTGTTGGAAGATAAGATGGTAGATACCAATACGCTGGTAGGTACAGGCAATTACAAGATACCCGGCCATATGATCAAAGATTCGCACGGGAGCATTGGAGTGGTAACCGTTAAAAAGGCGTTCGAAGAGTCATCGAACGCCGCGGTTGCCTATTTGGTAAACAAGTCATACAAAGACAACCAGTCGCGCTTTACCGATCACCTGTATGATTGGCATTTGCATGAGAAGCTGGGCCTGCAGATACCTGGCGAAGCACAGCCGGTGGTGAAAAGCCCTAAGAACAGGAGCTGGAATAAGAATATGTCGTTACCGCAAATGGCCTATGGCTATGAGATGCAGTTAACGCCGCTTAAAATGTTATCGTTCTACAACGCGGTGGCCAACAATGGTAAATACGTGGCTCCGATCTTTGTAAAAGAGATACGTCGCCTGGGTAACCCGGTGGAGCAATTTAGTGCAAGGGTAGTGAGTAACAAGATCTGCTCTGATGTTACCCTGAAAAAGATGCAGGAGATGATGGAAGGCGTGATCACCGAGGGTACCGGTAAGAACATCATTTACAACCCGCTGTACCGCATTGCCGGTAAATCGGGCACGGCGCAGGTGGCCGATGCTAATAAAGGTTACCGTGCTAAACGCCAGTACCAGGCCTCATTTGCGGGTTACTTCCCGGCCGATAAGCCTAAGTACTCGCTAATTGTGGTGATCAACGATCCTAAGAACGGTTACTACGGCGCCTTGGTGGCCGGTCCGGTATTCAGGGAAGTGGCCGATAAGGTATATGCTGCCGATCTTGACCTGCAGCAAAACCCTGCAACCCGTTTGGTAGGCAACACGCAAATGCCGCAGATCAAAAATGGTAATATGCGTGCCGTTCAGCAGGTATATGGCAAACTGGGCATCAAACCCTTGTATGCTTCTAATGCCGCACGCACGGTGGATACCAGCAACGGCGTAGCCCCGCAGGAAATAAGATACAAACGCGGTACAGTACCATCCGTTACCGGCATGGGACTCACCGATGCATTATATGTGCTGGGTAACGCCGGCTACCGAACAACAGTAAGAGGCAGCGGTATCGTTGCGCGCCAATCGGTAACGGGAGGCAGCATCATACCTAAAGGATCACGCATAACCATCGAACTCGAATGAAGTATTTAAGCGACATACTGGAAGGCCTGGCCTTTACCGAACTACAGGGCAGTGCCGATGTGGAGATCACGGGTATCGTGTTCGATTCGCGCAAGGTGGTGCCAGGCTGCTTGTTCGTGGCGGTACGCGGTACCCAGGTAGATGGGCACGACTATATGGAGCAAGCCGTAAAGGATGGCGCCGTAGTAGTAGTGTGCGAGGACCTGCCCGGCCATACAGCCGGTGAAGCCGACTTCCTGATGGTGCAAAATTCGGCCGCCGCTTTAGGCATATTGGCCTCTAATTATTACGATAACCCATCAGCCCAACTAAAGCTGGTAGGCGTTACCGGCACCAATGGTAAGACCACTACGGCCACGCTTTTATATCAATTGTTCCGTGATCTGGGTTACAAATGCGGATTGCTGTCAACTGTAGAGAATCAGATCAATGGCAAAGTGATCCCATCTACCCATACCACCCCTGATCCGGTAGCGCTTAACGCATTGCTGGCCGATATGGTGGCCCAGGGCTGCGATTATTGCTTTATGGAAGTAAGCTCGCACGCCGTGGCACAACATCGTGTTGACGGATTGACCTTTGCGGGTGGCATCTTCACCAACATTACCCACGATCACCTCGACTATCATAAGACCTTTGATGCTTACATCAAGGCCAAAAAAGGATTTTTTGATGCGTTGCCCAAAGGTGCCTTTGCTTTGACCAACGCCGACGACCGCAATGGTAATGTGATGTTGCAGAACACCAAGGCAACCAAAAAGACCTACGGCCTCAAGAACATGGCCGACTTTAAGGTAAAGATACTGGAGAACCAATTTGGCGGCCTGCTACTCAATGTGGATGGCGACGAGGTTTGGTTTAAAATGGTGGGCAGCTTTAATGCCTACAACCTGGGTGGTGTTTACGCGGCAGCGATATTGTTAGGACAGGATAAAGCCAAGGTGCTGACCAGCCTGAGCAAGCTGAGCGGTGCCGAAGGCCGTTTCGATTACACCATTGCCCCTAACAAGGTGATCGGTATAGTTGATTATGCCCACACGCCGGATGCCGTGCAAAATGTATTGAGCACCGTGCATGATATACGTAAAGGTAATGAGCAGGTGATTACCGTGATCGGTTGCGGCGGCGACCGCGACAAGACCAAACGCCCCGTAATGGCTAAAACATCCTGCGACTGGAGCGACAAGGTGATCCTGACGTCAGACAATCCGCGTACTGAGGATCCGGCACAGATCATCCGTGATATGGAAGCAGGGGTAGACCCAAGTAACCAGCGCAAAACGATCAGCATAGCCGATCGCCGCGAGGCCATCAAAACAGCGGTACACCTTGCCCAACCCGGCGACATCATCGTATTGGCTGGCAAAGGCCATGAGAAGTACCAGGAGATCAATGGTGTAAAGAACCATTTTGATGATAAAGAAGAGCTTTTAAAAGCATTTGAGAATTTGAAAGCATAAACAATACATCATCGCAAGGAACGAAGCGGTCTCTGGGCAGTGGCCCGGTCCTCCGCAGAGTTTGCTTCGTGCCTCGCAATGACGATAGGATACAAGAAGAATAACTGAACCAAACAACCACTAACCCAATAACTCAATAACTGCCGAATGCTCTATTACCTGTTCACATACCTGGATCGTAACTATGATATCCCTGGCGCGGGGGTATTTCAGTATCTGACGTTCCGCATGGCTATGGCGGTTATCGTGTCGTTATTGGTCACCACCGTTTGGGGGCGCAGGCTGATCGATTACCTACGCTACAAGCAAGTAGGCGAGACCGTGCGTAACCTCGGTTTAGAAGGCCAGATGCAAAAGGCCGGTACCCCTACCATGGGTGGTATCATCATTTTGCTTGGTATACTGGTGCCAACGTTGCTGTTCGCTAAGCTGGATAACATATATGTGATCCTAATGATAGTGACCACCGTATGGCTGGGTGCGATCGGCTTTTTGGACGATTACATCAAGGTGTTCAAAAAGAACAAAGAGGGCTTGGCAGGTAAGTTCAAGATCACTGGTCAGGTGAGCTTGGCGATCATTATCGGGTGGACCATGTACTTCCATACCGAGATCAAGATGCGTCATGAGGTGAAATTGCCTGTGAAGTACGACGCCCCGGTAAGCTACCACCTGAAAAATGGGACCCCGGTGTACACACAGGATGTGAAATCGACCAAGACCACCATGCCGTTCTACAAGAACAACGAGTTCGACTACGGTAAGGTGCTTAAGATATTCGGCCACGGTTATGAGCGCTATACGCTGGTGGTGTTCATGTTCTTTGTGATCATGATCATCACGTTCATCTCTAACGGTGCCAACATTACCGACGGTATCGATGGATTGGCCACCGGTACATCGGCCATCAGCGGTATCACGCTGGCGGTGCTGGCCTACGTGTCAGGTAACGTGGTGATAGCCGACTACCTGAACATCATGTACCTGCCCAACTCGGGCGAGCTGGTGATCTTTGCCGGTGCCTTTGTGGGTGCGTGCGTAGGCTTCCTGTGGTACAACTCGTTCCCGGCGCAGGTATTTATGGGCGATACGGGCAGCCTGGCCATTGGTGGTATCATAGCCGTGTTCGCGATCCTGATCCGTAAGGAACTCATGCTGCCATTGCTGTGCGGCGTGTTCGTGGTCGAGAACTTGTCGGTGATCATCCAGGTGGGTTGGTTCAAGTTCACCAAGAAACGATTTGGCGAAGGCCGGAGGGTATTCCTGATGGCGCCGCTGCATCACCATTATCAAAAGAAAGGCTTTCACGAGGCCAAGATCGTGACCCGGTTCTGGATCATCTGTATCATGCTGGCCATTATCACGGTGATCACTTTAAAATTGAGATAACCCCCAACCCCCTGAAGGGGGAGTAGGAGAAAAACAATATAAGTTAAGAAAAACATAATACGACAAATGTCGAACGAACAAGCAAATAACCCCATTCAAAAACTCCCCCTTCAGGGGGCTGGGGGGTTATTAGTCGTACTCGGTGCCGGCGAAAGCGGTGTTGGGGCAGCTTACCTGGCGCAGCATCAAGGGTATGATGTGTTCGTTTCGGACATGGGCGGCATTGCCGATAAATACAAAGAGCAGTTGCAAGGCTGGAACATCCGCTTTGAGGAGAAGCAGCATACTGAGGCCGAGATCATGAACGCGGTGGAAGTGGTAAAAAGTCCGGGCATACCGGAGAAGGCGCCGCTGATCAAGGCACTGCGTGCAAAGGGTATCCCGGTAATATCCGAGATCGAATTTGCCGGCCGGTACACTGACGCCAAGATCATTGGCATCACCGGTTCCAACGGCAAGACCACTACCAGCGGTTTGACCTATCATATCCTGAAAAATGCAGGTGTAAATGTGGGTTTGGCAGGCAATATCGGTAAAAGCTTTGCTTACCAGGTGGCCACGCAAAAGTACGAGGTGTACGTGCTGGAGTTAAGCAGTTTTATGCTTGATGACATGTACCAGTTCAGGGTGAACATTGCCGTGTTGCTGAACATCACGCCCGATCACCTCGACCGTTACGAGTACAAAATGGAGAACTACGTGGCCAGCAAGTTCCGCATCACGCAGAACCAAACGGCTGATGACCATTTAATTTACTGTGCCGATGATCCTGAAACGATCAAAGGCATGCAGAACAGAACATTCGCAGCGCAACTGCTGCCATTCAGTATAAAAGAAAAACAGCCGGTGGGAGCATATCTCGACGGTACAGAACTAACCATACATACACCAAAAGATCATTTTCAAATGACTATCACCAAACTTGCCTTACAGGGTAAACACAACATCTACAATTCAATGGCGTCCGGGATCGTGTCGAAGGTACTCGAATTGAGGAACGAGAATATCCGTGAGAGCATGGGCAATTTCAAGAACGTAGAACACCGTTTGGAGTTCGTGGCCGATATATCGGGCATCCGCTTTATTAACGACTCTAAAGCTACCAACGTTAACTCTACCTGGTACGCGCTTGAGGGCATGCCTGACCGTAAGGTAGTATTGATCTTAGGTGGTGTTGATAAGGGTAACGAATATCACGAACTGACCGATCTGGTGAAAAAGAAGGTGAAAGCCATCGTTTGCCTGGGTACCGATAACAGCCGCATCCATGGCGCCTTTGGCGATGATGTGGCCACTATCGTGGATACCGCATCGGCCAGCGAAGCGGTGATCGCGTCATACGGCTTGGCCAGCAAAGGCGATACTGTGCTGCTGTCGCCAGCCTGCGCCAGTTTCGACCTGTTCAAAAATTATGAGGACAGGGGCGATCAGTTCAAGAAAGCAGTAATGGAACTGTAGGTATTTCTGATGTCGGAATTTCGATGTCGGACCAAAGCATAAAGAATAATAAACAAGCACTCAATGCACAGGATATTAAGCAAGACCAAAGGGGACAGATGGATATGGCTTATCGTGATCGTGTTATCACTCATATCCTTATTGGCGGTATACAGCTCTACCGGTACGCTGGCCTACAAAAAAGGTAAGGCTACCGAGGTGATCCTCATGAAGCACATGTTCATGATGATCGGCGGTATAGCGCTCATGTACATCTCGCACAAATTGGATTACCGCTATTACGCGGGTATATCCAAATTGCTGATGGTGATCACCATCCCTTTGCTGTTGTACACGCTGGTATTTGGTAGCCACGTGAATGATGCCAGCCGCTGGATCGCTATTCCGGGTACGGGCCTAACGTTCCAAACGTCCGACTTGGCTAAACTGGCCCTGATCACTTACCTGGCGCGTACACTATCGCGTAAGCAGGAGAACATTAAGGATGTGAAGCAATCGTTCATCCCGATCATGGGGTCCGTATGCGTGGTATTCATCCTGATCGCATTGGCGAACTTGTCAACAGCACTGATGCTTTTTGGTGTAAGCATTTTGTTGCTGATCATTGGCCGTATCAGCGTTAAGCAGATCGCGGTGGTGTGTTTGGCAGGTGCTGTGCTACTAACCGGTGTGGTGTTGTTAGGTCCGCGTCGTAAAACGTACATATCACGTATCAATACCTATTTCCATCCTGAAAAGGCCGATGCTGATAAGTCGTTCCAGTCGGATCACGCCAAGATCGCCATTGCCACAGGAGGCATAGCAGGCAAAGGTCCGGGTAACAGTACCGAGCGTAACTTTTTGCCGCACCCTTATTCTGACTTCATATACGCCACCATTATTGAAGAGTACGGCCTTATGGGCGGCTTCTTCATCATCGTGATATACCTGTTCCTGTTGTACCGATGCATCAAGATCGTCACCAAAGCGCCTAAGGCCTTCGGTGCTTTGCTTGCTGCAGGGTTAAGCTTTAGTTTGACCATACAGGCCTTTGCCAATATGGCCGTAGCCGTAGGATTAGGACCGGTAACCGGTGTGCCTTTGCCGCTGGTAAGTATGGGCGGTACATCCATCTTGTTCACCAGTGTGGCCTTCGGTATCATTTTATCGGTAAGCCGCCACATTGACGAGAACGAGGAGCTGAAAGGTAAGGACGGTAAGCCGGCCGGTAACAAGGTGGTGGTAGGGCAAATACTGGAAGTAGCCTAAGCCCCCAGCCCCCTAAAGGGGGAACAGATAGACAAAAGAGTTAAGATACAAGACACACGAAAATAAATAAGATGCCTAACGAGCAGGTCCATAACCCAAAACAACAACTCCCCCTTCAGGGGGCAGGTGGGCGTAGCTTACGCATCATCATTAGTGGTGGTGGTACGGGCGGGCACATCTTTCCGGCGGTGGCTATCGCCAATGCCTTGAAGCAGCGTGACCCGGCTACCGAGATATTGTTCGTGGGAGCTAACGGCCGTATGGAAATGGAAAAGGTTCCGGCGGCAGGTTATAAGATCATTGGGTTAGATATTCAGGGTATACAGCGTAAGTCCGTTTGGAAGAACCTGCTGTTCCCGATCAAGCTGGCCAACAGCATACGCAAAGCTATCAGCATCATCAAGGAATTTAAACCTGATGCTGCGGTTGGCGTAGGCGGTTATGCATCGGGTCCGTTGCTGTATGCAGCATCGTTAAAGGGTATACCTACGCTTATCCAGGAGCAAAATTCATATGCCGGCGTCACCAACAAGTGGTTGAGCAAGGGCGCTAAAAAGATATGTGTGGCCTTTGATGAGATGGACAAGTTCTTTCCGGCCGATAAGATCATCAAGACCGGTAATCCTGTGCGCCATCAGTCTGTAGATATTGCCGGCAAGCGCGAGGAGGCATTGGCCCATTTTGGCCTCTCACCACTGAAGCGCACCATATTGGTGACCGGTGGTAGTTTAGGTGCACGCACCCTGAACCAAAGCTTGCTGAACAACGGACTGGATAAACTTATCGCGGCCGATGTGCAGCTGATCTGGCAAACCGGTAAGGTGTATTATAAAGGCATCATCGAAAAACTGGGCAACAACTATCACCCTAACATTAATGTGCTGGAGTTCCTGAACCGCATGGACCTGGCCTACGCCGCTGCCGATGTGATCATATCACGTGCGGGAGCAGGCACCATAGCCGAGCTGTGCATAGTAGGTAAACCTGTGATACTGGTGCCATCGCCCAACGTGGCCGAGGACCATCAGACCAAGAACGCATTAGCACTGGTGCAAACCAATGCTGCCGTTTTTGTGGCCGACCGCGATGCCGCCGAAAAACTGGTTCCAAGAGCCATTGAGCTGTTAGGCAACGAGGATGAACAAAAAACCCTGAGCGCGAACATCACCAAACTGGCCCTGCCAAAGGCCGACCAGGAGATCGCTCAGCATGTAGTTGATATTATTAAAGCGAATAGATGAAAAGCGTAACGAAGGATCGATGTTGGAGTTGAATAACATACAACGTGTTTACCTGGTAGGTATCGGCGGTATAGGCATGAGTGGCCTGGCCCGGTACTTTACGCATATAGGCTGCGCGGTGTTCGGGTATGATAAAACCGAGACCCCGCTTACCCAAGCTCTACAGCAGGAGGGAATGAACATCATCTTCGCTGATGATGCTACCCTTATTCCTGACGGTTTTGAACGGCCTGATCCGGCTGCACTGGTGATCTATACGCCGGCCATCCCTAAGGATTCGGCCATTTTGCATCACTTCCGTTCGGCAGGGTTCGAGCTGTATAAGCGCTCGCAAGTGTTGGGGCTTATCAGCAAAAGCATGTTCACGGTAGCGGTTGCCGGCACACACGGAAAGACCACCACATCGAGCATGATCGCCCACATCCTCACCGAGGCCGGTAAGGACTGCACCGCATTTTTAGGAGGCATTGCCTCTAATTATGATAGTAATGTACTGTACGGCAACTCTAACATTGTGGTGGTAGAGGCCGATGAGTACGATCGTTCTTTTTTGACCTTGTACCCCGATCTGGCGGTGATCACCTCTATGGATGCCGATCATTTAGACATTTATGGTGATCACGAGCACCTGACAGATTCGTTCAGGATGTTCGCCTCTCAGATCAAGGCCGGAGGTACGCTCATCGCTAAACAAGGCCTGCCATTAAGCCACAGCTTCACCAGCTATACGGCCGGTGCCGAAGCTGCTGATGTGGTTGCGGCCAATATCCGCATACAGGATGGCAGCTTTTGGTTCGACATGCAAAGTGCCGACCTGACGATGGCTGATATTGAGATGGGCATACCGGGTGTGCACAACATCGAGAATGCGTTGGCCGCCATTCAGGTAGCCTTGCTGATGGATGTTGAGCCGGATGCCGTAAAAGCAGCGCTGGCCTCTTTCAAAGGGGTGAAGCGCCGGTTCGAATACGTGGTAAAGCAGGATGATAACGTTTACATTGATGATTACGCCCATCACCCAGAGGAGCTGAAGGCGTGCTTGTCTTCCGTGAAAAGATTGTACCCTGAGCGTAAGCTTACGGTGGTTTTCCAGCCGCACCTGTTCACCCGTACGCGCGACTTTGCCGATGGCTTTGCCGAGGCGCTCGACATGGCCGATGAGTTGCTGATGCTGGACATTTACCCGGCCCGTGAACTGCCGATACATGGAGTGACAACTCACACGATATTAGATAAGATGCAGCTTCAGGATAAAAAGCTATTGAGCAAACCTGAAGCTATAACACACGTACAAAGCACGCGCCCTGAGCTATTGCTCACCGTTGGCGCCGGAGATATAGATCAATTGGTCGAACCCTTTAAACAAGCCTTGCAGTATGAAAAATAAGATCGCCTGGAAGCGCATAGGGGTGGCCTTTGCCTGGCTGGCCAGTTTGACCGGTCTGGTGGTGCTCATGAGCTTCATCAGTTTAAAGGAGTCGGCCGTGGTTTGTAAGGGTGTAAAAGTGTACATACCGGGCAATGAATATTTTATTGACCGGGCCGAGGTGGATCACATTTTGCAGGTGAGCAGCAACACACTGATCGGCCGCCGCATGGATCATATCAATATCCATGAACTGGAAAACAAATTGCAAAAAAATCCATTTATCAGGTTAGCCGAGGTGTTCGCTGACATGGACGGGATCATAAGGGTAGAGATAACCCAGCGGCACCCTGTACTTCGCATCATGAACCGCTTGGATCAGGATTTTTACGTGGACGAGCAAGGCTACAAGATCCCGCTATCCAACAACTTTACAGCGCAGGTACTGGCGGCTAATGGCAACATCGATGAGTTGTTCGCTAACCGGGTAGATACTTTGCACACCAAGCTGGCTAAAGATGTGTACGCCACCGCCGATCACATACGCAAAGATTCGCTTTGGAACGCACAGATAGCGCAGATTTATGTAGATAATAACCACGAGATACAATTGATACCAAGGGTAGGCGACCACCGCATTTTGCTGGGTAATGCCGACTCGTTGGATCGAAAGTTCCATAACCTCGAGATCTTCTATAAACAGGCCCTGCCTAAGGTGGGTTGGGACCGCTATAAAGTGATCAACATCAAATACGCCAACCAGGTGGTGGGCATAAAGAACGACGGTTTGACCGACAGCACGGCCATTAGGCAGGTCAAGCCAAAATTAAGAGCTGATACATTGATAAATAACGAACAACGATCAAAAGATACATCTACCGCCCAATTTTAAAATAGTTATGGAAAAAAGTATACCACAAGAAAAGAGCTCGCCAATTGTAGTAGGATTGGATATTGGTACTACCAAGATATGCGCTATTGTTGGGCGCAGGAGCAAGAATGGAAAGATAGAGGTACTGGGTATTGGTAAGGCCGAGAGTGCAGGGGTTACCCGTGGTATGGTATCAAATATTGACAAGACCGTGCAAGGCATCAACGTTGCGGTGGATGTGGCAGGTTCACAATCCAACGTAGAGATAAGGGTGGTGAACGTGGGCATTGCCGGCCAGCACATCAAAAGTTTACAGCACCGCGGCCTGATCACTCGCCGCGATCTTAATACCGAGATCGGCCGTAAGGACATCGATAAATTGATCGAGGATATGTACAACCTGGTGATGCCTCCGGGCGAGGAGATCATTCATGTATTGCCGCAGGAATTCACGGTAGATAATGAGCCGGGCATCAAAGATCCGATCGGTATGTCGGGCGTTAGGTTAGAGGCCAATTTCCATATCATATCAGGCCAGGTGACCGCGATCAAGAACATCGTTAAATGCGTGACCAAGGCACAGCTCGAGAGCCAGGAACTTATCCTGGAGCCGCTGGCATCGTCGGAGTCGGTGTTGAGCGATGAGGAAAAAGAAGCCGGTGTGGTATTGGTAGATATCGGTGGTGGTACCACTGACGTGGCCATCTTCCACGAAGGTATCATCCGTCATACTGCAGTGATCCCATTCGGTGGTAATAGCATCACCGAAGATATTCGCGAGGGTTGTTCAGTAATGCGTAACATAGCCGAGCAATTAAAGGTAAGATTTGGATCTGCCCTGGCCGATGAGAACAAAGAGAACGAGATCGTTTGCGTACCGGGACTGCGTGGCCGTGAGCCAAAAGAGATATCGGTGAAGAACCTGGCTTACATCATTCAGGCCCGCATCGAAGAGATCATCGAGCATGTTTACTACGAGATCAAATCATCAGGATATGAAAAGAAACTGATCGCCGGTATCGTGATCACCGGTGGTGGCGCGCAGTTGAAGCACCTGTCGCAACTGGTGGAATATGTTACCGGGTTAGATTGCCGCATCGGTTACCCGAACGAGCACCTGGCCAAGAACGAGGTTTTACCAAAAGGTATATACGAGGAGCTGCAAAGCCCGACGTTCGCTACCGGTATCGGTCTGCTGATCAAGGGTATCCAAAAAATGGAATACAACAATGCTACCCTGCCACAATCAGAGACCAAGGTACAAAAGACCAAGTATGCCGATGAGCGCAAGTTCGGCCTGTTAGGACGCATACTGGAGACAGGTAAAAAATTCATTAAGGACGATATCAAGGACGAGGACTTTTTAAAGTAATTTGCTATTCCAATACCGCGTTATAGAGTATGTGAGAGCTGTTTTTAAAGCGCTTGCGAGAGTTATTAACAATTGAAGAAATGTTGATAACTTATAGGTAAAAAGCATTAATATTACGTACTTTTAAACAAGGGAACCATCTATTCACATAACCCTGAAAATTAGTAACATGCAGTTTGAGATGTTAAAAGAAAGATCGTCGATCATCAAAGTTGTTGGTGTTGGCGGTGGCGGTGGTAACGCTGTGAACCACATGTACAAGCAAGGTATCACCGGTGTTGATTTCATTATCTGTAACACCGATGCGCAAGCTTTGGAGCTTAGTCCTATACCTAACAAAGTGCAATTGGGTTCAAGTTTGACCGAGGGCATGGGTGCCGGATCTATCCCTGAGGTAGGCAAGAACTCGGCCATCGAGAACATCGAGGACGTAAAGCGCATGTTAGGCACCAACACCAAAATGCTGTTCATTACAGCAGGTATGGGTGGCGGTACCGGTACCGGTGCCAGCCCGATCATTGCCAAAGCAGCACGTGAGATGGACATCCTGACCGTGGGTATCGTGACCACACCATTCTCTTTTGAAGGCAAGCGTCGTAAGATGCAAGCCGAAGAGGGTTTGGAAGAACTGAAAAAATACGTCGATTCGTTCCTGGTGATCTCGAACGATAAGATGCGCCAGATATTCGGCAACCTGACCTTAGGCTCAGCCTTTGCACAGGCCGATGATATATTGACCACGGCCGCCAAAGGTATTGCCGAGATCATTACCCTCCCGGGCTATATCAACGTCGATTTCAAGGATGTGCGCACCGTAATGAAAGATAGCGGTGTGGCTATCATGGGTAGCCACTCGGCCGAGGGCGAGAATCGTGCTCACCGTGCGGTAGAAGGTGCTTTGTCATCTCCGTTGTTGAAAGACAACCAGATCGAGGGTGCACGCTACATCCTGCTGAACATTAGTTCAGGTGGTGGCAAAGAGGTGAC
The DNA here is from genome assembly GCF_020783335.1 of Mucilaginibacter daejeonensis. Lineage (NCBI taxonomy): Bacteria > Pseudomonadati > Bacteroidota > Sphingobacteriia > Sphingobacteriales > Sphingobacteriaceae > Mucilaginibacter > Mucilaginibacter daejeonensis. The sequence continues at coordinate 1,082,244 of NZ_CP086068.1, forward strand.
CATGGACGAGGTAAGCATCATTACCGATTACATACAGGAAGAGGCCGGTTTAGCTGCCGACCTGATCTGGGGTAACTGTACTGACGAATCATTAGGCGATAAGCTTTCGGTGACCATCATCGCTACCGGTTTCCAAACCAACGATGAGCGCGACATCGAAGAAAGCAATAAAAAGATCATTTCGATGCTGGTGCCTGAGAACACGCCACTGGTTCGCCCGGTGAACGAGTTCGTTAAACCATCGATAAAAGAGGAAGAAGAGATCACCTTGAAAGCTACTCCTGTAGCTGCTGCACCAAAACAGAGCGATCTGTTCAATATGTCGGTACAGCAAGAGGAGCAGGCCAACAAGATCATACGCCATAGCCTGATCCAGGAAGAGCCTGAAGCGCAAGCTGAAGCCGAAGTGGACGAGAATCAACTGGTTTACAAAGTTGCTGAGAATGTGAACTTCATTCCTGCACCTGAAGAGCCTGCATACGTGTCACAACCTGAACCAGAGCCAGAACCGGCCCCTGTAGTAGGTTTGGACGATAACAAGAGCAACGAATCTATCGAGGAGCAGTTGCGTAAGTCACGCGAGCGCATCATGCGTCTAAAAGACCTGAGCATGAAGCTGCGTAACGGTAACATCCAAGAGTTAGAGAATGTACCTGCTTACAAACGTAAGGAGATATCATTACACCAAACGCCAGCATCTGACGAGAGCCAGATCTCAAAATTCTCACTGTCAGACAATGATGGCAACCCTGAGATCCGCCGCAACAACTCGTTCCTGCACGACAATGTTGACTAAGTGAACTTTTCGGAATAAAGAGATGGGCCTTTGTGATCTTCACAAAGGCCCATTTTGTTTTAAAGGTGATCTGAAAAGCGCTATGCCACTGATACCACATAGGATGCATGATCAGCGCGACCACCTACTTTTTAGCCACGATACTGATATGGTACCAGATCGAATCAGATATGGCCTGCTTGGCCACCAGATCATAAAACTTTTGGGACTTGTAGCGCACATCCCATTTCGAGCGGTCGATAACCAATTGGCCGGTAGCTTTGATCAGTTTTCCGGCGATGTTGATATGTGCCGGAAAGGTTACCGGGTGAGTGATGCCCTTAATAGTGAGATCGCCGGTGACCTGCTTATCTTGGCCGCTGGTAGGTGTGACCTTGGTAATGGTGATCTCCGAGATCGGGAACTTCTCCACGTCAAAAAAGTCAGCATTTTTGAGGTGGGCGATCAGCTTATTGTCGCTTTTATGATCCTTGTCTTCCATCGAGTTCATATCGATCTCGATCACGCCGCCTGTAAGCTGACCGTTCTCGATCTTTAGTTCTCCTTTTGAGGGGTACAAGTATCCGTTATGGTCATTAGTACCCATCAAGCTCGAGCCTTTCCAGCCGATCACACTTTCCCGGGTGTCGACCTTGTAGTAACGTTCATCGCCTTCATGTAAGCTAAGGGTGCTCACTGGGGCGGAGGTTTTGGCTTTACCTGTCATAGGCTCATTGCAGCTGATCAGCCACGGGGCGGCTATGATCGCCAAGTAAGTTAATAATGGGCGGTAATCAGGCGTGTGCTGATCTCTTGTTTTATTTTTCATATCTTATCAAAGTTGATCAGCAAAATTATCTCGATGGCTACCAGCGTACATGATCCGGATCGTAAATTAAATTGTAAACTTTGTAAATAAACTTCTGATAATATGTTACATAGGACAAGATCAGCCAATGATAGACGCCGATACCTTATTGCCTTCGGGCTGTTGTCGTTCTTGTCTGTGATATGCCTGGCTTTTGGTGTTGCCGAGCGTAATGGTGCCGATGTATTGAAGAGAGAGATACTGCTTCGACGAATGGGGCATCAACTCTTGCTACAGGCTGGCGATGATACCTCGAGGGTGCTACCCATACAAAAGATCAGCAGTAACCAATACCAGTTCAGCTTCGAGAGCGCGCTCGCCTTCGAGCCGGCATCATTGATCAATATTTCAAGAGGTGTATTGAACGGCGAGCCGGTAGCGTCAGAATTGGTGGTGAACGTTTTGAATGGCGATGATCACCGCGTGGTATATGGCTATGCTATATCGAAGGATAAAGAGCAGGACATTGTGACCTGCATTGGCAGGAAACAGCCAAAGGCCCGCTACATGATCAATGTTACGTTCGGCCCCGCTTCAAAAGGCAGGTTGAACAATGGATACCTGTTAGGCGGCTTACCGGTGCTCGCCTTTGTGGGATTCATCTTTCTTCGTTCGCCAAGATCACCAAAGCCAAAAGCAGAAGTGTTGCGGGATGAGGAGTCATTGAGTATAGGTGGCCTGCGATTCGACCCCAAAGGCAGGAAGCTGATCGTAAGCGATACTGCGATCGATCTCACCGGCACGGAGACCCGGCTGCTTCACATCTTTGCCCGATCACCCAACATTACCATTGAGCGCGCCCGGTTACAAAAAGAGATATGGGAGGACGAAGGCGTGATCGTTGGCCGAAGTCTGGATATGTTCATCTCCAAGCTCAGAAAAAAACTGGAATGCGATCCCAATATCAAGTTGGTAGTGGTACGTGGCAAGGGTTATAGATTGGAGGTCGATGCTCATTAAGTTGTGCCTATACGCATGAATAGCAAAGGCCCGGTCAGTTAGACCGGGCCTTTGCTGTTCAGAACAAATAATTGTAGCGCACTTACACGTTTCCGTAACTGTTCGACTGGCCGCCATCAATGGCGATCACCTGTCCATTCACGTAGCTGCAGGCATCGCTTAGCAAAAAGCAAACTACCTTGGCCACCTCTTCGGGCTTACCCAAACGCTTGGTAGGGTTGGCTTTGGCGTATTCGGCCTCGGCTGCGGCGGGATCGCTCGGGTTAACTTGTTTAAAGGCTCCGGCCACCATTGGTGTCAATATGGCACCCGGCGCAATGGCGTTGGCCGTGATCCCGAAGCGGGCATACTCCAATGCGGTGTTCTTGGTGATACCTGCCACGGCATGTTTGGTGGCCACATAAGGGGTTTGATTCATCACCCCGCGTATACCACCTACCGATGCCACGTTAACGATGCGGCCGTAATTTTTTGCCTGCATATGCGGCAGTACGTGTTTAATACCAAAGTAAACGCCCAGCAAATTAATGTCGATCACCTTCTTGAAAACCTCCAGGTCGTATTCGGCCAATGGTGCCTGTTTGCCTTCAATGCCGGCATTGTTATAAAAGCCATCAATGGTGCCGTATTTGTCCACCGTACTTTGTACATAATTCTTCACTGCCTCTTCATCAGAGGTATCCGCGGTAACGGTCAGCACTTCGGTGTCCGGATATTTTTCCAATATATCAGCCTTGGCTTTTTCCAAGGCTTCGGCATTATAGTCTACCAATGATAGCTTGGCGCCAGTAGCGGCAGCTTCAAGAGCAGTGGCCAAACCCAGACCCATAGCTGCTCCTGTAATAATGATCACTTTATTTTTCAGGTCACTCATGACAATATGAATTGATTTAATGTTTGAACATCTATATGATCAACTTTGTTTGTAAGTGCTTACGCATTTAGATAATGAGCTGGGGTTGGAGCGGCACTAACATCAAAAGATTATCGTGTTATAAGCTATCATAAAAAGTTATAACGGGCTTTGGTACAATGTAAAGTGCTATATTTGCGGTTGATATCAGATTAGGAATACTTTGGATCTATTTGACAAAATATCGAAAAATTTAGGTGGCCCGATAGGGATGCACCAAAAATGGTCGCATGGTTATTTCTCTTTCCCTAAGCTGGAAGGCGAGATCTCGGCCCATATGAATTTCAACGGCAAAGAGCATTTGGTTTGGAGCCTGAACAACTATCTGGGTTTAGCCAATCATCCTGAGGTACGTGAGGCTGATGCGCAAGCGGCGGCCGAATACGGTTTAGCCTACCCAATGGGGGCGCGTATGATGTCGGGTAACACCAAGCATCATGAATCGTTAGAGCAGGGCCTTGCCGAATTTGTAGGCATGGAAGCCGGCTTTTTGCTCAACTACGGCTATCAGGGCATGGTATCGATCATTGATACACTGGTGGATCGTAATGATGTGATCGTGTATGATGCTGAGTCACATGCCTGTATCATTGATGGTGTGCGCCTGCACATGGGTAAGCGTTATGTTTACCAGCATAATGATATCGAGAGCTTCGAGAAACAAATGGAGCGTGCCACCAAACTGGCTGAGCAGACCGGTGGTGGTATCCTGGTGATCACCGAAGGTGTATTTGGTATGTCGGGCGCTCAGGGTAAACTGAAAGAGATCGTTGCCTTAAAAGAGAAATATAACTTCCGCCTGCTGATCGATGATGCGCATGGTTTTGGTACCATGGGTGCCACCGGTGCCGGTACACACGAGGAGCAGGATTGTATGGAAGGCGTTGACGTTTACTTTGGTACGTTCGCTAAATCAATGGCCGGTATAGGCGCCTTTGTGGCCGCTAAGGCGGACATTATTGCTTATATGCGCTACAACATGCGTTCGCAAACCTTTGCCAAGGCATTACCAATGCCAATGGTGATGGGCCTGCATAAACGCTTTGAGCTTTTAAAAAGCAAACCTGAACTGCGCGAAAAACTTTGGACCATTGCCCGCACCCTGCAGGCAGGTTTAAAAGAGCGTGGTTTTGATATCGGCAAGACCAATACCATGGTAACGCCAGTGTTCCTGAAAGGTGATCTTTACGAAGCCACCAGCCTGACCCGCGACCTGCGCGAGAACTACGGTATCTTTTGCTCGATCGTGGTGTATCCGGTGATCCCTAAAGGGTTGATCGTGTTGCGCCTGATCCCAACGGCTACCCATACCTTGGAGGATGTACAACGTACGCTGGACGCTTACAGCGAAGTAGCGCAGAAACTTAAGGACGGCCACTATAAAGAAAAAGAGAACTCGATGGCTTTGGCTTAATACTCTATAGCCAATATAAAGAGAAAGCCCCTTGCATGACCGTGCAAGGGGCTTTCGTGTTGTTGCATTATTGGTTAGCGAATACGCGATCTTCATTATCATGAACCCTTTGCACGCAGCCACGATGCGCGTTGCCGACATTTCACTGAGCGTATATTCACTAAACGCGCTCTATTTGTGCGGCAAGTGCCTCAAAATGTGCGTATTTATACTCTGGTTTATTGCAAAAATTTAATTTAAACGCTTCCATCTATATTATTATTTGATCAAAAGCCGTGCAACATTGATAAAGTGTTCAAAACGTGCTTTAAGGGCGTTTTTTTGGCTCTCAAAATTTTCTTTTTTTGAAAAATCAAGTTAGATTAGCCTTAGTTAAAACAATTAAACCTCAATCTTTAAAAGGAGTGACTCAACATGGAAAAATTTAACCAGGTAAAAGAACTTATTGCTTCATTAGAAGCCGATGCCGACAAATTTTATACTAAAGGTAACAGTGCAGCCGGTACGCGTGTGCGTAAAGGTATGCAGGACCTTAAAAACCTGGCTCAGGCTATCCGCCTTGAAGTACAAGACACCAAGAACAAAGCTTAGTACTTTATTACTTATAAAAAAGCCGGTCCTCTATTATTTAGAGGACCGGCTTTTTTGTTCTATATCATCGTGTTCACAGATCGATCACTATCTCATCGTTCACATAGTTGACCGGCTGTACCGACCGGCCGGCATCAAAGCCATGGAGTGTCACTTCCAAAGTATGGAAGCGAGAGGTAAAGCTACCTTCGGCCGCTGTAAGGATCAATTTGCCTGCTGCGGGATCAAAAGTGATGGTGCGTACATGCTTTTGGCCTTGTTGGTAGTTGTAAGTGTGGCCGTCGTCTTCATAATACACCAGGTCGGTCATATCATTGCCGCTCCAAACGTGTAAGGTCAGTACGCCATCGCCGGCGTCCTGGGTGCTTTGTATCACGTTCTGCATCGGTATGATCGCTCCGGCTTTAGCAAACACCGGCATATCGCTCAACGGCGCATCTACGGTGTGTTCCTGTCCGCCCGTGTAGCGTTCATCAGAACCAAAGCGGTACCAATCGCCGCAAGGGAGGTATACCTTGGCTGTGGTGACCGTGCTGATCACTGGTGCCACCAGCAGCCCCGGACCGAACATGAACTGATCTTGATAGTCTTTGTAGTATATGGCCGCATCATGCGGATGATCGATCGCCAGTGTGCGGCAAACCGGCATACCGGTAAGAGTGGTCTCGTAAAACAGGGAGTAAAGGTATGGCAATAAGCGATAACGCTGCTCAATGGAGTGGCGGATCAGCTCGAGGTTTTGTTCACCATACTGCCACGGCTCGCGGTAGTCAGAATCTTTGATGGAATGATTGCGGTACATTGGTGTAAATACGCCTAAGGAGTTCCAGCGCACCATCATCTCAGGCGTTGGGTTGCCACTGAAACCGCCGATATCTACACCCACGAAGGCCATCCCGCTTACGCCTAAGCTGTTCACCAGGCGTGCGCCTAATAACAGGTGCTCATCGGTAGCGGTGTTATCGCCCGTCCACACGGCCGAGAAACGTTGCGTACCCGTATAGGCCGCCCTGGTAAGTACGAACGGTCGTTTGTTACCCAATATCTTGCGGGTGCCATCATAAGTGGCCTTGGCCATCATCATGCCATATACGTTACGTACCTCAGGCATGAATTTGTCTCCAAATTTCACGATCCAAGGTATGTTCTGATTCCATACGGCAGGCTCATTCATATCGTTCCAAAAGCCTTCTACGCCAGGGTCGGTCAGCGCCGTAAAGGCAGCGCCCCACCATTCCCGTACATCCTCCCTAAAAAAGTCAGGGAAGTGGCAGCGGCCCGGCCATACCTCACCAATGTAATTTTCGCCGTTAGGATAGGTGGCAAAATAGCCTTTCTCCACACCTTCATCGTACTGCTGATACCCTTTCTCCACCTTGATACCCGGATCCACGATGGTCACCAGCTTAAAGTTCATTGCTTTCAACTTGTCAATAAAGGCCTTGGGATCGGCAAAGGTCTCCTGGTTCCAGGTAAAGATCTTGAAACCCTCCATGTAGTCGATGTCGCAATACATCACATCGGCAGGCACGTTATGCTCGCGGAACTTGGAAGCCACATCCAACACTTCATTGGCCGACATATAGCTCCAGCGACATTGCTGGTAGCCCAGGCTCCACAGCGGTGGCATTTCCATACGGCCGGTCAGCCAGGTCAGGTCCTCAATGATGCCAGGCACGGTTTGCGCACCAAAAAAGTAATAGTTTAGGTCGCCATCATCGGCTCCCAGCCAAATGAACTGGTCGTCGCACGAGGCGGCAAAGTCAAAGTAGCTTTTATGAGTATTATCAAGGAAGAGTCCATAAGTAAGGCCGCTGTGGATACCAATGAAGAATGGAAAGGTCTCGTATAGCGGGTCGGTCTTGGGCGTGTGGTCTGACGCGTCGGTGTTCCAGTTGGTGAATGAGCTGGCCCTGCGGTTAAGGTCGCCCACCTTTTCGCCCAGGCCAATGAAGCGTTCATCCGGGTTCAGCTCACGGTGATTGATCACGCGGCTATTTTGCCAGCTGGTGCCAAAGCGCTCATCGTCCTTACTCAGCAACTTGCCGTCAGGCGTGTAAAAGGCAAAGCGCAATGGGTCCTTGCTAATGCGTAAGGTCAGTGCATCTGTGGTCACTATCACTTCGGTGTCGGTCTCCTGATGTTCGATCTGGCCAAGCGGCTCACGGATCACCGCAAAAGAAGCATCAGCATCCTGCACATTGCGGGTGATGTTGACCCTAATGACAGTAGGGCTATATACCGTGATCAGTGCCGTGGCTTCGGCGGTGGTGATCGTTAACCGGCCTGCGGCTTGCTGAACGCTTTGTGTGTTACCTAATATTTTGTAATCCATTGGGTGGTATTATGGTTTAGCTAAATGTACGTTAACCGTTCATAAAACCCTCACGGCGAGCCATAGTTTTGATTCGTACGCTACTAATTAACTTACATAGATGTCATGCAACGTCAGCAAAATGAAATATCTGAAACAAAACATATGATGTTTAGTTAAAACATCATATGTTTGTATCGTTAAATGTACGCCATGAGACTGAGTGATCAGATAAGTGATAAGATCCGCGATGATATCAGTACCGGAACCTTTACGCCCGGTACCCTGATGCCGCCGGAACCTGAGTTGATGGAGCGCTACGGCGTAGGCCGATCTACCATACGCGAAGCGATCAAGGCCCTTTCCATTGCCGGGCTATTGCAGGTACGCCAGGGCAGGGGCACTACCGTGGCGCAACACCGCCCCGCCGAGACCATCGATAGCAAGCTCCGCCGCGCCGACCTGGACGAGATCAACGCAGCACGCAGTTTCCTTGACCGCGAGATCGTGGCGCTGGCCGTCAAGAATAGAGATGCGGACCAATTGCAGGCCATGAAGGAGAGTCTCGATAAACGCAAGCAAGCCATACAGCACGAGGACCGTGCGGCTTGCATGGATGCCGATATCGCTTTTCATGTGGCTATCGCCAGAGCATCGGGCAATCGCGTGCTGGCAGATCTGTACGAAGGTTTCACCACGATCATCCGCGATTTTTTTTCAAGAAGGGAGGAACGCGGCATCGGCTTGTTCGCGATCAGCCACCACCTGCACGAGGACCTTTACAATGCCATTAAAGATGGGAAGAGCAAACAAGCCCAGGCAACCATGCAAAAGATATTAGATAACAACTATTAACTATCCTATTTATGACCATACTAACATTCAGCCTCATATTGCTCGTGGGCGCTTACGTGGCAGGGTTGCTGGGCTCGCTCACCGGTTTAGGCGGCGGCGTAGTGATCATCCCCTTACTCACCTTAGTGTTCGGCGTCGACCTGCGCTATGCCATCGGTGCTGCACTGCTGGCTTCTATCGCTACCTCGTCGGGTTCGGCAAGCGCTTACGTTAAAGAAGGTATTACCAATATCCGGTTGGGGATGTTCCTGGAGATCGCTACTACGATCGGCGCCGTGTTGGGCGCATTGATCGCAGTATATACGCCTACCAATACCATTGCCATACTGTTCGGCGCTGTGCTCATGTTCTCGGCTGCTATGACACTTCGTAAAAAGAACCAGGAGGTGCTTACCGAGGGTAGCAATCTTTCGTATTTGCTGAAATTGAACAGTACTTATCCCACAAAAGATGGCGAGGTAGCCTACAAGCTTACCAATGTGGGCGCAGGGTTCTCGATGATGACCGTAGCGGGAGTGCTCTCGGGCCTGTTGGGTATCGGCTCGGGAGCATTGAAGGTATTGGCAATGGATACAGCCATGCGCATACCTTTCAAAGTGAGTACCACTACCAGCAACTTTATGATCGGTGTTACCGCTGCGGCCAGTGCCGTTGTGTATCTGCAACGCGGATACATGGACCCCGGTCTGGCTTTTCCGGTAATACTGGGGGTATTGGGCGGCTCGTTCACCGGATCCAAGCTCCTGATGCGGATGAACCCGCAGACCCTCCGCTATATATTTTGCATCGCCATCACCTTTGTGGCCTTACAAATGATGTACAACGGCATTCAACACAAATTTTAACGCACCATCACCATGAAAAAGAACGAAAGTATATTAGTGAATGATAACGACGTAGAACAACTGGTAGGACAACTGCTCCGTTATGGCGTGGTCACCGCAAGCTTGGTGGCTTTGGTCGGCGGTGCGCTGTACCTAAAAACTCACGGCAGCAACGTAATGCCCGACTACAGCCAATTTGCGGGTGAGGGTGCCGGATACACCACGTTCAACGGCATATTCAAAGGCGCCGCAGCATTTGATCCAGCCGAAGTGGTGCAATTGGGTGTACTCATCCTAATCGCTACCCCTATACTACGGATCGTGCTTTCGCTATTTGCCTTTGCTTTGGAAAAGGACAAGCTCTACATATTCATCACCCTGATCGTACTGGGTGTTATGATGACGAGCATATTTGGCGGGTTGAAGGTTTAAAACAAAAGAGGCTGCCTTTTGGGCAGCCTCTTTATATATCGTTTCAGTACAACAACTATTCCCAAAGTTTCTCTGGGTAGGTGCCGTTGGCCACCAGTTCGCTGATGCTGGCTTGTACGATCGGTTTGTCTTCTTTGTAAGTTACGCCGAACCATTTGTTGCCGGTAGGGATCACCTTGAAAGAGGCTTGTCCTGTTTTGATCAGTTCGTCGGCTACCAATGGGATGAAGAACTCTGCTTTTGGATTGTTCTCGTTGGCGTCAACGAATTTTTTGAACATCGGCTCGCTTTGTTTGAACACGGCTGGAGTGAAACCCCAGAAGTTCATTGATACGCGGGTATCGTTAGCTAACTGGTGCTCGCCTGATGCATCTTTATAATACACGTCACCATCTTTAAAGTAAACGTCGGTACGCTCGTTGATCTCGACCATTTTGCCGTCCTCAACTTTACATACACCACGTGATACTGAACCGTGATCGCTCAGGGTACGGTCGATCTGGTAACCCATTAATGAGTAGTTGGTATCGCTAACCTCGGTGGTCAGGAATTGCGCCATTTTCTCGAAAGCCTCATAACCATAAAAGTCATCAGCGTTGATCACGCAAAATGGCTCATTTACCTGGTTGCGGGCAGCTAATACTGCATGTGCAGTGCCCCAAGGCTTAGCACGCTCAACCGTTTTATCGATACCGTATTGGGTAAGGTCATAGTTCTGAAATACGTAATCGGTTTCGATACGTCCGGCCAGTTTAGGCTCAAATATAGCTTTGAAAGGCTCCTGGAACTCCTCGCGGATGATAAAGCTAACCTTGCCAAAGCCGGCTTTGATCGCGTCATATATCGAATAGTCGATGATGGTCTCGCCGTTAGGGCCAAAGCCATCCACCTGTTTCATGCTTCCATAACGGCTGGCCATACCGGCGGCCAATATCAGTAATGTTGGTTTCATAATGCAGTAAAAATACTTAAATAAGAGCAGTAAGCCTTATATACGTGTCGTTAAGTGATTAGTTTGGTGTAATATTAATAATTATTTAATATATCTAAAGTCTTGTCCGGGTTTGATATTAAGCAACGTTTCATAGATCAGTCGGATCACGTTGTCCACATCTTCCTTATGGATCATCTCTACCGTGGTGTGCATGTAGCGCAACGGTAACGAGATCAGTGCCGAAGGAACGCCATCGTTAGAATACGCAAAGGCATCAGTATCGGTGCCGGTAGAGCGAGAAGAAGCCTGGCGCTGGAACGGTATGGATGCTTTTTGAGCCGATTCGATCAGCAACTTGTTCAGGTTGTTCTGCACGGCAGGAGCGTATGACACTACCGGACCACGGCCACAAGCCAGATCGCCTTGGGTGATCTTATTGATCATAGGCGTTTGGGTATCATGCGTAACGTCAGTAATGATAGCCACATGAGGTTTGATCTTGTGGGCGATCATCTCAGCACCGCGCAGGCCTATCTCTTCCTGTACGGCGTTAACGATGTACAGGCCGAATGGCAGTTTTACATTATTCTCTTTCAACAAACGAGCGACCTCAGCGATCATGAAGCCACCGGCACGGTTGTCCAGCGCACGACCTACATAGTAGCGGTTATTTAATACGGTGAACTCATCTTCATAAGTGATCACACAGCCTACGTGGATGCCCATGGCCTCCACTTCATCCTTACTGGTGCAGCCGCAATCTAAAAAGATGTTCTTTAAGGTAGGAGATTCTTCCTTTTCTCCGCCTGACCGGGTGTGAATGGCAGGCCAGCCAAATACGGCTTTAACCACACCTTTATCGGTATGAATATTCACCCGTTTTGATGGAGCGATCTGGTGGTCGGATCCACCGTTACGGATCACATAGATCAAACCATCATTGGTAATGTAATTCACGAACCACGAGATCTCGTCGGCGTGGGCCTCGATCACCACTTTGTACTCGGCTTTTGGGTTGATAATGCCCACCGCGGTACCGTAGTTATCTACATAATGCGTGTCGATGTAAGGGCGCAGGTAGTCGAGCCAAAGCTTTTGACCTTCCCACTCAAAACCGGTGGGAGAGGGGTTGTTGATATATTTTTCGAAGAAGGATAACGACTCTTCGGTCACCACGCTGATGTGCTGTGGTTTTTCGTCGGTGTTTTCGGCCATGTTTATGGTATATGTAAAGGCAAATATAGAAAAAGATGTCCCCCGCCCAAATCTTATGGCAGTGTGTCACCGAATGGTCGCGTTCAGTTGCGGTATGATGGAGTCAAAGTTCTTACAGAGTTAATATCAAGTTCACAGCAGCGCGGTTACTTTGCCCTGAGTAAAATTTCAGGAGTTAATAGTTTCAAAGACCGGACGGTGCAAGGCCATCCGGTCTTTTTTTATGGTATCGGTCGTTCCAGTATCTCGTAGTCGAAACCATTTTTGGAGAAGAACCGGCCGGTATGAGCAAACCCGGCTTTAAGGTAGAAACCCGTAGCACTCAGCCGGGCATTGCACCACAGGGTGTGCCCGCCGCCTGTAACGGCAAAGTTGATCAGGTGCTTCAGCATCATATCTCCCACCTTTTGCCCCTGCATATCAGCCCTTACCGCGAATTTGCGGAATTGAAAACTATCTCCATCCTGAAACAGTGATACCACGCCAATAAGCTGGTCATGGTAAAAAGCACCAAAGTGCCACCCGTCCAGATCTTCCTCCATTTGCATGGCCGACAGGTGCTCAGTAGGGTACAGGACATCGCGGCGTAGCTGCCAGGTAAGTTGGGGGCGTATCTGCTCTATGGAGACGTCGTTCAGCATTAAAGTGATGTTAAAGAAAAGTAAAGCTTTGTAATTATACTAAATTGCCATCATCGTAGTTCAATAAAAAACGGTATTTTTGTATAGATGAAACTACGGACCTACAAACTATTGGTATGCCTGCTGTTCATGATGATCTTTGTTGCAAAGATGATCATTTCAGTAGCGCCCGTGTTTCTATCGCTCAATAACAAAACGGTAGCTGCGGTGATCATGCAGTTGGAGAACGAGAACAAGAACGATAAGGATGACCTTGAAAAAGAGGCCGCCAAAGAGAAAAAGTTCTTCGACGAGGATATCCAGCACATCTACGAGCCCGTTCTGGTATTGATATCCATCGATAATAAGCTACATATTCAGTTTGGGCATGGCATCTATCAGCCAGGTTATCACTCTACAGTGCCCACCCCTCCTCCCGACGTTGTGCTGGCGTAAGCCGTTCCCGGTCATTTAGTATGTCCATTTAGGTACAGGTGCATCTCGCGCTTTATGCTAAAGTATGCCATATTACTTTGCTCGTCATACCTACAAAACATAGTATGCCCTGTTAGCTTTGACCAAGACAAAGGCCTTTATGAGGCTTGAAGCTTAGTTTATGGCATACGTATGAGACTTGCTCATTGGTGCTTATTGGCAACATATTATTGACCGACACAACTAACGGCTATATGGCTTCCCGGCCTGTCCTGCGTACTCAATTATCCTTAACGGTATAGTGTATCGGGTATTTATAAAAATATTATCATCCCCGCAAACAATTATAATAACATCAATGTCCATAAGCTTTGGAAAACACACCCGAAGTAATTTGAACAAGCGATAGACAATGAAAAAAGAACATCATAAAGGGGTGCTCACGCCATGGCAACGCCTGGTGCGCATACTGCGCTACGAGAGCTCCACTATCAACTATATATTTATTTACGCGATCTTTATTGGCCTTATTGGCCTCACCCTGCCGCTGGGTACCACCGCGGTGTTCAACCTTTTATCTAACGGAGCCATGTACAGCTCCACTTACGTGCTCATAGGTGTGATCCTGATGGGTATAGTGGTGGGTGGTTTGTTGCTCATTGGGCAACTCTCATTAGTGGAGGTGATCGAACAAAAGATATTCGCCAAAATGGCCATCGAGTTCGCCTATCGCTTACCTCGCATTAAAAGAGAGGCTATGGAAGGAGAAAATCCTGCCGAGCTGCTCAATCGTTTCTTTGATATATTGACCATTCAAAAAGGACTGACCAAACTACTGGTAGACATTGTTGCCGCAGCGGTACAGATCTTTTTCAGTGCCATTTTGCTGTCGTTCTATCATCCATTCTTTATCGCTTTCGGTATACTAGTGATCTTGGCCGTGGTGATCATCCTAGCGCTGTATTTCAGGTCAGGTGTCGAGACCAGTATCGAAGAATCAGAATACAAGTATGAACTGGTGGCATACCTGGAAGAGGTGGCTTATGATCTTGAAGCATACCGTTCATCAAGCGCTAAACGCGATGAAGTGATCGAAAATACTGATGAGATCACTTCACGCTACCTGCATGCCCGTAATGATCACTTCTCTATCCTGAAGCGCTTTTTTGCAAGTGCTGTGGCCATCCGTACACTTTTGATGGGCGGCTTATTGTTATTAGGATCTTACTTTGTGGTCACCCGTCAAATGTCATTCGGTCAGTTCGTGGCTGCCGAGGTGATCATCGTGCAGATCAGCTATGCTATCGAAAAGCTGATGACCAATATGAATACCGTGTTCGATATGGTGACCGGCGCCGAGAAACTGGCCGTGGTGACCGATCTGGAACTGGAGGAAGGAGCTATAGATCATGAATAAGGAAGCAAAGCTCTTAGAGAAATTAGAGAACTGGCAGGATATGTCGACAAGGTCGGCAAAAATGGTGATGACCGTGAACGGTGCACGCCGGTTCGGCCGCATATTGATCGGGGTTTTGATCGGCATACTGATCATTTTGATGCTGCCTTGGAGGCAGACCATCCCCGGCCGTGGAACAGTGACCGCCTTAAGACCTGAGGATCGCCCGCAAACGGTGCAGAACCAGATCGGTGGCCGTATCGAGAAATGGGCCGTGCGCGAAGGACAGGAAGTCAAAAGGGGTGATACTATATTGGTAATATCAGAGACAAGCCAATCATACTTTGACCCTGAACTGCCTATCCGTTTAAAGGAACAGCTTGATGCCAAAAAAGGCAGCGAACAAGCCAACGCACGTAAGATCGAGGCTACTAACGCCCAGATAGCCGCGTTGACAAATGGTTTGCGTTTCCAGCTTAGCGCGGCGGAGAACAAAGTTAAACAGGCACAGAACTATGTGGACATTGACCAGGCCGACCTGGTAGCCGTACAGAACTTTTACGATGTAAGTAAAGCACGTTTAGAGCGTTACGAAGCCGGTTACCGTAACGGGTTGTTCTCCCTAACAGATATCGAATCGCGCAGGTTAAAGTTGCAGGAAGACAGGGCCAAGGTGATCAGCCAACAGAACAAGCTGAACAACTCGAAGCAAAATTTGCTGAACGCCCGCATCGACCTGGATAACATTAAAGCCAAATACCAGGAAACGCTTGCCAAGGCACAGTCTGATCTGGGGTCGGCCATATCCAGCCGCGCTGGCGTACAGGGCGAGATCGCCAAACTGCGTAACGACATCGCCAATATCGATGTGCGCCGTGGATTATACGTTGTACGTGCCCCGCAAAGCGGCTTCGTTGTCAAAACGTTGAAGGCCGGTATAGGCGAGAACATCAAAGAGGGCGAATCTATCGCTACGCTGCAACCAAAGAATCCGCAGGTCGCTGCCGAGATCTATGTAAGCGCTATGGACGTGCCCCTGATCCTGGATACCAGCGATGTAAGGTTACAATTTGAAGGTTGGCCTTCTATTCAATTCTCAGGCTGGCCATCGGTAGCCGTGGGAACATTTGCCGGTAAGGTATTCTCCATAGACAAGGTGAGCAGTTCGGGTGGTAAGTACCGTTTGCTGGTGAAACAGGCTAACCCTGTACCTAAGAACGATGAGCCATGGCCACCGCAACTGCGTCAGGGCTCGGGTGTTTACGGCCGCGTGATCCTACGCTCGGTACCGGTATGGTATGAGATCTGGCGACAGCTGAACGGTTTTCCGCCAAGCCTGGAGAAAGAACCCGATGCTGAAAAAGTAAAGGAGAAGGACAAAGAGTCGAAAAGTGATAAAGAAAAGTAAGGACACAGCAGTATATGAAGATACAACAGATAAAGTATTGCGTAGCTGTGTTGTTTTGGTTGATCTTATTTTGCACCACGGCAACGCGCGCGCAAAACCAAATAAAAGCCGATACTGGTAAAGTATTCTCCATTAATGATCTGCAAGTGATGGTATTCAGATATCATCCGATCATTAAGCAGGCCGCATTACTGACCGATGCGGCACGGGCCAATGTATTGCAGTCGTTGGGGTATTTTGACCCTAACTTAAAGGCCGGATTTGCCCGCAAAGCGTTTGGCGGTACAGATTATTATAACGATTGGACCAGCGAACTGAAAGTGCCTTTATGGCTGGCCGGTGCCGACCTTAAAGTAGGCTACGATCGCAACGTGGGTACATATACTAATCCGCAGACCACCACCGGCACATCGGGCCTTAGTGGTGTAGGGTTGAGCATACCACTCGGCCAGGGCCTGATCATTGATGCTCGCAGGAACACGTTGAGGCAGTCGAGGATCATGGTGCGCTATGCCGAGGCCGAAAGGGTGAAGCAGATCAACGCCACCTGGTACGAGATAGCCAAAGACTACTGGAACTGGTACTACACCTACCGACAGTACGTACTTAACCGCGAGGGTGTCGACCTGGCGCAGCAGCGTTTCAACGCCGTAAGCAAGCAGACCATCATTGGCGACAAGGCCCCGATCGATTCGGTAGAGGCCTACGTGACCGTTCAGGAACGGCAGATCCAACTGGAAAAGAACAGGATCGAGTTACAGAACGCCCGGCTGGTTCTTTCCAACCATTTATGGAACGAGCAGGGCAATCCCCTCGAACTTCCGGAAGATGCCATACCTCAACGCCTGAACGGCATGGTAGATCATGTGGCCAAGAACGTGTTGGATACCCTGGTAGGGCAGGCCGCTCAGCAACACCCCGAACTGGTGAAGCTGCGCACCAAAGGCGCCCAGTTGGATGTAGAGCGTTTATATAGGCAGGAAATGCTCAAGCCCAAGATCAACGTGAGTGGTACGCTGATATCGAACCGGCGCGACTTTAACGGTTACGTGAGCGATAAGTACGATTTCAATTGGAACAATAACAAGGTAGGTCTCGAGTTCGCCTTCCCATTGTTCCTGCGTGCTGAGCGTGGTAAGTTGCGCGAGGTAAAGATCAAACAGCTGGAGCTTGACCTGGACATTAAACAGTCGGGCCGCGAGATCCGCAACAACATCCTGACCTCGTACAATGATCTTCAGGCGTATGAGAAACAGTTGTCGATCCAAACGCAGAGCGTGAATAATCAGAACCTGCTACTTCAGGGTGAGAATCAGAAATTCAGCCTGGGTGAAAGTACCCTGTTCCTCATCAACAGCCGCGAGACCAAACTTATTGATATGCGTATCAAACTAGAAAGCATGATATCGGGTTATCAAAAGACACTGGCCGAGTTATACTACAAAGCTGGTACGCGTCAGGCTTTAGCGGGCCAAAATTAGTATCTGACGTAACGATCACTATATTTGCGCACATCATTTATTAGAATATCATGAGTAAACAAGCCAGTTTAGCTATTCACGATACCAGCCACATCACTTACGAAAGTTTGTTGGAAGGTAACGAAAAGTTCATTGAGGAGGCTTTAAGCGAAGATCCTCAGTTCTTCCAAAAGCTTGCTAATGGCCAAAAGCCACCGGTGCTTTGGATAGGTTGCGCTGATAGCCGTGTGCCTGCCGATAGGATCACCCGCACTAATCCGGGCGAGATATTCGTTCATCGCAATATCGCCAACGTAGTGGTGCATACCGATCTTAACCTGTTATCGGTGCTCGATTATGCCGTTAACGTGCTTAAAGTTAAACACGTGATCGTGGTAGGTCATTACGGTTGTGGTGGTGTGCAGGCCGCAATGGGTAACAAGCAGTTCGGCCTGATCGATAACTGGTTGCGCAACATTAAAGATGTTTACAGCAAACATGCCGAGGAATTAAAAAGCATCACCGATGAGAAACAGAAGTTCGACCGTATGGTGGAGCTTAATGTGATCGAAGGGGTGAACAACCTTTGCAAGACCACCATCGTACAGGGTGCATGGGCCGAGGGTCAGGAGCTGCAGGTACATGGTTGGGTATACGCGCTTGATAGTGGCAAGATCACCGACCTAAAGGTAGATGCTGCCGATCCATCACGTATGGATAGCGTTTACAAGTTCGAATAACTGGTGCGAAACGCACTTGAAAAGCAGGCCAATATTGGCCTGCTTTTTTTATGGGATATTATCGTATCTTTGTAGCAGACACCGACTTAATCTATTCAGCGGTCGTCCACCAACTCATCATGACACTGTACCATCTGTACAGCTTTACAAATACGATACTCATTAAATGTTATTTTCAGAATTAAATTTGATCGGGCCTATCCTTAAAGCGCTTGAAACTGAAGGATATACTCAGCCCACCCCTATACAACAGCAGGCCATTCCCATCGTGCTGCAACGCAAAGACCTTTTAGGTTGCGCGCAAACCGGTACCGGTAAAACGGCCGCCTTCTCGATCCCCTTGTTGCAGATCCTTTACCAGGAGCGTAGCCAGCATAAAGAGCAAAAGACCATCAAGGCGTTGATCCTTACACCTACCCGCGAGCTGGCCATCCAGATCGACGAGAGCCTGGAAGCCTACGGCCGTAACACCGGCCTGAAGCATATGGTGATCTTTGGCGGTGTATCACAAAACCCACAGGTCGACGCCCTGAGACGCGGCATCGACATTCTGGTAGCCACTCCAGGTCGTTTGCTCGACCTGATGAACCAGGGCTACATCAAGCTTGATCATATCAAGTTCCTGGTGTTGGACGAGGCCGACCGCATGCTGGACATGGGTTTTGTGCACGATGTGAAACGCATTATTGCCAAGGTGCCGGTGAAACGCCAAACGTTATTCTTTTCGGCCACCATGCCTAAAGAGATCCAGCAACTGGCCGATACCATTTTGAACAAGCCCGAAAAGGTAGAGGTAACGCCGGTGTCATCAACCGCCGACACTATCCAGCAAGAAGTATATTTTGTTGACAAAAACGACAAAAAAGCACTTTTAGCACACATTCTTCAAGATAAGACCATCGAAACGGTACTGGTATTCACCCGTACCAAGCATGGTGCCGATAAAGTGGTAAAAGATCTGAGCCGCGCCGGTATCACCGCCGAAGCCATCCACGGTAACAAATCCCAGAACGCCCGCCAGCGTGCGCTAAGCAACTTTAAGGACCGCACCACCCGCGTATTGGTAGCCACCGACATCGCTGCCCGCGGTATCGACGTGGATGATCTGACCCACGTGATCAACTTCGAATTGCCTAACATCCCTGAAACGTATGTACACCGCATTGGCCGTACCGGCAGGGCAGGAGCAAGCGGTATAGCTTACTCGTTCTGCGATCAAGAGGAAAAGGAATACCTGAAAGATATCCATAAGCTGATAGCCAAGACCATCCCGGTGAACGAGGCTCATCCTTACCCGATGAAACAGTTGACCGATGTAGAGCGTTTACGTGAAGAATTGAAAGGCAAACCTGCCGGTCAGCAACAAGGCAACCGTTCGGGCGGTGGGCATCGCAACGGCAAACGCCGCAGTGGTAACGGCAACAGCCGTGGCGGTAACCGTGGCAGGGCTACGGCAAAAAGTTAAGATAAGGTATTGACCAATTGCGTTTTAAGCTATAGATTTATCATGAATTTCAAGCCGAACTTTGATATGAAACGTTTGTTGGACCTCGTACGGAATAAGTTCTTCCTCGTGACCGTCGTATTTGTAGTATGGATGCTGTTTTTTGACAAGAACGACCTTTACACGCAGTACGAACACAGGCAACAACTGGCCAAGCTGGAGCAGGAGCGCGACTTTTACACCAAAGAGACCGCCAAGGTGGCCAAGGACCTTGACGAACTCAGTTCCAACCCGGCCAAACTGGAGAAATTTGCCCGCGAAAAGTACCTGATGAAAAAAGCCAACGAAGACGTTTTTGTGATCGTTAAGAAGAGCAAAGACAAAGAATAAAAACATCAGAATATAAGAAAGGCCGCGTGATCATCTCATGCGGCCTTTTTTGTTTGATAAGCATGGCTGTTTACCTCAGCAACGTGATCTGTCCTTGCTGGTTAGCACGTTTGCCGTTGTTGTCTATATAGGTGCTCACCCAGTAATATACGCCCACCGGCATCGGCTTGCCCTGGTACTGGCCATCCCAGCCAAATTTGATATCCTTTGAAACGAATAGCTGTGAACCATTCCGATTGAAGATGCTAAGCTGATATTGCGTGGCCCGGCTATCCTGATTAGGCCTGAACATGTCATTCATGCCATCTCCATTAGGGGTAAAGGCGTTGGGGAATGTGAGCGGATGGCATGGCTGCAGGTTCAGCTTCACGGTCAGTTCGTTAGCTATACAACCATCTTTTTTCAAGATACGAAAGTAATAGCTTCCCGGTATCAGGTCAGTAAAGGTATGCTCATATGAATAGGTATGACCTTTATATTCAATGTCATACAAGGCTGGATCAGTAGTTACTGCCACCCGTATACTACCCAGCAGATCACAAACAGGGTCAACGGTCGATACAAAGTATTTAGGCCTGAGCAGGTCATAATCGGGCACTTCAAGTTCGATCTCTTTTGGTGTGTTACCGCCCGAAGCGGTCACTTTCACCAAATACTTGCCCGGTGCAAGCATATCAAAACGACCGGTGCTGTTAGGGCTACCTCCGTTCAGGTAATAGGTGTACTGTTCAGGTATTGGCCGACCGGTCACCTGGATCACACCTTTACCTAAAACATTACATTCCTGGTTAACGCTGGTGCTTTCTACCTCAATGATACAAGGTTGGTAAGTGAGATCTACAGATACCGAATCGAGTACGCAGCCCGATGGTTTATAGATCACAAAATCATGCTTGCCTGCGGTAAGGTAGTCGAATGCCTTACTGAACGGATACAGAACTCCATCATATTTGACCTGATAGCCGGCAGAACTCACCGGTATGGTAAAGTTAACAACACCTTTATCGGCACAGTAGGGGTCGGTGCTTTTGGTGGTCAAAGCTGGCTCAGTAAGCGTATAGTCAGGTATCACCGCTACCAGGTCCTTCTGGTCTTCTGATGAGGTGATCCTAATGTTGTAAGTGCCCGGCTTTAACGCGCTGAAAACTCCGGTGGTATTGCTTTGCGTGCCATTAAGCGTGTAGGTGTACAGATCAAAATGCGTATTGGTAAGCACCTTGATATTTCCTTTACGGATCATGGCACATTCCTGCGTGATCTGCATGCCCGCATATTGGATCTCGCATTTTTTCTTGTCCAGGGTTATGCCTATCGTGTCGACCACGCAACCCGCCAGGTTCACCACATCAAAATGGTAGTGGCCCGGTGTAAGCAGGTCATACTTGCGGTTAAGGTCAAAAAGCTGACTGCCCTGCTTTACCTTAAAGTTATCATCAGGAGTGGCGGTCATGGTGATGCTACCCGGTTGCGAGCAGGTAGGATCCACCTTTACAGTGGTGATGGTCGGTTTTAACACGGTGAATTTTGAGACGGTAAAGGTCGTATCCTTTTTTTGTGTGGGCGATGTCACACTGATCGCATAGGTGCCAGGGTCGAGTCCAGTGAATACGCCTGTGGTATTGGTCACGCCGTTCAGCGTATATTTATAATCGATCAGCGCATTCTCACAGATCACCTGTACGGTGCCTTTACCAATAAAAGGACAATCGGCCGATTGCTTGATCTGATCGATCTTCATCTCGGCCACACCACCACTTTCTACGTCACTTGCCGCATCGGCTACACTAAAAGGCAGGTTGAACGCGGTACTCACCACTTTGTCATTTTCCAGGTCAAGCTCCAGTACCCGGGTACCCGAACTTATATTATCAAATGCATATATCTTATTCTCGGTACTGCTGTAAGCTATGCTGGCCATACCGAACAAAGAGCCCGACACTGGGATAGCTAACTTGCTCTTGCTTAGGTCAGTGATGTCAATGCGTGCTATACCACCGTTAAGCGAAGCCATGTATAACAAGCCTTTATAGAATACCATGTCTCCTGAGGTGGTAAAGTTGATCCTGCCAAGGTTAGTGCTTGTTTTACCCACAGGGTCGATCTTGTACAACTGGTAATTGGATTCGAGATAAAGCATGCCATCCGTGTTAACCGTGAGGCCGGCTGATGAAGGCACGTTCATGACGAACTGGCAATTAGTAACGGAGTTGCCGATCAGGTCGCCTTTATAAAGACCAAAGCCGTTGCTGTAATACATGACCTTTTTATATACAGCAATGGTGTACAGCCCGGCCAAGTTGCAAGTAGCAAGATCTTGCACTTTATAGGTGCTGGGTCCCGTAACGGTGACCCGTTTGATCAGTGATCCAGAGGTGGTATAAAATTGTTGGGCGAATGACCGAGCTGTTGACAACACGATCAGTAAACATAATAATAGCGGTCTCATTAATTAGGATAAGGCCTTTCGGTAGCTAAAGATAAGCACCAAGAGCCATACCCTAAAATTTATTTTACCCGTCAGATCACGCCATGCAGGCTGCCACCGCTTTCGGCCAACTTATCCACTGATCTTTCGGTGGATGGATCCTTTTCCAATACCGGAGCATGATGCGGCTTGATACGGGCGTTTATGATCATTGGTCCATGGCAGCCCCAATGCTTATGCTCAATAAAACTGTTGATGCCATAAATGTCATGCGATGGATTGCTGCGGGTGAAGGTGACCCATACCAGGTTGTTGATATTTTGAGCAGTGAAGCCGGCATCATCGCAAAGCACCATTAAAGGCAAGCCATTGAGGTCGGTATCGGCCAAGTAGCTCTCTAAAATGCTGATCGCCTGCACCAGGTCATCGTTGTGTACAAATTTAGGTATCTCGATCGCCAGCACGCCGGGCATAGCCATCTTGAAGATGTTGAACGGTCGGGGCAGTTCAAAACCCGCTGGTAGTTCGTGCCAAAGGTCACGTTTTTTTTCACCCGCTGCAGCTATGGCCACCTTGCTGCCGCTGTTAAGTCCGCTGCCGCTGTAATCGAGCGTGTCAATGGTGGTCTTGGTGTAAAAATGCAGGTCGCGGGTAAGGTCTATGCGTTCCAGTACATGCCGCAAAAAGCCTTCTATGTTATTGATATTTAGTGAAGGGTCATCCTCTTTGGCGGCAATGAACAGATATTTGGCCAGGCTTAGCTGATTCTTGCCCAATATGTGATTCGCAATGGTGAGGATCTCTTGCGGGCGGCGTTCTTTTAAGTATGGGGTATAGCGCTCGCTGCCAATAGCAAATAATAGCGGATGCACGCCCGCGGCGTCTACCGCGTTCACCGCATGCAGTCCGGGTATCTCAGCAGGCAGGGCCGACCCGGTGATCTCATGAATGAGCGCTCCAAAACTGGTATCTTCCTGAGGTGGGCGGCCTACCACGGTGAACGACCAAACGGCATCTTTACGATGATAAACGTTATGCACCTTCATGAGCGGGAAGGGATGGGTAAGGCTGTAATAGCCCAGGTGGTCACCAAATGGTCCTTCGGGCTTATTATCATGGGGCATTACCGTACCGGTGATCACAAAGTCGGCATCGGCCGATAAGCAAAAGCCTTCGGCATCGTAAAAATACCGGAAGCGGCGGTTACCCAGTGCGCCGGCAAAGGTCATTTCAGATAATCCTTCGGGTAAGGGCATCACGGCGGCAACAGGGTGCGATGGTGGACCACCCACAAAAATGCTTACCTTGAGTGGCTGGCCTTTGGCGTTAGCCTTGGTTTGGTGTACGCCAATGCCCCTATGCAATTGGTAATGCAGGCCGATCTCGCGGTCGGTCACATATTCATTGCCCGCCAACTGTATACGGTACATACCCAGGTTGGCGTTCATGATACCAGGTTTGTCGGCATCTTCGGTATATACCTGTGGCATGGTCACAAAAGGGCCGCCATCCATAGGCCAGTTCACGATCTGTGGCAAGGCGCTGATATGCGTACGTCCAAAGCTGACCGGTGCGCGCTTGCCTACCTTCATGGGCAAAGCCGATAGCGCATTGAGTGCAACGTTAGCATACTTGAACGGGTTCCTGATCGCACGCATAGGATCGGTCTTGATGTCCACCAAGGTCTTTACCTTTTCCAATGTATCTCTAAAGATAAATTTTGAGCGGTCGAGCGTGCCGAAAAGGTTGGAGAGCGCCGGGAATTTACTGCCCTTCACGTTCTCGAATAAAATGGCAGGGCCCTCATGCTCGAACACCCGCAAGTGGATGGCCGCCATTTGCAGGTAAGGGTCTACCTCTTCTTTGATGCGTATAAGGTGTCCGTGTTTTTCGAGGTCGTTAATGCAGGCGCTTAAACTTGGGTATCCCATTACCGGTATAAATAAAATGCGTGGTCAAAATTACTTAAATAATGTTTATACCGCTATTTTGTTGGTTCAGCTGCACATGAAACAATAAAGTGATATTTTAGACGGTTCAACATATATACTATGCATCAATATCATAAAATAGGCTTACTGGCGGCAATGGCATTAACGGCTACGGTCACGGTGTTCGGCCAGCGTGCTGGTGCCGATGGCGCTAACCTGATCAAGGCCGATAGCTATTGCCGGTATGTAAAGGAGCTAGCCTCCGACGACCTTAAAGGCCGTATGCCATTTACCGACGGCGAAACGCGCACCATCGCTTATCTTGAGAAGCAATTTAAGGACCTTGACCTGTTGCCCGGCAACAAAGGTAGCTATGTGCAGCAGGTGCCCATGGTGGCCATTACCTGCGATCCACAGGAGCGAATGACCATTAATGCGCCTGATAATAGCTTTTCGTTAGATGGTTTCAAGGACTATGTGCTTTGGACCCGCCGTACCGATGCCAATATCGATGTGCAGAACGAGGAACTCGTTTTCGCCGGCTTTGGGATCACTGCACCCGAGTTCAAGCATGATGATTACGCCGGATTGGATGTCAAAGATAAGATCGTGGTGGTATTGGTGAACGACCCTGGATTTTATGATCCCAAACAGTTCAAAGGCAAGACCATGACCTATTATGGTCGGTGGACCTACAAATACGACGAAGCTGCGCGTCACGGCGCCAAGGGTTGCCTCATCATCCATGACACGGCCCCGGCCGCTTACGGCTTTGGTGTGGTGCAGAACAGTTGGAAGACCACCAAGCTATATCTTGACAGCCGCGGTAAGGAAAGCTATAAATGCGCCTTTGAAGGCTGGCTGTCAATGCCCGGTGCCGAAAAGTTGTTACAGGCTACAGGTACCAATTATCAAACGCTTTTGAAGGCAGCTTTGAGACCGGGCTTCAAACCCATTCCTATGGGACTGCGGGCCTCTACCGGCTTAAAGGTGACGCCGGTCTACAAAACATCGAAGAACGTGGCGGCCATGATCAGGGGTGCCTGGCGGCCCGAAGAGTGTGTGATCTATTCGGCGCATTGGGACCATTTCGGCATATCTAAACCTAACGCCAAAGGTGACAGCATTTATAACGGCGCTGTTGATAATGCCAGCGGTACCGCCGCCCTGTTGGAGTTGGCCAAGGCATTTAAAGAAAGCAAAAGCCGCCCTGCCCGCAGCATACTGTTCCTGGCGGTCACTGCCGAGGAACAGGGTTTGTGGGGCTCGGCATATTATGCCGAGAAACCGATCTTTGCCAAAGAGAAGACCGTAGCCGATATCAATATGGATATGCTTTACCCCTATGGCAAGACCAAGGATATTGGTTTGGTAGGATACGGGCAATCAGAACTGGAAGACCTTTTACAGGACGAAGCCGAATCGCAAGGACGATATGTAGCACCAGAAGCTGATCCATCCAAAGGAATGTACTTCCGGTCTGACCATTTCAATTTCGCTAAGATCGGTATACCGGCATTGTATATTGAAAGTGGCATCGACCTGGTAGGCAAAGGGAAGGAGTCAGGCCGTAAACTGCACGAAGAATTTAACAGCAAGCGCTACCACACACCCGATGACCAGTATGATGCTGCCACCTGGGATGTGAGCGGTACTGTTCAGGACCTTCAATTACTCTATAAAGTGGGTTATCGGTTATCATCTACCACCAACTTGTGGCCGCAATGGAAACCGAGGTCGGAGTTCAGAGCGGTACGCGAGAAGTATATGAAGCCGTAATAGCTGCTGGCCGGGACATTGTTCCGGCCTTTTTTTGTTTATCGCTCACACATGACCGCAGGTAAAAAAATATTCCCACCCATATCAACCCCTTGATCAGGAAGAACAGAAAGCCGGCAACGCCTATTCGTTTAAGCCATTTGATCATGCATGGCAAAAGTAATCTTTTACCGTAACCAATTTACAGGTTTAATTAAAGTAAGCTGGTCAATGATATATCATGGCAATATCATTGTATGGTTTTGGCCAAACTGCAACGATTGTAGCCTGTTACTCGCATAAGGTCGAACTACCTGCATTTATAATCAATATGGCGCGACTATTTTCACCACTTCAACTCAAAGATATTCAACTCAAGAACCGCATCACGGTATCGCCCATGTGCCAGTACAGCAGTGACGACGGTTTCGCTAACGACTGGCATTTGGCTCATTTAGGCTCGTTCGCTACCGGAGGCGCAGCATTGATCATTACCGAGGCTGCCGCGGTATCACCCGAAGGGCGCATCACTTACGCCGATCTGGGTATTTGGAAGGACGAACACATCGAAAAGCTGAAGCAGATCACCAGTTTCATTATCCAGCAAGGCGCTGTGCCGGGCATTCAATTGGCGCATGCTGGTCGTAAGGCCAGTCACGAAAAGCCCTGGCTGGGCGGCAAGCAGTTCCCTGCCGGGCACGAAAAAGGTTGGGCTACCGTAGCACCAAGTGCGTTGGCCTTTACCGATAGTGAGGAAGCACCGTTGGAGCTGGATCAGGCAGGTATCGATAAGGTGAAGGCCGATTTCAACGCTGGGGCTAAACGTGCTTTGGAGGCAGGCTTTCAGGTGGCCGAGATACATGCGGCGCATGGCTACCTGTTGCATCAGTTCTACTCCCCATTAAGCAACGAGCGCAAAGATGACTATGGCGGCTCGTTCGAGAACCGTATCCGTTTGACGATTGAGGTGGTTGAGGCCGTACAAGAAGTATGGCCGGCTGACCACCCGCTGTTCGTGCGCATCTCGGCCACCGATTGGACCGACGGCGGCTGGACGATCGAAGATTCGGTTAAGCTTGCCGAAGTTTTAAAGCAAAAAGGTGTAGATTTGGTGGATACGTCCTCAGGCGGTAACGTGCCTAAGGCCGCTATCCCTAACACGCCAGGTTACCAGGTAGGGTTCGCAGCGCAGATCAAAAAGGAAACCGGTATCATGACCGGAGCGGTCGGGCTGATCACTAGCGCGGCACAGGCCAACGCGATCATTGAGCAGGAACAGGCCGATCTGGTATTAATGGCGCGAGAGATGCTGCGCGATCCGCATTTTGCTTTACGGGCAGCGCATGAGCTGGGGCAAAATATTTCGTGGCCGGCACAATATGAACGTGCTAAATGGCATTAATAGTAAAGAGCAAATTATTCAACCTCAAATATTGTAAAACTTAGAAATTATGAAACGTACCGCAACCGCACACTGGAACGGAACATTAAAAGATGGTAACGGCGAACTGACCACGCAAAGCACCACCCTTAACAAGACACAATATTCATTCAAGACCCGTTTTGAGCAAGGTGTAGGCACTAACCCAGAGGAGTTATTGGCCGCTGCACATGCAGGCTGTTTTACCATGGCTGTAAGCGCAGCCCTTACCCAACAAGGCTTCACTCCGGGTAACCTGGATACTGCCGCTATCCTTGACCTGGATATGGCTAACCTGGCCGTTACTGGTATTCACCTCGAGATCAAAGCAAGCACTATCGATGGTGTGAGCGAAGAGGTGTTCAGGACCGTGGCCGAGGATGCCAAAAAGAACTGTATCATCTCTAAAGCACTGAGTGTGCCTTTCACTCTTAACGTGATCTACGGAGCCTAAGCGTAAATTAAACCTTAGGTAAATTAATAACTCTAAGAGCAGACATTATCGGTCTGCTCTTGTTGTTTTACAGGAGTTCCATTTAAAAATATATATGCCGCGTTTACGTACATCGTTATCCTTTATATTTTTCCTGGTCATCATTGGCCTGCTCATAGGTGGATTTTTTTACATGAAGCACGAGTTCAATACCGTGCGCACCGAGGTGAATGAGGATGTGATGGTAGAAAAGATCACCAGTATGGGTAAGCTTGAACTGGTGAAGTACAGTATGAAGGATGTATTGGAGAAGAAACAGATCCACCCCATATTGCCTGACGACCGTATTCTTTTCGTGGCGGTAGGCGAGGTGACCGCCTGCATCGATCTTACCCGTGTGCGTAAGCAGGACATTACTCGTACCGATAGTTTAGTGACCGTTACCCTTCCTCAGCCCGAGATCTGTTACGCCAAGTTGGATCACCAGCGATCCAAGGTGTATGATGTAAGCGGGGTGCTGCTGCCCAGTACCACCAGGGCTATGGTAGAAGATGTTTACAAGATGGCCGAAAAGCGCCTGCTGGACAATGCCCGCCAACAAGACATCACCGGTAAGGCGCGTGAAAATGCGCAGGTAATATTCAAACCATTATTGGAGGGTATCTCTGGTAAGAAGGTGGCTCTGCAATTCAAATAAAATATCGTTTATCGGCTACTTGGCCGTCCACAAAGTGTATTCGCCCGAGAGCTTTCGAGGTGTGAAATCCTTGTATCCTTTAAAGCTGTTCATGATAAAATTGGCGCGGCCATTGGTCGTATAATCGGCCGGTAGTAGGATGTGCAGGGGACCGGCATGGCCCTGGTACACATAATCGGCCGGGTCCATCTTTACATCAAGACCGATCGGTTCGATAGTGATGAAGCGGTTATGTTGTATCTCTAAACCCAGATCGGCGCTTACAAAAACAAATATGGCATCGCGCTCGGTGTCGTCCATATGCATAATGGTATCAAGCGTAGGCTGATCGGCAAATTGCTGTGTGATGCCGGTACGACCATGCACCCCTTCATTTTTGTTGTAATTGTATTCATTATGAATACGCTCGATACTTTTATAAGCGATAAAGATCCAAATCAGCCCGAATGCCACTCGAAAAGCAGGCTTGCTTTTGGCCACGAGGTAGAGTGTGCCGGGAATGATGAGTAGTCCGATGGTGCGGAAATGCCTTGCCTCATAGGAGATAGCCAGTTGTTTAAAGAAAGCATAGCTAAAGAACCCGACCATAATAAGGTAATAAACTATTAAGGCAAGCTTATAAGGTTGATATGGCACGAACCGCAAAATGGCCCAGATCAGCGATAAGCTCAATGCTGCCAATGCGATCAGGATAAGTACCACGCCCGTATGGCTGAAGATCGCACCATCGGGTGAGTACACCAGGCCCTTGGTGAGGTCATCTATTGAGAAGCCCGCTAATAGGGGCGACGCTAACGGAAAGGTGAACGTTTCCCAGATAACACGCCAACCTAACTGGTGGTCGGCGGCAGGGTTATCGCCCTTGCTCAAATAGAACAGGTATATACCGGCAACGGACAGCAAGAACGGGATACCGATGGCCACGCCGTTCTTGATCCAGGCGGCAATGTCTTTACGGGGAAGGGATATATTGATCCACAGGCATAACAGTCCGGCGGCGTAGATCAGCATCATAGATGATTTGCTGAAGAACCCGGCCCAACCGGCCAGCAGTACGAACAGCATCATGCCCGCGCTTATTCGCTTGAACGAGAAACACCCATAAAGGAACCACCCTACAAACGCGAACATGAGTACCTCGCCGCCATTATAAAAGGCATAAGGAATGAAGTAGAACTGCTGACAGGCTATAAAGGCTACGCTTGCGGCAGAGAGGAGCGGGGTAAAACCCAGCCTTTTAAACAAGGCAAAAAAGCCGATCACGCCTATGAGTTCGCAGATCACGCTGGTAAGTACGGCAGCGTGCCCTGTATTCACATGTAAGATGGATCTAAAGAAGTAGGGCATCAGATACTGCCCAGGCGACCACCACGTAAGGAACTGGGCCGAATCTT
The DNA here is from genome assembly GCF_020783335.1 of Mucilaginibacter daejeonensis. Taxonomy (NCBI): domain Bacteria; kingdom Pseudomonadati; phylum Bacteroidota; class Sphingobacteriia; order Sphingobacteriales; family Sphingobacteriaceae; genus Mucilaginibacter; species Mucilaginibacter daejeonensis. The sequence continues at coordinate 1,112,290 of NZ_CP086068.1, forward strand.
TGGCGATATCCAACTGGTCGGGACCGATGAGGAGGTTGAACCCGCCACCCTTTTCCATGCTGTGCATTACCTGGAAGCCCCAACTTGGATCAGGGAATATGGCCGGTGGCGCTATATAGCTGAATATGCCGGTAATAACGGTGATCAGCAGGATCATACCGATAATAATGTTAGCCGGCGTGCGATCATTCATCATATGTGGCAAAAATACATATAAAGTTTTAGAGGCATGAGGAGTAACGCCCTTATCGGCTTTTTTGTGTTGGCATGGAGCGTTGATGGTAGCTCGAATCGATGCGATACGCAGCAGTAAAAGTCTACCGACATGCTTGTTGGAAACCATTAATTGGAAGGGCGGTCTTTCGGTTGCCCTCAAATTGCATTACCTTTGGGGCGGCTATTGATCATGATGGTACAGGTTCACCGATTTCTTTTTCGCGCCATTATCAAGGTGTTATTGTTACTCCCTTTGTTAGGTGCCGGAAGATCTGCGTTCGCCCAAACCGATACCGCAGATGCCGTTACCACAGCAGATACCGTTCCGGTAAGGCGTTATTATCAGCCACCATCGGCCGCGGCAACCCTGCTCGATTCGGTAGCCAATGCGCTGGCCAATCGCCAATATCTCATCGGCGATTCCTTGTCCAAGATCTACATTAATAAACCCGACCCCGAACGGCATAACCAGTTCGTGGATACCATGTTCAAGTACAATTTGTACAAAGAGTATGGTTTTTATAAACAGCCTGGCCGTTTCAAGAGCATGTTGCGCGAGGGTAGTGTAAGGCGTACACGTGATCAGTGGGTCATGGTGATCATCGTATCGTTGCTGGTATATATGGGGCTGCTCAACCGGGCCTTGAGCCATGATATCAAGAACGTGGTGCAGTCGTTTTACAACACCCGAATCTTGTCGCAGGTTAGTAAGGAAGAGAACCTCCTTAACTCATGGACCTTTATTGGCCTGTTCGTGCTTTTTGGTTTCACGTTCGGGCTGTTCTTGTACCAGGTCACCAACTATTATGAGATGTTCTACAGCATTAGTGGGGTGCAGCTTTTCGGCTTCTTTTCACTGCTGGTATTCGGCCTTTTTGCGGTCAAATTACTGATCTTGCGCTTCCTTGGTTTCGTATTCAAAGTGGATCGCTTAGTGCGCGAATATATCTCGGTATTGTACCTTACTTATTTCAATATCACGTTCGTTTTTATACCAGTGTCGCTTTGCTTTAGCTTATTGGCAGCCAGATATATACCTTTTATACTGATGCTGGCACTGATCACGGTAGTGGTCATATTTGTTTGGCAATATTTGCGTAGCAGTGTGAATATCATATCCAACTTTAAATTTCATAAATTCTATTTGTTTACGTATCTTTGTGCCCTCGAAATTTGCCCGATATTGATACTGGTAAAGGCGTTGAATAATTAAGGAACTTAGGTAGTTAAAAAAGGCTGACATTGGAAGATAGAAAGAAAAAGGTCAAGAGTATATTGGTTACCTTGCCTAAACCTGAGAACGACAAGAACCCTTACGCCGAACTGGCTAAGAAGCTTAATCTGAAGATAGATTTCAGGTCGTTCATCCATGTGGAGGGTGTTCCGGCACGCGAGTTCCGCAAGGAGCGTATCAACCTGCCCGATTTTACCGCTGTTATTTTCACCAGCCGCAACTCGGCCGATCATTTCTTCCGCATTTGCGAAGAGATGCGTTACGAGGTGCCTGTTGATCTTAAATACTTCTGCCTTTCTGAGACCATCGCGCTTTACCTTCAAAAATACATTCAGTACCGTAAACGCAAGATATTTTTTGGCAAGCAAACCGCTGCCGACCTTGCCGAGGTATTGAAAAAGCATTCTGGCGAGAAATTTCTTTACCCTTGCTCGGATGTAGCGGCCGAAGAGACCCAGCGTTTCCTGGCCGAGAACGGTTATGACTTCACCCCTGCGGTATTGTTCCGTACCGTATGCAGCGACCTGAGCGATCTGGCCGAGGTGTTCTATGATGTTATTGCGTTCTTTAGTCCGTCGAGCATCGTCTCGTTATATCAGAACTTTCCTGACTTTAAACAAAATAATACCCGTATAGCTGCCTTTGGTGCCACCACGCACAAGGCTGTTTTAGAGGCGGGCCTCATCCTTGATATCCCTGCGCCTACGCCTGGTGCGCCATCCATGACGATGGCCATTGAGCAGTATGTGAAACAGGCCAACAAATAATACCCCTTATTTCATTTTTTTGATCCTTAGCGTAACCTTATTGCGCTTTTGAGCGTATAACGCCTTATACTTTGATAATCTACTGTTTATTAGTACATTAGGCAGGGTTAAAGCGTTCTTGATAGGCTGAACTTATAGGCAATATAATGGTCTTATAGTTAATATTGTGTTGTATGCTAAATAGTTACAACTCATCTATTATATTAGCACGCTTATAAACGAAAAAAACTGAGAAGGATCATATAAATGAAGACACGGTACTTTCTTTTATTATTGTTGGTTGGGGGGATATTGAGCAGTTGTAACACAAGCGATAGAGGAGAGGTGCTTGGGGTTCGTGCCCGGTCTTTCAAAGCTGAGTTGCCCGCAGGTATGGTTTATGTACCGGGCGGAACTTTCTTGATGGGACAGACCGATCAGGACGTTACTTTCGCGCAGATCGCGCAAACTAAGCAGGTAACGGTGTCGCCGTTCTTTATGGACCAGACCGAGACCACCAATAGCCAGTATCATCAATTTGTGAACTGGGTGCGCGACTCGATCGCCATCAGCAATTATCTTAATGATGATAAGTATTACGTGAAGCCTAAAGAGGCTTCATCCAACGGTCGTAAGTTCATTAATTGGGAGTACGTGAAACGTAACCCGATCTGGAGAGGTGCATCTAAAAAAGGTCAGTCATCTAACCTGAGCAAACTGGATGGTATGTACTACCAGGGTGACGACCGAGTTTTTGACCGCAATGAGGTAGACGTGCGTATGTTGAAATACAACTATGCTACACTTGATCTGCGTGAGGCCTCTAACCAGCGTTTCGACAAGACCAAAAAACGTGCGGACTTCATCTTCCGTGATACGGTAGCCATTTATCCTGATACCCTGTCATGGCTTAACGATTTCTCATATGCGGCTAACGAGCCAATGGTCGAAAGCTATTTCTCACACCCATCGTATTTAAATTATCCTGTGGTAGGCGTTACCTGGCGTCAGGCTAAAGCTTACGCTATATGGCGTTCACGTTATAACGATGCTTATAAAGATGCGCACAGCATGCCACACCGTGCTATGTACAGCCTGCCTACCGAGGCAGAATTTGAATATGCTTCGCGCGGTGGCCGTTTGGGTACCGATTATCCATGGGGTGGCCCTTACATCAAGAATGCAAAAGGCTGCTTAATGGCCAACTTCAAACCAGGCCGTGGCGATTATGCTGCCGATGGTGGCCCTCAAACGGTGAACGTGCGTTCATACTTCCCTAATGACTATGGTCTGTACAATATGGCCGGTAACGTATCAGAGTGGACCATGTCGGCCTTTGATGAGGCAGCTACTACATTTGTACATGACATGAACCCTACGTTTAACTACAACGCAAAAGAGACCGACCCTCAGGTGATGAAACGCAAGGTGGTACGCGGCGGGTCATGGAAGGATATTGGCTACTTTTTACAGAACTCTACCCGCAGTTATGAGTACCAGGACACTGCCAAGTCATATATAGGCTTCCGCTGTGTAACTCACTTTGTTGGCCGCGACTTTAGAGATAAGCGATAATATCGCAAACAAATCATCAAACTCTCAATTAATATTACATTCATCTAAACACTACTTAAAAAAATCATTAATTATGGCTGGCAAAAGAAAAGGAAAATTCGGCATCGGCAATATCGTGTCATTTGGTGCTACTATTGTGATCATTGGTCTGTTGTTCAAAATTCAACACTGGGCTTATGCTGAATGGTTCATCACTATTGGTTTATTAACTGAGGCTTTCTTATTTTTCTTATTAGGTCTGCAACCAGAAGCAGTTGAGGTCGATTGGACAAAAGCTTATCCGGAACTGGCCGACGATTACGTTGGTGAGCCTGTAAAACGTGTTGCTCCAACTGCACCTGTTGGCATCGGCAGCACCGCTGCATTAGACAAAATGTTGGCTGACGCTAAGATCAACCCTGAACTGATCGGTACCTTAGGCGAAGGTTTGAAGACCTTTGGTGACAAAGTTGCCTCTATCTCTAAAGTGGCTGACGCAGGTGCTGCTACTACTGAGTTCGCAGGTAAAGTTAAAGCTGCGAGTGCAAGCTACGATGGCTTGAGCGTTGCGTTCAGCAAAGCATCAGCTAACCTTGCCGAAATGGCTAACTCAGGTGTTGATTCAAAAGCTTATCACGAGCAAGTGAACAACCTGGCCAAAAACCTGTCGGCCCTTAACGCCGTTTACGAGTTGGAATTGCAAGATTCAAGCGCTCACTTGAAAGCCATGAACAAATTCTACCAGAACCTTTCATCGACAATGAACAACTTCAACGAGTCGTTGGAAGATTCAAGATCATTCAAAGAAGAAGTTGGTCGCTTAGCTAAGAACTTAGGTTCATTGAACGCGATATATGGTAACATGCTTGCGGCTATGAACCAGCCACGTGCCTAATCATCATATTGACCTTATTTCAATCATCTAAGTTAATATAGCAAAGACACATGGCAGGAGGTAAAGAAACCCCAAGGCAGCGGATGATAGGCATCCTCTACCTGGTCCTTTTAGGTTTGGTGGCACTTAACGTGCCCGATAACCTGTTGGACGCATTCAAAAATATCAGCGACAGTTTAAGTTCATCAAAATCTAACGTACAGACCGGTATCGATAATACCTTTGACGCTTTTGAGAAGACCAAATTGAAGGAACAGCCTGATAGGGCTAAGCCGATCTACGACAAGGCTAAACAGGCCAGCGCCGTAGCCAACGAATTGGCTCAATACGTTGAAGCCATCAAGACCGAACTTGCTGAGAAAGCAGGCGGCATTGATGAGAACATCAACGACTATAAGAAACGTGATAACCTTGACCTTTCGGCCCAGATCATGATCAACGGCAAAAAAGGTGAGGAGTTGCGCAAAAAGATCGACGAGACCCGCAATAAGTTGATGTCATTACTGACCGATAAGGAAAAAGTTGGCGTTAACCTTTCCCTGTCTACCGTGGCACCTAAGCCTAAAAAAGGCAAGCCGCAATTGAGCTGGGAAGAAGCTTACTTTGGTGATGGTATCCCGATGGGCGCTGCCATGACCTCATTGATCAAGGTACAGTCTGACGTGAAGAACGCCGAATCAGAAGTAGTGAAAAAGATCCTGGGCGAAGTTGATCAGGCAGTGGTTAACTTGGATAAGTTCGCGGCGGTAGCCGTGGCACCAAGCAGCTACATCATCGCCGGCCAGCCTTACAAAGCCGAGGTGTTCCTTACCGCGTCTGATTCAAAATCAAGCCCTGACGTTAGCGTTAATGGCTCGAAACTGCAAGTGGTTGATGGCCGTGGCCAATACACCACCGGCACCAGCGGCGAAGGTGTACGCACCTGGGTAGGTACTATCCGCGTTCGTCAGAACGATGGTACTATCAAAGAGTACAAAACCCCTGAGCAAAAGTACCAAGTGGCTAAACCATCAGCTGTAGTAGCTGCTGAGAAAATGAACGTATTATACATCGGTGTACCTAACCCATTAGCGGTATCAGCGCCGGGCATCCCTAAAGATAAATTGAAGATCAGCATGAGCGGTGGCTCTATCTCTGGTTCAGGTGGTTCTTTCGTGGCCCGCGTATCATCACCGGGTAAAGTGAACATCACCGTATCAGGTGAGGCTTCTCCAGGCAAAACACAAGTATTGGGTTCAACCGAGTTCCGCGTGAAACGTATCCCTGATCCAGTAGTGATGTTCGCTGGTGTTAGCGGTGGCGCCACTTCTACAGCCAACTTAAAAGGCCAGGACCGCGTGTTCGCTAAGTTAGAGAACTTTGACTTTGATGCCAGCTTCGCCATTAAACGCTTTAACCTGGTGATCTTAAAACCTCGTCAGGATGCGATCGTGATACCTGGTACAGGCGGTAACAGCCTTAACGGTCAAATGCATGCTGCTATGGGTACTATCGTACCGGGCACTAAAGTGATCTTCACTAACGTGGTGGCCGATGGTCCGGGTAATGACACTCGTGTATTAAAAGATATCATCATCAGTGCTAACTAATGCCAGTTCGTTAACGTATAACGTGCAAATTCAATAATATGAGAAGTAAGATAATCGTGATCGTGGGACTATTGAGTTTGGTATACGTGAATACGCATGCTCAACGCAGAAGCGCTGGACGTAAGCGTACCACTAAGCAGGCCACCACCAACAGGCGTAACGAACCGGTGAACACTACGTTCAACGCTCAGTCGGCCGCTGCGGATACAGCAAAGAAGGCTAAGCCTTTTGAACGCCCATTGGATGGCTATTATAAAAAAGCCAATATCCTGAGTGCAAAGGTGACACCGCTGGCCAATCTGCGTGAAGCTGATGTGGTATATTCTAAACGTATATGGCGCGAGATCGATCTGCGCGAGAAGATGAATCAGTACCTTTCGTCGCCTAAATCGAGACTGATCGATGTGCTGATGGAAGCCGTACAGGCCGGTGAGCTGACCGCTTACGACCCTAACCCAAGCAAGGAAGACCCGAACGGCGATGCCTTTGGTGTTCCACTTGATCCGGGTAAGGCCAAGGCACGTATGGCCGATAGCGTTGCGGTAGATAAATTTGACGCGAACGGTAATAAGATCGGTACTTCATTCTCGGCCGGCGATTTCAACCCTGACAGCGTGGTACGTTTCCGTATCAAGGAAGACTGGGTATTTGACAAGCAACGGTCGGTGTTCGAACCACGCATTATTGGCATAGCACCAATGATGAAGATCAAGGCCGCTAACGTAGAGACCGATTACCAGCCGGTGTTTTGGCTGTACTTCCCTGAGGCACGCCAGGTTTTGGCCACCAAAGAGGCAGTAAGCCGTAACAATGATGCCACAGGCCTGAGTTTCGACGACGTATTTATGAAACGGTTATTTGCCAGCGTGATCGTAAAAGTGTCGAATTCGAAGGACGAACGTATAAAGGATTACGCCCAAGGTATTGATAAACTTTACGAATCGGAGAAGGTCAAAAAGTCGCTCCTGGATTGGGAGTTAGGCTTATGGCAATATTGATCCTACACAAGTTATAATGAAAAGGCCTCGCAAACTGCGAGGCCTTTTCTATTTTATGTAGAGATAGCTTTTAATGGTGCCACGTGGTCACCCTTCTTTTTAGCTATTCGCTCCACTAGGTCAGCTAACCGGCTGCTGTAGCCCATTTCATTATCATACCAACCTACTACTTTCACCATATCACCAACAATAGAGGTTAGCTGTGCATCAAATATGCAACTGTGCGGGTTGTCTAATATATCTGTAGATACGATCGGGTCTTCTGTATATTCCAGTATACTCTCAAGCTCCCCGGCTGCTGCTGCTCTGAAGGCTGCATTGATCTCTTCTACGGTCGTGGGCTTGTTTAATAAGCAAGTAAGGTCGGTAAGAGAACCATTGAGCACGGGGACCCTGATACCAGCACCACCGAGTTTACCTTCCAGATGTGGAAAGATGGAAGTGATCGCCTTGGCGGCACCTGTAGTAGTAGGAATTATCGAAGCGGATGCTGCCCTTGCCCGTCGCAGATCTTTGTGCGGTGCATCATGCAGGTTTTGATCACCGGTCATGGAGTGAACGGTGGTAATGTAGCCTTCGGTAACGCCCCAATTGTCTTCAAGCACCTTCACCATAGCGGCCACATTGTTGGTAGTGCATGAGGCATTGGATATCACGGGAGCGGTAAGGTCGATATCCTGGTCATTAACACCCAGCACCACGGTAGGCACCGCTTTGCCGCCAGCAGGGGCCGATATGATCACTTGCTTAGCGCCGGCGTCCAGATGTTGCTGCGCACCACTCATAGAAGCGAACTTACCGGTGGACTCGATCACTAGGTCAATGCCTAACTCTGCCCACGGCAGGTTCACAGGGATGTTTTGAGCCAGCACCTTGATGCTGCGGTCATTGATGTACAGATGACCTTCATCGGCCGTTACGGTGCCTTTAAAGCCTCTGTGCACACTATCGTATTTGAACAAGTGTGCCAGCGTAGCGGTGTCAGTTATATCGTTGATGGCCACTACCTCGATACCGGGGCGGTTGATGATGTTACGCAGAAATATACGGCCTATACGGCCAAAGCCATTGATCGCTATCCTCATGTAGTTTCGGATGAATTAATGGTGCAAAACTATAAATAATAACCGTGAGCCCTTACACCGCAGGGTCATAAATGGAAAGCGCTATGGCAAGCTCTTAAGCGATGGCTTCTCCGTTCGATGAACAATAAGCTATCACTTACATCACGATCGAGGGAGTTAAAAGGCGGTCAGCTTTGCTCAACTACTTCCTCTGGGGCGTCCCCTTGTGTCGCCTGCGGAGCAAAATATGCCTTTACGGCCTGTGCCTGTTTCAGGTTAACTACTTCCTGCAACTCCTCTACTGATGCTTCCCTGATCTTTTTGACCGACTTGAAGTATTTTAATAGCTTCTCGGCCGATAGACGGCCTACGCCGGGTACCAACTCCAATTCGGTAGCTAAAGTTCCCTTATCGCGCTTTTTACGGTGAGCAGTGATGCCAAAGCGGTGAGCCTCATCACGTAACTGTTGTATGATCTTCAGCGTTTCTGAGCGTTTATCAAGATATAACGGGTACTGATCGCCAGGGTAAAAAAGCTCCTCTAAACGTTTGGCGATACCGATCACGGTCATCTGTTTCTCGATACCAAGTAACTTCAAGCTTTTCATGGCGGCAGATAGCTGTCCTTTGCCACCGTCAATAATGATCAGCTGAGGCAGGGGAGTGCCTTCGTCAAGCATACGGCGGTAGCGGCGGTGTACGGCCTCTTCCATGGTGGCAAAGTCGTTGGGGCCTTCCACGGTCTTTACGTTGAAATAGCGGTAATCCCTCTTGCTCGGCTTGGCATCCTTGAACACCACAATTGCCGATACGGGGTATTTACCCTGAAAGTTGGAGTTATCAAAACACTCGATGTGCTGCGGTAGTTGGTTCATGCGCAGGTCTTTCATCATCTGTGTGAGCAAACGTTCCACCCGTACATCAGGGTTCAGCTTTTCATACTGTTCCATCTTTTCACGACGGAAGAAATGCACGTTCTTTTGCGACAGGTCAAGCAGCTTTTTCTTTTCGCCCAGCTTAGGTACTGTGAACTTGATCTTTTCGTCGTCAACCTCTATCTCGAAAGGCACGATGATCTCTTTGGAGTGACTTTTAAAACGGGTACGGAACTCGGATATGGCGAAGGTCAGGATCTCGGTGTCGCTTTCATCCAGCCGCTTCTTGATCTCAAGTGTTTGCGTCTGAATGATCGTACCGTTCATCACCTTCAAATAGTTCACAAAAGCGTGTTTTTCGTCAGAAGCGATGCTGAACACATCCACCTCGGTGATCGATGAGTTCACGACGGTAGACTTATGCTGATAGTTCTCCAGCAGATCGAACTTGCGTTTCAGACGATGAGCTTGTTCAAAGTCAAGGTTCATAGCGGCCGATTCCATGTCGGCTTTCAACCCGCGTACTACGTTCCCGATCTTACCGTTCAGGATGTCCTGGATCTCGTTGATGCTACGGTCGTAATCTTCCTCGGTCTGGTAGTTTTGGCATGGACCTTTGCAGTTGCCCAACTGATACTCGAGGCAAACCTTGAACTTGCCCGCATTGATATTTTGTGGGGTCAAGGCCAGGCTACATGTACGCAACGGATAGGTTTCGCGGATAAGGCCTAAGATGGTATGCATCATGCTTACCGAAGGATAGGGACCGAGGTATTTCGAACCGTCCTTGATGATATTGCGGGTCCAATATATGCGCGGATAGTGCTCCTTTTTGATCACGATCCACGGGTAGGTCTTATCGTCCTTAAGGTCGATATTGTAGCGGGGCTTATGCTTTTTGATCAGGCTGTTCTCGAGCAGCCAGGCATCCACCTCGGTATCAACAATGGTGAAAGTGATGTTACGTATCTTGGATACCAGTACGCGTGTTTTAGCGTTCAGCTGGTTATCCTTCACAAAGTAGGAGGAGACCCGGTTACGCAGGTCCTTGGCTTTGCCAATGTACATCAACTGGTTCTGGTCGTCCCAGTACTGGTATACACCTGGCTTATGTGGTATTTTCTTTAAAGCTTCGCGATAATCGAACATAGAAACCCTCAGAGTCTCCCTAAACAGGGATATTTAATTAAATTAATGTTGAAGGTGATGGTTTTGTTTGTGGGCAGCCCGAGCAATAGTGCGGTCAGGCCGAATTATTTAATACACCTCAGGGGCTACACCAGTGATGATGATAACTTTACTCGCAACCCCTAAAGCGTAACAAGCTTCGCATGACATCGTATTGCCATCATGCCAAACTTGTAAAATATCTGAGCCCACAAACTGATCAAAGCAAAGAGCGCTGCAAACTAACTTAGAGCTCGGTCTTGGCTCTTATCTATTGCCCCTAAAAGCCCAGCTTCTCGTCTACCTCAGTGGCACCCTGTTGCTGCTGGTTGTAAGCGTTGCAATCGAGCGTTATGCCTACACCATTTTTAGGTTGTGCAAAGTCCACGTTCTGCTTAATGCCTAACGAGGCATTGGCGTACACCTTCTTCATGTATAACGCAAATATGGGCAGCGCGGTATTGGCACCCTCACCCAAATTGGTACTGCGGAAGTGTATGGCGCGATCTTCGCAGCCGGTCCAAACGCCGGTCACCAATTGTGGAGTAATGCCAATGAACCAGCCATCGGAGTTATTTTGCGTGGTGCCTGTTTTACCACCGATCGGGTTACGCAGGCCGTATTTGGCACGCAAGCGCCAGCCGGTACCTTCGTCAACCACACCTTTAAGCATATAGGTCATTACGTAGGCAGCCTGCGGGTTCATGGCCTGTACCACACGTGGTTTATTATCATATAGAAGGTTACCGTTCTTGTCCTCTATGCGAAGCAGGTAGGTCGGCTCGGTCCATAAGCCTTCGTTAGCAAAAGCGCTGTAGGCGCCCGTCATGTCATATACCGATGCATCGAACACGCCTAAACAAATGGTAGGATACGGCGGCACCGGCGAAGTGATACCCATTTTTTTGATCAGCTGCATTACCGGGGTAGGCGTCACCTCTTTCATCACGTGAGCGGTCACCCAGTTCTGTGAACGGGCCAGCGCTTTGCGCAAGGTGATCATGCCTGATACCGTCTCCGAAGGATTAGATCCCGGGCACCAAGGCTTGCCGTAACCATAAATGGTATCGGGCACGTTGTTGATCTTCATACAAGGCGACAGGCCCAGATCTTGTATAGCCACAGCATAAGTGAACGGCTTAGCCGTTGAACCCACCTGGCGGGTACCCATCTTTACCTGATCGTATTTAAAATGCTCGTAGTCAATACCACCTACCCAGGCCTTCACATATCCTGTGCTGGGGTCCATACTCATCATGGCATTACGCAGTAACAACTTGCAATAAACGATCGAGTCGATCGGTTTCATGGTAGTGTCAATGTCGCCGTGCCAGGTGAACAGGTTCATCTGTGCAGGTGTATTGAAGTCCTCGCGGATCTCTTCGTCGCTCTTGCCTTGCTGCACTAACGAGCGGTAACGGTCAGACCGTTTCATGCCCTGATCCAGCAGCAATTTAAAATCTGGGATGCTTTTCCATAAGCTGCGGCCGCGCCAATGCTGGTTGAACTGGATCTGCAGCTGCTTCATGTATTCCTTTTGTGCTTCCTCAGCGTAGCGCTGCATCGTATAGTTGATGGTGGTGTATATCTTGAGGCCGTCGCGGTCAAGGTCGTACGGCGTACCGTCAGATTTATGGATGTCGAGCGAGTTAAGCTTTTGCTGAATGTCCTTCTTTAACACGAAGCGGAAGTAAGTGGCCAATCCTTCGTTGTGGTCGGTAGGATGGAAATTCAAGCCAAGCGGTTTAGCTTTAAATTCCTCGGCCTGGCCCTCGCTCAGGTAATCCTCCTCAGCCATACGGCGCAATACGAAATTACGACGAGCGATCGCGCGGTCAGGGTGACGAATAGGTGAATAAAGCCCCGGACCATTGATCATGCCCACTAATAAGGCGGCTTGGTCAGGCGTAAGGTCGGCAGGTTTAGCATTAAAATAAGTTGCCGCTGCCGAGCTGATGCCGAAAGTATTGTACGCGCCAAAATCCACCGTGTTGAGGTACATGGTCAGGATCTCTTCCTTGGTGTAATTGCGCTCCAAGCGTACGGCGATCACCCACTCCTGTAACTTTTGCTTGATCCGGGTAAAACGGTCATGCGAACGCTCAGAGAAAAGATTAAGCGCCAACTGCTGGGTGATGGTACTACCGCCCTGTTTTTTACCGATCAGGTTATAAAAAATGATGGTGAACGCACGACCAAAATCGATACCTGAGTGAGCACGGAAGCGGTTATCTTCGGTAGCGATAAGGGCATTGATCACATTGGGTGATATCTGGCTGTAGGTAACGTTCGACCGGTTCTGCACAAAGTATTTTCCCAGTACCTGTTTATCTGACGAAAGCACCTCTGAGGCCTGATTGCTCTTAGGGTTCTCCAGGTCGCGAAATGACGGTAGCGTGCCGAACACCCCAAATGCGGTGAGCGCGAACACCAGTACGATGAAAACGAAGACGCTTATCGCGACCTTCCAGATCATCCAATTATATCTTTTTATCTCGTGTTGTGTAAGTTTAACGAACATACTTTAAGTTAAAAGTTCTTCTGATAATACTCAATGTAAGCATCAAGTAGTTTTCGATCGGCTAATTTATCCAGATTTTCTTGAGTGCTGATAAAAAAGCTGTATTTATCGGCGGGCACCTTCATGATCTGCGGCATCAGCGGGATGATCTTGCGGGCATACTCTTTGACCTCATCACGGTTCATGAAGCGGCCTACGTAGATAAGCTGGTTATCGGCACCTACCGGTTTAAGCTGATGTTTGATCGGACTGCCCTGGTAAGTGGTACGGTTGAACTGCCCCACACCAAAACGCGACGACGACAGGTTTACCGTTCCCGTACTCACATTGATCACAAAGTAATAATTAGTACTATCGCGCTCACTGAATAAGGATGGAGCCGGTTTAGCCGCCTGAATTGGTTGTGCGACAGGTGCTGGTTTAGGTTCTTGCTTTGTTTCCGGCTTTTTGGTTTCTAGTTTAGTAGCAACGGGTTTTTCCGGTTGTTTCACAGTAGGTGTTGTAACGGCTACTTGCTGCTGTCGTTGCGAAGGTAGTGGCTGTATCACAGGCTGTGGTATGAACGAAGCGGTGTTAGGGTCACTATCAATGATGGCGAAACGGCGCTGGGCCATTTCGGCCTGGTTAGCATCAATGTACGCCAAGTGTTGCCTGATCAACGGAGTGATCAAACCATCGGCCGGGTAACGCTCAGCGATCTGCACCAATTCCGACCTGAATGGAACGATCTTTTCCTGATGGCCTGACGCCAATGCCCGTAGATAGGCTAACTGTGCCGCCAGTTTGCTGTCAGGATACTGCTTCACCAATTCATCGGCACGGGTGATAACCTGCGGATATTGGCGATGCACATACAGATTGTATATCTGGTCATAAAAGGCGTTCAATTCGGCATCCTTATCGTTAATGCGTTGTGCGTACTCAGGGTCGTTGATCACCTTGGCAAAGGTGCTGTTGGGATACTTGCTCAATATCAGTGCACGATAATCATCGCTCTCGGCCTTATCCAGATCAGCATACAAACGGTACAGGTTGTAATAGCTCGATGCCTGGTTAATATCGTTAGGGAAACGCCTGACCAGTTCAAGGTACATTTTGATGGCCTCTTCCTTATCGTTCAACACGTCACGGTAAAAGGTGGCCAGGTCCATGTAAGCATTATAGATGCGCAGGTTGGATCGGGCCAGTAATTCAGGCGTGGTAGGCACATCCTGCAACAATTGTTGTTTATACTCAGTGGCCACCACATCGGCGGTGCTTTTTTGTACGTTGGCGGGGAGCACGCCCGGGTCAACGTTCTGTGTAGTATTGAGTGTATTAATGGCCAGATCGCTGTTGCTGCGCAGATTACGGCGCCAGTTGTCTTCCAGTACCCGGTTACCCCAACGGCGTTTAAAATCTGTATAACCCTGGCTTATGGCCACAGCATTATCGAAGTAAAAACCACTACCGCTATTATTGTTGTTATTGCCCGTGGTAGGTGCACTGATATTGGTAAGCTGGTCAGTGGCGTTAACGGCGGGCGTTGCTACAGATGCTGCAGGCGGAGTGGCGGCTTGTTGCTGACCTGCGCTCAATAAAGCGATGCGTGCAGCGCGGTCGGCTTCGGGAAGCTTGGCGATGGCTTGCAAGGTATCCTCACGCGCAATGATATTCAACCGATCGGACAGTAGTTGAAGGTTGTCGGCCTTGGTGCGGATCAGCTGGTAACCCGGATAATTAGGCGATAGGGTAGTGAGCGTACTGTCGTAATACCGTTTGGCTAAGAGAGGGTCGCCATTGGTCCGGAAGCTTATATCGGCCAGACGCAGGTAACTCAAGCCTTTTTGATTCTGGTTCTTCAGGCTGTTCTTTATGGAGAGCTGATAGTTCTTGATCGCTTCTTCGGTCTTACCATCGGTAAGGGCCAGTTCGCCCAGTTGGTAATAGATCTGATCAATGAACTCGGCGTTATTCTCATTACGTAAAAGGCTGCGCAAACGGTCAGCCCGGCTCATGTGCCGACCATTGGCGTTGTCTTCGATCCGAATACGGTTAAGCTCGGCGTTAAAGGCCATTACAAAAGGGGCATTGCTTTTTACCACCTTTGTGTAACTATCGTAAGCTTCCTGTTTTTTACGGTCAAGTTCCTGCAGTTGCGCTAAGATGAAGGTCCAACGGGCTTTGAGCTGACCATCATGAGCCAGCGGGATGGCCTTTTGAGCCATGTCGATCGCGCTGGCATAATTCTTTGCGTCGATGTAGTACTGCATACCCGCCGCATACACGTGTCCGGCCTCTGTCTTTTCTTTGGGGGTGATGTTGGCAATAGCCGTGTCCAGCACCGCTTTAGCCATACGCAGGTCACCGGCATATAGCAACGACCGGACCTGCCATGACCGCGCCTCCTGCACCATCTTAGGCTCCTTATTAAATGAGCGTATCACATAACCAAAATATTCAATGGCCGTGTAGTGGTCACCGTTGAGGTGAGCGGCTTTACCCAGCAGCATGTATGCATCATCTATATAGTTGCTTTGCTCTTTGATGCTGATAATGGTATTGGCCTTGGTCACTACAGCTTCCAGGTCCTTGTCTGGGCCTTCGAGGTGTGAGGCCGTGTCTTGGTAAACGTTCAGCAGGCGATCGTAATCATCAATAAAAGTGGAAGCGTAGCTCTCCTGCTTCTGGCGTAGCAACTCGTTGGCATTGAACAGGATGTTATACCGTGCGGTGAGGTTTTGCAAGCCCCGGTTAACGGCGCTCTCCTTTTCGAGCGAGCAGCCTGCCAGGAGGAAAAGCAGGATAAGGTAGCGTTCACCGGTTCTAAAAACTTGCGTCAAAATATACGGGTTATAAAAGCATGGCTAATTTACTAAATACTATGCAAGCCGTTTCATAAATTTGCAGCTTATAACTATACCAACAGTTGTATCAGTTATATGGTTGTGTATTAATGAACAAACCCGTAAACAACTATATCAAATATACCGGCATCGCGTTTCAAATGATCGCGATCATTGGCGTGTTCAGCTTTGCCGGTTATTATATAGATCAAAAAGCCCGGCATGATGTGCAGTGGGTAACGGCTATCCTTTCACTGACCGGGGTATTGATATCGCTTTACCTGGTGATCAGATCACTTAAAGATTGAAACGTTTTTTTATAGCTTTTGGCATATGCACTATCGCGATCGCCATCTTGCCGGCACTGGCCGATAATTTGGGCAAGAGTGAATGGCTGGTGCCTGGCTTCTGGCTGTTGTTCCAGTTCTTTTCGTCGCTTACTTTTTTAATTAGCCTTGCGGTAATATGGGCGCAACAAAAGAACGGTACATTAGGTGGACAAGTGTTCCTTGGGGCCACCACTCTGAAGTTGCTTTTGTGCATGACCATTGCCCTGATATATACGCACAGGTACAAGGTAAATGACGTTGTTTTTGTACTCGATTATTTTTATCTGTATTTCTTATACACGGTATTTGAAATTTACGTATTGTTGACTAACTTGCGCGTCCAAAATAAAAAGTAAAAATCTCGTCATAAATGGATTTTAGGCACATTTTGAACTCAAAAAAAAATCTCCTCGGCTTAATTTTAGGTGTCTTTTTTACACTAACTGCGTGTAAAAGTTTCGCTATACAACACGAAACAGGCCCTGCTGAGGTCAAAAACGCAGAACAGGAAGCCTTCAATCCCACAGTTGCGATATTAGAACACATTGCCGACTCACATTACTGGCATGTAGGCGGCGAAGTATCGGTACCGCTGCCGGTGATCTTATTCACTGATAAGGGTACTGAATTTTTCAGCGCTTCGGTGTTTCATCATGGTCACGAAGCTTACCAGGGCAAGTACTATACTTACAAGCTTTGGGAAGACAAGATCCGCGTAGTGAACGCTGCCGGCGAGATCGACAAAGAGGCATCATCACACATCTAC
This sequence comes from Mucilaginibacter daejeonensis, assembly GCF_020783335.1. Lineage (NCBI taxonomy): Bacteria > Pseudomonadati > Bacteroidota > Sphingobacteriia > Sphingobacteriales > Sphingobacteriaceae > Mucilaginibacter > Mucilaginibacter daejeonensis. The sequence goes on from NZ_CP086068.1 coordinate 1,129,069, forward strand.
GATTTCTCGATCACCAAGAACGTAATGGCCATGTGGATCGCTGGTATCCTGTTGTTCATCATCTTTTTCTCGGTAGCTTCGGCTTACAAGAAACGTGTGGGTAAAGCACCTAAAGGTCTGCAATCGCTGATCGAACCGGTGATCATGTTCGTACGTGATGAGATCGCCCGTCCAAATATCGGTTACCGCTATCAGCGTTATATGCCGATATTATTGACCATATTTTTCTTTATATGGATCAACAACCTGATGGGTCTGATCCCGATCTTCCCGGGTGGTGCTAACGTTACCGGTAACATCCTGCTTACCTTCGTCATGGCGTTCATCGTATTGCTGGTGGTTAACTTTAGCGCCAATAAATATTATTGGAAACACATCTTTATGCCACCGGTACCGGTTTGGTTATATCCGATCATGATCCCTGTGGAGCTTATCGGTGTGATCTCTCGTCCGTTCGCATTAATGATCCGTTTATATGCTAACATCTCGGCCGGTCACATTATCGTATTGAGCTTGATCGCACTGATCTTTATCTTCAAGACCTTGTGGATCGCTCCGGTGTCGATCTTGTTCGTATTGTTCATGGATGTATTGGAATTGCTGGTAGCTTTCCTGCAGGCCTTCATTTTCACGATGCTTACTGCGCTGTTCATCGGCACTGCGGTTGAGGAGCATCACCACTAATAAGTAAATAATTATACACTATATTTAACTTTAAATTCAAACAAACATGACTGGAAGTATCGCTGCATTAGGTGCAGGTTTAGCAGTTATCGGTGCCGGTATCGGTATCGGTCAGGTAGGTGGCAAAGCCATGGAAGGTATCGCTCGTCAGCCTGAGGCTTCTTCGAAGATCCAAACTGCAATGATCATTGCTGCCGCTCTTATCGAGGGTGTGGCTCTGTTCGGTGTGGTAGTTGCTCTGTTGGGTAAATAATTATCCTTCGCAACAAAAAAACAGGGACCTTACTTGCAGCGGTTGGCGGCACGTAAGGTCCTTTAACTCCTGAACCTCTCAACAGTGGCAGGCGTAAGGAAGATAAGATGTATAGTTAAAATAAGTGTTGGTTAAGCTAACGATATTAATAAATGGAAGAATTATTTGAAGGTTTATTGAATGACCATTTAGGGTTTGTGGTTTGGGCCGCAGTAGCGTTCATTATCCTGTTGATCCTGTTAGGTAAGTTTGCCTGGAAACCGATCATGGCAGCTATCGCTGATCGTGAGCGTTCTATCGAGGATGCGTTGTTGAAAGCAGAGGCCGCTAAAGAAGAGATGGCCCGTTTGACCAACGAGAACGAGCAATTGCTTAAAGAGGCTCGCAAAGAGCGCGACCAGATCCTGAACGAGGCTCGTCATTTAAAAGATCAGATCATTAACGAGGCCAAAACAGCAGCTAATGTTGAAGGTGCCCGTATGATCGAGCATGCCAAACTGGAGATCAATAACCTGAAAGCCATTGCCATGGCCGACGTGAAGAACCAGGTAGCTACCTTGTCTATCGAGATCGCCGAGAAAGTATTGCGTAAGCAATTTGCTGATCAGGCCGCACAAGACGAACTGGTAGCCGATCTATTAAAGGAAGTTAAGATAAAATAGTGAATGGTTAAATGGTGAACAGTGAGTTGTTGTTAAGGCCCCTCATTATTCACCGAACACTACTCACCACTCAACAATATGTCTGAATTAACAGTAGCATACCGGTACGCTAAATCGCTGATCGATCTGGCCCAGGAACAAAATTCTTTGGAAGCCATTAAGGATGATATGACGTTCTTTGTGCAAACATTGAAAAGCAACAGCCAGTTAGCGGCTGTATTGCGTAACCCGATCATAGCGCACAACAAAAAAGTGAATATCCTTGACGGTCTGTTCGCTGGTAAAGTGAACAAGGCGACCGTTTCGTTCTTCAATATCATGGTGAATAAAGGCCGTGGAGGTATACTTTACCCTACCGCTCAGGAGTTCATCAATCTTTACAACCAAAAGAAGAACATCGTTACTGCCAAGGTTGTATCTGCAACACCGTTATCAGATGCCAACAAACAGCAGATCATGGCTGAGATCAAAGCATCTACAGGTGGCGAGGTGATCTTGAAGGAGAGCGTTGATGCCGATCTTATCGGTGGTTTTGTTTTGACCATAGGTGACCGCCAGATCGACACTTCGGTAGCGCGTGACCTGCAAAAGTTAAAGAAAGAGTTCACCGAGAAGGTGATATTATAATTATTACACACTTACACTAAATACAAGTAAAAAATGGTAGAGGTAAGACCAGACGAAGTTTCGGCCATCTTGCGTCAGCAATTGTCGGGCTTTAAGTCAGAATCTGAGTTAGAAGAAGTGGGTACCGTGCTCCAGGTGGGTGATGGTATCGCGCGCATTTATGGTTTGACCAAAGTACAATACGGCGAGTTGGTCGAGTTCGATAACGGCTTGCAAGGTATAGTACTTAACCTTGAAGAAGACAACGTAGGTGTGGTATTGCTAGGTGCTTCGGAAGGTGTAAAAGAAGGAGATACAATTAAACGTACCGGCAAGATCGCTTCACTTAAAGTGGGTGAAGGCATGCTGGGCCGTGTGGTAAATACATTGGGCGAACCTATCGATGGTAAAGGCCCTATCGCTGGCGAGACCTATGAGATGCCATTGGAGCGTAAAGCACCAGGCGTTATCTACCGTCAGCCGGTTAACGAGCCGTTACAAACAGGTATCAAAGCTATCGATGCGATGATCCCGATCGGCCGTGGCCAGCGTGAGTTGGTTATCGGTGACCGTCAGATCGGTAAAACTGCGGTTTGTATCGATACCATCATCAATCAAAAAGAGTTTTACGAAGCAGGTCAGCCTGTTATCTGTATATACGTTGCTTGCGGTCAGAAAGCTTCTACCGTAGCTAACATCGTGCGTACGCTGGAAGAGAACGGCGCTATGCCTTACTCTATCGTTGTAGCTGCAAGTGCTGCTGAGCCTGCTCCAATGCAGTTCTTCGCTCCATTTGCCGGTGCAGCTATCGGTGAGTACTTCCGTGACACCGGCCGTCCTGCGCTGATCGTTTATGATGATCTTTCGAAACAAGCCGTTGCTTACCGTGAGGTGTCATTGTTACTGCGTCGTCCACCGGGCCGTGAGGCTTACCCTGGTGACGTGTTCTATCTACACAGCCGTTTGTTAGAGCGTGCGGCTAAGATCAACGCTAACGATGATATCGCTAAAGCGATGAACGACCTTCCGGAATCGATCAAACACCTGGTAAAAGGTGGTGGTTCATTGACCGCGCTTCCGATCATCGAGACCCAGGCAGGTGACGTATCAGCATACATCCCTACCAACGTGATATCGATCACTGACGGTCAGATCTTCCTGGAGTCGAATCTGTTCAACGCGGGTGTTCGTCCGGCCATTAACGTAGGTATCTCGGTATCACGTGTGGGTGGTAACGCACAGATCAAATCAATGAAAAAAGTTGCTGGTACCTTGAAACTAGATCAGGCACAGTACCGCGAGTTGGAGGCCTTCTCTAAATTCGGTTCTGACCTTGATGCTGCTACCAAGAACGTATTGGATAAAGGTGCCCGTAACGTAGAGATCTTGAAACAAGGTCAATACTCACCGGTGTCGGTAGAGAAACAAGTTGCGATCATTTACCTAGGTACCAAAGGTTTGATGCGTAACGTACCAGTGAACAAGGTACGTGAGTTCGAAAGCGAATTCACCAGCCAACTGGAACTGCGTCATCCTGAAGTACTGGCCGCCCTTAAAGCAGGCAAGTTCGATGATTCATTGACCAGCGTACTGGAGACCGTAGCCAAAGAACTGGCTGGAAAATATTAATTTTTAGTAGCAAGTACTTAGTATCAAGTATCAAGTATCGGTGATGTAACGCATCTTGATACTTGATACCAGATACTTGATACTCCAACAAGAATGGCGAATTTAAAAGAAGTAAGAAACCGTATCGCGTCTGTTAACTCAACGCAGCAGATCACCAAGGCCATGAAAATGGTTTCGGCGGCCAAGCTGAAGAGAGCTACCAATGCTATTGTTCAACTACGCCCTTATGCTACCAAGCTGAAGGAAATGCTGAGTAACCTTTCGTCGAGCCTGGAAGATGGTGCATCGCCATTTTTGCGGGAACGCGAACCGGTACGTGTGTTGGTGGTGGTAGTTACCTCGAACCGTGGTTTGGCAGGTGCGTTCAACACCAATGCTATAAAGACCGCTAACAACCTCATTTCTGAGAAGTATAGCGAGCAGTATGCTGCTGGTAACGTATCTATCGTAGCCATTGGCCGTAAAGCTCAGGATTACTACAGCAAACGCAGATACAATGTGATCGGGGATAACAACGAGGTGTATGCGAATCTTGACTTCACCAACGTGTCGAAGATCACGGAAGCCATCATGCAGGGTTTTCTGGATGGTCATTATGACCGTGTGGAGTTGGTGTACAACCACTTCCGTAATGCGGCCGTACAGGTGTTGGTAAGCGAGCAGTTGCTGCCAGTGCCAAAGATCGTTGAGGAAAGCAACATCAAGTTGAAAAAGGATGATGCTCAGCAAACGGATTATATCCTGGAGCCTTCGAAGAAGCACATCGTTGAGCAACTGATCCCTAAAAATATCAAGATCCAACTATACCGCGCCGTATTGGATTCGCATGCTTCAGAGCATGGTGCTCGTATGACCGCTATGGACAAGGCTACTGATAATGCCGGTGAGTTGTTGCGTAGCCTGAAGCTATCATACAACCAGGCCCGCCAGGCAGCCATCACCACCGAGCTTACCGAGATCGTGAGCGGTGCGGCAGCTTTATCGAACGGATAATTATAAACTTGAATCGTATATACCAAAGCCCCGGCGCCTGCCGGGGCTTTTTTGTTTTGATATTAATCCATACATTCATTGCTTCTTTGCTCCCCTGTTCAATGTATAAATCCACCGATCTCACCTCCAACGATAGCTTTTATAAAAGTGACCGGCTTTATAAGGCCGCTATCGGGTTGATATTACTTTTTGGTATAGTGATCAGGCTCTTCCATTTTTTTTATAACAGGTCGCTGTGGGAGGATGAGATCTATCTGTCGGCAGGTATCATTGATATGGACCTATGGCAACTATTGACAAAGCCGCTGCCTTACTTTCAAAAGGCGCCCATCGGGTATCTGTTGATCTCAAAGCTAATGGTGATGTTGTTCGGCAAGAACGAAATGTCGCTCAGACTCTATCCATTAATGAGCGGCATTATATCTCTTATTCTCTTCTACAGCATCACTCGTAGATACCTGAAGCCGGTAGGGGTGATCGTAGCGCTATGTATCGTCGCTTTTGCACCGCCACTGATCTACTACCATACCGAAGCCAAACCTTATGGTACCGATATGCTGGCCACCTTGATGGTCTTGAGCTTATACCATAAGTACCAACGTTTGACGACGCCCCGTGAGGCTTTTTCGTTGGGCTTATTAGGCGCTATCATCATCTGGTTCGCTTATCCGGCTATATTCGTTTTGGCAGCAGCGGGTATAACCATATTGATCGTCAAGATCAGGCAAAAAAATAAACAAGGCATACAATGGTTGGTGTTAGTCGGCGCTGTGTGGATAGCAAGTTTTATCGTTAACTATATCTTTTTTACACGCGACGGGTCAAGCAGCCAATGGCTGGTCGATTTTTGGGAGAAGCATGATGCCTACATGCCGCTTCAACCAGTTGCTGGGTTTATCTGGCTTTTTCATCATATTTCTTCTTTTTTTCTGCATCCACTTGGATTTAGTTGGTTCCATCAGTACGAGCAGCCAAATATGTTCTTACAGTTGTTGAACCGGTTGTTCTTTCTGCCACTGATACTGTCGGCACTGGGTGTTATTTATTATTGGCTAAATAACAAAAAGCTATTGTTGTACTGCTCGGCCGTCCTATCAATAGCGTTCGCGGTCGCGGCGTTACATCAGTATCCATTTCATGAGCGGCTTACGGTGTATCTGGTACCGTTCATGGTTTTGTTGATAGCTGGTGGCGTCCAATTTTGTGTAGATAGAGCAGGGGCTGTAAAATGGCTGGGATATGTAGCGGGTATCTTCATCATATCTGCATTGCTTAAGAACAGCGTAGAAGAGGTGGTTCACCCTGCATTATTCGGCGGTTACAAGCGTTCTTATCAGCGGGATGCTATGGCTTTTATAGGTAAACACTATCAGCCCGGTGATCTGGTTTACGTGTATTACAATGAACTGCCCAATTTTCTCTTTTATCAAAAGATGTACCCGCAGCCATTCAAGAAGGTGATATTAGGTGCAGACCATCGCCGTCACAGCAATAACTTCAGTGAATATTTTTCTCTTGTTGACCGTGATATTCAAAATGCCGGAAAGGATAAGCGCATCTGGGTGATATATAACGTGATCGATGCTCCGCTTGGCGAATACCTAGGCGATCCGGCCTGGTATTACCACGACAACGATGCCGTTAACCGATTACACAAACATCTGCGTAGCGAATACAAAGTGCTTACAAGCTTCGCACCCAAAGGCAAGGAGGCGACGCCTGACGTGTTCGTAGACCTGATAGAAAAATAGAACTCAATAGGTGGTCACTACATGCGGCTTATAAGTGTCGGTCTTCACCCGTGCTTTCAGCTCATGCAAAATGTTATATAGGCCGAAGTTGGTGCGGTTCACATAAATGAAATGTTTTACCCCACGTGCCTGCTTGAATTCTGGCATACGCGATATTTGCTCACCAAAGCCATATAACTCTTCAAAATATGCTGTTTGACCAAAATCGAAAGTGCTATCCAGATACGGTTTAGCAAATAGGCTGATCATTTGGTGATAGGTGCGGTAATAGAAATCGATCTGCTGTGGAGTATCATTAGGTAAGATCATCTCCAGTTTTCGGAACGCCTTGATCGTTTCGTCCTTATTATCAAGCAGGTCGCCCGACGTAAGAGAGAAGAACGGTGTGTAAAAGTCCTCAGGCATTTCTTTGATGCAGCCGAAATCGATGATACCAAGATCGCCTTGCGGTGTGATCAGGAAATTGCCTGGGTGCGGATCGGCGTGCACGGCGCGTAGTTCATGCTGTTGGAAGTTGTAGAAATCCCATAACGCCTGCCCGATCTGGTCGCGCAGCTCCTGCGAAGGGTTGGTTTGCAAGAACTCTTTCAGGTGCTTGCCATTGATCCAACTCATGGTAATGATGCGCTTGCTCGATAGCTCTGGATAGTAGGTAGGGAAAACGATATGCTCCAAACCTGCACAGGCCGTGGAGAACTCCACCGAACGCCGTACCTCCAGCTCGTAATCGGTCTCTTCCAGCAGACGTTCTTCCACCTCCCGCATATATACATCCAACTCTTTCTCGCTCATGCCAAGCAATCTGAACGCGAAGGGCTTTACCAGTTTAAGGTCTGACGAAATTGAATCGCCCACGCCGGGATATTGTATCTTGACGGCCAGTTTTTGACCATTCAGTTCTGCACTGTGCACCTGACCAATCGAGGCGGCATTGGTCGACCGCAGGTCGAACTTATCGTATATCTGCTCGGGCGATTTTCCAAAGTACTTGCGGAAAGTTTGCACGATAAGTGGTCCCGAAAGGGGAGGGGCATTATACTGCGACTGAGAGAACTTATCTACATAGGCCTTAGGCAGTATGTTCTTATCCATGCTCAGCATTTGAGCCACCTTGAGTGCGCTACCTTTCAATTCGCTTAAAGATTCATAGATATCGGTCGCGTTGTCCTCGTTCAACTCGCTGCGGTCAAGGTCGGGGTTAAAAAGCTTTTTGGAGTAATGCTTAATGTAATTACCACCTACCTTAAATCCGGTCTTCACGAATTTGGCACTGCGTTCTACCTTGCTGGTGGGTATGCTGTTCTGTTCTTTGGCTCTCTCGTCGCTCATGATCTTCACTCTTCAAATAAGGCCGCTAAGCGGCGTTCGGTAAGGCTCGTATAATCAGATATGGTCAGGCTTGTTGGTCGTAACCGCTCGGGCGGATGCGTGGTGGTTATACCTACAACTTTCATACCTGCGGCGTTGCCAGCCTTCACGCCCGATAAAGAATCTTCAAATACCACACAATCATGTGGATCAACCCCCAGATCAGCGGCCGCTTTCAGGAATATTTGTGGGTCAGGTTTGGCACGGCTCACCCGCGGTCCATCAATGATCACATCGAACAGCTCTTTAAAGGGTAATTTATCCAGAATGAAGTTGATGTTGGACAATGTGGCTGAGGAGGCTACGGCTGTTTTGATACCACTATCCTTTAATTCGGTAAGTAATCGCTCAAGGCCGTTAATGGCCGTGATGTAAGGCTCATACAGGATGCGGTAGTTCTGCGTTTTTTCATCGAACATTTCACGCATTTGTTCTTCGGTATGGTCATCACCAAAGAACTCCCGCATGATCACCATTCCGGGTACACCGCTTAGCTTATCGTTATAAAGTTCGGTGGTCAATTCTACACGGCCATATCGCTCAAAAAGCTCTTTCCAGGTTTTGAAATGATACTGGTCATTATCCACAATTGTACCGTCCATATCAAATATGGCAGCTTTAAAACTCATAGGTAGGTAGATAGGCAGGCGATCGCCGTCTGCTGATATTAAAATATTATGTGAAATGAATGCAGCGACGTCATAGCCGCTGCATTCACATTTAAAATCCCAGTTTCTCTTTGAGGTTGCCGTTCTTGGCCAGAAACTTACCATAATCAAGCAGGTTATCGATCGGCGAACGCTGGAACAGGTCGAACGTCACATTAACGCCTTTCTCGATCGCCTCGTCGGTCTTTTCAAAACCGGCCGAGTTATCGGTTATCCAGAACCTCAGCACAAAACCGAACTGCATCCAAAGGCCGTCCTTGTAGCGTTTAGAGAAAAACTTACGGTCGGTCAGTTCGCCACTATCCAAACCCTCGTTCAATATCTCTTCGGCAAAACCCTCGAACACTACTTTAAGCGTATCCAGCACGCGTGGTGAGGCAAGTACGCGGTCATGTTTCTTCAGGCTGTATACCGCAAAGCTGCGGCTACCTTTCAATAATTCAAAAAAACTGTAAAAGAATGATAAGGCCTTTTCGCGAGCAGTGTATTGCGGCCATACCTCCTGCGTTTTGATCTGCGTGATGGTGGTACGGGCCAACTCCGCCCATATATTCTGTTCTACGGCCTCAAACGAGCCAAAAAAGCGATAGAACTCTTCTTCGCTCATATCATTGTTCTTGGCAAATACGTATACTGACCGTGGTTCACTTCCCTCGGTAAGTACATGGTCTATATAGGCCTTTTGTATGCTCTCGGTGGTTGCCATGTTGTTGCTTTATGGTTATATATAAAAGTACGCTATATTTAACGAGATAGTGTCATGGCCGATCAAAAAAGGCCGCCCCGTTAGGTATGTTGTACCCATGTCAAATAAAATGCCGACGTGCGTATTTATAGCAAATTATTGCCATTTTTGTTTACCAATTTGGAACGAGTATAAACAATGAGTGATAGAACGATACTGGTCTGGTTCAGGAATGACTTACGGTTGCATGATAACGAGATATTGCTCGAAGCTACCCGTAAAGCCGACCGCATCCTGCCGGTATACGTGTTCGACCCACATTACTTTACCGCTACGCCCAACGGAGGACATAAGACTGGCAACATCAGGGCCAAGTTCCTGATCGAGAGTGTGGCCGATCTTCGCAACAACCTGCGTGCCGTAGGCTCTGAATTGCTGATCGCGCATGGCGATCCAGCGGTCATTTTACCCAAGCTGGCCGAGCAGTATCACGTTAACGAGGTATACCATCACCGCGAGGTGGCCTTGGAGGAGACCAACATATCTGAACAGGTGGAGGCCGCTTTGTGGAAGATCAAGCTTAACTTGAAGCACTTTATTGGCCATACGCTTTACCATAAAGAGGATCTGCCATTCCCTATCAAAGATATTCCTGACAGCTTTAATGCGTTTAAAAAGAAGGTTGAACGTGACAGCGATGTGCGCCCAAGCCTGCCTCTACCTGAGCACTTTAATACGCCCGAAATCACTGACGCAGGCGAACTACCTACATTGGAACAACTGGGGCTTACCGAGCCTGTTAGCGATGTGCGTGCCACATACAGCTTTAAAGGCGGCGAGACCACCGCTTTGCAGCAATTAGACACATTCTTTGCGGCCAAAAAGGCAAGCGCTGGGGGAAAAGCCGATCGTAACGCGGCCGGAGCCAGGATATCGCCATGGCTGGCACTGGGTTGTATATCGCCACGCCAGGTGTATTGGGAGGTAGTGAAACATGAGCAAGCCACTAAAGAGCATCCTTTGATGCTGGAGCTTTTATGGCGCGACTATTTTAGGTTCATGTTCAAAAAGTATAGTCACAAATTTTTTGATCCCAATGGTTTTAGAGCCGATGCACCTGAAATGGCTGCCGACCAGGACGAACTGTTCGATCAGTGGCGTTCGGGCCATACAGGCGTTCCTTTTGTTGATGCCACTATGCATGAGTTATGCGCTACCGGTTTTATCAGTAACGCCAGCCGGCAAACCGTAGCCGCCTATCTGGTGAAGGAAATGAAGGTTGACTGGACGCGTGGTGCACAGTGGTTCGAAGAGAAACTGATCGATTACTCGCCAGCAAGCAACTGGGGTAATTGGGCCTACATAGCCGGTGTGGGCAACGACCCACGCGAGAACCGTTATTTCAACCCCCGGTCGGCGGCCGAACTTGATCCTAAAGGAGAGTACGTGAAGACCTGGCTTCCGGATGCAGAGAGGATATCGGCTTAAGAGCAAGTTTAAAATTCAGCATATAAAAAAAGAGCTTATCATATTGATAAGCTCTTTTTTTATATGCTTTTATCTGAATGTTATTTGGCAGCAAGTATAGCGAATACGCCTTTTAAAGCGATCAGGATACCGATCACTAAAATGATGTTCGAAACGCTGGTGAAAATAAAACCATGACCGAACACCTCATCAAGGAAACGGAAGAACACACCCACTGTACCTACTATGGTAGCAACGGTCAGTATAACATAAAGATTGGTAGCGTTAGCTTTTTGCATCGAATCCATGGTGATCTTTTATTTAATGGAGGCAAAAATAATAATGTTCGGTTAATATACACCATTTGACCGCACATTTTTAAATATTAGCTGCAGGCACCGCTGGCTTGCGACGGTAGTGTTTATGTACCGCCCACCAAAGCGCGGCGCCTATCACAATGAATACCCAAAGATTGGCCAAGCCTATCATGAAGCTCATGAATATACTCCAGCCATTGGTGAGGGCGAAAGCCAAACGCTTAAAAAGAGTTAACTCGTAAGCACCCGGATCACCATTGGCGATACGCTCGACGATCACACTCTGGCTTTGATCAAGGCTCAACTTCAATGTGCTCATTCGGGCGGCCATTTCTATGCGTTGGTTATTGATATGATCATCCACGATCTTGTCCCTCAACGCTAATGCCTTATCTGCCTCTACAGATGCTTGGTTCTTTGGTCTGTATGAACGTTGCTGGTCGGCGATCTCGATACGGTTATTCAATTTAAGTTCAGATGCTAACAGGTCAAGCGTTCGGTTCTCGATGTCCATACGGCGCGAGCTGACATAAATGCCCATCTTACTGATGTTGGTCATCAAGCGGTCGAGGCTGTCTGAAGGTACTTGCAAGGTCATGTCGGCTGTAGTGTGAAATATAGTAACGCGTTGCAACGAATCGCTGCTAAAGGCCATCTCTTTTGAGCCCACTTCCTCTGATCGCAAGTAGTGATTGGTCACTTTGCCATGGTAGGCTGTGGTCAGATCAGCTATTTTTTCAGCCACTTTCGAAGCGTTCTTCACCTTCATGCTCATCTCGGCTGTGATGATCAATTTTTGCGCTTTAGGGTCGTTGGCTATACTGTCTATAGCGGCGGCCACATCCTGATCCTGTTCCTTGAAAGTGTTAGGACCTTTACAGGCCGAGAAAAGGCAAAGCGCGGCCAGGAGTACTTTTAAGACTCTAATTTTCATGATAATAAGTGTTTTGGAATTTATTATTGATACGCTCGGAAGCCTCAAGGTAACCGTTGCTAACGGTGTGTGACGAACTTGTTACACTTTATGGCTGTGCCCTCTCTTTGTACCGCTATTAACGGGCATCGTATAAATTATAATTTAAAACTACCGGCCTGTTCCGTTGTTGGTGTAAATTGTATGAACGTATTACTCACAGGCGCTAATGGCTACATAGGGGCAAGGCTCATCCCGGCACTGCTCGAAAAAGGCCATCAGGTCATATGTTTGGTACGGGATCCCAAACTTTTTGCAAAACAAAGCCAGTACGTTGATCAGGTGACCGTGATCAAAGGCGACCTATTACGCGGTCATAGTATCGACGAACTTCCGCAAGATATCGATGCCGCTTACTATTTGGTGAACGCCCTGCCTCAAACCTCGGGTTTTGCCGGCTTGGAGGCACTATCAGCAGATAACTTTGTATCCGCCATCAATAAAACCCGTTGTAAACAGATCATCTCGCTGAGTGAGATAGATGACCATTTGAGTGAAAGCGGTCTGTCTCGTCAGCACGTAGAAGAGGTTTTGCGCACGGCTAATGCGGCCATCACCATCCTCAAATCGACCATGATCATTGGTCCGGGCAGTATAGCACTGGAGCTGATGGAAGGCTTGACCCGCAAATCGCCGATCATGATCGCCAGCAAGTGGGCAAAAGCTCAGGAAGAGCCGATAGCTACCGGTAACGTGATCGAATACTTGGTAGGGTGCCTGCTCAATGAAGATACTTTTAATAGCGAGTTCCACATCAGCGGTCCTGAGGTTTTGACCTTTAGGGAAATGCTGATGACCTATGGCGACATCTGCCGCCAGCGTAAGGTCAAGATCATGACGTTGCCTGAAGTATCGGCAGCACTTTCATCATACTGGCTCAACTATTTGACCCCGATCAGTTTCTCCCATGCTAAAACGCTGGTGGAGAACCTGAAATATGATGTCGTATCGCGCGATAATGCCATCGAGCATTTGATACCGCTCAAATTACTCAACCTCAAGGAGACCCTGCTCGACATCGTTCCGGTCAACGGTTGTTAAGCTCACCATTCATTCAAGCACTCATCGATCATGTCAAGATACGTACTAATAACAGGCGGCACCGGGCTCATTGGTAAGCCGCTTACCAATGCTTTATTATCACAAGGCCACCAGGTTGCGCATTTAAGCCGTAGCTCCGGTAAGGATCCCCGCGTAAGGACATTTTTATGGGACGTCAAGAAAGGCGAGATCGACCCGGCATGTATCATCGGTGTGGATACCATCGTGCACCTGGCCGGTGCCGGCATAGCCGAAAAGCGCTGGACCAAAAAACGTAGAAAAGAACTGATCGACAGCCGAACACGTTCTATCGGTTTACTGTATGAACTGATCCAAAGAACACCCGACCATCAGATCAAAAGAGTGGTGTCAGCCTCGGGTATAAATATATACGGTAGCCATGGTGACCAGTGGCTTACTGAGCAACATCCACCTGAGCATGATTTTTTGGGCGACTGCTGCGTCCAGTGGGAAGCTGCGGTGGATCAGGGCGCAGCCATGGGGTTGTCCGTAACCAAGTTGCGTACCGGTGTGGTGCTAACCACTAAAGGAGGTGCGCTCAAGCCATTATCGTTACCGGTAAAATTTGGATTTGGTGCACCATTAGGCAACGGACGTCAGTATGTGCCGTGGCTGCATATGGATGATGCTGTTGATATTTATTTAAGATCCATTGACGGCTCGATACCCGAGGGCGTGTATAATATGCTGTCACCCGAACCGGTCACTAATGAGCAGTTGACCAAAGCGATCGCCAGGCAACTTAAGCGGCCGTTATGGTTGCCTAAGGTCCCTGCTTTTATGATCAGGCTGGTAATGGGCGAAATGAGTAAGGTGGTTTTGAGCAGCGTGAGGGCGTCTGCCCAAAAACTTACCGATGTGGGTTACCGATTCAAGTATAATGTTATTGCTGATGCGTTAAAGGATATTTATGAGCAAAAAAGATCCAGTTAGTATATTTTGGTTAAGGCGTGATCTGCGCTTGCATGATAACGCCGGTCTGTACCGCGCACTTAAAGGACCTGACCCCGTACTGTGTCTATTTATTTTTGATAGTGATATCCTGGATAAATTGGAGGACAAGGACGACGCCCGGGTGACCTTCATCTACAATGCCGTTACCGATGTTGACCGCGAGTTGCAAAAGCACAAAAGCAGCTTGCTGGTGAAGTACGGAAAGCCTTTAGAGGTTTGGGAAGAGATATTGAAAGAATACGATGTCAAAGCTGCTTTTACCAATCGCGACTACGAGCCCTATGCCAAAGAGCGCGACCACGCTGTTTATGATCTGTTGAACGAAAAAGACATTCCTTTCAAAGGATACAAAGACCAGGTCATCTTCGAGCGGCAGGAGGTGGTAAAAGATGACAAGACGCCTTATACCGTTTATACACCATACAAAAAGCGATGGATGAACACAGTGAACGACTTTTATCTGCGTTCATATCCTACCGAAAAGTATCTGGAGAACCTCTACCATATCGATAAACTAAAGAAGGGCACCCTGAAGGAAATGGGATTTGAGGAAAGCTCAGCCAAATTCCCGGATCAGGAGTACAAGAGCGTGATCGACCACTATGCTAAAGATCGTGACTTCCCCGCTCGCAAGGGTACCTCACATATAGGGCTACACCTGCGTTTTGGTACGGTGAGCATACGTGATCTCGCGCGTGAGGCCATCAAACATGAACATACCTGGTTAAGTGAACTGATCTGGCGCGAGTTCTATATGATGAACTTCGACTTTTTCCCCGATACGCAGAATAAAGCCTACCGCCCGGCGTACGACAGGATCAAGTGGCGACACAGTGAAAAAGATTTCAAGGCCTGGTGTGAAGGCCGTACGGGTTACCCGCTTGTGGACGCCGGTATGCGCGAAATGAACGCTACCGGGTATATGCATAACCGTGTACGTATGGTGACAGGCTGCTTTTTGGTGAAACACCTGCTGATCGACTGGCGCTGGGGGGAGCATTACTTTGCCCGCAAATTGCTGGATTATGAAGCGTCGACCAATGTAGGGAGCTGGCAGTGGGTTGCTGGTTCGGGAACGGATGTAATGCCTTATTTCAGGATATTCAACCCCGAGGCGCAGCTTCAAAAATTTGACCCCAAGCTGGAGTACGTAAAAAAATGGGTCCCGGAGTATGGTACTGACCAATATCCGGAACCCATTATAGGTAATAAAGAAGGTAAGGAACGCGCCCTGAAGGTTTACAAGGACGCCGTTGCCAAGTAATATATTAGTTAGTTACGGTCAATAGATTGATCTCGAAACGTAATGTGCTGAATGCCGGTAGACCATTACGGGACTGCGGAAGGCCATAACCCAAAGTGGATGGAATGAACACAGACAGCTGTGAATTAGCTGTTCCTTTTTGGATCGCCTCACTGTAGCCTTTGATCAAATTAGATACGTTCGCTTCAAAACCTGTAGTGCTTTCATTGCCCGAAATATCGAACTGAGTATCATTCAAAAGTGTTCCGGTATTCTGTAAAGTTATGGTGGCGTTAGGGCTGGGGTATACCGTACCTGTGCCAGCCTTAGTGATCTTGTAGAACGCGCCCGAAGGGGTACGAGAATAGGTACTGATATCGATACCTTTCGATTGCGCATACTTACGAATGCTGAACTCGTCATAAGCCATGATCGCGCGATCATCAAGTACGTTCACATACATATCAAGGCATTGGTTGCCACGCAAACGTGAACTACCGGTACCCAGGCCATTGCGGCCGTAAGCTAAACGTGATGGGATCAGCAAGTGTACTCGGGTACCTTTGGTTTTCACGATGTTCAATACAGCCAGCATCAAACCGTTAGGAGCAAGATTGCCCACATAGCTATAGTTGCGGATCTGGTATAACTGGTCAGTAGTGGCACTCGCTAAAGTATCGGTCACGTTGTACAATCCATCGAACGACTTGAATGACGACAACCACAATACTTTGTCTGAATAATCAAGCTGCTTGGTGCTGGTGCCTTTTGAAAGTATCTCATAGTAGATGCCGGTGGTGTCACCACTGCTTACATCGCGTTTCATGTTGTTAAGGCCATTAGCCTTGATGTACGCTTCGATCTGTTGTTGATCGTAGGTCTTGATATCGATGTCCACACCATCTTTGCGACAAGAGCAGAACGCCAGGGTGATCAATAAGAAAAGAGAAAGATATAGCTGTTTCATTTATAAATTGTCAGTTCGTTACATCAAAGATGTTTATCGTAAAATCGAGCACCGAATTTGCCGGTAACCCTTTAGTGCCCAGGTTAGGTTGTGCATAAGGACCATAAGCATACCGCGATGCGATTAACAACCGTATGGTACTTCCTTTATTTGGCCGCGCATTGGGTATGGCCAATTGCCATCCTCTAATGGTCTCGCCAAGGCGATAGGCCGGTTGAAAATTATCTGTTATTGCTATCACCTCGCCGGTGGTCAACGCTTTAGCCACATAACTTACGGTTATATAGCTTGATAGACTGTACTGCGCCACTGTAGGGCCTTGTTTCTCGATCACATACCATATGCCGGTAGTATCCTTATTGCCCAATTGAACCTTCACCGCTTTTCCGGTCAATCCGTTAGCAGCTATGTAATCGCTGATCAGCTTATCATCTATAGCGGATTGGTCCTTGTTAAATACAGCAGGATCGTCCGCTTTTTTGCAAGCTGTGAACAAAAAAAATAAGCAACCGCATAAAAGCAATAACCTGTTCATCACTTTATTACCGAACGGCAAATTTACCGTTTTAAAGTGTAAAATAGCAGGGTTAACAATTTTTAACATTTGTGTCGCGTTCGCGCGAAGGTGTGGGTCAATAAATTGCGCTATTTATTAGCAACGCATTATTGCGGGTCATATTCTAAGGTGAGCTGATTTATTTTTTTGAGTGTGTTGGTAAGTTGCGTCTTCTCCTTATCGGTCAAATGTTCATTAAGGTATGCATTGAACTGCTTGACGATCGTACGGGCCATCTGGCGTTTTTCTTTACCCAGGTCGGTCAAATAGATCTTGACCGAACGCTTATCGCCCGCGTTACTTTGCCGGTATATCAGGTCCATCTTTTCGAGCTGGCTCAACATGCGCGATAAACTGGTGGACCGCAAACCCAATAGTGATGCCATTTGCGATACCGTCGTACCTTCTTTCTCATCTATATTGATGAGCACATAACCGATAGATTGTGTGATGTCAAAACTGGCCACTAATTGGTTGTAGCGGTTGGCCATATTTTGCCAAACGATCTTGAGCAAATAGTCGATGGTCTCGTGGTTGTGTTTCACAGCAAGTGCATATACGTGCCTCCAAAAGTAATTAAAAATGCATGTGAGGCAAACGTTACGGTAGCTTTAACGCTGATAGCTGACTTTCAGTATTGCATTACCATCCCGATTTGGTATCATCTCCTCTTGGATCGGCCCCACCCATCAGGTAACCTTGTGGCGTCACTACGATGGCATCCACACGGCCGATGCTGCCACGCGGAACGATCTTATATCCCTTTTGTTGTAATTTGGTGGTCACATCATTGGTGAAAGCGTTGATCTCGGGAGCCACTTCATCGGGTAGCCATTGATGGTGGAAACGTTTGCTGGTCACCGCTTGCTGCGCGTCCTGACCGAACTCCAATACGTTCAATATGGTCTGGAAAACCGATGTGATGATCGTTGAGCCGCCCGGCGTACCGACCACCATAAACAGCTTTCCATCTTTTTCAAGGATAGTAGGCGTCATGCTCGATAACATGCGTTTACCCGGCTGAATGCTGTTCGCTTTGCCACCCACCAAGCCATACATGTTAGGTACGCCCGGTTTTGAGCTGAAGTCGTCCATCTCGTTGTTCAGCAAGAAGCCTGCACCGCTCACGAATATCTTATTGCCAAATGAGCCATTCAGTGTGGTCGTGATCGATACCGCGTTACCCTGCGCATCAACGATCGAGAAATGGGTGGTCTGGTCGCTTTCGTAACCGGCAAAGCTGCCCGGCTGGATAGTGCTGCTCGGCGTGGCCGCTGCCCAGGTAAAGTTCTTCATGCGGCTTTCAATGTAGGCGGGGCGCAACAAGCTATCGGTCGGTACCTTGAAAAAGTCGGGGTCGCCTAAGTATTTAGAACGATCCGCGTATACGCGTCGCTCGGCCTCCACGATCAGCTGCACCGTCGAATCCTGATTGTGGCCCCAGCGGCTTAGTGGGTAAGGCTCAACGCTATGCAAAAGCTGTAACAAGGCTATACCACCGCTTGATGGCGGTGGCATGGTGATCACTTTATATTGTTTGTACTGGCCTGTTATGGGTTTGCGCCAAACGGAATGATAGTTATCAAGGTCGGCCTGGCTGATCAATCCGTCGCCACGTTTCATTTCTGTAATGATCTGCTGTGCTACCTTGCCCGAGTAAAAACCGGCACGGCCTTTATCGCGGATCAGCGTCAATGTGTTGGCCAGATCTTTTAGGACAAGCAGGTCGCCAGCTTTCCAGGGAGTGGTCCTGGCAAAATAATTGGTCCCGCCATTGTTCAGGCGGGTAAATTGCTCTTGGTTGCGGTTAAGATCATTGGCCAGGCGTTCGGTCACCTTAAAGCCTTTTGCAGCAAGGTCGATGGACGGTTGTACCACGTCGGCCCATTTCAATTTGCCATATTTTTTGTGGGCTTCGATCATGCCATCCACCGATCCGGGAACGCCGGCCGCCTGATGCGTGTACAGGCTTTTTTGAGGTATCACCTTGCCATTGGCATCCAGATACATATCAGTGGTAGCTTTGCCAGGTGCTTTTTCCCTATAATCGAGCGTCGCTGTTTGTCCGTTCGATGACCGGTATACCATAAAACCACCACCGCCAATGTTACCCGCCTGAGGTAGGGTCACGGCAAGCGCGAATTGAACCGCTACGGCTGCATCTACCGCGTTACCGCCTTTTTTTAGTACAGAAAGTCCGGCTTGAGCGGCATCAGGATAGGCGCATACCACCATTCCTTTTTTGTATCGAGGCGATGCTTCTTGTGCAAAGGCCGGTGCGGTAAGCGTGCTGCCGGCAAGCAGAATGATAAGGGGATAGTTAAGTGTATCGCGGAGCGTGAGTTTCATGAATTGGTTTTTAAGTTTCACTAAATTAAATGATCTGGACAAAAAGACACTGACCGAAATTTCGGAAATTTTATGTCTTGATATCCAATAGAGTACCCTGATCGCTTTTAGGACCGTCTTTGGCCGGGTCATAAAAACAAATAATTAACGTTAATAACAAAACATCGCTCATGAAAAAACTTACTTTACTACTCTTAACGTCGGCTTTCGTAATTGTAATTCAGCAAAAAGCCAGCGCTCAGTTATACAAAGCTGCCGCCGGACTTAAGTTCACCGGTTACGAGAATGGCGTTTCGGGAAAATACTTTTTGAACGAGAACAACGCCGTAGAAGGTATCCTCGGTATTCGCTCACACGGAGTAGTACTCACCGGGCTTTACCAGATCCATCAAACCGTTTTTGATGTGCCAGAGCTGAAGTTCTATTATGGCTTTGGTGCTCACCTGGGAGCTATCGGAGACGGGCATTATCGCCGGTTCGTTAAAGATGATGACTATGGCGACGCCGGCATCCTGATCGGTGCTGATGGAGTGGTAGGCATGGAGTACCTTATCCCGGAAACACCGATCGCCATCAGTTTCGATCTAAATCCCCGCCTTGAGTTAGGCCGTGGTCCCTTTTTTGATCTTTCGCCCGGCTTAGGCTTAAAGTATACCTTTAAGTGGTAAATAAAACGCCTCATAACATTACGGTTATGTGGCGTTTTTATGATACGCTACAGATGATATGCTTTATTTGGCAACGATGATCTTAGCGGTGTAAGCCTTTGATCCCAATATCACCCTCAGCACATAAGTACCAGGCGGTAAGCTGGCCACGCTCAGGTTGGTCACATAGTTGCCAGCCTGAATGCTTGACCGGTTGCTGTATACCGTTTGTCCCATTAAATTAACGAGTGAGACAGTAAGGTCACCCGCCTGCGGCGCTACTAGGCTGAGGTTAAGCTGGGTACTCGCCGGTACCGGGAAAGCTGATAGCTTAATATCTGAAGCTACGTTCTCTGCCGAACCTGGCTTTATGTAGGTGTAGACAGGCGATATAGCCGTACAGCCTGTGGTCAGCACATTGCGCAGTTGATAGTTCCCGCTTTGTGCAGGTGTGTAGGTCTGTGCGGTTGCGCCGCTAATGGCCACACCATTCAGATACCACTGATTGTTATTGGCAAAGTTAGACACCAACGTTGCGCCATTTTGAGTGATAGATATCGTGCTCACAGTGACCGGAACACGGGCGGTAGACGAACATCCGCCACCAATCACCTTCATATCATAAAAGAAATAATAGAAGTTACGATAGTAAGACGTGTCAGCCGGATTGGTGGATGAGGTAGCGTTATTGCCCCTGATATTGAATACATCGGTACCGTAAGGATAGCGCGTGTTGCCATTGTTGCTGCGATAAAGTGTAGCACCATTAGCATAGGTCACATTAAGGCGATAGCTGCCAGCTTGTGGAAGCAACAGGTTAAGGTCATACACACGGCCCTGATCGTTGGCATCGTCAGTGGTTCCTGGCGTGCTACGGCTCTGGGTAACGTCGATAGCGGTACGGCCTACTTCTTCGCCAGCCGCATTGGTGGCGATCACATTGATGCGGCCTGTATTGCCCACATACAAACGTGCGCTTTGCAGGATCACCGGCAGCTTGGTGGTCAGGTATACACTCTGCCCGTACTGACCGTAAGCGCCTGTAAAACCGCTTTTAGTTGCCGGGCCAACGCTGGTGTTCAGGTCATTTACCCCCGCGTAGAAAATATTGTTGATCGGTGTGGCCCTGGTTAGTGCGGTGGCTCCGGTCGTCACAGGGTCGCCGCCAGTGGGTGTAGTATACCAAAGTACCTGCCCGTCGGCATTGGCGGTCAGTAAGTATTGTCGAGTGTCATTACAGTAACTGGCCGTAAGGTCAGTAGGCGCAGGGTTAGCCGCAATGCTTATGGTAGAGCTGACTTGGTTATTGCTGCTTACCGGATCATTAGCCAAGCTGGTCACGGCAGTAAGTAAATAGCTGGAACCTGCCGTGGCATTGAAAGTGCCGTTGAGTATGAGGTCATCTTCGGCATTGGCATTAAGCGTGCCGGTGTAAGTTTGGTTAAGCGTAATGGTAGCACCACCACCTACCGGCGTAATGGTCACAGTGACCGGTATGTTGGTGATAGCGGTACCGCCAAAGTTCTTCAACCTTACACTTACCCGGGTAGGGCCTGCGCAGCCGCCAGTGGCCGAGCTATTGGTAACACTAATAGCACCTACATCGCGCGATGATTGGGTGAACTGTACACGGTAGTCCTGCGTTTCCCCTTTGTTATATGTTCCGCAAGGCTGTATGGCGGCTGCATCACTGGTCTCTACCAAAACGATCCGCATCAAGCTGTAATTGCCGGGCGTGACGGTACCAGGTACAGCAACATCGGCCGTAAAAGTGCCTGTTGCGTTGATCACGCCACTGGTGGCGGCCAGTTCGGTCACCGGGTCAAAGGTACCGTCGTTGTTCCAGTCGATGAATACCTTGGCACGTTTGTTAAAGTTGGCGCCGCAGGTGCCTAAGGTTAGGCTAAGCGGATAGGTGCGGCCTTGTTCCAACTGTACCGGCGTGAGGTTGGTCAGGTCGGTATAAGTGGTGCATCCGGCAGGCGGCGTATTATTTAGGTTAGAGATGGTCACGTTGTTGATCCGTGAATCGGCGCTGGAGGTTGGTACCGACGCACAATACGCTGCACCGCCCACCCCGGTAACGATCATGGAATAAGCCTGAGGACCAGAAGTAAGCGTGCCTTTGTGCTTCACGGTGATGGTATACGTTCGGCCGGGTATAGCGTTATCGATATAAACCTGCTCAATATTATCCCGCACGTTATCGCCACGGGTAGCCGCAGCCGCAGGAGATTGAAAGCTCAACACCCAGGGCTGATAGGTGGTAGTACCATCGCTGATGCGAATGTCGAGGTCATTCACCAGCTTAGGCGTGCGGTCGTTAAGTGTCCCGTCAGGACTTACTGTGCCCTGGGGGTCGGTCCAGGCTATGGTGGCGATCAGCGTGCCGTTGCCTGAAGCCACCACGGTGGTGGTGTTGGTTTGCCCTTGCGCCAGCGTACTTTCATTCATCAGGCTTTTGCCGCCTTTATCGGTGATCACTTGTGCGGCACGGCCTGCATCCAGCACACCCCATCCAAAGGTATAATCGGGACCTACGTTACCGGCATCGAACGCGGTGTGGCATACCAACGCTTTTAAGGTGGCTGAGCGCATGAACGCATTACCATTCTTTTGCGCGTAGTATTCCTGCAACAGGTATAGCGAACCGGTCACGTTCGGCGCCGACATAGAGGTGCCCGAAAGCGTGGTATATGCGGTAGGGCTGCTGCTACTGGTCGATAACACCTGGTCACCATCGGCGCAAATGTCGGGTTTGATACGGCCATCATCCGTAGGTCCTTGTGAACTGAAAGGAGAGATGGTGACATCGCTGCGGGATGAAGGTCCATAAGGCAGTTGGCTAATGGCGCCTACGGTAAGGATGTTCTTGGCGTTGCCAAAGGTCGATATCACATCAAAACCGTTATTGCTGCTGATAGATGCATCGCGTGTTTTCGAGATCAGCGTGCGGTCGGTGCGGCTCGTGTAACCAAAGTACGTTCCGCCCACCGCCGGACCCACCGAGGTACGGTTATTGCCGGCCGATTTAACGGGCAGGTAATAAGGAGCATTAAAGGTTATTCTATCCGCATCACGTGCGTCGCTGTCGTAATAACCAAATTTGTAGTCCTCAGTATCGCCCGGTATCCCGTACCACTCCCAGCGGAGTTCGTCCTGGTCGTAATTCCAGCCCGCTACGGTCCCGTAAGAATGGTTCGATAGCAAGAGTCCTGAAGCCGCCGAAGACATCTCCGCGAGGTCACTATCAAAGTCATATACCTGCAGCGTACTTGCATTGAACGACATGCCCTTTGCAGGAGCATATACCCCTTTGGCGATCATGGTACCCGCTACGTGCGTACTATGCAAGTCAACGGTGATGCCTGGGTTTCGCAGGGTCACTGTTTTGCCGGCAAATTCCTGGTGGGTGCTCAACACGGCACCGCCATCCCACATGCCCAGTTTGTTGGCCAGTACCGCGCTGCTGCCTGATAGGTTCAACCCTGATGTGCCGCCCGGTTGTAGGGTATTGGTGCGGGTAGTGGCCGCAGCAATGGTGTTGTTATAAGTACGATAATATACTGGGAAACCCAGTGGTGTAAGTCTTTGTAGTGCGATAACTGAACCATCCTTTAGCTTTTTGCGGACGTTCCAGTTAAAACGAGGGGCCAGATCAAATGCCTGCTGTTGACTGGCGTTCAAGGTAGTGCGAAGGTCGGCTGAGAGTTGGTCAAGCTCCGCTTTTTTGGCAGCGCTTACTAACGGTTGCTGAGCCATTGAGGTAGCGGCCAACAGTAAAAGCAGCGAACTGCATAAAATGATCTTGTTTATCTTGGAATACATATTGCAGTACGGCCGCCTTACGGCTTGGCATTTACGTGACCAATTTAAGTAATAATCACAATATTTGTGAGCATGTATATCGAGTAGGATCTTTTGTATAAATGAACATATCATGAAGAATAAGAACATCGCCTTTCTGCAAATATCCTTAGCTATGATCATCACCGGAATAGCACTCACTGCCTGCGTAGCAAAGCGGCCTAAAAGCCTTCAACAGGGTGCTGAAGGCATGATCACTCAGCTTACCGGCAACCAAATGCCCATGGTAGGTAAACCTGCTGCCAAACCAAGACCTTTAGCAGCTGAGGTATTTTTTTATGAAGCAACTACTGTACAACAGGCTCAAGGCACGATACCCGTATTCAGCAAAGTGAACACCCGTATGGTCGCGAAGGTAAAGAGCGATGCTACCGGCCATTATGAGGTTGCCCTGGCGCCTGGCACCTATTCTATATTTATTAAGCAGGGTGCTGAACTATTTGCCTCTGAGACCGATGGAGCGGGTATGCTGACACCTGTGACCGTCGTTGCCGGTCAGGTTAGCCAGCGCAACGTGACCGTAACGTTGGGCGCTGCTTTTTAAAGGTTATTGCAGCATCAGTTTTAGGTTGACGCCAAAGTTAGTATAGGCCGTATTGAACGTTTGCGACGTATAAGGCCTGGTGATATTGGAATCGTAGAAGAGGTTGAAGTTGAAGCGCTGGTTGATCACATAATCGATAGATGGCCTGAACGTGATGTTCTTGGCACCTGACGATATCTCGGCCGACCGTACATCTGCGCGGTAGATCAGTATCTTATTGTCGCGCATGGCCAGGTCAAGTTTAAAGTTCACATCGTTCTTGAGGTTGAAGTTACTGAACAGGCCGAATGGCATGTGCAGGTTGCGCGTGCGGTATCCAAATCCGAACACCATGATACGCTCGTTCTGCTGAGCCAATTGGCTGTTAAGCAAGCTTAAACTCATGGTGCGACTCTGACGGTATTCGGCATTCATGGTCATGCTGTTCTTAAAGCGAATGTCGGCACCTACCAACGGCACGAACTGCTCGAACAACGTCACTTGTGTGAACTGGAAGAGCGGCAGGAAGTCATTGTTCACATCCCGCTGAACCGACGCGCCGTTGCGTTCCTGGTAGCGGATGAGTGAATTGTAACTATTCACACTGTAAGTAGAACGATAGCCATGACGCAGGTCAAAAGAGTCAAATAACTCCTTGAACCAGCTGATGCGGCTTAAGCCATTGTAGGTAAGCTGCCAGTTAGGAACGGGTATCTTAGGAAAGCTGTTCAAGCTGATGCTTCCTGCATCCTTACCTGTGTAGGCAGCCAGGAAAGAGGCTACCAATACATCCTGCTGGTTGGGGCCATAACCATCGCGGTATCCATTAACACTTGGGCCGCTGGCGTTAGGGTTCTGTTGTGCTAAACGTTGTGATATAATGCTGCGGTTATCCAACAACGCCTGAAAGGTAGACGAATAATTGTTGACGCCGGTGTTCTTGCTAAAGGCTGTACCTATAGATAGAAATGACACGCTATATGTACCGGAAGTGATCGGGCTTAAACTCCTGAAACCGCCTACTGCATCATCATATTTAAAGTTGGTCTGGAAGTTACGGTCCTGCGTACGGAACGCCAGCAACTCGATATTCAGGTCAGGTATCGGGCGAATGATGCCACGCAGGTGCAGATCCTCGTTCAGTGTGGTAGAGTACAACTGATTTTGCAAAGTGTCGCGGCTTAACCAGCCGTTCCTTACCGCACGGTCACGTATATCGGCCTGGCTACCCAGCAAAAAACCTATACCAGGTGCATTATAAGTGAAATCCTGACCTG
Organism: Mucilaginibacter daejeonensis; assembly: GCF_020783335.1. Classification (NCBI taxonomy): domain Bacteria; kingdom Pseudomonadati; phylum Bacteroidota; class Sphingobacteriia; order Sphingobacteriales; family Sphingobacteriaceae; genus Mucilaginibacter; species Mucilaginibacter daejeonensis. The sequence continues at coordinate 1,154,570 of NZ_CP086068.1, forward strand.
CCCAGTTGGTTTGTGGCAAATAGCCTGGTAGGTACGTGCCCTCACTCCGGGTATAAGTGGCGCCCAAGTTCTTGATACTCGTGAGCAAACCGACCAACAAGCGTCCGGCTGTACTGGTGCCCTTAGGGTCGGCATTGTTGTATTTACGCAGCCCCGCGAATTTGTTGTAAAGGCCCGATACATTAAGCGTAGGATTCAGTTGAACCGTACGGGCGTTCTGAATGGTGTTACCCACGTTGAGAGCGGGGTCATCTAATGAGAATTTGGGCTGCGTTTGCCAGTTGAAGTTAGTGCTGTAACGGGCAATGGCGCTTACCCAATCTAAACCAGGCACCTTGTTGATCGGCACGGTATAGTTAAAATTGAGCGTATGGTTGTAGTTGGTGGTACGGCCTAACCTTTTCAGGTTATCCCAAAGAGTATCACGTTTCAAACCGTTCACACGCCCGGCAGGCTCATCCACCACCGATAGGTTAGTGGCATCGATGTCCATCTGTAACGACTTGCTGATGTTCCAGCCAATGCCGTACACACGGGTGATGTTGAAATTCTTGTTGAAGTTAGTGGTCGGTACCGGCAAAAAGTTATTAGGGTCGTTATTACGCAGGGTATTCTCCGAATAAAAACGATCAAAGCTGATGGCCACATTCAAACGGGTAGGCAGCAGGCTAAAGTTCACATCGCGCAGCAAAGCCAGCATGTTCTTTTTGATCACCTTTTCAAGCGGGCTGTAGTACTTGGGCGTATTGGTGTAATTATAGGCTAACGCTACCTTGTACAATCGTTGAATGTCGTTTTCGGTCACAAAATCATGGTGCTCATATTCCGAGTAAGCATAAGTACCGGTGAAGTTCTCCACGTCCCAAACGTGAGGATTGGCGCCGGGATTGCTCTTGGTCTTGTGCACGTTAGTGAAGTTGATGCTTTTGCGCATGGTATAGTCTTGGGCAATGCGCTTGATCTCGTTCTTCTTCTCTTGAGTAGGGGCATTGTTCACAGCGTCCTTCAGCTCCACGTCGGGTTGAGCCGGGTTGTACTGCGGGTTAGCCACCTGCTGCGATACATTGACATACATAGGCACATGCATACCGGTCTTGGCGGGGAACAATTTACCTAACTCGACACTACCAGCCGCATCGATGGTATGGCTATCAGCACGGCTGCGTTCGCTCACGCGTTGTTCGATCGAACCGAAACCGATGGTGGTCTTGCTGCCGGCAAGGGTGATGTCGGCAAAGTCGGCCAGTTTGGCGTTCAGGCGTGCGGTAGCGGCCCAGCCACCGCGTTGGTCAAAATCGGTCAAACGCAATTCATTGAACCAAACAATGGCCGAACGGTCGAACCCGCCTGTTGCCTTGTATGGATTCCGTACACCTAACATGATCGCACGCAGACGGCTTAGGTCGGGTTGACCTTTAATGGTGATCTTGTTATTGCCATCCGTTACCACGAACGGAATGTTGATCGAAGTTAGTTGACCTGATGCGATAGCATTGTCGCGAGCCAGCTTGGCACGTGTCAGGGCGGCTAATTCAATATCGAGGTTGTTGGCGCTTGGCCAAATGGCGTTAGGGTCTGATGTGCCCGGGCGAGTGACCTTTAACGGTAGCTCATATTCGTAATAGCTGTCCTGGTAATCGACACCCAGTCGGATGAACGCGTGCAGATCATTATCATTCAGTTGGTCGCCCTCAGCGTGGATGAACATTTGCAGGCGTTTGTAGGCACGCAGGTCATTATAAAAAGTACGGTAGGCGGCACGTGAGTAGCCAGTACGCAGGTTAGTAACGTTCAGTGCCAGTGATTGCTCGTTCAGGCGGGTGTCGGTACGAAGGTTGTTATAATCGCGCTGGCGGTCGATACCCGGAGGAAGTACATAAGGTATAGGACTGCGCTTGCCATTGGCCTCAATATTAACGGCTTGTACGTTAAGTACCGAACCATCTACAGGTGGGTTCACCAATGCAGGGTCAGCGATCACTTTGTTGGTGCTGTTCTCCACGTTGTAACCGCGCCATTCGCCCCTGATCAGCTGTAAACTTCCTAAACGGAGAACAGCGGTATCGGCAAAATTGGTCAGGAACATACGCATGAAACGGATGGCCTTAAAATCTTGGATGTTGCCCTCACGTGAGCTGTAGCCTGCTATAGGTACTCTGAACTGGTACCAATTAACGGTCTGCGTGGTACCATCGGCCAGGCGAACCTGGGCGGATACCTTATCGTTCACGAAGTTCTGACCGATCACGAGGTCTCTTGGGCGAATGGATACCTTGTATTGGAAATACTCATCGGCCTGGCTCATGCTGTTATCACGATTCAGGTCCTCGCCGTCGGGTAGTGAGGTAGATGCCGAGTTAGATACTCCCAGTTCGGCTTGTGATTGCTCGGCCGTTTTGGAGTTGCCTTCGGTGCCGTTGTATTTGCTGTAACGTTGTAAGATGCTGGCACGGGTCTGGTCGAGCTGTGGCCCTTGATAGTACTGAAAGTTATCTGATGAAGGGTCGGCGGCCAGAGTATTAGCGGCAGTAGTGTTCAGTTGGCTGCGCATCTGCTGCACAAATGTGCCGAACTTGGTCTGCTCGCCATTATCATTCAAGCCATCTAAACCAACGTCCTGTAAACGGCGTGCATCGGGGTTGCTGTCAAAAGCGTTGATCACCGGTTGTAGGCGTGGCACACGGCCCCAAACCGTTTCATCAGTATTGGTGTTCGAGCCATCGGCCGGCAAGCCGTTCTCTACCGATTTACGGCCGTCTTTCAATATGTCTTCCGTGATGCTACCTAAGTTAAAATAAAGGTCGCCACCTTGTGAGTTAGGCTTGTAGATGAATGGGTCCATCATCCAGAACTCGATATATTGAACGTTGAGTGATTCAAAGTCGTTGGTCTCCAGCTTGCGGAACATGCCACCCCAGCGGTTGCGCGGATTTTGCAGCGTACCGTCAGGATTGATGCCCGTGGTAGAGTAGTTGTACTGACCACGCACGTTCGGATAGTAGGCCAGATCGAGCGTAGGCAGGATCAGTGGCTGACCGGTAACCGATTGGCGGTAGGGTAATACTTCGGTCTCCAATACCTGCCTTACATAATGATTTGACAGGTCAGAACGTGAGATAGCCGCGTTGTTAGAAGTATAAAATATAGGGTCGATGTTGTAGAAGGCCAAACGGGCACGGTTGTAGCCATAGCTCAGGTCATTGAATAACCTCGACTCAGAAAATAGCTGCGGTGTTCCCGAGATCTGCCAAGCCAGTGCGCTTTTGAGGTCGATGATGGATTGGCTGCTCTCGAAATCGTCGAGGTAGGTGGTGCCGTTCTTTGAACCGGCGAAATTAAGCGCGCTTGGGCTACCGGGGATCAGTCGGGCCATCTCACCCGAAAAGTTGATGTACGATGGCGCCTTGGTATTGATAAGCGGCAAGCGGTCGATGATACGGGTCAACCAGCGCGACTCTGAGCTATAGTTAACATCAAAGCCCATGATGGTATTTGATATCGATTCCTCGCCAACGATCTGTTTTTGAGTTAGCGGCTGCTCACTCAGGTGCATGATGGTACCACCCAAAGCTAATTTAGGATTGGCCCGGTAATCGAACCTTGAACCGTAAAGCGTTTTCTGCTGCACACCAAAAAGTTCATTATTCTCGATGTTGACCGTAAGCGGTGTACCCGACGATAATACCGATTGGTTCAGCACGCGTATACGACCGATGCTGTAATCGACCGTGAAATCGCTACCCTCAACCAAACGTAATGCACCTGCGTTTACCACCACCGAACCCTGAGGAATGTTCACGGCGTTGAGCTGGAACTCGGAACCTGACTGTGATGAGTAAGTTCCTTTAATGAGGTAGCGGTTGAGATTAGGGAAATATTGCTGGGCGATGGTACGTACCGAATCATACAACGGTTGGAAAACGTAACGGCTTTGCAGGCTTGGGTCGTTCTGCAAGGCCCGGGCCATGTCGCTACCGAACGGTTCGATCACCGGGAACACGATACGCCCATTCTGTGGGTCGATGGTCAGGCCTTCCAAAAAATCGAAATAACCGTCGGGTATCTTGGCGTTCTGCTGGTTGAGTCGGTCCAATCCGGTCAATTGCAAAAAAAGCTTGCCTTTAACGGCATCGCTGCCCTCGGTCAATGATGGCTTTTCAATGTTCGACTGGTCATCAAGGCGGGTGATGCTCAACCTGAAATTCACCGGGCTTACCTGATAGGCGCCTAACGAGTAGATGTTCTTCATCATCAGGTCCCAGGTAGGCAGGTTGGTCTTCAGTATCTCGTTCTTCAAAAGCTTTACGTACAAAGCTTTCGGGTTGGCAGCATCTACCGGTATGTCATTCGAGAACTCGCCCACCTGGTATTCAACGCCATTGTAAGTATAGCGGTAAGCAACGGCCAGTACCTCGTCATTATTGAGTGGGTAGTTGAGCGATATGTAACCCAATTGCGGGTTAAGGGTGTACTCCTTGCTGGTCAGCTTACGGGCGTAAGGAAGTTTGGCGTAGTTATCTACCCCACCGGCCGACTGGAAGAAGGTGGCCACATCATTGGAGTTGGTCAGGCGACCGCCGTTCGGCAAACTTTGCAAGCGGTTCATCAGGTTGTTGGATTGCTGCGTAAAACCAGGACCAATGAAGCCTGCCGGCAAGCCTGAAGTGCCACCTACGATCAGGGTGCTATTGTACGGGCGGTTCTCGCCAAGGTCTAATAGACCAATAATGTCGCGCGAATCGGTGGTGGAGTTGGTACGATTGGTGGTCCAAACCTCGATGCGGGTAATGGTGACGTTAGAGCTGATGATAGGCAGGTTGGCCAGTGCCTTGTTGTAATTATCTCTGAAGTATTGCGCCAAAAAATAGTGGCGATTGGCTTCGTAGTCGGTAGGCTGTAATCGGAACTCGCCCTGTTGCGACCCATTGGTGATCGTGATTGTTTTGGCTTGTGAGCGCTGTTGCGAGAAGATACTCGTTACATCCAGTTTACCGAATTTCAGCTTGGTCTTTAAACCGAACAAAGCCTGGCTGCCACGGATCAATGAAGTATTGAGCGGCATGCTTACCGTACCGGCTTCTATCTTTTGAATGATCTCGTCGGGGTGGCCGGTATAATCCAGCTTTACCTGGTTCTCGAACTGGAATTGTGCGTCAGTATTGTAGTTAGTGGCCAGCTTCAATTTATCACCTATGGTTCCGGTGATGTTCATCTGGATCCGTTGGTCAAAATTAAAATTGAATTGTTTGCGCTGGTTGGTGTTCAGTAGCGGGTTTTGGTTGCTGTTCACCTGGCCGGCAAAGATCAATTGCGCCGAACCCTGTGGACGGATATCGATCGTGTTACTGCCAAATATCTGTTCGAAAGTACGGCTACGTATCTTGATCTGCGGTATAAAGCCAGGCTGTTGCGACTGATAAGCATAATTATCGGCCAGTTGCTTGAAGTACTCGCGGCGTTCCTGCTTTTGGGTGAGTTGCAGGTATTCTACAAAGGTAAGATAGCGGGGCGCGCGATACATCAGGTTACCCACCTTCTCGATCAGTATGTAGCGGTTGGTGGCAGCATCATATTGTATGGTGCGTTGCAGGTTAGGTGGATCATTCTCGAACTGTCCCTGGCGCAACTCCGCCGCTTTTGACCGCTTCCCCTTGTAGGGGATGGTCACCGTCAATGAATCTTTACCGGCTGGCCGTTTTTGCGCATGAACTGCCGAGAGACCCACCAACAGAAGGCAGATCAATAAAGGTAGAGCACGTGAGATAGCAAAATTGGTTACCCGATGCACGATAAAGTTCAAGCGGTATAATTATAAGCTTTTTAATGCAGATTTAATGAGTTGTTCCACGGTGATATCGTCCGTGTTCTTACTGATCTCGGCGTCGATCACCTTCTCGGCCGCGTTACGGGCGAAGCCCAGCATCACTAGGGCTGATAAGGCTTCGTCCTTAACCGAGTTGTTGGCAGGTGCCGAGCTGAGAGTATCCAGTCCTTCTTTGCGCAGTTTATCCTGAAGTTCCAAAATAAGGCGCTGGGCCGATTTAGGGCCAATGCCTTTAATTCGCTGGATCTGTGATACGTTACCTTTTACGATAGCGGCCTGTACTTCCTCGGGGGTAATGGAAGACAGCATCATACGGGCGGTGTTGGGGCCGATGCCTGATACCGAGATCAGGTGAAGGAACAGGCGTTTCTCCCCCTCATCGGCAAAGCCGTAAAGGGTGTGGGCATCTTCTTTTACGTGCAGCCAAACGTGCAGACGACTGCGTTCTGCATCGCCCAGTTTCGAAAAAGTGTTGAGTGAGATGTTGATATGATAGCCTACGCCTCCTGCCTCGATCACCACATAAGCCGGTCCTTTAAAGGTCAGCTTCCCGTCAATATATGCGTACATGTTTATTCGATATGTTTGTATCTTTAAATGAAATATTGGTTAAAAATACAAAAACATACGCTTATACGCAGGCCGCTGCAAAAAGATATAGGCCCGCTTTTGGAGCGGGCCTATATGACAAATATTTGATGGAAATGATCGCCTGATCAGGCAGGTTTACAGCTTGCCATCCTGTGCTTTTTGCTGTGCATCTACCACAGCGATGGTGATCATGTTCACGATCTCACGTACCGAACTGCCTAACTGCAACACGTGTACCGGTTTTTTCATACCCAGTAATATCGGTCCAACGGCTTCGGCACCGCCCACTTCCTGTAATAACTTATAAGCAATGTTGCCTGATTCCAAGTTAGGGAAAATCAGTGTATTGGCTGGCTTGCCGTTGAGTGTAGAGAATGGGAAGTTATCAGAAAGCAACTCCTTGTTCATTGCAAAGTTGGCCTGCATCTCACCATCGATCACCATATCAGGGTACTGCTCGTGCAGTATCTTAACGGCCTCGCGAGTCTTTTCAGGTACCTCGCCATCGTTAGAGCCAAAGTTAGAGTACGATAACATGGCGATGCGCGGATCAACGTTGAATTGCTTCACCGAGCGCTCTACCAACACGGTGATATCCACCAGGTCTTGGGTGCTTGGGTTAACGTTAACCGTCGTATCGGCAAAGAACAATGGTCCTTTTTTGGTGATCATCATGTACATGCCGGCTACGCGTTTAACGCCAGCCTCGGTACCAATGATCTGTAAGGCCGGGCGTACGGTGGTCACGTAGTTCTTGGTCAAACCTGATATCAGCGCATCGGCATCGCCAAATTGCACCATGCTGGCACCGTAATAGTTACGGTCACGCATCATCTTCTTGGCCTCATAAAGCGTGATACCACGGCGTTGACGTTTTTCGTACAGGTGCTTGGCATACTCTTCCTGGCGCTCGCAAGGCAAAAGGGTATTAATGATCTTAACATCATTCAGATCAAGTTTATGATCGCTGATGATCTGCTTTATCTTTTCGGTATTGCCTAACAGGATCGGGATGGCGATACCCTCATCTTTAACGATCTGCGCTGCGCGAAGGATCTTATAGTTATCAGCCTCGGCAAATACTACGCGTTTAGGGTCTTGCTTGGCCTTGCCGCTCAGGTTACGCATCAGCTTGTCCTCAGCACCAATGCGGGTACGCAGCGTCTCATGATAAGCCTCCCAATCAGTGATCTCGGCACGGGCAACACCTGACTCCATAGCCGCTTTGGCTACGGCCGATGATACCTCGGTAATGAGACGCTGGTCCATCGGTTTAGGGATGATATAATCTTTACCGAAGCGCAGGTTAGTGGTATTGTAAGCTAAGTTAACAGCTTCTGGTACTGGTTTACGGGTCAATTCGGCAATGGCATGCACGGCAGCGATCTTCATTTCCTCGTTAATGGCAGTTGCACGTACGTCCAAAGCACCACGGAAAATATAAGGGAAGCCCAACACGTTATTCACCTGGTTAGGATAATCGCTACGGCCGGTGGCCATAATGATATCCTGACGTGCTGCAACGGCAACGTCATAAGATACCTCTGGCTCCGGGTTAGCCATGGCGAAAACGATCGGGTTAGCCGCCATGCTCTTCAGCATATCGGCGTTCACCACGTTACCGGCCGAAAGACCGATGAAAACATCGGCACCTTGCATGGCACTGGCCAGATCGGTAACATCGGTACGGGTGCTGGCAAATTCCATGCGGATATCATCCAGGTCGGTACGGTCAGGTGTGATCGGTCCGTTGATGTCGAACATCACAAGGTTCTCTTTTTTAACACCTAACTGCAGGTACATTTTAGTACATGATACAGCGGCCGCACCGGCGCCGTTCACTACCAATTTGATCTCGTCAAGTTTTTTGCCTTGTATCTCGCAGGCGTTCATCAGCGCAGCACCCGATATGATGGCCGTACCGTGTTGGTCATCGTGCATCACCGGGATATTCATCTCGGCCTTTAAACGGCGTTCGATCTCAAAGCAAGTAGGAGCAGAGATATCCTCGAGGTTAATACCACCAAAGGTAGGCTCAAGCGCTTTTACGATACGCACGAACTCGTCCACATTTTTGGTATCAAGCTCAAGGTCAAATACGTCAATGTCAGCGTAGATCTTGAACAGGAGGCCCTTACCTTCCATTACTGGTTTGCCGGCAGCAGGACCGATATCGCCTAAGCCCAGAACGGCCGTACCGTTACTGATCACGGCCACCAGGTTACCCTTTGCGGTGTACTTATATACGTCATCAGGATTTTTAGCGATCTCGCGGCAGGGTTCGGCCACACCAGGCGAATAGGCCATGGTGAGGTCGCGTTGCGAATTGGTCGGTTTGGTAGGTATCACCTGTATCTTACCCGGACGGCCTTTGGCGTGATAGCTCAAAGCATCCTGGCGGCGCTTGTTCGCGCTGTTGTTATTCGTATCCATTCTTCTCTAATTCAGGCCAGCAAAATTACAATATTTACCTAAAGGCCAAAAGTTTAATGGATAACAGCACATAAACTGCTTGATAAGCGTATAAAGCGTGTGTGCACTTGGTGATCTCCGCCGGTCAGACGAACTGCCGTTCGAACTACCTTTTCACGGCTCGTTCAAGTGCCCGGCGCTGCTTACGCAAGGCACGTTTTTTTTGACGTTTCTGCTTGTCGGCCGCATGTTGGGCAATGTGGCGTTTCACTTCCTTCTCGGTGGCCTCATCATAACCGGCACTGTTGCGTATCCCTTGCAGCATGGTCTTCCACATGGCCTTGAAAAATGGGGTATCAGGCTGTCGAGTGTAACTTACATCAACGCTTCGCGGGAGGCTGATCAGATTGTCGGGGTTGTTGTGTTTAACGATCAGGGCATTGGCCAATAATGAAGGTATAGCGCGATGTTTGTACACATCGGTCACGGTATCCATTTTAAGCAGGTGCACTTTAAGGTCGTGGTAAAGCATGGTCATCTTACCGGCCGATGTGCGGCTGTTTCCCTTGATATCGAAGCTTAACTTATCAAGCCATCCCGAAGTGATCTTGACCAGTGCGAACGGCATCACCGCCTTGTTCAGGTCCTCCATATCCATCGGGCCTAAAAAACCTTTATAGTCATAGTTTAGGCTGGGAGAGGAGAGGTCGAAATTCAGGTCGGCTTGTAGCGGCCCGCTATCCATTAGCCTCGAGTTGAGCTTGATGCGGGTTACGTGGTCGCGCTTCAACGCATCCTCGTTATTGGTCAGGTTAAGTAAATAACCATTAGTGCTGTTGAACGATATAAAACCTGGCTTGCCTGAGCGGCGTCCTTTGGCCCTGTAGGTCACATTTAGGTCGTGCAATTCCACGGTATCGAGCGTGAGGTTGGCCGGCAGGCGCTTGATCGCCAGTTGCGGGAAGGTATTTATGCGGTCTCCTTTAACCTCTATAGCTCCGGGTTTAGGCCTTTCGGTGTTCACCACCAGGTCGCTATGCCTGAAAGTAAGCTTAGAACCATGGATGAGGCGGTATTTGTTATAATTCTTGAAGTTGAATCCATCCAGTTGCAAACTATCAACATTGAAGTTGTACCACGTGCGGATCTTTCGGTTGATGAAAAGGCTATCTGCCAATGGCTGCAAGCCAACGTTGTAAGCCTGTAACTGCTGACTCAGGGTGGAGTACTTCATCAGCCCTACCTTGAACTGGTATAGCCCATTGGAAGTTGGTCGGCTAAAATTGTTTAGCTCGATCTGGATATCCTTAAAATAATAAAAGCGTGAATTATCGAACTGGGTGGTAGAGTCGATCAGGAGTTCATTACCCGTCAAATTCATCTCCTTCAGGGCCGAGATCTCTACATGGTTGCCCGAGTGGTCTTTGTACATCAGCTTCACATCATTCAGCATCACCTGTTTAATGTGGATAGAACTTAATGAGCTTCTGATCCGTTGCCAGGCGGTCAATCGGCTTTTGGCGGTAGTGTCTTTTTTGTGATTGAGCTGGTAGTTCACCTGCAATTCAGGAGCGCTCAGTACGATCTGGCCAATGTTGAGTTGATGCTCAAAATAAAGTTTAAGCGGATGCATGCGCCGTATGGCTATGCGCTTTACTTTAAGCGTGTACAAGTTGTTAGGGGCGATGCCTTGCGCCAAACGCTGGCGATACACCGCCATATTAGGCCTCAAGGTAAGATTGTGTATCACCAGTTTTCCTTGCACGATGTGGAACTCGGCATCGTTAAAGTCCGCTTGGTAGAGGCTGTCGGTACTGATCAACACAGTGCTACGCACCTTACTGGCTAAAATAGGCGACCAGTAACGGTTGATGAAGAAGGCTACGATGGTGATCACTAACACCAGCGCCATTAACGATAAGAACAATTTGCTTTGCCATCTGGGCTTACACTTTTCCCTCATTATCCAATATCTCCTCGGGCAGAAAAAAAGTAATGCATGTTCAGGTGTTGTACCATCGTCGCCCTAAAATAGCTATTTATGTGTGTAATGGCAAATCCACTGTACACCGATAATTACGAGCTTTGGAAAATAAATAACTTTTGAAGGTCAAATTTTTAGGTTCGCTGCCAATATGTCACGTATTAGAATGATTATTTGTATTTTTGCGCTCCCTAAAATTCGAAACGTATAATGGATCTGCTGATACCGGATAAGACACATGATGAGAGCAGGCAAGGTGAGGCGTTAGTGCTTGATCAGATACCTGAAAAAAATAACGGCCGCAAGCTGTACATCGAGAGCTATGGCTGCGCCATGAATTTTTCAGACAGCGAGATCGTTGCCTCCATATTGGCCGACCGTGGTTTTGAAACAACCAAGGATTACAGCGAGGCAGATGTGGTGTTCATCAACACTTGCTCCATTCGTGAGAATGCGGAGCAGCGCGTACGTAACCGCCTGAAAGAATTCACCGTTGCCAAGGTAAAGAACCCTGGTATGGTGGTAGGGGTGTTGGGCTGCATGGCCGAGCGGTTGAAAGCCAAATTCCTAGAAGAAGAAAAACTGGTGGACGTAGTGGTTGGCCCCGATGCCTACCGTGATCTGCCAAACCTGATCGACCAGGTAGACGATGGCCAAAAGGCGGTCAACGTATTGCTTTCGCGTGAGGAGACCTACGCCGATATCAACCCGGTACGTTTGAATAGCAACGGCATCAATGCCTTTGTATCGATCATGCGTGGTTGCGATAATATGTGCTCGTTCTGCGTGGTGCCGTTCACCCGTGGTCGCGAACGCAGCCGAGATCCGTTCTCCATCGTAAAGGAATGTACCGACCTGTTCAACCAGGGCTACCGCGAGGTGACCTTATTGGGCCAGAACGTCGATTCATATAAATGGAATACCTCGCCAAAGGCCAAAGCCGATGATCGCCGTGCAGAAGGTCTTACTGAAGCATATATATTGGAAGAGGCTGAAGCTACCGGTTCTACGGTGGCTCTCGCTGGTGCCGAAGGCGTATGCGGTACAGTCAACTTTGCGCAACTGCTGGAGATGGTAGCCGCCATAAGTCCTGACCTGCGTATCCGTTTTTCGACCTCGCATCCTAAAGACATCACCGACGAGGTGCTTTATGTGATGGCCAAGCATGATAATATTTGTAAATACATACACCTGCCGGTGCAGTCGGGCAACAGCCGCGTACTGGATCTGATGAATCGTACCTACGACCGCGAGTGGTATATGAACCGGGTAGAGGCCATACGCCGTATCATACCGGGTTGCGCCATCTCGACCGATGTAATCACCGGTTTTTGCACCGAGACAGAGGAAGAGCACCAGGATACCCTGAGCATGATGGATTTTGTGGGTTATGATTTTGCTTACATGTTCAGCTACTCGGAGCGCCCGGGCACTTTGGCCGCCAAACGCTACGCCGACGATATACCGGAGGCCGTGAAAAGCCGTCGCTTAAAAGAAGTAGTGGCCAAGCAACAACAGCACTCGCACGCACGCCTGCAACAGCAATTAGGCAAGGTGCAAAAGGTGCTGATAGAAGGCTATTCCAAAAAATCGAACCTTGACTATTGCGGCCGCAGCGACCATAACGCCATGGTGGTGTTCCCGGTAGGCGAAGGTTACAAACCTGGCCAATACGTTAACGTACTGGTCGACCGCTGTACCACAGCTACGCTGATTGGAACAGTAGTAAAGTAATTAGAAGCAAGAGCTAAGAAGCCAGATGCGAGAGAAATTCGACATGTGCAAGGGTATATCAGTATGACCAGGCATAATTTCAAAAATCTAAAGATTTGGCAGAAGGCGATGGACCTTACGGATATGACCTATGAGTACTGTAAGCAACTTCCGACCGAAGAACGCTTTAATCTTATCGATCAACTTAATAGGTCTTCTTGCTCGGTTCCGAGTAATATTGCTGAGGGTTCAGGAAAGCGAACGAATATTCATTTTGCCGAGTTCTTAACAACATCGTTGACCTCATGTTACGAGTTGGAGACTCAACTGTTGATCTGTGAACGAAGAAAGTATGGCAAACCGGAGAGTCTAATGCAATGCCTTGAAACGGCAGAAGAATTGCAAAGGATGATCTTTGCTTTCAGAGAACACGTATTGAACAGGTAGAGTGGGCTATTGCTCTTGATTCCTGGTTCTTGTTTCTAAAAGTCTATTTCTATGAACGTACAAGAGATCAAACAACGCTTCGGTATCATCGGCAATTCGCCGTTGCTTAACCGGGCTATAGATATTGCCAACCAAGTGGCGCCTACCGATATATCGGTGCTGATCACCGGTGAAAGTGGAAGTGGTAAGGAAGCTTTCTCGCACATAATTCATCAATTGAGTGCGCGTAAGCATGGGCCTTTCATCGCGGTCAATTGCGGTGCCATACCTGAAGGTACCATCGACTCGGAACTTTTCGGTCACGAAAAGGGAGCTTACACAGGCGCCATAGGCGAACGCAAAGGCTATTTTGAAACCGTTAACGGCGGTACCATCTTTTTAGATGAGATAGGGGAGATGCCGTTGGGAACCCAGGCGCGCTTGTTGAGGGTATTGGAGTCGGGGCAGTTCATCCGTGTGGGCTCATCCAAAGTTGAAAAGACCAACGTGCGCGTGATCGCCGCTACCAACGTTGATGTTTATGAGGCGGTGAAGGCAGGCAAGTTTCGCGAGGATCTTTACTACCGATTGAATACCGTACCACTACGCATACCTCCGCTGCGCGACCGCAAGGAAGACGTTTATCTGTTGTTCCGTAAATTTTCGGCCGATTTTACCGACAAATACCGCACGCCGGCCTTACAGTTGGACGAAGAAGCGCAGCAAGTGCTCACCAACTACAGCTGGCCGGGTAACGTACGCCAGTTAAAGAACGTGGCCGAACAATTGGCCGTGTTAGAGCGCGACCGCGTGATCACCGCGCAAACGTTGCTCAATTACATGCCGCAGGAGGCGGGTCGCAGCAACCTGCCCATGCGCCTCAACAACCAGCAGCAGGGAAACGACCTGTCGGAACGTGATATATTGTATAAGGTGCTTTTTGATATGAAGCGCGACATGGTAGAACTGAAAAAGCTGGTAGCCGAGATCATTGAGCATGGTGGCGTACCCGCCAGTTATGCCAACAACCCGCAGCAACTGGATCAGCTATACCATGATGTGAACTTGCCGGTAAGGCAGGAAACGCCACAATTTACTTTGCAGCCGCCCGTTGTAAATACGCACAGCCATCATGGTAACGAACCCGTTTTTACCCCGCATGAAGAAGAGGTGGAAGAATCATTGTCGCTTGTGGAAAAGGAGTCGGACATGATTCGTAAGGCCTTAAAGAAACACAAAGGTAAACGGAAGCTGGCCGCCAATGAACTGGGCATATCTGAACGTACCCTATATCGTAAAATAAAAGAACTGGACCTATAATGATAAAAAGATCTGTCCTGAGTGCATTAGTGTTGGTCATGAGCATGTTCTTCTCGGCTTGCTCGGTGACCTTGAGTGGTGCATCGGTGCCTTTAGAAATGAAGACCATCAACGTAGGATTTTTCGAAAATAACGCGCCCCTGGTAGTTAGTAACCTGAGTACCTTGTTCACCGAGGCGCTGAAAGATCGTATCCGTTCACAATCTCGCCTCAGCATCGTACGTGGAGAGGCCGATGCTATTATGGAAGGTACTATTACCGGTTACTCGATAGCGCCGGTATCTATCCAGGCCACTAACAACAATACAGCGCCTATCGCTACGGCATCACGCCTTACGATCACCGTGAGCGTTAAGTATGTGAACAATACTAAGGACAAAGCCAAATCGCCCAACTTTGAGCAATCATTCTCCAGGTATACCGATTTTACGGGCGATATCAACTCGCAGGAGCAGGCGCTGATCAGGATCGTTAACCAGCAGCTTACCGAGGATATTTTCAACAAAGCTTTTGCTAACTGGTAATGAATTTATTACTTTCAACCACGTGCAACATCATATGAATAATAGTCCGGCTCAACTCTTCAGGCACGTGCTGGCCAGCGGACCCACGCTTACCCAGGAACAGACCGATAGCTTGCAGACCTTGCTTTCCGCTTTCCCGCAAAGTGGTGTGCTGCATGCTATAAAGGCCCGCACAGGTTTAACTGTTGATGTTAACCGGGCAGCAGCATGGTTCGGCAATAGCGAAGTGCTGCAAAAGATCGTTGAGGCACCCGACGGCCTGGCCGAGGTGAACCCAGTACAGGTGATCGTTCAAAGGATCAAGCACGTTGTTGTGGCAGAACCTGAGCCCGAGCAAGCGATCGTGATCGATGAGCCTGAACCATTGGAGACCGAGGCTCAACATTCCGCGCCATCGACCGAAGATGATGACGAGATGCCAGGTGATATAGCAGGTGGTCGCAACTTTGCCCGCTTTAGGGAGGTACAGGTAGACGACACCGAGAAATTAGTGTTCGAGAACCTGGCGGCCAACGATTACTTTATGTTCGACAAGGCGGTCAACCGCGATGAGAGCCTAACAGATCAGGCAACACCAAAACGTGATGCTTATCACACACCACGCCAGCAACCTGCGCCGCAACCGCAGGAAGCCGCCCCGGCACCTGAAGAACCGGTGAACGTGACCCGCTACCATGACGATCAGCTGCCTTACAGCTTCTTATGGTGGCTTGATAAAACGCGTAATAAACATAGCGGCGTGTACCAGCCATTCGCTGATCCTAAACGGCATTACCGTAACCCGCCGCCGGGGTATTATCAGCCCGAGAGTATACCGGTACCGCAGGAAAATAAAAAGGAAGAACTGCTCGACCGTTTCATCGAGGTGGAACCTCAGCACATCAAACCACCTACCAGTGATAAACTGGCCAATGACGACAAAGCCAAGCAAAGTGCCGATGATCAGGAAGGACTGATCACCGAAACGCTGGCCCGCATTTATGCCGACCAGATGCTATACTCCAAAGCTATAGCGGCATATAAAATATTAATGTTGAAAAATCCGGAAAAAAGACGTTACTTTGCCGGTCAGATCGAGGTCTTAGAAAAGAAAATCAATTAACATAAAGAAATGTACTTAGTATTACTGATCATTGCCATCATCGTTTGCATTTTATTAGGCGTTATCGTGTTGGTGCAAAACCCTAAGGGTGGCGGTCTTTCTTCAAATTTTTCAAGCTCTTCGCAACTTTTGGGTGTGCAAAAAACAGGTGATATCCTTGAAAAAGGTACCTGGATCTTAGCGATCACTTTAATGGTGCTTTCATTAGCGATCAACGTAGCTATCAAAAGCGGTAGCAGTACTTCGGCAGGTTCACAATACCGTGACCAGATACAAAAGGCGTCTAAGCCAAGCGGTCCGGTAGGTAATACGACCGCTCCTTTGACCACTCCGGCCAAGCCAGTGGATACTACAAAAAAATAAGCATCATACACTACATGATATTCAAAGCCGGACGAGCGATCGTCCGGCTTTTTTATTTCTTATAATTTCAATACGCTTTACCATCGGTTAACATTAAATCGCGTATCATTGCACCGTTCGCTGACATCATGGCACTGTCATGCCATTGTAAGCTGACGCCAAGGGCGTTTTGCAAGTAGCGTTCAGCAGGGCACTGACAATAAAACAGCCATAACGCTGTCACCTTAGCCTTGGCACAGTTAGTGATGATTAGAGGACAGAAAAATTCAACATTAATTCAGTTTTAAAATATGTCATTGAACATTAAACCTATTGGCGACAGAGTAGTAGTAGAAGCTGCTCCTGCCGAAGAAAAAACAGCATCTGGTATCTTTATCCCTGATACTGCTAAAGAAAAACCTCAACAAGGTACAGTAGTAGCTGTAGGCGACGGTAAAAAAGATGAGCCACTGACCGTTAAAGTAGGTGACAAGGTTTTATACAGCAAGTATGGCGGTACCGAGATCACGATCGAAGGTAAAGAGTATTTAATGATGCGCGAAAGCGACATTTACGGCATCCTGTAAGTAATGAGGGATCGATAAGGGAAACAGAAGCAAAGAGGCATTAGCCCTCCTGATAGCTGATCCTGATTATCCGTTACTCATTTGTTCAACATTCAATCATTAAAATAGACATGGCAAAACAAGTAAAATACAACGTAGAAGCCCGCGACGCACTGAAACGCGGTGTAGATATTTTAGCTAACGCAGTTAAAGTAACCTTAGGTCCTAAAGGCCGTAACGTGATCATTGATAAAAAATTTGGTTCACCAGCGATCACCAAAGACGGTGTTACCGTAGCTAAAGAGATCGAATTGAAAGACTCCTTAGAGAACATGGGCGCTCAAATGGTGAAAGAAGTAGCTTCAAAAACTGCTGACATCGCCGGTGATGGTACCACTACTGCAACTGTATTAGCACAAGCTATCGTTACAGCAGGTATCAAGAACGTAGCTGCAGGTGCTAACCCAATGGACCTGAAACGCGGTATCGACAAAGCTGTTGCTGCTGTGGTAGCAAACCTGAAAGAGCAATCACAAACCGTAGGTGAAGACAACAACAAGATCAAGCAAGTAGCTACCATTTCGGCTAACAATGACGAGGTGATCGGTGCGCTGATCGCTGACGCTATGGGCAAAGTTGGTAAAGATGGTGTGATCACTGTTGAAGAAGCTAAAGGCACCGAGACCGAGGTGAAGACCGTAGAAGGTATGCAATTCGATCGTGGTTACCTTTCTCCATACTTCGTGACCAACGCTGATAAAATGGAAGCAGAGTTAGACAATCCTTACATCCTGATCTACGACAAGAAGATCTCATCGATGAAGGAATTGCTGCCTATCCTGGAGAAACAAGTACAGACCGGCAAACCATTAGTGATCATCTCTGAGGATCTTGATGGCGAAGCTTTAGCTACTCTGGTAGTTAACAAGATCCGTGGTTCACTGAAAGTAGCTGCTGTTAAGGCTCCTGGCTTTGGTGATCGTCGTAAAGCTATGTTAGAGGATATCGCCATCCTGACCGGTGGTACCGTTATCTCTGAAGAGCGTGGCTACAAATTAGAGAACGCCGACCTGAGCTACTTAGGTACTGCTGAAAAAGTGGTTATCGACAAAGACAACACTACTGTGATCAACGGTTTTGGCGACGCAGAAGGTATTAAAGCCCGCGTTAACCAGATCAAAGCACAGATCGAGACCACTACTTCTGATTACGATAAAGAGAAACTGCAAGAGCGTTTAGCTAAATTGTCTGGCGGTGTGGCCGTACTTTACGTAGGTGCTGCTACTGAGGTTGAGATGAAAGAAAAGAAAGACCGTGTTGACGATGCTTTGCACGCTACCCGCGCTGCCGTTGAAGAAGGTATCGTAGCTGGTGGTGGTGTGGCCTTCATCCGTGCGGTAGCTTCGTTAGGCGACCTGCAAGGTGCCAATGAGGACGAGAAGACCGGTATCCAGATCATCAAACGTGCTATCGAAGAGCCCCTTCGTCAGATCTGCGAGAATGCAGGTATCGAAGGTTCTATCGTGGTACAAAAAGTTAAAGAAGGCACTGCCGACTTTGGTTACAACGCTCGTGCCGACAGATATGAGAACCTGATCGGTGCAGGTGTTATCGATCCTACTAAAGTATCACGTGTAGCTTTAGAGAACGCCGCTTCCATTTCATCAATGTTGTTGACCACCGAGTGTGTGTTAGCTGATGATCCTGAAGAAGCTGCCGCTGGTGGTGCAGGTGCTCCTCCAATGGGCGGTATGGGCGGCATGATGTAATACATCACCGTCTATAATAATAGATAATAAAGAAGCCTGTCCGCAAAAGCGGACAGGCTTTCTTGTTTTTAAGACCATGTTTTTGTCAAGAAAGCCGTTTAAAGTTATTTCCAGTTAATCAAATGAATAACAAATGACACTATCCGTGTGTGGCCGTGTTAATTTTGTATGAAATATCAAATAAGCCTTTGGCAGGCATATCATTTGATATGTAGCATGTATTATGAGACTAGTAGCGCCTAAAAGGAAACAATTGCAGAGCAGGATATTTGAGTGGGTGATGATCAAAGGGCCTGAATTATTTGTTAGTTTAATGTCCTAAGCTTAAACTTGCCGCATGTTATTACGGCAATTAAGTTATATATATATTCCGTTGGTGGCACAAGCCTCCGTTGCTCCTTCACTTACCGATGTTTATAATAAAGCTTACCTCTGGTTAGCTGAACGTGGCCCCAAGATCGTTTTAGCGGCCATCGTTTTTTTTGCAGGCCTTTGGCTCATCAAAGCGCTTCGCAAACGCATGACAGCACGAATGCTCAAAAAGCAGGTGCATTCTTCCTTACAACCCTTCTTTTTAAGTTTGTCCATCACGGCCCTTTACATGGTATTAGTGATCGTTGTGATGGAGATATTGGATCTTCAGCTCACTATTTTCACGGCCATCATTAGTGCCGCTACCGTAGCTGCCGGTCTGGCGTTATCAGGTACACTACAGAACTTTGCTGGTGGTATCATGATCCTTTTGCTCAAACCCTTCGAGATAGATGATAATATCATTGCACAGGGCCAGGATGGCAAGGTGGTTTCTATACAGCTATTCTACACTGTGATACGCACCTTTGATAATAAAACGGTGATCATTCCTAACGGGAAACTGTTCAACGAGGTCATCGTCAACGTATCACGAGAGGGAAGTCGCAGGTTGGATATCGATTTCAAACTGGGCTTTATTGTTGATCCCGATGCGGTGATCGCTACGCTTGAAAGATCGGTAAAGGCGATCCCAGACGTGTTGCCCGCACCGGATAAGTATATCGGTATCTCACAGATCGATTTTGACGGCATCGTATTCACGATCAGGGTGTGGGTCAAACCTGGCAATTTTGGCACTACTAAACTCAAGCTCAATCAACGCATCATTAGTGATCTTAGAGATGCGGGTGTCAAATTCCCGGGTACCTGATCGTTTTGCATTATTATTCGATAGTTTTGCCTTATGAACAACAGCGGCATCATGCAGCGGGAGCAGATATCAGTATTTGATATATTTAAGATCGGTATCGGGCCGTCAAGCTCGCACACGCTCGGCCCCTGGCGTGCCGCTCAGCAATTTGTTCATTCGCTCCAACAACAGCAGGAGCTGGATCATGTGGTGCAGGTCAAGATATTACTCTATGGCTCGCTGGCCAAAACAGGCAAGGGTCATGGCACCGACATTGCCATCCTGCTCGGGCTCGACGGACACGACCCGGTCACCTTTGCGGTGGACCAGTTGGACGGTACCGTTGAGCACATCAAAAATGCTCATCGCCTCAACTTAGGCGGCAAACATGAAGTGAGTTTTCATTTCGATGATGACCTGATCTTCCTTTTCAGCGAGAGTTTGCCTTATCACCCTAATGCCGTTACTTTCCAGGCATTCTTAAGTACCGGCAAGGCCATCAGCGAAACGTATTATTCTATAGGCGGTGGCTTTGTGGTTAAGGAGGGCGCGGATAACAGCAAACATACAGAGGTTGATCTTCCTTTCCCAATAGACACCGCTAACGACCTGTTGCACTGGTGCCGCAAGACCGGTCTCAAGATATCAGAAGTGGTAATGGAGAACGAGCAGGCCTGGCGCCCCGAGATAAAGACACGTGAAGGCGTGCTGCAGATCTTCAGGGTGATACGGGAGTGCATCTACCGTGGTTGCCATACCACGGGCTATCTGCCCGGAGGCTTAAATGTGGCCCGTCGTGCTGCCCGGCTTAACCGCCGCCTCACTGGCGACAGGGGCTACCAGAACTTTACCGAATGGGTAGACGTGGTACGCCAGACCGGTAACGGCTTTCAGAATATTTTGGACTGGGTCAGCTGTTTTGCATTGGCGGTGAATGAAGAGAATGCTTCTTTTGGTCGTGTGGTGACCGCACCGACGAACGGTGCTGCCGGTGTGATCCCTGCCGTACTCATGTACTATATCGCCTTTTGCGATGGCTTCGACGATGATAAGATCGTCCAATTCGTACTGACCGCCAGCGAGGTGGGTAGCATATTCAAAAAAGGTGCTACCATATCGGCCGCTATGGGTGGTTGCCAGGCCGAGATCGGTGTTTCGTCAGCTATGGCGGCGGCGGCACTCACCGAATGTTTAGGCGGATCGCAGCGCCAGGTACTGATGGCTGCCGAGATAGCTATGGAACATCACCTGGGCCTCACCTGCGACCCGATCGGAGGATTGGTTCAGGTTCCCTGCATCGAACGCAACACCATGGGGGCCATTAAAGCGATCACCGCATCGCAATTGGCCTTGCAAACCAACCCGGATAATGCCAAAGTGAGCCTGGACGCCGTGGTGAAGACCATGTGGCAGACAGCCCTTGACATGAACTCTAAATACAAGGAAACCTCAGACGGTGGTCTGGCGATCAACATCCCGATCAGTTTGCCTGAGTGCTGATCAACTGATATGACACTGCTATGGTACGCTCCTCATACCAAAACGGCGGGTCCTTACGTTCAATATTCATTTTTAATAAGTATGTTCAAAAACATCATCCCCTATATCATTGCTTTTTTGCCTGCGATAGCCGTTGCTCAGCAACCTGACGCATTCACCATAAGCGGAAAATTGAACACGATCAAACAGCCTTTAAAGGCTTATTTGGTTTACCAGTCAGGCAATAGCCGTAAGGTAGATTCTACCGCTTTGCACGATGGTGCTTTTACCTTTAAAGGGCAGATTGCGACACCTACCAGCGCTATGATGATCATTGACCACCGGGGTACCGGCTTTACGGGCTTTAAAAGGACAGATGATGTATTGAATCTGTATTTAGAAAAAGGCAATATCTTCATCACCGGTACCGATTCGGTCTCACAAGCCAAGATATCGGGCTCCAAGATCAACGAGGATAATGAAGAGATCACGGCTATGATCGCGCCGCTTTATGCACAGTCAGAAAAGTTGTATGCCGAAATAAGGTCGGCCTCACCAGAACAGCAGCGTTCGCCGGTATACCAAAATACCATGCAAGATCGGTTCAAGGTTCTGCAAACCAAACGTGAGGCGCTGATCAAGGAGTTCATCGTATCGCACCCTTACAGCTATTTGAGCCTGATGGCGCTGAGCTCTATGGGCGGTCCTTCGGCCGATGTGAACGTGATCGAGCCACTTTATAATGGCCTGTCAGACGAATTGAAGAACTCACCGGCAGGTTCGCAACTTAAAGCTTCGTTCGCTGTCTTAAAAGCTACGGCGATCGGTTCGGTAGCTCCAGATTTCACCATGAATGATACGGAAGGTAAACCGGTCACCTTATCTAAATTTCGTAAAGACAATTACGTGCTGATCGATTTTTGGGCATCATGGTGCGGCCCTTGCCGCCAGGAGAACCCGAACGTGGTAAGGGTGTACAATAAGTACAAGGATAAAAAGTTCACCATTTTAGGGGTGTCCCTCGACCGCCAGACCGGCAAGGATGACTGGTTAAAAGCGATCAAAGATGATGGACTGACCTGGACCCATGTGTCAGACCTTAAATTCTGGAACAACGAGGCCGCAGCACTGTACTTTGTGCAAAGCATCCCGCAGAACTTCTTGATCGACCCGAACGGCAAGATCGTGGCCAAGAACTTACGTGGTGCCGACCTGGAGAATAAGTTGATCGAGATCTTTGCCGGTCATGCCGCTAAAAAGAGCGAGTAGATAGTATACTGCCGTCATCGCGAGAAACGAAGCGATCTCTGAATAGGATGCATCTCAGAGGTCGCTTTTTATTTGAATAAAAGCTTTTTCTTACCTTTATGTACGCAAAGGCGATGGTGTTCCGCCTAATTGAACCGCTGTAAAAAGCTGATGACGCCTGCCCGATAAATATTCATTTATTAAATTGCAGGCTCATGTTCAAGAACTTCACTACTCAAAAATTTTCTATCCTTTTTTACCTCCTGCGCTGGACGATGGTGATCATCCCGGTGGCGATCGCGGTAGGCAGTGCAGTAGCGTTGTTTCTGGCATTGCTGGGCTGGGCCATCCATTACCGGTTTGCACATCCCTGGCTACTATACCTGCTGCCACTTGCTGGTGTGGTCATTCATTTCCTATACCGCTGGTACGGCGCCTCGGCCGAAAAAGGCAATAACCTCATCATCGACGAGATACATCGACCCGGTGCAGGCATACCTAAACGCATGGCCCCGCTGATCTTGATCACCACAGTGATCACGCACCTATTCGGTGGGTCGGCAGGTCGCGAAGGCACCGCGGTGCAAATAGGCGGGAGTTTAGCCAATTGGATCGGTAGCCTTTTCAAACTGAACGAGGCCAATACACGTGTAGTACTTACCGCCGGGATAGCCGCAGGCTTTGGAGCAGTATTTGGTACACCGCTGGCAGGTGCCGTGTTCGCTATGGAAGTGCTTACCATAGGACGCATACAATACAATGCTTTGTTGCCCTGCCTGATGGCCGCCCTCATCGGCGATGCCACTGTGGCTGCCTGGGGCGTTCAGCATACGCATTACCATATCAACTTCACCACCACCGATCAGTTGATCTATGGGCATCACATCCCGGTCAACCTATGGTTGCTGTGCAAAGTGGTATTAGCGTCGGCACTGTTCGGACTGGCTGCCTACACATTTGCCCAATGTGTGCATGGGGTTAAAAGGTTTACCACTGCCTTCATTAAAACACCTTGGCTGATCCCGGTAGCCGGTGGTGTGACCATTATTTTGCTAACGCTGATCATAGGCCGCCCTGACTATTTGAGCTTAGGTGTCGATGCCGAGTATCCAGGCGCGGTCACCATCGTTTCGGCCTTTGAGCAGGGCGGCGCACATTTTTTCAGTTGGTTATGGAAGCTGATCTATACTGCCATTACTTTAGGTACCGGTTTCAAAGGAGGGGAGGTGACGCCATTGTTCTACATCGGTGCTACGCTGGGCAATACGCTGGCCGGTATCCTCAACGCACCTGTCAGTCTGTTTGCCGCACTTGGCTTCATTGCTGTATTTGCAGGAGCGACCAACACACCACTGGCCTGCACTTTAATGGGTATCGAACTTTTTGGCAGTGAGTACGCCTTGCTTTTTGCCGTAGCTTGCTTCACTGCTTTTTATTTCAGCGGCGATGTGGGTATTTACAGTTCACAACGACGACTCACCCAAACCCTCCCCAAGGGGGAGGGCTCTTTAGGTAAGGGTTTGTGGTGATCGTTCTGCGAAGACGATAACACTCCGGTACTTATTTGATATCCAGGTCGCCAATGTATACGCCTCCTTTGGCGTCCTTTTTCATTTGAAGCACAATGATCTCTTTCTTCTCTTGCGCAGTGCCATAGTGGGTATATAATTCAGCCATCACCGTGGTCGGTCCCGAAAGGGTGACCTGCGTATCACCGTAATAATCGATCTCGATCTTGTACGTGCCTTTGGTCGCCTTCTTCAGCACAAACTGTTCCGGACCGAAGCCGCTGGTCATATCATCAGAGATGCGGCCACCTGCAGCAGTTTGACGATGGGAATAATAGCATTTCTCCCCATTAGGGTCAGTGACCCAAAGGTCGATGTCCGTGTTGTTCTTGTTCCAGTTCATCACTATGCGCGCATCTACCGGCATGTTCCTGATGAGTTTGCGGTCGATCTGGCTAAGGTTCAGCTGGCCTTTATGTGCACTGATCAGGCGATCGATCTCGAACAGGAGCACTTCCTGTATACCGTCATACATGCTGTCGGCATCCTCAGTGTAAAACCTGGTCAAGGCATCGTAAAGCACGTCCAATGCTTGTTGATGCTGTCCCGCATCCTCTAATGCCAGGCCATAGTCGCGGTAGCTCTGGGGGTCCATGGGGCGTAGGTCGGCCACTTTTTTGAAGGCATACAAAGCACCCTGATGATCCTTAAGCTCTTTCAGTTTGTATCCAAGCATTTTGTATAGCTCGTAGCTGCCCAGGTCCAACTCGGCAAGGTTGCTGAGAATGCGCAGTCCCAGTTCACGGTCGCCTGTTTTAATAAATACATCGGCCATATCGAAGTAGAATACAGGATCACCGTTAGTGCCCTTACGTAACTCGAGGTATTTTTGATAGCGTGCCGCCGGTGCTGCCGCCCTGATCTGTTTTACATGATCGGTAGCCGTTGCCTGGTAATTGATGTTGATCGGGTTGCTCTTGACGGTGTCTGCTTGAGTTGCCTGACCTTTTTTGGTATTGATGATGACCACACCATTGGCTGCCTTTGAGCCATAGATAGCTGTGGCCGATGCATCTTTTAGTACCTGGGTCGAGATGACGTCATTGCTGTTAATGCCTTCAATGTCGCTAACCTGTTTGCCATCAACGATGTAGAGCGGTTGCGAAGTAGTAAGTGATGATACACCTCTGATCCGAACGACCGAGCTGGTAGCGGCCATTGTGCTTGTTGTTATGGCAAGGCCTGGCACCCGGCCTTGCAGGGCTTGTGTAACGGGCGCTGTTAAGGTCCGTCTTTCGGTACCGTATCCGGCCACTACAACGTCGTTCAAATTTCTTTGGTCTGCAGATCGTTCGGCTACCCGTCCTTGAACTACCGCTGGACTCGCCGATGCATTGCCCACAGGCTCATCTATTCTTACGGTCGGTGTTTGATACCGTTGTGAGTGAGCCGCCTTTGCTTTGCGCTTTTGAACCGGTTCTACCTTGGTGTTCCACCATTTTTGTAATTCGTCGGACATTTGATAAGCAGCATCTTTATTATCGCGCTTTTGTGCAATGCTTCGGTCGCCGCGATGTTTCATGATCGCATCATACTGTTGGCGTAGCTCGGCAGGTGGTTCTACCTCATATTGTATATAGTCATTCACGGTCTCCAGCACGATCAGGGAGGTGTTGCGCGTGATGATGCTGTAGCGTTTACCCAGACCCTCGATCACGGCACGGTTAGCTTCATAGTTCAGGTCCAATTCATTGATCTTTTTCTGCGCCCAAAGCTTACTCACCTCCACGCTTTCAACCTGATCTTTAGCAAGGTCAAGTGTTACTGTCTTCTCATAAGTGACCTTGTTACCATAGCCAAACCGGAGCGTGATGTTTTGGTTAGCGCTGCGAGTGATGCCGGCTATGGAAAAGCTTTGGCCTACTACTACCGGTAGCGATGGGTAAGTTTCCTCGGTAGTTCTATCACTCTTAATGCCCATAAACCGCAAAGGTTGATTGGTTAGTTTTTCTAATGCGTCCGTAGTTTCGGTAGTGTTGAGGTCGATCATGTCGCCGCCGCTCTTCATGGCGATCATATTGAGGTTGCTGTGGTTGGCCGTGAGCGAGGAGTTGATGCAATAAATGGGCTTACCTGCGCTGAGGCTTATACCTGCCTGGCCAAAGGTTTGAAGGCCATCGCTCATCAACAAAAATTCATCGGCCTGATAGCTTCCAAGTTTTAATTTGCCCAGGTCAGTAGCGCCATCGTAGACCGTTTTCTCCAGATCATGTTTTAAGGCCGACCAATCACCGGAATTGATCGGGTACTTCTTTGTTCGAAGGACGGTATTGCTGAACATCACCAATTCAACGGTCGCACTTTTCAGCTTTCTAAAATAGGCATCCAGCAGAGCCATGTCCTTTTTAACATCGCGCGAAGCGGCACTTAACGAAGCATCCCATAACAACCCGATGCGGGCCGGCAACGGTTTACTGATCACCTTTGGTTGTAGGGTAGTGCTCACATAATAATAGAACTTGTTACCCAACTGCTGCATCATAACTTCGGCGGCATTGGTCGCCTTAGGCATGCTGAACGTTATGGCATGGTCAGGAATGTAATTGCTTTTCTGAAGAGATGCTGTGTAAGCGTTCTGATGCTTATCGAACTGTAATTGATCAGGGTCATTGGCGGTCACGGGCGCGGCACCGTCCTGGATCACGGATGCTTTGAGCGAGAAGCTTTGCACGGTATCTTTAATGTTAAGGGGCAAAGTGAACTGCAGCTCGCCTTTTTTATTGGTGGTGATCTCTTCCTCATAACCAATGATAACTGTGCGGGTTGCATGCGGGTTAAGCGGATAAATGCGAGTGCGGAAGGTATTGCCTTCCACCTTTTCCAAAAGGCCCGGGTCTACGCGCCGGCGTTCTATCGATTCGAATACCACAGCTCCTTTGCCACGATCCACCGGAACTGCCTCCCGCATTTTGCCGTTGATGTCGAGCCCATAACGGCTAACGTTCACGCCGTCTTTAAGTGGGAAAAGCAGGTTGCCTTCCAGTATTCGGGAAGTGTTGTTGTAGAAGGTCATTTGCCACGTGGTGCGGCTAATATTGCCATAGATGGCGACGTCGATCTTCAGCTCTTTTAATTTGACGCCGCTATTAGTGTTCCCGTTCACCGTCAGTTGAGGCGACTGGCCGAACGCAGCGGTGAAGCTTAAAAAGACGATTTCAAAAAGGATGGTTAGGATGAAGAATGGCTTATTCATTGGTCTGTATTTTCCAATAAGATGCACGTGATCGCCAGATCCCATAAAGCAATTTAACTTTTTTAAGGACAACAAGCAGCTACAGCAAAGCAAGCCGTAAATGATGAGGAACCAGTTAAGGTTTTCTCTCGGGAGCGGAAGACCTATTTCAAACTCTTAGCTACCGGCGCGATGAGTTGTTGTACCCAGTTGGCGTACATTTTTCCTGATGGGTGCAGCCCGTCGGATGCGATGAGGCTGGCATCATTGAGTGCGGCACGGGAGGCGGGGGTAATGTCAATAAAACTCACGCCTGCCTTTTGGGTCTCCTCGCGGGCTATAGCGTTGTACCGGTCTATCTCAGTAGCGATCTGCTGACGGTCGCGGCCGCTGGCAAAAGGTGTAACGCCCCAGTCGGGAATGGACACCACAAAAACGCGTTGCTTATCGTTGTTGGCATATTTGAGCGCGGTGTTCAGCAATTGCACGAACTCAGTGCGATAGGTGTCGATATTGTAGCCGCGATACTGGTTGTTCACCCCAATGAGTAAGGTCACGATGTCGAACTTGCGATCGATGGCGCGGGTACTGATCTCGCGCATCAGTTCGTCAGTGGTCAAGCCGGTTCGGGCAATGATCACGGGTGCTTCGGCCTTGTAGTTGTTCTGGTTGAGGGCAGTGCTCAGTTGATGCGGGAACGATAACTCCTGAGGTACCGCCTCACCGATCGTGTAGGAGTCGCCCAAAGCAAGGTAGCTTACTTTTTGGCCATTGCCTTTGTAAATGGTATCCAATTTTGCCTGCGGAAGGCTTGTGGTCACGTCGTCCATATTCTTACCTGAGCAGCCTGCCAGGGCCGCAATGAACATAAATGCAAAGCTTATCGTTCTCATCCCAACATCTCCATACCAAAAAGTACGGAAATGTGGTGTTTAAGGATGTTCTTCACTTCATTTATATCTACCGGGTGCCCCAACTCACGCTGCATGGAGGTCACATCCTTATCATCTATACCGCATGGCACTATGTAGCCAAAGTAATCTAAGTTGGCGTTCACATTAAAGGCAAGCCCGTGCATGGTGACCCAGCGGCTGCAACGTACGCCCATAGCGCAGATCTTGCGGGCACGCTCATTGTCGGGGTCCAGCCAAACGCCGGTGTAGCCGGGGTAGCGGCCTGCGGTGATGCCATAGTGAGCCAGGGTCTGTATCACGGCCTCTTCCAGTGTGCGCAGGTAGAGGTGTATATCGGTAAAGAAATTGTCGAGGTCAAGGATCGGGTATACCACCAGCTGGCCCGGGCCATGATAGGTGATATCGCCACCGCGCTTGATGGGGTAGTATAGGGCGTTCTTTTCTTTCAGCCCGGCCTCATCCAATAATAAGTGATCGGGCGTGCCGCTGTTACCTAAGGTGAATACATGTGGATGTTCACAAAAGATCAGGTGGTTTGGGGTTGCAGTGTCCTCCACCGGCTCCTCGCCCGCAGTGGCCGCGGCCTGTCGGTTACGCAGTTCGCCCTTCAGCTTTACCGTGGCGTTGAATATCTCTTCCTGGCGGTCCCAAGCCTCTTTATAGTCGGTCAGTCCCCAATCGCTGAAATGTACTTGTTTGTTCTTCATGGTTCAAGCCTTTACGTAACCGATCATGTAGTCTTCGTAATGCAAATGGTGTACCTGGTACTGCTCCCTTACCTCATCCTTTTTTAGATCAACCTCGAAAGTTCCTTCAGGTGAGTAATCGAAAGGTTTGATGCGGATGTCATCCAGGAACGATACCTCTTTTTGGCCGTAGCATTTGTATACCGCTTCCTTGGCGCACCAGCAAACGTATAGGTGCGGTATCCGGTGATCAGGGTCTATCATATCCAGCTCTATGGGCTGCAAAAATTTGCCTGCTATCCGTTCTACCTTTTCTTTGATCAGCTCTATATCGATGCCTACGGGTCGGCTTTTACTGATCATGACGGCCGCGTAATCAAATGAGTGGCTTAGCGAGATATGATAGGGCAGGTTGACCAGATAAGGCTTGCCATGTGCGTCAACCTTACAATCGATGTACTCGGAGGTGTCGAGCATGGTGCGTAACAGCACCCTGGTGCCCAGCCAATGCAGGTGGCGCTTACCGTTCGATAGTCCTTCCAGGAAAGCCTGTTCCGCGTCATCAAGTTGCAACTGCTGATAAAGCGTATCAGCATCCTCTTCAATGCGCCAGAGGGCAAATTCAGTATCGTGATCTACCTGCTTACGGTATGCTATTGCCATAATTAAATTACAAAAACAGAGCGCAAAATTAGGTTAAATAATTATAATTTAGGCCGTGTAACCCGTCACCTGAAAATGATCTTATCAGATAAACGCATATTGGAAGAAATAGAGAAGGGCAACATCATCATCGAGCCTTTCAAGCGTGAGTGTTTGGGTACCAACTCCTACGATGTGCATCTGGGTAAGTACCTGGCCACTTACCGCAACCGCGTGCTTGACGCCAAAGTGCATAACGAGATCGACGGGTTCGAGATCCCTAAAGAAGGTTACATTTTACAACCAGGCGTACTTTACCTCGGCGTCACGGTCGAATATACTGAAACGCACAAGCACGTGCCTTTCCTGGAAGGTAAATCAAGCACCGGGCGTTTGGGCATCGATATACATGCTACCGCCGGTAAAGGCGACGTAGGTTTTTGCAATACCTGGACACTGGAGATATCAGTAGCGCAACCGGTAAAGGTTTACGCGGGTATGCCCATTGGCCAGCTTATCTATTTTGTGGTGGAGGGCGATATTGAAACCCTGTATAACACCAAGGGTAACGCTAAATATAATAACCCCACCACGCGCCCTGTCGAGAGCATGATGTGGAAAAATAAATTCTGATCTTCGGTTAAACTATTGGCCATTGGATGGTCTAACAAACACTTGCCTACCTATTATGATCAAAAGAACTGCCGCTGTACTGATGTTCGTGGCCTTTGCTTTAGTGGCCGCTGGTTTTGTTGCTGCTGATGACGACCCCATCATTCAAAAGATCGTATCACAATTAGAAAAATGGACCAACGACCGACCGCAGGAGAAGGTCTACCTGCAATTCGACAAACCTTACTACGGCATTGGCGATAACATATGGTTCAAGGCCTACATCACGGTGGGGCCTAAGCACCAGCTATCGGCCATGAGCGGTGCGCTCAACGTGGAACTCATCAACGAGCGCGACTCCATCAAACAATGGATCAAACTGCCCGTGACCAGCGGCGTTACCTGGGGCGACTTTGCCCTGGCTGATTCACTGAAAGAAGGCAACTACCGCATACGTGCCTACACCAACTGGATGCGCAACGCCGGCGACGATTACTTCTTTGAAAAAGCGATCACCATCGGTAATGGTGCTACTACTTCCGTATTCACTAAAGCCACATACAACTTCACTAAGGCCGCTACCGGCCAGCAGGTGAACGCCAATATCAATTATACCGACCTTGAAGGCACCCCGTTGGCCAACAAAGAGGTGAGCTACAACGTGAGGATGAGCGATAAGCAGATCCTGAAAGGCAAAGGAACCACCGATGCAAAAGGTGACCTGCAGGTCAATTTCGTTAACGCTACTCAGGCGCCGCTGAATACCGGCCGCATCAACACCCAGATCAAACTTGACGAAAAGCATTCGGCCACCAAAACGGTCTCGTTAAAGGCAGCTTCTGGTCAGGCCGATGTGCAGTTCTTCCCTGAGAGTGGCAACCTGGTGAACGGCGTACGCTCGCGTGTGGCCTTTAAGGCTGTAGGTCCTGACGGTTTGGGCATCGCGATCAAAGGTAGCATTAGCGATAATGATAATACCGATGTGGCTATTTTGGCCACCCGCCATTTGGGTATGGGCAGCTTTGCCTTTACACCTCAAAGCGGCAAGACCTATAAAGCTAAGATCACTTATCCTGACGGCTCACAAAGTACCGTTAACCTGCCGGCAGTAGTGTCAGAAGGCTATGTACTCACCGTGAACAACTCAGACACCGCCAATATTGGCCTGCGTGTTACCGGTAGTGCAGGCAGTGCACCCCAGCAACTTTACATTGTAGGGCAAAGCGGAGGGGATGTCCGCTATGTGGCCCGCAACAAGCCCGGCACAAATACCTTTAGTGCCATGATCCCCAAGAACAAGTTCCCGTCGGGTATCGCACAATTCACGTTGTTCAATTCGGCAGGGCTGGCGCTTAATGAGCGCATCGCCTTCATTCAAAGGGCCGATGATATGCTTAAGCTTACTGTAAACGCCGATCAGGCCACCTCGGGGCCACGGCAAAAGGTAAAGATCAGCATGAGGGCCACTGATCATGCCGGTAAGCCAGTAGTTGGCGCCTTTTCAGCCGCAGTGATCGATGTATCGAAGGTGCCCGTGGACGATGCTGCGGATATCAGTATCCAGTCGCAACTATTGTTAAGTTCAGACCTGAAGGGCTACATTGAGCAGCCTAACTATTACTTCACCAACCCTAATGAGGAAACGGCTGCTGACCTGGATATACTGATGCTTACGCAAGGTTACCGCCGTTTCGAATGGCGCTCGCTAATGGCCGATCAATTTTCACCCATAACTTTCCAGCCCGAAAAGACCTTGCAGGTATCAGGTGTGCTGAAGACCTCGGGCGGTAAGCCGATACCTAACGGAAAGGTCACCTTGTTCACCACGGCTGGTGGCGCTACCATATTAGATACCGTGGCCGATGCGCAGGGACGCTTCGCGTTCAAGGATCTGATCTTTAGGGATAGTACTAAATTCGTACTACAGGCCCGTACGGCCAAAGGTGGTAAAAATGTGGATATCGTGCTCGATAATCCGCCTACGCAAACCATCAAGACCAGGAACATCCCGGCCAGCGAGGCGGCTAATTCGGCAGCGTTGCTTACTTACTTAAGGTATAACAAAAAACAGTATGATGAAGAGGCCAAATATGGCATGGGCAACCACACCATTATGCTGAAAGCCGTTACCGTGACCGAGAAGAGAGTGAAACCGGGCCTCGAGAACTCCTCGAACCTGAACGGCGCCGGTAACGCCGACCAGGTGATCACCAGCGATTTTTTTGATAAGATGGGCTGTCCTACCATTGATATGTGCTTACAAGGCCGTTTGTTAGGCGTGATATTCAGGGGCGGGGTACCATACTCAACACGTAGTCAGAACACCCCGATGCAGATCATTGTGGATGGCGTTTATGTGGATCAGGATTACCTATCGACCATACCACCCATGAACGTGGCCAGTGTGGAGATACTGCGCACCATTGGCAACACCGCTATTTACGGTATGCGTGGCTCTGGCGGGGTAATGATCGTGAACACCAAACGCGGTGGCGAGTATAATGCCAATGCGGCACAGATCTACTCACCGGGTATATTGACCTATACGCCTAAAGGCTACTACTCGGTACGTGAGTTCTATTCGCCGGTATACGGCGACCCTAAGACCAACACCGCCGTGGCCGACCTGCGTACCACCATTTACTGGAAACCGAGCATCGTGACCGATCAGGATGGACGGGCATCGTTCGAGTATTATAATGCCGGTACCAGCGGTACTTACCGTGTACTGGTAGAGGGTATTAATGAAGATGGTTATTTAGGCAGGCAGGCCTACCGCTATAAAGTAGAATAAACAAGAAAAGGTCCGGCAAAGTTGCCGGACCTTTTCTTGTTTATACATCAACCTTTGTTAAGATAGAAGCGCTCCCAAAGATCTTCTGACTTGCTTAACGCGCTGCGGTCAAAGCCTTGGTCGCCACCGGGCATATTGCCGCCCCGGCCCATACCTCCGCCACGGCCGCCTCTACCGCCACCCATGCCTCCGCCCATACCACCACGGCCCATACCGCCGCCCATGCCGCCACGCCCACCGGGCATGCCGCCAACCTGACCATTGCCGCCTGAGGGGCGTGTGATACCGTTGATCTTAAAATTAAAGGCCCATTCGTTCTTGGTAATATCAGCACCATCAAAAAACCTTAGAGGGATCACCGCCTCGTAAACTAAATTGCCATCAGGGTCAACATCTAAGGCCGCTTTAAAACCTAAAGTATTGGTGCTGGTCAGTATATCATAATCAATATCCTTAAAGCCGGTCACCTTGATGTTCTTTAAGCGGCTCATGCGGGCCTTCCGCATCTCTTCACGGTCGGGAGCATCGCCGTTGGTTTGGGCTGCCTGTATGCGTTGGGCCATCATTTCGGCATTGTCCTTTTCATCAGCGACCGGGAAGGTCATCGTGTATTCGTTCTTCTTTTTGCCCCTGGTATTGATGCCTAAGGTGAGGCCGGCCATCAGTACACGTTCCTGTTCGCTGCGGTCATTAAAGTGGATGGCCACGTACAGGTTCTGTGCATCATTGGCCAGGGTATAGTTTAGTTTCTTATCGGCGTTGTAATAATACAAGCTGTCGCCCCAATCGTTAAGCTTTCCATCGATACGCACTGTAGATGGTGGCTTACGTAAGCTGTTGTGTTCTTGTGCGTAGGTGGTGCTGCTTAGCGCGGTGCAGGTCAATAAAAAGGCGCTGCAAAGTGATGTTCTCAACATACAGATCGGTTGTAATTAACTTGTTTTGTTTAGTGAAAAAAGCGAGAGTATGTTGTTGAAGAACGATAAATAAACAACATTTTAGCAGTTTTATTATGGTGATCTTAGTAACTTTGCAGTTATACTATTATGCCAACAGAAGTACAGGAAGAAACGCTCACACTGGAAGAGATACTGGCGAGCCTGAAAGAGATGCACCGCCTTATTTTGTGGAACGATGATGTGAACACCTTCGAACACGTGATCCATTGCATGATGAAATATCTCGATTACACCGAGACACAATCAGAGAAGATCGCCTGGAAAGTGCATAACGAAGGTAAGTGCGCTGTACTGGAAGGTTCCTTTACCGAAATGGAAGTTTACCGCAAGATCTTGCAACAGGAAGGGTTGACCGTAACGGTCGACTAAGCCAGCTTTTCTATACACGCCGGTCTTACTGGTGCCAATAAATCCTTACGCTAATTTTTGATAGGTACGCCACCACAGGTCAGGCATCTCGCCATCTATGGCTGTGGTGTAGTCCTCGTACTTGCAAGGTACTAAGTGATAACGCTCATTGGCCGACCCGCCGGTAGGGTAGGGTACCTGCATCCACCATCTGTCGCTCTTTTTGCTTTTGATGAACACGATCTCGTGCTCCTGGTGCTTAAGCGTGGTCTTGTAGATCAGATATTGCGCTCGTGGCTGTAAAGGTACGTCGTTCTTGCGGTTATAAAAACCATCGATGAAGTACCATACCATCTCGGCCAGCAGCATAGCCGTTTGCCCGTTATTGTCGTAAGCCGGGTTGAACTCGTAAAAACCTATCGAACTCAATTTATCATTAAAGCCTGCATAGCGGCACATCTGGCAGGCCTCTTCACCATAAAAACCGTTA
The DNA here is from genome assembly GCF_020783335.1 of Mucilaginibacter daejeonensis. NCBI lineage: Bacteria > Pseudomonadati > Bacteroidota > Sphingobacteriia > Sphingobacteriales > Sphingobacteriaceae > Mucilaginibacter > Mucilaginibacter daejeonensis. Next base: position 1,189,217 of record NZ_CP086068.1, read on the forward strand.
GGCGTGGCGTTGGCATTGCCCCCGGCATCTGATGAACGGATGGCGCCCATATCAAAGCTGATCATGCTGGCATTACGTATCGTAGGTTCGGTCACTTCTACCTTACCCATCAGTTCGCCCAGGCGGTGCACATCAAAGAACAGGTTATCCATTACCCGCAAACTGTCCTGACTAACAAAATAGGTTTGGTAACCCAGGTTGCTAAAGTTGAACAGGTAGTTAGGCTCGTATAAAAATATCTTATTAAGGTACGAGGTGGATGTGGTAGCATCGTCGGCATCCATCTCGGCCTGTTCGTCAAGGTCAAAATGCGAGTCGATCACCACCAGGTCTATCTTCTGCTCCATTTCCTCGTAGGCAAGGTACTGCGCGTAGGTCAGGTCCTGCCCGCCACCTAATATCACCGCAACAATGTCTTTTTTTACCAACTCGGCCACCACGGTGCGCACGGCAAAGTAAGTGTCGTTAATGGTAGCACCTTGTTTAATGTTACCCAGGTCGAATATATTGGAGGTAAAGCCGCCCTCATAAAGGCTGTACAACTTTTCGCGCACATAGTCGGGGCCTAATGCACAACCCGGATTGCCCGTGGCATTGCGATCTTCCTGCACGCCAAAGATGGCCAGGTGCGGGCGCTCATCATCAAGTTCGGGGAACTGGGCGGTGTAGGCTTGTATCTTGTTACCCAATTGACTGGCCTTGAAGCCTTCTGCGGGAGTGATCCTATCGAGGTCGATCGGGGTGAAGAAATCGGCTAATGACATATACGTGCTTACAGGCTCCAAATATCCATTTTTTAAATTAAATTGCGCTGTTTTTATCAAACTTACCCGTTCAAATGATCCTTGTTACCGGCGCAACAGGTTTTCTTGGTGCTGTACTGACGCGTCAGCTGGCAGGGCAAAATATCCGCATCAAATGCCTCCGGCGCAGTGGTTCGTCCACTCCTGATATCCTGTTACCGTATGAACATCTGATCCAATGGCACACTGCCGATATACTGGATATGCCCGCCCTTGAGGAGGCTTTTGACGGTGTTACGCAAGTGTATCATTGCGCGGCCTGGGTGTCGTTCAAACAGGCTGATAAGGACCCCATGATATATACCAATGTGACCGGTACGGCCAACATCGTTAACCTGTGTTTGGAGAACGACGTGCGCCTGTTACACGTAAGCTCCATAGCGGCCATAGGCCAGGGTAAGCCCGGCGAGCTGATCACCGAGAAGCATTATTTGGAGGAGACGCCCGTGAACAACATCTACTCCATATCAAAACTGGAGAGCGAGATGGAGGTTTGGCGGGGCATAGCCGAAGGTTTGGACGCCGTGATCGTGAACCCATCGCTCATTATCGGGCCCACCGCAGGCACACACGGCAGCGGCAAGCTATTTGAGACCATACGCCGGGGCATGCGCTATTATTCGCGCGGCAGCTGCGGACTGGTGGATGTGGAGGACGTGTCACGCTGCATGATCATGCTGATGAACAGCGATGTTACCGCCGAGCGATACATCATCAACGCCACTAATATGAGCTATAAAGAGCTGATCGACAAGGCCGCTCAATGCTTTGGTGTCAAAGCGCCAGAGAGTGAGGCCAAACCCTGGATGCTCGAACTGGCCTGGCGGTTCTCGGCCGTGGCAGCTGCGGTCACCGGTAAAGACCCTGCTTTGGATAAGATAGCTGCCCAGGCCGCTACTACCGAGCAGAACTATGATAACCGCAAGGTGATCCAACAGACCGGCATCACTTTTAAGCCGATCGATACTACAGTCGCCGAAATATGCGTAGCCCTAAAAAGATAGCCGGTTGAAGAACTTATCACCCGCTTGGCTACGTATACTTTCTATCAACATTCAATTGAACGTTCATCTCGCTAAATGAAGATCAAGACCAAGCTTCGTATCGGATTCGGCTTCCTTTTCATGGTGATCCTGTTGTTCGGGGCGATGTCGCTTTTTTACATCAAGGAAATAGCTCGGAACGCCAATGTGATCCTGAAGGACAACTACGAAACGCTGAGCTACACCCGCGAGATGCGTGCCCTACTGGACGAACATGAGCTACCTTTGTTGCCGAAGGTGGCCGACACCTTTGCCCGCCAGCTACAAAAAGAAGAGCGCAACATCACCGAACGAGGGGAACGCGAAGCCGTACAGCGGTTGCATCAGGCCTTTGATGAGTTGGTATCACTGAACCATTCGGACCTCGCCAAACTAAGGCAAGCCGAACGCCAGGTACGCCAGCAATTAAGATACATAGAGACGCTCAACATGCAGGCCATCATGCGCAAGAACATAGCCGCCCGACGGTCGGTGGACCGTGCCGAATGGATACTGGGTATCGCAGGGGCATTGGCCTTTGTGGTGCTGTTAAGTTTCAGCATCGGCTTCCCGGCCTTTATAGCGGAGCCGCTACGTGCGCTGGCGGCAGGTATACGCGAGATCAGCCAAAAGAACTATAGCGAACGAATCCACTTTGACCACCAGGACGAATTTGCCGATGTGGCCACGGCCTTCAACAAAATGGCCGACCGGCTCAACGAGTGGGAGAATAGCAATCTTGCCACTGTCACCTCTGAGAAACGGCGTATCGAGGCCATTATTGACCAGATGCATGATGCCATTTTTGGGGTGAACGAGGTCAACGAAGTAGTGTTCATGAATGATGCCGCACGCCATATCCTGCAGATAGGCGAAGAACACATCGTTGGGCAGCACATCGGACAACTATTACAGCATAATGAACTCCTGCGCGAGGCCATAGCCCAGGGAGCGGTGACCGACCCCTTCAAAATGCGGGTAGACGGCCGCGAAGCTTACTTTCAGTTATACAGCCGCAACATTACCGTGCCCGACCTGAACAAGAGCCGTACTCCCGATGCGGCTACCCGCCCCGCAGGCAAGGTGTACATGCTGCGCAATGTGACCGAATTTAAGGAGCGTGATGAAGCCAAGACCCATTTCATCGCTACTATATCGCACGAATTGAAAACGCCTATCTCGTCCATCAAAATGAGCACGCAGTTGCTTACCGATGACAGGGTAGGTGGCATGAACGAGGAACAGCGACAATTGGTAGCCCATATACAGGATGATACCACCCGCCTGCTCAAGATCACCAGCGAGCTGCTCGAACTATCGCAAGTGGAGACCGGGCACATCCAGCTTGAAATGGCTGCCGTATCGCCTGCCCAGATCATCAGCTATGCTGTAGAAGCGATAAAGTTGCCGGCCGAACAAAAGGGCGTCACCATAGACCTCGACATAGCCCACGACCTGCCCAACGTAAAGGCCGATATGGAAAGAACGGCATGGGTGCTGGTCAACTTCCTATCCAATGCCCTGCGCTACAGTTCAGCGCGCTCCAAGGTGGAGGTGTCGGCCAGGGTGCTTGGGCCACAGGTCGAATTCTCGGTGCGGGATCACGGTAAGGGCATTGATGAGCAGTATCAAAAACGATTGTTCGACCGCTACTTCCAAGTGCCTACCGATGGGCAGAATCGTTCGGGCTCAGGCCTCGGACTAGCCATCTCCAAAGATTTCATAGAGGCCCAACAAGGCCGTATATGGGTCAAAAGCGCTTTGGGCGAAGGCAGCCGTTTTTCGTTTACCTTGCCGGTAGCCTAACGGTCACGTTATTTTGAGCCGACGCTTACAAGCTCGGTTGCTCACTTCCATACTCCATACTCAATCCTCATACCTCATACCTCTCACTTCAATACCTCAGCTCAAATTGAAAAAATATTTTACCAATTGGTCATTTTAAAATATATTTGTCTACTTAATCTATAGACTTTATTTGAATCGCTTTTGAGAATTGATCAAGTAAAAAGACAAGAACGAAAAATGATACCGATGATACTTTGACATACACCCGGAGTAGGAATCGAAAAAGGCCTTTTTATAAGAATGTTTACTTTAGTTTCGGAGAGGGAGAGGCGCGAGGCTTCTCCTTTTTAAACATCATAGAGGCTGGCCAACGTTGATAGCTACAGGCCTAACTTTTACAAGAAAAAACAAGATAAATCTGTAAAAAGCATACAGATGTCTGGGATCACCTGATCAAAGTAACAGCCGCAACGGCATTCACTGTAAAAACGACGAAAGCTTTTGACAATTCGTTGAAATAAATAAATGTAGTAACACGTAATTTTACGGTCTACTTTGATGCGCGGGTCGCTGCAAAAAAAATAGCGGTAGGTCCGTTACAACCTCCGCTATTCTCAATTTAACTAAACTAAAAGTATAAAGAACGTGTGTGTTCGATGTTAAGACACAGCGGCCCGCAGCATCAAAGCACCTACCGTAACGTTGGTTCGGCTATCAATAATGATAGCGCCCCCGTTGGCCTTGTTGTCCTGATAAACATCAAAGGCCAGTGGCTCGGCGGTCTTTATAATGATGCGTCCAATATCATTCAACTTGAACTCCTCGTCTCCCTGCACTTTATCTAACGTGTTGATATTGAATTTGTAAAGCACTTCCTGTATGCGGCAGCGCGTTACTTTGCTATTGTGTTGTATTAAATAGGTCATGGTGGTATCCAGCGCGCGGGTGTCCATCCAGCACAGGTCGGCCTCGATCAGGTTGGACACTTCTGGTTGTGCGGCACTGTTCACCAGCACATCGCCACGGCTAATGTCGATTTCGTCCTGCAGGTGTATGGTAACTGATTGTCCTGCAAATGCTTCCTCAAATTCCTGGTCGAGTAACTCTATCTTGGTAATGGTGGAGCTGAAGCCCGATGGCAGCACGGTCACCTTATCGTTCACTTTAAAGTTACCGCTTGATACACGACCCGCATAACCACGGTAATCATGTAGTTCTTCGGTTTGCGGCCTAACCACCCATTGCACCGGGAAACGGGCATGAGCGCGGCTATCGTCAACGGTGATCTCGACGGTCTCTAAATGGTCTAACAGGCTTTTGCCGGTATACCAGGGCATATTGGTGGAGCCATTAACGATGTTATCGCCTTTAAGGGCGCTCACCGGTATGTAGGTCACATTTTTTAAACCCAGCTTACCAGCCAGTACCTGGTACTGCGCCACGATCTTGTTAAAAGTATCCTGGTCGTGGTTCACCATGTCCATTTTGTTCACGCAAACCACTACCTCAGGTAAGGCCAAAAGCGATACCAGGAACGAATGACGATTGGTTTGCTCGATCACACCTTTGCGGGCATCGATCAAAATAATGGCCAGGTTAGCATTGCTGGCACCGGTCACCATGTTGCGGGTGTACTGGATATGACCAGGCGCATCAGCGATGATGAACTTACGGTTCTCGGTCTGGAAGTATTTGTAGGCCACATCGATGGTGATGCCCTGCTCGCGTTCAGCCTTCAGGCCGTCGGTCAATATGGCCAGGTCAATGGTGCCATCGTCATTCTTGCGGTTAGAGTTGTGTATGGCCTCTAACTGATCCTCCAATATGGCATCGGTATCGTACAGCAAGCGGCCGATCAGGGTACTTTTACCATCATCAACACTACCTGCGGTTATAAATTTTAGTATCTCCATTACTTTTGTATATCCTTCACGTCATTGCGAGGAACGAAGCGATCTCTGGACTATGATTGTCCGGTTGCTCGTCCTCCGCAGAGATCGCTTCGTGCCTCGCGATGACGTATCTCATAAATTAAAAATATCCGCCCTTCTTTCTATCCTCCATGGCCGCTTCCGAAACTTTATCATCCATACGGGCGCCGCGTTCGCTGATCTTGGAGGCGCTGATCTCGTTGATGATGTCGTCGATCAAAAAGGCATCCGACTCCACAGCAGCGGTACAGGTCATATCGCCCACGGTACGGAAACGTACGTTGCGGCGGGTGATCACATCTTCTTCATCCATGTTCAGGAACTCCGCAGCGGCCATTAATTGACCATTACGAACGATCGTGTCACGCTCGTGCGCAAAGTAGATAGATGGTAAAGCGATGTTCTCGCGGCGAATGTAGTTCCAAACGTCTAACTCGGTCCAGTTGCTGATCGGGAACACGCGAACGTTCTCGCCTTTGTGGATCTTGCCATTATACAGGTTCCAAAGCTCGGGGCGCTGGCGTTTAGGGTCCCATTGGCCAAACTCGTCACGTACCGAAAAGATACGCTCCTTGGCGCGGGCCTTTTCCTCATCGCGGCGGGCACCACCTATGCAGGCATCAAAGCCGTTGGCGGCAATAGTATCTAACAAAGTAACGGTTTGCAGGGCGTTACGGCTGGCGTTCTTGCCTTTTTGTTCTACTACCTTACCCTGATCGATCGAGTCCTGTACATGACCAATGATCAGTTTTTCGCCCAAACGGGCCACCATGTCATCACGGTATCGGATGGTCTCCGGAAAGTTATGGCCGGTATCGATATGTACCAGCGGGAACGGGAACTTACCCGGACGGAAAGCTTTCTCGGCCAGCCTCACCAGCGTGATCGAGTCCTTTCCACCCGAAAATAGTAGTGCCGGCTTTTCGAACTGGCCTGCCACCTCTCTTAAAATATAAATGGCCTCTGCCTCGAGTTCATCGAGGTAATCCAAGTGATGTTTACTCATTTCTCTGTTATTATCTCCTGTACCGAATGTAAGCCGCATTCTTTTTTCGACTGGTCCTCCCACCACCAGCGTCCGGCCCTAAAGTCCTCGCCTGGTTGTACGGCGCGGGTGCAAGGCTGGCAGCCAATGCTCGGGAAACCACGGTCATGCAGGCTGTTATAGGGTACGTTATTCTCTTTGATGTACTGTTTTACTTCATCAAGCGTCCAATCAAATATAGGGTGGAACTTCACCAGCTGATTGCCGGCATCCCACTCCACATTTTCCATGTCCTGACGGTTGGGGGATTGCTCGGCCCTGATGCCGGTTATCCATACCGTGTTGCCGCTCAATGCGCGCTTCAACGGCTCGATCTTGCGTATACCGCAACACTCCTTGCGGTTCTCCACCGACTCATAAAAACTGCTTGGGCCTTTGGCGTTCACCATGCGTTCCAATGCTTCCTGTTGAGGGTAGTAGGCATGTATAGGGGCCTCGTACATTTCCATGGTACGGTTCCATACGTAATACGTTTCGGGGAACAGGCGGCCGGTCTCGAGGGTAAATACCCTGATCGGCAACTTGTTCTTAAATATCATATGCGTGATCACCTGGTCTTCCCAGCCAAAACTGGTAGAGAATACCACTTTGCCCGGAAATTCATCAGCCAGCCAATGCAAGGCACTCAGAGGGTCTAAACCCTCGGTGCGTTGCTTGATATGTGGTGAAAGTGTTTCCATTATTATAAGATCTTGGTGGCAAAGCCCCAAATGCTTTTAAGGCTCACCAATATAACGATTATACCCACAGCCACCATGATCACTTTTACCGATATGCGGTTAGAGATACGTGCGGCTATAGGTGCGGCCAGCGCGCTGCCAATGATCAGCCCGGTAATGGCGCTCCATGGAGCCCCGTTCAGCATGATCAAAAAGGTAAGCGAGCCCATCATGGCGATAAAGAACCGTGTTAATTTAACGGTGCCCAGCGAGAACCGTGGATGACGGCCACCGGCGATCAGTGATGATAGCACGATAGAACCCCAGCCACCGCCGCCCACTGCGTCAATGAAACCACCGCCTAAACCTAACAGGGATATGCGTTTGATCTTTTCGCCTGAGCGCTTTTTGCCTGTTTTAAATGCTTTGGATAAGATGACAGAGCCCAATATCAGTGTATACACCGATACCATTGGCTTGGTGTACATGGAATAATGCTCTAACGACGACACCAAATAAGCACCTACCAACGCACCGGCTATACCGGGCAAAATGAGCAGTTTGAACATCTTCCAGTTCACGTTGCCCATGCGGTAGTGCATCCAGCCGGCTATACCGTTGCTCATGATCTCAGACAAGTGTACCGCCATGCTGGCGGACGCTGGCGTGATACCCATAGAAAGCGAGAATGCGGTAGAGGTGACCCCATATGACATGCCAATGGCGCCATCGATCATGGCGAACACGAACCCTGCCGCCAGGAACTTGTAGAACAAACTATCGATACCCTCTACGTAGGTCTTGAAACCCGGTTCATTATACCATAGCGAGGCGAAGGCCACACCTAACGATATCACGATGGTAAGCCAGATCAGCCACTTAAAGTTCTTTTTGCGGACCGGCTTAGGGTCTACAAGTATGGCTGTAGCCTTATTGAGGGCCGTTACCTTGCTGGCAAAGTCGCCGGTCAGGGTATTGCGTAACGCACTGAGCTGTTGTAGTGTAGTATCTAACTCGTTCGGCAGCGCTTCGGCCAGTACTTCCTTTAATCGTTTGGCCACCGTTGGCGACTTGCCGTTGGTAGAGATAGCAACTTTAAGGTCGCCCTTTTTGACGATGGAGCCCAGGTAAAAATCGCAAAGCTCGGGCTTATCGGCCACATTGATCAGTAGTTTGCGTTGGTGGGCGGCCTGGCGGATCTGCTCGTTCAGCACATTATCTGCCGTGGCAGCGATCACCACATCGGCCTGGTCCAGGTCGGTATCGGCAAAGCGCTTTTGTACGATGGTCACCCGCGGATAGCGGGCTGCCAGCTCCAACACTTCGGGCAATATCGCTTCAGCTACGATGGTCACCGTGGCTAACTGGCTATTGTTCAGTAAAGCTGTAAGCTTTTCAAGACCGACATTGCCTGCGCCGATCAATACCGTGCGTAGTTGGTTCAGCTTCAAAAAAACAGGGAATAGCTGGTTACCATCCGCTGTTGCGGTGGCAGGTACTGGGGCTATATGTCCATTTTTAGGCAAGGATGCCATAAAGGTTCTTTACGGTATTGAACGCCGGATGTAAGGATACCACCTTGCCAAATATCATCATGGCCGGGGCTTTCACCTGGTTGGCCGCAGCCAGTTCTACCAAAGTTTCTACGGTACCGATCACTACTTTCTCTTTGTCGGTAGATCCACTTTGAATAATGGCGGCCGGCAGCTCATGTTTGCCTTCGGCCTTGAATATCTCGGTGATCTGTACCAATTTGTGCAGCCCCATCAATACTACTACGGTAGCATTGCTGCGGGCAGCATCATAAAGATCTTTTGATATTTGCTGATCGGCAGTGGTACCGGTGATCACCCAAAAGCTCTCGCTGGCGCCACGGTGCGTTACCGGTATCTGCTGTAAGCCGGGTACACCGATCGAGCTGGAAATGCCGGGCACTACCTGGGTAGGGATCTGGTGCGCCGCCGCAAATTCGATCTCTTCATACCCACGACCAAAAACGAACGGGTCGCCGCCTTTTAGACGAACCACGTGGCCGTAGTTCAAGGCATAATCCACCATCAACTGGTTAACAGCATCCTGCGAATAGGAGTGCTCGCCCGAGCGTTTGCCTACGTATACTTTTTGTGCAGTTGCCGGTGCCAGGTCAAGCAGGTCATCGTTAACCAAGGCATCGTACAATACCACATCGGCGGTTTGTAAGGCTTTCATACCTTTAATAGTGATCAGGTCGGCATCACCCGGGCCAGCGCCCACTAACGTTATCCTGGGCTCTTTATGTTGTGATTTCGTTTCGTTGTTCAATTTCATGCTTTAAGCCCCTCGCGCTCGGCTTTCATTTCGGTCAAAAATTCTTCGGCGCTTTTCATGTATGCGGTAGCAAAGGCCTCTGATGGTTCGTTCTGGTTGATCTGCAATACCAGGTCATTAAATGACACCGGTAGTTGTACCAACCCGGTACTCACATAATTAGTATCGAACTCTTTGATCACACCGCTTTGGGTGCTGGTATTGATATTCTTATCTAACAACAATGCTTTAGCACTGCTGATGAAGGTATTGTAACTATGATAAATGGCATCGGCCCAACGACCTTCGGCAAAGGCCTCCTTGCCCCAGCCCAGTTTTTCTTCAGCCTCGAACAGTAGCGTGGCCACCAGATCGATTATCACGCCGGCACACTCACCAACGCCAATGGCGGTGGCAAAGGTCTCTTCATGACCCCAGTCCACAAATTCATCATCGGTAAGAGTGGTCAGATCGGCCAGTGGCTTCAATAGCTGGTAAAAATAGTCCTTACCTTTGCTGTCATAATAGTTATGGAAGGTCTCCTGGCTTACAGCGTTGGTTTGATAATCGTCCAGAACGGCGCGCAATACATGCGTTGCACGCTTGGCAGGTATCTTGATCACCTTTTCGGCAGCACGGCCAATGCCGTCGCCCACGGTGCCCCCGCCCAATAAAACCTGTACAGAAGGCAGCACACGTTTATCGGCCTTTAACGAACTGCCGTGAAAACCTATATGCGCCAAACCATGCTGACCGCAGGAGTTCATGCAACCACTGATCTTGATCTTGATATCGCGGTTGTAGATCAGGTCCTCATATTCGTTATAGATCACATCTTCCAACACGCGCGATAGCGTCATGCTGTTAGAGATGCCTAAGTTACAAGTATCTGTACCAGGGCAGGTGGTCACATCGGCCACGCTGTCAAAACCCGGTTCGGCCAGTTGCAGCTCGTTCAAGGCATTGAATAATGCAGGTAACGCCTCTTTACGAGCATACTTTAATAACAAGCCCTGATTTTGGGTAACGCGTATCTCGTCGGCCACCAATCCGCGGATACCATCCACCAAACGGCGGGCCTCAGGAGTATGAATATCGCCAACGGGCACTTTTACGTACACGCCGTAAAAACCACTTTGCTTTTGCTCGAACACGTTGGTGGCCAACCACTGCTCATATTTAAGAGGGTTGGCAATGCTTACGTCCGCTACCTGGCCGGTAGGTGGGGCAGGTTGAGGAACGGTATCGCGGTCGATCTTAAAGGTCTTGACCTTGTTAGCCGTTTTTTCGATAGCGGCCAGGCGCAGCAACTCATCGATGCCTATCTTGGCCACCAGAAATTTAAGGCGGGCCTTGTTACGATTATTGCGTTCGCCATAGCGATCGAACACACGAATGATCGATTCAGTATAAGGAATGATCTCGTCCTCAGGTAGAAACTCATGCACGATGTGTGCTAAGGCCGGTTGGGCACCAAGTCCGCCGCCTAACATCACTTTAAAACCGCGCTGATCGCCTACCAGTTTAGGGATAAAGCCCAGATCGTGTATATAACTGAAACCGGTATCGGCCTCGCTCGAGGAGAACGATATTTTGAACTTACGACCCATTTCCTGACAGATCGGGTTACGTAAAAAGTATTCGAACATGGCTTGAGCATACGGCGAAACGTCAAACGGCTCGGCCGGGTCAATGCCCGAAGCAGGGGAGGCCGTCACATTACGTACGGTGTTACCGCAAGCCTCACGCAGGGTAATGTCATCCTGCTCCAGTTTGGCCCAAAGCTCAGGGGTGCGGTCCAAACTCACATAATGTATCTGGATGTCCTGGCGGGTGGTGAGGTGCAGGTTGCCACTGCCGTACTCGTCGGCAATATCGGCAATGCGTAATAACTGTTTAAAGGTAACTTTGCCGAACGGCAGCTTGATACGTACCATTTGTACTCCGGGCTGGCGTTGGCCATATACACCGCGCGCAAGGCGCAGGCTTCTGAATTTTTCGTCGTGGATCTTACCCTCGCGAAAGGCCCTGATCTTTTTCTCAAGATCAATGATATCCTTCTCTACGATCGGGTTCTCCAATTCGGTCCTAAAACTCTGCATACTCAGTTTCGAATTCAAAAAAAGCCTCTGTTGGTGGTTTGACCGCAAGAGGCTTTTTGCTAATGATCACTTTAATAACTAAATGAGCCCCCGGTCATGATGACGACCGCAGCAGCAAATGAACATCATTTTACGTGCTTTCTTACTCATATAGTATTCAAATATATATACTATATAGGAATAGTAGGAATTTATTTGGAAAAAAGATCTTCACATTACAATGGGAATGGTAGATGAGTGATTGGTCTGTCAAGATGGACCTTGTGGAAAATTGTTAAGAAAAAACAGTTAACAGTATTTGGACTGCTTCTAAATAATGCTAATTTTGCGCTATCGATATGGCCGGAGTTAAAACAGCTACTGCATCAAGTTACACCGAAGTGTTCGCCAATAAGGCGGGTACTGTATACCAAAGCGACCGCGAAGGTTGCTGGTATATTGACTTTGATGGTAAGCTGGTACGCTTTGATCACCGCGGTTTGTTGAAACTTAAGAACTCGATCTGCAGGGTAGACATTGAAGAACTACTGCTGAACAGCGACCGGTCACCTGAGATCGAGATGGTGTTCATTTGCGCCTGCAACCATTGTTATTTTTTGAACCTGCTGCAGATCATCTCGTTAAAGCAGCTTTTGGAGGGCACCTTCGTGATGCTGGAGCTGAACCAGATCATTCGCGACAGGCTGCACCGCTTACCTTTCTGATCAGATATTCTTTTCAAAATGATGCTATTTGCCTGATAGTCTCTAATTTAGACTTATTTCGAATTGTTTATATATTGGGTAACTACCACTTATAGCACTATTTTTGTTCGTATTACAAAGTATACGATCCCATACCTATATATAACATGAAAGATATTATGCGAGTGAAGTGCCTGTTATCTGCCGATATAGAGACACTTTTGAACCAACAGATAAAGAAAGAGGCCCATTCATCAGCTATGTACCTGGCCATGGCCTCATGGTGTAACCAAAACGGTTTTGATTATTCATCTGACTACTTTTTTAAACAGTCGGACGAGGAGCGTTTTCACCAATTAAAGCTTTTCAAATATGTATTGGATATGGGCGGCAGCGCCATATCACCAGATGTGAGCGGCATCAGGCAAGAATACTCTTCATTGCGTGAGGTATTTGAAGAGGCTTTGGAGGCCGAGATCGCCATCACTCAATCATTCAAAGTGATCGCTGCCAACTGCTTAAAGGAGCAGGATTTTGTGACCTTTGAATTCCTGAACTGGTTCATGAAAGAGCAACGCGAAGAGGAATACAAAGCCCGTCGTGCGCTGGAACTGTTCGAGGTTATTGGCGAAGAAGGCACCGGCCTTTGGGAGATCGACAAGCACGTCAATAAGATCAAATACGACAGCGAGACCGCCGGCGAATAATTTGGTCGATCTATATCATTCAAGAGCCCTTGCTGATCAGCAAGGGCTCTTTTGTTTTACAACTCGTTCAGGTTATTGAGGTAGGTCTCGGCCTGCAGCATGGTCTTTTCTTTTTCGTCGGGTTTCATCTTTTTGAGGGTCACGTAAGCCATACCGATGCGCGGGTTCTTTTCCAGCTTGTCGGCATTGCGGTCAAAAAAGTTCCAATACAGGCTATTGAACGGGCAAGCTTTCTCGCCATGTCTTGCCTTATAATTGTAGTGGCAATGCTTACAGTGATCGCTCATCTTGTTAATGTAAGCCGCTGAGGCCACATAGGGCTTTGACCCAACGATGCCGCCATCGGCAAATTGGCTCATGCCCCGGGTGTTGGTGACCTCCACCCATTGTATAGCGTCGATGTAGATACCCAGGTACCAGGCGTCCACGTGGTCAGGGTCTATGCCCGCCAGCAAGGCAAAGTTACCGATCACCATGAGGCGTTGGATGTGATGCGCCCAGGCCTCATCCAATGACTGGGTAATGCACTTGTTCAGGCAGTTCATCTTGGTCTTGCCATCCCAAAACCAGTGGGGTATCTCGGTCTTGTGGCCAAAAAAGTTCTTTTGGTCATAGCCAGGCATGTGCGCCCAGTAAACGCCCCGCATAAATTCGCGCCAGCCGATCACCTGCCTGATGTAGCCTTCTACCTGGGCCAGGCTGATCTTGTTTTTGTTGCTTTGATAATGGCTGATCACCTTACCCACGATCTCGGCCGGTGATATCAGCTTAACGTTCTGCGCGAACGATATCCGCGAGTGGAACAAACTGCTATGCTCCTGCAGCATGGCATCTTCGTAAGTACCAAAGTGGGGGAGCAGATGTTCGCAAAAATATTCCAGCACCTTTAAAGCCTCCTGCCTGCTGAGCGGCCAGGGCAGGTGCTCTTCATCAAAGCCGCCAAAGTATTTCACGCCCATCTTATCGATCATCTTTTTGAGGGATGATACATCATGGTCAAATCGTAAGGCGTCTTGCAGCGGCACCTTACCATCATACTTGTTACGATTATCGGCGTCAAAGTTCCAGCGGTCGCCCTCGGGTTCATCGCCATGCATCAGGATGTGGTTCTTGCTGCGCATGTGGCGGTAAAAGTTCTCCATTAGGTAACGTTTTTTGCCGCCAAAAAAATCATGCACCTCCATGCGCTCCGTCAAAAAGTGCTCGGTATCGGCTACGCCGGTATTGATGTTTAAGCCTTTGCAAATATCCTTGAGCTGCTCATCCAGCCGGTATTCATCAGGCAATTGATATTCAAATAGCTCGATCTTCTCTTTTTTGATGATCTTTTTGATGTTCTTTTCCAGGTCCTGCTCGTTGCCTTGATCATCTAAATTCAAGTAGATCACCCGGTGACCGGCTTTGGTGAGGTGGTGGGCAAAGTTGCGCATGGCGCCAAAAAATGCCAGGATCTTTTGCACGTTGTGCATTACGTACTCCTGCTCCTGCATGATCTCGAGCATGAGGTAGGTCGCCTCATCGTTGGTATGTTGCAACCAGCTGTGGGCGCTGTTAAGCTGATCGCCTAATATTAACCGTAAAGTTTTGGGCATGCTGTAGTTAACAACAAGCCGCCTTAGAGGTTTCTTAAATATCGGTACTGGAAGGCGATAATGGGAGAGCAGAAAGGTCCGGCTTTTGGGAATGCCTTGGGCGGCTGAGCCGGACCGTTGATATGGTGAGCTTATTAGCTGGCTGTTGTTGCGTCGGAAGCCTCGGCTGGTGCTTCAGCTGGTTGGTTAGCGGTCAATGTGCTTTTATCGATCTTCAGATCTTTAGCTAACCTTTTGGCTAATTGTTTAGCACCTTTTCTGATCTTCTTGTCCAGCTTTTTTGATGGTTGGCTCAGTTTGCCGGTCACTTCGGTCAACTGGGTGATCAAGCTTTCTTTTATCTCGTTCTCTGCGTTCTTTTTAGCGGCCTTGATAAGTGTTTTAGCGTCATTCTTTTTCATATGGTTCGGAGCTTGCTATAAGCCACAAAGATATGTTATCACATAGTTAATGTAATGTTATCATTGTGTTAACCACATGGGCATCATATATATGTTGTGACCGCCTTCTTAACACAAAAAGCCGTTATTTTGACCTCCCCAGCCACAATAATGCATTAATGATGAACTGATCCTGCTCCTTATTGCTAAAGGTATGAGAGAGGGTTCGGTTGGTGTTATCATACTTATGCTCGTAGTCCATATCGTTATGGCCCATGTTCACGTAGATCATCCGGTAGTTCTTGTTGGTCCATACCACGGGGTAGTAGCCGCTATGCCATATCTCGTTTGGTTTAGGACCAGTGCCCAGCGGAAAGCTGGTGCTATCGATGGCAAGCAATATCCTGATATCAGGGTTCGTGCGCAGGTCGTTCTGCCAGCGGTACCACTCATTTGGCGATGCCTTGAACGTGCGGGGCAGTGATCGTGTGGTCGGGTGTTGGTCCTCCACCCTTAATACGGCCGATGTTGGCCTCCACGTATTACTACCATACTGTCCCGACCCTAAAAAGGTGTTATGATACCAATCCCAGTTTTGTGGTATGGCCGAAGGGGAAAGCGCAAAGGCCGAAAAGTGGAAACCCATCCAGGCGCCGCCGTGCTTCATGTAATGTTCAAAGGCCTTGCGCTGGTCAGGGTCTTCGGGCCGGGTATCCAGGAAGAGTACCACCTGGTAGTTTTTAAGGAAAGCGGTGTCGAGGTTCTTCCAATTATTGGTCGAGTCGTAAGTGAAGTGATACTTTTTGGCCATTTGCGGGAACCAGCGGTTGGCCTCGTGCACAAAACTGATGTGTGCCAGGTCGGCCTTGGCCGTGTAAAAGGCGATCACCTTAAATGGTTTGGTTTGGGCAAAGCTCAAAACGGCTAAGCTCCATAACAGACAGCACAAGGCGGCCCGCCTGAAAGTTGGGATAACTAAAAGCATGGGGTATAGATATATAATGGTATGTTAACACTACATACACCATCCGGCACAACAGCAAGGTGGGGGCAATGCTGATGAAGCAGGCACAAAGGCCTGATCATGGGCAGGATCTAAAACGGCAAGAATATAAAAGTTAAATTCAACAAATGCAAAAAATAGAAAACCAATTACAAATTAAACCGTGTAGTTTACATCTTATATTCTTAGTTTTGTACCGTTTTACAGATTGGTATTCAGATGGATCGTCTCACTTATGTTAATAGCGGAAACGCGGCCTATATAGATTCTTTATACGAAGCATATAAACAAGACCCTGACTCGGTAGAGTTCGGTTGGCAAAAATTCTTCGAAGGCTTTGACCTCGGTCAGGAAAAAGGCGCCGGCGCTGCTGCCGGAGCCGAAGGGGGCGCCGCTCCCGAGCACGTGTTGAAAGAGATCA
The DNA here is from genome assembly GCF_020783335.1 of Mucilaginibacter daejeonensis. Classification (NCBI taxonomy): domain Bacteria; kingdom Pseudomonadati; phylum Bacteroidota; class Sphingobacteriia; order Sphingobacteriales; family Sphingobacteriaceae; genus Mucilaginibacter; species Mucilaginibacter daejeonensis. The sequence continues at coordinate 1,205,639 of NZ_CP086068.1, forward strand.
ACGTGCTTAATATGATCAACGGTTACCGTACCCGCGGTCACCTTTTCACCAAAACAAATCCCGTTCGCGAGCGTCGCAAATACTATCCGGGCAAAGAGCTGGAGACCTTCGGTTTGACCGAGGCCGATATGGATACCGTATTTAATGCAGGCGTTGAAGTAGGCTTAGGTCCGGCTAAACTGCGCGACATCCGTCAGCTGTTAGAAGATACTTACTGCCAGGCCATTGGTGCCGAGTATAAATACATGCGTAACCCGATCAAGACCAAGTGGTTCGAGGAGCGTATGGAAAGCAAGCGTAACAAACCTTCTTTTAACAAAGAAGAGAAGACCCGCATGCTGAAAAAGATCAACCAGGCCGTTGGCTTCGAGAACTTTTTGGGTACTAAATTCCTGGGTCAAAAACGTTTCTCACTGGAAGGTGCCGAATCACTGATCCCGGCGCTTGACTCGGTGATCGAAAAAGGTTCAAAACTGGGTATCGAAGAATTTACCATTGGTATGGCTCACCGCGGTCGTTTGAACGTGCTGGCCAACATCATGGGTAAGACCTATAAAGAGATCTTTGCTGAGTTTGAAGGCAAGAACTACGATATGGAATCATCATTCGGTGGCGACGTTAAATACCACTTAGGTTTCTCCACCGATATCGAGACCTCTAACGGTAAAAAGGTTCACCTGAGCCTTTGCCCTAACCCTTCGCACCTCGAGACCGTTGGTCCGGTGGTAGAGGGTATCACCCGTGCCAAGATCGATGGTAAATATGAAGGTGATCATGACCGCATCGCACCGATCCTGATCCATGGTGATGCTTCGGTAGCTGGTCAGGGTATCATTTACGAGGTTCTTCAGATGGAGAAACTCGACGGTTACAAGACCGGTGGTACCGTGCACCTGGTGATCAACAACCAGATCGGTTTTACCACTAACTTTAAGGATGCCCGTTCGAGCACTTACTGTACCGATATCGCCAAAACGGTATTGTCGCCGGTGTTCCACGTTAACGGTGATGATGTTGAGGCATTGGCCTACGTGATCAACCTGGCCATGGAGTACCGTCAGGAGTTCAACGAGGACGTGTTCATCGACATTTTGTGCTACCGTCGTTACGGTCACAACGAGTCGGATGAGCCTAAGTTTACCCAACCAACATTGTACAAAGCGATCGAAGCGCACCCTAACCCGCGCGAGATCTATTATAAAAAATTACTGGCCGAAGGCAGCATCGACGAGGCCAGCGCCAAAGCCATTGAAAAGGAATTCAAAGAGTTGCTGCAAAAGCAACTGGATGAGACCAAGGCCGAAGCCCGTGTACAGGCCAGCAATGTGATGTTCGCCGGTTCATGGCAAGGTTTGCATCTGCCTACTAAAGAGGAGGTGTATGCCACTGCTGATACCGCAGTAAGCGAAAGTGAACTGTTAGAGATCGGTCAAAAGATCACTGAACTTCCGGCAGGTAAGACCTTCTTCAAGAAGATCGAAAAACTGTTCGAAGATCGCCGTAAAATGGTTAACGAGACCAAGACCTTTGACTGGGCCATGGGCGAGTTACTGGCCTACGGTACCTTATTAAAAGAGGATCACCCGGTACGCCTGAGCGGTGAGGACGTAAAACGTGGTACTTTCTCTCACCGTCATGCGGTGGTGACCCTGCCTGATACTGATGAGGAGTACACTCCGCTACAAAATATCGGTGCTGATGCCAAATTCAGCATTTATAACTCTTTACTGTCAGAGTATGGTGTGTTAGGTTTTGATTATGGTTACGCTTTAGCTAACCCTAACGCCCTCACCATCTGGGAAGCTCAATTCGGTGACTTTGTGAACGGTGCACAGATCATTGTGGATCAGTACCTGGTAAGTGCCGAAACCAAATGGCAACGTGGTAACGGTTTGGTGATGTTATTGCCACATGGTTACGAAGGTCAGGGTCCTGAGCACTCATCAGCCCGTATCGAGCGTTTTATGGAAGGTTGTGCCGATAACAACATCCAGGTGGCCAACTGTACCACCCCGGCTAACTTCTTCCACATCCTGCGCCGCCAGTTGCACCGTCACTTCCGTAAGCCATTGGTGATCTTCTCGCCAAAAAGCTTGCTGCGTCACCCCGCCTGCGTGTCAAAGATCGAGGAGTTCACTCAAGGTGGTTTCCAGGAAGTGATCGACGATAAGTTCACTACCGACACCAAAAAGGTTAAACGCGTACTGTTCTGCAGCGGTAAGATCTATTACGAATTGCTGGAGAAACAACAAGCTGATAAGCGCAGTGATGTTGCCATCGTACGTGTTGAGCAACTATATCCTACACCGGTACTGGAGATGCAAGCCATCAAGACCAAATACAGCAACGCTAAAGAATTCGTTTGGGTACAGGAAGAGCCTGAGAACATGGGCGCATGGCCTTACATGCTGCGCAAGTTCCGCAAGAGCGAGTTGCAGCTTGACGTGATCTCACGCAAGGAAGCTTCGAGCCCGGCCACCGGTTACGCCAAGCAACATGCTTCACAGCAGCTGTACATCATATCAAAAGCTTTTGAAACTCCGGTAAGCGACCAGCAAAAGGAGAAAGTAAAAAGCACCGCCAAAAAAATGGCCGAAACTAACGCAGACTAAATAGTGGTGCGGGTTATGTGTTGCCAGTTGCGGGATCTGATCCTGCAACATAGCAACGCCTAACCCGCAACTCATAACACATAACCCGCAACTTAAAAAACATGAGTTTAGAGATCAAAGTTCCGCCGGTTGGCGAATCTATCACAGAGGTAACCCTTTCACGCTGGATCAAACAGGACGGCGATGCGGTTGAAATGGATGAAGTAATTGCCGAGCTGGAATCAGACAAGGCTACTTTTGAATTGACTGCTGAAAGCGCCGGAACTTTAAAGACCGTTGCTGCCGAAGGCGATACACTTGCCATTGGCGCCGTGGTAGCCAGCATTGAAGCTGGTGGCGCTCCTGCTGCTGCGCCTGCCGCGGTAGACAAGAGCAAAGCACAAGCTGCTGACGAGAGCGCACCGGGCCAACGTGCCGAGCGCCCTGAAGCTGCTGCTGAAGCACCTGCTGCACCAGCCGCTGAAGCTAAAACATTAGAGATAAAGGTTCCTGCCGTTGGTGAATCGATCACCGAGGTAACCCTGTCACGCTGGATCAAGAAAGACGGCGAGCAGGTAGAAATGGATGAGGCCATTGCCGAACTGGAATCAGATAAAGCCACTTTTGAGTTGACCGCCGAAAGCGCTGGTACTTTAAAGACCATCGCTAACGAAGGTGATACCCTGGCCATTGGTGCTGTGGTTTGCTCGATCACCGGTGGTGGCGCTACTGCTGCTCCTGCATCGGCCCCAAGCGCTCCTGCTGCTGCTCAGCCAGCTGCTGGCAATGCACAGTCTGCATCAGCAAATGGTTACGCTGCCGGCACGCCTTCACCTGCTGCGGGTAAGATCCTGGCCGAAAAAGGTGTAAGCCCTCAGTCGGTAAGTGGTACCGGCGTAGGTGGCCGCATTACTAAAGAGGACGCACAGAACGCGCAAAAACCAGCTGCACCTGCTCCGGCAAAACCAGCTGCTTCAAGTGCTCCTGCTGCTGCACCAGCCCCGGCCGGTGCCCGCGATGAGAAACGCGAAAAAATGTCGAACCTGCGCAAGACCGTTGCCAAACGTTTGGTAGCTGTTAAAAACGAGACCGCCATGCTGACCACCTTTAACGAGGTAGATATGCAGCCGATCATGGAGTTGCGTGGTAAATACAAAGATAAATTTAAAGAGAAACACGGTGTAGGCTTAGGCTTCATGTCATTCTTCACCAAAGCGGTTTGCGTTGCCCTGCAAGAGTGGCCTGCCGTTGGTGCCCGCATAGAAGGCGAAGAGGTAGTATACAGCAACTATGCTGACATCTCGATCGCTGTATCGGCTCCTAAAGGTTTAGTGGTACCTGTTATCCGTAATGCTGAGAGCATGACCCTGGCCGAGATCGAGAAAGCTGTGGTTACGCTGGCCGGTAAGGCCCGCGAGAACAAGCTGACCATTGAGGACATGACCGGTGGTACCTTCACCATCACCAATGGTGGTATCTTCGGATCCATGATGTCGACACCGATCATCAATGCACCGCAGTCGGCTATTTTGGGTATGCACAACATTATCGAGCGCCCGGTGGCTGTTAACGGCCAGGTGGTAATCCGCCCAATGATGTACCTTGCCCTGTCATACGATCACCGCATCGTTGACGGTCGCGAGTCGGTAAGCTTCCTGGTACGCGTTAAGCAATTACTGGAAGATCCAGCACGTTTACTGTTAGGCGTTTAATACAAGCCTGTATAGATATGAAAAGCCTCCGAGTGATCGGAGGCTTTCTTGTTCTGAGGGGTCTGTAAATGATCATCCCGTCATGCCGATGCATATCGGCATCTCTCAGGACAAGTGAACGAATGGCTTACTTAGAGTGGGGGATGCTGAAAAAAGTTCAGCATGACATTGAATTTTTTATTTACTGCCAATTCACCACCCCTTCACGCCGATGCACATTGGCATCTCTCAGGACAAGCGAACGAGGAGTCATGACCGCTTCACTACTTAGCATGAGTGATGCTGAACCAAGTTCTGGATGACCGGATGGGTTAGATGTCAACCGAACCGCTCTCTCCAGCCCGTCATGCCGATGTATATCGGCATCTCTCAGGACAAGTGAACATTACGTCGCGACCGCTTTATTACTTTGCATGAGGGATGCCGATATGCATCGGCATGACAGCGCTGGGAATAATATGCTATATCTTCTCCAATCTCTCCAACAACAACCTGATCGCATTTTCCATGGAGCGCTGAGGCTGTTGGCTAAACTGATGCGTGGCGCGATTGGCTAGTATCACATTGAACGAGATGGTCTTGTGCCCCAGGTTTCCACCCAGGCCGTATATCCCGGCGGTCTCCATTTCCAGGTTGGTAATGCGTTGCCCATGCAGGCTAAAATTTTGGATGATAGACATAAGCTCGGGCGTAGAGGTACGGGTTCGCACTTGACGTCCCTGCGGCGTGTAAAAGCCCGGTGCGGTCACCGTGATGCCCTGTTGCAGATCAGCGGCAAGGCCGTTCAGTAGTTCGGCACTGGCCGAGGCGATGTATGGATGCAGCAGATAGGTGTCAGGCAGTCGGTCTTTGAACGCCTGAAGCAGTTCGTCCTCATCGGGGGTGAGCTCATGCTCGCAATAATGCATCAGCGGATCTAACCCGAATGCCGCTGCCGATACCAGCACACTGTCTAAAGGTATATCGGCCTGTACCGCGCCAGAGGTACCGATGCGGATGATATCAAGGCTCCGTAGCTCTTTATTTACCTTGCGGGTGCTTAGGTCAATGTTCACCAGGGCGTCCAGCTCATTGATCACAATGTCGATATTATCTGTACCGATGCCGGTAGATATCACCGTGATGCGCTTGTTGCCCAGGTAGCCGGTATGGGTAACGAATTCACGCTTTCCCTTTTGTAACTCTATGAGGTCAAAGTGCTTACTGATCTCGGCCACGCGGTCCTGGTCGCCAACGGTGATCACCGTGTCAGCTATCTCATGCGGTAACAGGTTCAGGTGGTAGGCACTGCCATCGGCATTGAGGATCAGGTCGGTCTCTGATATTTGCTCTGGATCGATCATATCGTTAGGTTCCATTGATGAACAAATATCGTGGATATTTTATGAGTTCAAGCAGCAGAAACTTTTATTACGATTCGCTATTTTCGTACAAGGAAAATATGATCTTCTCCTGAGTTTATGCGCGGCTTTATTGGCAAACTGTTTCCAGTTGCTGACCTCAGATCCTTCGGTAAGATTTTCTGTTACCGCACGTAACAAAATACAACTAAATAGAGTAGAAGATCATTACTACCCACTGCGCAATTGTCGTTTATGTTTTTATTCAATTTGCATTCGCTATGGCTCGGTCACCAGAACTATGTCAGGGAAGCTATGCCCACACCTGTTTATGATCGCGTAAAAAGTATCGAGTATTGGCAGGACCGCTTGTTCATTAACGTGATCATTTACGCGTTGCCCCTTAGCCTGCTTGCATTGATCCCAAGTGTGTACATTGAATATAAGGCCGGCGAAACTTCCCTCATCATTTTAGATCTGTTGGCCTTATTGGCCGTGACCTTTGTTGCCCTGAAAAAAGGTATTTCGCTACATACCCGTAAGGTGATCATTGTGGTGGTGATGCTGGTATTTACGGTGGTGGTAACGGCTATGATCGGAGCGTTCACTATGGGTTGCATATACCTTTTTGCGCTCAGTGTTTTCGTGGCCTTGCAGTTCCCCGATCGGGCAGCTTATGGTATGGTGATCTTCAACGTATTGTTCTGCGCGGGTTTCGAAATGGTGATCCGCTACCGGCTCATGAATATCCCATTGATACAGCACATCACGGCCGATCGCTGGCTCATCTTTTCCGTCAACTTCATTTTTATGGATATGGTAGTGGTGGGGCTGATCCGGCAGATACTGAACGGTCTGCAGCATACCATCCATAAAGAGGGTTGGCTGCATTCGGAACTCAGGAAAGAAATGGCTCACAAAGCCTCCTTGAACGATGACCTTAAGAACTCAGAAGAGGACCATCGCACATTGTTTTATAAAAGTCCGCTTTCCAAGGTAATTTTAGATACCGATACCTTGCAGATCCTACAGGTGAATTATGCGGCTACGCTCATCTACGGCTATACACAACAAGAGTTCACAAGGCTGAAACTGACCGATATATACGATGTCAACGAAGTGGAGCGTATGCTGAGCCACATGCATGAGGCCGAACAATCAGAACCTTACCGCAGCCAACACATTGATAAGGACGGCCGCACGATCCATACCGAGATACTGCACAGCAACATGACCTACCAGGGCAGAAAGGCGCGCATGATCGTGGTATCTGACATTACGCAACGCGTACAGCACCTGGCCGCTATTCAAGCTCAAAACGATAAGTTAAGAGAGATCGCTTACATGCAGTCGCACGTGATCAGGCTGCCGCTTGCCCGCATCATGTCACTTACCGAATTGATGGATATCGAATACGATGGCAAGTTCGACCGGCAACTGCTGGATCACCTGGTCACATCGGCTAATGAACTTGACCAGGTGGTGCGTGAGGTAGTGAACCGCAGCGCGGAGATCCTGGCCGATCAACATGCAGCGCGCTAAACCAGTGTGAGCCCTTCGGCGCCTAATACCGGCTGAGCCAACGGGAGTTCTACAAAAAAGGTGGTACCACTCTCGGCATCGCATTCGAACCAGATCTGGCCCTGCATGGCCTCCGTAAATTCCTTACAAAGCACAAGCCCGAGGCCCACGCCCTTTTCGTTGGAGGTGCCAGCGGTAGTGCCGCTATTGAGATAGAAGATGTTGGTCGGCAATTTCACCGGAGAGCCATTGCCGCTGTCGCGTACGGAGAATATGCAGCTTTCACCCATCACAGAGGCTACCACCTCTATGCGGCCGCCGACAGCAGTGAACTTGATGGCGTTGTTGATCAGGTTACGAACGATGAGCTGCACCATATTCTCGTTACCCACTATCCTGATGTCATGATCGATCGTGATCACTACGCTGATGCTCTTATTACTGGCAATATTAGTGAACAGCAGTAACTGCGGCATCAGCACATCATAGGCGTTCAGATCGGTCAGCTTGAACTTGAGACCTGTCATTTGCCCCTGCGACCACGACAGCACGTTGTTCAACATATCAAGCGTGGAGCGTGTGGAATCGAGCAGCTTACGTTTGATGTCGAGAGATTCCTCTTTGCTGATCTCCAGTTCGGTTAGCAACTCCAGGTAATTTTGAACGTTGGTGAGCGGCGCGCGCAGGTCATGCGAGATGATGGAGAACAGCTTGTTCTTCTCTTCATTCAATACCTTCATCAATTCGGCCTTTTGCTCGGCCGAGCGGCGCTCTATCTCATAATTGCGCCGCACGAAATAAAAGTTGAACAGTACCAATCCCATCACCACCCAATACGCCGACGTGATATCGATATAGCGGTTCTGCAGGTTGGTATACGAGTGCGGCACCAATTCGGGCGATAGATACTGCACCAAATGCAGTCCTGTCACTAAGAGCAGATTGACACTTACCAGTATCCAGTATTGCTTTACCGGTGCCACCGTGATCATGATCACCATCGTGAGCAGGAAGAACAGGTCGGTAGGTCCGTCGATCCCCGAATTGAGGAAGTAGTTGATCGTGAACAATAAGTTACCAGCGATCACAAAAAGGCCGAAGGCAAGCGAAGTAAGCCCTTTAAAGCGTGAAAGGTAATAGATCAGGATGTACAACAGTACATAACAGGCGCTCAGCAGCGCGATATCCTTCAAGCCCACCAGGTAATTGAACGGAACATTGTAAGCCAGAGCCACTATAATGATCAGGCACACCGAATGGAATACCCTCACATTTAGCGGGAGATCAGACGATCGCCCGGTGAGCCGGTACCACGCCCGCATCAAAAGTCTACTGTAACTCAAGGTTCAATTAATAGTGGTACAAATTACGCGATCGCGATAAAATAAGTTACAACAATTATACTAATTTAACCGTGATGTACAGTACTTATAGGTTATTGTGCTATACAAAAGTTGATGGTACGCTTTTTCGACAAGTGACGTGACCGTTCATCGGCGTTTGGCCAGATAGTAAATGGCCAGCCCGAGTGCAAAAGCACCTAAGCAAACCACGGTAGCATGAGGCGTAGCCATGAACACGCTGATGGTCACGAACCAGTATACCGCTATAAAGAATATAGGTACCAGCGGATACAATTTGATGGTATAGATGCCGGTGCCATCAAGCTCCTGCGTACGCTTGCGGAGTATAAAGATAGCGATAGCGGCCGTACTCAAACCAATGCACTCAAAGAACATGGCATAGTTAAGTACCTCCCCAAAGGAGCCTGCAAAAAAGAGGATGACGATAATGGCCGCCACAAAAAAGGTCATCCCGAATTCCTGAGCCTGGGTGCGCGGGTTTACCCGTTTAAATATCGGTGGAAGCACACCATCATCAGCCATGGCGTAAAACACCCGTGGTACTGACATGATGTTCACATTCACATAGGCAAGCACCGAGATGAACATCAGTACCGAGGTGATACGCGCACCCACATCGCCGAACACTACCGAAGCCATTTTGGCGGCCAGCCCGGTGTTCTGTTGCAGGCCACCCATGCCCAATACATGATAATAAGCAAAATTGACCGCCATGTAGACTGCGATCACAATGCTCATTCCCATCAATAGTCCGCGGGGTATATTGCGGCGGGCATCTACCACATCGCCCCCAAAGTTGATGGTTTGCTGGTAGCCGGTAAAGGTAAAAAAGACCGCCACCAAACTTAGGCCGAACGAGGCGATCGGCGAGCCGCCGGGCAAAACGGCCTGCGTGATCACAGTATGCCCGTTGCTTTTAAATATGGCCAGACAAAGGATCACGATCATGGTCACCTTAAATATGGTGAGCAGGTTTTGCACCCGGGCGCTCATTTTGATCCCTAAAAAATTGATCACGTACACAATGGCCACCAAGCCTATGGTGGTAATGCGGGTACCTGTTATGTTCTGCATGTGGGCAGGTAATAGCAACGGGTTCAGGTACTCGGCCCCGATGAGCGATACCGCCGCTACTGATGCGGTGGTGGCAATAATAGACGCCCAGTTGATCATGAATGCAAAGGCCGGGTGATAGCAATAAGAGAAGAGCTTGTAAAAGCCACCGGTATTTGGATACCGTGCACCGATCTCGGCAAAGGTAAGTGCTCCGCAAAGGGTAACCAATCCGCCAACCACCCACGCGGCAAAGAACAGGGCAGGAGTTCCCGTACGCAAGGCCACTTCGCCAGGTATCTTGAATATGCCGGTACCGATGATAAGGCTGATCACGATCATGGTAAGATCGAACCGGCTCAACTTGGGCTTAATGCTCATGCGTAGTAAGTTGGAATTTTGAATAATAATATTAGATTTGCTATGGCCATGTATTGGTGAGTAAGCAGATCAGTGTGCTAATATACACCACGGCCTCAACAATGAACCCCATCGCTAAGCAGTTCGAACGGTCCTTCTTAATTGTTTTAGGTGTATTATGCCTGAACTGTGCCGCCGTACACGCCCAGCGGCAAAGATATAAAAGGCCGCCGGCCTTAAAACCTGTTGAACAGACCAGTCGCCAACTGACCGATTTCTCGAAAGAGGCAGAGGAAGCAGGCATCGATTTTAACATGCCCGAGGATTTTAAGGAAGTGCCGATCACGGGGAACGATACCTTTTCATTTGATCATGCCATGGCCCTGCCCGGCCAGGACCTGGAGATATGGTTACAGGTGCGCTCGCTCAAGCAAAGTTGGGCCAGTTATGAACAGGTAAAGACCATCACCGGCAAAAATCTGCCTAATCCTGACTCTACCTACGTGGAAGCTGCCCGTGCGCATGCATCGGCCATGAGCGATGACGGTCGTTTTTTTACCCGCCCGCTCTCGCCCAAATTGCTGGATGCCTACAATGCCGATGCGGGCAAGACCTACATGTTCAGCCTGGCCGATACCCCCGAGACCAAGCATTACCGCTACGCCTTACTTTTCGCTTTACAAAAGGACCATACCGGCTACATGTTGGCCGTTTGTCTCACCAATGAAAAGGGTCCCGAGTTCTTCCGCAAGATCAGCAAAGTGCGCGACTGCATGAGGTTCAGGTAGGTACGTTTCACCGCTTGACGGTTGCCAATAATTTTAGTATGTTTGATCAGCCCCACCCCGACCCTCCCCGGAAGGGAGGGTGTTGGCTTTCGTTTCCTCCCTTCCGGGGAGGATCAAGGAGGGGCTACATGTTTGACACTTATGGCAGAAGTAAATTATAGTGAAGATAGTATCCGGTCGCTCGACTGGAAGGAACACATCCGCTTACGCCCGGGTATGTACATCGGTAAACTGGGCGATGGCTCAGCCTATGACGATGGTATATACGTGTTGCTGAAAGAGATCGTGGATAACTCGATCGATGAGTTCGTGATGGGAGCGGGGCGCAGTATCGATATCAGCATGAACGATCACCGCGTTACCGTACGCGATTACGGCCGCGGCATACCGTTGGGCAAGGTGATCGATTGCGTGTCCAAGATCAACACCGGTGGTAAGTACGATAGTAAGGCCTTTCAAAAATCGGTAGGTTTGAATGGTGTGGGTACCAAGGCGGTGAATGCTTTGTCTACCTCGTTCACCGTACAATCATACCGTGATGGCCGTACTAAGATCGCCGAATTTGCTAAAGGCGAGATCGTGCGCGATGAGGCCGAAAAAGAGACCACTCAGCGTAACGGTACCTCGATCAACTTTTACCCCGACGATACCATTTTCCGCAACTACCGGTTCATACCCGAATTTGTGCAGAACATGATCTGGAACTACGTGTTCCTGAACGCCGGCCTGACGATCAACTTCAACGGCGAAAAGTTCTTCTCACAAAATGGTTTGAAGGACCTGCTCGAGCGTAAGACCGATGCTGAGAATATTCGTTACCCGATCATTCACCTCAAGGGTGAAGATATCGAGATATCCATGACCCACGGCCAGCAATATGGTGAAGAGTATTATTCCTTTGTGAACGGTCAGCACACCACACAGGGAGGTACGCACCAGGCTTCCTTCCGTGAGGCTGTGGTCAAGACCATCCGTGAATTCTACAAAAAGGAGTTCGATGCTTCGGATATCCGGGCTTCTATTGTGGCCGCCATCGCCATCAAGGTGCAGGAGCCGGTGTTCGAATCGCAAACCAAGACCAAACTGGGTTCACAGAACGTAGGTCCTGATGGGCCTACCGTGCGTACCTTCATCAACGATTTTTTAAAGACCGAACTGGATAACTACCTGCATAAGAATCCGGCCACCGCCGATGCTTTGCTGAAACGTATCCTGCAATCGGAACGGGAGCGTAAGGACATTGCGGGTATCAAGAAACTGGCTAACGAGCGCGCCAAAAAGGCATCGTTACACAATCGCAAATTGCGCGATTGCAAGGTGCATTTTGACGATAATCACGAGCGCAAGCAAGAGACCACGCTATTTATCACCGAAGGTGACTCGGCCAGTGGCTCGATCACCAAATCGCGCGATGTGGCCACCCAGGCGGTATTCAGCTTAAAAGGTAAGCCCCTCAACTGCTTTGGCCTGACCAAAAAGGTAGTTTACGAGAACGAAGAGTTCAACCTGCTACAACACGCCCTTAACATTGAGGACGGTATCGACGGTTTGCGTTACAACAACATCGTTATCGCTACCGATGCCGATGTGGACGGTATGCACATCCGCCTGCTGATCATGACCTTCTTTTTGCAGTTCTTCCCCGATGTGGTAAAGGCTGGTCACGTATCCATTTTACAAACCCCATTATTTAGGGTGCGTAATAAAAAGGAGACCATTTATTGCTACAGTGATGAAGAACGCCGTAATGCCATTGCCAAATTAGGCAACAAGCCCGAGATCACCCGATTTAAAGGCTTGGGTGAGATATCGCCCGATGAGTTCGGACTATTCATCGGCAAGGACATGCGCCTGGATCCAGTGATCCTGAAAGATGCCAACATCAAAGGCTTGTTAGAGTATTTTATGGGCAAGAACACCCCGACCCGCCAGCAGCATATCGTACAGAACCTGCGCGTGGAAAAGGACGACGAGACCATCAACCCAACACTCACCGAAGCGGAAGCACTGGTGGCGTAAAGGTATATGACGGGATCAAGAATGATCTCTTATGTGATCCTGTAGCGTCGCGAAGCAAGATCTTACCATATCTATTTTATATATATAAAAAGAGCGCTCATCTGATCAGCAGATGAGCGCTCTTTTTTTTATTCAATGATCAGAACAGAGCAGGTGTGATAATGAATTTTTCCCAAGGGCCTGGAGACAGTCCTTGGCAATTGATCACTCCACCTCCATTGTCGTTATACTGGTTCACGCCACGAGCGTCCATGCGTAAATGCGTGCTGCCAAAATATGCTGAACTGATGGTGAAAGTACCATCACTTTGCTTATTGATGTTGAAGCGCTCATAATTACCCGCCGGGTTCTGCAAATTAACTGTTCCTCCGCCCGAGTTGTTATTGTGTGGAACATTGGTTCCATCCATGCGTAGGTAAAGATTAGGAAAATAATTAGATGATATAGTGTAAGTTCCATCATTTTGCTTTCTGAACACCATTTGCTCATAAGGGCCGGCAGAATACTGGCAATTTACGGTACCTGATCCGCTTGAGTTAGGAGAATAGTAGCGGCCATCCATCCTCAAGAATACATTATAAAAATTACTTGATTGTATGGTCGCCACGATCTCTGTCAAAAAGATCTGGTTAGCTTGTAGATACTGGATGATATAGCTTTCCAAAGCCGACTTCTTTGCTGGATCATCCACCAGATCAGACAACAGTACCAAGCCATTCTCTCCAATATCGATCAGCTCAGCGTTTTGAGGTGTCGAGCTGTTTTGCCATGCATCAGTATTTAACGTAGGTGCAGTGTTGGAGCCAAGTGTGACCTGCCCGATAAGGCTCAAGGCCGGATTTCCGCCAACTGTTTTGTAACGTAGGGTTTGAGAGAAGTTATTTTGGTTACTGGTAGTGTTGCTATTATAACCTGAGTTAAGATTAAATACTGTTGACACTCCAAGGTCTAAGCCCACGTTAGCTGCGGTTTTACGGTCCTGCTCCGTTGTTTCTGAACGGTATACTACGTCAAACTTTGCGCCAAGTGTCACGTCTAATAATACGTGGGTTCCATAGTGACTTACGATATATTCAGGACTGTAATTTTGTAGGTCTGATAGAAATTCTGGTGTTAGGTAGCTTTTTAGCAACGAGATAGATGAATTTATCTTAAGTCGCTTTTGCTTAATGATCCTGCTATAATTACCATAAACGTATTTGGAAGAAAATCTTGAAGAATCTGTATAATTTGCAGTGATAGTCGCTTTGAATAGTGGCAAAACGCTTGTGCTTATTGTAGTTTTCGTTCTTAATGACAAGCCTTTAGCAAAGCTCACAGCATCTTCGCCGGTCACAAAAAGATTGGTTTGAACCTTTGACTGGTCTAAGTCGATTCGACTTGGATAATCAGCTCTCAAACGTCCTACATCTATAACTTTAAAAGTTGCGGCGCTCGAATTGCCATACTCACCAAGTATGTCGTAACCATAGCCCAGAACGTCAAGGTCGCCGTCACCGGCTGAACTTGCTTTTTTTGTAGATTTTTGAATAGTGGCAGATCTGTCTTCAACGATCTCCTGCTTTTTACAGGACATAGCAAACGCTAAGAAACCACTCAATAGTAGTAGAGTTTTTTTCATGATAAGGTTTTATTTTCCTGCAAGTTTAGGATAAAATAACCGGTATTTCAAACATGTACATAACAATTAATATTTTATTAATTAATTAATCTTTAATATATAAAATTTCTTAATGTGGGTGGTGACCTGAAGTGTTATTATCGGTATTTCTTTTATTATGAAAAAGGATACGATAGAGAGCAAAATATTTAAAATAAACAGATCTTTGCATTCCCATTTCTTTTGATTATATTGTACGCCCCGCTTTTTGCGGGATCACCATATGATCAACCACGAGATAAAGATCGCTTTTGAAGAGTACAACACTTTTGAGGAGCTCAATGATCAAGATAAACACCTATGCCTGGAAGCGGTAAAAGCACTAAAGGGTTCACATTCACCATACTCAAACTTTAGTGTGGGTGCCGCGCTGCGCCTGAAAAGTGGCCGCGTACTGTATGGCAGCAACCAGGAGAACGCTGCCTATCCGTCAGGACTATGTGCCGAACGGGTAGCCCTCTTCAACTGGGGAGCCAACTATGCCGACGACCCCATAGAGGCGCTGGCCGTTACTGCGCATACCGCCAAGTTCCAGATCAGCAAACCGATCACCCCGTGCGGCGGGTGCCTGCAGGTATTGGCCGAGTATGAGAAGAAACAAGAGCAGCCTATCCGTACCATATTGTACTGCCAGGGCGGTGCGGCCTGGGTAACCAATGGTATCGAAAGCTTTTTGCCTTTCCTATTCTTTGAAGACAGGCTGGTGACCGTGCCGGTGTAAGTATCAAGCGTCCATGTCATGCTGATGTATATCAGCACCTCTCTTGCTCAGCCAACCGAGGTTTAGGACGATCACACCGCCGCGAGAATAAATTTGCACTTCTAACTCCTACAAAAACAAGCAACATCTACACTTGCTTGACAATATTAGTTTGAATTAAAACTATCAAGTATTTAACTTTGTTATGAAGTTGAATAACTGATACCAATGCAACCTGCAAATTCATTAGTGGAGTACGGCGCCCGGCGCGTGATCATTACCATTACGGCGGTGTTCTGTGCCCTGCTCGAGATCATCGATACAACCATTGTTAACGTGGCCCTCAATGATATGCGCGGCAACCTGGGCGCCACGCTGAACGAGATCAGCTGGGTCATCACTGCCTACTCACTGGCCAACGTGATCATCGTGCCTATGACCAGTTGGCTTTCGCAGCAGTTCGGGCGGCGTAACTATTTTGCCGCCTCTGTGGTGCTGTTCACTATCTGCTCATTTCTGTGCGGTAACGCTACCAATATATGGGAGCTGGTGGTGTTCAGGTTCATTCAGGGTTTGGGCGGTGGTGCCTTACTGGTCACCTCGCAAACCATCATTACCGAGAGCTGGCCTACCGAAAAGCGGGCCATGGCACAGGCCATTTACACACTGGGTGTGATCGTGGGCCCAACGCTCGGTCCGCCGCTGGGTGGATACATCGTCGATAACTTTTCGTGGCCCTTCATCTTTTACATCAACATACCTGTAGGTATCGTAGCGGCGATCCTGACCTTGCAATTCGTACGCAGCCCGCAATACGATGAGAAACGCCCCGCAAGCCAGGTCGACTGGTGGGGAATTGGTCTGCTCACCGTCGGTATATCATCCTTACAATACGTGCTCGAGAAAGGCCAGGAGGAGGATTGGTACAGCAGCGAGGTGATCACCATCCTGACCGTTACCGCGGTGTTGGGCATCCTGCTTTTCATCTGGCGTGAGCTGGAGTACGAGTATCCTATCGTGGAGCTGCGGGTGCTCAAGAATAGCAATCTACGCATTGGCGTGCTGCTGTCGTTCATTATGGGCTTCGGCCTGTTCGGGTCAACCTTTGTGATACCGTTATATACACAATCTTTGTTGGGGTGGACGGCCCAGCAGTCGGGTATGTTGCAGCTGCCCAGCACGCTCTTCGTGGCGTTCATGATGCCGGTGGTGGCGCAACTGATCCAGCGCGGGGTGGCGCAAAAATACCTGATCGCCATTGGTATGGTGGTGTTCTTCATCTATAGCTACCTGTCGTACGCGGTGATCACGCCTCACACCAGCAGCGGCGATTTCTTTTGGCCGCTCATCATCCGTGGTTTCGGCTTAGGCTTATTGTCAGTGCCGGTGAGCACGATGTCATTATCGACCTTGAAGGGTAAAGAGATCGGCCAGGGGGCGGCCTTTTCGGGAATGATGCGGCAATTGGGCGGCTCGTTCGGGGTGGCGCTGATCTCGACCTTTGTATCGAGGCAAACGCAGGTGCACCGCAGCAATTTGGTAAGCCACCTCAACGTGAATGACCTTAACGTACAGCAGCGTGTAGCGCAAATGGCAGGCAGTTTCAGAGGACGCGGCATAGATAGCCTCACCGCCACCAAAATGGCCTACACGGCGCTCGATGGCTCGGTGAACAAGCAGGCCACCCTGCTGTCATACATGGACGTTTTTTTGTGGGTAGGGGTGATGTTCCTGCTGTGTGTACCTGTAGTACTGCTGTTCATCAAAACAGCTAAGAACAAAGTGAGCCTGGCCGATGCCGCGCACTAACATTTATCATAGATTTGTTACTGATGGCACAACCAACTCTATCCAAAGCTGATCTGGCGCTCGAACTCGGGCGCTCCATGGCCGAACTGCGCAACATACTGAGGCAGCACATTCAGGTGAGGCTCAAAGAGAACGATATCAACCTCACCTTCGAGATGCTGGAGGTATTATCAGCCTTGTGGAAAAAGGACGGCGTTAACCAGCAGGAACTGGCCGACCTGACCATGCGCGACAAATCGAGCATGACCTACCTGATCGATAACCTGGTGAAGCGCGGCATGGTGAAACGGGTAGAGGACGATAACGACCGCCGCAACAAACTGATCCATATGACCGATGAGTGCATGGCGCTCAAAGAACGGTTATACCCCTGGGTGGCCGAGGTTTATGACAAAGCCACCCATGATATAGCGGCCGAACGCCTGCAAAGCGGCGTTGACCTGATCAATCAAATGGTCACTAACCTTAACACAGTCCAATAATTTAAAATGTGTGAATCATGAAGAACATTTTGATCCTTGCCGACCTGTCTGACACCTGTAACAACACCTTGCGCTATGCGGCCGATCTGGCCTGCGCGGCCAATGCCGAGCGCATTATCCTCCTGAAAAGTCAATATGTGTCATTATATGCGCAGCTGCTGCCCTCGGCAGATTTTGTGCAGCTAAGCGCCGATGCCATTGACGAGGAACGCCGTAAAGACGACGCTGCATTAAAGCAGATGGCCGATCGATTGACGACGAGTTGCGGAGCCAACATCAAAATAGAGGTGGCCACCAGCAGCGAACCTTTGTTACGCGCCGTGCGCCAAGTGATCGCCGACCACCAACCCGACCTGATCATGGTAGGTAGCGATGTGCCGGGCGGCGAGGAAAGTATAGTGGGGCAGCAGGTAGTGGCCGTGGCCAAGATCAGTACGGTGCCTGTGCTGGTGATACCGTGCGGTGCATCGCGCAAGCCGCTGAAGCGGGTGCTGGTGCCTGTGGACCCTAACGCCATCGAGCGCCTCAGCCTGATCGATCAGTTGAAACAGTTGCAGTTCACCACTGAGCCCGAGATATTGGTGCTATGCGTTGATCCTGAAGGCAAGCGCGTAGGCCACGAGGCTGAGAATGCGGGTAGCTTTAAACAGTTTCTGCAAGAATATGAATACGATGTGCAGTACACCGATGATGACGACACCGTAAAAAGCATCCTCAACTATGCATCGCAGAACGAGGTGCAGCTGATCGTTGCCCTGCCGGGCAAACACAGCTTTTTTTATAACCTTACCCACAGCAGTATCACCGAGGCGCTCACCACCAATTCGAGGTTGCCGGTGCTCATCCTTAAATAGCAACAAAAAAGGGCAGCCTGACGGTTCAGGCTGCCCTTTTTTGTGTATGATGAGCGAGGTGCTTACACCGCGTCAGACAATGAGCTGAATGTAAAGTCGCGGATACGCATCGGTGGGATTAGGGCGTTTTGGCCACTCTCGCCGCTTACGGTGCGTTCAGGTTTGCCCAAAGCATCCAGGTTGTTGAGCATGATCACCGGGCTTTCATTGAACCTGAAGTTCTTGACCGGGAACTTAATCTTACCATTCTCGATGTAGAACGTACCATCGCGGGTAAGGCCGGTGTAGAGCAGGGTTTGAGGGTCAACGGCGCGTATGTACCACAGGCGCGTTACCAGTATGCCTTTTTCGGTGCCTTTGATCAGGTCCTCCAGACTTTGGTCGGTGCCATCCATGATGATGCCATCAGGGCCAGGTATCGCCTTTACACCTTTCTTTTGGGCCCAATAGCGCGAGTAGCTCAGGTTCTTCACCACACCCTTTTCTATCCAGTTCACCTTTTCCTGCGGGCGGCCATCGCCGTTCCAGCGCGAAGTGGGCAGTTCGGGGTTGGCTGGGTCTGAGTATATGTTCACGCGTTCGTCAACCAGCTTTTCGCCCAGGCGTGTTTTGCCGCCCGGCATACTCAAAAAGCTACGGCCTTCGTCTGCGCTCCGGGCGTCAAGGCTGCCGTAAAGTTGCTCCAACAATACGATGCCTGCCGCAGGTTCCAGGATCACGGTGTATTTGCCGGGCTCCAGCGCCCTGGCCGTAGCCGAGCCCGATGCCTTTTGAGCCGCCACTTTAGATAGTTTCAGCGTGTCGAGTTTAGATGCATCGTTGTACGCCTTGGTGGCATAGCCTGAGCCTTTGCCATCATCGGTACGTAGTGTTACCGAAAAATTGATGTCGGTAGAGGTATTGTACGCGAACAGGCCTTTGGAGTTCATCATGGCCGAATAGCCGGCGCTGTTCTCCAAAAAGCCGGCAGCGGTCAGTTTGTTATCCTTGGCTACCTGCAGGCTTTGCGCCACCATATCGGCACGTTGCTTGGGGGTAAGGTCGGCCGTGGCCTTGACAAAGGTCGGCGTGTCTGGTCCGTAGGTTTGCGGGCCCAGGTAGGGCATAAATTCGGGATTCTCGGGAGCCAGCTGGGCCAGTTCCTCTGAGCGGCGAACGGCTTTCTCCAGCGAGGCATCATCAAACTCGTTGATGGTTGCCACGCCTTGCTTTTTGCCGAATGCCGATGAGATCACCATGCTGTTGCGGCTCACCGCACCACTGGTAGATACCGAATTGCGGGCGTAACGAATGTTAGATGAATCGCCGCCGCTTATGTTTATCTCGCACTGCTCGGCCTTTGAAAAGCTTAGGGCCTTTTTAAGTAGTGCGCGTGCTTGTTCTTCTGTTAAGATCGCCATGTCAGGTCTTATTATATCTTGCGTGATGTATTTAGTACGTTAACTCCATTGAAGCGTGCGGTGGCCGAACCGTGTGATACGGCGCTCACCTGTGTTGGCTGGCCCTTACCGTCAAAAAAGGATCCGCCCAAACGGTAATCGCTTTGATCGCATACTGCGGTGCACGAGTTCCAGAACTCCTGGGTGTTGGATTGATAGGCCACATCGTTAAGCATGCCCACGATCTTGCCGTTCCGTATCTCATAGTACAACTGCCCGCTGAACTGGAAGTTGTAGCGCTGCTGATCGATCGAGAACGAGCTGTCGCCGATGATGTAGATGCCTTTTTCCACGTTCTTGATCATGTCCATCGGTTTCATTGGTGTTTTGCCGGCCTGCAGACTCACGTTAGGCATGCGCTGGAACTGCACGCTCGCCCAACTGTCGGCGTAGCAGCAACCCTGCGATTCGTTCAGGCCAATGATCTTGCCCTGGTCGCGTATGGATTGATAGTTCACCAGCACACCATCCTTGATCAGGTCCCACTGCTTGGTCTTCACGCCCTCATCATCATAACCTACAGCACCTAATGAGCCGGGCTGTAACTTATCGGCCACGATGTTGACGTTCTTGCTGCCGAACTGGAATTTCTTACTTTCCCACTTGTCGAGCGTTAAAAAGCTGGTGCCTGCAAAGTTGGCCTCATAGCCCAGTACACGGTCAAGCTCCGTTGGGTGACCTACCGACTCATGTATGGTAAGCCACAGGTGCGATGGGTCCAGGATCAGGTCGTACTTGCCAGCCTCTACCGATTTGGCCTTTAATTTTTGACCAGCCTGCACGGCCGCCGCTTTGGCATCCTCGATCATATCATAACGGCCACGGTACAGCGTGGTAGGCAGTCCGTGTATCTTATCGCTCTCGCGCGGCGACAGGTACTCGTAACCCATGCCGCTTGGTGCACTCAGGGATTGGCGGGTCTCAAATTTGCCGGTCTTCTCATCGATCTTGGTCACGTAAAAGATCGGCCATATGCGGTGCACATCCTGATCGATGTATGACCCATCGGTGCTGGCAAAGTATTTTTGCTCGTTCACCAGGAACATGATCGAGTTCACGTAGTTGGCACCGGCCTTCATGGCGGCATCGTTCACGCCCAGTAATAATTCGGCCTTTTCTTTGATCGGCACCTCAAAGGCGTTCTTTTCGATCGGTGTTTTCCAGCTTACCTCGCCATAACCTTTTTGAGGCAGCAGTTGTACCGGCTCGCTTTGCAGGCGGGCGTTCTCTTTGGCAATGGCCACGGCCTGTGCGGCCGCTTTGGCAATGCTGTCGTTGTCCAGCTTATCGGTAGCGGCAAAGCCCCAGCAGCCATTGGCGATCACGCGGATGCCCATCCCGTACGATTCGGTGTTCACCACGTTCTGCACCTTTTCCTCACGGGTGACCACGTATTGGTTCAGGTAACGGCCTATGCGGCAATCGGCGTAAGTGGCGCCCTTGCTGCGAGCCGCGTTGAGCACCACATCGGCCATCCGTTTCTTCAAGGCCACATCAATGCCGCCTTCCAGCAACGCCTCGGGCGTTACCGGCGAGCCAAATACCGGTACCTGGCTCAGCATGGCCCCACCGATACCCATACCGGTGAGGTAAAGAAAGTTCTTTCTGTTCAATTGAGTGATGGTTTAGCCCCCCGCCCCCTAAAGGGGGAGTGGCGGTCAAGTTATATTAGTTTATCTGTTACTTTCGTCACGTCATCGCAAGGAACGAAGCGATCTCTGGACAGGTGCAGTGTTCGCTATGCCTCCGCAGGGTTTGCTTCGTTCCTCGCAATGACGGGTTGCTTTTCGTGCTCCCCCTTCAGGGGGCTGGGGGGTCATATCCTCCTCGCCGTACTGATCACATTCACCTTATCGAACTTGGTCGTTGAGCAGCCGTGCGACACGGAGCTGGCCTGTGAGGGTTCGCCTTTACCGTCGGAGAAGGACCCGCCAAAACGGAAGTCGCTTTCATCACAAATGGCCGAGCACGAGTTCCAGAACTCCTGGGTGTTGGCTTGGTAGGCCGCGCCTTTGGCCATGCCCACGATCTTGCCGTTACGTATCTCGTAACACAGCTGACTGCTGAACTGGAAGTTATAGCGCTGCTGATCGATAGAGTAGGAGTTACGCCCGAACATGTATAGGCCTTTCTCGGTGTTCTTGATCAGTTCGGCCGTTTTAAGCGGCACCTTGCCCGGTACCAGGTTCACGTTAGGCATGCGCTGAAATTGCACGCTGGCCCAGTTTTGCGCGTAGCAGCAACCGTGCGATGCCGTGTGGCCTAATATATGTGCCTGATCGCGTGTGGCCTGGTAATCTACCAGTACACCATCTTTAATAATGTCCCATTGTTTGGTCTTCACGCCTTCATCGTCATAGCCAACAGCGCCTAAGGAGCCTGGGG
Source organism: Mucilaginibacter daejeonensis (assembly GCF_020783335.1). Lineage (NCBI taxonomy): Bacteria > Pseudomonadati > Bacteroidota > Sphingobacteriia > Sphingobacteriales > Sphingobacteriaceae > Mucilaginibacter > Mucilaginibacter daejeonensis. Next base: position 1,227,716 of record NZ_CP086068.1, read on the forward strand.
TTACCTTATCGCCCATAAAGTTGACGATGTTGCTGCCAAAGTTGAACTTTTTGCTTTGCCATTTATCCAGCGTTAAAAAGCTGGTACCGGCAAAGTTTGCCTCATAACCCAGCACACGGTCTAGCTCGGTAGGGTGACCTACCGATTCATGTATGGTAAGGAACAGGTTGGTAGGGTCCAGGATCAGGTCATACTTACCCGGCTCGATCGGTTTGGCTTTTAACTTTTCATCCAACTGGGCGGTGCCAATGCGCACATCCTCCATCAGGTCGTAGCGCTTTTTATAAAGCGGGAAAATGCCTTGTATCTTTTCTTTTTCGCTCGGCATCAGGTACTCATAACCCATACCCATTGGGGCGCTCAGCGCGTTGCGGGTCTCAAAGCCTCCTGCGCTGGGGTTAGTTTTGGTGATGGTGAAGGTAGGCCAAATGCGGTGCACATCCTGATCGATGTATGAGCCCTCGGTACTGGCAAAATACTTTTGCTCATTGATCATGAACAGGTTATTGCTGATGAAATTGGCCCCGGCCTTAAGTGCCAAGGCATTGGCGGCCAGTAGCAGGTCCACCTTTTCCTTTACCGGTACCTCAAAAGCGTTCTTTTCGATGGGTGTTTTCCAGCTGACCTCGCCGTAACCTTTTTGCGGGGCCAGCTTTACCGGCTCGCTTTGCAGGCGGGCGTTCTCTTTAGCTATGCTCACGGCAGTGGCCGCGGCACGGGCAATGCTATCGTTATCCAACCTATCGGTGGCGGCAAAGCCCCAGCAGCCGTTGGCCAGCACACGCACTCCCATCCCGTACGATTCGGAATTGACGATGTTCTGCACGCGGGTCTCCCGGGTGCTGATCACCTGGTTAAGGTAGCGGCCAAGCCTCACATCGGCATAAGTGGCGCCCTTGCTGCGGGCAGCGTTAAGTGCCACATCGGCCATTTTTTTTTGCAAAGCCACATCGATCGGCTTCAAGGCCTCCTCGGGTGTAATGGTTTTGGCCATGCCCGGCATACCCTGCAACATAGCAGCGCTCACACCCATACCGGTGAGGTATAAAAAGTCTTTACGTTTCAAGATAGTTAGAATTGATGGTTGTAATATAATGAACATCCACTAAAACATCACCCTGAAAGCACGCCTATTTTATCAAAAAGTGGCGTTTGTTGAGAAATGGTGAGGGTTGTTGACAATTGCGCCGAACACATCGGTTGCATCGATACTAATGATAAAGAAAGCTTACTGCTCGCTGATCACGCTATCGGGAGCGGCCTGCCGCCTTTCGGGCGATAGTTTCATGAACTTTTTGTATGACGTATTGATGTGATCGGTCATGGAAAAGGCATTGGACCGGTATTGGGCCAATGTGGGCCGGTAAAGGCTGACAAAGTTTTGCAACTCGACGCCTTGTAGGGGAGCTACCTGTGCTACCTTTTCGGGACTAAAAGCCTTGTCGATCTGAGCCAGGGTCTGTTGGTCGGCCAGCATGCGTTCACGCTTTTGGCGTTTGCGCTCATCTTTTTTCCAGTACCAAAAGCGGAACGACACACCGCCCTTAAAGTTGCCGTCCTTGTCGGTTTGGTAAGCGGTGGTTTGCCCATGAAAGTAGGGATCGTAAAAGACCATGCTGGGACCATCCATGCTTTTTACCTTCACATCTTTCAGCATGTGCTGCTGCGGCAATAGGAACACCTCAAAGCCGCTCAGGTTAGTGACCAGCATGGTATCAGGCTGGTAAGCAAAGCCGGTGAACACCAGCAGATCATTCAGTTTGGCGTTGATGATGAACTTGCCATTATTATCGCTCACGGTGGTTTGTTTGCCGGTCAGGTTCTGTATCCTGATATTGACCAGCCCCACGCGTGTCTTGTCCTCATAAATGCGCCCTTTGACCGGCTGCTGACCGAACGCCAGCAGAGGCCCGCAAAACAGCATCAGTAGAACAAGGTAAACGCGCATGGCTAAAGATATACAATGCGCATTGGACGGATCGTTAAATAATGTTAAATAAGCGAGGCGCTTGTTTTAAAAAGGGGGGGGCCATGGCAGACGATCATAGCTTGATAAGATCCGTATCGACCGGTCGAAAATACCGCCATCAAAATGCCCGTTTCACAACTTCAGGGAGTTACACGGGTGTAACACAATTCCCCAAATTTCCCCACTTTTTAGCGTTGCGAGATTCGTAAAAACCTAACTTTTTCCAGAAAAAACTGCATTTTCTCGTTTTGTAACACTAAATGTAACACCTGAAACGACAAATGTAACACCGTACCGGTCGCGTGTAAGGGTGGTCATAAAACAAAAAGATCTCATCACGGCCATTTTTACAAATTTGGCAATGATGAGATCTGGCAGCTGTTGAACGGTAGCTTACAGCTTTGGTGTTAGTATCTCTTCACGTTAAAGTCAGACACGCCGCCTTTCAGGTGGATGTAGATCTTGTTGGCAGCCTGCTCAAAACCCGGAGTGGTGTAGTGATCGCTGCTCACCTTGGTGAAGCTGTCAAAGTCGTTAGATGACAAGCCGCTTGATACCTTGATATCGCAGGCGGCGTTCTTAGGTACGCTGATCTCGACCTCTGACGCACCGGTGGCCACACTTACTTCGGTGACAGGCAGGTTGCTGGCCAGTTTGACCTTGGTAGAAGTTGCACCACCGCTGATGTTCAAACTGCGGATCTTGAACGGGGTCAGGTCGAACTTGGTCTCGGCCGCACCGCTTTTCAGGTTAATATCCCAAACAGGTATGGGGTTCAGGCTAATGCGGGCCTCGTTGTCATAGTCGCTGTTCCATTTAAAGTTGCGGTTATGGTTACGCATGCTGAAGTTCAGCGTGGTCAACGAGTCTTGCCTGTCCCAGGTCAGGTCATACTTTGAGAACGTTTCGTGAGTAGTGGCCCTGAACAGGCTGTCGGTAGTACTATCCAATATATAGGTGGTGGCACCGCCTTCGATGTTCAATTTGGCGCGTTTGATATCAGGATAATAAAGCTGCTGATAAACGTCGCTTTGTGCCTTGCGGTCATTCACGGTGATGTCGCCATCCTGATCGTTGTCATCATAGTCATCACCATTATCATCGGACCGATAGGTGAGGAACGGCAAGTTAGAGCGGTGACGATCGCCCGTACTGGCGAACAGTACGAACGCTATACCTGCTGCCAGCACGATCACCTTTACGGCCGTTGCCCATGCTGCCCGGGTGTTAGACAGGAGCAGATTCACGCCACCCACCACCAGGAACACCGGCCACAGGCGGAAGAGGTTGCCCCAGTGAAAATCGATCAAGCCGTAGTTATTTAGTAAAAATATCACGCCTATGCTTACCAGCACAAGGCCTGGAATTAGTCTGTCGCTTCTCATAACGTTTATTCAATAGGGTTCTTAGGTTCAGTTGGGTTCTTTTTAGCTGAGGTAAAGATCAGCACCAGGCCGATCACTACCAGTGGTATAGGCCACAGGTGCTCAAAGTCCCAATCGGGGATAAAGTCGAATTCATCTATCAGTAGTATGCCGCCAAAAAAGATGAGCAGGGCACCGGCGATCACCGCAGTGTTGCTTTTACGCGGAGGTACCGGTTGAAATGGCTGCTGCACAAATGGCTGTGATGCATCGGTTTGGAACGGTGGCACGTTAGGGTCAACACCCGGGGTGCGCATGCTCCATGGTTTTTTAGGCATCACGATCAATAACACGATGTAGATCAGTACACCGCCACCCTTTAAGATCAGGGTGAGCAGGAACAGGGCCCTTACCAGGGTAACATCTATCTCGAAGTAATCGGCTAAGCCTTTACATACACCGCCAATGACCTTGTTGAATTCATCGCGGTAAAGTTTTTTATCTTGGTACATTGTTTTAGTGGTTAAGTTATGTGTTATAACTGACCCAGAACCGGCTTGATCACTATCTCATCAACATTGGCGCCTATGCTCATGTTATATGCGCTAAGTACGGCGTTGGCTACATCGGTGGTACTTACAAAACGGTCGGGCGGTATGTCAGTTCCGGCCCATGACTCGGTGTAAGTTGATCCCGGCAGCACGGCAGTTACTTTTACGCTGTAAGCCTGCATTTCGAGCTTCATTACAATATTAAGACTACGCAGCGCAGCTTTTGTTACACTATATGTACCAGCATTTGCAGCAGGGTGTATAGCCGCCGCCGAGCAGATGTTAAAAATGTGCCCGCTGCGCTGCTCCTGCATGCTTTTTCCAAAAAAACGGTATAAATTGTAGGCAGGCCTCAGGTTGGTATCCATCAGCACATCATAGGTATCGTCGGCATCATCCAGCGTGGTGGAGGGGATAAATGTGCCGGCATTGTTAACCACTACTTTGATGAAGCCCAGCGCGGCCTGGGCCTGGCGTGCAAATTCGAGTAATTGTGCCTGATCGCTTACATCGGTGGCCAGGTGAAATACCCTGATCTGGGGGGCAATGGCCCTGAGCTCATCAGCCAGCGCTAACAGATCTTCATTATTGCGCGAACAAATTGCCATGTTCAATCCTTGTTTAGCAAAACCAAAGGCGATCGCACGGCCTATGCCTTGAGTGGCACCCGTTATCAGAGCGTTTTCCATAAGGTTTAAAAGTATTCAAATTGGCTTTGGCTGCAAAGCTTTAGTATAAAAATGTATTTTTAACGCACTTATTTATCACATCGCATGTTTGAGACCCTGGGACGGTATATCCTGCTTATACGTTTAAGTTTTAAAAGACCTGAGAAATTTTCGGTGTACTGGGCCGAGGTAATGCGCGAGATGGTATCCATCGGCGTAGGTTCGTTAGGGATCATCAGTATCATATCGGTGTTCATTGGTGCCGCCACCACCATTCAGGTCGCCTTCCAGTTGTCAAGCCCATTGGTACCCCGCAGTATAGCCGGCAGTATCGCGCGCGATTCAACTATCTTGGAATTCAGTCCCACCATCTCGTCATTGGTATTAGCCGGTAGGGTAGGATCGAGCATTGCCTCACAAATCGGTACCATGCGGGTCACCGAGCAGATCGATGCGTTGGAGATCATGGGGGTTAATGCCCCTGGGTACCTGATCGCTCCAAAGCTGATCGCCAGCATGATCATGGTGCCTATCCTGGTCATCTTCTCTATAGCACTGGCCATCACTGGTGGTTATATCGCTTGCTTAGCCAGTGGCGATGTTACTCCTGCCGATTACCTGAACGGTGTGCACGACGGTTTTATGCCGATCACCATTCAGGTGGCTTTGGTAAAGGCTTTTGTGTTCGGATTCCTGATCTCATCGATATGTGCTTACCAGGGTTTTTATACCTCGGGTGGCGCGCTTGAAGTAGGCCAATCGGCCACTAAAGGCGTGGTGTACAGTTGCGTGATGATCCTTTTTGCCGACCTTATGATAACCCGTTTAATGCTATGATCCAGATCAACGACATTTATAAGACCTTTGGCGATAACGAGGTACTCAAAGGCATCACCGCTACTTTTGAGCCGGGCAAAAATAACCTGATCATCGGTGGTTCGGGGTCAGGTAAAACAACACTTTTAAAGTGTATAGTGGGTTTGCACGAACCTACAAAAGGTACCGTGCAATTCGATGGCGAGGAGTTTACCGCCATGGACTTTGAACAACGCGTACCTATCCGTAAGCAGATCGGGATGCTGTTCCAAAACTCGGCCTTGTTCGATTCCATGACCGTAGAGCAGAATATCATCTTCCCGCTGAACCTGTTCAGCGACATGAGCGCGTCGGAAAAAAAGGACCGCGCCAACTTTTGTCTGGAACGGGTGAACCTGACCGGCAAGAACGACCTGTTCCCGGCTGAACTTTCGGGCGGTATGAAAAAACGTGTGGGCATTGCCCGTGCCATTGCCATGGAGCCTAAGTATCTGTTCGTGGATGAGCCGAACTCTGGTCTGGATCCCAAGACCTCGATCGTGATCGATGAGCTGATCAACGAGTTGACCCAGGAATATCAGATCACTACCGTGATCGTGACGCATGATATGAACTCCGTGATGGGTATCGGCGATCACATCATCTTCTTACATCAAGGTAAAAAAGCTTGGGAGGGCTCCAACAAAGAGATCGCCCATACCGATAACCAAGAGCTCAACGACTTTGTGTTCGCCAGCAAGTTCACGCAGGCGGCTAAGGAGAAGTTGTAGGTTGGTTGAATGGTGAATGGTTGAATGGTGAGAAGTTGGTTATGTGATCGCATGGTCTTCAAACTTCTATAAATAGTTATCTTTGCCGATCATTGATATTTAGGCATCCACTATTAACTATTCACCACTGACCATATGATCCAGCTTTTGACCCCTACACATTGGAAAGATTACGAACTGATCGATAGCGGTGATTTTGAAAAGCTGGAACGTTTTGGCAACGTGATCCTGATCCGTCCTGAGCCTCAGGCCGTATGGAGCAAGGCCCTGCCCGAAAGTGAGTGGCAAAAACAACATCATATCAAGTTCAAAGGCCGTTCGGCCACGGCGGGGGAGTGGGTTAAAAAGAACGCTAAAACACCTGACCGCTGGCACATCGAATACCAGAACGATGACGTGGCCATCAAACTGCGTTTAGGACTGACCTCCTTTAAACATCTTGGCGTGTTCCCTGAGCAGGCCGTTAACTGGGATTACATCGCCCAAAATATCAAGCGTTTTAAGACCCCTGAACCTAAGGTGCTCAACCTGTTCGCGTATACCGGCGGCGCCTCGCTGATCGCCCGTGCGGCCGGTGCCGATACCACCCACGTTGACTCGATCAAACAGGTGGTGACATGGGCCAACGAGAACCAGGAGCTGTCGGGCCTCAACAACATCCGCTGGATGGTTGAGGATGCGTTAAAGTTCGTGAAGCGCGAGATCAAGCGCGGTAAAAAGTATAACGGTATCATTTTGGATCCGCCAGCCTATGGCCACGGCCCTAACGGCGAAAAATGGAAACTGGAAGACCATATCAACGAGATGGTACATGATGTGGTCCAGTTGCTTGACCCTCAAGAGCATTTCCTGATACTGAACACGTATTCGCTTGGCTTTTCGTCAGTGATCGTCGAGAATTTGATCAGGAGCGCTTACCCACAGGTGCAAAATCTCGAGATAGGCGAATTATACCTTCAGGCCACTGCAGGCGGCAAGCTGCCACTGGGCGTTTTTGGTAAGTTCTACAAAATTTAAGGAATTTTTGGAGTTGCTATTATTATCGTAATAGTTATATTTACGAACGCTTGAACGCGCAAAATATTTTGATCTGACGTTTAAATATCTTACTATTCAAAAGTTGTACGCCTTGTTTTAAGGCATTCTGCCCTATATGATGAAATTAAAGACCCTGATGCTTACCTCTACCATGTTAGCATCATCATTGGTTCTGTTCGTGAACTGTACCGGTAACACCAAAGCAGGCGAGGCTAAAGGTAGTGGCAGCGCTGCCAAAGGTACTGATACCGCGCAGACCGATACCATAGCTAAAAAAGACCTTACCCCGATAGATACTGCCAAGTACGATAGCCTGCTGAAAAAGCTGGCCAATGGCGATACCACTGGCCGCTGGCCGGTAAAAAAACAACCTTACCCTGTTGCTGGTGCTATATTACCTTACAACCGCGTAGTGGCCTTTTATGGTAACCTATTCAGTAAACGGATGGGTATATTAGGTGAGTTACCACCGGCTCAAATGCTGGCTAAACTCGAAGGAGAGGTAAAAGCGTGGGAAAAGGCCGACCCGGGCATGCCGGTCAAACCGGCACTGCACTACATAGCTGTGGTAGCACAGGGCGATGGTGGTGCCGACGGTAAGTATCGTTACCGCATGCCGTTCAAACAGATCGATACCGTGCTGTCGATGGCTAAAAAGATAGATGCATTGGTGTTCTTGGATGTGCAGGTGGCCTTAAGTAATATCAGGGCCGAGTTGCCTTTGTTAGAAAAATACCTGGTGATGCCGCAGGTGCACTTTGGTATGGATCCCGAGTTCTCGATGAAGGACGGTACCAAACCGGGCAAAAAGATCGGTACTTATGATGCTGATGATGTGAACTACGTGTCGGACTATCTGGCCAAGCTGGTGAAAAAGAATAACCTGCCACCTAAGATATTGGTGGTGCACCGCTTTACCCGTAAAATGCTGACCAACTATAATAAGATCAAATTGCACCCTGAAGTGCAGGTAGTTATCGATATGGATGGCTGGGGCGAACCTGACCTTAAATTGGGTACTTATCGTAACTTTTTGTTCCCTGAACCGGTACAATTCACCGGCTTTAAATTATTTTATAAGAACGACCTGAAGAAGCCGCCGCACCGCATGCTAACGCCTCAAGATGTGTTGAAATACAAACCGCAACCTATTTATATACAGTACCAGTAAGATATTCTAAAAACAAACACTACTGGACGTGGCAAAGCCTGACCCTTAAAAGGTCGGGCTTTTGTTTTAATTGCCCTTGATGCGGCTTTGCTCGGCCGATGAGCCGTTGTCGCGTTCGCGTATGGCTTTGATCGTGCTGCTGCCGAAGTTGTAGCTGAAGGTGAGCCTGAATACTCTGGTCTCCTGCTTTTGCGATAGTTTGTAATCCTGCTGGGCAATGGCGCTGCGCACCTTGATGATCTGGTTATTGAACACATCACTTATCGCGAATTTCAGGTTGGCCCTTTTATTGGCGAACGACCGGCTGACGCCCATGTCAATGGAGTAGATGGGCTGGGCTACATACGTACCAAATACCTGCGCCGATGCATAATTGGCGGCCAGTTCGGCATTGGTAGATCCGTTGATAGTGAACGTTTGATCGCTCCTGAAATTCAATGTCGTTTTGCCGCTGTTGAAGGGCTGGCCCATCAAATTGGGCGACGAGAACTTGCTGTAGTAAAGGGTAACATCGTTACTGGTATTCCACCATTTGGTGATGGCCAATGGCCGGTTAAAGTTGATACTGGCGGTGCTGCGTGATGCCAGATTCTTTTCGTACAGGGTCAGGGTCTTCCTGATGGTGTCGGTCAATAAGGCCGCGGTGATCACATCGGTGGTGCGGCTGTACGAGAAGGTGAAATTATTTGACTTTTTGAAGCCGTACGAAAGCTCGATAGCATTGGTGTATTGCGGCCGTAGATTCGGGTTGCCCTGATTCAGGGTGTAAATATCCGCATAGTAAACGAACGGGTTGAGCGAGCCGTAATCTGGCCGCTGTATCCTGCGGCTGTAAGTAAGCCCCAGCTCATGGTCGGCGCCTAAATGCTGATTAACGCTAAAGCTCGGGAACAGGTCCAGGTACCGGCGGTCATTGATGCTTTGCAGAGTTACAGAGTTACCTGTAGACCGGGTAAGTTCGGCCCGTAAGCCAGCCTGTAAGGTAGTGGCGCCAAAGCTGTGTTGCAGGTTGGCGTAAGCCGCATTCACGTTCTCTTTATAAATAAAGCGGTTACTGCGCTGGAGGTTATTCACCCAATCGTTGTTCTTTCGGTCCTCAAATATCAGGTCGTTATCGGTATTCACAAAGCTGGTCTTGAGCCCGGTCTCAAGCTTAGTATGCGTATTAAAGGGATAAGTATGATCGATCTTAGCCGTGAAGATATTAACGTTGGACGGCATGGTATTACGGAAGATATACGTTAACGTGTTGACCGTACCCATGCCGTTAAAATACAGGTTGTTATAAGTGGTCTGTTGCTGGTTACGCACCCGCGAGTGGTCAACGTCGATGTTGAGTTCATGACCAGACGTATCGAGCACGGCTTTGTAATTGAGATTATAGGTGACGCTCTGGTTGGTGTGATAGGCAGGGTTCTGTGCCCGTACAATAGAATCTATCTTTTGCGGCTGGCTACCGATCAGGGTATTCACCTGGCTATTGGACTTGTACTCATTGTTGTACCCGCTTAACATGGCACCCAACACATGGTTCTCATCAAAGTAATAATCCATACCCACTTTGTAATTGCGGTTCTTGGATAGGTTCACGTCGCGTCCCTGCTGGTCAAAGTAGGTGTTCTCGGTACCGTTACTTGTGCTGCGGTCAAGCAGTAAGGTCTCGCGGCTTTTATCATTGCTCAGATCATAATTACCGTAAAGGTTCACGTGCTTGCTGCGGTTGTTGAGCATTAGTCCGCCGTTGGCCTTGTAGCCGTTGCCGTAACCAGTTCCTGCGGTAAGCGTGCCGTTGGTGCCGAAGGTGGTATTCTTTTTAAGTTTGATGTTGATGATACCACCACTGCCCGAGGCATCATAACGGGCCGATGGCTGCGAGATGATCTCGATACTTTGGATGGTATTGCCATCGGTAGAGCGCAGCAGGTTGGCCAGTTGCTGCCCCGACAGGTAGGTGAGCTTACCATCGATCATGATGCTTACGCCCGGCCGACCGCGAAGGTTCACATTACCTTCATTGTCAACCGTAATGCCGGGTGCTTTAGACAGGATCTGCAGCGCATTATTGCCTGCGGCCAGGGTGCTGCCAGCCACGTTGACGATCAGTTTATCATTACGCCGCTCGATCAAAGGCTTCTTTGCCGTAACGTTGACCGCTTTGAGCTGCCGGGTGCTTGGCTTCAAAGCTATGGTCTCTGCAGGAAAGTTGGGGTGGCTGGCATCGATGGTGAAGGCTTTGGTAAAAGTACTGTCGTAACCTATTGCCTGCACGCCGATGAGATAGGTACCGTATGGCACTTGTTCAAAACTGAACAAGCCGCTTTCATCCGTCAGGGTCGACCTGATGAGTGAGGTGTCTTTAGCTTGATAAATGCCAACGGTGGTATAGGAGAGGGCTATTTGCTTAAGATCAGTGAGCTTGCCTTTAACGCTACCGGTGGGCTGGGCTTGTGCAAATGAATACAAGTGCATCAAGCAAAGGCAAATGATGGTACAGCCCGATAGGCGCAGGTTGCTCATGAGTTAGGTTCAGTGTGCGTGGTTGAAGTATGGTACTAAATTAACCACCCCATGCATGACCGCCCCTATATTTAACATTGTTTAACCAAAGCGTTAAAAGATGTTAAATGCCTGAACTTTGTATAAACAAAAAGGCCGCCTTTTTTACAAGGCGGCCTTCGGTCATCATTATGATGAATATTATTGCTGCGTAGGAGCTGGGGTTGGCGTAGTACCGGTGGCACCAGGTGCTTTTTCAGGAGCCTTCTCGATCAGGTCCATGAACTGATCCAGTTTAGGCGTAATAATGATCTGGGTACGGCGGTTCTTTACCCTGCCGGCTTCAGTGCTGTTGTCAGCTATTGGGTTGTACTCGCCACGGCCACCAGCGGTCAAACGCTTAGGATCAACTCTGAACTGGTTCTGCAACGTTTGCACCACTGACGATGCCCGCAGGGCGCTCAGGTCCCAGTTGTTACGGATGTTGTTCGATTTGATCGGCACGTTATCGGTGTTACCTTCAACCAATACCTCGTAGTCTTTATAGTCGGTAATGATCTTAGCGATCTTGGTCAGGGTCGCATTAGCTTTGTCAGATATCTCGTAGCTGCCCGATTTATAAAGCATGTTGTCAGACAAAGAGATGTAAACCACACCTTTTAATACCTGTACGTTAACATCCTTCATTTCCGACTGACTTAACGAGCGAGTCAGGTTGTTGGTCAGTACCATGTTCAACGAGTCGCTCTTGTTCTTGCTATTCACCAGTTGCTGGATGTATTTGTTAGAAGAGTTGATCTCATCTACCAGTTTGCCGATGTTAGCATTACCCTGGCCCGAAGAGGTCAAACATTTATCCAATGCGTTCTGCAGGGCCTGCAGGTTGGCACGGCCGGCGCTGATCTGGTCCTCTAAACTCTTCACACGGTTATTGGCAACAGCCAGTTCTTGTTGACTGTTCAAAAATCTTACGTTAAGATCTTTGTTCTTGGCTTGCAAATCGTTGTGCTGGGTCTGTAATTCCTGGTACTTCTTATTGCTTACGCAACTTTGGGTAAGCAACAGTACTGCGCCTAAAGCCACAGGTAAAATGGTAAATTTCATTTGGTTAATGTTTAATTGAAAAAGGCTAAATCACGCTGCTAATGTATACAACTCAACGTTGTTTTGCGGTGGATATGGCCTTTTATTTAAAAAAATTCACACAACTTTAACAAAAGCAGTGCCGTTTGGTTTAATTGGGTCGGATCGATCGAACGGCATATGCACCTAAAAGTGCCCTGCGAGCGCTCAGACAATACAATTGCTTGGCTGACGGGCAGTGTTCCAGGTTTTAAGATGGATGCCATGCAAGTATCGAACTGTACGTTGTACGCTACGATCGTTCCTCGATAATGATGGCGGGGTTGATGGCCTTTAAGGCCGCAATAAACGCTGGCTTGTCTTTGGGCGACAGATATATCTCGTCGTAGGTATTGTAATGGATCACACAGCCATTGGTGCCTAATGCCGGTTTCAGTCCAACGAATTTGGTCTTGCCCACCTCGATCTTGCGGATGGTGCCGATATCGATCGAGCCATTTACCGGTCCCGAACGGTAGCGCAGCTCATCTCCGTCAATATCATAATAAGTGCCGAACCACATCCATAGCATAAAGGCACTCACGCCAGCCATTATCAGGATGTTCCATTGCTCCGCGCCGCCGTTACTTACCATTTGATAGCACAACACTGCCATCAACACCAATGCACCGAACAGGAGCAGCGTAACGAATGGGTTTTTATCTGACGAGTATCTCATATCCGTTTAAAAGCTGAAGCTGGCATTGGCATCAGGGTTATCGAGCTTGGTGCTCTGGCGTTTGCCGTTAACGGTCACGTGCAGCATGTTGATCTGCTCGGCATGTTCACTATACAGTAACTCATCATGTACTTCTATCTTTTGAACTTTCGGGATGCCCTTGACCTCGAGGTAGGCCCACGCGCCATCCTCTTGTATCTCGTAACCTAAGTAAGCCGGGTTCAGCACCTTGCCATCTACCTTAATGGTGAGGTGCTTGCGCACATAATCGGCAATGAACTGGTTAAGTTGCTCCTTGTTCTTGGGCTTAACGATATCCAGTTGAGTGTGGTACTGTTTCTCCAGCACATGCTCCAGGTCATCATAGAACATGCGGCAGCTGATCTGCACCGTGCGTTCTTTGGCGTTATGGTCGATCTCGGTCACGCTTACATAGAACGGGTGCAGCAAACTCAGGCAGGCCGCTGCCCAAAAGTGTAACATACTTATTAAGGTTGGTACCATGTGTACACAAAATAAGCTATTTTATCGCTAATTCAATAACTTGCGGGCCATGCATGACTTTCCACTATACTTTGAACTGGGATGGAAGCACATTTGCGATTGGCAGGGTTACGATCATATCCTATTTGTAACGGTGCTGTGCGGTACTTACCTGTTGGCTGATTGGCGTAAGGTGCTGATCCTGGTCACGGCCTTTACCATCGGGCATTCGGTGACCCTGGCCCTGAGTGCGCTCAATATCATCCGCGTTAATACCTCGCTCATCGAGTTCCTGATACCGGTCACGATCGTGATCACGGCGCTGATCAATATCCTTAAAAAGAAACGTTCGCCATCCACCGCCAAGATCATTTATGGTATGGCTTTGTTCTTTGGGTTGATACACGGGTTGGGCTTCTCCAACTACCTTAAAAGCTTATTGGGCAAAAGTACCAACATCACCTGGCAACTGCTGGCCTTTAACCTGGGCCTCGAGTTTGGGCAGGTGCTGATCGTCCTGGCTATCCTTATTTTGTCGTTCATTCTGCTTAATATCCTTAAATTACAGCGGCGGGAGTGGGTTTTATTCCTGTCTTCTGCTATATTTGGTATCGCATTGATCATGTGCATCGAACGTTTTACGCTCATCCATTTTAAATGAAAAAACTGAACTATTTATTGGCAGCCGCCATGCTGCTTGGGCATGCCGTTAGTGCCCAGCAGATCCAGTACAACCCGGGATCCAACCATGGTAACAAATTTGAGCAGTTGGGCAGTACTTACCTGGCCGACCCTAACATGTATCGGTCGGCATCGGGCGCACCTGGCCCTAAGTACTGGCAGCAAAAGGCCGACTATGTGATCAACGCCAAGCTGGATGACGACAAACAACGGTTAGATGGCACCGAGACCATCACCTACTACAATAACTCGCCCGACCCACTGACCTACCTGTGGTTACAGTTGGACGAGAACCAGCATAAAAAGGACGCCGAAAGCGCCAAATTTGATGAGAGCAAAATGCAGGACAAGATGACCCTGCGCCAACTGCAAACCATCATGGGCCATAACCTCGACCTGGGCAATCACATCGTGAGCGTGAAGGATGCTGCGGGCAACCCTTTAAAATATACCATTAACGAGACCATGATGCGTATCGAGCTGCCGCAAACGCTGGCAGCCGGTGCAAAATTCGCGTTCAAGATCGTGTGGTGGTACAACATATCTGACCGTTTGACCATTGGTGGTCGTGGTGGTTACGAGTACTTCCCGGAGGATAAGAACTACCTGTACACCATGGCGCAGTGGTATCCGCGCATGGCCGTTTACAGCGATTTTCAGGGCTGGCAAAACAAGCAGTTCACCGGTAGGGGAGAGTTCGCCCTGACCTTCGGCGATTTCAAAGTGAACATTGATGTGCCTGCCGACCATGTGGTAGATGGTACAGGCCAGTGCAGCAACTACGCCAGTGTGCTTACCGCCGCCCAGTACAAACGCTGGCAGCAGGCCCAAAATTCATACAAAGAACCGGTAGAAGTGGTGACGCTTGCCGAAGCTAAGAACGCTTTGAAAGGTCACGCTACTGCCCGCAAGACCTGGAGCTGGCATGCCGAGAACGTACGCGACTTTGCCTGGGTATCATCGCGCCGGGTGGTGTGGGATGCCATGGCCACCCAGATAGAGGGCGGCCGCAAGGTGATGGCCATGTCGGTATATGGTCCGGAAGCTTATGGCTTGTACCGCCGTTACAGCACCAAGGTGGTGGCGCATACCGTCAAGACCTATTCAAAATACACCATTCCGTACCCTTACCCATGTGCTACCTCGGTGGAGGCCAGCAACGGTATGGAGTACCCGATGATCTGCTTTAACTATGGCCGTACCGAAAAGGATGGTACTTATAGTGAGGCCACCAAGAACGGGATGATCGGCGTGATCATTCACGAAGTGGGGCACAACTTTTTCCCCATGATCGTGAACTCTGACGAACGCCAGTGGACCTGGATGGATGAAGGCCTGAACACCTTTTGCCAGTACTTGACCGAGCAGGAGTGGGACCCGGCATTCCCTTCTAATCGTGGTCCGGCTTACAAGATCGTTGATTACATGAAGCTGCCTAAGAACGAGCTTGAACCGATCATGACCAACTCAGAGAATATCCAGCGCTTTGGACCGAACGCTTACGCCAAGCCAGCCACTGCGCTGAATATCCTTCGTGAAACGGTGATGGGCCGGGAGTTGTTCGACTACGCCTTCAAGACTTACGCCAAGCGCTGGGCCTTCCATCACCCAACACCTACCGACTTTTTCCGCACCATGGAAGATGCCTCGGCCGTTGATCTTGACTGGTTTTGGAGAGGCTGGTTCTACGGCACCGACCCGGTAGATATATCGATCGATAGCGTGAAGTACTACCGCATGAACACCAAGAACCCGCAAGTGGAGGGTAATTACGACCGTGCGCAGTTCGACCGTAACCTGACCAACATCAGCACCACACGTAACAAGGCTGCGGGTACCCGTTTTGCCGTGGAAGCCGACACCGCCCTGCAGGATTTTTACAGCAAGTGGGATCGCTTTGCCGCCACACCGATCACCGAGCAAAGCTATAAGGCCATGTACAGCGCACTTACGCCAGAGGAGCGCAAAATTTACGAGAGCAAGAATTACTTTTACGAGATCAGCCTGAGCAATAAAGGTGGCCTGCCTATGCCGTTGTTCATCGAGTGGAACTATGCCGACGGTTCAAAAGAGCTGGAAAAGATATCGGCCTACATATGGCGCCACAATGAGTTGAACGTGACCAAGGTATTTGCTAAGACCAAAGAAGTGAAAAGCATTAAGCTTGACCCTTACCGCGAGACCGCCGACATTAACGAAGGCAACAACAGCTGGCCAAGAGAGTACACGCCAACCCGCTTCGAGCTCTTCAAACAGCAAAGCACCATACGCGGCGCCAGCACCGGAGGCAACCCCATGCAGGACGCAAGGAAAACGAATCCATGATCAAAAGAGCCGGTCGACAGACCGGCTTTTTTTGTTTAGATTTATGAGGTACCACAATAGCGGTTTTAAAAGATCAAACTATGTTTAACGGATGGAAGCTAACTAAATTTAATGCTATAAAAAGTATTATAAGTCTTGTACTGATTATTGGATTACTTATATGGCGCAAGCATGATCGTACAACAGGCGCGCAATTGGTCTTAGATGGTATTAAAGAAGACGAATTTTACGGCAGGGTCGATTCTGTTTTCAGAGATGCACGTGATCATAATATTCAGAAAGTAAAGTTGACCACTGGATATCAATATGGTCTTTATCCGGAATGGGAATCAATAGTTGAGAAAGGGGATTCTCTATCGAAGCCAAAGGGTTCTGTGATAGTTGTGGTATTCAAAAAAAATGGGACTAAGGTCAATTTTGATTATAGGGAATTAGTGAAGGATTGGAAAGATTAGTAAGCACAAGTGCTGACGCACGCGTGCCGCGTGTGACTCAATAACAGCGAACAAAACCCGCTTTCCTAACTCAATAATACAAACTTGAAATATATAGTAAAAAAGTGCGCCAGTGACACCTAACCACGAACAAACAATAAACAAGTGGAATGAGCTTGGCTTTTACTACGAATATGACAATGATTTAGGTCAATGGAGATTCATCGGAAGTAAAGATGGTCTTACTAAATTGGTCGATGTACTAATATTATATTCAAGCGATCCTAAAAATGGTGGTACGTCAGAACACTTGCATTTAGGACCCTATAGCTATTTAAAAATTATGACGTGGCACGAACCGGTTTTAACTTCGAGTCATATAGGGGGGACGCTTAAAGATCTGATGAGTCTTGGTAAATCGATCTCAGCGAAATTAGAGATTTGCAAGGTCGGGCAAATATTCAAAATAGGCAGAGAGTACTCACCATCCACTAAAACATCTCTGCTTTTTATTATTATGTCGAATGACTTTTTGCCGTCAAGCATAGAATTTGAAGGTTAGCTCCCAACGCTCCCGCAAGCATTCCGCTTGTGTAACTAGCTAAGTTTATAGTCGGTCCTGACCAGCCGGGCTATTGCTTTACCATCTATGTTGTACATTAAAGCACGAATTGTAAGCCAATCAAACCACAAGCGGGAAGCTTGAGGAGTGATGGTATCTCTAACTTAACAATGAAGATAGGTCCTAAAAGATAGGACAGATAAAACATGAAACTAAGTAAAGCAACTCTAATACGGTTGACCAGATCTGGTTTAGAAAGACTAGGATATAAAGCAATTAAAGATACAATTACTCCTGCCGAGGGATTATATCTCAAAGTGATCAACAATGACTATTATATTTCCCTTGGATTGACGATTTCTAGAAATTATGATCATCTTTTCACGGGTGCTTACTACCTATCAAGGAATACGACTTGGGCTACGATTGGGGCTGATGTTCCAAAAATGTCTTATCAAAGGATAGGTAATTTTTTAACTGAAGAGGAAAGACAAATGCTTTTAGGTGGTGAATATGCACAGCAAAAGAACGGAGATGCATGGTGGTGTTCCAACAGCGAAGCCAATTTGCTTGAATTTTTTGAAGCAGTGAGGCTAACTGAAAATCGATTTCTTAGACAACCGAATCTGATAGAACAGATCAACAGTAGTAACTTTATTAATGAGTTGTCTGATATGGCCAAAAAGACGATTTTGAGTGTTGAAGTAGTAGCGAAAAATAGCAACGAAGCATATCAATTTTCTCCTTCACGTCCAATTGATGGTATTCCAATAGCGTGGTTTAACGCAGCCGAAAAAGTAATAAGAGAAAGGAACGCTGTATTAAATGTTGATACGGTAAAGCGCTTAGCTGCTGATGCTTATCGTCAACATATACTTAACAGTTAAGTTCAGTTTTAAAAATTGTCGTTTACAAGGTAGCATCTTATTCATATATAATATTAAATTATATTTCGCTCCTGGTGATGGCGCACGCGGGCCGCGTGTGTCTTCTCTCATCGGCCGGCAACAATAAATAACCTTCCATGTTATGATATACGCAAGCGCCTCTATCTGACGGCACTGCAAGTATCACCATGAACATGAGCTTCAAAAAGATCCATTACACCTTTTTCGCGCTTTGGGCGGTTGTATGGGTGTTTATGGCTTTTCGTTTTGTGGCGATCATTAACGAGGTGAAGCCGCTAACCATTCATGATGTATATACAGATAGTTCGGGACCCAGTGGAGTGGTGAAAGGCTATTACATCAAACAGTATCATCACGGTGGGCCTGCACTGATCAGGCGCGGGTCAGACACCACACGCGATTATGCCGGTTTCACTTTAGCACGGCTATTATACCCAACCAGCCGGATCAACAACGCGCGCACCGTTACCTTCTATGCGGAGATCGCCGCTGATCATAAAAGCATCACACACTTCGCCGCAAAGGCAGGGACCAAACCCGCATCTAAACTGAGGCTGGTCATCGATATCATTGATCACTTATTGCTCAAGTTTAGTTTACTGAATACCGCATTCTTCATCGGCTCAACCTTGCTGGGCGACATTTACAAGCGGTTTAAAAAAGGGCAGGATGTGGGTGCTGAGGTGAAGGAAGTTTATGACCGATCTAATTTACAAATAGTAGGAATGTTTGCCTTACTAATGATGATCGTTATTTAAGCCTTTCTTGTTTTTGTATGCTGCAAGTTGGTTTTGCCATGTTCCAAGGAGGTTGTAAAATTTTCTGAAGAGATCTTTTACTATCTCGTCTTAGCAGTTTGTAGGAACGTGTACCTCTGATCGAGACGCATTACGTTTTGTAGATAGTTTCGCTTGTAATCGCAAAGCCATTCCTTTTAGTCATTCATATAAACAAAGGTCTTAGGTAATATTGATCTCAAGCGTGCTTTGTCTACCGCGCTAAAATTATTCCCATATATGTACAGTTGTGTTAGTACATCTGCTAAACCACTGAATTCTGTAGGAATGGTGCTAAGTTTGTTGTATGATAGCCAAAGTTTACTCAATTTGGGTAGTTTGAAGAGGCCTAAGGGGAGTGCTTGTAATTGGTTTTGATTTAAATTGATCTCGGTCAAGTTAGATAGATCTCCTATACTTTCAGGTAGTTCATTCAAACTCGAAAATTGGATGTCTAAGTAGGTCAGGGACTTGAGTCTTCCAAAATCTTTCGGTAGTTGCTCTATATGTCCACCAAGTATCAGATACTTGAGTGCGGTCAATTGAGAAAAAGAATTAGGCAATGTTTTGAATGTTCCACCTACCGTCAAGGTTATAAGTTCCTTCATATTACCAAAACTCTCGGGCAAAGAGGAAAGTTGAGGTGTAGTTAAAAGTAGTTGCTTTAACCTTAGATTTCCGAAGTTGGATGGTAGGCTCGTATATTTTCCGATCAGTGATAAAGTGTCTAATGAGGCCAAATTGCCGAAATCGTCCGGTAGCTTCACCGAGGTCGCGCCGCAATCCCATTCCATTCGGCGCAACTTGGAGAGTTTAGAGACCGACGCTGGTATACTCTCCTGTGTTGTTACCGTGATAAATTCCAAGTTCTCCATATTACCTAAATTGGCAGGTAGCTTTTCAACTGAATTGAGAGAGCAATCAAAGACCTTTAATTTTTTTAATCTGCTTATGCTTTCTGGGACATATTTAAGGCCGATAGAACTCAATTTCCAATATTCAAGACTTTCCAGATCACCTACACTTTCGGGTAGGGAATAGATCTGAGCCCCATACTGTGTATTACTCATTAACAATTTTTTTAGCTTTTTCAAGTTCCCGATGTTAGATGCAACAGATGATATACCAGTACCGTCGACATTCAAATATTCAAGATTCCGATATATTTCTCCAATAACTTCAGGAAATTTATTAATTGAGCTGCCTTGTAATCGCAATTCCTTTAAATGCTTCAAGGCTTGTACTGACGGGAAGGCTGCAGTATCTTGTAGTATCCAGCCAAATTTACTTGAGCTAAGGTCAAGTTTTGTAATGTGGCCATTTTCATAACTTACACGGTATGAACGAGAATCTAATTGTAATGCATCTAATGCTTCGCTCTCTAAATAGTCGCCGGTTTTTATGTTTAAAGTGGTTGAAGCATGTTTGCTGCCATAATAAGTGGTCCATGTGATCTTGTAGTTACGATTAGCGTAGCATTGCAATAGAATATTAGGTGAATTGATATCAGGTATCACAGTCCCACCAAAGTTCTGGGTATTTAGTGATGCATACTTACCATCTATTGACCATACACCTCCTTCATAATTTTTTGCGGTCAAATAAAGTCGGGTGGAAGTACCCGGCGCAGCATTACTTATTGACGCTTGAAGGGGCTTAAAACTAACCTTTACTGTTGATTCAGAGTATTTAGTGGTTCCTGACGTTACTGTCCATCGTAGTTCATAACTCTCCCCCGGCATACCATTGAATTTTGAATCAGGTCTGGTATCATTAGAGAAATAAACCTTACTTTCTATCAATCCTTTTGATATCGTCCATTTTCCATTTTGCCCGTCTTTGAGGGCATCTGCATTCAAGGTCACTTGAAAATCTTCTACATCAGTTTGATTAGTTCCAGCGGTCGAAAAAGGTTGAGCTGGCTTCTCGGTATGTAGGATCTCTTTTTTGCATGAAAAGAACATACATAGCGCCACCGAAAGAAATAGGTTCCTAAAAATGATCATGATAACTGCGATACGGTTTTGTGTATAAAAATACAAAGTCTATTTTAATATGGCCATTAAGGATCCGGCTGATTTTTCTACATAAAGAATTTGTTCGTATAGAATGATCACATATTTTTACAAGAATGACCGGCCGTATGAGACCTATTTTACTCTTATTAGTTATATTAATAATTTTCTCTGGCTGTAAAAAAACGCAGGTCATTGCAGATATTGAGCCTAGCTCGTTCAGAATTTCGATATTACCGATACGAACGGTAAGCTTGAATCAGTATAAAATTACTGGAACTTTAGAAGTTAGGAATGCTACAGCGGATATAAGTTACGGAGTATTGGTTGGTACAACGATCGATCCGACCATTGACAACGCAGTTAAATATCCAATAGGTAATGCTAAGAATTCAGTCGACTTCACACGCGACCTATCTGACCTGAACCCGAGTAATTTTTATTATGTCAGAGCCTACGCACAGATAGGGAAATTTGTAGAGTATTCTGCAAATCAAACTATCACCAAAAAGTCCCCCTGATATATGTATGGCTGTTATTATATAGATCATCTGCTATTTTATTGCTCGAACTAATACACTCGTTAACTTCATTACCTCGGGGTAGACTAGGGTATTTTGTAATGCTCCTTAAGCAAATAAAACTAGGTTATAATACCCTCGATTCATATGTCCTGAGTAGCACTGTAGTTAATTAGTTGCGACGTTGTTAAAATGTAAGCCTCTCCTGCATAAACGCCAGCATATAGGCGATATGTCAGAAGGCATTGATTATCAAATTGCAGCAAATAAAAGGAACTTAAAAGCAGTGTTGCGGGTAGGGCGGCTAAAATCAAAGTACAGGAACAGGTAGCAACAGGGCTTGGCCGCAAATTTTCTTATGCGTTGCTTTTTTTGTATGGAACTGACGTTCACAGGCGGACGTATACTCACTTCACCAAGCCTACTCGGCGCTGGAGGAGGTTACAGCACTGATAAAAGTCTGAATTTCCTCCGCAGAGGTTGCTTCGTGCCTCGCAATGACGAAAGTGGTGATACGTATCGCTGGTATAAATTAGTATAGGTCTGCCAAGCTATCGCTCGCAATGCCATGAGAAGTGGGCAGGTCAGCAAAAAGCCGGTGATCAACCGGCTTTTTGTAGGTCATATGGGTAACGTACGTTTTGGCTAATGGTATCTACCACGTTGCGGTCAAAAGGGACTCCCCATTTGATGCTGCCATGGCCGCTGTTGGGCTCGATGTTGAGCTGGGCCAGGTAAATGCCGTCAAAATATACTTTGTATTCGTTGTTGCCTTGAGGCTCTACGGTGCAATCTCTATGTTTACCGCCCCATTCCATCTGGAATCGTGTGGCGTTGTGGTTAGTTGTCGTTTCCATGCTTCAATCTATACAACAAATTTGCCAATAGGTATTCACATGGTTCAATAGCTATCGCTCAGGTCAGTGAGTGTTCATTGTAGCGATCAGTGAACGTTTTAATATCCCCATTTTTAGGATAGTAAAGTGTACACTGATCAGCGTACCTTGTTGAATACGAGGTATGACTGCCCGCAAAGTGCATTAGGTGGACAAAGGTAACCCATGGTTAGCACTGATGCATTATTAGTGACCGAGTAGGGGATGCTGGCCTCGGCAAAGGTGCCCTGTTGTAAGGTAAGTTCCTTTTCGTCGCGGTAATTGTCGGGACCCGTGTAATTGCCGTACTCCCTGATCTCGGTCAACTCCAGTATGTAAACGTATACTCAGATACCCAGGTCTGTGAGGGGGACGTCTTTAGTTCAGCTACCCAGGTGCCGGTAAGCGGCTCGTTTTGTAAAGGGTTCTACCTTGTCGTTGTGGCAGGCGCCAATGATCAGGCATGTAATGATGCTTAGGTACAGGTATGAGGTTCTCAGGTGTTGTTGTGATATACCGCCCATGAGTTGGATCGCCAAATGTTATAACACATCACAAAAACTTAATATTGATCACCGCCGCCACAACAAAAGCCGGCATTTGCCCAGCTTTAATTACTTTTGATCACACATTGTAAGTAACATGAAAAAGTATCTTTTCATTTCGCTGCTGGCATTGGCTGCCTGCAGCATCAATAAGCAGATGGCAAATACGGCACATACCTCTACCGTGAACAACGGTAAAGTGTGGGCATCGGTGTGGCAGCAACGTTCGGCAGAGTATAAGGCATTGTGCTTTCAGGCTTATAACACGGCTCGCTGGCATCTGGATGATGTGTTGAAGACCCCGTCATCAAAGCCTTTGGCCATCGTGACCGATATCGATGAGACCGTGTTAGACAATAGTCCGCATGATGCGCAGCGCGCCATCCATGATCAGGACTATGAGCTGGCCGCCTGGAAGGCCTGGACCGCTAAAGCTGCCTGCGATACCGTTGCCGGTGCACCGGCGTTCTTCAAGTATGCCGCCAGCAAAGGCGTCACCATATTCTACATCACCAACCGTGATGAGGACGAACGCCCTGGCACGTTACGTAACCTGCAAAAGTACGCCCTGCCCAATGCCGATAACGAGCATTTGTTGTTACGTACCAGTGGCTCGAGTAAGGAGGCCCGTCGCCAGCAGGTGTTGAGTAAGTATAACATCGTAATGCTTTGCGGGGATAACCTGGCCGATCTGGATAAAATGTATGATAACCACCCTGCCGAGGCCGGTCGCGATAACACCACGCGTCAGCTGGCTGGCCAGTTCGGTGCGCGATACATCGTGCTGCCTAACCCAAGCTACGGCGATTGGGAAGGCGCTTTATTCAACTTCAATTATAAGCTTACCCCTGCTCAAAAGGATTCGGTGATCAAAGCCAAAATGCGCTTTGATGATAAATAATTGTTAAGTTTTTGTTGGCGCCGAAATGCCCGGCTACTAAGGGTTATTTTTGGATGAACTTATGAAACGGACATCCATTAATAGAACTTTACGCCTGGGCATGGCGCTGCTCGTATGCTCATTGCCGGTGCTGGCGCAGCAACTGCCGGGCAAGTTACCTACAGGGCAGGTGTTGCTCCCCAACGGTTGGAAGCTGAGCCCCGCCGGCCGTGCGTTACCCTTGGGCGATCTGCCGTTAAATATTCAATTATCATCATCAGGGCATCTGCTGGCCGTTACCAACAACGGTCAAAGCAAGCAATCGGTACAACTGATCGATCCGCGCACCGAGAAACTGCTCGACCAGCAGGTGGTGGCCAAGTCATGGTATGGGTTAGCTTTCAGCAATGATGAAAAGCATCTTTATGCTTCAGGCGGCAACGATAACTGGATCTACCGTTTCAACATACATGATAACAAATTGGGCAAGCCTGATACCCTGCGCTTGGGTAAACCCTGGCCCAATAAGGTTTGCCCCACCGGCATAGCCGTCAATAAGGCCGATACGCGCCTGTATACCGTTACCAAAGAGGATAGCACTTTGTATGTGCTCGACCCCGCCGCCGGTAAGATCTTAAGTAAGACCAAACTTGCGTCCGAAGCCTACAGCTGCATCTTATCGGCCGATGAACGCACGCTGTATGTTTCCTTATGGGGCAGGGCACAGGTAGCTGTGTATGATGTGGCGTCGGGAAAGGTGGTCAGGACCATCGCCACCGGCAGCCACCCTAACGAGTTACTATTGAACAAGAAGAACACGCTGCTGTACGTGGCTAACGCTAACGACAACAGCGTATCGGTGATCGATACCCGCACCAACAAGGTGATCGAGACCATATCGGTAGCGCTTTACCCCACCAAACTTACCGGTGCCACCACCAACGGGCTCGCGCTATCGCCCGATAATAAGACGCTTTACATTGCCAATGCCGATAATAATTGCCTGGCCGTATTGGATGTGACCATGCCGGGCAACAGTAAAAGCCGTGGATTCATCCCGGTGGGTTGGTATCCCACTAATCTGAAAACGTTAGGCAACAAGATACTGGTGGCCAATGGTAAGGGTTTCACCTCTATGGCCAACCCTAACGGCCCGCAGCCTGTGCTCAAGACCGACGATAGCGGCCATCATATCGGCTCTACCAATAGCCGCAGCCAGTACATTGGCGGGTTGTTCAAGGGTACTTTATCATTCATCGATAGGCCCGATGCGGACAAATTAAAGACCTACACCAAACAGGTTTACGCCAACACGCCGTTCAACAACACCACAGAGAAGATAGCGCCGGGCGAGACCGATAACCCGATCCCGCGCAAGCTGGGTGATAGGTCGCCGATCAAATATGTGTTCTATATCATTAAAGAGAACCGTACATACGACCAGGTGCTGGGCGATGTGCCGCAGGGCAACGGTGACACCTCGTTATGCATCTTCGGTAAAAAGGTGACACCTAATCATCATGCCATTGCGGGCGACTACGTGCTGCTCGATAACTTTTACGTGAACGCCGAGGTAAGTGCCGACGGCCATAATTGGAGCACCGCCGCCTACGCTACCGACTATACCGAAAAGACCTGGCCTACCAGCTATGGTGGCCGTGGCGGAACTTACGACTACGAAGGCTCGCGCCAGGTAGCTTACCCGCGCGATGGTTACATATGGGACTACTGCAAACGCGCCGGTATCAGCTACCGCACCTATGGCGAGTTCGGCGCGTACGGCAAAACCGAGCTTAAGTCGCTTAAAGGGCATGTGGCGCCTAAGTCGCCGGGTTTTGATATGGACATCAAGGATGTGCTGCGTGCCCAGCTTTGGGCGCAAGACCTCGATTCGTTGCTGAAGATCGATGCGGTGCCGCGTTTCAACACGATCCGTATCTCTAATGATCATACCAGCGGCCAAAAAAAGGGAAAGATATCACCCATAGCTGCCGTGGCCGATAACGACCAGGGCATCGGCATGATCCTTGAACATTTGTCGCACACGCCCATATGGAAGGAATCGGTGGTGTTCATACTGGAAGATGACGCCCAGAACGGCCCTGACCATGTGGATGCGCACAGGTCGCCGGTATTTGTGGCCGGGCCATACGTGAAGCGTAACGCCGTTGTCCATCAGATGTACTCTACCTCTGGCGTACTCCGCACCATCGAGCTTATACTGGGCCTTCCGCCTATGAGCCAGTACGATGCCGCCTCTATACCGTTGTTCGAGTGCTTCACCTCAAAGCCTGATCTTACACCGTACACGTTGCGCCCAGCCCAGGTAGACCTGGAGCGCCGCAACGTGTCTAACAATGAAAGTAGCCGCCGTTCGGAGCTGTTCAACTTCGCAAGGGAGGACGCCATCCCTGACCTTGACCTTAACGAGGTGGTGTGGAAATATGTAAAAGGAGAAAATTCGGTGATGCCCGCACCAAAACGCAGTGCGTTTGTTATACTCGAAGCCAAAAAGAAACGCGACGATGATGATGACTGAGAAGTTGCTAACTTAGAGGCATAACCTTTTACACATAAACCATTATGATCATTATCGAGAACGATCGCCTTCGCGTGGCGATCAGCGGTAAAGGAGCGCAGCTAAGTTCGTTGTACAATAAAGGCACCCACATTGAGCATATGTGGCAGGCCGATCCCAATGTGTGGCCTTGGCATGCGCCTAACCTGTTCCCCATCGTAGGTGGGTTATACAATAACCAGTTGAATGTTGATGGCCAAAGCTATGAGCTGCCCCGCCATGGCTTTGCCCGGCAATCTGAATTTGAGCTGATCGGCTGCTCGGCAACGCATGCCGTGTTCCAGCTAACGGCCGATGAGGAAACATTGGCTGTGTACCCTTACCAGTTCGCATTCCAGGTGCTGTACGACCTTTTCGATAATACCCTGCGTGTTACCTACAAAGTGATCAACCTTGATGATAAGACCATTTACTTTTCGGTAGGGGGGCACCCGGCGTTCAACGTGCCTTTTGGCGTAGGCGAAAGATATGAGGATTACTAC
Organism: Mucilaginibacter daejeonensis; assembly: GCF_020783335.1. NCBI lineage: Bacteria > Pseudomonadati > Bacteroidota > Sphingobacteriia > Sphingobacteriales > Sphingobacteriaceae > Mucilaginibacter > Mucilaginibacter daejeonensis. The sequence continues at coordinate 1,254,425 of NZ_CP086068.1, forward strand.
CTCGAATTTGAGGTGGACGAAGCGCTGCATACGCACATGCTATCGCCAGCCGGCTACTTCAATGGCGAGACCCGTCCGGTGATGACCGAAGGCGGCAAGCTGAAACTGACGCGCTCGCTCTTCAACGCCGATGCGCTGGTACTTAAAGACCTGAAAAGCCGTAAGGTGACCATTCGGTCGGCTCATAGTGAGCATTCACTTTCGGTGGAGTTCCCACACTTTAAACAGTTAGGCATATGGGCAAAACCCGGAGCTGATTTCGTTTGCATCGAACCTTGGCTGGGCTACGCCGATGCTGATGGCAGCGCTGTAGATATCAAAGATAAAGAAGGCATCCAAAAGGTAGACCACGGTCACGTTTTCGAAGCCGCTTACACCATCAGCGTGAGCTGATCATAGTATATACCATTTTCTTCAAAAGCCGTTCGGATAAACCTGAACGGCTTTTTTTAATTAATAATATTGCCTTTACGTTCAATACGATATCTTAGGGCTTTAAACCTTACACATTCCTATGCGGGTATTCTTCCTCTATGTCACGTTGTTGTTAAGCATCAACACCTACGGCCAAAAGATCAAATTTTACGATAACATCGATGCCGGTTTGGCCAAAGCTCGGCAAACCAAAAAGCCCCTATTTGTGATGGTAGGTCCGCTCGGACTGACCACTGAATTCAAACCTACAGGCACGGTCAAGTTTGAGCCGGGTTTCAATAACAAGGAAGTGGTGGAGCTGTATAACAGCAAATTTGTGAATGTCAACATTAACATAGCCGACTCCACCATTGTCGCCTTCCGCAAATTTTATCCGCAAAAGATCGACCCGTATCCCGCCTATCTGTTCTTCGATCACAAAGGCGGGCTTTTATATAAGGGCACTCCCGTTATCACCTCAACGGCAAAGCCCTATATCGATATGGCTAATGCCGCTTTGGCGGCCATATCAGGCAACACCATTAGCAAATATGAAGAATTGCGCAGCGCCGGTAAACTCACTAAGCAGGGTTTGAAGGATTACATACTGCTTAAAGAAAAGTTAGGGTTGTTCGATAACGCCAAACTGATTGACGAGTATGTGGAGCAAATGACCATTAAGGAGTTCGATAACTATAACGAGATCCTATTTATCATGAACGCCGGGCCTATCGCTTACGGAAAGACCTACAATTTATGCTATACCAATAGCCGCAAGTTGGTGGACAGCTTGTATAAAACTGAACCATTAGCAGCAAGAGTGGCGATAAACAACCATATCATGAGCAACACCCGCGCCGAGGCGATACGCACCAAGAACGTGAGCCTGGCACAGCAGTTGGCTGGTTTCAGTAGCCGCACTGTAAGGGCTATCAAGAATTATGACGTGATCAACAAGCGTTACTCATGGGAAATGGTGAATTACTATTACGAGGTGAAGGATACTGCCAATTACTTTAGGGAGGCCATACGATACTGCGATAACTTTTATATGCGTATCACTGCCGATTCGATCAAGAAACTGCGCGATAAAAGCATGGAGGATAGCCGAAAAGCAAGTATGGATCGACTAAGGTCGATGAACCCCAACGCCAAGGTAGGGACGGTAGTGACGGCCGATACGCAAGGTAAGGTGCGCCGCACCGTGGTGACCAGCATTGTTAGTACTGGCACGGTGGCTAATGATGTGCCCAGCGTGCTTAACAATGTGGCCTACAACTTTTATACACTGGGTACACGTGACCCGGCAAACCTCACCAAGGCATTATTGTGGGTAAAGCGCGCCATCAACCTGTCGCCCGGCAACCATGCCTATTATGATACCATGGCCCACCTGCTATACCGTTTAGACCTGATAGACGAGGCCATTATCAACCAAAATAAAGCGGTGCAATTAGCCCAAGATCAAAAGCCTGCCATGCCGGCAAGCTACGTAAGCAGGCTACGCCAGGAGCTTGACAAAATGAGGACGCACACCCTGTAAGTAATAGAAAAAGGGAGCTGATCTACACATCCTTCTTTATTCAGCGACTGAAGAATTTATAGCCTGGATAAAATAATGAATATTGTCATATGATATTACGTGTTGATGGTCAGTATGGAATGGGATTCTCGCTGCTTTATTACGGGTTGATCATCTTATTATATATTGCCTTTATGATCTTCATCATGAGCTATGTTATCCAATGGCTATTTTTTAAGTATAATAAGGTTGAGTATCTACGAGCAGCTCTTTTCTGTCTCATATTCGCTATTATACTTCATCTGAGCTATCCCAGTATGTTTAAGCTGTTCTGTAATTTTTAATAGGTTCTTTTCTGCCTGAGGTTGAGTTCCCCATTAGCCTGTGGTTGGTGTTGTCACCAACTACTTCAACAACAAAAAGGGAACCCGATGAAGCGTTCCCTTTTGTATGGTTTAGAACAGGCCCAGTTGTGGGCTGTCGTCGATATCGGTCTTGGAGTCTGAACGTTTGTTCTTGATCTCGATCTCGTTTGGGTCGTTGGTGATCTCGAAGCCTACATCCTTGGCGGCCTTTTCGGGCGTGGCATCAGGGATGGGTTTGGGTTCATTAGGTTCGGTCACATCGGCAATGAGCTGCGTGTCGGCCACCGAATCGGGTGCCGGGTCGGGTACATCTTCGGCGTCGTCATGCTCGGCGATCAGCTCAATGGTCTTCACCGTATGGGCCGATAGGCGGTTGCCCATAGCCTTCATGCCTTTCACGTCGATCAGGTCGGTCAGGTTGAGTTCTACCAATTCCTGGGTCTCGGCCTTGCCTTTCAATTGTTCCACCTTGACCACTGGCTGCGCCGCACCTGATATGATCATCAGTTTAGATCCGGGCTCCTCGCTAATAAAGCTCACCTGCTTGCCGATCACGATGTTCTCGAACACAAAGCGCTTCACCAAATAGTTCTTCGACTTACCATCGTAATGGATCACCGAGTATACTTTTTCGGGGTCATACTTCTCGATGATCTGCATACGGTCGTCAAAGTGGTTGCTCAGGTCAAAGCTCGTAAGCTCGTACGTACCGTTCGATAGGATGGTGATGATCTTGTCCTCGCCGTCAAATTCGCCCAGGTAACGGCCACGGCTATCGGCATTGAGGCGTTTGAGCACATCATCATACCAGATCTTGCGGCCCGCCAGGGTCGATACCCCTTTTGATTTGAGCACAATTTTTTTAACCGGGTACTTGGTCACCTGGTTACCCATTGATCCGCGACCCTTAATGGCTATATCGGCAAAGTTCTCATCGAACTGTAGTTTCTTGAGTTTAGAGTGTGGTTTCAATTGGATGTTCACCACTTCGGCCTCGCCGTTAGGATTGGCCGAGAAGTACGATACCCGGGTGCCTTTGGTACCCTTGGTTAGGTCGTACTCCTTATCGCGCGTAACGCCCACTACCGAGAAACGCTTGATGTAGGTGGTACCGCTTTCGCCGTCCTTGTACATCATGTTGTAAACGGTACGCTCGTCGTTCTTTTTAAACACGGCCACGTGCAGGATGTCCTTACCCACAAATACCTTGTCCTGCATTTTAGTGATCATACACTTGCCATCCTCGCGGAAAACGATGATCTCGTCAATGTCCGAACAGTCGCACACGTACTCCACGTTCTCATCACGTTTAATGCCCGAGCCAATAAAGCCGTCGCGGCGGTTCACGTACAGTTTAACGTTGGCCAGGGCTACCTGGGTAGCTTCTACCTTATCAAAGGTGCGCAGCTCGGTCTTACGTTCGCGGCCCTTGCCATATTTTTCCTTTAGCCTGGTGTACCAGCTAATGGCATAGTCGGTCAGGTGTTTCAGGTTGTGGTTCACCTCCTTGATCTCGGCCTCCAGGGCTTTCATCTGCTCGTCGGCCTTTTTAACGTCAAAGCGGGTGATGCTGCTCATCGGCTTATCGATCAGCTTCTTGTAGTCCTCAGGCATGATCGTGCGGTAGAACTGCGGGAAGAACGGCTCGAACAAGCGGTTCAACACCTCTACCACCGCATCAAAGTTACCCGAGCTCTCGTAGTCAGGGTGCTTGTACATGCCTTCCTGAATAAAGATCTTGAGCAGCGAACTGAAGAATATCTTTTCCTTTAATTCGAGCAAACGGATGTCCAGCTCCATTTTGAGCAACCCTTTGGTGTGGTTGGCGCTATGGATCAGGATGTCGTTCACACTCATAAAGTGTGGTTTATCATCTAAAATGATACAAGTATTGGGCGATATGGATACCTCGCAATCGGTAAAGGCGTAAAGCGCATCGATCGTCACATCGGGCGATATGCCGGGTGCCAGGTGTATCACGATCTCGACACTGGCCGCCGTGTTATCCTCGATCTTTTTGATCTTGATCTTGCCCTTATCGTTAGCGCTGATCACACTATCGATCAAACTGCCGGTGGTGGTGTTGTACGGTATCTCGGTAATGGCCAGCGTTTTTTTATCACGCTCAATGATCTTGGCGCGTACGCGTACCTTACCGCCGCGCTGCCCTTCGTTATAATTTGTGGCATCGGCCATGCCGCCGGTCAAAAAGTCGGGCAACAGGTTGGGGCGGTTACCGCGCAAGGCCTCAATGGAGGCATCGATCAGTTCGATAAAATTGTGCGGTAATATCTTGGTGGCCAAACCTACGGCTATACCATCGGCACCCTGAGCCAGCAACAGCGGGAACTTGACCGGAAGGGTGATGGGCTCGCGGTTACGACCATCATAACTGGCCTGCCATATGGTGGTGTCAGGATTGAATACCACATCGAGCGCAAATTTAGATAAACGCGCCTCTATATAACGTGGTGCAGCGGCCGCATCGCCGGTCACTGGGTCGCCCCAGTTTCCCTGGCGATCGATCAGCAGGTCCTTTTGGCCGATCTGTACCATGGCATCCCCAATGGAGGCATCACCATGCGGGTGATACTTCATGGTATTACCGATCACGTTGGCAGCTTTGTTAAAGCGCCCGTCGTCCATCTCTTTAAGCGAGTGCAATATGCGTCGCTGTACGGGTTTTAACCCGTCATTAATATGCGGAACGGCACGGTCAAGTATAACGTACGACGCATAATCAAGGAACCAGTTCTCGTAAAGCCCGTCGAGCGGGATCACGTTATGCATCGTTTCGTTAGGGTCTAAATTCTCTGACATATCTGTTCATCAAAAAGATAGAGCTATCTCTTATTATCAAGCTGGCACATAAAAGAAGTGTGCTAAAAATATTAGTCAAATATAGTAAAAACTACGCAAAAATGGATGCTCATGCGCCCACAGCGTTCCTATAAAGATGAAATAATTATGCAACATGGTCAAATGCATCGTCCCGTTCGCAACGGTCAGGATAGGGGGGGAGTTGGATAGGAAGCTTGATATGCCCGGCCGGCGCAGCGCGGATCACCACTTTTAGGAGTTACACAGATGTAACACAATTCCCCAACTTTCCCCACTTTTTAGCGTTGCGAAATTCGTAAAAACCCACCTTTTTCCAGAAAAAACCACAAAAAGCTAAAATGTAACACCAAGTGTAACACGGAAACAGCGAAATGTAACATCTGAACAGCAGCATGATATATCCGCTAAACCTAAAAGATCTGATCGTTCGCTTTTTTGCAAATTTGGTGATCGGCGCCGGTCACGATTCTGGTGCTACTTATTATCGCGTGCATGCCTGATCATTTGGCCGTAGTCCATCCGGTTAGCCATGGCGTGGCAGATCATGGCAATGCGTTTGGCGCGGGTCTCTACCGTTTTGGCGCTGTTAAGCCAGTTGACAAAGTACCGCCGGTGCGATTCCAGCAGGCTTTCAAAGAATTGCAAAGCGTCGGGGTCGTCGGCCAGGCAATCCAGCAGGTCATCAGGTACCACCAGTTTGAAGTCGGTATCCTCTTCAAGGCTTACCTTTATCATGGCGCCTTCGCCTTTGCGTACACCCTTACGTAAGGCAGCATTAAGGGTGAGGATGAAGTTACCTTGGCCCATGGGCATCACGGCTATGCCGGCAATGGCAAAATTATCGAGAGTACCCCTAACCCTGAACGAGCGGCGGTTATCAGGCTTGATCTGTTGGGCAACATCCGCCGGAATATCAATGTAGGTCCAGCCGGTCTTTTCGCCCTGGTCGCCAAATTTGAAGATCACCGCCGTGAATGTTACCATAATGCAAAGTATTGTGATGGTTAAGCTACCGATCCTGTATTTAAAGCGGTCAAATGTTAACGACTTGTTAAATAGTACAATTAATTAAAAATAGTTGTAACGTTTCGTGTAATGCCTGTGTCTTATGGATATAAAACAAAATAATTAACCACATACATTAACACTTAGTCCTTACCAATATGAAAACTTTAAGATCGATCGTAGCAGGCTTAGCCTTATTAGTAGTATCAAATGTAGTTAAAGCTGACGAACCAAAAGCAGTGAAACTGACCAAGAACCACGCCGTTGAGACCTACGTTAGCAGCATGACCCTTGGCAAAAGCGCCGGTTTAAGCGATGTGCTTGACCAGTCGGCCAAATTCAGCATCCTGCGCGGCAACAAAGTAATGAGCTTCGACAGAACACAGATGCTGGAGTTCGCAAAACAGAATAAAGACATCCAACAGGCATGTTCTACCTCAACATCAGTAGTTGAAAGTAACGATGATGTTAGTGTTGTGAAAGTTGACATGAAATATGAGAACTTTACCCGCACAAATTATGTGACCGTTGCTAACACCGGCGATGGCTGGAAGATAACCAACGTTTATTCTGTATTTAAATAAGAGTTTTTTTTATAAATAGTTTAGTTAGTCCAAGGAAGCGGTCGCTGCGAGAGAGACCGCTTTTTATCTTACTGTTGAAATTAAAACCTTTTTAAATAGATAAGCCCCCTCCAAAACGAGGGGGCTTCATCATTTATAGCCATTTATACGGCGTCAGACAGTGACGAGAAGGTGAAATCGCGGATCTTCATCGGCGGTATCATATAGCTGCGGTAGCTCTCCACGCTTATGGCGCGCTCGGGTTTACCCAAAGCCTCCACGTTATTAAGCATGATCACCGGGCTCTCGTTGAAGCGCATGTTCTTGATCGGGAACTTGATCTTACCATTCTCGATGTAGAACGTACCATCACGGGTGAGCCCCGTAAGGGCCAATACCTGAGGGTCTACCATGCGGATATACCACAGGCGCGATACCAATATGCCACGCTCGGTACTCTTGATCATATCCTCCAGGCTCATGTTGCCGCCTTCCATAATGATGTTGCTTGGGCCGGGCTGCGGTTTAACGCCTTTCTTCTCGGCCCAATAGCGCGAGTAGCTTAAGGTCTTTACCACACCTTTGTCGATCCAGTAAGTCTTTTCCAATGGCAAACCGTCGCCATTCCAGGTACCTGAAGGCAGGTCGGGGTTGAAAGGGTCAGAGTAGATGGTCACTTTGTCATCCATCAGTTTTTCGCCTAAACGGGTGCCGCCGCCTTTTTTGCTCATAAAGCTGCGGCCTTCATCGGCACTGCGGGCATCAAAACCTCTGAACATGTTCTCCATCATGTAAGCCGCAGCAGTAGGCTCCAGGATCACGGTGTATTTGCCGGGCTCGATCGCGCGTGCACCTACTGATCCGGTAGCTTTTTGAGCGGCTATCTTGGTAGCGGCGTAAGTATCCAGCTTGCTCACATCAGTGAAACCACGTGCGGCATAGCCTGATCCGGTACCTTCGGCGTTACGGGTGGTCACCGAAAAGGTCACGTCAGTGGACTTGTTATAGGCGAACAACCCTTTAGAGTTCATGACCGAACGGAAATCCGTAGAGTTCTCCAGGAATCCCGCTGCGCTCAGATTGGCCGCTTTGGTCACGTCCAAACTTTTGGCTACCAGGTCGGCGCGTACCTCGGGTGTCATGGCGGCGGTCTTTTCGTTATAGGTAGTAGCCTCTTTAAAGGTTTGCGGACCTAACAGCGGCATATACTCAGGATTAGCCGGCGCCAGTTGTGCCAGTTCCTCCGAACGGCGAACCACTTTTTCTAACGAAGCGTCATCGAACTCGTTGATGGTGGCCGTGCCGGTCTTTTTACCGTAGGTAGAACTTACGGCCAGGCTTAAGGTGCCGATATCGCCCGCGGTAGATACCGCATTGAGTGCATAACGGATGTTACCGCCTTCGCTCCCGCCGAGGCTGATCTCGCATTCGTCGGCTTTTGAATAACTAAGCACCTTCTTTAATAAAGCCTGTGCTTCTTCTTTACTAAGTATTGGCATATAATTATCCTATTCTTCGTTTGGTATTGATCACGTTAACTCCTGTAAATTTAGTGGTGGCCGATCCGTGCGACACGGCGTTCGACTGGCCTGGCTGGCCTTTGCCATCATTGAACGCTCCGCCTAAACGGTAATCGCGCTCATCACATACGGCAGCGCATGAGTTCCAGAACTCCTGGTTGGTGGCCTGGTAAGCTACATCGTTCAGCATACCTACGATCTTGCCGTTCTTGATCTCATAGAACAGCTGACCGCCGAACTGGAAGTTGTAGCGTTGCTGATCGATCGAGAACGAGCCGTTACCGATGATGTAAATGCCTTTTTCGACACCTTTGATCATGTCGTCCACGCTCATTGGGGTTTTGCCTGGTTTTAACGATACGTTTGGCATACGCTGGAACTGTACGTCAGACCAGGTTTGCGCGTAGCAGCAGCCTTGCGATTCTTTTAAGCCGATCACATGCGCCTGGTCACGAATGGTTTGGAAGTTAGTGAGCACGCCATCTTTAACGATATCGAACTGTTTAGGTGCAACGCCTTCGTCATCATAACCTACGGCACCCAAGGAACCTTTTTGGTTACGATCGGCTACGATGTTCATATTCTTGCTGCCGAACTTAAAGTTGCCCGATTTGAGTTTATCTACTGATAAGAAGCTGGTACCGGCATAGTTGGCCTCGTAACCCAGTACACGGTCAAGCTCGGTGGGGTGAGCTACCGACTCGTGAATAGTGAGCCACAAGTGCGACGGATCCAACACCAGGTCATACTTGCCCGGCTCTACCGACTTGGCCGATACCTTCTCGGTAGCGTTGCGGGTGGCGTTCTTCACGTCCTCCAGCATATCGTAGCGGTCCTTATACCGGGTCACCACGCCTTGTACCTTCTCACTTTCTGACGGGATCAGGTACTCATAACCCATACCCACTGGCGAGCTTAAAGCAGCGCGGGTCTCGAAAGCGCCTTTTGAGGCATCGATCTTGGTCACACCAAAGTTAGGGTACAGGCGGTGGATGTCCTGGTCAATGTAAGATCCATCGGTAGAAGCAAAGTATTTTTGCTCATTGATGGCCAGTATCATGGAGTTCACAAAGTTGGCTCCGCCAGCTAAAGCAGCACCGTTCACGCTCATGAGCAAGTCTACTTTTTCCTTGATAGGCACCTCGAAGGCATTCTTTTCGATCGGTGTTTTCCAGCTCACCTCGCCGTATCCTTTTTGCGGGGCCAGTTGTACTGGCTTGCCGCCGATCTTGGCGTTGGCCTTGGCAACTGCTACTGCACGTTCGGCGGTCTTGGCAATGCCATCCTTGGTCACATTGTTAGTAGCGGCAAAGCCCCAGCAACCGTTCACTAATACACGGATGCCTACTCCGTATGACTCGGCGTTGGCAATGTTCTGTACGCGGGTCTCGCGGGTGATCACCGCCTGATTTAGGTAGCGGCCAATGCGAATGTCGGCATAAGTGGCGCCTTTGGCTTTAGCCGTGTTGAGTGCCACATCGGCCAGTTCCTTTTTGATCCGTACATCCACCTGCTCCAGCGCCTGCGCCGGATCGATCGGTGTACCGAACGAAGGCAGGTTGGGTAGCATCATGGCTCCCGCACCTACACCCGACAGGTAAATAAAATTTCTGCGTTTCAAGGTTCGATCCTCCTTTTGGTTGGTAATAGTTCAGTTATAATTCGAGTTAGTTAAATTTTTAAGCTACGAACTTGCGTTCGACCCATAGGAATGTACAAGATGCCAAAAAGATCAAATAAAACCATGCTTCTGGCACCCGCATTTTGGTCGTTTGCTGTATTTGTTTTGTTACAACCGTATTTTTTAAGCTTTTTGATGCAAAAAGTAAGGTTTGTTTGGATCTATGCTGATCTTTTAAGCTTTTCCATTGATCTTTTGGATGAACATACCACTCGGAATGCTGGTCATTGCCCCATTGAACAGTTTGCCAGCCAGGGTTTGATGGGATGTAGGTCGTTCGCCATTCAAAAGGCAGGGAAGGGTCTTGTAGTGGCGATACTTTTACGCCGTTGATCATAATTCCGGTGGGAGGTGTCGAGCTCCTTAAGGTAAGCTCTGCCTTATCGTTAACTGATGTTAATGGTGAGTTGACATTCCACCTGGATGTGTAATTATTGTTCTTAACGGCTTTGCTGATCAGTAATGACCATAGGGCCGAATGGTCGCGCTCATTGCCGGCCAATACCCAGTTGTAGGTATGGTCAAGAGTGGTGAACACCAACTTGCCTGCGCCCGCCAGCGTGGTTGCCGATAATGTATGTTTCTGCGCATCGGTCACCAATGTTTGCGTATTACTTCGTGACGTAATGAACGATGGGGTAATACTAAGTTTTGAAGTGCGTGCTGTTTTGCCTTGCAACGATAAAGCCACTGAAAGCTCAGCTTTACTTGATGGCGAAGTTACCAGGAAGGCCGTTTGCAGCCAAGACGGCGCACTTTCAGAACTATCTGCACGAATGATCACACCCAGCCCTTTCTGCGTCACCTGCTGTCGCAAGGCCGATCCCTCGGCAGGTGTAAACGCCTTCAGTGCCGATAGGTCGCCGATCACCACATCGAACTTTTGCAGCACATTGCCCTGCAAGCGTTGAAGGTCCATTTTGTCCACGTTCACGAACTCCTGGCTGAACTTGTTCTTACTGATGAGCGCGCGTGAGGCTACGGCGTAACCATTTTTACCCAGCCAGTCCTTTAAAAAACGTGTCTCAAAATTGGGCGAGGCATTCAGCATCAGTACCTTCAATGGTCGTGAAGGCTCGATCCTGAACGGCACGTCATCGTTCGATAGCGTATCGCTCCCGCTAAGTGCTAACAGATGGTATACAAGAGCACCTGAACCTTTTGGGATGGTACTTAATTTGAATGGTAAGGTCTGGTTCGGCGCGACATTTACAGAATCGAGACCAGTACCGGCGCTTTTTAAGAACAGTTTGACAGCCTTGCTTTGGGTGTTATGATAGGTGCCTTGAAGCTCCAGCGGCTCACCGGACCGCACCTGATCCGGCCAACTGGCAGACGTGAATCCCGCAGGAGCAGGTGGCGCATTATAGCGTACCCTCACGTTGCCTAATTGCGAAAGTTGATATTGATCCAGACCGTAACCCAGTACCTTTATCTCGGCAATGGCCGGATCAGCCTTTGATGCTTGCGCAGTGCTGCTCCACCAAATGGCCTTGGGGTGGCTTTTTTGAATATCACGGTCGGTTGTGAACACACGGCTGCCTGCAGGAATGCTGTCTTTATCAAATCCGGTGGTGAGTAAAATAGCGGGATGGTCGGCAGGAGTGTAGGCGCTGCCGGTATAGTAGATCGGCAAGATGATGCACGCCAGTGACGCCACCAAGACCCAAACAGCGATGATGCGCCATGCCAAACGGGAGCGGTCGGCGCGCGTTACCTCTTGCCAGGTAAATAATATACCCGCCACGATGCAGATCACGATCACTATAATGGTCCAGTTCATGGTCAGATCACCTGTTCAAATTTTGATAATATCGTTGCGCCAGGCCCATATCTGCTGTGGTGCTACCGGCCGCAGGCATGGTCTTGTTTTGTGGCAATGTGCGTTGTATGGCTTGTTCTACGGCCACCCGGTCAGCAGGCGAGGGTATGCCATTCCCTGAAATGATGCGGCGCAGGGCACTCAATGCCTTTAAATACATGCCCGGGCGTGCCGAAGCCTGAGCGGCTAACTGTGGCGCAGATTGTTGTAATATCTTTTTGTCAGCCGCGTTCAATGATGCATATCGCGCACGTTGCAACACTACAGTAGCCTTTGTAAGGGCAGCGTATCGGTCGGCCGCAGGCTTGATGTCCTGCTGGCTGGTCGGGTTGCCGATCTTATCCAATTCGCCGGTAAGGCGTTTTTCAGGTTTGATGGGTGGCGGGTTGTAGTTGGTCTTGGCCACATATGAGCGCGACTTTTGCTGCAGATCTTTCAATAAACGGAGCGCCTTATATTCAAAAGGCAAGGCCTCCTGTGGTTTGTACAAACGCAACCGGAGTTCAGCCTTCCACATTTCGTTTAAGGTGGCCTTAAGCTGAGCTTTTACCGATGGCTCTAAGAACGTGGCATCCTCGGCATTGTCATGCTTATCAGTAAAGGCATCCATCACCATTTTGGCGTTGCCAAAGTTCTCGGCCTTACCGATCTCTTCGTTGCCCTCGGTCTCGTGGCCGCTTTCGTCCTCTTCGCCCAGGAACTTACCATAACGCAGGCGCAAGAGCTTTTGATCAGTACCCAGTTCATTAGCCCGGTTCTTGAAGGCGGTGGCACTGATGGTATCTTTTTCTTTCAGCAGTTTCTCGGTATCTAAAATGATCTGGCGCTCGCTCCTGAAATATTCGGGCTTGATGTTGGCCGCAGCCACCAGGCCATCCATGCTTAGCAGTTGAGCAGTATCCTGTATGGAAACGATCAGCACATCAGTGCGGCTTTTTTGCTGATGCGTATCCTGCGCCTGCACGTATAAGTAAAGTTCATCGCCAGGTTCCATACCCAGTTTAGGCAGGTCGATGGTGCGTTGCAGGTCATACTTCAGGCTACGAGAGCCAAAGGATGTGCCGAAGCTGAACGTGGTATCCTTGAACTTGACCGATTCGCCGCTGCCCTTGGCCACCGTGGCAAAGATCTGTGCGTTCGTGATGCCATGGTCGTCGGTTATGGTAGCGTTAACGTTCACACGCTGTGCTTCGCCGGCATCGATGTGAGTATACTGTTTTGGCGTTTTGACACGGATAACAGGTATAGCATCCTTGATCACCTGTACCTGGTACAGGTCAGATAATTTACCATCGATACTGACCTGGTAAAAGCCCGGCTTGGTGATCACCTTGCTGGTACTCCATTCAGTGCCTCGGCTGCCCTTCAGCGTGGTCTTTTCACCTTCATTAAATATAAGAGATACCTTATCCACAGGTACGTTCGTGCTGATCTTCCAGGTAACGGTGGCGCCTTCCTCGGCGTCGATTGTAAAGCGGTCCTGTGTGCGAGCAGGTCTACCAATGTAGGCCGGCGGGGCGATGGTGAGCGATACGCCATCGATCTGCGGCAGTATCTTTTCGGGAGGTGAACTGCTTTTAGAAGACACCGATCCTGCCTGTGTTGTATTTGCGATGCCATGTTTCCACCGCTGACCGAACATCAACAAAACAGCACCGATGAGGAGAGCCGCACCACAGACCCAAGCTGCCTTTTTCAAGCGTTGCGTAAAAACAGGTGGCTGTGCAGGGACCGATGTAAGTGCTGTCTCGATCTTTTGCAGCTGCAAGCGTTCCAGCAAATTGAGCTCATGCTCTGAGCGTAAGGTCAGTTGGCTGCTCTCTTCCAACTGCGGATACGAGATATTCAACGCGCGGCATACCGCATCCAGCGAAATACTCCACGGGCGACCGATCAGGGTAAACGCCCCGAACGCGATCACAAAGATGATCACAGCTGCCAGTAGCATAGTGACCGGCCAGATCAAATGGACAAGGCTACCCAGTATGATGGCACAACCCAGTGCCAGTAACGCATTGGCCAACATCTGCATGGCAATGTAACGGTGCCTTAGCTGTTGTATCTTGATGTTTCCGTTGGTCATATCACGAGTTGCTAAGGTTAGAAGTCCGGTGCGATAGCCAGCGTTCGGCCACGATCAGCAGTACCAAGGCAAGCCAAAAGTATCGGCTCAGATCTTGGTGATGAATGGGCGTCTTCTCGGCGATCGCTTTCTTGCCAGCGATCATTTGAGGCATGTATTGAGCAGGAGAGAGGATGCGTTGGTCGTAGCGGTCATTGTTCGCGCCGGCTGGTTCTTTTATTAGGTCAAGTAACCATGCCGGGAACTGATCGCTCCAAACCAGGTCGTTCCATTTAGGATCAAAGTGTGTGTACAGATCGTACACTCGTGTCTTCCCTTGTTGGGCGGACGTCAATATCGGTTGGCCATTGCCGTTGGTCCACAGTGCCTCCGCTTTATTGCTGGTAGAGCTGACCTGTTCGTAAAGCTTCACACGCTGTTCATCAGGCAACGCGGTACTTAATGGGCCTGCGTTACTGATCCAACTATCATTTTTAACGGCTTTACCTGGTCGATAAGCGACGATATTCGAAGTCTTATTGATGACAGAAACACCCGCGTTCTTGTCAGATAACCAGAAAAGCCGATCAACATTGGCTGGTATGGCCGATGGTGAACTTACTGTACGCAAGGTGAATTTACGCTGTCCAAATTGAGCTGCCGCCTGCAGGGCCGCTTTCAAGTATCTAGCATCCAAAGCATATTTCGCATCGGCATAGATCACCATATCGTTCACCGTGGTGTCGATGGTGACAGGCGTTTGGCCGTTACCTTTCAAGCTGATCTGTGCCAGGCCGTTGGTAGTGCTGATATTAAATGATGAATTGCCTGCGTCATCAGGCTTGATGTTGCTGTAAATATAAGTGGTGCCAGATGGGGTAGCCGTGCCTTTTTGAACCCTTACATCGCCGCTCGGAGTGAACCACGCATCCTGAATAAACGAGGTGACGGAGTCGGCGGTGGTGTAGGTCCTCCATTTAAGGTCGAGTGCCAATTGGGGGCGGCTGCCTTTAAAGTATTTGGCTTTGTTGGTCGTGAATAGGTATACCGGCATATCAGCAGGTAAACGCTGGTCAAGCTCGCGCACCAGTGCCCAATGGTCTGGCGATGTTGATGCGGTATCGCGTTTCAATGAATCGGTAGGGTGAAGAAATATCTGTTTCAGGTCAGATCTCTTAAAGCCATCGTTAAAGTAATGGAACTCGTAGCCTGCTTTGGTAAGGGAGTCGATCTGGGGCTTGAAAAGGTCATGAACGGTCTTTAATTCTTGTTCGGCTATCAGTATCCAGCCTTTGGCTTTTTTTGATCGCTGGTATTCTTTCCATACGGGGAGGGCCAGCAGCGCGGCCACTAAAAGCAGGAGCAAGCAACGTAGGATGAAAAGCAGTATATCCAGCAGCTTAAAGCTGCGGCTGCTTTTGCGCGATGCCGCATCCACCAGCGAGATACTGCCCACCTTGAGTACCTTGCCCGGCCTGATATTCCATAGGTGTATCAGTACCGGTATGATCAAAGCGGCAGCACCAAAAAGCCATATGGGGTTTAAAAAACTAAACATAATGCCCCACCCAAACCCTCCCCGGGAGGGAGGGCTTTTGATACACATGGTCAATATTGAAATTCGCGATCATTCTCATTTCATAAACTCCCTCCCTACCGGGGAGGGTCGGGGTTGGACTTTACTTGCTCCTTTGTACTAAAAACGCCCGCAACGCCTCATCCAAGGGTTGGGCGGTACTGATCATGCGGTGAACGATGTGTTTGCCCAGCAGTTGCATCCTGATATTTTCCTGGTGTGCGTGCAGCACTTCTTTGTAACGTTGTTTGGTTTGTGCACCTAATTGTATCACTTCGCCGGTCTCCAGGTCCTCTAAGGCCGAATAACCTTTAAAGTCGAGATCCAGTTCGTTCTGTGCCATCAGTTGAAATACGATGATCTCGTGCCTTAACGCGGCCAGCTGATCAAGCAGTTGCATGATCTCGCCGTTGGGCTGATACATATCGGTGATGAACACCAATAGTTCCTTACGCCCTGAGCCGCTGAACAATTCTTTGTAATGCGTAGGCTGGGTGAACCTACCCGCCGGATCGATGTTGGCCAGTTGATGGTAAAAGCGCTGTAAATGTTGCGGGTCCGGACGTGAGGCGAGCGAGAATAGTCCGCTATCCTTTAGCACATATAAGCCTACCGCATCGCCTTGTAAGTTGGCCAGGTAGCCCAACGAAGCGGCCAAAAAGCGCGCGTAGTCGATCTTGCTCAGCGTGCCGTCATGATGGTTCATGGAGTTGCTGGCATCGATCACGAACCTAACCGATATGCTGGTCTCGATCTCGCTTTCGCGGATATAGTATCTGTCGCTTCGGGCATACATGCGCCAATCAAGCCAGCGCAGGTCATCGCCCGGCTGGTAACTCCGGTACTGGCTGAACTCCAATCCCGGTCCCTTAACAGTGCTTTTGTTAAAGCCGTTCATAAATCCATCTATAACCGTTTTAGCCAGTAACGGCAGGTTCTTGATGGTCATGAGTACTTTAGGGTCGAGCATATCTTTGGGTTGCGGGGGTTTCGAATTACGGGTTTTGAGTTGCGGGTGGTGGGTTTGAGTTTGGGGGCTTTTGTCGTCAAGTCAGTCGCCTGGCAATATCACGCAACCCGCAACACAGAACCCGCAACCAACTAAACCTTCGGTCTTTCTATCAACTTGATCAGTTCGGCGGTGGCTTTGTCGGAGGTGATGCCTTCTGCCTCAGCCTTAAAATTCATTAATACGCGGTGACGCAGTACCGGGGTGGCCATGGCGTGTATATCCTCCATGATCACAGCAAAGCGGCCCTTCAGTAACGCGCGTGCCTTCGCGGTAAGGATCAGTGCTTGCCCGGCCCTTGGACCAGCACCCCAGCGTACCCATTCCTTTACATAGCTCAGCGTGGTAGTATCAGGGCGGGTGGCGCGGATCAGTTGGCTTACGTAACGTACGAGGTCTTCGCTTATGCTTACCTGCCTTACCAAGGCTTGTGCCTGTTGTATCTCTTCGGCGCTGATCACCGGGTTAACGGTGGCCTTGGCGGTACCCGTGGTGCGGTTCAGTATCGCAAATTCTTCCTGTTCGGTCGGGTACCCGATCTGCACCAGTAATAAAAAGCGGTCAAGCTGTGCCTCGGGCAGGGGGTAGGTTCCCGCCTGTTCGATCGGGTTCTGGGTGGCCAGGATAAAGAACGGCCTGTCCAACGGGTAGGTCTGCCCGCCGTAGGTCACCTCAAACTCCTGCATGGCCTCTAACAGCGCCGACTGCGTTTTAGGTGGCGTACGGTTGATCTCATCTGCCAGGATGATATTGGCAAATAAAGGTCCTTTATTGAACTTGAAGAAACGCTTGCCGGTAACATGGTCCTCCTCCAGTATCTCGGTGCCAACAATGTCGGTAGGCATCAGGTCGGGGGTGAACTGTATACGCCTGAACGACAGGTGCAGCGCTTGCGACATGGTTTTGACCAGGAGCGTTTTGGCAAGGCCCGGAACGCCTTCCAGCAGGCAATGGCCACCAGCCAAAAAAGCTACCAGTAGTTCGTCAAGAATATGTTCCTGCCCTACGATCACCTTTTGTATCTCGGTTTTGAGCTGCGGAAGCTTGCTCAGTATCGATCTAACGTGGGTCTCTGTTAATTCCAATGGTTAAAATTTGATCAGGTGTGCGTTATTCTATAAATATGCCCGTCCAGAATATGTGTTTTGGTTAAAAACGTTAAAAATGTTCCGTCGGGCATCCCAATATAGGGGCATTTGGCGTTAAAAAGTGTGGTTGATCGCAAAATATTGGATCAGGTATTCAAAAAATTACAAAACTGATAAGCGCTGCATCTATTAACCCATGTAATTTATACTACTTTTAGTTTTTCATTCATTATGTCATTCAGTTCAAAGTTCACGTTCACACGCTTCAGCTACCATTCAGGCGATTGGGATACCGATCAGCGTATGCCGTCGAACATCCTGAACTCATTGATGGAGTACACCACCATCCCTATCGATACCAAAGAAAAGGTAGTGGCCCTGAGCGGGCCCGATGTATTTAATTCACCTTTCTCGTACCTGAGCGGCCATAAACTGGTGCAGTTTGATGCACAGGAGCGCAACAACTTTAAAAAGTATGTGCAAAACGGCGGTTTCGTTTTTGTGGATGATTGTAACCATGATATCGACGGGCTTTTTGCCAAGAGCTTTGAAACGCAGATGTCGCAATTGTTCGGTCCGCAGGCTTTGAAAAAGATCCCCAACGACCATGAGTTGTACCGCTCATTCTTCACGTTCGAGAAGGGACCGCCCAACACGTCTTTTGAGTTGAACGGCTGGGGTGATGACCTTGTGCATGATTACCTGAAGGCGATCACCATCAATGGGCGCATCGCAGTGTTATACAGCAATAAGGATTACGGCTGTGAGTGGGATTACGATTTCAGGAACAAGCGTTTTTTGGCAGAAGATAATACCAAGTTCGGTATCAATATCATCATGTATGCTATGGGCTCCTGAGCTCAAATAGCTGTTTTGTATGGTTTAAAAACCACTATCTTTGCCATGCTGTCCCCGCAGTTATATATTCATGAACGACGAATTTTACGTTAAGGTCGACGACGAGGAAAAAGGTCCATACACCTTTGATCAACTGACCGATGGTAGGCTGGAGCCTGACGACGAGGTACGCACCCCTTTTAGCGACTGGCAAAAGGCAAGTGAGATACCCGACTTTTTAGAATATTTCAAATACGAAGGTTACTATTTTCCTACTGAAGAAACATTGGCCGGGTTTGGCATTCGCCTGGCAGCATACGTGATCGATTATGTGATCCTTGTGTTCTTGCTGGTGATCGGTTTGGCCACATATGTCAGTGTTACCGCGCCGGGATCTGATGTCAATGAGTTCATCCTCAAAAACGAAGAGCTGATCCGCACCATCGTAGCGCCGGTTTCGCTCATCGCTTACTTTGTGATCACCGCCATGCTTCCAATGAGCGCCAGCATCGGTCAGTATGCCTGCAAGCTGATCATCGTGAATGCCGAAGGGCAAAAGATCGGTCCGGGGCAAGCATTCCTGCGCGGGGTGTTCAAGTTCTTGTCAGGCGCGTTCCTGGGTGTTGGCTTCTTGGGCGTGATCTTTAGCAAGTATAAACAAGGCTTTCATGATGTGATGTCGCGCACTTATGTGGTGCGTAAAGACGTTTACTAGCATTATAATATTCAATATCCTGTGTAATGAAGATCCTGATCATGGGCGCTTCAAGTGCCGGTTCCACTACTTTAGGCAAAGCGCTATCGGCGCGTACAGGTTATCCATATTTTGATTCTGACGACTACTTTTGGCTGAGGTCGGCCGTTCCGTACACGTTAAGGCGCGACCGCGAGGAACGCGTGCAAATGCTCATTGATGACGTGAAAGCTACCCCTTGCCATATCGTTGGCGGGTCATTGGTGGGCTGGGGCGATCAGTGGACGGATCATTTTGACCTGGTGGTGTTCTTGCACCTTCCGCCTGAGGTGCGCATGCAGCGCTTAAAGGACCGTGAATACGAACGTTATGGCGATCTGATCTACACGGATCCCGAACGGATCAGGTTATATAACGAATTTGTGGCCTGGGCCGAATCATATGATACCGTGGCTCACACTGGCCGCTCCATTAAAGTGCATGAGGAATGGCTCAGCCGGGTGACCTGCCCGGTACTCCGGATCAACGGCGATACCACTGTGCAGGAAAGGGTGGACAGGGTATTGGAAAAGATCAGCGACATGGGTACTTTATACGCATGATCGATCACCCGGCTAAACCTATTCGGTTCGCGCTCAACTTTTGCCTTCTTATCTTATGTTTATGGATGAGTGCCTGCCAGCGGCACGACATCAAGCTTGAAGTGGTACACCATACATCCGACCAACTGGAATGTGACCGCGTTTTTGCTGAAAGCCGTAAAGCAATTATCGAGCTTAATGAAATCCTGATCCAAACGGGTGCATTAGATAGCAATGATCATATGGTAAGGGCCTGCATTATTCATGTGGGTGGCAAGGAGGTGGTATTGAAGTTGGAGAGGTCGGCCAAGCAGGATACTGACAAGATAGAGGAATTCGCAGGCGAGGGGTACGCATTAAAACTCACTTACCATCCACAACAAGCAGGCACTGACACCGTGTACCTGGGCAAAGCACACATCAGCTACGGCGCCGAGGTTACCGATATGGCGGTGGAAGGCGTCCGTAACCGGCTTTGATGAGCGTTGCCAGCTTACCTTTTATTAACGTTACGCTAAAACAAGGATAAGCCAATAATGCTTAACTTTGCAGTTCAATATTCTGGTGCATCATGATGATCAATGCTGAAGCTGCAAAAGCACTCCCCGGGCTTTACTGTAATTCGTTAACTCAATATTCGCGTTTTGTTACCCGTGAAGTGAAGATCGGCGATGTGCCAATGGGCGGTAGTAACCCCATCCGGATCCAAAGTATGACCACTACCGATACCATGGACACCATTGGTACCGTAGAGCAGACCATTCGCATGGTAGATGCAGGTTGCGAGTATGTACGGATCACGGCTCCCAGCATAAAAGAGGCCCAGAACCTGGCCGAGATCAAGAAGCAACTTCGTGCACGTGGATACACCGTGCCCTTAGTGGCCGATATCCATTTTACACCGAACGCTGCCGAAGTGGCCGCACGCATTGTTGAAAAGGTGCGGGTGAATCCAGGCAACTATGCCGATAAGAAGAAGTTTGACGAGATAGAATATACCGACAGCAAATACCAGGGTGAGCTGGACCGCATCTTCCAAAAGTTCACTCCGCTGGTGAATATTTGCAAGGAGTACGGAACGGCTATGCGTATCGGCACTAATCATGGATCGCTTAGCGATCGCATTATGAGCCGTTATGGCGATACCCCTCAAGGCATGGTGGAATCAGCCATGGAGTTCATTCGTATGTGCGAGGCACTGAACTATTATAACCTGTGCATATCGATGAAATCGAGCAATCCGCAGGTGATGGTTCAGGCTTATCGTTTATTGGTACAGACCATGGTAGCCGAAGGCATGAACTACCCGTTGCACCTTGGCGTTACCGAGGCCGGCGACGGCGAGGATGGTCGCATTAAATCGGCCGTGGGCATAGGCACCTTACTGGAAGACGGCCTGGGCGATACCGTTCGCGTGTCCCTGACCGAAGAACCTGAGGCCGAAGCCCCAGTAGCCATCGCCTTGGTGAACCGTTATAGCGCGCGGGGGGTGAGTGAGGCGTTGAGAGGTCTGAGTGGAGATACGGGAGATCAGAGGTCAGAGGCCGGAACCGATGTGCAAATTAGCTCCAATGAGCATCCCGCGACCCGCAACCCGCAACCCGCCACCCAACACTCACCTTATGAATACCAAAAACGCCACACCACCGAGGCCAACGCTTTTATAGGTGGCCACATGGTACCGCGTGTGGTGCTTGACCTGAGTAAAGCGAATCTGAAAGATCCGTCGGTTTTGAATGCTGCGGGCTATTTATATTCGCCCATACTGGACAAATATAACATGGCCGATCAGTCGGTGGATTTTGTGTACATGGCCGATACACTGCCCTCATTCACTTTCCCGGGCAACCTGAAACAACTATATAATTACAACACCTGGTTCACGTTGGCCAATAAAAAGAATTGTCACCCGGTATTCACGCTGGCACAATACACTGACTCGTCAGCTGATCGTTCGTCGGCACTTAGCCTGGTGACCATTGATGCCGCACAAGTGGATATGTCGCAGATCAAGCAATTGGCGCAAGACCCGAACTTGGTGCTGGTGTTAGAGACGACCGCTGCGCATGGCATGGCCCAGCAACGCAGTTTCTTTTTTGAGCTGATGCAAGCTGGTATAGAAACGCCTGTTATCATCAAAAGGTCATATGACCTTGGTGATGAAGGCAGCGAGCTGATCACTACCTCTACCGACTTGCGCCCTGAGGCTTCTGAACTTACGACGAAACTGCAACTTTATGCGGCAACCGATATGGGTGCGTTGTTGGTGGATGGTTTTGGCGATGGCGTTTGGATAGATGCGCCAGGTATGCCGGCCGCCGTGATCACCTCTACCGCGTTCGGGATATTGCAGGCCACCAGGTCGCGAATCTCCAAAACAGAATACATTAGCTGCCCGAGCTGCGGCCGTACGCTGTTCGACCTGCAGGAGACCACTCAAATGATCCGTAGCCGTACCAGTCACCTGAAGGGATTAAAGATCGGTATCATGGGCTGTATCGTTAACGGTCCGGGCGAAATGGCCGATGCCGATTACGGTTATGTGGGCGCTGGTCCGGGTAAGATCACGCTGTATCGTGGCAAAGAAGTGGTAAAGAAGAACGTGAACACCGCCAACGCATTGGACGAGCTCATCGGTATCATTCAAGAAGATGGTAACTGGGTCGAGCCGGCCGTTGTTGCATGAACATTTACACAGTATTCTCAAAAATAAAGAGCGGGACCTGCCTCGCGCAAGCCCCGCTCAACGTTCATAAAAAAAAAATTCTTACGGCTTCAGCTTGAATGAAGCGGCTAATACATTCTTGTTGTAGCTGCCCGGCTCGGCCTTAAGCAGGTTAGCCAACAGGCTATTCAGCGTCTTTTGCACCTTGCGTTTACTGATGTTAAGTCGCTTGTTAATGGTCTCGCTATAGATGAGCTGATTTTGGTCATTGTAAAAATTGATGGTCTGCACTTTTGGGGTGCGTTCGTTGCTCTCTACCACCCAGGTAGGTTGAGTTGAAGCTTCAACGGTTTGTGCTTGTGTGCTCAGAAAACTTACAGTGATCAAAGCAAAGGTCAATAAGGTCTTTTTCATGGTATGGGTTCTTTAGCGCTGTGTTATTCGTGTTGTGTTAATTTGTTGATCAAAAGTACCTGCTCGATTGACGCCTAAATAACACGTTCGTTGCATAGCGCTGAAGGAGTGTTCAGTGGTAGTTATCAGCCATCCAATTGCTTTCAAGGTCGTTTTTTTGCTAATAGGACATCGTGCGGTGACGTTCGTCGTCAAAACCCGGTAGTTGGTCTACAGGGTGTAGGTGATCTTGCTGCATTTAACTGTAGTGCAGTATATTAGTACAATGTTTCAGGACGGGGTAATGAAGTTGAAAAAGGTGATCAGCAACAGGGTGGTACAGCATGTGCTATTTTGGGCGATCGTCTTTGTGCTTTATACATTTTTGTACTCAGTAAAAAGCAGTTTTTGGATAGCGTTCCGGAATAACCTGTTCTACACACCGCTTCATATCACCTTTTATTATTTCATCACTGGCTATCTGATCCCCATTTACCTTTTTGAGGGGAGGTATGTCAGTTTCCTATCGTTATTGGTGCTGGTTATGCTCTTCTTGAGCTTCATCAGCAGGGTGATGGACATCTATATCGCTATTCCTTATATTATTAAATACATGCCGCTTGACAGCTGGGAAAAAGCTGAATTGACTCGTTCCGCTGTTTTTGACCGATTGTTCGATCTGGTGTTCTTCATGAACGCCCTCAAGGCCATGAACATGATCGTGTGGTTCGCGGTGGTGATCAAAATGTTCAAGCTGTGGTATGAGCGTAAGCAGGCTGCCCTGCAAGCCGAACTTAACGCGCTGAAGGGGCAGGTACACCCGCATTTTCTGTTCAATACGCTCAATAACCTTTATGCGTTAACGCTGGCCAACTCGCCGCGGTCATCAGAGGTGGTGCTGGGTCTGTCGGATCTGCTTCGGTATATGTTGTACGAATGTGATACAGACCTGGTGAGCCTGCAAAAAGAGGTGCAGATGCTGCAACGCTACATCACCCTGGAGCGCCTGCGTTACGAGGAACGCCTCGACCTGAATTTTACCATCAGCGGTAGGTTGGAGGATAAGCTGGTGACGCCGCTTATTATGCTCACCTTTATCGAGAACGCCTTTAAGCATGGTGCCAGTGATACCGTGGGAGAGGCCTGGGTCACGATCGATCTGCAAGTAGTGGGCGATAACATGAAGTTGAAAGTAGCTAATAGCAAGCCTGCCTCAAATGCTCTGAACGCCGGAAAGCATTTCGGTAACATCGGTCTCCAGAATGCCCGTAAACGCCTGGAGTTACTGTATCCTGCCGCCCACGAACTCAAGATCATGGACGACGAGGACACCTTCCTGGTGGTACTGGAATTAAAATTACAGACCGACCCCATATCCTCACCTAATCTTGCGTTGATCACCACATGAAGATACGTACCCTGATCGTTGATGATGAGCCTCACGCCATTGAGGTGATCGATACCTTCTTGCAGCAATTTACCGACTTGGAAGTGCTTGGGCGATGCAACAGCGCTATTCAAGCCTTCCAACTGCTGCAACAAAAACAGGTCGACCTCATGTTCCTTGATATCAAGATGCCAGGCCTCAACGGTAATGACCTGCTCCGAAGCTTGAAGAACCCGCCCAAGGTGATCTTCACCACCGCTTATAGTGAATACGCCCTCGAAGGCTTTGAGCTGAACGCGGTGGACTATCTACTGAAACCTATAGCATTCGATCGCTTTTTGCGCGCCATGGATAAGGTCTACCAAAGTTTCGATCAAAAGCATGCCTCGGCAGTACTGAGCCATGAGGCGCCAATAGGTGATAGCGAGACTTTCCTGTATCTGAAGGTTGAACGGAAAACGATCAAGCTCAACATCAATGACATTCTATGGATCGAGAGCCTGCGCGACTATGTGAAGGTCGTGACGGCCGACCAGGTGCACATCAGTAAGCAAAAGATCAGCTTTTTGGAGGAGATGCTCCCGGAGCGACGCTTCGTGCGCATACATCGCTCATTCATCGTGTCGTTACCAAAGATCGATTCTTTTTATGGAGCGGTGGTCGAGGTTAGCGGACACGAGTTGCCCATTGGCCGTAACTATAAACAGGATCTGCAAAAAAAGCTGAAGACGGAGAACCTGCATTTTAGCTGATCTGTCAACTTTATCCGGCCGTTGTGGTTTGTTAAAATATGAATAATATCAACAAACTCCTGTTAGCGATAGTGATCATGATAGCCACAACGGCCGCGGGTGCCCGTGCGCAAACTCAAGGTGCACTGACCGCCAACGCTGGTGCGGCCTACCAAAAGGCCGACAAGGAACTGAACCGCGTTTACCAAAAGATCTTGAAGGAATATGCGTCACAGCCGTTGTTCATCAAAAAGTTCAAGGTAGCCCAGCGGCTTTGGGTACAGCTACGCGATGCCGAACTGGCCGCGCGTTACCCTGCAAGAGGAAGTTACGGTTCTGCAGGCCCCATGTGCGAGAATATTTACCTCGAAGACCTGACCAAACAACGCACCAAGTTTTTAAAGCAATGGCTCGATGGTATTCCGGAGGGGGATGTATGTACAGGGTCGGTAAAGGTTAAGCGGTAGTTATTTGAAGATGATGGGTATCACATATGATATAGCTGCTGGTCTACCTGCTCTAACCCCTGGTCTAAACTTTGGCAGGATGCTTACAACTCTCACGGCTTCATCAGAGGCACCTTGATCACTGATACGGCCTATGGCTTTAACATCTGTCAAAGATCCGCCTCTGTCAATAATTACCGAAACGTTGATCCTGCAAGGAGCTTTAGCTTTACTTTGGTCAAGATACTTATCAATATAAGCCTTCATTTTTTCAGGTCCACCAATGAATTGTGGGTCCATATCTGACATAACGATGCCGAGTGTTACATTGGTGTCAGTAATTGCCTTAGGTTCTTCTATTACAGGGATATCGTTATGTGTAGTATCTATGCCTCTTACAAATTTTAGTGGATACCTGGCCTTCTGTTGTTTGGTCGGTTTCGGACTTTTTTGAGCATGTGTGGGTTCGTTCCACAAATTGATACCGATCACTAAAAGGGCCGCCGACAACCATTTTTTCCAGGATGGCAATGTAGGAGTATTTGTGATCAATTGGTCTTGCCTGAAACGGCCACATATAATGCCACCATTTTCAGCCAGTATCCTCCTGAATTCATCCGCCTTACTGTTGGTCAGGTCATACACGGTCTTGCTGCATTTAACACAATGCCGACCGCCCTCGGTTGAATGCATGTTGTTCCATTCCTCAGAACAGGCAAAGCTAAGGTTCACATCCTTGATAGGTTCACTCATATCATTTGAATACGATCGTTGTAGAAGCTTTAGATCCATAGGCGACCCCACTCTGCTTTGATGGTGTGAATTTGTAAGGATAAGACCTTACCGCTTTAACTACCTCAGCGTCGATCTGTTTATTTAAGCTTTTAAGTATCCTGACGTTCGATAGTGCACCATGCTCGTCTATAACAAACCCAACTTCAACGTTGCCCTTTGGTCCGGCTGAATGTTTTACATGCTTATGTACGTACTTTTCTAACGCGTCCATGTCGTCTAAAAAAGTATCGTCATCCATATCCACGGTTCGGGTCATAACCACTTCTTTGGTGGTCTTGTCGCCTTTACGTACGTTGGTCACCTTGGTGGTTACCTTGGGTTGGTACTGAGCGTGAGCGTTGTTGATAATAAGTATTAGCGAGAATGCAAAAAGAATAAGGTAGGGCATGGCAATGTTCTTGTAAGGTCGGTCAAAGGTCATTTACTAACTGCAATATAGAAAATTTAAAACTGCAACCATACAGCTTGGTTATGCAATAAACGATTTGACCATGGCTAAAAATGTAGCAGAACAACTGGTGGATATGCTGATCGCCGCCGGTATAAAAAGAATATATGCCGTTACCGGTGACAGTTTGAATGAAGTGAATGATGCGGTGCGCCGCAGCGAGGGGAAGATACATTGGATACATGTACGCCATGAAGAGGCCGGGGCCTATGCCGCAGCGGCAGAGGCCGAGTTGAACGGTTTAGCATGTTGTGCAGGCAGCAGCGGGCCCGGCCACGTGCACCTGATCAATGGCCTGTATGATGCTCACCGTTCGGGCGCACCGGTGATCGCTATCGCATCCACCTGTGCCACTATCGAGTTCGGCACCGAGTATTTTCAGGAGACCAATACCATCAAGTTATTTGATGATTGCAGCCACTATAATCAGATCGCCACCACGCCGGCGCAATTGCCGCGTATGTTGCAGGCGGGGATCCAGAATGCCTTAAGCAAAAAGGGTGTGTCAGTTATCGGTCTTCCGGGCGACTTGACCAAGATGGATTCAGAAGAGATCACCACATCGACCATCAATTATGCACCGACCCCGGTGATCCGCCCTACGGACTCTGACCTGCACCAATTGGCCGCTTTATTGAATGCCCATGAAAAGATCACCATCTTTTGCGGTATAGGCGCCAAAAAAGCACATGACGAGGTGGTGGAACTCTCCAAACGCTTGCAAGCCACCGTGGGCTACTCGTTCCGCGGTAAAATGAGCATTCAACATGATAACCCTAACGAGGTGGGCATGACCGGTCTGTTAGGATTACCATCTGCCTACCACAGCATGCACGAGAGCGACCTGATCCTGCTTTTAGGTACCGATTTCCCATATACCCAATTTGTCCCTACCGACTGCAAGATCGTGCAGATCGATACCAAGCCCGAGCGCATTGGCCGCCGCGCCAAGGTTGATATGGGTTTGTGCGGTACTGTCGAAGATACGCTACAGGCGCTGTTGCCACTCATCACCCAGAAGACAGACGATAGCTTTTTACAAGGCCAACTGGAGTTATACAAAAATGTAAAGGACAGCCTGCAAACCTACGTGGACGACAGGGGAGAGATGAACGCTATTCACCCAGAATTTGTTGCTGCCACCATTGATGCGCTGGCCAACCAGGATGCCATTTTTACGGTAGATACCGGTATGTGCTGTGTTTGGGGAGCACGTTACATCAGGAGTACCGGCAAGCGTGAGATGCTGGGCTCGTTCAATCATGGCTCAATGGCCAATGCTATGCCACAGGCCATTGGCGCAGCCTTGAGCAGCCCGGGCAGGCAGGTGATCGCTTTAGCGGGTGATGGTGGTATATCGATGTTGCTGGGCGATCTGGCTACCATCGTTCAATACAAGTTGCCGGTAAAGATCGTGGTGTTCAATAACCGCTCATTAGGTATGGTAAAGCTGGAGATGGAGGTGGCCGGCCTTCCTGATTGGCAAACCGAAATGCAGAATCCTGATTTTGCGTTGGTAGCCCAGGCCATGGGCATGAAAGGCATCACCATTGCCGATCCTGATCAGGTAGAGCAGGGCTTGCGCGAGGCACTGGCTTTCAATGGTCCGGTACTCATCAACGTCATGACCGACCCTAATGCTTTGGCCATGCCGCCAAAGATCGAATTTGAGCAGGTGAAAGGCATGACCGTTGCCATGAGCAAGCTGATCCTGAACGGACGCATGGGCGATGTATGGGATACCATCAAAGCCAACTACAAGCACATCAAAGATGTGATATAAGGCCATTAGGAGCTATCAGATAAAAAGGCAAAAAGCGCCGTCACAAGCATCGCTAAGATGATCTTTGACGGCGCTTTGCTTTTCATTCCTTTTTAAACTTCAGGGCCAGCATCACCGCTACCGATATCATGATGATCACAAAGTAGCTGTAAGCCAGGTTATGTGCGTCCTTTGCCGGAAAAGCTGCCACCACGCTGTAGCTCAGGAATGAGACGATCACATAGTTGATACCGCCGGTAAGTCCGCTGGCTATTCCCGCATTTTTAGGAAAGCGGCTCAGGCAAAAGGTAAAGAAGTTGTTGAACGTAAAGCCGGCGCAAACATGAATGATGAACGCGAAGAAGATGAGCGTGTACAACCCGGTGATGAACTTGAGGCAGGCCAGCATGATCAGTACAAAGGCTACTTGTACGCCCACATTAAGTGCTATACGGCTAAAGAAAGGCTTATTGATACTGGCCTTGCCGATCAGTCCGCCCACCATCCAGGCAAAGCCCAGAACCAGTGAACTATAACCTGCAGTAACAGGTGTAAGGTGCAAGCTATGCTCGATGATGAAAGGGCCGGTCATGTTGTACATCATCACCATGCTGTAAGCCAGCCCAAGCATCACGATTCCTAACGTAAAACTGGCCGTACCGATCATGGTAGCATATATGCCGGTGATCTTTTTGATCGCGAACTCTGAAAAATGCTGTAATGATTCGCCACTGTAAAGCATCTCTAACACGAGCACTAAAGCGCCAAAAAAGGCGAGGAAGTAGAAGTTGGACCTCCAGCCAAAGGCTTCCTGGAAATAACCACCTATAAAAGGTGCTACGATAGGCCCGGTACTCCAGATGATGCTGAACATGCTCAGGTAGTGCTTCAGCTTATCGCCGGTGAACATATCGACAAAGTAGGCTCGCTTGGCCACAATGATGGCCCCAACGGTGATGCCGTGAACTACCCGCATGGCATAAATGGTGTAAATGTTGCTGCTCATGGCAACGGCCAGGCTGGCCAGTATGAACAGGAAGGTGGCGATGAGGCTGATCTTGTAACGGCCAAAGCTATCGAGCAGGCTGCCCACAAAAAGCTGTGCCACGCCATAGCTGATAAGGAACACTGTAAGGGTAAATTGTACCTGCATACTGCCCACATGCAGCGATGAGGCCATGGAGGGTAACGATGGTATATAAATGTCGGTGGCAAAGCCCGACAAGGGAAGCAAAGCGAAGGCAAGCGTAGTGGCCATGCCCTGGTTCTCGGGCTTAATGGTTTTGGTTGATGTTATGGAATATAACATGATATATGAGGATAGTAAAGGTGGATAATGGTCCGCCAAAGCCGGTATTGACCGGTATCAGGAGTAGCGGACGGAAAAAAGAGAAGCATGTGTCCGGTGAAAACGGACGAACAGCCAAAATAGAAAAGTAGCTACAGAGTGCTAAATGAACACGGTGCCGTGAAGCAACAACATACAGGGCCTTTTACCAAATTTGCTCATTGCTGTGTGTATAGATGTGATCTTGCTATATGCGGATCAGTTGGTTTGGATCATGATCTCTTTGGCCATCACCATGGGTACGCTGATGTACTTCTTTTCCATATAATTGATCACCTTTTCCAGTATCTCTCTTGATTGATCATCTAACGACTGCACCTCGTCGGCAAATACCGAGTTCAACGCCTTTTCGCGGATCTGTTTGATCGCTTCAGGCACCTGGCGCATAGCTACCTCAATGCGGCGTTGTTTCAACAGAGGGACGAATTCGCCAATGTTCTGGTGAATGATGCGCTCGGCATGTACCAATTCCTGGTAGCGCTCTTGCAGGTTCTTCTTGGCGATCTCGTTCAAGGAGTTTACCTCGATGTATTGCACCTGGAACTGTTCCAGCACCTCAGGGGCGGTATCGTTAGGTACGGCAAGGTCAACAATGGTCTTGCGGCCTTCTTCGCCATTTAGTAAGGTCTTGTATATCTCGGCCGTAATGATCGGCTGTGTGGCCGATGTACAGGTGATGATCACATCAAAGCCCTTGTTATAGGTCTTCAAGGCCTCCAAATCGTATGCTTGTCCGTTAAGGTCGGCGGCGAGCGTTTCGGCATTGGCCAGCGTACGGTTGAACACGGCAAAGTTGGAGTACTTATGTTTTTGAAGATATTTGGAGATGTTGCGGTTGGTCTCGCCGGCGCCAATGATCAGCACACGTGAGTTGGAGCACTGCTTAAGATCTTTAAGCTTACGGTAGGCCAATGATACCACCGATATAGGATTGCGTGAGATGTTGGTATGAGTATAAACCTCTTTAGCGGTCTTGACCACGCAGTTCATCACCATGCGCAGGTAATCGCCGGTGAGGCCGGCCTCGCGGCATTCCTCGTAAGCGCGACGTAACTGGGCTAGGATCTCTTTTTCGCCAACCACCAGGCTCTCTAACGAGCATGAGGTACGCAGCAGGTGATTCAGGGCATCGTGGTCCTCATAAATAGAGGCAGCATCGATCATGGTATCCATATAGTAAGGACACAAACCCATACCGAACGACTGCAATAACTGCTGGGCGAATACCTTATCTACGTCTTGCGAAGTGGCCAGTACGAACTCTACGCGGTTACAGGTAGAGAGGTAGAACAATTCAGGTATATTGAACTGATCTTTGACCTGCTGGAGTTTCTCGGTCAAGTTCTCCTGGCACATCACCAGTTTACCAAGTTCTTTCAGCTCAATTTGCTTGTGCGTAAAGGCTATAACTTTTAAAAACTTCAAAGCCGTAGTTTTAATACAAAATTCCTATCCCACAAAAGTAGCATCTAAATAGCTGCGTATCTGTCAATCCTTTGTCAAACACCGCAATTTAGAATGAGTATAAATTGAATAGTAAATAGTGAATGGTGAGTGGTTGGATGGTGAGTGGTTATCAAATTAAATAAAGACCGGTTAGTTGCCTAACCATAATTTTATAATAGCTTTAGCCAACAACTAATCACTATTCAACCACTCTCTAGTCACCACTCACTTACTCACTATCATGCTCAGAAATATCAGTCTGGCTATCCTGGTGATCGCCTATGTGGCCGCCGGGGTCAACCATTTCATCCATCCCGAGGGCTATATCGACATCATTCCTGATTACTTACCTTACCCGGTACAGCTTAATTACGCGGCCGGCGTGTGCGAGGTCGTGTTTGGGTTGATGCTTATTTTCCCTACCACCCGTAACTGGGGCGCCTCGCTGCTCATCCTGATGCTGGCCGCCTTCCTGATCGTGCACGTCCGTATGGTACAGATCGCGCCGCTTCGGGTCGGTGGTTACTTTATTACGCCTTTCATCGCCTGGGTACGCTTGCTGTTGCAGCCGGTGCTGATGCTATGGCTGTACTGGCATATCAGGCGCGAACACTAATTTCGCCTTTTATTGTTAGCCACCTATGATCGTTACGCAACATTATACCTTGCCGGGCGCAAAAGGCCGCGTTATGGCCATCGATCTTACCTTCGATAATGCGCAGCCATACGCGCCACTCATCATATTTGCTCACGGGTTCAAGGGTTTTAAGGACTGGGGTTCACACCACTTGTTGGCCAAGTACTTTGCCGAACATGGCTTCCGCTTCCTGAAATTCAATTTCTCACATAACGGCATCACCGACCAGCCGCAAGAGCTGACCGATATGATCGCCTTTAGTGAGAACACGTTCTCGATCGAGTTGGAAGACCTGGGTTACGTGATCGATCTGGTGTGCGGTGGCTCAGTGATACCGGCCGCACGCAAAGTGATCCTGATCGGGCACAGCATGGGCGGGGGCATCAGCATCATTAAGGCCTCTGAGGACCCACGGGTAAGCCACCTGATCACCCTGGCCTCGGTGGCTACCTTCCGCAACCTGTGGCCGCCCGAGATCGAACCGCAATGGCGGTTAAGCGGCGTACTCAACTTTCCAAACCGTCGTACCGGGCAAAAGATGCCCGTGAAGGCCACGCTGCTGGATGATATAGAGCGCAACGCCGGCCGATTGAACGTGATGGCCCGGGCCGCATTCGTTACCCAGCCATGGTTGTTGGTTCATGGCACCGATGATATGGTGGTGCCGATCAGCCAGGCGCACGACCTCAAGAGCATGCAACCGAACGCGCAGTTACTGATATTACCGAACGCTGACCATGTTTTTGGTTCCACGCATCCATATTTGCAACACGAGCTCCCGCCTGATCTGCAACTATTATGCAGGAAAGCGGTGGAGTTCCTGAACCCCTCCTCGGTCCTCCCCGGTGGAGAGGAGAGTAAGTAATGATCTTCTACTTCGGAGAGGGTTAGGGGGAGGTTAACAACTTTACACTATGCAACTTAAAGGTTCCCGCAAGATCGGGAAAAAATTCCAGAACCCTATACCTACCGAAGAAGCCACCGCCGGTAAAATGCCGGCCATATTGTGGGAGTACATCATCAATAAGGCCGAAAGTGTGCCGCTTAAAAAGCTTGGCCCGTTCCATACCGATGCAAAAGTTTATGACACCCCACCGGCCAGTGGTTTGCGGGTGACCTGGATCGGTCACTCCAACCTGCTGATAGAGGTTGATGGTAAACGGCTGCTAACCGACCCGGTGTGGAGCCAGCGCGTATCCTTTACTCAACTAATGGGGCCGAAACGTTTTTTTGACGCACCGCTGCCCTTGGATCAGTTGCCTAAGTTGGATGGCGTGATCCTGTCGCATGATCATTATGATCATTGTGATATGAACACCATTAAATTTCTCGCCAAAAAGAACGTTCCCTTTTACACCTCTTTAGGGGTGGGCCAATACCTTAAAAAATGGGGTGTGCAGCCTCATCTGATCAATGAGATGGACTGGGGCGATACCGTTAGTTTAGGTGATCTAAGCATCACCACTGCGCCTACGCGCCATTTTTCGGGCAGGGGCATCACCAACCGTAACGAGACCTTGTGGAGCGCCTTTGTGATCAAGGGGCATACGCACAATATATTTTTTGGAGCCGATTCGGGCTGGTTCAATGGTTTTACCGACATCGGCGAAGCTTATGGCCCGTTCAATCTTACCATGCTGGAGATCGGCGCTTACGGCAAGAACTGGCCCGACATACACATGGGTCCGCTCAGCGCCATGAACGCCCACATCGCCCTTAAGGGCAAACAAATGATGCCGATCCACTGGGGTACCTTTAACCTGGCCCTGCATGCCTGGCGCGAACCGATAGAGATACTGCT
The DNA here is from genome assembly GCF_020783335.1 of Mucilaginibacter daejeonensis. Classification (NCBI taxonomy): domain Bacteria; kingdom Pseudomonadati; phylum Bacteroidota; class Sphingobacteriia; order Sphingobacteriales; family Sphingobacteriaceae; genus Mucilaginibacter; species Mucilaginibacter daejeonensis. The sequence goes on from NZ_CP086068.1 coordinate 1,287,864, forward strand.
TGAACTGGCCAAGAAACAGAACGTCACGCTATTTGCTCCTGAACCTGGCAAACCTACCGAGGTGACAGGCGAAAGTTCGATATCAAGATGGTGGGAAAGGTAATAGCAGCGATGCAACAGATCGGTTCAGCCGTCTGGTCAGCACATTGACCACCATGCTCTTTCGTCGATCTATCCTCACATTCCAATAAAAATTTAGGCAGGTAGGCTTTAAAAGTTAAATTTGCGTGCAGATCAAAAAAATACATTGGACAGGACAGTTATCATTGGTACTCGCGGCAGCGAATTGGCCTTATGGCAGGCAAATTTTGTAAAGGATAGTTTAGCCGCTATAGGCGTTACCGCCCAGTTAAAGATCATCAAAACACAGGGCGACCGCATCCTTAATCTCAGCTTGGATAAGTTAGAAGGCAAAGGTTTCTTTACCAAAGAGTTAGAGGAAGAATTGCTGGCCGGTACCATCGATATCGCCGTGCACTCGCACAAGGATCTTCCTACCGAGCATCCGGCCGGTTTGATCATCGCAGCTGTTTCGGAACGTGAAGACCCATCTGAACTGTTGATCATCCTGAAAGATTGTGTGGACGTTCATCAACGTTTGTCGGTCAAATTCGGTGGCCTGGTGGGTACCTCATCTAACCGTCGTAAGGCGCAATTACGTGCCCTGCGCCCTGATCTGGAAATGGATGATCTTCGTGGTAACGTGCCTACCCGTATCGATAAGTTACGTAAAGAGAATTACCATGCCATTATGCTGGCCAAGGCCGGTGTGGCACGTTTAGGCATTGACTTGAGTGAGTTCCATGTAGAGGAACTAACCCCGACTGAATTTGTGCCGGCGCCTGCACAGGGTGCACTGGCCATCCAGATACGGGAGACCAATACTGACCTGTACGAAGTATTGCAAAAACTGCATCACCCGGAGGTGGCCGAATCATTGGCTATCGAGCGGTCGGTATTAAAGACCTTTGGCGGCGGTTGCCATATGCCACTGGGTTGTTTTTGCCGTAAGCACGAGGGTAAATACCAGGTGTTCACCTCTAAGGCCGATACCGAGAATGACCTGCCAGATCGTTTCTTCATTAGTGCTGACAGCACTGAAGGACTGGTCGATCGCATCATAGCCAAATTTGATAAGCAACGTAAGCTCGCCGGCAAGGTGTTCATCTCACGTGAGTTGCCAGCTTCAAGTTATTTCCGCAGAGTGTTGGAGAAGCATGGTGTTGAGGTGGAGGCGCGTTCATTGATCCGTACTGTACCGGTGATGACCATACTGAACCCTTACGTGTTACAAGGGGTCGATTGGATCTTTTTCACCAGCAAAAATGCCGTCGAATACTTCTTTCAGCTTAAGCCACAATTCCCGCATCCGGTAAAATTTGGGGTGATGGGTAGTGGAAGCGAGGATATGCTGCGCCGCAACGGTCAATTTGCCGATTTTGTGGGCGAAAGTGGCGATACCACCGAGGTGGGCCGCGAGTTTGCCAAGCTGGCCAATGGCTATCACGTATTGTTCCCTGGTGCCGAAGGTGCCATGAAGAGCATACACCGGTCGCTATCGGCCGAGACCAAGATCGTGGACCTGCCGGTGTACGAGACCGTAATTGAAGAGAATGCAGAAGGTACCGACGCCAATGTGCTGGTATTTACCAGCCCAAGCAATGTGGAGGCCTATTTTAATATGAACTTATTAGACCCTGATCAAAAAGTGATCGCCATAGGTAATTCTACAGGCAATAAACTTAAAGAAGTGGGTGCCGCATACACGCTGCCGTTCTCGCCCGATGAGGTAGGACTGGCCGAGGCGGTGTTCGGGCTTGAATGATCCATGGTTAATGGGTCATAGTTCATAGCAGTGATAAATGATCGGTCGGTAATGAAAGGCATCAAAAGCCATGAACCAAATTACTGACCATGAACTAAACATATGTTACAACGACCAAGAAGGAATAGAAAAAGTGAAGTGATCCGCCAAATGGTACAGGAAACTCACGTGAGTGCGGCTAACCTGATCTTCCCGCTATTTATTGTAGAGGGTAACGATCAGAAGACAGAAGTGTCGTCAATGCCGGGTATCTTCCGGTATTCTATCGATCATTTGCTTCGCGAGGTAGAAAGCTGTATGAAGCTTGGGTTAAGGTCGTTCGATCTTTTCCCTAACATCGATGAAGCGCTTAAAGATAAATACGCCACCGAGAGCCATCGTGACGAGAGCCTTTACCTGCGTGCTATACGCGAGGTAAAAAAAGAGTTCCCTGAATCATGCGTGATCACCGATGTGGCTATGGATCCTTACAGCAGTGACGGTCATGACGGTATCGTTGAGAATGGCGAGATCCTGAACGATGAAACGCTGGAGGTACTGGGTAAAATGGCCCTGGCCCATGCGCGCCACGGTGCCGATATCATTGCCCCGTCAGACATGATGGACGGCCGAGTGGGTTACATACGCCAAGTGCTGGATGATGCAGGCTTTAGCCATGTATCCATCATGTCGTACACCGCTAAGTATGCCAGCGCGTTCTACGGTCCGTTCCGTGATGCGCTGAACTCGGCGCCAAAGTTCGGCGATAAAAAATCATACCAGATGAATCCCGCCAACCAGCGCGAGGCCCTGATCGAGGCCGGGCTGGACGAGGCCGAAGGTGCCGACTTTTTGATGGTGAAACCGGGCTTGCCATACCTGGATGTGATCAAACTATTAAAAGATAATACTGAATTGCCTATAGCTGCCTACAATGTAAGCGGCGAATACGCCATGATCAAAGCCGCCGTTCGCAACGGCTGGCTTAACGAACAGCGCTCGGTAACTGAGGTGCTCACCAGTTTCCGCCGTGCAGGAGCCTCAGCCATATTGACCTACCACGCTAAAGAAGTGTTGGAGAATAAGTGGTTGTAGTAAATTAGACGTCATTGCGAGGAACGAAGCAATCTCTGCGGAGGCCAGCCAGTTTGGTAGGCATAGTCCAGAGATTGCTTCGTTCCTCGCAATGACGATTTGAAACAAATAACAATGTCAGAGATAAAAGAAATAAGCCGCGAAAGATCGAATGAGTTATACGCTAAGGCTAAAACTTTCTTTCCGGGTGGTGTCAACTCGCCGGTAAGGGCTTTTAAGTCGGTATATGGCACGCCGCTGTTCATCAAAAAAGGAGATGGCGCTTACCTTTGGGATGCTGATGATAACCAGTTCATTGATTTTTGCTGCTCATGGGGACCACTTATTTTAGGGCACAACCACCCGGCCGTACGCGAAAAGGTGATCGAGGTGATGCAGAACGGGATGTCGTTCGGGGCGCCTACCGCCTTGGAGAACGAATTGGCCGAGCTCATCCTCAGCAATAACCCTTTTATTGAAAAGATACGTTTCACCAGCTCGGGTACCGAGGCGGTGATGTCAGCCATCAGGCTGGCCCGCGGTTACACTGGCCGCAACAAGATCCTTAAATTTGAGGGTTGCTACCACGGCCATACCGATGCTTTGCTGGTGAAAGCAGGTTCGGGCTTGGTCACTTTCGGCGAGACCTCATCGGCTGGTGTGCCTAAGTCGTTCGCCGAGGAGACCATCGTGATCGCTCTTGACGATCGCGAGGCGCTCACCAAAGCCTTTACCGATTTTAAGGACCAGATCGCTGCCGTGATCATTGAGCCGGTGCCGGCCAATAATGGTCTGCTATTGCAGCATAAAGAGTTCCTGCAGTTCCTGCGTGACGAGTGTACGGCCAATGGTACGCTGCTCATCTTTGATGAAGTGATCTCGGGTTTCCGGGTATCATTCACTGGAGCGGCAGGTCACTACCAGATCCAGCCCGATATCATTACCTACGGTAAGATCATTGGCGGTGGCTTGCCGGTAGGTGCTTATGGTGCATCGGCACAGATCATGAGCAACATATCGCCCGAGGGCCCCGTATACCAGGCAGGAACCTTATCGGGCAACCCGGTGGCCATGGCAGCAGGTATAGCTCAATTGAGCCAGCTGTTAAAACCCGGCTTTTATGAAGAATTAGCACAAAAGACCACGTCTTTTGTGAACGATATAGTAGCTTTTGCCAGCGAGCGCGGTTACCCTGTGCACCTGACTCAAATAGGTTCGATCTTCTGGTTCGCGTTCGATACCAAAGATATCACCCGTAAGGCCGAGGACATCGACCCAAAAAGCATGGACAAGTTCAAGCAGATGCACTTTGAATTGCTGAACCGTGGTGTGTATTTTGGCCCGTCGGGTTACGAGGTTGGCTTTGTATCAGCCGCTCACACAACGGAGATACTGGATCAGGCGAAACAAGCTATATTTGATAGTTTGGATGTGGTGTTCAACCCCACCCAACCCTCCCCGGGAGGGAGGGCTTTAGAAAGCCAAAACGACTTTAGAGAATAATCACTTAATTAAGGTCTCCCCTCCCGGGGGAGATCCAGAGGGGGCTTATGAAACGACCGTTCGTGATATTTTACGCGCTCATCATCTACACGCTGATGGAGCTGATCTGGTGGGGTTACATGCTGATGAGGCTGCAGCCCGATCGCACAGGCATGATCCTGGGCGAGGGTTCCATGTTCATTATCATCATCGCAACGGGAGCGATCTTGTTCCACCGTTCGTTGAATAAGGAACGCCGTTTGGTGCACCAGAAGAAGAACTTCCTGTTGTCGGTCACCCATGAGCTGAAATCGCCACTGGCCTCGATCAAACTATACCTCGAGACCATCCAAAAGCGCAGCCTCACCAAGCAACAGGTAGATGATTTTGTGGGCAAATGCTTACTGGATGTTGACCGCCTGAACGACATGGTGGAAAATATGCTACTGGCCGCCAAGATCGAGAACCAGTCGTACACGTTCCCTAAGCAGCAGTTCAACATGTCGGTACTGGTGGATGGTATCGTGAATCGTTTGCAGATCAACCGCTGCGACATGCACCAGCAACTGATCAACGCCGAGATAGAGCCTAAGGTAGAGGTGACCGGCGATAAATTTGCGCTTACGTCAGTGGTCACCAACCTGATCGAGAACGCCATCAAGTACTCTAAACCTTGCGAAACGGTCAACGTAAAGTTATACAGCAAGGCCGGCAAGACCTACCTTGAAGTGGCCGACCATGGCATCGGTATAGCAGATGCAGAAAAAAGCCGTATTTTTGAACGTTTCTACCGTGTAGGAAGTGAAGAGACCCGTAACACAAAAGGCACGGGCTTAGGTTTATACATAGTGAAACAAGTACTTGATAAACACCAGGCCGTGATCAGCGTGCGCGATAACCGCCCTGCAGGCAGTGTTTTTGAAGTTATATTTGGGTAAACCTAACATCTTAACGATACCTGTAATGACAAAAAAAAGGATACTACTGGCCGAGGACGAAGAACATTTGTTAGAGGCCATCAAATTGAACCTGGAGCTTGAAGGCTACAAGGTGACCACCGCTAACAATGGTAAAAAAGCGCTTCAAAAGTTCAAAGAGGAGCGTTTTAACCTGGTGATCCTGGATGTGATGATGCCAGAGGTTGACGGCTTTGTGGTGGCCGAGACCATCCGTCTGGAGAACTCGGAGGTGCCGATCATGTTCCTGACCGCTAAAAATACCAACGAGGACAAGATACAAGGCCTTAAAAAAGGTGCCGACGATTACCTGACCAAACCGTTCAATCTGGAGGAGCTGATCCTGCGCGTGAACAACCTGGTAAAACGCGGCCTTAAAGGTGAAGAACTGAAAGAGTTCAATAGCTATAAGATAGGCGAAAAGACCATCCATTTTAACTCGTTCGAGCTGATCAATGAGGATGGTTCGGTAACACCGCTCACCAAGAAAGAGACCATGCTGCTCAAATTGCTGATCGAGCGCCGCAACGAGGCCGTATCACGTGAGCAGATCCTCGAGACCGTTTGGAACTACGATGTGTACCCATCTACCCGTACCATCGATAACTTTATCCTCACGTTCCGTAAATATTTTGAACCAGACCCTAAGAACCCGGTATATTTTCACTCGATCCGTGGTGTGGGTTACAAGTTCACCGATAATCATTAATGTTCACTAACAAGGCACGTATAGGCGTGGCGCTGGCCTTCGGGATCATGGTGCTGTTCTTCATCTATCAGCGCAGCTATGAATTGGCTGCCGTTGCCTTTGTGTTCGTGGCCATGCTGGTGTGGGGCTACTTTAAAGAGGGTACCATCATTTTGGCAGCCAAACAGTTCCACGTTAAGGATTACGACAAAGCCGAGGACCTGCTGCTCCAGATCAGGAACCCGGAATGGCTGAGCAAGAACCGTCGTGGCTTTTATGAGTTCATGATGGGAGGGGTAAGCCTGCACAAGCAGGACTTTGCCGCTGCCGAGCAGCACTATGAGGCCGCTACCCAATACCCGCTACGCTCGGCGAACGATCACGTGGCCGCATTGGTGCACATCGTTAACATTAGCATACGCCAGGGTAATTATCAAAAGGCGCAGGCCTACCTGCAACTGGCCAAAGCCAAAGGTGATCAGGTGAACGCCAAGATGCGTGCAGTGATCCAAAAGCTGGAACAGGAGTTAGAGACCAACAACAAGTAAGCTATAGCAGGCCGCGGAGGTCATGCTTTTTTATATGGAAAATTCATTATTTATTAAAGCCGCATTCTCACAGCTTACCGAGCGCCCGCCGGTATGGATGATGCGCCAGGCCGGCCGTTTTATGCCGCAATACTGGGAGATCAAGAACAAGTACTCTTTTTTGGAGATGTGCAAAACTCCCGAGATAGCGGCCGATGTGACCATGCTGCCCGTTGACCTGCTCGACATCGATGCGGCGATCCTGTTCTCCGACATATTGGTAACCGGTGAGGCTATGGGTGGCGATCTGAGCTTTACCCAGGGTGTTGGTCCTAAATTCGCTAACCCTGTGCGCACCCAGGCCGATGTTGACCGACTGGAGGTAGATGTACAACCACGCTTACAATATGTGGCCGATGCGATCAAGGTGATCCAGCAACGCCTGAACGGCCGTATACCGCTGATCGGCTTTGCCGGTGCGCCATTTACCGTAATGAGTTACCTGGTGGAGGGTGGGTCATCACGTGATTTTAAGCTTACCAAGCTTATGCTGCACAACCAGCCTGAGCTGGCGCACCAGTTGCTGAGCAAGATCGCCAAAGTAACGGCCGATTACCTGAACCTGCAGATCGAGGCCGGCGTGAATGCCGTGCAGATATTTGATAGCTGGGCGCAGGCTCTTGCTTGGGATGATTACAAAGAATTTTCACATAACTACATCGCGCAGATCATTAGCCAATTGAAACGTAAGGATATCCCGGTGATATCGTTCTGCAAAGGCAGTTCGGTCTTCGCGCCGCTGATGGCCGAGGCCAAACCTGATGTGGTATCGATCGACTGGAACGTTGACTTACTGGATATGAAACATCGCCTGCCGCAAGGTGTGGCCGTGCAGGGTAACCTGGATCCGCACATCCTTTATGCCGATAAGCCGGTGATCAAAGAGCGTATACACCGCCTGTTCGAGCGTATGCGCAATGAGCCGGGCTTCATCTTCAACCTGGGCCACGGCATCATGCCTGATATCCCTTTCGACAACGTTAAGTACGCGGTCGAGGTGATCAAAGAGTTCAGGTATTAACCCTCAGGCCCCCTAAAGGGGGAGTGGGAAGAGTTAACTAACATACTCCGTTATCTCAAATTTTAACTTGAGATAACGGAGTTCATATTAAATAAAACATTTAAAAACTCCCCCTTTAGGGGGCTGGGGGTCATGTACTTCTACATCAAAGCCATACATATCATATTCGTGGTCAGCTGGATGGCGGGGCTTTTTTATGCTGTGCGCCTGTTCATTTACCATACCGAGGCACAAGACAAGCCCGAGGTAGAGCGTAACATCCTCACTGCCGAGTATGAGCGCATCGAGAAACGCCTGTGGAACATTATTGCCACCCCGGCCATGGTGCTTACCCTGGCGGCCGGTATCACCATGATGTTCCTCGATGGCTCACTGGTGCATGCTCATTGGTTGATGGTGAAGCTGAGCTTTGTGGTGGGCCTCATTGCCTATCACCTTAAATGTGCCAGCATGATGGAGGAGATGCGCAAAGGCGTTTTCAAATGGACCTCCTTCCAACTCCGCTTATGGAACGAGGTAGCCACCATTTTGCTATTTGCCATCGTGTTCCTTGCCGTACTTAAAGATGCTCTGAGCTGGATCTATGGCGTGATCGGCCTCATCGCCTTCGCCATGATCATTATGTCGGCCGTAAAGATTTACAAGAACTATCGCGTTAAGAAAGGCATCAAATAGTCTGTAAATTGCTTTTTAAGATCCCCTCTCGAGAGGGGCAGGGGTGTGTCTCTCAAAGCGAAAAGTTGATCATTACACACCCCCATCACATATCCCGGCCCGCCCCCTCTCAAAAGGCGAGTGAATTCCGTTGGCGCCGGCTACTTCCGATCACGAACATTCAATAAAGTCATGCTAAATTTGTTAGTATAGCTTATCTTTATTAATTTTCGGGCCATCGTTCCCATGTCGGCCAAGATCACTTTAAATGAAGAGCAGGAGCAGGCTTTTAAGGCCATCAAAAAGTTCCTGGAACATCCCGCTGCTAACACTTTTATACTAAAAGGCTATGCCGGCACCGGCAAGACCTTCCTGATGCAGCACCTGGGCAAGTGGCTCGAAGAGAACAACCTGTCTTTCCGTATGCTGGCCACTACCGGCCGTGCCGCCACCGTGCTACGTGGTAAAACAGGCTTCACCACCAAGACGGTCCATAGCGAAGTGTATAACTTTAGTAAGGTGGAAGGCATAGATGGCCCCGACTACAAGGCCGTGAAACCGGTAGACCGCAACATTAACCAAATGTTGTTACAGTTCCTCACCCGCCCACCCGATAATGAGGACCTTAAGGTGGTCTACATCGTCGATGAAGCTTCCATGCTCTCGGGGCACCAAAGCGCTGATAATAAATTTGCCACTTACGGCTCCGGTGTGCTGCTTGATGACTTGTTCGAGGTGGCGGGTAACAACAAAGTGATCTTTGTGGGTGATCCATGCCAGTTACCGCCGGTGAGACAAAGCATCAGCCCTGCGCTCGATGTTAACTGGCTGGCACAGCAACAACGGGTGGCCATAAGCTTTAGCCTCCAAAAGATCGAACGCACCGATGCTGGTAATGACATCCTTAAGCTGGCCACCGCCGTGCGGGAGATGAGTATGAAGCCGCAGTTAGATAAGTTGAAGCTGCCTGCTGCAGGATTGAGCAACGTTAACCTGTATCCGTCAGATAAAGAGTTGTTCCGCGAGTACCTGCAACGGTACCGCACCAAGGGCACTGATCACACGCTGGCCATTGCCCGCAGTAACAAAATGGTGCAGTACATCAACCGGGCCGTTAGGCGCGAGTTGTATGGTTCCTCGAAAAAGCCATTGCAGGAAGGTGATGTGCTGCTGGTAACGCAGAACAATTACTTTGTCCCGCTTACTAACGGCGATATGGTGAAGGTGATCTACCTGGGCGAGTTTCGCACGTCTATCGGTTACCGTTTTCAGGAGGCCATCGTAAAAGCTTTTGCTACTGGTAATGAGTATAAGGTGATGCTATCGCTCGATAGTATGGATCATGCCGGTACCGACCTGAACGACAAGATGCAGAACGAACTGCTGGCCGGCTTCAACATCCGCATGCGCGATGACAAGATCAAACCCAACGGCGAGGTATATCGCAAACGGATGCGCGAGGATCAGTTCCTGAATAGCTTACGCGTCAATTATGGTTACGCCGTTACCTGCCACAAGGCCCAGGGCGGCGAATGGGATGATGTATTCCTCTTCCTCGAGCACAACATGTACAGCATGAAACACCCCGAACTATGCAAATGGTGGTACACCTCGATCACCCGCGCCCGCAAGGAGCTTAATTTGGTAGAGCGGTGGTGTGAATGAGTTAGTGAGTAGTGAGTAGTGAGCAGTGACTGTTTTTTGCCTGATGTATCGCCTCCCCGTCATGCCGAGCTTGATTCGGCATCCCACGGATAGGTGAAGGCTTTGGTTACTTTGCAAGAGAGGTGCTGAAACGAGTTCAGCATGACAGTGGATGATAAGGCGGGCGTGTCCCACACTTACCAACCTGTCATGTTGAACGCAGTGAAATATCCTGTACAAGCGATGAGTCTGATCAGGGGCGTATAAGATCCTTCGCTATCGCTCAGGATGACAGGTTGGGAGGCATAATTGCCTACCCGTCATGCCGAACTTGTTTCGGCATCCCACTGATAGGTGAACCCTTTGGTTACTTTGCAAGAGAGATGCTGAAACGAGTTCAGCATGACAGTGGATGATAAGGCAGGGATGTCTCACGCTAACCAACCTGTCATGTTGAACGCAGTGAAACATCCTGTACAAGCGATGCGCTTAGCAAAGCGTATAGAATCCTTCGCTATCGCTCAGGATGACAGGTTGAGAGGCATAATTATCCTAACTGTCATGCCGCACTTGTTTCGGCATAGCACAGATAGGTAAACGCTTTGGTTACTTTGCATGAGGGATGCTGAAACGAGTTCAGCATGACAGGGCTCGTGAATAGGCATCATTTAAAAATATCAACCTGTCATGTTGAACGCAGTGAAACATCCTGTACAAGCGATGAGCATAGTAAGTTGTATAGGATCCTTCGCTGTCGCTCAGGATGACAGGTTGGGAGACATAATTAACCTCCCCGTCATGCCGAACTTGATTCGGCATCCCACGGATAGGTGAACGCTTTGGTTACTTTGCAAGAGAGGTGCTGAAACGAGTTCAGCATGACAGCCTCGTTAATAAGTACCACAGAAAAATATCAACCTGTCATGTTGAACGCAGTGAGACATCCTGTACAAGCGATGCGCTTAGCAAGGTGTATAGGATCCTTCGCTGTCGCTCAGGATGACAAAATGGGTATCAATTATTTAAAACTCCAGAAACTTCTTTACCCTTACGTTAATGTGGCTGTAGTGGTCGTACATGCCCAGTTCGTGGTTAATGAGATGTATCTCGATGGGGCCATACTCTAAGTGTATCTCTTCGTAAGCACCTTTGAACAGGATCTCTTTAACGGTCCAATCCAGGCTTTCGCCGGCGGTGGTGAGCGGGGTGATCCACTCAGGGTATATCACAACACGTTCCTTAGTACCTTTTATACGCAGTGCACGGGCCTCCTCGTTGAGTAGAATGTTGCAATGCGCCAGCAGGCGGGCGGTGTACAGGTTCTGCGGGTCGTTGTACATAGCCTTGGGGGCGTTGCGTTCCAGTATCGAGCCATCTTTTACCACGATCAGGTCGTCGGCCATCGAAAGTACCTCTGTAGGATCGTGCGATACGATGATCACCGTCAAGCCGCTTTCCTTAACGATCCGGCGAATATCTTGCTGTAAGCCGTCCCTAAAGGTGGTATCTACTTGGTTAAAGGGCTCATCTAACAAAAGTAGCTTAGGCTGCGTCACTAAGGCGCGGGCAATAGCGGTACGTTGTTTCTCGCCACCGCTCAGGTCGGCCACACGCTTATCGGCCAGGTGCATCATGTTGAGCTGGCGTAATATCTTCTCCGGGCGTTCTTGCTTGGCCTGCAGGTCGGTGTTGGGTAGTAGAATGGCTAAGTTATCCCACACCTTGGCGTACAGATTCAGGTCGTCGGTGTGCTGGGTCACCATCTTCATGGCATCATGACCGGGGATGAGTTTCTCATCCGGCCCCCAAACGCGTACCCCTTCAAAGATCACTTTGCCTTCATCGGGCGTAAGCAAACCAAATATGGAACGCAGGAGGGTGCTTTTACCACTACCGCTTTCACCAATGATCGCGGTGATCTTGCCCTGTTCAATATTCAGGTTGATATCCTGAATGCCTGAACGATGTTTGCCGGGATAGATCTTGGTAAGCCCAACGACCTCAATGAAGGGGGGAGTAGTTGCCATTGGGACAAATATACAGAGCCCCCTCTAAATCTCCCCCGGGAGGGGAGACTTTAATTACAACAGTTTTAAAGTTCAGCCTGCTAAAACTATCGAGATCTGTGCAAAAAGAAAATGCCTGTGATCCCACAGGCATTTTCTTTTTAAGCCCTCCCTCCCGGGGAGGGTTTGGGCGGGGCTGTTTAGAACCCGAACATCAATCCAAAGGAGAAGTTACGCAGACCCTCTTGTGCGGCGGTATCGAACATGTCGTTAAAGTAGTATTTGGCAAATACACCCAGCGCGCCGTAACCTAAACGGCCGGTAACGCCGTAGCGTACTTTGGCAAAGTGGTAGGTGTTGTTGAATTTTTCCTTACCGTTCTCGCCACTGATCTGTTTCACACGGCCATTGTACAGGAAGCCAACCATTGGTCCGCCAGTGATGTGGAAACGTTTGCCGGCGTCGTTCTGGCGGCTTCTCCAGTCAAAGGTAAGCGGTATACGGATGTAGCTCGAGGTAAAGCGGTTCTTGCTATAATTGATATTGTCCTGAGTGTAGCGCAGCGCATCATCTGGTCCATCCTGTTGTATGGTGATATTTTCGCGCAGGCGCAGGTGCGTCCAATCCAGACCGGCCGATACATAGATGCGGAATGCACTGTCAAAACGGTAGCCTGCCTGTAAGACGTCAAAACCCACGTTGCTGCTCTTCCATGAGCGGTAACGCAAAAAGTTGTTGGTAGGTGATAGGTTGAAGCTGCCATTATCCACCAGTGTGGCCAAACCCAGATCAAAGCGGGCAAAGGTGATACCCCATGAAAACCCCGGAGCTTTTGACGGCATTTCCTTTTCCGAACTATCGCTTTTGGCCGATGTACGCTCGCCGGTGTTGAGGCTGAACTTGATCAGCTTTTTGCGGGTACGTACGGTATCGGTACGCACCTCAACGGTGTCGCCCTTATCGTTAACGGTAACGGTGGTTTGGGTAGTGGTAGTAGTGGTTTTGGTTTGTGCGAATACAACTGCGGTTGCCGCACAAAGTATGGCGGTAAATATGTAGCGTTTCATGTTCGTATATGTAAAGGTCTGAATGTGTTATTTGTTCTCTTTTTTTACCCGAACGATGCCCAGGTTAAGGCCCGTTACGTTCGAGTCCTCATCGGTCTCGGTAAATTCGATCAATTTATCTTCGCGTTTATCCACTTTGGCTACCACCACGTTGATCAGATCACCCAAAGAGTGGATGCCGTGGCGCTTCTTTTGAACGGGACGATTGGCCGCCATCACCACCGGAGCCGTGGTGATCGGTTTGATCGCCGCAGGGGTAGTATCTATGCTGCGAATGGCGATCTGTCCATCAGGTACCACCGGCGTTAATACCGGCTGATCATTCACAGCTGCCAATACCGGCTGGCTTTCTATGGCGGTCTCTACAGCTGATCCAGAAGCGATTTCGTTGGCGGGCGTTTCGTTAGCTTCAGGGGTAAGTGACCTTGAACGGTCTTTATGCGTTTCGGCTAGTTGCGAGGATTGAGGTATAATAGCTGGTGATCCCACGTTAACCGCTACTCGCTGCTTCTCAACTTCTTTATGCTGATCTTTGGTTGTAAAAAAGTGGCCTTTCCCCGGTCTTTTAGTAGCCATCTGCTGTTCAACTTTGGCTGGCTTATCCATCAGGAACCATACGCCTGCGGTAAGCAAGATCAATACGGCGGCTGCTATGCGCATCACCGGTGCCCATGATCTTTTTTTAGTATCGATGTTGGCAGCGATGTTGTCCCAAACGTGCGCAGATGGTTCCATCTCCATGCCCGACAGCCGTGAGCGGAATAATTCATCTAATTCGTTATCCTGCATATTCATAATGCTTTCCCTCCAGTTGTTCGATCTTTTGTTTTAAAATGCCCCTTGCTCGTGATAGTTGCGATTTAGAGGCGCCCTCGGTGATGCCCGCTATATCGGCTATCTCCTTATGGCTGTAGCCCTCAATGGCATAAAGGTTAAATACCATGCGGTAGCCTGCGGGCAACTCGTGTATCAGTTTTAACAGGTCCTTGGTCTCCAGGCTTGATGATGCTATACCGTTCACCGGTGGCTCGTAGCCGCTATCGTCCATATCCACCTGTATCATTTTATGATGTTTGCGGTAGTACTCGATCGAGCTGTGCACCATGATGCGGCGCATCCAGCCTTCAAAACTCCCTTCGCCCCGGTACTCAGTGATCTTATTGAACACCCTGATAAAGCCATTCTGCAACATATCTTCGGCCTCCATCTTGTCCACCGCGTAGCGCATGCACACGGCCAGCATCTTTGGCGCGAACTGCTTATAAAGCAATTCCTGCGCTTTGCCGTGCCCTGATCTGCATTTGGTGATGAGTTCTTCGGTCGAATATTTATGTTTCAGGAACATCATTTGTAAGGTAGATGATGCTCCGGCTAAAATGGTTGCATGGCTTTATAAAAAAAAGTTCAAATGGGTCAATTACCGACTTTGATCAGGTATGTGTGGCCGGATTTAAGTTCGTTTCAAAGTGTTTCATCGATGTAACAAGATACCCCGTTTCACGGTGATATTGGTTGCTACAGATTTAAGAAAAACCTGACTTTTTCAAGAAATATCAAGAATTATCAATATAACGACTTCACGTCGAAGCCAGAAGTACGAAATGTAACACCATTTTTAACAGCGTTCAAGCGTAGCCAAATACTACTCGGGGGTGAGTATCTCTTCACCTTTCAGGTCGATCGATCCTGTGTCGGGTTCAAGCCTAAGGTCCCAATCAATGGTATCGAACGACCGGTTGTGAACATCCGAACAGGTGAAATGGTACTTCACTTCAAAACGGCACCTGAACCTGCCTTTCAGCTGGTCGGCATCGAAATTAAAGTTCTGTAATTCAAAGTTATGGACCTCTGGTGAACCACCGTCGTTACGGTGATATTCCCACAGAGCGGTGCACATCTGGCTGCGGTTGGTAGATATCTGAAATATATCGGTCAGAAACTGCTCATAGCTGATCTGTCCGTTCAGCAAAGAGGCAATGTGGTCAGGTTCGGTATGTAGTTGAAGTCTTTCGGCCATGATAGAAAATGTATATCGGTATTCAGCAAATATCTGGCCTGTGGACTGACTTTCAGCAAAAAAAGAAACGGCTCACTACTTATGGTAACGAGCCGTTGCTTATCTCAAAGAAAGGAAAATGCTTTTAAACCAGGTATTCGAACAGCGTTTGGTCGCGGTTCACCTCGATCACATCAAACTTGTGTTCTTCCATGCGTTGCAGCAGGGCAGGGTAGTCCTCTGCATTTTTAAGTTCGATGCCTACCAGGGCCGGTCCGCGTTCGCGTTCGGTCTTTTTAATGAACTCAAAACGGGTGATATCATCACCAGGACCTAATACTTCACTCACAAACAGTTTCAAGGCTCCCGGACGCTGCGGGAAACGTACAATGAAATAGTGCTTCAAGCCTTCATACAGTAATGATTGCTCCTTGATCTCGCCCATGCGGTCGATATCATTATTACCACCACTGATCACGCAAACCACCTTTTTACCGGCTATTTGATCTTTGATGAGGTCAAGTACCGCTACCGATAGTGCGCCTGCAGGCTCCACCACTATGGCGTCCTCGTTGTAAAGCTTCAATATAGTAGTACAAACCTTACCTTCAGGTACCGAGAGCATATCATCCAGCACCTCATTGCAGATCTGGTAGGTAAAATGGCCTACGCGCTTCACCGCCGCACCATCAACGAAACGGTTAATTTGCGACAGGGTATACGGCTGTCCACGACGTATGGCCTCGATCATAGAAGGTGCACCTTCAGGTTCAACACCGATCAGTTGGATGTTGGGGTTAAGCTGCTTGAAAAAGCTGCCTACACCAGCAGCCAAACCGCCGCCACCCACCGGCATCACGATCACCTCAGCATCCGGCAGGTCCTCATTGATCTCGATACCTACGGTACCCTGACCTTCAATGATCCGGTGATCATCAAAAGGGGGGATGAAGGTCATACCATTAGCCTCGGTGTACTTCAGGGCTTCCTGTAAGCAGTCATCAAAGGTGTCACCTACGAGCACGATCTCCACGTTGCCATTGCCGAACATTTCGGTCTGCTTCACTTTTTGGCGGGGTGTAATTCCCGGCATAAAGATCACGCCTTTGATGTCAAGTCGCTTGCAAGAAAAGGCTACGCCCTGAGCATGGTTACCTGCACTGGCGCAAACCACGCCTTTAGCTAACTGCTCGTGAGGTAACTGGCTGATCATGTTGTAGGCACCGCGCAATTTGTACGAACGTACCACCTGCAGGTCCTCACGTTTGAAATATATCTCGCAGCCGTACTTGTCCGACAGCCCCTGATTAAATTCCAGCGGCGTACGGCGTACCACTTTGCGCAGCCTTTCGCGGGCCGTAGCAAAGTCTAGCTGCATGTTGGTTTCGGTATCCATTATTGTTGTTTGACCAACCGGTGTGCCACTAACGACAGCAGGTCGGCATCATTTATATCCAATTTACTATCGGCCAGTTTCAAGAAGTTCTGGTAAACCACGGCTAACTCTTCTTTGTCCAGGTTATGGCCTAAGCGATCCAGGTGGAACTTCAATGCGTGGCGGCCACTGCGCGCGGTCAATACGATGGTGGCGCTTGGGAAACCCACATCCTCTGGGCGAATGATCTCATAGTTCTCGCGGTTCTTTAAAAAACCGTCCTGGTGAATACCTGAGCTATGGGCAAAGGCATTGGCACCCACGATAGCTTTATTAGGCTGTACCGGCATGCGCATTTGGCTGCTGATCATGCGACTCAGCTCGTAAAAGCTTTGGGTGTTGATGTTGGTATGCAGGCCAAGGCTTTGATGCGTTTTCAAGATCATGACGACCTCCTCGATAGAGGTATTGCCTGCACGCTCGCCGATACCGTTGATGGTGCCTTCGATCTGGCGGGCACCATTCTGCAAACCAGCTACCGAGTTGGCTGTGGCCAAACCCAGATCATTATGGCAATGTACCGAAATGATGGCCTTATCAATATTCTTAACGTTCTCTTTCAGGAAACGGATCTTGCTGCCATATTGGTCAGGTAGGCAGTATCCGTTCGTATCGGGGATGTTCACTACGGTTGCACCTGCACCGATCACGGCTTCTACCATTTTAGCAAGGTATTCGATATCGGCACGGCCGGCATCTTCAGCATAGAACTCGATGTCCTCTACCGACTTTTTAGCATACTTTACCGCTTCAACGGCACGCTCCAAAATCTCTTCGCGGGTGCTGTTGAATTTGGTCTTGATGTGCATATCTGATGAGCCAATGCCGGTATGGATACGCGGACGTTTGGCAAATTTCAATGCTTCTACAGCAGCATCGATGTCACCTTTGTGCGCACGGGTAAGCGCACACACGGTAGGGTTATTTACTGCTTTGGCGATCTCCACAACGCTTTGGAAATCGCCCGGACTTGAGGCCGGAAAGCCAGCCTCTATGATGTCAACGCCCAGCGCTTCCAGTTCGCGCGCTATCTCTATCTTTTCAGGCGTGGTCAACTGGCAGCCCGGTACCTGCTCACCATCACGCAAGGTGGTGTCAAATACATAAACTCGGTTTGGATCGTGTAACATATGTTTTATTTTTAGTATCAAGTAGTTAGTATCAAGTATCAAGACGAGACCCTTTTTGAGGTCTTACTACTTGATACTGTATACTTGCTACTATTCTTTTATCGCTATAAATCTTAATCTTTTATAATCGGCGTACCATTGGCCGTTCTCGTTGTAGGCGGGTTCGAGCAGGTCGGTCACCTCTTGCAGTATATCTGCCTGTTCGGCTTCAGGTATGCCTTTAAAGTATTGGCTGCCGAACATTTTGATCCACTTGGCTACGCCCTGGTCGCCGTCTTGCAGCGGTGTTTTGCGGTCAAAATGAGCCGCGTAGGTCACTCTGAAACCGCCACGTTCGAGCAGGTTGGTATACTCGCCCAATGAAGGGAAGTACCAGATCTGCGTTTCGGCCTGCATGGTGTAGCCGCGTTGTTGTAACACTTGTTTAAGCGCGGCTCGTAGTTTACCGACATTGCCCTTACCGCCCATTTCGGCCACAAAGCGGCCGCCTGGTTTGAGTGCCTCGAATACCGAACGGATCACGCCGGCTGAGTTGTGGATCCAGTGTAGCGCCGCGTTCGAGAATACGGCATCACAAGGATACTCTACTGTAAAGTTAGCGGCATCCTCCACCTCGAATCTCACATCAGGGTATTTAAAACGTGCCTGTGCGATCATTTCGGGTGAGTTGTCGGTCCCTATCACATCGGCGCCCTGTTCTTTGATCAATTTGGTGAGGTCGCCGGTGCCGCAGCCAATATCCAATATGGATTCGCCGGCTTTTACGTCCAGTAGCTCCAGCACGTTCTCGCCAAATTGCGATACAAAGCTGTGTTTATCGTCGTATAGATCTGCGTTCCATTTCATGATCGTTATTCGCTATGATTCGTTTGTAATTATTTCAATTCAGGTTTACCCAGGAACTGCAAGACCATCTCACCCATTTCTTTGGTGCCTAATATCTTTTCAGGCTGGGTCTGGCTGTCGGCAATGTCGCCGGTGCGGTAGCCTGCTTTAAGTACCTGGTCAATGGCCGAGGTCACACGCTTGGCTTCTTCTTTGAGGCCAAAGCTGATCTCGAGCATCAGAGCCACCGATAGGATAGAGGCAAGCGGGTTAGCCTTGTTCTGACCGGCAATGTCATGTGCCGAACCGTGGATTGGCTCAAAGAAGCCTGTACCATCGCCAACGGAAGCTGATGCCAGCATACCCATCGATCCCGCGATCTGAGAGGCCTCGTCGGTTAGGATGTCACCGAACAGGTTAGCGGTCAGAACCACGTCGAACTTTTTAGGGTTCTTCACCAGTTGCATGGCGGCATTGTCAATGAACATGTGCTCGGTCTCTACATCTGGATACTCAGGTGCCAGACCTTGTACCACTTCGCGCCATAAGCGTGATGATTCCAGCACGTTGGCCTTATCTACCGAGCAAAGACGTTTACTGCGTGCCTGAGCGGCCTCAAAAGCCTTGCGCGCTATACGCTCTACCTCATAACGATGGTAGATCATCAGGTCAGATGCCGTGTTACGGTCCTCGCTGCGGATCTTCTCACCAAAGTAAACGTCGCCGGTCAATTCGCGGAAGAAAAGGATATCAGTACCGCGCAGTACGGCCGGTTTTAGGCTCGATGCATCCAGCAGCTCATCGAACAGCATGATCGGGCGCAGGTTAGCATACAGGCCAAGTTCCTTCCGGATCTTCAATAAGCCTTGCTCCGGGCGTACCTTGGCCGATGGGTCATTATCATATTTGATGTGACCTATGGCACCGAACAGTATCGCATCGCTGGCTTTTGCTTTTTCAAGTGTTTCATCGGGCAGTGGGTTGCCTGTGGCTTCAATGCCGGCGTGGCCCATCAGCGCTTCGTCGTAAGTGAACTCGTGCTCATATGCCGAAGCGATGTGCTCCAGAACTGCTTTACCCCAGGTAGTT
The DNA here is from genome assembly GCF_020783335.1 of Mucilaginibacter daejeonensis. Lineage (NCBI taxonomy): Bacteria > Pseudomonadati > Bacteroidota > Sphingobacteriia > Sphingobacteriales > Sphingobacteriaceae > Mucilaginibacter > Mucilaginibacter daejeonensis. The sequence goes on from NZ_CP086068.1 coordinate 1,307,322, forward strand.
ACCTCGGGGCCGATGCCATCACCAGGGATGACCAGGATATGTTTTTTGATTCCCATGTTTTATCAGTATCGTCATTGCGAGGCACGAAGCAATCTCTGAACGCGTTCGTCAGTTCGTCTCCGCAGGGATCGCTTCGTGCCTCGCAATGACGCGTGGGTAGTTAATTACTTATTTTCGTATTCCTCTACTAATTGTTTGTTGCTCAGGATGTAGTCGATATCATCATACCCGTTCAGGAGGCAGGCCTTTTTGTACGGATTGATCTCGAAGCTCTCCTGCTCGCCTGTGCTGGCGATCTTGATGAACTGGTTGTCCAGGTCTACCTCGATCTGGGCGTGTGCATCCTCGTAAACGGTATCGAATATCTTTTTCAAGAACTCGTCGCTCACCTGGATAGGCAGCAGGCCGTTGTTCAGGGCGTTGCCTTTAAATATGTCGGCAAAAAAGCTGCTCACTACCACATCAAAACCATAGTCAGATATGGCCCAGGCGGCATGCTCACGACTACTTCCGCAGCCAAAGTTCTTGCCTGCTACCAGGATCTTACCCGAGTAGGTAGGGTGATTGAGCACGAAATCGGCCTTAGGCTGATCATTCTCATCAAAGCGCCAGTCGCGGAACAAGTTGTTGCCAAAACCTTCACGAGTGGTGGCCTTCAGGAACCTTGCCGGAATGATCTGGTCGGTATCAATATTTTCGATAGGCAAAGGCACTACCGAGGTTTGTAAGTGTTTAAATATCTTGGTCGCCATGTCTTGAACCGGAATTTTAGGAATTTATAGAATTTACAGAATTCATTAAATTCGGGTTTATCTTTTTATTAAATAATCTTTTGAATTGAAGGCTGTTGCTGCCGAAGTTTATCAGCAAGCCCGTCCTAACCTGATAGGCCTCTAAATAGTTGATGGCTTGTGCCAAGTGAATATCCTCTAACTGACTCAGAGCTTTGAGCTCGACCATGATCTCACCTTCTACAAAGAAATCTACTCTTCTGGTGCCGATACATTCATCTCTATAAACGATCGGCATTGCCATTTCTCTTTCAAAGATCAATCCAGCCAATTTCATTTCTATCTCTAAAGCTCGTTGGTAGATGACTTCTTGAAATCCATTACCTAATGTAGCATGAACACGCATCGCACAACCAATGATCAGCCCAGTGCAGTCATTAAATTGTGTTGGAGTTATGTTCGCTGTAATCATCAGTTTCAGAAAGTCAATTCTGGTAATTTTATCAATTCTTAAAATTCCGGTTCAGATATTAACTCGCGTATATCGGTTATTTTGCCGGTAACGGCCGCTGCTGCTGCAGTGAGCGGACTGGCCAGGAAAGTGCGTGAGTTGGGGCCTTGGCGGCCTTCAAAGTTGCGGTTAGAGGTAGATACGCAGTACTTGCCTGCCGGTATCTTGTCCTCGTTCATGCCTAAGCAGGCACTGCAACCTGGTTCGCGCAGTGGGAAACCTGCTGCTTCAAATACTTTGTCCAAACCTTCTTCAATGGCTTGTAATTGTACTTGTTTACTGCCGGGTACTACCCAAACGGTCACATTCTCGGCTTTTTGCTTGCCTTTGATGAAGGCGGCCACCTCGCGCAGGTCTTCGATACGCGAGTTGGTGCAGCTACCGATAAACACGTAGTCGATAGGCTTGCCCAGCATCAGCTGATCATCATGCAGGCCCATGTAGTTCAGGGCTTTGGCATATGATCCCTGCTCCTTCGCCTCGAAGCTTGAGGTTTCGGGTACGTGTTGAGTGATACCTATACCCATACCAGGGTTGGTACCATATGTTATCATGGGCTCGATGTCGGCAGCGTCAAAGTAAAGTTCGCTGTCGAACTGAGCGTCTTGGTCAGAGTAAAGGGTTTGCCAATAAGCTACGGCTTTGTCCCACTCTTCGCCTTTAGGGGCAAATTCGCGGCCTTTTACGTAGTCGATGGTGGTTTGGTCAGGAGCGATGAGTCCGCCACGGGCACCCATCTCGATGCTCATGTTGCAGATGGTCATGCGGCCTTCCATGCTCAGGGAGCGGATGGTGTCGCCTGCATACTCCACAAAATAACCGGTACCGCCTGCGGCCGATATTTTGGAGATGATGTACAGGATAATGTCTTTTGCGCCTACGCCTTTTTGAAGTTGTCCGTTCACTTCGATCTTCATGCGTTTAGGGCGTTGCTGTAACAAGCACTGGGTAGCCAGTACCTGCTCAACTTGTGAGGTGCCTATACCAAAGGCTATAGCGCCGAATGCGCCATGGGTAGAGGTATGGCTATCACCGCACACATAAGTGCAGCCAGGGCGGGTGATGCCCAACTCAGGACCGATCACGTGCACGATACCCTGGTAGGGGTGACCTAAACCGTAAAGTTCGATACCGAACTCAGCACAGTTCTTGGTCAGCATATCTACCTGGTAACGTGAAAGCTCTTCCCTGATCGGCAGGTGCTGATCCCAGGTAGGTACGTTATGATCGGCAGTGGCCACGGTTTGTTTTGGCCTGAAAACTGGTAAACCACGCTCGCGCAAACCATCAAAGGCCTGCGGGCTGGTCACCTCATGAATAAAATGTGTGTCGATATATAAAATATCAGGGAAGCCTTCTTTGCTGCTCACCACGTGCGCATCCCAGATCTTATCGAATAATGTTTGTCCCATAAAAAATAACTATGTCATTGCGAGCGATAGCGTGGCAATCTTGCCGCTTTTAGATCTAAACGCGATGAGATTGCCACGTCGCTACGCTCCTCGCAATGACATATTTTAAAGTGTTTATCTTATGCTTCTACTTCCTGGTTCTCAGGGCGTAAGCTGCGTACAGTTTTGCCGGCTTGCCACAATTCACTTTCGCGAAGTTCACGCAGTTCTTCGTTCAGTTTTTCGCGGTAGTCAGGCTGGCTGTTGCTATCGATCGAGCGTTGCGACTCTTTACCGGTAGCTACGCTGTCGTACAGTTCTTCAAATACTGGTTTAGTGGCATCACGGAATTTTTTCCACCAATCTAAAGCACCGCGTTGTGCAGTGGTAGAGCAGTTGGCGTACATCCAGTCCATACCGTTCTCAGCAACCAGTGGCATTAATGATTGGGTAAGCTCTTCAACGGTCTCGTTGAATGCTTCAGATGGAGAGTGACCTTTTGCACGCAGTACCTCAAATTGTGCAGCGAAGATACCCTGGATACAACCCATCAAAGTACCACGCTCACCGGTAAGGTCGCTGTATACTTCTTTACGGAAATCGGTCTCGAACAGGTAACCGCTACCTACAGCGATACCTAAAGCGATCACACGCTCAAATGCTTTACCGGTAGCATCCTGGAAGATCGCGTAGCTTGAGTTCAAACCACGGCCTTGCAGGAACATACGGCGCAGTGAGGTACCCGAACCTTTAGGGGCAACCAGGAACACGTCAACATCGGCAGGAGGGATGATACCGGTCTGCTCGTTAAAGGTGATACCGAAACCGTGAGAGAAATAAAGGGCTTTGCCAGCAGTTAAATGTTTTTTAACGGTTGGCCACAGTTCGATCTGGGCGGCGTCACTTAACAGGTAGCAAATGATGGTACCTTTTTCAAGTGCTTCTTCGATCTCGAACAGGGTCTCGCCAGGTACAAAGCCGTCAGCAACAGCCTTATCCCAGGTCTTTGAGTTCTTGCGCTGACCAACGATCACGTTAATGCCGTTGTCTTTTTGGTTAAGCGCCTGGCCCGGACCTTGTACACCGTAGCCGATCACCGCTACAACTTCATTTTTAAGCACTTCCTGTGCTTTTGATAATGGAAATTCGTCGCGGGTAACTACGTTCTCTTCAGTACCGCCAAAATTTAATTGTGCCATTTCTATGTTATTAGTTATTGGGTTATTTGTATGTTTTAGTTTTTAAGTCTGTTAGACGGCCAGTCGGTTAGATGATCGTTATTAGTATTCACATTTAACTACTCACTACTCACTATTCACCTCGTTCAGCACCGCTCTTCTTAGCGCCAATGCATAGCCCAGGTGCAGGTTGTCATGCGTTGTAAAGTAATCTACCGCATGATCGATATTGCTCAGCGTTACCCCGAACATGGTGGTCACCGGCTCATAGTTGCTGAACAGGTCGGCAGCTATGTCGGCCTTCAGGTCATCAAGCAGGGTGAAGGCTTTGTCTTTGTAAAATGCCAGCTCTTCGGTGCTGATGAACGCTTCGGGGCGGGTGCCGCGTTGGTACTTGGTCACCTTCTCCAGGTCGATGCGGGTGGGTACCTGCCCCCTGATGTAGCAAAGCGTTTGTTGCGCCGCCACGATGTGGGCAAAGTTCCAGGCTATGTTATTGCTATACCCTTGCGGTATATGATTCAGCTGTTCGATGCTCAATCCATCCATCATTTTGATGAAATTCGAGCGGGTATATCGTGCTATCTCAAGTATGTTATCCATATCGCCCTTAAGCCTACATGGTAAATACCTTGTCGCGCTGATTCAGGTATTCATTCTCGATCACATCCTCGCCAGGCTCCATCTGCTCAAATTCGCGCAGCTTGCGGTTAAAGCCTTCGCTATCTTTAATGATGGCTATACGTGCACTACGCACAAATTCGATCAAGCCGAACGGTTGCAATACGCTGATCAGGTTATCGGTCTCTTCGCGGTGACCGGTGGTCTCAAATACGATGTAATCTTTACGGATCACCACCGCACGGGCACCGTTCTCGCGCAGTAAACGCTCTACCGAGGCTTTCTCGGCAATGATATCGGCCGGTACCTTGTACAGGGCCATCTCCTGCCAGATCACGTCGGCATTGGTATGGTAGTACACTTTCAGCACCTCTACCTGTTTCTCGATCTGACGGCAAAGTTTGCGCACCACATCCTCGGTCTCGTTGATCACGATGTTGAAGCGGTGGATGCTCTCGATCTCAGAAGGTGAGGTGTTCAGGCTGTCGATATTAATCTTACGACGGGTGAAAATGATAGCTATACGGTTCAGCAGACCGATCTGGTTCTCGGTATACACCGTGATGTTGAACTCTTGTTTACCCTCAGGTAATGTATTTTGATCACTCATGTTGATTTGTCTTTATACTCCCCCTCTAGGGGGCTGGGGGGTTATTTTAATCTGATCTCGCTTACACTGCAACCTTGTGGCACCATCGGGAACACGTTGTTCTCTTTGGTCACCATTACCTCTAATAAGAAGCTGCCTTTTGAGTTCAGCATCTCTTCAAGAGCGCCTTTAAGGTCGGCGCGCTCTTTGATCGAGCGGCCAGCGATGCCGTAACCTTTGGCTACCTGCACAAAATCAGGGCTCTGGATATCAACGAACGAATAACGACGCTCATTGAACAACTCCTGCCACTGGCGTACCATGCCCAGGAACTGGTTGTTCAGGATCAGGATCTTGACGTCGATGCCGGTCTGCATGATGGTCCCCATTTCCTGCAAGGTCATTTGGAAACCACCATCGCCGATCACGGCTACCACCGGGCGGTCCTTAGCGCCATACTTAGCGCCAATGGCTGCCGGCAGGGCGAAGCCCATGGTACCTAAGCCACCGCTGGTCACATTACTACGGGTCTTGTTGAACTTAGCGTAACGGCAACCCACCATTTGATGCTGGCCAACGTCGGTCACGATCACGGCGTCGCCGTTGGTCAAACCGTTCAGTTGATCGATCACCTCGCCCATGGTCATCTCGCCGGTTTGCGGATGTAGTTCCGCATTGATCACCTGCTCTTCTTCCTGGCGGGTAAATTCATTGAATTTGGCCAGCCATTCAGTATGTTGTTTAGCCTCTACGAATTGGGTAAGCAGCGGGAGGGTCTCTTTACAATCGCCCCAAACGGCCACATGTGTCTTTACGTTCTTGTCGATCTCGGCAGGGTCTATATCCAGGTGGATCACCTTGGCTTGCTTGGCGTATTTGTCTAAACGGCCGGTAACACGGTCGTCAAAACGCATACCTATGGCGATCAGTACGTCACACTCATTGGTAAGCACGTTAGGGCCGTAGTTGCCATGCATGCCTAACATGCCCACGTTCTGTGGGTGATCGGTAGGGATAGCGCCTGCACCTAAAATGGTCCATGCCGCCGGGATGCCGCTTTTTTCAACAAAAGCTTTGAACTCCTGCTCGGCCTTGCCCAAAAGCACGCCCTGTCCCCAAAGGATGAACGGCTTTTTAGCCTCATTGATCACCTGTGCCGCACGCTCGATGAAGCTTGGGCGGATGATCGGTTTTGGCCTGTAGCTACGGATATGGTTACAAGGTGTATAGCCCTTGAACTGGAACTTCTGTATCTGAGCGTTCTTGGTGATATCGATCAGTACCGGGCCGGGCCTGCCGCTACGGGCAATGTAAAAGGCCTTAGCGATCACTTCGGGTATCTCGTTAGCATCAGTGATCTGGTAGTTCCATTTGGTCACTGGGGTGGTAATGTTGATCACGTCGGTCTCCTGGAAGGCATCGGTACCCAAAAGGTGAGCGAATACCTGACCAGTGATACACACCAATGGCGTGCTATCGATCTGCGCATCGGCCAAACCGGTGACCAGGTTGGTAGCGCCTGGGCCGCTTGTTGCAAAGACGACACCGACCTTACCTGAGGTACGGGCATAGCCCTGACCTGCGTGAATGCCGCCTTGTTCGTGGCGGACCAGGATGTGGTCAAGCTTTTCTTTGTAATCATACAAAGCATCATAAATAGGCATGATAGCGCCACCCGGATAACCGAAAATGGTCTCAGTGCCTTCCACGATCAAAGCTTCCAGCAGTGCTGCCGAACCTGTAAGTTCTACGGCTGCCTGTTGTTCTGGTGCGGTTAGTACGTCTTGCTGTGCAACTTCCATTATTAGTATAATTAGTATTTGTTGTAGGTTTCGGGTTGTCTGTTGCCTATGATCTGTGCTGCATGATCAGGCACGCCACTGGCAACCCTTCACTCGTAACTATTGGTTTATTCTTCGTCGGTAACGCAGCCTTGGCTGGCGTCCTTAACGCTTTTGAAATATTTAAATAACAGGCCTTTGGTAACTGGTGGCTTAGGCTGTACCCATTGGGCGCGGCGCTGAGCCAGTTCCTCATCACTGATCTTGACATCAATGGTATTGGTGATGGCGTCGATAACGATCGTGTCGTTATCTTTCACCAGGCCAATGTTGCCACCGTCAAATGCTTCAGGGGTAATGTGGCCTACCACGAAACCGTGCGTGCCTCCTGAAAAGCGGCCGTCGGTGATCAGTGCTACCGAACTGCCTAAACCGGCGCCAAATATGGCCGAAGTTGGTTTCAGCATCTCGGGCATACCAGGAGCGCCTTTTGGACCTACGTTGCGGATCACTACCACGTCGCCAGCCTTAACACGGCCGCTCATGATACCGTTGATCAGCTCGTACTCACCATCGAACACACGGGCAGGGCCTTCAAAGCGTTCGCCCTCCTTACCGGTGATCTTGGCAACACTACCGCCGGTGGCCAGGTTACCGTATAATATCTGTAAGTGACCGGTAGCCTTGATAGCCTTTTCTACCGGCATAATGATGTCTTGTTTATCAAAGTCAAAGTCAGGAACATTGGCCAGGTTCTGGGCAAGGGTCTCACCGGTAACGGTCAAACAATCACCATGTAACCAACCTAACTTTAACAGGTATTTCATTACCGCCGGGATACCGCCAATGTTGTGGAGGTCTTCCATCATGTACTTGCCGCTTGGTTTCATATCAGCCAGTAACGGTATGCGGTTACTCACTTCCTGAAAATCATCCTGGCTGAGTGGAACACCAACGCTTTTCGCTATGGCGATCATGTGCAACACAGCATTGGTCGATCCGCCCATTACCATAATGGTGATAATGGCGTTCTCGAAAGCTTCGCGGGTCATGATGTCGCTCGGTTTGATGTCGCGCTCCAATAATTTATGGATAGCTTTACCTGCTGCTAAGCACTCATCCTGTTTTTCCTGGCTTAAAGCAGGGTTCGATGATGAATATGGCAAACTCATCCCCAAAGCCTCAATGGCTGCGGCCATAGTGTTGGCCGTATACACACCACCGCAGGCACCGGCACTTGGACAAGCATTTTTTACCACGCCCATGAAATCTTCAGGGGTAATAGTGCCGGCTATCTTTTTACCTAACGCCTCAAATGCTGAAACGATATTAAGATCCTCGCCTTTATAATGGCCAGGTTTAATGGTGCCACCATATACCATGATCGAAGGGCGGTTCAAACGACCCATCGCGATCAGCGAGCCTGGCATGTTCTTGTCGCAGCCTGGCAGGGTGATCAGTGCGTCATAATATTGAGCGCCACATACCGCTTCTATCGAGTCGGCGATCACGTCGCGGCTTACTAAGGAGTAACGCATACCTTCGGTACCGTTGCTCATGCCGTCGCTTACGCCAATGGTGTTGAATATCAAACCTACCAGGTTCTCGTCCCATACGCCTTTTTTAACCACCTTGGCCAAGTCGTTAAGGTGCATGTTACAAGTATTACCATCGTAACCCATACTGGCTATACCTACCTGTGCCTTCTTCATGTCCTCGTCGGTGAGGCCAATACCGTAAAGCATGGCCTGTGCAGCAGGTTGAGTTGGGTCCTGGGTAAGTGTCTTGCTGTATTTATTCATCTCTACAGCCGTGTTGGTATCAGTATGAGCACTCATTAGTTGTATATTGTACGGTTATGTTCCTGTTTCCGATCAGCCTTTTCAAAGTTGGCCGATGCTGTTGTTACCAGGTCGGGCTTTGTAAGGTTCAGCTTGAATAGGCTATTGGTCGGGTTAACAATTGTAAGGTAGGGATAAGGCCTTTAACCGACAATAAGGCAAATGAAAATTTTCATTTAGTTTATTATTTTATAAAATAGTTTTAAACAGAATTTTATTTCGTTTAATTTATTAATCAAAGAATAATATATGTATCGTTGTATACCAAAGTTGAAATCGGTATTTGGTATCGATGTTATGCATGCATAGCATCAGCTCGCATTTTCGGCGTAAAATGGATTGATAGCAGTGAAAAGCTCCACCCAAACCCTCCTCGGGAGGGAGGGCTTTAAGTAACTGAAATGGTGTTTAAAGCAGCTCTTATCAGAATTTAGTTATGGTCGGTTTTCTGTCGCGTTGGGTGTCTGCCTATCAAAGTTTGAATGGCTTGCAAGATCTCCTCCCCGTGGGAAATATGGAGGGGGTAAACGCAGAACGCCCGACCAAGTGGCCGGGCGTTCTGCGTTGTATATTATGTTGCAGCGAACTACGAACGGGTGGTAATGCCTTCGGCCAGTACCATCACTTTATTGTTATTCACTTCAACCACACCACCTTTGATAAAGAAATGCTCACTTTTGGCACCGCGAACGGTCAGTTTGCCATCCTCCAGTGTAGAGATGATAGGGGCGTGGTTATTCAATATCTCGAAAGAGCCCATAGTGCCCGGTACGGTAACCGAGGTCACCTCGCCTTCGAACACTTTTTTATCGGGGGTAAGAATTTCTAAGGTCATTTTCTTGTTGTGTGTTGTTATTTGCGGGTTGCGGGTTCATCAGGTGGATCTTCCATCTGGGTAACTCGCAACACGCAACTGACAACAATTTTAGTTATTGGCTTCAGCTAACAGTTTCTTACCTTTTTCGATAGCATCTTCGATGGTACCTACCAGGTTGAACGCCGCTTCCGGATATTCATCCACTGCGCCATCCATGATCATGTTAAAGCCTTTAATGGTATCTTTAATGTCAACCAGAACACCTTTTAAGCCGGTGAACTGCTCAGCCACGTGGAACGGCTGTGACAGGAAACGTTGTACACGACGGGCACGTGATACGGTCAGTTTATCTTCTTCAGATAACTCGTCCATACCCAGGATCGCGATGATATCCTGTAACTCTTTGTAACGTTGCAGGGTCTCTTTAACGCGTTGAGCAGTATCATAGTGCTCGTTACCTAAAACAGCAGCGCTCAGGATACGTGAGGTAGAATCCAGTGGATCCACCGCAGGATAGATACCCAACTCGGCGATCTTACGTGAAAGTACGGTGGTAGCATCCAAGTGAGCGAAGGTAGTGGCCGGCGCAGGGTCGGTCAAGTCATCCGCAGGTACGTAAACGGCCTGTACCGAAGTGATCGAACCACGTTTGGTAGAGGTGATACGCTCTTGCATGATACCCATCTCGGTGGCCAGTGTTGGCTGGTAACCTACGGCTGATGGCATACGGCCTAACAGAGCCGATACTTCAGAACCTGCCTGGGTAAAGCGGAAGATGTTATCGATAAAGAACAGGATGTCGCGGCCTTTACCGTCAGCATCACCGTCACGGAAATACTCAGCAATGGTCAAACCTGAAAGCGCAACACGTGCACGTGCACCTGGCGGCTCGTTCATCTGGCCAAACACGAAGGTAGCTTTCGAATCTTTAAGCTCCTCGGCGTTCACTTTTGAAAGGTCCCAGCCGCCGGCTTCCATCGAGTGCATGAACTCTTCGCCATATTTAATAATGCCTGATTCCAACATCTCACGTAAAAGGTCATTACCTTCACGGGTACGCTCACCTACACCGGCAAATACCGATAAGCCTGAGTATGCTTTAGCGATGTTGTTGATCAGCTCCTGGATCAATACGGTCTTGCCTACACCGGCACCACCGAACAGACCGATCTTACCACCTTTTGCGTAAGGCTCTAAAAGGTCGATAACCTTGATACCGGTGAACAGTACTTCGGTTTCGGTAGATAGATCTTCAAATCGTGGAGGAGTAGCGTGGATAGGACGACCAGTGGTAGTGTCAAGGTTAGCCAGACCATCGATAGCCTCACCCACCACGTTGAACACGCGGCCTTTGATATCGTCGCCGATAGGCATACGGATAGGTGCTTCAAGGTCAGTTACTGGCATACCACGCAGAAGGCCATCTGTAGAATCCATGGCGATGGCGCGTACGCGGTCCTCACCTAAATGCTGCTGTACTTCTAAAACAACCTTTTGTCCGTTGTTCTTGGTGATCTCCAGCGCGTGGTAAATTTTAGGAAGATGTGCATCATCGCTAAAGCTTACGTCAACTACCGGACCAATGATCTGAGAGATTTTTCCAATGTTTGGCATATATACCCTACGTAATTTTTAAAGAATTCTTTATTGTGCGAAATAGCAATGTAACAAGAACATGACGCTATTTCGGAGCGCAAAGTTAAGATATTTAATGACATTTTAATTGTATCTATGAAAGATCTTTTTAGTAAATATCATTTGATATTCAATACGCTTTATCGGGGGTATACGGTAGCATGAACCGTATGAATGATATATGTCGCAACAGTTGTCGCACCGGTCAGATATCGCTTGGGTCTACACGTCCCAATTCAATACGATCTTACCGGTGTGTGATCCTTCTTCCATGAGTTGATGCGCCTTAGCTGCGTCATGCGCACTTAAGGTGCGGTAGATCACCGGGCGAATGGTGCCGTCGGCCAACAGTGGCCATACGCGTTGTTCTAATGCACGGGCTATATCAGCCTTAAAACTTTCTTCGCGCGAGCGCAGCATGGATCCGGTGATGTATATGCGCTTACGCATCACTATGGAAAGGTCTATCTGCACATCTTTGCCCTGCATGGTATTGATCATCACCAGCCTGCCTTCGGTAGCCAGGGCCTGTAGATTGCGTGGTGTATATGAACCGCCGATCATGTCAAGTATCACGTCAACGCCTTTGCCGCCGGTCAGTTGGTCGATCCCCTCCACAAAGTCAGCATTTTTATAATTGACAGCTATAGTAGCGCCTAGCTGCTCGCACATACGGCATTTATCATCACTACCGGCAGTGGCGTATACCGTGCTGCCTAAAGCTTTTGCTATTTGAATGGCGGCCACGCCAATGCCGCTGCTGCCACCATGCACCAGCAAGCTCTCGCCGGGGCGCAGCCAGGCCCGTCCGAACACATTGCTCCATACGGTAAAAAAGGTCTCGGGTAATGAGGCGGCCTCAACAAAGCTCAGCTCACCGGGTATGGGCAGGCACTGACCCTCAGGAGCGGTGCAATATTCAGCATATCCGCCACCGCTAAGCAGTGCGCAAACACGGTCGCCCGGTCGCCAGCGGGTCACCTCTTCGCCAATGGCTTCAATGATGCCTGCCACCTCCAGCCCCGGAATATCTGGTGATGCACCGGGCGGCGGCGGGTAGTTGCCTTTGCGTTGAAATACATCGGGCCGGTTAATGCCCGATGCATGTACCCTGATCAGCACCTCATGGGCAGCAGGTGTTGGGGTGGGGCGGTCGGTAGGTTGCAATACCTCGGGCGCACCGGGGCGGGTGATCACTATGGCTTTCATCATCATTATCAACCTGTATTACGGCTTACGGTTTGTAAGTTGTAGATCATTTGATCGCCATTGGCTGAAATTTATGTGTTTGACCAAATAAACCGGTAGCTTTGAAAAAAAACGAACACATATGTCATTACAATCAGGCCAGCCTGCACCGCAGTTCACACTGGTATCATCAGAACTTAAAGAAGTATCATTGGCCGACCTGAAAGGCCAGAAAGTAGTGCTGCACTTTTTCCCGATGGCATTCACCGGGGTATGCACTACACAGCTTTGCACGTTGCGTGATCATTTTAGTTTTTACGAAGGGATCAACGCTCAAGTATTGGGTGTATCGGTAGATTCGCCGTTCACACTGGCCAAGTTCAAAGAAGAGAACGGCTACCAATTTCCGTTGTTGTCGGATTTCAATAAGACGGTATCAACCGCGTATGGCGCTATCTATGATGAATTCGTGCTCGGGTTAAAGGGCGTATCTAAAAGAGCGGCCTTTGTGATCGACGAAGAACAGAACATCATCTATGCTGAAGTGCTGGAGTCGGCCGGTGACCTGCCTAACTTCGAGGCTATAGAGGAACTGCTGAAATAAACGCTAAAAATTAATGCGCTGATAATGAATGCAGGTAGCTGTTGAACGTAACGATACCTGCATTTTTTTTCAAAAAATATTTGAGGGTAAAAGAGTAAATACTATCTTTGCACTCCGTTCAGGAAAGGACTTGTAGCTCAATTGGATAGAGCATCTGACTACGGATCAGAAGGTTAGGGGTTCGACTCCCTTCAAGTCCACTTTTAAATCTGAAAGCCTTTCCGTATCATTGCAGAAAGGCTTTTTTAATTTCATCACGATCACAAGGATGCTGAATTTAGTTCTGTTCGGTCCTCCCGGCGCTGGGAAGGGCACACAATCACAAAAACTTATCGAAAAATGTGGTCTGATCCACTTATCCACCGGCGATATATTGCGCGGCGAGATAGCACAGGGCACCACGCTGGGTTTAGAGGCTAAAAAGCTGATGGACGATGGCAAACTGGTACCTGATGAAGTGGTGATCGGTATGATCAGCAACAAACTGGACGCTAATCCAGAAGCTCCGGGCTTTATTTTTGATGGTTTCCCGCGCACAGTAGCTCAGGCCGAGGCCTTAGATACTTTATTGGAGGGTAAGAACACCGCTATCTCAAGCATGGTCGCTTTAGTGGTAGATGATGAAGAACTGGAAAAACGCTTGTTAGAGCGTGGCAAGACCTCTGGCCGTCCTGATGACGCCAACCCCGAGATCATCCGCAAGCGCATACACGAGTACAACAGCAAGACCACCCCGGTGGCCGAGTTCTACAAACAGCAGAATAAATACACCAGCATCAATGGCATTGGCCCGATCGATCAGATCTTTGCCGATATCGTTGAGGTGGTGGATGCTTGTTGAGTAATAAAGTAATTAATTACACGATTTCGGACCTGAGCAGATCGCCAAAGAACTGTTCAGGCCCGAAATTGTCGTTTTATAGAGTGAGTAAATAATTATCGTCATCTCTGTTCAGCCATTTGGCCGTTCTTGTTGGGTTGAGCTTGTGGAGGTCAGTCGAGGCAGCAGAGAGGATAAAGGACGTGATCTTGAAGTTAACTTTCGGGATCTGAAATACAACACTAATGAGTCAAGGGTCAAATTTCGTTGATTACGTAAAGATATGTTGCCGTTCAGGCAAGGGTGGGGCGGGTTCGGCTCACTTGCACCGTGATAAGCATACGGCCAAAGGTGGCCCCGATGGGGGCGACGGCGGTCGTGGCGGACACGTGATCGTAAAGGGTAATGCCCAATTATGGACATTGCTGCACCTGAAGTATCGTAAGCACGTGATCGCCGGCGACGGTGAGCGTGGCGGTAGCGCACTTTGCACCGGCAAGACCGGCCGCGACGAGATATTGGAAGTTCCACTGGGTACCATTGCCAAGGATGCTGAGACCGGCGAAGTGATCTTTGAGATCACTGAAGACGGCGAGACCAAGATCCTAACCGATGGTGGTCGTGGTGGTTTGGGCAACTGGCATTTTAAGTCGGCCACGCAGCAAACGCCACGCTTCGCACAGCCAGGCGAACCTGGCCAAGAGCACTGGAATATTCTGGAGTTGAAATTACTGGCTGATGTTGGTCTGGTAGGCTTTCCTAATGCAGGTAAGTCGACGTTATTATCCGTAGTATCGGCGGCCAAGCCTGAGATCGCAGATTACGCGTTCACTACGATCGTTCCTAACCTGGGCATTGTGGCTTACCGTAATAGCCGCTCATTTGTGATGGCTGATATTCCGGGTATCATTGAGGGGGCATCAAAGGGTAAGGGATTGGGGTTCCGTTTCCTGCGCCACATCGAGCGTAACTCGGTTTTACTATTCATGATCCCGGCCGATACCAACCGTACTATTAAGCAGGAGTACGAGATACTATTGCACGAGTTAAAAGAATACAATCCCGAACTGGTACACAAACCACGTGTATTGGCCATCACTAAAAGTGATCTTCTAGATGATGAGTTGCAGCAGGAAATGAAAGCTGAGCTACCTGAAGGCATCCCGGCGGTATTCATCTCAGCGGTAGCTCAACAGGGACTGGACCCATTGAAGGACCTGCTCTGGAAAGAGATCAACCAGCAATAAGCACTTATTCCATTTTATCTTTAGGCGGTACCTCGTCGTCGTTCTTAACGACGCCTTCTTTGGTCACCGCCTTTTTGTTGCGCTTTTGCCACATGTATGATATGCTGTGGGTAGGGATGTTATCGCCCAGTAATTTGCCCCATGGTTTCAACTCATCTATACGATCGAACACGATCTTAAGCACCGCAATGAATGGTATGGACAAGAACATACCCGATACGCCCCATAATGCATTACCCAATAATACCACCACGATCGATATCAGCGCATTGATCTGCACTTTGGATGATACGATACGCGGCACCAGAATATTATTATCAATGAACTGAATGAACAGGTAAGCGGCAACCACACCTAATTGGGTGCCGTAGCCATCGTGTGTTACAGTGGCCATTAAGATAGGTAAGGCAATGGCCACCAAACCACCGATGTAAGGGATCAGGTTCAATAAAGCGCCGATCACCCCGATCAGTATGGCGTAAGGCACGCCCAATAACAGTAAGGCTACCGAATTCATGATCGCTACCACCAGCGTTTCGGTTAGCAGGCCAATGATATAACTTTGAATAGCTGCCTTGGTCTCCTGCAGGATCTCGGCCACCTGGGCGGTCTTTTCTTCCGAAAATACCTCGAAAAGAAAATTCACGATCAGTGTTTTATACAACAACATCAGGAACACATACACCGGTATTAGGAAGATGATGCTCAAGGTGCCTAATACCGTATTGATGGTTCGGCCCACCAGCGCTTTACTGCTGTTCAACGCATCGTTGATGAACTTGACCTGCTTTTGTGTGTCTATGCCAAAATGCTGGTAGATCCATATTTTAAGGTCGTTGGTGATGTGGGCGAACTTGGCCTTAAGTGTAGGCAGCGTATCACCGAACGATACGATCTGTGATGATAAGAAGTAAAATATACCCGCCACCACGATCACCGCTAATAGCATAGATATGATAATGGCCGGGATCTGTGGTATCCTGGCCTTCATTAACCGGTTGCACAAGCGGTTAAGCAGCACCGCAATGAATGCGGCAAAAGCCAGGGGTATCAGTATATCGGCAAGCGAGTTAAGCACATATACCGACAGGATGAGCCCGAACAGTACAACGGTTGCCTGCAGGTAAAAGGGGTATTGTTTTTCTTTTTGCATGTAGATGGTTGAGCGATATTATCATAAGCAAAAATATATGGGAATGTTTCAAAACGCTCAACATAGATGTTGGCGCTGAGCCCCTCACGTCCCTTTGTTAAAAAACAAAAGCCCCGAACTCTTAATTCGGGGCTTCTTATGCTAACTCCTTCCCTTCAGGGGAGGGCCAGGGTGAGGCTGCTTATTTTAACACGTTCCTCCAGCTTACAAGATCACCAATGATCTTGTCGAGCTGGTCGGCTGGCACACGCTCTTGTGCCATGGTATCACGGTGACGAATGGTCACGGTGTTATCTTCCAGGGTCTGGTGATCCACAGTGATACAGAACGGCGTACCGATCGCATCCTGGCGGCGGTAACGTTTACCGATCGCGTCCTTCTCCTCGTATTGCAGGTTGAACTCCGTTTTCAGGCCATCCATGATCTCGCGTGCTTTTTCAGGCAGGCCATCCTTTTTGGTGAGCGGGAAGATGGCCGCTTTTACCGGTGCCAGGCAAGGATGCAGGCGCAACACGGTACGGCTATCCTGTTTCTCTTCAGTGCTCAGGTCCTCTTCCTCGTAAGCGTTGATCAACGTTAACAAAAACATACGGTCCAGACCGATCGAGGTCTCGATCACGTATGGCACATAGTTGCCATAAGGCTTATTGGTCTCAGGATCGACCTCAGGGTCAAAGTATTGCATCTTTTTGCCCGAGAACTGCTGATGCTGGCTCAGGTCAAAATCGGTACGGCTGTGTATACCTTCCACTTCTTTAAAGCCGAACGGGAAGTTATATTCGATATCATAAGCGGCATCAGCATAGTGTGCCAGCTTAGTGTGTTCATGGTAACGGTATTTTTCAGGAGCGGTACCCAGGGCAAGGTGCCATTTTAAACGGGTCTCTTTCCATTTATCGAACCACTCTTTTTGCGTACCAGGGCGCACGAAGTATTGCATCTCCATTTGTTCGAATTCGCGCATACGGATAATGAACTGGCGGGCGATCACCTCGTTGCGGAACGCCTTACCGATCTGTGCTATACCGAATGGGATCTTCATCCGGCCTGATTTCTGCACGTTCAGGTAGTTCACAAAGATGCCTTGAGCGGTCTCCGGGCGCAGGTATACCACATCGGCATCATCGGCCACGGCGCCCATCTGGGTGCTGAACATCAGGTTAAATTGGCGTACCTCGGTCCAGTTGCGGGTGCCACTGACCGGGCAGGCGATCTCGTGCTCGATCACCAGTTCGCGCAGGCGGGTCAGGTCATCGGCCTTCATGGCGTTGTCCAGTTCGGTCTGTAGTTGCTCGGCCTTGTCGGTCTTGCCGTCGGTATCATATTTGGCTATACGGTCTTCCAGTAACTGGTCGGCGCGGTAGCGTTTCTTCGAATCTTTGTTATCGATCATGGGGTCGCTAAAGCCGTCAACGTGACCGCTTGCTTTCCAGATCTTAGGGTGCATGAATATGGCCGAATCTATACCTACGATGTTCTCGTGCAGTTGCACCATGCTTTTCCACCAGTAGGTCTTGATGTTGTTCTTTAACTCGGCACCGTTCTGGCCGTAATCGTAAACGGCGCTTAGTCCGTCATATATCTCGCTCGATGGGAACACAAAGCCGTATTCTTTGGCATGTGCGATCACATTCTTGAACAATTCGTCGGTATTTTTACTCATAGCGCGTCAAAGATAAAATTTTTAGTTGTTTGTTCATGGTCCATCGTCGATGCAGCTAAGGTTCTGCCATGAACTATGAACTCACGAACTATCAGCCGAATAACTATCTTTGCCGGCGCTATGATAGAGCAGCAGATCAAGAACGCTATACGCGATATACCCGACTTCCCGAAACCGGGTATCGTTTTTAAAGATATCACACCCATACTAAAGGATCCCGGCCTGTGCGAGGCCATCGTTAACTCCTTTGCCCTGCATTTCCAGAATGTGAAGATCGATGCCGTGGCAGGTGTAGAAAGCCGTGGTTTCCTGTTCGGCCTGCAGTTGGCCGGTAAGCTGGGCGTGCCTTTTGTGCCGGTGCGCAAGGCGGGTAAACTGCCGTTCACCGTTCATCAGAAAGAGTACGATCTTGAGTATGGCTCGGCCACTATTGAGGTGCATACCGATGCCTTTAAACCCGGTCAGCACATATTACTGCATGACGACCTGCTGGCCACCGGCGGTACCGTTTTGGCCGCGGCCGACCTGATCCGCGAGATGGGCGGCATAGTTGCCGGTTTTAGCTTCATTGTTGACCTCAACTTTTTAGGCGGACGCAAAAAGATCGAACCTATTTGCAACAGGGTCGTGGTACTGGCCGAATACAAATAAGCCACGGATATCGATCGTCTGCACGTCGGGTATCAAAACACTTTGGGCTTTTTGTTGGTTATGAATAGCGTAGCACGAACATCATGCTGCATCAACGAACGCTAAATACAACCGCCATGAAGAACTACGAGACCTTAGTGGATGCCACTAATGACCTGATGAAAAGAGGATATACTGCCAACCTTAGTTTTGAGGATAACGGCGAGACCATTGACGATAAAAGTAATAACGTACATATGCACGCCGACGATTTTGAGGTAGATGAGTTCTTCCGTTTCGAAGGACCCAGCAACCCGTCAGATATGTCTATCGTGTACGCCATATCATCGGCCAAGTACAACCTTAAAGGTGTGTTGGTAGATGCTTACGGTACCTATGCTAACACAAGCACCTCGGCTATAGAAGCCAAATTGCATCACCACCAGGTAAGCGATAACCTACACGGAGAGGATCGCCCAAGCGCTAACTAAACGATATTGGGCTTCTTACTTCTGTAAGACCTTTAACAGGCGGCAGCCGGCCGATAATATCGCCGGGCTGCCGTTTTGCATTAGAGCCTTTAACTGAGTGATCAGTGGAGAGGTGATGAAAGGGTATCGACCGGTCAAATGGCAGAGCGTCTCGCCGGCACAAACCTTTACCGCTACTCTGGTGAGCGGGTCGTCCAGTTTTTCAAAGCACAAGCTGATCAACGGTTCCATATCGGTGTCTGCCAATTGCTCTTTCACTGATGCTGGGGCTTTGGGCCTGGTCAGGCAACTGAATATCTTCATATAGTGCCTGTGGCAACTGGGGTTAGTGGCCAGCGCACCGTAACGTAAAAGGTCAGGTAAATGCTCAATGAATTCCTCAGGATGCCGCGTTAATGCGATCTCCAATAGCCAGGCGGCATGAAAGGATACCTTTCTGTCACGATGCAGGGTAAGTTGTATTAGCTCGGTCGTGTCGATCTCGCCATTGCGCAACAGCAAAATAAGTTGCTCCATATTGCGGCGGAAGTCGGCCGCTTTGAGGTCATTGATCAAGGGACTGAGCAAAAGCATGATGAAGTTGTGATAAAGGACAGCTGATCAATTAACTGACGATCAACTGCCACGATGATACGAAATTATTGATCGGAACGCGATCTGTTATACAACTACCTATGGATAACGAACAAAAAAAACAATATAACGAGCTTACCCCGCAAGAGGAGTGGGTGATCTTACATAAAGGTACCGAACGCCCTTTCACCGGTGAGCTGTTGAACAACAAGGCACAAGGTGTTTATGTATGCCGTCGTTGCGATGCGCCGCTGTACCGCAGCGAGGATAAATTTGAATCGTTTTGTGGCTGGCCAAGTTTTGATGACGAGATACCGGGAGCCGTACACCGCGAAACGGATGCCGATGGTCGCCGGGTAGAGATACTCTGTTCGAACTGTGGAGCTCACCTGGGGCACGTGTTCACGGGCGAACGTTTTACTGCCAAAAATACCCGTCATTGTGTGAACTCAGTTTCGATGAAGTTCGTGCCGATAGACGAGTACGCTCAGCAAAAGTGATCCTTATAAACTAATAAAATATCGGTGAAGTGACCTTATTTCCACCGATAATTTTAAGGTTAAAGTTACCAACATTAAGGCCCGTTATCCACGGGCTTTTTTTATGATTTTCTTTATCAGTGTTTTAACGTTCACGAGGATGTCATTAAAGCTCATCCCCACAAAGCATCACTTGGTGTGAGTATGACGATCGAACACCGTTAAATATCTCAACCGGCTG
Organism: Mucilaginibacter daejeonensis; assembly: GCF_020783335.1. Lineage (NCBI taxonomy): Bacteria > Pseudomonadati > Bacteroidota > Sphingobacteriia > Sphingobacteriales > Sphingobacteriaceae > Mucilaginibacter > Mucilaginibacter daejeonensis. Next base: position 1,327,506 of record NZ_CP086068.1, read on the forward strand.
TTTATCAATTGATTGTGTGTTAACTTATAGTAAACAAATTATTCAGAAAAAGTTTGATGTGGATAACTTTTACGGGGTGTGGAGAATGATCGCATGGTAGTTTAGGGCGTGCTCTGTACATTTGTTCATAGGCTTTTCGAACCCTGATGAGAGGGCCTTTACGGTAGCCCAAAACGATCTTTTTGAGCTGGCCACGAACAGGTGAGGTGGATGAACCCTAACCCGATACAGTGAATTATTGAGCCATTGCTTGCGCCCCGTCCGTATGGATCGGGTGGTTAGCGTGTCTCTAATGGTGTGCATATAACAAAACGATATAAAGTATTTTACTTATGAGCCAGGAAAACGAATTATTACTACGAGAGAACAAAGACCGCTTTGTTATTCTGCCGATCAATTATCCGGCTATTTGGGAGATGTACAAAAAGCATGAAGCCAGCTTTTGGACAGCCGAAGAGATCGACCTTAGCGATGACCTGAAACATTGGAACAGCCTAAATGATGGTGAAAGGCACTTTATATCGCACGTACTGGCGTTTTTTGCCGCCAGCGACGGTATAGTTAACGAGAACCTGGCCGTTAACTTTATGAGCGAGGTGCAGGTGCCCGAGGCCCGTTGTTTCTATGGTTTCCAGATCATGATGGAGAACATCCACTCAGAGACCTATGCGCTCCTGATCGATACTTATGTGAAGGACCCAGCCGAGAAGGACCGTTTGTTCCATGCCATTGATACCGTACCATGCGTAGGTAAAAAAGCTGAGTGGGCATTGAAATGGATCGATAACGGTACGTTCGCACAGCGTTTGGTGGCCTTTGCTGCGGTAGAGGGTATCTTCTTTTCGGGTAGCTTTTGCTCTATCTTCTGGCTTAAAAAACGCGGCCTGATGCCAGGTCTGACCTTCAGCAATGAGTTGATCTCACGTGATGAGGGTATGCACTGCGAGTTCGCTTGCTTGCTGTACAGCATGTTGGAGAACAAGCTGAGCAAAGAAGAAGCGACCGGTATTATCACCGACGCGGTAGAGATCGAAAAGGAGTTCATCACCGATGCGTTACCGGTAAAACTGATCGGTATGAACGCCGACCTGATGGGGCAATACATCGAATTTGTGGCCGACCGCTGGTTAGTGGAGCTGGGTTACGACAAAGTGTACAACACCTCTAATCCGTTCGATTTCATGGAAATGATCTCGTTACAAGGCAAGACCAACTTTTTTGAGAAGCGCGTAGGCGACTACCAAAAGAGCGGGGTACTGAACGCACAACCTGCAAGCCAGGCGTTCTCTCTTGACGAAGACTTTTAAGCTTCGATAGCATCATACATACTACCTACTGAAAACATATAATCAACAAGATCACTATTAACTACTCACGAAGATGTTTGTAATAAAAAGAGACGGCAGAACAGAGTCGGTGAAATTTGACAAGATCACCGCACGTATAGAGAAATTATGCTACGGACTTAACCCACACCTGGTGGACCCGGTGGACGTAGCTAAAAAAGTAATTGAAGGTTTGTATGATGGCGTGACCACCTCGGAGCTGGATAACCTGGCCGCTGAGACCGCTGCATCATTGACCACCAAGCACCCCGATTATGCTTTGCTGGCCTCACGCATAGCCGTGTCTAACCTGCACAAGAATACCGTAAAGTCGTTTAGCGAGACCATGCGTAAGCTGTATCACTATAAAGATCCCAAGACCGGTCGTAACGCGTCTCTGCTTGCGGATGATGTTTGGGAAGTGATCGAAGCTAACGCCGATATCCTGGATAGCAGTATCATTTACGATCGCGACTTCGGTTTTGATTACTTCGGTTTCAAGACCTTGGAGAAATCATACCTGTTGAAACTGGATGGCCGCATTGCCGAGCGTCCGCAACACCTGTTCATGCGTGTATCGGTAGGTATCCACAAAGAGGATATCGAGAGCGCCATCAAGACCTATAACCTGATGAGCGAGCGTTGGTTCACCCACGCTACCCCGACCTTGTTCAACGCCGGTACACCAAAACCTCAAATGTCGTCATGCTTCCTGTTGACCATGAAGGATGACAGCATCGAAGGTATCTATGACACCCTGAAACAAACCGCACAGATATCTCAAAGTGCCGGTGGTATCGGTCTGAGCATTCATAACGTGCGTGCTACAGGTTCATATATCAGCGGTACTAACGGTACCAGCAACGGTATCATCCCAATGCTGCGTGTGTTCAACGATACTGCCCGTTACGTGGATCAGGGTGGTGGCAAGCGTAAAGGCGCTTTCGCTATCTACCTAGAGCCATGGCATGCCGATATCTTCGAATTCCTGGATCTGCGTAAGAACCACGGTAAAGAAGAGATGCGCGCCCGTGACCTGTTCTATGCCCTTTGGGTGTGCGACCTGTTCATGCAGCGTGTGGAAGCCAATGAGGACTGGAGCTTGTTTTGCCCGCATGAGGCACCGGGCCTTGCCGATTGCTTTGGCAAAGAGTTCGAAGAATTGTACATCAAATATGAGAATGAAGGCCGCGCCCGCCGCAAGGTGAAAGCGCAGGAGCTTTGGTTCGCTATACTGGATGCCCAGGTAGAGACCGGTACTCCATACCTGTTGTATAAAGATGCTGCCAACAGCAAATCCAACCAGCAGAACTTAGGTACCATCAAGAGCTCGAACCTGTGCACCGAGATCATGGAGTACACCTCGGCCGATGAGGTGGCGGTTTGTAACCTGGCCTCGTTAGCGTTGCCACGTTTTGTGATCAACGGTCAGTTCGACCACCAAAAATTATACGAGGTGACCTACCAGGCTACCCTCAACCTGAACAAGATCATTGATGGTAACTTTTACCCGGTAAAAGAGGCCGAATACTCTAACCTGCGTCACCGCCCGATCGGTTTAGGTGTACAAGGTTTGGCCGATACCTTTATTTGCCTGCGCATGCCGTTCGAAAGTGACGAAGCCAAGCAACTTAACAAAGAGATATTCGAGACCATTTACTTTGCGGCCATGACCGCCTCTAAGGATCTGGCCGTTAAGGACGGACCTTACGAAACTTTCAAAGGTTCGCCACTGTCTGAAGGTAAATTCCAGTTCGACCTGTGGAATGAAAAACCAGCCAGCACCCGTTGGGATTGGGAGAACCTGCGCCTTGACGTCATGAACCACGGTGTTCGTAACTCGTTATTGGTAGCACCGATGCCTACTGCATCAACCTCGCAGATATTAGGTAACAATGAGTGCTTTGAACCATATACCTCTAACATTTACACCCGCCGTGTACTGAGTGGCGAGTTCGTGATCGTGAACAAACACCTGTTGCGCGACCTGGTGGATCTAGGCTTGTGGAACAGCCGCATGAAGGATATGATCATCAGCGCTAACGGTTCGGTACAGGATATTGCCGAGATACCACAGAACATCAAAGATCTGTACAAGACCGTTTGGGAGATCAAGATGCGTAACATCATTGACATGGCTGCCGACCGTGGGGCATACATTTGCCAGTCGCAGTCGCTTAACCTGTTCATCAACTCACCTAACGCTTCTAAACTGACCTCGATGCACTTCTACGCCTGGAAAAAGGGCTTGAAGACCGGTATGTACTACCTGCGTACCCAGGCAGCCTCACAAGCGGTTAAGTTCACCGTTGAGAATCAGGCCGGCAAGAACATGGATCCTGTTATCCCGGCTGAGGTAGCCCAAATGGCCGATGACGTGCCAGCAGGACCAAGCTGCTCAATGGAAGAAGGTTGTGTGACCTGCTCAGCATAAGCAAGCGCATTCCTTACCGGTATAAAAATTAATGACCAAGCCCTGAAGTTTCCTGCTTCAGGGCTTTTTATATTTGTACATGTCAACGCCACTCCAAAAGCATGAGACCGTAATGTGCGACCGCTGCCGGTCAACTTTTGAGTGCAAGGCCAACTCGTACACCAAATGCCAGTGCAGCGAGGTACACCTCACCATCAACGAGGTGCAATACGTAAGCGAGCTGTACGATGGTTGCCTTTGCGTGAATTGTCTGCGCGAGTTACAGAAAGAGTACCAGGAGCAATAAGATCAGGATAGCTCAGCTGTTTGTTATGATCCAGATGATGATGGGCCGTACCAGAGTGGGCTCAGTAAAAAGAAGGCGCGCCAGCGGCTCTTTCTGATCAAGGTAAAGTTCAAGCGCCGTTGAGCCGTTCGCAAGAACGTTTTTAGCATCAAGGCTTTTTCGGGATCTTTACTTTCGACAAAAGTAGCTTCCTGCAAGATCAGCGTTCCCCCGTCCCTAAAAAAGAACTTGATCGAGGTCATTGTCTTGGCACCGTTACGCTCGTAGTCGTAACTGTAGAAGCCTACCACATCACGGTTCAGGATCCTCTCGAACGCACCATTCCCTTTTTTAACATGCATCGAATCTCTGTCAAAGTAAATGGTGACCGTTTTGGAGAAAAGCGTAAGAATACCCAGTACAAGCGCAAAAGTAAGTACGGCGACCAAGGGTTTGCCGCCATACCCGAAGCGTGCATGCCAGTCGCCGGTGAACAATATGAACGCCGGTACGAACGCCAACAACGTGATCAAATAGGTCACATACGTTGGCCAGGTATTCACCTTTTTGAACGCGAACTCCGGCGTTTGATACTTTTGCATGATAGGATAACCAACGTACCCGGCACTTGGTTGTCAGGCCCTGTTGTTAGGTCGCCTACTTCTGATATTTCCAGTGTCTCGACTTACCTTCGTTCAGCCATTCCACGGCGGTGTTCATGCGTTTTTGACGGGTGGCTTCCGTCTTGGCTTCGGTTATCCATTCCACGTATTCTTTTTTGTGCGAGTAACCATACTCATTGAATTGCTTTTGAGCACGGGGATGCCGTTCGAGAAACTCTATTAAATAATCGGGGATGATCAATGCAACTTTATCGGATGTGGTGGGCTTGGCTTTTTGTACCTTGATGCCTTTATCGTTCAGGTCTGCCGCCTCGAGCAGGTAACGGATCAGCACGTCATTAGCTGGCAGATCGTTCAGGGAAGTGATGCGGCCCAGGCTGCCCATAGCATCGTTCACCTTCAAAATGCCATCCGGGTCGGCCAATAACGAACCCTTCCAAAATCCGAACGTGCAGTGCTGCTTAAAGGCGGCCATCTGGCATATCGGTCCTTTATACTCGTAAAAAGGCATGCTCCATTTCACGGTCTCCTCCACCTGAGGTAAGGTGTCATGTATCAGCTGACGCAAATGGATCAGGATAGGCTGCGCGAAATCGGCTGCTTTAGCGATGTACTCATCGTGTCGGGGATCAAAATGTGGCATGATCGATAGGTTATTGGTGAACCAAGTTAATGATCGGTATCGATAAGTACAAGAGGGTAGGTGCTATCAAAATGCTCGTCATCGCGAGGAACGAAGCGAATTCTGGTATAGTTCTTTGTGATCCTAAAGATGGAAATAGTTTTCGAGAGCTATCTATAATGTCCTCTCAGCGATAGGATATCAAGTACAATGATCTGGTTTCGTTCATTTACCTCGTACACCAGCCTGTGCTCCTGGTCGATCCGGCGCGACCATGCGCCTGAAAGGCCATACTTTAGAGGTTCTGGTTTGCCAATGCCTTTAAAAGGGTCTTGTTGAATAGCGACCAGCAGAGTAGTTATCTTTTTCTGTATAGCCTTGTTGCCGGAGCGTTTCCAGTATTCGAGATCTTCGATAGCCTTAGGGCTGAAGATCATTTCCATAGGTCGTCAACATTGATCTTTACGCCTTTTCCGTCCTGAATGTCCTTGCGGCCTTGTTCGATCTTTTTCACGAACTCAGGATCATAACCGTCTCTTTCGGAACGAAAATCGATCTTCAGCGCTTTTATCACTGCTTTTAATGCCGCCAGTTGTTCTTTGGTCTTTGGCTGTACGATCAGTGTTTCCATGTAGATATAAACTTACGAAGATCTATAATGTTGTGCAAGCAACTTTGCAACGGCAGGCTACGCATCAAATTTCCTATGTCCCTAAAAGGAAAGGCTGTTAGCCCCTACAACACATGCCCCAGCCTGTTCGAGTCCAATTTGATCAGGATGAACAGGAGGATGGTAAAGCTCCATAACGATGATCCGCCGTAGCTGATGAAGGGCAGCGGGATGCCGATCACCGGCACGAGGCCAATGGTCATCCCGATGTTGATCATCACGTGGAAGAAGATGATGGAGGCCACTCCATAGCCATACACCCGCGAGAAGGGCGATCGCTGTCGTTCGGCCATCATGATCACGCGTAGCAATAATAAGATGAACAGACCGATCACCACTACGGATCCAACAAAGCCCCATTCTTCGCCTATGGTGCAGAATATAAAGTCGGTACTTTGAGCTGGTACAAAGGAATACTTGGTTTGGGTACCCTGCAAATAACCCTTACCCCAAAGCTTGCCCGAGCCGATCGCGATCTTACTTTGGTTCACGTTATAGCCTGCACCTCTAAGATCTGATGATATACCCAGCAGTTCGTCCACACGTGATTTTTGGTGTGGCTTAAGCACGTGGCCGTAAATGAAGCCCACGCTGAAGATATAGCCGATGCATAATACCAACCCCACAACAAGGCCCACCATGGTATCGCGCCGTACCCTGAACAAAAAGATAATGCCCACGGTAATGATCACCAGTGCAGCGATCACATAGAACTGATTATACAGGAGCGAGGTGACGAACAAGGCCACCATCAAACCGGCAACGATCAAAAAGTATGGCGAAAGCCCTTCACGATAAAGTACGAAAATGAGCGAACAAAATACCAGCGTAGAGCCGGTATCGGGCTGCAGCATGATCAGCATCATGGGTAGTATGATAATGCCGGCAGCGGTCAGGAACGATCGTAATTCGGTGATGCGGATATTAACGCCGCTGAGGTAACGTGCCAACAACAAACAGGTACTGAACTTGGCAAATTCAGACGGTTGCAGCCTGAACGTACCCAACGGTATCCAGGCCTGGTTACCTCCTACGTTACGGCCGATCACCAATACCACCATGAGCAGCAGCACCGTGACCACATACAGCACCGGCGCAAGCCCGAAAAAGAAGCGGCTATCAAGCAATAGGATCACCCCGCCCAATATCACCGATGAGATAATGAAGATGAACTGTTTACCATAATTGGTATCCAGGTCGATGATGTGTGGATGCGTTTCATCAAATACCGCCGCATGGATGTTGAACCAGCCAATGGTACACAAGCACAGGTAAATGAACACCGTTAGCCAGTCCACATTAAAGAAAAAGCTGCGCTGGTTATTCATCTTCTTTGCGTTTAGGCTGGTAAGCTAATATGTGCTTCAGGGCGGTGTCCTTCGGGCTTTGGCGCGACGCTGACCTGAGTTCGGTACGTTTGCGGGTAGTATCGGCTTTGTACTTACGTGCACTGTCGCGGCGTATGCTGTCCAGTTTGGTGCTGTCCTTGCGGGTCAGTTTACGGGGCGGTTTGTATCCCGGAGGTGGCGGCAACAGGTTGGCATCTAAAATATATTGTACCTGAGCCTTTGGTTTGGTGATGGTATCGCGCAGATACTTCTCTACCAGATAGCTGGCAATGGGGGCCGCCCATGATGATCCGAACCCTGCGTTCTCTACCACCACCGCAATGGCTATGCGCGGTGTATCGCGCGGGGCAAAGGCCACAAATACCGAGTGGTTCTTGCCATGCGGGTTCTGTACGGTGCCGGTCTTGCCGCACATGATGATGCCCGGTATGCGTGCCTGTACGGCCGTACCGCGGTCCACAACATCCTGCATGCCATCGATAACCGGTTCGAAGTATTGCGGATCGATGCCGACCTCGTTCCGGACGGTATATTCTTTTTTGATCACCTTTTGATCGCCTATAGACTTGATCAGGTGGGGTTTGTAATAATAGCCTCGGTTGGCAATGATCGCCTCGATATTGGCCAGCTGCAATGGAGTGGCCAGTAACTCACCCTGACCAATGGCCAGCGATATGATAGATGATGACCGCCAGCGGTTCTTACCAAAAACGCGATCGTAGCGCAGGGGGGTAGGTACGTTACCTTTGTACTCAAAGGGTAGCTCGACATCCAGTTTGGTACCGAAGCCGAACTTATTCACTTTCACCTTCCAGTCCACCAGGGTTTGCCTGATATTTTTGGCCCCGCGCGCGTTCATCAGCTTGTCGAACACGTTACAGAAGTAGGTATTGCACGATTGTGATATACCCTTACGCAGGTCGGTGACACCGTCAAAGTGCTCACAATTCACCCGGTGATTACCCGCCATGTAATAGTGCGGACAAAAATAAGTGGTTTGCGGGGTAATGATCCCTTCCTGCAAAGCGATCAACGCATCCAACGGTTTAAAGGACGAGCCAGGAGGGTAGGTAGCCTGAATAGGCCTCACAAAGGTAGGCTTATAAGGGTCCTTATACATTTTGGCAATGTTGTTACCGCGCTCACGGCCTACCATGAGGTTAGGATCATATGTAGGGCTGCTCACGAAAGTGAGTATCTCGCCTGTAGAAGGCTCAATAGCCACGATACTGCCCACTTTGTTGCGCATGAGCTTTTCGCCCAGCTTTTGTAAACGCAGGTCCAGCGATGAGGTCAAACGCTCACCCGAGACGGCCAGCGTGTCAAATTCGCCGTTGGCGAAGCTGCCTTTGGCTACGTTGCGCGAATCCACCATCTCGTACCTCACACCTCGTTGACCACGCAGCACGGTCTCGTAAGATCGTTCAACGCCCGATATACCGATGTAATCGCCCCGGTTGTAAAAACCGTTCGACTTCTCGATCATTTTATCGTTCACCTCACCAATGTAGCCCAAAAAGTGAGCGGCCACCGAGTCGGGATACGTACGCACGGTACGGGGCTGTGCGGTAAAGCCGGGAAACTCATCCTGCAAGCGTTCCTGCAAAGGGGCATATACTTCTACCGATATTTGCTTTTCAAATATGGATGGACGGTAAGGAGAGTATTTTTTGGCTTTATCGAAGCGCTTGTCGAAGCCTGCTTTATCGATGCCCAGCATGCGGCAAAATTCAAGCGTGTCAAAAGGCTTTACCTTTTTAGGGGTCACCAATATATCGTACACAGGTACGTTCTGCACCAGTACCTTGCCATTACGGTCAAATATGGCCCCACGGGCCGGGTAAATCACCGTTTTACGGAGTACGTTCTTGTTGGCGAACAGCGCATAACGGTCATCAACGATCTGGATATAGTAAAGCCTGCCCAGCAATACCAACGCAATAACGATGAAGATGGTGGTAATGACGTATCGGCGCTCAAAAAAATTATTCATTTATCGTTCTTTCCTTCTGTAAAAAACAAAGCTGGAGATCAGTATCAAAAATAAGGTAAAAACCGAACTTGACAGAAAACGCAGCAAAGTAAATCGGATCTCAGTAAGGCTGAAAACTTCGAGGTTGAATAAAAAGAAGTGGTGGATGAGTGTCAGGATAAGCGAGTAGGTGAAGAACCAGCGAAAGCCCATGTTACCCAGCGTAGGGTCGGCCTCGTTGTCAAAACCATCGCGCTGTACGGTAACGCTAATGAAAAGCACGCGCACAAAGGCCAATAGGGTACAAGCCGCCGCATGCAGGCCAGGCGTATCATAAAAGGCATCGATAGTGAGACCCAGTATGAACGACAGCACGAATAGCACCAGGTTTGGTGTTTCGAGCGGTAGCAGCAGGATAAACAGGATGTACGGATATGGCAACGAGATGTTGTACAGCGATATGTTCTTTAACAAGAACACCTGCACCAGTACCAGTACCACAAAACGGATCAGGTTATAGATAAGTGTTCTACTCATCGTGTTTTTCCTGGGCCTCCAGTCCCGCCCGCTCCTGGGCCAGTTTATTGTTCACTACGTAAACGTATTGCAGTTTAGCAAAATCTACCGATAGATTCACTTCCATATTGAGGAAGAAACCGCCGCCTTTGGCATGCAGGTTACTTACCTTGCCCAGCGGTATGCCGGCAGGGTAAAGGTCAGAGTAAGTAGAGGTGACCACCCACTCGCCAATACGAGGCTTCACGTGATTGGGGACATCCATCAGCAAGCCTTTATGCGGGTCCATTTCTTCGCTCCACATCAAGCTGCCAATGTCTTTAGTGTCAGCCAGCATGGCACTCACTTTGGCATCTTTATGTAACAATGATTGTACGATGGCCAAATGGTCAGATACCAGCACCACCTTGCCTACCACACCACTGCCGCAGATCACGCCCATGCCTTTTTCGATACCGTCCTTACTGCCTTTTTGTATGGTGATGTAATTGCTGCGCCTGTTCACCGAGTTATTGATCACCCGGGCTTCGGTATAAGTATATTGTTGTTTGTAAACGGTATCGATCACTACATGACGGCCTACCGTATCTGCATAAAATGAGGTGCGCAACTGGTTGCGTAACCGGGCATTTTCGCGGGCAAGGCTATCGTTCACCTCGTTAAGGCGCAGGTAACTGTTCAGCTCATTGGCGCGGGCATACATAGTGCCGGTCACCTCGTTGGCGGTGTTCAGGTAAGTGGCCTTCTGGAAAGAGTTGTATTTAACGTAGATGATCAGCGCCGATATCTCAAATATCAGGAACAGGAAGAATGCGTTGTACTTACTGATAAATATCAAAAGGTTACGCATACTGTGAGTAGTGAATAAGTGAGTGGTGAGTAGTTAAGTAGTGAATAGTGAGTGGTGGGATCTGTTGGTCGTTCGACCGCTCACTATTCACCACTCACTGCTCACTAACCTATTGCATTAAGAACTTATAATTACCGATATTCTTGAGGGCGGTGCCGGTGCCGCGTACTACGGCGCGAAGCGGATCTTCGGCCACGTGTACAGGTAGCTTGGTTTTGGCGGCCACACGTTTATCTAAGCCGCGCAGTAAGGCACCACCACCGGTCAGGTATATACCGGTCTGGTAAATATCGGCCGATAGCTCAGGAGGAGTGATCTCCAATGCCTTCAGGATAGCTTCCTCTATTTTAGAGATGGATTTGTCCAGACAATGCGCGATCTCGGTGTATGATACGGTGATCTGTTTAGGCACACCGGTCATCAGATCACGGCCTTGTACGGCAAAATCAGCCGGTGGGTCTACCAGTTCAGGCAATGCCGAACCTACCTCGATCTTGATCTTCTCGGCGGTACGGTCACCGATCATGATATTGTGCTGACGGCGGATGTATTGTACGATATCAGAGTCAAAGTTATCACCGGCCACACGGATCGACTGATCACAAACGATACCCGAAAGTGCGATAACCGCGATCTCGGTAGTACCACCACCGATGTCGATGATCATGTTACCCATTGGCTCCTCCACATCGATACCGATACCTACCGCAGCGGCCATAGGCTCGTGGATCAGGTATACCTCTTTGGCGCCGGCGATCTCGGCACTTTGATGTACGGCACGTTTCTCCACCTCGGTAATGCCCGAAGGGATACAGATCACCATACGCAATGACGGGAAGAACCAGCCTTTGCCTTTGTTGATCATTTTGATCATGCCGCGTATCATATGCTCGGCCGCATCAAAGTCGGCGATCACGCCGTCCTTCAGCGGGCGTACGGTACGTATATTTTCGTGGGTCTTACCTTCCATTTGCATAGCCTGACGGCCGATCGCGATCACCTTGTTGGTCTTGCGGTCAAATGCTACAATGGATGGTTCATCGACCACCACTTTATCGTTATGTATGATGAGGGTATTAGCAGTGCCTAAGTCAATAGCAACTTCCTGCGTAAAAAAATTAAATAGACCCATTTATGTTCAGTTCAAATGATCTGCAAATATCAAAAAAATATATATAACCCTCTCTATAAGTCCACTTAACGGCGAAACTTTTTTGCAAGTTTCGCAATATTCAGCCCTCCCTTGCAGGGACGGGCCGGGATCAGGTGTTAGTGTTTAAAGTGCCTTACGCCGGTGGTCACCATGGCTATGCCTTTAGCGTTGGCCATATCGATCGAGTCCTGATCTTTGATCGATCCGCCCGGTTGCAATACGGCAGTTACGCCTGCATCGGCCGCTATCTCCACACAGTCAGGGAACGGGAAGAAGGCATCCGATGCCATTACCGATCCCTTAACATCAAAGCCAAAGCTGGCGGCCTTTTCAATGGCCTGGCGCAGGGCGTCAACCCGTGAGGTCTGTCCTACACCGCTGGCCACTAACTGGCCATTTTTCGCCAACACCACCGTGTTGCTCTTGGTGTGTTTCACCACTTTATTGGCAAAGTACAGATCCTTTAATTCCTGCTCGGTAGCGTGTTTGCTGGTCACGGCGGTCATTTGCGCCGGGCCTTCGATCACCAGATCCTTATCCTGCTCGATCACACCGTTCAGTAACGTCTTGAACTGTTTGTTAGACAACTCAACGTTTTGACGTATCAATATGATACGGTTCTTTTTGGCTTTTAGTATATCGATGGCCTCATTGGTGTAGGCCGGAGCGATCAGTACCTCGAAGAAAAGTTTGCTGATCTCGACAGCGGTCTCGGCGTTGATCTCGTCATTGGCAATGATCACACCGCCAAAGGCCGATACCGGGTCGCAGGCCAAAGCATCGATCCAGGCCTCTTTGATGAACGAACGTGTTGCGATGCCGCAGGCGTTGGTATGTTTTAGTATGGCAACGGTAGGCTCGGTGAACTCATCGATCAGGGCAACGGCGGCGTCAACGTCTACCAGGTTGTTGTATGATAGCTCTTTACCCGCCAGTTTGGTGAACATGGCATCCAGGTTGCCATAGAAGGTGCCCTTTTGGTGGGGATTCTCGCCATAACGCAGGCTCTGGCTGGTTTGTATGCTTTGTTTGAATACCGGCAGCGGTTCTTCCTGCTCGGTGTTGAAGTAGTTAAAGATGGCGCTATCGTAGTGCGATGAGATGTTGAAAGCTTTTTGTGCAAAGCTGCGGCGCTGATCATAGGTGGTGGTGCCTTCCTGCGTGCGCAGTAGCTCCTCAAGTAATTGATAGTCGTCCTTAGAGGCCACGATCACCACATCTTTGTGGTTCTTGGCCGCTGCGCGGATGAGTGATATACCACCGATGTCGATCTTCTCGATCACATCGTCCTGACCTGCGCCTGAGCGTACGGTCTCTTCAAATGGATAAAGGTCAACGATCACCAGGTCGATCTCAGGTATTTCATATTGGCTCAGCTGCTGCTCGTCGCTCTCGAAGTTGCGGCGGGCCAGTATGCCACCAAAAACCTTGGGGTGAAGGGTCTTTACACGGCCTCCTAAGATAGAAGGATATGAAGTAAGGTCCTCAACGGCTATAACATCGGCACTCAGGCTGCGGATGAAGGTCTCGGTACCCCCGGTCGAATAGATGTTTACCCCTAAACGCTTTAATTGGTGAATAACAGGCTCTAAATGGTCCTTATAATATACCGATATCAATGCGTTCTTGATCTTTACAGACTGGCTCATGTGACTTTATTTTTTGAGCCGCAAAGGTAGTCATTTTAGCGTACAGTAATGCCCGGCAAATGAAGTTGATATGTGGAGAACTCACAAACTTTTCAACCATTGGTCCATCACTCATTGCGCAAGCTCCTGACCGGAGTGTCAAGCGCTGCCTTTAACGTTTGCAAACCGATCAGCATGATGGTAAGCAAGGTGAGCAACCCGATCGATACCACGAAAGGAACGAATGTGATGTGGATACGGTACGCATAATCGGCCAACCACTTTTGCATGAGCAGATAAGCTATAGGACAGGCGATCAGTCCTGATAACAATACCGTCTTCAGGAAGTCTTTCACGAACAGCCCCATGATGGCCCGGACCGATGAGCCCAGTACCTTACGGATGCCTATCTCTTTGGTGCGTTGTTGAACACTTTGCGATATCAGCCCTAACACGCCCAGGAACGAGATAACAATGGCTAACGTAGTGGCAATGAACGACGCCTGTTTGAGCTGGATCTCGGTGCGATACAGTTTCTCAAGTGCGGTATCCATAAAGTTATATTCGAACGGCGCATCGGGCATGAGGGTCTTCCATTTGGTTTGAAGGGCCGCTAAGGTGCGTTCGGTATCGCCAGGGCGCAGCTTGAATGATAAGTAACGGTACAGGTGGATGTTATTGACGTTCAGGAAGGTGATAGGCTGTATCTGTTTTTGCATCGACCCTAAATGAAAATCGGCCGTTACGCCAATAACGTTCAGTACATCAGTAGAGCCCGGTGTATGCAGTTGGGCTCCTATGGCTTGTTCAGCGGACTTGAACCCAAGCGCTTTTGCATTGGCCTCATTGATGACCACATTGTTGGAATCAGCCTGAGTGTAAAGATCATTAAAGAACCTACCCGCTTTAAGCGATATGTTATACGTGGATGTGTAATGAGCATCCGTTGCCATTTGTTGGGTAGGGATGGCCACCGATGGGTCACCGCCGGTCTTGTAGATGGACAGGGTACCGGCGTTAGCGCCATTGGGGATCTCCCATGACAAGGTCACGTTACTGACGCCTGGCACTTGCGCCAATTGCTGGCGTATGCTTTCCATTTTTTGTACGCCCTCCTGGCTCCAGTTGCGCGGGGCCTGCGCGTATACTACGTGCTCCTTATCATACCCCAACCGTTTACTAAAGAACAGGTCGATCTGTCCTGAAACGACTATAGCTGTTATTAGGGCTACTGCCGCCAAGCCGAATTGAAATGACACCAGCACCTTGCGCAGCAAGGCGCTGCCTTTTACGCCGATGATCTTACCTTTTATAGAGTCGATAGCGTTCAGAGAGGATAGTACCAACGCCGGATAGATACCCGTTAACAGGCCAATGATCAGCGCTAAAGCTACCGGGATAACCCAATACCAAAGCGGGAAAGCGAACAGCGAACTGATCGGCATGCCCACCGTTTGGCTGATGTAGGGGCGCGCTGCGGCATAGAGCATCAATGCTACCGCAGTGGCCAGCAGCGTCATGATCACCGATTCGGTCAGGAACTGGTAGATGAGCTGCTTTTTGATGCCGCCCAAAACCTTGCGTATACCCATCTCCTTGACCCGCCCGGCCGACTGACTAATGCAGAGATTAATAAAGTTGATGGCGGCCATGATAAGGATAAAGAAGGCAACGGCCGAAAGGGTGAAAAGCATCTCTTTCACCAGCCCGTTATTGGCTTCCAGGTAATACGTCTTGAGCGGTCGCAGGTAAGGGGTCAGGTTCCTGGCGATCTGTTCGGGAGCGTTGCTCCTGATCAGCTGGCGCATGGGCGCATCAAGGTCCTCCGGTTTTACACCGGGCCGCAATTCGAGGTTGCCTACGATGTAGGCGTTATTCCAGCCGTCCATCACACGGCCCATAAATTTGGTGGCACTTGTGGGAATGAAAATACCTACATTGTTATCCTCGGTAAAATTGGTGATGGAGTTGCGCGGCTGATCGGCCAGCACGGCGGTAACGGTAAAGTCGTGCTTGGTGCCCGAAAAGTTTTGGATGGTAAGTGTTTGGCCCACCACATTGGTACTGCCAAAATATTTGTTGGCCGTAGCGGTGGTGATCACAGCCGTAAAGGGCTCATCGAGTGCCCTTGGCGTGCCGTAAAGCAGTTTGAGGCCGTACATGTTGATCAGCGTGCTATCGCCCAGTTGGATGCTTTCCCTGAATTGGGCACCGCCTTTGCTCACAATTGAGGTCACGCCGTCCCAGTGGTAGTAATTCGCCACCAGGTGGGGGTAATTTTCTTTAAGCGCTTGCGGCAATTGTGCAACAGTGGTAAAATCGATGCCCATGTCAGGATCTTTCCACTTGCTCGAGATCAGGTATTGCTGATCAACGTTACGCAGTCGGCTATTAACTTGTAACTCGCTCCAAACGTATGACGCCATGAGCAGCGTAAATGCTATCCCCACCGACAGGCCGGTGATGTTCAGCAACGTGTAGAGCTTGTTTTTGCCGATGTTGCGCCAGGCAATGATGATATAGTTCTTGAGCATGATAGCGGCAGTGGTATGATGTATTTCATACTACAATAGTTCAGCCACCTGTATATCGTATCATTAAGGTCTCAATAACGCGGTGATCCGCCAATGGATCGTCCGTTACCGAACGTGGAGGTGTTCGGTTTTGATACACGGGTCGTTGTTTTTTGCTAATAACCGTAGCCGACGTTATTAATCGCGGCATTGGTGGTCACTTTGCCTTTTACCGATACCGTGCTGGCCACCGCTTTGCCGTTAATGGTGGCCGGGATAAAGTGCGTGTAGTCCTGAGGCAGATCCTTGTCATCGGCTTTTACCGACAGCAGGTGTCCGTTCAAAGTATAAACGATCTGGTGGCTGGTGAGGTTGCCCTGGGCATCGATGTTGAACAGGTGAAGCAGGTCATAATTTCCATTGCCCATGCCGTTGGCGCGGTATAGGTGCGTTAAGGCAGGCCGGGCGCCCGACATAAGCGGAAAGATTGTATAAGCCTTCCCGCCCATTTTCACCGGTGGTACCACCACATCGCCGGGGTTAATATCCTGACCAAAGCTATAACCATCAAATTTGGCGTCCGTTGTATCGCTAAAGGTGAGCGACCGCTTGGTGTGGTCATAGATCTGGACCAGATCGCCTTTCAGGTTATAGAACTTCCATTCGCCCACCGGCTGTCCATTCTCATAATTGCCCGAGGCCAGCAACCTTTCATGGTTCTTAGCCTCATAAAGTCCGTGTTTAACGCTCTTTTGGCTTTTAAGCACCTGGTACTGCTCTTCGAACCAATTTCCCACTTTTTTCTTGCGGGTAACGGTCTCTTGAGCGTTCGCGTTCAGGAAAAGGAATAAGCTCAATACAGGGCAAAGCAGGGAGGCGGTAATGTTTTTCATGGTGAGGGTGTAGGGTTGACGTGTATTTAGACCGGTTGTGCCGGGAAAGGTTTAACCGAATTGATAGCTAAATGTATCAGATCAACAAGAGCACCGTTCCTTCGCCTTTGAAGGTCTAAGATGGCTCTTCATCACAGGCAAAGCAAAAGGAGACGAGCAGTGATCCTTTGATGTAGAATAGCATAGTGATAGGTCGGTTAACAGGTGTGATCGGATGATGGATGTTTAGTCGAAAGTAGCGATAATGGTCTCTACCGAAACTTTACACTCGGCAGGTTTGCCGTTTATAGTGCCTGGAATGAAACGCTTGTACTCGTCGGCGATATTATTATCGTTCAATTCGTACATCTTTTTTTGACCGCCCTGATCTACCAATACCTCGTGTTTCTTGATCTGTCCCTCTGTGCCCACGGTGAAAATGTGAAGGCAGCTGAATTTATTGCGGCCCGGTGATGATGCGTAAAGCGTGCGGGCCAACGCATCTACATTCAAGGTAAGTGGGCTAATGCCATACTGGAGACCGCCAATTTTAACGGGATACCGTATCTTGTCACCTACGGCCACGCTATCTGTGAACTCGTAGCCTAACTTAGCCACGTTGGCGGTGTCCTGATAGATCAATTGGTGGCGTGTATTATTGTAGGCCTGCACCATTTTATGGGTATGGTCATAAAATACCCAATGGCCTGAACGTTCGCCGTTTCGGTAATAGCCGTTGGCCAGCGTCGATGTATCACGATAGGCCTGATAGCTTCCGTGCTTTTTACGTTTGTCGTTCTTAAGCACCTCAAACTTTTCCTTGATACTCATACCAACGCTACTGGTGCGCATAGCCGTCTCCTGTGCGAAGCACCACGAAGTTAAGCAACCAAAGAGCAAGAAAGTGATCCAATGTTTACAGGTCAGCATGGCTAGGTGTGATCGTGGTATGATACAATAATAAGCATATGCATCCATGCTGGCAATGGTCAAAACACGGTTTGGATCAAAACCGGGGAGCTTTAGCTGGTCACGGGTTATATACGGCCACGCCGCTCAGGTAGGTGCTGATCCACTTGCGGCCATCGGCATCGGCCGTCATGCCTGAGATGTAGAGGTCTTTCACGGGGACCTCCACCAACGGGAGATCCTTGGCGCCAAAGCGCGAGAGCGTACTGCCACCCACCCAAACATCATCGTCCTGTAAGAGTAATGATCGTAGCCCGCGTGCCTTTTCAGGGCGTTCTAATTCGGTCCAACCTGAACCATCGAAGCGGATCACCGCCTTCACCACCGTGCCGGCCAGCACCGCCACCGGCCTGCCTTGGCGATCGATCTTGATATCATAAGGAAAGGCCGACGTATAGCCCAGCTGATCTAACCGGTAAGTGGTCCATTGCCCGTTAGCATACTTTTTGATCATGCCTATAAAGGCAAAGTCGTTAAAAAGGCCCATCCACAAAGCACCGCTGGCATCAGCGGCCATAGATAGTACGGTGTGGATGGTCTCCAGGTGTTCCCAACGGCCATTGCTGATCTTCACGATACCATCTTCGGTACCCACCCAGGTAGTGCCGTGCGCAGCGTCATGAATGAGGCATTTAATGCGATCATCGGTGAGTGCACTGTTCGTGGTGTTGTATATTGTCCAGTTGCCCGCAGCAAAACGCGCCAGTCCTTTATCGGTGCCTGCCCATACCGTGCCGTTCACTTCCACGGTAACGGCCTGTATATTGTTTGATGGGAGGGGAGAGTTAGCCATATTATATACCTTCCAATGGTCGCCCTCCAAACGGGCCAGTCCGTTGGTGGTGGCCATCCATTTGATATTGCTGCTGCTGATGGCCAGGGCGTTCACCTGGTCGGCAGGCAGGGCCGAATTGGTGGTGTTATAGGTGACCCATTCTGGGAATACCGGCTTGGGTGTTTCAGGTGACGGAGCCTGCGTTCGGTCCTTTTTGCAAGCACAGAGCGTGATGGCGAGTGCCGATAAAGTAACAAGGTGTTTCATGTTGATGATAAAGTTCAAGGTCATTGATGCAGACGTGACCATCGACCAAAACGTTACACTGGTAGTGTCTTTTGACCACAGGGAGTTGGGAAGGTAGGTGTATACTGGCGATGATAAGCTGAAACAACTTTCGGGATATAGGAACACTGAACGCCCGAAAGCCCTAAAAACAGCACGACCAGCTATCCGTTCAGGGAGCTGGTCGTACTGTTATAGGAGTGATATAAGCGGAATTAACCCTTAACGCCGCCTCTCATCTTTTCGGTCAGTTGCTCTACCACCTTGGGGAAGTACTGGTGCTCGAGGTGTTGTCCTTTAAGTTTGATGGCGTCCAGGGTATCGTCAGGTTCGATCTTGAAGCGGGCCTGTTGTATGATCTCGCCTTCGTCAAAGTTCTCGTTCACAAAATGGATCGTGATACCCGATTCGGCCTCGCCGTTGGCCAGTACCGCTTTGTGTACGTTATCGCCGTACATACCCTTGCCGCCATATTTAGGCAACAAGGATGGGTGTATGTTAATGATCTGGTTAGGAAAGGCCTTGAGCAGCGATGCCGGTACCAGCCATAAAAAGCCGGCCAGTACGATCAGGTCGATCTCCATCTTTTTCAGCAGCTTCACCACCTCATCGGTGTCAAAAAACTCCTGGCGGGTAAACACGTGCGTAGGGATCTCGAAATTGTCGGCCCGTTGCAGCACGTAGGCCTGCGGGTTATTAGTGAGCACCAGCGCCACTTCGGTTTGGCTGTGATGCTTAAAATGTTCCATGATCTTTTGGGCGTTAGATCCCGAACCCGAAGCAAAGATGGCGATCTTGGTCTTCAAAATAGCAGTAGCGTTTAAATAAGTGGGTAAATATATAGCTTTTTGCCTATGCCGCAAACCATTGGGAAAGCATGACCAGGCAACCAACGGACTTGATCTTAACGGAGGGTGTGCTTAATGCAGGAAACCGTAGCGGCTAACACGGCGCCTGATCAACAGTGGCCTGAGGCGTAGCGTGTCGCGTTTCACGGTCTGTAACACCAACGAGTTTTGGCCTAAGTTGACCACCTGCGTGTAGGCGAATGGGCGTATCTTAACCCCGTTTATATCGTCCAATAGAGCAATATTAGTACGGATGATCACCGAATCGCGATCGGTAATGGTCCAGTTGGCTGATTCGGTTTGTTTTATACAATAAAAGTTCTCGTAGGTGCACATGCCGCTCTTGTCGAAGATGAATTGCTGGCGTTCATTGCAATTCAGATTAAGCGTATCGGTCTTTTTCAACGTATCGCCGTTGTAAGTGGCCACTTGTAAGGAGGCAAGCGTCCAGGTACCGTTCGTTAAAAAGGTGTTCACGTACGATAGGTCGGCGTTCTTTTTACAGGAACCCATGAACATGGCCACCAGCATGATAGCCGGTATGACAAGTAGTATAGATCTTTTGCAATATGGATGCACGGCGTAAAAATACAATATCCGGTGATCAATCCGACCGGTCAGGTAAAAGTATAACGGCGGTGGGTGAAAAGTATTGCGGTTACCTTAGGTTCGGGGAGTTTTGAGTGGGCCGAGGGACGAGCAATGATTGGGTGGTCTTTGGATCAAAAAGCCGAACCTTAGTGTACTGAAGTTCTGTTACATCGGTGTAACAAAATTCCCCAAATTTCCCCACTTTTCAGCATTGCGAAATTCGTAAAAACCCAACTTTTTCCAGAAAAAACATACAAAAAACCGGAATGTAACACCAGATGTAACACTTTTACATCAAAATGTAACACCTGAAACAGTGGGTATTCGTGTTTCGGGAGGCATTAAAAGATGCTTTCTGTCCAAAAATTGCGAATTTGATAATAGCTGGATCGGCATGTGTTTCGCACCTTTGCTATCCAACATCTCTATCTATGCGTATACCATTTGAAACCCTCCGGGCCGAGTTCGAGCGTGTGCTCCTCAGTATCGGCTTCAGCGCCGATCGTGCCCGTCAATGTGCCGATATCTTCGCCAGCAACAGCCGCGATGGCGTCCACACCCACGGACTTAACCGTTTTCCGGTATTTGTACAATATGTAAAGGACGGCCTCATCGACCCCAATGCCACTGCAGAGCAAGTAGGCGGCTTTGGTGCCCTGGAGCAGTGGGATGGCCATTTGGCGCCGGGTATGCTCAGCGCTACCACTTGTATGGAAAGAGCTATGGCGTTGGCTGGGCAGCATGGCATCGGCTGTGTGGCCATCCGCAACACCAACCACTGGATGCGCGGTGGTACCTATGGATGGCAGGCGGCCAATGTGGGTTATATCGGTATCTGTTTTACCAACACCATAGCCAATGTGCCGCCTTGGGGTGGTACACAACCACGGTTAGGTAACAACCCGCTGGTGATCGCCGTGCCACGTAAAGATGGGCATGTGGTGCTGGATATGGCCATATCGCAATACAGCTTTGGTAAACTAATGCAATATGAGGCAGCAGGGGAGGAACTTCCATTTGCCGGCGGCTACAGTAAGGCCGGCAAACTGACCACCAAGCCTGGCGAGATCACCGAGTCGTGGCGGTTGCTGCCTATCGGTTTTTGGAAGGGTTCGGGCTTGTCGATGATGCTGGACCTGCTGGCCACAGTGTTGAGCCAGGGCCGCTCCACGGCCGAGATCACCAAAAGCAAGGCAGAATATGGCGTATCGCAGGTGTTCATCTGCATCAAACCAACCCAAGGGAACACGGAGCAGCTTATTGAACAGATATTGGAATTCTCACGGAGCAGCGAGTTGGTGGATGCCGAACAACCTATACGTTATCCGGGCGAAAGCACGCTCAGGACCCGTCAACGCAGCTTAAAGGAAGGCATACCCGTTGACGAGAAGATATGGGAGAAAGTAAAGGGGCTGTGATCTGTAAAGAGATGAGGTCAGCGCTTGTCGTTCAGTACCACCTCATCATCCTTTTCCTTTACCAGGTGATCGAACTTTTCCCAGAAACCATCTTTAGGTAGCGGTGCCAGAATATCGATAGGTTCTTTCTTGACCGGGTGGATAAACTGTAAACGACGGGCGTGCAGGCAAATGCTCTTCTTCAGGCTTCCGCGAGGATATCCATATTTGTTATCACCCACGATAGGGCAGTTCAAGGTAGATAACTGCACCCGTATCTGGTGCGGACGGCCGGTGATCGGGTTCACTTGGATCAGGTAGTATCCGTTGAGTTCACCTGCCAAACGGTAATGTAATTCGGAGCGCAGGCTGCCCTGCACCTCGCGGTCGTGCGCCTTGGTCACGTTCTTTTGCGGGTTCTTGACCAGCCAGTGGACCAGGTCGCCATAGGGCGGCTGCGGGCGATTGCGTACCACGGCATAATAGGTCTTGCGCATCTCGCGGGTCTTGAACATCTCGTTCACCCGCTCTAAGGCCTTGCTGGTCTTAGCGAATAAGATCACCCCACTCACCGGACGATCCAAACGGTGTACCACCCCTAAAAATGCGCCGTTGGGTTTATTGTATTTAGCGGTCAGATAACGCTTTACTTTCTCATCCAACGGCTCATCACCGGTGTCATCGATCTGCACGATATCGCCCGCTCGCTTGTTGATAGCGATCAGGTGATTATCCTCATATAATACGTCGTGGTCGGTAATGTCAGTATTGGCCATTGTTGATGTCGTTTGTCGGATGTTCTACTTAAGATCAAGAACAGCCGAACGCTGATCATAGTTTGAAAGAAGCGTTGAAGAGATGATGTGTTTAATATTGTTCTTTCTCATTAGGGAAATCGCTGGCTTTCACATCGCTTACGTAACCTTGTACCGCGCCGTGCATCACCTCATATAACGAAGCGTACTGACGCAGGAACCTTGGGCGGAAACCTTTGTTCATACCCAGCATATCGTGGATCACCAGTACCTGTCCGTCGCAATATTGCCCGGCACCGATACCAATGGTCGGTATCTGAAGGCTTTCGGTAACCTCTTTGGCCAGCATGGCTGGAATCTTTTCCAGTACTACGGCAAAGCAGCCCAACTCCTGCAGTTTGGCGGCATCCTCACGCAGCTTCTGAGCCTCGGCCTCTTCTTTGGCCCGAACGGTGTAGGTGCCAAATTTGTAGATCGATTGCGGCGTAAGACCTAAGTGACCCATCACTGGTATACCCGCGGTCAGGATACGGCTTACTGATTCGGCTATCTCGATGCCACCTTCCAGCTTAACAGCATGAGCGCCACTCTCTTTCATGATGCGGATGGCCGAACTCAATGCTTCCTTAGAATTGCCCTGATACGAACCGAACGGAAGGTCCACCACCACCAGCGACCGGTTAGCAGCCCGTACTACTGACGATGCATGGTAGATCATTTGATCCAGCGTGATGGGTAAGGTGGTCTCATGGCCAGCCATCACGTTCGAAGCGGAATCGCCCACCAGGATAACGTCCATACCCGCCTCATCAACGATCTTGGCCATGGTATAATCATAGGCGGTAAGCATGGCTATCTTTTCGCCCTGACCTTTCATGGCCTGTATGCTGTGTGTGGTTACGCGTTTGATCTCTTTATTTACTGACATGCCGTTAGTTTTAAGGTCGACAAAGTTAGGATATTTTTAATGACGATCAGGAGTAACAATTTTGACGCTTTGCCTCCAATTTATGATCAGGTAAAGTAAGGTGGCCATGGTCAGGGCGGTTATTATAGAAACTAACACACCGAAAGGATAGTTGGGCATTTGCCCGTCAAAAGCAAGCGTGTAAACAGCATTGCCTGCACCATCTAACCCTGTTATAGTGTGCAGTAGTACGTTTAGGGTCGCGTGCAAAAATATCGCGGTCCATAAGGAGCCCGTAAGTACCAAGGACAGGCCGAATATAAAGGAGAAGATAGTGGTACTTGCTACCAAACTCATACCTCCCGCTAAATGATAAAGACCAAATGGCAACGCCATGATCAAAAGGCCTGCACGCCATCCGAAGCGCTTTGTGAATATCAAAAATAGGAAACCCCTGAAAAGCAGTTCTTCCAGTATGGCGCCAAGGAAATAGGAATAACTTTCCTTTATAACGTACCCTACGCCCAGCGATCTGTATACAAAATGATAGGGTACGAACAGGTAAAGTACGACGGCCATTGTGGTGATCGTCGCTATGGCTATAGCCACTCCAATGAGTGCATCTGTAAATAAGCGCTTTTTAATATTAAGCCCCAAAGCCGCGGTTGGGATGTCGGTGCGCTTGAAAGAAGTGTAAGTAACGTAAAGCACCAGGGCATCAGCGATCAGTATAAAGGTGGTGCGGGGCCAAAAATGCATCAACGGTCCCCCGAGCATTTGCGGTGCTAAGTTGATCGCCCATGCTACAACGCCGGTAAGCAGGAAGATGACCATCGAACGAATATCAAGCTTGAGATTGGTCTCTTTCTGTAAATGTACCGTGTGTTCGGGATGCGCCATAAGGTTGGAGGGATGCTCATTCAGGTTGGCCTAATTTATCATAATTATGACTATTTGCAGATACAAGAAATTCAAAGATATAGGTCGTGGATACAAAATTAATGATTACTTTTGCGCCGTGAATACAGACGCACCATTCATGCTGCACCACTGCTTTTTTCACGGAGTTCCCCAAACGGCCGACCGGCTTAATTTTCATCCTTTTAATTTTTTCGTAAAATGACCAACTACACCAAATTACCGGCTGTATTGCTGCTTGCTGATGGTACCGTTTTTCATGGCAAGGCTGCCGGAAAGATCGGCACTACCACCGGCGAGATCTGTTTCAATACAGGGATGACCGGCTACCAGGAAATTTTTACCGACCCATCATACTTTGGGCAGATCATGGTGACCACCAACGCACACATCGGTAATTATGGTATCACTGGCGAAGAGGTGGAATCAGATAAGATACAGATCGCCGGTCTGGTTTGTAAGAACTATAACATCGCTTACAGCCGTAAACAGGCCGATGAGAGCATCCAGGACTACTTCCAACAGCAGAACATCACCTGTATCTCTGATATCGACACCCGTCAGTTGGTGCGTCACATCCGTGATAAAGGCGCTATGAATGCCATCATCTCTTCAGAGATACTGGATATCGAAGAATTGAAGACACGTTTGGCCGCTGTACCATCTATGGATGGTTTGGAGCTGTCATCGCAGGTATCTACCACCGAGACCTATACCTTTGGTAACGAGGACGCTAAGTACCGTGTTGCTGTGCTCGACCTGGGTGTTAAAAAGAATATCCTACGCAACTTTAGCGATCGTGATGTTTATGCCAAGGTATACCCGGCCAAAACCACATTCGCCGAAATGGAGGCTGACTTGAAGCCTAACGGTTTCTTTATCTCTAACGGCCCTGGCGATCCATCGGCCATGCCTTATGCTGTAGAGACCGTAAAAGACATCCTGGCTGCTGATAAGCCAATGTTCGGTATATGCTTGGGTCACCAATTGCTGGCTTTGGCCAATGATATCCCTACCAAAAAGATGTTCAACGGTCACCGTGGTTTGAACCACCCGGTAAAGAACATTTTAAAAGATCATTGCGAAGTGACCTCACAGAACCATGGCTTCGGTGTAGTACCGGAGGCTGTTCATGCGTCAGATAAGGTAGAGATCACTCACGTGAACTTGAACGATAAATCGATCGAGGGTATCCGTGTGAAAGGTAAAAAAGCCTTTTCCGTACAGTATCACCCTGAATCATCACCAGGCCCGCACGATAGCCGCTACCTGTTCGATGATTTTGTTGACCTGATGAAATAAGCTTTCAACATCTCTATATATAACTAAAAGCCGGTACCTGATCAGGTCACCGGCTTTTTATTTAGTGCTGCTGTCAGCACAAGGCAACTTTATAGATACAATGTGAACTAATGGCGCCCCGCCGGTTGCTATTATCAGAGCAGTAAGTTAGCTTTGTATCAAGCAAATAATAACGGCCCTTGAACAATGATCGTTAATTGTTGACGTTATAACGCTGATACCATGAATAAACGCTTATCTGTATTGATCTTATCACTTTCTATTATAGCTGCGTCTTGTCAAAAGTCGGAGCTGAAGGATGTGGTGAATACAGATAACTTTAAGACCGTTCAGCAAGCCAGTATCTCCAGTATCGATGGCCCAACCACCGCAGCGGCAGGCGAGGAGATCAATATCACCGTTTCATGGCCTTACAATGGCAACTGCGAGAAATTCAACAACTTTAAGATCGATACCCTGAGCGATACCACGCAGGTCAGGCTGTTCACCTCTACCAATACTGCTGAGGATTGCACCGGTAAGGAGGTAAAACATTCGCAGGTGTTCAAGTTCAAGCCGGCCAAGGCAGGTACTTACTATATTAAGTTCGCTGGCTCCAAAAATTCACGTGCCATAGTGGATACCTTGACCGTTAAATAAGCCGCTTTTCTTTCATTATCATTTTCATAATTTTTAGGCAAAAGTGCTGGTGCGCGGCTTGTTCCTGCGCTCCTGATACACGATAACAGTGTTACATATACGTGTTTCAGTGTTACATTTACTGTTACATATTGATCTTTTGTATGCTTTTTCTGGAAAAAGTTGGGTTTTTACGAATTTCGCAACGCTGAAAAGTGGGGAAATTTGGGGAATTCTGTTACATGGATGTAACACGTTTCAGTACACTAAGGTGCAGCTGGTCCGTCGATTTCAGGCATGCTGGCGCATACCTAATACAAGAAAGGCCTGCTGATCAGCAGGCCTTTCTTGTTCTTATCTTTTAAAGATCACTGCGCCTAACGGTGGCAGGGTGATATTGATCGAGTTGGCCTGGCCGTGCCAGCTATGAGCCTCTGATCGCAACGGGTAGGGATTATCCACACCGCTACCCCAGTACTCTTTACGGTCCGAGTTGTATATCTCTTTCCATTCGCCCTCACCGGGTACGCCTATGCGGTAATCGTAACGTACCACCGGGGTCATGTTCAATGCGATAACCACATCGTTCTCGCGGTCGTGGCCTTTGCGGGCATATACCAGTATCGAATCCTTGGCGTTTCCGCCGTCTATCCACTCAAAACCTTCGCCACTGAACGCTTTTTCGTACAGGGCAGGCTCGCTGCGGTATAAATGGTTAAGGCCTTTTACCGCTTCCTGCATACCGGAGTGGCAATCAAACTGCGTTACCCACCAATCTAACGACTTGCCAAAGTTCCATTCAGACGTTTGGCCAAATTCGGCACCCATGAACAGCAGCTTGGTACCCGGATGGGTGAACATGTAGCTGTACAGCAAGCGCAGGTTGGCATATTTTTGCCACTCGTCGCCCGGCATCTTGGTGAGCATGGAGCCTTTGCCGTATACCACCTCATCGTGCGAGAAAGGTAGCATGAAGTTCTCGGTAAAGGCGTAAATCAGGCTAAAGGTCAGCTGCTCATGATGGTATTGGCGATGGATAGGGTCAAGCTTAAAGTAATTGATGCTATCGTGCATCCAACCCATCATCCACTTCATACCAAAGCCTAAACCACCGTTGTATATGGGGCGGCTAACGCCCGGGAACGAGGTGGACTCTTCGGCAATGGTCTGAACATCAGGGAAGTGGCTGTATACCGCGGCGTTGAACTCCTTCAGGAAGTCTATCGCCTCCAGATTCTGGTTGCCACCGTATTTGTTCGGTATCCATTCGCCTTCCTTGCGCGAATAGTCGAGGTACAGCATCGAGGCCACTCCATCCACCCGCAGACCATCGGCATGGTAACGTTCCAGCCAGAACAACGCACTGCTGATCAGAAACGCTTTGACCTCGTTACGGCCGTAGTTAAATATATATGACGTCCAGTCAGGGTGATAGCCCTGGCGCATATCCTCGTGTTCATAAAGGTGCGAACCATCGAACTTGTAAAGCCCGTGCGCATCGCCGGGGAAGTGTGACGGTACCCAATCCAGGATCACGCCAATGCCGTTCTGGTGAAAACGGTCGATCAGCTCCATCAACTGCTGTGGCGTGCCGTAGCGCGATGTGGCGGCAAAATAGCCGGTAAGCTGATAGCCCCAGCTTGGGTAGTAAGGGTGCTCCATTACCGGCATGAACTCCACATGTGTAAAGCCCATTTCCTTCACGTAAGGCACCAGTTTATCGGCCAGTTGGCTGTAGGTCAAAAAGCTATCAGGACTTTCGTTATCACGCGCCCATGAGCCTAAATGCACCTCGTATACCGAGTACGGCTTATCTAAACCGTTGCGCTGGTAGCGGTCCATCATCCAGTTCTGGTCGGTCCACTCATAAAATGTGTGGGCCACTATGGATGCCGTGCGCGGAGCTTCTTCCCAACGCAAAGCGAACGGGTCGCTTTTTTCCAGCTTATCGTTATTATGTGATTCGATAAAGTATTTATATACCTCGCCATGGCCAATGTTGGGGATGAAACCTTCCCAAATACCCGAGCCATCCCAGCGGTGGTTCAGGGCATGACTGCCTTTATCCCAGCCGTTAAAGTTACCTATAACCGATACGTACTTGGCGTTTGGTGCCCATACGGCAAAGTAAGTGCCCACCACGTTCTGGTGTGTTACCACGTGTGATCCTAGCTTTTCGTACAGCTTAAAGTGCTTGCCCGACCGGAACAGGCTGATATCAAAATCAGTGAAACGGCTATATGGCTCAACCGCTTTCATCTGTTGCGGTAGGGCACTAACGGCCGGTGTATCAGGTATCACTGGTAAGGCATCGGCCTTTTTAGCTTTTGTTTTTTTGACGGCCGATACAGCGGCTTTGGCAGTTACGGCAGGCTCAGCCTTAGCTTTTACCTTACCCGATGCAGCTTTGGCCACCTTTACGGGTACCTGGGCCGGTATGGTCAGTTCCTCTTCGGCTGTCGTTGCCGATGATGCCGCGATCGGTTCAGATCCATTGATGATGTTAGCAGGAGCAGTTGATGCCGCAACACTTGTTTCGGCTGCGCCGGTCAAGGGTCGTTCCTCCGCTTTCTTTTTTCCCTTGGCCTTCATGGCCTTTACCGGCACCGACTCAGGGAATGGTTCATCGGCCTTCTTCTCTTTTTTTGACGATGCTTTTTTTGCCTTTACAGGTTTCGATTCGGGGAATGTTCCGGTCGATGCATCCGCCGGCGTTAATGCCGGGTCGGACGATACCGAAGCTTTGGAACTTTTATTTTTTTGGGCCATGTTTTGGAAGCCTTTTCAGGCGATAGATGTTATAATGAGTTAGTGCAAGCAATAATTCAGGCGAATGTTGAAGGCAGTATATTATGGTGCAACACGCCTGAGCCCTGCTTGTTTTGCTGTACGCAATACTAACTATTTTTGATCAAGTAATATGGACGTATCTTATCATCACATAAAAAAAGAGGCGCACCTGGCGCCTCTTTTTTAACATCGTGACATTGAACGCACTGACAATGGCGTTCGCTTTGATCAAATGATCTCGATCTGTTTAAAGTTCTTGGTGAATTTGAACTCCAGTACCTGGTCATTTAACTCCAGATCGGTGATCTCTTTACCGTCGGCAATGATCTTGGTAGGGGTGAACGGCAAGCCAGCCACCTTCATATGATAGTTCTCGTAACGTGGGGTGTACAGGCCTTCCATCGTTTGCTGTATGGTGAGCGATGTAGGTTTGCCAGTGACCACGAATTTCTTTTCAGAGTAGATGTCCTGCTCGTAGGCAAAGGTCTCGCCGTAATCTTCAAAAAAGAACGAGTTGGCAATGCTGTCGGTGTAATACACGTTCATGATCACCTCTTGTATCTCCTTTTCGCCTACGTACTGCATCACCTCGTACTCTGGGATCACCGAGCCCGCTTTCACGAACAAAGGTATGGTCTCCAGCGGGGTGCTTACTTCCACCTCGCGGCCACCCTCGGTAAGGGCGTTATCCCAATAGTAATACCAGTTGCCTTTTGGCAAGTATACTCTGCGGCTTTTTTGGCCGGGTTCCATTACCGGGCACACCAATATCTTGTCGCCATAGGTGAACTCGTCCTGGCGGGCCTGGTTGTTGATCTCGTCCTGTTCCTGCATCACTACCGGGCGCAGGATCGGGAAACCATATCGGTGGTGCTCCCAAAACGTAGAGTACAGGTAAGGAAGCAGTTTATAACGTAGCTCGATGAATTTACGGTTGATGGCGGTAAACGGCTCGCCAAAGCTCCAGGGCTCGCGCTCCTTGGTATCACCGGCCGAGTGGGCACGCATGAAAGGGGAGAAGGTACCCATCTGGATCCAACGGGTGAACAGTTCGCCATCAGGCTCGCCGCTAAAGCCGCCTATATCGGTTCCGCAGAATGGTACGCCCGACATGGATAAACGCTGGCACTGTACGTTACCTAAACGCAGGTGCTCCCATGAGGCCACGTTGTCACCGGTCCACATCGAAGTGAAGCGCTGAACGCCCGAGTACCCCGCACGGGTGATGGTGAAGGGGCGCTTGTTCTTCATCAGCTTGCGCATACCCTCGTAGGTGGCGCGTACCATTTGCATGCCGTACACATTGTGTGCCTTGCGGTGCGATCCGCGGTAGCCATCATACTGGTGGCGTACATCATCAGGGAAGGTGCCTGCACCAAATACGGCCGGCTCGTTCATGTCGTTCCACACGCCGGCCACGCCTAATTGCACCAGTTCGTCAAAAAGAGTTCCCCACCATTCGCGTACCTCAGGGTTGGTAAAGTCAGGGAACTGGCAGCGGCCCGGCCAAACGTGGCCTTCCATAAAGTAATCGTCGCTTCGGCGGCAAAAATAATGCTTATCCTTACCCTCTTTAAATACCCAGTAATTATCATCCACCCTGATGCCCGGGTCAATGATCACCACGGTCTTAAAGCCATCGGCCTTCAGTTCCTTGATCATCTTTTTAGGGTCGGGGAAATACTTGCGGTTCCAGGTAAAGCAGCGGTAACCGTCCATGTAGTCAATGTCCAGGTAGATACCGTCGCAAGGGATCTGGTTCTCGCGGAAACCCTTGGCCACCTTCATCACCTTCGATTCGGGGTAATAGCTCCAGCGGCACTGGTGGTAACCCAGGGCCCAAAGCGGTGGCATAGGGTGGGTGCCGGTAAGTAGGTGATAACGTTTCACTACATCCATCATGTTAGGGCCGTGGATGTAATAGTATTGCAGCTCGCCGCCATCAGCCCAAAAGCTCGTCTTGGTGCGGTCCTCTGAGCCAAAGTCGAAATGGGCTTTAAAAGTATTGTCGAAGAAGATGCCGTGAGCGATACCCTCGTTCAAACTGATGTAGAACGGGATGCTGCGGTAGATCGGATCTTGATCCCAGGCAAAGGAGTACGCATCAGTGTTCCAGTTCACAAAACGCTTACCACGCAGGTTCAGGTTGGTAGGCTTGTCGCCCAGGCCAAAAAAGGCCTCGGCGGGGTGGCATTCCTTGGTACCGAACACATAGTAACCGCCAAATTGCACGTTCTCTTCCCAGTGCATAGGGGTGGCATCCGCACTGGTCACGTGGTTCTGGCTGTCAGAGAACGAGATCAGGAAATCCTTTTTGCTCACATGGCAGTTCACGGTGCTGGTGCTGATCCGGAATTCGTTCTCATCTTCATGCAGATGAAAAACGGTGACCCTTTGCTCCAGCTTAGGCACCGCGTACGAGAATTCCTCAAGAAATACGCCGTGCGGTGCCAAACGAACGCGGATCACCTCATCGGTCACCACGATCACTTCTACACGGGCCACGTCGTCATAAAAATAAAAGCGGTTGCCTTTTTGCTCTACCCTTTGCGGGGCGTTCAGGTATTTTTTAACGATAGGTTTGAGGCCCAGCACCGGGTTATTAACGTGTTGAAATACCTCTTCTTCCTGTTCGATCAGTTTTACGGCAGGCGACCCGATGGTTGGGTCGGTGGGTGGAGTGTTTTGTTCCATTCAGCTAAAATGACTGTCTATTTGCGATACGTATCGAGCCCGATACGGCGATGTGTTACCGTTAAAGCATCAATTGTGAGACCACAATAAGGGCCTGCATATCCTTGAGACCGTTATACGTTAGTTATGTTGGAAAAGTAGCAAGAAATTTCTCAACACGGTAAAGTAATTC
The DNA here is from genome assembly GCF_020783335.1 of Mucilaginibacter daejeonensis. Classification (NCBI taxonomy): domain Bacteria; kingdom Pseudomonadati; phylum Bacteroidota; class Sphingobacteriia; order Sphingobacteriales; family Sphingobacteriaceae; genus Mucilaginibacter; species Mucilaginibacter daejeonensis. Next base: position 1,359,319 of record NZ_CP086068.1, read on the forward strand.
CAATTTTGCTGCCATTTAAGCTATAAAAGTTGCGTTTTATTGCTTTAATTAAATTCAAAGTGAAATTTTTGTTAATTTAAAAATAAAAAGGCCCCGCGATCGCGAGGCCTTTTTATAAAACATATCGTGGCGCACGCTACTTAAAGCGTGGATTTATATTCGCAGTTCGCGATCGCGCGTTTGTAATCTTCTATCGAATCAAAATTAAGGCAAAGTTTGATCGCTTGTTTGTAGAACTTGATCGCATCCTCAAAATTTTGTGCGTACTCTTCAATGATGCCCAGTCGGTAATGAACCAAAGCCTTATCTACAAGTGGGCGCATCAGGGCCTTGGCGGCAATATCGCGTGCTTTGTCCCACTGTTCAAGGTTGGTATACAGCACGATCAGGTTAATGTACGCGTGCGGGTATTTAGGGTCGCTTTTAATGGCGGCCTTGTAGTGGTTCTCGGCCCGGTGGTAATCATCAAATTGGGTGCGGTAAAGCCAGCCCAGTGAGTTGTGGGCCTGGGCGGTGCTGGGCTCTTCTAAAATGATGTTCTCCAGTAATTGCTTAGCCTGTAAATAGTTGGCATTGCGTATGGCCTCCTCGGCCTCCAGATAGATATCTTCCCAGTTGTGCATGTTGTTAAAGATCGGCATTGGTATATCAATGCAGTGAGCAAATATACGCCGTTATATATTAAGGTATATAACGATCGCCCAAACATAAATAGCATTGGCCCGGTTAAATTATTTCACTTAAAGCCCTGCGTCATGACACCAAAATTCTTTTACCTGTACCTGCTGGCTGGCACCGTGGCCCTGACCTTGGTGATCTACCAGCTGGCCACCGCGCCACAGCCGGTAAGCGCCGTAACGGTACTGTTGTACCTGATCCCTGCGCTGTTGCTGTATTATATGGCCTATAAAGTGTACCATGTAAAAAAGGATAATGAGCTCATGTAGGGCCACTAAATGCGGATGGTCTCAAAACAATACGCCGAGCTTGCAGGTTAGCTATATAACACCATTAACAACAGAACTTATGTTAGCATTTGATCAAGACACCTGGACCACGGAACAGGAGATACCGACCCAGCTGCGCCGCAACGCCGGTGCCGACGAACTGGAACGCAACAGGATATCAAGGGCTGCTGCTCCTGATCCGGAGGATGAAGATATTGAGGATGATGACCTGGATCTTGACGATGAGGATCTGGATTATGATGAAGAGGACGAAGATGATCTGGATGCCGACGTGGTACCTGATTATGATGAGGACCTTGATGATGAGGACGACGCTGATCTGAACGACCCGATCCGCGCGGAGATAGACGAGGATGACGACCTGTTAGACGGCGACACCGAATATGATCCTGCCAGCGTACCCGGTCGTGAAGAAGCAGCTGACGAACAATTAGGTGCCCCAAGCGAGCAGGAAGTGAACCCGCCGCAGGAAGGCAATGATGCCTCATACAGCGAGCAAACCGATGTAACGCCACCACGCCCGCACGAGTTCCCGTCAGAAGGTAGTCCGAAAACCGACTTTACCAGCCGCGACCACGGCCGTACTACCGGCCGCATGATCGGCCACGAGCCAGGTACCGAGGGTATCTAAAAATAAAGACCATAAAACAAGAACGGCCGCTAAGTAAGCGGCCGTTCTTGTTTTGGTCAAAATATCGTGTAGCTTTAAGATATGGATGTTCGTGCTCTCATGCCTAAAGATAAATTTGATGACAGTGGCATTGCTGACCTTAAGAAACTTTCATTTGATGACGTGAAGGATATGATCCCCGATCTGCTGGTGTGGCTTCAGGACATGAATTGGCCGGTGGCATTTTCGGTGGCGGAAGTATTAAGACCATTCACCGATAAAATAACCCCGCAGATCGTCGACATCCTCAGATCAAATGATGAAATGTGGGTCTATTGGATTTTGAACAATATCGCAAGATACTCATCAGATCCACTGGTGGTCGCGGAAATTGAGCGTATTAGGAAATTTCCTACCAAAGGCGAAATAGAGAATGGCATAGATGAACTCGCTACAGAGATTTTATTGGAATTAGATACTCGTGGGCTTGATCAAAAAATTGATAAGGTGGTGGCAGAATTAGGGTGTAATAAATAAGATCTTGATGACATGTTCAATGACGAAGGCTTAAGCACCCTCCCTGCACTTCAAATTAAACTGCTGCTTTTTACGGCATTTTTCTAATTTTGCGCTTTCATTCCATCAAAACATAAAATAGTGGAGCAAAACCAACTGACCACCGTTGAAACGGCCAAAGATCTGGGCCTGTTACCTGAAGAATTCGATCGTATCAAAGAGATACTGGGCCGCACGCCCAACTTTACCGAGCTGTCTATCTTCTCGGTGATGTGGAGCGAGCACTGCTCATACAAGAACTCGATCAAATGGTTAAAGACCCTTCCGCGCGATGGTTCACGTATGCTGGCCAAGGCCGGTGAAGAGAACGCCGGTGTGGTGGATCTGGGCGATGGTATCGGTTGTGCTTTTAAGATTGAATCACATAACCACCCTTCGGCACTGGAGCCTTACCAAGGTGCAGCAACTGGTGTGGGCGGTATCAACCGCGACATCTTTACCATGGGTGCCCGCCCGATCGCGCAGCTGAACTCATTGCGTTTCGGCAGCCTTGATCTTGACCGCACCAAATGGCTGATCAAAGGTGTGGTAAAAGGTATCGGTGATTATGGTAATGCTTTCGGCATCCCTACTGTGGGTGGCGAGCTGTTCTTTGATGAATGTTATAACGTTAATCCTTTGGTGAACGCCATGTCGGCCGGTATTTTGAAAGCTGGTGATATGGTGTCAGCCACCTCATATGGCGTGGGTAACCCGGTATACATCGTAGGATCGGCAACGGGTAAGGATGGTATACACGGTGCGGCCTTTGCTTCAAAAGATATCACCGAAGATTCGGTGAACGATCTGCCGGCCGTACAGGTGGGCGATCCATTCCAGGAAAAATTATTATTAGAAGCCAGCCTTGAGGTGATCAAGACCGGCGCTGTGGTAGGTATGCAGGATATGGGCGCCGCCGGTATCATTTGCTCCAACTCAGAGATGTCGGCCAAGGGCGAGCACGGCATGGTGATCTGGTTAGATAAGGTACCTACCCGACAGGAGAACATGAAACCGTTCGAGATCCTGTTGTCAGAATCGCAAGAGCGTATGCTGATCGTGGTGCACAAAGGCCGTGAGGCCGATGTACAGGCCGTATTTGATAAATGGGACCTAAACTGCGTACAGATCGGTGAGGTGACCGATACCAAACGCCTGGAATACTTCATGAACGGCGAGAAGGTGGCCGATGTACCTGCCGATGATCTGGTATTGGGTGGCGGTGCGCCGGTTTATGAGCGCGAGTACCGCGAGCCTGCTTACTACCAAGAATACCAAAAATTCAACATCAATGATGTGGCCGTTCCGCAAGATCTGGTGGCTGTTGCCGAACACCTGATATCGCACCCCAACATCGCCTCAAAACGTTGGGTGACCGATCAGTACGATAGCATGGTGGGTACCGCCAATATGACCACCAACCGCCCGAGTGATGCCGCCATCGTTGCCGTTAAAGGCACTAATAAGGCCATCGCCCTGACCGTTGATTGCAACTCACGTTACGTGAACGCCGACCCGCAAAAAGGCTGTGCTATTGCCGTAGCCGAAGCTGCCCGTAACATCACCTGTTCAGGTGGTGAGCCGGTGGCTATCACCAATTGCCTTAACTTTGGTAACCCATACGTGCCGGAGGTGTTCTGGCAATTCGTGGGCGCGATCAAAGGTATGGGCGAGGCCTGCCGCAAGTTCGATACCCCGGTCACTGGTGGTAATGTAAGTTTCTATAACCAATCGAGCGATGAAGGTCCGGTGTTCCCAACGCCTACTATCGGTATGCTGGGTGTGCTGGATGATATCGATACCATCATGACAGCCGACCTGAAACAACCGGGCGACCTGATCTACCTGGTAGGCGAATCACAAAACGATATCGCATCGTCACAATACCTGGCCTCATACCATAAGATACAAGCTTCGCCGGCACCATATTTTGACCTGGACAAAGAGTATGATATGCAGCAGGTGATCAAAGAGCTTATCCGCTCGAAGGCTATCCAGTCTGCACATGACGTGGCCGATGGTGGTCTGTACATCGCCTTGTTGGAGGCAGCCATGCCATTAGGCCTGGGCTTCGAGATATCTACCGATGCCGACATCCGTAAGGATGCCTTCCTGTTCGGTGAGGCACAGGGCAGGGTAGTGGTAAGCGTGTCGCCTGAAGAGCAGGAGCGCTTTACCGAGATCATGGCCACCAGCAATGTTGAGTACACCTTGTTGGGTAACGTTACCGGCGATGGTAACCTGACCGTTGACGAAGAATTGTACGGCAACGTGACCGACATTAAACTGGTTTACGATAACGTACTGCACGTAGCCCTGGGCGAATAATGCTTGCCCTGAAGCACATACACCACATTGCCATCATTTGCGCTAATTACGAGCAAAGCAAGATGTTCTATGTTGATGTGCTGGGCTTGCAGGTAGAACAAGAGATATACCGCGCCGAAAGGCGCTCATACAAGCTTGATCTGATGGTGGGCGACCGCTACCAGATCGAGCTTTTTTCATTTCCTGACCCGCCGACCCGTCCTTCGGGTCCTGAGGCGGCAGGCTTGCGTCACCTGGCCTTCGCCGTGGATGATATCGAAGCGGCTATTGCCCACTTGAACGCGCATGGAGTGGTCACCGAGCCCATCCGCGTGGATGAGCATACCCAAAAACGCTTTACCTTTTTTGCCGACCCCGATGGGTTGCCTCTTGAACTGTACGAGGAGTAGGCAGCATGTCGGTGTTCCGTTTCAAACAGTTCGACGTTGACCAAACGGGTTGCGCCATGAAGGTGAATACTGACGGCGTGCTGTTAGGCGCGATCACTGATGCCGCAAATGCTCAGCGCGTGCTGGATATCGGGGCCGGTACGGGCGTGATCGCCCTCATGCTGGCGCAGCGCTTCTCCAACTTAAGTGTCGATGCCGTTGAACTGGACGAGGTTGCCAGCAGAACGGCCACGACCAATTTTGCCGGATCGCCATTTGCCGATCGGTTACATAGTTATCATCAAAGTTTTCAAGACCATTTTAAGGATAACGCTGCAGAGAAGTACGACCTTATCGTATCTAACCCGCCGTTCTATATCAATTCTCTCCACTCTCCAGGCGCTACCCGCAAACTTGCCAAACATGCCGATCACGGCTTTTTTGAACAACTGATCACCCTGTGCCCGCAGCACTTGACCCATGAGGGCCAACTATGGCTTGTTTTGCCGATCGATACGGCTGCCCATGTAAAACGGTTGTTGAAAGACAGTAAGCTGAACGTACAACAAGTGTTCAATATCAGATCATTCCCTCATTCGGACCCTCACCGTGAGGTATTGTGTTTGGGTTTTACCAACGGCCAGATCGCTACGAGCGATCTGGCTATATATGCTGAACCAAAAGTGTATACTGATGCCTATCGCCAGTTGTTGAAAGAGTTTCTGACGATATTTTAAGCTTACTATCTCCGCTCACGATCCTAACTGCCTACTCAACACAGTAAAGTGTCTTATGGGCCGAAAAGATCGCCACCGTGCATGCGTACAGGATGCTTCACTCCGTTCAGCATGACAAGTTGGTTTAAAGAAGGCTTGTTTAAAATTTCTTATCGATCAAAGGGATCTTAATGTCTTTTCCTCTTACTGTCATACTGAGTGAAACGAAGTATCCTATACTCAATAACGGTCGCTACCATGCATGCATTCCAGATCCGATCAACCGGATAAAAGCAAAAGGCTTCCCCATGCAAGGAAGCCTTCAATATGCAGATCAAAAATGATCAGGCTTGCGGCATGGCCGACATATCCATGTACGAATATTCCCAAATATGGCCATCAAGATCGGTAAAGCCGTGTCCGTACATAAAGCCATGGTCTTGCGGGGCGCTCGGGGTGGTGGCCCCTGCGGCAACAGCCTTAGCCACTATGGCATCCACCGCCTCACGGCTATCGGCCGATAGGCAAGTGATACATTCATTGCACTTACTGGTATCGGCTATCTCGGCCTTGGTAAAGCCTTTAAAAAAAGGTTCTACCAGTAGCATCACATAAATGGTATCGCTAATGATCATGCAGGTGGCCTGCTCGTTAGTGAATTGCGGGTTAAAGGTATAACCCAGTGCAGTGAAGAAAGCCACGCTGCGGTCAAGGTCCTTTACCGGAAGATTTAAGAAGATAAGCTGTGCCATAATGTTCGGTGTTTTAGTATGATACAAACATACAGCACATTTACCGATGGTGTACTGTCCGCTACCGACAAACTAAAGGGTGTATTGCGACGATCATAACCATGATAATTTCGACATACACTTGTAGCTGACACGATCCAAAATATCCAATAGGTATTGACAGGAAGAATATTTTATATTTACTTTGTATTTGAAAGTACTTTCTAAAATTTAAAAATCAAATGTGATATGATAACAAGTAAGAATTGGATAGCATATTTTAAAGTGAACGCCGGCAAGCTGAGGATAGATTGGAGCATAGCGCCGCAATTGAGCATGAATGAGCGCTGTACCATTATCACGTCTATGCAGGCTTGGCAATTAGGAGAAACGTCGGAAGGGCGGAGCCTCATCAAAGCCGCTACACGCCACGCCGAAATGATAGGCGATGACCATTATATTGAAGCAGTACGCTTGTTCATGAAAGAGGAACAAAAGCACGGCGAGAATTTGGGCAGGTACCTGGACGCTATTGGCGAGCAGCGCATCAAAAAAAATTGGGATGATAGCTTGTTCAGGTGGGCAAGGCACATCAACACGAGTATGGAAAGCTTTACTTTGGCCGTGTTGCTGGCCGAAAGCACCGCACAGATCTATTACCAGGCTTTAAAAGATGCTACGCAGTGTACGCTTTTGAAGCAGATATGTACGGATATATTGATCGATGAAGCGCGGCACATTACTTTTCAAACCGAGCGTTTAGGCATCCTTTATGATAGCCGCAGCACTGTTGGCCGCCTATGGAGGCGTTCATTTTATCAGTTATTCTTTTACGGGGCGGCCGCATTGGTCTGGATTGCGCATCGGAAGGTTTTTAGCGCAGGAGGCAATACGTTCAAAGGGTATATGCGCAAGATCCATTATAAATATTTGCGTACGTTGCATGTGATCACTGCACCAAAGGTTTTGGCAACGCACATTAGTTTTTAGGGTCAGTAATTATGGAAAGATATTTTGTAGATGAGCGTTCGATCGTAAGGGAGATATGGGGCAAGGCCGATACCGTGCTGTTCATCTTTGCGGCTTCGGCGGCAGAGTTCGCCCTGAACAAGGCGGTGGATTGGTTGTATTTTACCGGCAAGCTGCCTGCTGATCCCTTGGGACGTTTGTTCAGCACGGTGACCTACTCAAGGCAGATCCTCTTTTCTGAATATACTGAAGCCCTTACAGCGATCGACCGTATAAGTAAGATACATGGGGCAGTGGAGCAGGCGCGTGGCAGCCAGATACCGCAATGGGCTTACCGCGATGTGCTTTTCATGCTTATCGACCATTCTATACGATCGTTTGAGGCGTTGGAGCGTAAACTTACCGATGAGGAGAAGGCTGAGGTGTTCAGCGTGTTTTACCGGGTAGGCCATCGTATGGGTATCACCGGCTTGCCTACCACCTACAGCCATTGGCGTACTATGCGAGAGGAACATTTGCAACAGAACATGATCCGCAGCCATTTTACAGTAGATCTGTACCGGCAATACCGCAAGCACTTAGGCTGGGTGCGTTACTTTTTATTGAAACAGGTACAGGTGATCATTTGCCCGCCGAGAGTGAAACAGCTACTGGGTTTACGGTCGGTCCCCATGATGAGGACGCTGCTTTGGTTGTACAAGGCAGGGCGGCAGTTCAGGTTCGATAGGCCGGTCAAACTGGTGCTATTGCCATCGGCCTATAAAGCGCAGATCGCGGCTATTGACAGTTCGCTTTAATGGAAGCTAAAGCTTTTGCATGCACCAGGTGGTCATGCAGCGCAGGTTCTGTACGTTGGTGGTCTTGATGGGTTCGTGCAAATAGGCGCCCAATTCGAGGGTATATTGCAGCAACATATCCTGGTCTACCAAATAACGTTCAGAGCCATCGGGCAACAGATAGCGTCCGTGGCCCAGATGTTCGATCAGCGGCTCGATACCCATGCTGGAGGCCAGCCGCGCAAAAAAGAAGCCGCCCCGCTTGAGCACACGCCACATGGAGCGCAACATGGCATCAAAGTGATCGTGTCCTTTGGCAAAGTGCAGCACGGCACTGCTGATCACCAGGTCAAAAGATGCGTCGGGGTAGGGTAGGTCCTCGGCATAAGCTACCTTAAAACGGTCGGCCGGGGCTTGGGGCGCTAACTGTGCGGCCAAGCCGCGCACAGCATCGATGGCCTCGGGGTTAGGGTCAATGCCATGCACCTCGAACTCGTTCTGCAAAAGATAGAACACATTGCGGCCTCCACCACAGCCTACGTCCAATACCTTGTGGCAACCTGCGTAGGTGCCTTTAAGCAACTGGTCGAACAGATAAATGTCGATGTTGCCGAACTGGTATTGGAGGCGGTTATCCATCACTACGGCTTACTGCACTTTGTAACGATACACGGTGCGGCCTACGTTGCCGTCCTTATCAAAACCTTCGATCACCACGCGATAGTTGCCTTTTCCATCAGCATTATAAAATTCAACAGATGTTGCCCCGGTGGCTTTGTCGGTCACCACACGCGGGTTCCAGTAAATGGTACTGCGCAGATCCTGACCTACCGGCTTAGGCACATCATATTTGGGCGAATAGAACTCCCGGGTGATATCATATCCTTTAGGAGTAAGCTTGGCCACACTCGGTTGCGGAAGCAGGTCCTGAAGCTCGGCCAAGCTGATCTTGTTGCCTTTTGGAGGGGTCTTGGTGTTCACCACCAGTACACCGTTGGTTTGGTTGGCGTTGTTGATCAAGCCAAGTTCGTCCTTCAAAAATATCTCTACCGATTCGATATCCTTTGCCGTAAGGCTGTTCAGGTAATTCACATCCACCGGCATACCACCAACAAATAGCGCCATCGGTACCTTACGTCCCTGGTTGTAATCGCGCGATACATAGAAGTTACCCTGGTCATAGGTAACGCCCATTAACTGTCCCTGAAAGCACATGAACAGGTTGGCGCAGGCTGAGAACCGATCGGCAGCCATCATGTGGTCAGGTATGTTGCTCAAACCCGTAAGCGCAGGATATTTGGAGTGGTCTACTGTTAAAGACGGTTTCTGCGCCTTCACGATGACCTCCTTCAGCACATGCATGGCCCCGAACTGTTTTTTGCTGTTGAGCAGGTATGGGCGCAGCGTGCTGTCGATATTGGCTACCTCGTCAGGATACAGCTTGTTCTTGTCGATCTTGGGGTATTTGTCGCCGTCCATCATCAGCATCAGGTTACGGGAGTTATAGTTGTTCTTGGCGGTGGCCACTACTTTCATCGAATCGGGGAACACCAGGTTGGTGAACTTGAAACGTCCCTCAGGATCGCTAATGGCGTTGGCCGAAAAGTATTTATCAGGGATCAGCAAGCGCACGTTACCACCTTTGAACGGCATCCCGTTGGTGGTACGCAAGGTGCCGCTGATCTCGATGCCTTGCTCGGGCAATGATTCGATAGCGGGCAGCTGACCGGCCAACACCTGGGTGTAGCTGAAACGGCGGTAGCCTTGGGTAAGCATCAATAGGTCGAGGTCGGCGTTGGTCTTGTCGCTTGGCTTGACAAAATAGTAGTTAGGCTTCTCAATGTAGCCTTTAAGGTCGGAGGTAAGCAGCAGGCTGCTCAGGATAGTGGTCTCGTTATTTTCATCCACAGGTACCTTGCTTTCATCGATCACGGCAACGGACAGGTCACCATCGACCGGTGCACCTTTTGACTTGGCGGTCACGTTCAGTTTCACCTTTTGACGGACTCCGTAGCTTGGCTTGTCGCTGGCGAGTGTCAGATTCAACGCATCATTACGGTTAACGAACACCAGGCGCTCGCTCAGCGGCAACCCAGCCGACGAGAACAGCGTGAATTGCACCACACCGGTAGGGAACTTGCTGGCCGGAATGTTGGCCGAATATACCTGCTCCCTTAAAGCGGTCTGTGCAGCAAAGCACACGGTACCCACGCTTTGCGCCATGATATAGAACGAGCGGCCTTTATTGGCCTCAAAGAACGCCGGCGAAGCCAGCATTTTGATGTTCAGGTTTTGCGGATCGATATTGCTCACACTGATGTTAAAGCCAGACGTCTGCGCTTTAGGCAGGTCATAGCTTCCTTTGGTACCATTGGCAAAGGTGAGGTTGGCCTTATAGGTCTTGCCCGCTTCGGCGGTTAACACGAATAAGCTCATACCTGCGTTCTGTGAGGTCAGTTTGGCTATCTCGGCGCCTGCATTATCTACTACAGATCCGGTATAGGCCATACCCAGGCCGCTTGAGGCTACCGCTTTGATCGCGATCTTTTGCCTTACCCCGGCCAGCAGTTCGCCCCCCTCAGGGAAGAATTGTACATCAGTATTACCCAGCACCGACCGCAAGGGAAAGGAGCGGCCCACACTTTTCTTATTCCCCAGATCGATCACCGCATTGATGTTGGCGCCGGTAAGGTCGGCCTGTTTACTGTTGGTAAAGCTGATGGTGAGCGCACCTGAGGCATCCGTAGTGCCACGGCCTTTAGCTATATCATCTGAGATGGTGGAGACCGTCCAGCTCACTTTTTTGCCGGCCTGCGGTACGCCATCCACATCTTTATAAACGATGCGCGAAGTGATCTGCAGTTGCTTGTCGGCACCGGTCTTGCTTGAGGTGATGTTCACATTCACCTCCTTATCGATTGCGCTGCCCACGGTAATGGTCTTGCTGAAAAAGTAGTCGGTGTCAAAGTTCGACATCCACTTGGTATACGCCCGCAGGTGATAATTGTCTTGGCGATAATTCAATTCTGGCAAGGGGAAGCTACCATAGGCCACACCATTACGTACAGGTAGTTTAAGCAGCTTGGTCAATGAATCGCGGCTGTTCATCAATTCCACGTAAACGACCTTACTCAACTGCGAAGGCTGCTTGAAATTATCGGTCACGTAGGCCTTGAACCAAATGGTGTCATCCACTGCATAATAAGGCTTATCAAAGTGCAGGTATACTTTTTCGACCGGCCGCGTTTTGGCCAGGTTGGATGTCTTTTCGATGATGCTGTTCAAGCTCACGCTATCGCGCTGTGCAAAAGCAGTTGAGCCAAATATAACGGACAGTAAAAGGGCAACGGTGTAACGGTATATCATTTAAAACAGTTATAGGGTGCGGTAAATATAGCATACCTGCGCATAGCAAGCCATAGGCAAGGCCCATGTTAACATATTTTTACATTAACCCTAAAGTGACAGGATTTATTGTGAGCAGAAATGATATCTGTTCGAAGGTGAGAAGCTTAGTGCACACCACGTTCGCATAAATGAAAAAAGCATGCATCTTCAGATACATGCTTTTTGTGCCCAAGACGAGATTCGAACTCGTACAACCTTACGGATGCCACCCCCTCAAGATGGTGCGTCTACCAATTTCGCCACCTGGGCTTTTTAATGCTCTTCAGCATCGGTGAAACTAAAACAGCACCCTGAAGTGCTGCTTTCTTATTCGGCGTTAACCAAGTTATAAACTTGTTTGGTGTGCCCAGGGAGAGACTCGAACTCTCAAGAGACAATTCTCAACGGCTTCTGAGACCGCAACGTTTACCAATTTCGCCACCTGGGCCGATGTTAGCTATGCTTCATTGCTGCTACACTGCTATCGGTATCGGGCTGCAAATATAGCAGTTTAGGGATACACTCCTAAATAAAAAATAAATTTTATTGGACACTGCCGATTACCTTTAATTTACGTTAAGTAACCAAAAGAAAACATGAGATACATCTTATTACTGATAGTTGGCAGCTTACTGAGCACTTCCAGCTTAAAGGCACAAACAGCTGATGCTATTTTAGGTAAATGGACCAACCCCACCGGAGAAGCACACATACTTATTTACCGCACCGGCAATACTTACAGTGGTAAACTCAACTGGTTAAAACCTTCGAACAATGAGAACCGACCGATAAACGATGTGAACAATCCAGATAAGAACCTGCGAAACAAACCGCTGCTTGGGTTGGAGCTACTGAAAGGTTTAGAGCACAAAGGGGGCGGCAGCTATGAGGAGGGCACCATTTATGACCCCAAGAACGGAAAGACCTACAGCTGCAAAATGACCCTTAACGGCGATAAGCTGAAGATCAGGGGCTACATTGGCGTATCGTTATTAGGCAGGAGTGAGGTTTGGACACGCGTTAAATAAATGGTTATGAAGCAGATCTTTCTTCTTGCGTTTATGCTCATCGCCCTCTCATTGAACGCACAAACGATCACGGTGACCGAGCAAAGCCGGTCGACCAGCATACGCGGGCTATCGGTAGTTGACGACCGTGTAGCTTGGGTAAGTGGCAGTAAAGGCAACATAGGTATCAGTACTGATGGAGGCACTACCTGGCAATGGCAGCAGGTCAAAGGATTTGAGCAAAGTGATCTTCGCGATATTGAGGCATTCTCTGACAAGGATGCCGTGGTCATGAGTTCGGGCACTCCGGCGGTGATCTTAAAGACCACTGATGGCGGCAAGACCTGGAAGGAGTGTTTCAGGAATAGTGACCAAGCTTGGTTTTTGGATGGTTTGGACTTTTACGATTCTAAGAACGGAATCGTAATGGGTGACCCGATCGATGGCAAGTTCGTGATCATGAGTACTACTGATGGTGGCGATACCTGGACGTCGCTAGATCACCGTCCCGAAGCACGGAAAGATGAAGCGGCCTTTGCCGCCAGCGGAACCACCATCAAAATGACCGGCAAGCGTTCCATTGCCATGATATCAGGAGGCTCATCGTCCAGGCTGTTCACTACTAAAGACCAGCAACATTGGTCGGTCAAAGAATTGCCTATCCTTCAGGGCCGTTCTACCACCGGAGCCTTTTCTTTCATTACGGTTAAAGACAAGTTCGTGTTCGTGGGGGGTGATTACCAGAAGAACATGCGCAAAGATTCGACAGCTTGTTACCTGCTTAAGGATGGTTCTATGCAGCTGTCCCAGCAAATGCCGGCTGGATTTCAATCGTGCGTGGAGAACTTAGATAAGAACATCCTTTTATCTACCGGTACCTCCGGCACCAACCTTAGCACAGATGGAGGCATAACTTGGAAACCGATCGACACCAATAGCTACAACGTTTGCCGGAAGGCCAAACATGGAAAACTTGTGTTGTTAGCTGGCGATAAAGGGAAGATCGCCCGGTTGAAACCATAGCATGCTGACAATAAAGTGCTTATGGTAAGTATTAAAATTTTTTGATCTTTGACTTGTACACAAAGGTTAAAAATTCTATATTTGCACCACTTTAAAGGAAACGGCAACGTTCCAATAAATGTGATGATTCCGTAGCTCAGCCGGTAGAGCATAACACTTTTAATGTTGGGGTCCTGGGTTCGAGTCCCAGCGGGATCACAAAGCCAACCCCAAGGCAGGTCAACAGCCCTTTAAAGTTATCGTTTAAAGGGCTTTTTCGTTCGGTAACTCTTCGAAGTATGTAGTTGAGCGTACGTACATAAATATGTCGCAAATAAGTTCACCACATAATTAAGATCACATAAGATCAGTGGTGGATCTTCTTTCGGGCTAAAAGCAGGTCTTCTTTATTTTCTATTGGTTTGTGGACCCAGGATCAGAGCAGCGAACAGCATCACCGGTCATAAAGAAGGAACTGCTATAAGGTCATTTGGATGACTAACGCGTACTCTCCACGGTGTAAACAAAACTACTGGCCTTGTAATATCCCAAGTTATATTCGATAGGGCGCTCTCCCTGGTCAAATACGAAGCGCTTGCGGAACAGTAGCGGACCCCCAGCGGTTATCCTTAGTTTCTCGGCAATGAAGGCATCTGAAGCCACCGCACTTATCTCTTCTTTTGATAAGGTCGCGACCACAGAATGTTCCTGCTCAAGCATCTCGTAAAGTGGACGTTTAAAATCTTCGTCACCGGTCAATCCCACACGTGGGTGAAAATAGGATACAAAGTAAACGAATGGTTCGTCAGGCCTACCTCTCACCCGTTCCATCTTGAGCACTTTACGGTCAGGCTTGATCTCGAAAAAATTGGCCAACTCCTCAGATGGATCCACCCAGGTGACATGCAATTCAAAATTACGAATGGGTATGCCTCGCAGTTTCATCTCTTGCGAGAACGATAGCCAGTTGTTCGACTTGGAACTTACCGCATTTTGAGCCACACGGGTGCCCGAGCGTTTTTTGCGGACCAGCAAGCCTTCAAAAACCAATTTGTTAAGCGACTGCCTCAATGTAGTGCGTGATATGGCAAGTTTCTTGGCCAGTTCTACTTCGTTAGGCAATACTTTACCGTTGCGATACTCATCCTCCTGGATAAGTTGTCTCAACAACATTTCTGCCTGTGCATGCAAAGGCATTGGACTTTTATGATCAATGCTGTAGTTCTTCATCATTTCGGAACACAAGTATAGCAAATTTATCTAAAAATCAATTGTACATACATAACTCAGGCATTAAGGTGCGTTCGGTCGTTAATGGTAGTAAATTAAATGTTTAAATAAATTTGTTTTATTATAAATTTATTTATGTTTGTACATATAAACTTAGCCAATTATTGACTTCTGTCAAAGTTTATAAACCGATATGCATCATGTTTGCCGATGTGTATTATGTACATACATTATAACAATATAAAATGAGTATATCTACTATCATTAGTGACACTGAGCGATCCGGCGTTTTGAACAGGAAGACCACCCAGTACCTGATGCCGCAACGCATACAAGCCGAAGAACTTGCTTCACATACCTATAATATATACCCGACCTATTCGCTGGGTAAGGGTAACATACATAACGGATATAAGACCCTTGCAGCATGGATAGCCGATCACAAAGCGGTAGTTATAGATGGTTACGTTGGGGTGCTCTGGGATGCGGTGAAGACTGGGCTGCAGCAAAACCTGGAAGCGATGGGGCTTAAGGTGAACTGGATCGAGACCGCAGACCATCTGAAAGAAGTTCAAGAAGTTGATCGCTTAGTGGAGCCCTTTATGGGTACTTATGAGTCGGTTTGGGGCACACGTTGCACCCTAAAATTGGCTGATCTTTACAACATAGATAGCTTGCAGCAGCAAGTGCCTGACGATAACGCCGATATCACTATCATATTGGGCACCGCAGCTGCACTGGCCGGTTGGGACGCGCCGCTGTTATACATCGATATGCCCAAAAATGAACTGCAGTTCAGGATGCGGGCAGGTTCCATCACCAACCTCGGTGCCGACAAGGTATTTGAGCCATTTTACATGTATAAGCGCTTTTATTTTGTGGACTGGGTACTGCTTAACGAGCACAAAAGATCCATTTTGCCGAGTGTAGCCGTGATGGCAGACGGCCAATGGCCTGACAGTATCAACTGGATGTTGGGCGAGACACTGCGCAGCGGATTGTATCGGTTAAGCCATAGCCCAGTGCGTGTGCGGCCATGGTTCGAGCCCGGTGCCTGGGGTGGGCAATGGATCAAGTCGAATATCAAAGGCGTAAATTCCGACGCGGTCAATTACGCTTGGTCCTTTGAGTTGATCGTTCCCGAGAATGGGTTAGTATTCGAAAGCGATGGTTGGTTGCTGGAGGTATCATTTGATACACTGATGTTCGGGCATGCAAAAGAAATGCTCGGCCGTCACGCGGCCGTCTTTGGCGAAGAGTTCCCGATCCGCTTCGATTTTCTCGATACGGTAAAGGGTGGAAATCTATCGATCCAATGCCATCCATCGCTTAACTACATACAAAAGCATTTTGGCGAACGGATCACGCAGGATGAGACCTATTACATTTTAGACTGTGAACCCGGTGCGCAGGTTTACCTGGGTTTTCAGGAAACGATCGATCCGGAAGAGTTCAGAAAGGCATTAGAGACCAGTCAAGCGCAAGAACAAGCATTGGTGATCGAGGACTATGTGCAGGCTCACGCCGCTCAAAAGCACGACCTGTTCCTCATCCCTAATCAAACCATTCATAGTGCCGGCGCAGGCAACCTGGTGCTCGAGATCAGTGCCACGCCTTACATATTCACCTTTAAAATGTACGATTGGCTAAGGCTTGACCTTGAGGGTAACCCACGGCCGATCAATATAGACCACGCTTTCAATAACCTTGATCTTACACGTAAAGGAGAGAAGGTGAAGGACGAGCTTATCTCAAAACAGGTGGTCATAAGTCAAGATATCGGAGCTACCGTTGTGCATTTACCTACCCACGAGCAGCATTTTTATGACGTACACCGCCTTGAGTTCGACCACCAGGTAGTGGTGAATTGTGAGGATAGCTGCCATGTGCTGATGGTGGTGGAAGGGAGGTCGGTGACCGTAAAAACGGCCGAAGGAGCAAAACAGACCTTTGCCTATGCTGAAACCTTTGTGATACCTGCCGCATGCGGCTCGTACACCCTTACCAACGACGGTCAGGAACCTGTTAAAGTGATCAAAGCATTTTTAAAATAGCGATAGGTCACTACCGGCTTGAGCTGAGGGGACGCCTGTTGTGATGCTGATATATAAGCATATAACCACCAATTATATTAACCATATGAGACCAAAATTACTTCAGAAGCTGTCGCCGCTCAAGCTGCGGGGACGTCCATCAGGCGTCGGGCTGCTCCTCTTACTGGCTTGTTGCGGCGCCAACGATGCAAGCGCGTTCAACATATCCGGCCGCACACCGATCGTAGTGACCAAAGTATTTGATACGGTGATCACGGGTCAGGTGAACGATGAAAAAGGCCAGCCTTTGCCGGGCGTTACCGTGCGGCTGCAAAACTCCCAATTAGGTACAGTGACCGATGTGAACGGCAAGTTCAGGATATCGATACCTGATGGACAGACCAACAGGAGCTTGACCTTTACTTTTATTGGCTTTGTCACGCAAACCGTGAACATTGGGCAGCAGGCGCAGGTCACGGTCACTCTTAAAGCTGATATGTCCAAAGCACTTAATGAGGTAGTGGTGGTAGGCTACGGTACACAGCGCCGCGCGACCATCAACGGAGCGATCGGTACGGTGGGCGCCCGAGACATCAATGAGAAGCCGGTGCTCAATGCAGTTCAGGCACTCCAAGGCGAATCGCCCAATCTGATCATTCAGCAAAGCACACTCGATCCGGGGGCAACACCGCTCATTAACATCAGAGGTGTGTCCACCACCGGTAACAACGATCCGTTATTGGTCATTGATGGTATCATCTCTCAATCACCGGCCGACCTTAGTTTACTTAACCCCAATGACATAGCCAGTGTTACGGTTTTGAAGGATGCTGGTGCAGCGGCCATTTATGGTTCACGTGGTGCCAATGGGGTATTGCTGGTGACCACTAAAAGCGGTAAACTCAATCAAAAGCCTACCGTTAATTACAACGGCAATTATGGATGGCAAAAGCCTAACGTATTGGTCAAAAAGGTGAACGCTGCTGATAATGCTTATTACAAGAACGAATCGCTGATCAATTCGGGGCTTCCGCCTTCGTTCACACCGGCGCAGATACAGGAATTGGCCGCTCAAGGCAACGGGACCTGGGATGTGAACCATTTGTTGTATGATGCTCCTCAACTTTCGCAGAATGTGAGTGTAAGCGGCGGGGGAGAGACCAGCACCTACTTTTTGTCGGCCGGCTACCTGAACCAGTTAAGCAACTTTATTGGTAACGGCGGCAGTGGTAACAAGTTCGGGTTTCAAAAATATAACCTGAGGTTGAACCAGTCAACTATCATTGGCCGTTTCAAATTGACGGGCATACTCGAGTACACCAAATCACGCAACAAGACGAACAGCGTAGGCAACAATAACATTTTTGCTGATGCCAACCGTGTTCCTTATAACTACAATTGGCAAGACGAGAACGGCAACTACCTGACCAACCCCATCGCATCGCAGTATAACGAGTATGGTGTATTAGAGAAAGGTGGTTTCAACCAGGCAGATAATGACCGTATTTTCGGTAACCTTACCGGTGCACTCAATATCACCAAAGCACTCACGTTAACCGGTGTGTTCGGCGGTACCATCCAAAACAACGGCAACTTTTTCAGAAGGACGCAGGTCAACTATTTGCCTGCAGGTGTTTACGGTAACGATCTTACTACGTTCGATAATAACTCCAAATCACATTCTTTCAATACACAGTTATATTTGAACTATAACAGATCGTTCCAGCAGCATAATTTAAGCGCAACGCTGGGCGTATCGAGCGAGATCAATAGCCAGCGCGGATTTCAGCTACAAAAAACGTTGACCGACCCATTCTTTGGCAACGCAACTACCGGTACGCTGATCGATGCTACCAACTCCTACAACAGTATAGCCATCCAGGCCAACAGCCTTCAATCAGCTTTCGGCAGGGTGAGTTATGATTATAAGAGCCGCTACTTCCTCGACTTCGTCTTCCGTAATGACGTATCGTCCAAATTTGCCAAAGGCGAGCGCAGTGGCTTCTTCCCGTCGGTCAATGCAGGTTACCTCATATCTGACGAGGATTTTATGGAGCCATTACGCAAAACGTTGAACAGTTTAAAGATAAGGGCCACCTACGGTGTAGTGGGTAACAACCAAACAGCTGGGAATTATACCTACCTGACCACATACTTTAATTACCCCGGAGCTTATGGTTATAATGGCGTTATCCAAGGCGGTGCAGGTACCAATCTATCCAATCCGATATTGACCTGGGAGCGGGCCGCTACCATTAACGCAGGTGTCGACTTTGGGTTGTTCCAAAATAAGTTGACAGGTTCCTTTGACTATTTTGATAAGACCACCCGCGATATACAGCAAACCCCACTTGATGTGCCCAGCATTTTTGGCGCAGCGCCACCTACGGCTAATGTTGCCAAGGTACAGAACCGGGGATGGGAAGCGCAATTGACCTATACTTTGAGGTCGGCCAAGGTGGTACAAAGTTTTAGTGCCAACATTGGTAATACCCAGAACAAGTTGCTGCAACTTACCGGAAACACTCAACAGATCATTTATAACCAGGATGTTTACCAGTTGATACGCCGTGTTGGTGAACCTCTCACCCAATACTACGGCTATCAGACCGACGGTTATTTCCAGAATCAGGCCGATGTGAACAATTTGCCTAAGCCCGCAGGCGCGATCGTAGGTCCTGGCGATATCAAGTTCAAAGACCTTAATGGCGATGGTAAGATAGATGATAATGATAAAAAGGTGATCGGTAACCCGTTCCCGCACTACACTTTTGGCTTTACTTACCGTATCGCCGTGGCCGGATTTGATGCGACCGTATTCATACAAGGTGTGGGTCAGCGTGATGCATTCATCAGGGGCGAACTGGTAGAGCCCTTCCATTACAATTACGGCCAAACGCTTTACGAGCACATGACCAACTATTGGACCCCTTCTAACACCGATGCACGGTATCCGCGACTGGCCGCCATCGGGTCACCGTCGAACACGAATAACTGGCGCAACGGGTCAGACGTGTATCGGTACAATGCTGCTTATGCAAGACTTAAGAACGTAAATATCGGGTACACATTACCGGCCGAGTTGACCCGTAAAGCTGGCATACAGCGCGTAAGGGTGTCTGCCATTGGCCAGAACCTGTTCACGCTGTCAAAGCTCAAATTCATCGACCCTGAGACCACTGAGTTCGGGAACAGTGTAAGCCCGACCACCAACAACGGTACCACAGGCTCTAATAGTGCAAGAAACTACCTGCTGCCAATATTCATAGGAGCCGGTCTTGACATCACCTTCTAACTATTACAAAAAGGATCATGAAACACCTTACAAAATACTTTGCGATCACAACACTGATATTGGTCAGCAGTTGCCGCAAGCTGGATGTAGCACCAACTGACGCCTACTCGATACTTAATTTCTGGACGGCCGATGCCAACGTTTATAATGCCTTGAACAACAACTACAGCCTCATGTACAACAGCGGTCTGTACTTTGGTGCCGAAGGCCTGTCAGATAACGCTTACTCGCAGAACAATAACGACCTGATACAGATCGCCAGTGGCAATGCCAATTCGTTGACATCTAAATTTGCCGGCGATTGGGCCTATTACTACAGCACCATCAAATCATGTAACCAATTTCTGGCCAATGTTGATCAGAACACCACACTTGGAGCGGCCACCCTTGACCGCCTGAAAGCCGAGACCCGATTCATTCGTGCTTTCGAGCACTTCAATCTGACCAAATGGTATGGTGATGTGCCGCTCGTAACCAAAGATATTACCCAAGAGGAGGCCAAGACCATCAGTAAAACGCCAAAAGCGCAAGTGATCGAGTTCGTGCTGAACGAGCTCAAAGCCATCGTACCAGCGCTACCATCTAAAGATCAATTACCTGCGGCAGAGAATGGGCGCATCACCAAGGGTGCCGCACTGGCGCTTCAAGCACGCGTGTTGCTATACCAAGGCAACCGTATGGCCGAAGTGGTCACTGCTTGCGAAGCCTTGATGAATAACGCGGGCACTAACGGCACTTATTCACTGGCATCTAATTACGGCAGCATTTTTAGCGATCCCAACGTTAGTCGCAATAATTCGGAAACCATACTGTCCCTTCAATATGTGCCAGCGACCACCCGCACCTGGACCGACTTTTGGGACTTTGCGCCTAACAGTGTGGGCGGTCGTGTGAATGCGCTTGCACCTACGCAAGAACTGGTAGATGATTACATTATGCTCAACGGCCGTGGGATCACCGAGGCTGGTTCGGGTTATGATGAGAATAACCCTTATGCCAACCGTGACCCTCGATTGACCGCTACCGTGGTGTACGACCGTTACAATTGGAACAATGGCGGTGGGGTAAATGGCACCAGTAAGGTGATCTACATCAAGCCTGGAAGCGATCCCACCCGTCCGGGTCCCGACGAATATTCGGCCGGGAGGCAAAGCTCATCGCCTACGGGGTATTACTGGCGCAAATATTTTGACCCGTCAGCATTGACCGGCTTTACATCAGGTAATAACCTGCATCTATTCCGTTACGCCGAAATATTGCTTGACTATGCCGAAGCCAAGAACAGCTTAGGACAAATGACCGCCACCGTATGGAACCAGACCATTGGCGCGTTACGCACCCGGGCAGGTTTCACAGATCCGGGCGCTTTAAGTTATCCGGGTGGAGATGTTACCAACATCATCAGGCGTGAACGCCGTGCTGAGTTAGCCTTAGAAGGCATCCGTATAGATGACATTCGCCGCTGGCGTACTGCCGAGACGGTGTTGAACAGGTATGTGCATGGCGCTAAATTTTCGGGTGACCCTACTACCGATAACGGTTACATCAGGGTACAGCTACGGCGCTTCAACCCAAGCCGCGATTACTTATGGGCCATACCCAGCGGTGATCAGAGCCTGAACGCACAACTCACCCAAAACCCAGGGTACTAAACTTGAACCACCAATTACCTAAAACCAAAAATGAGAAGAATAAGCTTTACCACCATGATGGCCTTGCTGGCCGTCATGGCTATCGTATCCTGTAAAAAGGATACCCGTGCGCTGGATGATCAGCTTACCGCAGTAGGCACGCTATCTGCTCCGGCTAACGCCACAACGCTTAAGTTACAACCCGGCGGCAGCAGTGTTCCATTCAGTTGGAGCGCTGCGAGTGCGGCCAGCGGTGGCGTAGTGCTATATGAAGTGGTGTTTGATAAGGCCGATGGCAACTTCAGCAAACCTGTGTACCGGATACTCGCCGATGGCTCGGGCGCGCAAACGCAGGCCACCATCCCCCAAGATACATTGAACAAGATCGCCTCACTGGCCGGGATCGGTTCTTTAGGTACGGGCACGCTCAAATGGACCATTATGGCGTCAAAAGCCACCAACGTACAGGTCACTGGAAGTGCCAATACAATCCAGATCACAAGGCCCGCCGGTTTTGCCGTACCACCCAATACCTTATACTTAACAGGCTCGGGTACCGAAGCAGGCGCGACCGACCTGTCGAAGGCAATTACCTTTAAACAAACCGCTCCGGGAGTGTTCGAACTGTACACCTCACTACAAGCCGGTACATACCAGTTCAGTGACAAGGCGGCCGATGCTGGTGCGCGTTATTATCTTGATGCAAGCGGTACCATACAACAGGGTAACCAAACTATCACTGTCGGCACGGCAGGCCCTTATCGCATCAGATTGAATTTTAACGTGGCTACAAGTAACGTTGTAAGTATCCAGTCGATGGGGTTATTCATGTCGGCTTATAATACCGAGATAGGGCAGCTAACATACACTGGTAACAGTACCTGGAGCAACGCCCGTATCCCGGTCGAGTTCTACCAGTTCTCGTGGGGACGTGACGAGCGTTACAAGTTCGTGATGCACACATCAGCCGGGTTAGAATACTTTGGAAGTGTTAACGTCAACAACGTAGCGCCATCAGGTCAGCCTGCCAGCTATTTCAACCTGCTTCCGGTCAGTAACGCACAATGGGATAATACTTTCAAATTCGATCCATCTATTGATAAGCGTAACGCAAAGGTGGATGTTTATTTTAAACCGAACAGTACTTACACCCACACCGCGACAGCGGTCAATTGATACAGCTATCTGATCTTTAAACAACAGCATGATGCTTACAATTGCCTTATGGTGATGGTAAGCATTGATCAATATCTTAACCTATGAGAACAAAGTATTACAACTGGGTCTTGGCGCTAAGCCTGCTATTGGCATCGTGCAGCAAGTCAGATAATGGCGCGCCCGAAGGCAGTGGGAACGGAAGTGGCAACAATGGCGGTTCAGGGGGCAACCCGGTCACCGAGTCGGTATATCTGACCAATGCAAAAGCTACCCGCGCATATATAAAAGCGGGTTATGCTACATCCTTTGGTAGCTACCGGGTAAACACCACTACTAATACCAACAGCGCTTTCGAATGGTATGTGGCCAGTCACTTATATGCTGATGCGTCCATGGTAGCCGCCGGCGATGCAAGTTACCTTGAGCCGATGAACGGTACCTTCGCCTGGCTGACCAAATTGGAAGACAAGGCCGACCCCAATGGCGGATACTTTGCTTACGCCAACCTGGATGGTTCAGGGGCGGCAGGCGTAAAATATGTTGATGATAACGCATTGACAGGTATGGCGTACTTAGACGCCTATAATGTGACGACAGGAACCACCAAAGCCAGTTATTTAAGCGCTGCTGAAGCCTGTGCCCGATGGTTGATCAAAAGCGGACAGTGGGACAACACCTTTAACGGTGGATTTTGGTGGACCACCGAAAAGACCGTGAAGCCGACCCAATCGAATGCGCTGGCCATGCAGCTTTTTGCGCGGTTATATAAACTTACTGGCATCGCGCAATACAAAGAATGGGCAGTAATGGTGGATAATTGGCTTAACGCGCAGATGTACGATAGCACAACAGGGCTTTACATTTGGCAGATCGAAAAGAACGGCGTGAAGAACGCTGTAAAATTCACTTACGATAACGCCATCATGGTAGAAGCCGAATTACTTTTTGCAGATGCCATGAATGATAACACGTACAAGACCAAAGCCCAGGCTTTGGGTAATGCCATGATCAGGGGGCTTTGGGACAAAAGCTACAACGTATTCATCTTCAATACCAGCGACCTGCGCGTTAACGGTTGTTACAGCAGTTGGGCTACGCAAGCCATGATCAAGCTCTATGAGCTGGACAATAACAGCAATTGGCTTACCTATGCCAAGGCGAACGTTGATGCCAT
Source organism: Mucilaginibacter daejeonensis (assembly GCF_020783335.1). Lineage (NCBI taxonomy): Bacteria > Pseudomonadati > Bacteroidota > Sphingobacteriia > Sphingobacteriales > Sphingobacteriaceae > Mucilaginibacter > Mucilaginibacter daejeonensis. The sequence continues at coordinate 1,383,257 of NZ_CP086068.1, forward strand.
CAATGTGATCTTGAAGAATACCGCCTCCAATGGTTATTATCAGTATGCAGGCCTCAACGGTGCCGGTAGGTATACCAATTTAGAAGGGGTAGATCAGGCATGGATGCAACGCGTACAGGTCATGTTATCAAAATACAGATAGTCACATCAGGAAATTCATAGTAATTATTGCACAAATAAATGGTTCAAAGATATTTTCAAAAGGCCGCTCTGGTCGTTGCTCTATTAGCTGGTGGCCGGGCAAAGGCGCAAGATGTTTTGCAGTACGTTGACCCGGGGATCGGCACCGCGCACAGCCGTTGGTTCTTTTTTACGCCGGCCGCTGTACCGGGTGGTATGGCCAAACTGGCACCATCAACTAATGGGCATTATGGAAATGCCCAAGGGTGGGAGGCTGTAGGATATGATGTAAGGCACAAGTCAATTGAGGGCTTTGTACACTTTCATGAGTGGCAGGTAGGCGGTGTCAGCTTTATGCCCACCACCGGCCCGCTAAAGGTTGTTCCCGGGCAACTGGACGAGCCTGGAAGTGGATACCGTTCGGCTTTTGATCATAAAAATGAGATAGCGCAAGCAGGTTATTACAAGGTAAAGCTTGATGATCACCAGATCACAGCAGAATTGACCGCCACCAAGCGTGTCGGTTTTCACCGCTACACTTTTCCAAGTTCAACTCAGGCGCACGTGATCTTAGATATCGGACGTAAGCAAGGGGAAAGTGGCGAGGTCACTGATGCGAAGGTTCGCATGGTCGACGCTACCCATTTTGCGGGCTATGTGATCACCTATCCAAAATACGTTGCCAGCTATGACCCGCAAGGGAAGGTGGCCATGTACTTTTACGGTCAGTTAGATAAGGCTCCTGCATCGGTAACGGCCTTTACAAAGGAAGGTACGCGTGCAGGTGAAAGAACAGCAAAAGGTGAAGGCGCAGGTTTAGCATTGAATTACAGCACCTGGTCAGGCGAAAAGTTGGAGATCAAGGTAGGCTTGAGCTATACCTCTATCGCTAACGCCAGGACGAACCTGGCGGCCGAAGCGGCTAACCTCAACTTTGACGGCGCATTACAACAGGCGCGCACGGTTTGGCGCAGAGAGCTTGGCAAATTACAGGTAGAAAGCCCGGTAAAAGCTAACAAGATGAAATTTTATACCGGATTGTATCATGCCTTGTTAGGACGTGGCCTGGCCAGTGATGTGAACGGCGCTTATCCTAAACATCCCGCAACGGTTGGTCAGCTTGATAAACAAGAGCAGAGATACGGCTATATTAACACGGATGCTATCTGGGGCGGATATTGGAACCTTACTCAGCTATGGTCATTATCCTACCCTGAGTGGTACGCACGTTTTGTGACCACGCAACTACGGCTTTATAAAGACAAAGGGTGGTTCGGAGATGGTTTAGCCAACAGCGAATACGCATCGGGTGTGGGTACCAACTTTGTAGGCTTGGCCATAGCTGGCGCCTATCAGGCAGGTATACGCGACTATGATGTGTCATTAGCCTACGAGTCAGTGAAGAACAATGAGTTAGGATGGAAAGGCAGGCCGGTAGGGTCAGGTAAAATGGATACCAAAGCGTTCATTCGCTACGGCTATATCCCGCACCTCGATGGTGATGGAAGGAACTTTGTAACAGACTCAACAGGTTCCAATTTTTCGGCCTCACATACATTGGAATACAGTTTCAGCGCGTTTGCAGCCGCTCAAATGGCCAAAGCATTGGGCAAGAACAATGAGTACCAAGAACTTATCAAGTATGCCAGCGGTTGGCAGCACTTGTTCAACCCTGCCAACAAACTAATTCAACCCAAAACCGCCGAAGGTAAATTCATTGACAAATTTGATCCGTTACAGCCGTGGCGTGGTTTCCAGGAGGGAAATGCCACACAGTATACCTTTTATGTACCTCAAAACCCCAAAGCACTGATCAAGGCGGTAGGCGATTCAAGTTTTAATAACAAGCTCAACAGCATATTTGAAGCATCTTCAAAAAATGATTTTGGCGGTGGTAAAACGATCGATGCTTTTGCCGGGATCAACGCGCTGTATAATCAAGGTAATCAACCTAACCTTCATATAGGCTGGCTATTTAACTTTTCGGGCAAACCGTGGCTAACGCAAAAGTGGATACGCCAGATCTGTGACAACTTTTACGGCACCGAACCTATTCACGGTTATGGCTATGGGCAGGATGAAGACCAGGGGCAGTTAGGCTCATGGTATGTACTGGCCTCGCTTGGGCTGTTCGATGTTAAAGGCTTTACCGACCTGCGCCCGATCGTTCAATTTGGGGGGCCACTGTTCAGCCGGGCAACGATACGATTAGGCAACGGTAAGGTGTTGCAGATCGAAGCGACAAATACCTCTGAAAAGAACTGTTACGTACAGAGCCTCACCTTTAACGGAAAGCCCATAAAAAACTGTTGGATGTACCTTGATCAGCTTAAAAATGGTGGCAAGCTGACCTTTGTAATGGGCAGCCGACCCAATAAGAACTGGGGAGTTGCCGAACCGCCACCATCGATACAATAACCTATGAAGCATCACCTATCGTAAAACCATATTGATCATTTGATATGCTTTATAAAAAATTAGGCTTTGTATTGTGTTTGAGCGTTGGTTTAGCACTTTTCAACTACGCTAAAGCGCAGCAGGCAGATGGGGAAAAGTACCTTCAACGCGCTGAGCAAATATATCATATCGTGTGGCAGCGCTACCGCGTTCCGGCTTACACAGGTTTGTTCAAAGAGAATTATCCGGATAATAAAAGGGATTCGTTAAGCTATATGCAGGGTGGTGGCGTAGCTGAAAAGAGGGTGAGTTTTTTATGGCCTCTTTCAGGCGTACTATCATCCACTAATGCACTTATGCATGTTTCGGAAAGTTTCCGTAGCAAGTACAAAAAGCATCTGGATACCTTGATACAAGGTGTTGAGTTGTACGGCGATGCCAAGCGGCAGCCTTTCGGTTATCAGGCCTATCCCACCCAGTTCGAAAAAGCTGACCGTTATTATGATGACAACGGGTTGGTAGGCATCGATTATATGGAGGCTTTTTTTGTTACACACAACCCAACTTATCTTGAACGTGCCAAGCAGGTGTTCAAATTTATTGAAAGCGGCTGGAACAACGAAGCAGGTGGTGGTGTGACCTGGCTGGAGGGTCATAAAGACCAAAAGCCGGCCTGTTCTAACGGCATGGCTACTTTAACGGCACTGAAGATCTATCAAGGCTGTAAGGAGAAAGCATACCTGGACGCAGGTAGGCGCTATTATAATTGGATGTACACGGCCCTAAGGGATACCAACGGCATCATCGCCAACGATATCAAAACCAAGGATGGTAAGATCAACCCTGTTTACTGGACGTATAACACCGGGTCGATGATCGAGGCCGCAATTCTGCTTTACAGATTTACCGGCGATAAAAAGTATCTCATGCAAGGTAAGCAGCTGGCGGCCGACAGTTACAGATACTTTTCTGCACGGTCAAAAGATGCCAATTTACCTATCGCTATCGACCTGCCATGGTTCGTTACGGTACTGTTTAGAGGGTATGCTGCCCTTTATCAAATTGATAGTGACTATCGATATATCGGCGCCATCGAGAAGGCGTTGAACTATGCCTGGGAACACTCACGTGACCAGTATGGATTGCTCACGCATACTTGGCTACCCGATGCAGAAGGTCTCAGGAAACCCAAGTGGCTACTCGATGAAGCTTGTATCGCCGAATTATATACCCGGCTCGGTATGCTTAGGCCGAAGGTAAGTGGTCACAAAGCTCACAACTAATACGAACGATAATGAAAGATAAACGCATAAGCCTTACGGCGATAACCATAGTAGCATCACTTGGTGGGTTCTTATTTGGCTTTGATATGGCCGTGATATCAGGTGTCCTGCCGCTCATTAAGGTACAGTTCGGTCTATCGGCGGTACAGGAGGGGTGGTTCGTATCGTCAGCACTCATAGGTTGTATATTGGGCGTGGCCTTATCAGGCGAGCTAAGTGACAGGTTCGGTCGTCGTAAGCTGATGTTGCTCTCGGCAACGCTATTCCTGCTGTCTGCCTTGGGTTGCGCTTTAATGCCTAATTTATCGCTCATTGTTGTCTCACGGTTGATCGGCGGGACAGGCATTGGTATCGCCAGCAATGTTGTTCCTTTATATATCTCCGAAATAGCGCCGGCCAACATTCGCGGCCGGCTGGTCACCTATTATCAACTGGCCATAACCCTTGGCATACTGGTGGCATATTTGACCAACGCCTTGCTGGTCAACTATGCCGCCGATAGTGTAACACAGACATTATTGATCAGGGAAACATGGCGTGCCATGCTCGGATTAGGCGCTATACCAGCCGTTGCTTTCTTAAGTGGTTTGTTCACGGTACCTGAAAGTCCTCGATGGCTTATGCAAAAGGGCCGAACCCATGAAGCGCTGCAGATATTGAACGCAATTGCGGGTCATGAACCCAGCGAAGCCCAAGGGAATAAAGGTGACGTATCGCCTCAAGGCACTTATAAAGAATTGTTCGCGCCTGGTATGCGGAAAGCATTGCTGATCGGCATTTTGTTACCATTGTTCTCACAATTCAGTGGCATCAATGCGATAGTGTATTATGGCCCGAGTATATTAAGTAGTGCAGGGATCTCATTAAGTAACTCATTGATCAGCCAGATCATTTTTGGAGCTGCTAATATGTTATTCACCTTATTCGCGATATGGAAGGTGGATAGCTGGGGGAGAAGGCCCTTATACCTGTACGGAACGGCCGGTGCTGCTATTACGCTAGCTGCAACGGGTTATTGTTTTTATGCTGGCCACACCAACAGTGTCTGGTTGTTGATATGCGTGTTATCATTCCTTGCCTTCTTTGCTTTCTCGATAGGCCCGTTGAAATTTGTAGTGGCCTCAGAGATATTTCCTAACGCTATTCGTGGCCGTGCCTTAGCGATAAGTATCATGACCATGTGGATAGCCGACACCATCGTAGGCCAGCTAACGCCCGTCTTACTTAAGGATCTTGGCAGCGCAGGCACGTTCTGGTTCTTTGCCTTTTTCTGTATAGTTGCTTTTATGGTAGTTTATAAATTACTGCCTGAAACAAAAGGACGGTCACTTGAGCACATCGAGAACTACTGGAGATCAAAAGGACTGAACGCCAGTGAACAACAAAGCCCTGACCAGCACATTCCTATACATTGATGGCAATATTCGGTTATTAGCCTTTGCTAACATGTATATTCTTATTATTCAAGTATTCGGAATCTTTAAACACCATACTTGATCGTTTTACCGCGAATTATTCAGTAGTAAACTAGAATAACGCATGATCAGGTCGTTATTAATACAACGTTATAATTACGGAATGATCACTGCGTCACCTGATCTTGATATGGTCTAAGCTTCATTTCCGACCCACCTCACTCAAACTCCTCTTTTTTCATTATCATTGTATACCAATATTTGAACTGACCGTTCGGTGTACCCCTGATGATGAGAGTTTTGAGGCTCGTGCTTTTCCTTTGGCTGATCAGCTTTTGGCTGTCGGGTGGTTATTGTTTCGCTACGCAAGCTGTAAAATATCTGGGTATCGAACAGGGGCTGTCTAATAATGCGGTTACCTGTATCTACAAAGATCATTATGGTTTCATGTGGTTCGGCACATATGATGGACTGAACAGGTATGATGGCGAAAAATTTAAAGTGTTCCGCGGTCAATGGGGAAACCCAAATTCGCTCAATTCTGACCATATCACTGCTATTACCGAGGGCTTTAACAAGATCTTTGTAGGGACCTTTAAAGGGGTGGTCTTTTACGACGAAACATCTGCCAACTTCACTTCTCTATATTATAAAGATACAAAAGGGCAATATCGCAAGGTTAGCTCGGGCATCAATGCATTAGTTACTTCAAATGCAGGAACGGTATTCATTGCAACGGAGAGCAATGGCTTGTTGGCCTATAAGGGACAACGTAACCTTTGTGATCAGGTCCAATTTGCCGGCACTACATCGTATACGGTACAAGCATTGACCGTTGGTAAGGATGGTCAACTATGGCTTTTCATCAAGGATGTGGGGCTTTGCAGGTATGACAAGCGCAATGGCAGGATCCAATTGGTCAACGCTCAATTAAAATTAGCCAATTGCCTATCGCTAACCGAAGATGCAGATATGCTGATCGGGACCGAGGGGGGGCTGTTCGTTTATCATAGTAACACTGGGAAGCTTGAAAAGGCATTCAACGGTACACTTAAATTATCTAACAATAATGTATTTGATCTGAAGGCGGATAAAAGTGGCGACCTCTGGATCGCTACTAACGGAGGTGGGGTCAACATCAGGAACAAGCGCACCGGCAATATCACTTATTTGACGCCAGGGCAGGGGCAGGGCTCCTTACGCAGTGGCGCTATCAGTGCCATTTACGAGGATGAGATGTCGAGGAAGTGGGTCGCTACGTTGCGTGGCGGGGTGAACATGATCGAAAGTAATGATGATCACCCGTTCGAGGTATACCGTCATGACCCCTTCAATAACAACAGCGTGATCAACAACTTTATCATTTCCTTTTGTCAGGATGGGCCCAACGGTGTGTGGATCGGTACTGATGGAGGAGGTATGAGCTATTGGGGCCGCCAAGCTAATACATACAAGAGTTATGTTCACACCGGCTCGGCTAATTCATTGAGCAGCAACTTTGTAGTAAGTGTATTGAAAGATTATACGGGTAAGCTTTGGGTAGCAAGTTATAATGGTGGCATTGATCTGCTTGATAAAGCTTCAGGAACTTTCAAACATTACACCTGCTACAACACCGCTGCCCGAACCGTAGATAAGAACTTATGGAAGCTGTATGAAGATCAGCAAGGAGAGCTGTGGGCAGGCACCACCAGGGGAGGGGCGCTGTACCGTTACGACCGGACCGCTGATCAGTTCGAACTTTTTGATAAGAACATCACGAACATCCATGCGCTTGTAGCGGATAAAAATACATTGTGGGCAGGTAATTACACTCAACTGTTCAAGATCGACCTACAGAGCCATAAATACCGAACGATCCCTATCGGCAATGCGATACGTACGCTGGCTATTGACAAGCGAGATCGATTATGGATAGGTACAGAAGGAGGAGGCTTACTACTTTATAACACAGGCACAAATACAAGTAAACGCTATACACAGGCCGACGGCTTGCCGAGTAATGCCATACTCAATATCCTGATCGATGACAACGATGATCTTTGGTGCAGCACCTACAATGGCTTGAGCCAATTTAAGCAAAGGACCGGCAAATTTGTTAATTACAAAGCCTCCGATGGGTTGCAAAGCGATCAGTTCAACTATAATGCTGCACTCAAACTAAGTTCGGGCGATATGCTTTTTGGTGGGATCAATGGGTTCAACCTATTCAACCCTGACAGCGTAAGCTCGGTGAGTCACACGCCATCCTTACGGCTTACTGAACTAAAGATCAACAATACGGTGGTCAGCGGGAACAGCCGGTATACCCACGGTCGACCGATAGCTGATGTTCAGCAGATCAACATTCCTTACAATGAGGCTACGCTTGCGGTAGATTACAGTGCGTTGGAGTATTCACTCCCCGATAAGATCAACTACGCTTATTTTTTAGAAGGATGGGATAATGGATGGAACGAGGTAGGGAAGCTGAAGACGGCTTATTATACGCGTTTGAACGAAGGACACTACACCTTGAAGATCAAGGCTACCAACACACAAGGCGTGTGGGATGGCAAAATGTTGATCATCCAGGTGAACGTGCTGCCGCCATGGTATCGTACATGGTGGGCTTATTTGTTGTACGTCACTTTCGCTTCCTTATTAGGATATAAGTTATGGTCGTACCGTTCAAGGCAGGCAAGGCTGAAATTCGAGATCGAGGTGGCCAATATGGCGATCGAACGCGAAAAGGAGTTGAATGAGAAGAAGCTATCTTTTTTCACCAATGTCTCTCACGAGTTCCGCACTCCGCTTACACTGATCATCAACCCGATAAAGGACCTTTTGAATAAAAGTAAGGAAGGAACCGAGGAGCTTAATGTGGTATATCGCAACGCCAGGCGTTTGTTAGGGTTGGTAGATCACCTTCTGTTGTTTAGAAAGGCCGAAAGCGACAACGCACAAATGAAGATAAGCAAGGTCGACTTCGTGACCCTTTGCAACGAGGTCTTTCTGTGTTTTACTCAGCAGCTTAAAGCTAAACGACTGACCTACGAGCTAAAATGTGACAAAGACGACATCGAACTCTACCTCGACCATGAAAAGATCGAGATCGCGTTATTTAACCTGATCTCAAATGCTGTCAAGTTCACTCCGGAAGGTGGGAACATCAGTATCATGATCGAGGAGGACGAGCAGAATGCATTTTTCAAGATAACGGATAATGGTATCGGTATAGCTATTGATGTAGGCGATAAGCTGTTCAGTAAGTTTTATCAGGTGAGGGAGAAGAACTACTTCAAGACAGGTTTCGGCATTGGCCTTTACTTGGTGAAAGTGTTCATCGATCAGCACAAGGGGAATATTAGCTATCATAACAATCCGACAGGCGGTACAACATTCGTATTGTCGATACCCAAAGGTAAGGCGCATTTTGCTGGAGAGCAAGTATGTACGGATATCTCCTTTGATAAAGAACATGTGACCGCTTTAATAGATCAGGATCAGAAAGAAGTGGTCACCAAAGAGGAGGAGATGATAGACCTTGGCTTGATGCTTTCCAACAAACGTTCGGTAGTGATCATTGATGATAACGATCAGATGCGTACGTACATTAAAAAGCTCTTCTCATCAGACTACAAGGTATTCGAAGCTAATACTGCGTTAAAAGGCCTGGAGCTGATAAGAGCGCATTTGCCAGACGTCATTATTAGCGATATCGTGATGGAGGAGATGGACGGGTTGGAGCTTTGTAAAGCTGTAAAAGGAGATATGACGATCAATCATATCCCGATCATATTGCTAACTGGCGACGCCACGCCTGAGATCATGCTGCAAAGTATGGAGGGAGGTGCGGTAGACTTCATCAGTAAGCCATTCCAAAGCGAGGTGCTGATGGCGCGTGTTAAGAGTGTGCTCAGGAGCAGATCAGAGCTACAAAACTACTTCTATAAGGAGGTAACGCTCAATAACACGACTCGTAACGTATCAGAAGAGAACAAAGATTTCCTATATCATTGTATTAGTATCATCGAGGCGCATTTGACCAATGAAAGATTTGATGTAGAGACCCTGGCCAAACAGGTCAATATGAGTTATCCTACGCTTTTGAAAAAGATCAAGGGGATAACCGGTCAATCGGTCAATCATTTCATACGCTTTGTGAGATTGCGCAAAGCAGCGGAGCTATTGATCCATACCAATTGCAACGTAAATGATGCAGCCTATCGTACTGGTTTTGTCGATATCAAATATTTTAGAGAGCACTTCAACAAGCAGTTCGGCGTCAATCCTTCCGAGTTCATTAAGAAGCATCGCTATAACTTTCAGACCGCCTATAAGCTTCAAAAATAAGGCCCCGGTCGTCATGTTGACTTGACATAAATAGCGTCTCATCGCATTCTTCGCTGTGATTCTTCTAAACCTCAAAAAAGCCTGTTTTTGAGCCGAATTAAAGTATGCTGATGAAAATACACCCCTTAAATTAACAATTTAGCCCCCTACTACGGGTGCCATTTTCAGCGTTCTTTGTTGCTGTCCGGCAGGTATTCAAGCTGATCGGTCAACTGATCTTAAACCCAATTTAATTCATGAGAAACACTGAACGCAGCTGCCCGCCCCGGGTCGGCATTACCCTGTATTGCTACGGATAAACCACATCCGTCCCCCAGCACCATTTAAAGACCAATAACAAACCAATTCATTATTATGAGTAAAAAATTTACCCTGATCATTTATTTGATACTAATCTTCACTGCTGTAATGAGCGGCGCCAGTATCGATCTGCAAGCCCAAACTACGTCCTATACCGTTAAAGGTACCGTTACGGATGACAAGGGTGCCGCATTACCAGGAGCCACTGTAAAGGTCAACGGATCATCATCGGGCTCTGTAACAGATGTTAACGGCGTATTTAGCATCAACTTGAACGGTCCGGCCACACTGACCGTATCGTTCATTGGCCTTGCTTCAAAAGAGGTACAAGTTACCAGTGCTACCAAGACCATCACCGTGGCCTTGTCTGACAATGGCAAGCAATTGAACGATGTAGTGGTAGTAGGTTACGGTACACAGAAAAGATCTGATATCACCGGTTCGGTAGCTTCAGTGCCTAAGCAACGTTTAGGACAATTACCTGTAACCAACGTACTGCAAGCCATCGAGGGTACAGTGCCAGGTGTGAACATCACCACAACCTCTTCTGTTCCTGGCAGGCAGCCATCTGTGACCATCCGTGGCCAGAACTCGATAACGGCTTCATCTGGTCCGTTCATCGTAGTGGATGGTATACCACTAAGCAAGAGCGGTGGCTCGTTGAATGATATCAACCCTAATGACATCGCGTCTGTCGAGGTGTTGAAAGATGCGTCGGCCGCAGCTATTTACGGTGCTAACGGTTCGCAAGGTGTTATCTTAGTGACCACCAAACGTGGTACTACCGGTAAGCCAGTGATCAGGTACACCGGATATGCAGGTTTCGAGAACCTTGGCCACATCCTTACGCCACGTGACCCGGCTTCATTCACTCAAAAATATCTTGATTACCTGTCGCAGAACAAGTTGCCTCAGCAGTTCCCGGAGCCTGTGTATAACAACACCGAAAGAGCGAATTATGCCGCAGGACGTACCATTGATTGGGTAAAAGAGACCACCCAACAAGGTATCATGCAAGATCACAACTTAAGCGTAAGTGGTGGTTCGCCAGACGTGAAATATTTTGTATCCGCCGATTACCTGAAACAAAAAGGTGTGATCAAAGGCTATCAATACAACCGGGTGAGCGTTAGATCTAATCTTGATGTGAACGTAACGGACTTTTTGACCGTAGGCACTAACCTTTATTTGGCTAATAACAACTACGACGGTGGCCGTGCTAATTTGCTTAATGCTACAGCGATGAGTCCTTACGGTAACTTGTACAATGCCGATGGCACCTACGTGATCTACCCGATGGCGCCAGAGCAACTGTACGTAAATCCATTGTTAGGTTTGACCACCAGCCAGATCAACCGTAGTGTGAACCTAAGCGGTAATGGCTATGCTGATGTGAAATTTGGTGGAATCTTTAAAGGACTTAGATATCGTTTGAACGCAGGTTATAATTACATTCCTACTCGCGTTAATAGTTATAGCGGTCGTTTGGCCAATACCCCTCTTGGTGCAGCTACAGCTTCCAACTCAGAGACCAATAGCTACACCATCGATAACCTGCTTTATTACACCCGTGATTTTGGTAAACACCACATCGACTTCACTGGTCTTTATACAGCTACGCAACGTAAATACTACGTTTCAGGTATCTCAGGTGTAGGTTACATCAACGATGAGCTATTATACAACCAGATCGGTATCGGTGCTACAGTATCAGGTTTGACCGTTAACAATAGCTATTCAGGCAGCTATGCAGATCGTTACGGCCTAAACTCTCAAATGGCCCGTTTGCTATACTCTTATGACGGTCGTTATGTGTTCACTGGTACCATCCGTCGTGATGGTTCATCAGTTTTCGGATCGAACACCTCAAAAACTGGTTACTTCCCTGCAGCAGCCTTAGCGTGGAATGTGAGCAACGAAGGCTTTATGAAAGGCTCTAACTTATTCAGCAACCTGAAGTTGCGTGCATCGTTCGGTAGAACAGGTAACGAGGCGATCGGTGTATATAGCACCATCACCACCGACGGTACCGTGCGCTTTCCATTCAATGGCACCAGCTATGTTGGTGTAGTGGCCAGCAACCTGGGTAACGGGAACTTACACTGGGAATCAACCTTACAGACCAACCTGGCCGCTGAGTTCGGTATTTTGAAGGACCGCATTAGTGGTGTGATCGAGGTTTATGACTCACGCACTTCAGGCCTGTTATTGAACAGGGCACTGCCACGCATCACTGGTTATGGTAGCATTGTTGACAACTTGGGTAAAGTAGGCAACAAAGGTATCGAGGTTACCCTGAACACCCGTAACGTTAACGGTCGTGATTTTAAGTGGGAGAGTGCCATCGTTTTCGCATCTAACAAGAACCGTATCATTGATCTTTATGGCGATGGTAAAGACGACCTGGGTAACAGATGGTTCATTGGCAAACCGATCAGTGTGATCTATGATTACAAAATGACCGGTGTTTGGCAAACAGGTGAGGATGTTTCTAAACAAGATCCTACAGCCAAACCAGGCGATCTTAAATTTGCCGACCTTAATGGAGATGGCAAGATAAGTGCAGAGTCTGACCGTATGATATTAGGGCAAACAGCTCCAAAATGGACCGGTGGCTTTACCAACACCTTCCGTTACAAGGACCTGAGCCTGGTAGTGTTCATACAGACCGCACAAGGCATGTTAAAGAACAACCCAGACTATAACTATGCTGATGAGTCGGGTCGTAGAAATACACCTGCCGCTATCGGTTACTGGACCCCGACCAATGGCAATAACGAATTTCAATCATTATCTTATACCAACACACGTGGTTACGGCTATCCGCACAATGCAAGCTATACCAGGCTGAAGGACGTCACGCTGACCTATAATGTACCGGTAAGGTTCATTGAAAAGGCCCACATCTCTGGCCTGAGCGTTTACTTGAGCGGTCGTAACTTGAAGACCTTCACCAATTGGATCGGCTGGGACCCAGAGAATAACTTCTCGACCAGGGGTTCAGGCGATTGGGTGAACAACTATCCACAAACACGCACCATTGTGTTCGGTGCTAACATTTCTTTAAAATAAGATAAACTGAAAAGACATGAAAAAATACTCGATCATATCCATATCAGCTATACTGGCCATATCGGCGTTCACTTCTTGTAAAAAGAGCTTTTTGGATGAAAAACCATATTCTTCTTATACTCCGCTTACACTATCCGATTCGTTGGGTGTGGAAGCTTCTGAAATAGGATTATATAATTTAACTACGGGTACGCTCACTTATTCGAGTGCACAAGGCTGGCCAAGTGTATGGCAGGTAGGTACCGACGTTGCCAACGCCACCGCCCAGCAACAAGGTATCGAGGTGCCTTACTATGATTATAATCAGCTGGGTTCTAACGATGGTGCAGCATCATTTATATGGCAACGTAATTATTCACTGATCAATAACACCAACGCGATCATTAGTGTGACCAGTAACTCGGCCAATACTAAGTTAGGTCCGGTGGGTAAAAGGCAAGCTGAGGCCGAAGCCAAGTTCTTCAGGGCTTATGCTTATAACAGTTTGGCTACACTTTTCGGACGTGTGCCGATCATCACGCAGCCATTGACCACGCCAAAGCTTGATTTTACCAGGGCATCTCTTGATGAGGTCAACACTCTCATCGTAAATGACCTTACCTATTCCATCACCAATCTGGCTGATCTTAATGCAGGTACTGGTCGCACCAACACGCAGGGCAGACCAGTGAGCAGAGCTAATAAGTATATGGCCATGCAATTACTGGCAGAGGCCTACCTGCGTATGGGCAAAAATGATCTGGCCGAAGCTCAGGCACAGGCGGTGATCAACAGCGGTAAGTTCAGCCTGATCAGGAACCGTTACGGCGTACGCGCCACTGGTGCCGGTGATTACTACTCAGACATGTTCGTATATGGTAATCAACGCAGATGGCAAGGTAACTCAGAAGCGATCTGGGTACTGGAGCAAGAGAACCCATCTACCGTGGTTGGTGGTAACGTTGATGCCGCTCAACAGCGTCGCGTTTGGACACCTGCTTACTACGCGATCCCAGGCATGCTTCCAGTGGATTCGTTAGGTGGACGCGGCATTGGTCGTTTGCGTTTGAGCAACTGGGTGTTGTACCGATTATATCAAAGCGGTGACATTCGTAACTCCCAATACAGCATCAGAAGGCGTTACTATTACAATGACCCCGCATTCCCGGCCTTGCTGGGCAAGCAGGTGCCATTCTCGGGTGCCGATACCTTGTTCCGGATCTGCCCGGCAACCACCAAATGGGGCGCTTTTGACCCGAACGATACATTTGGTTATGCCATGATCAAAGATTTTATCATGATGCGTTTAGGCGAGACCTACTTGTTACTGGCAGAGGCGCAGATCAAACAAGGTAAAACAGCTGAGGCTGCTAACACCATTAATGTACTGCGTACTCGTGCCAACGCACCACAAGTGACCGCCGCACAAATGAATCTGGACTTTTTGCTGGATGAGCGTGCACGTGAGCTGATCGGCGAAGAGAACCGCAGGATGACGCTAATGCGTACCGGTACGCTGGTGGATCGTGCGTTAAGACTTAACTCCAACGATGCGGCACGTCCTATAGCAGGTCTCACCTCAAAGAACTTGTTATTACCTATACCGCTTAGCGAGATACAGTTGAATAAGGACGCTGTTCTTGAACAAAATCCAGGTTATTGATAATACTTTATAAAGAAGGGGCAATGCCCCTTCTTTATATTTGATAAATGAAAGCATACCAACGATCCTTCTTTTTCTTCATGGCGTTACAGTTCTACGTAACGTCGTTGTGGGCTCAATCCGTAAGCACCATAGCCAGTGATGGCTGGGCCAATAACTCCGTCAATACGGTCATCTTTCGTCGTAATTCATTGGATACATTTGGTGGATGGCAGTATGCGGCCTATTATGACAAAGATCAGTATGTGATTTTAGCAAAAAGACGTACAGGTAGTAACAAGTGGACCGTTTCACGCACCAGTTACCAAGGTAATGCTACTGATGCACATCGCTCGATCAGTATGATCGTGGATGGGCATGGGTACATACATGTGGCCTGGGGACATCACAACGATCCGCTTAATTATGCTGTAAGCGTGGCGCCCGGTTCATTAAAGTTGAGTGCAAAGCGCGCTATGACCGGTGTTAGAGAAAACAAGCTGACCTATCCTGAATTTTACCATTTGGCGAACGGTGATGTATTGTTCACCTACCGTGACGGAGGTTCAGGCAATGGCAATTACTTGATGAATAAGTATAGCGTGGGCGCAAGGAAATGGAGCCGTGTGCAAGAAGACCTTATAGACGGTGAGGGGAAGCGAAATGCTTACTGTCAATTAGCGGTCGATCATAAAGGCGTTATAAACCTATCGTGGGTATGGCGTGAATCGCCTGATGTAGCCAGTAATCATGACCTGGCTTACGCTTGCTCAAAAGACGGGGGAAGGACCTGGCAACGCAGTAACGGTGAGAAATATCAGTTGCCTATCACGGCAGCCAATGCCGAGTATGCCTGTAAGATACCTCAACGTAGCGAGCTGATCAATCAAACCTCTATGACCACCGATGGTGATGGACATCCTTACATCGCTACCTATTGGCGTGATAGTGCTCGTACAATACCGCAGTATCATTTGGTATATCACGATGGGATGAAATGGAATATTAAGGATTTGACATTCCGTAGGTCCGCGTTCTCTCTAAGTGGTGGCGGTACCAAAAGCATACCCATTTCGAGGCCGCAGATCATTGCTTGGAAAAGGGGTAAGACCACAGCAGCGGCATTGATCTTCAGGGATGAAGAACGCGGCAGTAAGGTCTCATTGGCGGTAAATAAAGATCTGAAGAAAGATGTATGGAAGTTAGAGGATCTTGGCGGCGGGTCAGTAGGAGCATGGGAGCCTACCTACGATACCCGACTTTGGGATAATGATCGTATATTGAACCTTTTTGTACAAAAGGTTACCCAGATCGATGGTGAGGGTGTGGCCAATAGTACAGTTGAACCAGTACAGGTATGGCAGTGGATGCCACCTAAAACTAATTGACCGATCATGTTGAAAAGAAAAGTTTTATGGGTAGCTGGTATAGCTGCCTTCGCAATGGTGACCCTTGCCAATGCACAAACCAAACCGACGTTCAAGGCAGACAAGGCCTTACTAAAGACCATTGCGGCCGACATCCGTTTGGGTGATGAGCAGTACAAGCTGATGGCAAAAGAACTTGGACCCGACCGTTTCCCGAAGACCTATGACCCGAAGACCGACAGTTTAAAAACAAGCGGATCTGACTGGTGGTGCAGTGGTTTTTATCCTGGAACTTTATTGTACTTGTATAAGGAGACAAAGGATGAGGTACTGCTAACTGAGGCGGAGCGCATCATGAAAGTGCTTGAAAAGGAACAGTACAACAAAACTACCCATGACTTGGGCTTTATGATGTATTGTAGTTTTGGCAATGCACAAAAGATCGCGCCCAAGGCGGAATATAAGGATATCCTGTTGAATAGTGCCAGGTCACTGGCCAGCCGCTTCGACCCCAAGGTGGGGTGTATCAGATCGTGGGATTCCAAGCGTTCGGAGTACCTGGTCATCATCGATAACATGATGAATTTGGAACTGCTGTTCTGGGCAAGCAAAGTATCCGGTGATCCCACTTTCCGCAACATCGCGATCACGCACGCCAACACCACCATGAAACATCACTTCCGTCCTGACTTCAGCTCATACCATGTCATCAACTATGACCCGCAAACAGGCGCGGTACAGCAAAAGCGTACCGCTCAGGGTTATTCAGATGCATCAGCCTGGGCGCGTGGACAAGCTTGGGGGCTTTACGGTTACACCGTTATGTATCGCGAAACAAAGGACAAAAAATATTTGGATCAGGCACAACACATCGCTGAGTTCATCTTAACCAATCCCAACCTTCCAAAAGATAAGATACCGTACTGGGACTTCAACGCGCCTAATATACCTAATGCCTTACGGGATGCTTCGGCAGGTGCGGTGATGGCATCGGCGTTATTGGAGCTTTGTACTTATGTTCCAAAGGCGTCAGGTCAAAAATACTTCAATACTGCACAAACCATGGTACGTTCGTTGTCAGGTGCGCCGTATATATCCAAGCCGGGTACTAATGGAGGCTTTTTGTTAGGGCATAGCGTGGGTCACATTCCGCAAGGAACCGAAGTGGATGTGCCCCTTACTTATGCTGATTATTACTTTGTGGAATCAATGATCCGCTATAAAGCATTTGCCAAATAGATGAATAACGCTTTTAAAAGCTTATTGGTGATAGGGTGGTTGAGTTGTGTTTTAGTGCAACAAGGGGTCGCGCAAAATAAGAAAGGAAGTGTCGCAGCCACTCGCAAGATCTGGTTGAACTACCTAGATAAAGTAGCCAGACCAGTGATGCAAAATATCGCTGAAGGCAAATTAAAAGCAAATATGCCTGTATCGGTCGCGGCCAATTCTGATAACAAGGATGGTCGAAGCAAGGTAGCGTACTTAGAGGCATTCGGACGTACCATGAGTGGCATTGCTCCTTGGCTTCAGTTGGAAGGTGGTAATAAAGAGGAGATCAAGCTCAGGAACCAATATCGTGAATGGACATTGAGGGGTTTAGCCAATGCCACTGACCCGTCGAGTAAAGATTTTTTGGAGTGGAACGGCGGACAGCCTTTAGTGGATGCTTCGTTCCTGGCCATAGGGCTGATCAGATCGCCCTGGCTGTGGGAAAATTTAAATGATAAAGTGAGGCAACAGGTAGTCAACGCGTTTTTGATCACCCGTAATACACTCCCTGTTTACAGTAATTGGTTGCTGTTTAGCGGAGCTATTGAAGCTTTTTTTGATAGGTATGATATCCCCTATGATAAGCTCCGTATCGATTATGGTATAAAGGAGTTCACCCAGCACTGGTATGTGGGCGATGGTATGTACTCTGACGGCAATAGCTTTCACCTGGATTATTACAACAGTATCGTGATCCAGCCCTACTTAAGCGACATTTTAGGTGTTTTGGTGCTTAAACAAAAGGCTTATCAACGTGAGTCTGAAGATGTCAAGTTGATCGGTCAGCGCTACGCTCAGATATTGGAACGAATGATCAATGCCGATGGCTCTTATCCAGCTATCGGTCGCTCGATCGTTTATAGGGGAGGCGTTTTCCATCACCTCGCCAACGTCGCCTACAAAAAGCAGTTACCGGCGTCGTTGACTCCGGCACAGGTAAGAGATGGGCTTACTGCAGTGATCGAACGTACACTAAGTTCGACCACCACATTTACAAAAGAAGGATGGTTGAACGTAGGCCTTTACGGTCAGCAACCTGGTCTGGCCGATTTTTACATCACCACCGGGAGTTTGTACATCTGTGCCGACATTTTTCTACCGCTTGGACTTCCTGAAACCGATGAGTTCTGGTCGGCCGCACCACAACCCTGGACGGCTGTAAAGATCTGGAGTGGTCAGGATGTTGCCGCGGATCATGCACTCGAACTGAAAAAATAATATCCTGATATCAATGAGAACGTCAAAGCTGTTAGCCCTGCAACTCCTGATCTTAGTAAGCCTGTTCACAAGCGTTCGCATCGCATGTGCGCAACAGGCTCCTGCTAAGTTTACTCAATTTACGCCGGGCGCTATTTGGCCTGATAATAATGGTGTGCATATCAACGCTCATGGCGGCGGTATACTATATCAAAAAGGGAAGTATTATTGGTTCGGCGAACATAAGATAGAAAGTGGTGCGGGTAACCGGGCTATGGTGGGGGTACACTGCTATTCATCCAATGATCTTTATAACTGGAAGGATGAAGGTATAGCGCTGAAAGTATCGAACGATACCACTAGTGATATTGCTAAGGGTTGCATACTGGAGAGACCCAAAGTGATCTATAATGTCAAAACCAAAAAATATGTAATGTGGTTTCACCTCGAATTGCGTGGAAAGGGCTACAGTGCAGCCCGTGCTGGTGTGGCTACAGCCGATAAGGTTACCGGACCGTACACATTTATAAAAAGCTATAGACCGAACGCCGGGCGGATGCCCTTCTACCCAGCTGAAACGCTGGATAATGAAAGAGTCGATTGCACGCATCCAGCAAACAAGAGCGATGGCTTCTTCTGCCGAGACCTCCCAGGTGGACAAATGGCTCGGGACATGACCGTGTTCGTGGATGATGACCAGAAAGCTTACCATGTTTTCTCGTCTGAGGAGAACTTTACACTGCATTTGGCTGAACTGACAGATGATTATACCGGGCATACCGGCAAATTCATTCGTATCTACATCAACCACCAAACTGAAGCTCCTGCATTGTTCAAGCGTAAAGGACTTTATTACATGGTGGGTTCTGGTTGTACAGGTTGGGATCCCAACGCGGCACGCTGGTTCACCGCAAAGTCAATTTGGGGGCCATGGACCTTTCATGGTAATCCATGCAAAGGCGCTGGTGCCGATATCACTTATGGCGGCCAGAGCACACACGTGCTACCCGTAGCCGGCAAAAAGAACGCTTTCATTTTTATGGCCGACAAGTGGACACCTAAAAATGCCATCGACGGGAGGTATCTCTGGTTGCCGATCACCTTTAAAGGGGATGAAATGGAGATTAATTGGTCAGATAAATGGGGACTTAATGTTTTTGATAAGTAATATGAAGAAGATCCTTACGGTCGTCGCTTTAGCATTCACGTGTTCTTGCTCGTACGCGCAGGACAGCCTCATTACCAACGTTGGTGCACGAAAGAGTATAAGCTTAAACGGAACGTGGCAATATATCGTAGACCCATACGAGACGGGTTTTTACGACTATCGTTATAAAGAATTGAAGGAAGATAATGCTGAGGCATATTGGAATACTGATAAACAAGCTGATAAGACGGAGAAGAAGGAGCATGGTTACACTGCTAAGTATAGCATACAAGTACCTGGCGACTGGAACCATCAGAAGCCTGAATTCACTTATTATGAGGGAACGCTGTGGTACAAGAGGTCGTTCGATCATGAACTTGTATCTCCTGACAGAAGATACTTCCTATACTTCGGTGCAGTAAATTATCGTGCTGATGTGTATCTGAATGGCAAGAAGCTTGGAATGCATAAAGGTGGATTCACACCGTTCAACTTTGAGGTGCCTGCTGGTCTGTTGAAGCAAAAAGATAATTTCCTGGTGGTGAAAGTTGACAATAAACGTCACGCCGATGAGGTCCCGACACTCAATACAGATTGGTGGAACTATGGAGGTATCACTCGTGATGTCAAGTTGATAGAGGTGCCACAGAGCTTTATTCAGGATAAGATGATCCAGCTGAAAAGACCAACGCCGGGAAAAGCTCCATCTGCAACGCCTGAAGCCGGAGGATGGGTCAGGATAAACAACTTTAAACAAGGAGATGTGATCTACATCGAGATACCTGAATTAAAGTTCAAGAAGCAAGTACCAGCTTCAGGTACGATGACCAACATCGGTTTCAAGCTACCAAAAGTTCAGTTATGGGATACCGAACACCCGAAGCTGTATAAAGTGATTGTGTCGACCCGTACCGACAGGGTAGAGGATAAGATCGGGTTTCGTACTATCGAGGCCTTTGGCAAACAGGTATTGCTAAATGGTAAACCTATATTTATGCGAGGCATCAGCGTACACGGAGAGATAGCTCAGGAAGTGCGACGTGCAGCAGGATCGGAAGATGCCAAGAAATTAATCGGCGAGGCGCGTGAGTTAGGTTGCAACATGGTGCGTTTGGCTCACTACCCGCATGACGAGGCCATGACACGACTTACTGACTCTTTAGGAGTGCTGGTTTGGTCAGAGATACCGGTGTATTGGACCATCGATTTCAAGAATAAAGCAGTATTAGAAAAGGCTAAAGTTCAATTGAATGAAATGATCACTCGCGATCATGACCGGGCAAGCGTAATCATCTGGTCGGTAGGAAATGAGACACCGATCAGTCAAACCCGTACTGATTTCATGCACGAACTCATCAATGAGGCGCATAAGCTTGACCCAACACGGATGGTATCAGCGGCTTTGGAGGTCAATTACGCAGCGCTGAATAATGAGAATGTTATTGATGATCCGTTGGGCGCCTTTGTTGATCTGGTAGCCTTTAACGAATATTTAGGATGGTACGGTGGTTTACCCGATAAATGTAGAACTACTAATTGGAGTACTCCATATAATAAACCCTTGTTCATTAGTGAAACAGGAGCCGGTGCAAAAGGTGGGTTCCATGCTGACTCACTGACACGTTTTAGTGAGGAGTATCAAGAATGGTATTACAAGGAGCAGGTGGCCATGCTGAAGCGTATGCCTGACAATTACGTTGGTATCTCACCTTGGGTTCTCACCGACTTTAGGTCGCCTAAACGGAATAATCCGCTTTACCAAGAGGGGTGGAACCGTAAAGGTCTATATGACGATAAAGGAAATAAAAAGAAGGCATTTTATATCCTTCAGTCTTATTATAACGAGATCAAAAGAGCAAAGGCAATAAAGAAAAAATAACAGTTCTATAATATGCAAATTAAAATGAAATGGGTGTTGCTTTTAGCAGGTGCACTTGCATCGAACGTATTCAATAGCAACGCACAGACCAAACATGAGTTCAGCCTGGGAGATAATGCTTTCATGCTGGATGGAAAGCCGTTCCAAATGATCTCGGGCGAGATCCACTATCCTCGTGTACCTCGCGAAGCTTGGCGCTCACGATTGAAGATGGCGAAAGCAATGGGTTTAAATACGATAGGTACCTACGTGTTCTGGAATCTACACGAGCCACAAAAAGGAAAGTTCGATTTCACCGGTAACAATGATATCGTAGAATTCGTGAAGATCGCTCAGCAAGAAGGCTTATGGGTCATCCTTCGCCCCAGTCCTTACGTTTGTGCCGAATGGGAGTTCGGGGGCTATCCGTACTGGCTGTTAACTGAAAAAGGTTTAGTTGTGCGTAGCAAAGAGCAGCAGTACTTAAAAGAGTATGAAAGCTATATTAAAGAGGTGGGTAAACGATTAGCCCCGCTACAGGTCAATCACGGCGGTAATGTACTTATGGTACAGATCGAGAATGAGTATGGATCTTACGGTAGCGACAAGGAGTATTTAGCCATCAATCAGCGAATGTTCAAAGATGCCGGTTTCGATGGTCTATTATACACTTGTGACCCAGCGGACGACGCTAAGAATGGTCATTTGCCTGGCTTGCTTCCGGCTATCAACGGCTTAGATGATCCGAAGAAGGTAAAAGAACTTGTTAATAGCCTGCACAATGGCAAGGGTCCCTATTACATTGCTGAATGGTATCCGGCCTGGTTCGATTGGTGGGGAGCACCCCATCATACCATACCTGCCGAAAAATATGCTGGCCGTTTAGATTCGGTACTGTCAGCTGGTATATCTATCAACATGTACATGTTCCATGGTGGCACCACCCGCGGTTTTATGAACGGTGCGAATTATAAAGATACTTCCCCTTATGAACCACAGATCAGTAGCTACGATTATGACGCTCCACTGGATGAGGCTGGTAATCCTACTCCAAAGTTCATGAGCTTCAGAGACGTGATCGCCAAGCACTTGCCGGCAGGCGTCAAACTTCCACAAGTGCCTGCGAGTAAACCATCAATGAGTATTCCAACTATCAGTATGGGTCGTTCCATATCATTGATGAGTGTGCTACCTAAACCGGTAACAAATGTCACTCCACTTACGTTTGAAGATCTGAAGCAAGATTATGGTTACGTTCTGTACCGTACGAGGATCACAGGTGGTCGCAAAGGAATGCTCAAGTTAAGTGAACTTCGCGATTACGCCGTTGTGATGGTCAACGGAAAGATGATCGGCACGCTCGACCGTCGTTTGAAGCAAGATAGCCTCGAAGTTACTCTACCTAAAGGACCGGTGACGCTTGACCTTATGGTGGAAAATATGGGTCGGATAAACTTTGGCAAATATCTGCTGCAAAACAAAAAAGGTATAACCGAAAAAGTATTATTCAATCATAAAGAACTGAAAGGTTGGGAAATGTTCAGCTTGCCATTCGCAGACACGAAAGCTATCAAATTCAATTCACCATCCAAAATTATCGAAGGGCCGAGTATAAAGAAGGGAACTTTCACAGTGACCAAGCTTGACGATACCTATCTGGATATGACCAAATGGGGTAAAGGGGTTATTTGGGTGAACGGACATAACTTAGGTAAGTATTGGAGCATCGGTCCTCAACAGACCCTTTACCTGCCCGCTGAATGGCTTAAGAAGGGTGCGAATGAAATAATTGTTCTCGAGCTTTTGAAACCAGAAGCATCAATATTATCCGGCATCGAAAAGCCGATACTTGGCAAGCTTCAATGATCCAATTCGCCAGGCGATCATGAGAGAGTTATGATCTCATCATGATCGCCTGGCGGATCAATTATAATAATTCGGGGTCAGTTCCGCCCGAGTTTGGAACTGTGATCTTACTCAGGTCGTATGTGACCTCGCCGTCTTGTTCAGAGCCTTTGATAAGTCCTTTCTCATAAAGGCCTGTCAAAATTTGTTCAGCATGCCGATGCAACTCTTGAGGAGCTGTGTCTGGCTCGTATTCCATAAGTTTTGCAGCCACATCAGGTGCGGTGCCGCTTCCTAGCTGTGCGAGCACATATAGAACCTTATCCTGCCATTCACCGTCTGAACTATATGAGCCCGGGGGCGCTATCGGTTTGAAATCCTCATTGAAGGGTTGATCTGCTTTGTTCATAGTTCATGAATAACATGAACAGAAAGCCGAAAGTTTGGACATCTTCCAGACTATTATCGTAATGATAAATTTATCTTGTTTATCATTGCATATGATCAAAGCATATAAGCTATATACCGGTCCGGACGGACACTCTTATTTTAAAGTTGGCAATGTGTCAGAGGCGGTCATCACACGTGCAGAGTCGATCAGGTTTCAGGAATCAGCGCCCGGGTCTGTTTACGATTGGCATCCGGCTCCAACTCATCAGTTCGTTATTAACTTAAAAGGCACTTTAGAATTCACGACCTTCAAAGGCGAAACCTTTATACTTGAACCAGGCCAGGTGCTGGTCGCTCAGGACACCGCTGGTACAGGCCACAAATGGAGATTACTTGGCTCAGACCCGTGGCAACGAGCGTACGTTGTCTTCAGCGATATTACGGACGTCAACTTCATACCAGATTCGATAAAGGATGTATGAGTTTTAAGAAAGATATGATGACGGATGTGGCGCCTATCATGTTTTTGTACCTTTAAATTTTTTTTGATAGTACCATTCGATCACATAAGCGCCATCATCCCAAGTTAAACGCCCGTCTGACGCGATATTTGCAATTAAAACCGAGAGGCTGTGAAAGAAAGCATTTTTAGAGTTTTTGGTCAATGTCCCCAAGGTTTGAATACCTTGTAACGTTATCTCCTCGGGGGTCGATCGTTCTGATGCGACATCGATCAGCCTCAATTCGGCGAGAATTTTAGGTATAGCAGAGCGAAGAATGATCTTTATGCGATCGTCTATCTCCCCTGGAATAATCGCTGTTAACACATCCGCCACAGGTGAGTCGATAAATCGTTTGATATTCTCTGTGATCGATACGCCGGTATGTATTGCACTTTGAAGTTCGGCAGGTATCTTACTGAATATGGACTGTAGCGCTTTCCATATTTTTTTTAACCAATTAGGTATTTGTATCATTGTTTTTAGATTTATTAATAAAAGACTTAACCCAGTAAATAGCTCTGACCATCCAAGACAGAGCCGTAGCACAACCAACAAAGCAACCAGCCAATGAAGAAACAGCCGCTATAGCTTTAAGAGATTCGTCTGTTAGCATCAAGCCGGTGATGGCTATAATATAGCTACCTAATGAAGATAATATGCCAAGTTGAGAATTACAGCTAAGATCTTTTAAAAAGTGTTTGTTCATAATGGGGCCGTTTTTGACTACATTCTATAGCATTATTATTTTAATTACATAAGGCCTTATTAGGAAAGCCATAATTCAAGTTGCTCGGTATGCCCATAAATGATTATATTGATTGACCAGCACCCATATCTTTTCGCGGTGAGTGGCCGGGTTGCCGTTACTTGAACCTTGCACGTAAGGTTGTGATAGGGTCGCCGATGCAGCTGCTCCAATAGCACTGGTGTCGGCTTGATCGGGCGTGAACACGATTGTTGGCACTGAGCCATAATCATAACCGCTGTAGGTCAGCGTGATCGCGGTGACCTTGCCTCCTGATACTACCGCCGTGGCCGTGGCCGATGTGCCGTTAGTGTTCAAGCCACCATTAAAACTGACAGTTGGAGCCTTGGTGTACCCGCTGCCGCCATTGGTAAGGGTGATGGTTTGCACGTTCACCTTTGGGTCGCGGTAAACACCCTGGGCTATGGCATTAGCGTTACCACCCACAGACGATGACGCATCGATAGTAAGGTTCCTGAACTTTGTCGCGCCCGGCACCATCGATGCATTGGCCTGTATGAACAGAAAAAAATTATTGATAAAGTTGCTCAGCTTCGCATCAGTGCTTAATGACCCTTGAAAACTCATGGTTTGCAATAGGGTGCAATTTTGCAAGCCGACCGGCACTTCACCTTGCCACCCAGTCACGTTGTTGAAGTTCATTGCCTTTAGGTTTACGTTCGCTGAAATATCGCCGGTACGGTTATAGCTCGTAGCATACGAAATATCATAGCGCTCAATGGATGCCATAGCCCTGATCACAGCAGGAAGCTGGCTATAGGTGCCACCCACGTTGTAGTGCCCGAACATCTTAAGGCCCGTCAGCAACGAGAAATTTGAGGGCAACCCTTGCGCATCGGTGAACGCTATCTGCATAGTAAATGAAGTTAGCGCAGCTCCGAACACCGGCCCAATCCTATCAAATTTTGACTCCGCAAAGGTCTTTTGATGATGGTTACCACCCAACCCGAGACTTGTAAGCGGCATCGTAAATACCACATCCGGTATCACCGTGTTATAGATAGATGCTGTGACAAATACCGTAACCGCGCTGAACGTGGTCAGGTTAGATGGTACAAAGTTGTTAAAGTCGATACCTGTCAATGCGCCTGAAAGCTGACTTGCCGCATTGCTCAAATTTGAAAGGTTCAGATTAGCCAGGTTCGGCGCATTAGCCAATGCAAGGCTCTGCGTATTGATCTTGATCGTACTTATCTCCAATCCTACCAACAGGTTGGTGTCAAAGTAAAAGATCACCGTGCGCAAAAGGCTGCTATTATTGTCCGCGTAAGCTTTTCTGTTCGTCCAACCTGCCGGTACTGTAAAACTGGTCGACGGGCCTTTCTTGTAAAGGGTGAACGAATGAACGCCACTATCCAAGAACGTGTTGTAAGTATCGAACGACCCATCACCCCAACTGATCCGCACAGTAGTGGCCTGTGAGAACCTCAACGTAAGTGTACTCACGTTGTTGGAATAGATATTCTCCGGGAAGTTATTACCCGTATGAAGTATCCTTAACGAGTAGATGCTACCCACTATCTTGTTATTGACATTGCGGGTCATCCACCCGTTAACGGCCCTCCTGATCGACATGCCTATTTTATTTTAAAAATGTAATTGTCAGCGATGGCCACATATAGCGCACCACTTGCCGGGTTAGCGAACTGACCCTCATAAAATATCTTGTTATTAGCAGGCGTGATGCTTGCCAAACCGCTTGATGGGAATGTGGTAGCGTTAAGCGCATTCGCCACATCAGTATCAACGTTCATGAACGGGATAATACCAGTAGAGGTATTGAGCGTACCGTCATCAACGACCGAAACGACACGTTCACCCGAGCCAATGAATGAAGGGTTGGTCTGAACTGTGAGTAGCGTTTTAGTCAAGCCGTTGATCCTTGCCCGTAAAGTATTAAGCGTGCTGTTATACCATACATCGCCGTTCGATGGTGTTCCAGGATCAGCTCCTGGTACAAGGTTCAATAAGCTGAAATTCCAACGGGTAGTAATGCTTTGCGCCTGCCCTTTTATCCAGGTAAACCAGTTTTTGATCCGTAATGGTGTAGCTGCATTGGTGTTATTAGCACCTGCTTGCATCTCCTCATCAGTAGTTATATTGACTGGGCCGGGAATGCCTTGTATGCCCTGAATCCCCTGGTCTCCTTTAGCACCTTGAATACCTTGATCTCCCTTTACCCCTTGTGCACCGGTCGCTCCTGTATCTCCCTTGACGCCTTGAATACCTTGTATGCCTTGGTCTCCTTTTGGCCCCTGCGCACCATCAACTCCGGGGTCTCCTTTATCACCCTTCGCGCCGGTCGGGCCTTGCATGCCTTGAACTCCCTGATCACCTTTTGGCCCCTGTGCGCCGTCAACTCCGGGGTCTCCTTTATCACCCTTCGCGCCGATTGGGCCTTGTATGCCCTGGTCTCCTTTCGGGCCGGTGGAACCCGGAGGCCCCAACACCGGCTTTTTGACCAGTCCAGAATTGCTCGTATCCATATGCCATATATACTCTACAATCTCTCCATTTTCCCAAACCCCGACCGTCTTACCCTCTCTGATGGCCAACGGCACGAATGCGCAGGCCGCTGCAGGGCTTGCATAGGCAACTGAGCCACCTCCGTAGTATTCATCAACGTTGCCTTTCTCTGTGCGTTTATGCGCGCCCGCTATCTCTAATGGTGCTCCCATGGTTAATTCAATGCTATTTGATGACGGTGATTGGCGGTGTAGGGCACACCCATTTGCTTGACGTAGATCTTGAAGCCTGCTACAGCTACGCCGTCCGCGTCGTTAACGCTCATAGTGCCCTGATAAACGTACTCTGAGGTGATGACCGCGTTGAGCGCGTCAAGGTCAATTACGCTGGCCAGTGAACGGTTCGGTGCGGTGATGATCACCAGCGTGGTCTGCGCTGTTCCACTGTTCAACACGAACGAATTGCCCGAGCTCGTCAGTTGCTTTCCTGAAAGCGAACGTGGCGCGGCAGCGGTGGATGGTACCGAAGCGGCAGGTCCGTACCAGGTTGCATAGGTGCCGCTGAAGCTGATGATATTTGAATCCTTGCTACCGGCCGATATACGGCCTACCGGGTCATCTAGAAAGATGATGTTCTTTTGTATCGGCCCTTGCTCATAGCCCACGGTGCCTTGATAACTGATGGACGCGATAGCTAGCTTAATAGTATCGTTATAAGACGCCGTGTTTGTCACCTGTGTTCCGTTCTTGCGAATGCTGTAGGCGTTAGCCAGACCTGCACTTTTCTGATTAAAACTGAGGGTTATTGTGAGCAATCTTGATTCACCCACCTCGCCGGTCGTTGTTACATTGGGCGTCAAGGTCGCTACTGGTTGGTCATAAGTAGGATGCGGCACTAATGCGCCCACCAGAACATCGAAGTCCGTACGTGATGTCACCTTCATAAGGTTTACACCTAGCTTCTCATCCGTGTTAATTTTTAGAGTATCGTCTATATCACCCGCATCGATACCATTATCGGCCAGTTCTTTGATAGCTGCAACTATGTTGATCTTATTGGTAGTAGGTAGGTCGTTCAGGTCGCCAATAACTTCTTCTCCAGGTACCATGTCAACTCCTGCTCCCCAGTCGCCGTTGGTTTTGGGGCCAAATAGTTTGTGTGTGCTGGTATTGATGTAATGGTCGCCGTTCGATCCATCGCTCTGATTGGATGGATTTAAAGGGCCGCTAAGTATCGTTCGTCCATTTACGCCAGGGGAACCTGGGTCGCCTTTAGGTCCGGGGGGACCCGCTGGGCCATTAAGCATCGAAAAGACGAGACGCCAACCTGACGGGCCTTTCTGATAGAAATTACCATTAGCAGTATCTACATAGCTGGCGTTTAGTGTTCCGCTTGAGGCAGCAGGGATGCCGACACCATAGATGATTTCACTTCCTGAGGCACTTGTTGCAGGCGTATAGGCTTCCGTCCAGGTCCCGCTGCGCTTTTGATACAACTTTCCGTTAGTGCTGTTGATCGCTACATCGAGGTCCTTGCCAGTAAGGTCTTGGGGCTTGTCGGTCACGAAAGTGATCTGGGCGCCAGTAGATATTTGATCTGCGATAAAGCTTCTCAGTTGGGAGAAATTGAATTGCTGGTCGGTGCCGTTCCTTACCAAAACGCTCACGTCGTCGCCATTGACCGAGGTCACGGCAGGAAGCTCACTTATTCTTTTATCGGGCATGCTTAATATAAATTGTCAAAGGGTAAATAGTTGTCGATCTCTGCGATGCCGGTAGGCCCATTAAATTCGGTACGATCCACAGCTCGTATCCGTGGCCCTGATTGGCGGGCACTTTTATTGCGCTCATTGTAACGCCATAATGGGTAGTCGACCTGCTTTTCCTGTAAGAACTTTTCTACTTCGTTAGCATGAGCATTGGCGATACTGCGCTGCTGCTGCACCAACCTGATCACGTCTTGCGTATTCACGGCTTGGGCATTGTCATATTGCTTGATCACCGGACCGGTCGCTGTGTAATGAACACCATTGCCTTCAATGAAACGTGCAAAGGTGAAATATGCCAATGTGGGTATCAGTCCCTCGTATACTAAGCTGTAACCGTAGCTGTCGGTATACTCACAGCCGTTGAATAGCTTTTTATAAACTTGAGGAGCGTCGGCTGTCATCGCTCCATCTGTATCGAAATATTTGATCAACTGGTAGTAAAGCGGGTAGCCTAAAAAGGGCTTGAGGTCCAGCTCCTGAGCTTTTTTAATGTATACCTGCAGGCGTTCAGGTTTTACGTTGATCGAGATATCTTCAAATTGCTGTAAAAGGGAAGGAGTAAGCATTAACGAGGTGCTGGCCGGAGGTGTGGAGGTTATATTTTCAGACATAGCTGTTAAGCGAAATAGATGTTAGTTATTGAATGCGACCATGGCCTCCGCTTCGGCTTGCTTGAAACCATAAGCATGTACCAGGACGGCTGTTTTGTTGACTGACGGCAGGTCAGAAAGTAGGATCTGATTGATACTGCTTCCGGCCGACATGCCCGCGCTATCATCGGCCACGTTGCCGGGTACAGGTAGTATGTTCCAATTTTCCGCAGGGTTCAGTGTGATGTGATAATGGCTAAAGATCTCTTTGAATATCTCGCTTAGTTCAAGCCTGTCAGGTGCAGTGTTATCGTTAAACTCTCGTATGGCCTCTTTCTTTTCACCTCCATTGCTTAAACCTGACGCTTTATCAGCATTGATCAGTTCCTTTGGGACAGAGAAGCCTTTGATGATCCGGGCTTCTACCGATCGTTCAGTGGTCTCAAAAAGCTTGTCATTGTTTTGGATGGCGTAGGGTTTGAACTCTGGCTTGGAGGCCTCATCCTCATATTCGATCACGATAATTTTTTGAGCGCTTTTTGCACCTTGAAATGCTCCCAGGTCCTTTTCCAGTTGTGAAGGAGCGTTGCTTAGGCCTAACGGACCGTTGTCCGGTGTCGAGTTATCGGCCTCCTCACGTCGGGCCTGCATGAATAACATGGTGGATGGAAGAAAGCCGGTCGTTACCTCACGATTGTTGAAGGTCTTGATGCCGGCTTCGGTCTCGAAATCCTCCCAAACGCTGTCGGCCTCGATCAGTGGATAGTCATCAACCTCCGGATTGAAGTAATAAAGCTGGCCTTTGTATTGGTCCCATCCGCCGGCTTTGATCACTTGTTGATCGATCACCTCGGGGGTAGGGTCATACGAATCAATGAAGTGTATCTTCGAGCGCATGACATGCTTCCAGCTTTTGCGCCCCCAATCATTGTAGATCGCGTACTGGCCAGCGGTCTCGGCAATGTCGGTGTTACCCATGCGGATGTCCTCAAATCTTACATAATGAGCAGAGCATATCTGGTAGTTAGCATTGTAGTTCACGTGGATGCCAAAGCCTGAGAACAAGGCCTTATCGGTAGCTACGGCTTTGAGCAGCTTGGCAAGGGTCAGTCCTTTGCTGTTGATCACCTTGGAAGCAAGTTCGGCACATTCAAAGCCGTTGCCGGCTATAAATTTGGCGCGTTTGTTCCAGCAATCTTTTGCCGTTGGCGATGCGGCCACCAACTCCAGCATACGTTGTGGATAGGCATTGTCGCTATCATAATTCAGTATACCGTAAGTTTGGTTGGGCCGCACCTTTATACGGCGTTCTATTTGTGGTAGGTAGGTCTTCATTATTATCACCTCATCCCAAGCCCTCCCGCGTAAGTGGGGGCTGTAAGGGTAGCTTGTTAGATAGTTAAAAGGTCAGTGTAAGCCCTCCTTTGAGCAGGAGGGTTGGGAGGGATGTTTTAAGCGGTCAACGCTTCCAGGGCTGCTAACGTGCTGTCATAGGTAGCTGAGCCGCCACCTTCAGGAGCGATGGACACAGCACGTGGTGGATACGGCTCACGAAGTTTATCAGGGTTGGTAAGCTTCAGTTTATAGCCACCTTCCAGACCCTCGTCGGCCGCGTTACGCTCCGCCTCGGTCAAGATCAGGCTATTCACGGCGCCGAACAACTCGATGGCCGAGTCGCTGCCTTTGTAATTGTTGACCACCACGGCTTTAACACGACCGTAACCCATGGCTCGTAGTTGCGCTTTCACGTCCACCGACAGACCGGCGATGTTGAAATCGATCTCCTCGGTGTAGCGTGGACCTACCTGCGTTTTGGCCAGTTTAGACATGGCGTTGAAGCTGTTATTGGTGCCTTCAAATTTGAACACCTTGCCGCTACCCACTTTGTCCAGGTCGTCGATGATCAATGGATTTGCGGTGTTGTAAGTGATCTTGATCTCATCTTCATTGAAGATATAGATCACATCTTCGATACCGGAAGTAACGGGCGTTGCTGTACCGAGACTGAACCCGGCGTTTATCTTATTAAAAACAGATGTTGGCATATTTGATTATTTGTTTGATCGGTATAATGCAGTTTTGCGATCGGATAAAGAATAGAGTTTATGCTGAATATGCTTTTTGGCATATAAGTTAGCATGTATTATACAGCTGACAGGTAAAATATCTCGTTAAAGAATTTGGCGTTGACCGCGGCCTTCATACGTGCTTTCATGCGCACCACGTTGTCGTTAGTGTAAGGCTTCATGTATACGGTCGATAGTTCGCTCTGATCGCCCAGCAGATCCACACCCAGGAACAGGTTAGATGACCTTGCACCGAGGATGGTATTGGCTTGCCAATGGTTCATCAGTTGAAGTGGTACGCCCAGGTAGTCCATCTTCTTTTTGTCGGTAAAGGCGTTCAGTACGTTAGTAGCACTGTTGGCTTGTGCCTGAGCATAAGCGTAGCCCACGTGTAACGGGATCTGCAGGTTGAAATCTTCCTGAGCACGGTCGGCCGGGTCAAGTTGGGAGAACACGCCGCTCAATACACCTAATACGTTGCTGGCATTGATAAAGCTGATGGTCGCGGTGCCCGATGTGCCGCTGAATGTTGCTGCCTTGCGGGTATTGATCTCGTTATAGTTACGCACCAACTGGAAGGTTGTGGCATTAAGCACCTTGATAAAGTAAGATTGACCTACGATGCTTACACCAGCGCCATTGGTAGTATCGGTGATGCTACCTGCAGCTGATACGGTCACCACGTCCCCATCGCTTAGTGCTGAAGTACTTGTGACGGTCACCACGCCGGTATTGCTAATGGCTGCGGCCGACATGGAGGTGCTGCTTTTGCCAAGCCCAACTTTATAAGTGCCTGAATTGGCTGCGATAGTTGGTAACAGACCACTGAACGCTGAAGTGAAAGTTGCCTCTTTAGTGGCGCCTTTGCCCAACCAGTATAAACGCTCGTTGGCGATCTGGATCTTGGTAAGGTAGCGTTGTACCATAAAGTCTGATAGGTCCACCACGCCTTCATAATCGCTGAACGCGCCCGGTGCCAGTCGCTGTGATTCCCAGCTTTGTACCAGTTTGTCCCATTGTTCCTGCTTCATGAACTCGTAAGTAACAGGATCAAGATACATCTCATCTTGTTTGGCGGTGGTGCCCTGGTCATTGAAAATGCCCGATGGGTCTTGTAGCTTCACGTCGTCGTCAACATCAAGGATCACGCGTTTTGATTTTACATCGTTGATCACCGTGAGCAGACCACGTTTCACTGAGTCGGCCTCAAGCAACGTGCTGGCCATGAACCCGGCCAGCGCTTCGCCGGCGTAGGTGTTGTTGGTAAAAGTAAATTGAGCCATAGATTGGTACCCCTCAGCCCCCTAAAGGAGGAGTGATCGATAGGTTGTGACTTTTTTTAGGGATAAAAGTGCCCTGACGGACGGTTAAGTAGTGATAAGGTTGAGGTGCGACCGGTAGTTGGCCGGCCGTATCGTATGATATGTGTTGTGAGGTTATTTGTTGGAGATGGCCTGCTTTACCGCATTTTTAGCAACTGTACTTTGCGGGGCAAAAAAGGCTTGTGATTCGGCCTGTGCTTTATGGCTGCGTTTGGATCCCTCAGGAACGAAGGTCGAACGGATCTCATTCTTGACCTCGGTGCGGGTACGTTGCAAACGGTCTTGAGCATTTTGCAGCGCAGTTCGGGCCTCCGCAAGCAAATTGTTCTGAGCATGTATCTTGGCCTTTAAAGTCGCGATCTGGTTCTGTACCTCGCGTGGCGCTTTTTTGGTCTTTGAACTTACTTCCTGCTCGTCTGCCTGCTCATCATCTGACTCTGCAGCATCTGCATCAACTTTCTTTACTTTGCCTTTTTCAACGGTGAGCTGTTTACCATCGGAGGTAGTGTAAACATCATCCACCGCTGGTGTGGTGAGTTCTTCATCCTGGTAAACCTCAGTGTCACGGTCCAGCTCGCCGGTGTGATGCAGGGCACCTTTATCGGTCACGGTCTGTTTGTTCATTACCTTTTTGAAAAAATTCATCATCTTATCCAGTACGGATGTTGTACGCTCGATGAGGTCGTTGTTTTGCATGTTCATTGGTTTTTTTGATGATCTGTTATGGTCCATTAATAGTTTGTTGATGCAGCGTTGGTATACGGCAGGGGCAGTGTTGGTGCACTTCTTCAGCAGGTCGCCGTTGGTCACCATGGCTTGGTGGTCCTCGATCCGGTCAATAAAGCCCAGCGAAAGGGCCTGATCGGCGGTCATCCAGGTCACGGCATTGATCAGGCTGTTGATGGTCACCTCGTCAAGGCCGGTGCGGTCGGTGTAGATCTGTGCCAAACGTTCCTGAACGGTGTTGAGCATTTGTACATCCTTAAGCAATTGATCAGCGTTACCGCCATTCCCGGCCATTGGCTTGTGGATCATGAGTAAGGCATACTTGCTCATTACGATCTGGTGGCCACCCATGGCTACGATGGAAGCAGCTGAGGCAGCCAATGCGTCGATGTAGGTGATCACCTGGCCCGGATATCTTTTCAGAAGATCGTAAATGGCTATGGCATCAAAAGCTGAGCCCCCGGCCGAGCTGATGTGCAGTTCCACATCCTGACCGGCAGCCTGTACCAGTTGTTGCTGCAGATAAGCAGATGACAGGCTGCCCGAACCGATACCATCATGTTCGGTATCATATAGATAGATGTTGTAAGGCATTATAAATTGTAGGTATTAAAGTGAAGCATGGGAGATGCCTAGTGCATCTTGTGTAGTGGGCAGATGGCAGAGTGTACTTTTTGATCAATGCCTTGGTCTGCAATTGACCTTGATATCATCGTAGCGAAGAAGACCTTCTCTGAATGGGCGTTGTAACGCTTGAAACCTAATGTGCGACCAGTAGTAGGCTTGGTGAAAGTGATACCAATATCGGCAATTTTATGATCGCCGATGGTGGCGTTGGCGTGTCAGTAGGTTATAAATCTGCTTGAAAGCAATGCCGATCGGCATAGAACAAAGGTGCATTATTTTATTGGTTCATTTGGTGACAACGCTGTGTCAGTGCCTGAAAAACTATTTAGTGCACGCCAAATAGTGCGCTCATCCTTGCCAAATTTTACTTCGGCCTCCAACACCGCTTTGTTCTTGGTCACGCCTCGGGTGTTGATCTGGATGTTCACCCAAAGGTATATTTCGCGGTAAGTGAATATCTTATCGGTAATAAAACCCGAACGGTACATTTCGCTGAAGGTGCCATTGTTAAACAAGGCGTTAACGGTCTCGATGTTCATGACTTAGAAAAAGTTGTTTTATTGAAGATGCGGTCCAATGGCATCATGCTTAAGCATTAAATTGATCGGTATGCGAAAGAAAGTGATCTTTACAGCGTTACCCGGTTCACGGTTTGAGCAAGGATATTTTGCTGATTGTTCACGTCCTTCACATCCACGTAGATAGGAGGGAAGTTGTTGATCATTTGATACGCCAAGGTGTTGGCCAGGTCCTTTTGATCATTCACCGGAGCGCTATAATACCGGTTAGCATTGCCACCATCAGTGAATATACCGCCGATAGCATAGCCACGCCCACCATTAGGCACCGAAAAATCGCGCCCACCATGCGCCACATTGATTGCGCTTACCAGATTACGCGCCCAGGGGTTACGCATAGCCTCACTCACTACCACGGCCTCACCTGATCGCAAGTAAGCGTTAGTATCATCAGTACGGCTATAACCTGGCAGCACTGCACCCCTTCCGTCCGAAATGAACTGCCCACCACGGGCCATACCAGGTTTTTGTTTAACAATGCTGGCAATAGACGACGCACCTTGTGCGGCCATAAAGGCCGCTTGTGCTATGCCGAGTGCTTGCCCTATAAAAGGAAATCCAGAATAAGCACCGAAAGACTTCATAACGGCTTCGCTTGTCGTGACTATGGTGTCAGATATCGCTGTCGCTTTCTTCGCAATGAACGCAGCCTTATAGATAGCAGACTCTTTTTTGGTGTTTTTCAGTACCGCATCTATGAATCCGTCGGCCTTGTGCATCTTCGCACTGATCAACTGAGCCTCTAAATTTATCTTCATCACTGCAAATTTGGCCTCCACATCGAATAGCGATTGATGCTTAGCTGTAGCGGCTTCAACTGCTAAACGCTTTTCTTCTTTCCAGTTTTTTTGCTGTTGAAGGATCTTTGCTATCGCAGGGTCAGTTTCAGAATTATTTGCCTCATTTGTATTTTTATTTTCTTCATTGTTGCTGACCACGCCAGGGTCTTTACCGTCCTTAATAGCTTGCTCTTTCTTACGCTGTTGGATTTCGAACGCTATTCTGGTGTCTCCTGCTTTTTGAAGTATAAGTTGCTGTAATTTTATCGAATTTTCCAATGACCGAATCTCTTCAATGCTACCGGTCTTTCTCAACTCCATAAGTTGAAGCTCTTGAAACTTTATTTTATCCGTGATCGCCCCTTGTTCTTCGTCCATCTGGGCAAGTTTCTGCCTAGTATCTTCTTGTAATTGAAGAATGGCTTTTTCTTTGGCGTCAGCAGTATTATCGATAGCGATCTGATTTAGTTCGTGTGTATACCGCTCCAATTTGGCTTTATCTTCATTTTGGTACTTTTCAGACAATTGCCTTAAGGCGCTCAAGCGAGCCTCCTCTATTGCCTCGAGCTCTTTAGCAGAATTCTGATGCTTTTGCTTCAAAGCATTGAAGTATCGCTCCGTGATATTTACGTTCTTGTTGTACTCGTTAAAAATTGTCTGTGAGTCCTGTGCAATGATGTTCACTTCCAATTCGGAATTGACGGTGGTGCTTCCAGAAGTCCTTCGACGAGAACTCCTTGGCCTTTTTGTTTTTGGCTTTTCTGTAGGCTTGCCCTTTCCTGCTACATCATCACCAGTTTTTATTGGCTTATCATAGCCTTCCTGATAGATCTTTTGCACGTTGCCGATCACTTCTTTAGTCAAGCTTTTCGCTTTCGACATCAGGTTCTCTGCACTCTTTGTAACCTTATCCGTTACATTAGTTATACCCATCCCCACCTGAGCTACGCCATCAGTCATCTTTCTAAAATCAAGATGAAAAACGCCGTCCAATAAAATTTTTATTCCTTTGAACCGGGTGACTAAATTATCAATGATCAGGTTCCAAATCTTCTTTAACGCCTCGCCAGGATTTTTAAATGCATTACTGATGGTATCACTGATTGTGGTGAACACAGCGAACTTGTCTTGGATGTACCCGCTCAACGCACCCCAGATCTTTTTTGCAGTATCTACCGGATTCATTAAAGCGTCTATAATGACGTCTTTTACCGCGCTTAGAGCATCTTTTATAAAACCAATAACCTTTTGCACGACAGCCAAACCACCTTGGAACTGCCTTATGCCTTCTTCATTTTTAGTGAAATATTCATACACCTTTTCTAAAACCATCTGCAACAACCACAGTCCTGAACTTTTGATGGCTTGGCCGATACCGGTAAAGCCAGTCTTAACTACGTCAAAGCCTGACCTCATCATGTTAAATCCGGTGGTCACATCGGAAACGGCGCCAGCTAGATCGCCGTTACTTTTCTCAAGATCTTCGAAAGTCTTTCCTATCGCTTTACTAGCCTCCGCAACGAGATCAATGTCACCTGCACTTTTTTGCGTTCTCTCGCCCGAGTCGGTGATAGTATCCGCTAGATCTTTTGTAGAGGCTTTTAAGTCCTCGGTAACCTTTGCACTTTCGGTCTCGGCCTTTGCTTGTTCTTTCAATGCCTTCGTACCAGACCTTGTTTTTTCAGCCAAACTTTCCTGGGACTTGGCTAGGCTTGCAAGCCGATCGTCAAGTTCTTTTGCCGTTGAGGCACTCTTTTCAGATTTTGCTTCAACTGTGTCCACATCGCTTTCAACACTTTCTTTCTTCTTTCTTTTTGCCGGTTTTTTACCTTCGTCTGCTGTCGCGCTCAGCTCTTTATTCTCTTTTAGTTTTTTGTTGGCAGCATCGATCTTTTTTGCTAGGGTTTCGTAAGCTTTCGCATTGTCAGTAATAGCTTTTTTGTTTTTGGTATATGTGGTCGTTAGCTCTTTTAATCCCTTGCTTAGCTCTTTTACCTTCGTAGAAGCTTCCTTGATCTTTGATGCAAGTTCTTTTGCTTGTTCGCTTAATTTTGAGATCTTTTCTTCGCTCTTCTCCGCCTTTTTCTCAGTCGCCTCAAGAGCTTTGTTGAACTCTTTGATCTTTTTATTGATCTCGCCAAAACGTTTATTCAACGCTTTTACTTTGTCATCATTTTTCTTTAAAGTATCTGTGGTCTTCTTGCCACTTTTTATCAATTCCTCTTGCTCCTTGACAATGCCCGCAATGGCGTCTGCTAATTTTACGGCTTCGCTCTGGAGCTCGGTCACCTCTTTGGTTACTACCCCTATATTTTCCTGTGTTAAATTTAAAGCACTCATGAAATTCGTGTGTAATGCCTTGGTTTAAAGTGTTTTGTTTCTCTTGGTATATTATTCGAGATCACCCTAGCCTAATCAGCTCAACCTTAGTGGGTTGTCCTTTGCGCCAGCTGTCGATCTTGTTGATGTAGTAGTAGCAGCCGTCTTGCTTTAGGTAAACCGGAACCAGCAGGTCAAGCTCGAGAATGTCGCGTGGGCTGAGCATGAACCAGCGCACCACTTTTTTACAGTTCTTAAGTATGCGTTGCAACTCGCTGTAGTACTGTAAGCGTAGCTTATCGAAGTTTAGGCTGAAGGTGCCGTTGTTCTTCTCAAAGTAGGGTACGCAGATCACATCGTTCACCTTGCGCTCCTTACCTGCACCATCTATAAATTTGACGCTACGGCCGTTCTGAAGCAAGTTATAGGTGTCATGAATAAGCAGGCGGGGTTGCGTGCTTACGCTCATGTCGACAGCGGCCGCATCGCCGCTG
Source organism: Mucilaginibacter daejeonensis (assembly GCF_020783335.1). Classification (NCBI taxonomy): domain Bacteria; kingdom Pseudomonadati; phylum Bacteroidota; class Sphingobacteriia; order Sphingobacteriales; family Sphingobacteriaceae; genus Mucilaginibacter; species Mucilaginibacter daejeonensis. Next base: position 1,421,877 of record NZ_CP086068.1, read on the forward strand.
GTGTCGATCTTTTTGATCTGGGCAATGCTGCCGCCAATGTAGGGCCGGTTAAGCGTAGCCGCAAATTGGCTTTCAATTAGGGTGCCAGTAACCGGCAGTGTTTTATCTTCGACCAATAGCTGACCATCGCCAAAGCCCTTGGGTAGTATGCCATCGTCCTCTTTATACTTCAGGTAATTGATCTGTGCATATTCACCCAGCTTGAAGGTAATATTCTTCCCTTGGTCGAGGCAGCGCGATGTCCAGTCGTGAGCACGGGGGATGTTGTTCACAATGTCATTGAATGACGCAAAGGTGACCTGCTTGCGGGTTGCATCGGTTTGGCAAATGATCCCAAAGCGTTGTAAGGTGTCTTTAAGCAGGTCTTTCAAGCCAATGTCGGGGAATATTCTCTCGCATTGTACCTTTTGGCCGTAGATCACATTCCCTTTCTTTTCGGTGACCGTGAATGTGGCGCCACGACGTAATTGAAACTCTACGTTTTTCTTTACCCCTTGGTCAATATCGTAACAAAATCTTACACTCTGTCCGGTGGTAAGTGATTGCGAAAAGTTCATCTGACCTGTATAGGTCTGCGTCCAATTTCCATTTTGCTTGGGAAGGTTCTCTGCGCTATACACCTGGCTGGTAAGTACCTCACCGATACTATTACCCGGCTTAAATAGCTTAAGTGATATCGTTACAGCGCCGTTCGACTTATCCGACTTGAAATAAAGAGTGTAATTCATCGCAATATCAATGTCCAGGTCGGTCTTGGCTATGTACGCCCTTCCGTCAAATACATCATGCGAGCCTTTGATGAGGTTCGTGAAGCTCATATCCTCATTGGCACCATTTTCCCTGTATTTGTAACCCTGATCGAACGTGCTCACGGCTGATGACGAGTAGGTGCTGCTACTGTAGTCGTAATTGGGGCCATGCTCAAAATTATCGTTGGCGAACTGCACGATCAGCTTTTTATAAAGGTCTTGCTTCAACAAAAAGCTATCAGGGTTAATGGTGTAGCCCGTGGGTTTAATGAAAAGATCCATGGCCGTATGCAGGAAGAAGCCTGGACGCAGGTAGCGCACATCTATCTCTGGGGTGCCAGAAAAGTCTTCGGGTATGCGACCGTAGTCGATCACTGGCCAGATCCAACCTTCGGTATGTGTTTGGGAGGCTACGATGCTGTCCAGGGTCCAGGCGTGCTCATAGTTGGTCCAATCTTTATTGTACCAGGTTTGTTGCTTGCTGTCACCGGTATCGTATATCTTGCCATCAATGGCATCAAAAAAGTCAACATTGCCCGATAGTACGGTGATGGCCGCTGTATCCTGCTCCACGCCATTGATCTCTGCCACGCCATACGGAATGATCTCCATGCCATCCTGCACCACCTTGGCCGTATATTGCTGGTAGGGGAGGTTATTGGTAAAGGCAATATCATCCGGAAAGCCAAGCACTTGCCGGTTGAGTTGTGTGAGCGGCAGTTTGAACTGGTTACTGGTATTGCCCTGCTGGTTCTTGACATCAGCCAGGTTGTTGATCTGGAACGTCAGCGCGATCGGACTATCGTCGGTTAAGTCGACCAGTGTATCGTTAAGGAAAAGTTGAAGCATAGTTTTTGAGGGGAGGGATTTGAGTTCTGAGGTGGGAGAGAGACGCCTCGTTCGGTTGGAGTCAATAAACATCGGCCGTCGCATCACAGACCTCACACCTCATATATCACTGCGTTTGTATGTTGATACCCGGCAGGTTAAAGGTGATGCTGAAAGGTGCCTGGCCATTACGCGTTTCATATTCGGCAAAGGTGGCGCTGTTGATCACGATGGTTTGCCACTTGGCAGGGTTGCGGGCCATAAGCATCTGCACCTTGGGCGAGAACTTGATCGACCGTAATCCGTTGATATCGGACACGCTCAGGTCTTCGGCCATCACCTTCATTTTCAAGCCTGCACTTTTGCTGATCACATCTTCCATGCTGTCCTGGTCGGCCCAGTTCAGGATATGGTTCTTCACTATCACGGCGTTCTGCACATCAAGCGTCACCTCTTGGTTATACACAAAGCGGTAGTAGTTCCATGATCCGTTAAGACCGATCCAGCGCAGGTATACCGAATTTTCATCACCGGTATGATCAACCCTCACGGTCTGCTTTTGGGTCACGGTGTGTGTCACGCCCGCACTGTCCTTATACTTGATCTCGAGGTCAAGGTAGTGCACCTCATCATTCAATTCGGTATCGATCTTTAGTCGGTTAAGCCCGATGTGTTGCGCCAAACCTGTTGTTACAGTACCACTGCTCACCGGCGAGCGGTAGATGACAAATTTACTGCTATCTTGCTGCAAAAGGAACGAACGGTCCTCTTTGAGTAAATAGGTGGTTCGTAAGCTATCGGCCAGCGGCTGCCGGTTAATATCCAGCAGGGTCATTTCCGCATAAAGATCAAGGCCGGCAAGGTTCTCACTGTAAATGAACCCAATGTCGAATGGATAACCTACGCTGTATGCAGGTTCAGTAAGGTCGGTTATCCAGCGGGCCCGTTTGCTCGGTGCGTCAACGGTCTTGAAGGGCACGTAAGCGGCCATGTTGCCACCATAGGCATCGCCCAATTGCCGGGCCGAGTAGGTAACGTAGTACGGGTGTTGGATATTGATATAAGACGGCGGCACATCTTTACCGGTAGCGGTGTCATACCAGGTCTCGGCATAACTTACGGTATAGCTGGCACTCAGGTCATCATCACGATAGTTCACCTGTGATCCGTCGCTACTGTCCTTTGCCCTTAATAGGCTTTGTAAAAAGCTGGAAAGGTCGGCTTGGGTCAAACCCTTTTGATTTGGCCGATGCGTGCACGTGATGGTGCTGTTGATGCCGGTCAGCTTATCCTGATAAGCGATCTTGGTACAGATCTGATAGTAGGGGCGTAATTTGTTGATGTTGGTGAAGCCGGTATGGTTAGTTGAACTGACATACGGCTGATCAATAGTGAAGGTTCGGTTACTTATATCCACACTCTCCACATCATACACGCCGTTGTAAGCGCCGGCGTTGACATACACCTTATCTTTAGCAGCGAGTGCTACGCTGCCGCTGCTGAGCGTTCCATTCACGGCAAAGGTGGTCTTGGCCCAAAAAGCATCGGCAGTGATGTTAGTGATGCTCATATCGCGTCGTTGATAGCTGAACACGATCGGGTTGAACGCAGCGCTCCAGCGGCTTAAGCGGCCGTTGCCTAGGTCAATGGTAGGGTCATCTACCAACAGGTCGATCACCGTTTCAACCGTGAATATCATTTGACGACCGCCATTGTAAGCATCACGTATGTAAGCCGTATAGGTTCCGCCTGCAAGGCCGCTGAAATTAGCAGAGTCCTGCCACGGGCCATCGTTGATCTTATACTGGATATAGCCATAGCTCGATACCGCATTGATCGTGATCTTTCCATCGGCAGCACCCATGCCACTTTCCTTTTGGTCAATGGTAACAGATGTGATCTGTAGGGAAGGGTCGGTTATCGGTGCGGTAGGAACATCACCTGCACCTGGCTGCACGATCTCGCCGGTCAGGAATATGGCGAAGGTATAGCTATTCCCATAGCCATTGACACCTTCTATAGGCTGCTGATACCTGATCTGTGCCCTGGCACCGGTCATGACCTGCGAATATTCTGTAGTATCTAGTTGGCCGTTGATCACCTCGTTATATTTGACCGATACGTTACTACCGTACACTAGCTCATTGTTTTCATCGGTGATCTCTATGTAGATGTCGGCATATCTGGTGTAGTTCCATACGGTTGGGTCTGTAGGGTCATATACCGGCATGTCAACAGCATATGGAGGCAGGATGTTGCTTATAAGTCTGGCGTGTAAGCCCATGATAATGGTTTTTTAAAATGTTTTCGTCAGTTGCCGTAGGTCTCGAAGTTGAGTGCTTGTAAATTGAGGGTAAGCCCCACTCCGGTGGTGTTCACATCATATTTGTTGTACACCGGCAGGCACTTGGCCTTGCTTCCACCCATCACCCTGAAATATCTTGATGGCCCTTCAGTGTATTTTGACGCTTTGACAATGAACTCATTCGCCAGGCGTAGGGCCTTGCCTATATACACCTCGTTGTCGGAAGTGTATTGTCCAAAATCCGTCCTGAATAAAAATTCGAGGTAGATGCTGAACGTATTGGTGACGGAGCCGTTCACTGCGGGCGATAGCTCGATGTTTTGAAGCGGGTACATGAACACGCACGGGAACGAGCCATCATCGGCCAGTTGATTAAGTTCGTTAGCGGTACCGTACACAAAGCCGGGGGCTCCGTTCAAGGTTCGGGTGATATTATGGATATGATCGCTGATGGGCATAAGCAAAGTGAGTTTGGACCATCACAAGTGGTCAGGTGTGTTAATAAAGCGTACCTTCCGCAAGGTGAATTGTAGGGGATCGATCCTTGCCTTTATCGTTGAGCCTGCAATAGGTCGGAGTAACGTTTTTGGAATGCGGCCTCTGTTTTGTTAAGCAGTAGCTTGGTAAGTACACGTTGGTAGGGGAGGTTGAGTATCGTGTCCCATTTGGTCACATCACCCCCTGCCAATGCGTTAACAGTGTTGATATATCTGAACTTCTGGAACTCGGCGATACCGGCCCTTTTCTCCAGCTCCGAAACAGGCGACGCCAAAAGCCGGTCCTCGGTTTGGATAAGCTTGGATAGCTCAAAAAAAAACACTTGGCAATGGGCAGCGCTTGGGTGATCGGCAGCTTTTCTACCTCTTCGGCAAAAGCGGTGGCTTTTTCTTCGTTGTAAAGCTCGCCGGTGGCCCTGCAATAAAAGTAATGGGCAAGTATTTGGCTGCAGATCCGTAGCGATGGGTCAAAATGCTCCTGCCAGTCGTCACCGTAAAGTTCGGCGTGGCGGGCTACCTCTTCGGCAATAATGTCGCGGGCGGCCATGAACGCGCCGGCCGGCTCCATCGATAGGTTGGCGCTCACATTCACTTTTCTTGTTTTGCCCTTGATGTGGAAGCTGACCGTCTTAGGCACGTTGTCGCTGTTATAAAGCGAACGGATCTGTTGGGCCAGGGCAAGGATATGATCATTGAAGACCTGCAATTCATGAAAGCTCCTGACCTGTTGTAACTCGGCCATGGGCACACCCGATAGTATCTGAATGGCCTGAATGTCGGTCATATTGTCGGTGGCCTGCATGGCCATCAATTGACCGAGGGTGAGTTCATGAAGGTCTTGCGGAATGCTTACCTGTAGTTTGCCGTTTAAGGTCGATAGGGTCTTTTGGATCATTATAGCTTTACAGTTATTTGATGAGATGTATGAAAATGCGTGATATTTGAAGAATTGGGTGCGCCGGTCGAGCAGCTTATCGATTATATCAGTTCAGCCATCGGGTCGCCACTGGCTTTCTGGCTTTTCCAGGGCATGCGCGAGCGGGTGGTACCTGTGCTATTGATCTGCAACTTATTGAGCGCCACATAGCGTAACGGGTCGATCAGGTGGTTCCAGGTATCAGTAGGCTGGTTGGTGGACCGGCCTGCAGCATCGGTACGCCACTGATAACGTTCCAGTTCGCGGCGCAAATGAACGCTGTTGCGGGTCACGTTGATATGGTAACGCCGCAGAATATCGATAGAGTGTTTGATACTGTCGGCTCCCTTTTTAGCGGGAGTGATGTACCAACCCATCCGCCTTAATTCCTCAATAGATTTGGGTTCGGCACTGTCAGCTATGATCTCGCTTTTTTTGCTTACTCGTGCGGCCTGCATATATTCTGAAAGGTCGGTATTGGTAAGCCCGGTGCGATAGAGCAATTCGTTCACCCATAGTTGGCCGTTTTGCAGGTATACTTCCAGTAAGCCGGTCTCGTCATTGCTAAAGCCAAAGTCAAGTCCGTAAGCCAGCCTTTTGGCTTCGGGGGGTATGGCGTCACAAACAGACCAATCGCTCAGTACCTGCCCGGTCACCTTGCCGGTAATGCCGCGGGCATACACTTTCCAACGCTCCGGGTCAGTGTCGCTCAATTCCTCGATCTTTTGCCGCGTTCGGTCGTCAACAAAAGGGTTGTGGCGGTGATCTGATATGATCAGTTGAACATCGGGCCGGCCGATCAGCTGATCATGCACCCAAAAGGCAGCATTTGGATTGTAGTCGAGGAACACCCGCTTACGTGTTCTTAAGGCAAGCTCATGGTAGATCTCTACCGCTATGCCATTGGCCTCGTTGATGAAAAGATAGTCGCGTTTGCCACTCTTGGCGTCCTGCGCGCTTTCGTAACTTTTAAACTCGATCAGTGATCCATTCAATAGCTTGTATACCCGGTCGGTATTGTTGAATGAACTCAGCATGGCCTGCAATTCAGGTGCGCTGCTCATGATATTGTGTGCGTCGCGCATGGCGCCGGCCTTTAAATTAGGGATGTCTTGCCCAACAACGGTGATCACTTGCTTAGCCTCTGCACAAGCCAGTGTGAAAAGCACTTGTAATATGGCGTAGGTCTTCCCGCTGCTGGTACCACCCTGATTGACCACCACATTGGCGGTGGAGTTGTAGTTATGTTGGAATAGTACAGAAGTTCGCATGGTGCTGAGTGTTGTTAAAAGCGCTAAGTTTTATACTGGGCCGACCTGTGCATCAGGTTATGCCAAAGCCAAGTTGATGGATCGATCAGGCATACCCCTTCCTGACCATCCGGCGAGGAGGTTAGACACGAAGGCTAAAAAAAATTGATACGGCCGCTAATGATCCGGGCTTACAAAGCCACTTGTTGTTCGCTACCGGCAGGAGAAGGGCCGGTACTGATGATCTCGATCTTTAGTGTGGTGTCCGTAGCGGGCGGTTCCACGGTTTTGCTGCCGGTGGCGCGGTCGGTCCAACCCAGGCATTTCAGCGCAAAGATGGCCCCAGTAGAAGGTTGCGATAAGAGCAGCTTTTCATATTCTGACTCGATCTTTAATCGAGCACGTTTAAGGGTCTTTTTAAAAGCGCCATCGATCTCATACGCTTCGAATGCCTCCCGGCTATCGAACCCCAGGTAGTGAGCCAACCCGGTAAGCGTTGCAGGTTGAGGTTCGCGGTCCCAAACGCGTTGCTCGCGCATTTCAGGTGGTGCTTTGGCGGTCGGTTTAAATGGTAGAACTTCGGTATGGTATACGCCTTGTATCCATTCAAAATACTCGGCAATGCGGGTCTTGATCTCGCCCACGTTTCTAAATAAGGCGTGTTTATTCTTCATTATGATAGGTTTGCCGGTTGGCATATCGGAAGTATAAAGATAGGAATAAATTCTGAGGATTGCAAATATTTTTAGCATTTTGAAGCCCTCGGCACCGGAGGTATGGGATGGGTATTTTTAAGGCAGCTATACAACGCTGAACATTAGTAGCGAAGATCTTTAAGCACTCTATCAACGATGAGCGCTCCAAAATAAATAAGATCCTGTGTATACCATTCGCTTTTGCCATATTTGCACTCATGAGACCGGGAGATAAAGTGATCTGCATTAATGATAAGATCGATGCCGATAAAGCCGAAGAGATACGCCGCGACTTTGAGATCTGGGTGACCAAGGACAAGGAGTACACCATACGCGAGATATTGGACAATAACGGCATCGTTACCGGACTTTTACTGGAGGAGATACACAATTTTCCTAAATTCTTTCACCTCATCAACCGCCATCAAGAACCGGCTTTTGCTACCTGGCGTTTCCGCAAGCTGAGCTACGCCACCAACGAGCAGGCTGAAGAGCATAGCGAGGAGCTGGCGGAGGTTGGGCAAGCCGGTAAAGAGGACGAAGGTACTTTTTAACCATTGACCGTTCATGGCTTAATGTGTTGAGGTCTTTGTATCGCTCATCATTGTATCTTTTAATTTGTCCTTTACTATGATCCAAAATAATGTTAGCGTGCGTAAGGCTATCCAAACCGATGTGGATGCCATCATGGCACTTATTGCTGAAGTGGTGCCTGTTATGCAGCAGCAGGGTAACTTCCAGTGGGCGGCCGACTACCCTAACGCACAAATATTCACTACCGACATACAACACGAACGCCTATGGGTGGCCGTGTACGATGAACAGGTCGTTGGCGTGATCGCCATTTGCGAGGGACAAGAACCCGAATATGCGCAGATCACTGATTGGGATGTTACTGAGCCGGCCATCGTGGCGCACCGCCTTGCGGTAAGTCCGCATATGCAGGGTAAGGGTATAGCTGCAGCCCTGTTACATCAATGTGAGGTGGTGGCCGCTGAACGGAACGTCGGTTTAGTACGTCTGGATACCAATTCGGTTAACCGTCCTATGCAAAATCTATTTTTGAAGATCGGTTATAACCTTGGCGGAGAGATATTGCTTCCTAAGCGCCCGGGCCTTACTTTCTTGGCATTCGAGAAGCGCCTGAATTTGTCCTGATCAACTCGTTCGATATGCTCACGACTGCAAGCACAGGTCATGCGCATGTACGTCGGTCTCTACCAATTGAGTGAGTAGCTGCTTTAACAAAGCCTCGCGTGCCCAGTGTTGCTCGTTAGGCGTGGCATCGTACAGGTACCATTGCAAAGGCTCATTGATGTTTATGCGCGTATTGTAAACGTACTTTTTCTGCGGATGTACGCGAGTGCCTTCGTAGCTGTTCAAGCCCTCTTTCTTGATCAGTCGGGTAAAGTGTTTTACCGGTATGTGCAACTGTAAGCACTCGTCAAGTGTGTTCTTGAAATCCTGCTTGTCTTCCAGCCATAGGGTAAGGGTCTGTCCGTTCAGGTCATGGTCGGCTATCGCAATGCGGCTGTAATTGTAATCTACCGATATAATGAGCCACCAAAGCTCATTACGTGTTTTAAGGTTCATCGGGATCATATATGGTCAATAATTAAGTGTTGTGGGGGTATGGTCGATCAAAGGCAGGCATCCATCCGGGGATGTACCTTTGTATGGCCGCGATCTCGGCTTGGTACTTTTGACAGGCTGCCCGGTATCCTTTATACCGTAAGCGTTGCCTTTTGCCATTACGCTTTTGAGATGCCTGCTGTTGTGTAGCGGAGTTCAGGGATGAATGTGCAATGTACATGGTGTTGGATTATCTTTCGGTCGTATTGGTTTTAAAGCGTCTTGAGATGCTGTGATTTGTAAAATTCAAAACTTTTGTATTTCTTTGTATTTATTACAGAACAAAAATACAGAAATATCTGTATTAATCAAGAGAAAGTTATCCACAACTTATTGACAAATGGAAAACATCAAAGCATCGAAGATAAAAAGTATACGTCCTGAAACGCTGGAGTTCATTATCTTATATAATCAGCTTAAAGGTAGGGCCTTCAATGGAAATGCTGAATTAGCGGAAGCGCTTGGTTTCAATTCGCCTAGTTCCATTACAGAAATAATCAAGAGTAGGCAGAATATTGATACAGAAAAACTGCGTATCTTTAAAGAAACGTACGCGTCGTTTCTTGCCAAAAAGGACGTTTCTTCTACGCAAACGTCGCCTGCCGCTGCTGCGAGCAAGCCTTACTTAGGTATACCCATGTATGAGGTCACGGCAACGGCATCAGGTGTGGAAGTGTATAATGATATTAACGACTCAACCCCAATTGGACATATGTATTTCCCGGGTATAGAGGACTGTGATTTTGCGCTACCTGTATGGGGACACTCTATGTATCCTTATTTAGAGAATGGCTGCTGGGTGGCCCTAAAGATCATCAAGGACAATAAGATATTGCCAGGGGAGGTATATTATATTGAATGGGGTGACTACCGCATGTATAAGCGTTTGTTACTTACCGATAATGCTGACGAGGTCCTAGCCCACTCTGACAATACCACCGAGATGGTGGCCGGCCGACCTAAGTATGCTCCTTTTACCATTAAAAAGGAAGAGATCAAACGCTTGTGCCTGGTAAAGGACATCCATAAAAAGCACAACCACTAACTCCTGTAGGGTAACAGGCAGTTAATGGTCGTTCATAAAGTTCTGTAAATTTCTTACTTGTTGCAGTCTGCCGGTTTCAAGGCTATGTTATAAGCTGCACTCTCATCGGTCATTTGTCTGCCCGTCTTTTCATCAAATTTGAATGGTTTGATCAGTAGACCGGTATGGTCCATTTTGAGGGCCACGCTCATGGTGTCGGTCATACCTTCCTGCATAAAGGTCCATACAGCTTTTATGGTCTTATTCGGCAGCAAGGTTCCTTTAATATCTCCTTTGCGGCTATCCTTTTCCCAAATGGCGTCGATCATTTTGCCGGTCACCTGATCTTTTTCCACATGCAGTTTCACGTATAGGGTGTCACGCAGGTCCTTGCCGCTTACATGAACGTAGCAGCCGTCTTGGGTGCGTTTGGTGATGTTACCGCGCTTAGGCTTGCGATTAGACGTGTCTGCGCCTTCAGTATTTTCCTTAGGCGTTGAACTTTGGCAGGCTGTGAATGAGGCCAGTATGATGGCTAAAAACCCAGTATAGAGTGGTTGTTTCATTTTGATCATGGTTGATGAAAGGAACCATGATCAATGAGATTTGTTCTGTTAAGCAACTGAAAAAAAGATACTTGACCTTTTACAGCTCCGTACTATTACTTGCGAAGTTTTTCAGCGAAGTCCTTGATCAGTGCGCTTAAACTACTGATATTGAACGGTTTTTCTAAGAAACCATCAGCGCCGCTCTTTTCGGCAAGTTGCTCCAAATTAGGCATGGTCGATACCAGGATCACCGGGATGTGTTTGATCGCATCGTTATCTTTGATGCTTCTGCACAATTCACTTCCACGTTTGCCAGGGAGAAGCTCGTCCATCAGCACCAGATCTGGTTTGATGTCGACGAACTTGTTCGTTATCGAACCGTCCTCTGATGAGATGACCTCGTAGCCATCGTCCTTTAAGATATAATCCATGATCTCTGTTATCTCCGGATTATCTTCTATTACTACGATCTTCACCCTTTATTATTAATTAAATAATTATTATGCAAGGACAAAGATAAACTTAATTCTTTGAGTTTCGAATTGTGTATGAAGTATTACAAAATTGTAGATCTTATGCATCGAGCTTCGTCACTTCGATCTTTAATGGGTTGTCGTTTTAATTAATATTTGGTTTAACGTTTTAAGAAATAAAAAAGGCCATTGCATTAATGCAATGGCCTTTTTGGGTGATCGTTGTGCTGTGATCTTTATTTAATATCAGCCGACTTTTTCTTTGAAAAGTCGCCAGCCTTAACTATGCTGATCTTGCTATTATCATAATATTTTTTTGCAGCAGCATTGATCTGAGCGGTGGTCAGCTTGCTAATGGCATCGTCTAACTTTTGCCAAAACGCGATGTTCTCACCGTAATAATTATAAGTGTTAAGCGTGCTTGCCAGGGATTGATCCTGTGCAAGGGTCACACTGCGCGATTGTAGGTAGCCCTTTTTAGCTTCAGCCACTTCTTGGTCGGTAAAGCCTTGCTTGATCACTTTGTCTATCTCTTCCTTGAAAGCCACGTCTAATTTGCCCACGTTCTCTGGTGCATATATCGCATAGAACTGGAACAGACCGGTGTTCTGGTCAAAGTAGCCTGCACTCATACCCGAACCTACGCCATAACTGATACCCTCTTTTTGACGGATACGGCTGGCTAATCTTGAGTTCAGGAAGCCGCCACCTACAATGTAATCAGCCATGAGCAATGCCGGATAATCGGCATCCTTCATGCTTAATTTAAGCGGTTGTATACCAATAAAGAAGGCATTGGCTTTGTCCGGGGTCTCGATGTTCTTGTTGATCGCGGCCACATCCTTGCGCTTAGGGATCAAGCGAGAGAACTCTTTAGGGCTTTTCCAGCTGCCATACTCTTCGGTGAGAAGTGTTTTGGCTTGAGTGGCATCAAAGTCGCCAATGATGCTGATGTATGCGTTAGATGCGCCATAGAAGTCCTTATAGAAGCTTTTTACGTCACCATCGCTCACGGCCTTGGTCATCTCGATGGATTCGTCAATGGTAGGGGTGTAGCGTGGGTCGGTCTTGTCGTATGCGTTCAGGTAACGTTGCAATTCGTTCACCGCTATGCTGGTAGGTTCGCTACGGCCTTGTTCGATGCCGGCGATACGTTGTTGCTTCAATTTCTCCAACTCGTCAGAAGGGAAGGTGGCCTCTTTCAGTATCTCGTTCACCAGTTTTAAAACGGCCGGGAAGTTGGCTTTTGTGGTCTTGATGCTTACTGACAAAGAGTTAGCACTGCCGCTGAAGCCCAAGTTGGCTTTCAGTTTATCCAACTCGTCTTGGATCTGTTGGCGTGTCTTGTCTTTGGTGCCTTTGTTAAGCATCGCAGCTGTAAGGGATGCCGTGGTTCCTTTGCCTTGTAATGAAGCCTCATTACCAAAGAAGAAGATCATGTTAGCCACCACTTCTTCGCCGCGGGTTTGCTTGGCAAGCATGTTCAAGGTAACGCCACCCACCTTGGTGGTGGTCAACCGTTTTTGAATGTTGGTCGGGGTGGCATCAAATGCTTCGCCCTGAGCTATCGTTTGTGAGCCGGTGTAGCCCTTCAGCATAGCGGCCAGATCAGGCGTTGCGGGTACTTCGGCACGGTCAGGTTTATCGGTAGGGATGAACAGACCTAAAGTACGGTTGCTTGATTTGAAGTATTTATTGGCTACGCGTACCACATCTCCAGGGGTCACCTTTTTAAGCTGGTCACGCTGATAGAACAGCAACCGCCAGTCGCCTTGTGCGATGTATTCGCTCAGTTCCAAACCTACACGTTCAGACGAGTTAAGGCCCAGTTCAATGTTCTTTAACTGTTTGTTGATGATGCGCTCAACCTCTGGTGCAGTAGGTTTCTCTTCAGAGAAGGTTTCCACCGTACCGATCATGATGTCCTTTGCTTCGTTCAGGTTCTTATCTTTAGGCACTTCGATACCAAAGAAAGCCATGCCTGGGTCGGCGGTCTCATAGTCGTAACCATACACCTCGGTAGCCTTTTTGGTCTCCACCAGTTTTTTATATAAACGGCCCGACGGCTGATCTGTAAGCAGACCGATCAGTACATTGGTAGGCTGGGTGTCAGGGTGAGGGCCAGACGGTACGTGATAACCGGCAATAGCGGCTTGCACATCGCCTACGCGGCGAAGGGTCACCTGGCGCTCGCCATCTTGTGTAGGTTCAACGGTGTACACCGGAGGCAGCACACGGGTAGGTTTAGGAATAGCGCCGAACTTCTCGTTGATCTTAGCCAATACCTTAGCCGGGTCAAATTTTCCGGATACCGTAAGCACGGAATTATCAGGCTGATAGTATTTATGGTAGAAAGCTTGCAGGCGATCGATAGGCACTTTCTCCACGTCGGCACGGTTACCAATGGTCGATTTACCGTAGTTGTGCCACAGGAACATGGTCGAGGTAACGCGCTCGTTCAGGATGCCGGTCGGGTCATTCTCGCCGCTTTCCATCTCGTTACGTACCACGCTGAACTCTTTATCCAGTTCTGCTTTGGCAATGTAAGAGTTCACCATACGGTCGGATTCCAGGTCCAATGCCCAATCCATGTTCTCGTCGGTGGCCGCAAAGGTCTCATAATAGTTGGTACGATCCAGCCAGGTGGTGCCGTTAGGGCGCGCACCGTGCGCTGTTAGTTCCTGAGGGATATTTTTGTGCTTTGGCGAACCCTTGAACACCATGTGCTCAAGCAAGTGGGCCATACCGGTCTCACCATAATTCTCGAACTTGGAACCCACCAGGTAAGTGATGTTCACCGTAGCGGTCTGTTTGGTTTGATCAGGGAATAACAGCACTCTGAGGCCGTTAGCAAGTTTGTATTCGGTGATACCTTCAACGGTGGTCACTTTTACCGGGGCGGGTAAGGTTTTGGTGGCAGATCTTTTGGCGGGCGCTTTTTGAGCAAGCACGGGGCTTACGCAAAAGGCCGACAATGCACAGATCAGCATCGTTCTTTTGATTGTTACCATAGTATTGTTAGGGAATAGATCTTTTTGTGCACCTAATATAATAGTTATTACATCAATAAATGGTCAGGTGCCCTGCTCTGTAACAATTATGTGTCTTTATAAAAGGTATGTAGCTGACCAGTAGTATCAATAGCGTTATAAAAAACGCATCTGAATGCTCTCATTTGATGTGTTTGTTAACGAAATGATAATATTTATACCTGATTAGCATTCATGTGCTGGTTTATTTAGTGGTAATTAAATTTATTTTTTTTTACCGCATTAAATATTGGATAAATGCAGAATATTTTATGTTAATTGCGATGCTAAGCAACTATGCTTAAAATGATAATTTAAAATTGATGAATATTTTTGTTGGAAGCCTTCCTTATCGCTTACAGGAAGCAGAATTAAAAGAACTCTTTGAAGCATACGGAGAAGTAAGCTCAGTAAAATTGATCATTGACAGAGAGACCGGCAGAAGCAAAGGTTTCGGCTTCGTAGAAATGGAAGACGACGAGGCTGCTCAAAAAGCTATCGCTGGCCTTAACGGTGTTGAAGTTGCCGGCAGAAGCATCGCTGTAAGCCAGGCCGAAGAAAGAAAACCAAGCGGGGGTGGCCGTAGCGGCGGCTTCGGTGGTGGTAACCGTGGTGGCGGTGGTTTCGGTGGCGGTAACCGCGGTGGCGGTGGCGGCGGTTATCAGCGTGATAACAACCGTGGCGGCGGCCGTTGGAACTAAGATATATAAGATAACGCCGGGTAATCATTGATCACCCGGCGTTACTTTTTTATAGCATAGGTGTACCTGTGCTCCTGAGCTTCTTTCTCCTTTACAGCTTTAACAGCTGATCATATTTTCAGACGTTCCTGATGTCTGTCAGGCTTTTTATTGGCCTTCTTTCACCTTATTTTCTTCCTCAAAATTTCAGCGATAGCGGAAGCCTAACTCATTCTTGTGCGCTTTTGTAACGTAATTGTTAATCGCTAATGTAACGGTCGGTTAAACCCGGCATCGTTTTGGTCGTCTCATCATTATAAAGCCGGTATCGATATGCCGGCCAACAAAAATGAGCACAACTATGAAACGTATTACATTTTTAGCGGCATTTATACTTGCCATCGCCACATTCGATACTGCAAAAGCACAGGTAGGGGTACACATTGGTGTTAACGTGGGTGCACCGGTACGCCATTATTATGCACCGGCACCGGCCTATTACGCACCAGCCCCTGTTTACTACGCCCCGCGCAGAGCGTACTACGGACCACGCCGCGTGATCGTTGAACGCCGTTACCGTCCGGTTCCGCCAAGAGTGGTAGTGGTGCGCGACCGTTATTATGGTGGCAGAGGCCACGGTTGGGGTCATGGTCATGGCCGCGGCAGATGGTAGTTAACCGATA
Organism: Mucilaginibacter daejeonensis; assembly: GCF_020783335.1. Taxonomy (NCBI): domain Bacteria; kingdom Pseudomonadati; phylum Bacteroidota; class Sphingobacteriia; order Sphingobacteriales; family Sphingobacteriaceae; genus Mucilaginibacter; species Mucilaginibacter daejeonensis. The sequence goes on from NZ_CP086068.1 coordinate 1,437,186, forward strand.
CATACCGTATTGATATGATAACTAAAAGGCCTGCGGGGTTTATCCGTAGGCCTTTTGTTGGTTATAGTGATAGCCGCCCGTAACGCGCGCATTTTGGCTTTAATGATAAATCGCTACCTTAGCCCACTTTAAAGCCATTTACCATGATACGATACCGTTCCCTTATATTAGGCCTTGCTGTGGCGGCCACTTTTTCGGCCTGCCAGTCTTCAACTCAAAAACAGGAGAGTAGCGCCGCTACCGAAAACACATCCTCAACTGCCCTGTCTGACACGGCAAAGGTGTATAATGCTTACCTGAAGGTAAAAGATGACCTGGTGAGAACGGACGGTAAAGCAGCCAAGGCATCTTCGGCCGATCTGGCTAAAGAGTTGGGCGCCATTAATGGATGTACCGAAGCTGCCGGGGTTGCAGGCAAGATGGCCGCCACTGACGACATCGCCGCACAGCGTAACCTTTTCCTGCAATTGAGTCACGACCTGATCCCGTTAGTTAAAGGCATGAAAGTTAAACAAGCACCTATATATGTGGCTTATTGCCCAATGGCAGGTGATGGCAAAGGCGGTTACTGGCTGTCAGCCCAAAAAGAGATCCGCAATCCCTACTATGGTGATCAGATGATGGAATGCGGTGAAGTAAAAGAAGAATTAAAATAAACAGTTAACACTCCTTTGGAGTTACTCATGACACCACATTTGATACCTGATCAATATAGTATTAAAATTTGGTAAATTTTGAGTTATATGGTACGCCGCAAATGTGATCAATGAGATATTTAATTACATTTGTTGCAGATACAACTAATCATTTCTATGTCGGAGACAGCACAACTTAAGATCGGCGATAAGACCTACGACCTTCCTGTAATTGAGGGTACGGAAAATGAAAAGGCCCTCGATATCTCTAAACTTCGCGACCTTACCGGTTACATAACTTTAGACATTGGATACAAGAACACCGGCGCTACCAAAAGCGCGATCACCTTTTTAGATGGTGAGGTGGGTATCCTTAAATATCGTGGCTATCCGATCGAACAGTTGGCCGAAAGATCTACCTTCATCGAGGTGGCTTACCTGCTGATCTACGGCGAATTACCAACTCAAGAACAGTTGGCCAAGTTCCAGGCCGATATCAACAAGCACACACTGGTGCACGAGGATATGAAGAAATTCTTTGACGGTTTCCCGTCAAGGTCACATCCTATGGGCCAGTTGTCATCACTGATCGGTGCTTTGGCGGCTTTCAACCCTGAATCATTAGAGCCAGGCTTGAGCCCCGAGATCGTTGATCTGGAGATCCATAAGCTGATCGCCAAAATGAGCACGATCGTATCATGGATCTACAAAAAGTCACTGGGTCACCCGGTGAACTATCCGCAAAATAAGTATGATTACGTGACCAACTTCATGTACATGACCTTTGGTCAGCGTACTGAAGAATATCAGGTGAACCCAGTGGTGATCAGCGCCATGAACAAGTTGCTGATCCTGCATGCCGATCACGAGCAAAATTGCTCGGCCTCTACCGTACGTATCGTAGGTTCATCAGATGCTAACCTGTACGCTTCTATCTCGGCAGGTATCTCGGCACTTTGGGGCCCGCTGCATGGCGGTGCTAACCAGGCAGTTATCGAAATGCTTGAAAAGATCAAAGCTGATGGTGGCGATACCGACAAATGGATCGCGAAGGCTAAAGATAAAAATGACCCTTTCCGTTTAATGGGCTTTGGTCACCGCGTGTACAAAAACTTTGATCCACGTGCCAAGATCATCAAAAAAGCTTGCGACGATATTTTAGAAAGCTTAGGCGTAGAGGACGAAGTGTTGGCGATAGCTAAACGCCTGGAAGAAGTTGCGTTGAAAGACCCTTACTTTGTAGAGCGTAAACTGTATCCTAACGTCGATTTCTATTCAGGTATCATTTACCGCGCATTAGGTTTCCCTACCGATATGTTCACCGTGTTGTTCGCATTAGGCCGTTTACCGGGCTGGATCGCACAGTGGAAAGAAATGAAAGAGAACAAAGAGCCGATCGGCCGCCCGCGTCAGATCTACACTGGTGCTACCGATAGAGATTATACCGACATCAGCAGCCGCTAAGCCGTTGCGTACATACTTAAAGGCCGATAGAGATATCGGCCTTTTTTGTTACCTTGCTCATAACATCAACACACAACCTCAACTTCGGCCGTTCGTAATGGAAAGGGCCTTCATCCAATACCTATGCGTTCTATCCCAAACTATCTTTACATCCTTCTGTTAGCGCTGATCACAAGGTCGGCCGCTGCGCAGCATAACCCGGTGATCAGTGGTTATTACGCCGATCCTGAAGGCATCAAGTATGGCGATACCTACTGGATATACCCGACGTACTCGGCCAAATATGAGGATCAGATATTTATGGATGCTTTTTCGTCAACGGACCTTAAGACCTGGACCAAGCATCCACGCATCATTGATACCAGTGCGGTGAAATGGGCTAAGAAAGCCATGTGGGCGCCAGCGGTATTGAAAAAGGATAGTAAATATTACCTGTTCTTTGGTGCCAATGATGTGCACCAGGGCGAGGTAGGTGGTATAGGTGTTGCCGTTGCTGACAAGCCGCAAGGGCCTTACAAAGACCTGATCGGCAAGCCGCTCATTAATGAAATCGTTAACGGCGCACAACCGATAGATCAATTCGTTTTTAAAGATAAGGATGGCAGCTACTACATGTATTATGGAGGCTGGGGCCATTGCAACATGGTAAAACTCAAGGATGATCTGACCGGTATTGAACCCATGGCCGACGGCACCCTGTATAAAGAGATCACGCCCGAAAAGTATGTAGAAGGTCCTTATATGTTCATCCGCAACGGCAAGTACTACTTCATGTGGTCAGAAGGAGGGTGGACCGGACCGGACTATAAAGTTGCTTACGCCATTGCCGATTCGCCTTTCGGGCCATTCAAGCGTTTATCTACCGTTCTGGAGCAGGATAAGGACATTGCTACCGGTGCCGGTCATCATTCGGTGATCTACTCCAAAAAGGATGACAAGTATTACATCGTTTATCATCGTCGTCCGTTGGGTAAGACCAGCGCTCACGACCGTGTGGTATGCATCGATGAAATGAAGTTTGATGCAAACGGACATATCCTTCCTGTTAAGATGACCAAATAAACCGTCACAGCTACCGCATCGGTATATAAGATATCAGGCGTTTATAATACGCAAGGTGCGCTCATCTTCCTGGCCGTTATAGAACTTGTTTAACACCTCGCTGAAAACAGGATCCGCACCGGGAACTTTGGAGAAAAGCGTCATACATGACCGAAGTTTCATGTCATCTGGACTTCCCAGTATGGTATATGCATCGTTACCGGGCAGGGACAGCATCGCTTTGCTGATCTGCATCAATCGAGGGCCAAGCGTGGGATGGGCGAGGTAAGCTTTGGCTTCTTCCAGGTCGGCTATGGCATAACGGCGAGCCATCTCGCTATTGCCCAAACCCTGTACCTGCGGAAATACATACCACATCCAATGCGTGGTCTTCCTTCCGTTCTGTATCTCCTTTAGCGCATCATCGTAGTTGATCGCTTGTGCGCTAACAAATCTTTCTAAGTTCTTATTCTGTGACATGATCTTACTTGATGATCTGTTTGACTACTAACATCTCTTACTTCAATACTGCTTTGATAACGGGCTCCAATAGGTACCTGATGATCACTGTCCTGGCCGATGGTGATCTGCTGATCAAAGTGGCGATAGATGGTGAAACGAAATAATATGCTTTGACGAATGCCCGTCCATAAGGCGAGCTTAGCAAGCGCTCATCACGGTATTGGCGTAGCAGCCATACCTCCGGTGCATCATAACTTTTGTAACAGGCTGTGGCAATGAAGCACCCTGATCCTAGTTTAGTATCGCCTTGCTGTTGTAGCATCTCATCAATGGAGGTTTGCCGCTTATCTTTCGCTGCATCGGTGCCACCACTTCCTGATCGTTCCAAATTATCGATATAAGCCTTGCAGGTGGCCAGGTCCTGACCTGTGGTGTCCTTGTACAGTTTGATCGCTTCTAACTTGCGGTCAGCGGCTAAAAGCATCAGTAATTCGTTATCGATAAGCAACGGAACTTTACCGCGTGCGGATGGGGCCTGTACCGGCATTTGTTCCGGGTCGTCAGGAAAGTTGTCGATATGGTCTTTCGCTTCCTGAAGACTACAACCAGTAGCATCCCTGAGCTTCTTGATGGCCTCTATTTTGCGATTCTGTAAAATGAGTACTTGTAGAGCGGCTTCCAGTTCGTTAGAGATGTTCATTTGAAAAGCATTGGATACCAATTATTACAGGCCGGTCATCGCTTTTGTTTGGCGTCAAGGTACCAGTCATGCGTAGTGTTTGCATCGCAGTAGAACCCCTCGAATCTATAGCGGGCAACAATGTGGGCTAACAGATCATGGTCAGCACATATCAAAAAGAAAAAGCTATCCCATTCTATTGTGAAGAGTACCGTCCGGTCTTCGGTAAAGTAATACATGTAGCCATGCACCTCAGTAACGAACTGGGTCAAAGACATTAGCCCGATGTCTATGACCTTTCGGTCCTCAAAGAACTCGTCAGTTACAACGAGTGTCGTTTTATGGAGGTCTTTCAGGCATTCATACATCTGCATTAGGGAAAGTACGTTGATCCGGCCTTCGATCGGGTGGTACACGGATAGATCGGACGTCTGATCTATCAAGATGTCTCGAAGGTCGGTTCGCTCGTATTCTCTCCTCAGTGCGCCTATGGATGTTCGTAAGGCCAGGCTCATCTCGGCAAAGTTGCTGATCAAGGTATGGTCAATGATCTGCTGCCATTTAACGGGTTTGGCTGAACTGACGATCGCTGTATTATCAGGATACTGTGGGTCTCTCACATAAATGGCCCGGTTCTCATTGGGTGACAGTTCAACAGCTTCAGGTAACAGCCTGTACTCTTCATCGCTTACAAGTTTGGCACTCGATACACTATTGAAAGCATCGCTGTTAGCGATGGTGAAAAATGGTGAAAAGCTGACATATACGCTGTCAAAATACCCTTTGAAGTGATCTTTGATCGGCTCTTCGTAATCTGGATATAGTTGGTTAGTGTCAAAGATGTTCTCCATGGTGGTGGTAGAGATGTCAAGATAGCTTTTGGGCAAACATTTATGTGGCCTTTATTGATCCACCCTCAACTGTTTGGCTTAATTCTCCCCATCACTGGTACCGAACAGATAAGTTTCGGTGCTGCCCACCGGCAAGCTCACCATCTCTCCGCGGTTAAGCTGCCACCAAAAGCGCATACGTGGCTTTTCGGTGTTGCCGATCTGGTTCATGGAGTCGGAGTCGTACAAACGGCCGTTCACCATCACATATTTGATGTTGTCACTATGTCGGATATCGTCCAGCGGGTTTTGGTTCAGGATCACCAGGTCGGCCAGTTTGCCAACCTCTAATGAGCCGATCTCTTTATCCATGCCTAAGTAAGCCGCACCGTTAATGGTTGCACAGCGCAGTGCCTGCATGGGAGTAAAGCCGCCCTGTCCCAGCATCCACAGTTCCCAATGCGCACCCAATCCTTGCAGTTGACCGTGTGCACCTAAGTTGACACGTGTGCCACCATCGGCAATGTATTTGGTGGCTTTAGCCGCATCGATGTGGCCGTAGTCACCATACTCGGAGGTACTGCGCCTGCGCGACCTTGCATCAATGATGGACGGCGGTGTAAAGCTTAGTAAATGTTCATTCTTCCAGACCTCATTGCGGTCGTACCAATAATTCTCACCGAACTGGCTGCCGTAGGTCACGATCAGCGTAGGCGTGTAACCGGTTCGGCTGGCGTTCCAAAAGCTTTTCACATCCTTATAGACCGGCCAAACGGGTATATTGTGTTCGATGCCGGTATGGCCGTCGGCGATCATACTCATATTGGTAAAAAAGGTAGAACCGCCCTCGGGCACCACTTCCATTTGCAGTTGGCGGGCCGCCTCAATGATCTGCTGGCGCTGTTCGCGTCGTGGTTGATTATAACTTTTCACAGAGAACGCGCCTACTGCCTTGAGCCGGCGCAAATGTGATAACGCGTCGTCAACGCTATTGATCACCGCTTTAAAGTCGCCATCGGCGCCGTAAAGTATCGTACCTGTCGAGTATACCCTTGGGCCCACCATATTGCCCGCCTTCAACATTTCCGACTGGCTGAACACCATCTCGGTGTTACTGGATGGGTCGTGCGAGGTGGTCACACCATAGGCCAGGTTGGCAAAGTAATGCCAGTCCTGCTGGGGCGATATGCCGTCAGGACTTACCCCTAAATGCCCGTGCACGTCCACCAAGCCAGGGATGATGGTCTTGCCTTGCATATTGTACACCTTAGCATCAGCAGGTGGTGTCACATCCTTGCCCAATGCCATGATCACGTTCTGATCGATCACAATGGTACCTTTGTCGATCACTTCTTCGCCCTTCATGGTAATGATACGCACGTTCGTGAACGCTATCTTCCCGGCCGGTACATCGGTCCTCAGCCTCAGGCCAATATCGGTCCCGGCGGTATCGGTCGATGGCTTTTCCTTATCGTTATCCATGTCAGTGAACGGAAACGCCTGGCGAATGCTGCGTTTGTAATATTTTGGGCCAAGGGTCCACATCAATTGCTCACTGTTACGGCTCCAATGCAGGTAGGTTCCGGCATCTCGCGTAAGACGGCTTAGGGGCAGTGCTTTGTTGGTAGACGATAGCTCCTGCGCATTACCGGTCATCGTCATGGGTGTGATATAGCAGTTGTACAGCTCAGTAAAGGCCATCCACTTACCATCAGGACTCGGGCTGAACTGCGTAGCATACTGCGATGTATATAATGTCTTTGGCGAAATTCCCGGCTTTAACAGGTCAAGCATCTTAAAGGCCTTTTTATCGGCTTCGGTGCTCTGGTAAAATATCTTGCTGTCGTCACTGCTGAACTGTGGACGCACCCCGTTATTCAGGATCAATTGAGGCGAACCGCCGGTAGCAGGTGCGATATAGATGCCCGGTTCTTTTCCAAAAGCATAGCCTAACACATCATTGCCCTCACCTTTGCGGTAAATGATCTTATCACCCTTGTTGGAGAACTTGGGTGAGTAATACAAGCCCCTTTCAGTAGTAACGCGGGTAATGCGTTTGGTGGTTAGGTCTACCATGCTGACGGTCCCTTTGTTCTCATCGCTCCAGGTGGTGTAAACCAATTGCTTACCATCGGGGCTGAAGGATGGCTCATACTCGAATTCGCGCGAGGTGGTGACACGTTCAGGCTTGCCTGAAGGAAGGTCTTTCAGATAGATATAGCCGGCGGCGTTGAACGCCACGCGCTTACCATCGGGCGAGGTGGTAAGCTGCCTGATCATCTTTACCGTGAACTCTTCTTGAAATACCTTTTGCTGGAAGTGCAGCGCATCGGTTATGCTTTGCTGCGAGGTGACCTCGAATGGGATATTGGTGGCATTAAGCGTGGAGATGTCCACATTCCAGATCTTGCCGTTAGCGTAAAAGATGATATGCTGATCATCGGGCAGCCAGTTGAAATTCGGATAAGTGCCGAAGATCGCCCAGGTCTCTTGCTGGTCATGCGACAAGTTGTTATAAACCGGCCATTCCTCGCCTGTGCCAAGGTTATGGATGTACAGCACTGACTTTAACCGAACGCGTTTCACAAATGCTAACAGTTTGCCATCATGTGATAGCTGCGGACGACAGGCGCCGCCTGCACCTCCGGTCACGGTCTCGGTCTCGCCGGTGTTGCGGTTCAGCCTTTTAATGGCGTAGATGCCTTGATTAGGGTCTTTATTGTATTGAAAGTTAGGCCCCGGCGTAACATCCTCGCTCCAGTAAACAAAGGTGCCTTTGGGCGATACCACCGGTTCGCCTGCATCCTGCTGGTCGTTCTTGCGTTTGGTGAGTTGTACGCCTTCGCCACCAATTTTATGGTACATCCACAACTCTCCCGCACCCAGTGAACGAGTGGCGGTAAAGTGCTTACGTGCTACGATGTACTGGCCATCCGGCGTCCAGGCTGGATTGTTGAGTAGTCTGAAGTTCTCCTTAGTGACCGGATGTCGGGCGCCACCGTCGGCATTCATGATCCAGATATTGTCGCCACCATCGCGATCACTGGTAAAAGCGATCTGCTTACCATCTGGGCTAAAGCGGGGCTGTACCTCCCAGGCCTTACCGCCGCTGATCAATGTGGCCTTGCCGCCAGTTATAGGCATGATGTATATGTCGCCAAGCAGGTCGAAAGCGATGGTCTTGCCATCTGGGCTAACATCAAGATTCATCCAGGTACCTTCGTTGGTATTGATGGTCACTTTTTTGGTATTGCCTTGCGAGGTCTCTACATTCCAACGCTGCGCCCATAGTGGTATGGTGATCAGCGTAAAGAGCACGCCTAAGTAAGCTTTTTTCATAGTAGTTCAGTAGCTGGCTAAAATAACGAAAAAAGCGCCGAAGAGTTGGCTGAGCCGCAGTACCGGACCAAGCCAAGCGTCTTTTGACGTTACGTTGATCTTAGCATGCCACGATCACTATGGCTCCTTTACCCGGCCGCTTTTTTTCTTACTTTTAACTTTTACCCATGAAAGATCTTTACAAGAATTACAGCGGCATTATCTGGCTTTTGACCGGCATCCTGTTAGGCAGCCTGGCCGGGTCCATTTTCGGCAAAAAGATAGAAGTGCTGAAACCCATCGGCGACATCTTTCTCAACCTGCTGTTCACCGCGGTGATACCCTTGGTCTTCTTTGCCATCGCATCGGCTATAGCCGGGCTGGAGAGGGGCAACAAGCTGACCAGGATCATGGGAGTGATGTGCGCCGTGTTCTTAGGAACAGTCTTGGTATCGGCCATGGTGACGATCATAGCAGTATGGCTTTTCCCGATACATGAAACGCTTACGGGTGTTAAGCTTATAGAAGCTACCAGCGATCGATCGGTCGGTGATCAGATCACCAATATATTCACCACGGGGGAGTTCTATCAGCTTTTATCGCGTAAAAGCATGTTGGCCATGATCATCTTTTCCGTTATCATTGGTTTTGCCACCTTACGGGCGGGGGAGAAGGGAGAGGCGTTCCGTCGGTTCCTGCAAGCCGGTAACGAGGTGTTCAAACAAGTGTTCATCCTGATCATGAAGATGGGGCCGTTGGGCTTGGGCGCTTACTTCGCTTACCAGGTGGGCGTGTTCGGCCCACAATTATTTGGCGCTTATGCGCGGTCGTTAGGCTTATATTACAGCGTTGGTGCCGTTTATTTTGTGGTGGGATTTAGTGCCTACGCGTTCATAGCCGGTGGCATCAAAGGAGTTCGTAAATTCTGGAAGAACAATATCGTGCCATCGGCCACGGCCGTGGGCACTTGCAGCAGCATAGCCACCATCCCGGCAAATATGGATGCGGCCAAGAACATCGGCATCCCCGACGTGATCACCAACGTGACCATTCCTTTAGGGGCGACCTTGCACAAAGACGGCTCCAGCATATCATCCATCATCAAAATGGCGGTAGTATTTGCCCTGTTCGGCAAGAGTTTTAATAGTGTGGATGTGATCGTGCTCGCTTTGGGCATGACCGTGCTGGTAAGCCTGGTGGAAGGTGGTATACCGAATGGCGGTTATGTAGGCGAGTTGCTATTTATATCGGCTTATGGTTTCCCGCCCGAGGCATTGCCACCGGCCATGATCATTGGTACCTTAGTGGATCCCATGGCCACCCTGTTGAACGCAACAGGTGACACGGTAGCGGCTATGCTCATTGCCCGTTTTACCGAAGGAAGGGGTTGGATGGATAGGGCAAATGAACCGCTGACCTCGCCAAGCGTAAGCACTGCCTAAGCGCTAAATATGCTCATTATGATATCATTGAGCGGTTTTTTGCCATGATCGATGTATATTTAGCCATCAATACGCTGCCCCGACCATGTTGATGACCTGCCGCTCCGAAAATCGCTATCGTGTGATCAATTGCTTAGTGATCGCTATACTCATAACGTCATGCCGGCCCGCTCAAAGGCCAGATCATGACGCTTACTTCGCTCGGCATATCGCCCATGCACGTGAAATACGGTCCAGCCGCGTTCACCCTAAGGCCATAGCTTATATCGACTCTGTATACCGCAACGTTGATCGGCCCGGGATAGGTGACCTGGCGCAGGTATATGACTTTAAAAGCAACTATTACTTATATGAGCAGGCCAATTACGAAAAGGCAGAGCTATATGCCGATAGCCTGCTTGACCTGCTAAGGCCTTATTATGGGCATGACCGTTACCGTGAGCAGTATGTGATGGCCTACATAGATAAGGCAAGCGCCTTGTATAAGCAAAAGTATTATTCATCGGCCTATGAATGGTACTTTCTGGGTAAGAACATGCTGAATGGTAGTGATACGGCTTCCTGCAACAAGTACATGGCGCGCTTGAACAACAGCCTCGCCCAGGTAAGCTACGAACAGGGACGCTACAAAGCGGCCATACGTTGTTACCACGAATGCCTGAACAGAATAAGAGATCATCACGACCGCGAATCGTTCAAACTCAAGCAAGGTCTACTCGATAATATCGGCATCTGCTATAGCAAACTTGACCGCCCCGATGACGCGATCAAATATTTTGAACAAGCGCTAAATGTGCTCGAGGCAGGTCATAAAAAGCACCCACAAATGGAGCTGTTCATCAATTCCGCCATCGGTATCGTACAGGGGAATGAGGGAGACGCGTATCTGCAAAAGAAGGATTTTCAAGAGGCGGAAAGGTTGTATCGTTCAAGTATAGCGATCAACTCACAAAAAGACCACTTTAACATAGATGCACGTTACACCAAGGTCAAGTTGGCTGCGCTGTACATCATAGCCAGGCGCTATGCCGAAGCCCGAAGGCTGCTTGATGAGGTTCGGCCTGATATAGACAAGAATTATAAGCCTGAAATGATGCGCTGGTTAATGACCAACGCCGAATATTATCGCCATGCACCCGACGGTAACATGGTAAAGGCCTTTGATGATCTGCGCCGATATGTTGCGATAAATGATTCTGCACAGGCTGAGGTCAGGGTAGCTGCCAATGCCAATTACAACGAACAATTTGCCCTGCTGCAAAGACAATATGAGTTAAAGGCCGATGAAAAGCGCGATAAACTTAATGACCTTATTATTTTCTCGATAGCGCTGATCGGGGTGCTCATTGCAGCCATCACCGGGTCCATACTCTTGAAACGAACACTGAGCGGCAGATCCACTATGGTGCGCAAAGCGGCTGACCTTCCCTGACACTTTTAATTTAACATACCGATCACTATATTACACTCCTCAACACGTTCAACATGAAAAAGATAGCACTATTTATCATCGCCATGGTCATAGCGACCGTGACCTTCGCCCAAATCAACATCACGCCTGCGGCCCCAGGCGTTAGCTACGGCAAAAAGATCACTAAAGACCACGCTATAGACCTGGCATCGTTAAATAAGCATCTGGCTAAGGACACCGTTTATAGTGGCAAGATCACTGGCCAGGTGGTAGAGGTTTGTAAGAAAAAAGGCTGCTTCATGACGCTTAAGCAGGCTAATGGCGAGGACATTATGGTACGCTTCACTGACTACGCCTACTTTATGCCGCAGAACATCGTGGGTAAAAAAGTAGTAGTTGAGGGCACCGCAAAAGTGAAAGAGACCTCGGTAGAACGCTTACGCCACTATGCTGCTGATGCGGGTAAAACCAAAAGCGAGATCGCCAAGATCAGCAAGCCAAAAAAAGATATCAGCATTATGGCTGATGGCGTGCTGGTGACAGAGTAACCTCGAGTCCATCTTAACAACGATCACTTATTGATCATACGACAAAGCGCCATGACCGATCGGTCATGGCGCTTTGTCGTAAATTAGACCTGGACGAGCGTTTATTCATTTACACCGTACAGCTAGGGCTGCATGGTGGCACATGAACAATTGGTGGTGTCCTTTACGCCCAATTTGCCCAGGAAGTATTGGTAGAACTTCATGCGGTCCTTCATACTATAGTTGTTCTCGCCTTTATTGCACTCTACCTCACCGTTCACGATATTGATGGTCATACCGAAGCCCGGCGCTCTGCCTTTTGCTTTGTCTTTAGGCTTAGGTTGCCAAACGCCTATCATCACATCATGTGCCGATGGTTTGTGCGTTTGCGGTGTCATCCAAAAATAAATAGCGGTCTTGAAGGCCAGCACCGCATCGGTCTGGATGAGGTCGGGGTTCTTTAATAAGATGTTGTGGTCACCCAATATCACATCGCCTGCATAACCATAATTACCATTATAGCTTAACTGTACCGGTCCGCGGCCGTAATATTTTTTGCCGGGCACAGGTGGGTACTCGTCATTCTCGGCCACATAAGCATTGGTAGTATCCTTTTCATGGATGTACATTAATCCATCGGTAAAGGTGTCATCCTCGCCGCCGCGTGTTTCATGAGCGATATTGGCAAAAAAGGCTGCCAGTTCTTTTTTATTGGTGGCCGGGTCCTTTTCAGCGCAAAATTTGCCAAAGTCCACCTCGTAAACACTGTCGGGCTTTACCTTGGCCCAGCTTTCGTTCCAGTCCACGTCCTGGCGTACCACTTTGCTTTGTCCGGTACGTTTATCGGTACGAGTGATCTGATACACTGAGGTGGCCCTGCGTGCTACCCTGATCTTAATATCGCCTAACTCTTTAATTGCCCTTACAAAGCTTTGGTAGGTATAGAATTTTTGGCGTTGGGGGAATAGTTCATTGAATTGTTTTTCGCCGATCAGGCTTGATGCGTCGGCTGCAGGTCTCATTGCGCTTGCTTGGGTTTGGACACTATCAGCGCTATTGTCGGCATGGCCCGCATTAGTGTTGCCACAGCTTAGGCTCAGTAGGGCCGAGGCGAATAGTATACTTAAAGTTATTTTGGAGCGGGTACGTATTTTACTGGATATGTGCGCAGACATGTTGGTTATTTTAGGTATCAATGTATATAACGGTAAACATCAAAATTTATTCACAATGCCGCAAACACCATTCATAATTATTTAATTGCAGGCCAATGAAGATATATACTAAAACCGGGGATAAAGGTTTTACCTCGCTCATAGGCGGCAGTCGGGTGCCTAAGTACCATATCCGCATCGAAAGCTATGGCACTGTTGATGAGCTGAACAGCTGCCTGGGCATGATCGCCTGCCAGCCCGATGTTGACCTGCATGACCGCGAGGTGCTTAAGCAAGTACAGGACCGGCTTTTTGATATGGGGGCCGTACTGGCCGCTGATTCGCAACGCTTGGTAATGGAACTACCCGGTATCATACCTGCCGATATAACCTTGTTGGAGGCGGAAATGGATGCAATGGAGAAAGAATTGCCGGCATTGAAACATTTTATACTGCCCGGTGGTAATACCACTATATCGTACTGTCACCTGGCGCGCTGCGTATGCCGCCGGGCCGAAAGGTTAACCGTACAATTGGCGCAGGATGCACCCGTTGATGAGCACATCCTCATCTATTTGAACCGGTTGAGCGATCACCTGTTCATGCTGGCCCGTAAGATCGGTCATCAGCAAAATATAGAAGAGATCAGGTGGATGCCGCGGCGCGATACCGTTTGAAAAAATAATTGGCCCTTGCGAAAAAAAATGTTATATTTTTGCGAAAATTGATAAATTAACAACAATAACAAAAATCACAAATATGTACTGGACCCTTGAATTGGCTTCACATCTGGAAGATGCACCATGGCCTGCCACCAAAGACGAACTGATCGATTATGCTATACGTTCTGGTGCACCTGTTGAGGTGATCGAGAATCTCCAAGCCTTAGAGGACGACGGAGAGCCATACGAGAGCATTGAAGAGATATGGCCTGATTACCCTACTAAAGACGACTTCTTTTTTAACGAAGACGAATACTAAGCATAATGAAAAGACCCGCCATCAAGCGGGTCTTTTTGTTTCTGATCTTCACCTTGTCCGCTAAGCAGGCCGCCATTTAGTATGTTGACCATGCCTCCGTGGTGTTATTTGCGTGTCCCCATCTAATATTAATAAGGTCGTATTAGTCGTGCGCATGCCGCTTCTAAAGCACAATTGAGCGTGCTATAACGCAGGTTTTTTAATTTTATTACAACATTTTAGAATTGCGTTGGTTAGCATATTAATAAATAACTCAACTAACACACTACTATTATGAGAGGGCTATTATACATTATCGCCGTTATCCTGGTCATCGGCTGGGTGCTTGGATTCTTTATGTACAATGCAGGCGGCATCATTCATATTCTCCTTGTGATCGCGATCATAGCATTGCTGCTTGGCGTTATCCGCAGGGCTTAACTGAACTTAATTTTTCATCATTTACCTTAAAAACAAATTACCATGAGAGGCTTATTGTATCTTGTAGCAGTGATCTTAGTGATCCTTTGGGTTGTCGGATTCTTATTCCACGGTTTAGGCTCGTTCGGCGATGGTGGTATCATCCACGTATTACTGGTTATCGCTATTGTAGCTATACTATTGGGCGTGATACGCCGCGCATAAGTAGCACCGCTACCATATCATTAGCCGCTTGTTATGTTAACAAGCGGCTTTTTGCTTTAACAACAATTCGGCTATAGCTATATCCTCAGGGAAGGTTATCTTGAAATTTTGGTAGCTGCCGTCAACCACATGCACCGACTGCCCGGCATGCTCCACTACGCTGGCATCGTCAGTAAAGCTTTCGTGATAAGCGCTTTCATAAGCCTGCTTTAACAAGCTTGAACGGAAGGTTTGCGGGGTCTGCACCAGATAGATCTCGTCGCGCAAAAGTGCTTTGGTGTGTACGCCCTGTACCTGTCGTATGGAATCTCTGCTTTTTACAGCAACAACAACAGCGCCCTGTCGAGAAGCGTGCAGGTACGCTTCATCAATGATCGCAGTGCTTACCAATGGCCTTACCGCGTCATGTACGGCCACCAGTGCATCAGCAGGCACAAGCTTCAATCCGTTTTTGACCGAGTGGAACCGGGTAGGACCGCCACTAACTAATTGATGCGGTAATTCAAAGTTATGTTGAACGCACAGCTGCTGCCAATACTCATGGTGAGTATCAGGCAGTACCACTATCAATTCAGGATGTCCGCTGCTATCATGAAAGGCTTGTAACGTGTGCATCAGCACCGGTAAACCATTCAACAGCAGAAACTGTTTAGGAACTGCGCTACCCATTCGTGTGCCTGATCCGCCGGCAACAATAATGGCATACTTGGGTAGTGAGTGGTGAGGAGTGAATGGTGAGTAGTGAGTAGTTGTATCGCTAATGCCTGACATGGGTTCAAATATCTGCAAAATAGTATTTAACAAAAAACGCCCTGCATATCGCAAGGGCGTTCTCTATAATAGTTTATCGATCTAATATTATCATCAACTACTTAACTGCTCACCATTCAACCATTCACTAAATGATCAGCATGGCATCGCCGTAGCTGTAAAAGCGGTATTTCTCTTTTACAGCGATCTCATAGGCATTCATCACGTTCTCATAACCACCAAATGCACAGATCATCATCAATAAGGTCGACTCTGGTGTGTGGAAGTTAGTGATCATGCTGTTAGCGATGCTGAACTCGTATGGAGGGAAGATGAACTTGCTGGTCCAGTCGTTAGCAGCTTTCAAGGTCTTATTGGCCGATACTGCAGACTCGATGGTGCGCATTGAAGTGGTACCTACCGCACAAACGCGTTTTTTACGCTCGATGGCACGGTTCACGATATCGGCTTGTTTCTGCTCGATAATGAATTGCTCCGAATCCATTTTATGTTTGGTCAGGTCCTCAACCTCTACCTGGCGAAAGGTTCCTAAACCTACGTGCAGTGTAACCTCCGCAAATTCAACACCTTTTAGCTCAAGGCGTTTCATCAGCTCACGGCTAAAGTGCAGGCCGGCAGTGGGAGCAGCAACAGCACCTTCATTTTTGGCGAAGATGGTTTGGTAGCGCTCTTTATCGTTAGCGGTAGCTTTACGTTTGATGTATTTTGGAAGTGGCGTCTCACCCAAGATCTCCACATTACGGCGGAATTCCTCGTCGGTGCCATCGAACAGGAAGCGGATGGTACGTCCACGTGATGTAGTGTTATCTACAACCTCAGCCACCAGCAGGTCGTCATCGCCAAAGTATAACTTGTTGCCTACGCGGATCTTACGGGCGGGATCTACCAGCACGTCCCAAAGGCGTAGTTCTTTATTCAACTCGCGCAGCAGGAAGACCTCGATGGTAGCACCGGTCTTTTCCTTGTTGCCGTACATACGGGCAGGGAATACCTTGGTGTTGTTCAGGATCATCACGTCCTTATCATCAAAATAATCCAATACGTCCTTGAATATCTTATGCTCTATCTTGCCCGAATCGCGGTGAAGCACCATCAGGCGCGACTCGTCACGAACGTCAGAAGGATCATGAGCAATGAGTGATTCGGGAAGATCGAACTTAAATTGAGATAATTTCATATTTTCTTCAAATAGAATTTTAGGGCGCAAATGTACGTATTAATTGCGGTAATTAACAACAGATTAGCTTGCGTTTTGTGTCAGTGCAAAGCAAACAAATTTAGCCGGAGGCCTGCTCATTAGGCAAGTTGAACAGGACCGGTTAGGTATATCGAATGCTAAGTGCCTTGCCTAATGTTGTGGCAGCGCCGAACACTGATCGTTCGGAATCGTACGGTGGATGAATGTGAATTGAGTTTAAGATATTGATAATCAATTAATTAAATAAACGGCATATTTTTCTCTGTATTTACAGAAATTTGTACTGTAAATGCTGAAAAATCATCTAATAATTGCCTGGCGTAACCTGTTTCGGAACAGGTCGTTCACCATCATCAACATTTTGGGCTTGGCAGTAGGTATGGCCGGCACCATACTGATCTACACCTGGATCCAGCGGCAATATAGCTACGATGATTTTCATGCCAACAAGGACGTTTTGTTCGAGGCCTGGCAAACGGCAAGTGACCAGGCGGGCAACACCTGGTCGTTCGAGGAAACGCCCGGCCCACTGGCCGCTACCTTGAAAGATGAATACCCGGAGGTTCAGGACGCCGCGCGGATCTATTGGCCGGTGCAGCGCCTGTTCAACTACCAGGGCAAGCTCATCAAGGCCGACGGCCGCGATGTGGACAAACCTTTCCTGACCATGTTCAGTTTTCCGCTTATTGAGGGTGATGCCAAACATGCGCTTGATGGCGTGAACGATATCGTGATCACACGTGCATTGGCAGACAAATTATTTGGCCATGAGAGTGCGCTCAACAAAATGGTATCCATCGACAGTAAGCAAAATTACCGCATTACCGGTGTGATGGATGATCTGCCGTCCAATTCGGTGTTCCAGTTCGATTACTTGGTGTCACTGGCCGCTAACGAGAAGTATTATACCGCAGGCAACACCTGGAATAATTTCAGCTATCATACTTACGTGCAATTAAAGCCAGGTGTAGACGTCGCCCAGTTCGATCAGAAGTTGCAAGATCTGTACGCCCGCCACACTAAGGACAGTAAGACCGAAGTGTTTCTACATCCTCTAAGCAAATGGCATCTATATAACAAATTCAACAAAACGCAGCCGACCGGCGGACTGATCGATGTTGTGCACCTCGTCACGCTGATCGCCGCACTGATCCTGTTGGTGGCCTGTATCAACTTCATGAATTTAAGCACCGCCCGCAGCGAGAAACGCGCCCGCGAGGTCGGGGTACGCAAGGTGATGGGAGCAGGCAGATTGAGCCTCGTTTGGCAATTCCTGAGCGAGTCGGTACTGATCGCTTTTTTGGCCGGGCTGCTTTCACTGGTCATTGTTCAGTTATGTTTGCCTGCCTTCAATAGCTTTACTCACGAGCATTTATCCATCAGGTACACTGACCCGGTGTTTGTGATAGGTTTCATCGCCTTCATTCTGATCACCGGGGTCCTGGCCGGAAGTTATCCCGCGTTCTTTTTATCGGCGTTCAGGCCGGTAAAAGTATTGAAGGGTAGCTTAGGCAGTGGTGGGCGTAGCCTTTTCACACCACGTAAGGCGTTGGTGGTGGTGCAATTCAGCGTAGCGATCGTGATGGTGGTGGCCACAGTGGTGATCTACCGGCAGATCATGCATGCACAACAACGTGATAGCGGTTACAGCATGAACGGGCTCATTGATGTGGCCATAGAAGGGAATATCAATAAGGACTTCAACGCCATCCGTAGCGAGTTGGTGAGCACAGGGGCGGCAACCTCGGCCGCTAAGCTGGCGTTCTCTGTCACTCAGCAGGTGAGTACGTCGTCCAATTACCGGTGGCCCAATGGTCAGGGGAAACCACCAGAGGTGTCGTTCACTCGTTTCAATACCACGGGCGACTTTGTGCGTACTGTAGATGCCGGTCTGTTGAGTGGCCGCGACATCGACTTGGAGCGTCATCCGACCGATACGAACGCTGTGATGTTGAACGAGGCCGCTGTAAAACGTATGCAGCTTAAAGACCCGGTAGGGGCCACCATTTACTATAACGATAAGCCGCTCACTGTGGTGGGCGTGTTCAAAGATTTGATCATCGGGTCGCCGTACAGCCCGGTCGAGCCTATGGTGATCCACGGTTACCGCGACTGGAATTATAACATGGTGATCAGGTTGAACCCGCAGCTACCAGTAAAGGAAAGCTTACAGCGTACCGAGGAAGTATTCAAAAAATATAATCCTCAATATCCGTTCGAATACAAATTTGTTGATGAGCGTTATACCGAGAAATTTGCCGACGAGGTAAGAACAGGCACACTGGCGGCATTATTTGCCGGTCTTACCATCTTTATCTCTTGTTTAGGTCTGTTCGGACTGGCCGCATACATGGCAGAGAGCCGCGCCAAAGAGATCAGCATACGCCGTGTGCTGGGCGCCAGTATTGGCAATGTGATCAGGCTGCTTACTTCAGAGTTCGTGATGTTGGTGGTCATTGCCTTAGCTATTGCCACACCTATAGGTTGGTGGCTGATGGATAATTGGTTGCAAGGTTACACTTACCGTATTAACCTGAGCTGGGTAACCTTTGTACTGGCAGGCTGCATCGCCTTGATGTTAGCGGTGCTCACGGTTAGCGCACAGGCCTTTAAAGCGGCCAGGGCAAACCCGGCCAGGAACATGCGCAGCGATCAATAGCGCTCTCAGTAGGTGATTAAAAAGCAAAGGCCGGGTCTCGCACCCGGCCTTTGTGATCTAATATACTTATGAAAACAACAACCCAAGGCTGCTATTTCAAGCACTAATATATTCTTATTAGTTTTAAAAACCAAATTCCTTACGTGTTTTGAACTTGGATCGACACGGGCGTGTGGCCATGACTTGGACGCCTGCATCAGCTCTTTTTGTTATAATTGCATCAAATTGAGGTAGTGATGAAAAACGTAAAAGTTATCGCTTTTGACGCCGATGACACGCTTTGGGTGAACGAGCCCTATTTCAGGCGAGCCGAAGAGCGTTTCTGCAATATGTTCAGCGATTTTATGTCGGTACATGATGTTGAGCGCGAATTGTTCAAGACCGAGATCGATAACCTTAAGTTGTATGGATATGGCATCAAGGGGTTCGTACTCTCACTCATCGAGACCGCTTTGCGGATCACTGACCACCGGATCGATGTATCGGCCATTGATAAGATCCTTGAGATCGGCAAAGAGATGCTCAATGAGCCGATCGAGCTGCTGGACGGGGTAGAGGAAGTGTTACAAGCTTTACAGGGGCATTACCGTTTGGTGGTGGCCACTAAAGGTGATCTGCTTGACCAGGAACGGAAACTTAAACGCTCGGGCCTTGCCAAATACTTCCACCACATCGAGATCATGAGCGAAAAGGATGAGGCTGCTTACAGCAAGCTGGTCAAGCATCTTGACATCCACCCTGATGAGTTGTTAATGATCGGTAACACGCTTCGGTCTGACGTGCTGCCGGTGCTGGCCATAGGCGGGCATGCCATTCATATCCCATATCACATCACCTGGATACATGAGACCGTTGAACACCAGGTAGAGCATCCTAATTTTATAAGTGCCGTACACGTGAAAGATGTACTGCCGCATTTGTTACCATGAAACACCAACTTGACCTTGAAAAGTGGCCGCGCAAGCACCACTTTAACTTTTTTAAGCAATTTGAGGAGCCATACTTCGGCGTTACCGTCAACGTTGACCTTACACTCGCCTACGAGCACGCCAAGGCCAGCGGAGTATCGTTGTTCATATACTACCTTTATCAATCACTCAATGCCGCCAACTTGGTGGAGCCGTTCCGGTACCGGATTGAGGATGATGGTGTGATGGTGTATGATGTGGTGAATGCTTCGCCTACCATAAACCGGCCTGACGGCACCTTTGGCTTTGGATACTTTA
This sequence comes from Mucilaginibacter daejeonensis, assembly GCF_020783335.1. Lineage (NCBI taxonomy): Bacteria > Pseudomonadati > Bacteroidota > Sphingobacteriia > Sphingobacteriales > Sphingobacteriaceae > Mucilaginibacter > Mucilaginibacter daejeonensis. The sequence goes on from NZ_CP086068.1 coordinate 1,457,608, forward strand.
GCTACAGTGCCGATTTTGAGACCTTTTTAGAAGGTGCCGAAAAAGAGATCGAGCTGGTACGCTCTACCACCGATCTGATGCCTACTGCCGAAGGTACCGCGCAAAATACGATCCATTACTCGGCTTTGCCGTGGTTAAATTTCACCAGTATGTCGCACGCCCGCATGTTCAGTTACCGCGACAGTGTACCTAAGATCAGCTTCGGACGCATAACCGACGTTGATGGCCAAAAGATCATGGCCGTTTCTATCCACGTTCACCATGCCTTGATGGATGGTATGCATGTAGGGCAATACGTACAGGTTTACCAGGACCTGCTGAACATGGGGTTGTGAGGTTAATTGAGGGGTGAGTGGTTGAATGGTTGAGTAGTTGAATGGTTAATAAGTGAGTAGTTGAATAGTCAAGCAGTAGCGATAACGGCCGAAGCAGGTCACTCGAACTCATCAATCACTTTACTTAGTCAACCATTCAACTTACTCAACTACTCAACCAGTCAAAACCTACTCATTCCGTAAACTTTTCACCGGGTTAGCTACGGCAGCTTTGACGGTTTGGAAGCTCATGGTCAATACGGCGATGCCAACAGTGATCACAATGGTGCCAACAAAAAGCCAGATGTTGATCGTGGTGTGATAAGCAAAGTTCTGTAGCCACTGGTTCATGGCGTACCACGCAATGGGCATGGCGATCACGAAGGCCAGTACGATAAGTTTGACCATATCCATGCTCAGTAACGATACGATCTGGGTAACCGTGGCACCCATCACCTTGCGTACACCTATCTCCTTGGTGCGTTGGTTGGTGGTGTAAATGGCTAAACCTAACAACCCCAAACAACTGATCAGCACCGAGAGGCCGGTAGCCCAGTTCAATAGCTTGCCGGTGTTCTGCTCCGCTTCGTAGAACCGGGCAACGGAGTCATCCACAAAATTGTATTCAAATTCTTGCTCGGGGTAAAGCATTTTCCAATCTTTTTGCATTTGGGCTATGGCCGTGCTCCACTTTGTGCTCTGATCCGCATCGCTCCTTAAAGCCACGTGGATCACCCGGTTGTAATTAGGGTCAGTACTGCACACCAGCGCCAATGGCATGATGCCGGCATGTAACGATAAAGCATGAAAATCATGTACCACACCTATGATCTGTACCTGCTTGTCGTTGGCGTTAGAGAACACGCTTTTACCCACGGCCCGTGCCGGGTCTTGAAAGCCCAACTCATGGGCATAGGTCTCATTGATGATGATCGCGCTGGATGAATCGCTGTTTTGCAGAGGTCTGCCTGCTACCAGTTTAAAGCCATACAGTTTAAAGTAGTTGTCATCACCATACTTCAGGAATACGCGGCTTTCGATCTCTTTTTTGCCATCCATATATTTCATCAAGGTAGACATGCTGCCCTTGGAAGATGGCGCTGCCGACCCAAGGCTCACATTAGCTACCTGTGGTAATTGCCTGATCTTGTTCAGCAATACGCTGGCGGTGGCGCCTTGCGGGTGCGTTCTGGGTGTCTCGATCGTTAGTACCGCGTCCTTTTTAAATCCCAGGTCTTTACGAAGCAGGTACCGCATTTGGCCGGCAACGAGCAAAGTGCCCATCACAAATATTTGGGCGATCACAAATTGAGCCACCGTTAGGCCTTTGCGCAGGTATTGTTTATTGCCTTTGCCCGTCGTAATGACGGCCTGACCCTTGATAATCTGCACCGGCTGATAACGCGACATCACCACTGCCGGATACAGACCTGACAACAGCGTGATAGCGATCACCAAAAGCACGATAAATATGAATACCGGCAGCGTGAACATGCTGGCATAAGTAACGCCCGGCGGAATAAAGCTGACAAATAATTTGAGCAAGATGTTGACCATGAACACCGATAGGATGGTAGCGGCCACGGTAAGCAAAAGTGTTTCGGTCAGGAACTGGCTGATGAGTTGACCGCGGGTGCCGCCAATGGTCTTGCGTATCCCTATCTCTTTGGCACGCTGTACCGACTGTGCAGTACTCAAGTTGATGAAATTGATGCAGGCCAGTAAAAGCAGGAACGCCCCAATCCCTAACAGTCCGTAGAGTACTTTTTTGTTGGCCAGCCGTTGGTCAAAGTTGTCATAGTTAGCATTGAAGTGCACATCGCTCAAGGGTTGCAGGTTAAATGACTGGCTGTTGCTCCATTCACCTTTACTATGACCGAGGTATACCGCTTTGATCTTTTTGGCGATCGCATCAGGTGATGCTTTTGGATCGAGCCTGATAAAGAGTTGGTGAGATGAGTAGGTACTATTCCAACTGTTTGCATCATAATAAGCTATCGGGTCGCGATCGCGGTAGGCAGTGGCAAAGCTGATGAAATCGTGAAAGGTAAGGTCGGTGTTCTCTTTAAGGTCCTGAACGATGCCAGACACAGTAGCGCGCAAAGTGTCGGCATAGATCACCTGTTTGCCGATCACATCGGTATATGATAGCGTAGGGAAGTATAGCTTTGCACGGCTTTCCGTTAACACCACCCGGTCGGGCTGATCAAAGGCCGTCTTTGCCGAACCGGCGAGCCACTTGTACTGGAACAGGTCAAAGTACGAACCATCAGTGATCATGATCTGGTTCTGTTTGCGCAACACGGCACTTTCCTTTGAAGGCTGAGGTATCTTTACGGTAACATTGGGTCCATAAATATAAAATGGGGCCGATAGTTCTATCCCAGGCACCGTTTTGCGGATAGCCTGCCCCAAGGGTGCTTCTACACCTGAATTATAGGCCACCTGTCCTTTAAGATCAAGCTGCCCCACCACGCGGTAGATCCGGTCACCATCGGCATGGAACTTATCAAAACTCAGATCGTACTGCACCACCAAATAGATCACGATCGCGGCACTGATGCCAATGGCGAGGCCGATGATGTTGATCAGGGTGAACGCCTTATTCTTGAGCAGGCTTCTGAAAGCGGTCTTGAAATGATTTTTTAACATGACGGCAAAGTGGGTGTTCTACCTGGTCTAAACATCATGCCATGTGTTCAAGTAATTGTTATTCAGTGTTTTGTGTAAATATAGTGAAGGTGAAATGTTCATATTCGTACACCTGATGTTCGGTATGGATCAATGTGCTTTGAGGAACGCGAACGGAACGGGCTTCACCACAAAGCCTTTTTTACGCAGTAAGGTGATCAGGCCGTCCTTGCCACCCAAATGTCCTGCCCCTACGGCGAACATGGTGCTTTGCGAACCCATGGCCTTGCTCATACGGTCGGCCATTACCTTGTTGCGATCAATGAGCAAGGCCTTGTTAAAGTCGGCATCAAGCGGTGCTCCTTCATTCATCTCCTCCAGTAAGTGGTCCGTATCCTGCTTCACATAGGTGGCGGTCATTTTTTTGATCAGTGGATCAGCCCCGGTATAGGTCTTTAAAAAGTCGGTAAGCATTTGTGCCTGCTTGGTTATGGTCACGGTATTGATCGCGTTCATCTGTTCGGCGACCGTCTCCAGGCCCTCTATCGCGATCTTTTGTGCCGCCGCTTGCTTGTACATCTCCATATCAATGGTCACGGTCTTTCCGTTATTCAGGAACATTGGCATAATGAACATGGGCTTGAACCGGTAAAGGGCACCATTCATGGCCAGTAACGATAGCGTAGGTTGATCTTTAGCGGCACGCTTCAGTTTGGCCAGCATAACGGTATCCAGTAATTTGTTCAGTTGTTGGGCCGAGTCGGTCACCATGGCGTACTTAACGATCTCGGCAGGGTTCAAATGGCCAAAGTCGAGCTCAAAATATACCTTTTTCACCTGAGCCAGTTTAGCCATTACCGGCGCAGGCAGCTTGTACAAGGAAGTATCATAGATATGAATGGTACCGAATAGGTAGGTCGGCTGCTTGATGTTCTTGCCGCTTATTTGCCAAAGAAGCCCCTTATTTTGTGCATTGGAAACAGTAGGGTAAAGCAATAGGAAAAGACCCTGTAAAAGGCAGATCAAAAGCATCGAGAACTTACGCATGGTGAAATTGTTATAGAGTTAAGATTATGCAAGGTAGATAAACAACGGCTCAATTGTAAAATAATTGACACTACCGGCCTTGCGGTTCACTATATTTGAGATCGATGCTTACACCCACCACTCATACGCTCGAAAAACTTGAAACACTGCTTAAAAGTGCAGGGTACAAGGTGAGGTATGAAAAAGGCAACTTTAAAACCGGTGCCTGTTTGTTACAGAACAGCCAGATGATCGTGGTGAACAAATTCTCGAACATCGAAAGCAAGATACGATCAGTGGCCGAACTGATCAGGCAGTTGGAGATAGATGCCCGTCATCTTGATGATAAACAACTGGCCTTTTACCACCAGATCAAACAAACCGAACTGCAATTGTGATCATTACTTTTTTAGGCACCGGAACATCACAGGGCGTACCCGTTATTGCCTGCGAGTGCGAGGTATGTACCTCCACTGATAAGCATGACAAGCGCCTGCGCACCTCTATCATGATAGAGGATGAGGGTAAGGTGATCGTGATCGACAGTGGACCCGATTTCAGATACCAGATGCTGCGCGAGAAGGTGATGCACCTCGATGCGGTGGTATTCACTCATGCGCATAAGGATCACACCGCTGGTTTGGACGATGTGCGCGCGTTCAATTACAAACAGCAGGAAGCGATGTCGGTGTATGCCACCGAGCAGGTGCAGGAGTCGCTTAAACGGGAGTTCGAGTACATCTTCGCAGCGTACAAATATCCGGGTATCCCGCAACTGGATCTGCATACCATCACCACAGATCCTTTCCACATAGGTCCGGTAGCGTTCACGCCAATACCCGTGTTGCATTACCGGTTGCCGGTCATGGGCTTCAGGGTAAAGGATGTGAGTTACATAACCGATGCCAAGACCATAACGCCTTTGGGTATGGAGCGCATTAAAGGTAGCCGCATCCTGATCGTTAACGCGCTGCAAAAAGAACCGCACATCTCTCACTTGACATTTGACGAGGCTATCGCCCTGGCCAACGAGGTAGGCGCCGAGACCACTTACTTCACCCACATCAGTCACCGTTTGGGTAAACACGCCGATGTATCAAAGGAGTTGCCTGCCAACATCCAGTTGGCATACGACGGTTTGAAGATGGTGCTCTGATCATACCTTAGCGGTATTATTGTAACTATTCCGTGAAAGCAGATGGTCGTATCTGCCCTTCCGTGCGGTGCCGTTCTCATTAACTTTTAATGAAAATATCTTTACCTTGCGGCCATCTACACTACTTTATGGAAAACACAGACGTACTGATCATTGGAGCAGGTGCGGCGGGTTTAATGGCAGCCTATACGCTTGCCAAGGCAGGTAAAAAGGTCACCGTGCTTGAAGCGCGCGACCGTACCGGTGGCCGCACGAACACCATCTACCGTTCACATTTTTTTGAGCGTGCCGAATTAGGTGCCGAGTTCATTCACGGCAACGTACCGATCACCTTAGGCTTGGTGGCCGAGGCCGGCCTGAGCTATCATCATGCGGGTGGTGAGATGTGGCGATTTGACGGAGGTAAGTTTCAAAAGGACACCGGCATGATCGAGGGCTGGGATGAACTGATGCAAAAATTGGATGAGCAGCAGGAGGAGGTTACGCTGAACCAGTTCCTGGATACTCATTTTGTTAATGAAAGCTACAAGGAACTTAAAGATCAGGTACGCCGCTATGCTTCAGGCTATGACACCAGTGACCCCGACCGCGTAAGCGTGCTGTCCTTGCGCAAGGAATGGCAAGCCGAGGACGATGACGCTCAATACCGCATTGATGACGGCTACTGCGCATTGATCAGGTATTTGACCGGCGCGATCAAGGCAGCCGGGGGCGTGATATATCTTAATGCCGCGCTTCAGCGCCTACAGTGGGAAAAAGGTAGCGTGACGGCTCATACGGCCGACGGTAGCGTTTATGAGGCTAAACAGCTATTGTTCGCTGTACCGTTGGGCGTTTGGCAAGCGCCCGAAAAGGCCCACGGCAAGTTCCAGATCGAGCCGCCGATCACTGAACAGGCGGCCGCGCTGGATAGGATGGGCTTCGGCTCGGTCATCAAAGTTTTGCTGCAATTCAAAGAAGCTTTTTGGGTGGACCAGCCCACCGGAGATGCGGACCAGGGGAGCATGCGCGATATGGGCTTCCTGTTCACCGAAGAGGTCATACCCACCTGGTGGACCCAAGCTCCCGCGACATCGGAGTTGCTTACCGGCTGGTTAGGCGGACCGGCTGCTGATGATTGGAAAGATAGGACCGACGAGGAGATATTGATGCAGGCCCTCACCTCGCTCGGTAACGTCTTTTCCCATGATGCGGAAGGATTAAAGAATGATCTTATTGCCTGGCATGTGGCCAATTGGTCGGCCGAACCTTACACTTACGGATCTTATGCTTATGATACAGTAGATACTGTTCGTTCACAGCAAATATTGAATACGCCGGTACAGGAAACTTTGTATTTTGCAGGAGAATTTATGTACCAGGGCACTGCCATGGGTACGGTAGAAGCAGCCCTAACGAGCGGCAAGCTCGCCGCTGAAAAAATGATCTGACACATTAAAAAGAGACCTGACCTTTATGACAATGACGTATCGTCCCATGTGTATCATCATGGCCTTAGCGGCTATGGTGTCCACCTCCAATATCTATGCTCAAAGTTCGCCAAGTATCGACTTCAGTGTCAGGTATACGCCCGAAACCACGTATGCTATGAGTAACGTGACCATCAATACGATGAGCATGACCAGTACCGGTACCACGTCTGAGGCTAAAAAGAGATTGGGCGCCAACAATGGGAAAACGGTGACCACTACCAGCACCAAGGAGATGACCGGCAAGATCATTATTGGTAAGCGCGGCAGCGATCAGCAATGCCCGCTGGAATTCAATATCGAAAAGATCGCTGCCCGGCAGGGTGCTACCACGCCATCTGCCGCTAATATCCTGCAGGATATTAGAATGACCGGTAAATACACGGCCAATGATAAGATCGTGTTGGACTCGGTAATGAGCACTTCATTGCCGGCCAATGCACGGACGATGATGCTTAACATGATGAATACCGTGCTGGCACAGGTGCAGGTGCCAGGCAAAACGCTAAGCATCGGCGATTCGGTGGTTCAAAACAATACGCTCAACATGCCGATCGGGGCCACCACCATGACGGTGGCCATGCAGATCAGTTACACCCTCCGGAGGGTGGAAGGGAAGCTGGCTTATCTGGATATCCATACTAACGCCAAATTCAGCTATGAGGGTGGAGCAGTGGACGGGTTGAAGGCAACAGGCGGGGGCAACGGGAAAATGGTGTACAATGTTGACACTCATTATCCCGAAAACGCCGATAACGAGCTGAACATTGGCATTGACCGGATGCAGGACAAGGTCAAGACACATCTCAAAGTGACCGTGCACAGCTTGCAAAAGGTGACCGTAACACACTGACCTCATCACATCAATAGGTAAATACTTACCTATTTGTCACGGCAGCGTCTGCTACAAGCAACATTACCATTACATTAGATATTAAACTGTTATCGGGTTTTTAAATATTATAATAGAACTTACATTTGTCTATCTCTATCGTAATATTTCCTCCTGATGTTTAGCAGAATATCGATCAGCGTATATGTATTTGCCGCCTGCATGGCCTCTGCCATACCCGCCCTTGCGCAACAGACCGTTGCGCTGAGTATGAAAGAGGCTGTTGATCTGGGGGTGAAAAACTACCCGGCCATCCTGGCCAAAAAGAATCAGGTCAACTCTTCGAAAGCCTCGTTGCAGGCAGCCCGAAATGAATATCTGCCCGATGTGACCTTTTCGGCACAGAACGCCTATGGAACGATCAATGGGCAGAACGGTCCGCTGGTAGGTTACCGAGGTCTGGCCGTTTCGTCATCTGGCCCGGCCTTGCCTAACCAAAGCTGGGATGCGGCCTTCGGTGCCTTATATCTAACCAACGTCAACTGGGACTTTTTTGCGTTCGGCCGTGCTAAAGAACGCATTAAAGTGCAGAAGCAAACGGTAGGGCGCGATGAGGCCGACCTTGGTCAGCAGGAGTTTCAGCATAAGATCAGGGTGGCATCGGCTTACCTGGGTGTACTGGCTGCTCAACGGCTGGTCAAGGTGCAGCAAGACAATTTGAACCGCACCATGGAGATCCGCCGCGTGATACGGGCGCGTGTCACCAATGGGCTAAACCCTGGCGTTGATTCGTCGTTAGCTTTAAGCGAGGTTTCCAACGCCCGCATCCAGCTGACCAATGCTCAGCAGAACGAGAAGGAGCAGGTGAACCAGCTTTCGCAGTATCTGGGTTATGATACCCCGCCTGCTGATTTTGTGCTCGATAGCACCTTCGTGATCCGTAACCCAACAAATCCTAACCCGTCCACTACGCTTGCACAGGGCGATCACCCATACCTACGGTTCTATAAGGACCGCATACAGGTAAGCGACGAGCAGGCGAGGTATCAAAAGACCTTCGCGTTGCCTACCTTCTCGCTCATCGGCGTTTTTCAGGGTAGGGGTTCTGGATTTGGCTTGCCGCCTGCCATTAACAGGCCTGTGGCGGTCAATAGCAGTTATATCGATGGCATCAACCCTACACGGGCCAATTACCTGGTAGGGGTGGCAACCTCATGGAACTTTGCCAGCCTGTTTCGCACCAAGCAACAGGTGCGTGCCCAAAAGTTCATCTCGGCGCAATATCAAAATGAATATGATCTGGTTGATCAGCAATTGCGCAATCAACAGGCACTTGCCGACAGTCGTATCACCAATGCGCTTAAGAACTCGCAGGAAGCACCCATACAAATAAAGACGGCCAATGAGGCCTACATCCAAAAGGTGACCCTTTACAAAAATGGGCTGGCCACCATCACCGATTTCCAACAGGCATTATACACCCTTTACCGGGCCGAGACCAATAATTACATCGCCTACAACAATGTATGGCAAGCCCTGCTGTTCAAAGCGGCCTCCACCGGTGATTTCGACCTGTTCATCAATAATTTTTAAGCTATTCATTAGCCACATCCATAAATGGGACTTATAAGATTCGCACTCCGCAAACCCATCACCATCCTGGTACTCGTAGCCGGGCTGTTCTTCTTTGGCCTGAATGCCATCCGCAGTATCAAGATCGATATATTTCCCGATCTAAACCTGCCGGTGATCTATGTATCGCATCCGTACGGCGGTTACACCCCTACGCAAATGGAATCGTACTTTGGTAAGCAGTACGTTAACCTGCTGTTGTACGTGTCGGGCGTAAAAAGTATCGAAACAAGGAACATCCAGGGTCTTACGCTGATCAAGCTTTCCTTTTACGAGGGCACCAATATGGCACAGGCCGCTGCGGAGGTGTCGGCCTATACTAACCGTGCACAGGCGATATTTCCGCCGGGTTCGCAGCCACCGTTCATTTTGCGTTTTGATGCCTCTACTTTGCCGGTAGGGCAGTTGGTACTCACCAGCCCCAAACGTACCAATAACGAATTGCTCGATCTGGCCAACGTTTACGTGCGGTCGTCGTTCACCTCGGTACCTGGATTGGTCTCTCCGGCACCGTTCGGCGGTAACACCCGTTCGATCCTGATCAAAGTAGATCCGTCATTATTACGCTCGCACAACCTTACTCCCGACCAGGTGGTTACAGCCATCCGCGAGAACAACCTGAACTCGCCCGCCGGTAACGTGCGCATAGGCGACCTCAATTACCTGACGCCTGCCAATACCTCTATCAAAAAGGTGCCCGAATTTGGCGATATACCTTTGTACCGAAACGGCATACAGACCGTGTTTTTGCGAGACGTGGCCACGGTGGAGGATGGTGCCGACATTACCAGCAGTTATGCGCTCGTGAACGGCAAGCGTTCGGTATACCTGCCCATCACCAAATCGGCCGATGCGTCGACCTGGGAAGTGGTGCAAAACCTTAAAAAAGCGATCCCGCGTTTCCAGGCACTGTTACCTGAAGATGTCAAGCTGTCATACGTGTTCGACCAGTCGGTATATGTGATCAACGCGGTAAAAAGTTTGGCCGAAGAAGGGGCCATTGGCGCTGTACTGACCGGCCTGATGGTACTCCTGTTCCTGGGCGACAGGCGTGGCGCTTTGATCGTGATCCTGACCATTCCTGCATCGATCGTTTCAGGTATCTTGTTCCTTTCACTGTTCCATCAAACGATCAACATCATGACGCTGAGCGGCCTGTCACTGGCCATTGGCATCCTGGTGGATGAATCGACGGTAACGATCGAGAACATTCACCAGCATTTTGCTATGGGTAAACCCAAGGCCCTGGCCATTTGGGATGCCTGTAAGGAGATAGCCTTCCCTAAGTTGCTCATCCTATTCTGTATACTCGCCGTATTCGCTCCGGCATTTACCATGAAGGGCATACCGGGTGCATTGTTCCTGCCGTTGGCACTGGCCATAGGTTTCAGCATGATCACATCATACTTTTTAGCGCAAACCTTTGTGCCGATCATGGCCAACTGGCTCATGAAGAACGACCATGAGAAGCCTGGTTTTGCCCGCGATGATGACAACCCCGATGAAATGAAGGAGATGGCCGCTCATGCTGCTTTAGAGGAGCATGGTGCTAACGAAACCAAGTTCGACAAGTTCAGGCATAAATTCATGCACCTGATGGACAGCATGCTGCCCAAAAGTAAATGGATAGTAGGTGTATACGCGATCGTGGCCTTAGGCCTGGCCTTTTGGATGTTCAACACCATCGGGCGCGACGTTCTGCCTAAGGTGGAGTCAGGCGCGTTCCAGGTGCGGCTACGCTCACCCGATGGCACCCGTTTGGAACGTACCGAGGTAGTGACCATTAAAGCCCTGGATGTACTAAAGAAGATCATCGGGCAGGACAAGATCGCGGTAACATCGGCCTTTGTGGGTAGTCACCCTTCGCAGTTCTCCACCAGCCCGATATACCTGTTCATGGCCGGCCCGCACGAGAGTGTGATCCAAGCCGCCGTTACCGAGGAGTACAAAGGCAAATTGGATGACCTGAAGGATGAGTTTAGGCACGAGATGAAAAAGATATTGCCCAACGTGCGCGTGTCTTTCGAGCCGATAGACCTTACCGATAAGATCCTGAGCCAAGGATCACCAACGCCGGTAGAGGTGGCCATCACCAGTAAGAATAAGAAGCAGAACGTTGTTTATGCCTACAAGATATTGCGCGAGCTGAACAAGGTAGGGTATATGCGCGATGTGCAGATCGCACAATCGTTCAAGTATCCGGCCATCAACATCAACATCGATCGTATACGTGCGGCGCAGTTGGGCGTAGGGGTGGGAGATATATCGAGGTCGCTTACGGCATCTACCTCATCATCACGTTTCACCGAAAAGAACGTTTGGCTTGATGAGAAGGTAGGGTTGAGCTATAACGTACAGGTACAAGTTCCTGAATACCAGATGGCCAGCATAGATGACATCAAAGAGATACCGATCATGGCTAACCAGCGTCGGCCGGTATTGAGCGATGTGGCCAGCATCAAGATGGATACCACCTATGGCGAGAACGACAATATTGGCGCCATCCCGACCATATCGGTAACGGCCAACCTGGACCATAAAGATCTTGGTTCGGCCAACAAAGACGTACGCAAGGCCATCGCCTCATTAGGCGAGTTACCGCGGGGTTTGAACATTGAGCAACGCGGCCTGGGCCAAACGCTTGATGATACACTGGACAGTTTGCAGACAGGCCTTTTGGTGGCCATTGTAGTGATATTCCTGATGCTTACCGCCAATTTCCAATCGTTCAAGGTGTCGTTCGTGGTGCTGTCTACCGTTCCGGCGGTGATCTTTGGTTCCCTGTTCGTGGTGTGGGCCACGGGTGCTACGCTTAACCTGCAATCTTACATGGGTATGATCATGGCAGTAGGGGTGGCCATATCCAACTCGGTATTGCTCATCACCAACGCTGAGGAATTACGTTTGTACAATGGCGATGCGCTTAAAGCGGCACGTGAGGCTACGGCTCTACGTTTACGCCCGATCTTGATGACCAGTTTGGCCATGATCGTGGGCATGATCCCTATGGCATCAGGCTTGGGCGAAGGTGGCGATCAAACCTCTCCACTGGGACGTGCGGTGATCGGCGGACTGATCTTCTCTACCTTTGCATCATTGCTTATACTACCACTGGTATTCGCCTGGGTACAAGGTAAGACCGGTACCGCATCCGTATCACTTGACCCTGAAGATGAGGAGAGCAAATACTTTGTACCGCAACACCACACTAATAACTGATCACTATCATTCATATAGCTATCGAATAATACCCAATGAGAACGCTTAAACATCATATCACCATAAATGTATCATTGATCGGCCTGGCTGGCGTACTGGCCCTGAGTGCCTGCCATAACGAAGAAAAAGAGAAAGAAGAAAAGGCTCGCGCACAACAAGAACAGGCCGACATTGAGGTGCCGCCTGTAGAGACGGTAGCCTTGGAAAAAGCTAAGTTGGCGTCGGTGCTGCGGATACCCGGCGAATTGCAGCCTTATCAGCAAGTGAGCCTTTATGCCAAGGTGAACAGTTATGTAAAAAAATACCTGGTGGATGTGGGCTCTGAGGTGCATGCCGGTCAATTGATGATCATTTTAGAAGCACCCGAGATCAACTCGCAACTGGCATCAGCTCAAGCACGTATCAAGCAACAGGAAGCGATATACCTGGCCAGCAAGGCCACTTATGACCGCTTGTTCAATACCGCTAAAACGCCGGGTACCATCGCTCAGAATGACATTGACCAGGCCGAGGCACGAATGAAGGCCGATAAGGCCAACATGCAGGCGGCAAAGGCATCGTATCAGGAGGTATCCTCGACCTTGCAATACTTACAGATACGCGCCCCCTTTGACGGCGTGGTGAGCGAACGTAACGCCAGTATGGGTGCTTATGTGGGTCCGGGTGGAGGTGGCGCACAGCCGCCGTTATTTGTGGTCCAGCAGCAAAAGAAGTTACGTTTGGTGATATCGGTACCTGAACTGAATACCGGTGCGCTTAACGGCAAGGAGGAAGTTGATTTTACCGTTCGTGCTTTACCTAATGAGCAGTTCAAAGCACGTGTAGTACGTTCGGCAGGTGCACTTGACGCCCGCTTGCGCTCAGAGCGTTTAGAGATGGACGTGCAGAACCCTAAGAAGATCTTATTACCGGGCATGTACGCGGAGGTGAGCGTGCCCATGCGATCACATGACAGCACATTTGTGATCCCGCAAACGGCACTGGTACAATCGACCGAAAAGGTATTTGTGATCCGGGTGACCAACGACCATAAGGCTCAATGGGTAGATGTGCAAAAAGGCATGCAGGGGAAAGAAGGAGTGGAGGTGTACAGCAAAGAGCTTGCCCTGGGCGATAAGCTGATCAAAGTAGCCACTGACGAGATCCGCGACGGACAGCCTGTTAAAGACGCTGTGGCCAAGAAGGAAGAGGAAAAGAACTGAGTAACCCTCAGTTCGTGTGTGTTGTGTGTATGAAAGACGGTCAAGAAGGCCGTCTTTTTATTTGGTAGGCTCGATGTTATTGAGCACGCTGATCAGCCCGTCCTTTAAAGCCTTCGCATCTATACTTCCCACGTTCTGCTCCTTCACCCAAATACTGATCTGATCGTTGGTCTTGCTGATCTGCAGGCGGCCTTTGAACAATTGTTCGTCCTTACTGTAAAGAAACTCGAGCAGTTGATTGATACCTTCTTTGCGGCATACCAATTCTTTACCCATTTGCTTCACGATAAGGCGCACACGGCTTGGCCTGAACTTTTCGGGCTCGATCTTTAATACATGGTTATCCTGTAGCCTGAACTGCATAGCTTAATTTTGACCGGCCAGCAAGTAAAGCACGGCCATACGCACGGCCACGCCATTCTCTACCTGGTCCAATATGATCGATTGTTTACTATCAGCCACATCGCTGGTGATCTCGACACCTCTATTGATAGGTCCAGGGTGCATCACCACGATCTCTTTGTCAAGGTTGTCCAGTATCTCTTTATTGAGGCCATACAACATCGTATACTCACGCAGCGACGGAAAATACTTGATGTCCTGACGCTCTAACTGGATGCGCAGCATGTTGGCCACATCGCACCAGTTCAAAGCTTTCTTAAGATCGTGTTCCACCTTAACACCTAATGAACTGATGTATTTTGGGATAAGTGTGGTAGGGCCGCAAACCATCACCTCGGCACCCAGTTGCTTTAAGCAAAGTATATTAGATAAAGCCACACGTGAGTGCAGGATATCGCCAACGATAGCCACTTTCTTGCCTTCAACACTACCCAGTCTTTCACGGATGGAGAATGCATCTAACAAAGCCTGTGTCGGGTGCTCGTGCGCACCGTCTCCGGCGTTCACGATCTGCGCTTTAACATGTTTGGAAAGGAACACACCGGCACCGGCATAGGGATGACGCATCACTACCATATCCACCTTCATGGCTAATATATTGTTCACGGTGTCGATTAACGTTTCGCCTTTGCTTACCGATGACGACGAGGCGGCAAAGTTCAAAGTATCAGCAGATAGGCGGCGCTCGGCCAATTCGAACGACAAGCGGGTACGGGTAGAGTTCTCGAAGAAAACGTTAGCTATGGTCACATCGCGCAATGAAGGCACTTTCTTGATCGGACGGTTGATCACATCCTTAAAGGTATCAGCCGTGGTGAATATCTCTTCGATATCGTTCCGGTTCAGATCTTTAATTCCCAATAAGTGTCGTGTGCTTAGTGCCATATTTTATTTACGGTATCGAATTTTGATTTCGAATTAATACTTTTTTAGCTATTCAGGGATGTTCGGTATAAGTCATCAGACATCCGAACTGCGGCATCATTCAATTCTCTGAAATCAGGACCACTTTGTCTTCACCATCTGTTTCTTTCCAGCTTACCACCACTTTTTGCGAGGCAATGGAATCGACCTCGATACCGGTGTAGTTAGCATTCACTGGCAAGTGGCGCGAGTAGCGGCGATCCACCAGCGCTAGCAGCTCAACCTTTGCAGGGCGCCCAAAAGCCAGTAATGCATCCATAGACGCGCGGATGGTGCGGCCTGTCCATAACACGTCGTCCATGAGGATCACGTTCTTGCCTTCTACAATAAAATCGATACGGGTCTGGTTAGGTACCAGCGGACCTTCACGCCTCCTGAAGTCATCACGGTAAAAGGTGATGTCAAGGTCGCCCTGCATAATGGAACTGTCCAAAATAGCTCTGAGCTCCTCAGCTATACGACGAGCCAAATAGATACCACGCGGTTGTATACCGATCAATATGGCATCCTTAAAGTCGTTATGATTTTCGATCAACTGCCTGCACAGGCGTTGTATGGTTATTTGGAATTTTGGACCGTCAAGCAAAGTGAGATCTTGCATCGCATCAGTAGGTTTGGGCAAAGTTAAAAAAACTTTCGAAAAATTGCCGGTCACGAGTAGTTACAAGCGGTATTCAGTCGAACTTACTTTCATGGATTATT
This sequence comes from Mucilaginibacter daejeonensis, assembly GCF_020783335.1. Classification (NCBI taxonomy): domain Bacteria; kingdom Pseudomonadati; phylum Bacteroidota; class Sphingobacteriia; order Sphingobacteriales; family Sphingobacteriaceae; genus Mucilaginibacter; species Mucilaginibacter daejeonensis. The sequence goes on from NZ_CP086068.1 coordinate 1,473,117, forward strand.
TATACTGAACTAACAATATCGCACAAAAAAGGCAGATACTGGTATATCTGCCTCGGATCTTACACGCTTTGCGGGGTGAGTATATTGTTGTAGTTCCACTCGGGTTTGTAACCTTTCATACGCCCTATAGCGGCCAATAATTTGAATCCTGCTTTTTTAAGTAAGGTCCATTTTCCGGCCACTACATAAATGTCGCTATAGTGATCGATCATGACCGCCAAATGCAACAGGTTGGGTGCTTCGGGCGAGTCAGAAGTTCGGGCTTGGGCAAGTGCGCAGGCCGCTTCATAAAGCTTCTGAGTGCTTAAAGCTGGCCTTATCTCTGTGGTCACATGTAACTGTTCTTTCTTGCTGGCATTCCACCACTGGTGCGCATCACCCGGTTTGATCACGATCATTTCGCCAGCCTCATAGCGCACTTTTTTTCCGTTCACCACGGTCATCATGCTTCCTGATATCACGTTGATGATCTCGGTTTGGGTAGGGTGCTTATGAACGAATCCACTTTTTTGATCACTGTCCACGTCTGCTACACATTTCATTCTCACATACTCACCATCAGTATCTTCAGCAGTATTTAAAAAGATAAAGGTTTTTTTGGTCAGCGGGTTGTGGATCTGCTCTCCTGCTTTTCTCATAAATGTATTATCAATAAGGATAGGTCGCTTAGTACTTAAATGGTACTACGGCGACAAAGTTATACTTATAATACGTTAAAACCATCCCTGTTGATACAATGTTTTGAACCATTATAAATAAAAAAAGCCCTGTGCTTTGATACACAGGGCTTTAAAAGGAAATTATTTAATGTATTATTTGGTCTCCTCGTTAGACTTGCGCGCTTTGTTCTCAGCACCTTCCATCTGCTCTTTCAATTGGGCCAATACGCTCAGGTCGCCAAGGGTCGATCTTTCAACCGAATCTTTAACTTTCTTCACCGCGCTGTTAGCAGCTTTCGCTTCTTTCTTACGGTTCTCAAAGTCTTGAACTCTTGCTTCTGCACGTACATCTTCCCAAATGCGAGAGTGAGAGATAACGATACGTTTGTTGTCCTTACCGAACTCAATGATCTTGAAGTCAGCGGTCTCTTCGGCTTTCAAAGATTTGCCGTCCTCTTTAACCAGGTGTTTGGTTGGCGCAAAGCCTTCAACACCGTATGGAAGGGCAACAACAGCACCTTTATCGGTCACTTTCAATACAGTACCTTCGTGTACCGAATCAACAGTGAAGATAGTCTCGAAAGTATCCCAAGGGTTCTCTTCCAGTTGTTTGTGACCTAAGCTCAGTTTGCGGTTATCAACGTCAAGTTCTAAAACGATAACGTCAAGTTTCTCGCCAACTTTAGTGAACTCGTTAGGGTGGTTCACTTTCTTAGACCATGAAAGGTCAGAGATGTGGATCAAACCATCGATGCCGTCTTCCAGTTCAACGAACACACCAAAGTTGGTCATGTTCTTAACGGTAGCAACATGCTGAGTGCCTACAGCGTAACGCTCGGCAGCATTTTGCCATGGATCAGGAGTAAGTTGTTTGATACCTAATGACATTTTGCGCTCTTCGCGATCCAATGTCAATACTTGAGCTTGAACCTCGTCGCCAACTTTCAGGAATTCCTGAGGGTTGCGCAGGTTTTGTGACCATGACATTTCTGATACGTGGATCAGGCCTTCAACACCAGGAGTGATCTCCAGGAATGCGCCATAATCAGCCACAGTAACGATCTTACCTTTGACGATCGATCCAACCTGGATGTTCTCGTCAAGGCTTTGCCAAGGGTGTGGAGTAAGTTGTTTCAAGCCCAGAGCGATACGTTTTTTCTCGTCATCGAAGTCAAGAACAACAACGTTGATCTTTTGATCCAATGCCAATACTTCTTTCGGATGCTCGATACGGCCCCAAGAGATATCAGTGATGTGCAGTAAGCCGTCAACGCCACCAAGGTCGATGAATACACCGAAGTCAGTGATGTTCTTAACGGTACCTTCCAATACCTGACCTTTTTCAAGGCGAGCAACGATCTCGATCTTTTGGTTCTCCAGGTCGTCCTCGATAAGTACTTTGTGAGATACCACAACGTTCTTGAATTCGTGGTTGATCTTAACAACTTTGAATTCCATGGTCTTACCTACATAGATATCGTAATCGCGGATAGGCTTGATATCGATCTGTGAACCAGGTAAAAAGGCTTCTACGCCCATTATATCTACGATCAAACCACCTTTGGTACGGCTCTTTACAAAACCGGTGATGATCTCATCGTTAGTTAATGCATTATTGATGCGCTCCCATGATTTTTGAGTTTTTGCACGTTTGCGCGATAATACTAACTGACCGTTAGCATCCTCTTGCGATTCAACGAATACGTCAACCTCATCGCCGATCTTCAGATCAGGCATGTCACGGAACTCTGACAATGATACCATACCATCAGATTTGAAACCGATGTTCAATACCACGTCCTTGTTATTGATGTTCACTACGGTACCGGTAATGATCTCGCCTTGGTTGATCGAGTTAAAGGTACCATCGTACATTTGCTCGAATTTAGCGCGATCAGCATCGCTGTAGTTACCAAATTTCTTGTCGTCAGCATCCCAATCGAAATCGGCGTTGCTTGCTGCAATCTTAGATTTGATCTCATCAATAGATATCGAATCAGCTTCTGATTCAATGTTCTCTTTCTCTTTTCCAGCGCTAACTGTCCCCAGTTCAGCCTGTTTAGATTTTAATTCTTTTTCTGCTTCTTGTTTTTTTGCCATTAAATAATGTGTCTCCTTTTCCCAATTAATTGGGACTGCAAAGGTAAGGATAAATATTTTGGAAATAAAAATAAAATAGGTTCATTTTTAGCAAGATGTGGTTTAATTATCAGGATGTTGGATGATCTCAAGGCTATTTTGCAAGTGAAAAAACAATGTTCCGGCCAACGAAGTTGCACCTCACACCTCACACCTCACACCTCACACCTCACACCTCACACCTCACACCTCACACTAGCGCCCGCTCTATCTCATCGAACACTTCCATAAAGGTTTCACTGGTCTTGTTGCGGTAATTGATGATCACGTTGGTCATTGCTGCTTCTTGCTCAGGAGTGAACGGGGAAGGCCATATGCGCATACAGATGCGCTTGAGCGCGTAAGCTACCTTGGAGGCATCGGCATAGGTGTGCAAATAGCGCTCGGTCCGGAATTTGTCGAAAAAGCGGCTGAACACCTCGGGCTCGGTCATGCCACTAACGGCCAGGAACTCATTGATCGACTGGTGATCGCATGAGCTTAAGTGGTCATAAAAGTCATCGGCCTTCACGCGCCCCGTGGTGAGTAATAAGCTGTCAAGAATAAGCTCAATAGCGATGTGCCCTAAAAAGAATGGCTTCACCGGCGAACCGCTGATCACTTCACGCAGTTCGAGCTTGAGTTGATGGGAGTGGGTCTTAAAGAAGTCGGAATTGTGGAAGTGCCTATCGATCTCTAAATGTTTGAGCCATCCATTATAAATGTGATGGGTATCGCCGTCGGGGTAATGATGCTTTTCGGGATGGAGAATGATCGACTTATCGGCATTTTTTAGCAGGTCGGGCAATACCGTGCCCAACACATGATAACAGTTGCTGGTATGACGATCAAAATAATAGTGCGATAGAAAATTCATAGGAGCGATGTACTGCAAAATACATAACATCGGCCGTAAGCCGAAATCATTTCGGCCGTTCAGGTCAAATTTGTAGAGTTGTGATCAATTGAATGGTCTACGAACCAGCTACATTTTAGAGAAGAGCGTTACATGCAAAGAGATGTACAAGCAGCCAATAAGCATGGTGACGGCGATGGTGTAAGGAATAAGGTCCGGCCATTCAAATGGTTTGAATAGCACGAACGTGCGCGGCTCGATAACAGGTCTGTCCATATGTGTCAATATACGCAACGGTCGTTTTAAAGGAGAATATCGTTACAGTATACCATTACTTTTGTAGCATCATGAGCGATCATCGTTACGGTCATTTCGATACACTTGAATATTTAGCCAATGGCAACCCGAGGCAACAGGATGCCTATACCGTGTTAAGCCATCATTGTGTTTTCCAAAAGTTAACCAGGTACGGGCCGATATTGGTAGGTACCGTACCCATATGTGTAGACATTGAAGGCAGCGATCTGGACATAATTTGTTGCTTTGAGGATGCCGTGCGATTCAGTGAGGAAGTGAAGGCAGCCTTTGGCCAATACCAGGCGTTCAATGTGGAGACGGTGGTCGTTAACGATCAGTCATCGGTAGTGGCTAACTTTACATTAGGTGGCCAGCTGATCGAAGTGTTCGGCCAGGCAATGTCTGTTAAAGAGCAGAACGGTTACCGGCATATGATCGCCGAGTATGAGTTGCTTCGCGTGCATGGTGAGTCGCTTAAGCAGCAGGTCGTCCATTTGAAGCGTCAGGGCATCAAGACAGAACCTGCTTTTGCCCAAGCGCTCGGCCTGTCTGGCGATCCATACCAGGCCTTGCTTGACCTTTATCCGCTGTAACAGATAAACGGTTAATAAAAGTCTTTTTAGCAGATCTTAACTGATCTGCTATCTTTGCCAACCTTAAAATATTGTATCAAAATGAGTTTTGTTGAAGAATTACGCTGGCGCGGCATGCTGCACGATATTATGCCCGGTACTGAAGAGTTACTGAATAAAGGCATGACATCGGGCTATATCGGTTTCGATCCAACGGCCGATTCATTGCACGTTGGCCACCTGACCCAGATCATGACGCTGATCCATTTTCAGCAGGCGGGTCATAAGCCATATGCCTTAGTAGGAGGTGCTACCGGTATGGTGGGCGATCCTTCTGGCAAATCGGCCGAGCGTAATCTGCTTTCAGAAGAGGTACTGCAGCACAACCTGCAAAGCATAAAAGTGCAATTAGAGCAATTCCTTGATTTTGATCGTGGTGCCAACAGTGCGCAAATGGTCAATAACTATGATTGGTTCAAGGATTTTTCGTTCCTTGATTTTATACGCGAGGTAGGTAAGCACATCACCGTGAATTACATGATGGCCAAAGACTCCGTAAAGAACCGTTTAAGCGGCGATACGGGTATGTCATTCACTGAGTTCACCTACCAATTGGTTCAGGGTTTTGATTTTTATTACTTGTGGAAACATCACAACTGTACCCTGCAAATGGGCGGCAGCGATCAGTGGGGTAACATCGTTACCGGTACGGAGCTGATCCGTCGTAAAGATGGGGGAGAGGCTTTTGCGCTGACCACTCAGCTGATCAAAAAGGCCGACGGTACCAAGTTCGGTAAAACCGAGAGCGGCGCCGTATGGTTAGATCCTGCCCGCACCACACCTTACCAGTTCTACCAGTTCTGGCTTAACGCCAGCGACGAGGATGTGAAGAAATTCATCCGCATATTCACTTTGCTTGACCGTGCCACCATTGAAGCGTTAGAAGTTGAGCATGATGCTGCTCCACATCAGCGTGCTCTACAAAAGGCGTTAGCCAAGGATATCACCATACGTGTACACGGCGAGGATGCTTACAATAAGTCCATCCGTTCGTCAGAGTTCCTGTTCGGTAACACAGGCATCGAGTTCCTGAACGAGTTGACCGACGCTGAGGTATTAGGCATATTTGAAGGGGTGCCCAACTATGCGATCGCTCGTGCTGATCTGGAAGCCGGTATAGGCGTACAGGATCTTTTGGCGGTCAAAACATCGGTGTTCTCATCAAAAGGCGAAGCTAAAAAGATGATCCAGGGCGGTGGCACGGCGATCAACAAAGCCAAGATCGCAACTGCTGATGATAGCTATAGCAGCGACAACCTGATCAATGGCCGTTTTTTGGTAGTGCAGAAAGGTAAAAAGAATTACTTTTTGATCATTGCCGAATAATTTGGAAATACGACAAATGTGTTGTATTTTTGGATAAATGTCGTACAGTAAAAAACAAAATATAGTAAATGAGGTTCATGAACCAATGGCTGCTTATATAGCCACTGATCATGTGGCCTCATTTTTTCATTTACTGGCCGGTGTAGAACCTGGCCGCTCATCTTCTGATTTTGACATCGTGAGGTTGGCTCGTCAGGGCTTGCCTAAGCGGGTATTAACCACGCTTGCGCAAAAGATATCCTTAACGCTACAGGAGCTTGCAGGCATTATGCACATGAGCGAGCGTACCTTGCAACGCTACGAGGATGATGCCCTGGTAAAAACCGAATATGCCGAAAAGGCGGTGGAGTTGGCTCGTTTGTATACACGGGGCGAGGAAGTGTTCGGCTCGCTTGATAAGTTCAAGCTTTGGATGAAAACGCCAAGCCATGCTTTTAAAGGCGAAACGCCCGTTTCATTACTGGATACCTCCATTGGTTTTGATCTGGTGCTGCGTGAGCTTGGCCGTATGGAACACGGTATATTTGCCTGACGTTATGCAGCTTTACCGCATCGCCAAATGCCAGTACATTGAAGACCTGAGCGGTACCGGTGCACGTTTATACGGGGGCCGTTGGAATAACGTTGGTAAACCGATGGTTTACATGGCCTCATCGCGTTCGTTGGCCGTACTGGAGGTGCTGGTACATTTGCCGCCGACCCTCATACCCGATCAGTTTTGCCAGGCCACTTTTGAAGTGCCTGACGACGTCAAAGTACTTGACGTAAAAAAGCTACCTACCAACTGGCAGGAATACCCTGAACCTTCCATCCTTAAGACCCTTGGTGACACGTTTTTGAAAGCCAGTAAGCACTTATTACTAAGAGTGCCATCGGCCATCGTTACTGACGAGTATAACTATCTGCTCAACCCTTTGCACCCGCTCGCGGCTTCCGTAAAAAAGATCGAACGCAAGAAGTTCAGCTTTGATGAGCGATTGCTTTGATAGATGTATTTGACCGACACTCGTATCAGACCAAACTTCCTCCTGCCTACGCACTAAAAATTATAATAACTTGTCAATGAGTGTTTTATTGATTTGAATTTTAACGTAAGCCTTTTATTTTGTCCTGCTTATCCTCCCCAATACTGTTAAATTTTGTTAAATAACTAATTTATTAGTTTTAAAACTAAATAGTTAGTTATATTTGTGTCGTTGAAGATGCATGCGGCGTCGTGCATACGAACGAATACCTTAACTCAATTTAACGTTATGAAACTTAAAGCTTACTTAGCCGCCTTTTTACTCATCTCTGCATCAACTGTTCAGGCTCAAAAGGCCGACACTGCTCAGGCTATCATTCACTACAAATTTACCCACGTACGCGATACACTGAACCGAGATCAGCCACTGGTGGAGAATATGATGCTATCGGTAGGGCGTAGCGCCAGTTGGTACCGCAGTTATGACCGTAAACAACGCGAGGAGCAGGTGCGCAAGGCCGCTATGGCTCAGCTTAACTCAGGGATGACCAACCTCAATCTTCAGGGTTTGGGAGCAGCCAAATTCGGTCCCAACATCGAATATTACCAATTTCCTAATGAGAACAAGTTCTTCAGCAAAGAGCGCTTGTTCACTAACTATCTTGTTGAGGAAAAGATGCCGGCCATTGCCTGGAAGATCAGCACCGATACCATGACCATCAAAGGGCTGGCCTGCCAAAAAGCAACTGCACATTTTAAAGGAAGAGATTATACCGCCTGGTTCTGCGCTGACCTGCCTTATCGCGTAGGTCCATGGAAGTTGGGCGGTTTGCCCGGCCTCATCGTAGAAGCATATGATGCTAAAAAGGACGTGATATTCCAATTTGACGGGGTAGAAAAGATCGACCCAAGCGAGCGCAACAAACCGGCAGACGCTGCACCGTCACCAGCCAGCGGACGCACCATGGTATTGATGGGGCCTGGTGGCGATAGCAATGCTAACCCTTACGTGATCGAGCTGCCTAAAAGCGCCGTAAAGGTGAGTGTAAAAGAATTGGATGATCTGAAAGAGATCCAACGCAAAGATCCGGAGGCATTTTTACAAGCGCAAATGGCCTCTATGCGTGCTCAGGCACCTGCAGGAGCAAATGTATCGTTCAAAATGAACGTCGGTAGCGCCACTGCCAGCGGTAACGGCATCTCCAGCGTAAATATACAAAGTAGTGGCGGTCCGGCTAAAGTGGTGACCAATAACCCGATCGAGCTTCCTGAAAAGAATGCTAAAAAATGAAGCAGTTGATCATAGCGGTCGCTGTTGGTATAGCCGCCTTGCTGTGTTCTGGCAGGATGACCGCTCAAACCATAAAGGGGGCCGTTACTGATAGCACGGGCAAACCGGTGGCTTATGCCAGTGCCAAATTACTTTCGCAGGCGAACCTGATCGTCGCCTTCAGCACTACTGACCCCAAAGGTAATTACAGCTTGTCGGTGCCCGCAGGCACTGATCAGAACGGCCTAAAGGTGGAAGTTAGCTCAGTAGGGTATAAAAAGGACAGCAAAGTAATCACCAGCCTGTCGGTACCTTACGATTTCAAACTGCATTCATCTACCAACCAGTTGCAGGCCGTGACGGTGAAGAACACCACGCCACGCCTCAAAGTGCGCGGCGACACACTGGCGTATAGCGTGGCCGAGTTCAGCGCACCGCAAGATCGGGTGATCGGCGATGTGATCAAGCGTTTGCCTGGTGTTGATGTGGACGCCAATGGCAAGATATCTTACAATGGCAAGGCGATATCCAACTTGTACATTGGTGGTGATAACTTATTGGATGATAAGTACAACATCGCCACCAAGACCATACCCAACGGCGTGGTGGATAAGGTAGAGATCATGGAGAACCATCAGCCGGTAAAAATGCTGCAGGATAAAGTGGTGAGCGATGATGTGGCTATTAACCTGACCATTAAGGATGGCGCCAAGCTGCAGATGAGTGGGCAGGGTAACGCAGGCGGAGGTTTGCCGGGCAAGTACGATGGCGAAGTGAACTCGATGATGTTCAAAGATAAGTACAAGGCCATCAATTACCTGAAAGGCAACAACACAGGTGTGGAGGTGCAGAACGACCTGATATCGCACAATCTGAGCACTTATTTGACCCGTTTGGATAACAATAAACCCGACGAACTACTTTCATTAGGGGCAGCAGGAAATCCTAACCTGCCTACCAACCGATATTTGTTCAACCAGTCGGCCCTGTTAAATTTGAATAACCTGGTGAATGTTAAAAAGGATGTACAGGTGAAGGCCAATGTATCATACCTACGCGACAGGCAGCTGCAAAATTACACCAAGATACGTGAGACCTATTTGCCAAATGATACCATAAGATTGTTGGAGATTCAGGATAATCGCCGCAGGCCTGACCTGTTGCACGCGCAAGCCACGTTGAATATCAATAAGCCTAAATACTACCTCAATAATATCTTCATGAGCGACTACGAGCACAACTCGTCTTACTCCGGGCTGAACGCTAACGGCGTTGGCTCTGATCAAACCTTGAAGAACAGCAGGTTCGATATCTCCAATGAGTTCAACATCATGAAGACCTCCGGTTCAGGAAATATCTTTGAAGGGTACTCGTATATCGACCGCATCAATAACCCCGAGAACCGCCTGCTACAGCCGGGGATCAATCAAGATGTTTTCAACGGTAACCAACCTTATGCACAGCTGATCCAAACGGCCAATATACCAACGTTATTCACTAACAACTACGTGTCGTTCAGGCACCCGGGTAACAAGGTCACCCAGTCGTACAAGGCTGGTTTCAGTTTGCAGTCGCAGCAGTTAAGGTCAGCTTTGTCGGTGGTGCAGAACAGTGGTAGCACCGTTGCCGCCAGTAGTACCGCTGCTAATGATCTGGATTGGTTCAAGTCGAAGATATTTACCGAGGCGGCTTATGATATACCGGGCGACAACTTCAAATTGAACATCCGCCTGCCGCTAAGCTGGCAGCATATCAATTATAATGACCCATTATACGCTTTGGATAAGTCGCTGACGCGCGTTTACTTCGACCCATACATCAGCGCACGATATAATACGGCACCTGAGCAATACATTGCCGCCAACTACACACTCAGAAATACCATCGGCAGTATCACCGAAGCATATCGCGGCGATATACTCACCAATTACCGCACGCTTATGGCCAACAACGCCGACCTAAGTGAACGCCGGACACAGAACGTGGGTTTGGGCTACAACTATCGCCGGGCTATCAAAATGTTCTTTTGGGGCGTGAACGCTTCTTACTCGCACGTGAACATGAACAACATCACCTCGGGTGTGATCACCGATAATTTTCAACGCCAGATCGTGTTGCCATACGCTAACGAGATGAACACGTGGATGGTGAACGGCAGCATTAGTAAGTATGTGTACAGCTTGCATACCACCTTTGGGGCGGGCTATTCATGGCAAAGTACCAAGCTCAATCAGTTCTTGAACGGCCAGTTGTTGCCATACACTACCAATGCCAACAGTGCCAACGGTAGTGCCGAGACCAAGATCAGCAACAGGGTGAATACCAGCTATCGCATCACCGCCACGCATACCAACAGCCGTAGTTCAGTGAACAACGCGGCGAGTGCCGGCATCTTACAATTACAGCACCAGTTAGCGATCAACTACAACCCAAGTAATAACCTGTTCCTGAAATTATCGGGCGACCATTACTATACTGATCAGGCCATCGGTAATGATCTCAACTATTCCTTCGCCGACCTGTCGGCCCGTTACAAGATCAACAGCGCCAAGACCGATATAGAATTGAACGTGCTAAACATGCTCAACACTAAAGATTACAGCGCACCATACCTGACCGCTAACAACTTTACCAACAGCGTTTACCGTTTGCCCGGACGCATGGTGACCATGAAAGTTTCCTTTACGTTTTAACAAGATATTTGAACCTGAACCTTTATTAGCAAATAGTTTAGTTAAGTGCAAAAGGACGTCTACGCGAGGTAGGTGTCCTTTTTTATTCAGATATCAGGGTGAGGTATGACCTTGCCGGTAGTTTAAATCTTACCTGGCCATTCTCCACTTTTTTTACTTCCAACTCCTTATTGCTGTGCTCGGCATTGGTGATGTAAACGCGGAATTTGGTCACGCCGGCAGGGATGCCTTTAATAGTGGTCTGTCTTTCAGCACTGTTATTGACCACATGCAAAGCGTATTTGTTCAACTCTTTATCACCCAAGGCAGCAAAGGTGACGCCTGGGCGGTCAGCGCTGGTGGACAATGCCGAAAGGCCGGCAGGGGAAGAGGCCAGTTGTTTTAAATTGAAAAAGCGTTGCGTAGGTCGTAAGGTCGAATTATCACCAAAGATGCCACCGCCCGCTAAAGGCGAATAGTCGGCGGTCAGTTGCCACTGCAGGATGGATGCCGGTTGGCAAACGTTAAGCAACTTGGTGTAAAGGTCTATCTCATGCAGGGCATAGCTGGTCTCCTGGAACACCGCAGGGTACTGCCATGCTGCCGCATCTATGCTTCCCTCGGTCACCAATAGTGGTACTTGCAACTGATCAGCTGCCTTTGCCCATTTTTGAAGGGTCTCGGTCTCCCAACCCCGCCATGAGTGGAACGATATGGCACCGATGTACGGCTTGCAAGCTGGGTCGGCCATGGCTGGCTTAATGAAGTCGAAGCTGTTGGCGTCGGAGTTGTCGCCCAGCAGGAGCTGCGTTTTAAGGCCTTTGCTGGCCATGTACGAGCCAAAACCTTTAATGAAGTTGGCATGTTCCTGTGCGGTCATGCGCACGTTAATGCCGAGGTCCGATTCGTTGAAGGAAAAGTACTTCACCTCCACACCGTAAGCATCTTTTAAATGCAAAAGATACCTCGCCAGCGAGCGGTATATATCGGTTGACAGATCATTGTTCAGCGGGTTACCCCAAACGTTGTTCACCGGTTCGGGATGGTATTCGCCCTGAATGGCCCAATCAGGTGCCGTCCATGCCGAAACGATCACAGGCATGCCGGTCTTGTACAGGCGTTGAGCCATCAGCAGCGCCTCAGTTACCGCTTTTGGCAGTTGGTTCTGCTGGGCGATGTCGAGCGGATTGGTGTCCTTTTGTGGCTGCCATAAGCGCCATGGCATCTCTACCCGCCCCCAGGCCACGCGCAGATTGCTCAAGCTATAGTCGATCACCTGCGGGTCGGTCGTTGGATTCTGTAAACGGAAATTGCCACCCAAGCCATCGAACTTATGTCCTTGCTGGGTCGCATCTATGGTTAGCGTTACAGGGGCCTTATCAACTGGGCCATGAGCTTCCAGTTCGTAGCTCCGTTGGATGATCTCACCTTTTTTGAGCTCACCTGCACGGATGGTAAAGTACACCAGTACTTCGCCCGTGTTCTCGTCCTTGCGCAATAAGATACTGTCAGACTGTTCGGTCCTGATCTTAACTTCCAGACCGGCCGACCGGTAATCAAAACCTTGGGACATCACGCCGACCAAACCTTTCACCGGGGCGGTTGTCAGGGTGGCAATATCGACCGGTGTTTTATTGCCATCCAGTTTAAGCTGGGTTTGGCTGTCAAAGGTCTTAGGAAGCTTGACCACAAAGTAGGAGCCAACCAAAGTAGTATCGCTATGGGCTGTCAGCTTGATGTCGATTTTAGCCTTGCCGCCCGTACCTGTCAGCGTTTTCTCAAAATACAGGCTATCCAGGTTGGTGTTCACGATCTGCTGATCGCCGTTGCGCTTAAAGTTGGGGCGTTGGCGCTCATGTGCCGTGGTGAGGATCTGTACCCCATCGCTTTTCACATATTGGAGGGCGGTCTCAAATGGTAATAATTGCCCCTGTTTACGAACGCCGGTGATGTTGCCCCAAGGCGCCAGTTCGGCCTGACCAAAAACCTCTCCACCGAACATTGTGATCGCCACCATCACCATAAAGATATATCTCATAAACGCCCTAAAAATATGAATTCTGAGACACTTATACGGAAGGGGAGTTTAATGGGTTGTGAAGCGGGTGAAGCAGATCTTAAAGAGTGAGTGAAGCTATTAAAACAATATTATCTGTTTCAATAGCGTTAACGCAAGGCTCTGCCTTGTGTGATAACCTCGTGGCATTAAGGTAAGGTTAGCCACAAGGCAGAGCCTTGCGGCAGCAGGGTTATTAATATGAAAGTTACTCAGATGAAAAGATTTCAATAAATACACTTTCAATTTCATCTTGAACATTCTTAGGCAACCCATCTTCTTTTAAGAATCATATAGTTGCAGAACCGTCGTGTCGCCCATCTATAATAAAGTAATTATAAATTTTTGCAGGGTATTCTGTGCTGTACCTATTATCGATATTGGAAAATAAATCAATATACTTGAGTTCTATTTCTGCTACGCGTTCATAGAACTGTTTTCTTTTGTCCAAACTTTGACTACTCATGACACTAATTTACAGTTCTAATGAAGTTCAGAAGAATCATTGTGATTTTTCGTTTAGAGTGTAACTGGCCAAAGTTGATACCGATGGGATTTTCTACATATAAAAAGTGGCTGGTGAAACTCCTTTGCTGGCGCAAGCGTGTCGCGTGTGCCTTACCCCATCTTCAAAAGATCGTGTTCCAACTAATAATAAACTTTTATGAATCAAGCTACTCATAAGGTGCTTACCTTGCTAGAGTGACACACGCGGCATGCATGGGCACGCAAGACAAAGCCTTGCGGAGTTAGATGTAACCTATTCAGCCTAAGGTTGGTGTTATCACCAACCTTAGGCTGAATATAAGATGAAGTACTGTAGCAAAAGATGACTAAGACCTTGACATAGCACGGTCGAACACAAGGCAAAGACTTATCGTAGATGCTTGCTTGAGTTCCATCTGGAAAGGTGGTCGGTGACAACACCAACCACAAGCTTCAAAAGTGCAGTGTCAAAAGATCACTACGACCTTAACATAGCACGGTCAACACAAGGCAGAGCCTTGCGGTAGCCGCTTGCTCGAGTTCGTTAATTCTTCGCTTCCGTTGATTCCGGTTTAGACAACTTTTCCAGTCTTTTCTCCTCACGTTTGCTTTCGCGCCAGCCGCTGTAGAGCAGGTTGCGGTCGAGGTCGGGTTTGGGGAAGAATAGGCTGGCCAGTGAGCCTACCACGATCACTACCACATGGCTGTAAACGCCCAGCATTAATTTGTCGTGGGTAAAGTTAAAGCGACCCAGATCAAGCAGTAAGGTCTTGTGATCACCTAAGCCGATAGGGGTGGAGGTCAGGAAAGCGTACGAGGTGAAGATCACGCATACTACAATAGCGATATTGATGCCCTGGCGGTTAGCGCGGGCATTGAACAAGCCCAGCAGAAAGATACCGACTATGCCGCCCGAAAAGATGGCGTAAAGCGTAAAGATCACACCCAGCACACCCTCGTTACCTAAACTGGTATACAGTATACCAATGCCCATGGAGAGCAGGCCGGATAAGATCACGGTAATGCGTCCGCTTTTTAGGTATTCGCTGTCGGGGCGGTTGGGACGCAACTTTTTGTAATAATCCTCCACACATACCGCAGCTAAGGAATTAAGATCAGCACTAAGGCTACATACTGCGGCCGATATCATGGCCGAAAGAATAAAGCCTACTACGCCCACCGGTAGTTGGGTAATGATGAAGTAGGGGAAAACCCCGTTGGCGGTGATACCTTCAGGAAGAGGATTCTGCTTATAAAATACGAACAAGGCGGTACCGATCAGCATAAAGATGGTCCAGGCCGGCACAGTGAGGATGATGCCCAATAACGAGGCGCGGATGGCGGCCTTATCGCTGCGGGCGGTCAGGTAACGTTGCACCACGGTTTGGTCGGTTCCATATTTTTGAATGGCGTAGAACGCGCCGTTGATGGCCATCACGATAAAGGTGAGCTTGGTGAAGTCCACATCATACGGACCAAAGCCGGTATGGCCGCCTTCGGAAGCCACCCGCCATATCTCGGGCAGTCCGCCCTTGATCGAAAAGTAGAGGACGCCAATACAAATGATCCCGCTGGCAAAAAGCATAAAGCCCTGGAACACATCGAGCCAGATCACGGCCTCTATACCGCCCATCAAATTCACGGCAATGATAATGAGCCCTACCACCACAATGATCATGGTGGTGTTGCCACCGGTCATGCTGCTCAAAGCCACCGCCAGCAAAAAGAACACGGTACCCATGCCCGAGAACTGCCTCAACACAAAGGCTATAGAACTGTAGTAGCGGGCCAGCGAACCAAAACGTTTCTCGAAATATTCATAAGTGCTAAGCCCGATAACCTTTCGGTAGAGTGGTACGATGAACCATATCGCACCTAACAGAACGATGGGGACCATAAGTCCCTGCACCAGTTTTAGCCAGTTGGAGGCATAGCCCTCACCGGGGTAGCCTAAAAAAGTGACACTGCTAATGAGCGTGGCCAGTAATGACATACCGATAGCCCATGCAGGAACACGGCCCTTGGCGGCAAAGTATTCTTGTGTACTGTTCTGGTTACGGGCGTAGCGTAAGCCAAAGTATAGCGTAAGCAGCAGAACAGCAATAATGATCGAATAATCGATCACACCTAATACCGGCTTCATCATTTAAATTGGTTTATAACGGTTCAAAACGCCCACACCTCATTGCTCCACTTATAGCTGCCGGGCTTAAGGGTGATGTGCAGGTCGGGATAGGTAGGTGCCGCATTGCGTATCACACCCGCCGTCAATTCCTGGGTCGGAAAAATAGAATTAATATTCAACTCTTCCAAAATGGCCGCCGCAGTTGATCCTCCCTCGATCACCAGTTCACGAACGATCATTTGATCGAATACCGCTTTTACCGCAAGCGCCATTTGTATGCGCAATTGTTTGGCGCTGTAAATTTCTTCGCCGGTTTGCGGTATGGCCATTACTGCCTTGCCATGTTGTTGCAGCATGACGGCTACTTCGCTGGTCCATTCCTGTAGTAGATCAGTGTTCGTATCGCCGTGGTTGTGCATCAAAGCAGCTGGCATGTAACAAACCAAGCCTTTGTCGGCGTGCAGCTGGCTGATCAGCTGGGCGCTTTGCTCAAAAGTGCTCCCGCTTACATATAATATTGGCGACCGTAGGGCTGCTGGTTCCGTGTCGTTAACGGTCTTCTCACCGAACGATTGGTCCATGCAGGCGGTAAAAAAAGCCGCGGCCCCTGCCAGCAACACATCATTCTGCATATGGTGTGTCCACTTATCTATATCATCCATCGTGGCTGCTTCACCTACCACTACGCCTGTTGAGGGCAGTGGTTCGGTATAAGACTGCACGATCACTTCATTATTGAAACGGCTTGCCACATGCGCATCCGTAACCGGGAACTCAGGATCATACCCAAAGCTGGTGCTATGCAAAGGCTCACCATGCACATAGTAATGACCGCCTACCAGCGTACGGCCCAAGGCCGGGTTAGCCGGAACGACCAATGTTTTTTGTAGCTGCATGGCCTCGCATTGTGCCTTGATCTCGGCCAGTACGTGCCCGCGCATCACCGAATCTATCTTTTTGTACCATAACTGCGGATGCAGGGCCTTCAATGCGTGGCTAACCTCGCTAACCTTGGCAACCGCCTCGGCTTGAGTGATAGAGCGTGCATCGGTATCGATCACCACCATGTCGGCCTTGGTATCGGGGTCAACTGTTTTGGCTATCTCTACCTTGAGGCCGTAACGCAAACCAATGCCGCCGATCTCGGCCGCGCCGGTCAGGTCATCCGCGATCACGGCTACCTTCATGCAGTAGCGGTGGTTTTATGGTGAGCCAGTTGTACGGCCGACTCAATGGCCAGCACCATAGCATCGGCACTGGCAATGCCTTTGCCGGCTATCTCGAAGGCGGTACCATGATCCACCGAGGTACGAATGATCGGTAATCCCATGGTGATGTTCACGCCTTTCACGCTGTCCATTTGTTTCTTTTCCGGATTCCATTTAAAGCCTGAAAGCTTGAACGGAATGTGGCCCTGGTCATGGTACATGGCCACCACACCACCGTAATAACCGGTGGCCGCTTTGGAGAACATGGTATCGGCCGGTACGGGGCCTTCCACATCATAACCCAAAGCTAAAGCCTCTTGTACGGCTGGTAGGATCTCCATATCGTCTTCGGTACCGAACAGGCCGGAATCGCCGGCGTGCGGGTTCAAACCGGCGATGCCGATCTTTAGATTCGTCTCGCCCAGGCTTTTCATGCCATTGTATAGCAGTTCGGTAACTTCAAGAATGCGCTCTTTTTTCACCAGATCACAAGCCTGGCGCAACGATACGTGGGTAGATACGTGGATCACTTTCATGTTATCCTCCACCAGCAGCATGGCGTATTTCTTGGTGCCGGTGTATTCAGCATATATCTCGGTGTGGCCGGCGTAATGGTGCCCGGCCTCGTTCATCGATTTTTTGTTAAGCGGACCAGTGACCGTAGCATCGATCTCGCCTTTCATGGCCAGCTCGATCACTTTGGTAACCGAGGTAAAGGCCGCATTACCCGCCATGGCCGATACTACGCCGAACTCCAAATTCTCGAGGTCAACGTTCTTGAGATCGTATACATCGATATTGCCGTACTCAAAACGAGCTTCCTGCACGCTTTGGATCGGGTTGATGGTCACGTCCAAATTCAGTTTCTGGATGATGTGCTCAAAGGTAGCAGCATCGCCCACCAGCAGGGGCTGGCATATATCGTAAATATGTTTATCGGTAAGCGCTTTGATCGCGATCTCGGGACCAATGCTGGCCGGATCGCCCATGGTGATACCTATAACGGGTCTGTTAGACATGACTTGGTTGATTAAGTGATGATCTTTCTTGTTGTAGCAATTTATGATAGGCCAGGATGATGTTCTTCTCATCCTGCTCATGCATGGCGGTAAGCGGCGGCATCATGTGATGTTCGCATAAGCCCTGATCGTGCATTAAGGTCTTTAACGCAGCCAATGATTCACCCAGTGTGCGGCCTGATTGATAGAGGTTGCCTACGGCATCACTCAGGTGCTGATAATGGTCGGCCTTTTTCGTATCGCCTGCGTTAACGGCCTTTGCCATTTCGCAATAGATCTCGGGGGCCAGGTTGCCGGTGCTTGGGATCAGTCCGTCGCCACCGTTGAACAGGGCATGAGCCGATCGCGCTGCCCAACCTAAAAAGTGACTAAAATCCGCACGGCCCGACCATAGTTGCAACGAACGGTCGAGGCGGCTCTCGCTGCGCTCCGAATCTTTGGTGCCCACGATGTGTTCATGATGGCTTAACTCATCGATCAGCTCGAGAGGGATCGACATATGCGTGGTGGCCGGTATGTTGTAAATGATGAGCGGACCTTGTATGACATCGGCCAGTTGGATGAAATAGGTCTTCATCTGCTCCTCGCTCAAATGGTAGTACGTTGGCAGGGTGGCGGCCACGGCATCGGCGCCGGCATCAAATGCACGTTTGGCCAACTCCACACTCACGCTGAACACGTTGCTGGAAATGCCCACGTACAGGTGCGAGGCCGGGTTACGGGTGGCTGCGGCCTTTTTGATATAAGCCTGTTTAATATCGGCCGAAATGGAGGCCGACTCGCCTGTGGTACCTAATATAAAAGGCAACGCCTGGTTCTTTTCAAGGTTGGCGAAGATCCGCTCCACCGCGCCTTCATCTAACTGATGGCGGGCCGTTAACGGCGTGATCACCGGAACAATGGTGCCTTTATATTTCTTCTGTATCTTCATTGATATGTTTTGTTCCGGCAAGGGCCGGTAGTGTTCGTTCTAATCTCCGTAAGCTGCGGTAAAAATGGCCACAGCATCATCGAGCGTTACAGGGCGTGGGTTGTTGACCAGTAAGCGCTGGATCAGCATGGCCTCCTGCGCCATTTGTGGTATCGAGTCTTTGGATATACCAACCTCTTTCAGGGTCGATGGGATGTTACAGGCCGCAATGATCTCCCGGATCTTTTCGATGCCTGCTTTGGCCGTGCTTAAATGATCGGCCTGGCGCTCGCAACCTAAGGCTACCGCCACACCGGCATATTTTTCTGGCGCTGCCGGTACGTTAAATTCCATCACATAAGGCAGCAGCAAGGCGTTCGATAGCCCGTGTGCTAAATGGAAGGTACTACCCAGCGGGTATGATAAGGCATGCACCGCGGCCGTATTCACCGGGCCTAAACAAAAGCCACCCAGCATACTACCCATGGCCACCTTTTCGCGGGCATCGGCGTTGCTGCCATTGGTCACGGCCTCGATCAGATTATCGGCAATAAGGCGCATACCTTCAAAGGCATACATGTCGATGAATGGCTGCGCAAACTTATTGGTATAAGCTTCAAGGCAGTGCGTTAGGGCATCTAACCCCGTAGCGGCGGTGATGGCCGGTGGCACGCTGATGGTCAGCATAGGATCCACATAAACCACATCAGGTACTAAGTAAGGGCTGATGATACCTTTCTTTTGATGCTCATCATCTACCAAAATAGCGTTGGGTGATACCTCGCTACCTGTGCCCGAAGTGGCCGGCACACAGATCAGTTTGATGTTGCGGCCTTTCAACAACCCGTTACCCACGATCTGTTCAAGGGTTTGGTCATTGTCCAATTGAGCGGCCACCAGTTTAGCGATGTCCAGCACGCTTCCTCCACCAATACCTAAAACCACTTGTGGGATGGTGGTACTAAGTTGGTTCAGTAAATTCTTGAGGTCGGCAAATGAAGGTTCAGCTACGATGCTGGTATCGGTACGTACGGTGATGCCCGCACTTTGCAATTGGCCTATGAATGGTGCCAAAGCATCAAGCAGCGGCGTGATGGTGATCACCAGCACTTCCTGAACGCCGGGGCCGATCACCTCGGTGGCCAGATCGTTCAGGCAGCCGTTACCAAATACCAGTTTACCCGGGAAGTGGATCTTTAAATGTTGAAGTTGAGCCATATATCAAGTATAAGCGTACAGGATCTGCTTTGCGGCACCCTTTAATGGATCAAAGGGCAGCGCTGCAGTACATGGCCATAGCATATCCATCAAAAAGCGGCCGCCAGCGTTATTGGGGCGCTTTGTAACTTATATCATGTACGGTGTGTAGTTAGACCTATTGGTTACGCTTACCACAAAACTATCAAAGGTTGAGGCTTGAACTTTGTATTATTTTTTCTACAAATGATAGCATTTTAGCATAGATCAGCGCTTAGAGTTCGATTTAATGAATAATTTATATAATATTGACTTTTATTTGTAGTTAAAGGTTTTAACAGCACCAGTTATGAAACCCCTGTACCGGAAACTTCCTGGAAAGATAGAAAGTTCGTTCAGCGTAAGGCACGATGTTGCGCCCAACTATGGCAATATATGGCATTACCATGCCGAGTTAGAACTGCACTATAATATACAGGGGGAGGGGGTACGCTTTATCGGGGACAACATCGGCAACTTTGCCCCGGGCGAACTTATTTTATTGGGCGAGAACCTGCCGCATGCCTGGCGCTGTCGTGAAGAATATTATCAGGCTAACGCGGGCCTTAACATCGAGGCGGTGGTGATGCACTTTTTACCTACCTGCCTGGGCAAGGATATACTGGCCTTACCCGAGACCTATATGATCCCCAAGCTTTTCGAGCGGGCTAAAAGCGGCATGATCATTACCGGGCAAACCAAGGAGCGGGTGGTCGACCTGATGAAGGCGGCTCTTGATGCCACCAACATTGACCGGCTGATCATTATGATGAGCATCCTGAAGCAGTTGGCCGAGACCCAAGAGTACAAGCCGATCGTTAATGAGATCAGCGCCTTTCAACAAAATACCGATCTTGATGATAAGCGTTTAAGCAATATATACACTTACACGCTGTCAAATTACAAGCGCGATATCACTCTTAAAGAGATATCGGCCCTGAGCAATTTGAGCGTCACCTCGTTTTGCAGGTACTTCAAGCTCATGACCAACAAAACGTATTACGACTTTTTGACCGAGATACGCATCAGCCATGCCTGCAGGCAACTGGTTGAGAACAAGCTCACCACCGAGCTCATCTGCTTCAACTGCGGCTTCAACAACATCTCCAATTTTTATCGCCACTTTAAGAAGATAAAAGGTGTTACACCGGTGGAGTACAAGCGCAAGTATTTAAATTATTGATCAAGATCTTTAAACATCCAGTCATGCCGAACTCGTTTCGGCATCTCACATGCTAAGTGGCCAGTCGTTCACTTGTCCAGATAGATGCCGATATGCATCGGCATGACGTGGGATAAGGTGTTTTAATATAGTCAATTGTCATGCTGAGCGTAGGCGAAGCATCCTATAAGACTGGCTGGCTCATCGCGTATTGAAGATGTTTCGACTACGCTCAACATGACAGGATTAGGGGATGAATTCAAACAGTACCGTCATGCTGAACTTGTTTCAGCATCTCACATGCTAAGTGGTCCGCGTGCTCACTTGTACTGAAAGATGTCGATATGCTCAACATGACAGGGGCGAGTTGATGACGATACTACATGCAAATAATATGCAAGGTCCACTTGTCCAGAGAGATGCCGATATACATCGGCATGACAGGAGGGCGCAAGATCCAAGTGTAACTTTACTCACCCCAAACCGTTACCATCACACTTCTGCTGCCGCCATGGTCGCGGTGCTCGCATAGGTAAATGCCCTGCCAGGTGCCTAAGGCCAATCGGCCGTTGGCGATGGGGATCATCACGCTAAAACCCAATAATGAAGCTTTCAGGTGGGCCGGCATATCATCCGAGCCTTCATAGTCATGCAGATAATCGGGGTCATTCTCTGGTACCACTTTGTTAAAGTACATCTCAAAGTCCTGCCTTACGGTAGGGTCAGCATTTTCGTTAATGGTAAGCGATGCCGAAGTATGCTGAATGAATACCTGGCACATGCCCGTGCGGATATCATGAACGGGTAATGCTTGCAGCACCTCGCTGGTAATGAGATGAAAACCTCTTGAACGGGCTCGTAACTGTATTTGACGCTGATAGATCTTCATCATTTTTTTGCAAAGTTTAAAAATAGCGAATTCTGGAGTTGAAAATATGAAACCTTTTTACTGATCTTTAAGTAAACAGCCTCGACTATTTTTGTAACCCTTTTAATTATTAGCTAAATTATGAACGGTGTAATGCCCATGCCTGCCAACGAGTTAGAAAGGCTTAAAGCGCTGGCCGACCTGGATCTTGATTATTCAAGTTTGAATGACAATCTGAAAAATCTGAGTAAACTGGCGGCTAAAATAGCCGGAACGGATATCTCCATGATCAACCTGATCGACTCGTTCACCCAATGGACGGTTTCGAATTACGGGCTCGATCTTGACCAGATGGACCGCGAAGACTCCATATGTCAATATGTAGTAGCCGGTGGTCAGGACGTGGAGGTACCTGATCTGCAATTGGACGAGCGCTTCCGTGAGAAGGACTACGTAACAGGCGACCCACAGGTGCGTTTCTATTATGGCGTGCCTTTACAGGCGGGTAACGGCGTGCATTTGGGTGCATTATGTGTCATGAACAAACAGCTGCACCAGCTATCGCCCGAAAAGATCGAGATGCTGCGCATCATAGCCGACGAGATAGTGAACCGCCTGAAGGCCATGAAAGTGATCGAGAATATGCGCGTGAAGATCAGCGAGGCCAATGAGAATCAGCGTCGTGTCGCACATGACATTCGTGGTCCGTTGGGTGGCATTATTGGCTTGGCGCGCATCATTAGCGAGCAGGGCGATGAGAATACCATGGACGAGGTGTTGGAATTTATTGACCTGATCCAAAAAAGCGGTCACTCGATATTGGAACTGGCCGACGAGATACTGAGTATAGATGCCAAAGCCAACGAGACCAAACTGGCGGCCAACGAGTTCAATCAGATCACACTGAAAGAGAAACTGATCAAACTTTATACACCGCAGGCGGTCAACAAAAAGATCAATTTTTCGGTTGGCACTTGTGCCAATACGCAAACCATACCATTCCTTAAAAATAAGCTGTTGCAGATCGTGGGTAACCTGGTTTCCAACGCGATCAAGTTCACCCCGGCTGATGGTTTTGTGAAAGTAGAATTACTGATCGGCGGGCAGGAAGGGAAGCAGGATCTCAAGATAGCCGTCACCGATTCGGGGGTGGGTATAGGCAACGAGAAGATACAACAGATCCTGAGCGGTAAAGGCGAATCGACCGATGGTACAGGGGGTGAAAAGGGTTACGGGTTTGGCCTGGCGCTGGTGAAACACCTGGTTGAAGGACTTAAAGGCGAACTTACCATCATATCGCAGCCTGGTACAGGCACTACCTTTGAGGTGAGCCTCCCTCAGGGGGCAAAGCCTGCGAAATAATATACATAGCTAACGCCAGCTGTGACCACCCTGCATCAGGCGGGGAGGAGGTCATAGCTGGCGTTATTCTTTAACTGATCAGGCCTCATCATAGGCACGTTGCAGTTCTGCAATGTCCAGTTTAACCATTTTCATCATGGCCTGCGTGGCCGCCGCAGCTTTCTTAGGATCTTTAGCGCCTATCGCACTTAACAGCATTTTAGGCGTGATCTGCCAGGTCACCCCGAACTTATCGGTAAGCCAACCGCATTGCATGGCCTTGCCACCGTCCAGCAAATGATCCCAGTAATGATCGATCTCGTCCTGTGTTTCGCACTCGATCATGAACGATACTGCGGGCGTGAATTGTGTATATGGACCGCCGTTCATGGCAATAAAGTCCATCTCATTAAGCCTGAAACTGACAGTGAGCACCGTGCCGGCTGGTAAGGGCATGTTCTCGCCATAACGTTGTATGTGTTTGATCTGCGAATCCTTGAAAATAGACACATAATAGTTGACCGCCTCTTCGGCGTTTTGGTCGAACCATAAAAAAGTGGTGATCTTTTGCATATCCCTGTGTGTTTGGTCGGTGTTTGGTATATCACAAATATACCTTGACGAGGCTTATAGCGTATGGGTCGATCGCGACAATGTGTAGGGCAAAATGCGAAGTGAACATGCCTTTTGGTGATAAGGGCGCTATAAATAGGGTGTTTTAACGGTGATAGCCCAACACCCTCAAGGTGTATCTTTACGGCACCAACCTAATTCTTACACAGTATGTGAACACGAGCTTAAGCGTAATGCTTAGGCTTTGTTTTTTTATACCAGTACCGCCCCGCCATCCACAATGATCACCTGCCCGGTGCCAAAGCGCTGTTTCATCAGGTACAAGTAGGTCAACGCGATATCATCGGCTTCGCCCACACGCTCTACTAACAGAGAATTGCCCACCGTGTTGTAATATCGCTCACGTTCATCTTCTGGTATGCTATCCCACAAATTGGTACGAACCACACCTGGCGATACGGCGTTCACTCTTAACGGGGCCAGCTCCACCGCCATGGCCCTCATATAGCCTTCCATTGCGCTTGTGATGCTTGATCCCAACCACCATCCTTTACCCGGCCTGCAACTGGCTATACCACTGGTGAGGGTTATCGACCCGGCTTTATCCAGATAAGGTGTTGCATACTTTACGGCGGCAACAGCTCCCCAATAGCGGATCATAAAATACCGCTGCGCCCTTTTAAGGTCTGTATCCTTTAGCTGATCAAGTACGATGTTCTCACCGGCGGTGTACACAAGGTGGTCAAAGGCCCCGTTCTGCTCAAAGAATGTTTTGATATGCTCTTCATTACTCAGGTCGACCACTTGCGCTGCGCTATTTGCGGGCAGTTGTGTCAAGGCCTCATTGAGGCGTTGTGCATTGCTGGATACGATGGTCACTTGCGCGCCCTCATTGGCCACGGCTTTAGCGGTGGCCAAGCCTATGCCTGAGCTTCCGCCCATGATCACTACCTTTTGGTTCGTCAATGTGTTCTCTGTTTGCTCTTTCATCATGTTATATTATATATATCGATGATGCAAAATTGCGGCGGAGCAGAGGCACATCAACTTAACAAATGGTAAATACGAACGCGGCTAACGCAAATTTTTGCGAATGCGGCTGAGCGACTGTGGCGTGATGCCCAGGTAGGAGGCGGTATCGGCCATTGACACGCGTTGAGCGATGTCAGTTTGCCGTTCTACGAATAAGCGGTAACGCTGGGCCGAAGGGTGACCAAGGTACAAATTGCGTATGGCGATCTTATCGATCAGCGCTTGCTGCGTGATCTGGTCGATCAGCGTTCGCAGGTATGGCAACTGTTCGTAAAGCTTCAGCAGCGCCGTGCGGCCAATGGCCAATACTTCAGCATCACATGCGGCCTGTATGCTTTCCATTGCGATCACCTGGTTATGAAAGCTGTTGAGGATGGTGCAAAATTGATCCTCTTTCAAAAAGTAATGCGTGATCTCGACACCCTTTTCATTGGTCACCATGATGCGTAGCACGCCCTTTACAATGAAGAACAAGTTGTTACTGATATGACCAGGTTTCAACAGTACCGATCCTTCGGGATATACATGCTGCTCAAAAGCACCGTTGATCAGCTCCTGATCAGGTAACGGGATGTGGCGATAATGCTGCAAAAAAGCGATCAAAGCGTTGGCGGCCATGGCGCTAAATTAATCATACTCACTTTCATAACATTGTCATCTATCAAATGATCATAGGTATATCGGGAAATCCCGATATATATTTGCATCATGGAGCAACACCTAGAGGTCTTCAAGGCCCTATCCAACAAGACCCGCTTGCAGATCCTGTGCTGGTTAAAAGATCCTGAACTGAACTTTCCGGATCAAAAGCAATATGGCTTTGATCACGGCGTATGCGTGGGGCAGATACAGAACAAGGCCGGAGTAACGCAATCTACCGTGTCGGAGTACCTGTCGGTGTTGCAACGCGCCGGGTTGGTCAAGTCTACCCGCGTTGGGCAGTGGACCTACTACCAGCGCAACCCCGAAGCATTTGAAACAATCGGCCAACTGATCGCCCACGAACTTTAATTATAACAACTACTACAAATGGAAACTAATAGCTTATTCAGGCCGTTCAGCCTCAAAACATTGAACATACGTAACCGCATCGTGATGGCGCCCATGACGCGTTCATTTTCACCCAATGGGGTGCCTACCGATCAGGTGGCGGCCTACTATCAAAAACGTGCCGAAGGCGAGGTGGGTCTCATCCTGTCTGAAGGTACCGTGATCGATCGCCCGGCATCATCCAACGACCCTAATGTACCTCACTTTTATGGTGAACAGGCTTTGGCCGGATGGCAAAAAGTGATCAACGGTGTACACCATGCAGGTGGCGCCATGGGCCCGCAGATCTGGCATATGGGCGTGATGGACGGACATGCATCAGGCTGGGTACCGCCAACACCTTTTGAAGGTCCGTCGGGTTTAAATGCGCCCGGCTCACGCAAAGGTGTGGCCATGTCCGATTCTGACATAGCCGATACGATCGCTGCTTTTGGCCGTGCTGCTGCGGATGCCAAACGTTTGGGTTTTGATACCGTTGAGTTACATGGTGCCCACGGTTATTTGATCGATCAGTTCTTTTGGGACGGTACCAACGAGCGTACCGATAGCTGGGGCGGCAATACACTGGCCGAGCGTACGCGCTTTGGCGTAGAAGTGATCAAAGAGGTGCGCAGGCAGGCCGGCGACGACCTGGCGCTGATCATCCGCCTGTCGCAGTTCAAGCCATCTAATTACGAGAATAAAACGGCTAAAACACCTCAGGAAATGGAAGAGTGGCTTACCCCGTTAATCGATGCGGGTGTTGACATTTTGCACTGCTCACAGCGCCGTTTCTGGGAACCGGAGTTTGAGGGTTCGGACCTTAACTTTGCGGGTTGGGCTAAAAAGCTCACAGGTAAGGCCACCATCACTGTGGGTTCGGTAGGCTTAAGTAACGATTTCTTTAACGCCTTTGCCGGCCAAAGCGCCGAGCCAAGCTCGCTTGACGAGTTGCTGCGCCGCATGGACCGTGGCGATTTTGACCTGGTGGCCGTTGGCCGTCCGTTGCTGTCAGACCCGTCATGGGCCCAAAAGATCAAGGCCGGACAAATGGATGATCTTAAAGGCTTCAGCAAGGAAGCCCTGAGTGAATTGGTTTTAGGATAACGCTTTAACTATACAAATAAAACCAAGAACGGCCACCCGAAAAGGTGGCCGTTCTTGTTTAGTTCAGCCTGTGCAAGTTCTCTAATCAATGATCTGTTTCACATGATGCTGCAAATGGTCCACATAATCAGTGAATAAATACTCGAGCGTTAATTCCTCATTATGGCTACCAATGTAGATCTTACTCCAGGTATCCTTATCAGCATGTAGGGCTAAATGCAAGAGGTGTTTGTTCAGCGAGTGCCATAGGGTGACCAGTTCCTGCATATCATAGCTTTGATATTGCTGTATCGCTACAAATCGGTCCTGATCGTAACTGATGCGAGGTGGAACGTCGGCTTGCGCACGTACGAACCTTTGTATGTTCACCATAGCTGAATCACACAAATGACCAAGTATCTCCAACTTTGACCATTTGCCTTCCGGTCTGTCCAAAAGCAACGATTGGGGCACGTTATTCAGCTCATTGGGCAATTGATGACAGATCGATCTTAGGGTGTTGATCACCTTTTCCATGCTGGGAACTAAATGTATATGTCACCTTTCAAATAGGTCACCGCTTTTCCACTCATGAGCACGCGGTCGCCCTTAAGTTGGCACCACAGCTCGCCGCGGCGGGCTGATACCTGGTAAGCATGCAACTCGGTCTTACCCAGTTTATCGGCCCAGTAGGGGATGAGGTTACAATGTGCCGAACCGGTCACCGGGTCTTCGGCTATGCCGGCTGACGGGGCAAAAAAGCGGGATACAAAGTCGGCCTGATCACCGGGTGCGGTAACGATAACGCCTACTGTATCAACCTTGGCAAGGGCCATAAAGTCGGGCTTCATGGTAGTGATATCATCCTCGCTACCGTAAACCAGCATATAATCACGGCCACGCAGCACATCGATCGGGCGTTGATCGCCCAAAGCCTCGAATAAACCCTCCGGCAGTTCGGCAGGGTTGGCTGGGCGCGATGGAAAGTCGAGCGTGTAGCGATCACCTTCACGGCTTATCACCAGGGTTCCGGCTTTTTCGGTGCTGAAGTGTATCTCTTGTTCTTTGTAATTCAGTTCAGTGAACAGGATATGGGCGCTGGCCAGCGTTGCATGGCCGCAAAGGTCGATCTCATATTCAGGGGTGAACCAGCGCAGGTGATAGCCTTGGTCGGTCTTGACGAAAAAAGCGGTCTCGGCCAGGTTGTTCTCGGCGGCTATCTTTTGCATCAGGGTATCAGGCAGCCATTCGGTAAGCGGACAAACAGCCGCCGGGTTGCCGCCGAACAACTGATCGGTAAAGGCATCGGCCTGATAAATGGATATTGTGGTCATATAAAGTAAGGTAAATGTGGGTTACTTACCGCTAATATAGCCATATGTGATCAACTCGTCCGCATCGGTCACTGATCTTGTGGCACCATTTTGCAGTAATACGAGTTGGTCGCTGATCTCGAGTATGTTCTGGTATTGGTGGTCGGTCACGATAAAACCTTTGATTCGGCAGCGTTCACGGATAATCGCCTTGATCTCGTCGGCCTGTATGGGTGATACGTGAGTGAACGGCTCATCGAGCAGTATGTACGGCGCTTTGCTGTACAATATCATCAGCGTTTCCAACTTGCGGAGCTCACCGCCGGAGAGTTGCCCCGGCTTATTAAGTCGGAATTTTTGATACACCTCGTGCCGGGCAAAGTTGTCCCAGTCATTCACATCCACCAGCATGCGGGCCGATCGCTCGATGGTCTGGTGTGTTGGTAAATAACCATGCTGTGGCAAGTAGGCGATGTGCCCACCGGCGTAGCCCTTTTTTACATGCTGACCATCTATATTGATGTATTTATAATGCGGTTCCAGCGTGCCAAAGATCACCTTTAACAGGCTTGATTTACCACTGCCATTGCGCCCCAAAAGTCCCGTTACCTTGCCCGGTTCTGCTTCAATGTAAATGCTTTGCAGCACCTTGCGGCCATCGAACTCGAGGTATATACTATCGGCCTTAAGCATTATTTGGTGAGGAGGAGACAAACGGTAGCCACTGTGACGAACGCCAATAGGTCGGCCGCTAAGGCCAAGGCGTATACCCTGCGCATGGACGTGCCGGCATTACGGTAATAAAAGTATTCCTGCGGATGAAGATAGTGCTGGTAGAATACCATGCCGCCATAGCTTAATAATTTAGTAGGCAAGGCCAGAAATATCGCATCAGCTGTGCCCACTATCAGGAACAGGCCAAATGCCGTGAAGATCAAATGATAATACAAGAATGGCCGGTAAAATTGCCAGGTAAGCGTAAGGCTGCGGTGCATAAAGTAAGGTCAATGATACAAGAACTTACATTGGACCATAAAAGTATAACGGCCATGCATAAAAAAGCCGGGCTAGTGTTAAGCCCGGCTATGTAATAGGTATCAGTAGAGTAACTTATTGACGGAATGCAGAGTAGGTACCTGCGAATACCAGCACGCCGATGATGATCAAAGCATAAAGCGACAGGAATACGATGGCCACGATACCAAAGAACTTAAAGAAAGATTTAAGCTTACCCATGGCCGTAGCGATATCATCGTTACGATAGAACAGGATACCGCTTTTGGCCTTCTCGCTGAACTGGTAAAGGTATAATGAAGGCATCAGGTATATCAAACCCAAAACCACATAAATACCACCCAGGAAACCGCCTGCTGAGGGTGGCATAGCTGGCTGACCGGTCATAGCTGCCGACATAGTGCTCATTCGTGCGATAAAACTGCCGGCAAATATGCCGCCCAGTACCATAAGTGCTGTGCCGATGAAGCCTAAAATGCTGAGGAACTTGCTCCATTTGGCAGCGATCTGTAAATAGTATTGTGCCTCCTCGGTGAAGAGCATGTTCTTTTCGGGTTCAGGGGTAAAGTGTTCGGGTGTTACCGGTGTTTCTTCCATTGTTGAGTGTTGTTAGGGTGATGCCTTAAAGCTAAACAACAATAGGTTAGGAAACAATAGCCGCCCGCCAGCCGCTAAATATTCATGATGGATACGGCGATGGAGAAGTAAATGATCAGGCCGGTAACATCTACCAGTGTGGCCACAAAAGGGGCCGATGAGGTTGCCGGGTCCAGACCGATACGTTTCAGGAAAAGCGGAAGCATGGCGCCCGCCAGCGATCCCCATAGCACGATGCCTACCAGTGCAAGGCTCACGGTGAAGGCCACCGCCACCCAATGCGGGCCGTACATGGTGCTGAACAGCGTTAATACCCAGATCCTGAAAAAGCCGATCACGCCCAGGGTGAGGCCCAGCATCAGGCCCGATATGATCTCGCGGCGCATCACACGCCACCAATCGGCAATGGTGACCTCGCCCAGTGCCATGGCCTGTATGATCAGGGTGGAGGCTTGCGATCCGCTGTTGCCACCACTTGAGATGATGAGCGGGATGAATAGCGCCAACACCACTGCCTTAGCGATCTGTCCTTCAAAATAACCCATGGCCGTAGCGGTTAGCATCTCTCCTAAAAAGAGGATAACCAGCCAACCCACGCGTTTTTTGACCAGCCGGAATAGCGAAATGTCGAGGTATGGCTCATCCAAGGCTTCGGTACCACCGATCTTCTGGATGTCTTCAGTGTATTCCTCGTTAGCTATCCACAGGATGTCATCCACCGTAACTATACCCAGCAAGATTCCGTTGTTGTCGGTCACCGGCAGGGCCACGCGGTTGTTCATCCTAAACACGTTGATCGCTTCCTCCTGCGGGTCATTCACGTTCAGGGATATCGGGCGGTCGTCCATCAGGTCGCTCACCTTGGTGGCCGGGTCTACCAGTAATATCTCACGTATACGAATATCATCCAGCAGCACGCCGTTATTGTCGATCACGTAGATCACATCGATCGTCTCGGAGTTCTTGCCATAGCGGCGAATATGCGATAGCACCTGCACCACATCCCAGTCCTTTTTTACCACCACGTAATCGGGCGTCATCAAGCGGCCTACGCTGTCTTCCTCGTAACCTAACAGGGCAAGGGCTTCCTTACGATCATCGGGTGGAAGGTGCAGGATCAGCACTTTAACGGTCTCGCTGTGCAGTTCAGAAAAAAGTGCGGTACGGTCATCGGGCGGAAGCTCGTTGATCAGTTCGGCGATCTTAACGCCTGAAAGTTTTTTGAGCAGTCGTTCCTGTGTAGGGAAATCGAGGATCCTGAACACGTTGACCGCCCGGTTGAGCGATAGGATCTCGATGAAGTGGGGGGCATGCTCGGGCAGTTCGTCTATCAGTTCTTCAACTTCTGATATGTTAAGGTCGTTCAAATAGTCACGTAACTGCTGTTCATCATTGTTTTCCAGTAACAGTTCTACTTGATCCACCATTTCTTGCATATCCCGACCCTCGTGTTTACATTTTTATACTTCAAATAGGCTTTTTGCCAACGCCGCAAAAGTCGTTTATTTTTTCAAATTTCGAGGCCGTTTTTATATTATCTTTGCGGGAATTTTTAGTGGTGGTTAAGTAGTTGACCGGTTAAGCTGTTAAGTGGTTATTAAACCGTACTTAAAGCTTCAAAGTTTTAACTTATTTAACTTAATGAACCATTTCACTCAGTCAACTACAACTATAACATGGGCTTACAATGCGGCATAGTAGGTTTACCCAACGTAGGTAAATCAACACTTTTTAACTGTTTATCTAACGCTAAGGCACAGGCTGCCAACTTTCCTTTTTGTACCATTGAGCCCAACGTAGGGGTGATCACCGTGCCTGATGAGCGCCTTACCAAGTTGACCGAGCTGGTTAACCCTCAGCGTGTGGTGCCTAACGTGATCGAGATCGTTGATATTGCCGGCCTGGTAAAAGGTGCCAGCAAAGGCGAGGGTTTGGGTAACCAGTTCCTGGGTAACATACGTGCCACCAACGCGATCATACACGTGCTGCGTTGCTTTGATAACGATAACGTGATCCATGTGGATGGTTCGGTAGATCCGATCCGTGATAAAGAGATCATTGATACCGAGTTGCAGTTGAAGGACCTGGAATCGGTAGAGAAAAAGTTGCAAAAGGTAGAGAAAGCTGCCAAGACCGGCGACAAAGAAGGCAAAAAAGCCTTTGAAGTGCTGAGCGTGTATAAAGATCACCTGATGAGCGGACTATCTGCTCGTACGGCTCCGGTAAGCGAAGAAGATAAAGAATACGTGGCCGACCTTTGGTTGCTGACCGCTAAACCCGTGATGTACGTTTGTAACGTGGGCGAAAGCGAAGTGAACACCGGTAACGCCTATGTAGAGAAGGTACGCGAGGCTGTTAAGGCCGAGAACGCCGAGGTACTGATCATATCGGCCCAGATCGAGTCGGAGATCGCGCAACTGGAAAGCTTTGAAGAGCGCCAGATGTTCCTGGACGATCTTGGTTTGACCGAATCGGGTGTAAATAAGCTGATCAAAGCCGCTTACCGCTTGCTGGACCTGTACACCTACTTTACGGCCGGTGTGCAAGAAGTTCGTGCCTGGACGATCAACAAAGGCTTCACGGCCCCACAAGCTGCCGGCGTTATCCACACTGATTTTGAAAAAGGTTTTATCCGTGCCGAGGTGATCAAATACGATGATTTTGTAAAATACGGCTCAGAGAACGCTTGTAAAGAAGCCGGTAAACTAAGCGTTGAAGGCAAGACCTACGTAGTAGAGGACGGCGACATCATGCACTTCCGCTTCAACGTGTAAGTATATTTAACATTAATATTAAAACAGCCATGCTAAGCGAGAGTTGAGCATGGCTGTTGTGTTTTAGAGAAGATGGGTCTTGATCATTCGCTCCGCGCAGTCATGCCGATGCATATCGGCATCCCTCAGGACAAGTGAACTTGTGGGCTACTTTGCAGGTGAGTTGCTGAAACGAGTTCAGCATGACAGGTATTTTGAAAAGTAAGTGCGATCATCAGGCCCACCACCAGTCATGCCGATGCCTATCGGCATCTCTCAGGACACGTGAAAGACCTTGCATGTGAGATGCTGAAACGAGTTCAGCATGACCAGCTGTTTAACTATATACTCTCCATCCTGTCATGTTGAGCGTAGTCGAAACATCCTATACGAAGCGATCATCATGGCGTATAGGTTCCTTCACTTCGTTCAGGATGACAGTGTTTTAAAAGATATGGCGGAGCACCTCGCAAATTAGTAAGTGGGATGCTCTAACAAGTTCAGCACGACTAATGAAATCATCCCTCACTCTTCATGGCTGTATACTGGTTCACCAGCACATAGCTCACCGCTACGGCCAATCCAAGGCGTAGCAAACTTGACAGAAGTACACAAAATTCGATATGCATAATGGTAATATTGAATAGGTGATCATTATTATGACGGCAGTGTGCGCTTATTGTTACACCGCCGTTAGTAAGAAGAAAAATATTAAGCTTGCTGATCAACGTTGGTAACTGAGGCCGGTCTTTCCACTTGTCCAGCCCGGCTCTATTGGCTTCGATATGGGCATCGGCCACACCCATTAAGCCCCAAACTTATTGATGCTCCTCCGGTCCCTAACCAAACCTTTTGTCGCTTGTCCATGGATAATAGGTCGTTGTGTATTTGATCGTGATAAGTTTAGGTTGATGTACACGTTCCAGCAGACGGCAGATCCGGGGACTTGTGCAGGGCCTTATCCGTGGTAGGCCATCGACCTCGACAATTCCTCGTTGAGGCTGAACTCACGCACCAGGTACTCCAGTTTGCTCATTGCACGATCGTACGCATCACCGCCTAACAGCAGGTATAACGGTGGGTTCTCGTCATGCGCCAGATCGATCATAGCCTTGGCCGCCTTAGCCGGATCGCCAGCCTGTTTGCCATCCATTTGCAGATAGCGGGCATGGCTTTCGCGCACGGCCTGGTAGGCACCGATGGGGTTCTCGGTCATGATGAGCGAATCCGGTGTTAAAAAGCTGGTACGGAAGGCGCCGGGGGCTACTACGGTGACGTGGATGCCAAAGTCTTTAACGTCGTTGGCCAGTACCTCGCTCAGCCCGATCACCGCAAATTTGGTTGCGGCATATATAGCCCAGCCGGTACCAGGTGCTATGCCCGCGATAGACGACAGGTTGATGATGTGCCCGCTTTTTTGCTCGCGTAGGTAAGGCATCACTTTACGGATCACGTTCAGGGTGCCAAATACGTTGACATCGAAGCTATTGCGGGTCTCAGTGTCGGTGAGTTCTTCAATACTTCCGCCTATGCCATATCCGGCGTTATTCACCACTACGTCTATACGGCCAAAGGTTTGGTGTGTTAGGTCGATGGCTTTGGCTACGCTGGCCTCGTTGCCCAGATCTACTTCTAAAGGAAGGAAGCTGGCCGATGCCTGGCTGCCTACCGCATCGGTAAGGTTTTTAATGTTGCGTGAGGTGGCGGCCACCTGTTGGCCCTGGCTAAGTAACTGCTGTACCATCAGCAAACCGAAGCCTTTGGAGGCACCGGTAACGAACCATACTTTGTTTGTTCTCATAGCTTGTTGTGTTTGTATGATACAAAGGTAGTATGGCGCCGAGAGGGAGCGTTTGCATAATTCAATCTAATGATTGCAAAATTCAAACCAAGTGCATGCTGTCGCTATTTCAGCCTGGAAATATTAGTGTTGTCGGAGGTGCAAATAATGCCACCAACTATTTCCATAAATATCCAACTTTTTCGAAAAATATCTGCAAATATCAAGCAGAACGAACAGTGCGAAGGTGCTCTATTTTAAGCCCAAATAGCCCGCGGTCTCTAACTATGTAGCTCATGAGCCAGCACAAAACGTCCCTTGGCCTGACCGGCTAACAAGGTGTCAAGGGTCTCCGGCAGTTGTTCAAGACTGATCTGTTGGGTCAGTTGGCTTAAGTTGGAGGGCTTCCATTCGTTGGCGAGGAATTGCCAGATCTGTTGGCGTAACTCCATAGGTGCCGATACCGAATCGATACCTAACAGGCTGACGTTGCGCAAGATGAATGGAAAGATGGTGGTGTCCAGGTCGCCGGTGGAGACCATGCCGCAGCAGGTGACCGCACCGCCATAGCGCGTCGCTTTAAGCATGCCGGATAGTATGGGTCCTGCAACGGTATCAATGCCGCCGGCAAAGGCAGGAGCGGTGATCGGGCGGCTATTATGCTTGTCAATGAAGATGTTACGGTCTATCACCCCAGTGGCGCCGAGGGTTTTGGTGAGGAAGCCATCGTCAGGTTTGCCAGATATAGCCATTACGTGGTAGCCTAATTTGCTCAGGATGGCCGTGGCTACACTGCCCACACCACCTGTAGCTCCACTCACCGCAATAGGGCCTTGCTGGGGCTGTACGCCGGCTTTGATAAGCGCATGCACCGATAGGGCGGCCGTAAAGCCGGCTGTGCCATAAGCCATGGCCTCGTAAGCGGTAAGGCCATCGGGCAGGTGGAGTGCCCAATCGGATGGTACACTAATATATTGGCCAAAGCCACCCCAGGTATTCATACCCAGATCGAACCCGGTGATCAATACCTGGTCGCCTTGTCTAAAAGCGTCTGACCTTGAATGTATTACCTCACCCACGGCATCGATGCCCGGAACATGAGGGTATGCTTTGGTAACGCCCTTGTTCCCTGATGCGGAAAGGGCATCTTTATAATTGACCGATGAATAACGCACCCTGATCAGCAGGTCGTTATCAGGTAATTGGCTGATGTTAAGCTGTTTGATCTCTTTCGTGAACTGTCCGTTCTGTTCGGTGATCACTAAGGCGTTAAAGGTGGTATCCATGGCGAGAGTGGTGACTATATATGCAAAATGCGGTTATCTACTATATAAGCAAATAACCGCACTTTTGTTGAAGTGTTGATCCAAAGGTCGTCTTATGCGCTTAGCCTGAACTTGGTCGGCGTGATCTGCATCTGCTTCTTGAAAAAGTTATTGAAGTGTGCAGGTTCCTCGAAACCAAGGCAATAGCTGATCTCAGACACGTTCCAGTCAGTGTGGCGCAGCAGGGAGCGGGCCTCGGCGGCGACCCGTTCAGCGATCAGGTGGGTGGTGGTCTTGCCGGTGGTCTCCTTGATGGCGCGGTTCAAATGGTTCACGTGTACAGCCAGTTGTGAGGCAAAGTCCTTAGCTGATCGCATGGTGAACCGCTGTGATGGCGCCTCGATCGGGAACTGCCTCTCCAATAGCTCGGTAAATACTGCCGTGATACGCGATTTGGCATCCGGGTGCTGGTACAGCTCTTCTGACGGGCGTGTTTTGAGCGCGAAATGGGTCAGCTCGGTCACATAGTTGCGGATCAGGTCGTACTTGAAGGCATAGTCGGAGCGTATCTCTTCAAGCATGCGTTCAAATATGTGTACTACGTGGCTTTCCTGCTCAGCGTCAAGTATATAGGCTGGTTTTCCACCCGGCATGAACATCGGTAGGTCACTCAACCGGCCCCTTAGGTTCTCGGTAAAGAACGACTTGGAGAAGATACAAAAGAAGCCTGTACGCGGCTCAGACAGCGATTCGAACGTGTAAGGCACCTGCGGATTAAAGAAGATTAAGGTAGTGCCGTTCACCTCCAGGCTTTTATCGGCATAGTGGTAGCGGTTATGGCCGCGTACCAAGCCAACTTTATAAAAGTCGCGGCGGGTATACACCACCGGTTTGGCATTGGGACCCACGCAATCCTCGGTACGGAACACATTGAAATGACCGATATCATTCTGTAAATTCGACGGTAGGTAGTTGAATTTATGTTGATAAAAGTCTTCTAAAGTTTCAATTTTCTCCATTTTTCTTGAAAATTCTTGAAAACAAAAATAAGCGCTAAAGTCAAGGGTAAATTGCAAATTTCAAACACATGATTGCAAAATTCAAACATGGCTGATCAGGTAACTTGTAAATACAGGCCGGGTCAGACCATGGTAGGGCTTACGCCATATACTTTCTTGAAGGCGAACGAGAAGTGAGACAGGTCCTTGAAGCCTACCTCAAGATACACATCAGACACTGGCTTGCCCTTTTGCTTGATCAAAAAGTAAGCATCGTTCAATCTTTGCTGTTGCAGCCAGCGGCTGGGGCTGGTATGGTAGATCCGCTCAAAATCGCGTTTGAAGGTGGCCAAACTGCGACCCGTCAAGTAGGCAAAGCGGCTGATATCCACGTTAAAACGATAATTGGCGTTCATGAAGCTTTGCAGGTCGATCTTGCCAGGTTCGCTCAGGTCGAATAGTGCATTTTTGAGGTCCGGGTTGGTCTGTAACAGCAACATGACCGCCTCGCGTACTTTCAGGTTAGTAAGCGCGGGGTCGATGGCGGTATCGCTGCCATGCAAGTAGGGCGATAACGAATCGATATAGTTTTGGAGCAGCTTATTGGGCGCCAACCTTTTGATGGCGTCGCCCGTGTAAGGGCCATCAGCATGAAGATCTAGCTCAATACTCATGGCTCTGAGGGTGTCCTTACTCAGAAACACTGATACAGACAAGAATTCGCCTCCCGGAGGCGGTTCTTTCTCAAAACGGCATAGTTGGTCCTTCCGAAAGAAGCGCAAATCACCCGGACCGAACTCGTAAGTTTCTCCATCCACAAAAAGCTTTTGAGTGCCAGAAATGATCACGCCGAACACGTGCTCGGCAATGAACTGCTCGCCTTCACGGCTGCGTTGCTGGTAGCACGAGTAAAGGATAGAAGTGCGGTCGAGTGTTCTCATACTTATCTACACAAATCTACAAGATCATACCTACAGCACGAAGCATTCAACTGATCCGTGCTGTAGGTGAACTCTGTGTTATCGTTTGTAATAACTTTTGCCCATTTCGGTATCCAGAAAATTCTCTGCCTCGTCATGGTCAGTAGAGGTGCTTACCTGCAGCCATTGTTC
This sequence comes from Mucilaginibacter daejeonensis, assembly GCF_020783335.1. Lineage (NCBI taxonomy): Bacteria > Pseudomonadati > Bacteroidota > Sphingobacteriia > Sphingobacteriales > Sphingobacteriaceae > Mucilaginibacter > Mucilaginibacter daejeonensis. The sequence continues at coordinate 1,510,874 of NZ_CP086068.1, forward strand.
CATTTCACGATCGCGAGCTTCGTTGGCGTTCTTCAACATCCCTATCGCCTCACTACCCAACACCAGGTGCACAGGTGGCTCGGGATGGCCAGCCAAGTCGATCATTACACGGGCGGCCTTGTCGGGGTCTCCCATAGGTACAAATTTGCCGCTTGCAAAAAAGTCGGCCCTGGTGTCTACTGTATGTTCGTAGCCCTCTACACGCGGGGCATAGGTCATGGAAGCGCTTGCCCAATCGGTACGGAAACCGCCCGGCTCAACGCAGGTGACCTTAATGCCCAGCGGTGCCACCTCGCGGCTCAAGGCCTCGCTAAAGCCGCTCAGGCCAAACTTGGCTGCCTGGTAAATGGTGACACCGGCATTACCGACACGGCCACCTATGGAGCTGATCTGCAATATGCGTCCGCTGCGTTGCTTGCGCATGTAAGGCAGCACGGCACGGGTAATCTCAATAGGGGCGTGCAAATTGGTCTCCAATTGGCTGCGTACCTGTTCGTCAGTATAAGCTTCGGCAGCGCCGGTGATGCCAAAGCCCGCGTTGTTCACCAGCACATCAATGCGGCCAAAGCGCGCAATGGTATCGGCCACGGCACGATGAACCCCGGCATGATCATTCACATCTAAAGCGATAGGCAGCAGCTGATCAGGATAACGGCTTGACAGATCTTGTAATGATGAAACATTGCGTGCGGTGGCGGCCACCTGATCACCGCTGGCCAGTACAGCTTCGGTAAGGCTGCGGCCAAGGCCACGTGAGCTACCGGTTATGAACCAAACTTTTGTCATGATATCTTGAATTAATGATAATTCAAAGATATCGGCACGGCGCTCAGGTCGCTTTGTTGTAAAGCTCGATCTGTTTTGTTGAAAAGCTCAAGGTAGGTCCACACCCGCGGCCAGTTGAGCTTTCTTGAGGTTCATAGGTTTGACATAAAGTTCATCTACCAATATAAAAACGATCGCCAGCAACGGCACCGCCATAATGATTCCCAGCACGCCCGATAGGGTACCCATAATGATCTGGCTAATGATGGTAAGGGCAGGGGGCAGGTTGATCATCTTGTTCTGTATGATGGGGGTAATGATATTACTTACGATGGTTTGCGATACGATGTAGATGAGCGATACAATGATGGCCGTTTGCGTACTGATAGTGAGCGCCAGCAACACACCCGGGATCATGGCCGCCAGCGATCCAAAGTTAGGGATGATCTTGAGCATGCCGGCAATAAGTGCCAGTACGATAGCTACTGGTATATGCATGATGCTTAGCCCGATGAACAGCATAATGGTAATGAGCACGATGGACAACATCATTCCCTTTAACCAGCCTTTAAGTGCCAAACTAATGCGGTTGATGATATAGCGGCCGGTGAACTTGCGGTTTTCGGGCAGCAGCAGTAAAATACCATTCTTGTACAGGTCGGGATCAGAGGTAAAGAAGATGCCCAGAAAGAAGATAATGTAGATGTTGCCCAATACGCCAAAGCTGGTATTAAAGAAAGATTGAGCGGTAGCCATCAGCTTTTTGGAGCTATCGTCATCATCACCTGCAAAGTACTCAAGCACCTTTTGCCCAACGGGCGATTCAGATAGCTTGGCCTTGAAGTTGTTGATGGTGCCGGGCAGGGAGTTACTTAATTGCGCGATCTGGGTTTCGAGTGTATTGCCCATGAACCAGAGCACAAGGCCCAGCAATATGAACGAACCACCCACCGAAATGGTCATGGCCCATTTACGGCTGAGCGTGGTATTGCGCTCGATCAGGTCGCCCAGGCCATGGAAGTATACAGATATCAAGGTACCGCACATCACCATGAGTAATACATTGAAAGCCACTCGGGCGATCAGTATAGTGATCACCAGCAAGGTAACAATGGTCACGGTTTGCCATACCTTTTGTACGTAGGTCAATTCATCTTTAGGAGTGGTGGCCTGTGGTTTTTTTTCGGGCGTTAACATGGATATAAGGCAGCAGAGCAGTTAATAATATGCTTATGTTACCTTAATATTCTTTTTTTGTTTGCCCGTGGCAAATGTATTATCAGTTCAGCAAGGTTCGTTTGAACTCGGTAGGGGTAATGCCCACTTCTTTTTTGAACAGCCTTGTAAAGTACGGCGGATTCTCGAACCCTAGTTGATAGGCCACCTCTGCGATGCTCACATCGGCCGATCGCAGCCTGTTCTTGGCCTCGGTCATCATGTGGATGTGGATCAGTTCAAGGGCTGTTTTGCCGGTCTCCTGCTTCAGCATATCGCTCATGTAACGGGCCGATACATTGAGTTGTGATGCCAGGCTCTGTACCGTAGGTAATCCCCTTTGAGCCAATGACCCGCTTTCAAAATAACTTTTAAGCACGTGGTCAAAGCGGGTGACCGTATTGCCCGACAGACCGGTACGATCAATGAACTGCCGCTTATAAAAACGCTGGGCATATTTGAGGATCGAGCCTATGTAGCTCAGCATGATCTCGCGGCTGTACTCGTCGGGGTTGTTATCGTACTCGGCTATGGTCTTATTATAAAGGTCCCAAATGATCTCTTCTTCCTTGGGCGACAGGTGCAATGCTTCGTTCGATTCATATTCAAAAAATCCGTACAACCTTATTTCGGCCAGCAGTGGGTGACCGGCCAGATAATCCTCATGGATGAAGATGAGGAAGCCATCCTCTTCAAATTCGAGGTTGTTGAACTCGATGATCTGCCTTGGTTTCATGAACGACATGGAACCGTTCTCGTGATCGTACTTGGTGCGGCCATACTTGATCATGCCCGCCTTTAGCTTTTTAAAGCCGATCATATACATATCGGTAGTGAACTCACGATCGCCCAATGGGCAGGTGTTATTGCAGCGCGCAAAGCTGATTAGCGGATGTTCGGGTGGCACAAAGCCGTTCTCGCGATGCAGTTCGGTAATGCTGCTGTAGTGTTTCATAACCATATACAATAATAACAAGTTGCGCACAGCGATGCATGCGCAACTTGTCAGTTCGATCCCATTTTTTATTACTTGCCGTGTGCAGCGTTAGATACGTCCTGCCACTCGTGCCATTCGGCCAGTTTTTGTTCATACACCTGTTTGGCGAATGGCAACGCCACCTTACCCAGGAACAAACGTAACGGAGGTTGAGGGGCATCGATCAGTTTAAGGATAGCCGGTGTGGTAGCTTCAGGGATACCGAAGGTGTCGGGGTTCTCCATGCCTTTTGCAAATGCTGCACGTACACCATCATAAGCAGGCAATTGAGTGCTTTGAACGGCCGATGCGCCTGCCCAGTCGGTAGCAAAGCCGTTAGGCTCTACCAGGGTGATGTTGATGCCCATGTCCTTTACCTCGCTGGCCAGGGTCTCGCTCAAACCTTCCACCGCAAATTTGGTGGCGTTGTAAATACCGAGGTTCGGTAGTGTCACCACACCTAATATGCTCGATACCTGGATGATGTGCCCATGGCCTTGCTGGCGCATGATCGGCAGGGTAGCTTGTGTTACCCAAAGCAGACCGAATACGTTGGTCTCGAATTGCTGACGAACCTCGGCCTCTGTGTTCTCCTCAATAGTGCCGAACAAGCCGTAACCTGCGTTATTGATCAGTACATCGATATGGCCAAAATGGTCGGCCGCTTTTTGTACCGCTGCAAAGCTGGCGGCGCGGTCGGTAACATCTAACTGGATAGGGAGGATCTTGCTGCCATACTCGGTCACCAGATCGTTCAGATGGTCGAGGTTGCGTGCAGTAGCAGCCACCTGATCGCCGCGATCTAAAAGGGCTTTTGCCCATATTTTGCCAAAACCGCGCGATGCGCCGGTTATAAAAATAGTTTTTGCCATCGTTAGTGATATTTAAATTGTGATAGCAAAACTACAGCGGCAAAGCCACCTGGCACTTATACAGAAGTAGGGACTACTTGCACGTTTTTACGAGTTTTGTATAAAACGGTAATAGAAGTGTCATCAAGGTCAACTCAGGCCTTCCAATCGGCATGAGCAACAAAGGATCTTACTTGATCAGCCAATGATGCTCTCTGCTTAAAGGGGTAAACTAAAATAAAAGGTCGAACCCTTGCCATACTCGCTCTCGACCCAAATGCGACCATTATGACGTTGGATGATCTCTGCCGAGAGGTATAGACCGATACCGAAACCCGAGATGGTGTGCGTCATCTCACCCTCTACGCGGTAGTAGCGATCGAACAATTTTTCAATGTCCTGCTCTTTGATACCCATGCCATTATCACTCACGCTGATCACAGCCTGATCATTAACTGCTGCACATTTGACCTCGATATGCGAGCCGTTGGGCGAGTACTTCACCGCGTTGCTGACCAGGTTGTTGATCACCTGCCCGATCTTGTCACGGTCGGCCTCCACGATCAGTTCTTCGGTGCACTCAAAGATCACCGTATGGCCTGATACCGTAGCGCTGATCTCTTCGTCGGTCTCTTTGATCAGCTCGCCTAAAGCAAAATGCTGTTTATCGATATGGATCTTACCCGATTCGAGCCTGGTCACGTTCAGGAAGCCGTTGATGATGCCGGTCATCTTTTTGACCTGGTTGTCGGCCTTTTCCAGTGCGCCCGATGTAAAGCTATCATTAGCCTTCAATGCTCTGGCCTGCAAGATCTGCAAATAGGCTTTTAGCGAGGTGAGTGGTGTTTTAAGCTCATGGCTTACCATGCCAATGAAATCGTTCTTGCGTTGCTCGTCCTTTTTGCGTTCGGTTATATCGAGCAAGGTGCCGTTAAGGCTTAATGCGGTATGGTCGTGTTCGTCAAATAAGGTCTTGCCTTTGGCCTTCACGATACGATGCTCCTGTGTTAACGGGTTCACGATAGTGTACTCGATATCATATTTGCCGCCTGAGGCCGGGTCGAGTGCGTAGGTAATGGCATCTATCACCCGTTGCCGGTCGGTGTCCAGAATACAGTCAGTGGCTATATTAAGGTCAAAGTTCTCCTCAGGCTTCAGCCCGAACCATGACCGGAGTAATTCGTTGCCCGAGAAACGGTTGGTCAATGGGTCGTAATAGAATGTGCCCAGTTCGCCTGCCTCCACCGCGATGCTGAACATTTCCTGTACCCGTTGAGCTTCCAATCGTGCCTTCACCTTGTCGGTGATCTCATCGATCAGCACCATGATACCGATCACCTCATCGTTAGCGTTGCGTAGGGGTTGATATATAGAGTTCACATAGGCCTCGCGCAGCGTACCGTGGTTATATAGCATCACCCTGAACTCGTTATTCACTTTGGTGATACCGGTATGGTATACGGCATCCAGCCACTCGTAAACGGGTTGTCCGTCCAGCTCGGGGCGTGCCAGGTGATGCGGTTTGCCCAATACCTCTTCTTCGGTGCGGCCCCATATCTTCAATATACTCTCATTAGCGATCTCGATCATATGCTCAGGGCCGCTAAGCACGCACATGCCCAGTGGAGCTTGCTCAAGGATGCTACGAATGCGGTTCTCGCTCTCGATCAGTTTATTATTAAAGCGTTGTATCTCGTGCTGTGCAGCGGCCAGCTCCTCGTTGGTGGCCAGTAATTCCTCGTTGGCGGCTTCCTGTTCCTCGTTAACGGCTGACAGCTCTTCATTGAACTGTTGCAAGGCCGCCTCACTTTCTTCCAGCTTTTGGCGGGTCTCCACGATCTCGGTGATATCGATCACCGCCGCAACTATGGCCTCCACGTTACCGTCCTCGTCCAACATTGGGTCGTACGTAAAGTTGACGTATATCTTGCGTATGGAACCGTCCAGGTCACTGATGTCAACCGGTATCTCGCTGATAGCGATGCGTTCACCTGTCTCGAAGATAGAAGCCAGCATTTGAGGGAACGGCTGATCAAGCAGCTCAGGGAAAACGTCAAGTATTTTATGACCTATCGTTTGTTCACGGGTGCGGCCCCATATTTTGAACATGGGTTCGTTAGCCACCTCGATGATCAGGTCGCGGCTTTTTAAAATGGTCATGCCCAACGGGGCAGTACCGATCATTTGAATGAGGCGCTGCTCGCTGTATTGGATCTGCCTTTTTAGCTTGCTTTGCTCGGTAATGTCATTAGCTACCACCATAATGTTGTACACCTTGCCCTTACTATCTTTTAAGGGTTGATACACAAAGTTGTGATAGCCAGCCTCACGCTGCTCGTTATTGCCACGAAGGGTGTCGATCTCATAACCGTAAACAGGGGCGCCGGTGGTCTTCACCTCCTCAATAATAGACAATAGATTCTCTGCCGTTGCCGGCGGTAAAATGTCGGTCAACGGCTTGCCGATATCCTGGCGGGTAAGATCCCACAGGTCGATCATAAGTTCGTTGGCCGATAGCATGGCGTAACTTGTAGCATCGATCAGTCCTATGGCCACGGGGGCCTGTTCCAGCAGCAAACGTGCGCGCGCTTCGGTAAGCTTCAGGGTGTCAGTTGTATCATTCAGCTGCGTATACGCGTCGTTCAGCTGTTTATTGGTGGCAGCCAGTTCGCTGTTGGCCGTCTGGTATTCTTCGTTAAGGGCATACAACTCTTTGTTGACCGTGAAATAATCATCATTAACAGCCTGGAGCTCTTTATTGGTAGCAGCAAGTTCGGTGTTCAGCTCCTGCTCTTTGCGCTCGCTTATCTTGACCCGTTCCAAAGCCTTTAAACGTTCAGTAACTTCAGTAGCTGTATGAAGCAGCGCATAAGTTTTGCCGTCCGCATTTTTGATGGCCCTATATTCAAAGTCAAAATAGAAGGTCTGCAAGTGGCCGTCTCTAAGCAGCTCGGCCGGTGTGTCCTGCGCCTGATAGGTCTCGCCCGTGATCCACACGTTACGCAGCAGGTCCAAAAAAGGCTGTCCCTTTAGCTCAGGCACAGCATCGCCCAGCGGCATGCCTATAATGCTGCGGTCCTTGCCCCAAAAAGCGATCATGGTATCAGTGGCGAACTCAATGGTCAGCTCCGCAGAACTGTACACAGCAGTGGCATCTTTTGATAGTGCGAGAACCTGGAGTAGTATATCTTTATTAAGCAGCTGGGTATCGTTGGTCATTTTTGGATAGAAACATCGCTAAAGTAAGCTTTTTTACTATAACGATAAATAGCCTAAGAAAGATGTTTTGATCTGATCATCGGAACGAAACAACAAATGATGAACAGGCTATCCAACTTATGTAAAACGGCTAAATAACAGCTGAGCTAAGCCCGGGTCATGAGCGGTCAGCCCGTTCTTCTAACTTGGCCCGTAACTCCTCCAGTTGGAAGGGCTTGTGCAAATAATCGTTCATACCGCAATTGATCACGCGTTTTTGGATCTGATCAGAAACGGATGCCGTTAAGGCGATGATATAAATGTTGGCTTTTGCCGGATCGATCATTTGCCTGATCTTTTGTGTGGCTTGCATGCCATCCATTACCGGCATGTGCATGTCCATCAGCACCAGGTCGTAATCTTTTTGGTCCAACAGCTCTAAAACTTCAGCGCCGTTCTCGGCAATATCAGCAGTGATATCCCAACGTTTGAACAGCTGCTTCATGAAGTAAATGTTCATCATATTGTCCTCTGCCAACAGGATACGCAGACCGCTCAAGTTCTTTTCGGTAGGAGTAGTGGCGGTGCTTAAGGTGGTAGGTGCCTGCTGTTCTACTTGTTCCAACGAGAGGTCGAAATAGAAGCTTGTGCCTACGCCCAACTCGCTTTCTAATTGGATCTGGCTGCCGAACATCTCGGCTAGTTGCTTCACGATCGCCAATCCCAGACCTGTTCCACCAAATTTGCGGGTGGTGCTTGCCGTAGCCTGCTGAAAAGGCTCGAATATCAGCTTTTGCTGCTCCGGGGAAATGCCTATACCCGTATCGGTCACCCTGAACCTCATTTGGTGGGTCAGCTTTTCAGCCTTCAGTAGTTCGACCTTAAGGGTCACCTCGCCTTTTTCGGTGAATTTGACCGCGTTACCGACCAAGTTATACAAGATCTGGCCTAAACGCGCCGGGTCTCCCTGAAAGGTCTTGTTCTTTAGAGAGGCGTCCACATCGCTCTTGAACTTCAATCCTTTTTCGTGCGCCTTGAACTCCATGCCCTGGGCAATGCCGTTCAGGAGCAGGTCGAGCGAGAAGGGAGTGGATTCCAGCTCCAGTTTGCCGGCATCGAGCTTATTGATATCTAGGATGTCGTTGATAAGCGTCAACAATCCCTCGGCCGAGAACTTAAGCACATCGAGCTGTTCCTTTTGCTTGGCATTGGCCTCATCACTGATGAGCAGTCCTGCTATACCGATCACCGAGTTAAGAGGCGTACGCAACTCGTGCGACATGGTCGATAAAAAGTTGGTCTTGGCCTGGGCAGCCTCTGCCAGTTGCAAACTCAACGTCTTGCTGGCGCGCAGGTTACCGTAAAGTACGCCATGAAAGTAGATATGCGAGAACAGAATCACCAGCCAGTTGACCACGATATAAATATCGTTTAGGTTTTGAGGCAGTGGGTGGAGTCCGGTGAAACGAAACGAGATGAAATGAACAGCTATGGATGCCGCCGCCGCAATAATGGTGTAAATGGTGCCCCACAATTTGCCGAGGCCGTAAAATGCCGAGATGATCACCATGATGATCGCTTGCAGGGTCACCACATCTAACCCCACCGACCGGTTGAACGTGCGGTAATACACGTGGGCAATGGTAGCGATGACCGCATAATGGATGCCCCATTTCAGGATCTTGGGGAACCGGCGCAGCACCAGTATGATCAGCATGGAACTAACCATTAAACGGATGGCCCGGCCGCTACCATCACCGTTGTAACGGGTCATGGCATCATATAAATAGATGCCACCTTTTACCACATTGGCGGCCAGCATTAAGGTAAATAGCTTAAGCTGAGCATTCAGCAAGGTTTGGCTGCCCGACCAGTCGTTGAGGTACCGGGTCGCACTCCTGATCTTCATATGATAGTGTTAGCGTTCAAGTTGATCAGGCGCAAAGTTAACAAAAACGCTAAAATGGCCATTAAGGGAGTTTTGACCGAATTATATGCAGCCTTAGCAAGCCCGGATCGATAAGGACGGAGTTCGATCGTCCTCGATGAAGCATAAGTAATTGTATTACCTTGGTATATGCATGATCTCAAAGAGGCCACCGGAGCAAATGGCGAACCATCTTCAAAGCTCGAAGATAACCCCTATGCACAAAGCAACCTGTGGAAGGTGGTCATCACATTCGTTATCCTGCTGCTGATCTTGATGGTTGGCGCGGTCAAATACCTGATGCGTTAAGTCGCTTTCTTGTGGATAAGGTAATATAGCAGGCCCATTCAGTTTAACGGGTCACATATTTCTTTACATCCATAAGCGCGACAATAGCGTCCTGATTTTTGTTTCTCACCGCATTTTGTCACCTTTGGGCTGTTCAAGCCGCCGTTGTTGCACTTGAGCCTTTTAAATCACTTTTAATATGAATCATTGGCTCGTTAAGTCAGAACCTTTTAAATACAGTTGGGAAAAGTTCAACCAAGATGGTCGCACCTTTTGGGATGGCGTGCGTAACTACCAGGCCCGTAATAACCTTAAAGGAATGAAGGAAGGCGACCTGGTGCTGTACTACCATAGCAACGAGGGTAAGGCTGTAGTGGGCGTGGCCAAGGTGGTGAAGGAGTTTTACCAGGACCCTACCACTGACGATGCCAATTGGGTGGTGGTCGATCTGGTGCCTGTCGAATCATTAAAGAACCCGGTAACGTTGGAGCAGATCAAGGCCGATGAGCGTTTGAAGGATATATCGCTGGTGCGGCAGGGCCGCCTGAGCGTGATGCCGTTAAAGGCCGAGGAGTTCGACCGCATTATCGAGTTGGGCAGCTGATCATTTACCGGGCACCATTATTGCGACCATTCTACTTATGATATACAGGAATTTTAAAGATACACAGATAGCTGAGGTCGGGTTGGGCACCTGGCAGTTGGGCAGTGCCGACTGGGGCACCGTGAATGAGGATGATGCCTTACAGATCCTACAAGCCTATGTGGACGCGGGCGGCAATTTCATTGACACCGCTGACGTATACGGCATGGGTGTGAGCGAGACCATCATTGGCAAGTTCCTCAAAACCTCGGCAAAGGAATTATACGTGGCCACTAAACTGGGCCGCCGCCATGACGGCAGCAACGGCTGGCCGCAAAACTTTAGCTACGAGGCAATGGAGCGCCAGGTGACGGATTCGTTGAAGCACCTGGGACAAGAGCAGCTATTTTTAGAACAGCTGCACTGCATCCCTACCGAAGAGATGCGCTCCGGGCAAGTGTTCGATCACTTGCGCACGCTGCAGCAAAAAGGACTGATCCGTCATTTTGGCGCCAGTGTTGAAACGTCGGAAGAAGCTTTGATCTGTTTGGAGCAGGAAGGATTGGCCTCGTTGCAAATCATCTTTAATTTGTTCCGGCAGCATGTGGCCGACGAGGTATTTGCCAAGGCCAAAGAAAGGGGCGTGGCCCTGATCGTACGTGTGCCGCTGGCCAGTGGTTTGCTGAGTGGAAAGTTCAATAGCAACACCAGTTTTGGAGCTAACGATCACCGTAACTTTAATGCCAATGGCGAGGCATTCAATGCAGGAGAGACCTTCTCGGGTATCGACTTCAAAGAGGGAGTGAAACTGGCCGGCCAGATCAAGACCTTGCTGCCTGATGAGCGCATGGCACAATGGGCTATCCGCTGGATATTGGATCACCCTGAAGTGACCACCGTGATACCGGGTGCATCCAAGATCAGCCAGGTGAACAACAACGTAGAGGCATCCGCATTGCCACCTTTACCACCCGAAACACACCAAAAATTGCGTGAGTTGTACGATCAGCAGATCTGCCAGCAAATTCGAGGACATTTTTAATGTGAAAAGGAAGCTTAAGGCTTCCTTTTCTTTGTTATATAGATACAGGCTAAGCCCTATACATCATGTTTGGCCGCTTCGAACAACGCCCTGATCTCGGTAGCATCGTTAGGTTCCATGCGCCCGCTCAGGATAAGCCTTAACTGGCGACGGCGCAGGGCGCCTGCAAAAAGCAGTTTGTCATCTTCGGTCTCAGGTACGATCTCGGGCACAAAGGTGGGTTTGCCATCTTCATCCAGCGCCACAAAGGTGTAAAAGGCCTCGTTGCTTTTTTCCTTGGTACCAGTAGGAATGTTCTGTGCCCAGACGTCCAAACGAACTTCCATCGATTTATTGAAGGCACGGGTCACCTTCGCCTCAATGGTAACGGCATCGCCCAATTTGATCGATCGCTGAAAGGACACATTATCGACCGAGGCGGTCACCACTAAGCGGTTACTATGTTTTTGCGCGCTCATGGCGGCAGCGATATCCATCCAGTAAAGCAAGCGCCCACCCATCAGGTTGTGCATCATATTGGTATCATTGGGTAACACCAATTCGTTCATGATCACTAAAGAATCTTGAGGCTTTTTTACTTGCATAGGGCAAATATAGGTTTTTGGGAGGAGTTAGTAGCAGTGTTGAGTGGCAGTGGCACCATCACGGGTTATTGACCGCTGCTGCCACTCCCAAACTGCCTCTACTTCGTCCTCACCTCCTGATATCCCACCAGTTCTTCCCAGCGGGAACCGGGTTGGCGGTAATATACCAGGATCTGGTAGGTGTTCTCGGTCTCGAAGTAGCTGCCTTCGATAGGTGCGCTATCAGCCTTTTTGGTGTCGGCGTTCACTAATACGTATTGATAATCATATATGCCCTGTTTAAGCAGGCAGGATAGGGTGTAGCGGTCACGGGTGGCATCGTAAGTCATCCGGTTGGCATCTGTCAGCTCAAAGTTGTTAAAGCGACCTACTACGTACACGTCACCGTTGGGCTTGCTGTTGAGGCCAAGGTTAAAATACACATTGGCATAATCGGCATCAGTGCGCGGGTCGCGGCCGTCCTGGTTGCGGATCAGGAACTCGCCATTATTATCATACTCGAAAAGGTATGAGCTGCGGTTACGCGCTTCATCACTGGTGAGTAGTACCGTGTTGGCGGTGTCTCTGAATATGCGGGCCACTCGTTGCGAGTTTAGCTTCAATGTACGCAGGTCGAACAGGCGATATTCATTACCACCGGCAAAGTCGTTGATGGTCGGGTCGGTGTAAATGAGCTGCGAATTACGGATGAACGTAGGCCGTGTATTCATTTGTGCCGTACGCTGCTGTCCGTTCTGCATCACCACCACTTTGATATCGCCGTAAGGGTTCTGCACGTTCAGGCCGCCGTAATTGACCGTAAAATTGATCTTTTGATCGCGGTCACGGAGCTGCACATTGTTGGACGGAACCACCTGGGCACCTACACCTACGGCAGAGGTAGCCACGTACACCCGGCGGGTGATGATCATTTTGCTTTGGTTGCCATCCTCGTAAACTTTAAGCAGGTAGTTGCCAGGCAATTTAGGGGCAATGGTCTGATTAGGGATCTTGACCTCGTAATGAATGTACTTTTGGATGGTACTGCTGGAATAATTATAATCCATGATGCGGTCCTCCACAAAGCCGGTCAAATATTCGGTTGGAGAAAGGCGCGACGGTTGCCACTGCGCGTCACAATGTTCCAGGCTGTAGTAGTACTGACGGCTATTGCCTCCAAGGTCATCAAAGGCCAGTTGCAGTTGTTCCCCCGAACGTAGCTGGATGAGTGGGAACGAGCCTTCCTTGCTGGTGTTATAGCACTCGACGCTTTTGATGTTGGGCAGGTAGATGTGATCGTTGTATTGGATCACTTGCTGGGCTTGTGAGGGCAGATAGAGGAGGAGCGATGCCAGCAGCATCAAAAAAAACACGTCATTGCGAGCCATAGCGCGGCAAACTCGTTGCGGAAAAGTGCGACGATCGTATCGGTCCAGAGATTGCTTCGTTCCTCGCAATGACGTGGTGGTTGAATTATGCTTCCAGTTCCATGATCTGCTCGGCAAGGGTCTCCCATTGCTGTTGCAGTTGTTTGAGCTGGGTCTGCTTTTGCTTGTACTGTTCGTTGGTGGCTTTCAGTTTGGCAGCGTCGTTGTAAACTTTCTCATCGGCCAGTTCGGCTTCTGATCTTTTTACCTCTTTTTCCAGATCTGCGATCTGCTGCTCCATTTTGCCCAGGTCCTGGTTCAGTTTTTTTAGCTGTTTGCTTTTATCTTCTGACGGCTGCTGCTTAACAGGCTCCTTCTTTTCTTCTACTTTTGGCTTTGGGGCCGGTGCGGCTTTAGGTTGAAGCTTGCGCTTGCTGTTCCATTCCTCATACTCCTGGTAGGTGCCCGGGTATTCTTTGATCTTATGGTCTTCGATGAACCAGATCTTATTGGCGATATTATCAAGGAACCAACGATCGTGCGATACCGCGATGAAAGTTCCCTGGAACTGCTGCAAGGCCTGGATCAGGATATTCACCGACTGCATGTCAAGGTGGTTGGTGGGCTCATCCAGGATCAGGAAGTTGGCATCGGCGGTAAGGGCCTTGGCCAGTGCCACGCGTGATTTCTCACCACCCGACAATACCTTGATTTTTTTGAACACATCATCACCCGTGAACAGGAACGAGCCCAGTACTGAACGTAGCTCCGTATCGGTATGCTTAGGTGCGAAGGCCTGTAACTCGGCCAGTATCTCGTTGTCGAGATGTAATGATTCCAATTGGTGCTGGGCAAAGAACGTTTGTGTCACGTTGTAGCCCGTTTCACTTTTGCCAGTAAAGTTCTTATCGGCGCCGGCTATGATGCGCAGCAAGGTCGATTTACCGCGGCCGTTGGCACCGATCAGCGCGATCTTGTCGCCTTTCTCAATAATGGCATCGGCAGCGTCCAGGATCTCCAGGTTAGGGTAGCTTTTGCTCAGCCCTTCAATGTTGATCACGTTACGTCCACTTTGCTTGGTGAACTTAAAGGTAAAGTTCACGGTCGGGTTATCGTCGTCCACGTCGTCAACACGCTCCATCTTGTCGAGCATTTTGATACGCGATTGCGCCATTTTAGCTTTAGATGCCTTGGCACGGAAACGCTCGATCAGGCGTTCTTCCTGGCGTATCTTAGCCTGTTGGTTCTTGAACTCGCCGCGTTGTATCTCTTCGCGTAGGCCTTTTTCTTCCAAGTAGAAGCTGTAATTACCTGCATAAACGGTCAGTTTACCTTTGCGCGATTCTACCGTACGATTGATCACCTTATCCAGGAACCACCTATCGTGCGATACGATCACCACCGCACCCTCGAACTTACCTAAATAATCTTCCAGCCATTGGATCGATGGAAGGTCCAGGTGATTGGTAGGCTCATCCAGCAGCAGGATGTCAGGTGCTTGCAGCAGGATCTTGGCCAGCATCACCCGCATACGCCACCCACCCGAAAAGGTGTTCAGCTTGCGCTCCTGGTCCTCATCGGCAAAGCCAAGGCCTGCCAATATCTCATGTGCTTTATATTCGATGTTGTAACCGTCAAGCGCGTCAAATTCGCTTTGCTTATCACTCAGTTTGTGCAAGAGGTCCTCGCTGTAATCGGTCTCCAGCTTTTTAAGCAGTTCCTCGATCTCGTCATGTAACTGGTTCTGACGCTCAAAGGCTTCCATGGCCACGTGTAGTATCGACTTATCGGCCGAGTACGACAACAGGTCCTGGTTAAGGTAACCGATGGTGAGGTCCTTTGATTTGGATATGGTACCCGATGTAGGCGAGTAATCGCCCACAATGAGCTTTAAAAGAGTGGTCTTACCGGTACCGTTGGCACCGATCAGGCCGATCTTTTCACCTGGTTTGATGTGCCAGTTGGCCTCATCATAAAGCGCGCGCGCACCTATCTCGAACGTAAGATCGTTTATAGCTATCATTTCGGCGCAAAGATACCGAATTATGGCGAAAGGGTAAAGGCCAAGGCGGGGCTATTTAAAGGCAGAATGACGAGCTGATAACGCTTAAGGACAGACTCTTTCGTTAGGTCTGGCTTAAGTCCAACATCCTACTGACTAAAAGTGGTGGCCTTTGTTGGTTTTATGGTGACCGAATGCCGGCAAAATGGCTATCTTGCTCTGCCGAAATTAATCACTATTATCACATGAAACGTGTTTGGATCTTACTGTTTTTGTTAGGGATGATGTTGACCGGGGCTACATTCGCCGCCCACGCCAACGAGCCCGACTCGATCAAACAGTTGCTTCAAAAAAAGCTTACCGCTAAAAAAAGGTTCAGTCTGCTCACCGAGCTGTTCTCCTATTATTATAAGACAGGACAAGTGAAGGGACTTGAGGAACTCACCCGCGAGATGCTGATGGTGGCTCAACGATCTAAGAACGACACGTTGTTGATACAGGGGTATTTGAACGTAGGCAATTACCTGGTAGGCCGGGCCGACTTTGAGGCCGGACTGGAGTTCTATCTTAAAGCCCTCCATTTGGCCGAAGAGCTTAAGCTCAATAAGATGATGATCCTGCTCAATAACAACATTGGCGGCGAATACGAGGATCTTAAGAATTATGCCGAAGCGCTCAAGTATCAGAACAAAGCCCGGCAACTGCTTGCTGCCGAATCGAAAAAAAGCGAGATGCATGTTTACAGCTCATGGCACATGGCTTACAACTACATCAACCTGAAAGATCCGAAAGCTGGCTTGCGTTATCTTGACGAGGCATCCAATATCATGCGTACTTATAACCTTTCGGGTGGCGATAAAAGTAACTTCATACAAGCGCACATTTATTGGAGCTATGGCCAGGTATATGAACAATTGAAACGTACCGATAAGGCGGGCCGTGCTTATCAGCGCGCGATAGCCTACAGTGATTCGGCCCATATCGTTACGCCATTGATCTTATCCTTAAATAGCTATAGCTGGTTCCTGTACAGGCAGGGGCAGTTGCAGCAGGCCAAGCTTAATGCTTTGCAGGGCTTCAATAAAGCAGAGAAGGCCGACTTTGGGATCGAGATCATTAACGCCGCCTCGGCATTGAGCCAGATCTACACGGCCTTGAAGATGCCTGACAGCGCCAATCATTATTACAAGGTCAAGGATACTTACCAGGCAAAGATATTTGACCAGCAGCGCTTGAGTCGTTTGCAGGACATCACCTTTACCGAACAGCTACGCCAGGCCGAAGAGCAGGCCCGACTGGCCGAACTGGAGGAACAGCGCCATCACAACATTCAATATGCGGCAATAGCTATCGCGATCATCAGCTTTTTAGTGATCTTCTTGCTGTTAAGCCGTAGTTCGGTGGCGGGCCCAAAAGTGATCGAGTTTTTAGGTGTGGTAGGATTGCTGATCTTGTTCGAGTTCGTTAACCTCCTGATCCACCCGGTGGTGGGCAAGTACACGCATCACTCACCACTACTGATGCTGTGTGTAATGGTGGGCATAGCGGCACTATTGGTACCCATGCACCACAAACTGGAACATTGGATCAAGCACAAGTTCGTGCATGCCAAACATTGAGAATAAAAAAAGGCGTAAGCTGATAGCACCTTACAGGGTGCCAGCTTACGCTTTCCTTTTTATAACACGTAATTACTTTACGGTCTTCAACCAGGCCTGTGCCATCAGGTTGGCACCTGCTATGCTCGGGTGTACGCCATCGGCGGTCCAATAGCTGCCCGGAGCAACTTTTTGTGCCTCATCAAAAACAGATTGGTAGGGGATGAAGGCAGCATCAAAGTTATCGGCTATCTCACGCGATGCCGCGCGGTACTCATTGAATTTAGGGAACCAATTATCGTTCACCGACTTCACGCCGTTCACCGCAAATGGCTCACCGATGATAAGCTTTAGCTCGGGCATGGCCTGTTTGGTGGTGTCCAGTAGTTTTTTCAAGTCGTTGCGGTAGGTCTCGATGGTGCCGGTATAACCGTTGGAAAGTGTGTGCCAAAAATCGTTCACACCGATCATAATGCTCAATACGTTAGGTTTGATCTGCAGGCAGTCGGCATTCCACCGCTCGGCGAGTTGGTATACTTTGTTACCGCTGATGCCGCGGTTCCAGATCTTGAGGTCCTTGGTGGGGTTCTTCAACAACAGATCGGCCGAAGCCAGGAACGCGTACCCGGCGCCAAGCATTGGGTTGCTGTTAGGTGTGGTGTTGGTACGATTACGGCCTGCATCGGTAATGCTATCACCCTGAAAAAGGATGGTATCGCCCTGAGATAGGCTTACTTTCTTTTTGGCGCTGCTCTCGCTAATGGCGGCCTCAACGATGTTGGGTATCGATACCGATGCCACAACGGCCACGGCGGCACTGGTAATGAAGTTACGACGGTTAAATTGGTTGCTCATAGGTTTTGTTCAGTTCACTAATGTATCAGGTTTGCATCAAAACTACAAACTCAGGATATAAACTATAAATTTGCGCCATGTATCAACTGCTCAAGCCAATACTCTTCAAATTTGACCCCGAGAACGTTCATTATTTTGTGACCCGCAACCTGAAGCGCTTTAATCGTGTGCCTGGTGGCGCAGGCTTAAGTCGTGGACTATGGTCGGTAAATGATGTACGCATGGAGCGTGAGGTGTTTGGCCTGAAGTTCAAGAACCCGGTCGGTTTGGCTGCCGGTTTCGACAAGAATGGTGATGTGATCGCCGAAATGGCCAACCTGGGTTTCGGTTTTGTGGAACTGGGCACCGTTACACCTTTGCCTCAGCCGGGTAATCCTAAACCACGCATGTTCAGGCTGCCTGCCGATAGTGCGCTGATCAACCGCATGGGCTTTAATAACCTGGGTGTAGACGTGCTGGCACAGCGCATAGCCACTTACCGTAAAAGCGCTGAGGCGGCCAGGAATCCGGTGATCATTGGCGGTAACATAGGCAAGAATAAGGTGACGCCTAACGAGGACGCGGTGAGCGATTACATCAAATGCTTTGACCGGTTGTTCGATGTGGTTGATTACTTTGTGGTGAACGTAAGCTCACCCAACACTCCGGGTTTACGGGCTTTACAGGAGAAAGAACCGTTGATGCACATATTGAACACCCTGCAGCAGCGTAACAACAAGAACGGCATCAGCCGACCGATCCTGCTTAAGATCGCGCCAGATCTCACCAATGAGCAGCTGGATGATATTGTGGAGATCGTGACCGGCACCGGCATCGCTGGCGTGATCGCCACCAATACCACTATCAGCCGCGAAGGCTTGCACACCGCTAAACACATTGTTGAAGAGACCGGCGGCCTCAGTGGCAAGCCGTTGACCCAGCGCTCTACCGAGGTGATCCGCTATCTGTCGCAACGTTCCAATGGTGCGTTCCCGATCATTGGGGTGGGGGGGATTCACTCGGCTGAAGATGCCGAAGAAAAACTTAAGGCCGGTGCAGCGTTAGTGCAATTGTATACGGGCTTTATTTATGAAGGCCCGGACCTGATCACCAGGATATGCAGACGCTTGCTGGGTAAGTGATAATGTTAAATGTTTTTCTTTACCTGTCATCCTGAGCGATAGCGAAAGATCTTATACGCTTGGTAGACCTAACTTAATGCCTGCTTAGCGTATAAGATATTTCACTGCGTTCAACATGACAAGGTGGAAGGGAATCGACTTGGGTCCTCTGAATCTTTAACCAAAAATAATTCAACAAAAAAAGCTCCTGCCGGAATGACCTGCAGGAGCTTTTTGTTTACGGTGCGTGTACCGTTTATTATTTGCTTAATTGAGCTAAAACCTCGTTGTTCTTAGCAATCTGGCTTTTTTTAGGCTCAGCCGAACGGCTTCCTGGCTCAATGTTGGTAGCTAATTTCAAAAATTGTACTTCTAAACGAGATACAGTTTTATTTCTTCTGTCTTTTCTTTTTAAACGTGTAACGCCCATGATGATATTCTTTTACGGTTAACCCTTTAGAGGTCGAGAGCGGATTCGAACCGCTGTAGAAGGTTTTGCAGACCTCTGCCTAGCCACTCGGCCACCCGACCATTATTTTTTAATGGAGCGCAAAAATAATAATTAATTTATTGTACGGCAATTTTTATTGAACCTTTTTTCCACATATCTCCGAGCAGAACAACGCCGTTGCGATCGCCACGTTCAATGACTCGGCCTGGCCAATGCGCGGTATGGTAATGGCGCGGTCCACTAATGCCTGTATATCAGGCCGTATGCCGTTGCCTTCGTTACCCATTAAAATCAATCCCTCGTTGCCAAAGTCTGTTTTGTAAATGTTCTCACCATTTAATAAAGCACCAAAAACAGGCATACCAAGTTTAGGCAGTAGTTCGGCCAGGTCGGTATAGTGGATATTGGTGCGAGCCAGCGAACCCATCGTAGCCTGTACCACCTTAGGGTTATATGCATCCACCGTATCTTCCGAGCAAATAATGTTTTGAATGCCGAACCAATCGGCCGTGCGGATGATCGTGCCCAGGTTGCCGGGATCCTGAACGCCATCCAATACTAACGTGAACTTTTTTTGAAGGTCGGTGTTATTAAGCGTTCGGGGAGCAGGTATGCTTATCACGGCCAAAACCTCTTGCGGGGTGGTCAGTCCGCTCATTTTTTCAAGTTCGGCAGCGGTAATCGGTTCAAGATCGGTATTGTATGGTAATTTGTTTAAATTTGCAGAGGCAGATGGGGTGTGGTACACGGTTTTAACGCTGTAGCCTGAGTTAATGAACTCCGAAACGGTTTTTAAGCCCTCGGCCACAAAGAGCCGGTGCTCTTTGCGAAACTTTTTTTGTTGTAAGGATCTAATTAAACTTATTTGCGACTTTGAGATCATTTTACCCTGAAACTAAGCTATACAGCCTTGCAATATTAAGTATTCTTTTAGTTTTTGTGGTAAGCAGCTGCAGTTTAACACGCGGGTTAAAAGAAAACCAGTACCTGGTGCGCGGCGTTAAAGTGGATAGCGTTGACAAGGAGTTCTCGGAGTCGGCCCTGCTTTATGTGGATCGTTTACAGCAACCCAACAGCTGGTTCAACCTCCAACTTTACTATCTCTTTAATAAAAAAGGAAACAAAGATCTTGGCGAGGCCCCTGCCATACTTGACAGTAACTTAGTAGAGTTCTCGCGACTGCAGATCCAAAAGTTCCTTCGAAACAAAGGTTACCTCAAAACACAGGTGATCAGCGATATCAAGACCAAGAACAAGAAAGCATACCTCACGTTCACCGCCCGCCAGGGGCCGCTTTTTAGGATACGCAATGTGCAGGACAGTATTGGTGACACCAATGTGCAGGCGCTGTACCGGGTGAATCGCAGGCGTTTCTCGCACGTACAACCCGGTGGCCGTTTTGACATGGACAGTTTGGCCTATGATCGCGACGAGTTCTACCAGGTGATGAAGCAGAACGGCTATTACGACTTCTATCGTCAGTACATGAACTATAACTATGATACCACCTTTAATAACAGTGTGGTGGATATCAAAGTAATGATCGATAGCCCGCCAGGACGTAAATTTCACCCCATATACAAGATCAATAATACACTGATCACCATTGCCACCAGCAACGGACGCACCAGCGGAAATGCCGACACCCTCAAGGTCGATTCACAGTTCACTTTTGTGGATTACTCGCACCGGTTCAAGCCTGATGCAGTAACGCGCTATATATTCCAGCACAAAGGCGATATCTATAACATCGACCAGCAAACGCTTACCACCTCGCGACTCTCAGAGTTGAACGTGTTCCGTAACGTGCCCAACCCGATATACTTCAAGGTGCCCGATAGTACCAACCGACGGCTCAATACGCGGATCGATATCATTCCGCTCAAAAAGATGTCGGACCGGGTGGAGGTCGAGTTCCTGCACTCCAGTCAGGGTTTCCTCGATTTCTTTTCGGGGTCGGGGTATGGTTTCAACGTAGGTAATACCTTTACGCACCGCAACGTGTTCAAGCATGCAGAGATATTGCAGGTCAAGTTCAATTACAGCGTGCTGTTGGGTAACTCGGCCAACCAGATCAGCCGCGGCGGGGTACAGAACCAGGATTTTAAGATAGGGGTGAACCTGGCGTTCCCTCGTATCATCGCGCCTATCGATCTGCCGGTGTTGGGTAAATACGGCGTGCCGCACACCACGTTCTCTTCAAACTTCCAGTTGTTCTATCAGAATGGATTAGTGAAACGCCGGAGTTTCATCAACTCCATCACTTATGATTGGATGGAGACAAGCCGCAAGCAACATTCCTTTACCCCGATCAGCTTTGAGTTCTCGAATGGTACAATCGACCCTGCCGCCCGCGATGCGTTATTAAAGCAAAATCGTTTCTCGTATATCTACCTGATCGGCCGCACGGTTTATACGATCAGTACACAGTACACCTATCAACTCAACTTCAACAAGCTGAACTCGCTGGACGACTTCGTGTACTTCAGGGGATCGCTCGATATTGGTGGGAATACTATGAGCTTGCTGGCCAAGGCACTGAACACACCGCGTGACACTACCGGTGCACGCACGTTGTTCGGCTATCCATTTGCGCAGTATAGCAAGGCCGAAGTAGATCTGCGTTTTTATCGTACTTTGGGTGGCGAGCGCCAATTTATATTCAGGATCAATGCCGGCGCTGGTGTGCCTTATGGCAATAGTAACCAGTTGATATTCGAAAAGAACTATTACGCCGGTGGTGCCAATGATATGCGTGCGTGGTTACCGCGAACATTGGGCCCGGGCCAGTTCAACCGTGATTTTTATGGTACCGACACCACCACCCGCGACCGACTGAAATATCTTGATCAGTTCGGCGAGATCAAAGTGGTGAGCAACCTAGAATACCGTAGCAAGCTGATCAACAACTTCTACGGCACCAAGGTAAAGGGGGCGTTGTTTATGGATATGGGTAACATCTGGCGTATCAAAGATGCTCCTGAAAATCCAGGCGGTAAATTCACGTTCAACAACTTATATAAGTCTACCGCGATCGGCATCGGTGCTGGTCTGCGGTTCGACCTTCAGTTCTTCGTATTCCGTTTAGATGCAGCGTTTAAATTCAAAGACCCTCAGTTCGATGGGGCTGATCAGTATGTATTGCTGAAAAATTTTGGCGAGCTGTTCAAGAAAGGGCAGTTCAAGTCAGACTACCAGGATTCGCATGGCGAGCCATACCGCTTCATGCAGTTGAACTTCGCGATCGGGATGCCGTTCTAAGAGTAGGGTCGTTGGGGTAATAATAGCCCATGTGAATGCGTATACGAGTAGCTCTAAAGGCATGGCCCATGGGATGCATCTCTCTCAGCGTGACAAAAAGCTTTAGAGTTCTTTAACCGCGTAATTTATCCAGCAGGTCACTTAGCGTGGCGGCCTCGTCCTCGGTGAGGCTATGCTTTAATAGGTCGGCTGTCTTAAATTCCTGATCGATCTTTGACAGTACGTCGAGCCCCTTTTGACTGATGTGAATATCAACGGCCCTACGGTCGATGTTGTTGGTACAACGTGATACCAATTCTTTTTGCATCAGGCGGTCAACGATGCGCGATGCATCAGACATTTTGTCGAGCATGCGCTCCTTGATCATATTGATGGTGGCCGGTTTGGGACTTTGACCACGCAGGATCCGCAGCACGTTGAACTGCTGACTGGTAAGGTCATATCTCTCAAAGTTGATACGCAAAAGATTGTTCAGCCAGCTGTAGGTGTAGCTGATGTTGATCACCGCTTTGTGGTAATTATCTTCAAATTTGCTGCTTTGTATCTCGTCCTCGATCTTCATATCAGTTACAATAATAGTAAATAAGACGAAAAAACGCTTACTTTTTGATCACCAGTTTTTCGGTCTTGGGCCGTCCGTAGTGCCACGGGCAGTGTTTGCAACGGTTCTTACAGCAGTGTCCGCGCTTCAAATGGTACTCGCGGGTGAATACCATCATGCCGTCCTCATTCATATAAAAGTCTATGCCTTCGGTCAGCATTTCTTCAATTCAAAGCTTTGGTGAATAGGGTGCCGGCAAAGTGTTGTTGCAGTGCGCTACCGTCGCCATGCAGTGTCCATAGCTGTTTGGGAGCCACTTTTTCCACGGTGATCAGCACGTCGTTCCAGTCCACATGGTCAGAGATGAACAGGGTATCCTGGTCATTGACCTGCAGGTTCTTCCAGCCCGAGGCAAATAGTCGTTTAACACCCACGGCACGTTGGTAACTATCAAAAGTAAAGGGTGGCACCAGGTACACGTACTCCTTTTGCTCCTTCATGAGCTTACGGTTATATAATTGGTTACGGCCAAGCGTATAGCCATGCCGCTCATATACCGCATTGATCGGGGCTACCCTGAAGTGCACCAGAACCTGCTTTTCCGGAACATGATCATTAATGAGCCTGATGATGCGTTGTGCCTTGCCCAAGCTATAAGCACCAAGCAGGATGTTGATCTTAATATTATTCAGCTTTTTGATCTCGGCCACCGGGTCGGGGTGTTGAGTGGCCGGGTCGGCAAAGGTGCTCTCGGTAATGAGTACATCGGCCTGCACAAATTCGATCGGCTCGCAGGTCGCATCGGGTTGTAACTTGTAATCGCCGGTGTATAAATAGGTAGTGCCCTGATGCTCAATCAATACCTGCGCCGAGCCCAATATGTGACCGGCCGGGATGAAGCTGACGGTCACGCCGTTGATCTTAACCTCTTGCCGATAGTCGAGGAGCTGCAGGTTCTTCCCGGCGTTCTTACCATATCGCAGTCGCATCAGGTCGGCAGTAGGAGTGGTGCAGTATACGTTCCTGTTGCCCGGTACGGCATGGTCGCCGTGAGCATGGCTGATCACCGCGTGTTCTACAGGCTGCTGGGGGTCCAAGTAGAAATTGCCGTAACGGCAGTACAGACCGTTGGCGTCGTAAGCCAAAAAATCGTCTAAGATCATGCTTTCGCGGCGGCCAGTTCTAAAAAGTGTTGATGCATTTTCAGTACCTGTGGGATCACCAGTTGGGTATTGTCGTTCACTACTTCAAAAGTAGCCAGTTGACGTTTTTCTTTTTCAGGCATTTGGCGAGCATTGCGGGCGGCGGCCTCATCAAGACTAATGCCATCGCGCTTAGCCACCCGTTGCAGGCGAACGTCGGTAGGGGCGGTCACTAATATGGTATGATCACAATCTTTATAGGAGCCGCTCTCGAACAGGATAGCAGCCTCTTTCATTACATAAGGCGCAGCATGGTTGCTGCCAACCCATGCATCAAAGGCTCTGAAAACCGCAGGATGCACTAAGCCATTCAGCCTGGTTAATGCGGCTTGGTCATTGAATACTATATTGGCGATGTATTTACGGTCAAGTGCTCCGCCAGGCAAGTATGCCTGCTCTCCGAAGGCAGCTTTGATCCCGCTGATCAGTTCCTGATCGGTGGTCATTACGGCCTTGGCCTGGTCATCAGAGTTGAACACCTGTATATCTAAAAGTTCGAACAGGTGGCTTACGGTGGTTTTGCCGCTGCCAATGTTACCGGTGATGCCTATCTTGAGTTGGCTCATTTTCGTACTAAAAAATCAATGTTACGTGGCTCAATGTTCACCACCTTGCAGTAGGCGGGTACCCGATTCACTGTTACCGGTAGGACCGAATAGCCATCGTTCTCCCACGAGCCCAGATCCACCGTGGCCTCAAAGAACTCCTCATCGATCTCGGTGTAACGGCTCAACGGAGTAGTGAAGGTAATGGTGACGTACTGCGGATATAGCTTTACATTGTAATAATGTGGGTTATTCACCACTTTTACAGGTATTCTCAGCTTTTTCTCGGTAAATTCCTCGACCGGTATATTTACCTGAACTGACTTAGGGTAAACGCTCATATTCCCTTCTTTCACCGGCTGTAGTTGCAGGCCGGTGCGTATGCGCGAATTCACGTTGCTGAGCTTAAGGGTGTCGGTCTTCCAACTTTTTATGGCATTCACCACGTTGGCCGGGCCGTTGAGTGTAACATAGGCCGGTTTGATATTGATCTTTCCCGATACCTGGTATTGCGGCAGGTAACCTATCTCGAGCACTGGCTCAACTGGTACCTTCTTGATCACCCGGTTGGTAAAATCAAAGTACAGCGTATCAGGGTCAAAGGCGATGATCTTATGCTTTTTGTCCCTGAATTTGTTCACTTGGTCAAGTTGGGTGTTCAGGGCTATAAAGTTGGCATGTTCGAGCGTGTGCAGGTCAATGGTGACCGGCTGCTCATCGTTCACCTTCGAAAATACCATTTGCCAGCCTGTGCCTTGTACGGTAGCATCTACCGTATCAGGTTGCAGGGCATGGTAGGCGCGCCGCTGAGGCGCGTTCTTGAACGTGAGCGTTTGTTTGGTGGTAAAGCTATACGTACCCGAGAGCGTGGCCAGCAGCCAGGCTATCACTGCAAGCAACAAACAAGTAAAAAATACTGATAAGCGCCTGCGTTCAGCAGCTGATAGTTTGATTATTGCCATGATCGGGGGTAAATGTAAAATGCCGTTCCCTTATTTACAAAAGGAACGGCATTTTAGTGTTCTTGATCGCTAATTATGCTTTTACCTCTGCAGGTGGGGTGTTCAAAGCTTTTGAAGCGTCAAGAGAGATCGAACCTTTGTCGAAACGGATGCGGCCGTTCTCTACTTCGATCAAAAAGGTGGTATCGTTCATGTCAACGATGCGGCCATGTATACCGGCGGTTGTTACCACGCGGTCACCTTTTTTCAACTCTTCAACGTATTTTTTCTGATCTTTTTGCTTCTTCATTTGCGGGCGGATCATAAAAAAGTAGAAGACCACGATGATCAGGATCATCGGTATCATGCCGCCTATGCCGCCGCCGCCGAAAAGACCGCCAGAAGCGGCCTGTAATAAAATTGCTGTTGTCATTTATCTGAATAAAAGTTTTTGATACTTATTTAACGTCAGGTTTAGCTGCTTTTGCCAATACCTCGCCCGTAAGATGTACGCGGTTGTTGGCCGGTACGGTGTTACCCACAATGGTGATCACCTTATCTTGCAGGCCTTGTTTTCCAGCGCTGTTAAAGGTCACCTTAACGGTACTTGCGGCACCCGGAGCGATCGGGTCTTTAGATATCTCGGGTGTGGTGCAACCACAGGTAGCGTAAGCATCTGAAATGATGAGCGGCGTTTTACCGGTGTTGGTGTACTTGAACTCATAGGTCACGTTATCGCCCTCTTTGATCTTGCCAAAGTCGTGCGTTTCGGTCTCGAATTTCATTACCGGCGCATTGGCGCTATCCACTGGTGCATTGGATGCGGTCTTGGTGCTATCGGCACCGCTTTGGGTTCCGTTGCTTGATGGGGTGCAGGCTGCTATGGTGGCGGCCAGGCAGATCACTGCGGCTAATTGCTTGATCATAGTTACTCTATTAAACCTCGTCCGGTCTTGCGGATACGGTTCTCTTCTTTAAGGTCGGCTAATATTTTGTCCAATATACCATTTATGAACGAGTTACTCTTTGGCGTACTGAATTCTTTAGCGATCTCCAGGTACTCGTTAATGGTCACCTTTACCGGTACCGAAGGGAAGTCAATGAACTCGGTGATAGCCATCTTCATCAGTAAAGTATCCATCATAGCAATACGCTCAGGCTCCCAGTTCTGGGTCTTTTGACCGATCAGTTCCTGATACTCGTCGTTATGGCGGATGGATCTTTTAAATAGGTCAACAATGAACTCGCGGTCCTCGGTCCAGTTACCGGTAACTTCAGCCAGCTTGTTCTGTTGAGGCTCGTCGTAAGAAAAGTTCTTGAACGTTTTGGCGATAAGGGCTTGCAATACGTCCTTATCTACCGGCCAAGAAATGAATTTATCTTCAAATACCTGCTCAGCAAGGGTCGATTTTAAGATGACCTTCTTAAAAATGAACTTGATGATGTCCTTATCGGTCTGCAAGGTGTCATCTGTTTTTTCCAGATAGGCCTTGTACTCGTCAGAATTTTTGAGGATGATGAATAATGATTTAGCCAATTCCGGCTCGAAATCCCACGATATCTTGTATTTTTTGAGTGCCGCGATGTACTCCTTGTTCACGTGGAGTGAGGTGATGAAGCGGTTCTCTAAGATCTTGAGGTTGGGGTTGAGGTCCTCAGCAGTACGGATGTGTTTGTTGGCGCGTTCCTGGGCATCATTGGCCGAGAATTGGATCACTTCGTCAATAAGCGAGAGCATCCAGATATACATCTCATAAACACGGTCAATGTTCTGTAACATTAACTTTTCGTGGGCCTGCACTTCCTTTTGGTCGCTTTGATGGTAGGCGTATAAAGCCTGTAGAACTTTAACCCTGAGGTGCCTTCTGTTTAACATGGGTAAGAACGTTTTTTGTTAGATATACCTTAATTGTATGTTGATCGTATCACTAATTACTGAACTTGGTTTTTTGTTGACGAAACATTTAAAAAGCGTTCCCATCATTTGCCACCCGTTCAATGTATCGGTCATACATACCAACAGAACGCCGCAAAAGTAGGGAAATTTTTAACGGGCATAAAACTTTTATATGTAAAAAAGCTATTGTAACAAGGGCTGCCCGGTAGTGGGCGACCATAGGATCTGCTGCCCATGTGCTTATTGATCCAATAACGATTACCTTTGCCCGCAAGCAATGAAGAGTCTCGCTTATCTCAACAAATTCTTTTACAAATACCGCTGGCGGTTGGTACCGGGCATTCTGTTCGTGATCATCTCCAATATATTTGGCGTGTTACCGGCCCAGGTGATCAGGGTGGCCTTTAACCTCGTGTCTGACAACATCCAGATATATCACCTGTATGCAGGGTTCGACAGGCAGCAGGTCATTTATGATATATTCGGGTCGAGCCTGTTGCTGTTCGGCGGTTCGGTGCTTTTGCTGGCATTGCTGCGGGGCATGTTCCTGTTCTTCATGCGGCAAACCATTATTTTGATGTCGCGCCATATCGAATACGACCTTAAGAACGAGATCTATGCGCACTATCAACGCCTGTCGCTGGCATTTTATCGCCGCCACAATACAGGTGACCTCATGAACCGCGTGACCGAGGATGTTAGCCGCGTGCGGATGTACCTGGGGCCGGGCATCATGTATGCCATCAACACCATCGTGCTCTTCATACTGGTGGTATATGCCATGATGAGCGTGAACGCCCGTCTGGCTTTCTTTTCCCTGCTGCCCATGCCGCTGCTGGTTTGGGGTATCTATTATGTCAATAACATCATCGAACACCGGAGCGAGAAGATACAACAGCGCCTGTCGGCCTTGTCGAGTTTTGTGCAGGAGAACATATCGGGCATCAGGGTCATCCGCTCTTATGTACGCGAGGGTTTTGTGAACGCCCGGTTCAAGGCCGAAAGCGAGGATTACAAGACCAACTCCATGGAGCTGATCAACGTGCAGGCCTTGTTCTTCCCCATGATGTTGCTGCTGGTGGGCTTGAGTAATATCCTGATCATTTACATTGGTGGGGTAGAGGTGATGAAGGGCAATATCACTTCGGGTAACATCGCCGAATTTGTGGTGTACCTTGGGCAACTTACCTTCCCGGTCATGTCGTTAGGATGGGTAAGCTCGCTGATCCAACGGGCCGCAGCATCGCAAAAGCGCATCAATGAGTTCCTGTTCGAGCAGCCCGAGATCATATCGCCGGCCGTAGCCCCTAAGCACGTAAAAGGGCAGGTGGTGTTCGACCAGGTGAGTTTTACTTACCCGGATACCGGGATCGAGGCGTTGAGGTCAGTGTCGTTCACCATTGAGCCGGGGCAACTGGTGGCTATTATAGGCCGTACGGGGTCAGGTAAATCGACCATCGCTAACCTGCTGATGCGGATGTATGATACCACCGGCGGAGACATTTTGATCGACGGCGAGACCATCAAGCAACAACAGCTCGAGAGCTTCCGCTCGCAGGTAGGTTTTGTGCCGCAAGAGGTGTTCCTCTTCTCCGATACTATCGCCAACAACATCGCTTTTAGTGCCGATAAGCTGGACATGCCTGCCGTGGAGCAGGCCGCCAGGGATGCTGCCGTATACAATAATATCATGGACCTGGAGCAAGGCTTCACGACGTTGATCGGTGAGCGGGGCGTGACCCTATCAGGCGGACAAAAGCAGCGTGTGAGCATTGCAAGAGCGATCTTTAAACGCCCGCAGATACTGATCTTTGATGATTGCCTTTCGGCCGTGGATACCCGTACCGAAGAAGAGATATTGGGTAACCTGGGTCGGGTAATGAAGGGAAAGACCAGCGTGATCATCGCTCACCGGATATCGACCATACGTAACGCCGACAAGATACTGGTGATGGACGATGGCCGTATTGCCGAACAAGGCGACCATCAGCAGCTAATGGACCTTAAAGGCGTATATTTTGACCTTTATGAAAAGCAATTGCTTGAAGAAGCCGACGAGGATCTCCCTATCGATGATAATATATCGCCTATTAATTTATGATATCATAAAAGTGGCGTAACTAATTGTAGTAAAACCCCGTATACTTTCACTTTAGTTATTATAACACTTATGATATTGCAAATTTTGATCGTTAGTTAAGCACTTTATTGTAAAAGATGCTTGTGAAATTAAAATTTGTTTATATTTAGACGATCAAACTATACAACACTTTAGCAATGGGAGATTTTGACAACAGAGAGCGGGATGAGGTTTTCTCGAAAAAGGTAAGAGCAGGTAAAAGGACCTACTTCTTTGATGTAAAGGCAACGCGTTCGAACGACTATTACATCACCATAACCGAGAGCAAGAAGCGTTTAGAGGACGGCTCTTTTGTTAAACACAAGATCTTTTTGTACAAAGAGGACTTCGAGAAATTTGCCGAAGGGTTGAAAGACACTGTTAACTACATCAAAGCTAACCAGGAAGTTGTTGAGAAACGCTACGAATTCAGCGAATTGAACGAGATCACCAAAGCTGCCGGTGTTGCTGCCACCGATGAGGATTTCTCCTTTTAAGCACACCGCATAGATATAGAAGAGGCCGTCTTTTTATACAGGGCGGCCTTTTTGTTTGCCGGGATCAGCGCGATGTCCTCAATTTAAGAGATCCGCAATTTTAGGACGAAATGGTATGGTCAGGGGCGTGCAAGCCATGCAGCCGCGCCTGACCAAGTGTTACATTTGCATTAAAAAGTGTTACATCCGGTGTTACATTTCGGCTTTTTGTATGCTTTTTCTGGAAAAAGTTGGGTTTTTGCCAAATTCGTAATGCTTAAAAGTGGGGAAAGTTGGGGAATTTTGTTACATCGGTGTAACATCTGTAGCGACAGTTCACAGCGCATCGAAGGTGGATAACACGAGACAAGATCAGGACATTTATTCGGTAAGATAGCCATCGATATCTAAAACGACAAAGGCTCCGCATGACCAATGCGGAGCCTTTGTCGTTTATTTTATCTTGATGCTGATCAGCTGCCGGTGCCGGTCAATTGCATCGAGCTATCGGCTGCCGTCGGTGCGGTAAATTTGCTGATGAAGGTGTCGTCCAGATATTTTGACGTGTAGTCAGTAGCGTTGGCATTGATGAAGATCATGTTCTTGCCTTTGATCAGGTCAATGATCTTGTTCGATACCTCTGGCGAGACAGCAGGGCAACCCTGGCTGCGACCCAAACGACCGGTCATTTGAATCGTCTTTTCGCATACATAGTTGGCCGCATGCAATACCACCGCGCGCGAACGGGCATTGGTGTTAAAGCCGGTATCTAGTCCGTCAAGCTTTAGTGAACGGCCGTGTTTACCGTAATAAACCTCGTTGGTCACATAAAAGCCTAAGCTACTTTGGTTAGAGTTGTTCTGGTTAGAGAACTGAGTGGCGTTCAACTCGCCGCTGCCACGGCCGTGAGCTACCCAGGTGTTCAGCAGCAGTTCCTTTTTGGCCAGGTCAACGATCCACATACGTTTCTCGGAGCTTGGCTTATTGAAGTCTACCACAGTGATCACGTCACTGTGTGCCGAAAGCTTGTTATTCTGTTTTAAGTTATAATAGCCGGTAAGCGCTTTTTCAAATACGTTGAATTCAAGGCCGGCCATTTTCAATTTGGCGGTACCGTACACATCGGCCGCATAGCTGGCAAA
Source organism: Mucilaginibacter daejeonensis (assembly GCF_020783335.1). NCBI lineage: Bacteria > Pseudomonadati > Bacteroidota > Sphingobacteriia > Sphingobacteriales > Sphingobacteriaceae > Mucilaginibacter > Mucilaginibacter daejeonensis. The sequence goes on from NZ_CP086068.1 coordinate 1,541,779, forward strand.
TGCTGTGGTAACTGTAGCCTTGGCTTCTTTTTTGGTCACTACAACAGCCTTTTTAACAGTGGCCGAACGTGAACTTAAAATAGCGCTTGTCAATATGACCGCCAGGGTCATAGCTGCCCAAATGGTTCTCTTCATATGTCTGTTGAGGGTTGTGATCATATAGTTCAAAAAGATCAACAGGCTTGGCTGATGTTATAATTGTTACTTACAAAAATAATCAAAAACCCTGCCTAAAGGGTCACCGGTATATCATTAATTAATTAGGGGTTAATATTATGTTTCACATAATATCAAGCAGTTAAGGCCGGGGAGCCTTAACTGCTGTCAAATATACTAAAAAGGCCTTATCAGGTAAAGGCCACAGCGCTATCGTTGGGGCGATGGGTGTTGCTTTAACATCATTTATGCAGCGCCATAAAGCGCTCAATGCCTAATTCAAGGCCACGCAATTCGGCCAGACCACGCAAACGGCCAATGGCCGAGTAGCCAGGATTGGTCTTTTTGTGCAGGTCATCAAGCATCTTGTGGCCATGATCCGGACGAAATGGCATACGCAGGTGTTTATCGCCAGCTGCTTTGCGTTTTTGCTGCTCGGTCACCAATGCCTTCATCACACCGAACATATCTACATCGCCATCCAAATGATCAGCCTCGTGGAAGTTGCCCTGCTCATCGCGGCGGGTGGCACGCAAGTGTATAAAGTGTATGCGGTGGCCTAAACGCTCGGCCATGCCGACCAAGTCGTTATCGGCACGTACCCCGAACGAGCCGGTGCAAAATGTAAGGCCGCTGTTATAGCTTGGTACAGCATCATACAACTGCTGTATATCTGCCTCGGTACTTACCACGCGGGGTAGGCCCAGGATAGGATACGGTGGATCGTCGGGGTGGATGCACATCAGCACGCCGGCCTGCTCGGCCGCCGGTATCACCTGCTCTAAAAAGTAGTAAAGGTTGGCTTTTAGTGTATCAGCGTCGATACCGTCGTATGTGGCCAGTATCTGCAGGAATTGTTCAGTGGTATAACCTTCTTCAGATCCTGGCAAACCGGCAATGATGTTCCTGATCAGCTTGGTCTTTTCTTCCTCGCTCAGGCCATCGGCGTAGGCTTTGGCTTCTTGCTTTTGCTGTTCGCTGTAGTTCTGCTCGGCTCCGGGGCGTTTAAGCAGGTAAAGTTCAAATGCCGCAAATGCCGTTACGTCGAAGCGCAGGGCGGTAGAACCATCAGGCAGCAGATAGTCCAGATCGGTACGGGTCCAATCCAGTATAGGCATAAAGTTGTAGCAAACGATATCGATACCGCACTGGCCTAGGTTGATCAGGGTTTGCTTGTAGTTCTCGATATACTGGGCGTAGTTGCCGCTGCGTTTCTTGATATCCTCATGCACGGGCACACTTTCCACCACCGACCATACCAGGCCGGCCGCTTCAATGATCGCCTTGCGTTGCTGTATCTCTTCTACAGGCCACACCTGCCCGTTAGGGATATGGTGCAGGGCCGACACGATGCCTGTTGCACCTGCCTGCCTTACATCTGACAGTGATACCGGATCATTAGGGCCGTACCAGCGCCATGTTTGTTCTAAGCTCATAAGTTGGATCGATTATTTGCCGCCTAAAGTAATAAATATGGTGGGTAATCGAGGTGATCCAACGCTCAAAACGCTATGCCCTTGTTGTAATTTTACCTTTACCATGGCCCGGCCGTTATAAGCCTGCAACTTGCGCGACCCGGTAGATGTGCCCAGATCGGCAAGCAAGTCGCCATCGCCGGCAAGGCCAAAGCTGATCCAGTTGGCCGCATCAAGGCAGGGTACGCCTTTTGCGTCGGTCAGCTGTACCTCAATGGTGGCCACATCCTGATCGGTGCTGATCACTTTAGCGGTCATGGTTGCAGGGGCGGCCCACTGGCGAGTCTCGTACTGCTGCTCGATCTGGTCGGTCAGGGTCACCTTGCCTTTTTGGGCCACCACCCTGATCAGGTTGTTGCCTGTATTGAACGGCACATCCCAATGCAGCCCGGCAGCGGGAAAGTCCTGCACGTTACGCTTTTTAACGCCGTAGCTTTTGCCGTTCACATAAAGCTCGGCTTCATCGGCGTTCGAGAATACTTTGACCTGTTTCAACTCGCCTGGCTTACCCCAGCGTACCGGCCAGTTGTGCCCAAATATGTGCACCATAGGCTTTGCCGACCAATACGATTGAAAGATGTAGTACGATTCTTTCAAACTCATATCGCGCTCCACCACGCCTTTTTGGTTCACATAGGGAATGGGATTATCGGCCCTTAGCGGGGTCGAAAAATCTTTAAACGTCCAAAACGCCGAACCGGTCAACCACGGCATGCTCTCCTGTTCTTTAAGGTGCCAGTCAAAAAGTTCGGCAATGTAGCTCTCGCTCCAGTCGCCGTCGCGGGCCACTTGTACATCGCGCTTTTTACCGGTGGTGGGGTCGGTAGTACGTTTAGCTTCCAGGTAGCCCAGCGGGTCTTCGGCAAAGCGGCGGGCATGGCTGTCGCCGCCCCATTCGGCATGGAAAAAACGTTTCACTTTGCCTACTTCGTCCTGGGTCAACTGCTTGTAGTCGGTATATTTGGCCTTATACCAGCCCGCCCAAATGGAGGGCGAATAAACATCGGGTATATCGGCACAAAAATCGCAGCGGCGTATGCTGGTGAGGCGGGTAGCGTCTAACCGGTGGGTCAGATCATGCTGCTGCTTCATGAACTTGCGTATCTTTTGCTTATCAAATTCGGCGAAGTCGCCCTCCCAGTCGTTCTCATTACCCAAGCCCCACAGTATGATGGAGGGATGATTGTAATGCTGTTGGATCATGTTGGTCATCATTTGGCGGGCCATGGCCTGGTAGGCTTCGCCACCCAAACCGCCGCGGCACCAGGGCTCTTCTTCCCACACCAAAATGCCCAGGCTATCGCACAGGTCCAGCACAATGCGCGATTGCTGGTAGTGCCCCAGCCTGATAAAGTTGGCGCCCATATCCTTGATCAGCTGCATCTCCTGGCGCATCATGGCTTCGGTCATGGCCGCGCCCACCCCGGCATGGTCCTCATGGCGGTGTGTGCCGCGCAGCAGGAGTCGCTTACCATTTAAAAGGAAAGGTCCTTTCTCTTTGAACTCAAAATTGCGAAAGCCAACCTTTTGGGTGCTGGTAAAGGTTTGCCCGTCGGCCGTTGCCGTTACCTGCACGGTGTACAAATAAGGGTCGGCAGGCTGCCAGGCGTGTGGCTTGCTGATCTTGAAGCGGGTGGTCTGGCCGTCCGTTGCTGGTGCATCTACTTTATAGTTCTTGTTGGCCACCATCTTTCCATTGGCATCTATGACCTTGATCTGCCCGGTCACGTTGCCTTGCGTGTGCTGGGCCAAGATGGTCTTTACTTCGAGCGTTCCCTTGGTCAGGGTACTATCCAACACCGGAGTGATCATTAGCCTATCGATGGATACCGATGGCTGGTATACCAGGTTGAGGTAACGGTAGATGCCGCCGTAAACGTTAAAGTCGGACATGCGCGAGGGGATGGTCTCCAGGTCGCGCGAGTTATCGCACCGGATCGATACCGGGATGCGTCCTTTGAACTGTTTTTGATAAACCTCGGTATGTTTAAAGGCTTCTATGGCATCGGTCAGGTCGGCCGTCCACTCATCATAACCACCCAAATGCGAGGCCACTTTGGTGGTATACACGTAAACGTCGGTACGCTGACCGGCGCCTTCAAAATGAAGTAGCGTGCGGCCATTGGCGTAAGGGTTATTGATGTTGAGTTGAGTGCGATACCATCCCGGCCCCTGGTAGTAGTTCACATCAGGATCCACGGCATCGCGATCGTTGAAGCAGTGCGGTAGGGTCACTTTTTGCCATAGCGGTACGCTTTCGGGCTGTCCATCGCGCACGGGGCGTACGGCTTCCCATATGCCGCCAAGGTCCTGCCGTATGTATTCCCAACCGGTGTTCAGCCGGATGCTTTGCTGCGCATAGATGGGGGAGATGATGCCAACGAAGGCGATCAGTAAAAGTAGTTTTTTGATCATGAAGCAAGTGATGATATGGCCTTTGGAGTGAGCCATGGCCTTTATAACTGGTTATTCTACCGTAAATATAGCTCGCACCAAAGGGCATTTCAAAGGGTGTAAAATGGCCTTTGGTAAGCCATGCGGGAGGTTTGATACGCTTGATGCACAGGTCCGTTCATTCAACTGAACGCCTTGAAAAAGCTGAGTTATTGCATCAATAGCGTTCGTTACGGGAATCGCAAAGGGCCATAGGCATTCATCAGCCTGCCCCGCTATACGCTTAAGCCCTGATCAACTTTTTTCAAATAGTTGCGTGATCACAATACCAGCGTGCTCCAGCCTTGCGGCGCATCCTTTTTGCGCGAGCGTTTTTGCTCCTGCATGGCTTTTTTTATGCGGATGGCATAAGCCCAGCAGGTGCTTTGACGGATCCCCAGCTTTTCAGACAATTGGTGCGACGAGATGGTTCCTTTGCTGCTGTAGATCAGGTAAACCAGATAGAACGCCTTATTGATCGGGATGCGGTTGTTTTGGAAGATGGTGTTGTGCAGGGCCGATTCTTCGTAACTGCATTTGGTGCACCGCCTGCTGTACGGTACGCGGCCTGCACAATAGGAGGTATGCTCGCAGCGGGTGCAGTGGTAGCCCGAGGCCCATTTCAGGTCGGACAGGAACTTATAGCAGGTCTCCTGATCGGGGTACTTGGCACTGAACTCCTCAAAGTTCAACTCAGCCGATAATGCCCGGGCGTTGGTCACCACATCGATATTGGTCTTCAGCTGCAGGTTGTCCTTCTCGAGGAGGATATTCATGCGGGTGATCTCGGCAGCTTGTTGTTCGAGCAAATGGTTGATGCTCATGAGCTGCTCGTTCTGCTGCTCGATCACTCTGGATTGCAACAGGATCTCTTCCGACTTTTCCACCACTTCTTTGGTGCGCACCTTTACCTGGTGTTCCAGTTCCTGGTTCAAGGAATCTTTCAGGTCGTTGTTCACCTGCATCTGCCTGATGGTCTCGTCCTGCGCCTCGTCCTTCTCCTTACGTAAAATGCGCACCTGATCGCCAATGGCGAACGACAGTAGCACCATCTCGATCACAAAGCAAAAGCTGATGGCGTAATAGCGGAAGAACTCGGGCAAAAAGTAAGCATAACCCATGGCCGCCGCCACCTTGATCACAAACCCGCCGAACAACACCGCGTAGGCCAGTACGAAGAAACGGGCAGGCTTAAAGCCCCTGCGATAGATGTTGATACCTGCCGCAAAGGCCACCGACAAGGGGAACACCTCCACGAACTTGTACAGGAACAGATCCTTGTTAAAGAACAAGCAGTACAGGAAGAACACGGTGCGCAGGGCGATGGTGAGGTTGATGAGCTTGTAAAAGCGCCCCGAGCGCTGCTTCACCTGCAACAATTCCTGGGTAAAAATGAGCGCGAACAGGCTGACCAGGTACAAGCCGATTCCATAGGCGTAGTAATTAAAATCGGGCGAGTTGGGCCACAGGTACTGGAACGCGATGCCGTCCACACACATCTCATACAAGGCCACGCTCAGGATGTAGAACACATAGTACAAGTATTGCTTCCGCTTCACCGCCAGGAACATGAGCAGGTTATGGAAGCAAAAGATCAGGATCATGCCATAGAACAAGCCGAACGTGATGTACTCATTGAGCGCGTAATGCACAAAGTAATCGATGGTGCGGTACACGATGATCACGTTGATCAAATTGCGCGCCTTTACCCTGAAGTAGTAGGTGTACTGACCAGGCACCGGGTCCTTGATCAGGAACTCGAAGTTCTTGTGGCGATACAATCGCGAATTGAAGGCCATGTCGGCACCCGAGCGGCTGGCGGTGTAATGGCCATTTTGATCGGGTATGTACGCGGTAATGTCGTTGGTGGTCTGGTCAAAGAACTCGAACACAGCGCCCTTACCAGCGGCAGAGGGCTGCAGATCCAGCTTGATGCGGTACCAGTAGGCGCTGCTCACATTCTTGTTGCTGGGATAATATTGCTTGTTCTCTTTGAAGCGGTCGTTCGCGTGCAGTATATCGGCAAAGGTGAGGTCGCCGGTGGGGTCTTCCAGCACCTTGATCTCCTCGTGCTTGAATTTGTGTTGCTCGATCGAGCTATCCACACGGAAGGGCACCTGCGCGTACGCAAAGTTCACCGCAAATAGTAACGACAAGAATAAAGGCAGCGTTCTGTTGAACGATGACCGGTATAAGCTGCGTAAAGATGACAGCATAAGCAATTCAGTATAGTTCGTTGGTCAATTGGTCATGGCGCCAGTGGGCGCGGTCGGTTTACTTAAAGTGTGGCCGTATCAGAACAAATATAGCATTGTGCATCGATCGCTGCGTATCTTATTGTTCTACGATCTGATCCTTGGTATTGGTGAAGTGATTGTTCTTCACTTTATTATTACCCGGTGGCACATCCTGCATCGTGCGCGACGGGTAACGCTTGGTGTCGAACTTGCCGGTCCAGTCCTCGTTCTTTTGCCCGCCGATCAGGATGCCCGTTTCGGCATTGTTGATCGTGTTATCAGTAATGCGGCAATCGGTAGCGGCCACGTAAAAGCCGGTCTCGGTGCGGCCCTTGGCCATACCGTAGTTGAGGCGTATAGCGGTGGCCACGTTGTTGAACTGGTTACGGGTGATCGTATGGCCGCTTCCATTGATCCTGATGCCCATGCCGCCTTTAAAGCGGTTACTGTCGATCACGCAGTCATGGCCGCCACGCATCACCAGTTCGGCGTTGCAATCTTCAAAATAATTGGCCTGGTAGGTGTTCTTACTGCTTTTGTTGCTGATCACCTCCGGCTCGGCGCTGCAGGCGATGAAGCGGTTATGGGTCACCATGGTGTTGGACACCATATTGCCGAGTAGGATAGGATCTTGCCCTACCTGTACGCACTCGCCACCGTTATCATTGGCCCAGTGTACGCGTTTCTTGTTCAAAAAGGTGTTATGGTCGATAAGCGTGTGTTGCGGCGATACCTCTTTGGTCACCTTTACCTGCACGTCCTGGTTATCGATGTTGGCCTCGAAGGTGCAATGGTCTATCCGGGCGGCTTCGCTGTTGCCACCGATCAGCACCAGCGGCATGAATTGCATTTTAGCCATGTTACGCTCAAAGGAGCAGTCGGTCACACGGCTCTGGCGCACGCTATCCATCTGGATCAGCATACCCGACCGGCCGTTGGCCTTGTCCAGCTCGCATTCCCTGAAGGTAAGGCCGCTGATGGTCACGTGGCTGGCTTTGACATTGAATAACGGCTGAGCCACCTTACCGGTAAAGACCACCTGGCCTTTGGTTTGCGCCGTGATCACCACCGGGCGCTTCTGATCGCCGCCGTTATTGATCCTGACCGACCATGGCGTATAGGTGCCGTTGGCGATCACCACGCTGTCGCCGGGCGCGGCCTTGGCTACGGCCTGGTCAAATTGAGACTGGTCATGCACCAGGTAGCGCTTTTGGCACCAGGCAGGGCAGGCCAGCGTTAACAGCAGTAATACGCCGTAAAAACAATGTTCCATGATAGCGGATCTGATAATTGGTGCAGTAAAGTTAATTACAAGTTATCATCGGCAAAAATGGGCGGCGGCCGCTAACGGCCTTTGTAACGGTGTTTTGATGCGAAAAGTGATCATTCGTCAAGCGTATCGATCAGCGTCTGGAGGAGAGTATAACAACGGTTCTCAGTAATCTGGTAATGAGCTACTTGTAAGATCTGTGCTAATTGTGCTCAAGCGTATCAAAATCGACATAAAGAACTGTTAATCAATTATTTGTAAATAATTTAATTATTTTTTTCGAGGTGCTTGATGTACTTTTGGGCTTTCACCTATTTCTATACTTAAAACCGTTCCGCGCCTGCGGATACCGTACACCATCATGACCAATAGTAAACCTATCGTTAAAAGCATTTGCAAAGTATTACTGTCGGTGCTCGTCGCCAGCAGCACCCATTTTGCCATGGGGCAAACCTATCTAAAAGCCAGTGGCCGCATCATCACCGATGCAAAAGGGAAAAAAGTGATCTTGCGGGGCATGGGTCTTGGCGGCTGGATGCTGCAGGAAGGCTACATGTTCCGTTTGGGCAACGTAGGGCAGCAATATCGCATCAAGGAAAAGATCGTGGGCGTGGCCGGACAGGAATATGTCGACCGTTTTTACGACAAATGGCTGAACATGCACACCCGCAAGATCGATGTGGATTCGATGGCCTCGTGGGGTTTCAACTCCATCAGGTTACCGATGCACTACGCCTTATACACCCTACCGGCCGACAAGGAGCCTGTACCAGGCAAAGACACCTGGATCGAGAAAGGTTTCGCGCTGACCGATAGCTTATTAAAATGGTGCAAGGCCAACCACATCTACTTGATCCTCGACCTGCACGCCGCACCGGGCGGCCAGGGCAATGATCTGCCTATCTCTGATCGTGATGCCTCAAAACCATCGCTTTGGGAAAGCAAGGCCGACCAGCAAAAGATGATCAACCTTTGGCGCAAATTGGCCCAGCGTTATGCCAATGAGCCGGCCATAGGTGGTTACGACATCATTAACGAACCCAACTGGGGTTTTGAAAGCGCCGATGACAAGCGCGGCACCAAGGAGACCAAGAATGTGCCCCTGCGCCAGTTGATGGTGGATATCACGAAGGCCATACGTGAGGTGGACAAAAAGCACATCATCATTATCGAGGGTAATGGCTTTGGAAATAACTATAGTGGCATCTTCCCGCTGTGGGATAAGAACATGGTGCTGAGCTTCCACAAGTATGGCAACTTCAACACCCAGGCCACCATTCAGAACTTTTTGACCATGAGCGAGCAGAACAACGTTCCGCTTTGGCTGGGCGAATCGGGCGAGAACTCGAACACCTGGTTCACCGATTGTATCAGGTTGGTGGAGAGCCATAACATTGGCTGGAGTTGGTGGCAGGAAAAGAAGATCGGTATCAACAACCCGCTCGAGATCAAACTTACGCCATCGTACCAAAAGCTGCTTGATCACTGGACCGGCAAAGGACCTAAGCCAAGCCAAGCAGAGGCCATCGCCGCGCTGGATGAGTTCTTGCAGAACGTGAAACTGGAGAACAACATCTACCATAAGGACGTGACCGATGCCATGTTCCGCCAGGTGCGTACCACGGCCACAGTGCCTTTTAAAAAGTTGACCACCGGCACCGTGATCCAGGCGGTGGACTACGACCTGGGCCGCCAGCGTTACGCTTATTACGACCGCGACACCGCCCGCTACCAATATACGCCGGGTGTGAATACCGACGGCAACCGTGGCCACAGCTACCGCAATGATGGGGTAGACATTAAACACGATGCCACTGGTCACTATGTATTCAACATTGAGGACACTGAGTGGATGCAGTATACCGTGAACAGCCCTGCGGCGAACGCCTATACGCTGAAGTTGATGGTGCGCTCGGCAGAGGGAAAAGGAAAGGTTTCGGTGATGGTCGATGGTAAGGCTGTTGTGGCGGACGCGGCACTAGGTAAGGCCAGCGCTGAGTGGTATCCGATCGAGGTTAAAAATGTGGTGCTGAAGAAGGGCGCTAATGCCATTAGGCTTATGGCCAACGAGGGCGGCTTTGAATTGAAGAGCCTCGAGCTGAATAAGTAATATCACCATACCATCAAAAGCCCTGATCATCACGACCGCCAGCCGGACGTTGTGATCGGGGCTTTTTGCTATAAAAGTGCCTCATTAGTGGCAGATCTTTTTATATTGTTCGTACAAAGATCAACAATGCCTGCTACACCTACGCTCCAACGAACGCTCAAACCCATCCACCTATGGTCGATAGCCGTAGGGTTGGTGATATCGGGCGAGTATTTTGGTTGGAACTATGGATGGGGCGTGGCCGGTACCGTAGGCTTTTTGATCGCTACGTTGGTGATCACGGTCATGTACGTCACTTTTGTATTTAGCTATACCGAATTGACTGCCGCCATACCACATGCCGGTGGCGCGTTCGCTTATGCCTACCGGGCACTTGGGCCGTGGGGAGCGCTAATAGCCGGATACGCTACGCTGATCGATCTGCTGCTGGCCACTCCGGCCATCGCCTTTGCATTGGGCAGTTACCTTCATTTTTTATATGCTGATATACCGGTGGTCGGCTCGGCGCTTTTCTTTAACGCGGTATTCATTGTCATCAACATTAGGGGTGTTAAGGCATCGGCAGCGTTCTCGGTGGTGATCACCATGCTGGCCGTAGCCGAACTGCTGGTGTACATGGGCGTCATTGCGCCGCATTTTAAGGCTGCCAACTTCATGACCGATCCTATGCCTTATGGATGGTCTGGCGTTTTCGCAGCTCTGCCTTACGCCATTTGGTTCTACCTGGCTATAGAAGGGGTGGCCATGGTGGCCGAAGAGGTGACCGACCCGGTCAGGAACATTCCCAAAGGTTACATTTCCGGCCTGTTGACACTGGCCTTGTTGGCCCTCGGTGTGATGGTGCTCACCGGCGGCGTTACCAACTGGCACCGCCTGTCGCAATTGGATCATCCCTTGCCCGAGGCCCTATCAGTGGTGCTGGGTAAGGGTAGCAGCATCACCAAGCTATTTGCCAGTATAGGCCTGTTCGGGCTTGTCGCTTCGTTTCATGGTACCATACTGGCTTCGTCCAGGCAAGTGTTCGCTATGGCCAGGAGCGGCTATCTGCCACGCGCATTATCGGCCGTGGGACAGCGTACCCGTACGCCCCATTGGGCCCTGATGGCCAGTGGCTGCGTAAGTGCTGTGGCCTTGTTAACAGGTACCACCAGTCAGGTGATCGTGCTATCGGTATTTGGTGCCGTTACCATGTACGGGTTGTGTATGGTGAGTTTGCTGGTGCTCCGTAAAAAAGAGCCGCGACTGCAAAGACCCTTCCGCGCACCGCTATATCCCTACTTCCCGGTAGTGGCGTTACTGCTATCGGCAGTGTGCCTGGTGGCCATGGTGAAATATGACCTGATGCTTAGCCTGATCTTTTTTGCAGGAATGCTGATCGTATCTTTGGTGTTCCTGATCACCGGTAAATACCGGTCGGCAGTAGTGGAAGATGAGTTATCTGCAGATGCGGAAGATCAGCATCGAACTCAATAGCACTGCATAAAACTATATTTCATTAATTTCCCATCCACAATACCGAGTTGCCGGTGGCATGCTCGTTCTGTTCCCATTGTTTATTGCCCGGGTCCAGGATCCAATCGTGCCCGTTGATCACGAATTTGTAAAGGTGTTTACCGGGCTTGAGGTTGAGGCTGATCACCCAGTCGTTACCTACACGCTGCATGGCGTAGCCGGGCTCGTTCCAGCCGTTAAAGGTGCCTGATAGTGATACACTGCGGGCATTATTGTAACCCCTTAGCACAAAGGTGTGGTTGGGGCGCACGGCTAATACGGAGTTGGTCTCATCGGTAGTGATGGTGTGTGGGTTGGAAGGGTCGGTCATCCAGTTACCATCCACCACAAATTTGTATTCGTAGTTACCACCCGGCAAGGTATAGGGCAACACCCAGCCATTAGCGGTGCGCTGCATCCGCATAACATTGGGGCGCCAATTGTTAAAGCTACCGGCCACATAAACGTTGTGTGCATCGGTATGGCCGGCAAGTTTGAAATTGGTGTTCTCGCCAAAGGATAGTACCGAATTAACTTCGTTGTTACGAACGCTGGTGGCTTTGTTGGCCGGATCTGATATCCATTTTCCATCAACCATAAAGCGGTATAGGTGCGTGCCCTCGTGCAGGTACAGTGGTAGTTGCCAGCGGTTGTCTTTGTATGCCATGATCAGCTGGTTGGCATTCCAGTTGTTGAAGCTGCCCGCCACGATCACCCGGCTGGCACCATTGTAACCGGCCAGTTTAAAGGTGTAATTGTACCTAAAGTAGATGGAATTGTAGCCACCCCAGCCATCGTGCTCTTTCAGGTTATTGCTTTCGTCACGTGTCCAGCGGCCGTTAATGATGTATTTGTAAGCGTACGGCCCCGGGTCTAATTTCAGGTCGCTCACCCAGCCGCTATCGGTACGGGTCATGAGCCCTTTCATGGTGGTCCAGTTATTAAAGCTGCCTGACAGCTGCACACGGCGTTTGTCGGTTTGCCCCGGCAAAAAGAAGCGGGTTAAGCCCGACGGCAATTCGCGCACGGTGATGCGGGCAAAGTTGTTCACGCCGAAGGCCACATCGGCCGGGTAACCGGGCTGACCTCCGGTTTGTAATACATTGTCATCGCTCACGTCAAAAGGTGAAACCTTACTATCGGCGGGCTGGGCATCGGCTGGCAGATCGATGCGGACGGTGTGATCATTCACACGCGACAGGTGCCAGCCAAATCGATTTTCAGGAAGGGTTTGGCGATCCAACAGCATGCCGGCATTAAGCCCGATCAAGTTGGCCCGGCTCAGTACACGGTCTATATCGGCACGTGGCGAACGGGTATCTACCAACACCAGCTTATGCCCCGACATGGAATACAGTCGTACATGGTTGATGGATGCCCACGTCATCAAACAGCACAACACAAAAAGCAAAATGATATAGTTCTTAAGCCGCGCCATCCTTATCAATGCTTGTAAATGTACATTTCAAATTCTTTTTTAGCGAAGTTTATGGTGAAAATACCCCTCGCAAAAAAGTCGTAACCCAGCACCCCATCCACCGAGCCGCCGTAGGCCTTGCCCAGGTGACCCAGATCGGTAATGAGTATACGGTTATTACTGAACAAGTAGTTGCCGATCACCAGCCTGTCAAAGTTGGCATAGATCAGTTCGGCACCGCCTTTGCCGCCTACGCCTACCATTTTGCTGCGGCTTACCACGGTCATAGGTTTGATCACGGCCTGTGGTGCCTCATTGCTTAACAAATTGCATTCGGCACCGGTATCGAAGGCTAACCAGAACGACCTGTCGGCGATCTGCCCTTTAATGAAGATCACATCGTTCATATACTTGAACGCGGTGCGCATCTCAGGTTGGTTGAATACGCGCTCGGCAGGAGCGATCTCGCCTTTAGCATCAAGCTTGTGCAGGTACAACACGTTATGAAAATGGTCGACCGTGATGGCCATTTTACGGAATACCTGCGTACCCAGAAGGCCCAGTATCTTGATGCCTTTGCTGTTCTCGATGGATGAAAGGTCGGTCACATCGGCCGCAAGGCGGTTGAACCGAAGGTCGAAGCCCAACGAAAGGTTGCGCACCTGCGTACGGAACGTGCCTGACGAAGTGCCATTAACCCCATTGGCTTCCTGCTCGCCAAGGTGAGGCATATCGCGAAAATAGGTGGCATTAAGCACCAGGTAAGGTGCGCCGGTATCTAACACAAAGTTACCCACCATGGTATCGACCTGCGCCTCGATGATGATCAGGTTGCCCGCCTTTTTCATAGGGATGGTCACCGTGTTGGAGCCGCCTTCAAATACAGGGTCGTCATCTATTACCGGAAAGCTGATGCGGGGAACATGCGGAGCAGGATGCGGCTTTGTGGCAGCGCCCATACAGGCGAACCACCCCAATAAAAGCAAGAATAATCCAACTGAACGCATGTTAGCTAACTTGTGACACCAGTAAGACGCCATAGGTTATGCGAGCGTTACAGCCGATAGTAATTATTTGTCATGCTAAATTCATGCAGTAGTCGCGAGGCACTGCAATAGCTTTTATAATAAGCTGGTTTGTCCGCTTTGATCTCCATGAGCTTTTCTTACCGCGTTCACATAATTGTGGGCCTGGCGGGTGGGTTCGGGAATGCGGTATCCACGTATGCAGTTCTGGATGATCTGAATGCTTTGCTCCATACTCACATGGTGGCCGGGCGACACATAGATGGGATTACTTTTGACTTTGCTGCGCAATGAGATACCGATCAGCTCGTTACCATCGCACATGGGGCTTTGGGCAAATGGCTTGTTAGCCGGTTCCTCGAACTTGCCGTAGAGGGGCTTTTTAGCAGTGCCGATGGTCGGCACATTGACCAACTGGCCAAAGTGAGTGGCTATACCCATCCGTTCTTCATGGGCAATGCCCTGGCCGTCGAGTACCACTAGGTCTGGCTTTATCTCCAGTTTATCCCAAACCTCGAGCAAAGAGGGTACTTCCCGAAAGGCCAGCAAACCCGGTATGTAAGGGAACCGCGTGCTGCTCACTACCGATGCATGACCGATCACTTCTAATGTTGGATACCTGAATAGTACCATACCGGCGTACACTGTCTCTTCATACTTATTGTTGGATACATCAGCCCCGGCAATGATCTGTATGGGTTTATCTAACGGGCGCACGTCCACTTGCTTCCGCATTTGCCTGTGGATGGCAAAGGCTTGGGCGGGAGTGAGGTCCTGGTAGAGTGATGGATGCATACCGGTAGCAACAAAAAAGCCTCTCCGTTGTGCGGAGAGGCTCTATGTTTTGGAAGCCTTTATGGCTTAACCTAAGTATGATTTTAAGATCTTGCTACGTGAGGTGTGGCGTAAACGTTGTAAAGCCTTGTCTTTGATCTGGCGCACACGTTCGCGGGTCAGGTTAAATTTCTCACCGATCTCCTCTAATGATAGCGGGTGGTTGGTACCCAAGCCAAAGAACAATACGATGATCTCGCGCTCACGCTCAGTTAAGGTTGAAAGCGAACGTTTGATCTCTTCAGACAATGACTCGTTGATCAGTATAGAGTCAGTGTTAGGCTCCTGGTTCTCCAGTACGTCCAACAGCGTATTCTCTTCACCTTGTACAAAAGGCGCATCCATCGATACATGACGGCCTGAATTGCTTAGCGTGTCAGATATCTTGTCAACAGTGGTCTCCAGAATGTCGGCCAGTTCCTCAGGTGAAGGCTCGCGCTCGTATTCCTGCTCCAGCTTGCTGAATGCCTTGCTGATCTTGCTTAACGAACCTACCTGGTTCAATGGCAAACGCACGATACGTGACTGCTCAGCGATAGCCTGCAGGATCGACTGACGGATCCACCATACGGCGTATGAAATGAATTTGAAACCTTTGGTCTCGTCGAAACGCTTTGCAGCTTTGATCAGGCCGAGGTTACCCTCGTTGATCAGATCACCTAATGTAAGTCCTTGATTTTGATATTGTTTAGCGACCGATACCACGAAACGCAAGTTGGTCTTGGTCAGTCGCTCCAGAGCAGCTTGGTCGCCTTCGCGTATCTTTTGGGCTAATATTACTTCTTCTTCGGCAGTTATCAGGTCAACCTTACCAATTTCGTGAAGGTACTTATCTAACGATTGTGACTCACGATTGGTAATGGATTGTGTTATTTTGAGTTGTCTCATCTATTTTATTACCTCGATCCTTGTTTTAGAATTGAACGTGCAAAGGTACAAAAATCTTATTAAATATCTTAATTGGATTTGATAATTACAATTAAATTATTATTGCAAATGCCTACTGTACGTTCAGTTTATTGCTATCTACTCTACATCAATTGTACCAAACCCTTGTCCGATAATTAAATATCGGTCAGCTTGAACACATCTTTTAGTCGCACACCTTTATCCGTATGTTGCACGGTACAACATTCGTGCACGGCGTCATGTTCCAAATACAGGACAAGGTCGTTATCTGCCGCTATTTGCAACCAATGCCGTTTTTCGTTCATAGCTTCTAGCGGGAACAGGTCGTAAGAGGCCACGTAAGCGATAGGCAAATGACCCGTAGTGGGGAACAGATCGGCCACATAGAGTATTTGACGCTCTTTGTACTGCAATAATGGCAGCATCATGCCACGTGTATGTCCGTTCACGAATCGCACCTGCATATTGGTCGAGAACTGCATGCCTTCCGCCGCTTCAACGAATTTCAGTCGACCGCTTGCCTGTAACGGTTCCAGGTTCTCTTTCAGGAACGAAGCTCGCTCACGATCATTCGGGTTGATGGTCGCCCATTCCCAATGTTGCTGGTTGGTCCAGTAGGTTGCATTGCGAAAGGTAGGCCTTAACTCCTCGCCATCACGGATCACCGCTCCCCCCACATGGTCCAGGTGTAAATGGGTCAGGAAAACGTCGGTGATATCGTCAGCGGTAAAACCGTGACTTTTTAAGGAACCTTCAAGGGTGTCGTCGCCGTGCAAGTGATAATAGGGGAGTACCTTTGGGCTCAATTTGGTGCCTATACCCGTATCGATCAGGATCAGGCGGTCATCATCCTGTACCAGGAGGCAGCGCATGGCCAGTGTGCAGAGGTTCTGCTCATCGGCCGGGTTGGTCTTGCTCCAGATGGTCTTAGGCACCACGCCGAACATAGCCCCGCCGTCGAGTTTAAACAGGCCGGTGTTGATGGTGTATAGCTGCAAATCGTGAATTTTAGGTAGATCATCTTCACTGGCTTTGAGGCCAGTGGTTCAAAAGCAAATAGACCATAGCTGTTGGGCTATGGTCTATTTTGATGGGTATCTTTTATAAGTGGATCACTTCATCGTAAGCTGCTGCTGCAGCTTCCATGATGGCCTCACTCATGGTAGGGTGAGGGTGAACCGACTTGATCATCTCATGACCGGTGGTCTCCAGTTTACGGGCCACCACGATCTCGGCGATCATTTCGGTAACGTTGTAACCAACCATATGTGCGCCCAGTAATTCGCCGTATTTAGCATCAAAGATCAGTTTTACAAAGCCATCTTTAGCACCGGCGGCAGATGCCTTACCTGATGCCGAGAATGGGAAACGACCGATCTTTAGTTCATAACCAGCTTCTTTAGCTGCTTTTTCGGTGTAACCTACTGAAGCTACTTCCGGAGAGCAGTAAGTACAGCCCGGGATATTGTTATAGTTCAACGGCTCAACGTGCTGACCGGCAATCTTTTCAACGCAAATAATACCTTCGGCAGAGGCCACGTGTGCCAGTGCCTGGCCTTTAACGATATCACCGATGGCGTAAACACCTTCAATGTTGGTCTTGTAGTAATCATCTACCAATACTTTGCCTTTGTCGGTCTTCACGCCAACCTCTTCAAGGCCTAAGCCTTCCAAGTTAGTAGCTATACCTACTGCCGAAAGTACGATCTCGGCTTCGAGGGTCTCTACACCTTTAGCGGTCTTCACGCTTACTTTGCAAAGTTCGCCGGTGGTATCAACCGACTCAACAGTAGATTGGGTCATGATGTTGATGCCGGTCTTTTTCAGGCTGCGGGCCAGTTGTTTCGAAACTTCCTCATCCTCCAGAGGCACGATATTGTCTAGGAACTCCACAACGGTCACCTGGGTGCCCATGGTAGCGTAGAAGTAGGCGAACTCGATACCGATAGCGCCTGAACCTACTACCACCATTGACTTAGGTTGTTTAGGCAGGTTCATTGCCTGACGGTAGCCTATGATCTTTTGGCCATCCTGTTTCAGGTTAGGCAACTCGCGAGAGCGGCCGCCGGTAGCTAAAATGATATGTTTTGCGGTGTGCTCAGCGGTCTTGCCATCGGCGGCGGTAACAGTTACCGCACCTTTGCCTTTAAGCTTGCCAAAACCCATGATCACATCGATCTTGTTCTTCTTCATCAGGAACTGAACGCCTTTGCTCATGCCTTCAGCCACGCCGCGGCTGCGTTTGATCACGGCCGAAAAGTCGGCCTCGCCTTTTACATCAACATTGATACCGTAATCGGCAGCGTGGTTAATGTACTCGAACACCTGGGCGCTTTTTAACAAAGCTTTGGTAGGGATACAACCCCAGTTAAGGCAGATACCACCCAATGATTCTTTTTCAATGATGGCTGTTTTTAAGCCGAGTTGTGAAGCGCGTATAGCAGCAACATAACCACCAGGACCAGATCCGATAACAATTACGTCGTAGTTCATTATGTTTTCTTTTTCAAGTTGTGCGCCAAAGCTAATTAAAAAGGCTGATACAATGAAACCTGGTGCCGGGGGAGAGAATGGCCCGATCTGTCATGCGATCGTAAGAAATATTGGCCTTAATATAAACTTAACCATTCAAATTGACCAAAAATATCTTGTTCACCCGATCTTTTTGCGCAGAATGCAATATATTAAGTGTATTAGTGATGTTTATTTCCGCTATGGATCGTAAAATTTCTGAAATGTGAAAAATTTACCGTCTTTATTAACATTAACTTAACACCACATCTGCGGTACTTGATTATCTTTGTGCTTGAATTTAAAACTATTTTAAACGTTCATTAAAAACAAACAAAAGTATGAGGAAAGTTCTACTTCTCAGCATGATGTTCTTGTTAGCCACGGTGGCTGCGTTCGCGCAGGTGACCACCAGTAGTTTAACAGGGGTGTTAAAAGACTCAAAAGGTGAAGCATTGGTAGGTGCTACCGTTAAAGCGACCCACCTCCCAAGTGGATCGAACTATTCGACCGCTACCAACGCCGATGGTCGTTACACTATCGCCAACATGCGTGTAGGTGGTCCGTACCGAGTGACCATCAGCTACATCGGTTTCGAGACCAAGACCGTGAATGACATTACCCTTACCCTGGGTCAGCCTTATGTGCTTAATACCACTATGGCCGCTACCGGTACTGTACTTACCGATGTGGTAGTTACCGGCACAGCTAACAAATTGCTGAGCAGCAACAGACAAGGTACTTCTACAAACATCAGCACCCGTGAGATCAACACTTTACCAACGATCACCCGTAACCTGAATGACCTGACCCGTATCACACCTCAGGCTACTTCTACTAACAACGGTGCTATAGGTGGTGGTAACTCTCGTCAAAACCAGGTAACTGTTGATGGATCTAACTTTACCAACCGTTTCGGTATCGGTAGCAACCTGCCAGCAAGCGGTTCGCCAATATCATTGGACGCGTTGCAGGAGATCTCGGTCAATGTTACTCCATTTGACGTTAAACAAGGTGGTTTCATTGGTAGCTCGGTGAACGCGATCACCCGTTCAGGTACTAACCAGATCGAAGGTTCGGTTTACACCTACTGGAGAAATGATAAATTGCAAGGTAACAAGGTAGGTGATAACACCCCTTTCACTAAGCAAAGACTTCAGCAGAACCAAACCGGTTTCCGTATCGGTGGCCCGATCATTAAAGACAAATTGTTCTTGTTCGTGAACGGCGAGTTCATGAAACAGACCTCTCCAGGTCAGCAATTCGTTGCCGCTACTACTGCTAACCCATTTGTTATCGGTAACACTGCAAATATCAAACGCCCAACTGAAACTCAGTTGAATGACATCCGCAGCTACCTGCAATCAAAATACGGTTATGAGACCGGTCCATACCAAGGATATGATTTTAAAAGCAAGAACAACAAGTTCCTTGCCCGTTTAGACTGGAACATCAATGACAACAACAAGATCAACGTACGTTACAGCCAAGTAGAGAGCTCATCTCCAAGCTTTGTAAGTACTTCACGTAGTCCATTGTCAGCTTTTTCGCAAACTCGTACCAGTCAGTACGCTTTACAATTCGCTAACGCTAACTACGCTCAAGATCAAAACTTATACTCAGGTGCTTTGGAATGGAACTCTAACAACCTATTCGGTTCTAAGGTATCTAACACTTTACGTGTGACCTACGATCACCAAAACGATCCACGTAGCTCACAAAGCTCATTGTTCCCATTTGTTGACATCTTGCAAGATGGTCTTCCGTTGACCTCATTTGGTTACGAGCCATTTACTTATGGTAACTTGCGTGACGTAAAGACCACCACTGTGTATGATTATGTGACCCTTACCGCAGGTAAACACAACATCACCGCAGGTGTTCAAGGTGAGTTCAGCAGAACCACCAATGGTTTCCAACGTTTCGGTACCGGTTACTACACTTTTGCTTCATGGGCTGATTTTGTGAACGGTGCAAAACCTCAAGACTTTGCGATCACTTACCCGCTTAACCAAGGCTTTAACCAAGCTTTCCCAAGCTTCAAATTCGCTCAGTACTCTGTATATGGTCAGGATGACATCTCCATTAGCGACAGATTCCACGTTACTCCAGGTTTACGTATCGACATCCCTACCTTCCCAGGTACTGACGAGATCAAGACCCATCCATTAGTAGCAGGCTTAGCTTTCAACAATGGTGTAAGAGTGAACACAGGTGCTTTACCAAAAAGCCGTGTGATGTTCTCGCCACGTGTTGGTTTCAACTACGATGTGAACGGCGACCGTTCAGTGGTATTACGCGGTGGTACCGGTATCTTTACTGGTCAGATCCCATTTGTATGGATCGTTTCACAATCAGGTGACTCAGGCTTACTGCAATTTACTCAAACTTATGTAGGTCAGGCTAACACTCCTGGTCCGTTCAACCCAGATCCAACCGCTTACCGTCCAACAACATTGCCAACCGTAGGTGGTGCTATCCCGAGCGCGATCAGTGCTATGGATCCTAACCTGAAATTCCCTCAGGTATGGGGTAGCAGCTTAGCTGTAGATGCTAAGTTACCTTGGGGCGTAGTAGGTACGTTAGAAGGTATCTATAAAAAAGATATCAATAACGTTTACGGTACTAACGTGAACTTGGTTACCCCAACTGCTTTGGCTATCTCGGGTTATGCTGACACCCGTGAGATCTATCCATCATCTAACGGTTCTAAATTCGTTAACCCAATATCAAGCACTGGTCAGCCTTTGGCTAATGGTACTGCTACTGGCGCAAATGCGTTCAACACTATCGTGTTGACCAACGGTAAAGGTGGCCACTACTACAACGTGACCGCTAAGTTAGAGAAGACCTTCAGTCATGGTTTTGCCGGTATGGTGGCTTACAGCCGCAGCGGTGCTAAGAACATATTTGACGGTAGCGGTGATCAGCTGATCAACACCTGGTCACTTACTCAGGTAGTTAATAACGCTAACACTCCTCCGTTAAGCTACGCTAACTACGTGGTGCCTAACCGTGTGATCGCCAGCGTGCAATACCGCCAAGAGTATTTGAAGCACTTAGCAACAACTATCTCATTGTTCTATGAAGGTTCGATCACTGGTCGTTTCTCTTACATCTATTCGAACGACTTTAACCGTGACGGTCAAACCAATGACCTGATCTACGTTCCTAAGGATGCAAGCGAGATCACTTTCGTACCGGTTACTTATGGTGGTGTAACTTATACTCCACAACAACAAAGCGATGCTTTCTTTGCTTACGTTTCTCAAGACAAATACCTGAGCAAACGCATGGGTAAATACGCTGAACGTAACGGTGCCCAATACCCATGGAGAAATCAGGTTGACTTTAAGTTCCTGCAAGACCTGTTTGTTAACGTAGGTGGCAAACGCAACACGATCCAGTTCTCGTTCGACGTGTTCAACTTTGGTAACCTGTTGAACAAGAAATGGGGTTCTTACAAATTAGTGAACAACTCATCTATCCTGGTGCCTACTAACACCAGCTCTTTGAGTGCTAACGGTACTACCAAACCGACCTTCCAATTAGGTCAAGACAGAGGTTCATTGATCACCAACACCTTCAGAGATGACGTGAGCTTGAACTCAACTTACTATATGCAGTTCGGTCTGCGTTACATTTTTCAATAATAGTTAAACCTATTATATAGCAAGGCTGCCCCACTATCGGGGCAGCCTTTTTTGTTGACTTAAATTCTGCTCAACAAAAAAGGGTGAACGGTCATGCCGTTCACCCTTTTCACAAATGTTGTATCATGTTAGTTGTAAATGAACTCGCCGAACTCTGATCTAACGGTCACTTGCTTTTTATCGGCAGCTTCCACGCGGCCAATGATCTGCGCCTCGATGCCGAAACTTTGCGAGATGGCGATCACCTCCTGCGCGATCTCCTGAGGTAAGTAAAGCTCCATACGGTGACCCATATTAAACACCTTGTACATTTCCTGCCAGCTGGTGCCTGATTGCTCATGGATCAGCTTGAATAACGGAGGTACAGGGAAAAGGTTGTCTTTGATCACATGCACATCATCTACAAAGTGTAAGACCTTGGTTTGTGCGCCACCGCTGCAATGTACCATGCCGTGGATCTGGCTGCGGTAAGCGTCGAGTATCTTTTTGATCACCGGTGCATAGGTACGGGTAGGAGATAGCACCAGCTTGCCCGCGGTTGTGGTTCGCCCGTTGCCGATATCGATGAGGTCGGTCAGGTTCTTGTCACCCGAAAATACCAGGCTTTCAGGTACTGCAGGGTCAAAGCTTTCAGGGAACTGTTGTGCGATGCTTTTGTTGAACACATCATGACGGGCGGAGGTGAGTCCGTTCGAACCCATGCCACCGTTGTACTCATGCTCGTAAGTAGCTTGACCATAAGAGGCCAGGCCTACGATCACATTGCCGGGTTGTATGCGGTGGTTCGAGATCACGTCCGCGCGCTTTAAGCGGCAGGTAACGGTACTGTCCACAATGATGGTGCGTACTAGGTCGCCCACGTCGGCCGTTTCGCCGCCGGTGCTGTAAATGCCAATGCCGTGGTCGCGTAATTCCTGTAATATCTCTTCAGTACCATTGATGATGGCGGCGATCACCTCGCCCGGTATCAGGTTCTTGTTACGGCCAATGGTGGATGAGAGCAGGATATTATCAGTAGCTCCCACGCAAAGCAGATCATCCAGGTTCATGATAATGGCATCCTGAGCGATCCCGCGCCAAACAGAAAGGTCGCCGGTCTGTTTCCAGTACACGTAAGCCAGTGATGACTTAGTGCCGGCACCGTCGGCATGCATAATATTGCACCATTCAGGGTCGTTAGTTAATATATCAGGGATTATCTTGCAAAATGCTTTTGGGAAAAGTCCTTTGTCGATGTTCTTGATAGCGTTATGAACATCATCCTTAGAGGCTGATACCCCGCGCTGGTCATATCTTTGGTCAGAGATCATGGTCAAATATACAGCTTACTGTTTTAAGATCATTACTTTTGCGTTACATCAGCACCTTGCCATGTTCAAAAAGCTTAACATTTACATTAACCATTGGCGTGCCCGTCAAACCAATAGTCGTACATTTTTATTGTACAGCAGTGTATATGTAGGCATTTTAGGCGGTCTTGCGGCAGTAGTATTGAAATACCTGGTGCATTTTATGGAGGAACTGAGCCGCGAGTTGGCGGCACGTGTTCCTTATCATTACAGCTTTTTGTTATTGCCCGCCGTGGGTATATTGCTTACGGTAGCGTACCAGCACCTGATCAATCGGGACAGTATGCAAAAGGGGATAGGCAACCTGCTGATGAACATCAAACGTAACAAAGCCAACATCAAGCATGATAACGCTTATGCGCATTTGATCAGTAGTTCGCTTACGGTGGGCTTCGGCGGTTCGTCAGGCTTGGAGGCGCCTATCGTGGTCACCGGTGCGGCCATTGGATCTAATACCGGGCGTTTCTTCAAGTTGAGCACTTACGAAAAGACCGTGTTGCTGGCCGCCGGATCGGCTGCGGGTATTGCGGCGGTATTCAACAGCCCGATAGCAGGTGTACTGTTCGCACTCGAGGTGATCATTGGCGAGATCACTATCCCAACCTTTATTCCGCTGCTCATTGCCTCGGCAACAGGTGCAGTGGTGGGTAAATTACTCAACCCACGGCAATTGTTCCACCTCGTTACCGAAGGTTGGCTTGTGCAGGCCTTGCCCTTTTATGCTTTGCTGGGGATATTTAGCGGTTTAGTGGCCGTGTACATCAATAAGGTAGGGCATGACCTGGAGAGGGGTATCTTCACTAAACAGAACCGCTATGTGCGGGCCATTGCAGGTGGCTTATTATTAGGTGTGCTGATCCTGCTCTTCCCGCCGCTTTTCGGCGAGGGGTACCATTACATGCAAGCTATCTTGAATGGTAATATCGAAGCCTTAAAAGAGGAATCCTTATATGCCGACTGGCTGTCGAAGCCACTCATCATGCTTTTGTTTATCGGTGCGTTGGTGTTCATCAAGATCGTGGCTACAGGTATCACCCTTGGGGCCGGTGGTAACGGCGGTACTTTTGCGCCCACCATGTTCACCGGGGCTTTTTTGGGTTTACTTGTAGCATACGGCATAAATCAGACCGGCCTGATCCACTTGAACACCAGTAATTTTATAGCAGTCGGGATGGCGGGGGCGCTAAGCGGGGTGCTGCATGCACCACTGACGGCGATATTCCTTATTGCCGAGATAACTGGCGGTTACCTGTTATTCATCCCATTGATGGTGGTATCGGCCATCTCTTACATCATATCCCGATACTTCAAGTCGTACAATGCTTACTGGGAGTCGCTTATCCACGAAAAGGATATTCATCCTGATCAGGACCATAGTATGCTGAACGAGATGCGGCTGGATACGCTGATCAATAAAAAGTATGTGGCCGTAGACCCTGACATGTCCCTTGACGACCTGTATCATATCCTTGCTACCACAACAGCCAATATATTCGCCGTGGTAGATGCCGACCATCAATTAAAAGGAGTGATCTGGATGGACGCGATCCGCAAGGAATTCTTCAACACCGACCATGCCCAAACCACCGTTGCTGATGTGATGGTGGCCCCGCCTGCACTGATCAGCTACAACCAGCCTGTAAGCAGCGTGATGACCGTATTTGATAATCTGGATGCCTGGCAGCTGCCCGTAGTGCGCGATGGAAAGTTCGTTGGCTTCGTATCCAAATCGGTACTGCTCGACCAGTACCGCCAGGTGTTCATCAAACAGCACAAACACGCCGACTTTTTTGCTAAGTAAGCAACATGCCGTAACTAAGGATCAGCATCATAGAAGCTACAAAGACTATGAAATATAACGATGATCTTATGTAGGCGAATGAATGCTCTTGCTTCATGAGGATCTGGCGGATCTTTTGACTAAATAGGAGCAGTAAGCAGACGGTCCATAAAAAGCTTAAATCTACAAAACTAAGTGGCCCTGATCTGCCACTTTCATGGCCGAATATACCTGTGATATCGGCAAGGATCAACAGGTTCCAAACACCCACAACGAATATGGCAGGCCATTTTTTGATAGGGAAGTAACCTGATCGCTGTATGGCATTGATCGTTTCTTCCTGTTCAGGATCCCGCTCGCACCTGTCTTTATCTAAAAAACCAGTGCGTTCGATCCTCGATAATAATTCTCTCGAGCTTCCCGAATACGAAAAATAGATCCTCTTAGGGTAATGGGACACATTATGTATGATCTGGATAGTGCCTGCAGTAATATTTAGGAAAGAGCCTTGTGGTACGATCCTGATCACGTCCGTTGGTTTGAAAACTACCGTTCCAGCCAAGCCGCCACTGACCTCCATTCTGTTCTTGCTCACAAAAAGCTCCCCGAACGGCCATGTTGAGCGTATGAGACCTATACGAGTCCCTCCTGTTTCCTTTACCTCATACATAAAAAACGATAATGGTTTAGATCGACCGTAAATATATAAAGCTTACTTAATAAAAAGCCCCCGCTTTTGGCGAGGGCTTGAATGCTTATTTAATGAACAGGAGTTCTCTGAATTTGGGCAGCGGCCATAAAGAGTCGTCCACCAGTTGCTCCAGTTTGTCAACATGATAGCGGATGCCATCAAAGTAAGGCTTTACCTTTTCGTCGTACGCGATAGCCTTTTCACGAGTATCGTCGATGGCGTTGGCTTTCTTGCGCTCTTCAACCATCTCCTCGGTATTGGTCTTGATGAAGTTGATGTGATCAGCGATCCGTTTGATGATGTCTACCTGAGCACTGTAGGTCGATTCGTCAAGCCCGATCTCTTTCAAGCCCCGTACGTTCTCTACCAGTTTGCTTTGGTAAGTGATACCTGCCGGGATGATCACGCTGTTCACCAGTTCGCCCATTACGCGGGCCTCGATCTGTAGTTTTTTGTAAAAGTCGTCGAGCAGGATCTCGTGGCGGGCATGTGCCTCTCTGCGGCTGAACACACCGGTGGTCTCAAATACGTTCTGAGCCTTTTCGGTGATCAGGGCGTCAAGCGCTTTAGGTGTGGTCTTTATATTAGGCAGGTCGCGCTCGGCGGCCAGTTTCTCCCACTCTTCGCTATAACCGTTGCCTTCAAAGCGAATAGCTTTCGATTCTTTGATATAACGCTTGATGATGGTAAGCAGGGCAACGTCCTTTTTCTCACCTTTTTTCAGCAGCTTATCTACATCTACCTTGAACTTTTTGAGCTGATCGGCAACGATCAGGTTCAGGATGGTCATCGGGTTGGCCGAGTTGGCCGATGAACCTACAGCACGCAGCTCGAACTTATTACCGGTGAAGGCAAAAGGAGAGGTGCGGTTACGGTCGGTATTGTCCTGTAGGATCTGCGGGATCTTCGGGATACCTTGCCACAGCAGCGCTTCTACCTTGGCTTTTTTGCTGATACGCGAGGTCTCGATCTCGTCGAGCACATCGCTTAGCTGGCTGCCCAGGAAGATAGAGATAATGGCAGGTGGAGCTTCGTTAGCACCTAGGCGGTGATCGTTGTTCACGGAGGCTATCGATGCACGCAAGATGTCAGCATGCTCATATACCGCCTTGATGGTGTTTACAAAGAAGGTCAGGAACATCAGGTTGCTCTTGGGCGTTTTACCCGGCGATAATAAGTTCTTACCGGTATTGGTCACCATGCTCCAGTTGTTGTGCTTACCTGACCCGTTCACGCCGGCGTAAGGCTTTTCGTGCAGCAACACTTTAAAGTTATGGCGCTTGCCCACGCGGTCCATAATATCGGTCAATAACTGGTTATGGTCAATGGCCAGGTTGATCTCTTCAAATATAGGGGCGCACTCAAATTGAGATGGTGCTACCTCATTATGGCGGGTCTTCACAGGGATGCCCAGTTGCAATGCTTCGTTCTCAAAATCCTGCATAAAGGCGTACACCCGGGTAGGGATCGATCCAAAATAGTGATCTTCCAACTGCTGGTTCTTGGCCGACATATGGCCGAACAGAGTACGGCCGGTCAAATACAGGTCGGGGCGGGCGTTGAACAGTGCCAGATCCACCAAAAAGTATTCCTGCTCTATACCTAATGAGGCATGTACCTTTTCAATGCTCTTGTCAAAGTACTGGCAAATGTCTACCGCGGCCTTATCGAGTGCATGCAATGCCTTTAATAAAGGAGCTTTATAGTCGAGGGCCTCTCCGGTATATGATACGAACACGGTAGGAATACATAAGGTGCGACCCATGATGAACGCCGGTGATGACGGATCCCAGGCAGTGTAGCCGCGGGCCTCGAAAGTATTACGGATGCCGCCACTCGGGAAGCTCGATGCATCGGGCTCTTGCTGGGCCAGTGCGTTGCCACTGAATTTTTCCATGGCGCCATCGGCGGTCATTTCAAAAAAGGCGTCATGTTTTTCGGCAGTGGTACCGGTAAGCGGCTGGAACCAGTGAGTATAATGGGTAGCATCTTTGCTGATGGCCCATGCTTTCATGGCCGAGGCTACCTGGTCGGCCACCTCACGCTCGATCGGTACACCTTGTTCTATCGACTCGATGATGCTTTCGTAAGCTTCAGTCGATAGATATTGTTTCATTTTCTTTTTATCGAACACATTTGCGCCAAAAAAGTCAGAGATCTTGGGCGACGGTGGCTTTATTTCAGGAATTGTACGGCTGAGTACCGTTTGTAGAGCATTAAAGCGAATGTTTGACATACTTTTTATAGAATATTTGATCGGATCGTGGGTTCAAGTACCGGCAAAGATAGGCTTATACCTTATTATATATAGAACTATGCAGTGTAAATTTACGATCGATGCCTCTGTAAGTGTCTCCAGCGCTCCTAAAAGCGCATAATTGTGGGAGCCGTCAATAAAATATGCTAATTATTTGGCAATTGCTGCTAATAGAATATACATATCAGAACTGTGCTAAACTTTGGAGAAATAAAATTAGGGTAGATGATAAGCTGAGATATAAAATTGTGCGAAATGCATGTTTTGCAGAATTTTATTAAAATTGTTTGAGGTTTTTTGATTTTTTAATGCTAATTTTAGAAAAACTAATTGAAATAATCACTTAATGATCAAAATCTAACCCAAAAGACACAAAACAATGGAAAATTCGTTCAAAAGGTTCCTGCCATTTCTCATTTTGCTCGCGATAGCCGTCGCGGCCATCTTTGTCCCGGCACTGCCCGACTTTGCAGATGCTACCAAGTATAACGGTGCGGATATCGCATGGGTTATAGTGGCAGCTGCTTTGGTGTTCTTAATGACCCCAGGCCTCGCGTTCTTTTATGGTGGTATGGTTACCCGTAAGAACGTACTTTCTACCATGATCAAAAGCGTTGTAGCAGCTGGTGTTGTTACCGTATTATGGATCGTTGTAGGTTACAGCCTTTGCTTTGGTGATTCGATCGGTGGATTCATCGGCGACCCAAGAACTCACCTGTTCTTTAAAGGCGTGAACTCAAGCGGTCCATGGGATCTGGCACCAACTATCCCACGTTCATTGTTCTCGGTATTCCAACTGATGTTCGCGATCATTACCCCAGGTCTGGTGGTAGGTGCCATTGCCGAGCGTATCCGTTTTACATCTTACATCCTGTTCACTGTACTGTTCAGCCTGTTGGTATATTGCCCATTGGCACACTGGAGCTGGCATCCGAAAGGCTTTTTGGCCGTAATGGGTGTTTGGGATTTCGCCGGTGGTACCGTTGTACACATCTCGGCCGGTTGCGCTGCTTTGGCTGGTGCATTGGTTTTAAAACGTCGTAAAGCTCATATCGAAGGCTTGAGCGTTCCTCCAGCTAACATACCTTATGTATTGATCGGTACCGGTCTGCTTTGGTTCGGTTGGTTCGGTTTCAATGCCGGTTCGGCTTTAGGTGCAAATGCCCTGGCAGTATCAGCTTTCCTGACAACTAACACCGCTGCTGGCGCTGCTGGCCTGTCATGGATGTTCTTTGACGTGGTTCGTGGTAAAAAGCCTTCAGTATTAGGTTTCTGTATAGGTGCGGTGGTAGGCTTAGTAGCTATCACTCCGGGTGCAGGTTTTGTGGCCATCCCACAAAGTATCTTCATCGGCTTCATCGCGGCTATCATCTCTAACCTGGTAGCTCACTGGAAAACCACTACCAGCCTTGACGATACACTTGACGTGTTCCCTTGCCATGGTGTAGGTGGTGTGGTAGGTATGATCCTTACCGGTGTGTTTGCCACCAAGACCGTTAATAGCGCAGGCCCTAACGGTTTACTTTACGGTGATCCGGGCTTTTTCTTCACTCAGTTGAAAGCCTTACTGATCGTGGTTCCGTTCAGCTTCATCGTTTCATTCCTGATCTTTAAACTGGTCAACCTGATCGAACCACTTCGCGTAACTGCCGAAGAAGAAGAAGTTGGTTTGGATTACAGCCAGCACGACGAGCGTTACACTTCACAACGCTTAACTGTATAATAATTGATAAGAGCACTGCGCGCCTCACTATACGCGCGGTGCTCTTATTTCAAAGTTCCCTGCCGAACATTTTTACTGCTTACAAGTTCTCCGAGAGGCTGTTGCCTGCACCGGATAGCCATAGCTACGTTCGGTCGTTATTAAACAGAAGCTCCTTAAAAGCGCTGAACAACAACAACGCGCTGGTAGGCCCTCTGTTGCGTGTTATGATGTTAACGCCGATGTCAATGCAATTAACTGCTGCTTGTTCATAAGGTCTTAACAGCGATCCTCCGTACCAAAGTATTCATGTCCTGATCCGTGCCGGCAAAAAGCAAAATTTTACCGGATGGCCAAAGGTATGCCCTTTAAGGAATGATGATCTTGGCACGTAAAAACCTAAAAATCAAACTAATAGATCAATTATCACACACAACACTCTCATGAAAAAGAAATTTTTACTCGCAGGCGCATTCGTGTTAGCTACGTTAGCATCAAAGGCGCAACAAGACACCTCCAGGACGGCCGACCCGGGCCTTACTTTTTTTGGCTCGGTGGATACTTACTACAAGCTTGACCTACAGAACCGTAAAGCGTCCAACATTGGTACCAGCTTTGCCAGTGATCCAAATTCGGTATCGATCGGTATGGTAGATCTGGGTGTTAAAAAGAAATATCAGCGTGCCTTGTTCGTGGGTGAATTGTCGTTCGGTCCGCGGGGTCAGTACCAATCGATCCCTAATGGCGAGGACGGCAACAGCTTCCACATCCAGAACCTGTACGTAGGCTATGATCTGACCGATCAGTTGAACGTTACGGCCGGTTACATGTCAACCTTTGTGGGTTACGAGGTGATATCGCCTGTGGGCAACTTCAACTACTCTACATCATACCTGTTCACTAACGGTCCGTTCCAGAACGCGGGTTTGAAACTGACCTATGTCTTTAGCGATAAAGTAAGCCTGATGGCCGGTATCTTTAACGATACCTGGAACGTTTACCGTTCGGTGAGCGATGTTTCTACCTTTGGCGCACAGTTAATGGTGTCTCCTGTTAAAGGATGGACCGCTTATTTGAACGTATTGAGTGGCAAGCGCTCAGGTACCGAATTGGACCTGACCAGTGCTTACCAGATCACCGACGCCTTTAAATTGGGCCTGAACGCGGCCGATTTCTCGGCACCTAATGATGGTGGCGGTTTCGCAGGCGCGGCCTTGTACCCACAACTGGCCGTTTCAAAGGCGGTTACCCTGGGCTTACGCGGCGAGTTCTTCAAGAACAAAAGCAAGACCGGTGGTGCGTTCTCGAACATTAACCCGGGCGATAATGTTAAGGCCTTCACTTTTACGGCCAACGTAAAGGCAGGTGGTTTGACCTTTATCCCTGAGGTTAGGTTAGATAACGCCAGCAAGGCCTCTAACTTCCTGAAAAGTAATGGTGCAGTTACCAAGACCGCTTCACAATTCGTGTTAGCGGCAGTGTATGCATTTTAATAATTACTGAGCTATATTTACAGGCCGCTGCACTTGCGCAGCGGCCTTTTTTATGATGAAACGTCAAATATTGTTATTCGCCACCTTGTTATGGGCAGCCATAGGCATGGCCCAAACCGATGATCGTTTGGTGATCAGCGAGCAGAACAAGTACACCTATATGCAGGTACGCCCGCTGAAGCAAGACATCGACCTGCCTAAACTGGCCAAAGAGCTTAAAAAGAACGCCGTTGGGGTAAAGACCGCAGTGGCGGGCGCCAATGGGATCACCGGTACGGGGCAGATCCTGATCTACAAAAAAGGACTGATCACCGCCCAGGAGCAGGCATCCATCACTTACGACCTGAGTGTTGATGTGAAGGAGGGCA
Source organism: Mucilaginibacter daejeonensis (assembly GCF_020783335.1). Classification (NCBI taxonomy): domain Bacteria; kingdom Pseudomonadati; phylum Bacteroidota; class Sphingobacteriia; order Sphingobacteriales; family Sphingobacteriaceae; genus Mucilaginibacter; species Mucilaginibacter daejeonensis. The sequence goes on from NZ_CP086068.1 coordinate 1,572,940, forward strand.
AGTACCGTTTGCTGCTAACAAATATGGTGTATACCCCATACCAGCGTAACCGTTACGGCGTGTTCGCGCCTGTGGATGGCGCAGGCACTGATCTGGAAAAAATGAAAGCCAAACTTGCGGTGAAACCTTTTAACGAATTGTTGAGTACGGTGACCACTTATGGCGCCAAATTAGAGCGGACGGTGAACGAAGAGGTGAACAATGCGCCTGCGCAAAAAGCTAAGGCCGATACCTTGAAGCGGGTGAATACCCGTGACTGGTAGTCGAAATGTTAAATAATGTTAAAATACTGAAATTCAGTGTTTTGTAATTATAAATTTATCAAAAGAATGCTTCAAATAAAGCACTAATTTGCAGCATTCTTCGCTTATAAATGCGATCATTGATGTTATAACGCATAAACTCCTATCAAAGTTGGAATTGTGATAGTACGCGAAATATATAGGTGGTGTTAGTGTTATATTAGAAAATATAATTCTAATCACCATGCTCAACTCAAAATTTGACCTTTACAAGAACGAGTGGCTCGATCTTGTATTCACCGACAGGAACAAAAGTTACGGCGCCTACGATCTCCGGGCTCATTACGGAGATAACATGATGAAGGCCCTGGCCATCACGCTTACCGGTTTTACGATCGCCGCCATCTCGCTCACTATTGCCTTCAGGCATGATATCGTGCCTGCTGATTGTCCTCCAATTTTAAACAAGGTAGATGTGGAATTACCTAAAACGCCTCCAAAATTTGAAGAGATCAAAGAAGCTAAACTGAATACCAAGAAGGTCGATCTTCCTAAAACATCAACAGTTAAGCAAACCAACGTGTCAACCACAAAGTTCGTTGTACCAAAAATTACCAGCGAAGAGGTGAAGACGGACTTTAAGATGCCGGATCCTGATCCGCAGATAGCCTCAGTGGACAATAAAGGTGATGCTTCAAAACCATCGACCACGATATTTGACGGTGGCACACCTGGCAAAACGGATGTTGGCGTTAAAGGTGAAGACAATGGTGAAAGTACCAAGATATTTGATGGTGTGGAAGTAATGCCCGAGCCGGTCGGTGGTGCTGCTGCCTGGAGCAAATTTTTGCAACGTAACCTGCGTTACCCTGATACCGAGGTAGAGGGCCGCGTGATCTTGAGTTTTGTAGTAGAGAAGGACGGTCACCTGACCGATATACAAGTGGTCAAAGGCGTACTGGCAGAATTGGACCGCGAAGCTTTGCGCGTGCTCAAACTGGCCCCGGCCTGGAAGCCAGGCAAGCAGAATGGTCAGCCGGTGCGTGTTAAGTACACCATCCCGATCGTGTTCATGCTCAACCAATAACGTGTGCTGATCATAATATAGCAAAAAGGCATCCCCAAAAGGATGCCTTTTTGCATGTAAGGCGTACTTGCTGCCTGATCTGGCCACTTAATTACGCCAAAATATTATTTTTGTGAACTATGAGTATTTCGAAGACCTACCAGTTCAGTGAAGTTGAAGATAAATGGTACAGCTATTGGCTACAGCATAAATTTTTCCGTTCGGTGCCTGATGAGCGCGAACCCTATACGATCGTGATCCCTCCGCCCAATGTGACCGGTGTGCTGCACATGGGCCACATGCTAAATAACACTATACAGGACGTGCTGATCCGCCGTGCACGTATGCGCGGCAAGAACGCCTGCTGGGTACCCGGCACCGATCATGCCAGTATAGCTACCGAGGCCAAGGTGGTGGCCATGCTTAAAGAGCGTGGTATAGCCAAGGCTGATCTTACCCGCGAGGAGTTCTTGAAATACGCCTGGGAGTGGAAAGAGAAATACGGCGGTATCATCCTTGATCAATTGAAAAAACTGGGCGCCTCTTGCGATTGGGACCGTACCCGTTTCACCATGGAGGATGATATGTCTGAAGCGGTGATCGATACCTTTATCCATCTGGCCAAAAAAGGCCTGATCTACCGCGGCGTGCGCATGGTGAACTGGGACCCTAAAGGCCTCACCGCCGTGTCAGACGAGGAGGTGATCCGCAAAGAGGTGAACCAGAAGCTTTATTACATTCGCTACATGATCGCGGGCGGTGAGTTGCCGGTAGAGGAAGCTCAGGCAACTGAGAACGCGCAATCCGCAAGCTATATCACTATCGCCACCACTCGCCCGGAGACCATCATGGCCGACAGTGCGATATGTATCAACCCTAACGATGAACGTTACACACATTTGCATGGCAAAAAGGTGTACGTACCATTGATAAACCGCGAGATACCGGTGATCCTGGACGAGTACGTGACCATGGACTTTGGTACCGGCTGCTTGAAAGTTACTCCAGCGCACGATCTGAATGACTATGAGCTGGGTCAAAAACATAACCTGCCGGTGATCGACATTTTGAACGACGACGGTACCTTGAACGACAAGGCCGAGATACTGATCGGCGAGGACCGCTTTGCAGCCCGTAAAAAGATCGCCGTGATGCTGGAAGAAGCAGGTGCGTTAGATAAGGTAGAAGAATACCGTTCGCAAGTAGGTTTCTCAGAACGTACCGATGCGGTGATAGAGCCTAAACTATCGATGCAGTGGTTCTGCAAAATGGGAGAGATGGCCAAACCAGCCCTCGACTATGTGTTAAACGGTGAGGTCAAGCTCATTCCCGACAAGTTCATTAATACGTACCGCCACTGGATGGAGAACGTACGCGACTGGAACATTAGCCGCCAGTTATGGTGGGGCCAGCAGATACCGGCATGGTACCTGCCTAATGGCCAGTACGTGATCGCCAAAACGGCTGAAGAGGCATTGGAAGAAGCCAGAAAGCTTTCGACCGACAATGCTAACTTGACCACTGCCGACCTTCAGCAGGATCCGGACGTGGTTGATACCTGGTTCTCATCGTGGTTGTGGCCTATATCGGTATTCGATGGTTTTAAGGATCCTGATAATGCCGACATTAATTACTATTACCCGACCAATGATCTGGTTACCGCTCCTGAGATCCTGTTCTTCTGGGTGGCTCGTATGATCATGGCCGGCCATGAGTTCAAAGGTCAGGCACCATTCAAGAACGTGTACCTGACCGGTATCGTTCGTGATAAACTTGGCCGCAAAATGTCCAAGTCATTAGGCAACTCGCCCGACCCGATCGACCTGATCAATAAATACGGGGCCGATGGTGTGCGCGTAGGTATGCTCATGTGCTCGCCTGCCGGCAATGATCTCATGTTCGATGAAAGCTATTGCGAGCAGGGGCGCAACTTTGCTAATAAGATCTGGAATGCATTCAGGCTGGTAAAGGGCTGGGAGGTAGATGAGAACCTGGAGAACAAGAACGAGACCGCGATCACCTGGTTCAAAGCCCGTTTTGAGCAGGCCTTGTTGGAGATAGACGAACTGTTCGGCCAGTACCGCCTGTCGGAAGCGATCATGGCGATCTACAAACTGGTATGGGACGACTTTTGCGCCTGGTACCTGGAAATGGTAAAGCCGGCCTATCAGCAACCGATCGATGCGGCGAGCTTCAAAGCAACGGTAAGCTTTTTTGAGGACATCCTGAAAGTACTCCATCCATTCATGCCGTTCATTACTGAGGAGTTATGGCACGACGAGATATTCGGTCAGCGTGACGAGAAAGACTGCTGTATAGTGGCTCAACAACCCGTCGGTTCACAACCTGAAGGAGTGTTGGTAAATACTTTCGAGAACGTTAAACAAGTTGTGGCAGAAATTCGTAATATTCGCAGCAGCAAGCAGTTATCGCCTAAAGAGAGCCTTGACCTTTACATCAAAAGCAACTCGGCGATCAGCTTCGACGCATTTTTGCCGGTACTGACCAAACTGGCCAACCTTGGAAATATAACACATACGGATAGCAACATAGCCGGAGCGGCCAGCTTCATGGTATCTACCGACGAGTTCTTTGTACCTCTGGGTAATAACATCGATGTTGACGCCGAACGCGCACGGATACAAAAAGAGATCGAGTATCTGAATGGGTTCCTTAAGTCGGTGAACGCAAAGCTGTCTAACGAGAAGTTTGTGAACAACGCCAAGCCAGAGGTCATTGCCAACGAACGCAAAAAACAGTCAGATGCTGAATCTAAGCTAAAGGCACTGGAAGAGAGCTTACAATTCTTGGCAAATTAATTGTAATTGCTTCGTTGCCTGAGCTTATGCATGCTGCATAGCTGGTAATAAACAGGACGACCGAACTAATGAGTAATAAAGCTGGTTTTTTGAACCTATCCATAGCGAATATATTGTCAGATGAGCAATCGATGCTTACTCAGGCACGTATTCGCTTGCTTTTTTACGGCCTGTGGGTGGTATTCGCCTGTGTAGGCGCGGTTTTCTTAAGTGTGCTGTATTCGCATGAAGGTGCACTGGTGGCTATGTCAGGCGGCATACTGGTCACGGTGGTTATGCTATTTAAATACCTAACCTGGAAGGGAGATTGGAAGCTGGTAGCGCACATTTTGCTGGTGATGGGCACCTTGCTGAACCTGGCCGATGCGTTCATCATCTTCCAAAAGATAGATATCATTTCTATTCAACTGGTATTACTGATCATCATATTCAGTTTCTACATGTTGGGGCAAAACTGGGGACTATTATACTCACTCGCCAACCTGTCGCCGGTGCTGATGTTCATGGTATATACTTATAACAATATTTATATCATCAACATCAGGCCGGTACATCTGGACCAGTTCACACTTATATTGTGTGTGCTGGCTAACTTCGTGGTCATGGTGTTCATACACAACCACTTTTATAACGCATTCCTGAAAAATATACTCGAGCTCAAGCGTACCAGTGAGGAGCAGACCCGCCTAAACGAAACACTGGAAGTGGCGATCGATAAGGCAGAGAAATCATCGCACGCCAAGTCGGAGTTCTTGTCGACCATGTCGCATGAGATACGTACACCGTTGAACGCGGTGATCGGGATGAGTAATCTACTTATGATGGGCAACCCGCGTAAGGATCAGGAAGAGAATCTCGAGATCCTGAAATTCTCCGCTAATAACCTGTTGGCCATCGTGAACGATGTGCTCGACTTCAACAAGATCGAGTCGGGTAAGGTGGTATTCGAGAATATACGGCTCGACCTACCTGAGCTGCTGAACAACATTTGCGGTGGGCAGATCATCAAGGCTAACGAAAAGGGCCTGGTGTTCAAGCTTAAGATAGATGATGTGCTGCGTAACAAAACGCTGATCGGTGACCCTACCCGGATCACACAGATCATTTTTAACCTGGTGAGCAACGCCATTAAGTTCACCCGCCAAGGCTTTGTGGAGGTGAAGGCAAGCTGCCAGGAGCAACGCGAAGATCAGGTGACCGTCAGGTTCTCGGTACGCGACTCAGGCATCGGTATCGAGCAGGACAATTTGAAAGCGATCTTCGAGCCTTTCACGCAAGAGTCTATCACAACCACCCGTAAATATGGTGGTACTGGCTTAGGCCTGGCTATCGTTAAGCGTTTGCTCGAATTGAAAGGAATCCAAATGCAGGTGACCAGTAAGCCGGGCCAAGGCTCTGAGTTTTGGTTCGATATGGTGCTGCCACTCATCAATGAGGTAGCCCAGGAGCCTGTTGTGGCCAAAGTAAAGGCCGTATCGGCCGAAGAGCAGGAGATGAGCGATCTGCACATCCTGGTGGCCGAAGATAATATGGTGAACACCATGTTGATGAAGAAATTTTTTTCCAAGTGGCATGTACGGTCCACCTTTGCCGAGAATGGGGAGCGCGCCGTAGAAATGATGAGCTACGGTAACTTCGATATCGTGCTTATGGACCTCCAGATGCCCGTATTGAATGGCTTTGATGCCGCCATGGAGATACGTAAGATGGCCGACCATCAAAAGGCCGCCGTGCCGATCATCGCGCTAACAGCTTCGGCCCTAACCGATATTCGTGAAAAGGTATTTAGCGCCGGTATGAACGATTATGTGGCCAAACCTTTTAAACCCGATGAGTTGAAGGAGAAGATCTTGAAACTGGTACACCACCGCAGTGCCCGCAGGCATCAGCCTGTCGAGTGATCACCGTAGGCAGGTAATTCCTGTATAAAGCGGTAGTTGCGTGCTTCCAGATCAATATCGCAATAGTAATGCTGCAGCCCGTTGCTCACGGCCAATAACCGTATCCGGTGGGTGATGTTATAACGGGCGATCTGGTCAAATACCTTTTGATCAATGGCTACTCCGGGGGCCTTACATTCCACCATCAATATCTTTTGGCCGTGCGGATCGTACACTACAATGTCGGTACGTTTAGGCATCCCGTGCAGTCGCATACCACCTTCCAGTTTGATCAGTGAACGCGGATAGTTCTTTACCCTGATCAGGTATTGCACAAAATGCTGGCGCACCCATTCCTCTGGTGTGAGCATGATCTTGCGTTTTCGTATCTCGTCAAAGATGAAAAGCTGCCCGTTCTGGTCAGTAAGTTTGAAAGGGTAGGGCGGCAGGGCCAGTGGCTGCAAGAGGTCCATTGGTGTCAAAGATCATTAATTTTGGGCACATCCTAACGCTTATTTGTAAATTGCCCATCGTAAACGATGACCGCGAACGATATCCTCAAAGACCTTAAAAGCCGTAAGTACCGCCCCTTGTACCTGTTGCACGGCGAAGAGCCTTACTTTATTGACCGTATAGCTAACTATATGGAAAGTAATATCCTGACCGATGGCGAAAGAGGCTTTAACCAGACCGTACTGTACGGCAAGGATACCGATATCATGACCATCATCAACGCGGCGAAACGCTACCCCATGATGGCCGAATACCAGGTGATCATCGTTAAAGAAGCACAAGATCTGAAATGGGGAAAAGAAGATGCCGATAAAAAAGGTATCAACCCAGTATTAAGCTATTTGGATGCTCCACTGAAAAGCACTATTCTGGTGTTCTGCTACAAGTACGGCAAGTTCGATAAACGTAAAAAGGCTTATAAGGCGATCGAAAAGAACGGGCTGGTTTTCGAATCAGCCTCGTTATATGATAACAAGGTACCGGGGTGGATCGAGAGCCATGCTTCTGAAAAGAATTACCGCATCAGCGCGCAGGCGGCGGCCATGCTGTGCGAATATCTGGGTAATGATCTGTCGAAGATCGCCAATGAACTGGATAAGTTGATGCTGAACATTCCGCAGGGGCAGGAGATAGGCTTGAAGGACATTCAGGATAACATTGGCATCAGCAAGGAATACAATGTTTTTGAGCTGCAATCGGCACTGATCCGCAAGGATGTAGTGAAAGCCAACCAGATCATCAATTACTTTGAGGCTAACCCGAAGGCCAATCCTATTGTACTCATACTGGGTAACATGCACAACTTCTTTAGCAAAGTGCTCATGTACCATTACGTACGCGATAAAACACCGCAAACACTCGCCAAAGAGTTAGGCGTCAACCCGTATTTTTTGAAGGATTATGAAATGGCATCGCGCAGTTTCGACTACTATAAAAGCATGCAGATCATTGGCTGGCTGCGCGAGTATGACCTTAAAAGCAAGGGTATGGGCTCTACCGCATCACACGGCGAGCTGTTGAAGGAACTTGTATTCAAGATCCTCCATTAAGCTCACCTGATAATTATTCGCCGGTATCGGGCTGGTAGTCCTCGTCAAAAGCCAGCTCGTCCTCATTGTACTGTTTCACCTCGCCGCTGGTCAGCTCCACCTCTACAGGCTCGCCATCTTTAAGCTGGTTGCTGTTCACTGTTCCCTTTTCGTCGGTGGCATTTATCACCACCTGATCGCCGTATTCAAATAGTCCGTTCTTCATGCTATCGTCTGTTATCTATACATCAAAAACATCAAGGCGTGGTCAATGTTTTTGAAGATAAGAGAGGTGCCTATAGCCCGGTCAAAAAAATAGCGAGTATCCTGCAAAATGGTGTTATTTGTTAACATTATTATATAATTGTTGTAACTTTCCGACATTACCCTTGGTCAATAACGTTCAACCGATGACTTTTCATTTACTGCTTGATCCAAAAGGTCGGGTCAATTTTTTTGGAGATGATCTTTTGGAATGGAGCGGTCATAACACCTCACAGCTGCGAGGTAGTTCAATAACCGAATTCCTTGATACAGGCGATGGAGCTACGGTTCAGAGGTTCTTGGATGATCGCTCGGCCAAGCTTGAGGTCCGGTCGGCAATATTATTTCCTGACCGTGACGAGCCACACTACGCCGACATTACCTTAACAAGGACGGATCAGCAAGGCGGTATGATCATGGTAAGCCTTACTATATTGGACCAACAAGCCCAAAAGTTAAAGGAGGTCAACGCTGATCTTTTTGCCGGGCAATTATCAGGTGTGATACATTTGGATGCTTCGGGCAAGGTGACCAGTATAAATAAGCAACTTACGGCCGACACTGGACATACGTTAAGCACCCTGCAACAAGGTGCCTTAACGCTGATACCGCCGAGGTACCGTTACAAAGTGTTAAAGTGCTTTGCCGAGGCCCGCACCAAAGGGCAGGCTTGTACATTCGATATGGAAGCTGTTACAGACCGTATCAAGCTGTTACATGTTAACTTGACCATTATACCGGTGCTGCTCAATGGTAGGGCCATTGAGTACTACTTGATGGTGAGCAATATCACTGAGCGGGTATCGCTACAAAAAAATCTTAAAAAGCTTTCTCTTGTTGCTGATAAGATCACTGATGGGGTGATGGTGTTGAACAGCACGTTCGAGATCGAGTTCATCAACGATGGTTTTACCCAGATCAGCGGATTCACTTTTGATGATGCCATTGGGCGCGGGCTCAACCAGGTGCTTTCGCTGGGTAACGAAGGGGCTGAACGTACCGCCGAGGCACGCGACAACCTGACCAACGGCCGCTCGATGGAGCTGGAGATGCAGTGCGAGAAAAAGGACGGCGCCGGCTATTGGAACTTGCTCAGATTAACTCCCATAATGAACGAGCAGGGCAAAATGGAAATGTGCGTGGTGATCCATACCGACATTACCGAGAAAAAGATGGCCGAATTGGAGTTGCGCCTCCTGGCCGATGACCTCTATCGGCAAAACAAGGAGCTGCACCAGTTCGCCTACATCGTATCGCACAACATGCGGTCGCCGGTGGCTAATATCGTGGGCCTGGCCAATCTGCTCGAGATATTTAAAGACGATCCCGAAACGCAGAGCCAGACGCTGGCCGAGCTCACCAAGTCGGTCAATAACCTTGACACGGTGATCAAGGACCTGAGTTACATACTCACCGTTAATAATGCCAGTAAGGATCTGCTTAAGGAGCCAGTGAACTTTCAGGACATGCTGCAACAGGTACTGATCGATCTGCAGCAGCCGATCCTGCTTAACGATGCCGAGATCACCATATCATCTAAGCCACTCATCATCCGCACCAACAGGGCATACCTGCATAGCATCTTTTACAACCTGATCAGCAACGGCATCAAATACCGATCAAGGCAAACGCCATACATTAAGATCGATCATTACCAAACCAATGAGCATACGGTGATCTACGTGGCCGATAATGGTAAGGGCATCGACCTGAATAAACACGGGCACGAAATGTTCAAGCCGTATAAGCGTTTTGATTTTAAGGTAGAGGGCAAAGGCTTGGGCCTGTTCCTGGTCAAAAGCCATATAGAGGCCCTTGGCGGACACTTGACCGTAAAGAGTGAGCTACAGAAAGGCTCCACCTTTTATGTGAAGATACCGCTCCTGTAAAGATCAGTAACCATGAACAACGAACGGTCGCCACACATCCTGAACGCTTCATCCAACTTGTTGGGTATATGCTTTGTGGTACTTACCTCGCTCAAGTTCCTGGATCTTGCCGCACGCAGTGTGATCGATGAACTGGTGGCCATAGCCATCGTGTTTTTCATGGCCAGTTGTATATTATCCTTCCTTTCCATACGGGGCAGCATTAAGGTCGGTAGCCGTTATGAGCGTGTGGCCGATGTGATGTTCATCGGCGGGCTCATCATTCTTTTTGCCACTGCGCTACTGTTCCTGTTCGACTTTATCAATTAACAGGATCTTCACCTTTCAGGAATGTTTATTTATCATTTCTGATGCAACTTTTGGGAGCAAGTGGTCGTATCTTGCAGTAAATTATCATCCATAAAATGTTGAAAAAAAATAAGTTACAGTACCTTGTTTGTTCGTTGATGCTGGTGCTTTTCACCGCAAGCTGCAGCAAGGACAACGATACCGACAACGGTGGCAGCGAGCAGGGGAAAGAGCAGTACGTTTCGGTAGCGCCAGCGGCAAGTCTTACCAAGGCGCAATTACAGGTCGCTGCTTCGGCATCGGGATTTGGCGCCTTCACTTCTGCGCTGCAGTACGATGTGGACTACTTCAAACTGACCTACAACACCACCTTTAACGGTAAGACCATCCAGGCGTCGGGCCTGGTGGGTATCCCTAAAAACATGACGGCAGCGCCGGCTATCCTGAGCGCCCAGCACGGCACCATGTTCGCCGATGCTGATGCACCGTCTAACTTTCCGGCCTCGTCGACCGGCTTTGAGTTGTTCGCTTCTGCGGGTTTCGTGACCGTTATACCTGACTTTATCGGCTTTGGCGTATCAAAGGATATCATTCATCCATATTATGATATGCAGTCATCAGGTATTGCGGTGGTGGACATGATCAAGGCGGTCAAATACTATTTAAAGTCGCAGAGCAAGAGTGTGAGTAGTAAGTTGTTCCTGATCGGCTATTCGGAAGGTGGCTATGTGACCATGGCCGCCCAGCGCGAGATCGAGACCAACTCGAGCCACGGACTTACCGTTACCGCAGCAGCCGAAGGCGCAGGTGGGTACGATATCACTGGCATGCTGGCCAAAATAGGTACGGCCACCACTTATCCAAGCCCTTCATTCTTCTCCATCTTTATTCAAAGCTACAACAGCCTGTACGGCTTTAACCGTCGATTGGACGAATACTTCAACGACACTTATGCGGCCAAGATCAATAGCCTGCTTGACGGATCGAAGAACGGTACTCAGATCAACAACGAGCTGACCACCAACCTGACCGGCACCAACGGCCTGTTCAACCCTACCTTTTTTGCGGCCCTGAACAATGCCAGCGCCGAGCCCGCTTTTAAGGCCAAGGTAGCAGCGAACAGTTTCCCTAACTGGGCACCTAAAAGCCAAACGCGCTTGTACCACGGCACCGCGGATGCCGACGTGTTCTATGAGACCACCCAAAACACCTACAACCGTTTCATTGCAGCAGGCGCCACCAGCGTAACGTTGAAGCCAATAACCGGCGGAACGCATGCTACATCGGTAGTACCCATGATCAGCGATGCATTGCCTTGGTTCATTTTGCAAGCACAATAAGTACAGACCGACCACATAACAAAAAAGGCTTGTCACGCATTGTGGCAAGCCTTTTTGTATGTTGACGAAATGATCTTACACCACCACCGCAGTAGGGCAGATGTAGGTGGGGACGATGCCCGATGAATTGATACGTACCTCTGCATCCTCGGGTAGGGTATTGCCCGAAAGTACCAGCACCGTATCGAGGCCGAACTTGTTGCCGCCTAAAATGTCGGTCTGCAGGGTATCGCCCACCATTAAGATGTCTTGTTTGGTCACCTCGCTTTTGGCCCGGGCCAACTCATAGGCGAACATGAACATTTGCGAATCGGGCTTGCCGAACCTGATAAAACGTTTGCCCACGATGTGCTCGATCATATTAGCCAGGGCGCCTACAGCTATGGCCACCTCGTTCATGCTGCGCGGGTAAGCGTAATCGGTATTGGCCACTATAGCCGGTATGTTACGCAGGCGCATCAGGTTCACTACTTTGTTCAGGTCATTGAACCAGTCAAAACCTTCGTCGTCCATGAATACCAGGCCGTTCACGCGGTCAATATTCTCCGGCGTAATGTCCCGCACGGCGATGGTGTTACGGCCGGCGCTCTCAATGTAGTGTGCCGAATCATCGGTGCCCAGGTAAGCCACCATGCCATCATGTACCTTCAGCTCCAGATATTCTTTGGCCAGCATGCCCGACGAAATGATGCTTTCGGGCGTGATCATGTGTAAGCCCAATCTATGGAACGAATCGGCCAGTTGTTGCGGACTGCGCGAGGCATCGTTGGTCACGATGTAGTATTCCTTTTGCATGCGGTCCAGGTACTCAAAGGTCTCGAGCATGCCTGGCACCAGTCCATTGTAATTTTTGATCACCCCGAACGAGTCGAAGAAGATGACCTTATACTGGTCGACAACGTTTTTGAACTCGGTGATGTTTAGCATGGATAGTATAGCGTTGTTATTTCAATTTTAAATGTTTGATGATCTTTTCGGCATCAAAATCACGGTCTACCGATGGCAGGTAGATGTCGTAGGCCTCCTGCTGTAGTTTTACCGCGTACTGCTCGTGGAAAAAATGCTTGCCATCCTTGATCACATAGTTGAGGATGAAGAAGCGGTAGCATTCTTTCATGAAGTGTATCTCGTTCACGGTGAGCGGGTTCAGCTTGTGATACTCTTCAAGGAAAAGCATAAAGCGGTTCTCCATCAGCGTGGTGATATAATAGCTGAACACCGTACGGTCGCCCACGTCAGATACCACCCGGCTAAAAAAGTAGAAGTCCATGATGCGGTTGCTCATCCTGAACCAGTCGTAATCCCAGCGTGAGTAAAGTTCCTGTTTATGGGTGATGGAGAAGTTGCCGATGTTCCAATCGATAAAGACCGGTATGGTCTCGAAGGTGTTGGCGGCGTATTTGGTGCGTGCCTTAAGATACAGGTCGCAGTGGTAGCGCAACAGGTCCACCTGGCTGCGGGTACCGAACTGGCTCTCGTCCTTATTCACCTGCTCCAATAAGTTGTTAATGTCGGTGCGCATCGTTTTTGACGACTTAGGCAACACCTTGCTGGCTCTTGAGCAGGCCTTGTGGAACTTGGCCGCCTGCTGCGCGAACTTACGGATATTGCTATCCTCTAAACGGCGTGGCAAACGCTCCAGTATGCGGGTAGGGTTGTAGAATACCACCCAGGCGTCCACACCATTTTGACGGTGGCGATAGATGTATACCCGGTTGTTCTTAAGCAGTGATTTGGCTAAAAAATTCTCGTACGGGTAAAGGAGGTTATTACCCAGCATCTGGATGATGCGGTGGTCCTCTTTAAAATAATCGTATTTGCCAAAGTTGGATAGCTTGGCGATAATGATGTCATCATCCTCGAAGGTGATGCGGTAAACAAAGTTGGTAGAAACGTTGGCGCTGATGTCGTCGATGCTGCGGATCACACGGGAGGCATCATAGCCTTCCCATGCTTTCCTGACGATCAGCTTGCTTAATTCGTGGTCCATAATTGGTTGGTCCTGACCCTTGGTCTAAGGTCAGATGATCTCAAAATATCTTTTTAGTTCCCAGTCAGTAACATGCTGGCTAAACTGCCGCCATTCCCAGATCCGGGTATTGGTGAAATGCTCGGTAAAGGCACTGCCAAAAAGCTCCTTGGCTATAGCCGAGTTCTTCATGGTCATGGCCGCCTCATACAGGTTGCCCGGTATGTTGCCGTTGCTTTTATGCGTGTAACCATTGCCACTGACCGGTGGTAAGGCCAAAGGCAGCTTGTGCTTGATACCATACAAGCCTGATGCCAGCGATGCCGCAAGGGCCAGGTAAGGGTTGCTGTCAGCTCCCGGTATGCGGGTCTCGAGCCGGGTATACTCGGGTGCATGATTGAGCACACGTAACGAGGTGGTGCGGTTATCGACGCCCCAGGTAATGGTGGTAGGTGCCCAGGCGCCTTCCACTAAACGCTTGTAACTGTTCACGGTAGGCGCATACATAGGGATGAGATGCGGAAGGCAATACAGCTGACCGGCCACATAATGCTTCATGAGCTCGCTCATGTTCAGCTCATCCGCCTCATCGTAAAATAGGTTGGTGGCCTTGTCGGCGCTCCATAGGCTTTGGTGGATGTGGCCGCTGCAGCCGGGCAGTTTCTCGCTCCATTTAGCCATGAAGGAGGCCATGATGCCGTACATGGAGGCGATCTCCTTTACAGAATTCTTCAGCAGCGCAGCCTTATCTGCCGCGGCCAAAACATGGTCATGAATGATGGCCGCTTCATATACACCCGGACCGGTCTCGGTATGCAATCCCTCGATCGGGATATCGAACTGGGTCAACAAGTTCACCAGGTCATAGTAATAGGAGTTCTGCTGCGATGGCCTCAGGATAGAGTAGCCGTACATGCCTTGCGTCAAAGGCTCTATGTTGGTGAACTTCTTTTGCTCTAACGAGCGCGAAGTTTCACTGAAATTGAACCACTCGAACTCCTGTGCAAATTCAGGATGGAAGCCCATGGCCTCGCACTCGGCGGCGATCTTTTTAAGCAAGGTACGCGGACAAGGCACGTTCTCATTTCCTTCGCCGCTAAAATCGGCCAGGAAGAACGGCATATCATTTTGCCAGGGTATGGTACGGAAGGTGGACAGGTCTATACGGCAGGGCTTATCCGGGTAGCCGGTATGCCATCCCGTGAAAGAGGTATTATCATACCCCTGATCCTGGCTATCCCACCCGAACACCACATCGCAAAAGCCATAGCCCTGGCTCAAGCCAGCCTCGAACTTTTTGAGGTGGATCACTTTGCCCCGTAAGATACCGTCTATATCAGCAAAGGCAAATTTAATGTGCGTATTGCCGTTCTGCTTCAATTGATCAAGTATCTGCTGTTGGTTCATGGGCAAAGGTGTTCAGTTGCGTGGTACGCAATTTAGGCAATAAGGGTTACAATAGCCAAAAAAGATGTTAAGACAGCGACAGGCCGTTGGACGGATGAAGGGGATGCATCTTAAAATAAAAGACCCTTTCATGCCGGTACATATCGGCATTGAAAGGGTCTATTCAGAGGTATTTTTGAAGCTACAAGCTTACTATACCCACTTTACTTTCTCGGCAAGTGGGGTCTTGCGTACGCCTTCTGGTTTGGCTTCGCTGTAACCTAAGTATAACAGGCCTAATACCTGGTCTTCATTACCCAGGTGCAGGAACTCTTTCATTACCGGTTTCAATGTAGCGCCACCTGTGCTCCAGAACGAAGCGATGTTCAAGGCTTGCGCACCCAGTAAGAGGTTTTGGATCGCGCATGATGCTGCGGCCACTTCCTCAACGGCTGGTATCTTAGAGGTTTCGGCGCGGTGCATGTAAGCAATGATCACGTGCGACACGTTAGCACCCATGTTTTGCAGGTTGCTGTAAGTTGCCGCATTGAAGTTACCGGCCACTTCAGCAGCTTGTTTGTAAAGTTCGGCGTGCTGCGCGCAAAATTTAGGTGCGTCCTCATACACCACAAAGCGCCAAGGCTCAGTATATGCATGAGTAGGGGCCCAGTCGGCCAGTTCAAGCAAAGCGGCCACATGGCCGTTAGGTATCTTTTGTCCGTTCATCATAGCGGGTTTGATGGTACGGCGGTTCTTGATGATGTTGGATATGATCGACAGATCTTGTTCGTTGGTCATGAGAATAATGGAGTATTGATGTGGGGCAAAAGTAGGGAATTGTAGTGAATGGTGGGTAAGTCAGTGTGAATAGTTCAAGAGGAAATATATCCTAAGGCCTTCGTCTTAATTGCCCAGCAATAACTCCTCAACAAAGTTCCTTAGATCAGGTACTTCCAGATGATAACTAATAAGCATGATCGCATAACCGGCAAGTGCCATGCCCAAAGGTGCCAATACGGTCATCGACCAAGCGTTACTTGATATCTGTTCTATTAGGCAAATCAAGAACAATGATAACACTATGCCTATCCACAACAACAGAAAACGCCGCCCCATAGTATTTACACGAATTTTCACTTTTACTTCGGCTTGAGGCATATGCTTAACGAATATCAGATCGGCTTCGGGATAGGCACCATTGCGGTAATTGCATATCGGAGCAATCTTTAGGTCACAACCATAAAAATTACCGCTGTAACCGCTATTGGTCTCATTCTTTTCAGAAGATGTATCAATATGGGCCTTTCGCAAAAATCGTTCAATGACCTCGTCTCGAGTGTATTTGCTCTTTATCAGATAGGATTGATATGGTAAAAGGTTCATGGTTTTGTTTGATAGTAGAAAGCATGATGGTCACTGTTTTAACTGAACAATATACTTACACCAAAATTTAGTGGAGGGTGAGGATATAAAAAATGTCATCACGAGCGATAGTGTGGTGACCCTATACGTCGGAACAATTCGCTCGTATAAGATCCTTCGCTATAGCTCAGGATGACAAAAGACGGTCAGTTATCTACTTCCTGACCCTCTAAAATATAGCCGGGAATTTGGCCGGATAACTTTCGTGCATGATGTTATACACCGCCTCGATGATGTCATCGGCCGATGGTTTGGTAAAGTAATCACCATCAGATCCGTAAGGCGGGCGGTGCTCTTTCGCACATAGTGTTTTGGGCGCTGTGTCAAGGTAGCGGTAGCCGCCTTGTTTCTCTACCACGTGTTGTAAAATGTAGGCCGAACCTCCGCCGGGTACATCCTCATCTACCACCAATAGTCTGCTGGTTTTTTGCAGTGATCGTACACAAGCCTCATCCAGGTCAAAAGGATATAACGTTTGCGGGTCAATGATCTCGATGCTGATGCCCATTGAGGCTAATTCGTCCGCCGTCTCCTGCACTATGCGCAAGGTCGATCCGTACGATATCACGGTCACATCCGTTCCCTGGCGTAACACCTCGGCCTTACCCAACGGTACGGTGAACTCACCGATGTTGCTCGGAAGTTTCTCCTTTAGTCGGTAACCGTTCAGGCTCTCGATCACGATCGCTGGTTCATCGCCCTGTAGCAGGGTGTTGTACATACCGGCGGCCTGGGTCATGTTACGTGGCACGCAAATGTGCATACCGCGCAGGTTAGCCAGTAAGGAAGCCATTGGTGATCCTGAATGCCAGATGCCTTCCAGGCGATGGCCACGCGTACGTACGATCAGCGGTGCTTTTTGTCCGCCGCGGGTACGGTAGCTCAAGCTGGCTATGTCATCGCTCAATACAGTGATTGCCCATATCCAGTAATCCAAATATTGTATCTCGGCGATAGGTTTCAGGCCGCGCATGGCTAAGCCCATTCCCTGGCCAATAATGGTATTCTCGCGTATGCCGGTATCGGTGATGCGCAGGTCGCCGTATTTGGCCTGCAGGCCGGCAAAACCCTGGTTCACGTCGCCTATGGCGCCAACATCCTCGCCGAAGGCCACGATGCGTTCATCGCGTTCAAAGGCGGCGTCAAAGCAGGCGTTCAATATCTCGCGGCCATCAAGCATGCGGGCATCGGCATCATAACGGGCCGGTACCAAAGGCACTCTGAGGGGCGATAGGGGAGTATCACTAAATAATTTGCTGTTGTAGCGTTCGGCGTTCAGCTCGTTCTCGTGCATCAGCCTGTCGATCAGGTGCTGGCGTTCTGGATGGTCCTCGGTAGCGGTGAGGCGCAAGGTCTTGCGGATCGCGCTCACGATGTCGCGGCGACCCGGATCAACACACGAGCGTAGCTCGGCAGCGATCTCGCCCAGTTGTTTCACGCTTGAGTGACGGGCGTACTGCTCGATCAAAGCGGCGGCCTCATCCAGTTCTGACTTTATCTCGGTCGAGTACTCGTTCCAGGCCTCACGCTGGCTGTTACGCACATGCTTTTTGGCCGTCTCTTCCAGCTCGTCCAGTTCCTGCTCACTAATAATGGCCGAATTGATCATCCAGCGGCGCATCTGCTGCAAGCAGTCGTGCTCGGCCTCCCAGGCCAAACGCTCCGATGGTTTGTAACGCTCGTGCGATCCTGAAGTGGAATGGCCTTGCGGCTGCGTGATCTCGGTCACGTGGATCAGTACCGGTACGTGCTCCGTGCGGCAAAGTTCAATGGCGGTGGCATAGGTCTCTACCAGTGCCACATAATCCCACCCGCGTACTTTGAATATCTCGTAGCCGTTGGTGCCTTCCTCGCGCTGAAAACCGCGCAGAGCCTCTGATATGTCTTCTTTGGTGGTCTGTAAGCTGGCCGGTACCGATATGGCATACGCATCATCCCAAATGGAAATGGCCATTGGAACCTGCAATACACCGGCGGCATTGAAGGTCTCTAAAAATATACCTTCGGACGTGGCACCGTTGCCGATGCTGCCAAAGGCCACTTCGTTACCATTGATCGAGAATTGCTTCAGCTCCTCCAGTTCCTTGTTTTGGCGGTACAGCTTTGATGCGTAGGCCAAACCCAGCAAACGGGGCATATGCCCGCCCGT
The DNA here is from genome assembly GCF_020783335.1 of Mucilaginibacter daejeonensis. Taxonomy (NCBI): domain Bacteria; kingdom Pseudomonadati; phylum Bacteroidota; class Sphingobacteriia; order Sphingobacteriales; family Sphingobacteriaceae; genus Mucilaginibacter; species Mucilaginibacter daejeonensis. The sequence goes on from NZ_CP086068.1 coordinate 1,591,195, forward strand.
GGTGGAAATGTCTGACGAAGAGTTCATGGTGTTCACCTGATCCACCATGGTGCCATCAGGATTGGCAAAACGCGTAGCGTAATGGCAGTTCATCTGACGGCCGGCCGAAGCAGGGTCCTTTTCGATATCTGGATGCGCGTACAATTGCGCAAAGAATTCTTTCAGCGTACTCATGCCCGTAGCGAACATGAAGGTCTGGTCGCGGTAGTAACCGGCACGCCAGTCACCCTTTTTGAAAGCCTTGGCCATCGCCAACTGCGCCACCTCTTTCCCATCGCCAAATATCCCGAACTTGGCCTTACCGGTAAGCACCTCGCGACGGCCCAACAAACTGGCCTGACGGCTCTCAAAGCCAATGCGATAGTCGTTTATAACGATGTGTCTGAAATCGTTAAAACTGAGCTCGTGTTCGGTAAAATTGCCGGTAGCCGGTAATGTGCTTTCTGGCATAGATCTTCAAATTTAGGCCTCAAAAATAAAAAATTATGGGCGAATTGCTGCTCAGCCCACTATTGATTCAAATGTAAACAAAGTAAGCACGGTTTTTGCATCGCTTTTTAAACTATTGGATTATATTTGTGTCATAACCGCAACTAAATATGAAAAAACTGGTCATACTATTTGCTATGGTGCTGGGTATCAGCATTACCGCTTCTGCACAGGACAGTCAAAAACCTGAGTTCAAATTTAACGAGGAGAAACACGACTTTGGTAAGATACCCAAAGGCAAACCTGTAACTACCGTATTTGAATATACTAACGTTGGGGTAGAGCCGCTTATTTTAACGGAGGTTAGGCCTACCTGCGGTTGCACCATTGCCGACTATACCAAAACCCCGGTTTTAAAAGGTGCAAAAGGTACCATATCGATCACTTACAATGCTGCTGTGGCATCGCCGTTCAGCAAGACCATCGTGGTGACCTCTAATGCCAAGACCCCGGTAAAGAACCTGATCATTTTGGGTGAGGTGGTTGAAGGACCGGCCACACATAGCCGTTAATTAGCTGTACAACCACATACTGATATTAAAAAGGGCGCAAAACTGCGCCCTTTTTTGTTTGGCGGTTTTCATAGATTTGCACCATGCCAAATATCTCTCAAAAAGGTGTGCATATGCCCGCCTCGCCCATACGTAAGCTAACCCCATTTGCCGATCAGGCCAAGCAGGCCGGTAAAAAAGTATACCACCTCAACATAGGCCAGCCCGACATCGAGACACCTGAAGGAATGCTCAATGCCGTTAAGAACATCGACTTTAAGGTATGGGCCTACACGGCATCAGAGGGTACATTATCGTACCGTAAAAAACTGGCCGAATATTATAACAAACTTAACTATAACATCACCCCCGAAAATATCATTGTGACCACCGGCGGATCGGAAGCGATCACTATTGCCATGATGGCCTGCTTTGACCCGGGCGATGAGGTGATCATCCCTGAACCGTTCTACGCCAACTATAATGGCTTTGCCTGCCAGAGCGATGTGGTAGTAAAACCGATCCTGTCCACTATCGACAATGGTTTCGCGTTGCCGCCGATAGCTGAGTTCGAGAAACTGATCACGCCAAAGACCAAAGCGATCATCATTTGCAACCCTAACAACCCGACCGGCTACCTGTACTCAAAGGAGGAGATGCTGGCCCTGAAGGAACTGGCGTTAGCGCATGATCTGTACCTGTTCTCAGATGAGGCTTACCGTGAGTTTTGCTATGATGGCCGTGAGTTCATTTCGCCTATGCACATGGATGGCATTGATGATAACGTGATCGTGATGGATACCGTGAGCAAGCGTTACAGCGCCTGCGGTGCCCGTTTGGGTTGCCTGATCACCAAGAACAAAGAGGTGTTAAAAGCTGCACTGAAATTTGCCCAGGCGCGTTTGAGCCCAGGCATGGTAGAGCAGATCGCCGGTGAGGCTGCGGTAGATACCCCGGACGCTTACTTTGAGACCGTTAATAAAGAATACACCCACCGCCGCGACGTACTGGTTAATGCCCTGAACAAAATGGAGGGTGTGTTTTGCCCCAACCCGGGCGGTGCTTTTTACGTGGTAGCCAAATTCCCGATCGATAATGCCGACAAGTTTTGCCAGTGGATGCTGGAAAGCTTTAGCCACAACAACGCCACCGTGATGATGGCACCGGCCACCGGTTTTTACAGCACACCAGGCGCTGGCACCAACGAAGTGCGTATGGCCTATGTGCTCAACAGCACTGACCTGGAAGCCGCCATGACCTGCCTGGAAGAAGGTTTGAAAGCTTATCCGGGACGTGCGATTTAGTTAGTGGGTTATTGAGTTATTGGATGGTGACTTGATCAGCCGCCATCGCTACTCTAGTATATAGTGTCATATTGAGCGATAGCGAAATCTTATACGCTTTCAACGTGTATAGGATGCTTCGCTATCGCTCAGCATGACATTTTTTGTTTGTGGTTGGTGGTCAGGCATGTTAATGTTATCCCTCCACCTTGTCATATTGAGCGATAGCAAATATCTTATATACATGGTAAGTGTATAGGATGCTTCGCTATCGCTCAGCGTGACATTTTTTGATCGTGAGTATCCTTTAAGAAGACGCTACCTAATAACTCAATAACCCACTAACCACTAACTATGCCCCAATAGAGTCGAAGAACTTGTGGGTAACGAGCTTGTCGAAGATGACGAAGGCGGCGATGATGAGCGCGGCACCGGCCACATAGTTGAGTTTGTGTACCAGCTTCACAGATATCTTGTCGCGGAGTTTGTTGGCATAAAAGGCCTTTAGTATATCCATCCCAAATTGTACCGATAATACCGTGATGAACATGACCGCGATCTTAAGCTGGCGGTTGTGCACCCCTTCGTGATAGGCGGTACTGGCCGTGCCGATCACCGTGATCCAATGGAAAAGCAGGGTAGGATTGAAAATGCACATCAGAAAGCCTTTAAAGAAGTAGCCTGCACGGTTCACCTTGGCTGGGGTATGAGAGTCGTAATCGATCTCGGCCTTTTTAGTAAGGTAGTGAGTACCGATGATGAGCAGGATGATGCTACCGATCACGCCCAGCCAGATCTTGGCCTTTTCGGGCACTTCGAAGAACTGCGACCCAAAGATGATCGCGCCAACAAATACCACATCGCTGCACACTACGCCAAAGGCAAGGGCGGCACCTGCGTGGAACCCCTTTTCGATGCTGGTCTTGATCAGTGCGAAGAATACCGGTCCGGTAATGAAAGTAAGCACCAATCCAACACCGATCCCCGAAATAATAGCTTCGATCATTTGATACAGTTAGTTCGCGCGGCGAATATGCAACTAATCTACTTAAAACAAAAAAACAGGAAATTGTTGCTGCGCTTATTTTAAAAGATCGTTAAAAATCCGAAAAAATTAGGTTATGTTAGTGTTCTAAAAACACTAGTTATAACTAACTCATATGCAGGATAATAAGACAAAAAGTTACGGTTCGGCACTATATACGCTGATCACCGTATTCTTTTTTTGGGGCTTTTTGGCGGCCAGTAACGGTATCTTCATCCCATTTTGTAAGACACATTTCAGCCTCACCCAGTTCGAATCGCAACTCATCGACTTTACTTTTTACGGTGGTTATTTCATCGGGTCGCTGATCCTGTATTTTGCCTCACAAGCCAGCCGTATCGATATCCTGAACAAGATCGGTTATAAGAACGGTATCGTTCTCGGATTGGTGATCTCGGCTATCGGTGCCTTAGGAATGGTGCCTGCCATCGGTTCAGGAGCGTTCGGGTTCATCCTGGCGGCGTTCTTTGTGATCGCTGTCGGTTTCTCGTTACAGCAAACCGCAGCTAACCCATTCGTGATCGCGCTTGGCCCGCCCGAAACAGGCGCCAACCGTTTGAACTTCGCAGGCTCGGTGAATAACGTAGGTGCCTTATTAGGTCCGGTTATCGTGGGTGTGATGCTGTTCGGTACCACCAAAGGTGAATCGGCCGCTAAGGTGGAGATATCATCAGTGAATAACCTGTATTATGCATTGGCAGGCTTGTTCCTGGCGGTGGCGGCGTTCTTTTGGTTCTCTGACCTTCCTAAAGTGACCAGCGACGAAGAGATCGAACAAAGCACCAAGGCCAACAGACCATTATTGGTGATCTTTGTGGCCTTCCTGCTGATCTTGCTTGCCGGCCCGTTAAGCAATGCTACCGGTGTACCGCAACCTTATATCGTATACGCCTCGTTGTTCATTATATTGGTAACGCTGATCGGTTCGTTGTCTTCGGCCTCTAAAAACAAGGAAGGTTGGGGCGCCATGCAGTATCCACAGCTGATATATGGTATGATCGCCATTTTTACCTACGTAGGTACTGAGGTGACCATCCAAAGCAACATGGGTGCCTTATTGCAATTGCCACAATTTGGCGGTTACAACGAAAAGGACATCGCGCCGTTCATTTCCCTTTATTGGGGTAGTTTGATGATCGGTCGTTGGGCCGGTTCGGTAGGGGCGTTCAACCTTAAAAAGAGCACTACTCAGATCCTGACCGTAGTAGTACCTTTCGTAGCTTTCGGCTTTGTGTTGTTAGCTAACTATGTAAGTGGTGGCACCATTTCGCATTTGTATCCTTACGCCATCTGTGTGGCCATATTGGTAGTAGCCTTTTTTATGGGTCAGCAAAAGCCTGCCCGTACGCTCACCGTGTTCGGTATATTGGGTGTGATCTTCATGCTGGTCGGCCTGTTCACTACCGGCATCGTGGCCACTTTCGCTTTCATTAGTGGTGGCTTGTGCTGCTCGATCATGTGGCCTTCGATCTTCGCGTTATCGATCACTGGTTTGGGTAAATACACCAGCCAGGGTTCGGCATTTTTGATCATGATGATCCTGGGTGGTTCGATCATACCGCCGGTTCAAGGTATTCTGGCGGATAGCGCCGGTATACACTTGTCGTACATCGTACCAGTTATCGGATTTGCCTACCTGGCCTTCTTTGCCTGGAAGGTAAGCAAGGAGTTAAGGAAACAAGGCATTGACCTTGACCACGTGGAGGCCGCGGCCGGGCACTAATACCTTATGAGTAAACTATCGTTCGATCAAATATTCATGAACCTGGCCAATGACCTGGCCAAACGCTCGCACTGTGTTAAAGCGCAGGTGGGAGCGGTGTTAACTAAAGATACCCGTATCATATCGGTGGGCTATAATGGCCCACCGGCTGGTACCCACAATTGCGACGAGGAATGGCCAGAGACCGGCTGCCCGCGCGATGCCCGGGGCAGCTGCTCATTAGCCCTGCATGCCGAGGAGAACACCATACTGTATGCAGTAAAGAACGGTGCCCGTTTAGAAGGGGCTACCATGTACACCACGCTATCGCCATGCCTGCCTTGTGCAAGGCTCATCTATTCGGCCGGTATAACTAAGGTGTATTACGAGCATTCATATGCTCAGTACAAAGATTTGGTGAGCGATGAAGGCGTCGACTTCCTGAACCGTTTTGGGGTAGAAGCCATCAAATTTGAGCCCGAGGGCGATACCGTTACTTTTTAAGGAACGGCTCGATCTTGCTCAGGGCAAAGGCTAATTGCTCGTCAGGGGTAAGGTTGGTGTTATCTAAAATGATCGCATCTTCGGCACGCACCAGGGGGCTTTCCTTGCGGGTGGTGTCGGCATAATCACGATGGGCCAAATTCTCAAATACATCCTCTAAAGTGATATCCGGGTTCTTGGGGGCTAACTCTTTGTAGCGACGTTCGGCGCGGATCTTAGGGTCGGCGGTCATGAATAGTTTTACCTGTGCATGCGGGAATACTGCCGTACCGATGTCGCGGCCATCCATGATCACATTTTTAGAGCGGCTCATTCGCTGCTGCTGGGCCACCATCTCCTTACGTACCTCGCGTATGGCCGATACGGCGCTAACGTTCTCCGACACGGGCATCAAACGGATCTCGTCCGATACTTCTTCATCATTGAGGGTAATGTGGGTCTCGTAATCACGTGAGTGAAAGTTAAGGTGGATGTTCTGCAAGGCCTCATGCACCTGCTCCTCGTTGTTCACATCGATCTTATTGCGTAAAAAATACAAGGTAACGGCACGGTACATGGCCCCGCTATCAACGTAAATGAAATGAAGTTTTTTAGCTAAGGCCTTGGCCAGGGTACTTTTTCCGCACGACGAGTAACCGTCAATTGCCACTACAATGTTTTTGCTCATGGTGGCCCAAATTTACAAAAATGAACCCACATTGCCGCGCGCCGGGCGGGTTGTTGAAAAATGTACGCTGTATCACAGCTGTGTACTTTTTTAGTTTTAGTTTTGACAAATGGAATTCAACAAAGCTGCGCTGCAACGGGAGGTGATCTACAAGACCTCGCGCAGCAGTGGCAAAGGCGGGCAAAATGTGAACAAGGTATCTACCAAGGTGGAACTGCTGTTCGATATACGGTCGTCGCTTTTGTTTGATGATGAACAGAAGGAGCTGCTCGCCGCCAAACTACAAAGCCGCCTCAACCGCGACGGACTTGTGCAAGTGGTGTGCGAGGAGGAGCGAAGCCAATTGCTGAACAAAGAACGCGCGATCGATAAGCTGACGAGCCTGCTGTCAGGTACCTTGCATCGCCCTAAGGTACGCAAACCTACCAAGGTGAGCAGGCAGGCCAAAGCACGCCGGCTCGAACAAAAGCGCCTGCTATCGGTGAAGAAGCAGCTGCGCCGCGGCGACATTTAGTTTAATTTTTCATCCTGACCGGTCGGCCGCCTTTCGGGTCGGTCACATCGAAACGGTTCTTGTGCGAGTTGAAACGGTACAGCAGGGTGATCGAACCCCATGCATGGCTGTTGTACACTTGTGTCTTCACCTCTTTGCCACGCAGGTTAGCGGCCAGGCCAACCACAAATCGTGAGGAAGCGAACGCCGCACCGATCTGGTGCGTTAATACCACAGGCTCGGGTTCGCTGGTGATCTGTCTTGGGTCATTCTCCTTTTTTAATAGGTTGCCTTGCACGGTAACATCATAAGCTACGTAGTTGATTATGGGCTGGTAGTAGGCGAAAAGCTCGAAGTTGTGGAGCGGTGCTATGCTGTTCTTGGTAGCAGTAGCTTGTGTACTTACCGAGTTGAACAGGTGGTTGATTGCACCTGCCCTTAATAACACCCCTGCACCAGCACCATTGAAGCCGGTACCGCCGTTAGCATAACCGCTAAAGGTAAGATCGCCCCACGCATTAGGGCGCACGATCAGCTTATTGTAATCAACACGCAGGTTGATCTGCGGACTGTTCTTGATCTGGTTTTGCCAGCCATTAAGTTTGTAAAAGCCAAAGGTATTGTGGATCACTTCCTGCGCTTGTTTGCCTTGTGCCGATGGGCCGACCACACCCACCTGAACACCGACCTTCAAATTGCTTTGATCACGGTACAGGTAATTGATATTGACGCCTGCGTACAGGTAACCGGCGAAAGGACGGTCGATATAAGTGGAGTCGGGCACGTAGCCGCTTTGCGGGTTGAAGATCTTTTGCCCCACCTCTATCCCTAACACCTTATTGGCCAGTTTGGGATTCCTGAAGTCCATACCCTTTCTGAAAAAAAGGAAAAGTCCGTTGGTGTAATACCGATCAACGCCCTGGCCCAGGAACGAATCGTTATCCGACTGAAAACCGATCTCCATAGTGCGGTTCTGTGCAAGCAAGGGCAGGGTAGTGGCACTCATCAGCGCCACAAGTATCAATAGTTTGAACTTCATTTTTTTGGACAGGACTTTTAGACGGCTAATGTAACAAAAAGCGACAGTATAAGTTTGTGCGATCGAGTGATGATGCGCGGGGCGAATGGGCCCACCTCTGACCCCTCTCGGAGGGGAAGCAGAACAAACATCAATTAACAAAAAAGCCACCTTGAAAGGTGGCTTGTATACGTTGCGTTGTTATCGGCTTACTCGACCATTGTGATCACCGGTCTCTCTTCCAGGCGGATGCTCAGATCTAAGGGTTCATCAACCAACTCGTTAAGCAGGGCCAGGTCGATCACCTCACGCATTTCCTTGACGTAGTGGAACTGCAGGTCCTTAATGTAGTCTTCCTTGATCTCGAGGATGTCCTTCTGATTGCTTTGGCACAAAATGATCTGCTTGATATTGGCGCGTTTGGCAGCCAGTATCTTCTCTTTGATACCACCAACCGGCAGCACGCGGCCGCGTAGGGTGATCTCGCCGGTCATGGCCAAATTAGGGCGAACTTTACGTTGGGTAAAGGCCGAGGTAAGCGCCGTTAACATGGTGATACCTGCCGATGGACCATCCTTAGGGGTGGCACCTGCCGGTACGTGCACGTGAATATCCCAATGCTCGAACAGTTTATGATCGATGTTAAATTGGGCAGCATGCGCACGCAAATAAGCTAACGCGATGGTGGCCGATTCTTTCATCACATCACCCAAACTACCAGTGAGCGTTAAGCGGCCCTTGCCGGGGCTCAGGCTGGCCTCAATGAACAATATATCACCACCTACCTGGGTCCAGGCCAGGCCGGTCACTACACCGGCCACGTGGTTGCCCTCGTACAGGTCTTTGTCAAATATAGGGGCGCCTAAAAAGCGTTCCACGTCCTTTTTACTTACGGTGGGGTTGTATTCCTCTTCCAAAGCGATGCTTTTGGCTATGCCACGCACTACCGAGCCTACCTGTTTCTCCAGGTTACGCACGCCCGATTCGCGGGTATAATCCTCGATCACCTTTTCCATCACATCGTTCTTGATCACCACGTCCTTAGGTTTTACACCATGGGCCTCGCGCTGCTTAGGCAGCAAATGCTGCTTGGCGATCTCGATCTTCTCTTCAATGGTGTAACCATTCACCTCTATGATCTCCATACGATCCAACAGGGCAGGCTGTATGGTGCTCAAAGAGTTGGCCGTAGCGATGAACATCACGTTAGACAGGTCAAAGTCCAGTTCTACGTAATGATCATAGAACGAGCTGTTCTGTTCAGGGTCCAGCACCTCCAAAAGGGCCGATGACGGATCGCCACGGAAATCGTTACCCACCTTATCGATCTCGTCAAGAATGAACACCGGGTTAGCGGCTCCAGCCTTTTTGATCGACTGGATAATGCGGCCCGGCATAGCGCCGATGTATGTTTTACGGTGACCGCGTATCTCGGCTTCATCGCGTACGCCACCTAAGGCCATGCGCACATACTTACGGCCCAAAGCTTTGGCTATCGATTTACCTAATGATGTTTTACCAACCCCCGGAGGACCTACCAAACAAAGGATAGGTGCCTTCATATTGTGTTTAAGCTTCAGCACCGCCAAATACTCAATGATGCGGCGCTTCACTTTGTCCAGGCCAAAGTGGTCCTTATCCAAGGTCTTTTGAGCGCGTTTGAGGTCAAAGTTATCTTTGGTGAACTCGCTCCATGGCAGGTCAAGCAGTAATTCCAGGTAGTTGATCTGCACCGAATAATCGGCCGCGGCCGGGTTGATGCGCTGTAGCTTCTCTAACTCTTTATTGAAATGCTCACTTACTTGCTTGCTCCATTTCTTTTTTAACGAACGGGTGCGCAGGTTCTCGATCTCGAGGTCGGGCGTATTGCCACCCAGCTCTTCCTGTATGGTCTTGAGCTGTTGGTTCAAAAAGTAATCGCGCTGCTGTTTGTCAAGGTCGGTGCGTACCTTGGTCTGGATCTGGTTCTTAAGCTCCAGCATTTGCAGATCAGTGGTCAAATGCTCCAGCACGATACGGGCACGATCGCGTACGCTTGGGGTTTCCAGCAAACGTTGTTTGGCCGCCATGTCGGCGTTCATGTTAGAGGCAATGAAATTGATCAGGAACGAGGTGCTCTCGATATTACGGATAGCGATACCGGCCTCGCTCGGGATATTGGGCGATAGCTGGATAATGCTCATGGCCATATCCTTTACCGAGGATACCATGGCCTTGAATTCTTTATCTTCTTTAACAGGCTGCTCGCTGAACGGCTCAATGCTGGCGCGCAGGTAAGGTGAGCTTTGCAGTTCTTCCTTTAGCACAAAGCGCTTTTTGCCTTGAAGGATAACGGTAGTGTTACCATCAGGCATTTGCAGCATCTTCACGATGATGGCCGTAGTGCCTATGCTGTGTAACTGGTCAAATTCAGGATCTTCAAGGTTGGGGTCCAACTGGGCCACCACGCCGATCAGGCGCTCGCCTTTGTTGGCATCCTTGATCAGTTTGATAGATTTATCGCGGCCAACGGTTATAGGGATCACTACGCCCGGGAACAATACGGTGTTGCGCAGTGGTAATATGGACAATACTTCAGGAACTTGCTCATTGTTCATCTCCTCCTCATCCTCTGATGACATGAGCGGAAAGAACTCTGAGTCCTCATTGATCATTGGTAGTACATTTTTTGGATCGAACAGATCGTAACTCATCAAATACCCTTTCTAAATATGATACGGTGGCAAAAACGTCATGTTGTCAGTCATTATGACCGCAACGGCTTGATGCAACGGCAAAAATACATTTTAAACTTCAACCACACTTAAATTCAATAGCCATGCCAATAACGGTGGTAGTGACACATTTCCATTGATCCATATGGCCAACGAAAATTTATTTCCAATTATTGGTTATATGGTGGCAATGCTTTAATATTGCCTTTAACGCACTCAGCCGCATACAGTTCGTGTTTTTGCTTAGCGTGCATCCAAAAGTATATCATAAAGTTTTGAACATTTGTTATTCAACATACAATAAACGTTAGGCTAATAAGTTAATGTATTTGTTGGTTAGATAGCAACGATCTGTATTCAATGATGAGACTGTCGGTCATATTATCGTTTTTGATCATTTCAACCGTAGAGAGTTCGGCACAAAATGCCTATGTGAAGTTGGGCTATCAGGCCATGATGGACAAGGACTTCAAGACCGCGGTACGTCAGCTGGAAAAGGCCTGCATGGTCGATTCCAACAGCACCAACGCACTCTGGATGCTCGGTTACTCTTACTTTCATTCTGGTAATTTCAAAAGATCGGTAGGGGCCTATACCCGCGTGATCAACATTGACAAGACCAATCGCGAAGCTTATTATTTCAGGGCCATAGCCCGCCTCAATATGGCTAAGGATCAGCTGCTGGCCGGTAATGACCGTGAGAAGTGCATGCTGGGCGCCATCAATGACCTGAACAAGGCTATCCTCATCAAACCGGAGGATAGCTACTTCCAGAACCGTGGCCTGGCCTACAAGGAGTACGCGGCATTGAAAATGAAGGCCGCGGGCTCGTACGACAAAACTGCTGTAGCATCGGCCCTCAAAGCAGCCATTGCCGATTTCGAAAAGTTATTATCATCCAACCCAAGCCGTACCGACATCGCCTCCCTGCTTGATGTATCGAAAGAGAAACTGGCTACTGTGGTAGGTCATCACTAAGAGGTCGAGGCAAGAGCACCATTACCAAAATTTCCGATCCCCTTATTTAACTCGTCCCAGCGATCAGAAGGGATGCTGTTTGCGCGCGTTACAAGTGTTACACCGATGTAACAAAATTCCCCAACTTTCCTCACTTTTTGGCGTTGCGAAAATCGTAAAAACCAAGAAATTTCAAGAAAAAGCTGCAAAAAACCGGAATGTAACACCAAATGTAACACTGTTTTAGTCGAATGTAACACTTAGATGTCCGTTACAAATGTCGTGAATGGTCCGGTTCGGGCTTGCTATTTTAAGGTATTAGGAAATCAATACGAACAGGTTTTTCCGGAGATAGTAAATTATTGTAACTCGGCTTTACAGTTCTTCAAGATAACTGAGAATATTTTTCTTGCTACCCTCCTTTGATAAATTGTATGATAGGTAAAATAGCCAATTAGTAATGCAGCGATCATCAATCCTTGCGGAAATCCAAGAACGCCTATAGTGATGGGGATAATCAATATAAAAAACTCTGTCGCGTAATTTATATAATATTTGAATTTTAAAGTGTGTTGGTCAGAAGTGGTCAATTCAAATAGACCCTCGTCTATGTAATTGATATATTCATGCCTTGAAACAGGCTTGATGGTCCCCTCGAACCTAATAGATGTAGCTGTAAGGCTAATGACCTTGTAATTATTCTCGGTCAGAAGATCTTTAATGATGTCGATAATGTCGACGTCCTCTAATTTATTGGAACCTAAACGTTCCTCCAAAATAAAGCTTTGGCTTAGCAAAGGAGTCATATAAGAACATTTTAAGCTATTTAGAGCTCCTTCTTAGCGTATCACGCCACTGATCTCGTAAACGTTCTCGCCAAGCAGCCTTACCTTTTGCCACTTATTGATCACGTATAACGAATCTGGATACCAAATCAATCGTTCTGAATTGTTATAAAGGAGGTTGTGGGTGGCATTGTCGATAGCGATCTGGCTCACGTGACCATCTTGCTGGTGTATCACGATGCGGCGGGTATTCAGTTCATGCTGCAACGCGGTATAAACGGTGGAATCGCCTTTCTGCTCCGTGCTATAGCTTTGACGCCAGGCCGGTTTATTGATATCGGAGGATACGAAAGGCGCCAGCTCCTGCTCCCAGTTGATGGTGCTGATTGTTTTGGTCTGTTTGCCGGTGCGGTTGTGCTGTACCGTTTTGGTCACGCCGGCATTCCTACGCGCTAAACGCGATATATCGGCACTTACGTAGCCTTTCAGGTCAAAATACTTATTCTCTGAAGTGCTTTCATGTACATCCGGCCGGCAAGCTACCAAGCCGGATGCACATAATAACACGCTGCTTAGCAGCTTAAAATGTTTGGAACTATACCAATACATCCCCGGTCATGGCGGCTGGTATCTCTACACCCAGCATGGTCAATACGGTAGGGGCAATGTCGCCCAGCTTACCATCTTTAATGGTCGTAAGGTCTTTATCGATCAGGATGCAAGGCACCAGGTTAGTGGTATGCGCGGTGTTCGGCGAACCATCATCATTGATCATATAATCAGCATTGCCATGATCGGCAATGATGATGAATGAATAACCATTCTGTGTACCGGTCTCAACCAGTGTCTTCACACAGCTATCAACGGTCTCAGCAGCTTTTACCACCGCCTCGAACACGCCGGTATGACCAACCATATCGGTATTGGCAAAGTTAAGGCATATGAAATCGGCCCAGCCGCTTTGCAGTTCAGGTAAAATGGCATCACGGATACCTTCGGCGCTCATTTCGGGCTGCAGGTCATAAGTGGCCACCTTAGGTGAGGGAACCATCAGGCGTTTCTCATTATCAAATTCACGCTCACGACCACCTGAGAAGAAGAAGGTCACGTGCGGATATTTCTCGGTCTCCGCTATACGGATCTGATTCTTACCAGCGTTCTGCAATACCTCGCCCAGGGTTTGGGTCAGGTCCTCTTTATTGAAGATCACTTTAACGTTCTTAAAGGTCTCGTCATAAGGGGTCATGGTGATGTAGTGCAGCTGCAGGGCGTGCATGTTCTGCTCTGGGAAATCCTTTTGGCTAAGCGCCTGTGTGATCTCGCGGCCACGATCGGTGCGGAAGTTAAAGCAGATCACCACATCGCCGTCCTTAATGGTAGCGATCGGGTTATTATCGGCATCCACCCTCACGATCGGTTTAACGAACTCGTCGGTAACACCATCTGCATACGATTCACGGATAGCCTCGATCATGTTCATGGCGGGTGTACCGGTACCATTCACCATCAGGTCGTAAGCCAATTTTACACGCTCCCAGCGGTTATCGCGGTCCATAGCATAGTAACGACCGATGGCTGATGCCAGCTTTACTGGTTGTTGCGAAATAGCCAGTTCAAGATCAGTGATGTAAGTGATACCCGAGTTAGGGTCAGTATCACGACCATCTAAAAAGGCATGGATGAAAATGCGCTCCAAACCAAATTCGGTAGCGGCATCGCACAAGCCTTTCAGGTGTTTGGTATGTGAGTGTACACCTCCGTCAGACACCAGTCCGATGAAGTGCACATCTTTATTATTCTCTTTAGCATAGTCGAACGCCTCTTTCACTACAGCGTTCTGTGGTAGCTCGTGGTCATCGACCGCCTTGTGTATGCGGCCCAGTTCCTGGTACACGATGCGGCCGGCACCCAAATTCATGTGACCAACCTCTGAGTTGCCCATTTGCCCTTCAGGCAAACCCACGGCCGTACCCGAAGTTACCAGCTTGGAGTTTGGATACTTTTGCAGCATCTCGTCAAAAAATGGAGTGTTGGCCGTGTAAATGGCGTTCGATGCGTCCTGGCGGCCGTATCCCCAGCCGTCAAGTATAAGTAAGGCTATCTTTTTGTTTTCCACGTTGCAAATATAGTTTTTTGAGTGAGTTGTAACACAGCACGCGATCAGTAGTTGAGCCGGGATAGTGTCACAATTACGCTAACCGGCGCTTAATGCCTTTACACTATAAGTGTTACAACCAATTTCCCCAAGATCAAAACCAAATCCTCGTTAAATGTTTTACTTTTGACGCGTAAATATTGAAGTTTTGAATAAAGAGATCGTAGATGAACTGATCGTTCGCACGCTGGCCGAAGATGTTGGCGATGGCGACCATACCTCATTAGCCACCATACCTGGCGATACCCAAGGCAAGGCTCGTTTGCTGGTAAAGGATACCGGTGTGCTGGCCGGCGTTGAGTTGGCAGTAGAGATATTCAAGATCGTAAGCCCCGACCTGAAGGTGAACGTGCTGATGAACGATGGTGACCTGATCAAACCTGGGGATGTGGCACTTGAGGTAGAAGGCAGTGTACAATGCATCCTGCGTGCCGAGCGCTTGGTGTTGAACTGTATGCAACGCATGAGCGGTATAGCCACCAAGACCCGCCACATCATCGATTTACTGAAAGGTACCAATACTCGGGTATTGGACACCCGCAAGACCACCCCCGGCTTGCGTTACCTCGAGAAATGGGCAGTGCAGATCGGTGGGGGCGTGAACCATCGCTTCGGTCTATACGATATGATACTCATCAAAGACAATCATGTGGACTATTCGGGAGGCATACGCCAGGCCTTGCGCAATACGCACGAATACTTAAAAACCAACGGCAAGAAACTGCCGATCGAGATAGAGGTGCGTAACCTTGACGAACTGGAGCAGGTACTTGAGGTGGGCGGTGTGGACCGCATATTACTCGATAACTTTAGCCTATCTGACCTAAGCGAGGCAGTGAACATCGTATCTGGCCGTTACGCTACCGAGGCCTCGGGCGGTATCACCGAAGATAATATCAAAGACTATGCAGCTTGCGGTGTTGATTATATATCAGTTGGCGCTTTAACCCATTCGGTCAAAAGTTTAGACCTTAGTTTAAAGGCTGTTAAGCAATAAAGCCTGATTTTTATACCGATTTAAGTATACTTGTGGCAAAATGATAACGGTTTACTCTATCCTTGTGCTCATTCTGGCCTACCTTTTTGGCTCTATACCTACCGCGGTATGGATCGGTCAGGCATTTTATGGGATAGATGTACGCGAATACGGAAGCGGAAACGCCGGTGCCACCAATACTTTCAGGGTTTTAGGTAAGCAGGCTGGCATACCCGTCATGCTCATCGATATCTTAAAAGGGTGGACGGCCACCAATCTGGCCTATTTGTTGGGAACATCCACCATTGGTAATCATAATTCAGTAGCGTTCGTTAACCTGGAGCTTGCTTTGGGTATAGCGGCCGTAATGGGACACCTGTTCCCGATATTTGCGGGCTTTAGAGGCGGTAAAGGTGTAGCCACTTTGTTTGGAATGGTTTTGGCTATTAATCTTCAAGCTGCCTTGCTTTGCGTGCTTGTATTTATAATAGTGCTACTTATTACTAAATATGTATCATTAAGCTCCATGGTGGCCAGTTTTACATACTTAGCCGGAGTTACCGTAATATTTCCGGTGTATATAAGATCGGTCGTCATATATGCGATGTGTATATGTGTATTAATATTAGTTACGCACCAAAAAAATATCGAGCGTTTGTTGAAGGGCAAGGAGAGCAAAGTTAATTTGTTTAAAAGTAAAGTAGCCTGAATTATCTATGAGAATCACCAAACCTATTTTCGCGCTTATTGCAGCGTTCATTATCTCCTCATGCTCAACTGTGCCGCTAACCGGACGCAAGCAATTACTTGCTGTTAGCGATGCCCAGATCAACCAATCAGCAGCGGCAAGCTATCAACAATTATTAAGTGACCCAAAAACGAAAGTGATCAGCTCATCGGCTGATGCGCAGCGTGTGAAACGTGTTGGTTCACAATTGGCCTCAGCCATTGAGCGTTACCTGAAACAGAACGGTTACGGCGACCAGTACAATTTTAATTGGGAATTCAACCTGATCGATAGTAAGGAAGTGAATGCCTGGTGTATGCCTGGTGGTAAGGTAGCGGTATACAGTGGTATATTGCCTATCACCCGCGATGATGCCGGTTTAGCTACCGTAATGGGCCACGAGATCGGTCACGCCATTGCCCGCCACTCGGCAGAGCGTATCTCACAAGAGTATGTAGCACAAGGTATAGGCGCGGGTTTAGGCGTAGCTGCTGGCACCTCTAATAATAAATCATTGGGCATCGTCAACGCCCTGTATGGTGTGGGTAGCCAAGTTGCGCTATTGCACTACAGTCGTTCACAAGAAACAGAAGCCGATCGTTTAGGATTGACCTTTATGGCCATGGCCGGTTATGATCCTAACAATGCTGTTGCTTTTTGGCAACGTATGGCAGCTCAGAATAAAGGCGGCGCTCCGCCAGAGTTCCTGAGCACTCACCCAAGCGATGCTACCCGTATCCGCGACATACAGGCCCGCATACCAGAGGCAATGAAATATTACAGGAAATAACCTAAACAACCCCGCTCAAGCGGGGTTTGTTGTTTACTATCACACCTGTATATGCCCCATAACCGTTTCCTTCGCGCCGAATGGCGCGACCTGCTGATGCTGAACTACGAGGTAGACCCTGCAATTTTGCAGCCTTATCTACCCGCCTACACCGAGCTCGACCTTTGGGAAGGGAAGGCGCTGGTCAGTATGGTGGGGTTCATGTTCATGAATACTCGGGTACTGGGCGTAAAGTGGCCCGGGCATGTCAACTTCGAGGAAGTTAACCTCAGGTTCTATGTCCGTTACTTCGACGGTTCAGAATGGAAGAGGGGAGCGGTGTTCATAAGCGAGATCGTACCGAGGGTGTTCATCCCTTTGGTGGCCAATAGTTTGTATAACGAACACTATAAGGCCATGCCCATGCGTCATTCGGCGGTACCGGTGGCCAGTGGCAAAACAGAATATTTGTACGAATGGCGTTACAAAGGCAATTGGAATAAGCTTGGAGCTACGGTAAGTAACGCGTTCACTTCCATTGAGCCGGGCAGTGCCGAAGAGTTCATCTTTGAGCATTACTGGGGCTACAACCTCATCAATCCGGCCGTAACGCTCGAGTACGCGGTGGAGCACGTGCCCTGGCAGATCGCTGCCTGTACAGACCCTATTTTTACGGCCGACATAGGTGCGCTATATGGCGAGCGATTTATTCCATATCTCAAACAAGAACCAGTATCAACCTTTTTTGCGCGAGGATCAGATGTGACGGTCCGTATAGCACAAAAGATCAGGGCCAAGCCCTGATCTTTTGTTTTTTATGGGTATTAGATACAGATCTAAGCGGTCACGCTGATCGCCTGCAAAATGCCATCCCATAAGGCTATGCGTGCTTCTAAGGCCGCTTCAACGGCGTGTGTTGCCTCTGCCCACTTCTGTTCGTCGTCTCCGCAAAGTTCGGCGGTCATTTGATAAGCCAGGTGCGAGTGGTGGTCGCCATCTACCTCAATGTGGCGCTCCAGGTAATAGATCAATTGATCTACTTTACCCGGGAATTGTTCGCCTATCTCTTTCACCATGCTAATGAACATGTCGGGGATCAGGTCCTCGCGGCCAAAGGTGAACACTGCGGCCTGAATGTGGGGCTTGTTAGTGGCGATCACATCAAAGGTGTGCTGTACAAAACGGCGGGCGGCGTCAGGTATATCGGCACTTTGTAACGCTTCATTGATGTTCTTACCGTTCTGCAGCTCATTGAACAGGGCATGAATAGAGGTGGCTGCACCACCGGCCTGTTCCATGGCCTGCAGGTACAGTTCAAAATGGCTGGTGCGGTTGCCTTCCTGATCCACGTCGCTTTCCTCGCCGGTCACTATCTCGTTGATCAGGTAACAGGTATTCGTATTGGCCACCGGCATCCAGGGTAGTTGCACGCAGGTAAGCGTTTGCTGTAATGCTTTCAGTAATGACATGAAATCCCACACCGCGAACACATGGTGCTGCATAAAGGTATTCAGGTCGGCTAGTGAGGTGATCTGCTCGTACAGGCCGTGCCCGATCAATTGGGCTCGTAACGGCTGTATATGTTGTTTTAATGTCGCTATGCGCTGATCGGCTACGTTCATGCTCTTGTTAAAATTTTTCAAAAATAAAGTTCGTAGGTAAAACACCGAACTATACCATGGTTTATGACCAAAATGTGATCACTTTATCGTATAGATCCCGAATAATATGTACGTATAGCATATTAGCTAAGTTTTTTTCCTAATTTTATAAGTGATTTTTGTTCCCCTACATTAATGCATAAAGTGAAGATCGATGACCCTCAGTTACCTGTTGGTAATGCGGTGTTAGTGGCGCGAGCGCTGTATTATCGTTACAGCAGCTGGTTGTTAGGTTACCTGTTGGAAGTGCTGAAAGATCACCGGTTGGCCGAGCAATACCTGGTGGAGATATTTAAAGAAGTACCGGCCCGGCTCACTGATCTTAACGAGCATCCGTGGATCGGTCTTAAAGCATTGGCCAAAGCCAAATTATTAGGCCATTTCAATGGTTTGCGGATCAAAGATATGGTAGATGACCTGTCCAACACGGGCGACCGTTTAAAGTTCGATAGCTTTATCAGCACCATGAGTACAGAACAACAGATCGTTTTTTGCGGCGTTTACTATTACCAGAGGTCTACCCAGAACCTTGCCGAGGAAATGGGGATAACGGACCAGGAAGTAAAAAGGATTTTGAAGGAAGCTTTTGTAATGATCAAAAATGGATAACAGGGTAGACGAATTTATGGAAAGCGGCTTATTAGAAGCTTTTGTGATGGGCGCTACATCTGAGGATGAAGATAGGGAAGTGTTGCGCATGAAGAAGCAGCATCCGGCGGTAGCGCAGGAACTTGACCGGCTTGAACATGACCTTGAATTGCTGGCTAACAACATGGCCGTACCGCCGCCACCGGCGTTATGGGCACGCATAGAGGATGAGATCAATGGTCTTGCTGTGATTGGAAGGACCATGCCTGAGCGGCCAAGACCGGATACACATCAGCGGAAAGTACACGAGGAGCCGCTTAAAGGTCCCGATTATATAGAGGTGGAAGGCGCGAACACCCACATGCGCATACACAAAGCATGGCGATGGGCATTTGCGGCAGTATTTGTGTTGGGTAAGATATTCTTAGGTTTTGCGATATACTATTACCTGGAGAACCGCCAGGCCAAACAGAACATTCAGGACCTGAGGGAAGAGATCAGGGTGCTCAAGGGCGTCAAATAACAAGAAGGCCGATGGTTGATCATCGGCCTTTTTTGTATTACATCAGCGATCAATAACCGTCGCCATCAAGGAGGTTGCCCAGGCCGCCTAAAATGCTGCCTTCTTCACGGCGCCCGCCTACCGAACCATAGGTGAGGATACGGCTGGCCAGCCTGCTTACCGGCAGGGTTTGTATCCAGATCTTACCCGGACCACGCAGCGTAGCAAAGAATATACCCTCGCCACCAAATACCTTATTACGGATGCCGCCTATGAACTCGATGTCAAAATCAATACCCATGGTATAACCTACCAAACAACCCGTATCGATCTTGATCATTTCGCCGGCTTGCAGGTTACGCTCGAACACGTGGCCACCAGCATGCATAAAGGCCATACCGTCGCCCTGTAGTTTCTCCATAATAAAACCTTCGCCACCGAACAGGCCGGTACCCAGTTTACGTTGGAACTCTACGTTAATGGCCACGCCCTTAGCCGCGCACAAGAACGCGTCCTTTTGGCAAACCACCGCTCCGCCCAGTTGCGACAGGTCAAGCGGAATGATCTTGCCCGGGTAAGGAGAGGCAAAGCTCACTCGCCTCTTGCCGTGCCCAACGTTAGTGAACGCGGTCATGAACAAGCTTTCGCCCACCAGCAGTCGCTTGCCGGCGCTGAAGAGTTTGCCCATTAGTCCGCCGCCTTGTTGCTGACTGCCATCGCCAAAAATGGTCTGCATTTGTACGCCTTCGTCCATCATCATGAACGCGCCCGATTCGGCGATCGCGGTCTCGCTTGGATCAAGCTCGATCTCAACGTATTGCATCTCTTCGCCAAATATCTTGTAGTCTATCTCGTGATTCTGCATATGTATCTTGTTATCGTTGTTTGATGTTTAGATGTTGCCACGGAGCTAAAATTACAGATTAGCGCAAAAAAATGTGAACCTGTTGGTGTGCCGATCTCAAATAATCGAAACCAGCGCTCATTGCATAGGTTAAACATATACACCCATACTTACAGCCATGGAAGCATTCACCATCAAATGTCATATTGACGAACTGGAAACAGGATTGATCGCCTATCCGCTTGATGAGAGTTACACCCGCTTTAAGCTGGAGAACATAACCGGTGAACCCGATCCCATGTTCATTAACAAGGACGAGAGCGGACATTGGACGATCGAGAAAAGCGGCTCCATTTCGTTACCTGAACATGTTTTTGAGCAATGTTGCAACGAGCTGCAAAGGCAGTTATCTCAACATAAAAAATAAGTTCATCTGTTATTTGCGTCTGCCTTTATCGCTGACCTCCTCGTTGTCATTTGCCTGTAACGGGAACTTTTACTAATATTTTTATCAAAAATTACTGTTACCTTTAACTCTGGTTAAACGATATGGCAACAGAAGTAAAATGTCCTAATTGCGGTCATGGATTCCCGATAGAGGAAGTAATGACCGAAGAGTACAAGAAGCAGCTGCGCAACAAGATGCAGCAGTATACTCAGCAAAAGGAAGAAGAGTACCGCAAGAACATCCAGCAGCGTGAGGATGAGTACCGCAAAAAGGAGGACGAGTTCAACGCCAGGCAACGTCAGCAACAGCAGCAATTTGACCTGAGACTGGCCGATGAAAAGCGCAAGGTACAGCAGGAGATGGAAGAGGCGTTGCGCCGGTCGATACAGGCCGATGTGGAGCACCAGATGCGTTTGTTAGAGAACTCGGTAAAGGAGCAGGATGAAAAGTTACGTGCTGCCCGCCAAAAAGAGCTCGAGTACATGCAAAAAGAGCGCGACCTAAAACAACGCGAAGAAGAACTGGAGCTGATCACCGAGCGCAAGCTACAGGAGCAACGCGAGGCATTGGCCGAGAATATTCGCAAGCAGGAGGCCGAGAAATTTTCGGTACGCGATAGCGAGTACCAGTTCAAAGTACGTGAGCTGGAAAAGCAATTGGACGACCAAAAACGTTTGGCCGAAGAGATGAAACGCAAGGCCGAGCAGGGCTCTATGCAATTACAGGGGGAGGTACAGGAGTTGATGCTCGAAGAGCAGCTTCGTGGTTACTTCCCGTTCGATATGGTGAACGAGGTAGGCAAGGGTATCCGTGGTGCCGATTGTATTCAGACCGTTCGCAACCAATTCGGCCATGAGTGCGGCAAGATCATTTACGAGAGTAAGCGCACCAAGGAGTTCGGTGGCGACTGGATCGAGAAACTGAAAAAAGACATGCGCCATATGGGTGCCGATATAGCCGTGATCGTGACCCAATGCTACCCAAAAGATATGGAGTGCTTTGGCGAGAAGGATGGCGTTTGGATCTGCTCATTCAATGAGCTTAAAGCGGTATCGTATGTGCTCCGTGCCGGCATCATGAAAACCTCGGCCATTTTAAAGGCCCAGGAAGGCAAAGGCGATAAAATGCATCTGCTGTATGACTACCTTATGAGCAGCGAATTTAACGAGCAATGGAAGGCCCTGCGCGAAGGTTTTACTGCTATGCGTCTGTCCATCCATAAAGAGCGTGAGGCCATGGAGAAACTTTGGAAAATGCGCGAGAAACAACTCGAAAAAGTACTCCTTAGCGCCGTGCACATCCAGGGCTCTATAGAAGGTATTGCCGGTAGTGATAACATCAGCCTGAGCCTTACTGATGATGAGGATATGCTGATGCTGGGATAGGGTAGGAGAGGCCCTGTGGGCCGCCTGTGCAAACAATACGGGTAGTTGGGTTGTCAGTTCATGAACATACCACCCAACTCCCGCCTATGCATATACGCTATATCCTGATCATTGCATTGCTTTTTTGCGGCCGGGTGGCGTTGGCTCAACTCAATGATACGGTTCACTATCATGTCACCTTCAATGCGTCGGGATCCGCCAACCGAACGCGCGATGGGAATTCTTACCTGCTCAACAATGGCCTTCGTTTCGAGATGAAGAAGAAAACCATTAGCCTTAATGCCAGCAATAGCTGGGTATACGGTAAAGCCGACAGGTCGCTCACCAACAATGACTACTCCTCATCCGTCGACTTCAATTTGTACAAAGCCATACCGCACGCCTACTACTGGGGTTTGGCCAATTATAATACCAGCTACTCGCTTAAGATCAACAGCCAATTACTGACCGGGCTTGGCGTGGCTTACAGCATTTACGACCGGCCTAATGCCTACCTGAATGTGAGCGATGGGGTACTATATGACCTGAGCGACATCAACACCTCCGATACCACCCGCGAGGTTTACCACACTTACCGCAACTCGCTAAGGGTACAGTTCCACTTTGTGATCCGTGACCTGGTCACATTGGATAGTGGTAACTTTATCCAGAACTCCTTTACCCGCAAAGGCGATTACATCTTGCGTACCAGCTTTGCCCTGGGCTTCAAGCTTAGCAATTGGCTAAGCCTGAACAGCTCATTAGCCTACAACAAGATCGCCCGTACTGACAGCGAGAACCTCCTGCTGACCTATGGTCTTAAGTTTGAAAAGTTCTTTTGAAAGAACGGCCCGTCAGACTGGATCCTCTATTTCCCGAACATATTATTGAACGGTTATGCACTTGCATCACTTGCACACTTTTGCGTATCAATTCGTGCGTTTCTTTGGTCAAAATGATGTTCTAAGCACTATAACCAAAAGTAATATTGATGTGTAAGAATTTATAAATGAACGATTTGTGGCAATCAAATAAACTATGAGTTTATTAAAGTTCGTTTAGCAAGCCATCGATATCCAAACGCTTGGTGTACATGGTCAGCTCGCCTTTTTCGTCTACTGGCCACTGCTCTTTGGGGCGGTCCCAGTAAAGTTCCACCCCGTTCAGGTCAGGGTCGTTCAGGTAAATGGCCTCAGATACACCATGGTCAGATGCGCCGGTGATCTGCGGATACTTCTCATCGATCAGCCGTTGCATAATGGCGGCAAGGTCGCGGCGCTCGGGGTAGAGGATAGCCGTGTGGTAAAGCCCGGGGTAGCGGTCGGGAGCAGGGTCGGAGCCGAGGCTGTGCCAAGTGTTCAAACCAATGTGATGGTGATAGCCACCGGCAGAGATGAAGGCCGCCTGAGTGCCATACTTCATCATCAGTTCAAAGCCTAACAGGCCGCAGTAAAAATCAAGAGAACGTTGCAGGTCGCTTACTTTGAGGTGCACATGGCCTATGCGGGTATGTGCAGGTATTTGATAATCGCTCATGTTAAAATAAATGTTTAAACATCAAATATAGAAAGGGCAATTCGTACCTTTGTATCATGAATGTAAGATCTGCCGAGTTCATATGCAGTAATACACAGATTTCCAAACTGCCGCCACCCGAAAAGCCGGAATACGCTTTCATTGGCAGATCCAATGTAGGGAAATCGTCTCTCATTAATATGCTCACTGCCAAAAAGGGTTTAGCTAAAACATCGCAAACCCCTGGTAAAACGCAACTTATCAATCACTTTTATATTAACGAAGAGTGGTATTTGGTCGATCTTCCTGGCTATGGTTATGCCCGCATCTCTAAAAGCAAAAAGGAGGATTGGAACAAGTTCATCCGCACTTACCTGGATAAGCGTGAGAGTTTGCAGTGCGTGCTGGTGCTGATCGATAGTCGCCTGGAACCACAAAAGATAGACCTGGAGTTCTGCAACTGGTTAGGGAGCAAAGGGCTGCCCTTCGTATTGATCTTCACTAAGGCCGATAAGCAGTCGAACGTGAAGACCGACCAGAACGTAGCCAAATTCAAGAAAGCCTTGAAGGCCTCGTTCGAGGAAATACCGCAATACTTTATCACTTCCTCAGAAAATAAACTGGGACGCGATGAGGTGTTGAATTTTATTGACGAAGTGAACAAGGGCTTTGTGAAGAACTGGTAACCTATCCAGGCAAGATAAGAGATACAGCATGAAAAAATACTTTTCCTTAGTAACATTTTCGCACACCATATTCGCCATGCCTTTCGCCTTTATCGGCTTTTTCTTGGCGGTCAGTACCACCCCGCATCCGTTCGATTGGCTTAAGCTGTTGCTGATGTTGTTGTGCATGGTATTTGCCCGTAACTCGGCCATGGCTTTCAACCGTTACCTCGACCGCGACATCGATGCCATGAATCCGCGTACTAAGGTGCGCGATATTCCTGCCGGCCGTATATCACCTGCTTCGGCATTAACTTTTACTTTAGTTAATTGCGCTTTGTTCGTGATAACTACATGGTTCATTAATCGCATTTGCTTTTACCTTTCGCCTGTGGCGTTATTAGTGGTGCTGGGATATAGTGCTACCAAACGCTTCACCGCGCTTTGTCACCTGGTGCTTGGGTTAGGCCTTTCGTTAGCCCCCATCGGTGCGTACCTGGTGGTGGCAGGTGAGTTCGCCATGTTGCCGGTGTTCTTCTCGCTGGCAGTGGTTTGCTGGGTGAGCGGTTTTGATATCATCTACGCTTTGCAGGATGAAGGCTTCGACCGGGAGAACCGTTTGCATTCGATCCCAAGTGTGTTGGGTACCGAACGCGCTTTGGCCGTGTCCACCTTCTTGCATGTACTGTCGGCGGTGTTCGTGATCATGCCGGCCATCTACACGGAGGTAGGGGTACCATACTACATCGGTATACTGGTGTATTGCAGTATGTTGGTGTATCAGCATCGCCTGGTAAAACCCAATGATCTGAGCCGCGTCAACTTCGCCTTCATGACCACCAATGGAATAGCCAGTGTGGTGTTCGCCGTATTTTTCCTGATCGATCGGTTATGGATCCGCAAGTAAAAGCTCACTTTGATACCTTTAGGTTCGAGCTCGAGAAGCTGGTCATCTTCACCAATGAAGAGTGGGCGCTTTTTGAACCTCATTTAAAGCTGCGTAGGTTGAAGAAGAAAGAGCTTTTTACCGAGGTGGGCAACGTATGCACCGAGGTAGGCTTCATCGTGTCAGGTTCGATACGTTTTTATCACGTGAAGGACGGACAGGAGATCACCAACTACTTTTGCCTCGATAACGAATTTGTAAGCTCCTATAAAAGCTTTTTGGTACAGCAGCCAAGCAATACCTACCTGCAGGCATTGGAGGACTGTACGCTCGTCGTATTCACCTACAACTCGATGCAGCGGTTACTGGATGACCCACGCATAGCCCTAAAGATGGAGCGCTTTGGCCGAAAGATAGCGGAGTATCTCATTTGCTGTTATGAGGATAGGGTATTGGCCTTTGTGGTACAAACTCCCGAGGAACGCTACATGGCCCTGCTTAACAGTAACTCTCGCATATTGCAACGCATCCCTCAGCATTACCTGGCCAATTACCTGGGCATTACCCCAGTGTCACTATCTCGCATCCGCAAGCGCATGTTCGAGCCAGCAAAGTGAGCTGAGCCGTTTTCTTATCTTTTGTTAACGTTTTGGCTGTCAGCCGCCACCTACTTTTGGATTAACAACATCTAAAAGCTATGCATATCATTTTAGGAGCAGGCGGCCCGGTAGCCAATGCACTTACCGCCCAATTACTACAAAACAATATTCCCGTGAGGCTGGTAAGCCGCAGGCCAATCCAACCCAACGATCCACTGGCCCAGTGGCATCGTGCCGACCTCACCAACCCCGCTGAATTAATGGAAGCCACCAAAGGCGCCACGGTGATCTACCTTTGCGCCGGGCTGGTTTACGACAAGGATATATGGCGCCAGCAATGGCCTATCATCATGACCAACGTTATCAACGCAGCCAAACAGGTCAATGCCCGGGTCATATTCTTTGATAACGTGTACATGTACGGACTGGTGAACGGCCCCATGGTGTAGACCACACCCTACAACCCATCAAGTGTGAAAGGGGAGGTTCGCGCCAAGGTAGCAACTCAACTAATGGATGAGGTAAAAGCAGGTAACTTGCAGGCTACCATAGCAAGGGGTGCCGATTTTTACGGTGCCGAAAGCTTGAACAGCTTCTACGATAGCATGGTGCTGGCCAAATATGCCAAAAAGGAAAAGGCGATGTGGTTAGGTAAGGCTGATACGTTGCACAGCTTCACTTACGTGCCTGATGCGGGTAAGGCCATGTACCTGTTAGGCCAGCACCCGGAGCATGATAAACAGATCTGGCATGTGCCCACCGCCGCACCGCTCACCGGCAAACAATTTATCGAACTGGCGGCAAAGGTGTTCGAAACCAAGCCCCGATATACCTCGGTCAATAAGTTCATGTTGCAGATCATGGGCATGTTCAGCAAAGTGATCGGTGGTACGGTAGAGATGTATTACCAGTATGACCATGATTACCATTTCAATTCGGATAAGTTCGAGAGGGCGTTCGGTGTTAAGCCAACCACTTATGAGGACGGTGTAAGGCACCTATCTCGCACTTTGTTCAGCTTATGATCGGTCAAGGCATGAGGCGTTCGGCGTGCATCATGGGAGTATAATTATTTCCTTTTCATTTGGTTTATCATCGGCTCATCCGCATATTCGCACTTCTACATTTTAATTGGAAAGAGCATGATAGCCGCTAAAGAAAGAAAATATATACCCACTCAACTGGAGATCAAATGGGAGAATCTGGAACCTATATACCAGGAATTGAGCGACAGGCAGATCAGCAACGTGGCCGAATTGGAGCAATGGCTACGCGACCGTAGCGAACTGGAAGCCGCTTTAGAGGAAGATTTCGCCTGGCGATACATCCGCATGACGTGCGATACCGCCAGCGAAGAACTGTTGCAGAACTTCCAATACTTTGCTACCGAAGTGGAGCCTAAGATAGCGCCGTTCAATAACAAGCTCAATAAAAAACTGGTTGATAACGAATTTGTTGACCAGCTTGACGAGGAGAGATACTTCATATACTTGCGAGGCATCAGGAAGGCCATCGAGCTGTTCCGCGAAGAGAACATACCAATACAGACCGAGCTTCAAGTAGAGCAGCAAAAATACCAATCGATGACCGGTGCCATGTCGGTCGAGATAGATGGTAAAGAGCTTACTCTGGAGCAGGCTGGTGCGTTGTTAAAAGATACTGATCGCGCCAAACGTCAGGCCGCCTGGGAAAAGATCACCGCCCGCCGCTTGCAGGATAAGCAGGCCATGGACAAGCTTTTTGACCTGCTATTGGTGTTGCGTCACAAACTTGCTCTTAACGCAGGTTTTACCAACTACCGCGACTACAAGTTCCAGGAACTGGGCCGTTTTGATTACACCCCGCAGGATTGCTATGCCTTTCATGAGGCCATAGAAACGGAGGTGGTGCCCATCCTGCGTGAGCAGGCTCAAAAGCGCCAGGAAGCTTTAGGCTTAGATAGCCTGAAGCCATGGGATATGGATGTTGACATTACTGGCAAAGCACCATTGAAACCATTCCAGAACGGCGAGGAGCTGATCGACCGCTCGATCGTTTGTTTTGACCGCATTGGCTCATACTTGGGTGACCGCTTGCGAGTGATGAAAGAGAACGGATTGTTCGATGTGGAAAGCCGTAAAGGTAAAGCTCCAGGAGGCTATAACTATCCACTGGCCGAGACCGGTGCGCCGTTCATCTTCATGAATTCAGCCAATACCTTTCGTGATCTGACCACCATGGTACACGAGGGCGGCCATGCCATCCATACCTTCCTGACCGCCAACATTGAGCTGAACGACCTGAAGCATTGCCCAAGCGAGGTGGCCGAACTGGCTTCCATGTCTATGGAGCTGATATCGATGGACCAATGGGATGTATACTTCAGCAACGAGGAGGAATTGAAACGTGCCAAGCGTGATCAGCTGATCGATGTGTTAAAGACCTTGCCTTGGGTGGCCGTGGTGGATCAGTTCCAGCACTGGTTATACACCAACCCCGACCATACCGATGCGCAGCGTACCGAGGGTTGGGTGCAGATCTATGAGCGTTTTGGCGCTGGTTTTATTGACTGGAGCGAACACCGCGAAGCGGAGGCCAACCTGTGGCAAAAACAATTGCACATCTTCGAGGTGCCGTTCTACTACATCGAGTACGGCATGGCTCAGTTAGGCGCTATTGCCGTTTGGAAGAACTACAAAGAGAACCCTGAAAAAGGGTTGCAGCAATATCTTGATGCATTAAAGTTGGGTTACACTAAAACTATCAAGGAGATATACGAAACCGCCGGTATCAAATTTGATTTCAGCGCCGGTTACGTGAAGGACCTTGCCGAATTCGTGAAAAGCGAGTTAGACAAGATCTGATCCCCGGCTCGTAGCCCAATTTCAAACCTATTTCATCACGCGATCATGAGGGCATATCGTGCCTTCATGATCGCGTTAAAGTTACTGCCCATGAAGCGCATCATCTACCTTTTTGCAGCATGGTTACTGACCGGCCTCATCGCCTGTAACAGCAACGAACAGCACACTCAGCAAGATAGCCCTACACTACCCAACGGCATACCAAAACAGGTAAGTCCTATATTAAGGGAGGGGTTTGAAACGGGTGCCAAGCCGTCATATACAGCGGAGACCATTCAACTCAAAAGTGGACGCTGGTATTTGAAGGATGCGTTGATCGCGGCGAGCGAACAGGACGCGAAGGACGGGGATCATTCAGTGCGCATCCGCAACAAGGGCACGCTACGCATGGAACAGGATGTAGATGGTGTTTCAAAGGTCACTATCAAGCATGCCGCCTACGCCGGTAATAAAACATCGGCCTGGCAGTTGCAAATGTCGGTAGACGGGGGGAATACTTACACCCAGGTAGGGGCCAGTATGGTCGCATCAACAGGGCCACTGCAAAAGGTCACTTTTCTGGTGAACCATAAGGGGCCTATCCGGTTCGCCATTGTGAAGACCTCCGGCAGAAGCAACCGTATCAATATCGACAACATCGTGCTTTATGGTTATGATGCCAATGCACCGATCCATACAACTGGTGATACCGCAGCAGCTGCAATGACCGATTCGGCCGTGGCCGGCGATAATGGTGACATGCTGATGGGGAACCCCAGTAATGCAAAAACCGATGTAAAGGATCCCAACAATTACCTCATCGAACGTCCGTACTACACCATGAGTTACAACCGCAGCCGCAGCACGCCCAACTGGGTAAGCTGGTACGTAGGGGAGGAGAGCATGGGAAGGGCCAAACGGCAAAATGATTTCAGACCTGATGACTCGCTACCCAAAGGTTGGTACCGTGTGCAAAGCAACAGCTACTATGGCAGTGGTTTCGAGCGGGGTCACAATTGTCCTTCGGCCGATCGCACCAGTTCGGTAAAGGCCAATTCGGCCACTTTCCTGATGAGTAACATGATACCGCAGGCACCCGCCAATAATGAGTATACCTGGAGCAACCTGGAGAGTTACGAGCGTTTACTGGTCAAAAAAGGGAACGAGGTGTATGTGATCATGGGGAGCTATGGCAATGGCGGCTATGGTACCCAAGGTTATCATACCACAATAGATGGTGGCCACATCGCTGTTCCGCAGTACATCTGGAAGGTTTTGGTAGTGATACCAAGCGGTTATAATGACCTGTCGAGGGTCAATGCCAACACCCGTGTCATAGCGGTGATCACACCTAATAATAACTCGGTAAGTCCTGATTGGACCAGGTATCTATGCACGGTGCGCGATATTGAAAAGGCCACAGGGTATGACCTCTTATCGAAGCTTCCTAAAGCCATACAAGATGCTATCGAAACTCGTAAAGACGCGGGCATGGCCTATGAGGACGCTTACATCAACCGCTCGTGACCGTCATTTTTAGATAAACGATAATGTCGACTTGATGCGATTGTAAAACAATTGTAAATTTCCAGTGGTTTAATGCTTAACTTGTTATACGTTTTGCATCATGATCAGGAGAAGTTCGGCTTTTGTTTTACTATTAACGCTAATGGGCTCGGCGCTTAGTGCTAATAACGCGTTAATAGAGCCTTGCGACAGGATATGTGGTAAATGGGAATCGGAGAAAAGGAACTGCGTAGTGCAGGTATTTCACGACGGTGACGACTTTGGCGCCAAGCTGGTTTGGTTCAATGATGATGACGACCCGTCGCGCCCGATGGAGACCCGTACTGACCACAAGAACCCCGACCCGAACCTGCGTAACCGCAAACTCATTGGCATGAATGTGTTGGAAGGTATGACCTATTATCCCAAGACCAACAGCTGGGAGAACGGCAAGATATACGATGCGCAGACCGGTAAAAAATGGAGCTCATCTGCCGTGATCGCACCTGACGGCTCACTAAAGGTCACCGGCTACTGGAAATTCAAGTTCATTGGCCGCACCATGGCCTTCCATCGAGTGCAGTGATCCTAAACATATTGCTGGATGATCTGCTTGAGCTGACCGGCCTGCATCACGCCACTTTGACGCCATTTGTTGTCGCCGTTCTTGAATAGGATCAATGTAGGAACGCCCTGAATGCGGTAAGCTTGTGCCACAGCAGGATTCTTATCAATATCTATCTTTACGATCTTCACCTGGTCGCCCATTTCATCTTTTACTTGTTTTAGTATGGGGGCCATCATTTTACAGGGTCCGCACCATTCGGCCGAAAAGTCTACCAACACGGGTTGTGATGAGTTGATGATATCTTGAAAACTTGCCATGATCTTATGATTTAAAGTTTAACAAACATAAGGCAGATCCGTTTTTTGCACCTTATTTTTGAGCGTAATATTCATCCCATGAAAAGGTATCTCATCAATACGGTATTTGCCTTAACGTTCGTTATTTGCGGCTTAGCGGCTTGTGCACAAGTAAAGGTACAGGAGCCGAATGATACGCCGGGGGAATGGTCAAAACCATACCCGCCGTTCCGTATAGCCGGTGATCTTTATTATGTAGGTACCGAGGACCTGGCGTGCTATCTCATCACCACCAACAAAGGAAACATCCTGATCAATACCGGCCTGGCCAACTCTGCCGACATCATCGCCAATAATATCAAAACTTTAGGATTCAAATTAAGCGACACCAAGATATTGCTCACCACCCAAGCCCATTACGACCACATGGGCGCCATGGCTGCGATCAAAGCTCGTACAGGTGCCAAAATGCTGGTTGATGCCGCAGATGCACAGGTGATGAAAGACGGCGGCGCGTCAGACTATGCCTTAGGTAATGGCAAGCCCACCTATACACCGTTGAAACCCGACGGCCTTTTGCACGACAGGGATGTGATAGAGCTTGGGAATGTAAAGCTGACGATGCTACATCACCCCGGCCACACTAAGGGCTCGTGCAGTTACCTATTTGATGTGAAGGATGACCAACGGACCTATCGGGTGCTGATTGCCAATATGCCTACAATAGTGGCCAGCAAGCCGTTCGATCAGGTGACTGCTTATCCGCAGATCGCACAGGACTATGCCTACACCCTGAAGGCTATGGCGGGGCTTAAATTCGATATCTGGCTTGCTTCACACGCCAGCCAGTTCGATCTACAAGGCAAGCACAAGCCGGGCAGTGCCTATAACCCATCAGCATTTATTGACCAGGGTGGGTATGATGAGCTCCTGTCGGACCTTAACAACGCCTATCAGCAAAAGCTGAAACAGAAATAATTCAACTCATATTTTACAATAGAACCCTTTATGGACACTTCGATATTCAGACAGTTCAGCGATATACAGGCCAAGCAAATGTCGCCGGGCTACATGGCCAAATTGATACACACGGATGTTAACACCCTTAACTTTTTAGAGGTGGAGGCGGGCGCTGTATCAGCCATCCATACCCACCCGCATCATCAGTGCGCTTTTGTGCTGGAGGGGCAATTTGAGCTGACCGTGAACGGTGAGGCGCAGATATTGGATGCTAATACCTTTGCCGTGATCCCGCCCAATGTGCCGCATGGCGGGAAGGCCATCACCAACTGCAAACTGCTGGACATCTTCAGCCCGATACGTGAGGACCTGCGCGCACTATAAATACAGAGATCATCAAAATTTGCATCTGTGTTAAATATCATTTAATTTAGGTTTACCTAATTAATTGATACAGAGATGGAACACAACAAAGATGCGTCATCGGTACTTGGATTTTACGCTGCCGACGGAACTTTTACACCGGTGACCAACCTAACCGCCCGTACCCTCGAATATGCCAACCGCTCCAAAAGTGAGTTGGAGGCGTTATTGGAAGAGAATATCGATGCTGAGCGTTATGAGCAATGCGCGGTGATCCGTGATGAGCTGATCCGCCGAAGTGCCATAGTAAGAAAATAGTTACGATCGGTTTTGAAGCATGAACTATATTAGGTTTGTAGCCTCTTAAAAAGTTTATGCCTTACAAGGTCACTAAAGCGGTACGTGCCGATGTGCCGCAGATAGTTGCACTGGTGAATAGTGCATACCGTGGCGAAAGAGCCAAACAAGGATGGACCAGCGAAAGCCATTTGCTGGAGGGTATCCGTGTGGACGAGCCGGAGATGGATGGTTACTTTGACCGCCCCGAGGTCACCCTGCTAAAATACGCCGACGAGAATGACCACATCGATGCCTTCGTATACCTCGAGCAAGTGGCTCACGAGCGCTTGTACCTGGGCATGCTTACCGTTAACCCAACCAGCCAGGCCGCAGGTATAGGCCGCCAACTACTTGCCGCCGCCGATGAGGTAGCGCGTGATAAGGGCTGCAAGGCAGTCAAAATATCAGTGATCACTACCCGTACCGAACTTATTGCCTGGTACGAGCGCCGGGGATTTAAGGCCACCGGAGAGACCTACCCGCTTATAACCGAAAAAAGCGTGGCCCGGCAACCGGTCACGCTTATGGTCATGGAAAGAGCTTTGTAAGATATTAACGGCCGGAGCAAAGAACCAGGAGCCAGGATAAACCAATTTAGCGGTCTTGGCTCCTGTCTCTTAACTCTTACTTCTATTTCAAAGCTTCATATATCTCGGCGGTCAGTAGTCCGCTGCCGCCGCCGTAGTGCTGTATGATAGGCACGTTGGGGCGGTGAGCGCTGAAATATTCGCGAAGATCAGCCTCTGAGGTATGGTCGATGCCTGCGCACAGCATGATGAGCCCGATCACCTGGTGGTCAAAGTGCTGAATGGCCTCAGCATTGCTGAGGGCCGTTAGCGCTTCCCACTCAGGGTTGTTGTTGATCAGCCGCTCTACGGTGGCCATGATCTCGGCATTGCGGCCAATGGCCAGTATCTTCGTTCTCTCCATTCAATTATCGTTAAAAGATCATCGGTACCTCCATCAGCAATACTTCGGCATCGCTGTCGGCGTTGATGGTCAGTTCATCTACACCCCATATGCCAAAGCCATCGCGGGTGTTCAGTTGCTGGCCATTTATGGTAACGTCGCCTTTTAATACAAAGGTGTATACCCCTTGGTTCTTGCCGCCTTTTATTTTGTAGGAAGTATTGAAGCCTTTGTCAAGGTTACCCATGCTGAAGAACGCGTTCTGGTAGATCCAGATACCCTCATCATCCTTGTTTGGTGATAGTACTTGTTGCAGCTTGTTATGCCTGTCGTCAAGGTTCAAGGTAAGCTGGTCATAACGGGGTTCAACGTTCTTTTGGTTAGGGTATATCCAGATCTGTAAGAACTTCACCTGCTCGTTGTGGTGAGCGTTCTTTTCACTGTGGAATATGCCTGTACCGGCGCTCATGGCCTGTATATCACCTTTGCGGATCACCGCGGTATTGCCCATACTGTCCTGATGCTCCAGGTCGCCCTCTAACGGTATGGAAATGATCTCCATATTGTCATGCGGGTGACGGCCAAAGCCCATGCCTCCACTCACGGTATCATCATTCAGTACGCGCAGGGCACCAAAGTTCATGGCTTTTGGGTTATAGTAACCGCCAAAGCTAAAGGTGTGATAACTTTTCAACCAACCATGATCAGCATGACCGCGATCGGCTGCTTTGTGTAAGATAGTGTTCGACATGATATTTATTTTTCTGATGTTGATACAAAGATACCGTGGCCTCGTCCGGTGGCGCTTAATGTAGGTTAAGAAAGCATCGCACCCTCCGAAAAAAAAGTGTTGCGACACCTGCTTACTCTTCATTACGGATCTCATAATTGATCGGCGGTATCGGCCCTCATGAGGTGCGATCGCGACCGATCAGGGTGCTTCCATCAGTGTTACATTTGGGCAAAAGCGTGTTACACTTGGTGTTACATTCTTGAAAAATGTCGTTTTTTTCTTGAAAAAGTTGGGTTTTTACAAATTTCGCAACACCAAAAAGTGGGGAAAGTTGGGGAATTCTGTTACATCGGTGAAACACTTTTAATCAGATCGTAACAGCTCGTTTTGCCATATCTCCCTACTGTCAAAAGCGTATTTTAAATACTTACAATATGGTGCTGCCGAGGGATGAGATCTTGCTTTTCACTTCGTCGTAGGTCTGTTTCACGGTCACGTACGAGCCACTGTCGCCGATCACGTAGATGTGTACCATTGGGTCGGGGTCGGTGTACACCACTATCGAGGTGATATTATTTACGTTGATAAGGGCCGGACGGCCATTTTTGTCGGTCAGTTCAATAAATTTTGCATCCATGCTGGTATAACGATGGAAGAGGGATTTGGTTCGGTAGGTGCAAGGTGATAACCTTTTTATATCGGCTACTGATCGCCTAATGTGGCTCATTGCCGTTTAGAATGCATCATCTTGCCTTTTTCCCCTTCACCTTTACCCTTTCACCCCAAATTACTTGTCCGACGGATTCTTTTTACCGTTGAGGAGCTTATCCACCATTTTGGTCAGGCGTTCGGCGCGGGTCTTATCCTGTTTGGCGGTCAGTATCCACAGTACATACTCTTTTTTGTTGGAGTAGGAGAGCCGCTCGTAGTTATCCATAGCCAATGGATGTTGTGCCAGGGCAGCAGCGGCATCAGGTGGGAGGGCGACCTTTTTGTTCGTTACGTCCACATATTCGGCGTAAGGGCTATCGGTCAAAGCTTCATTGCGGGTGTCGGATGCTTTGCTCAATTCCTGTGGGCGAAAGCGCATGGCGGTCCAGGTGGCATCGATAGAGGCTGCGCTCACACCGGCGAGTCCGTAGCGGGCGGGCTCATCCCAACTGCTCATCATGGTCAGGTCGGTAGGGATGCCCGAGCTCTTTTTGGGGTAGATGACCCATAGCACCGTCTCTGGCTTAAGCAGCGACTGAATAAGCTGCAGGCCCAAGGCCAGGTCAGCACTGTTGGTCACGAACAACTGTATACCATCAAAACTACCTGTGGCCTCGTGCCTGATGCTGATCCCATCCGGTAGTGGTTCCAGCAAGGGCAAGTAATTGGCCGGCGCGTTAAAGAGCAGCCAGCTTTGGCCGGTCTTCATCAGTAGTTTTTTGGCAACTGCGCTCATGATCAAAGTATTTAAGCGGTCGGGCGTATTTTGGCGAACAGGTCCCACAGTACGATCCCGGCCGATACGGTGATGTTGAAAGAATGCTTGGTTCCGAACTGTGGTATCTCGATACAGGTATCGATACGCTGCATGGCCTCATCGCTCACGCCGTTCACCTCGTTGCCAAATATCAAGGCATATTTTTGGCCGGGTTCGGGTGTAAAGGTGTTCAGCATCACGCTGTTCTCGGCCTGCTCAATAGCTATGATCTGGTAGCCCATGGTGCGCAGTTCGTCAACGGCATCAACCACTTGCTCATGGTATGTCCAGCTTACCGACTGGGTGGCACCCAGGGCGGTCTTTTCGATATCGCGGTGAGGAGGCTGGCTGGTGATGCCGCACAAACAAATGTGCTCAATGGCAAAACCATCACCGGTACGGAACACCGAGCCTACGTTGTGCATGCTGCGCACACTATCCAGCACCACCACGATGGGTAACTTTTCCTGTTCCTTAAATTCTTCTACCGTTGCCCGGTTCAGCTCGTCTAATTTGAGTTTACGCATTCGTTCTATTTCAGTGCGCCGTGCATGGGTGCATGCAACGGCAGGGCAAAGTTAGCGGTTAAGTTGACTTTTTATCAAACACAATGGCCGATGTACCCGGGCAATTACTTTAACGCGCTGCCAGGGCTCATCGGCCATTAATAGTTGTAGTATTATGAAATTATTCGCCGGTCAGTTCGTGCACACCATCGCTAATGTTGGTGGCGTAAACGTCGGGTGCGTAGCCGATCTTGTCGGTATAGTACGCGATCAGTTCTTTACGGTAATCCTCAAAAGCATCGGCCTTAACGATCGCAATGGCGCAGCCACCAAAGCCGGCACCGGTCATGCGGGCACCGGTAACGTTCGCGTTGGTCAGGCTGTACTCCACTACGGCGTCCAGTTCGGCACCGCTAACTTCGTAATCATGTTGTAATGAATGGTGCGAGGCATACATTAACCTGCCAAACTCTGTCAGATCATGGTCGGCCAGTGCTTTGGCGGCCAGTTTAACGCGGTCATTCTCGCTTACTACGTGGCGGGCGCGTTTGAGTACCACCGGATCGGTGATCAGGTGCTGGTACTGCTCAAAAGTAGCGGTATCGATATCGCAAAGGTGCTCGATATTAAGCTCCTGTTTTAATGCGGCTAAGGCTTGCTGGCATTCTTCCACGCGCTCGTTGTACTTGCTCTCGGCCAGTTTACGGGGTTTGTTACTGTTGATGATCGCCAGTACATTATCGCCCAGGTGAGCATCAACGGCTTGGTAGTCCAGCGTGCCGCAATTCAGCATCAGGGCCTTGCTGTCCTCGCCAAAGGCAACGGCGAACTGATCCATGATACCGCTGCTCAAACCGATAAAGTTGTTCTCGACCGATTTGGCCATTTTTACCAGTTCCAGTTTGCTGTAGCCGGTGTTAAAATATTTGTTGAAGGCAAATGCCGTAGCGATCTCGATAGAGGCCGATGATGACAGACCCGAACCGATCGGTACGTTACCATAGTAAAGCACATCAAGCCCTTTCACGTTCTTGCCATCTGCCACAAAATGATGCAACACACCCAGCGGATAATTATACCATTCGCGGCCGGTCTTCTCGTACGCGTCCTGTACGCCAATGTCGTAAGTGTCCTCAAAGTTCACGCTCCTGAAACGGAAAACGTTATCCTCGTTAGGGGCAAGCAGCATCCAGGTGCCAAAGTTGATGGCGCAAGGCATTACCAGTCCTCCGTTATAATCAATGTGTTCGCCTATCAGGTTAACACGGCCAGGGCAAAAATATACCTCCAATGCCTGCTGATCAAAAGCGGTGGCAAAGTGTTGTTTTAATTGGTCGGTCGTCATGGAAGGCAAAAATATAAAAGCTTTGCACATAACGCTTATTTATACGTGTATTTTATACACTTAATTTTAGATGACCGTTAAAATAATATTTACCGCGTAGATGACCGCAAGTGTATTATTTATAGGTTTGTTGCATCTACCTTTTTATTGAAAAACTTAAAGACCAGTTACTGCCATGAAACAATACGTGCTTACAGCTTATGACCATACCGATGCCGAAGCCTTGCAGCGCAGGATGAACGTGCGCCCGCATCACCTCGACGGCGTACGCGAGCTAAAGGCCAATGGCAATTATATTGCCGGCGGCGCTATATTGGACCATGAAGGCAAGATGGTAGGTTCGGTAATGATGGTGCAATTTGAGACCGACGAGCAAATGGAGGCCTGGAAGAACAACGACCCCTATGTGACGGGCGGCGTATGGGAAACCATCGATGTGAAGCCTTTTAAACAGGCGGTGGTAGAATAGTGCTTGCTGTAGGATTGGACCGCCGATCATCTACCACCCTTGACCGTTACCGCTAAACCTGCTACATTTATAGCCATGATGAGTATGCGTTACTTTCGTGGGTTGTTGATGTTGCTGTTGGCGGTAGTGGTGTTCTCTTCATGCCGTTCCAAAAAAGCCGTGCTAAAAGGTTCGCCTGGCGATGTGGTGAAGCCGCAGGGCTTTATCGCCGATAAGTATGCCGGGATGATGGGTGTGGATACACGCGACATCACTAACGGCCGTTTATACAATTTTATTGAGCAATGGTACGGCACGCCTTACAAATTTGCCGGGTTGGATCATGATGGTATCGATTGTTCGGGATTGGCCTTTTTGCTGGAGCAGCAGGTGTTCGGCATTAATATACCGCGCAATACCGGCAGGCAGATCAACGTGATCAAGCGCAAGTACGAGGACGAATTGCAGGAAGGCGACCTGGTGTTCTTCGATTTTGACGGTAAAAAGTTCAGCCATGTGGGCGTTTACCTGCAAAACGGTTATGTGGTGCATGCCAGTACCCGTAAGGGCGTGATGATCGCCCGCCTGCGCGACCCATCGTTATACAAATACTTTTCACGGGCCGGCTCCATCAACACCGAGATCGCGCAGAATAACTAAGCATCGGCCAACTCCGCTATAAGGATCAGCGGCTTATCGCTATCTTTGCCGCATCATGACCAAGCCCAAGAACGACTATTCCTTTTGGACCAAATACAAACAGTTCGCCCGTAACGAGATACTCCTTTACGTGATCATGGTGGTAGGCGTGATTCTCGGCATCATTATCTTTAGTTAGCCTTTACCGTGCGGACCTTGAACCGGTCGGCATCGGCCGCGGCCTGGTACAGGTCTACCAGATCCTGGTACTGCTCTTTAGGATAGGTACCATCAATGATCTGCAATTTGCGCTTGTATACCACCTGCCCCTGGTCGTTCATATAGGCCGAAGCCTGGTAACTGCCAAATGGCTTATCGATCCTGATGTGGTAAGGCGCGTTCTCCATTTTATAACCGGCCGGCAACTGGTAAGTGATCTCGTCAATGTCGGTATAGCCCCTGTCAATATAAACGTTGAGGGTACGGTTGCGTACCTCGCGCGGTATGTAAGTGTTACGCCCGGCCAGGTTAGCCATAAACTCGATCTTATTGTTCTCGGCTAAAGCATAATCGCGCGCGGTAAGGTCCATTTGCTCCTGGTTAACAGGGTGCGGGCTTTTGGTGGCCTTGTAGGTCAGCTTACCGATCTCGAGGTTGTTGATCCGGTAGCGCTCCTTGCTTTTGCGGATCTCTTCCTGCATGTCGCCGGGGTTAGTGGTGCGGTTATCATACTGCCAGCCTTCAAAGGTGGTGGTCATGTTTCCGGCCAATTCACCTTCGGCATTGATGGCGACGATGGCCTTACGGTTCTGTACACTTTCCTTTGCCGTATACTTGGGCGTATGCAGTAGTTTGCCGCCGGTAGGCGTGCAGGCCACCACCAGGCGGTCGTCGGTGAAATCGCCCAAAAAGCCGAAAGGGATATCCTTGTTGGTGCATTCGAGCCAGGTGGTGTCATTTTTGAATGGCAGGCACAAAATAATGTGGTTACCTTGCGTCATGCTGGCCATATCGGGCATCAGGCTTTTCTTGAGCTTGTCGCCAGCCTCTACCACGCAATAGTATGAGTCGATGTTGACCGCCTTCAATAGTGCCTGAGTGTAATTCACCAGCCCCTTGCAATCGCCATAACCAAATTCATCCACCTCGGCCGCTTTGAACGGCTGGAAACCGCCTATGCCTATCTGTATGCTTACATATCGCGTTTTGCGTTGCATATACTCATAAATGGCCTTGGCCTTAAGCTTTTGATCGGTAATAGTATCAGTAAGGGAGTGCATGGCCGCTACCGTTTGTGGCGACAGGGCAGTGCGATCGCTCAGCAGTTTGTCATATACCCATTTACCCATCTCGTTCCAGTTGGTGAAGCTGCCGGTGTAACCCTCGTAACCAAAACGCTCGGGCACGATCTTCACTGCGGTGCGGTAGGTCTCCGGGTCGGGCGAGAACGGTTCGGCGCGTAGCGCTTTCTGGTTTCTGATCTCCCAGGTGTAGGTCTTCATGCCTGCGGCGTTGGTGCCGGTCACCACTTTGCCGGGGTAATTCAATTCTTTATAACGGATGTTCAGGTCAGGCTTGCAGGCGAACTGGTATATACTGTGTTCTACCGCCGTGCCGTTCAAATCGGGCTCCCAATCCTCAATATTGAGCGATTGCTTGCTCAACACCTCGTACTCGTACTCCACGGTGTAAGGATAATTGGTCACTGCCGGTTGGAAATATTTGTACCGCAGGTCGAGGAACATGGAGAAACCATCGGCCGTGCTGTGGTCGTTAAAATTCTTCTCGCTGAATTTGCTCAGCGGTTTGCCCATGGCATCATACACGGTACCGCGGATATATCTGATCTTGCGGCTCTTATTATGGTACACCACGATGCTGGCATCACCATCGCCATTTTTATTTAAAACGGTGACCACCATTTTACGGCGGTAAACGGTGTTGTCAAGGTCCTTTACCTCGGCGCTCACCACTTCGTCACGGGTAACGGCGCTGGCGTAGGGCAGTAGGTCTTTAGGAATAGAGGCCGCGTCGTACTGGTTCTGCGCATAGCTGCCTGGGGCCAACAGGCTAAAGGTCAATAAGAGCCAACAAAGTTTCATGATCTCTTTTTAAATACGATACCGGCCTTTTGTGCCTGTATGATCTTGTTGTATAATTCTTTCAGGTAAGGGTACTCTTCGGTTGAGTAGATCGGCTTTTTAAGCTCGATGATGTGCGAAAAGGTGAAGCCGTTGGGCGTGGCCTCATACTCGGTAAGGAAGCGCCCGCCATTGGCCGGAAGACCAAGCAACAGGTTCTTGGGCGCATCTTCGATGGTGTAATTAGGAGGCAGGGTCATATTGAGGGTGATGCGTACATCGCTCGCGGCCCCCAGGTCCACCGGGTAAGTGCGGTCGGCCAGTTTGAACGGGTTATCAGTGATCTGGTTGAACAGGTACGGATCGAACGAAAGGCGGTCGGCCTTCAGGTTATCATAAACATTGATCTCGACCTCGTACACCTCGGCCAGTACTCGGTCCAGGCTATCCAGGTTGGTGATCTTGGCGTTCAGGATCTTGATCTTGGGCATTTTGTTGTCCAGGTCTTCCACATACTCATCAATGCTGTTGAACTTTTTGATAGCGCGGCGTTTATCCAAGGCCTCATAACCCGAGCTGAAGTTGGAGATGGTGCCGGTCAGCTTACCGTTGTCATTTAGCTTGAGGTCCATCATGTACATGCGGTTGCGTTTTTGCGAGGCCACCATATCCACCCAATAAGACGGTTTGTTAAGGCTCACCACGCGGCCCTGATCGTTCATACACTTTACAGGTAACAGGCCGAAGGGCAGCAGTGGGTCGGTTGCATCGAGCATATAACTGGTGCCGCCTACGTTGGCCTTGGCGATCACGTAATTAAAATCGCTCACCACCGGGTAAAGCTTATTGATGAAACCATGATCGCGGGTTGACAGCAACACCGCCTCGGTAGGGATGCCCGCCGCATTAAGTGCGGCGATCAGCGACAGGTTAACATCGGCCACGCTGCCGGTATGCCCTTCCAAGGTTCGGCGGATACCATTATCGGTATAAATTCCGGTGAAGTTATTGAACTTAAGCTCTTTTTGTATGTAATTGTAGATAGATCTGGCTTTATCAAGGTCGGTGGTCTTGCCGGCGGTCATGGCAGCCACACGGTCCTTGAATAGGCTGGTCTTGCGCATCTGTCCGCCAAAGTCCTCGTGCTGTTTGAGCGCACGGTCAATATCATCCCATGTCTGGGTCTTGATGTGTTTGATGCCGCTGAAAGGGTCGGTAAAATCGTTCAGCTCAAAGTCAATGGCCGATATAAAATTCTTGGGGGCGGTCATGTATTGCTCTTCCACGAAGGCCGGTATATCGGCCATTACGAATACCAGTTTGGAGCAGTCGCACTTAGCGCCGCGGGCCTCAAAGCAATCGCGGTCAATGTCGGCCTTGTTCTCGGTCAGTTTGTATGGTCCGCGCAGGGTAGCCTTGTAGTTGAAGAAAGCCGGGATGCGTACCTCATATTCTGACCGCATCTTAGGCATGCTGCTTTGAAAGGTCCAGTCCTTCATGCCCAGCGTGTTGGGCGATTCGAGCGTATACTTGTACTCGATGATGCAGCCTGGCCTCAGTCCGGGCATGGCAAATTTCACCTCGTCCCAGTATTTATTATGGTTCTCGGTGATCACCTGGCGCGGGTCAAAGGTTATGCGCTGCACGTTGCCGTTCTCGTCGGTGTAGGTGGTGATGCCTTCTACGTCGCGTATACGTTCCACGCGGTTGTTGTCAAAACGATATACAGGTATGTGCACGTTGCCCTCGTTGAGGGCCTTGCTATCTATCAGTTTGATCTTGACGTGGTATTCATGAATTAGGGGCAATCCATCAACGCTCGATATCCAGCTTTTGCCGTACTCTTGTAATACAACGGCGTGGGCGGTGGCATCTTTAGCATAGCTTTTCATGGCCAGCTCATCAACAGTGAAGTTACCAAACGGGAAATCAGCGGCTTTAGCGGTGTTAATAACGCATAACAGCGATAGGAGGGCGATCAGTGCTCGGGGCATTTAACAATAGTTTAGGGTCGTTATTGAGCATAAATATAAAAACTTAATACGATATTGTTAAAGCTTTTACGACCTTTGCTTTTAATGACATTGAACCTCAAACGCCCGCTCGCCTTTTTTGATATTGAAGCCACGGGCGCCAATATCGGCACAGACAGGATCATCGAGATCGCGATCATTAAGATGTTACCTGACGGAACCGAGCAAAGTAAGACCTGGGTAGTGAACCCCGGAATGCCTATCCCACTCGAGACCTCGCTTATACATGGCTTTTATGATGAGCATGTAAAAGACGCGCAGTTATTTGCGGCCGTAGGTACCGAGATAGCCGAATTTATCGGTGATGCCGACCTGGCCGGTTACAACTCCAACAAGTTCGACATACCGATGCTGATGGAAGAGTTCCTGAAAGCAGGTGTATCATTTGACCTAAGCGCACGCCACTTTGTTGACGTACAAAACATATTTCACCAGATGGAACAGCGTACGCTGAAAGCAGCTTACCAGTTCTATTGCCAAAAGGACATCGTTAACGCACACTCGGCCGAGGCTGATGCCCGCGCCACCATGGAAGTATTGCTTGCCCAGGTAGAGCGTTACAAGGACTCCGAATTTGTGGACAAGAAGGGTAATAAGACCATCCCTGTACAGAACGAGGTGGCCGCCTTGCACGAGTTCACCAACATGCAACGTGCTGTGGATTTTGTAGGCCGTATGGTGTATAATGAGGCTGGTGAGGAAGTATTTAATTTTGGCAAACACAAAGGCAAACGCGTTACCGACGTATTTGATGTGGAGCCCAGCTACTATGCCTGGATGATGCAGGGCGATTTTCCGCTTTATACCAAGCAAAAGCTTAAAGAGATATACGACCGCTGGATACAGGCCCGTCCGCCGCGCCCGGCTCAGCCCAAACCTGCCCCGGCCGATGGTGGCAATCAGCAGGGTGAAAAAAAACCTTTTCAAAAACCCTTCAATAAACAGCAGCCTTACAACAAGCCGCCACAACAACAGCAACAGCGCCCATATAAAAAGCCTGATGAACCTGCAAAGCCGGTAAATGAGGACATGCTGCAGGCTTTAGCCAACAAGTTCAAAAAGAGCTGATAGAGGTAGAAAGCTGAACTTTGCTACCGCTGATGCGTTATGTTATACATGAGGGCTAAGCGGCAAGGCAAATATTTTTCGGGAACGAGTAACGTGGTAGTGCCGGTGCGTAACAAGCTGGCCTACCCACCGGAATTTCAGGAGGGCACCAAGCTTACCTATTATGCCTCGCTGTTCAACAGCGTAGAGGTGAACAGCACCTTCTACAAGCTGCCCATGCCACGCACCATCGAAAAGTGGTGTGCCGAGGTGGAGCCGGAGTTCCGGTTTACCTTTAAGTTATGGCAGGAGATCACCCATACCAAAGGCCAACCGTTCGACCCCGAAAAGCTTGCCCGCTTTATGCACGTGATCGGCCATGCCGGTGATCATAAGGGTTGTTTGCTGATCCAGTTCCCGCCGAGCGTTACCTTTGCGCCCATGATGCTGAATGCCTTGCTGAGCGAGGTGGTGATGCACGACACATACCGCAGTTGGGCGATCGCCGTAGAGTTCAGGAACCGGTCATGGTACCAAGACACTACCTACGAGATGCTGGCCGCTCACCATGCCATCATGGTACGACACGATCTGCCCGCATCTTCCACACCACCTTTTGATAATGAAGATGAAGTGGTGTACTTGCGTTTCCATGGACCTGAAGGTGGTTACCGGGGTAGCTATGAGGATGATCACTTGTATGAATATGCCGGATACATCAATGAGTGGATGCAGGAGGGAAGGGATGTATACGTTTACTTTAACAACACCATGGGCGCTGCCGTACATAATCTGATCACGCTTGATCGGTATGT
The DNA here is from genome assembly GCF_020783335.1 of Mucilaginibacter daejeonensis. NCBI lineage: Bacteria > Pseudomonadati > Bacteroidota > Sphingobacteriia > Sphingobacteriales > Sphingobacteriaceae > Mucilaginibacter > Mucilaginibacter daejeonensis. The sequence continues at coordinate 1,635,920 of NZ_CP086068.1, forward strand.
GAAACAGCTTAGCGGGAAGTGATGATATCAACCCGATCGCTCAGCGTGCCTTAGGTCAGGAACTCGATATTCCTTTTCAGCCCCGCAAATTTGGTACGCTTAACGGCCGACCGGCGAAAAACTTCCTGAAAGGTCTCTTGAGTAATGTCCTGCCAGTCGCGCTCGCTCATGCCCAGCAGATCAGGGTGGGGGTCGAAGGCCGGTTCCTGATGTGCGATCGAGAAGCGGTTCCATGGGCAAACGTTCTGACATACGTCACACCCGAACATCCAGTTATCGGTCTTCCCTTTGAATTCTTCCGGGATATTATTCTTCAACTCAATGGTGAGATAAGAGATGCAGCGGCTTCCATCAACGATATAAGGCGCCACAATGGCATCAGTAGGGCAGGCATCTATGCAGCGGGTGCAGGTGCCACAATGGTCTTTAGTGGGTTCTATATCATAGGCCAGTTCCGCATCCACGATCAGCTCGGCCAAAAAGAAGAACGACCCGCTTTGTTTATTGATCAGGTTGGCATTCTTGCCCACCCATCCCAACCCGGCACGTTTGGCCCAGGCCTTATCCAGCACCGGGGCCGAATCCACAAAGGCGCGGCCGCCTACATCGCCAATGTTCTCCTGAATAAAGTATAGTAACTCTTTAAGCTTGCCCTTGATCACGTCATGGTAATCGAGCCCGTAGGCATATTTGGATATTTTGGGGGCCAGAGGGTCTACTTGTTGCTGATCGGTATAATAGTTCAGGGCCAATGAAATGACCGAACGGGCACCATCTACCAGCAAACGCGGGTCAAGGCGTTTATCAAAATGGTTCTCCATATACTGCATCTCGCCATGGTTACCCTGCTTGAGCCAGCTCTCCAGCCGTGGGGCCTCTTCCTCCAAAAAATCGGCCTTGGCAATGCCACAGAACATGAACCCGAGGCGCTTGGCCTCCGCCTTGATCAGCTGACTGTATCTGAGCAGGTTCTGTTCCATTTCAGTTACAAATATAAGGGATTTGTTGCGGGGTTTGGGTCGTGTGTTGTGGGTTGTTGGAGGTTAGGAGTGAGGGAGGAGGAATGAGGTGTGAGGCCAGAGCTCGGTCAGGGAAAAGGTACTTTGGATAATATAGGTGATCAACTTGCTGGTCACCCTTTAAGGTAGTGTTCCTTGCCACTCATAACTCACACATCATTCCTCCTCCCTCATAACACGGCCCTCGGTCCTAACACTTCCTCCCGCGACCGATCCATCCAAACTTAATCCTCTCCGTAGCGTTGTATCATTAACAATAACATAGATATGCTTCAATTTATTAACGATATACCTGACCATGTGGTAGGCATTCACGCCATAGGCGAGGTGACCAAGGCCGATATAGACGAAGTGCTGATCCCACGTTTGGATGACCTGGTGAAACGGCAAGGCGAGATCAATTACCTGCTGGTGCTGGAGACCGAGGTACAGAATTTTACTGCCGGTGCATGGCTTGACGATGTGAAGGCCGGCCTGAAGCATTTTACCAAATGGAAGCGTGTGGCTGTGGTGACCGATCAAAAAAGCGTGGAGTGGTTCACCTCGCACGTATTCAAATTTTTGATACCTGGTACGGCAAAAGGCTTTTCGTTAGATAAGCTTGATGAGGCCGTGAAATGGATAGCCGAAGAATAGTTCATTTACCTTAATAAACATAATACCTATGAATACTGATCCAAAAGAAGACCAATTAGGCGAGAACGTTGGTGGCGATACCGGCCTTGAAAAAGGTAAGATGCCAACTGAGCATAAGAATGAGGACGACGAGCGCGTACATACAGTGGTACCTGATAACGACAGCGGGATCCCCGGCCCACCCAACGAGGAGGACAAAGCCGACACTGCAGGCGACAACGACGAGGCATCCAACAAAGATGGCGGCCCTAAAGAAGAAGCGCTCTAAAACAGAAGCGGCCCTTTCGTAACGAAAGGGCCGCTTTTATTTTGTATTTTAAAATACCCACCGTCATGCCGATGGATATCGGCATCTCTCAGGACAGGTGAATCTGCGGACCACTTTGCATGTGGGATGCTGAAACAAGTTCAGCATGACCGTTCTGTTGTTTGAACCACACTTTCCCACCCCGTCATGCCGATGAATATCGGCATCTCACGGATAGGTCAACGCTTTGGCAGGCGTCGTTCGACCTGTCGTTGTCCTTAGAATTCCTACCGTCACGGATAGGTGAACGCTTGTACAAGCACGGTGGGTTACCTGTCCGCGGGATGCTGAAACAAGTTCAGCATGACCGTTCTGTCGTTTGAACCACACCTTCCCAAAATGTCATGCCGATGCATATCGGCATCTCTCAGAACTGGTGGACAGACGTGCGAATAAATATCATCGTTAAACATGTCCTTCTAATCCTGATCCCACTCCGTCATGTCGATGGGTATCGGCATCTCAAGGATGGATTGACATTTGACTTAGCATTGGTGTCACCTGTCCGTGAGATGCTGAAACAAGTTCAGCATGACAGTTCAGTTCGATCAGTAAACTTAGAAACTGTTCTTGATACTGTTATGCAATGTTTTAGCGCTCCAGTAACCACTGTCCAGTATACGGCGGATGGTCATGAGCGGATCGTTGGCGTCACGCTTCTCGGCCAGTTGGAAGGCTGCTTTAAAGCCGCGTTTGTGTAGTTCGGGCAGATTCTGCTCGTTCCACAAGCCAAACGGGTAGGCAAAGTATTCGATCTTTTTGCCGGTGATCTCTTCAAGTTTCTTGGTTGGTTTATCTAATTGTATCTCCCAGTCCTTACCGGTCAGCTTTTTAAAATTGTGGTGATCCCAGGTATGGCTGCCGATCACGTTGCCCTCGTCGCTCAGTTGTTTGATCTGTTCCTTACTCATGTAATGCGGCCTACCGATGGATACCGTCATGATAAAATACACAGCCTTAAAACCGTACTTCTTTAACTCCGGGTTGGCTACCGTGAACTGGTCAAGGTCGGTATCATCAAAAGTAAGCATGATGGGCTTGCTGGGTAAGGCCGCGCCAGTGGTCAGGTAGGCATACAATTGATCTGGCAGTATGGTATGATAACCGCTATCGGCCAGCATTTTGATCTTCTCTTTAAAACTCGCTACCGGTACGATATAGTCCTTTGCTGTTTTTGAATCTTTAGGGCGCCAGTCGCGGATCTGGTGGTAGCACAGTACAGGCACCTGCTTGCGGGCCATGATCTCGGCATTGCTGGCTTTTTTGCCAGGTGCTGCGGCTACTTCACTGGTGGTACTGGTGGTGGTTTGGGTGGTAACGGTAGTATCGGCCACCTTGTTTTCGGCTTTGCCGGAGTTGCAGGCTACAAGGCAAAAAGCGCATGCCGCAGCCACTGACGAATAAATGTTGAACATAGAATGAGCTGGATGTAAGAACAACGAAAATAGAATAATTGGTTGTAAACCGGCAAGCAAAAATTTTTATTTGATGGCCAGAAAATAAGAAGGCCGGTGATAAGCTATATCACCGGCCTTCTTATGAATAATGTTATCTGGTCTATTGAGCTGTCGACATAGAAAATGGCTCGTCGGCAGGTTTAATGCCACGTAGCTTGTTGGGTGTGGCCTGCATCTTCACATCGATCACGGCACCTTTCAGCAAGTTTTGGTGGCTCAGCCAGTTCTTGCCATAAGCAGTTCCGTTATAATTCAGGCTGTTCACATAACGGTTCGCATCGCTGTTTTGCGGAGCATTGATCACGATGGTCTTTCCATTCTCGAGGCTCAGGGTCATTTTTTTGAACAGAGGGGCACCTAACACATATTGATCCGACGCGGGGCATACCGGGTAAAAGCCCATAGCGCTGAACACGTACCAGGCCGATGTTTGTCCGTTATCCTCATCGCCGCAATAACCATCGGGCGTGCCCTTGTACAGACGGTCCATTACCTCGCGGGCCCAGTATTGGGTCTTCCAGGGTTGGCCGGCGTAGTTATATAAGTAGATCATATGCTGGATGGGCTGATTGCCGTGCGCATACTGGCCCATGTTCATGATCTGCATTTCGCGGATCTCGTGGATCACGCCACCATAATAGCTATCGTCAAAAATAGGGGGAAGGCTAAATACCGAGTCCAGCTTGTTAGCGAACTTTTCGCGTCCGCCCATCAGAGTGGCCAGTCCGTTAATGTCCTGGAACACCGACCATGAGTAATGCCAGCTATTGCCCTCGGTAAAGGCATCGCCCCACTTTAAAGGGCTGAACGGCGACTGAAAACTGCCATCCTTGTTTTTGCCACGCATCAGACCCGTTTGCGGATCGAACAGGTTACGGTAGTTCTGGCTGCGCTTACGGTACAACTCCACCTCGGCCTTAGGCTTGTTCAGGGCCTTGGCCAATTGATAGATGGCAAAATCATCATAAGCATATTCTAATGTTCGGGCGGCACTTTCATTGATCTTGACATTGTAAGGCACATAGCCCAGATCGTTATAATACTTTACGCCGTAACGGCCGGTGGCTGTAACTGGTCCTTCATTGTTAGCGCCATGGATCAGCGCCTCGTATAGTTTCTCGATGTCGTACCCGCGCAGGCCTTTCAAATAGGCCTCCGCCACTACTGATGCCGAGTTGTTGCCCACCATAATGTCCGCATAACCGGGGCTGCTCCACTCAGGCAGCCATCCGCCTTCTACGTAATCGCTGATCAGGCCCTGCTGCATCTCCTTGTTAATAGATGGATACATCAGGTTCAGGAACGGGTACAGCGCACGGAAGGTGTCCCAAAAACCGGTGCCGGCAAATTTATAGCCGGGCATGGTCTTGCCGGTGTACGGGCTATAGTGTACCACCTTGTTCTGCGCATCTAACTCATACAGCTTATTCGGGAACATCACGGTACGGTACAGGCAGGAATAAAAAGTACGGGTCTGCTCGGCGCTGCCGCCTTCTACCTTTAAGCGACCTAACACCTTGTTCCAGGCAGTATGTGCTTTTTGTACGGTGGTGGCAAAGCTATCGGTACCTACCTCGCGCTGCAGGTTCAGTTCGGCCTGCTCAAAACTAATGAGCGATGAGGCCACTCGCAAGTGTACCTTTTCGCCTTTATTGGTCTTGAAACCGATGATGGCGCCTGCATGGTCAGTGGTGAGCTCGAGCGAATCCTTACCGGCCAGTGTTTTGCCATGCCAAGCCTTGGCCAGCGCAAAAGGCTTATCGGTATAGATCACAAAATAATTTTTGAAGTTGACCGGCTTGCTGCGGGCGGCACGGGTGGTGTACCCAATGATCTTATTCTGTTTAGGAAATACCTTGATATACGAACCTCGGTCGAGCGCATCGATCACGATGTATGAGCTATCCGTTTTAGGAAAGGTGAATTGGAACTGGGCCGCACGCTCGGTGGTGGTCAGTTCGGTGGTCACATCATGATCGGCGAGGTAAACGCTATAATAGTATGGTTTTGCTATCTCGGCCTTGTGGCTGAACCAACTGGCCCGTTCATCCTGCGTAAAACGCATGCGGCCGGTCAACGGCATAATGGCAAATTGGCCATAATCGTTCATCCATGGCGAAGGCTGGTGCGTTTGTTTAAAGCCGCGGATCTTGTCGGCCGCGTACTGGTACATCCAGCCGTTACCCATGGTGCCCGTTTGCGCCGACCAGTAGTTCATGCCCCATGGCAAGCCTATAGCCGGGTAGGTGTTGCCATTGGAGAGGTCGGGTTTGGAGTCGGTTCCCATGAGCGGGTTAACCCAGGCGGCCGGGTCGGTCACACGGTCCACCTGTTGTGCAAATGCGGTGGTGCTGAGCAGAAGTGATAAGAAGTAGCACAGTTTTTTCATGAAGTTGAGCGATGTTGTAGGACAAATATAACGTAGTTCACTAACTTGTCCCGTCACAATATCGTTAGCTATATCGCATGTTGCAAGTGATGATATCACCAGTGACCGACACCTATTATATACCATGAAAAGACCTTATTTGATCGCCTTAATGGCTGCAGTTGTATTTTGCTCGTTCATAGCCAAAGAAAAACCAAAGCTTGACCTGATTTTCATTGGCGACAGTATCACCCAGGGTAACCGTGTACCAGGCGATACCCCGCCCGATCATACTGCCAAGTACCTGCGCGCCACTGACAAATTCAGCCGCGTGCGTGTGGCTAACTGTGGCGTAAGCGGACGCACCACATACAACTTTTTGCCCGGCACAGATCTGTACAAAAAAGTAAAGGCCGCTGCCGATACGATGTATACCGATGCGCAAAGCACGCTGGTGTTCTCGGTCATGATCGGTACTAACGACAGCGCCATCAAAGGTCCTAAAGGAGCGCCGGTAGCCCCCCAACAGTACCGCACCAATGTGAAGACCATTGCCGATAGCCTGCTGGAGCGTTATCCGCGTGCGCGTATCGTGCTCAATTACCCGATCTGGTACAGCGACAACACGCACAATACCTCTTTATACATGAAGGAGGGGCAAGACCGCGTGAACCTATATAAGCTGCAGATCGATACCTTGGTGAGCATCTACAAAAAGGCCAACCCCCACCATGTATATAAAGGCGATACGCAGGCTTACGATTACTTTAAGCAGAACTACCTGACCGACCTAAAACCGGAAACAGGCGGCGATGGCACCTTTTACCTGCACCCCAACCACAAAGGCGATCTGGTATTGGCTGAGTACTGGGGCAAGGCGATCTTAAAGGCGATCAAATAGCGGGCTCTATCGATACATAACAGATATGTCATGTTGAACGTAGTGAAACATCCTCTATATCCAGCAAGCGGCAACGGCGTATAAGATCCTTCACTACGTTCAGGATGACAATTGTTAAAAGTTATCAGATATCTAAAAAAGCGTCGGCCCAACACCCGGCTTGGTAAAACCTAAATGCTTATAAGCGTTCTCGGTAGCTTCACGGCCTCGCGAGGTACGCATCAGGTAGCCTTCCTGGATCAGGAAAGGTTCGTATACCTCTTCGATGGTACCTTCGTCCTCGCCAACCGCGGTGGCAATGGTCTTTAGGCCTACCGGTCCGCCTTTGAATTTTTCAATGATGGTGAGCAGGATCTTATTGTCCATCTCATCTAAGCCGTGCTCGTCAACGTTCAGGGCGTTCAAGGCGTATTGGGCTATCGGGGTATCGATCTCGCCATTGCCTTTGATCTGGGCAAAATCGCGGGTACGGCGTAACAGGGCATTGGCTATACGTGGGGTACCACGGCTACGGCGGGCGATCTCATAGGCGCCCTCGTCGGTGATAGGAGTACGCAGGATGGATGATGAACGCAATATGATAGTGGTCAACAGCTTAGCATCATAATACTCCAATCTCGAGTTGATCCCGAAACGTGCCCTCAACGGAGCCGTCAGCAATCCCGACCGGGTAGTAGCACCCACCAGCGTGAACGGGTTAAGCGACAATTGTACCGACCGCGCATTAGGGCCACTCTCCAGCATGATATCGATCTTAAAATCTTCCATGGCCGAGTAAAGGTATTCCTCTACCAGGGGGCTCAGTCGGTGTATCTCATCAATGAACAAGATATCGCCCGGCTCAAGGTTGGTGAGCAGACCGGCCAGATCCCCGGGTTTATCCAGCACCGGCCCCGAGGTGATCTTGATGCCCACACCCATCTCATTGGCAATGATGTGTGATAGGGTGGTCTTGCCTAGTCCCGGAGGGCCGTGCAGCAATACGTGGTCAAGCGCCTCGCCCCGTAAACGGGCCGCCTGTACGAACACGCGCAGGTTGGCCAAGATCTTATGCTGACCGGTGAAGTCCTCAAAAGCCTGCGGACGCAAAACCTTTTCTATATCGCGCTCGGTGGTGTTCAGGCGCTCGGCATTAGGGTCTAAATGCTCATTCATTTGCCAACAAATTTAGCATATTTTATCGGCGTGGCAAGAGCAGTGCAAGGGCAACTCATGTACTTATAGATAGCGTTACAATAGAGTCATTAAAGTGACGAGCTTAGGTAAATGTTGATCTTTCTTGTTTTTTCTGGAAGATCGCGATCATTTACAGGTTTCGTTGAGCTTGAACAGCGCAAAAACGGGCTGAGAGTGTTACACTGATGAAACACTTTGAACGCCTTTTTTCCAAAAGCTCTAGTAAGGGTGAACGGTCGTCTGCATCACCCTGGTATGCAGTTAAATAGCCCATTAAAATATTTAATGTGTTGGTGCTTTTCCTGCAACAATACAACGGGCATGTCCGTTATACTCATACAACCAATTTATTCACCTTTAAACTTTATTATTATGGCTGAGCTCAATGCAACTCCTGCTGGCAATGCTGGCAAAAAACCTGTACGCAAAACTCAGAGCCTACGGGTAGATCTGACCGCCATGGTAGATCTGGCTTTCTTACTGGTCACCTTCTTTATGCTGACCACCACCCTGAACAAGCCCAAGGCCATGGACCTGGCCATGCCCGACCAGTCTGATGATGGCAGGATCGCCGTGGCCGATAGCCGTTCGGTGACGCTTTGCCTGGGTAACAACGCCAAATTGTTGATGTATCAGGGTCTGGAACGTACGCCACAGGTGCTTACCTATAATAAGGAGAGCTTGCGTAAGGCACTGGTAGAGGCCAAGCAAAACATATATGCCAACACTGGCAAAGATGCGGTGATACTGGTAAAGCCAAGCGACCGCTCTAAATATGGCGATCTGGTGAACGTGCTCGATGAGCTGAACATCACCCAGAACACCCGCTACGCCGTGACCGATATCACCGACCAGGATATTGACCTGCTTAAAAAGCGATCGATCTACTGATCGCTACAACGTGTAGTGATGAACAAAAGCAGCCCGGTAATGCCGGGCTGCTTTTGTTTTATAATGGGCCAATGAAGGCTGCATGATCATGCAACATCAACAGCGTCAATACAAACGCTATTTCTTTTTGTTTCCACATACTAAAAAGATTCAAGGATAGTTTTACCTTTGTACCCTGAAAAAATTGACTTTAGGCAAGTTATTGGCTGGCCTAAGGCCCTTTTGGTATGCCCTTTTTTGGGCATGACACAGGCCGCCGAAACAGCGATGTGCCGCGGCCAACATCAGGCAAGGTGTACGCATTAAGCGTCGCACCATTTATTACCAAGGGCTGTAAGTAACTAAGTTATGGGGTATAAAGATAAGATCGATCTTACACGGCTGCCTGAGCATGTGGCCATTATCATGGATGGTAACGGCCGTTGGGCAAAGGGCAAAGGCAAGCTGCGCGTATTTGGGCATCATAACGGTGTGCTATCGGTACGTGACGTGGTAGAGGGCGCCGGCGAGATCGGCGTGAAGTATCTTACCTTATATACCTTCTCCTCTGAAAATTGGAACCGCCCCAGCTTTGAGGTGACCGCCATTATGGAGCTGCTGATCAGCACCATTAATAAGGAGATCAAAAAACTGATGGAGAACAACGTGAGATTGAACGCCATTGGTGACCTGGATATGCTGCCGGGTAAATGTAATAAGGAGTTGAAAGGCGCTATCGAGCGTACATCAGGAAATACAGGCTTGGTGCTTACGCTGGCCCTGAGCTACAGCTCGCGCCGCGAGATGGTACAGGCCACCCGCAACATCGCACTTAAAGTGAAAGCCGGCGAACTTGATCCGGCCGACATTACCGAAGAGCTTTTTGCCCAGAACTTATATACGCATAACATGCCCGATCCTGAGCTGCTGATCCGCACCAGTGGCGAGCACCGCATCAGCAATTACCTGCTTTGGCAGATCGCTTATGCCGAGCTGTATTTCACCAACAAACTGTGGCCCGACTTTAGGCGCGACGACCTTTTTGAGGCCATTTACGACTATCAGCACCGCGAACGCCGCTTCGGTATGACCAGTGAACAGGTGAACTAATTTTTCTTTTAACAAATTTTAACAAACGTTTAAATTACTTTAGCGGCACAAAATATTCGGATGAATAAACTCTTTTTTGCTATTCTTTTTTCTCTGATAAGCACGGCAACGATGGCCCAGATACCAGGTGGTGGCGGCCAGCGCACAATGCGGTCGGCTATCCCTGCTGATAGTTTGAGTTACCTAAACCCTAAAGATTATATCATAGGCGATATCACCGTTTCAGGAACCAAGTACCTGGATAAGGACGTGCTGATCCAGATCGCCAAGATCAACAAAGGGGATAGGATCAACCTGCCGGGTGAGGCATCGGCCAACGTGTTGAAGAATATGTGGTCGCAGGGTTTGTTCGATGATGTGAAACTTTACATCACCAAGATCCACATGGACACCGTTTACTTGGATCTGAACGTGACCGAGCGCCCACGTTTATCACGTATGCGTTTAAGCGGTATACGCAAGGGGGAGATAGAGGACGTACAAAAGAAATTGAATGATAAGACCGGCAAGATCGTCAACGAGAACTTGCTGAGCACTACCACAGCGATCATCAAAAAGCACTTCAACGAGAAAGGCTACATGAACGCTACGGTGACCATGAAGCAACAACGTGACCCGGCTGACTCAAACAGTGTGATCCTGAACGTGGCCATCGATAAAAAGAAGAAGGTCAAGATCAATGAGGTGATATTTGAAGGTAACCAGGCCTTCAGCTCAAAAAGGCTGAAAAAGTTCCTGCCCAAGACCCGCGAAAAGAAATTCTATAACATCTTCGGTTCTAAAAAATTCAAGCAAGACCAGTACGAAGAGGACAAACAATCGCTTGTTGACAAAATGCAGGCGAAGGGTTACCGTGACGCCGAGATCGTGAGCGATTCGGTATGGCGTCATGATGATAACACCGTGAACGTAAAGATCAAGGTGTACGAAGGTCCTAAGTATTACTTTGGTAACATCACCTGGACCGGTAATGCCCGTTACTCTACTCAGGTATTGAACCGCATCCTGCGTATCAAAAAAGGTGATGTATTTAGCGAAGAGGAGTTGAGCAAACGCCTGAACGGTGGTGGCCCTGACGGTAACGACGTGAACACGCTTTACCTTGATGATGGATACCTGACCTTTAACTCTGAGGCCGTACAGACCAGCATTTACAATGATACCATTGATGTGAACATCCGTATCTACGAGGGTGCACAATACACCATCAACCGTGTGATGGTAAAAGGTAACGAGGTGACCAACGATCGCGTGATCATTCGTGAACTGGCTACCAAACCAGGTCAAAAGTTCTCCAAATCATTGATCATGCGTAGTACACGCCAGATCACGCAGCTGGGTAACTTTGACGAGCAAAAGATCGAGCCAAAACCGACCAACATCAACCCGACCGATGGTACCGTAGACATATTGTATAACGTGGTAGAAAAACCATCTGACCAGATCGAGTTATCGGGTGGTTTTGGTGGTGGCCAGCTGGTGGGTACACTGGGTTTAACCTTCAACAACTTCTCGTTGCGTAATCTGTTCAATGGTAAAGCTTACAAACCACTGCCTAAAGGTGATGGCCAAAAGCTAAGCTTACGTGGTCAGGCCAACGGTAAGAATTACCAGAACTTCTCGTTCACTTTCTCGGAGCCTTGGTTAGGTGGTAAAAAACCTATCTACTTCAGCTTATCGGCTTATACACAGTTAAGCTCTACCGGTCAGTTCTATGCCAAGTCTGACCCGCGTTACAACTTTTTACGCATCAACGGTGTGGGTGTTACTTTGGGTAAGCGTTTGAACTGGCCTGATAACTATTTCCAGTTGAACTACTCGCTTAACTTTGACCACTACAAACTGGATAACTTCAGGGGCTACCTTCTTACTGATGGTACCTCGTACAACATCAAGTTAACACAGGAGTTCAGCCGTAATTCGGTAGATGCGCCTATCTTCCCAACAAGTGGTTCTAACATACGTTTCACCATACAGGTAACGCCGCCATACTCGTTGCTGAACAATACTAACTACAGCATCGCTACTCCGGCCGAGCGTTACAAGTTTGTGGAGTACCATAAATGGAAGTTCGATGCACAGTGGTTCACTAAGATCGCCGGTAAACTGGTGCTCATGTCGCAAACCCGTTTCGGTTTCCTGGGCACGTATAATAAATTGGTAGGCCAATCGCCGTTCGAGCGTTTCAAACTGGGTGGTGATGGTATGGCAACTTACCAGTTCCTGCAAGGTAGCGAGATCATTGGTATGCGTGGTTACCAGAACTTCACCGTAGTACCGGTAGGTTCAGGTTATAACCCTAACAGCCAAACCAATGACAACATCGGTAGCCCGATATACAACAAATTCACCATGGAGCTGCGTTACCCGGTGATCGCCAGCCAGTCGGCCACGATCTTCCTGTTAACATTTGCTGAAGGTGGTAATACCTGGAACAATTTCCGCGATTATAATCCGTTCAATATTCGTCGTTCAGTAGGTGTGGGTGCAAGGATATTTCTTCCTATATTTGGCCTCCTTGGTCTGGATTACGGTTATGGTTTCGACCAGATCCCGGGTATACCAGGAGCCAACAAAGGACAGTTCCACTTCTCGATCGCACAGAGCCTGAACGGTGGTTTCAATTAATGAGCAATTTGAGCATGAAAAAGATATTGATCGCATGTTTTTTAACACTGATAAGTGTTACCGCATTTGCACAACGCTTTGCCTATGTTGATTCAGATTATATACTGAAACACATACCGGAGTACGCCTCATCACAAAAGCAACTGGCAGCCTTGTCGGAGCAGTTCCAGCGCGATGTTGACGGCCGCTTTCAGGAGATAGACCGTTTGTACAAAGCTTACCAGGCCGATCAGGTACTCATGACCGCTGATATGAAGAAGCGCCGTGAGAACGAGATCGTAGAGAAAGAGAAAGCCGCAAAGGACTTCCAACGTTCGAAATTTGGACCTGATGGCGAATTATCAAAACGTAGCGGTTTGCTGGTTAAACCAATTCAGGATAGAGTGTCTAAAGCTGTACAGGCCGTAGCCGAGAGCGAGAACCTGGACATGATATTTGACAAGAACAGCGAGGTGATGATGTTATACGCTAACCCACGTTACAACAAAAGCGACGCCGTGATCACCCGCCTTGGATTAAAACCAGGAACTTTTGCCAGATAAGTTTAAAATCATTAAAATAGCACACGATTAAACACAGAACAACAAGAAGAATGAAAAAGTTATTTACAGTTGCTTTAGTTGCAGGTATAATGTTGGTGACGGCTAATTTTGCTAAAGCACAGACCAAGATCGCTTACGTTGATTTCAACAGCGTTATTGAGTCGATGCCAGGCCTGAAGCCTATACAGACCCAGCTGCAGAACTACCAAAAGACCTTTATGGATCAGTTGCAGTCAATGCAGACCGAACTGCAAACCAAAGCTAAAGCTTACGAGACCAACAGCAAGACCATGACCGATGCGACCCGTACAGCTACTGAGAACGAATTGAACGACATCAACAAACGTATACAAGAGTTCCAGAACAGTGCACAACAACAAGTTCAGGCTAAAAGCGCTGAGCTGTTCAAACCACTGAGCGATCAGGCAAAAGCTGCCATCAACACCGTAGCTAAAGAAAAAGGTTACACTTACGTATTCGATTCAGGTTCTACCGGTATGATCGTATCACCTGCAGGTGATGATCTGATGCCAGCTGTTAAACTGAAATTAGGTATCAAATAATAACCGAAAGGTCATTACACAAAAAAGCGAGGAGCATATGCCCTCGCTTTTTTTATTTTTGAGCCATGCATAACACGCGGCCGATAGGGATATTTGATTCAGGAATAGGAGGATTGACCGTGTTCAGGTCTATTGCAGGGCAGCTGCCCGGTCATGACCTGTTGTACCTGGGCGATAACAGTCGGGCCCCTTACGGTAACCGCTCGTTCAATACCATACACCAATATACCTGGGAGTGTGTGCAATGGCTGCTGGCACAAGGCTGCCCGCTGGTGATACTGGCTTGCAATACGGCATCGGCCAAGGCGTTGCGCACCATCCAACAAAAGGACCTCCCGGTAACGCATCCTGACCGCCGGGTATTGGGTGTGATACGCCCTACGGCCGAGGTGATCGGTGAGTATACGCACACCGGCAACATAGGCGTACTGGGTACGCAGGGCACCGTTGCATCAGGTTCTTATCTGCTGGAGATAAAGAAGTTCTTTCCTGAGATCTCTGTGCATCAGCAAGCCTGCCCGTTATGGGTGCCGCTGATCGAAAGCGGGGAGTACGATAAGCCCGGCGCCGACCATTACGTGAAACTATATTTGGATGAGTTGCTGCAACGATCCGATCAGATAGATACCATATTGCTGGCCTGCACCCATTACCCGCTGTTGCAGCACAAGATAGAAGCGCACTTGCCTGAGGGGGTCAAGGTAGTGGCCCAGGGCGACATCGTGGCCAAAAGCCTGACCGACTACCTGCAGCGCCACCCCGAGATCGATCAGCAGATCACCCGCCAGGGCACCCGCCGCTTTTGCACCACCACCGACGACACCACAGACCTTGACCAACATGCCTCCATGTTCATCTCCGAAGAAGTGGAGTTCGAGTTCATCGGGCAGATGTGAGGTGTGAGTGCTGAGGTGTGAGGACCGTGGCGAGGGAACTGAGAGGACAAAATTGTACGCCAAAGATTATAATCGTCCTCCTCCCTCAGTGCTCACACCTCACACCTCCGTCCTCAAAAGCGCATTGCCCACTTACTTACTGGATAAAAGAATTATTCTAAATAGAGCGTTCATCATTGTGCGTAGAAATAGCTAAGTTTGCACGCTCAACGAAAGTGTATCCGTCTTGAACTTTTACATCGTTTATATCTTGGTGGCCGTGGGGCTGTTCGCATTCGCGGGGCTGTTCGCCTTGTTCGGGGTATATGCCGAGCGCAAGGTCTCAGCCTTTATACAAGACCGCCTTGGACCTACCGAAACGGGTAAGTTCGGCCTGTTGCAAACGCTGGCCGATGCACTAAAGTTGCTCCAAAAAGAATCCATCATCCCCGCCGCGGCCGATAAGGTATTGTTCGTGCTGGCACCCATCATCATCTTTGTATCGGTGTATATGGGTTTTGCCTGCCTGCCCTGGGCGCCGGAGGTCATCCCCTCCGATACTAACCTTGGCTTATACTATGTGTTCGCTATTTTGGCGATCGAGACGCTGGGCATACTCATGGCGGGTTGGGGATCCAACAACAAATATTCTATCTTAGGTGCCATGCGTTCGGCCGCGCAGATCATCTCGTATGAGATACCGGCCGGTTTCGCGATCATTGCCGTGGTGATGGTGAGCCAAACGCTTGACCTGCAACAGATCGCCATACAGCAAGGGACACTATCGGCCGAGAAGGTCAAGTTCCTGGGCGTATGGGATGTGACCCACATTGGCGGCTTGTTAAGCTGGAACGTTTTTAAGGCGCCGCATCTGATCGTGGCCTTTGTGATCTACTTTATCGCATCACTGGCCGAGAGTAACCGTGCGCCGTTTGATATACCCGAGGCGGAGTCGGAATTGGTAGCGGGCTTTCATACCGAATTTACGGGAATGAAGTTCGCTTTCGTGTTCCTGGCCGAGTACTCGATGATGTTCCTGGTGTCCATGATCGCCGTAGTGCTGTTCCTTGGTGCCTGGAACTCGCCGTTGCCCAATATCGGCAGCGTTAAGCTGGCCGACTGGACCACCGGTCTGGTGTGGGGCATAGCCTGGACCTTCATCAAGACCCTACTGTTAGTAGGTGTACAGATGTGGATCCGTTGGACGCTGCCCCGCCTGCGTGTGGACCAGCTGATGAACCTGTGCTGGAAAGTGCTAACACCACTGGCCTTTTTATGCATGGTGATATCAGGCGTATGGCGGCTATGGGTAATGTGATAGTATTCTGATATCGAGTTTCGGTATCGGATGTAGAAATTAAGAATGTTAGAACGGTAGGCGCAGGTCGATCGATCCGAATAAGTGAACATTAGTGTTAGTGACCAACACATATAAAGCTTTTGTAACAGCCATTAAAGGGCTGGGTCTAACGCTGCGCCATCTTTTCACCGGTAATTCTGAACGTAAGGTGCAGCCGGTGCAAGCGCCCAACTACTTTAAAGAGTTGGAAATAGGTACTAACACGATCCAATATCCCAAGCAAAAGCTGCCCATACCCGAAGTGGGCCGTTATCAGTTAGATGTGGTTATCGACGATTGCATCGTGTGTGACCTTTGCGCCAAGATATGTCCGGTGGATTGCATCGACATTACCTCGATCAAGGCCACACAGTCTTACGGCCAAACGTCTGACGGTTCGAAGAAGATGCTATATGCCGAGAAGTTCGATATCGATATGGCCAAGTGCCTGTATTGCGGACTTTGTACGGTGGTTTGCCCAACCGAGTGCATTACCATGACCAACGAGTACGACCGCAGCGTATACCAACTGGGCGACCTTACCTACAGCTTCTCTGACATGAGCCCCGAACTGGTGGCCGAAAAGAAAGCTGAATACGAGCAAGCGCAAGCCCAAAAGCTGGCGGCCAAGCAAGCCGCCATGAAGGCAAAGGAGGGAGGCGCTACGTCATGAACCTGATCACCGTTATGTTCTATTTAATGGCAGTGATCGCCATTTGCTCGGGGCTATATGTGGCCGCCAGCAAAAACCTGGTGCGCTCGGTGTTCATGTTCTTCATTACGCTGTTCGCGCTGGCGGGGATCTATGTGCTTTGCCTGGCCGACTTTGTGGCCGTTACGCAAGTAGTGGTGTATGTGGGTGGCATATTGGTGCTGATCCTGTTCGCGTTCATGCTGTCGGGGCGGGAGTCGCTGGCCGGTGTGGAGGGACAGGAGAATAAACTCATCAACCTGAGCAAAGTGCCTGCACTGCTGCTTTCAGCTTTGTTCTTGATCGTATTGGTCAACATATACTTCAAAGCCGATGTGGATGGTTTGCCGTGGATCGCTAACGCGGTGAGGACAGGCGACACCTTCGCGCCCACAACGGTGGTGATCAACAATTTAGGCGTTACCCTCATGACTCGTTACTTGCTACCTTTCGAGGCGGTATCAGTATTGTTGCTGATGGCTTTGGTGGGCGCTGCACACTTATCACGCAAGGAGGAGGGCGCTACATCGTGATCACACTTACTCATTACCTGGTACTAAGTGCCGCATTGTTCTGCATTGGGTTATTCATTATCCTGAGCAAGCGCAACGCCATACAGATATTGATCGGCATCGAACTGATGCTGAACGCTGCTATATTGAACCTGGTGGCCTTTGGCCGTTTTGATAAGATGAACAATGGTGGCCAGACATTTGCCTTGTTCGCTATCGTGCTGGCAGCTGCCTCTACTGCCGTGGCATTGGCCATTGTGTTGAACGTTTACCGCCGTTACCGTACCATCGATCCGGGTAAGATCGATCAGTTAAAGGACCGATAAGATGAGAGCTTTGTTGACCAGCATATTCATATTGATCAGTGTTATCACGCATGCACAAGGTATTCCTGTTAAAGGTGGGGTCACTGATACGTTGCTGTCTAAAAGTGTCAACGTACTGGATCAGCTCTCTCATAAGAAAAAGAAGCAGACCCTATCACAGATCATTTCCCTTGAAAAAGGGAAAAGGCCATTGGTGAAGATCGATGACAAGGAATACAAAGGCTCATTAGATGACATCGATACTGACGAGGCCATCCAGATCACCTTTATGAAAGGGGAGGACGCGGTCAAGGTATTTGGTGATAAAGCTAAGGACGGACTTGTTGAGATCACGACCAAAGCAAGTATGCCTGATCAAGGATCACAAGTGATCGAAACAAAGAAAGAGCCGTTGCTATTCATCAACGATACGTTGCAGAAAGATCTGAGCTCAATGAAGCAGCTCGATCCCAATGATATCGCCTGGATGGATGTGATCAAAGATGCAAGTGCTAATGGCGATGCAGCAAAAGCCCCCGGAACCGTCAAGATCTACCTTAAACGCTACGTTAAACGCTTGAATCACGAAAGGTTAAGCAAGCTATCCGCACCATACAGCCAATACGTAAAGGAACATCCTGAGAAGAATATCATTTTAATGATCAACGGCGAAATGTCGAGAGATGGGCGAAAGCTTTTTGATACGCCTATAGAGAATATCAAGGAGGTGAGCTTCAAGCCATCTGACGTAGTACCAACCGTAACCATTATCACCCAAAATTGACCGCTGCACTTTCACATATCGACTCTCAAACGATCGGTTATGCGTTGGCAGCCGTGGGTTTGCCGTTGGTGGCCGCACTGATCAACCTGCTGTTGCCTGCCAAAAGCGGCCGTGTGTCGGGTTGGATATCGGCTGTTGCCATATTATTGAGTGCGGTATTGGCAGCTATTGTATTCGGACGGGTATGGAACTTTAAGCAACTGCAAGAGCAGCAACTGTGGTTCATGGTCGGCAGTACGCCGGTGTATGCGGGCGTATTGCTCAACAACCTTTCGGTGTTCATGCTGCTGCTGGTCACGGTGATCGCTTTGCCGGTACATATTTACTCCACCGGTTACATCAAATCTGCCGAGCAGAACCGCTACTTTACCTACCTCAGTTTCTTTTGCTTTAGCATGATGGCGCTGGTATTGGTAGATAGTACGCTGCTGTTCTACGCCTTTTGGGAACTTGTGGGCTTTTCATCTTACCTCTTGATCGGCTTTTGGTTCACTAAGGATAGTGCCGTGCAGGCTAATAAGAAGGCCTTCATCATGAACCGTATAGGTGATATCGGTTTGCTCACGGCCATCATCATTCTGTTCGCACAGTTTCACACTTTTGATCTGGTCAGGCTGTTTGGCGAAAAGGGTTTGGTCAGGTTCGCGATCATCGATCATGGCTTTTGGGTATCTCCTGTGGGTAGCCTGCCGCAGGTATGGCAATACGTGGCCTTTGTAGGTATACTGTTGGCGGTGGCGGCCAAATCGGCCCAGTTCCCGCTGCACACCTGGCTGCCCGATGCTATGGAAGGGCCCACCTCGGTATCGGCACTGATTCACGCAGCTACGATGGTGGCCGCTGGCGTATTCCTGCTGGGCAGGGTATACCCCTTGTTCAATATCTACGAGCTGAACACATTGGCCATCATCGGCTCGTTCACGGCCTTACTGGCGGCCACTATAGCCCTCACTCAAAATGATCTGAAAC
This sequence comes from Mucilaginibacter daejeonensis, assembly GCF_020783335.1. Lineage (NCBI taxonomy): Bacteria > Pseudomonadati > Bacteroidota > Sphingobacteriia > Sphingobacteriales > Sphingobacteriaceae > Mucilaginibacter > Mucilaginibacter daejeonensis. The sequence goes on from NZ_CP086068.1 coordinate 1,654,972, forward strand.
GCATCCTGGCGTACTCTACCATATCACAGCTGGGATACATGATCGCGGCCATGGGCATCAATGCCTATGCGTCAAGCCTGTTCCACTTGGCCACGCATGCGTTTTTCAAGTGTTTGCTGTTCCTGTGCGCGGGAGTGATCATTCACGAGGTGCAGCACATTAAGGATGAGCACCAGTTAGATATCGACCCACAGAACATCCTATACATGGGCGGCCTGCGTAAAAAGATGCCTATCACCTTTATTGCCACACTGGTGGGTTGTTTGGCACTGGTAGGTCTACCGCTTACGTCGGGTTATCTGTCTAAAGACGGTATATTAATACAGGTCTTTGAGTGGGCCGAGAATAAGCCCGGCGTATATATGATCATTCCGGTGAGTATCATGCTGACCAGTTGCCTGACCGCATTTTATGTGGCCAGGCTGATCTTTAAGGTATTCTTTGGCGAGTTCAGGCTGAAAGAGATACTGCCCGATATACATTTGCATATCGGCGATGGAGGCTTTGTCTTCAGCATACCGCTCATCTTCCTGAGCATTTGCAGCTTGTTTCCGCTGTTCTCATTCAACCCATTGGTTTATGAGCATGCCTGGCTTTTCGAGGGCTTCAGTCCATCGCAAATGATGGCGCGTGCTAACAATTACCATACGATCATTCCGGTGCTGATCAATATCCTGTGCGTGTTCGTGGCGTATTGGGCATATGCGGTATACATCCAGCAGCGTAAACTGGTATTTACTCAAAATAGCCTTTGGTTCAGGTTATCCTACAACCAATGGTATATCGATACTTTTTACAGAAAAGCTGTAGTAGGAGGGGTGTTGTGGCTGAGCCGTACGTTGTTCGCTTTCGATAAACAAGTGATAGATGGGGGCATTGACAAGCTGCAGGCGCTCACCCGGTCGCTTGCCGGCCTGGCCGCCTGGACCGACCGCTACATTGTTGATGGTGTTTTACATTTGACCGCCTGGACCGTACGCGTGATCGGCGGCTCGGTGCGCAGCTTCCAAAACGGACGTGTGCAATATTACCTGTTCAGTATGCTGGCCGTGGTGTTAGCCGTACTGGTATTTAAATTACTGATCTGAACCCTGAAATGAACATACTCACCCTATTCATATTCATCCCCGCGTTATTTGGCTTGCTCATACTAGCCTTACCGGCCAGCCTTAAACAAAGCTTCAAGTACCTTACACTGGTGGCTACACTGGTGCAGTTGGCGCTGAGCGTGTATATGTACCTCAACTTTAATACCGGGGCTAACTTTGGCGGCGTGGCACACGAGGAGCAGTTCCAGTTCATGCAAAAAGTGCCCTGGATACAGCTTGAATTGGGCAATGCCGGGCGCATGCAGATCGATTACTTTGTCGGTATCGATGGCCTGTCGGTGATGTTGTTAGTAATGAGTGCCGTGGTGATGGTGATCGCCGTGCTGGCCTCATGGAACATCACCCACAACGTAAAAGGCTATTTTGCCCTGTTCCTGCTGTTGGATATGGCCGTTGCCGGGGTGTTCAGTGCGCTCGACTTCTTTTTGTTCTACCTTTTTTATGAACTGATGCTGCTACCACTATACTTCCTGATCGGGATGTGGGGTGGCGTAAGGCGCGAATATGCGGCCATCAAATTCTTCCTGTATACGCTGTTCGGCTCGGTATTTATGCTGCTCATCATGGTGGGCCTTTACCTATCGGTAACTGACCCTGCCACCGGTAGCCATACCTTCAATATCATTAAAATGATGGATCCGGCCAACTACCGGCCGGGGTCGATATTTGCGGTATTGAGCGAGCACACCTTGTTCGGGGTACCGGCACGTACCTTAGGCTTCGTGGTATTGTTCATTGCCTTCGCCATCAAAGTGCCGGTAGTGCCGTTGCACACCTGGCTGCCTGATGCGCACGTTGAGGCGCCTACACCGGTATCGATCATACTGGCGGGTGTACTGCTCAAGATCGGTGGTTATGGCATCATCCGTATCTGTATAGGCATCTTCCCTGAGGTGGCCATGAATGCGTCCTGGTGGCTTGGTCTGTTGGGTGTGATATCCATTTTGTATGGTGCACTTAATGCACTTGCCCAGCGCGACCTTAAACGTTTGATCGCTTATTCGTCCATCTCCCACATGGGCTTCGTGCTTTTGGGGCTGGCTTCCCAAACGGCCGAAGGTATCAGCGGTGCCATGCTGCAAATGATCAGTCACGGTTTCCTTTCATCCATGTTGTTCTTCCTGGTAGGGGTGATCTACGAGCGTGTGCACGATCGCGATATCTATCATTTCCGTGGCCTGGCTACGGTGAACCCAACTTATACCACTTACGTGATGATCGCGTTCTTTGCGTCGCTTGGTCTGCCTGGCTTTTCAGCTTTTGTGGCCGAGGCGTTTTCGCTCACCGGCGCGTTCAGTTCATCGGTATTGCCTAAGTGGATGGCGGTTTGCGGTTCGGTAGGTATACTACTGAGCGCGGCCTACTTTTTATGGACGCTGCAGCGCATGTTCTTCGGTAAGGAACTGCTCAAAGGTGGCGACGCCTGGAGGGCTTCGTTAAGCACACTCAACATTCGCGAGAAGATCGCTTTGTTCCCGTTAGCAATACTGGCTTTGGTGTTAGGCATCATGCCATCATTGGTACTGGGTAAGATCAATACCTCTGTGCTGGCCTTTATCGAGTTCACTAAACATATTGCCCGTTAACATGCAGCAATGGCCATACATATCGGCACTGTTAAGTGATGTGATGCAAAGCCTGCCGCTGTTCAAGCCCGAGCTTTGCCTGACGGGACTGTTCCTGATGGTGTTGGCCATTGACCTGATCTACCGTAAGAACGGCGTGAACGGAAGCCGTACACTGGCTTGTGCAGGCATCTTACTGGTCATGGTGGCCAACTGGGGTCAGTATATCTTGCTTGATGACCGTACCGAAATGCTATTTGCCGGCAGCCTCATATTGGACCACGGCACTATCGTGCTCAAAATGACCATCGATGTTGCCGCTTTTATCCTTCTATTATACTTTACCTGGGATGATGACCTGAAAGCTCATAAAAAGGGGTTGGGCGATGCCTACAGTATCATTGTTGCATCGGTACTTGGGCTGCACCTGATGGTGATGTCGGGTACGCTGCTGGTGGTGTTCCTGTCGGTAGAGATGGTTTCAATAGCCTCATACCTATTGGTGGCTTATCGTACCGGTAACGGTCAAAGCGCTGAGGCCGGGCTCAAATATGTATTGTTCGGTATGGCGGCATCGGCAGTTATGCTGTATGGTATATCGCTGTTATATGGGTTGAGCGGTACGCTCAGCTTTGCAGGTCCGCAAATGGCGCAACAACTCATGCTGGCACATCCTGCCGCAGTGATGCTGGCCATGCTGCTGGTGCTGGCAGGCATCGGCTTTAAACTGTCATTCGTGCCCATGCATTTTTGGGTACCCGACGTGTATCAAGGAGCCAGTACTCCGGTCACGGCCTATTTATCAACGCTGCCTAAGATCGCGGGCTTTGGTTTGCTTGCGGCGTTGGTTCGGCCTTTTGCTGCCGGCCAATTGGGTGGCGATATCAGCGCTATACTGGCCGTTGCCGGTGTGGTGACCATGATCGCGGGTAATTTTGCGGCCATATGGCAAACCAACATTAAACGCATGCTCGCTTATTCGAGCATTGGTCATACTGGTTTTGCGTTGATGGCCATCCTTACCTTCAATGCGCAGGGAGCAAAAGCCCTGAACTTTTACCTGGGCGCTTATGCGGTGGCCAATCTTGGTGTACTCGCCTTAGCCAGTTACTTTGCCAACGCACGCAACGCGCACACGCTTGATGATCTTAAAGGACTGGGCAGCAAATATCCCATCGCTTCGGTTTGCTTCGTGGTGTTGCTGGTGTCATTGACCGGTATCCCGGTATCTGCCGGCTTTAATGCCAAGGTGCTGGTGTTCTCGGCGGTGTACAACGTTTATGAGCAGGCGCATTCGCCGTTCATGCTGGCGTTGCTGATCACGGGTGCGGTCACTACGGTGGTGTCGTTGTTCTACTACATCAAAGTGCCATTGTACCTTTTCCTGAAACGGCCCGACGATGCCAATGTGGTGCACCCTGCCACCTCACGCAAACTGCTTACGTTGATCGTGGTGCTTACCGTTGTGGTGTTGCTTTTGGGCTTATTCCCTGATGTTGTGGCCAACTTTATGTAGCCTTAACGGTGCCGTAACAATAACATTTTAATGACGATCGCCCCGCGGAAGAAACGCGGAAAAAGCTTACCTTCGTGGCTTCATTTCAAATCATGAGCGATCAGATCAAGCATGAATGCGGTGTAGCCTTTATACGCCTGCGAAAACCCCTCTCATACTATCAGCAAAAATATGGTACGGCACTTTATGGCTTAAATAAGCTTTACCTGCTGATGGAAAAACAACACAACCGTGGACAGGACGGCGCCGGTGTTGCCACCATTAAACTCGACATTGAACCAGGTAAGCGCTACATCAGCCGGCACCGATCGATGGCAAGTAACGCGGTGGCCGACATTTTTGAATACATTCAAAAGAAGTTCGCCGACGTTGAAAAGGAGCACCCTGAAAAAATGAAGGATGCTGAATGGCTCAAAGAGAATATAAGCTTTACCGGCGAAGTTCTGTTGGGCCATTTGCGTTATGGTACACACGGTAAGAACAGCATCGAGAACTGTCACCCGTTCCTCCGCCAGAACAACTGGATGACCCGTAACCTGGTTATCGCCGGTAACTTCAACATGACCAATGTTGACGAGCTGTTGAAGCAATTATACGAGTTAGGTCAGCATCCAAAGGAGAAAGCCGACACCGTTACCGTGCTGGAAAAGATCGGTCACTTCTTGGACACCGAGGTTCAGGGACTGTTCGACCAGTTCAAACGAGAGGGTAACGACGACAATATCCAGATCAGTAAAATGATCGCCGATAACATGGACGTGGCCAAGATCTTGAAAAAATCGGCCAAGAACTGGGATGGTGGTTACACTATTGCCGGTATACTGGGCCATGGTGATGCCTTTATCATGCGCGACCCATCGGGCATTCGTCCGGCGTTCTACTATATTGATGATGAGGTGGTAGTGGCCACTTCTGAGCGCCCGGCCATACAAACGGCGTTTAATGTACCGTTTGAATCGATCAAAGAGATACAACCTGGTCATGCCCTGATCGTGAAGAAAGACGGCAGCGTAGCGGAAGAGCAATTTAGCGAGCCGCGCGAAAAGAAAGCTTGCTCTTTCGAGCGTATCTATTTCTCGCGTGGAAGTGATTCGGCCATTTACCGTGAACGTAAACAATTAGGCCGCCTGCTTTGCCCGCAAATATTGGACGCCGTTGGGCACGACATCAAGAACACTGTACTATCATACATCCCTAACACCGCCGAGATCGCTTTTTACGGCATGGTGGAAGGCATGAACAAATACGTTAAGCAATACCAGCGCGAACGCCTCCTGAACCGCGACGACAAGATCAGCGATGAGGAAATGAGCGAGGTATTAAGCCTGGCCCCACGCGTGGAGAAGATCGCCATCAAAGATGTGAAGCTTCGTACCTTCATTACCCAGGATGCCGACCGCAGCGAGATGGTAGCCCACGTATATGATACCACCTATGGCTTAATTAACCGTGGTGCCGATACCCTGGTGGTATTGGACGACTCGATCGTACGTGGTACTACCCTGAAGCAAAGTATACTAAAGATACTGGACCGTTTAGGCCCTAAAAAGATCGTGGTGGTGTCATCAGCACCGCAGATCCGGTACCCTGACTGTTACGGTATCGATATGTCGCGCATGGGCGAGTTCGTGGCCTTTGAGGCAGCCGTTAGCTTGCTGAAAGAGACCGGCCAGGAAGATATCCTGCTGGATGCTTACCAAAAGGCCAAGGCCAGCGGTGCATTGCCTAAGGAAGAGGTAGAGAATTATGTGAAGGCCATTTACGCGCCATTCACTGATCAGCAGATATCTGACCGTATAGCCAAGATCATCACCCCTAAAGAGATCAATGCCGAGGTTCAGGTGATCTACCAAACCCTCGACAACCTGCACATTGCCTGCCCTGATCACCTGGGCGACTGGTACTTTAGCGGTAACTACCCGACCCCTGGCGGTAACAAGGTAGTTAACCGTGCCTTTGCCAACTGGATGGAAGGCAAGAACCAACGTGCATATATGTAATTGATCGTTATTAAGTTATTACTAAGCCCTCCGGTATAGCCGGAGGGCTTTTTTTGTGCCTTGATGTTTAGGTGTAGCGACTCGTTTTGTGCCTGCTGACCTTACACATCCACCTTCCGTTCTGGAAATGCACCCTTCCATTTTGGTAGGGTTTTAAAATGGCATACTGATTTTCGGAAATGTAAGTCGTTGTAAATGTGTGGTTTATTGAGTTTGTGCCATAGCGGCACTGCATTTGGCTATAGGTGTTCAAATAATATCTATTTCAAATGTTAACTGCATTACTCTTCCTGGCCATCATCGTGTGTATGTGGCTTTTCTTCAGATCCGTTGACTGGTTCGAAAAAATCTAAAAGATCATGATCGCTTTATTTATCATCTCTATCGCCGTATTCATCTATATGATCTACGTGCTGCTCAAACCCGAAAAATTTTAAACTGTACAACAAATGAACTCAGAGATCTTAGGCGTGGTCGCCTCCTTCCTGATCACCTTGCTTATTGCCGTTCCTCTGGGCCGCTACTTGGCCAAGATGTTCGCTGGTGAGCGGGTATGGACCGACTTTTTAAAGCCACTCGAAACCGGACTATACAAAGTGTCGGGCATTGACCCTAATGAGCCCATGGACTGGAAGCAATTCCTGAAAGCCATGCTCACCATAAACCTGCTGTGGCTGGTATACGGTTTCTTTGTACTGATCTATCAAGACAAATTGCCGCTTAACCCCGACGGCAACCCGGGCATGACACCCGACCTGGCCTTCAATACCATCATTAGCTTTGTGGTGAACTGTAACCTGCAGCACTACTCAGGCGAAAGCGGTGTTACTTACCTTACCCAGCAATTCATACTGATGTTCTTGCAGTTCACGACTGCCGCTACAGGTATAGCCGCAGCTGTTGCACTGTTCAAGGCCTTCAGAGACAAGACCACCAATGACCTGGGTAACTTTTGGGTGTTCTTTGTAAGATCGATCACTCGTTTGCTGTTGCCTTTATCTATTGTGATCGCGTTGGTACTGGCCTTTAACGGTATGCCATCAGGCTACGCTGGAAAAGATCAATTCATGTCATTGCAGGGCGATACCGTGAATGTTTCTCGCGGTCCGGTGGCTCAGTTCGTGGCCATTAAGCACTTGGGTACCAATGGTGGCGGCTGGTTCGGTGCCAACTCAACCCATCCGCTCGAGAACCCGAACTACATCACTAACATGACCGAGGTAATTTCGCAAATGATCATCCCAATGGCCATGATCCTGGCGTTCGGCTTTTTCATCCGCCGTGAAAAATTGGGCTGGGTCATATTCGGTGTCATGACGGTAGGTATGTTCATGCTCATGATACCTACTATTAGCAGTGAGCTGGGAGGCAATAGCTACATAGCTAAAATGGGAGTGACCCAGGCCACCGGCGCCATGGAAGGCAAAGAGGTACGGATAGGACCAATAGCTACCGGTTACTGGAGTACGTTGACCACTATCGTATCTACCGGGTCGGTAAATGGTATGCATGATAGTACTATGCCGCTCACCGGCGCCTGGCAGCTGTTAGGTATGATGATCAACGGTTTCTTTGGCGGTTGCGGCGTAGGTATCTTGAACTACTTCGTATACCTCATCATCGCCGTGTTTATCTCCGGCTTAATGGTCGGTCGTACACCTGAGTTCCTTGGTCACAAGGTAGAGGCGAGGGAAGTGAAGATCGCCGCGTTGGTGACGCTGATCAGCCCGTTCCTGATCATGTCAGGCACTGCTTTGGCGGCATATGTATACCTGCACTTTGGCAATGCCGATTGGGCCGTTAAGCCGTCCAACTGGTTAAATAACCCGGGCTTCCATGGTTTCTCAGAGATGCTGTACGAAATGACCTCATCCAATGCCAACAATGGTTCAGGTTTCGAGGGCTTGGGCGATAATAACATCTTTTGGAACGTAAGTACAGGCTTTGTGCTCATACTGGGCCGTTACCTGCCGATCATTGGTCCGGTGGCTATAGCCGGCCTGCTGGCCAAAAAGAAATACATCCCTGAATCGGCCGGTACGCTGCGTACCGATACCGTGACCTTTGGGGTAATGACCATGGCCGTGATCCTGGTGCTTAACGCACTTTCTTACTTTCCGGCCCTGGCGCTTGGTCCACTGGCCGAATTTTTCTCTATGCCTAAGTAATTGAACAAATGAAAAACAGATCTAATAAATTATTCGAACCTGCGCTGGTCAAGACCGCCCTGCGCGAATCGTTCGTTAAACTCGACCCTCGGGTAATGCTGCGCAACCCGGTGATGTTCACCGTGGAAGTAGGTACAGCAGTAATGGCTTATGTAAGTTTTTACAGCCTTACCCACAAAGATCAGGGTTCATTCGCTTATAACTTCTTTGTGTTCATCATACTGCTGCTTACCGTATTGTTCGCCAACTTTGCCGAGGCCATTGCCGAAGCACGCGGTAAGGCTCAGGCCGATAGCTTGCGTAAGACGCGTGAAGAGACACCAGCCAACGTAGTGCTGGAGGATGGCTCGGTAGTATCAAGGTCATCAAATGAGCTGCGCAAAGGGGATATGTTCGTTTGCGAGGCAGGTGATACCATCCCTACCGATGGCGAGATCGTTGAGGGTTTAGCTACCATTGATGAATCGGCCATCACTGGCGAATCGGCTCCGGTGATCCGGGAGGCCGGTGGTGATAAATCATCAGTGACCGGTGGTACCAAGGTACTGTCAGACCGTATCAAAGTGGTAGTGAGTACCCAGCCGGGCGAAAGCTTTTTAGACAAGATGATCGCACTGGTTGAAGGTGCATCACGCCAGAAGACCCCTAACGAGATCGCGTTGACCATTTTGCTGGCCAGCTTTACGCTCATCTTCGTGATCGTGTGTGTTACGCTGAAACCATTTGCTGATTACGCCAACACGCCGATCACTGTAGCTGCACTGATCTCATTATTCGTGTGTTTGATCCCGACCACTATCGGCGGTTTATTATCGGCCATCGGTATAGCTGGTATGGACCGTGCACTACGTGCCAATGTGATCACCAAATCAGGTAAGGCCGTGGAGACCGCTGGCGACATCGACGTGTTGTTGTTAGATAAGACCGGTACCATTACCATAGGTAACCGTAAGGCCACCCAATTTTGGCCAGCACCGGGTGTTGAACCTGATGCACTCGTTACCGCTGCGGTACTATCATCACTGGCCGATGAGACCCCAGAAGGTAAGTCTATCGTTGAACTTGCCGCCAATCATATCAAACTGCCTACAGTCCCCGAAGGCTCAGAGTTCATCAAATTCACTGCCGAGACCCGTTCAAGCGGGGTGGATACTCCTGATGGCCGTTCGATACGTAAAGGTGCGTTCGATTCGATGCGCAACCTGGCTCACCGTGCCGATAAGCAAGTGCCTCACGAGGTAGAAGAGCGTGTGAAAGCCATCTCATCTAATGGTGGTACGCCACTGGTAGTTGCCTTGAACAGCAATGTGATGGGTGTGATCGAATTGCAGGACATCATTAAACCCGGCATAGCCGAACGCTTTGAGCGCCTGCGCAAAATGGGGGTAAAGACCGTGATGGTGACTGGTGATAACCCACTGACCGCCAAATTTATTGCCGAGAAGGCCGGTGTGGACGATTTTATAGCCGAGGCTAAGCCTGAGGATAAGATGAACTACATCAAGCATGAGCAAGCCAATGGTAAATTGGTAGCCATGATGGGCGACGGCACCAATGATGCACCTGCCTTGGCCCAGGCCGATGTTGGCGTAGCCATGAACAGCGGTACACAAGCCGCCAAAGAGGCCGGTAACATGGTGGATCTGGATAACGACCCTACCAAACTGATCGAGATCGTGGAGATTGGCAAGCAGTTGCTGATCACCCGTGGTACGCTTACCACCTTCTCTATCGCTAATGACGTGGCCAAGTACTTCGCCATCGTTCCTGCGCTGTTCATCGCCTCTATACCGGCGCTGCAAAGCCTCAACATCATGGGCTTGCATAGCCCCGAGAGCGCTATCCTGTCGGCCGTGATCTTCAACGCCGTTATTATTCCGTTACTGATCCCACTGGCACTTAAAGGTGTTGAATACAAACCGGTAGGGGCAAGTGCACTGTTGCGCCGCAACCTACTTATCTATGGTTTAGGTGGCGTAGTAGCACCATTTATCGGCATCAAACTGATCGATGTGGTCATAGCCCTCTTTATGTAATAATTATCAAAGTTAAGATCATGAAAAAATATATTGTACAGTCTATCCGCCTCACCATAGCACTAACCATTTTGTTGTGCGTACTGTACCCGGTGTTGGTAGCCTTTATAGGTAAATTCGCTCAAGGCGGCGGCAACGGCGAGACCATTGCTTTTAACGGTAAAGTAGTGGGTTATGCCGCCATAGGTCAAAAGTTCGATAAACCGGGTTACTTCTGGAGCCGTCCATCGGCCGTGGGTTACAATGCAGCCGGTTCGGCCGGATCTAACAAAGGCCCAAGCAACCCCGACTACCTGAAGCAAGTGAGCGATCGCATAGATACCTTGCTGAAGTATCATCCATATCTCAAAAAGAGCGACATCCCTGCCGATATGGTCACGGCATCAGGCAGTGGTTTGGATCCTGACATTTCAGCTCAGGGTGCCACCATACAAGTGGAGCGTGTAGCCAAAGAGCGCGGTTTGAGCACGCAGCAGGTAAGCCAACTGGTAGCCCAGCACATTGAAAAGCCAGCACTTGGGCCCGAAAAAGTGAACGTTTTGAAATTGAACATCGCGCTGGACGCGCTTAAAAAATAGTCAGCCAACTGCGGCTATCATTCTATCAAATAATATCATGAGTGTGGCCCACCGCGGCCACACTTACTGACCCTATCCATACCCATGAAAATAACTCTACTGGCTGCTGCAATGTTAGGCAGCACCGCATTATACGCCCAGGATACTGTTAAGACCGCAAGCCATTTGACGATCAGTGGCTACGCCGAGCTTTATTATGGGTTCGACTTTAACCGCCCGGCCAACAACACCCGCCCGAGCTTTGTGTACTCACACAACCGCCATAACGAGGTGAACTTGAACCTTGGCTTCATTAAAGCCAATTATGACAATGGCAATGTGCGCGCTAATCTGGCTTTAATGGCGGGCACCTATGCTAACGCTAACCTGGCCGCCGAGCAAGGTGTACTAAAAAATGTGTTCGAGGCCAACGCTGGCGTCAAACTATCCAAAACAGCCAACCTTTGGTTGGATGCGGGTATCTTTGCCTCACACATTGGCTTTGAGAGCGCCATCTCTAAAGATTGTTGGGTACTCACCCGTAACATCTCTTCGGAGAATACGCCTTACTATGAGTCGGGCGCAAAGCTGACCTATACGACCAACGACGGTAAATTGACCCTGACCGGCCTATACCTGAATGGCTGGCAGCGCATCAACCGCCCCGATGGTAACAGCAAACCGGCCGGAGGCCTTCAGGTGTACTACAAAGCCACTGACGCCATCACCCTGAATTATAGCAATTACCTGGGCATGGAGGGCGCCGACTCGGTACGGGTACGCAGGTTGTATCATAACTTCTATGGCATCTTTCAGCTCACACCAAAGTTTGGGCTTACCGCCGGGTTCGATTACGGTACGCAGCAACGATCAAAGGGTAGCGACCAAACGAATCACATCATATCGCCGGTGGCCATTGCCCGCTACCAATTGGCCGATCAGTGGGCCATTGCCGGACGCTTTGAATATTACCAGGACAAGAACGGAATGCTGATCGCCACCGGGACACCCAACGGATTCGATACTAAAGGCTACTCGCTCAACCTCGACTTTGCACCGATGAAAAATGCCCTGATCAGGCTGGAAGGTAAGGTGTACGATAGTAAGGACGAGATATTTACCCGACCAAGTGGCCTCACCAACCACGGACCGCTGATCACTACCAGTTTTGCGGTCTCTTTTTAATAGAAACTAATACCTGATAACGGGCCAGCTGAGCTGCCCGTTATTGTTGTTCAATACCAATGACCAATTATGGACCAGGGAGGAGAAAATAAAGACAGTTCAGTAAAGGACTTTATTGAACTAGTAAAGAAGTCGCGCAGAGGTAAACTCAAAGTTTACATAGGCATGAGCGCGGGGGTAGGGAAGACCTACCGCATGCTGCAGGAAGCGCACGCTTTGCTTAAGAACGGCATCGATATACAGGTAGGCTACATTGAAACACATATGAGAGCCGAGACCCACGCCCTGATCGATGGCGTGCCCATGATCCCTCGGCGTACCACTTTTTACAAAGGCAAGGAGTTGGATGAGATGGACCTGCAAGCCATTTTGAACCGCCACCCGGAGGTGGTGATAGTGGATGAACTGGCCCATACCAACATCGAGGGTAGCAAGAACGCCAAACGCTGGCAGGACGTGGCGGATATATTGGACGCCGGAATCAGCGTGATCACGGCAGTGAACATTCAGCACCTTGAGAGCCTGAACGAAGAGGTAGAGGACATCACCGGCATCTCCATTACCGAGCGCATCCCCGATAAGTTGCTGGAACAGGCCGACGAGATCGTGAACATTGACCTAACCGCCGACGAACTGATCGAGCGGTTAAAGGCAGGCAAGATATACGATAAGGCTAAGGTGGCCCGTGCGCTCGAGAACTTTTTCAGGAATGACAAGATCCTGCAATTGCGCGAACTGGCGCTTAAGGAGGTGGCCCACCACCTGGAGCGCAAGATCGATATCGAGATACCTAAACAGATCAAGCTGCGGCCCGAGCGTTTTTTGGCTTGCATATCCTCTAACGAGGAAACGGCTCGCACAGTGATCCGTAAAACGGCCAGGCTGGCATCGTACTACCGGTCGCCCTGGATCGTGTTGTACGTGCAAAGCAGCAGCGAGAGTATGGACAAGATTAGACTCGACAAGCAGCGCCACCTGATCAACAACTTCAAGTTGGCCACCGAGTTAGGCGCCGAGCTGCTCAAGATCAAAAGCGACCAGATCACTCAAACCATTATGAAAGTGACCGAAGAGCGCGAGATCACTACCATTTGCATTGGCAAGCCACACCTTAACCTTTTCCAGGTGATACTGCGCACCGCCATATTTAATCAACTGCTGACCAAGATCGCAACCACAGAAACTGACCTGGTGATACTATCATGAAAATAAAAACAAAACTCCGTTTAGGCTTTGGCTTCCTGTTCACTGTCGTGATATTTTTTGGAGCCCTGTCGTTGTTCTATATCAACGAGATAGCCAAAAGTTCGAGGGTGATCCTCAAGGATAACTATGAAAGCTTACGCTATGTGCGCGAGATGCGCAAGGTGCTGGATGAGGAACCATTTCCCTTATATGCGGCCAACATCAGTTCCTTCAAAGTATACCTCGAAAAAGAACATCAGAACATTACCGAACCCGGCGAGCAACAAGCAGTAGCTGCATTGACCAGCGCATTTAAAGCGCTCACTAGGCCGGGCATGGCATTGGCTAGCGTGCCGGGGCCGTTAAGGGCGGTACGTTCGGCTTTGCTTAAGATAGAGGACGTGAACATGAAGGCCATCGTGCGCAAAAATGATGCTGCCCAGGCCTCGGTGCAACGAACGATCTTACTGCTGGGGCTGGCCGGCACGTTCACCTTTTTGTTATTATTTAGCTTTAGTGTTAATTTTCCCACGTTCATTTCAGATCCGTTGCGCAAACTGCAGGATGGCATAGCCGAGATCACCAAACAGAACTATTCGGCGCGGTTAGACCTACCGCAAAATGACGAGTTCGCTGACGTGGCACGGTCGTTCAATAGCATGGCCACTCGCCTTACCGAGTGGGAGAACAGCAACCTGGCCAATGTGCTGTCAGACAAACGCCGCATAGAGGCCATCATTGAGCAAATGAACGATGCCATTATAGGGGTGGATGAAATGCGCGAGATTTTATTCCTTAACTCTTCGGCACGGGAGATACTGAACCTTGGCGATAAGAAGACCGAAGGACAGAACATTGATGAGCTAAGCAAGGGCAACGATCTGCTAAAAAGCATGATCGGGCAAACTACTGCCGGCAAGCCGTTCAAGATCGTGATCGGTGGCAAGGAGGCGCACTTCCGCCTGGAGACCCGCGAGATCAGCGTGCCCAACATGAACATTGACCGCACTGAAGGCTTGGCTGTGGCCAGCAAACCGGCAGGTAAGGTTTACATATTGGAGAACATTACCGAATTTAAGGAGCGCGATCTGGCCAAGACCAATTTCATCGCCACTATATCGCACGAGTTGAAGACGCCTATATCCTCCATCAAAATGAGCTTAAAGCTGCTTACTGATGAACGCGTAGGCCCACTTAATCCCGAGCAGCAGCAGCTGATGGATCACATTGCCGAGGATAGCGCCCGGTTGCTGAAGATCACCAGCGAGTTGTTGGAACTATCGCAAGTGGAGACGGGCAGCATTCAATTGAACTACGTACCTGCAGAGCCACGAAAGATCGTTGACCACGCGGCAGAAGCGATCAGGTTTCAGGCTGAGCAAAAGCGTGTGGAAATAGAAGTAAGGAGTGACGCCGATATGCCTAAGGTTCAGGTGGACGTGGAGAAGACCGCATGGGTTTTGGTCAATTTCTTGTCGAACGCTTTACGCTACAGCCCCGAACGCTCCAAAGTGCTCATCGAATTAAAAAAGTTAGGTGGCATGATCGAGTTCTCGGTACGTGATCAGGGCAAGGGCATTGAGGAGCAATTCCAGAAACGCCTGTTCGATCGCTATTTCCAGGTACCTACCGATGGGCAGAACCGTTCGGGTTCAGGTTTAGGCCTGGCCATTTCCAAAGATTTTATTGAGGTGCAACAAGGCACCATAGGCGTACAAAGTGCACTGGGCGAAGGTAGCCGGTTCTATTTTACTTTACCCGCAGTGCAAGCCTAAAACCCTTCCATTTTGAAAAAACAGGTGACCATATCGATAAGGATGGTCACCTGTTATTTTTATGGATGATACGTAACATGTTGACGATGAGCACAGTGTCGATATAGGTATTCTTTTGGTAATGAAGTGTTCACTGGTCGGGTAAATGTTGCATCAAGATCAAGATAAAGGATGCCCCCCGAACAAGAATTCTACACTAACATGGAAAAAAGAGCTAAAGAGGAGCCCGACCCTGCGCGGCGGGCTAATGACAGGATCACTGTTGAAAAGATAGGCGGCACCTCGATGAGTGCCCTGGGCGATGTGATAGAGAACATCATTTTGTATCCCAATGATCAGGAGGTGAGGTATGGCCGCGTTTTCGTGGTGTCAGCATTTTCAGGAGTTACCGATATGCTGCTCGAGAATAAGAAGACAGGCAAACCCGGCGTTTATCACCGCATCAAAATGCACCAGGACTTTAACGGTCCGCTTAAAAAATTGGTGACCGATCTTAAGGCCATCAACAAGCGTTATGTTCAATTGGGACTTAATTTGGAAGCGGCCGATCAATTCCTGGAAGAGCGGATCTGTAAGGCGCGTAAATACCTCACCAACCTGGCCAACATTCTGTCAAGCGGTTACGTGAGTAAGGATGGCATTTTGCAGGCTGCACGCGAGATACTGGCCTCCATAGGGGAGACACATTCTGCTTACAACCTGGTACAGATCCTGCAGAACAAAGGCATCAAAGCTCAACTGATCGACCTCAGCGGCTTTGATGATCACCGGTCGTTCACCATCGATCAGCGGATCAGGAACGCTTTTCGTCATATTGACCTTAGTGACAGGATCTGCGTGGTGACCGGTTACGCAAAAGGTACCGAAGGCATCATGCGCGAGTTCGATAGGGGATACTCAGAGGTTACCTTCAGTAAGATCGCGCAGATATTGAGGCCGAAGGAGGCTATCATCCATAAAGAATATCACCTGTCGAGCGCCGACCCGGTCCTGGTGGGTAAGGAGAATTGTGTGCCGGTGGGCTACACCAACTATGACATTGCCGATCAGCTGGCCGATGTAGGCATGGAGGCCATCCATCCCAAAGCTTCAAAACCACTTGAGATCAACAATATTGACCTGCGCATTAAGAATACCTTTGAGCCGTCACACCCCGGCACGCTGATCACGTGCGATCATGTTGGTCAGCACAAAAAGGTTGAGATCATTACCGGATCAGACAAGTTACTCATCATCGATATTTACGACCCAAATATGGTAGGGCATGTAGGCACCGACCTACAGATCATGGAGATATTTGCGCGCCATGAGGTCAGCTATACGTTCAAGGCCACCAGCGCCAACAGCATATCCATCGTGATATGGGAAAAAGATCATAGCAAAAAGATGATCAGCGAGCTGACGGCCCAGTTTGAGAAGGTGAGCGTTGAACCCGTGGCTATGGTTTGCCTGCTGGGATCCAATATGGACAGGCCCGGGTTGCTTTCAAAAAGCGCAGCGGCCCTGGCAGCCGAAGGCATCAATATCATGAGTGCGGGCTTTGCCTTACGCAAGGTAAATATTCAATTTTTGGTGGAACGAGAACATTACAAGCGTGCGATCATTGCGCTGAACCACGCTATGGCGCCTGTAAAGGAAATGGAGTTGGTATGAAAGCACACAGACAACATGGACCAGCCTACTTTGCCCATCATCGCGAGATAGAGGATGTTGGCCAGATGAACCAATGCCCTATAAGGCCGGTTTGGGTCACTGATGAGCCGGAAGCTCAACTGACCAATACCGTTACGTGGCTTAGGTTACAGGCGCACCGGTTGCAGTACCGCCTATTATACGCCGATGTGGTGGTGTGCTGCACTTACATCTTGTTCATTTTTACCACGCTACGCTTTCATACCATGGTAGCATCTGACCGTTGGCTGTATGTGCTTACTATGATGGTGTTGTTCGTTAGCTGCGTAGCTTTCATAGGTGTACACCTGGCGCCTCACCGGCGTGACCGATCGCGCATGGAACAATTGGGCAACGATTGGGCGGGCTATCGTACATACCTGCAACGCTGGCCGCTGGTATTTAAAGCGTACTCAGCTTTCGTGTTGACCGCGGTACTATTGTTCGCTTACAACGAACGGTCGCCTTCAACGGGTATGATCACCGGTTTGTTAATGGTGACAGGCTTGCTCTTTGCGTTCGGGGTCAATATGATCTTCAAGACCCTGCAGGCCAGGCAACATACACAAAGCTACATAAGCCAGGCCACCGGGCACTTGAAGTAAAGGGGTAGAGATGATGATCAAACCACCATCTCTACCGTTTCTCTGAACACCAGATGAAAGTCAGGCGTTTGCAGCCAGTCGATGGTGCGGTGCATGCGTGTATCTATGGGTCCCCAACGGTGAGGCTCGCCATCCATACTGATCACGATGCTTGGCGTTTTAAAAGCAGCGGCCATGTGCGATACGCCTGTACAGTTAGAAATGAGTAGCGCCGCATTTTTGATCAATACACCCACAGCACCCATGCTTGTTTTACCTGAAGTGTTAATGGCTTCATGACGCATGTGGCTTTTAACTTCATTAATGATAGCAGCCTCTTCTTTGGTCCCTGTCAATACTACCTTGTAGCCTTGTTCGGCACAATGGTCGGCAAGTGCAGCAAAATACTGGACAGGCCATTGGCGCCAGGTTCCGCGCGAACCGGGGTGTACACACACGTACCGGCCAGGTTCAATACCCAGATCCAACTCATGATAGGCCTTTTCATCATCGGCCGTTAATGGGAATTCCAGGTCGTGGCCCTGCGATTCTACGCCCAAAAATTCCATCAATCCCAAATGTCGCTCGATCTCATGGCCGCGGTCGGGGTAGGGCATAAATAGCCCGTTATCAGGTGCATAATGTCCTTCAATGGTGTAGCCTGCTGTATATTTAGCACCAAATAGCTCTACCATCGGGTTTACCACTGATCCGTTCCCCTGCATCTGTATTGCCAGGTCATACTTACGGCTTTGCACCTCGGCGAAGAAACGCGTTACGTCCTCTGGCTTAAAAGCCTGCTCGGGCAAGCCGGGATAGCCAGGGAAATGAATGAAGTCGTTAAAATACCGGTCGAATCGTTGTATGAATGAACTGCCCCAAGGCATACCGGCCAGCGTAATTGTGGCGTCAGGATAGGCATTGCGCAAGGCCCTGACAGCCGGGATAATGCAAAGCATGTCGCCCAGTTGCAGGGCCCTGAAAATGATGATGGATCTTATTTCGTTAACGGGAAGTTTCATTGGATTCAAATAAATAGAACACGGTATTTGATAGCGCCATACCATTGCCAATACACAGAGGCAAAAGGTATCACCAGCGAGGTGACCACCATTTCGGTAACATGTTTGGCCGATAGGTCAGTATTTGCCAGGCGTTTGTAAATGAACAACGTTGTGAAGCTAAGCCAGGCCACAATGCCCACTACTAACAATTGTTCGCGCCCGGTCACCAACCCGATCAATAACAGGAGGAACGATAGGATTATCGAGTAGTACAAAAGTGGACTGATCGGTCTTATCTTTTTGCGGAATAGCTTCGGGTGCTTTTTATACAGCAGGGCATCATACATCGTTTTCTTTTGATCCTTGATGCTTACGCCCCAATTAGCGG
Organism: Mucilaginibacter daejeonensis; assembly: GCF_020783335.1. Classification (NCBI taxonomy): domain Bacteria; kingdom Pseudomonadati; phylum Bacteroidota; class Sphingobacteriia; order Sphingobacteriales; family Sphingobacteriaceae; genus Mucilaginibacter; species Mucilaginibacter daejeonensis. Next base: position 1,673,715 of record NZ_CP086068.1, read on the forward strand.
CCCGAACCGGATGCGTCACCACGGCACCTTTGACCTTTTTGATCTCGATCTTGTTCCTGATCAGGTTGAAATGCAGGTCGCTGTCCTCACGCCAGGCCATACCAAATCGCTCGTCAAAGCCGCCCGCTTTTTCCAAGGCCTTTTTGGTACAAGCACAATTGGCCGTGATGAAATCGGCCGTTTGCAGGTTGGTTGTATTCAGCTCATGGTCAGTAGGGCGGTCGTTCTCTAAAGGTACCACCACACGTCCGGTCAGGGCAACGTCTTGTTCAGGGTCACAGTTGGCCACAATGTGCTGCAGCCAGTGCATGTGCGGTATACAATCATCATCGGTAAAGGCAATGATCTGTCCCTGGGCATTTCTCCAGCCGTGGTTACGTGCCGCGGCCGGGCCCTTTTTTTCAGGTAATTCCACCAGCCGTAAAAGCGGCCTGTCATACCCGGCCCACTGGCCGATCAGTTCCCGGGTGCGCTCGTCAGGTCCGTCGCTGATGATGATCACTTCGTAGCTGCCCTTATCGAACTTTTGCTGCAATAGTGCATCAATGCACTTTTTAAGCAAGTGCGGCCGGCGATAGGTGGGCACGACTACTGATACTACGATGCTCATTTCTCGATCACAAAAGATCCGATCACCAACGCATCGAACGGAGAGGTCCAGAAACATTCTACTGCGTCTCGCGGGGTGCAAACGATCGGTTTGCCAAGGGTGTTGAATGAGGTGTTGACCAAAACGGGTACACCAGTCTTGCGTTGAAAAGCTTTTAACAGGTCGTAATAATTTTTATGCTGATGCTCGTTAATGGTCTGTATACGGGCCGTACCATCGGTATGACGTACCGCTGGGATCTGGTCGGCCTTGTCTGGCTTTACATCATAAACAAAAAGCATGAAAGGCGAATATTGTGCACCCTCGAACCAGTTGGCCGCTTCTTCTTCCAGCACCACCGGAGCTACCGGCCTGAAATCTTCACGGTCCTTAACCTCATTAAGGCGTGCCTGCATCTCCGGCGTGATCGGTGAGGCCAGTATAGAGCGGCTGCCTAATGCCCGCGGACCAAATTCCATGCGGCCCTGGTACCAGCCAATGATCTTGTTCTGTGCCAGTATATCAGCCGTTTCTTCGGCAATGTTGTTCAGCTTACGGTAAGGCACCTTCCACAACTTGAGTGAGCGCTCGATCTCGGCATCGCTATACTCAGGTCCCCAGTAGCAATGGGTCATTTCAAATTTGAGTTCCTGGCTATCGCGTACCTTGGCATCCACATAAAGGGCAGCGCCTAAAGCCGTACCATCATCACCTGAAGCTGGCTGAACCCAAATGTTCTTGAAAGCGCCTTTGTCGCGAATGCGGGCGTTGGCTACGCAGTTGAGTGCCACGCCACCGGCCAAACAAAGATTCTCTTCCCCGGTACGTTGTTGCAACCAACTGGTCAGTTCCAGCATGCTTTCTTCCAAAACTAACTGCAAAGAGTGCGCTATATTGAAGTGATGCGAGGTGAATTCCTCATGGCGTAAACGTTTAGGGCCAAAGCGTTCCTCAAGGCGTTGATCAGTGATGGTATACTGACCGTCCTGGCCCAGCTTCACGATCTCACGGAAATCATCCACGAATTCCGGTTTGCCATAAGAAGCCAGGGCCATTACCTTGTACTCGTCAGACGAATGGAGGAAACCCAGGTAAGTGGTCACATCCTCATAAAGCAGACCCAAAGAGTGTGGCATGTTCACCTGACCGATCCTTTGCAGATCATTACCGTTACCTATGCTGTAAGTGGTGGTGGCCACTTCGCCGCGTCCGTCCACCGTCATTACCGCAGCACTCTTGAACGGTGAGCAATGGAACGCGCTGGCTGCATGAGCTACGTGGTGATCTACAAAATGCCATTTTTCACGCGGGATATTGCAGCCAATAAAGCGTTTTTGAAGATGATGAGGATAACCATCGCGCAGTTGACCCGGTGCATTAATAATCGATGAAAGGAACAGCGGGTCCCAAACGTTCCTAAAGTCATCGCCGAGTTTCGAAGAACCCTCTTCAAAAGGTATCTCTATGGTCGACTTACCTTTGTATTCGTCACCGATCAATTGATACGGGTCGAATGAATAGGCGATATGGTCAATGTCGTTGATATGTATATCAGCTACCTGAAGGCAGTAATTGATCGCATGGAATGGGAGTTCCCAAGTGGAAAAGGGCACCGGCCGTTTACCGTGTTTGAAATGAGTGAAGCGTTCTTCTTCGGTAGCGGCGAGCAGCACGCCATCTTTAATGATACACGCTGCCGAGTCGTGAAATACGGCGTTAATGCCCAATACGTACATGGATGGTAGAGTTTAGTGATGATTTTTAAATTGATCATACTAATTACAAATACCTGATACGCTTGTTTATTAAAACATAAATATTTTAATTATTACTAATTGAAGGTCATCTATTAGGTAAGATCTGCATTATTGTTAATTTTTTATGAACCGCAAACAAGAACGGCCCGCCTATGTTAGGCGGGCCGTTATCTTATAAATTAAGCAAGGTCAAACCATGGTATCGGTATAAGTACCATCATGTTGTGGCCTGAACAAGCGGCTCATGTTTTTGCGTACCACCGTAGAAGGATAGTAGATCCCGTCGGCAACTCGTCGGCCCAAATTAGCACGTAACCTGCTCCGTAACCGCGACCGCATATGCAGCACCAGTTTTTGTCGATCGATCTCGCCGCGCTCCTTCACATTATGGAGTAACCTTAGTGACAGCAGTGCCAGTAGACCACCGATCACAAAGAAGTAGTTCCAGCCTTGCAAGGCCAATAGTTTGATATCCTCCACACCATGAGCGCTTGTCCACTGGATGGTCCAGTTAAGTTGATGGCTGGCAAAAAAATCTGCCAGCGAGCCACCGATCATTGGGGCGATCGTCGAGAAGAAAGCCACCAGCATATTTTTGGTAGATATATAGGCGATGGCCTCACTGTTAGGGGCCAGTTTGATGCCAATATTAGAGATAGCCAGGTTGATACCCGCAGTAGACACTCCACTCAAAATGTGGATCACGGCCAGCATAGTAAGCATGGCGTTGGAGTTACCCGGCATAGCCGTAAAGGCGAAGGCGATGATACATGCCACATAAGTAGGACCGCAAATGCCAATGATGTTCTTGTTGCTGAAACGGTCAGAATAACGGCCCCAGAGTTTAAGCGAGATGATGCTGCTGATCTGACCAACGATGCCCAGACCAATGATGTATGCCACAGATATGCCCAGCGTGCGCATCATGTACACCGCAAAGAAAGGCGTAGCCAGATTGAGTGCGAATGCCCAAAATGAATTAAAAATAAGCAGGTTACGGAAATTGGTGTTGCGTAACGGTTTGCTGAAAAGGGTGAACAACTTATCATTGATCACGGCTGCCTTAGGTTCTGGTGTGCGCAATAGCAAGCCCACGCTGATCATGCCTAATACCCCACCCAGCATGAATAGCAGGTTATAGGTCAGTATCTCATAATGCGGGTAATGCGTCTTCACATAGTCGATGCCAACGGCGGTGGCCAGGCTCAGGGTCACGTTAAGGGTTTGCGCCAGGCGGCTTCTTTTAGAGAAGAACGAGCCAAGGCGTTCGCCGGGGATCAGGTCCTTCATCCACGAGTTCCAGGCCGCACCACCGATATCACCGAAGATGTGCTGAAAGAACAGCAGCATGATCAGCACCTGTACGCTGGTGCCTTTGGTGAAAAGGAAAGGGATCACGCCAATGGCCAGCAATGGCAACCGCGCTAAAAAGTTGAACAACGCCGTCACCGCTTTACGGTTGTTGAAGCGTTGCACCATCCAGATGGCAGCCAGCTGGAACATGGTGGTGAAAGTGGGCAAAGCGGCCAGGATACCCAACTGAAAGTTGGTAGCCCCCATGTTAAGGGCCATGGCGGTCAAAAAAGTGCCACTGGTAAACACTACCATGGCTTCGGCCGATAGGCCGTCGGCAATTACCAGATCAAGGCCTCTGTTCAATTGAACGGCCGAGATCTTCTCAGAAGGACGTAAGTTCATACCATACGGCGCTATAAGCAGCGCCTGTTCTGCGTTTAATTAATAGTTTTTAAATAGGGGGTAGCCGGTATTACCCGGCTGATCCAATAACAGCAAAACATCTGCCTTATTGCGTTAAATGCAGATATTTGCCGTAAAAATAAGTTTTTACGCAGTTCTTGCCCATAAGTTAACCCTGAGCGTACATTGATGACCTTTAATTGATAAAATAGCAAGGAACGGATCTGCACAAAACGGGGCATCGCTTCCGAGGAAGCGATGCCCCACTTGACTATGCGATGCGACTAAAAACAAAAAGCGCCTCAATGCTGAGGCGCTTTTTGTCAGATATACTTCCAGACGCTTATGGCTGGCCAGCACCGCCCGATGATCCGTAGATCGCACCGGTGGCAAAGCTGCCATCATTAGCGGCAAGCTGCACATAGATCGAGGCCAGCTCGGCTGGTTGGCCTGGGCGGCCGAATACCGTTTGACTACCAAAATTCTTAAGCTTTTCCATGCTGGCGCCGCCGCTCACTTGTAGTGGTGTCCATATCGGTCCAGGGGCCACGCCGTTCACACGGATGCCTTTAGGACCCAATTGCTTTGCTAACGATTTAACGTAGTTCATGGTAGCGGCCTTGGTTTGCGCGTAGTCATATAGGTCGGGTGTAGGGTCATAGGCCTGCTCAGAGGTAGTACCGATGATCACCGAACCCGGTTTTAAATGTGGCAATGCCGCTTTAATGGTCCAAAAAGGTGCATAAATGTTGGTCTTCATGGTCCAGTCGAATTGCTCAGAGCTGATATCCATGATGGACTGGTGCGCCTGCTGCCTGCCGGCGTTGTTCACCAATATGTCCAATCCACCAAGAGCGTTCACTGCATCCTGTACCATTTTTTGGCAAAAGGCCTCGTCGCGCAGATCGCCCGGTATGGCCACCGCTTTACGGCCGGCCGCACGTATCAGTTCTACCACTTCTTTAGCATCAGGTTCTTCGGTTGGGTAGTAGTTGATGGCCACGTCGGCACCTTCGCGGGCGTAGGCAATGGCCGCTGCACGGCCCATACCTGAGTCACCACCGGTAATAAGGGCTTTACGGCCCATCAAACGGCCCGAGCCTTTGTAGCTTTTCTCGCCATGGTCGGGGCGAGGGTTCATCTTACTCACCAAGCCCGGCCACGGTTGTGATTGCTCCTGGAACGGTGGTTTAGGATATTTGGTGGTCGGATCCTCTAAAACAGGACCGGCCGGGTAGTTCGGTGTCACTGCACTATCCGTAGCGCCTAATACGGGTGATACGGCAGCTACCGCCAGGCCCGCACCTAATCCGCCCACCAATTGGCGTCGTGTTAGTTTTTCATGTTCATTCATCGGTATATGTAGTTTAGTTAGATGTTTCAGGTAATTCGATCTGTTCAAGGTCCTTAGTGGCCGGGCCTGTCACTACTTTGCCATCAATGTCATAGCGGGCGCCGTGGCAAGGGCAGTCCCAGCTTTTCTCGCAGGCGTTCCAGGCCACGTTACAGCCCATGTGGGTGCAAACCGGGCTTAAAGCGTGTACCTTGCCAGCGTCATCTTTGTAGGCAGCCAGTTTTTGACCATCAATATCGATCAGTTTGCCGGTGCCGGGTTCCAGTTCATTGAAGCTGTCCAGATGTTGGCCCTTGAACTTGTCGGCCACAAAGTGGTAAGCTACATCGGCATTCTCTTTTATAAATTCCGTAAAGCCATCGATCGGCTTCATCCTTTTTGCGTTAAACAACTCTGTCAAAGGGTTCTCGTTCCCAAGGATCATATCGGCAAGTATCGCACCGCTCACGCTGCCCAGCATCATACCGTTACCGTTATAACCGGTAGCGCAGTAGGTGCCATCGGCCTGTAGAGGCATTTGGCCAACGTAAGGCAAACCATCCACCGGCACATAATATTGCGACGACCACTTGTACACTACGCTTTTAACATTGTAGTACTGCCTCACATAATTTTCCAGGTCATCAAATGCCTGTTCTGGGTCGTCATGGCCGGTCTTGTGATCATTGCCACCCACCAATAATAATTTTTGACCGTTCACCACATGCGAGCGGAAGTAGTGGTAAGGCTCCTGTAGGTCGTAGATCAGCGCATCGGGAACATCTTCGTGGTCAACCAATTCAACTCCCAGCACATAGCTGCGGTATGGGGCACATTTCATGTTGAACACATTGATATGTGGCGGCATGTGGGTAGCATAGATCACGTTGCTGGCTTTGATGGTGCCATTTGCCGTGGTAGCCGTGTGCACACCCTCATGGCATTGTACCTCATTCACCATCGTATGTTGCAGGATCACGCCGCCGGCTTTCAGGTATTCGTTAGCCAGAGCGCTCAAATATTTTAACGGGTCAAATTGTGCCTGACCGTCCAGCATTACAGCCTTTTGGTAGGGCACTTTTACCGGTACTTCATTCACATATTCGATCGCTACTCCTACTTTGGTAGCACCATCGTAAAGATCTTTCAATTGTTTTTCCTGTTCGTCATCCTCGGCATAAACATAACCGGGGCGGGTCTCGAGGTCGCAGTTGATCTTGTACTCAGCCACATTATCGGTGATGGTATGGTATCCATCCAGTATCGCCTGTTTGAATAGCTTGGCGCCTTCTTCTCCAAAAGCGCTTTCAGCCTCAGTGTAAGTGGTGTCGGCAAAAGTATTGATATGGGCGCTGGTACCACCGGTGGTGCCATAACCAATAGTAAAGGCCTCGGCCACTACCGTGCGTTTGCCTGCGGTCTGTAACTTCAATGCAGCCGTAAGTCCCGTGATACCTGCACCAACGATCAGCACATCATAAACGGTGCGTTCGTTAGCATGCATGACCGGGATAGACGTTTTGACCGAGCGCTGCCACGGGCTTATCTGGCGGCCGTCTCTGTTTAGCGTAGATACTTTGCTTTTCATGGAGTGATCGTTTGTAAAGCAACTACAACAGAACAATAACTTGTGTTTGAAAGGTTGTTATTTATAGTATTTATTTTATCGTTTTAATTAAGTGTTTCCAAACCAACGAGGCTAAATGGTGTTGAAACATCAACTAAACATTGTTGAAATTCAACTTTAAATTAAAACCTATGAAAGCAGCAGTTTTTCACAAACCGGGCGACATCAGTGTCGACACGGTGGATGACCCGAAGATCGAGGATGCCAATGACGTGGTGCTTAAAGTAACATCGACAGCGATATGCGGTTCTGATCTTCACATTTTGAGTGGCGGCGTGCCGCAAGCCAGCGACCTGGTAATGGGCCACGAGTTCATGGGGATAGTGGAAGAGGTCGGTCCGTCCGTGAAAAAACTTAAGGTGGGCGATCGCGTGGTGGTACCATTCCCCATAGCATGCGGGCATTGTTTTTTTTGTACCCACGGTGCCTCGCCAGCTTGTGAGAACTCCAACCACAAACATTACGGACCCGATGGCGACCTGACCGATAAAAAAGGTGGCGCCTTATACGGTTACACTGATCTGTACGGCGGCTACTCGGGCGGCCAGGCAGAGTATGTGCGGGTGCCTTACGCCGATGTAAGTCCGCGTATCGTTCCTGATGATCTGACCGACGAGCAGGTGTTGTTCTTGACAGATATATTCCCTACAGGATGGTCGGCCATTGACTGGGCGCAACTGAAAGGCGGCGAGACCGTGGCCATTTTTGGTTGCGGACCTGTAGGCCTGATGGCTCAAAAGGCTGCCTGGTTGAACGGCGCAGGCCGCGTGATCGCGATCGATCCGGTTAATTACCGTTTGGAGAAGGCCAAGGCGGTGAACAAGGTGGAGACTCTGAACCCGAACGATGTGGATGTGGTAGAAGCCATACGCCAAATGACCGGTGGCCGCGGTGCCGACGTGTGCGTGGATGCCGTAGGCTTTGAGCCCGAGCGTGGTGTGATGGACCGCATCAAATCGGCCGTTAACTTTGAGGTGGGCAGCATGAAGGTGTTGGATATGGCCTTCAAAGCGGTAAGGCGCTATGGCACCGTGACCGTGATGGGCGTGTATGGTTCGCCTTACGACAACTTCCCGATGCACCGCATCTTCGATAAAGGTATCACCATTCGCCAGGGACAGGCTCCGGTACTTAATTACATTGACCATTTGATCGATCTGGTAAAGCAAGGCAAAGTGGTGCTGGATGATATCATCAGTCATACCCTGCCATTGAGCGAAGCCGCAAAAGGTTACGAGATATTTCAGAAAAAACAAGACGACTGTACCAAGGTGGTATTGAAACCTTGGTCGTGATGAAGGTACCCCAAATAAAGGGTAAGGATCCAAACATAATTATTCACTTAAAATTTCTTCAATTTCCCCTTAATGGGATGTAAAGGAGGCTTATATTATGAATGCCAAACAATGCGCATTGATCACCGGGGCCACCAGTGGTATCGGTTTAGAGTTGGCCAAACTTTTTGCGGCCGATGGTTATGATCTGGTGTTAGTGGCTCGCGATCAGCAAGGTCTTGATTCCACGGCATCGTTATTAAAGCAAACAGGCATCGAGGTGACCACCATCTCCAAAGACCTATTCGACCGCCAGGCAGCATTTGATCTGTATGATGAGGTTATACGAAAAGGCATCCGGGTAGATGTATTGGTGAATGATGCTGGCCAAGGCCTTTACGGCGAGTTCAAGGATAACGACATTGAACGAGAGCTCAAGATCATTGACCTGAACATAGGTTCGCTCGTGATCCTCACCAAGTGCTTCCTGAAAGATATGGTGAGCCGTAACGAAGGTAAGATCTTGAACCTGGCTTCGATCGCCAGTAAAGTTCCGGGTCCATGGCAGGCAGTATACCATGCTACCAAGGCGTTCGTGTTGTCATTCAGCGAATCTATCCGCGAGGAGTTGAAAGATACCAATATCACCGTGACCGCCTTGTTACCGGGCGCTACCGATACCGATTTCTTTAATAAGGCCGGTATGCAGGAAAGCCGCATCGTGCAGGATAAAAGTTCATTAAGTGATGCCGCGGATGTAGCTAAAGATGGTTATGAGGCAATGAAGGATGATAAAGACAAAGTGATATCAGGGTTTAAGAACAAAGTACAGATCGCCATGAGCAACCTGACTCCGGACCCTGCCGTGGCGCACATGATGAACGAACAACAAAAACCGGTGAACGAATAATATGACCCACCGGCAAGTAAAGGCTCCCGCCATCACGGGGGCCTTTTTTGTGCTCAAGTTGTGTTACAGAATTGTTCTAACAAATAAACGATTTAACAAGATCCATCTGGCTACAGCAGAATGATCTAATTATTGGTAAAATAATGACATTAATATGGTTAAAAATTGCCATTTTAATAATTAAAAGCTGAGATATTTAATTAAGAAAAATATTTTAAAACTAATAAGTAAAAACGGTGTCTTTATTTGCACACTCAAGTGCGAGTGAAATAAACACTACAAAACTTATGAGAATATTTACCTGGCATATACATGGTAGTTACCTTTTCTACCTATCGCAGGGAAATTATACCATTTATATTCCTACTAAACCTGAAAAAACAGAAGGTTATTACGGTAGGGGAGAGACCTTCCCATTCGGTCCAAATGTGATCGAGATACCCGCCGAGGAGGTGAGGAACCATGAGTTCGATTGCATCGTATTCCAAACCAATCAAAATTACTTAAAAGATCAGCACGAGATATTGAGCGAGGAGCAACGGGCCTTGCCGAAGGTGTACATCGAGCATGACCCTCCACGCCAGCATCCTACTGATACTAAACATATTTTAGACACACCCGACGTGACGTTAGTGCATGTTACCCACTTTAACCGTTTGATGTGGGATAGCAACAGCACTCCAACACGCGTGATCGAGCATGGTGTTACCACTTCACCTGTAAAATATAAAGGCGACCTGAACAAAGGTATTGTAGTGATCAATAACCTGCCTACCCGGGGCCGCTTACTGGGTGCCGATGTGTTCTTGCAAGTGCGCGATCAGGTGCCTTTGGATCTGGTAGGCATGAACACCGGCAACTGGGGTTTGGGCGAGGTGCTGCATCCTCAACTGCCCGATTTCCAGAGCCGCTACCGGTTCTTTTTTAACCCGATACGATACACCAGCCTGGGGCTGGCCATTTGCGAGGCTATGATGATGGGGATACCCGTTGTTGGCCTGGCCACTACCGAACTTTCGGCCGTGATAGAGAATAGTCACTCCGGCTTTATACATACCGATGTTGACTATTTGATCGACAAGATGAATTTATTGATAGCTGATCCTCAATTGGCCCGCGAGATAGGCAATAACGGTCGCGAAGTGGCACTCAAGCGCTTCAACATACAACGTTTTGCCAACGACTGGGAGAATTTATTTGCCGAAGTTACCGCTACGAGAACTAACGCCGACCTGCTATCGGCCTAAAAACGTTTGTTATGAATACGCAGCAAAAAAGGATTGCTTTCATCAGCGAACATGCATCGCCGTTGGCCAGTTTAGGAGGAGTTGATACCGGTGGCCAAAATGTTTATGTTGCTCAATTAGCCAAGCATCTGGCCTCACAAGGTTACCAGGTAGATGTTTTTACCCGCCGCGAAAAAGAGGATGCTCCTGAGATCGTGAATTGGGTACGTGGCGTAAGGGTGATCAATGTTACCGCTGGCCCTGCTCAAATCATCATCAAAGAAGACATCCTTCAATATATGGATGATTTCCGCGATAATATGATTGCTTTCATCATTGATCAGCAATTGCATTATACGCTTGTTCATGCCAATTTTTTCATGTCGGCCCTGGTGGCCATGGGCATCAAAAAGGAGTTGGATATACCATTCGCAGTAACCTTCCATGCTTTAGGGCATGTAAGGCGCATTCATCAGGCCGAGGCCGACAAGTTCCCGGCGGAGCGTTTACTGATCGAGGAGCTGGCCGTGCAACAGGCGGACCGCATTATTGCCGAATGCCCTCAGGATAAAGAGGACCTGATCAATTACTACAACGCACCTGAGGATAAGATCACCATCATTCCTTGTGGTTTCAGTTCGTCGGAGTTTTACCCGATAGATAAAGAATGTGCCCGCAAGATCACCGGCTTGCCGCAAAACGAGCATATCCTGCTTCAACTGGGTCGCATGGTACCCCGCAAAGGCATCGATAATGTGATCCGTGCTTTAGGTAAAATGAAGCATACCGGTAAACCGGTCAAACTGGTAGTAGTAGGGGGGGAGTGCGAAGAACTGGAAGAAGAAACTTGTCCTGAGTTTGCCCGCTTAATGGACGTGGTACGCCAGAACGGTGTGGAAGGTTCAGTGATCTTCACTGGCCGTAAGGACCGCAGTGAGTTGAAATATTACTATGCTGCTGCCGATGTGTTCATCACCACACCGTGGTACGAGCCATTCGGTATCACGCCACTGGAAGCTATGGCATGCGGCACACCAGTGATCGGTTCAAATGTAGGCGGCATCAAATACAGTGTTGCCGACGGCGAGACCGGTTGGTTAGTGCCTCCGCACGACCCTGAAGCTCTGGCCGATAAACTTGACGAGGTGATCGGCGATGGAGTAGAGCTTTACCGTGCCGGCGATAACGCCATTAAGCGCGTGAACGAACACTTCACCTGGGCCGAGGTGGCCCGCCAGGTGCACTTGTTATATCGCAACATGCAACCGGTGATCGCCAGGCCGCTGGTGACCCTGAGCAGTAACGAACAGGCCGCTTGATCCCATGAACAAGGCGATATTTTTAGATAAGGACGGTACGCTGATACCTGATATCCCGTACAACGTAGACCCTGCGCTGATCACCCTGCAACCGGGCAGCGCAGATGGCTTACAGCGGCTATTGGAGAATGGCTACATTTTTATCGTCATTACCAACCAATCGGGCGTGGCCAGGGGAATGTTCCATGAACATGACCTCCAGGCGGTAGAACAGCGTATGCAAGAACTGTTGGCCACGGTCAACATCCCGCTAACGGCATTCTATTATTGTCCGCACCATCCGGACGGCACGGTGACCAGCCTGAATATCAAGTGTGATTGCCGCAAGCCTTTACCGGGAATGATCCTACGTGCCGCGCGCGAACATAATATCGAACTTTCGTCATCCTGGATGATCGGTGACATTTTAAATGATGTAGAAGCGGGGAATCGTGCCGGATGTAAGACTGTGCTTATCGATAACGGCAACGAGACCGAGTGGCTGCCCGGCCCATTCCGCACGCCCACTTATACTTGCCACAGCATCGATCAGGCGGCTAACGAGATACTAAGTCTGCAACTTGCATGAGCTGGAAAGAGGTCAGGAAAATATTGGTGATCAAGCCCGATAACATGGGCGATCTTATCATGAGCGGTCCGGCCATAAGGGCGTTAAAAGAGACCTTTAATGCTCATATCACCGTACTTACCTCAAGTATGGCAAGCGGTATAGCCAAGCTCATGCCTGCTATTGACGATGTATTGGTAGTTGACCTTCCGTGGGTCAAAACTGCTGACCGGCCGAATCCTTCAGTGTTTCAGCAGGTCGTTTCTATGATCAGCGAAGGTGAGTTCGATGCTGCTGTTATCTTTACCGTATTTAGCCAAAATCCTTTACCCACTGCCATGCTGGCCTACCTGGCCGGCATACCGCGCATACTGGCTTACTGCCGCGAAAATCCATATCATCTGATCACCGACTGGGTTCCTGACCAGGAGCCCTATGAATTGATCAAACACCAGGTACGCCGCGATCTTGACCTGGTGGCCGCTATTGGTGCAACACCGCAAAGCGAGCATCTGCAACTGATGAAAGACCCGGCCCTGAACACGATAGTAGAGGGTAAAATGACCAGCAACGGTATAGATGTTGGCAAGCCCTGGATGCTGTTACACGCCGGTGTCAGTGAGCAAAAAAGGCAATATCCTACAGAGCATTGGATACAGGTAGGTAAGCAAGTTATAGCGCAAGGATATCAGGTGATCTTGACAGGTTCCGGCTCCGAAACACTACTGGCCGCCGAACTGGCCGATCAGATCGGTGCTGGAGCTATAAGTATGGCCGGCATGTTCCCCATAGCTGAATTTGTTGAGTTGATCAGGATTGCACCAGCGTTGTTGTCGGTCAATACGGGTACTATACATATAGCGGCCGCTTGCCAAACGCCTGTGGTGGTGCTTTACGCACAAACCAATCCTCAACATACCCCATGGAACTGCCCTTCGGTGGTATTAGAATATAGTGTACCCCAACACTTACGCAGTAACAACGAGGTGATCGCACACCTCAACCGCACGCTGTACGATCAGTACAAGGCCGCCCCTGATGCTCATGAAGTGATATCGGCCGTGATACAGGTCACCTCAGGCATAACAGCCAACAACTATCAGGAATAACCGAACGTTCCCAACGAAAGATCTCATATATTAGACGGCTATAAATGACCTGTTATGGTAATATCGTACAGGGCAGTATATGGTAGCTGGCTAAGTATGTCGAACGATCTTCTGGACCGCGCTTCGTGAGATGAGCCATATCGTTCTGTCTGGCTATGCTTATTATCCATATCGATCCATACCTTGTCTGCACACAAAGCCCCTGACCGAATTACGTATTTGCCGAACAAAAAACACTATACCTGTGTATTAACAATAAATAAATGCCTTTGGACGGATTGAAGAAGGGAAAGTTCAGTTTTTCCCAGGAAACCATTAAACAAGATTTTGAGTTGCTTACCGTGGCACTCGACGCGTCTATATCAGGGATCATCATCACTGACAATCAACAACCTGATAATCCTATTATTTACTGTAATAAAGCCTTTGAGAACATAACTGGTTACAAACGTAAAGAGATCATTGGCCATAACTGTCGTTTTTTGCAAAAAGACGATCGCGAGCAGTCTGTAAAACAGGTGCTGAGAGAAGCAGTTGAAAAAGGTGAGATGTGCATCGTAGAGATCCGTAACTATAAAAAGGACGGTACACTCTTTTGGAACGAACTTTACATGTCGCCGGTCAAGAACGCCGAAGGTGTAGTGACGTATTTCATCGGCGTACAGAATGACATCAGCCGGCGCAAAGCGGCCGAGCAGGAAGTTAAGCACAACCAGGCTCAAATGGAGCAACGCATCCAGGAGCGAACCAAAGACCTGAAAGAGAGCCAAGAGTATCTTTCCAGCATTGTGCAAACGGTGAGGGAGAGTTTGATCGTACTTTCACCTGACCTGAAAGTGCTTTCTGTCAACGATCACTTTGTACGTACCTTCAAGGTAACGCGCGAAGAGACCGAAGGTGAGTTGCTGTACGCTTTGGGTAATGGCCAGTGGGATATACCTGAGCTTAAACACTTATTGGAGCAAGTACTGCCGACCAATAACCCGGTGATCGACTTTGAGGTACAGCATGATTTCCCGCATATCGGTAAAAAATTGATGCTGGTGAATGCCTACCGCATCGAATTGGAAGGTTCGTTTAAAGACCGGATCCTGATCGCGATCGAGGATATCACCGATCGCAGGGCCATTGAGCAACGCAAGGATGACTTTTTGTCGATCGCCAGTCACGAGCTCAAGACACCACTCACCACTATAAAGGGCTACATACAGATCATTAACAGGATATTACCTCAAACTGCCGACGAAAAGTTAAAGAATGCCGTGGGTAAGACCTCACTTTATGTTGATCGTTTGAACAGTTTGATCGGTGAGTTGTTGGATGTATCACGTATACAGTCAGGCAATATAGAGTTACACAGCGAACCGTTCGATTTTGACGAGATGCTTCGTGAAGCGGTGGACAGTATACAGCGGGCTACACAAGGGCACGAGATCAAGGTGAGCGGCTCTACCGGTTGTACGTTCAACGGAGATGAGTCGCACATTACCCAAGTGGTGACCAATTTGTTAAGTAATGCGATCAAATATTCGCCGGATCGCAAAAGTGTTGATGTGCATGTGGCTCAGGTAAGCGATTTTATCAAAGTATCGGTCACTGATCACGGTGTGGGTATACCACCCGAAGATCGTGACAAGGTTTTTGAACGTTTTTATCGAGTGGGTAACATTCAACAACGCTTCCCGGGTATGGGTATCGGCCTCTATGTATGTTCTGAGATCATCAAGAACCATGGCGGCACCCTTTGGGTAGAAAGCGAATTGGGTAAAGGTTCAACTTTTAATTTCACACTTCCTTTAAATAAGCACGAGGGAGGACACGATGGCGAATAAGATATTGATCTGCGACGATGACGAAGGCATATTAGATATGCTGGAAGTGATCTTTAGTTATGAGGGTTTTGACGTTACAGCCGAGACCAACAGCTTAAAGGTACACGAATTGATCCTTGCTGAAGCGCCTGATCTTGTGATCATAGACCTTTGGATGCCGGTAATATCAGGCGATCAGGTGGTAAGAGCACTGCGTGAGGACCCCCAAACGGCTCATATACCGATCATGGTCATATCGGCCAGTAATGATGGCCGCCAGATAGCTTTGGAGGCGGGTGCCGATGATTTTCAGGCCAAACCATTTGATATAGATAAATTGGTTGCCAAGATACATGACATGCTAAGCATTGCTTGATCTTAGGTCACTCGTTCATGATCCGCATTTTAGTGTTCGCATCGGCATCTGTTGTTTTGCGCCCGTTATTTGGTTATAAACATACGGAGCGAGCCTCATAATACTTATTTTATATCGATCAATATCGGCACAATATATATGCCCTTTATCATCGATACTTGTACATTATAATCGTCGTTCGTTCGTTTCAGGTCAATGCCTTGCTAAACGCACGATACCAAACCTGTAAAGGGTCAAATTTTCTAGCAGATCACATGGACAATAGTATGATCGAAAGTACCGAACAGTTCCTTTCAGGTGGTGGCGAGATGGGTAAGCTCATCCGCTCGATGGATTGGTCAAAGACCGCCCTTGGCCCGGTAGAGACCTGGCCGCAAAGTTTGCGTACTTCGGTCAGTCTATGTTTATCATCCACTTTCCCGATACTCATCGCCTGGGGCCCCGAGACCATTCAGATATACAACGATAGTTACCGCCCCATCTGCGGTGCCAAGCACCCGGCATCAATGGGGCAAAATTTTAGGATATGCTGGGAGACCGCACTCCCTGTAGTGGGCGACGCCTTTAGTCGCGGCGAACAGGGCGAGGGTACCTACATCAGCGACCAGCGCATGTTCCTTGATCGTTATGGTTACTTGGAAGAGAGTTGGATGACCTTCTCCTTTGCGCCTATTCGTGATGAGAGTGGCGGGGTAGGCGGCATATTTCACCCGATCACCGAGACCACGGTAAAAATGCTGAGTGCCCGACGCACACAAGTGCTGCGTGAACTTGGCGAGGCCATAGCCAAAGCAAAATCCATAGGCGACATTGGTACCGCTACGGCGGCCAAGTACCAGGACTATGTTCTTGATATACCCTTTTTGCTGATATATGAGGTGGATCAGATCACTCGTAAGGCCAAGCTGGTCAGTCATTCAGGTTTGACCCTGGGTACTGCCATGGCACCGGAGACGATCGATCTGGAAGCGAATGACGGACAGAACGCTTGGCCGATGGCTACTTTGATGGAGCAAGGATCCATGCAGGAAGTGAACGATCTGGAAGGCCGTTTTGGTAAGTTCGAGTGTGAGCCTTACGATATCGCTCCACACACCGCCATGATGGTACCTTTAAGGGTGAGCGGCCAGGAAGATCTTTTCGGTTTTGTGATAGCCGGCGTGAGCGCTTGCCGTGCCCTTGATCAGGATTACCGCAACTTTTATGACCTGCTTTGCAACACTTATAATACGGCGTTGTCAAACGTTTACGCATATGAGCAGGAGCAAAAACGTGCCGAAGCGTTAGCCGCTATCGATCGGTCGAAAACGGCTTTCTTTAGCAATGTTAGCCACGAGTTCCGTACACCGCTTACGTTGATGCTTGGTCCGCTGGAGGATCTGCTTAACAAACGATCGCTGCCAGAGGATGTTAAGGCATCGATCACCTCTACGCACCGCAACGCCTTGCGCTTGTTGAAGCTGGTGAACAACCTATTAGATTATAGCAGGGTAGAGGCTGGCAGGGCGCAGGCATCCTACCAAAAACTTGACCTGGCCGAATTGACCACCGACCTGGCCAGCAGCTTCCGTTCCATCATTGAGAAAGCTGGTATGCGGCTCAAGGTAAATGCTACCCCGCTCAAAAGCTCGGTGTACGTTGACCGGCAGATGTGGGAGAAGATCGTGCTCAATTTATTGTCTAATGCTTTTAAATATACATTGCATGGTACCATTTCGGTAGATCTATTGCAAGAGGGTACGGAGGCCGTGCTGAAGGTGACCGACACTGGCGTGGGTATTCCCGAAAAGGAACTGCCGCACATGTTCGAACGCTTTCACCGGGTCGAGAATTCGGCCGGGCGCACGCATGAAGGGACAGGCATAGGCCTTTCGCTGGTTCACGAGTTGGTGCACTTGCACGGCGGTGACATCAGTGTGACCAGTACCGAAGGACAAGGCAGTACGTTCACCGTACGCATACCTACCGGCAGCGCGCACTTACCACAAGAGCACGTACTCAATGTGGCTAAGGAGACCGACTCCACGGCGTTAAAGGGCGCCTTTTTACAGGAAGCTTTCAGCTTGCTGCAGGAAGAGACACAGACCCAATATACCGGCGAGGACGCGAGCATGACCGGCGACGTTGTCGTACACCAGGATTTTACGGTCACTAAAGATACCCGCATCCTTGTTGTGGATGATAACGGCGATATGCGGGCATACCTCAAACGCTTGCTGGAGCCTTATTTCACCATCGATCTGGCAGTGAACGGTGCCGATGCCCTGCAAAAGATACATGACCTTAACCCCGACCTGGTATTGAGCGATATCATGATGCCGGTGATGGATGGCAAGGCCATGTTAGAACATATTCGCCGCTCGGTAGGTACCATGCGTTTGCCGGTCATCTTTTTATCGGCCCGTGCCGGTGAAGAGGCCCGTATCGACGGGTTGGAGGCAGGTGCTGATGATTACCTGGTGAAACCATTCTCGGCAGCCGAGCTGCTCACCAAGGTTCGCGCACAGATCAAGATCGCCAATACCCGTAACCACGCCGAGCGCCAACTGCGTGATCTGCTTACCGAGGCGCCGGTGGCCATTGCCATTTACCGTACCCCGGGACACATCATTGAATTTGCCAATGCCCGTATGCTGGAGTATTGGGGAACCACCACCGACCAGGTGTTAGGCAATCATCTTTTGGATATACTGCCCGAGTTGCGCGAGCAGGGCATGGACAAGATCATGGATGATGTTTATAGCACCGGCGAACGCTTTGTGTCGGGCGAGATCGCCCTATCGTTGATTAAGAACGGTAAGCGGGAGAACAGCTTCATCAATCTGACGCTGGAAGCTCTGCGTGAGGAGGACGACAAGATCACCGGTATGATCGCCGTAGCTAACGATGTGACCAAGCAGGTGATCGCCCGCCAAGAAGTAGAAAAAGTGACCGATACGCTGACCATGGCCATGGAAGCGGCCAATATGGGTACATGGAGAAGTGATTGGGGTACCAATGATCTCATGGTCTCGGCCATTGGCAAAAGCATACACGGCATGGATGCCGATACGAATATGTCGTTCAGTGATGCGATGGAACTGGTGGTGCCTGAGCACCGTGAAAGGGTGTTGAGTGCCATACAAGAAGCAGTGACCGGTAAAGGTCGTTTTAATGAGGATTACCAGATCACGCCAATAGGTGCCAGCAAGAAAAAGTGGATCAATACCACCGGCAAAACTGAGTACAATAGTAATGGCGATGTGTTGAGCGTGGTAGGCACCCTGCTCGACATCACCGAATCAAAAGAGGATAGCCAACGCAAAGACGACTTTATTGGCATGGTAAGCCATGAGTTGAAAACGCCGCTCACGTCATTAAGCGGTTATACCCAACTGCTGCAAATGCATGCTGGCAAAAAAGACGATGCTTTTGCCAAGGACAAATTGGAAAAGGTATCGGCTCAGGTACGCAAGATGACCAAACTGATCACTGGCTTCCTGAACGTATCGCGTTTAGAGGCGGGTAAGATACACTTGGTAAAAGACACTTTCGAGATCAACGAATTGATCCGCGAGTGCGCCGACGATGCCAGAACGATCAACAGCAGTCACCAACTGATATTTGAACGTTCAGCAGATATTTACGTGAATGCCGATCAGGATAAGCTGGGCTCAGTGATAACCAACCTGATCAGTAATGCGATCAAGTATTCGCCTCATGGCCAGCGCGTCATGATCAGTGCTGTAAAGCAGGATGATCATGTACTGGTGAGCATCAAAGATGAAGGGATGGGCATTAAGGCCGATGACCTGGAACGTTTATTTGACCGTTACTACCGTGTAGATAACGTGCAAATGCAGAACATAGCCGGTTTTGGTATAGGCTTGTATCTCAGTGCCGAGATCATCAAACGCCACAACGGCCGCATATGGGCCGAAAGCGAGGTTGGCAACGGTTCAACGTTCCACTTCACGCTACCGGTGGTATAAAATATGCAAAACGCCCCTGATCGGTAATGATCAGGGGCGTTTTGCATATAAGGCCTTTCATTGCCTCAAAGTGGGAAAAGAAAAGTTGTAATATTATTTAAGCTTTGCCATCGCGTTGTACGCTGATCTTCAACCGTTCTGATGGGCAGGCGTGGTCATACAGGTGCTGTATACGTTGCGATGGGCCGATATTACCGTTCAGCCAGGTCTTTACCTCGCTGCGCTCCAGCATGGCGGGCATACGGTCATGGATCTGGGCCATGGCACTGTTGGGTGGCATAGTGATCATGGCACAGGTAGGGAGTAGCACGTTGGTCTTGATGTCGAGCCAAATGTCCCACAGGCCTGCTATATAAAAATGCTCACCATCGGCCCGCTCGATCTTGTACATTACCTCTTGCTCGCGGTTGTACTCAAAGAATGCTTGAACCTTGATGATGCAGTGCTTATGCCCGATCAGCTCGCGCCATAATGGCACAGTGTTCAAGCTCTCGATGCGGGCGTGCTTGTGTTTGCTATGGATCTTGTCATCATCAGGAGTAAGTAGACCCCAACGGTAATATTGTACCTTATCAGGCATGGCATCGGTCACCACCGGCAACATCGAGCCCGGGTTGCCCGTGCCGTTAGGCTTAGGCTGGTACTTGCGTCCATCGCGCCCGGTAATTACAGTATCCTTATTTTCCCCGATCAATACTCTTCCGCACATAGTCAATAAGTTTATAAACAAAGCTAATAAAATTAGCAAACACTTGCAAGCGATCGCCTGTAAATTAACGGGTGGTCATGATGTCGTGCCACTTGGTGGTGTACTGCTTGCTCAGGAACTCCTGTTTCATGGCCCATGTGCGCTTGTGGCCTTCGGTGGCTACGCGCAGGGTGCCACGGCCATAACGGTCATTCAGCTGATCCATCAGGTGTGCCAGTGCCTGCTGGCGGCTATTACCATAACTGCTAAATGCATTGTACTGTATCTCACCGGCAGGGATGATGCCCGTGGCTCGAACGCCCGTTTTCAAATAATTATAACCCGGTTGCCAAATGGCGCGTAATCCCTGTACACATATACGGGTGAACTCCAGCGTGCTGTTGGCCGCAAAGGGTATCTTGAGCGTAATGCTGGGGTAATGCTGATCGTGTATAACGTTATGCTTGTTGGTGCGCAGGTAAACGGTTAAGGTGAGCGCCATACTTTTTTGCTGCCTCAATTTGAGCGCCACGGTAGCCGCATGCATGGCCACGGCCTCCTCGATCATGCCCAGGTCGGTTTGGTAAGTGTTAAAGCTTTGGCTCGATTCAATGCCTTTTGACCGCTCGGCCACATCGCGGATCACGTTGCAGGGTATGCCCCAAAGCTCCTGGTGCAGGCGCCAGCCCTGCACGGTCATTTGCTGGCGTACCAGGTCGGGTTTCAAGGACCTGAACTGGCCGGCCGTTTCGATACCCATCTCCTTGAGTTTGTTATAATAGGCCATGCCCACGCCCCATACATCCTCGATCGGAAAGTCATTGATCACGCGGTCCACCTCGTCCATCGTATCTAACACCAGGTACTCCCGATGGAGTTTTTTTGCGGCCTTGTTGGCCAATTTGGCGAGCGATAAAGTCGGTCCCACGCCAATGGTGATCGGCAGGCCGGTATCATGCATCACATTATGGCTTATTTTGGCCGTGTGTGCTTTCAGGTCTAGCCCCGCCATGTTGCCCATGGCCATAAAAGCCTCGTCAATGCTGTACACCATCAGGGTATATGTGTAGCGGGCCAGGTTGTTCATGAGGCGGGCGCTCATATCGGCATATAGCGGGTAGTTGCTGCTAAAGATCACCGCATCCTTCTCACTTAGCAGGCGGCGCACCATAAATTCGGCATCACCCATTTTGAGGCCTATGGCCTTGGCCTCGTTACTGCGGGCGATCACACAGCCGTCGTTATTAGATAACACAACGATCACCCGGCCCTTTAGCTTAGGCTGAAAAAGCGTTTCACAGCTTACGTAGCAATTATTGATATCAACATGCGCAAACACGACTGTACCTCCCTATACGTTGCTGAGGGGTGATCACCGGATTAAGCGTAAGGGTGACCACGCCCCAGCACACCCAATGTTCCTGTTCGCTGATCACCACGGTCTCATCGGGCGTATTGGCCTTCAACACCAGCCGGTCCTTTTCAGGGCAATACTCGCGCGTATAAAAGTCGCCCTCGTGATAGAACACCACGATGCTGCCCGGTTGCGGCCTTAGGGCACGGTCGATCACCAGGATGTGGTCCTGACCGATCTGGTAACCGGTCATGGCCTCACTGCCCATCCGCATAAAATAAGTGTTGTCGGGGTCGATCACCGTGATATCAGTAATGTCAAGCGTAGGTTCCTCATGCGTAAGCATGGGTAGCCTGAACCCTAACACGTCTCTTTTAGTGGTCTGTTTCTTAATTCGCAACATTTTATACTAAAAATATTAGCAAATATAAGCCACCGATCTGGCAAGTCAAGTAATTGTGGAAAGATGGTGAATAATTAGCACAACCTGCGGTGATACGTAGGAGGGGCGTTGGCGGTGCTTAAACGTGTGAGCGGGAGTGAGGTGACCTTATGAAAAGATAAGCCGGGCTATCAGGCCCGGCTTACGTTTTAGTTCTTTGGAGCGGTCTTTTTAACCGATGTTTCGCTGGCTTTATAGCTTACGTTCTCGGTGCCGTCGGCCTTCTTAGGGCCTACCACCGTCTTAGAACTGCTGGCCTTGTGCTCGGTATGTTTAGCAGCGCTTCCGCTATGTTTCGAATGCTTTGACCTCTTGGTGGTCTTCACCACTTGGGTGGTCTTAGTTTGTGCATAGGTCAATGTGGTGCTCATGCCTAACATCAGCATAACGAGCAGGGTCGATACCTTTTTCATATGTATGTTTTGAATAGTTGTTTTGCTTTTAACACGGCATGCGGTCCATTTGTTCGGTTCGATGTTGGTTGGTGGGCGCATTGCAGGTCGGGGCCCTTTCCGTTGAAGCATACCCGTATCGCGCTGTGATGTTTGGCCGGGCTGCCTAATATGAGATATATCGACAAAAAGTTGAACAGAATGTTCGAGCGCTATTCGGTTATTTTGAACCGCATAACCAATTAGGATGCATGAGCCGGACCAGCTCCCGCCATGTCTCATTTGCAGAACCTGAGTTCTCAATCCTCGGTCTTAAAAAAGCTACAGTAGTACAAAAGTGCCGCTATAGGCTTCTCATTGCCGACATCGCCGCAAGGCTTTGCAGAATATTGACCTATTAAAGGAGCCGATAGACGCTATATCAGCATCAGTTCGATACGATCCGCTGGTCGCATTCTGGCTGGTTATGCCGCAACACTCAAGAACCTGTTCCCTCCACCAAGAGGTGCCAGTTACTATATATATCAATTATCAACAACAACAAAAACCACTTAATGAAACATGATGCAATTTTACTTGATCACTGAATTTGACCGAACGGCGTTGGTTAAACGCTGGTCGGTATTTTTATGTGCGCTGCTCTTGCCGCTGCTGTCGCTGGCTCAAACCCGGCAGGTAAAGGGGGTAGTGACCGATGCCACCACCGGTGAGCCCCTGGTAGGCGTTACCGTACGGGTAAAGAACACCACCTCGGGCACCAGTACCGATGTGAAGGGCGCATTCAAACTTCAATTGGGTGCCAATGCGGTGCTTACGGTATCTTACACCGGCTACGAGGCGCAAACCATTGAGGTCGGCGACAAAGAACAACTCGATGTTAAGCTTGCCCAGGGCAGTAAGGCTCTTGACGACATTGTGGTGATCGGTTACGGTGTGTCCAAAAAGCGTGATCTGACCGGCGCTATTGCCCAGATCAAGCCCGACAAGATCGCCGACTCGAACCCTAACACCACGCAAGATATACTTCGTGGTACGCCTGGCGTTACCGTAGGGCTCGACCCCTCGGCCAAGGGCGGCGGTACCATCCAGATCCGTGGTCAGCGCTCGGTATACACCGCCGGCGGCCATAATGACCCGCTGCTGATCCTGGACGGCACCATTTTTTACGGTGAACTATCAGAGATCAACCCTGATGACATCGACCAGATCGACGTGTTGAAAGATGCTTCGGCATCGGCCGTTTACGGTGCTAAATCGGCCAATGGCGTGCTCATCATCACCACTAAAAAAGGCAAGAAGGGCAAGCCCAAGATCAACCTGACCTCCAACTTAGGTTTAGTGACCATGGGTGCCAACCGCAACGTTTTCGGGCCCGACGAATACCTGCAATACCGTCAGGACTGGTACACCGCTGGTACCTACGGTGTTAACCCAACTACGGGCGCCTACGAGGCGTATCAATCGGCCTCGCAAACGCAGCCCGGTTACTACGCCAAGCCTGATGACCTGTCTAAATACGGCGTTTCATTGGCACAGTGGAGAGGTTACACCACCAATACTTCTGGCGCATCTGATAAGGAGATATGGGCCAGGCGCCTGCTGCTGGATGGCGTGACCTTGAACAATTACCTGAACGGTAATACTTTCGATTGGTATAAGCATAGCTTCCGTACCGGGTTCAACAATGATCATAACCTGAGCGTATCAGGAGCCAGCGATAGGATCAACTATTACATGTCGCTCGGTTACCTTTCTAACCAGGGCGTGGTGGTAGGCAATAACTACTCGGCCGTGCGTTCAAACTTAAAGGTAGAAGGCAAGATAACCGACAGGCTTGATATTGGTGCCAACGTGAACTTTCAACGCCGTACCGATGGTGACCTGGCGGTGGACTGGGACAAGCAGATCCGCTCTAACTCGCCATTTGCCAGTTACCGTGATGCGAATGGCAACCTTGCCGTTAACCCAATGGGCGATACCTTTGTGCCTAACCGTGGTTACAATTATGATTTTGACCGTGGCTACCGCGATCTGGATAAAGGCTACACGGTGTTCAACACCATCCTTACGGCGCGTTTAAAATTGCCGTTCAACATCACCTACTCATTCAACGGTGCGCCGCGTTTCCAGTTCTTTCATGATCGTTACTGGGAGTCGGCCAGTCATCCTAACTGGAAAGGCACCAACGGTTTAGTGAACCGTGAGGCCAGCGAACGCTTCGATTGGTCGTTCAACAACACCATTAACTGGGAGCACGAATTTGCCCGCAAGCACCGCGTTGCCGTTACCCTGGTGCAGGAGGCCGAGCAAAGACAGCGCTGGATGGACCGCATAGAGGCCCGTAACATACTCCCGAGCGATGTACTGGGCTACCACGAGACCTACTACGGCGACAAGAACAAGAGTAGCTATGATACCGACGACGTGAAAGAGACCGCCGATGGTATGCTGGCCCGTTTGTTCTACGCTTATGATAACCGGTACATGCTCACCACATCTGTACGTCGTGATGGTTACTCTGCGTTCGGGTCGTCAAACCCAAGGGCTACTTTCTTTTCGGCTGCCTTTGCATGGACGTTCACTAACGAAAAGTATTTCCATTTTAAACCGATGAGCAGTGGTAAGCTAAGGGTGTCATGGGGACAGAACGGTAACCGTTCGCTTAATAACCCGTACATCGCCCTGGCCAACTTAGGCGCAGGTGCCGGTGCCACCATGGGTTATATAGATGCCAGCGGAAACCTGATCCAGTACCGCTACCTGCTCATGGACCGCCTGGCCAACCCGCAATTAAGCTGGGAAAAAACAGAGGCGTTCAATGCTGGTATCGATTTCGGTTTCTTTAATGAGCGTATCACCGGAACGTTCGATTATTATATCACCCCAACGGTAGATATGATCATGAACCGGTCGTTGCCTGACTTTGCAGGTGTGAGTAACATTACCACCAACCTGGGCAGGGTTGAGAACCGTGGCTTTGAGTTGAGCATCAACTCGCGCAACATCTACAACAACAACTTTACCTGGAGCACCACCTTTGGTTTCTCAAAATATAAGAACACGATCAAAAAGCTGTACGGCATTTATGATGATGTGCTGGATGCCAACGGTAACCTGATCGGCCTGAAAGAGCGCGACGATATATCGAACGGTTGGTTCATTGGCCAGCCTATCAACTCGATATGGAACTACCGCGTGACCGGCATTTGGCAGGCCAACGAGGTAGATGAGGCCAAAAAGTATGGTCAACGCCCAGGCGACCCCAAGGTTGCCAACAACTACACAGCCGATGACAAGGTGAACGCAGATGGTTCGGTTACGCCGGTTTACAACAACAACGATAAGGAGTTCTTGGGTCAAAGCAGTCCGCCGATCATGATGTCGCTCCGCAACGACTTTACTTTCAAGAACTTCAACTTCTCGTTCAACATGTATTCGTACTGGGGGCACAAGAGCACTAATGGTGCCTATTTGAACCAAACCAACGGCGGATCAGAGGTGACCTACCTGTGGAACTCTTTTGTAAGGCAGTACTGGACGCCCGAGAACCCATCGAACAGCTTTGCCCGATTAGATTCGAAAGGTCCGGCAGGGGTGAACTCGCCTAACATGCTGATCGATCGCTCGTTCGTTCGCCTTGAGAACGTAACGCTCGGTTACACCATTCCTTCCAAACTATTAGCCCGGGTGAACATCGAGAAGCTGAGGGTATTTACCTCGGTACGTAACGTAGCGGTTTGGAAAAAGGACAAGAACTGGGATTACTGGGATATAGAGACCGGCTCCATAGCCCCAAGGATATTCACCTTTGGATTGAATGTAGGCTTTTAAAGATCAACACCAAAATGAAAAAACATCATTACCCCATAAAGAATAAAGTACTGAAGGCTGCCCTGATCCTATCAGGTGTAGCTACCATGCTGGGCTGTAAAAAAAGCTTTTTGCAACCCGAGCCATTGTCATTTTTTGAACCCGATGCCACCTTTACCACCCAAAGTGGTTTGGACGCCGCCATGGCCATCAGCGATCGTCACCTGCGTTCATACTGGACCTATACCTCTTATGTGGATCTGGGCCGGCCAATGAGTACCGAGTACATGTTCACCGATGTGGCCGTTGCCGGTAAGACCGATGACGGTAATATATTTGCTGACATTGCCACTCGCTTAACGCCCACCGATATGCCTGAGCGCCTGCCGTTCTTTTGGGGCGAAACGTATAATGGCATCAAATACGCCAATACCATCATCACCTATGTGGATAGGGTAGAAGGCCTGTCGGAAGCCACCAAGAACGAATACCGAGGCAGGGCAATGTTCCACCGTGCGTTCAGGTACATGGCATTGTGCTTCCAATTCAAGGATGTGCCGCTGATCACTAAGTTACTAAGGTCGCCCAAGGTGAATTACAAGTCAACCAAGCGTGAAGCGATACTGCAATTCATCACGGCCGATATGGAAAAGGCGGTACGTTGGGTGCCCGAACAATCGCAAATGAGCCTCACCGGCCTGATCAACAAAGGTGCCTGCCGCCAGTTATTGCTCAAATGCTACCTGGCTACCGGCCAGTGGGACAAGGCCATAGCACAGGCCGATACGCTGATCAACAACTCTGGCTACTCGCTTATGACAAATAATTTTGGTACCTTCATTAGCCCGTACTCCAACGTATGGCCAGTGACCCGCAACGTGATCTGGGACCTGCACCGACCCGAGAACAAAGCCATCAGTGCCAACAAGGAGGCCATACTGGTGATGATCAATCGCAACAATACCGATATGGGTATCAACATGAATGCCATCCGTAACTGGGGCCCCATGCTTGACAACGCCGCCACTACCACGCCCGATGGTAAACAGGCCGTGCGTTACTATGCACCATCCAACGCTAACTACCGTGCGCAGTATGATTACAACCGCGCACTGGGCAGGGGTATTGGTATCATCCGCCCTACTTACTACGCTCAAAAAGGTGTGTGGAACCTGAACAGCATCAACGATCAGACCGACCTGCGCCACAGCTCGGCATCAGGCAACTGGGTCACCATGGAATCGCTGAAATACAACGAGCCCAGCAGTGCCAACTTTGGACAGAACCTGCGCCTGCGTGCCACCAATGGTACGCTTTTGTGTAAGGATACCATCCGCAACTGGTTCGATTACCCACATTACAAGTACTACATCGAGGACCCGGTAGCCACCCAGAACATCAACAGTGCCGATCACCGTGGCGGAGCCGGCGACTGGTACCTTTACCGTTTGGCCGAGACCTACCTGCTACGTGCTGAAGCTAAATTTTACAAAGGCAATATAGCCGGTGCTACCGAGGACGTGAACATCATCCGCCGCCGTGCGCAGTGCAGCCGCCTGTACACTACCGTGAATATTGGCGACATCATGAGCGAGCGTGCCCGTGAACTGCACATGGAGGAGTGGCGCTTTACAGAGCTGAGCCGCGTATCATACAGCCTGGCCCTGAGCGGCAAGTCGGACGAGTGGGGCAACACCTACAGCGTGGACAACCTGGCGCAGAACAGCTACTGGTACCAGCGCATACAGCATTACAACGATTTTTATAACAAAGGCAAAGTGACCGTGCGGAACCGCTCGTACACCATCGCTCCGTACAACCTCAACTGGCCTATCCCGCAAAACGAGATCGATGCTAACGGCGGAAACCGCTTAAGCCAGAATTTTGGTTATAGTGGCTACGATGCCTCGGTAGCCAAGTGGCAGACCTGGCAAGATGCCGTGGCCGACGAAGACTCTTTTTAAACCGAAAGACCCGGACGCAAAGGCCGATCTAAAAGTCTAAATAAAAATGGCAACGTCTAAAAAGCGTTGCCATTTTTTGTATCCATCCACTCTAAAAATAAGTAATGACTCGACGTTCGTTACCGAATCAGAAAATTCAAGAAAAAACAAGAAATCCAGACAAAAAGCTATGCTTTCTTAACAAATTCAGACTTTAACGCCATGGCCCCAAAACCATCGATCTTACAGTCGATATTGTGGTCACTATCCACTAATCTGATGTTCCTGACCTTGGTTCCCGACTTTATACCATGCGGTGATCCTTTTACCGGTAAGTTCTTGATCACCACCACGCTGTCGCCATTTTGCAGGATATTACCGTTGCTGTCCTTTACAATAAAGCCTTCTTCGGCGGCGGCCTCCTCTGGCAATTTCCACTCGTGGCCGCACTCAGGGCAAACCAAAAGATCGTTCATTTCATAAGTATAGGCCGATGCGCAAAGTGGGCAGGCAGGTAATTCAACTGACATAGGGGTATCAAAGTATTTGCTGCAAAGGTACGAAATCCGACATGACAACGGTTGGTTGTAAGCATCAGTAGGTGTATACAAGCTATAAAAAGCCTGTTTGAGCTCATTATAAAGGCATTTGTTCTGTTTAAGCTTGATGCGGCAGCCGTATCAAAACTTTGAAAAGATGGTCCTGCGCAGCAAGTTCGAGCTTGCCCCGATGCGCCTCAATGATCTCGCGACAAAGCCATAGGCCCACACCTGTGCCGTTATCCAGTATGTTATTGCGGTAAAAAGCGGTGGTAAGTTCGGTGGTATCCAGCGTAGGCTGTCTGATCGCATTCTGTGTACTGATCAGCACTTGATCCTGATCAGTGTCAAAGGTCAACTTGACCTCGATCACCGTGTTAGCAACACTGTATTTGATAGCGTTGATCAATATATTGGTGAGCACGATACGTATCTTTTCCTTGTCGGCCATTAGGGTCAATTCAGGCATTTCCTCATCCAGTTTAATGCTAATGCTCAGCCCCCTGTCAGTGCAGAGCGGCTTAAGCTGATGGGCGATCTTCATGCATGATTCAGACAGATCAAAGCACTCACAATGAAGCTGTAGGCGTCCGGCTTTGATCTGGCCGATCAGTAAGAAATCCTCCACGATCTTTTGCAAGCGGCCGATCTCGGTTAGCTGGCTGCTCAAAAGTGAGGCCAACATCTCGTCGGTATCTGATCTCTTTAAAGTCACTTCTAATTCGGCCCGCATAATGGCTAAGGGCGTTTTCAATTCGTGTGAGGCTGAAGCGAAAAAGTTCTGTTGTTGTTGAAGGGACAGGTCTATCCGTTGCAGCATCTCGTTGATGGTCTCGGCCAGTACCTGCAGCTCATCCTGGCTTTGTTTTACCGGAACACGCTCTTGCAAATGTCCTGCGGTGATGCTTTTGGTCTTGTTGATGATCTGTTGTAAAGGCTTTAAAAAGAACCGTGCCAGCCAGAACGATATCAAGCCTGATATGAGCACGCTCACCAGCGTACATAACAATAGAAGCAGCAAAAGATACTGCAAGGTGGCTTGAAGGGCGCTTGAGCTAACGGCCAGCATCAACTCAGCAGGATTTTCATCACTTGCATTACTCACATAAGCTATCCTGAGCCCCAAGGTATCGCTCACGCCGGTGCGGCGGGGCAGGGGGATCTTGCCTATGGTGCCCGGGGAAGTGAATAGCTGGGTCTTGGTGCCATTAAAGTTGCGCGCGAACACCTTTATTGATGTGTTCTGGTCAGGCAAGGGGATGATGACCGGGCTCACCTCTGTTTTGTCGAGCAGTGCATTGGCGCGAGACAATAGGTAGCGGTTGTGGTCGGCAATTATCAGTTCGCGTATCTTACGGTAGCTATATAGGTTCAGCAGTATACTTAATAGCGTGAACACTAAGGCAAAAGCCATGGTGATCTTTAAGCGTATGCCATATCTTGTGCCTGATGCCATATCAACGCGCTTGCGCTTTTAACGTATAACCCCTGCCGATCACAGTATGAATAAGCGGGTGCTCGCTATCCTTATCGATCTTTTTGCGGAGTTGGTAAAGGTGTACCTCGATCACGTTGCTACCCGGGTCAAAGTTCATATCCCAAACTTTTTCGAGGATCTGGGTCTTAGTGACAACCCGTTCGGCATTGTTCATCAAGAATTCGAGTAAGGCGAATTCGCGGTTGCTTAGGTTCACAGCCTTATTGGTGCGTGTTACCTCTCTCGAGTAAAGGTCCATCTCCAGGTCCTCATAACGTAACTTAGCGGTTTGTTGGTTGGTGTTGCGGCGTTGCACGGTGCGTACCCGTGCCAGCAGTTCGTCTAACTCAAATGGTTTCCTGAGATAGTCGATCGCGCCGAGGTCAAGCCCTTTGATCACATTGTCGGTGTCGCCGAGGGCACTTAAAATGATCACTGGCACTTGCTTTCCAAAGCTTTGCAGATTCTTTAGTACGTCGAAACCATTCATGCCGGGTAGCATCAGGTCGAGTAGGAGCAGGTCGTAGTCGTTCACCATCAAGGTCTGCAAACCGGCGGAACCATCAGTAACGTGATCACAAACGTGGCCGTTCTGCGTGAGGCCTGCGCAAATGTATTTGCTCAGCTTAGGTTCGTCCTCTATCAACAGTATCTTCATCGTATCCTAAATGTTCTATCGTCAATGGTGATGCTGACCACAACATATACCTGGTCATGCTGCGCGTTCACAAAGCCTTGGTCATCATTGCGTTGCACCGCGAGAAGTTTAATGTTTAGGCCCTTTTTGATCAGTGCCTGTATATCTTCCACCTGCTCGGGCCTGAAATGGAAAAGTTTACCGCCCGACCTTAACGCCACCACGCCGCCGTAGCTATCGGTAAGTACCGTCGGCCGATCCAGAGTGAACGCTAAAGGTCGCTCTTCTTGCGGCACACGCGGAGGGGGCGGTGACTGATCAATGTTCGCTGACTTTCCGGTCCTCACATCCTTTACCGCATGCAGTTCGTTGCCTATCGCCTCGTCTTTCGGTCGGGTATCATAGGTGATCAGTACGTCCTTACCAGGCTGAGCGACAGATAGCACTGCACGGGCCGCATGAGGGTGAAACTCGTAGGTGAGCAAGCCTTCTCCGGCCTTTTCCAAACGGATGCCATTGATATCCAGATGTTCATTGTGAATGTAATCCTTTACAAGCCCCTCAATCTCTTTGAGCTCCCGGCCCGGTCGCTCCAGCGGTCTCGGTGGCAGGCCATCCACGGGCGGCGGTGGCGGCGGACCCGACCGGCCGATCTGGTAAACCAGCACGCCGATCACCGATAACAGCACAATGATACACACGATCAAAACGATCGTTACGGTCGAGAACGGTCTGGTTGGTCGGTCGGCCATGGGTGGGTTATTAAATGCTAAGCACTGATCAGCTATGTAATGCTTGTAACGCAGAACGTAAAGTGATCACAGATGTTTGAAGTATAACAATGGCCACCCGCATAGGTGGCCATTGCGTTTTATTTTAAAGATGCTATATATCATCTTACCAGATAGGTCTGCCCAGCGATCGACAGAGTTCTCGCATCGGTCACCTCGATATTCTTGGCAAGCACCACGCCTGGGCGGGGCGGCCTTTGTACGCCAGTACCTGACAGTTGAGTGCCCACCTTCAAGCTCGTTCCCAGTTGCTCAATGGCTGGAGGAGGCAAAGCGATAAAGGTTTTTGAATTAAGCACGATACCGTTGATCATGCCACGTTGATCGTGGTTCAGTTCTGATATACTGCCCGAAAAGTTGGCGGTCTTTTCTACCGGTAGGGTTTGTTCTACGGCTGGCGGGGTATCGGTAATGGTAGTGCTGCCTGCTTTCACGCTGTATAACCGGAATGCTGGACCATCTGGTGTATCATCGTATACACCATTGATGCTTACCTCGGCGCCTTTGGCAGCGGCTTTCATAAGCTGCGCGGCCAAGTGCGGCGGAAACTTAACGGCAATGTTCTTTTCGCTGCTTCTCAGGGTCAAGCCGTCATATTCGTACCGGTCGTTGGCGTTATATTCTACTACTTTGCCACTGATGCTGGTCAATGCTTTTAAAGCCTGTGACGGTGGAAATGGCCGGTCTTTACCTGCGCTTGGGCCCGGACCTTCCATGGGTCGTTGCGGGGGAGGAGCAGGAAGGTTTTGCTGGGCGTTCACTTCAAGGGCTGAGAGCACAACTACGGCGGTCAGCGTTAGGATCTTTGATGCATTTTTCATATCTCTACAGTTTTATTTCTTTAATTATTGACTCAAAGTTCCTGAGTCCAACTGAAGCGGACATGAAATGCACATTAATTTTTCTTCATCTCGTCATGAATAATGGTCACACCTGAACGATATCATTCTTGATCGCATAGAGTACCAGGCCGGCCAGGTTCTTGCTTTCGGTCTTGAGCAAAAGATTGGCCCGGTGAAAATCGATGGTCTTGGTGCTCACGAACAATTCTTCGGCGATCTCGGCATTGGTCTTTTCCAGGCAAAGCAACCTCAATACTTCAACTTCCCGCTCGGTCAAATTGTTCAGCACCGGGTTTGACCGGTTACTGTTGCTGAATTTTTTTTGCAGGGTGCCGAACACATACGCGTTCATATAATAACCGGTGGTGTGTACGCTCTGTATGGCAGTGATCAGCTCTTCCTGTGTGCAATCTTTATCAAGGTAAGCGGCGGCACCTGCACGTATCAAGCTGGCGATCAGTTGAGGTTCCCGGTGCTGTGAGAGCATGATCGTGCGTACGTCAGGATGGTCGCGTTGTATCGCTGCGTTCAACTTTACGCCATCTATGCCGGGCATGTCGATGTCTAATATGGCAATATCCGGACGGGCGGTACCGTTGGCAAGATCGTTCAGGAAGTTTTGCCCGTTGGCATAGCTGTTGACCACGTACAGGCCTTCCACATTGGCGATCGCCAACCCAAGGATCTGCCTGAATATATTTTGATCATCTACTATTACGATACCTACCTTTTCCATGAACGCCTAAAATTAAAGTTTATGCCCCATTAATGAAAGATGAGATGTGTTTTTGAACTGTTACGGCATATTATTCCGATCAGATCTGAATACTGTAAGAACAATTTCATCATAAGCAAACCTATGTCACCTTCCAAGCGTTCTGCTTCATATCACCGCCTGACCGTTCTATTCGTGCAAAAAGCTACTCAAAGCATCGGACTTACAAAGGTCATTCATGGCAATAGCCAGGAACATGAGGATGTGCTTGCCATTGAAGAACCATTAGAGATCAGGTTGGCTTACCAGGAGGCTGGCATAAGCAAAGTTAAAAGCATTTCGGTCACTATGCGTACGCCCGGCCGTGACGCTGATCTGGCCACCGGCTTTTTGTATACTGAGGGGATCATTAACAGTATCGATCAGATATCAGCCGTAGGTCAAACTGCTTTTACCTGTGCCGAGAATAAAGAGAATATCATCCAGGTAATACTTAAAGACGGCGTTGTTCCGCATCTTCAAAACACCGACCGAAACTTTTATACTACATCCAGCTGTGGCGTGTGCGGCAAAGGTTCGATCAACGCCATCCGTACCGTAAGTTCCACCGAACGCTCGCCCGATGAGTTGACGATCAGCACTGATCAACTCTACGGTCTTCCGCGTGCACTTCGTGAACAGCAAGCCATTTTTGACGATACGGGAGGCTTGCATGCCTGCGCACTGTTCAACACGTCAGGCGATCTGACGTTGTTGCGCGAGGATGTGGGCCGCCATAATGCTTTGGATAAGCTCATAGGCGCTTCCTTGCAAATGGGCCAGCTTCCGCTCAATGATCACATACTGCTGCTGAGCGGGCGTGCAAGTTTCGAGTTGATACAGAAAGCGGCGATGGCCGATATCCGTATCGTTGCAGCTATAGGTGCCCCTTCAAGCCTGGCGGTACAATTAGCCGAGGAATTCAATATCACGCTGATCGGTTTTTTACGTGATCAGCGCTTTAACATATATACATTGCCCCACCGGATATTACTATCAGTTCATGAAAATTCGTATTAAAGGAAACACCGTACGCTACCGGTTAACAAGATCAGAGGTGGATGCCTTGCAGGCAGATGGACACCTCGAAGAACATACGCAGTTCATCAGCAACACGATGACCTACGCTATTGAAAAAGCCGACGCGCCACAGCTTCAAGCTGACCTGACGCAAAATAAGATCACTTTATTGATACCTGCTCCGGCGCTTCAGGAGTGGGCCACTACCGAACAGGTAGGGATGGACCATCATATGCCGCTGCCCGACGGCGGGTCGTTATATCTGCTGCTCGAGAAAGACTTTAAGTGTATCGACGGCGACATGACCGAAGACCAGTCCGACTATTTTGAGAACCCTCATTTAACTTGCTGATATGAAACAGGATAACGAGTCTCGATCGCCCAAAGCAGAGGACCCGGCAGAGCTATCAGAACTTAAACGTTCGGAACCGGAAGATATAGCTGCCGGTTTCGAGGCAGTGTATGAATCATTTAAACATGCACTAAAGGAAGGGGGAATGATCAGGGCCGGTAAGGCGTTGCTGAACCTCAATCAAAAAGGGGGCTTCGATTGCCCGTCGTGCGCCTGGCCCGATCCTGACGATGATCGGTCGGCCATAGCCGAGTATTGCGAGAGCGGTGCCAAGGCGGTGGCCGAGGAGATCACCACCAAAAGCTTGAAGGCCGATTTTTTTGCGGGGAACTCAGTTTATGATCTTTCATTACTGGACGATTACGAGATAGGTAAGAAAGGCCGCATCGCACAGCCCATGTACTTACCCGAAGGTGCTACGCATTATCAGCCCATTAGTTGGGACGATGCTTTTAAAACGATAGCTGGTCACCTCAACCGTGCTGCTGATCCTAACCAAGCCATATTTTACACGTCAGGCCGTACCAGTAATGAGGCGGCGTTCGTATACCAATTGTTCGTGAGGCAATACGGTACCAACAACCTGCCCGATTGCTCCAACATGTGTCACGAATCTACCAGTGTGGCGCTCAAAAAACAGTGTGGATTGGGCAAGGCCTCCATTAAGTTAGATGACCTTTATCAGGCCGAAGTGATCATCATCATCGGTCAAAACCCCGGTACCAACGCACCGCGAATGCTGTCGGCCTTACGTAAAGGGCGCGAGAACGGTGCCAAGATCATCGCCATCAATCCCATGCGCGAGACCGGCCTGATCGGTTTCTCTGATCCACAGAATGTCAAAAGTGCGTTGCATCTCAATACCAAGGTATCTGACCTATACCTGAAACCCAAGATCAATACTGATCAGGCATTGCTCAAAGCTTTGCTAAAGAAGCTATGGGACGAGGAGCAAAATGCTCCGGGTACGGTGTTCGATCATGATTTCATTAGCAACTACACCACCGGCTATGACGAGTTGATGGCCGCTGTAGCGGGTTACGATGCCGATGATCTGTTGGCTTACACCGGCATCACCCAAGCCGAGATGCACGAGCTTGTAGAGATGGTTAAGAACAAGAGCAAGATCATTTTTTGCTGGGCCATGGGCGTTACACAGCATAAAAATGCGGTGAATACCATTTATGATATCATGAATATCCTGCTCCTTAAGGGCAGTATCGGTAAGCCGGGTGCCGGATCTTGCCCCGTACGTGGGCACAGCAACGTACAGGGCGACCGCACCATGGGTATTTGGGAAAAGCCTGAAAAGGCCATGCTGGATAAGCTGCAAAGTATATACGGATTTGATCCGCCCCGTGAAGAGGGTTATGATGTGGTGAAAGCCATCAAGGCCATGCACGAGGGTAAGGCCAAGATCTTTTTTGCCATGGGTGGCAACTTCTTGTCGGCAACGCCTGATACCACTTACTCGGCCAAGGCACTAAGGCAGTGCGACCTGACCGTGCATGTGAGCACCAAACTTAATCGGAGCCATTTAGTGCACGGCAAAGAGGCGCTAATTCTGCCGTGCCTGAGCCGTTCTGATAAGGATATTCATGACGGTATGGAGCATTTTGTTTCCACTGAAGGCACGACCGGCGTAGTTCAATCTTCTAAAGGGGTGTTAGAGCCTGTTTCAGAACATTTGCTGAGCGAGGTGCAGATCATTTGCCGCTTGGCTAAGGCCACCTTCGGCCCTTCAAGCGTAGTGAATTGGGATGCATTTGAAAAGAATTATGATACTATAAGGGATGATATCGAGAAAGTGGTCAAGGGTTTTGAGAACTATAACCAGCGGGTCAGGGTGAAGGGAGGCTTCTATCTGCCGAATGGTCCGCGTGAACGTAAGTTCGATACGGAGGCAGGCAAGGCATATCTGATCGTGACACCGTTCGAAAAACGTACGATGAATGCCGGAGAGCTGATCATGATGACCATCCGAAGCCACGACCAGTTCAATACTACCATATATGGATTAAAAGACCGGTATAGAGGCGTGGGCAACGAGCGACGGGTTATATTCATGAACCTCAAGAACATGGAACAGCAAGGCCTGCGTAAAGATGATGTAGTGGATATTTACAATCATCATAACGGTGTGGAACGGGTGGCACGCCAGTTCATTGTAGTGGATCATGATATTGCAGAAGGTTGTGTGGCTACCTACTTCCCAGAGACCAACGTACTGGTACCGATCGATCAAACTGCCGACGAGAGTGATCAGCCAGCATCAAAGTCGGTCATCGTAACACTGAAGAAGACGGTGCGTAATGACAGGAAGTAGCTCAGTTGAGCGCGTACTTATTTAAATATGTTGTACAAGGGCATGGTATTTGAAACCTTCAACGTGCACATACATGCTGAAGGTATATTATCATTCGTATTAGCTAAACGACCATGGATAAACAGACATTAAAGACAGGCGCACGCATATTGCTCGGTGCCAATTTGATCGTAGCAGGAGTAGGTCATTTGACCTTTGCCCGTAAAGGTTTTCAGGCACAGGTACCCAATTGGGTGCCGCTTGAAAAGGACAACACCGTAGTATATTCCGGCTATGCAGAGATAGCATTGGGAAGCGCCATTTTGTTCACGCCAAAAAAGTATCGCTCTACCGTGGGCAAGATCGCTGCTGGTTTTTTCGCAGCGGTATTCCCGGGCAACGTTGCGCAATATGAGCATCATCGCAGTGCTTTGGGCCTTGATACAGATAGAAAGCGCTTTGTTAGGCTCTTCTTCCAACCAGTACTGATCGGTTGGGCACTGGCCAGTATGAGCGATGATAAATAGGTCGTTCGATCGACCATAATTAAAAAGGGATCTGACATCAGGCCCCTTTTTGGTAGTGTTTGGGTGGCATCAGCTTCGTTACATCACATCCTACGCACTTGCGTTTGTGTGGGTTTGCTTAACTAATACTATATTGCGGTATTATAAGCCAAACGCGTTCGCACTCATGCGTCTCTTTCTTGTCATCACTTTTTTAAGCTGTTACTGTTCTGCTGTGCTAGCCGCGCCCAAATATGCGTTCACGCCCATTGATGTTAACAGCGGTCTTTCGGGTAACCAGGTCAGGAACATTGCCCAATTACCCGACGGGAGGATGGCCATCATTACCCAAGGGCTTATCAATATATATGATGGGGCCAGATTCGAATATCTTCACTACAACGAGAATAATAGCGTAAAGCTTTCGGGGTATAAAGGTTTTCATCATGTATACATGGGAGCTAACGGTTATATGTGGCTCAAGAACTATCACCAGTTGTTCATCATTGATGTAAAGCACGAACGTTTTGCGCCATCTCCTCAACAGGTGCTTCGCTCGATGGGTGTCACTTTTTCTATCAGTGACATATTTATGGATATAGCACACCGGTTGTGGCTAGTGAGTGATAATGACGACCTTTATTTGCTGCCCGAGGGCAAGGACCGGCCACAACTTTTTCATAAAAAGATCACCTCATTGGCCGGGAAAGATGATCAGGTGTATGATGTTGCGGTGTTGGATAACAAGCTTTTCCTCTTTTACCGCTCAGGTATAATGATCTGCTTTGATCTTCGTACGGGCAAAGAGGTGTATCGACAGCAGTCGCTGACCGATGAACAACGCGAAAAGTATGCTCAAACCTCATTTGTGATACCGGCCGAGCATCAGCTTTATCAACTGCGCAACGGCGTGGGCGGTGGTACCATGCTGAGTTATGATCTTGCCAAGCGGAAATGGAATACTGTGATGCAGGCCCAAAAATGGTTGAATTACCTATCGGTCGAGCAGAATGGAGGTATTTGGGTGAGCGGTGCCGAGGGGATGTGGAAGATCGACAGAACGCTTGGTGACCGAGAGTTCATTCCGCAACTACGGCTGGTAGACGGGCAGGTGATCACTACCGAGGTGAGCACTATTTTTCATGATGATCAGGGTGGCATGTGGTTAGGTACAATTAACCGTGGGTTGCTTTACTATCACCCTGATCGCTTCAAATTTAAAAATGTAGGCAAAACGCTATTCCAAATAGACCCAGGCGCCACGATCAATGTGTCGGGATTTGCGCAGGTAGATGGTCAGCATGTGCTGGTCGGTACCTTACAAGGTCTATATCTATACAATAGTGTCACCGGGGCCATGGAAAGGTTGCAAGCGGGCAACGGATCGGTTTGTTTGTCGTTGATGCCTGACAAAAAAGGAGGTGTCTGGATAGGCACCGAGAGGGATGGACTTATATACATGGATGCACGTCGTGCGTTGCATCGCTATCCTTCGTCACCATGGCAGGTTCATTCCATAACTTATCACACAGATACTACCTTAGTGCTAAGCACCAATGGTGACGGCTTTGGTATCTTCAACACGGCCAACGGTAAATATAGCCGCATCGAAGCCAGCAAGGGCGAAGGCCTCCACGATATATTCCAAACGGCCTTTATTGGCCAACGGCTTTTAGCTGGCATTTGTCCGGGTGGCTTTTTCATTTATGATACGCAAACCAAAAAGCTCAGGTTCAAGGCCGATAACAAAGACTACAACGCCATACTGGTCGAACGTGATAAGCATATCTGGCTGGGTTCGCAGGATGGTTTGCAACTGTGGGATAGTTCAATGAAAAGGCTGAGGTCCTTTTATACCACAGACGGACTGATCAATAATTACATCCAGTCGATCATACAGGTGGCCGATGGTTCGCTTTGGGTGTCAACCTCGGGCGGCCTTACCCAGATCCGCACCGTGACGGATGCCGATGGCCATAAGCGTTACCTGTTCTCTGGCTTTAACCGGTTGGATGGTGTGATCGCCAATGAATTTTGGGATCGTTCAGTATACCTGGACGCTTCGGGAAACATCTATTGGGGTGGTA
Source organism: Mucilaginibacter daejeonensis (assembly GCF_020783335.1). Classification (NCBI taxonomy): domain Bacteria; kingdom Pseudomonadati; phylum Bacteroidota; class Sphingobacteriia; order Sphingobacteriales; family Sphingobacteriaceae; genus Mucilaginibacter; species Mucilaginibacter daejeonensis. The sequence continues at coordinate 1,713,201 of NZ_CP086068.1, forward strand.
CGGATGGATTCAACATCTTGCCGGTCGGGCGTGCCCCTGCACCGAAATTGAAGAATAAGCCGCTGTTCGTGAGCTTCTATCTCTTCAATAAAGAGGTGGAGCGTGGTGTGGATTATGAGGGTAACGTGATCTTGAAAGACGCGTTACTACGCACACAAGAGATCACTTTGGAGCACGACCAGGACTTCTTCAGCCTTGAGTTCTCTGCCTTGAATTACGTCAATCCGCAGCAAACCTATTATCGCTACCAGCTGATCGGTGTGGACCAACAAGAACAAGAGCTCAGATCTACAGATGGTAACGGCCGCTTTAATTACACCGACATTCAGCCAGGCACTTATACGTTCAGGGTGAGGGCGTCTGACAATAGCAACAACTGGCAGGACAATTACGCGGAGGTCAAGGTCATCGTTAAAGCGCCGTTCTGGAGAACGGGGTTGGCTTATGTGTTATATGTCGTGATCGTTATAGGCGCCATCACTGCCGGCATCTGGTACTATCTTGGTAAAAAGCGCGCTAAGCTGGTGCTGGAACAAAAAGAGAAGCTGGATGAAATGAAGACCGCGTTCTTTAAAAATGTGAACGCCGAGATCAGGGAGCCGTTGGCCCATATCATAGAGCCGCTGGATACCATTTTAAAGCAAACGGAGGAGGGTAGGCTGAAGCTACGCCTGAAGGAGATACAAAACAACGCTCGTGATCTGCAAGATCTGGTTGGACAGCTATCTAAAGGGGTGCTATCGCCTGTCGAGGCTGATGAGAACGAGCTGAACATGGATGTGCTCCTTCTCAACATGCGCAAATTGCTGGACACCCAGCAGGAACGTAAGCAGCATGCCGAGGAAAAAAGCAGTAAGGAAGTGGACAATGAGACTTTGCTTACCGCTGCAGATGAAAAGCTGCTGCAGCGTGCATTGGCCTTCGTACAAACCAATATGGATGATCCGGCCTACACAGTGGAGTCGTTAAGTAAAGACATGGGTATGGATCGTACAGGTCTGTATCGTAAGCTGGTGCACATTATTGGTAAAACGCCTACCACCTTTATCAGGTCGGTCAGGCTCAAACGGGCAGCGCAACTTTTAGAAGAAGGATCAAGCGTTGCGGAGGTGGCTGACAAGGTAGGCTTCAATACGTCGAGCTATTTGACCAAGTGTTTTCAGGAGGAGTTCGGTATGACGCCATCCAACTATGTTGCATCGTTAAAACGTTCGCAAAACCTCTCTAATTGATCAAATTTCAACTAATTTGTTAAAAGTTTCAACATAATTGATAACGCCGTGCGGGTGTTGAGCATACATTTGCTCTACCAAAACGAACCAATTATGATGAAAAAGAGATCAGTGAGTGCACTTGTTTTTTGGCTTACTGTTTCAACGGCCTTAGCGCAGGGAGTGGTCAAAAGCCCGTCGGTAGCTCAGGTGAAAGTGAACGACACAGAGGTGGCGGTACAGTTCTATTCGCCCTCGATCGTTAGAGTATTCAAAACACCTGTAGGCAAGCCTTACCAGAAAAAAAGCCTGGTGGTGATCAAGACCCCCGAAAGTGTGAAGGTATCACAGATCAATAACGGCAACGACCTGGTGTTACGTTCAGCGGCCTTGAAAGTGGTAGTTGACCGCACCAGCGGAAGCTTAGTCTTTTATGACCTTGCAGGAAAACGATTATTAAAGGACAGCATCACCACCTTTACTCCAAAGGACGATGCCGGCACATCCTCCTACACTGTAAAAGGCTATTTCGTACTGGATAAAGTAGAGCCGATCTATGGTGTTGGGCAGGTAATGGACGATAAGTTCAACAGGCGTAATTCTACCTACCTCATGAAGAACGAGAATACCTTCACCTATTCGCCGTACTTTATGTCGGCCAAGGGGTATGGCGTGTATTGGGATAATTATTCGATATCTGAATTTGTCGATAAGCCCGGCGACCTATCGTTTCAAAGTCTGGGCCATTGCGCCGACTATTATTTCATGTACGGGAAGAACGCAGATGGCGTGATCAAAGAGGTGCGTGACCTTACCGGTAAAGCACCAATGCTGCCGTTATGGGCGTACGGGTTCTTCCAAAGCAAGGAGCGTTACAACACTCAAGAAGAGGGGCTTAAGGTGATCAAAAAGTATCGCGAACTGCAGGTGCCTATCGACGTACTGATACAGGACTGGCGCTATTGGCCAGAATTTAACGGCACGGATAGCGCCTGGAACTCTCAGCGTTTTGACCCGGCACGGTTTCCGGAACCTAAAAAATGGGTTGACGCGATCCATAAGCTAAACGCTAAACTCATGATCGTGACCTGGCCGGGTTTCGGGCCTAAGACAGATCAGCGTAAGGAGTTGGAGGCTAAAAAAATGATACTCAACTTTGATACCTGGCCTCCTAAGAGCGGCGCTAAGCCATATGATGTGTTCAACCCTGAGGCATTGAATATCTATTGGAAATATTTGAACAGCCGCATATTCAGTTACATTGATAACGATGGCTGGTGGCTCGATTCAACTGAGCCCGACCACATTAATGTAAAGGAGTCTGACTTTGATGTGCCAACGCATCTGGGTTCTTATCGTAGCGTCAAGAACGCTTTTTCGCTCATGCATAATGGTGGCATAGCCACGCACCAAAAGGGATTTAACCAAAACAAGCGTGTTGTATTGCTTACCCGCTCAGGTTTTGTAGGCCAGCAGCGTTACGGCTCAAACACCTGGAGCGGCGACGTGGCATCTACCTGGGATATGCTGCAAAAGCAGATACCTGCTGCGCTCAACTATACCTTGATGGGTATACCCAACTGGAACAGTGATATCGGTGGTTTCTTTGCTGGCCGTTGGAACAAGGAGGGCGGCAACAAGAACCCTAAATACCAGGAGCTTTACCTGCGCTGGATGCAATTTGGCACCTTTTGCCCCATGATGCGATCGCACGGTACTGATGTGGCTCGTGAGATATTCAACTTTGGCAGCCGTGGCGATTGGTGCTTTGATGGTCAGGAAAAAATGATCAACCTGCGTTACCGTTTGCTCCCATACACGTATAGCACATCGTGGGATGTGTCGCATAATGATGGCACGTTCATGCGTCCGCTGATCATGGACTTTATCGCTGATCCAAAGACCCACGACCTGGGTGGTCAGTATATGTTCGGTCGTTCGATCATGGTTTCGCCAGTGACCAAACCAGAGGTGACCAACTGGCCGGTTTACCTTCCTGCGGGTACACAATGGTGGGATATGTGGACCGGTGAAAAACACCAAGGCGGGCAAACGATCGACAGGGCAGTGCCAAAGGATATAATCCCGTTGTATGTAAAGGCCGGTTCCATCGTGCCCTGGGGACCAAAGGTGCAGTACACCAACGAGAAGAACTGGGAAGATCTGGAGCTGCGAATTTATCCCGGTGCTAACGGCACATTTACCTTGTATGAGGATGAGAAGGACAATTATAACTACGAAAAAGGTATCTATAGCACTATTGATATCAAATGGAACGATCAGCAAAAAAAGCTGACCCTATCGGCTCGCAAAGGCAAATTCCCGGGGATGCTGACCTCACGCAAATTTAAAGTGTGTGTAGTAAGGCCCGGTGTTAACGTAGGTATGGAGCCTAACGTGGCCACAAAAGTTGTGAGCTATAAAGGTGACCCATTGACCGTGCAGCTATAGAAAGCGAATTGTGGTAAAATGATAAATAGCATAGCTGGCATACATGGGTTTCATGCCAGCTGTGTTTAATGACCTATAGACCAATTAATGGTGATGTGTCAGTTCAAAGCTGACATGAGCTGTCTATTCATAGATAATCAACCATGTTGACCAACCTATTTGAGCGACGCTAAAAACGTTAGTGTCACCAAATAACACCTATGCAGCTAAGCTAGTTAAGCGTTGGCTGTAATGAGCGATCTATGCCTATTTGTTAATACGATCAACGCCCTAAAAAGGCGAATGGGACCGCTTTGCCAAATTTTTAACCAATAACCAAATAATAAACTATGCAGAACTTTACATTCCAAAAGTGGCTAAGAGCACCGGCACTTGCCATTTTATTATGTTTGCTGTTTTACCTGCGAACCAATGCCCAAACCAACCCGATCATTGGCCGGGTGACCGACAGCAAGTCGAACGAACCGATCGTTGGGGCGACGGTGCGGGCTAAGGCCGGCTCAGTTTCTACACAGACCGACGAGTCAGGTCGGTTCTCACTCCGGGTCACAGATACCACTACTTTGGTGATCAGCTTTGTGGGGTATCAGACCAGGGAACTTAAAGCCAGCCGCCCCGCACCCATGGTGATCACATTAGATGCCAAGACGGGTAGCCTGGACGAGATCGTGGTGGTGGGATACGGCCTATCCCAAAAAAGAGCTACGCTATCAGGAGCGATATCTACGGTAAGCGGCGAGGAATTATCGCATGCCCGCACGGCCACTGCGCCGGGTGCCTTGGTGGGCAAGGTGCCGGGTATCAATTTCAGGCAAACCACCGGTAGGCCAGGCAGTGAGCCGGCCATCCAGATCCGGAACTTCGGTACACCACTCATCGTTATCGATGGTACCATTCGTGATTATTCCAACTTTTCGCAAATGGATTTCAACGATGTCGAAAGTATTTCGGTACTGAAGGATGCCTCTGCATCTATTTATGGTATGCAAGGCGCTAATGGGGTTATCGTGATCACCACCAAAATAGGTAAGCGCAATACTAAGCCTACGGTCACCTACCAAAATTATTTTGGTATACAAACGCCATCAGGATATAACAAGCCTGCCGATGCCGTGACCTACTTGCGTGCATTGATCCAGGATGAGACCTATAATGATGTTCCGGATAACCAACGTACCATCACCCGTGCCGAATACGATAAATGGGTGAACAAGGTTGATGATGAACATACCTCATTCGATTGGTACAAATACATATGGCGTACAGCTCCTCAATATTACAACAGCTTCGGCTTCTCAGGTGGTTCCGAGAACATGGATTACTACGTAAGCGCAGGGCACCTGGTACAAAAAGGCTCGCTACGTGACTTTGAAGGCTTCAGGCGTACCAACTTTCAGGCTAACATCAACTCCAACATCAGCAAACGCTTAAAAGTAGGTGTGGGGGTGATCGCCAGGCTTGAACATACCGAGCAGCCAGGCTTACCCGGCGACGACTATGGTTTTGCCGAGCAAACCGCTTTCCGCAACCTGCCTACCCGTAAGCCTTACTATAACGATAACAAGCAGTTCCCACTCATCTCAAGCCCGGCCGATCCGCAGTTCAGCTATGGGTGGATAGGCTACAATACCTCGGGGAAGTATCAATTGGAGAACAGGGTAGTGCAGCTGAATGGCAACGTGGAGTTCGAGATATTGAAAGGCCTTAAGGCGCGCGGGTTGGCGAGTTACTGGTTCCGCAATTCGGTATCTGACCTGTTAGAGAAAGCACCGGTATTATATGCTTTTGACCAAGCCAAGCAGTCATATAACATTGCCTATCAAGGCAGTGGCCGCTATGTGGAGAGGAACTTCCAGAACAGCGAAGAACTATCGACCAACTTACAGCTGGAATACAAGCGCAGCTTTAACAAGCACAATTTTGATGTGGTGGCTGGTGCCGAGATGCGAAAGGCCAAATATCCACGCCTTTATGTTCTGGGTAGCCCAACCGCCAACGGCATCGCCTACTTGTCTACCAGTTCATTAACAGCCATTACCGATGATATCAGCTTTACCCAAAGCAGATTAGGCTATATCGGCCGTCTTGATTACGACTACGATGGCAAATACATCGCCCAATTCTCGGGTCGCTATGATGGTACCTTCTTTTACGCTCCGGGCAAACGCTTCGGCTTCTTCCCGTCAGGGTCTTTGGCGTATCGTGTATCGCAGGAGGATTTCTGGAAGAACAGCAGCTTCCTATCCAATAACATTAACGACTTCAAGATCAGAGGTTCGTACGGGGTGTTAGGTAAAGAGTTGGGTACGGCACTGTCATACATCACCGGTTACAACTATAACCAGGGCTCGGCCATACTGAACGGTGCTGAGGTGATATCAAGCCGTGTTACAGGCCTTGCTACCAGTAACATCTCTTGGGGCAGAGTATATACCATGGACTTTGGTGTTAACATTACGGTGTTGAACAACAGGTTGAGTGGTGGTTTCGACTGGTTCGACCGTCATCAAACCGGTGAATTGGGTACCCGTAACAATATCCGTATCCCAAACGAGGCAGGCTTCTCGCTACCGGCCGAGAACTTGAATGGTGACCACACCCGGGGTATCGACTTTTCACTGAACTGGAGAGATAATGTAGGCAAGGTGAATTATTGGGTAGGGGGTAACCTGACCTCATCAAGATGGATCACCGGCGAACGCTATAATCCAAGCTGGTCAAACGCCTACTCACAATATCGCGACCTCAGCAATGTGGAAGGCCGCTATCGCGATGGAAGTTTCCAATTAGTGGCTGTAGGGCAATTCAAAACCTGGGATGAGATAGCCCGCCACCCGATCGACCAGGATCACAGGGGTAACACCACCATACGCCCGGGCGACTACATCTACGCCGATACCAACAATGACGGATTTATCACCGACCTGGACATGAAGAACGTTACTTACCGCGTGAACAGCGGTACACCGTGGGTCAACTTTGCGTTCAACTTTGGCGCCAACTGGAATGGGATAGACTTTAGGGCCGATCTGGTGGGATCAACAGGCTCTACCTATGAGCAGCAGAGCTACATGCGTTATTTCGACCCGGTTGCTAACGTGTCACAATATCTGGCTGATAATTCCTCGTGGTATAATGACATCTGGAACAAGAACAGTGGGATCAGTGTGGGCAAGTACCCGCTGCTCACCAAAGGTGTGAATAATTGGATGAACACGCATTGGCCTAACAGTTTTTGGCAAACCAACGTGAACTACGTTAAGCTGCGCAACATAGAGCTGGGCTATTCGCTTCCGACATCAGTACTCAAAAAGATAAAATTCTCAAACTTCAGGATATACGTTGCCGGACAGAACGTGCTTACGGTATCGAACATGCCGGGGGGCCTTGATCCAGAGATCGTGTCCAATGCAGGTATTTCATACCCTAACCCAAGAGTTTACACTGCCGGTGTACAGGTCAAATTTTAATGTAACGATCATGAAGAACAAAATATTAGTTGCGGCCCTGTTCATGTATACAGCGGTCGTGTTATCAGGATGCGTAAAAACTAACCTGGATGCTAACCCTACCAATACCCTGCTCGAGACCAATGTTTTTAGCGATAGAGCATTGATGCTATCGGTATTGGCCAACTTTTATATATCTGTGAATTACGGTCAGCAAAATGGTGACTATGGTTCCTATCACCTGCTTGACGAGGCAAGCATCATGTATGGCCCTGCCACCACGACCGACAACGAACGGCAGATACCACGCGATTTCTACCGTGTGTATGACTACGGCCTGGTAAGGCGGATGAACCAGTTCTTGAAGGGTATCAATTCGAGCTCGGCAAAGACCGTCCTGTTGGAGTCGGATCGGTTGGATATGGAAGCGCAATGTCGTTTCTTGAGGGCCTGGTATTACTTCTGTATGGTGCGTTCGCTGGGCGGAATGCCTTTGGTGGGCGATGAAATATTCGATTACCAATCAGAGAGCGACATCCCTAAGATGCAGATACCACGTGCTACAGAGGCTGCTACTTACCGGTACATTATTAACCAGTGTGAGGCAGCTGCGACCAACTTGTCGGCCAACAAGACCACCAATGGGGCGGTGGCAAATCGCTGGGCAGCGCTGATGCTGAAAGCCCGTGCGGCGGTATATGCAGCTTCTACAGCTAAGTATGGCAGCTCTATCACACCATCGGTGCGTACAGCAGGCGGAGAGGCTGGCATACCTGCCGATAGTGCCGCTAACTTCTATAGATTAGCTTTCGAGACCGCCGAGCGCGTGATCAACCAAAGTCCTTATGTGCTGCAAAAAGATGCCTCGAACCCTGGCCTGGCATTTTATCGCGCTACCAGCGTTAAGGCAGGCAATACTGAGGTGATATGGGCCTTTGATCGGCTTGCACCCAACCAGGTGACCCAATTCACCAATTTTGTGATGCCATACTCACAACGTGATTATAGCGAAGGTAACGGCTTAGGAGCAGTGTTGAATCTGGTAGAAGCCTTCGAGAACAAAGATGGCTCCGACCCAGCCATCAAGACCACCAATGCCGATGGTAGCTACGTGTTCTATAACAGTGTCGAAGACCCGTTCACCGTGAAAGATGCTCGCCTGTGGGGAACCGTGATCTGGCCAAACGCACCTTACCGCAACGTAGCAGTTAGCTTACAGGCCGGTCAACTTAATCGTAGCGGAAGTTCGTATGTGATCAAAGCCGGAGCAGTGGGTACTAAAGATGCTTCTGGCGAATTGATCACCTCGGTCAATGGCCCGATCTCTAACTCTGACAACTATGTGAATAAGACAGGTTTCCTGGTACGCAAATTTTTGGATGAGACCGCTAATGCCGGCCTAAACCCAAGATTCAGTGAGATGTGGATGCCTAAGTTCCGTATATCGGAGGCTTATCTTATCGCAGCGGAGGCGGGCTTTGAGTTGGGCGACCGTATCACCGCTGCCGTGCAATACATCAATACGGTACGCAGCCGTGGTAACGTGCAGCCACTCACCGCGGGTACGCTCACCTTTGCCAAGATCGTGAACGAATACCGTGTAGAATTCGCTTTTGAAGATCACCGATTTTGGGATCTGAAACGCTGGAGGTTAGCCCATACGCTATGGAACGGCACCTTGAACAACCCGACCGCACAGATCTACTCGTTATATCCGTACAAGGTGGTGAGCCCAGGCGATGCCAATAATGGTAAGTGGGCGTTCATCAAACAAATATCATACAAGCGTGCCACCACACCATTGTATTTCCCTTTGACCAATTATTACGGAACGATCGATAACTCTTGGATCACAAACAATCCAAAACTGGTGATCAATCCGCTTCAGTAAACCATTAGATATTATACCAAATGAAGAATTTAATTCAAAATATAATTGGCCTTTTGGTGACACTTGCCATAGCCCTGAGCTTTGCAGGTTGCAGTAAAGAGATCGATAACCGCCAGTACCCATCATCGGTGGTGTCGGGTCGCTTTCTTTACAATGGCCAGCCTGTACAAATATTAGGTACCGCTACCGAGGATGATAATATGCTGCAGCTCACCCAGACCGGTCCGGGTACCTGGAATCCCGGCTTTATCAAGATGTTCGCCCGTGAGGATGGTACATTCACCATCAACACTTTTGATGGCGATTACTATTTGCGAATAACGCCGGGCCGTGGCCCTTGGGTGCCTAATAATGACACTGTTAGATTCAACCTGAGTTCTAAAAAAGAAGGCGTGACCTTTAATGTGACGCCGTACTTCTGGATCAGCAACTACGCCAGTACTTATACCGACTCGGTGTACACGGCCACCTTTGACCTTAACAAGGTAGTGTCCACCGCGGGGCTCGAAAGGGTAGTGGTGTACTTTGGTAATACTGCCATAGTAGATAATGTTTCAAGGATCGTTGAGCGTGGCTACACTACGCTGCAACCGGGAAGCAACCGCATCACCGTAGATCTGAAAACGCTAACATCGGCAGAAAAGGTGAGTTTGGCCAAGACCGGACTACTATTCGCACGTGTGGGCGTAAAAACGCAGGGCGTACGCGACCTCATTTTTAGCCGAACGGTGGAGTTGAAGCGGTGACGTTCCGGGCCGGTAAAGCTCTGTGGCCAGGTATGCCAGGCCGCAGAGCTTTATTTGCTGGTCTTTGGTTTAAGTTCGTAGATTTAAAATATGCAAAAATATATCACAGCTCTGTTTTGTTTGAGTTTGCCGTTCAGCGGTCAACTGTCTTACGCTCAATCGGTAAAGAAGGGTAACCCTGTACTGGAAGGCCACTATGCCGACCCTGACGTTATGTACTCCCATCTGACCAAAAAATATTACATCTACCCCACCAGCGACGGTTTCAAGGGGTGGAGCGGTAAATATTTTAAGACCTTTTCATCCACCGATCTGCACAATTGGAAGGACGAAGGTAAGATACTGGAATTAGGTAAGGATGTGCAATGGGCCGACCGTAATGCATGGGCGCCATGCATCGAGGAAAAGAAGGTCAACGGCAAGTACAAATATTTCTACTACTTCACCGCAGCGCAAAAGATAGGTGTGGCGGTGGCCGATTCGCCTACCGGGCCTTTTACTGATTTGGGCAAGCCACTGATCGCCCAGCTACCCGCCGGTGTACGGGGCGGACAAAATATCGACCCCGATGTTTTCACTGATCCGAAGACCGGCAAAAGCTACCTGTATTGGGGGAACGGCTTTATGGCCGTGGCCGAATTGGGTGACGACATGGTGTCTATCAAACCAGAGACCACCACTTTGCTGAAACCTGACCGTACTTTTAGGGAAGGTACTTACGTGTTCTACCGTAAAGGCACTTATTATTTCATGTGGTCTGAAGATGATACCCGCAGCCCTAACTACCGGGTGCGCTATGCCACTGCACCATCGCCAATAGGGCCGCTGACGATACCAGAGAATAACATCGTTATTCAAAAGGACACTACGGCCGGTATCTACGGCACCGGGCATAACTCGATATTGCAGATCCCCGGCAAAGATCAGTGGTACATCGTTTATCACCGGTTCGAGTACCCTAACGGGATCAACATGGGCGATGACGCCGGCTACAACCGCGAGGTATGCATCGACAAGCTCGAATTCAACAAGGATGGCAGCATCAAGCAGGTGGTGCCTACTCATGACGGGGTCACGCTTTCAAAAAAATAAGTGAACGCACGCCAGCTACTGAAATGGAGAGTATGGCCTAAGCTACATTCGATCAACAATGAGATACGACAAATTCTTATGGGCGGCACTAGCCGCCCTTTTCATGAACACCACGACCCGCTCGCAGCCGGTAAGTGATCGATCAAAGGTCGATCAGGACGTCCAAGCGTTGGTCATACCAACAGGATACACGCAAAACCTTCATTGGGATCTGCCGTTAGATACGGTCGGCGCCAACGGCTCTAAGATCACCTGGCGTTCCAGCAATGCCTCTTACGTGAGCGATCAGGGCAAATTGCTCAGGCGCGCACCCTTATCAGGCGGTCGGGTCAAGGTCAAAATGACCGCCACGGTAACGGCCGGGTCAGAACGGCGCACACGTACTTTTCCCGTCACCATAGCGCGTGAAGAGCCAAAGTTCGATGGTTATCTTTTCGCGTATTTTGAAGGTTCGGGACCAAATGAGTCGCAGGAGCAACTGCGTTTTGGCGCCAGTGCCGATGCGGTGCATTGGATGGCCTTGAACAATAACCAGCCGGTCATTCCATCGGCACAGATATCGGCCACGGGGGGCATACGCGATCCGCACATTTTGCGCGGAGAAGACAACAGGTCGTTCTACATGGTGGCCACCGATATGTTCACCATCAAGGACGGCTGGGGCCATAACCCAGGTATAGTAATGCTTCGGTCAAAGGATCTGATCAGTTGGTCGCATGGTGTCATTGATCTGCAAAGCAGCTATCCGCAAAAATTCCCTAATGTGCAATGGGTATGGGCGCCGCAAACTATCTATGATCCTGATGCCGGTAAATATCTGGTATACTTTACGGTGAAACTTAAGAATGACCCCGCGCTCGACTTTTACTGCGCCTATGCAAACGAAGATTTTACCGACTTTGAGAGTGAACCCCAACTAATGTTCAAAGCTAAGTATGGTGCCATTGATGGCGACATTATTTATAAGGATGGCCTTTACCACTTCTTTTACAAAGGCAACACGAAGGACGCGAATGGCAAAGAGGTGAAGAATGGCATACAGCAAGCCATCGGTAAAACCTTAAAAGGCCCGTGGGTAGAGCAGTTCAAATACCTTGATGCATACTCAGATAAGCACGTATCGGTAGAAGGCTCGGGCGTTTTCAAGCTCAACAACGCTAACACCTACATATTGATGTACGATCTGTACGGCAATTTACGATATGAGTTTCAGCGAAGTAATGACCTTTTCAACTTCACCCAGGTGCCCGAATCTTTCACCAAGAACTTTAACCCCCGTCATGGTACGGTGATCAGCATCACCCGGAAGGAAGCTAAAAAGCTTGCTGAAAAATGGGCTGGCGTGCCCGCTGAACTATTGGATACTAACATCAATAAATAAACTCCTATGAAATATCGCTTCCTTTGTCTTGTTTGGATCTGCTCGCTGACGGTCGTTTGCCTGTGTTCATCTAAAGTATCCTTTGCACAAACTGATAACGAGCCTCTGTTTCATTTCAAGTCGACAGGTAATCCGGTGATCAAGCACAAGTTCACGGCCGACCCGGCCGCACTGGTAGTAGGCGACACACTTTGGCTTTTTACAGGACATGATCAGGCCGGCGGGCAGTCAGGCTATAAGATGAAGGACTGGTGCGTGTTCTCGACCACTGATCTGCAAAACTGGACCGAATACCCGACCCCACTCAAGATAACTGACTTTAGCTGGGACCATACCGGCAAAGCATATGCCTCTCAGGCGATCAGCCGCAACGGCAAATATTACTGGTATATCAGCACCGATGGTTCGGGTATCGGAGTTGCCGTAGCCGATCGTCCGCAAGGGCCATATAAAGATGCCATCGGTAAGCCGCTCCTTACCAATGCCGATTGCTTTGCATCTAAGCATTACTGGACCTGTATAGACCCATCGGTGATGATAGATGCCGACGGTCAGGCCTGGCTGTTTTGGGGTAATGGTGTTTGCTACTATGCTAAGTTGAAAAGCAACATGATCGAGATAGACGGCAAGGTGAACAAGATCGACTTTCAGGGCATTAAATTCGAAGAAGCACCATGGATACATCAATATAAAGGCAATTATTACCTGTCATATGCGTCCGGTCTGCCAGAGAAGACGGCATATGCGATGGCAAAAAAGATCGATGGGCCTTATCAATATAAAGGCATCTTGAACGAGTTGGCGGGTAACTGCGGCTCCAATCATCACGCCATAATTGAGTTTAAGAGCCAGTGGTACTTTGTCTACCATAACGGTGGCATTGAGCGCGATGGTAACAGCTTCAGCCGCTCAGTATGTATCGACCGTTTATATTATAACCGCGACGGGACGATGAAGAGAGTACACATGACCACTGAAGGTGTTCAGGGTACCAAGAAGTGATCACTCTCCACATTGACCCGGTCATGTCTAAAAGCAGATGCTGAACACTTTTTGATCTGTGCTGTTTAAAAGGTGACTGACCTATGAGCACTTATCCGGGTACCGAATCGATCTCAGTTAACGAGGCTATTACGAAAGGCCGCCAGATGCTGCTATTGCCGCGCATCTTATTGGTTGCTGGGCTCTTCTTTTTCCTCTTTGTGTTAGCGCTCATCTTTATCGCTGTTACACAGGGTCCGCCAGAAAATGTCAAGGTGTGGGCGATCATGGGGGGGGTGGCTGTAGCCGTTGGTCTGCTGTTCTTTTGGCTTCCATATTGGTTTTGGAGCAAGCGAACCACGCAGTGGAAGCTGTGGGCATTTGGTCATGTGGATAATGTGCACGAACTAAAGATCATGGCAACTGAGGCTAACCTTTGCCCGGTTTACGGATCGGTAATGGACAAGCTACAGTTGCAAACGGCCAGCGAGCGACAACGGTGGCGCGATTTGCAAGACCGGTTCACTGTACCGGAGATCTTTAGAGATGATCCCGACGTGCCTGCGGTCTCTGAGATCCGTTATTCCAAATTCCACATGGTCGTTAACTTCCTTTTGGGCGCAGCGCTGGTGGTCACCGGGATAGCGATCTTGTTTTTGGCATTTAAAAATGATTCCCCTACGAGCTTAAAGTTGGTAGGGGCTTTGCTGACCATTGCGCCGTTATACATGATGTTCAGATCTATTGAGCGCATATTCACTACCCGTCCAGTGATCATCATGAGCAACACAGCATTGGTAACCCAACTTACAGGGCCGCTTCATTGGGATCTTGTTCATGATCAACAGGTGCGTCGCATCAATAGAGGGCGCAATACCATACGATATTTATTGATCTTCAAGCATCCAGGAGGTATGGCTGAGATCGATGTTACCGAACTGGCCATCAGCAAAGCCGAATTGGAACGTTTGATGCGAGTATACAAACACCGATATGCAGCAGGTATCAGGTAAGGTGTTTGAGGTTTCCTGAAAGTTCCGATATGCTTCATTGCAAAGCCCTGGGATACATCTTAAATCGATCTGTTGATCAGATGCCCTCTTTGTTGAGCTTTTCCTAAAAGAACTCTACCGCAACTTGATCCTGCAGCAATAGTTGTAACTTTACGCAACGGATCAATTATATACCCTTTAGTGTTAGTACGGAAACAACGATATTGGTGGGCTGGGCTTATCTTATTATACCTGTTCAACTTTTCTCGTGCGGTGGCGCAAACGTCGGCTCTCAAGTTCGATCATTTGTCGTTCAGGGAAGGCTTGGCGCAAAGCCCTATCTCTACCATTTTCCAGGATCAGCAAGGCTTCGTATGGATCGGGAACTGGAAAGGATTGACCCGCTATGACGGCTACGGCTTTCGTCGTTTCAAACACCAGGATGGCGACAGTCTGACTTTAAGCAATAACCGTGTCAACAGCATTTGTCAGGACGTTAACCGATACCTTTGGGTGGCTACGTCAAACGGCCTGAACCGGTACGATACTGCAGCCGAGACCTTTAGGCACGTCGGTATCCTCAACATCAAGGGCGGCCGTAACTTTGCTTCATCAGTGATCCAGGATGCGGATCATAACCTGTGGGTGGCCACATTTGGCGGTGTGAAGCAAGTGGACACCGCCCATCTCCAACTGACCGACCTCCCTTCATTAAAAAGCCCCGGCAACGATGAGGTGGCCAACGGCATAACCTTCACCCTATATCAGGACCGTTTGAAAGCGATATGGATCGGTTTGCGCAAAGGCGTCAAGCGATTTGACCCACGAACCAAAAAGCTTTTGACCTTGCCCAACGGCGTAGCACAGGATCAGCAACTCATGAATGCCAAGGTGTTGGTGATACGTCAGGACCGCAAGGGGTGTTTGTGGTTCGGCACTGAGACATCCGGCGTTTTCAGGTATGACCCTGCCAGCGACAAGTGTATGCATTACAGACATGTCGATGGCGATGGGAACTCGTTACGGTCCGACTGGATCAAAAGCATACTGGTACGAAACGACAATACCGTATGGATAGGTACCCGGCAGGGACTCAGTATATTTGATCAGGAGCATCAGCGGTTCGCCAACTATACCCATGATCTGGTGAACGAGCATAGCCTAACCGATAATACCATCTGGAGCTTTTTGCAGGATAAGGCGGGGGGCGTATGGATCGGCACCTTTGCGGGTGGTATCAACATCCATTACCCGGCCAATAATAACTTTACCAATATAGGTGAGCGCGTAGGCGCTGAGCTGGGCTTGAACCATCCGGTGGTGAACGCGGTGTTAGAGTACGAGCAACGCAACCTTTGGATCGGAACTTACGGCGGCGGCGTGAACCTGATCGACCGGCGCACCAACAAACATGAGTATTACTCGGTCAAGAACATCAGGCAGGGCAATTCCAGCAACGGTGTAAAGTGTATTGCCGATGATCATAAGGGCAACTTATGGATCGGCACCTTCGAGGGGCTATGCCGGTTCAATAAAGTCACCAAAGCGGCCACTTACTATAAATTTCCAACGCACGAGGGCAAACTTACTGAGAGCCTGGTGAACTGCGTACTGCCCGAGGTGGATGGCGTATGGGCCGGTACCAACGGGGGAGGTCTACAATTCCTCAAACCCGATGGCTCTTTCGTGACCATGAAGCATGATGCCAGTAATCCCCGTACGGTAAGCGATAACTTCATCACCTCGCTTATCCATGATGCCCAAGGCAATGTTTGGATCGGTACGCAGAACGGACTGAACCATTACGACCGTTCCAAAAAACAGATCACGGCCTGCTATAAACACAAGGGCGAATTTTCGCTCACCCACGGCACCGTCACCAACCTGTTCTATGATCCCAAGGGCAGGCTATGGGTGGGTACCGAAGGCGGCGGACTGAATTGCTATGATGCCCGTACCAGACATTTTTACGCTATTGATGCCCGTTTAGGCATCACTGACGAAGTGATCCATACCACCGTTGCTGATCGCGAGGGCAATATCTGGACCAGCACCGATGATGGTCTCTTCCGTATCAGGTTGCTGAATGATCAGTTCCCATTTACGGCCAGCAACACACGCATCACCCGCTTTTCTTCGAATGATGGTTTGGCCAGTAACCAGTTCCTGAGCAACTCGGGCATCCTGTCGCAAAACGGCGAGCTGTTATTCGGCGGCATCAACGGCCTTACCATATTTCATCCTGGAAGATTGTTGAAAAACACTTACAAGCCGCCGGTGGTGATCACTGGCCTGTCGATCAGGAACAA
The DNA here is from genome assembly GCF_020783335.1 of Mucilaginibacter daejeonensis. NCBI lineage: Bacteria > Pseudomonadati > Bacteroidota > Sphingobacteriia > Sphingobacteriales > Sphingobacteriaceae > Mucilaginibacter > Mucilaginibacter daejeonensis. The sequence continues at coordinate 1,729,704 of NZ_CP086068.1, forward strand.
GCCGGTGGTGGTGAATGGAGAAGGTTCGCCGCTTAAAAGATCCATTACCGGAGCACAAGAACTGAAATTGAAATATGATCAGGGATATTTTACACTCGATCTTGCTGCATTGAATTACAATGACCCGTCGAACAACCAATATGCCTACCGGCTGAAAGGCTCGAGCGATGGCGATAGCTGGCATTACGTTGGGCACCAGCATTCGGCCAGTTACACCGACCTGCCCGAGGGTGATTATGTGTTCGAGGTCAAGGCCGCTAACAACAATGGTGTTTGGAATAGTACGCCTACCAAATTACATATTGTTGTGCTGCCTCCTTTGTGGCGCACCTGGTGGGCTTACGCGTTGTATGTGATCTTATTCATGGTCATACTTTACGTGGTGATCCGATTCTTCAGGAGCCGTGCCCGTTTAGAGCGCGACCTGTATCACGAGCACTTGCACAACGAACGACAGGAAGAGCTTTACCGTTCAAAGCTGAACTTTTTTACCAATATATCCCACGAGATACGCACGCCGCTCACGCTAATCATTGGTCCGTTGGAGAGACTGATGGAGGCCACGCGTGAGAATGCGCCCGTGTTCAAACAGTTAGGCACCGTGCGCAACAATGCCGACCGCTTGATGCGTTTAGTGACCGAATTGCTTGACCTGCGCAAGGCAGAAGAAGGGCACTTGAAATTATATTATGCGGAGAGCGACCTGGTGTCTCTTGCAAAGGAGATCTATCTGTCATTCCAAGACTTGGCGGTAAGCAAGAATATAGACTACACTTTCCAGTCATTCGCCGATCAGGTTTTTCTGTATTTTGATAAAGATCAGCTGGAAAAAGTGTTCTTTAATCTGCTTTCTAATGCATTTAAGTTCACGCCTAATGGTGGGCGCATCACGCTGACCATCGCGCAAGCAGCGGGAGAGGTTGTAGTAACAGTGACCGATAATGGCAAGGGTATTCCTGAACACAGCCAGAAAGACCTGTTCAAGGATTTCTTTCAGGTGGATGATCCGCAGGGCTCACCGATCGGTACGGGTATCGGCCTGGCCTTGTCCCGCAACATCGTTGAGCTGCATGGTGGCTCTATATCGGTGGACAGTAAGTTGGCCGAGGCCGGTGTTGAGGGCATGACCACCTTTACCGTGACCTTGAAACAAGGCAAAGCACACTTAGATGCCAGTCGGATCGTTGATCATCATATAGGTGCCGACGAGATCTCGCATTACCAGATACATTCTCAAGCGAATGGGTTGGCTGAGCAACAGCATAGCATAACCTCAAATGCCAATGGATCCACTATACTGGTGGTAGAGGATAACGATGAGGTAAGGCAGTTCATCATCGGGGCCTTGCAGGAAAAATATCGCGTGATCGGCGCTGCTAACGGAACGGCCGGGTTGGCTGAGGCGTTGATGCACATGCCTGATCTGATCGTTACCGATGTGATGATGCCGGAGATGGACGGTACCGAGCTATGCCGCATGATCAAGACCGATGAACGGCTCGACCATATTCCCGTCATTATGCTTACGGCCCGCGCTGGCCACATTCATCAACTGAGCGGTTATGAGCATGGCGCCGATGCGTACGTAACCAAACCTTTCAGTGTACAACTGCTGCAGTTGCAGGTGAGCAATATTTTGTCGTCTAAAAAAGCGCTACGCCAAAAGTATGCCCGCGAGTTATTGTTGCAGCCTCAACGCCCGGCCGATGTTCTGTCGCCCGATGAGAAGTTCCTGCGTAAGCTGATGGCCGTCATCGAGAAGAATATGGAAGACCCCGAGTTCGGAGTGACCGGCTTGATGGACCAGATCGGGATGAGCAAGAACGTGCTGTATAAAAAGGTGCAGGTATTGACCAACATGTCGGTAGCTGATCTGATCAAATCGGTCAGGCTTAAACAGGCCGCTCAATTGCTTGATCAGCAAAATATGGGTATCGCCGAGGTGGCTTTTGCCGTAGGCTTTAACGATCGCAAGTACTTCAGCAAGGAGTTCAAAAAACAGTTCGACCTCTCACCTTCAGAGTACGTGGCAAGCAAGGCAGCTACCACCACCACCAACTAATTATCTTTCCCTACAAAACTGACGACACCGATCAAATTGTGGCCTACAGCTGCGATCAGGGAAGATATTACCCCCATTTAAGGACGTTTGACACCCCCATTAGGCGCCCCATACGCCCATATTTGCCCTACCAATTAACCAATTAGTACTTTATGAGAATACTTTATCTGACGTAGAGCTCAAGCTCTTTATCGCTTGCTTTTTTCTTGAGCAAGGCATCATCTGCGGTGGCATGGCCCCGCCCAAAAGTGAACCAATTAACCCATAAACCTCAATACATGCACCAACTTTACAAGTTAAAAGTGTCTGTTGTTGGCGGCTATACCGATCAGTTCAAAAGCGTGGTTCGCAACCTGGTGTTGCTTCTGTTGCTTTGTAGCGGTATCAACGTATACGCCCAGCAAACCATAACGGTGACCGGCACCGTTAAAGATTCAAAAGGGGAGGGCCTGCCCGGCGTAAGCGTACGGCTGAAGGACTCTCAAACCGGTACCATTACCGACCCTAAAGGCAAGTACAGCCTTCGCGTGGCCAATAATGCTACGCTGGTGTTCAGCTACATTGGCTTCGGTACCCAGGAAGTAACGGTTGCCGGCAAACCGGTGATCGATGTGGTGATGGGCGATAACGCCACTGGCCTCAACGAGGTGGTGGTGTTAGGCTTTAACCAGCAACAAAAGAAATCATCGTTAACGGCAGCGGTAAGTACCGTAAGCGGTCGCGAGATCCTGCAATCGCCAACGGCCAATACTACCAACAGCTTAGTAGGTAGGGTTACCGGTGTTACGGCCATACAACGTAGCGGTCAGCCGGGATCCGACGGTGCCGTTCTGAACGTGCGCGGTCAATCTACCTATAACAACTCGGGTGCGATCGTGGTGGTGGATGGTATCGAGCGCCCTAACTTTGGCGACATCGACCCTAACGAGATCGAGAACATCAGTATCCTGAAAGATGCGGCCTCTACTGCTATATACGGTATACGCGGTGCCAACGGTGTGATCGTGGTGACCACCAAAGTAGGCCGTATTGGCAAACCTAAGGTGAATTATACCGGCAACTTCAGCTTGCAAACCTACACCGGCATACCTAAGGCACTGAACGCGTATGACAATACCCGTTTGATGAACGAAGGCTTGCGCAACGAAGGCCTGGCCCCACGCTGGACAAATGCCGAACTACAAAAATTTAAGGACGGGTCAGACCCCTTGGGTTACCCTGATGTGAACTGGTTCGAATACCTAACCCGTAAGCTGTACCCGCAAACACAGCACAATGTTAACATCAGCGGTGGTACCAACGTGGTGCGTTATGCCGTATCGGCCGGTTATTTGAGTCAGAGCGGCATCTTCAAAAAGTTCGATTCGCCGTTCGGCATCAACTCGCAGCCTAACTATCATCGCTATAACTTCAGGAGTAACCTCGATATCAACCTGAGCAAAAGCCTGACCGTGAGCGTAAAGCTGGGCGGCCGTATGGAGCAGCGTTACCAGCCTGCTGGTCTGCGTGCTTCATCAGGTAACTTTTCGTATGATAACCTGGAGGGTATGATATCCCGTATCCTGCAAACGCCATCTTTTGCTTACCCGGTCATGCTGCCTGACGGCCGCATCGCGCAAAACTCCGAGGTGGGTACCAACATTTGGAACCCCTTAGCGGTGATCACCCGTTGGGGTACTCGTAACGATGACAACAACACGGTAGAAAGTACCTTTAACCTGAACTGGAAACTGGATAAGATCACCAAGGGCCTGACCTTTACCACCAACTTTGGTTATGACTCGTACTACACCAGCGCTACCCGCCGTAACGCGGTATGGGCTGCCTACACCTACAACCGTCAAACCGGCGAGATCACGCTATCGAGCGATCGCCCGCGTGATGAGCCTTTAAGTACATTGATATCAGAGAGTGGTGGTACACAGCGCACCAACATTCAAACCGGTTTTAATTACAATCGCACTTTCAACAATGATCATAACGTGAGCGGCCTGTTACTCGGTACCCGCCAGCTGATCAAGGGTGAGGGTACTACACAGTACACGATACCACCGCGTGCTGCGCAAGGTATACTGGGCCGTGTCACTTATAACTTCCGCGAGAAATACTTTTTCGAGGCTGATGCAGGCTACAACGGTTCAGAGAATTTTGCCAAGGGCCGTCAATACGGTTTCTTCCCAGCCATCTCTGCCGGTTGGACGCTCACCAAAGAAAAGTTCTTACAGAACGTACAATGGCTCGACTTCCTCAAGATCCGCGGTAGCTGGGGTAAGGTGGGTAATGATCAGTTAGATCAGCGCTTCCTGTTCCTGACCAATTACGCGGTGACCACCAATGGTGTGCAATTTGGTCAGGTGACAGCGCCTACCAACGGGCAGATCGTGACGTTGCCTAATGGCACGGGTAACCCGGCCATCAACGGCCTGGGTAACGATCAGGTGACCTGGGAGACCGGTATCAAACGTAACATCGGTTTCGAAAGTGAGTTCTTCAACCACCGCTTAAAGATCAACGTCGACCTCTTTGATGAAAAACGATCAGACATCCTGACCGACCGCCGTTCGGGCCTGCTGGCCTTCGGTCACCTTTACCCATCGTTGAACGTGGGTAAGGTATACAATAAAGGTTACGAGGTAGAGATGGATTACACGCACAAGGTTGGTGAGTTCACTCTCGGGCTGAACACCCAATTATCATTCGCCCGCAACCGTATCGATAACGCCGATGAGCCCGTTGGTTCGCCCGATTACCAAAAGCTGCAAGGCCACAGGGTAGGGCAGTTCTTCGGGTACCGTACCGCAGGTTTCTTTACCTCACAACAAGATATTGATAACTCGGCCAAGGTGACCTTTACTGATAAGAGCATCCCCGGCGATCTTAAATATGTGGACTACAACGGTGATGGTGTGATCAATACTGATGACCGTGTGGCCATAGGCTACTCGCGCATACCGGAGTACACCTATAGCTTTACACCTCGTGTAGCATGGAACAATATCGCCTTATCGGTACTATTCCAGGGTGTGGCCAATGTAAGTTCCGATGTCTTCCTGTCTGAGCAGAACAACGGTCAGCAAATGTATGAGTTCATGCTCGACCGCTGGACACCGGCCACCGCCGCCACTGCCACCTGGCCTGCCATACACTCGCGTTCAAGCTCGTACCCTAACTATCAGTTGAATGATTTTGTATTGCAGAACGCTGCTTACCTCAAGATCCGTAACGCCGAGCTGTCATGGACACTACCATCCAACTGGGTAAAGGCCATGAAACTGGCTAACGTGCGGGTATTCACTAACGGGCAAAATCTGTACACCTGGACCAAATTCAGGATGTATGTGGACCCCGAGAACGTCAACTTATCCAACACCAGTTTCTCTAAACAGTCGCTGTACCCGTCATCACGTGTATTCAACTTTGGTGTCAACATTCAATTTTAAACAGTTATGAAAGCATATAAACTATTCACTGCTGTATTGGCCATGGGCCTTTTGACCCAGGTCTCTTGTCAAAAAGATTACCTCGACAGAACGCCGGGCGTTACCCTGCCCGAAGATGCTGTATTTGCCAGCCCGGTACTGGCCTCACAATATGCCATCAATGCCTATAATTTTTTGGTAGATGATTACGTGCGCTTCAACGACCATAGGGGTACCACCTCACAGGCATCTGACGAGGCGGTTACCGGTAACCTCGACCCATCGGTACTGTACCTGAACCAGGGCCTGTTCCATGACCATTCAGAAAAGGTGGCCTCGCTGAACGACATCCGTGATATATGGAGCCGTGAATATAATGGCATCAACATTACCAATACGATGCTCTCTAAAATGACCACTGTGCCATGGACCAACGCTGACCAGGCCAAAAGGGTAGAAGGGGAGATGCACTTTTTGCGCGCCTTCTTCTATTTCGAACTGATCAAGAGGTTCGGTGGCGTGCCTATCATGGATAAAGCTTATGGGGTAAATGATGACATCGACTTCCCCCGTGCCAGCTACACCGAATGCGTGAACTTTATATTGGCCGACCTGGCCAAGGCACAGGAGCAGTTGCCACGTGTAGAGGACCTGGCACTTTCAGAGAACGGCCGCGCTACCGTAGGTGCTGTTAAAGCACTGAAAGCCCGTGTATTGCTATACGCTGCAAGTCCGCTTAACAACGAGACCAACGATGTGGCGAAATGGGCCGCGGCCGCTGCTGCTGCTAAAGAGGTGATGGATATGGGCTCGTATATGTTACAGCCTACCTATAAGGATATATTGAACGTCACCTCATCTACCGAGTACATTATGATGAAGGTACGGGCCACCCGCCCCAACACAGAACCAAAAGTGATCGACTTTGCGCAATCGCCAGGCTCGGCAGGCGCTAACGGGCAAATGAATCCTACACAGAATCACGTTGACCTGTACGAGATGACCAACGGCAGGGCCATTACTGATCCTTCATCGGGCTATGATCCGCAAAAACCATATGCCAACCGCGATCCACGCATGACCTGGAACGTGATCTATAACGATGAAACTTACCAATCGCGCAAGATCGAGATGTGGTCGCAAACCAATGCAACTACAGGCGCGATCACCTACGGCCGTGATTACAATGCCAACAACATCATATACACGGCCACCCGCTATTACTGCCGTAAAATGTGGCCCGAGGTCTACATCAACAAGGTTGCGGGTGCTACCTACATCAACTTCCTGTTCTTTAGGTATGCCGAGATATTGCTGAACTACGCCGAGGCACAAAATGAGGCTGTTGGTCCGGATGCCAGCGTGTACGCGGCCATTAACCAGATCCGTGCCCGTGGCGATGTGAATATGCCTGCGCTGCCTTCAGGCCTTACCCAGGCGCAAATGCGCGACCGCATCCGTAACGAACGTGCCGTGGAACTGGCCTTTGAGGATCACCGCTGGTATGACATCATGCGCTGGAAAAAAGGTGTAGAGATCGTGGCTCAGCCAATATACGCCATGAACGTGGTGAAGAACGCCAACGGCAGCTTCACTTACACCAAAGTGCTGATGGCCACCAACTACCAAAAGGTGTTCAAGGATTTTATGCACCGTTACCCGATCCCACGCTCAGAGATATACAAGAGCCAGGGCAAACTGATACAAAATCCGGGATGGTAGGTCCCTCCGTCACAACAGGGATCACCTTATTAAATCAAGTAACGATGAGATCGAACAGATACATTTACATCATATTCACGGTGCTTTGCTGCCTTATCGCGGGCGGCAGCGCCACCGCTCAAAAGCTCGATGAGCCGATCACCATATCGGGCAAGGTACTGGATGCACAAAAGCAGCCACTGGCCGGGGTGAGCGTGTTTAAACAGGAATCAAGGACCGCAGTACAAACAGCCGCCGATGGCACCTTTAGCTTACAGGCACTGCCTACCGAGCTGATCCTGTTCCAGTACAACGGCTACATCACCCAAACCAAAAGTGCGGGCGAACTGAACAAGACCGAAGTGATCATGCAGGCCGCACTGATCGATGCCGGCGATGACGACGATGTGTACATTCCGTTTGGTGTACGCAAGAAGCGCCAGCTGACCGGTACCATCAGCACCGTAAAAGGCAGCCAATTACCGCAACTGCCATCCTCTACACTCAACAACGTATTGGTAGGGCGTTTGGCCGGCTTGTACATCCAGCAAACAGATGTTGGCCCGGGTGCTGATGCCGCCACCTTTTTGATCCGTGGGCGGTCGTCATACAACAGCAACCAGGCGCCATTGATATTGGTGGATGGCGTACAGCGCAACTTTACCGATATGGACCTTAACGAGGTGGAAAGCGTGAGCGTTTTCAAGGATGCTGCCTCGCTGTCATGGTACGGCATGAACGGTGCTAACGGCATCATATCGGTACGTACTAAACGCGGCTCGGCTACCCGTACCCGCATTACCTTTGATGCGCAGGGCGGCGTACAAACACCAATGGACATCACCCGCCCGCTGGATGCTTACACTTACGCCAACTTATATAACGAGGCGCAGATCAACAGCGGTGGCAATGCCGTTTACGATCAAACCGCGTTAGATGCCTACCGCAACGGCACCGACCCGATCAAATACCCGAACAACAACTTTGTGGATCGCTTCATTAAAAAAGCGGCACCTACTCAGCGCTATGTGGCCACCATAAGCGGGGGCAATGCCTTTGCCAGGTACTTTACCATGATCAGCTATTTTAACCAGGATGGTCTGTACAAAGGCGCCAGTAACCCGGTGTATAATTCTAACAGCAACTTCAAGCGCTATAACTTCCGTACCAACCTGGACCTGCACGTGAACAAGAACCTGGATGTACAGGTGGATGTGGGCGGCCGTATCAATGACCTAAGGCACGCCGATGCCACCAATTCAACCATATTGGGATCTATCTATACCACCCCGGCCAATGCATACCCAGTATTGAACCCTGATGGTTCGTTCGGCGGTACCTCGTTGTTCCGCACCAACCCTTTGGGTTTGCTGACCGCCGATGGCAACACTAACGACCTGACCCGCTTTTTACTGGCTACCCTTACTGCTAAACAAAAAGTTGGTTTCGTACCGGGTCTGTCTGTAAATGTGCTGTTCTCGTATGATATCCGCAGTAATTACACATCAGGCTACAGTCAGGACTTTGCCGTGTACGAGCCAGGCAGCACCGCGGGTACCTACAACTCTTTTGGCACGGCAGTGCCTTTGGCCTTCGCCAGCACCGATTTTAACAGCAACCTACGCAACAATGAGTTTTGGGGTGGTTTTGATTACGACCACAACTTCAATAAACACGGCATCAATTTTAGCACCCGCTATACCCGCAGCGTGATCGCTGCGCCAGGCTCGCTGGATGACAAGGCCGAAGGCTGGTCGAACCGGCTGACCTACAATTACAACCAGCGCTATTTTGTGGATCTGATCGGCAGCTATTCGGGTTCGCAGGTGTTCGCGCCGGGCAAACAGTGGGGATTCTTCCCGGCGGTATCAGCAGGGTGGATCATCTCTGACGAGAGCTTCCTGAAGGATGTGAAATGGCTGAACTACTTCAAGCTCCGTGGTTCGTACGGTGTGGTAGGCAGCGATGTCTACAGTCTGGGCCGCCGTTACGCTTACAACAACTACTTTAGCCGCGGGCAGGCCGGTTTTATATTCGGTACCGGTTTCGCTGCCCCGGCTGCCACCACGCAGAACGCTTTGGCCAACCCTGACCTGACCTGGGAGAAGGCCAAAAAGACCAGCATCGGTTTCGATACCAAGTTCTTTGGACAGATGATCAGCCTGAGTGCCGACTACTTCCAGGAAAACCGCAGCGACCTGCTTACTAACGCCTTGACGCCAAGTATTATTGGCCAGTCGGTGATCCAGGTGAACGCCGGTAAGGCCCGCTACCGCGGCTTTGAGACGGAGCTGAACTTCTACAAAAAGATCGGCAAGGTGGCCGTGAACGTGTTCGGTAACTACACCTACCAAAAAAGCAAGGTGTTGGCCATCAACGAAGAGGCTGGTCTGCCGTCATATCAAAAGTCATTAGGACACAGCATCAGCAGTGTGATGCAGGTGAGCTCATCGGGTACTACCTATGTGAGCAACTTCCTGCAGGCCGACGGTATCTTCCAAAGCGATGCCGAAGTGGCGTCTTCACCGGTTCAGCGTTTTGCTGGCACGGTCAAAGCAGGCGATATCAAATACAAGGACATCAACGGCGATGGCGTGATCGATAACCTCGATTTCGTACGCACCGACTACAACTTCGTTCCTAAAGCTTATTATGGCTTTGGTGGCTCGGTCAAGTATTCCAATTTTGATGTGGCCTTTACCTTTCAGGGGACCACCGGCCGTACCATCTCGATCAATAACATCGTGAACAGCGGTACCGCCAATAACGGCTACCTCAACCAGTTCAGCGTTGACCGTTGGACACCGGCTACCGCAGCAACAGCGCAGTTTCCGCGCCTGTTAGTGGCCGATCGCAACAACAATACCCAGAACTCCGATTTCTGGCTGCGTAACGGCGATTACCTGCGCCTTAAACATGCCGAGTTGGGCTATACGCTTCCGCTGAACTGGGTGAGCAAGATCAAACTGTCGTCAGCACGCATTTACCTGAGCGGTTTTAACCTGCTCACTTTTGATAAGCTCGATGGACTGAACATCGATCCGGAGATGCCGCAGTCGGGCTATGTGTTCGCTTACCCCAACCTGCGCACTTACTCACTGGGCCTAAACGTGAAATTTTAACCGTACCATACTTTGAACATCATGAAAAGTACTACATACTTCATTTATACAGCAGCCATGCTGGTGATAACCATTGCGGGCGGTTGCAAAAAATACCTTGATGACGGCAGCGTTACCGAAGGCCCCATCACCGAGCAACAGGTTTGGGCCAATAACGATTACGCCCGCGGCGTGCTCTACAGCGCGTACAATGCCGTGCAAGACCGCTACGACATCGACGATAACGGCGCCATGCAGGCATCAGCTACCGACGAGGCCGTTAACTCGAACCTGAATTCGAACATCTACACCTTCACCAACGGCACCTGGAGCCCGTTCCGTACGGTGGATGATGTGTACAGTGCTATGTATACCGGCTTGCGTCGTGCTAACCTGTTCCTGGCTAACGTGGATGGCAGCAATGTGGTGAGCGTACCCTCTGAATTAAGCACTACCACCACTTTTGATTCTACCCTGGTCGGCCAAAAGGCCAGGCTGAAAGGGGAGGCGTTCTTTCTACGAGCTTACTTCCATTTTGAGTTGCTGGAGCGTTATGGCCGCATCGTGCTGGCTACTAAAGTGCTGAGCACCGATGAAGAACTCAACCTACCACGCGCCAGCTTCGACGAGGCCGTTAACCGCATTTTGTTGGATTGCGATTCGGCCATACAACGCTTACCCGCTTGGACCAACTCATGGTCAAACAGTAACAAAGGCCGTGCAACGCAAACCGCTGCTATGGCGCTTAAGTCGCGCTTGTTGTTATACGCTGCAAGTCCGCAATATAACCCAAGCGGTGATGCGGTCAAATGGCAGGCGGCAGCCAATGCAGCCAAGGCGCTTATCGATCGTAACCTGCACTCGTTGAGTACCTCATATGCCAACGTGTTCTTGTTCGGTACGGCACCATACAACTCGGAGGTGATCTTTTCGGGCCAGCCTAGCAGCCGTAACGACATCGAGCAAAATAATGCTCCGGTAAGTTATGATGGGGCCTTAGGCCGTACCAACCCCACACAGGAAATGGTAGATGCCTTTGAGATGCGTACCACCGGCAGGCCTATCAGCGATCCGCTATCAGGCTACAGCGCTACCGCGCCATATACCAACCGTGACCCACGTTTCGACCTGGTGATCCACTACAATGGCAAGACCTATAAAAGCAAGACCATCGATACTTATATAGGTGGTAAGGATGGCATAGGCGCCAACGTGAACGCTACCAAAACAGGCTATTACATGCGTAAGTTCTTTAACGATGGTGTGACCTGGAATCAGCAAAGCAACACCAGTTCGCGCCGTCCGTGGGTGATCTTTCGCTATGCCGAAACGCTGCTGAACTATGCCGAGGCTCTTAATGAGGTGGCCGGACCTACCGCTGATGTGTTACGCAGTGTGAACCTGGTACGCCAGCGTACCGGCGTGGCATTACCGGCATTGCAGATCACTAATCCTGCCGGCAACGGCTACGTACAGCCCACGAAAGAAGCCATGCGTGAGCGCATCCGCAACGAGCGCCGCGTGGAGCTATGCTTTGAAGGCCACCGCTTTTTTGATGTACGCCGCTGGAAAGAAGGTGCACGCTTTTTCAATGTACCGGTAACCGGTATGCGCATTACCCGCAACACCAACGGTACATTCAATTACGAGCGTTTCCAGGTGCAGAATCGAGTATTTGCCGATAAGAACTACCTGTACCCGATATCACAAAGCGAATTGAACCGGGCACCGTCACTGGGACAAAACCCGGGTTATTGATACTAAACCGCCCGGCCGGCACCACCGGCCGGGCATTATACGAATACCAAATCATATGCAAAGATCACGTCTGCTTATTATTCTACTGCTAACTGTTGTTACCAACGCGTTCGCCCAGGCGCCGCTTATCCAGAACATTCAAGGGCGAAAACTGCTGAGCCTCAACGGTCGCTGGAACTACATTGTTGACCCTTACGAGAACGGCTTTTACGATTATCGGCACGAGGCCTTTGATGCCTCGGCATCAGGTACCGGCGGTTTTTACGACGACAAAAAACCAAAGGACAAAGGCGAGTTGCTGGAGTACGACTTTGAATACGCGCCTACCATGAACGTACCGGGCGATTGGAACTCTCAGGCCGAAAAGCTGGAGATGTACGAGGGAACGGTATGGCTGCGCCGCAAGTTCAATGCTGATCCGCAAAGCGGCAAACGCTACGTGCTGTATTTCGGTGCGGTCAACTACGAGTCGCACGTGTACCTGAATGGTAAAAAGCTGGGCATCCACAAGGGTGGTTTCAACCCGTTCCAGTTCGAGGTGACAGGCAAACTCAGAGCGGGGGAGAACAGCATCGTGGTCAAGGCCGATAATACCCGCCACCAGGATGAGATACCTACCATCAATACTGATTGGTGGAACTATGGCGGTATCACCCGTGATGTGTTCGTGGCAGAGATGCCGGGCACTTACATTGCTGATTACAAAGTACAGCTGGCCAAAGGCGATGCCGGCCGTATTGAAGGTTATGTGCAGTTGAACGGCAAAGACCTTTCGCAGCAAGTGACCCTCAACATTGCCGAGGCCGGTATAAAGACCACCGTCAAGACCGATGCCAGCGGCAAGGCGCTGATCAGTATCCCGGTTAAAAAGCTAAAATATTGGTCGCCCGAGGAGCCTAAACTTTACAGCGTGAACATTAGCGCCGGTACCGACGCCGTGACCGATAAGATCGGCTTCCGTACCATCCAGGTAAAAGGTACCGACATTCTATTGAACGGCAAGTCGGTGTTCCTGAGAGGGATATCCATACACGATGAGAACCCACTGCTTAAAGGCCGCAACCGCTCTACCGGTGATCTGCGTATGCTGCTTACCTGGGCTAAAGAACTGAACTGTAACTACGTAAGGCTGGCGCACTACCAACACAATGAGGAAATGATACGCCTCGCCGATGAAATGGGCCTGATGGTTTGGGCGGAGGTGCCGGTATACTGGACCATCTCGTGGCAAAACCCTGCCACCTTTCAAAATGCCCAGGGCCAGCTTACTGATCTGATCACCCGCGATGTGAACCGCGCCGCCGTGATCGTATGGTCTATCGGTAATGAGACACCGGTGAGTGAGCCCCGCCTTAAATTCATGGGCGATCTGGCCGCTAAGGCGCACAGTCTGGATGATACGCGTTTGGTATCGGCCGCACTGGAGGTTCACCGCAAAGGCAACGAGGCCATTGTTGATGACCCACTGGGCGAAAAGCTTGACCTCGTTAGCTTCAATGAATATGCCGGTTGGTATTGGGGCGGCGACCCATCGGGCATCACCAAGTACAACTTCAACATTAAATACAAAAAGCCGGTAGTGATCACCGAGTTCGGGGGCGATGCTTTGGCCGGTTACCATGCCGATGCCAATACCCGTTGGAGCGAGGAGTACCAGGAAGCCCTTTTCAAGAACCAGATCGCTATGCTGGGTAAGGTAAGCGCACTGCGCGGCATGACCCCATGGATCCTGGCCGATTTCCGCTCGCCACGCCGCCAGCACCCGGTGTACCAAAATTTCTGGAACCGTAAGGGCCTGGTATCTGAGACGGGTAAAAAGAAGATGGCCTTTTGGGTGCTCAAGAACTTTTACGACGAGGTTCAAAAGAAATATCAATAAACCAGGCATTTGCGCCCTTGATAGCTGGCCTCACCGGTCGGCTACCAGGCACACGTGCGATCATCCATTCAAGCTGATGAAAAAAAATATCTTGTTGGTGGCCATCCTGTCAAGCTCGATGGTATGTGCCTGTTCAAAGCATGGGGCTACCACTGACCCTAACCCGCAGCCTCCTGTGGTGACGTCGCCCCCGGTGACCACCGAGGGAAGCTTACGAACGGCCATGCCATTCCCATTTGGTGCGGCGGTCAATATCAGCTTGCTCAAAAGCAATGCCAGTTACAGGGCCGTAGTGGTAAAGGAGTTCAATAGCCTTACAGCCGAGAACGCCATGAAGGCATCCGCCCTCCATCCGCAGCAAACCACTTTTGACTGGACCGACGCTGATTACCTGGTAGACTTTGCCCGGCAGAACGACAAGCGCATCCATGGCCACACGCTGATCTGGTATAAATCATTACCGTCATGGATCACCAATTTTCAGGGTGATGCAGCAGCTTGGGAAAGCGTGTTCAAAACGCACATCCAAACTATCGTAAGCCACTTTAAAGGCAAGGTGACGTCGTGGGATGTGGTGAACGAGGCCTTTGAAGATGACGGAACCTTACGCAATAGCATTTGGTTACAAAAATTAGGTAACGACTACATAGCCCGTGCCTTTCAATATGCCCATGAGGCCGACCCTGACGCCCAGTTGTTCTACAATGATTACGGCAACGAGTATGGCCCCACCAAACGCACGGCCATCCTGAACCTGGTGAATAACCTTAAGAGTCGCGGCATACCGATCAACGGTATAGGTATGCAAATGCACACCCGCTACAACATGACCGAAAGTAACTGGACCACGGCCATTAATACGGCAGCACAGACCGGCCTCAAGGTGCATATCTCTGAACTGGACATTGCCATGAACCCTGACAATGACCAAAACCTGACCTTTACAGCGGCGCTGGCCAATACACAGGCACAAAAGTACCTGTACATCGTAAAGGCTTATAATGCCATACCAAAGGCACAACAATTCGGTATCACTACCTGGAACGTGAGCGATGCCGATACCTGGATCACAGGCAACTATAACCGGCCCGACTGGCCCTTGCCTTTTGACAAGAATTATAACCGCAAGCCAGCGTACCAGGGAATTTTAGATGGGGTGAAATGAGAAGCTAACCATTAAAACCAATATACCTGTTATGAGAAATGTATCATTGACCTTAGTTGCTGTATGCATGGCGGTGGGCGCCTGCAAAACAGACAAACTGGATCAGCCTGTACCCGGTAACGCCGCTGACACCAAAACAGCCCTTGCCGATACGATGAAGATCCTCAAGACCGCCAACGCCAACATACCTATAGGTGCGGCGGTAAGTTCGTCGTTACTATCATCGGTTGGGTCGGCCTACCGCGAAACGGTCAAGAGGCATTACAATGCCATCACTGCCGAGAACGACATGAAGATGAACGCGCTAAACACCTCAAAGTATGTGTGGAACTTTGCGGCCAAAAGCACCATCCCGCAATTTGCCAAGGACTTTGCTTTTGACCGTATCCATGGTCACGTATTAGTGTGGCACCGGGCCTTACCATCGCATGTTACGGCCATTTGGACGGCCAGCGCATCGGCCACGCAAAAGCGGGATACGCTGGATAATATGATGCGCCGCCACATCACCAACACCGTTGCTTACTATAGCAACAACTTTTTAGATGCCAGTGGTAAACCGTTGGTCAGATCTTGGGACGTGGTGAACGAGGCTTATGATGATTCAGGTGTACTACGCACCGGCAACGCCGCCGAAGGCAGTATCTGGATGAACTATATGGGCGAGGACTACATTGAAAAAGCGTTCCGTTATGCCCGCCAGGCGGCCAATGCCAATGGCAACACCGACCTGAAGCTATTCTACAACGATTATGGTCATGATTACAGCAGCAGCAAGCGCAACGCCATATACAACAAGGTGAACGCACTAAAATTACTTACCGAAGGTGGTAAACCTATTATTGATGGGGTGGCCATGCAAATGCACATCCGCTACAATACGCCTAAAGCCAATGTGGAGGACGCCATCTTAAAAATGAAACAGACCGGTCTTAAGGTGTTCATCTCCGAACTGGATATCAACCTGCGCACCGCAAGCGACCAATCTGCCGGTACGGTATTGTCGGCATCAGATATCGCCACGCGTGAGCTTTTGCAAAAGCAGTTGTATAAGGACGTAGTGGAGATATACACCCGCATAGTGCCGGTGAACCAGCGCTGGGGCATCACACTTTGGAACGTGGGTGATGGCGATTCGGCCTGGGGCGATGATGCTAAGGCTTGCTTATACGATCTGAACTATACGCGCAAGACCAATTTTTATTACTTCTATGATGGCTTACAGATCAGGCCATAATATCTGACACATTTTATGCGAAATATCGACCGCTTTTTTTGCCTTACCCTCACAGTATGTTTAACCGCCGGAGCTGCAAAAGCTCAAAAGAGAACTATCGACCAAAGGGTCGATAGTTTGCTCCGGCTCATGACACTGGAAGAGAAGGTGGGCCAGCTGAACCAGTACTCGGGTAAGGATGTTACCGGACCGGTGAACGCCAACAACACCAACCAGCTTAACGATATCAGCAAGGGCCTGGTAGGGTCGATGCTGAACGTGAGAGGGGTGAAGGATACCCGTCAGATACAGGCGGTGGCCCTGCGCTCGCGCCTGAAGATCCCGTTGCTGTTCAGTATGGATGTGATCCACGGTTACCGCACCGTGTTCCCGATACCATTGGCCGAGGCTGCCTCGTGGGATATGGAAGCGATTAGGAGCTCGGCCCACATCGCGGCAAAAGAGGCAGCTGCGGTAGGTTTGCACTGGACCTTTGCGCCCATGGTAGATGTGGGCCGCGACCCGCGCTGGGGCAGGGTGATGGAAGGTGCAGGCGAGGACACCTATCTCGGTTCTATGATCGCAACGGCCCGGGTGAAAGGTTTTCAGGGCGAAAAGCTGGGTGGTACAGATGCCGTGATGGCTTGTGCCAAACACTTTGCCGCCTACGGCGCCGCCATGGCGGGCCGCGACTACAACGCGGTAGATATGAGCGATAACATGCTTTGGCAAACCTATTTGCCGCCGTTCAAAGCCGCTGCTGATGCAGGTGTGGCCACGTTCATGAACTCCTTCAACACCCTGAACGGTATTCCTGCTACAGGTAACAGCTACCTGCAGCGCGATATACTGAAAGGCAAATGGGGCTACAAAGGCTTTGTGGTGAGCGACTGGGGTTCCATAGGAGAGATGGTGGCCTGGGGTTACGCTGCCAACAATGAGGACGCGGCTACCAAGGCCATTATAGCGGGCAGTGATATGGATATGGAAAGCAAAGCTTACATAGGCCACTTGACCCAACTGGTAAAAGATAAAAAGGTGGACGTTAAGCTGGTGGATGATGCGGTAAGGCGCATCCTGCGTAAAAAATTTGAATTGGGCCTGTTCGAAGACCCGTATCGTTTCAGTAATGAGGCCCGCGAACGCGAGGTGCTGAACGACCCGCAACATAAGCTGATTGCCCGCGACGTGGCCCAACGCTCGATCGTACTGCTCAAGAACCAGAACGAACTCCTGCCGCTTGCCAAAAGCGGTAAGACCATAGCCGTGATCGGTCCGCTGGCCAAAAGCAAGCGTGACCTGGAAGGTAACTGGATCCCTTTGTCAGATACCACCCGTGTCACCAGTTTGTATGAAGGCCTGCAAAGTACCGATGGCAAGAACCGCTACCTGTACGCCAAAGGCACCGACATCATGGGCCGGGAAGATGCTTTTGAGGAAGCCATAGCGACCGCTAAAAAAGCCGATGTAGTAGTGATGGCCCTGGGCGAAAGCTGGGATATGAGCGGAGAAGCCAAATCGAGGGCCGACATCAGCCTGCCGGGCAGACAAACCGAATTGTTCAACGCCATAAGCGCTACCGGTAAGCCCATAGTAGTCGTACTGATGGCAGGTCGTCCGCTCATATTCGAGGACATAGCCAACAAGGCACAAAGCGTGGTTTACGCCTGGTGGCTGGGAGCCGAGGGCGGTAATGCTATTGCCAATGTACTGTTCGGCGACTACAATCCGTCGGGAAAATTGCCGGTCACCTTCCCGCGATCGGTCGGACAGATCCCGCTGAGCTACGCCGGGTACAGTACCGGCAGGCCGGTGAAAAACCCCCGCGACATCAAGTACAAGTCGGCCTACATAGACCTACCGAACACGCCGAAATACGCCTTTGGACATGGCCTGAGCTACACTACATTTAAATATGGGAATTTGAAGATAAGTGATACAAAAATCAAGAAAAACCAAGTTTTACAAGTAAGTTTTGATTTGAGCAATACAGGCAAGTACTCGGGCGAAGAAGTGGTACAACTTTACCTGCAAGATCCCATAGCATCCGTAGCACGGCCGCTCAAAGAGCTCAAAGACTTCCAAAAAGTGATGCTCAAGGCCGGCGAGACCAAGACCATCACCTTTAAGATCGATAGCGACAAACTCTCGTTCTATGACCCACAAATGAAGTGGGTGGCCGAGCCCGGTAATTTCAACATCATGATCGGCAGTGCTTCGGATGATATCAGGTTGAATTCTTCTTTCGAATTGACAGACAAATAGTTAAGTTAAGCGATATCGTTAATTAACATCCTTGACCAACCCGTTCAGGTATACCTCCAGATCGGTATATAATGAATCGTTCTTGTGGCCTGAACCGTCGTTAGGGTTGTTGGGATCCAGGCCATGCTGGGTCTCCCAATCGTCAGGTATACCGTCCTGATCGGTATCCTTGGCTGGTGGCAAGCTCTTGAGTTCGGGCCATCCGCCCACATCTTTCTGCGAATCGATAATGCCGTTGTGATCTTTCCCCTCGGTCGGGCTTCCACCTACCAGGTCCTGTAGTATGCGCAGGTCCACCTGGTCGCGGTGTAAATTGGCCCCAACCTTTTGTATCACAGCATGATAGGCATTTGTCGCCGTCTGCATGTCGATCATCTCCACTCCAAAAGGTTTATCGATCATGGCCGCTGTGGCAGAGGTCTTTTTTTGACCTTGTACTCCCAGAGCGTTATCCTGGGTGACCTTATCATCGCCGGCCAAAACATTGCCTTTGATGTAAAATTGACCGAACGGTTCCCATGGTTCAATGATCCGGTCGGCATTTTTGACCGTGGCCGGGCCGGCCTTGTAATAGTTGTTCACCACATTGTAACGTCCTTTTTCGCCTCCATAAGTGGCGTTGCTGCCCCAATTGAATATAACGTTGTTCACAAAGTCCACCAGCTCATCCGGCTTGTTCGGAACGCTCTCTGAACCACCGAAACGCGGGTTACGGCTGGTATGGCTTGCTAAAAGGTTGTGATGAAAAGTGGCGTTCTCACCTCCCCAAATGCCCCCGTAACCGTGTGGGCCTTTTTCATGAAAGGAGTTCTTCATGCTTTCGGCCACTATGCACCACTGCATCGTAAAGTCGCGGTTCCAGTACATGGAGGCCGTTTCATCTATGGACCAGCTCATAGAACAATGATCGATAATGATCCTGCTGTGGCCCCTGCCGTTAAAAGAATCATCCTGGTGTTTACGCTCATCGCCCATCCGGAAACGCATATAACGGATGATCACGTTATCGGCATCTACGGTGGTCGTATAATTCTTGATGCAGATGCCATCGCCCGGTGCCGACTGCCCAGCAATGGTCACATCACCGTTCTTGATCACCAGCGGACTTTCGAGGGCTATGGTACCTGAAACTGAGAATACGATCGTTCGTGGGCCTTTTTGTTTGATGGCCGCTCTTAGGCTACCTGCACCATCATCATTTAGATTGGTAACTATGCACACCTTGCCACCCCTGCCTCCGCTTGTATACTTGCCAAAACCCTCGGCACCCGGAAATGCGGGTACAGGGTCATTTAATGTTTTGGAAAGTGCTGAGGCCTGGTAACCTAACGACCCTAACATCATGATGAAGAGATACTTTTTCATATCAAGGAAATGAGAAGGCTACCGTTAAGGTAGCCTTCGTTTATTTAGTAGATCAATAGCCAGGGTTTTGGGTCAGCATTGGGTTGGCATCAATGGATGGTTGCGGTATGGGCAGTACCTCCCTGCTATTAGGTTTAAAGTACTGGGCCACACTGCTGTTGTAAACTGCTGTAAGTGAGCTTACCCAATTCACTCGGGTGTATCCGCTTGGCACTGTAGAAGGTGATGGCGCGTAAAGTGAGCTACCATAATTGATCGTAGGTTGCGCGTTCTGATAGGTCATGGTCTGTGGCAGGTTATTGTAAGGTGCCTGCTTGTTGAACATGGCGGTCAGGTTGTTACGAGTATCGGTCAACGTCGAATTGAATAGGTTCCAGCGGATCAGGTCGAACTTGCGCAAACCTTCGCCACCGAATTCGAACAAGCGCTCGTTGTTGATGGCAGTAAAGAAGCCAGCCTTATCTGTCGGTATGGTGCCGATCTTGGTGGCATCGCCATTGAAACCTCTCAAGCGTACTTCACGCAAGGCGGCAATGGCCGCTGCCGATGGCCCACCGCTGATCTCGTTATCCGCCTCAGCGAACATCAGCAACACGTCGGCAAAGCGAAGGATAGGCCAGTTGATACCAAAGTATTGGGCGGCCGAGTTGACCGGGATAGCCGGGTTGGTGATCCAATCGCGACGGAACTTTCCACTTGGAAGGCCGATCAGGCGTTGTAAGGTCTTGGTGCCGTCAAAGTTGAAGAAGTAAGGGCAAATGGTCACATCACGACGGGCATCATTCGGGTCGAAAGCGTAAAAATAGGTAGGTACGGCAGTGATGCTGGAGTTACCCAAACTGGTGCTTCCGTTCACGCTCCGTGGACCGTCATAGTAGCCCAACTTGCTATCGGCCACACCCGAGCCACCGGCCATCGCTACCTCGAACATGATCTCGCCTGTAGGATCAAGGGTATGCGCATCCACATAATTCTTGAATAGGTTCTGGAAGCTGCTGTTCAGTGTATGCTGGTCGCGGCGTTGTAAAAGGTCGTTACACTCATCACGAGCAATCTGGTAGTATTTTAAATAATCGGCTGTGCGCTCTACCTGGCCGGTCTTCGTATTGAGGCGGTAACCACCTCTGGCCAAGGCTATACGGGCACGTAATCCTTTAACAGCACCTTTGGTGATACGCTCGTCGCGTACCACTTCGGTACGCCATGGCACCAGGCTTTCGGCAGTAAGCAGGTCGCTGAGGATACGTTCGTAGATCACCGTTTGATCGGTACGTGGCACGTTCAGCGTGGCTTGGTCCGATGATGGTTCCCATTGCACGGGCACATCGCCCCAATTGCGCATCAACTCGTAGTAGAACTGTGCTCTAAGGGTCAGCGCCTCGCCATGTAATCTCTTTAACAATACCTGGTCACTTGCACTACCATTGGTGTACGCCGGCATTTTGGGTATGTATTTGATGCAGATATTGGCACGCTCGATACCGGTATACAGGTTCTCAAAAGGCGCTTCTATCTGGGCATTTTGCGGAGTGGCCTGGTAACGGGCTATGTCACGCCGGTCGTTATCGGGCGAGGTGTTGCTGGCCGGGCCCACAAAATCATCGGCATCAACAGTGTAATACATACTGAGGCGGATGCCGTAGCCTGAATCGCCCGCTAAACGGGCATAAATGCCCAGCACAGTGCTGGTCGCGGTGTTAACATTGGAAAACGCTGCTTCGGTAGAGAATGCCGATACAGGCTGCTCGTCCAGGTATTTTTTACATGACCCTAAAAACGTAAGCATCAATGTGCAGCTTACTCCTAAGATATGGTATTTAAATTTTTTCATGACTTGTTTCATTATAAGCTAAGATTGACACCAAACAGATAGGTACGGCTGCGTGGGTACGCAGAGTAATCAACACCCGGAGTTACAGGAGTTCCGCGACGAGCGTTCACGTCAGGATCATAGCCGGAATAGCCGGTGATCAGCCCCAAATTGTTGCCGGTCACATAAACCCTCAGTTTGCTTATTTTGATCTTTTTCAGCAGATCGGTCTTGAAGGAGTAGCCCAAGGTCAGGTTGTTCAATCTCAGGAAAGACGCGTTCTCCACCGCCGATGAGGTAGGATAGAAGGCAGCGCTTCCGGTAACAGGGATAGAATATTTGGCGTTAGCATTGATGGCCGCTAACTGGTCAGGCGCAACACCGGTCACTACACCGTTGCTCACGCGTTGTACCACGTTACCGCTGCCGTCAATAGTTCTCCAGCGGTCGGCTGTTTGAGCTAATAAATTAGTGTTAGAGGTATAGCCGTTAGTGAACTCGATCTTATTAGCGTTAAATACCTGACCTCTCAACTGGAAGTTCACGAAAACGCTCAGGTCGATACCTTTGTAGGTGAATTGCTGGTTCAAACCGCCGGTGATCTTTGGTATAGTGTGGCCGATCACGGTCTTGTCAGCCTCGGTGATCACGCCATCGCCGTTAACATCTTTGAATTTTACCAGGCCGGGTTGAGCAACGCCGATCACTTTTGATGGGTCAACTGCACCTGATTTCAAGGTATACACTTGAGTGGCCGGGTTGTAATTGAAGTCTTCGGTCTTGTAAA
This sequence comes from Mucilaginibacter daejeonensis, assembly GCF_020783335.1. Classification (NCBI taxonomy): domain Bacteria; kingdom Pseudomonadati; phylum Bacteroidota; class Sphingobacteriia; order Sphingobacteriales; family Sphingobacteriaceae; genus Mucilaginibacter; species Mucilaginibacter daejeonensis. The sequence goes on from NZ_CP086068.1 coordinate 1,752,232, forward strand.
AACCATCGCTCACATATCCCCAAACACTACCCACCGGCTGACCGACCTTCACAATAAAGTCTGCAGGTTGGCCTGATACACCCCATCCTGAGCTTTGCAGGTAGGAGGTTTGTCCCGGAGCAAGTGCAAGCACTTTGTTCTCGTTGTAAGAGATGTTAAAGTTAGTGCTGTAAGTGAACGACTTTTTCTGGATGATGGTGGCGTTCAACTGGATCTCGGCACCTTGATTTTGTGTCTTACCAACGTTACGCAGTTGCGTGGCATAACCTGAGCTGGTTGCAACGGGTACGTTGATCAGCAGGTCATTAGTAGTATTGCGGTAAGCATCTAATGAGATCTGGATACGGTTGTTCAGGATACCCATGTCCACACCGATATTCTTGGATACGGTGGTCTCCCATTTCAGGTTAGGGTTAGGCAAATAGGTAGGTACGAAGCCCACTGCGGTGGTGCTTTCGTTCAGGCCGTAAAAGGCGTTGGCGCTGAATGCTGGGGTGAATAGATAGTCGGGGATACGATTGTTACCCGATGTACCGTAGCTCAGACGCAGTTTCAGGTCAGATACGGCCTTTACGTTCTTCATGAATTTCTCATCAGACACGCGCCAAGCGAATGATCCCGAAGGGAAGTAACCCCATTGTTTACCCGAAGCAAATTTGGAGGAACCATCGGCACGGAAGGTGAATGTGAAGTAGTACTTTCTGTCTAGCGTATAGTTACCTCTGCCAAAGAACGAAAGTAAATGGCTGGTCGCATAGGTGTTTTGGGGGAAGGCTGGCACGATAGTACCAAGGTTCAGCTGGTTAAGGGCTGTTACCGGATCAACACCTACCGGGAACAACTTGAATTGGTTGTTCAGTGATTCGGTGTGATAGTTATAGAACTCGTTACCCAGGATCAGGTTGATATCATGATGTTTGGACTTTGCAGCAGCGTTGTTAAAGGTCAACACGTTGGAAATGTCCATGGTGTTGATGCTCGAATTCACGGTGCCTGCCAAGGGTTGGCCGTTACCATTGATACGCGCGTTCGCCGTATAAACGTCGTCAAAGCTGTTCATCTTCAGCGATGTGATATCAAAGCCCAGCGTCGATCTGAACGAGAAGTATTTGTTGAACGAGTAGTTCACGTAGCCGTTCAGGTTGGTCACGGTCTGGTAGTTCTTGCGGTATTGTGAGTTGGCATTTACTACCGGGCTCAACACACCCAGATTGTTGCCCGCGGCATTGGTCTCATCAAGGTAAGCCTGATCGATCACATCATCAGCTGCACCGGTAAGGTTGAACGGACGATATTTTACACTGTTACGTAGGTTGTTATAGGTGGAACCGCTTGCGTTCGAGGTTCCGGCGCCATTCACCACCTGAGAGTTATAACGTGCATTAAAGCCTACCTTCAAATGGTCTGACACGGTATGGTCAAAACGGAAGTTGATCAGGTTACGCACATAATCGGAGTTGATCACGGTGCCCTCATGCTGATCGTTGGTGTAGCTCAGGTTGAACTGGGTGGTCCTTGAACCCCCATTCACGCTGATGTTGTGCTGTTGTTGCAGCGCAGTACGGCCTAAGGCGATCTTTTGCCAATCTACAAATGGCACGTTCTTAAAGCGTGAAAGTGAATCGAAGCTGCGGCCGTAATTGCGGATGTACTGGGTACTGTCTGAACTTGGGCTAAAGCGGTTACGCTCGTACTGGTACACTACGAACTCGTAAGGGTCAAGCACTTTCAGCTCACGGGCCAGTTTGCTTATGCCTACGTAGCCATTGTAGTTCACGGTGGTCTTCTGTTCGCGACCACCTTTGGTGGTAATGATCACCACACCGTTGGCACCCCTGGCACCGTAGATAGAGGTGGAGGCAGCATCCTTCAACACGTCAATGGATTCGATATCCTGCGGGGAGATGCTGTTCAGACCATTCTCGACCTGCACCCCGTCAATGATGTAAAGGGGAGAGTTGTCTTGCGTGATGGAACCACCGCCACGTACACGGATCTTGATATCAGCATCGGGCGAACCTTCTGATGAAGTGACCTGCACACCTGCCAAACGACCCTGTAGTGCCTGCCCGGCCGATGCAACAGGTATGTCGCGTAATTGCTTCGCCGTTACTGATGATACGGAGCCGGTGAGGTCGCGCCTTTTTACGGTGGCAAAACCAACGGCTACTACATCGTTCAATTGTTGGGCATCATCCTGTAGTTTGATGCTCACTTGGGTTTGATCAGCGGCCACCGTAACTTCTTTGGCTTTGTAGCCAATGTAGCGGATGGTAAGCGTGACGGGGCCGGCAGGTGCATCAAGTTTAAAGCGGCCTGCGACGTCAGTTTGCGCACCGCGTGTGGTACCCTTGATCAGCACACTGGCGCCCACAATGGGGTCGTTGGTGTCCTGATGGTTCACCTGACCGGTGATCTGCCGGTTCTGTGCCCACGCCACTGTCGACAAAAGCGTCAGGAAGCAGGCGGTAAGTAAAGATCTCATCATAATGATATAATTGGGGGTTGTTAATTGGCAACAGAACATCCTGATCGTAATGGCAAAGCAAAGCCATCGCGACGTCAGATCAGCATCAGAAAGTAACAGTAATAGTTAGTTTATATTGGTCTATAGACAAGGCGCCTAGATAGCGTGATAGTAGTGCCGCCTTGCTCTGTAACAAGATTAGGGAGCTACACCGAGAAAAAAAAGGATCAGGGCCATAAAAAACTATGCAATCGTTTGCGGAGCATGTACCGAAGATCAATATTGGACCGTCAAGAGATGCTGCACAACATCGGATCAAATATCCGTATGAACGTCCTTTTTCATTTAAATGTCTTTTTGAAAATAATCTACTAATTCTATAGATATTGTTATTTTCTTATCTATATTTGCAGTGTCAAAACAATGTTCTTTGTGATACTTATCCAGAAAGACCGAGGGAAAAGGCCCTGAGAAGTCTTAGCAACCTGTACCTGTCATCGGTGTAAAAGGTGCTAATTCCTGCTTCCGGTAACGGAAGAAAGATAAGAAGGCAAGTAATACTTGTCATCCACCGCTCCTGGTTCTTCGGTATAAGTGATCACTGGTTTATTAAAAAGCATCAACTTATACACTCATGAAAAAGCTCAGTACTACATTTATCTACAAAGCCTTGTTAAGCGTCCTGTTTGTAGGAGGCGTGGGCGCTGTCAACGCACAAACTAACTCGCAAACGGCATCTACTGCAAAAGTGGCCGATGCCGATCGTGGCTATCTGGTAAAGGTGGGTGACCAGGCACCAGATGATTTTGAACTGGTATTAGATGATGGTCAAAAGACCTCTCTTAAGCAACTACGTGGAAAGGTAGTAGTATTGCAATTTACCGCCAGCTGGTGCAGTGTATGCCGTAAAGAGATGCCACATCTGGAGACCGACGTTTGGAACGCCTATAAGGATAAGAACGTGGTGCTGATCGGTGTAGACCGTGATGAGCCTTTAGAAAAAGTACAAAAGTTCCGTAAGGACATACAGGTAAGCTACCCGCTGGCTTTAGACCCCGGTGCCGATATCTTCGGTCGTTTTGCCGATAAAAAAGCAGGGGTGACCCGCAACGTGGTGATCGATTCCAATGGTAAGATCGTTTTCCTGACCAGGCTTTATGATGTGAACGAGTTCAACACCATGGTTAAGGTGATCGACGGACTTGCCGGTAAGGCATCACTTAAAGCCTCTTTATAATATTCTCAAAGCTGATATGTAAAGGTCGGTATCTGCGCCGAAGGGCACGGTGCCGACTTGCATGAGCTATATCTTCCATGACCATGACATCGAATGTCTATCTTAATATCCCGCTTGCTCCCCTTATGCAAGCAGTTGGCGACCAGCGATCACATGCGATATTTGTAAGGTGTTGTAGCTGATCATATTCATGTCCTTATAGGTCTGTGTTTCACAGATCTTAAGTATCTTAACTTTAATTCTTCCACCATTCACTTTCTTTATGAAAACAATAAAGATACTGGCCATTTTGTGCCTGGCCGGTCAGTACAACTCCTTCGCACAGAACGCGACCATCAAAGGCTTTACTGCATCATCTGCCGGTAAGCAATCACAGGCCGAACAGGCTTTCGATAAAGAGCTAAGCAACGTTCGCATTGGTCAGCACATTAAAGAGCTGGCTGCTCGTCCACATCACTTAGGTTCGCCCGGTGGCAAGGCGGTTGCCCAGGCAGTACTCCAAAAATTCAAACAGTATGGTTGGGATGCACAGATCGAGACGTATCAGGTGCTATTCCCTACACCCAAGACGCGTTCACTCGAACTCATATATCCTACAAAGTATACCGCTAAGCTGAAAGAGCCTGCCTTTGCCGAGGATGCTACATCAGGTCAGGATGGACAGCTGCCCACTTACAATGCGTGGGGAGCCGATGGCGATGTGACCGGCGATCTTGTATTTGTCAATTACGGCTTGCCTGACGACTATACTCAACTGGCCAAATTGGGCATTGATGTAAAAGGTAAGATCGTGATCGCTAAATATGGCCGCTCGTGGAGGGGTATTAAGCCAAAGGTGGCTTATGAGCACGGCGCGATCGGTTGCATAATTTATTCAGATCCTAAAGATGATGGCTTTTACCAGGGTGAGGTTTATCCTAAAGGACCGTTCAAGAATGATCAGACCGTTCAACGCGGGTCGGTAATGGACATGGTGATCTATCCCGGCGACCCACTCACACCTGATGTAGGCGCAACAGCAAAAGCCAAAAGACTGAACAGAAGCGACGCTCAGACCATTTTGAAGATACCCGTGTTACCGATCAGTTATGGTGATGCTCAGCCATTATTAGCTGCACTGGGTGGCCCGGTAGCACCGGCCGAATGGCGCGGAGCGTTGCCGATCACTTATCATGTTGGCCCAGGCAAGGCCAGAGTGCATTTAAAGATCGATCACAATTGGGATATCGTGCCTGCTTATAACGTGATCGCCAAGATCAAGGGAAGCCAGTACCCTGATCAATGGGTGATCAGGGGAAATCATCACGATGCCTGGGTGAACGGTGCCGATGATCCTATCAGCGGTTTAGCGGCCGAATTAGAAGAAGCGCGATCGATCGGCTTATTGGTAAAGGCCGGTATCAAACCTAAGCGTACGTTAGTGTACTGCGTGTGGGATGGTGAGGAACCTTCGCTATTGGGTTCTACCGAATGGGTAGAGGACCACGCCGAGGAACTGAGAAAGAAAGCAGTGGCTTACATCAATTCGGATGGCAATAGCCGTGGCTTCTTAGGCGCAGGCGGTTCTCATGCTTTGGAGGTCTTCACCAGCGAGATAGCTAAAAGCGTGACCGATCCGCAGACGGGTGTAAGTGTTTTTGAACGCAAAAGAGCTAATGACGCCGTACGCGCGTCATCGGCTAAGGCACAAAAAGCCATTTTGAAGCAGGATACTTTATCGCTGTCGGCATTAGGCACCGGATCTGATTATTCAGCGTTCCTTCAGCATTTGGGTATCCCTACGCTCAACCTCGGTTATGGCGGTGAGGATGCTGGTGGTGATTACCATTCTATTTATGATTCATATGACGACTATGTACGTTTTAAGGATAGCAGCTTTGTATACGGTGTAGCATTGGCACAAACGGCCGGCCGCGCAGTACTGCGTCTGGCCAACGCCGATGTGCTGCCATTCGACTTCACCAGTTTGACTAAGGTGATCACTCAGTATGAGACCGAAGTAAAGCAACTGACCGACCAATTGCGTGAACGCTATACTACTGACGCCCTTCTGGCCAGCACCAATAGCTACAAACTGGCGGCCGACCCTAAAGAACGATACACGGCTCCGGAAGTGAGACCCGCAGTTCCCACATTGGACCTGTCACCCTTTGACCAGGCACTGGCACGGCTCAAACGTTCCGCAACTGCACTTAATGCTGTTAGCGGCACCGCATTGACCGATCAAAAGGTAGCGCAGCGATTCAACCAGGCCGTTTATCAGGCCGAAAAGGGTTTGCTGGTAGCCGAGGGATTACCTAAGCGCCCGTGGTATCGTCACAGCATTTACGCGCCCGGCTTTTACACCGGCTATGGTGTCAAGACCTTACCCGGCATCCGGGAAGCTATCGAGCAAAATAATTGGGAAGAAGCCCGCCAGCAGATCGCTGTGGCCGCCAAAGCCATCGATCAACTCAGTACACAACTTGACCACATAACTCAAGGACAATAAGCACCTAACATTTTATGAAATATAAACTTTTACTATTCCTGTTCTTAACGGGGTGGGCGTCCTATGCCCTTGCCCAGGAGCGAAAGATAAACGGTACCGTTACTCAAGAGGGTACCTCCCAACCTTTACCTGGGGTTAACGTCAACGTTAAAGGGCAAAAGAAGAATACGCAGACAGACCCTGATGGTAAGTTCAGTATCGTGGTTCAAGGAAACAATGATGTGTTGGTCTTTACTTACGTAGGTTTTGATAATAAAGAAGTACCGGCAAGCAGCAATACCTTTGCCGTGCAGTTGAAGCCCTCCAACAATAATTTGAACGAAGTGGTGGTGGTGGCTTACGGCACAGCCAATAAAGCTACCTACACCGGTTCGGCATCAGTAGTGAACGCTGCCGACCTTGAGAAGCGCCAGGTATCCAACATCAGCCGTACGCTTCAAGGGGTGGTACCCGGTGTACAGTCGGTAGCGTCAGGTGGCCAGCCAGGCAGCGAAGCTACTATACGCTTACGTGGTATCGGCTCCGTGAATGCGTCAAGCGATCCGCTTTACGTAGTAGATGGTGTGCCATTCTCAGGTAATATCAACTCGATCAACACCGCCGATGTAGAATCTATCTCAGTGTTGAAAGATGCATCGGCAAGTGCTCTGTACGGCTCAAGGGGTGCCAATGGCGTGATCATTATCACCACCAAGCGCGGTAAGTTCAACGCCAAGCCGACCGTTACTTTCAGCGCCAACACCGGCTATTCGTCACGTGCGGTGAAAGATTATGAATTTGTGAGCACTAACGATTACTTCCAATTACAGTGGGAGGCCTTACGTAACACTCAGCTTGACCAAGGGAAGACCGCTCAGCAAGCCGCTCAATTTGCCAGTACTGAGTTGGTCAGTAACTTGAAGATCAACCCTTATGGTTCAGCATATCCCAATCCGGTGGGGCTTGATGGTAAACTTGTGGCAGGCGCTACGCCGCTTTGGGACGACGACTGGAGCAAGTCTTTAAGCCACACAGGCATACGCCGCCAGGTGGATCTGGGTATAAGTGGTGGCAGCGCCGATTCTAAATACTTTGTTTCGGGCGGATATCTGGACGATAAGGGTTTTATCGTGGGCTCGCACTTCAGCCGTTTCAATACCCGTGTCAATTACAGTACCAAGGTCAATAAATGGTTCGAGGCAGGTGTTAACGTTGCTGCATCTACCACCTCTCAGGATTCGCCTCCGCAAACCGACAGCAGCCAAGGTAACTTTGCCAACTTTGGCAGGCTCGTGGCCGATATTTATCCTGTATACGAACGAAATGCCGACGGAAGCTACAAGCTTGACGCAAGCGGCAACCGCATCTATGATTTTGGTAACTACCGCCCAAGTGCTGCGGCCACAGGCAATAATTTGCTGGGCATCGCTGAACTGAATAGGTACAACAACAAGCAGGACGCTCTGACCTTTCGCGGTAACCTGCAGTTCAATATCATTGATGGTCTGAAGCTCAAAAGCAGTGTCAATACTGATTATAACAACCGCAGTGCTTTATCTTACACCAACCCTTTCTTTGGATCAGGTATCACTGGCGGCGGTTCGGTCAGCAAGAGCGCATCACGCACTGTTGGATATACCATCAACAACTTACTAGACTATACCTTCAATGTGGCCAATGCGCATCATTTCAATGTGTTGGCAGGGCAGGAGGTGTACATTTTGAACATATCAGGTCTGTCGGGCAGCCGCAGCAATTTTGGCTTTGGCGATAAGCAAGAGCCTGCTGCAGCATCATTGCTTAATAGCTTTACCGGTAACTCTGATCAGTATAAACTATCCAGCTTTTTAGGAAAACTCGATTACAACTTCGATCAGCGTTATTACTTATCTGCCAGCTTCCGTCGCGATGGTTCGTCAAGGTTCAGCCCAAGTTCGCGGTGGGGTAACTTTTGGTCGGTAGGTGCATCATGGAACGCCAAGGCGGAAGACTTTTTAAAGAATACCTCATGGCTGAATGCTTTTACCGTACGTAGCAGTTATGGTGCTCAGGGTAACGACAACCTCGGTAGTTACTACGCTTACCAGGACCTTTACTCGATCTACAATAGCTTAGGTCAGGCTGGACTGGTGACTTCAAGGCTACCCACGCCGGGCCTCAAATGGGAGACCAACCTGAACTTTAATGCAGGCGTGGACTTTGCCATCTTAGATAACCGTATCAGCGGTACCTTCGAGGTATATCAGCGCAGATCCAAAGACCTGCTGTTCAGCCGTCCGTTGGCGCCGTCATTAGGTTATACCGCTATCGATGATAATATCGGGTCGTTACGTAATAACGGTTTCGAAGGCCAGATCAACCTGGTGCCTGTGGTCAATAAAGATCTGAAGTGGACGGTCGGTTTCAACTTTGGTCATTACAACAACAAGATCACCCGACTGCCGCAAAAAGAGATCATTGCAGGTTCGATCGGTCAGTTAGGTTCCACCAAAAAGCTGACCGTGGGAAGTTCAGTATATGATTTCTATATCCGCGAATGGGCCGGTGTTGACCCATCTAACGGTAAACCGCTTTGGTACAAGAACACTTACACCACCGATGCTGCTGGTAACCGTACCGTGACCGGCCGCACCACTACCAGCGTTTATGCTGAGGCAGATCAGTATTTTTCAGGTAGTGCACTACCTAAATTGTATGGTGGCTTTAACACCAGTTTAAGGTACAAGCGATTCGAGTTGTACGCACTAGTGGCCTATAATATCGGCGGTAAGATATTGGACCTCGACGAAGTGATGATCCTGCATACCGGTGAGAACACCGGCCGCACCTGGAGCAAAGAGATACTGAACCGCTGGACGCCGGATAACCGGAATACTGATGTGCCCCGCCTGACCACCGTTACCACCAACTGGAACAGTATTTCTACACGCTTTTTGCATGATGCCAGCTATGCGCGCTTAAAGAACGTGAGTTTGACCTATAGCCTCCCTGATCAATGGACCAGCCGCGTCGGCCTTAAAAATGTAAGGGTTTATGCACGGGGCGAGAACCTGCTCACTGTTTACGGCCATAAAGGGATGGATCCTGAGCAGGCAGTAGATGGTGTGACCTTCTATCGTTACCCTGCTCAAAAGACCTACACTTTTGGTTTGGACCTATCTTTTTAAATACTAACATCATGAACTTAAAATATACCATCAAAGCATTTTTTGTTGTCGCCGTATTGACCTTGTCGGCTTGCAGCGATGACTTTTTTGAGACCTCACCCTCCGGCGACCTGACCGGCAGCGAGACCTATTCATCTACCAAGAACATCGATGCGCTTATCAATGGTACGCTCCGCTATTTAATGGAGACCAGCACCTCGCAAGATAACCCTGGCTTGTCGGCCATCACCCTGACCCACGAGGTAATGGGAGAGGATGCCATAGCCCGTGACGGCGTGTATGGTTTTCGCGACTCGTACCCTTACCGCGACCCGTTCGATAACACCACCCGTCGGGCTTTATTCTTCTGGAGCTTCCAATATAAAGTGATCGATAACTGCAATAATATATTGGCCAATGTAGATGCGGCAAGCGGCACTGAGGCCGAGCGCCGTTACCTGAAAGGGCAGGCCTATGTCTTAAGAGGATTTGTTTACCTCAATTTGGTGAGGCAGTATCAATTTACTTACGCTAAGGATAGAAATGCCAAAGCGGTACCGGTGTACACCAAACCTACCGACCCAACATCGGCACCTAAAGCCCGGGCTACCGTGCAAGAGGTATACGACCAGGTGATCGGCGACCTTACGCAAGCCGAGACCTTGCTGGCAGGCTTCACTCGTAAAGTTAAGAACCGACCGGATGTGAATGTGGTGAAAGGTCTATTGGCAAGAGCCTACCTTACTCAAGAGAATTGGTCATTGGCAGCCACTAAGGCACGCGAGGCCCGTTCGGGGTACAGCATCATGGAAGCTGCTCAGTACACCCAAGGGTTCAATGACGTAAGCAACGTGGAATGGATATGGGGGCATCCGCAGCAGGCCGATCAAAACCTGGGTGGTGCGTCATACTTCGCCTATATAGATGTGACACCTGCCGCAGGATATCGCAGCATCATGCCTGATCCTTATTTCAGGCAGTTGTTCGCCGATGGTGATATCCGCAAAACGCTGTTCGATGTGGTGACCACCTCGACCGACCCGCTGTATCGATGGATCAGGTACAAAAAGTTCATTAATAAAGCGGATCAGTCGGGTCATATCGTACTCATGCGTTCATCTGAAATGGCGTTGATCGAGGCAGAGGCCAAAGCCCGTCAAAGTGATCTGGCAGGAGCGGTATCCGCTTTGAACGAGTTGCGCGTTAAGCGTAACCTGCCTGCTGTGGCAGCCGCCAGTTATACCCAGACCCAACTCATAGATGAGATACTGACCGAGCGTCGCCGTGAACTTTGGGGCGAAGGTTTCAGGCTTTATGATCTTTTACGCACGCAGCGTGCACCCGTACGTAAGGAGTCGGTAGAGACCGTTCGTGTAGGTTCGGCCGATGTGGTGATCAAGGGACATTATGTGCTCAAGTTCCCGGATAATAGCAATTTGGTGCCTAACAGTCCTTACTACTTATTTCCGATACCGGTTAACGAGTACAACACCAACCCGAACTTGTAGTAGTCGGGAGATATATAAATTATTTAACGCCACATTGCTTTGATCGGTAATGTGGCGTTTTTGTATATTACATAGAAGAGATCGTTCGCCGAAATATCTAGATGTGCAGGTCGACCGACAGATCAGTATCATTAAAAGATAGCATACCATCAGTATAAACACCGATCGACCGCGTAATTAGTATTTGATATTGACCATGATGAGGCCTCCAAGATCCGCACCTTTAATAATGATATTCGTCCTGATGCTTTGGGTTTCACAAAACGTTTGCGCCTTGCCGTTCAATGATGGAGCAGGTAAAGCTAATTCAAAAGAGATCATACTGATCGCAGGGACCAAAAGCCATGACCCAGGGGAACATGAATACGAGCGTACCGTGCGGCTGATCAAAGTGATGCTTGATCATTCTGGTCTCCGAAATATACACACAAGCTACTACCTCAACGGCTGGCCACCGGCCGACAGTTTGCTTGACCACGCTGATCTTATTCTCTTTGTCACCGATGGTATCGACGGTATCAACTTTAAAAGTGCGCCGTTCATGACCGATCAGCGCATGGCTGTCATCCAGCGGCAGGTCGATCGTGGGTGTGGTATCGCTTTGCTGCACTTCTCGTTGTTCACCACGCATCAGTGGGGGCAAAAGTTTTTGGAATGGGCGGGTGGATATTATGACTGGCAAGACGCCAACGGAGATAAGCGCACTTATTCGTCACTGCGAATGCTGAACGCAGACATCACCCTGCCCAGCCTAAAGCACCCGATCAGCAATGGTGTGCGGCCGTTCAAGCTTAAAGAAGAGGTTTATTACAACATGCGTTTCCAGGATAATGGAAAGCGCATTATTCCTATACTACAGGTTGACTCATTGGGAGGAAGAACTCCGCTTGGAGACGTGGTGGCCTGGGCTTACCAACGCAGGGATGGCGGTCGTGCATTCAGTGCTACGATAGGTCACTTTTACTCCAATTGGAAGGATGATAACTTCAGAAAAGTATTGATCAATGGATTGGTGTGGGCATCAGGCACCAAAGTGCCTTCTAACGGCGTAAAGGCCCGCTACTATGATGATCAGGAGGTGGCTAAGTACCTTGACCAACACTGACCACTCACACTGATAGCTAAATTAATATCAGCATCAGGCAAAAATAGACACCTGTTTATCCGTCGTTTTGTATTGTTTTGTGGTACCAATACAAAACTTATGAGAGGTTTCTATTCAAAATTCATTGTCGTTGTGGCCTGCGCCCTCAAATTAGGGTCGGCAGTGGCTCAGCCTGGATTGCAAAGTAATGCTGTCAAAAAGGACTGGTGGCACATCGAATCCATTCAGCCTTATAAGCTTCCTGTGAGCGCTACCAAAATGTCGTTCATCAAGGTAAAAGAGAACTCTTTTATTGATGACAAGGGCAAAGTAGTGGTCTTCAAAGGTCTCTCTATTTCTGATCCTGATAAATTGGTGAAGGAAGGGCATTGGAACAAAAAACATTTCGAAGTGATCAAAAGCTGGGGTGCTAACCTCATCCGTATCCCTGTTCATCCGGTAGCCTATCATCAACGTGGCGTGGAAGCTTATATCAAATTGTTGGATGAAGCGGTCAACTGGTGCTCGGAACTGGGTATATATGTGCTGATCGACTGGCATGCTATAGGCAACCTGCAAATGGAGATCCTGTCGCAAGACATGCACAAGACCACCAAAAGTGAGACCTTCAATTTTTGGCGTAACATTGCCGAGCATTACAAGGACGTACCTACGGTAGCCTTTTACGAACTATTTAACGAACCCACCACCTACGATGGCCAGTACGGTACCGCCAGTTGGGATGGCTGGAAAACGATGATGGAGCAAATGATCGATCTGATCTATGTATACAATAAGAACGTTGTTCCGTTAGTGGCCGGATTTAATTGGGCTTATGACCTTACGCCTGTGCGTGAAAATCCCATCGCCCGCCGAGGTATAGGGTACGTTACACATCCTTATCCGGGTAAGCGTGCGGTACCGCGCGAGGATAAATGGGAACTCGATTTTGGTTTTGTAGCCGATAAATACCCGGTTGTTGCCACCGAGATAGGCTTCATGCCGGGCGACGAAGACATCAATCTGAAAGATGATGGCGTTTATGGTCCATCGATAGTAAAGTACTTCAAGAAAAAGGGTATATCGTGGGTAGTCTGGGTATTCGACCCTGACTGGATCCCTCAAATGATACAAAACTGGAATTACGAACCAACGAAGCAAGGCAAGTTCTTTAGCGATGCCATGAAGAGTAAGTGATCATATCACGCATACTGCAAGCCACCGAATAATGTTGGTGGCTTTTTCATGGGCCGACCAACAGATAGTAGCAACTATTTGCAGCAGGTTGAGACCGATCGCTAAATGAGCGACTAAGCCGACATAAGGATAGGATAAAAAAGTATCATTCCATTCGATACCTTAAAACCTGAGGTACTAGCAGACTACTAACAGTGCTTAAAACACAGCCCTTAACTTTATAAGTGAGCGATAATTTCGTCTAGATAAAGTACTCTATTATGGCTTGTTATGCACTTTTGTCGATACTTGGCTAAAAAAGTATTAGAAATACGTTCATAAAACCGTGAATTTTAGTGATTATAAACCTGCCTGTATATCGGGGCTGTAACACCAACATCAGCACATCACGTAACGGGCTTTTTTGCAAGAACACACACACTGGGCTCGAGCCAGTGGCTTTAACCAATTATAAATTATGAAAAAAGGAAATTTTACTTTTTCTCCTCCACCTCCGCTGCACGATACATCTCCCATTGATCAAAGTGATCTCGTTATTTGCAGCATTTGAACCGTACAGATCTTAACTGACCAAACGATCGATTATGAACCATTCAGACCAAAAATATGAACGGCTTGTCTCTGTACGCATTAAACTGCGGCAAAGGGACGGGCTTAAGACAAAAGGCCATCAAGTAAATTTGTGGCGATCATTGCTTTTATTTTTGCTGACCTTATTTATAAGCATAGGGCAGCCAACCATCACACTTGCACAAAATGCTGCACCGGGCACCGTATCAGGTGTAGTTACTGACGACCGTGGCGAGGCCTTGGTAGGAGTGAGCATAAAGCTCAAGAACGGCCAGGCAGCGGCACAAACTGATGTACGCGGCCGTTACACCATCAAGGTACCCGGCAAGGATGCTACATTGATATTCACTTACTTGGGTTATTCACCCGTTGAAAAACCGGTAGGTAACACCACTACACTGAACGTGCAACTGGCTGCGGTGAACAGCAAACTTGACGAGGTAGTGGTTATCGGCTACGGCAGCGTGGCCAGGCGTGACGTTACCGGCTCGGTGGCATCAGTTAAAGGCGATGACCTTACCCGTAACGTGCCTGTGAGCGTTAACCAGGGCTTACAAGGTATGGTAGCTGGTGTTCAGGTTAACCGTAATGACGGTGCACCCGGTGCAGGCATCAGCTTGACCATTCGTGGTGCTAACTCATTCACCGGTAGCGAGCCATTGTACGTTATCGATGATATACCAGTGGTATCTGCTCCTACACCGGGTGGTGCGGAAGATAACTTTCAAACCATCAATGGTTTATCCTTTCTTAACCCGCAGGATGTGGAAAGCATCGAGATCTTAAAAGACGCATCAGCTACTGCTATATACGGTTCAAGGGGTGCTAACGGCGTGGTATTGATCACTACCAAAAAAGGCAAGGCAGGTAAAGACAAAGTGACCCTGATCGCCAACACCAGTTGGGCTACGGTATCTAAAAAAGTGGATATGCTGGGTGCTTACGAGTATGCCGTGTTGCAGAATGAGGCCGCGCAGAATCTGACCACTTATTACGGTTCACAGTTGTCGTTACCATTCCCCGGTAACTACGGACGCGATGCCGTGACCTTACAAAACAACGTTTACCGTCCTAAGCCTGAAGATTATATCAACGGATTACCGGCAGGCACTGTTTATCCTGAAGGATTCAAAGGCGTGAACTGGCAAGACCAGATCTTTCGCACTGCCATGACCAAGGATTACACCTTGCAAGTTGCCGGTGGTAGCGATAAGGGTAGTCACTTGATCTCGGGAAATTACCTTGATCAGGAAGGTATCATTAAACGCACCGGGTTCAAACGTTACGGTCTGCAATTGAACATCAATCGCAACGTGAGCCGCTTCTTCCAGATCGGTACCAACAGCAACGTCACCTATACCAACTATGTATTAGGTAAAACGAATACTTCGGGTGCTCAACCAAGCTTGATCAGCTCGGCTTTGTTCTTCCCGCCAACATGGCCTTTGGATGATCCTTATGCTGATGCCAGGCAACAGTACGTAAATGCCGCAGGTTTGAGTAACCCTATATTGTCGATCAACAACTCCGACGACCGTACTAAATCGGTACGTGTTTACACTACTGGCTATGCACAGTTGAACTTTACGCCTTGGCTTAACTTCAGGCAGCGTATCGGTTACAACTACAATACCAACATGCGTCAAACGTATTACAAACGTAGCATACCTGAAGGCCGTATACCTGGTGGGCAAGCTTCGGAAGCCAACAACAGCTACGCGCAGTTGACCCTCGAGTCGTTATTGAACTTCAGGAAGACGTTCAATAAGGTACACACCGTAAGTGCAGTGGCTGCGTTCACATACGAAAAAGGCCAGGCCTATTGGAATGAGCAACGCGCCAGCAACTTCCCTAATGACCTGACCGGGTACTGGAACCTTGCTGCAGGTTTGACACAAGCTCCTTTTTACAACTACCGTGAAGACAATTCACTGATGTCGGTGTTGGCGCGTATCAACTACAGCTATAAAGGTAAATACCTCGTGACCGCAAACTTTAGGCGCGATGGTTCAAGCAAGTTCACCGAGACCAACAAGTACGCTAACTTCGGTGGTTTGGCCTTTGCCTGGACAGCCAGCGAAGAAGATTTCATCCGTAACCTGGGCGCTTTCTCGAACTTGAAGCTGCGTACCAGCATCGGTGGTACCGGTAACCAGGGTATAGGCCCATATGGGACCTTGAACCGTGTTATATCGGCAAATGCTATCGTGGATAAGGATGGCAATATCGGCTCGGGTTATCGTTTAGATGATGGCCGCGGCATAGTGGATCCTGATCTGAAATGGGAGACCACCACCCAGGCTGACGCCGGTTTGGACATGGGTTTCCTGAACAACCGCTTGAACGTAACGGTAGATGTTTACTACAAAAAGACCAAAGATCTGCTTCAAAGCATTAACGTGGCCCCAAGTACAGGCTATCGTACCAAGCTTACCAATTTTGGAACTGTAGAGAACCGTGGTCTGGAGGTGAGTGTACAAGGTGCTATTCTTCAAAAAGCTGCCTTTAAGTGGGGAGTTAATGCTAACATCGCCTTCAACCGCAACAAAATAATGGACCTGCCTGCTGATCAGTTCGCTCAGCGATTGTATCACGGTGTTGATCAGGTGCTTATCCAGCGTAACGGGCAGCCGATCGGCGCTATCTATGGTTTGATCGAGGATGGCTTCTATGACAATATAGCCGAGGTTCGTGCTGATCCGCGTTGGGCCGGGTTAGATGATACGCAGCTTATTCAAAAATTGGGCACCATCAAGTATAAAGATACCGATGGCAACCGTAGCGTACTGAGCCAATCGACCGACCGTGTGATCATCGGTAACACCAACCCTGATTATACCTGGGGTATCACCAATACTTTCAACTACAAACGTTTCGATTTCAGCTTCTTTGTGCATGGCGTAATGGGTGGCGACATCATCAACACTAACCTGTTGAAAGTAAGGCTAAGCAATACCGGTAACTCTACCGTTGATGCATTTAACGGCCGCTGGACACCAGCCACTGCTGCTACCGCAACATGGCCACGTGCCGATGCCTCATCTACCATGGAATACCTTTTCTCGAACAGGTACATTGAGGATGGAACATTCGTTAGGTTGAAGACCATAAACTTAGGCTACACCTTTAAAACTCCTAAAAAGTATTTAGGCGATATCAATGTATATGGCACCGTGAGCAACGTGCTTACGATCACCAAATACAGCTGGTTCGATCCAGATGTGAACTCTTTCGGCGGCGACGCTTCGCGCCGGGGCGTGGATATGAACTCTTATCCTAATGCACGCACCTTTACATTGGGTGTTAAAGCATCTTTTTAACCGATCAAGAACCTAGAAAATGAAAAGAAGAAATATCAAAACAGCTTTGATCGCCTTTTGCGCCGTATTGATGTGCGGTTCATGCAAAAAGGCATTAGAAGAAAAACCATATTCGTTCATCGCACCCGAGCAGTTAGGCGACTCAAAAGAAGCGGCTCAGTTATGGGTGAACGGGGTAAAGAGTTCGTTTACCACCGGCGGCTTTTTTGCTTACGCCATATTCAACAGGGTATATGATGTGGATAGTGATGATGCTACCGGACCAAACTGGGCGTTCGCAGCTACCGGTGCCGGTAACTTTCAGGAAAATACCGATATACGTGCGTACTGGTTCGATCTTTACAACCTGATATCAAGATCCAACAATGCCATCAGCCGCATCACCGCCATGACGGCTATCGATCAGCCATCAAAGGATAACGCTTTAGGTGAACTGAACTTTTACCGTGCCTGGGCTTACTTTACCTTAGTAAGGGCATTTGGCCCGGTGCCGTTGTACAAGTTCTCGGTAACTGACGGAGAAGACCCAGATCAGCCGCGAGCTTCGGTAGCTAACGTCTATGCATTCATCATAGAATGTTTGAAGCTATCGGAGACCCAGTTATACAGCCGCAAGAACGCCGCTTATAAAGCTGGTACTGTAAGCCAGGAAGCTGCTAAGACCATGTTGGCCAAAGTGTACTTAAATATGGCTTCGGGGGCGTTATCAGGAGCGCAGATCACCGTATATGGCGGCCCTCAAGGCAAAAGTGGCGCACGCCTTAACCCGGTGGCCACCACTTATACCAAATCTGTAGTTGCCGGCCACGAAACTTTCAACGCCCGCGACTACTTCACATTGGCTCGTAACAAAGCTAAAGAAGTGATCGATGGTGCTGATGGCAACACCGGCCTGTTCTCGACCTGGGAGCAGATCTGGCAAAAAGGTAACCGCGGTGGCAAAGAGCATTTGTGGATGATGTACGGCCGGAGCAATAACGAGGATTTCGGTAACTTTTTGACCTATCACTATTCAGGTATCGAAGGTGCCAATGGTGCACGCGTACAAAGTGGCGGTGGTTTTTACGGCTTGTCAGATCACTGGTATAACTTATTTGAAACGAAGGACGCACGTATTCGCCAAGGCGTGGTGCATAAATGGTTGAATTACCGTGGCGATAAGCAATGGTATCCAAGCAAAGAGGTAGGCAGCACCGACCCTGCGGTAGGTTATGATCCTACTTATGCCTACTCTGACGATGATAGCCATATCGCTTTAGTGACCAAATACTATGATGTGGCGGATCGAACCGTTTTCCGTACCGATGCCGCTTACCCATGGTTGCGTTATGCGGAAACGTTACTGATCTATGCTGAGGCAGACAATGAGGTGAACGGACCTACCGCCGATGCGGTGAATGTTGTCAACCAATTGCGTACCCGCAGTAATGCCACACCGGTTTCCGTTGCTGATTTTAACCAGCAATCGTTACGCTCATTCATCGTTGAAGAACGTCGCCGTGAGCTGGCAGCAGAGGGCAGCCGCGCCTGGGACCTAAGAAGATGGGGCATATACCTGCAAGTGATGAATGCCATTGGTGCCGTTGATGCCAATGGAATCGTTAAGAGCCGTCAAAACAGGCATTTGCTGTTCCCACTGCCGATTGACGAGATCAATGGTAACAAGAACATTGATGGTAATAACCCTGGCTGGTAAGCTGATCCTATATCATAACCAATGATCAATTATGTATTATGAGAACGTTTAAATTCAAACATCATATCATCATGCTGAGTGCGGTAATGGCCGCGCTCCATCTTACAAGCTGTAAAAAAGATCAAAGCAGCGATAACGATTGTAGCGGTACTCCGGTCATCACCAAAGTGGTAAAGTCTACCGATCGTTCCGTTACACTGTCCTCCGGAGACCTGCGTCAGTTCGTGACCATACAGGGTTCGAACCTGTGTGGTGTCACCGAAGTGATGTTCAATAACATTAAGGTCACCTCGGCCGATTTTTATGCAACGGCTGACGAGATCACAGTACGCGTACCGGCCAGCGTGCCAAGTTCAGATCAGATCACCAATAAGATCACTGTCAATACCCCATCGGGTAACGCCACCACTAACTTTGTGGTCAACATACCGCCAATATCCATAACAGGTGTTGACAATGAGTACGCGCCTGCAGGTACCACCATGACGCTGCTTGGTCCAAGTTTCGGTATTTACGGCTTTACGGGCGGTAAAGGCAAAGTTTTCTTTGGTACTACCGAGGCTACCATCACCAAGGCAACGCCTGATACCTTGCAAGTGACCGTGCCGGCTGGTGTCCAACAAAATTCGGCTATTAAGGTGGTGGCCGACAATGGCAACAGTGCAACTTATAAGTATCCGTACATGGATAACACCAACCTGGTATTTGACTTTGACACCAAGACCGGAACAGCTACTGGGTTCATTACTAACAGCGCGACCCCTGGCGCTATCAGCGGCAAGTATGTCCGCGTAGCTAAAACTACCGGAACCTGGGCCGCTGATGAATTCATCAGGGGCGTGGGAAAGATCCCAGCTGATGCAGTGAGTAACCCTGATCAATATCTGTACAAGTTCGAGATCAATACGCAGGTGCCGTTCAACCAACAGGGTATTCGTATGTGGGCTGATTATGGTGATAGCGGTACTTATTATTTGTGGAATCCGACAGTATCGCCGTTCGATACCCGTGGTAAATGGATCACCTATTCGATCCCACTTCTGGATATCGTGAAAAAAGCGACCATCACGGCCCGTACCAACAACGACTACACGTTCAGAGCGATCGTTTATGGTCCAACGCCGTTCCAGATCGATCTTTCAATGGACAATATTCGTATCGTACATAAGTGATCATTTAGATATGAAAAAGACACTAAAGATATCGGGCATAATGCTAACGCTTAGCGCATCAGTGTTCGCGCAGTCAAACGCTTTTAGCCTTACCAAAATACTTAACGAATATGCTCCGACAGGAAGCACGATGGTGATCATCGGTTCACAACTGAAAAGCAATATGGTTCCCGGTAAAGCTAAGGTACTGTTCGGCTCAACGGAGGCTCCGATCACCCGCGTGACCGACGATAGCTTGTATGTAAAGGTGCCTGACAACGCTGCTCCAGGCACCACTGTGAAGGTGATCACGCCCGGCGGAGAGAAGAGCGTACCATATCCCTACAAAGACAAAAGGAACGTCATTTTTGATTTTAACTCAGGCTCAGGCAGTGACTATGTGACGAGTAGTGCCAAGCCGGGTCCGATCGATGGTAAGTACGTACGGATCGAGAAGGAGATACCCTCATGGTCGGTGATCGATCTGATCCAGGGCAACGTGACCATGCCGGCCGAGGCGGTAACTGACCCGTCAAAATACGTTCTCAAGTTTGAAGTGAACACCTTAAAGCCATTCGATGCGAACATGATCAAGATCATGATCGATGGCGACTATCATGAGGTGAACACTTATCTATGGAGAAGCAGGCAGCCATTTGATACCAAAGGGCAATGGCAAACTTACACCGTTGAGCTTGATAAGATCATCAATACACCTTTAAAAGCGTCGTTGAACAAGCATAAGTTCAAATTATCCTATCACGGTAATGGGGTGCTGGATGCTGATATGTCCTTCGATAACTTCCGTGTTGTTCCAAAAGAAAATTAAGTACTTGCAAGGGCAGCCAGGCTGCCCTTGCTCATTTAAGATGCAATGATCAAAACGATAAACAAAGCAGTTCTATTCCTGGCAAGTGTACTTTTGTTGTTGGGTTTTACTTCACAAGACTCCGTAGCACAAGAGCAAAGATTTTACTATTGGAACACCATCCAGAACTTCCGTAAGCAGGACAGTTTGCAGGCGCCACCTCAAAATGCTATACTCTTTGTGGGCAGCTCGTCCTTTACTAACTGGCACAACGTTCAGCAGATGTTCCCTGACCGTGTGATCATTAATCGGGGTTTTGGCGGTTCACAATTGCTGGATGCGAAACAATACTTTGAACAAACCAAATATCCCCAAAAGCTCAAACAGATCGTGCTTTATTCAGGCGATAATGATATTGCCTCTGGCGCTTCTGCTCAGGAGGTGTTCGGCCGCTTTAAGCAGGTGTATGAGCTTATCCGCAAAGATCAGCCTAAACTACCCATCGCCTACCTTTCTATCAAAGGTTGTCCGGGCAGGGCGCGTTCCATACCTGTAGTAAAAGAGACCAACGCGCTGATCAAAGAATTTCTGGCTATGCAGAAAAACACCGCCTATGTAGATGTCTTCTCTGCCACAATGGACAGCGAGGGGCAGCCTATTAAAGAGATCTATGTGGAGGATGGTGTGCACATGAATCAAAAAGGTTATGATATATGGGCTTCGGTGCTTAAGCCATACCTGGTGAAATAAGAAGTGAAACTAAAAATATCATTATATTTCTTTTGGATAAGTAACTGACCCGTCCTCCGTTCCCATTCATGAAAAGATCCTTGTTTTTGACTGCCTTGGTCTTGCTCGCAGTTGCCGTTAAGGCGAATGTACGTTTGTCACCTTTATTCGGCGACGGCATGGTGTTACAGCGCAATAAGCCTATCACGATATGGGGCTGGGCTGATCGAGGCGAGAAAGTGACCGTCAAATTTCAGAAGCAGACCAGGACCGCCATCGCGAACAAGGACGGCAAATGGCGGGTGATATTGAACAGCGAACCTGAAGGCGGGCCGTATCAGATGACCATCAAAGGCAAAGATCAGCTGTTGTTAAGTGATGTGTTATTGGGCGAGGTTTGGTTGTGTTCGGGACAATCGAATATGGAATTCGCCGTTCGTTCGGCCAATAACGCCAGCAGAGAGATACTGGAGGCTAACAATACTCAGATCCGGCAATTCAAAGTTCCCAACACCATATCCAAGCAGCCACAAGACGGCCTTACAGGCGGAAGTTGGCGACCGGCCACGCCGGAAAATGTGGGTGAATTTACTGCCGTTGGCTACTTTTATGCAAAAGAGCTTTACAAGCAACTGAAAGTACCCATAGGTTTGATCAATTCTACCTGGGGAGGGACCGACATCGAGACCTGGATCAGCAGGCCAGCATTGGAGAACAGCGATATATTCCGGTCAATGGCTAACGTGCTGCCACCGGCAGCAGATCTTGATGTGGTCATCAAAGCGCGGAAGGAGCAATTATTAGCTACGATAGAAAAACTACAAAGCGGCTTGCCAAAGGATACTGCCGAGATATCCAAGTGGCGGGAACCGAAGTTTGACGATACAAAATGGCCTGAGATGCCTGTCCCTGCCTTTTGGGAAGGTACCGTAGATGGACTGGATGGAACGGTTTGGCTTCGGAGGACCTTTAATATCAGTAAAAAAAATGCAGGCAAACTTGCCGAACTTCATTTAGGGATGGTCGACGATGAAGATGTAAGTTATTTGAACGGTGTCAAGGTGGGAGGGATGAAGGAAGGATATAACACCCAGCGTGTGTACCCTATCACTGCCGGGCTTTTAAAAGAAGGAGCCAACACCATTGCCATACGTGTACAAGATAACGGTGGTGGCGGTGGGGTGACCGGGAAACCCGATGATATACAGCTGTTAGTAGGTGAGGATACGATCGGTCTTGCAGGTCAATGGAAGTTCCAAGTGGCTTCTTTATCTCAGGCCACAAATAATAACGCAGACCCGAACGTTTTTCCAAGCCTGCTGTACAACGGAATGATCAGCCCATTGGTCGATCATTCGGTCAAAGGAGTGTTGTGGTATCAAGGTGAGAATAATGCTCAGCGGGCGGTGCAATACCGCACTGCCTTACCATTGCTGATCAATGATTGGCGCAAGAGTTGGAAACAGCCTGACATGCCCTTCTATATTATCCAGATCTCGAGCTGGAAAGCATCAGGCGGAGACAGTAGGCTCGGTAGCCAATGGGCCGAATTGCGCGAGGCCCAAACAATGGCCTCAAAGCTACCGAACACCGGATTGGTGGTCACGGTAGATGTGGGAGAGACCAATGACATACATCCTAAGGACAAACAGGATGTAGGTAAACGTTCGGCCGCTTTATCGCTGGCGCGATCATATGGAATGGCTTTGCCATATCAAGGCCCTTCATACAAAAGCATGCAGATCAAAAATGGTAAAGCGATGTTGACCTTTTCTGATGCTGAGGATGGCTTATGGGTAAAAGATAAATATGGCTATATTAAAGGCTTCGAGTTAGCCGGAGCCAATGAGCGTTTCTATTACGCCAAAGCGACCCTTGATGGAAACAAGGTGATACTGGAGAACCCAAATGTGAGCGTACCGGTAGCGGTACGTTATGCCTGGGCCGATGATGCCGGTGATGCCAACTTGTACAATAAGGCCGGTTTTCCACTGGTGCCTTTCCGCACCGATGACTGGAAGACCGTGACCGCTAATATGAAGTATACGATAAAGTGATGAAGTGTAACTGGACGATCGCACTGCTGATCATGCTGGCTTTAGGTATAAATGCAACTGCTTATGCACAATGCAGGCCTACTCATTTAAAGTGCGAATATCTGACCGATCCGCTCGGGATCGACACACAAGAGCCTCGTCTTACCTGGAACCTCGCCGGTTGTACGCAGGGCGGTCGCCAAGTATCGTACAGTATCGAGCTGGGGACCGACCCGGTCAAACTTGCCAAGAATGACGGCATCATTTGGCGGTCGGGTAAGGTGGCCTCTGATGATATGCTGGTGGCTTTGCCAGCTGGTAAGTTAAGTTCATTCACGCATTACTACTGGCGTGTCACCATAATTGACAACAACGGTAAAACCGCTACATCAGATGTGGCTGGCTTTGAAACGGCCATGCTTAATAAGTCCGACTGGCAGGGGGGCTGGATCACTGATGGTATCGACGTGAATGAAAAGCCTGCAGGGTACTTTCGTAAAGCGTTCAAGGCCAAAGGTGCGATCAAGAGTGCGCGAGCTTACATCGCCGCTGCTGGTTTATATGAATTACAGATCAACGGTAAAAAAGTCGGTGATCATCGGCTCGACCCCATGTTCACCTGTTTTGACAGGCGTAACCTGTATGTGACGCATGACATCACCTCGATGCTGACCACCGGCAACAATGCCATAGGCGTCACCTTGGGTAACGGTTGGTTCAACCATGTCTCGACCGCGGTTTGGTTCTTTGACAAGGCACCTTGGCGCGCACGGCCAAAGTTCTGTATGGATATACGTATCACATATCAGGATGGTACCACGGAAGTTATTAGCACCGATAATTCCTGGCGCACCTCACATGGCCCGATAACATTCAACAGTATTTACACGGCGGAGCACTACGATGCACGTTTAGAGCAAGCCGGTTGGGATACTCCAATTTTTATTGATACCACCTGGAAAAATGCCATCTACACATCAGCTCCTTCGCAACACATCGTTTCGCAACAGATGTATCCCATTCGCGATGTTAAAGAGTTGAGACCTGTAAGCGTGAAGAGGCTCTCTCCGCTTTGTCATGTGTTCGATCTTGGACAGAATATAGCCGGCGTGAGCGAGATCACCGTAAGAGGTAATGCAGGTGCCAAGCTAAGGTTGATCCATGGCGAACGATTGAAGAAGGACGGTCATGTGGATCGCTCCAACATCGACTACCACTATCGCCCAACAAATGACCAAGACCCGTTCCAGGAAGATATTTTGATCCTGTCGGGAAAAAAAGAAGATAGTTTCAGAGCAAAATTTAACTACAAGGGCTTCCAATACGTGGAGGTGGTAGCCAGCGAGCCTGTCAACCTGAGCGCTCAAAACCTGAAGGCCTACTTTATGCACAGTGATGTGCCTGCGGTAGGCAACATCAGTTCGTCAAGCACATTACTGAATAAGATCTGGCAGGCTACCAATAATTCATATCTGTCGAATCTATTTGGTTATCCAACAGATTGCCCGCAACGGGAAAAGAACGGCTGGACCGGCGATGCGCACATCGCTGTGGAGACCGGGCTCTACAACTTTGACGGGAAGACCGTGTATGAAAAATGGATGGCCGACCATCGTGATGAGCAGCAGCCCAACGGTGTGCTGCCGGCTATCATACCCACTGCCATGTGGGGGTATGATTGGGCCAATGGCCCTGACTGGACGAGCACCATTGCGATCATTCCCTGGAACCTGTACCTGTTCTACGGCGATACACGACCGTTAGAGCAGAACTACGACAACATTAAACGTTATGTTGACCACATTACCAGCGTTAGCCCTTCGGGCTTGACCGACTGGGGGCTGGGCGATTGGATACCGATCAAGTCGCGATCGAATAAGGAGTTAACTTCATCGATATATTACTTCATCGATGCCAACATACTGGCTCAGGCAGCAAAAGCTTTAGGCAAACAAGCTGATGCACAGACCTATCACGCATTGGCAATGAAGATAAAAGATGCGATCAATGCCAAATTCTATGATCAGCAAAAGGGCATTTATTGCTCTGGCTACCAAACGGAATTAAGCGCGCCACTTTACTGGCGATTGGTGCCCGATACTGAACGAGCCAAAGTGGCCAAAAATCTTGCCTCAAGGGTAGAGGCTGACGGCGGATTGGACGTCGGCTTGTTGGGGTCGAAAACTATATTGAATGCTTTGAGCGAGAACGGTTATGCTGATCTGGCTTATAAACTGGCCTCCAATGAGTCATATCCTTCATGGGGCTGGTGGATCAAGAACGGCGCGACCACACTTTACGAGAACTGGAAGATCGAAGGTAGCTCTGATATCTCGCTAAACCACATCATGTTCGGCGAAATAAGTGCATGGTATTACAAAGCGTTAGGTGGGATGTTCCCGGATCCCGGTTCGCCAGGCTTCAAGAACGTGATCTTAAAGCCAAATTTTGTTAGCGGCCTGGAGCGTTTTAGTGCAACGCATACCGGTCCGTACGGTGACATCATTTCATCATGGCAACGCAAGGGGCAAAAGGTTAGCTATGAGGTGACCATTCCGGCTAACAGTATTGCCACGCTATCCTTAAAAGCATCAGTGATCAAGGCGAGATCAGCCTCCGACGAGGTAAACTTGAGTAAACCGGTAGGTGGTAAATATATCTTACAACTTCAACCGGGGTTCCATAAGTTCGATATACAATTGTAGATTAAACGAAAACTCTCACACCTGAGAAATTCTCGCGGAACTCTTTAGGGGTACAACTCTTTTTCTTCTTGAACAAACGGTTAAAGTTCGACATGTTATTGAAGCCGCACTGGTAAGATATCTCGGTCACCGAATGGGTGGTATCGATCAGCATCCGCGAGGCATGACCCAACCTGATCTCGTTAAGACTATTAATAAACGTATTGCCGGTTCGTTTTTTGATGAAACGGCTAAAAGATTCGTCGGTCATGTTCACCAGTTTGGCCACATCATTAAGGGATATCTGATTGTGATAATTAACGTTCATGAATTCAAAGGCCTTCTCTAACCGGCGGCTGTTGTAACTGAAGTTCTTATTGTTCAAGAACGAGGTGTCAGATAAGGAGAATATCTTGCGCGAGGTAGAAAGATCGTGCAGAAGGCTGATCAGGTCCATCACTGAGTCGAAACCGCTTCGCTGACTCAAGGCCAGGATCCTTTCCCTTACCGCCTCTATGGTGCCTTGCGGAAAAGACACACCGCGTGCGCTCATATCGAACATCTTTTTGATGAAGCTTAACTGGTTGCGGCTCAAGAACTTTTCATCAAAAAGATCTTTGTGCCACTGTATGGTCACTTCGGTGATCTCGGTAGTACATTGATGGGTGAACCAGGCATGGGGAGTGTTAGGACCGATCAAAACCAATTCCAGGTCATCGATCACATCTATATGATCACCTACTATACGCTTGGCACCTTTAGCATTTAGTATCAGGTTCAGTTCGTATTCGTCATGATAATGAAGCGGAAAATTGAACTCTTTTTTGACCCTCGAAAAAATGGTGAAACAGTCAAAAGGTGTTAAGGGAGTGATCTCCTTAAATACGTTCTTGTGCAGGTTTTGCATAACGATAGGTACAGTGAATGAATTGAGGTTTACATTTTAAATGTATTTTAAAGTTAAGCTAAAGCAAAAATAAATATGAAAATTATAGGTGTTTGGCTAAAAAAGTATTAGTACTAAAACGCTGTTTTGGGCAACTTTACAATATATAAACCTGAATAGCTCTATGCCTTTTTTTACTCTAATTCATAGGTCCTGTAATGCTTGTGCCATGATAACCGGTCATGCCTTTAACGGTAAATCCCGTCATAGTGGTGTCATGATCAATAATAGTGATATGGCTAATATCCGTTAATTTAATACTTCAATAAACACGGATGAAGCTACAGGCTATTGATATAAGTATCATCGTATTCTACCTCGTCATGATGGTCATGATCGGTTGGTTCTATAAAAACAAGGCCAAGCAGAATAAGGAAAGCTACCTAATGGGTGGTAAGAAATTGCCTTGGTACATGCTGGGTCTGAGCGACGCATCAGACATGTTCGACATCAGCGGAACCATGTGGATGATCTCGCTTTGCTTTGTTTACGGCTTGAAAAGTATCTGGATACCGTGGTTATGGCCGGTGTTCAACCAGGTGTTCAATATGATGTTCCTGGCCAAGTGGTTGCGGCGCTCAGGTGCCAACACCGGGGCGGAATGGCTGGCCACCCGCTTTGGAGTGAGCGGGAAAGGCGTTAAGGCGTCACACAACATCGTGGTGGCGTTCGCGCTGATCAGTTGCCTCGGCTTCTTAGCTTATGGTTTTGTGGGACTTGGTAAGTTCATCGAGATTTTCATTCCCTGGGAATTGGTGAAAGCCTACGTGCCGTTCAACGTGGCTCCGCAGTATGTTGCGCACTTTTACGGTATCATATTCACCCTGTTCGCAATGTTCTACTCGATTTTAGGTGGTATGCATAGTATCGTGGTGGGCGATGTGATCAAATACATCATCATGACCGTTGGTTGTGTGGCCATAGCTATCATCGCTTTCACGCACCTGAATGGTAAACACCTGAACGTTCCTGCCGGATGGAGCGACCCGTTCTTTGGCTGGCGCCTTGACCTGGATTGGAGCAACATAATTGCCGATGCCAATAAGAAAATTAAAGAGGACGGCTTCAGTTTGTTCGGTATCTTTTTTATGATGATGCTATTCAAGGGCGTTTTCGCCAGTTTGGCCGGGCCACCGCCAAGCTATGATATGCAAAAGGTGCTGTCGACCAGTAGCCCAAAAGAAGCATCAAAAATGACAGGTTTCGTGTCGATCGTGCTGCTGCCCATTCGATATTCAATGGTGATCGGCCTTACGGTGCTGGCCTTGCTATATTACAACAAGATCAACATCAGCGTAAATGGCACCACCGACTTCGAACGTATACTGCCTGCCGCCATCAATACATTTTTGCCTGTCGGTATACTGGGCCTGGTATTAACCGGTCTGCTCGGTGCATTTATGGGCACCTTTTCGGGCACCTTGAACGCCGCACAAGCATACATCGTTAATGATATCTACTTGAAATACATCGACTCTGAGGCGCCTAACAAAAAGATCATCAGGCTAAATTATATAGTGGGCGTGGTAGTGGTAGCGATAGGGGTGTTGCTAGGCTTTTTTGCCAAGGATGTGAACAGCATATTGCAATGGCTGGTAGGTGCACTTTATGGTGGCTACATAGCGGCCAATATGTTGAAATGGTACTGGTGGCGATTCAATGCCAACGGCTTTTTCTGGGGAATGGCTTCGGGCATCGCCGCAGCCCTGGTGTTCCCTTTCATTTTTGACCAAGTGCTTCCGCTGTACGTATGGCCGTTATTGTTCGTGATCTCGTTAATTGGCTGTATAGCCGGAACATATACTGCTCCGCCTACTGATGAAGCGGTATTAAAGAACTTTTACAGCACCGTAAAGCCGTGGGGCTTTTGGGGACCGGTACACCGTTCGGTTACCATCGATGCTCCTGAATTTAAGGCCAATGGTCATTTCGGGCTCGATATGTTCAACGTGGTGCTGGGCATCATATCGCAATGCTGCCTTACCATACTACCCATGTACCTGGTATTATCGATGAAACTTCCGCTTATGGTCACCATCGGTATCCTAATAGTGGTGCTGAGCATTCTCAAAAAGACCTGGTGGGACAAACTCGAAGATTGATCTTATAAAGTGATACATCACATGAATACAAGTTTTAAAAGCAGACTGGATGGCCTGATGAGCAGGCACGCTGAACTTATTGACCGACCTAATCAAAAACTGACCTCACCTAACGGTATATTTCATCGGTATGAATTCCCGGTACTGACCGCAGATCATGCGCCGCTGGAATGGAGATATGACCTTAATGCGGCAAGCAATCCGTATTTAATGGAGCGTTGTGGCATCAACGCGATCTTCAACGCCGGAGCGATCAAACATGAAGGTAAGTACCTGATGGTGGCCCGCGTGGAGGGTTTGGACCGCAAATCATTCTTTGCGGTGGCCGAAAGCGATAACGGTACCGACGGATTCAAGTTCTGGGACTATCCTATAGAGATGCCCGAGACCGAGGAGCCTGACACTAACGTATACGATATGCGCCTGGTGAAGCATGAAGATGGCTGGATATACGGACTCTTCTGTACTGAAAGGCGTGACTCTTCGGCACACGAAGGTGATCAGTCGGCCGCGATCGCGCAATGTGGTATCGCCCGCACCAAAGATCTGAAAAACTGGGAGCGATTGGCCGACCTCAAGACGCCATCGCCTCAGCAGCGTAACGTGGTATTGCACCCGGAATTTGTGGATGGTAAATATGCCTTTTATACCCGTCCGCAAGACAGCTTTATAGAGGCTGGCAAAGGCGGAGGCATCGGATTTGGCCTGAGCGATTCTATTGAGCATGCCGAGGTAGAGCAAGAGATAGTGATCGATAAAAAGGTATATCATACTGTTTATGAGGCCAAAAATGGTTTAGGTCCAGCACCCATTAAAACATCAAAGGGCTGGCTTCATTTGGCCCACGGCGTACGTAATACTGCGGCAGGGCTTCGTTATGTGCTGTATATGTTCATGACCGATCTGCAGGATATTACTAAGGTGACCAACAAGCCGGCAGGGTACTTTATGGCGCCTGAAGGTGAAGAACGTATCGGTGATGTTTCCAACGTATTATTCAGCAACGGTTGGATCGCCGATGAGGACGGAACGGTATTTATTTACTACGCCTCGTCAGACACTCGCCAGCATGTGGCCACTTCCACTGTCGATAAACTTGTCGACTATGTGCTCAATACCCCAGAGGATAAGTTCCACTCAGCAGGCTCGGTACAAACCATCGCAGCCATGGTCGATAGTAACAAGAAGATCATTGCTGACGGTACTTTAGTGTAGATGAAGTTTTAAACATACCCTTAGCCGACCAGTATATTCATTCGAACATTATCCCATGAACAGGATCATTTTTATGCTGACATCTCTTGCGCTGTTCGTTTGTTCAAGCTGCGATAGGGTAGAACCATATAAAGATACCGTCGACTGGTCGAACCCCGGCGGCGACGCAGGACAGACCAAGTACTCGGCTTTAACACAGGTCAATACCAACAATGTAAAGAAGCTTAAAGTTGCCTGGACCTTCCGTTCGGGAAACATGGATGGTAACGTTCAGTGCAACCCGCTCATTATTAAAGGCATCATGTTCGTGACCACACCGTCGCAAACCTTGATCGCCGTTGACGGTACTAATGGAAAGATGCTTTGGCGTTTCAAACCCTCGCGCGACGGCGAAAAGCTCGGCGGTATCAACCGAGGTGTGGTCAGTTGGGGATCTGGCGAGGACGCCTATCTTTTTTATACAGCAGGTAATTACTTGTATAAAGTGGGCATGTACAATGGCTATGCCGACGAAAGTTTTGGCGACAAAGGTCGCGTTGATCTTAATGCTGGACAGGTAAGGTCACCTGATAAGATGGCCATTACCTCACCGGGGGCACCAGCGGTATTCAAAGATCTGGTCATCTTAGGTGCATTAAGCTGGAGCGCGCCAAGCAACGTAAGTGCTTTTGACGCCCGTACAGGTAAGCGTGTTTGGAAATTCAACACCATACCGCAACCCGGCGAATATGGTCATGATTCCTGGGGCGACAAGAACTTCTGGAAAGATGGAGCCGGCATCAACGTTTGGGGAGGTATTACGGTGGACAAGGAAAGCGGGATGGTGTTCTTCCCAACAGGGCAACCCAAAGATGACTTCTACCGTGCCGAAAACCGTGGTCAACAGCTTTACGGTAATAGTATAGTAGCCCTGAACGCTAACACCGGTACACGGATCTGGCACTACCAGGCCATACATCATGATCTGTGGGACCTGGATCTGCCATGCGCTCCTGTACTGGTCGACCTCAATTCTAACGGTAAAAAAGTAAAAGGGGTGATGCAGTTGACCAAGACAGGCAATGTCCTGCTGTTCGAGCGCAGCACCGGTAGGCTACTATCAAAGGTGGTCGAAACACCTGTGCCGGCATCGACCCTACCGGGCGAGTATGCTTACCCGACTCAGCCCAAGGTGATCTGGCCGAAACCTTTCGCCAAGCAGGTGGTCACAGCCAATGATGTAACCTTTCGTACACCTGAAGCCCGCCAGGCAGCGTTGAGAACGATCGCTGAAACGGAGCAAGGCTGGTTCCTGCCGCCTTCTAAAAAAGGTATTCTCTATTATGGCATACATGGAGGTGCCGAATGGGGCGGAGGGTCTTATGATCCGCGGGAGAATGTGCTTTACGTAAATGCCAATCAGCTGGCGTGGCTGATCAAAATGAAAGACATCAATGAGTCTGACGACCCTAATAGCGAGCCCATGAGCGCAGGCAACGCCGTATTCCTCAAAATGGGTTGCCCAAGTTGTCATGGTGCCGACCGCAAGGGACAAGGGTCTATACCCGCGCTGACCGAATTAGATAAAAAATACAAGGAAGAGGACATCGTCAATATCCTGAAGAACGGGCGTAAGGCGATGCCAGCTTTCCCACAAATAGAGGAAAAGGACCGTAAGGATCTGGTGGACCTTTTACTGAACAAAAAGAATGTACAAGCGCCAAGGTCGGTATCCGGCAAGCATGAATACCGGTCGTTAGGTTACAATAAGTTTCTCGATGCTGACGGCTACCCGGCCACGGCACCACCGTGGGGAACCTTGAACGCTGTAGACCTGACCACTGGCAAGATCAAATGGAAAGTGCCATTAGGCGAGTACCCCGAACTGACCAAAAAAGGAATGCCCATCACAGGCACCGAGAATTTTGGCGGAAGCCTGGTGACCAAAGGTGGACTGGTGTTCATTGCTGCCACACGCGATGAGAAATTTCGGGCTTTTGATAAGCACACGGGTAAGATCTTATGGGAAACAAAGCTTCCCTATGGAGGGTACGCTTCGCCAAGTACCTACGCTATCAACGGGAAACAGTACATCGTGATACCGGCCACAGGTGGTGGTAAACTTGGCGGCAAAACGGGCGATACCTACGTTGCATACGCACTACCTTAACATAACAGACCCATGAAAAAGCTTATTTATGCAATAATTTCTGCCGGCTTGATATTGTCATTGGCCGCCTTCACGATGGTGAAGCACTACAAGGGTGTCTTTGCTAAAAGCAATTTGGTGGCATGGTGTATAGTGCCATATGACGTGAAAGAGCGCAATGCCGAACAACGTGCGCAGATGCTCAATAAGCTGGGAATAACCAAACTTGCTTATGATTGGCGCGATAAGCATATTCCATACTTTGACGAGGAACTGAAAGCGCTGAAGAAGCACAATATCAAGTTGCAGGCGTTCTGGTACATGTCGGGTCCTGATCCTCAGCACGACGCTAACTTAAATACCATATTAAACGTGTTGAAGCAGAACAATGTTAAAACACAACTATGGCTCATGATGATCGGTGTGGATATGACCAACATGACTCAACAGCAAAAGATAGATACCCTTTCAAAGCCCGTGAAATATATCGCTGAGCAAGCTGCTAAAATAGGCTGTACCGTAGGCTTATATAACCATGGAGGCTGGTATGGTGAGCCCGAGAATCAACTGGCGATCGTCAAAAACTTGAAAATGCCGAATATTGGCATGGTCTACAATTTTCACCACGCCGAAGAACAGGTAAAGCGTTTCCCTAAGTTCTATCCGCAGATGTTGCCCTACTTGTATACGGTCAATATCTCAGGACTGAAAGGGAGCGACCCGGCTAAAGTGGTGCCGATAGGAGAAGGAGATTCCGAATACCAAATGGTGAGGCAGATCCTGAAAAGCTCTTACAAAGGCCCTATTGGCATTATCAACGAAGAGACGCACCCCGACGCAGAGCAAGGCCTGCTGATCAACATGCACGGCCTTGAAAAGGTGTTGACCACGATCGGTGATACTCAAGACCTCCGAACCTATCAAAGTTCCGGATCAAAATAGATCTGAACGAAACCTTACCTAAACCGATACACAGGTCTGTACTTAGTTTATCGTGGCGGTTGCTTCCTGCAACCGCTATTTTTTTGACCGTGACCTTTCCTCCAACAGCAATACCCAGTCGTTATGTGAACCTGACGTAGGCGGCGTAAAAGCCCGTTGATGGACAGCGTTATAACTGCCGATGTATCGCCTTTGACCTGTCCGTGGATCGAACCACCAAGCTTTTAGCGGTCCTTTCATTGTGGAAAGATCGGTCACTACATCTTGGCCGATCGCCAGGTAGATGATCGCTGTTGTTCGTTGACGGTTAATGGCTGCGGCGATATAAGTGCTGTCATGCTGAGCATTATTTTTGACCAATATGCTGTCAGGTATCAGCTGATGGAAACGTTCGTTGAACAGGGCTTTCAGGAACTTGATCTGTTCGGCGCCTTTGCTGTGCAAGGCTTCTTTCCAGTCACTGGTGCAGGGTATCACATAGCTGCCGCCTTTTTTGAACATCTGCCATACCGAATTGTGACCATAGGTATGTCCACAAGCGCCGGATAACAAATTCCAATAAGCATGTACCCGCACGTCATGATCATCAAAATAGCCCTTCTTGAAATGAGCTAGATCGACCAGTAAGCTGTCTCTATTCAAGATCGAAGGAGGCACGGTAGGTTGGCGGTCTAACGTCATGTAGGTCCAAAACTCTAAGGGTATGTCTTCGTAGGCCGGTTCGGCATCTAAGAAAGGCTTGGTGGGTGATTGGTGATAGTCAGTGTGGGCGAATTTATAAACGGGCATATAACGGTGAGCATGGCCGCTTTGGTAAGTGTTGAGGTCGATCCATTGGTCATTTTGAAACCACCGCGACGATGAACTTTCGCCAGCAGGATGATAAGTGATGAGTTGCTTACTCCCATTACCTTTTAGGCCGGTGGCCATCGCTTTCCAAATATTAAAAGCTTCGGAGCTGGCAACGTCGCGGTCGCCGCCCAGCATCCATATGATAGGTCTACCAGCGAATCGTTTCCCGAGATATTTTCCGTAGCTCAGTGCTTTTTGCTGGTCGATTATGACCGGGTCTTTTCCGGGGCGGTTAGATGGCACCTTGTCGGCCCATGTCGGGAGCACGGCCATATACAACCCCAGCGATGCTGCCTTTTTGATCACATGGTCAATGTGGTCAAAGAACGCCTCATTAGGTCGCGTGATTTCATTATTTAAAAAGGGTAATTGACCGTATGCGTCGGGCTTACTCAAACCACTATCTTCGGAAATAATGACGGCTTGTATCACGGTAAATCCCTGCCTGGCCCTTGTTTCCAGGTAATGGTCAGCTTCCTGATCATCAAGTTTATGAAAAAGTTCCCAGGCGGTGTCACCGAGCCATAGGAATGGCTTGCCGCGTTCATCGATCAGGTAGCGCTTGTTGGCCGACACCTTCAGCGTTTGACACTCTGCTGCCAAAACGGTACATATAAGCAAAACAGTAAACAGGAAACTTCGCATAAGAGGTAAAAATGGTCGTGCTAAAATATCCATCATTTTCAACAAAAGCCCAATTGATACGATCAGCGGAATATTCCGGATAAAATAGTATTATAAGCTGGTGGTGTGTAGACGTACTTTTGATGACAATTTATGCGATGACCTAAACATCGCACACCTGATCATTATGAGAAGATATATTTATACTGCACTCCTGGCATGCATTGGCCTGACGAGCGTGAACGCTCAGTCGTTGACAAAACTCAAAGCTGGTCCGGCGCCATTTGGCCTTAACCTGGCAGGCGCCGATTTTGGCCAGATACCCGGCACCTATGAAAAAGATTATGACTACCCGACCGCTTCGGACATTGACTATTTAAAAAGTAAAGGCTTTAGGTTGATCAGGCTGCCATTTTTATGGGAACGCTTACAACCACGATTGGGAGGACCTTTAGATACCTTTCAGGTCAATAAGCTGGTGGCTGTGGTGGACGCGGCTGAAAAAAGGAACATGCTCGTGGTGCCCGATATGCATAACTATTGCCGCCGAATGATCAATGGCGAACTTACACTGATCAATACAAAAGGTGTGACCATAGGTATGGTGGCTGATGCCTGGAAAAAGCTCGCCATGATCTTGAAAGACAAAAAAAATATTTGGGGCTACGGCATGATGAATGAGCCGCATGATATGCCTGACACCACCGCTTGGTTCAACATAGCCCAGGCGATCATTGACCAGATCAGGACCGTTGACAAAAAGAACGCGATCGTGGTGGGTGGCGATGACTGGAGCTCAGCAGCTAAGTGGATGGGCAGCAGTGATCACCTCAAGAACCTAAAAGATCCTGCCAATAATCTTATCTTTGAAGCACACCTGTATTTTGACAACGACGGTTCTGGTACCTACAAGTATACCTATGAAAATGAAAAAGGTACCCCTGAGACCGGCGTTCAACGCGCTGAACCATTTGTACAGTGGTTAAAGCAAAATAAACTAAGAGGCTTTATAGGCGAGTATGGAATACCGGATGACGATGAACGCTGGCTTTTAACGATGGATAACTTTTTAAAATATCTTCAAGCCAATGGCGTCAATGGTACTTACTGGGCGGCAGGACACCGTTGGGGCGATTATAAGTTAGCTGTGCAACCAGTGAACGGGGCCGAACGACCGCAGATGAAGGTGCTGTCAAAGTATCTGTTCGTGAAGAAGTAATAACTAACGCTACATGTCAATATTAGGCCATATCATCCGCATCGATGACATGGCCTTTTTAATTATGGAGCTTTCTGCGCAAGCGATCTCAGCAATTCCGGGTAAAGATCATCTATCTTTTTAGCGGGAGCGTACGCTCTTACTTTCTCTAACGTCGATGTGAACAATTCCATCCTGGTGAAACCTCTTGCGCCCATCACGCTGATGACCTCTTGCCTCGTTTGATCATAAAGCGACCGGTCATAATGATCACGGCAGTAAAGCAGGAAAACGCCAAAGGTCATATACTCATTAAATACTTTCATTGGGGTTGGATAGGCATATATCCCATCTGCTTTTTCGTTCACCCAGTCGGCTCTCTTCTTAAACACACTGTCAATTACCTTTTCATTGGCATATGACGGCGGACCCACGTAGTTGTGGTCTATCTCGGTGAACATTACACGGGTATTAAATATTTCATCCTGGATCTTTGAGCGTTTGGCGTCGTGCTCAAGAGGTGGCAGCACCATCAGGATCTGCGTGAAGCCTTTATCCCTGAACACTGTGGTATAATTCATCCCGTTAATGAGCGGCGAACACAAGATCAGGTAATTATTGATCTTGGTCTTAAAGTTCGTCTCAAGCCACTTCCACTGCTTAGCCAGGCTGGCTTCTGATTCATATTCGTTGATCAGCTTGGTATAATAAGCCCGGTGCTGAGCATAAAACTTTTGGAACTTTGATGTTTTAGCGAATTCAGCGATCTGCGTTCTGTAAGTATCTAACGGGTTCACGTTGATCGTTTTATTGGCTACCTGTCTTGATGGAAACACGTAAACAGCGTTTCGCTTCAGGCTTGTTCCTGAAAGATCATAGGTCATCGCGTTGCCGGTGATGAATATGTAGTTGTACAACGAAGCGGTCAGGAGCGAGTCGAACGTTTTGATGATAGGTTCGTTGGCGAAGGGCTTGAAATGACGAAGCACGTCCTGATAATAAGGGGTGCTTTGATCCACCATATCATCGTTAGCCAGTCCCGTTGGTGTGATGGCCAACATGATGTGTAATAATTCTTTAAGTGGGGTGATCTCTACGCGCGCCTTCCCATTGTTGGCCTTTTGAAATGCAGTGTCAAAACTGACCTTTTCCTGCGCAGTTGCTCGTAATAAACCTGTTGTGAATAGAAGAAAAAATAAAAGTCGTTTCAATTGCTGTGATGATTTGAGGGTTAAGTGAAAAGTAAATTTACGGCGGCAAAGGTAAAATTTTAACTGTAACGCGTGGCTTGTCAATAGCGATCATATTGTATGATGCTGTATAAGTGAGCGCAGAGGTAGCCGCAGGGCCGATCACAGCCGGTTGAATGATCATTTTGTTCTGAACATTACAGTTGTCCCTTGGCTGGTCTAAATATAACATTCGGTGATCCGAGAGGTGGATAAAAGAAAAGTGCCTTACATCATTGATGTAAGGCACTCCAACATTTGCCTGAATACCTGATGAGCTATCGCCGATCAGGAAAGGCGCTATGTATTAGTTCAAGTAGCAGTGGATCTTCATTGCCCAAGTGTTAATTTGCCTGGCTCGATCCCATATTCAAGTTTCCAGCGGTCGAGCACAGGTTGCTCAAGAGCTGTTTGACGGTACTCATCAGGTGCCATGATGGGTACACCATAAACGATCGGGTATATCCGCTGACACTTGGTGCAACTCAATAGGCCTTCCTGTATGTTCTGTTCAAGATCCTGTGCAAGTATCTTCAAGTTAAGGTCGTGCTTGTCAAAAGGACAGCAGAGTTTAGCGATGGTCTGTAATTTCATTTTAAAGCGTTCTGGTAAAGTTTAACGGTCGTTCGCGGGTCGTTCGAGCTCATAATGCCTGATATGACGGCTACGCCATCGAACGGTGCGCGCTGCCGTAATGGTGGGATGTTCTCAGGTGTTATGCCTCCTGAAACAAAAATGGGTAGCTCAGTAAGTTGACGGGCTTTTTGGACCACCTCTGGCATAACGATGGAGCAACTGCTTGCCGAGGATGATGGGAACATAGCGCAAAAGGAAACGTAGTCCAACCGTTGGTCGTGTGCCCAACGTATCACGTCCAGGTCGCCCGAACAGGTGATTCCGGCCGTGAATGGTCTGCTGATCTTACTCCGTATCTCAGCAAAATCCGGCGGGATGCTGTCGAAGTGTACACCGTCCAACTCCGGAGAGCGTAGCATTAATTGCCAGTCATTATCGATAAGCAAAGGCGTGTGATGTATCCGACAAAGGCTACCCACACGAGCGATCAATTCAAACTTGTCGGTGTGTGCCGGCCAATTATTCCAGATTTGAACGGCCGCCAATCCCGCTTTAAGTGCTTCTGCCAATTTAGTAAGCAATTCGTCGGCTCGCATTGAGGGATCGATCACCAGGTAAACTCCACCATTGATCTTTTTCGATACGTTCATCTCCATCCTTTCTTTAAAGCGTTAAAGAATGCCGCCCAATACGGGTCTTTCTCATAGTAGGGAAGTGGTTCTTCTTTGTCGTTAGTGATCAAAACACATTCGGTGTTTTCTGTGAACTCGCCGATCACTGTCCCTTTGATGTGTTCTGCGGTAAGCACCGCCAGAACTTGTTGCTCAGAACCGGTTTCTACCGCAATGATCATGGAACCAGCGCCGATACAGAACCGTGCGTCGATACCAAAGAGTTGGGTCACCTGTTGTTGCGGATGGCCGGTCGGTAGCAGCTCATTATCAATGCGGACGCCGATACCGGAAGCTTTGCACATTTCATAGACCGCACCAAGCACTCCGCCCTCGGTCACATCGTGCATGGCGGTGATCTGCTGCGTACTTGCGGCAGCCAGCGCATCAGGCAGGGATGAGATCTGGTAGAACGATTCACAACATGCATCATAAATTTCCTTGCCAAGATGGTGCTGCACCGTTTGGGGGAAGCTCATGGCCAGCACAGCAGCTGATAAGAGCGCACAATCCTTAGTTACAATGATCTTGTTGCCTGGTTTTGCTTGGCCGCTCAACCGTATCTGATCCAACGGTGCAGTAAGCAACATGGTGCCACCGCCGGCAATAGTTGAATGTTGGCCTTCGATATTGCATGTATGACCGCCGGTTATTGCCACACCAATTGCCTGACAGTATTGGTGTATGTGATCCCAATATTTTGTGAGGTCGTCCTGACCAAATTGCGGAGGTAGATTCAATACCATTTGTGCATACATAGGTGCGAAGCCCGTGGTAGCCATATCATTGGCCATCAGGTGTACCGATAGCCACGCTGATGCCGCTAAGCCTAATGAGGGGATAAGCGAAAGTGGATCACTCGTCATCGCTAATCCCATGTTATTCCCCAGGTCTATCACGGAGACATCCACACCGAAGGCCGGACCTTGTTCAACGTTCTGACGCTTATATCCTAAACGAGGCAGAATGAGTTCGTCAAAACTGCCGCCATCTATTTTTCCGGAGAATTGAGACATAACTATCGAGCGTCATTGAACTTAACGTACAATCCAAAGAAATCACCTACCGGAACACTCCATTGTTGCACAGGGAACCATTCAGGCAAACCGGTGCAGGTCCATTCTAAACTATACTCACGACCATTCAGCGCTTCCGTTATCTTCTCGATCAGTAGGGCAGGAGTGTAAAAGGTAGCAGTGACGTAGAACGGGTTCTTACCGAATAACTGCTGAACGCGGCGGCGCAATACCTTGGGCGAATTTCGATTCATCATTCCAAAGGCGATGCCATGCTTACCCACCCGAGCCGCTTCCCTGATCACCTTGACCGGGTCACGATAATATTCAAAAGTGGTAATGAATGCCACAGCGTCGAACGTGTCGTCTTTAAAGGGCATGTAATGTGAGTCGGCATTGACCAGGTCGCCCTTAAATAGATGCGCTGCCTGCCCTAACATAAAAGGAGAGAGGTCGCCGCCCGTAGCATCGATACCGATCTCGTGCCACCAGCGTGTGAAACGGGTAGTGCCACAGCCAAATTCCAGTAACTCTTTTACCCGCTGGTCTTTACCCAGCAGTTGGGCCATCACCTTTTTTTGCCAAACTTCGGCTCGTTTGTAGCGGCCTTCATACCATTGTTCGTAGGTATCAGTATGCTCACGGTTAAAGAACCATTCTTTTCGGCCTTGCCAATTGGTAAGGCTGCGGGTCATTAAGCCAAAGTCGGCGTTCTGCTTCAGATCCATTTTAAACAGGGTTAAACGTAAAAAGCCTTGCTTCGCTGCCAGATCTTCATGGCATAGAAACAAGGCTTTACCTATTGGATAGCAGCGATCGCTGCCAGCAGTTGATATCAGGCCTGTGCATCCCTACGCCGGTATTATCCGTATCAGGTTTATCGGGTATCATCTCAGCCTTTACTTGTAAGTAAACAGCACCCCGTGCAAGTATGGCGGCAATGTAGGAACTATTATGTTAGTGGGCAAATAAAAAAATGAGATCTTGTTGTTAGGTGAAGTAGTAAAAGATACTTTCCTTATCACCGGAGTAGTTGATTTTACCGAAGACCATAGGGCTTTCAAGGTCAAGCTGCAATAACGACCCGGCCGGTCATATGAATTTTTGATCACAGATAGAGCCTTTAGATCTAGAGCCGGCTATCCGCTTGAACCTTATGCCGTAAAGTTCGAAGTGAAGTAGTTGTCGATCGTTGATACCGGTAAACAGCCTTTGCATCGATGATGTAAGAGCTGTTCTATTACGGGAGACACCTATCGAAAGTTCGATCACAGTATCTCAGCTGTTTCATTCAACGTGTGTGCAACAGCTACTTTGAACACCTTGAATGACACCTTTTGATCTCCTTTACCGACTGGGGCAACTTGACATTCGTAGTGAACGAGATCATTTGCATCAAATGGGATGTGAAGGCTACAGGGTTGCCGAAGCGTCTAATATCGTATGGGATAAGGTGGAAAATACGATGCGAAGGTGGCCTCATCGCCTGAGGTTAAAAGGGGGCTTGCTGCTTTTGCCATAGCCAGGTCAAGATGCAAAGCGATAAGAGTGGCGGCACTATTAATTATATAGCTTTGTGAACTTCTGACCTATGAAAAAAGATAAAGTAGCTTATTCGATACTGGAGTTGGCTTTGGTGGCCCAAGGGGGTACGTTTAACGAAACTTTGAAAAATTCATTGGCTTTGGCTAAAGAAGCTGAGGCACTGGGCTACTCTCGTTTTTGGTTCGCTGAACATCATAATTCAGCTTATGTAGGTAGCAATGCACCCACATTACTGATCGGATATGTGGCTGATAACACTCGAACGATCAAGGTGGGCTCGGGTGGCGTAATGCTTCCTAATCACTCCCCATTGGTGGTGGCAGAGCAATTTGGAACCTTGGCGCATCTTTATCCAGGGCGTATCGAGATGGGATTGGGCCGAGCGCCCGGTACAGACGGCGAAACTGCACAGGCGATACGGTCGGACTTTATGCGCGCTGCACACTCGTTCCCGCAAGAGATCGAAAAGATCGAGCGATATTTTGCAAAAGAAAATGCTAATGCGAAAGTACGCGCCGCGATCGCGGAGGGAGTGGAGGTGCCCATCTATATCTTGGGTTCCAGCACTGACAGTGCTCACCTTGCCGCTCAAAAAGGGCTGCCTTATGCATTTGCAAGCCATTTTGCTTCAACTCATTTGCTAAATGCGCTTGACATTTACCGTCGTGAGTTTCAGCCATCAGAAACTTTGGAAAGGCCATACATTATCGCAGGGGTCAACGTCATCGTTGCTGAGAGCGATGAACAGGCTGAACGCTTGTTCACCACCCTGATCAACATGTTCGTTGGGATACTGACGGGCAGATCCCAAGGCCTACAACCACCGACCGAAATGACGGACGACTTCAGGGAAATGCTTGCCCATCCTACGGTCCATCAAATGCTCAAATACTCCTTTGTGGGCAGCAAGGATACCGTAAAGGCCAAGATCAAGGCCTTTTTGGATGAAACGGAAGCTGATGAGTTGATCATGGCTTGCAATACCTACGATTTCGAGGACCGCTTGCGATCAACGCGGCTGTTCGCGCAGATAATAGAAGAGCTCAATCAAGCTTGATAACTGGTTGACCTTCAACATTACTTATCTGACGAAACCCA
Organism: Mucilaginibacter daejeonensis; assembly: GCF_020783335.1. Lineage (NCBI taxonomy): Bacteria > Pseudomonadati > Bacteroidota > Sphingobacteriia > Sphingobacteriales > Sphingobacteriaceae > Mucilaginibacter > Mucilaginibacter daejeonensis. Next base: position 1,794,477 of record NZ_CP086068.1, read on the forward strand.
TAGGGACTAATAATCCTGATAATTAGCCTCGGCATTACGCCCTCATACTAACGTCCGTTGAGCTGAGTGATTATGCTCATTTCCCCTGTTTGCAGTTAGTAAAGCTGTCTTATATATTTCGAACAGCTCTTTGGTCTCGTTAAGACAAAAACAAGGCGTTTGAACAGTTATAAAAATACAAAAAGCCGCAAATTTCATATTTGCGGCTTTTTGTAAGACTGAATGGTCGTCTGCGGTGAGGGAGGGATTCGAACTTTGTTTGAAAATTAGCCCTAACGCCTATATAATGCGGTTTTTGAAAAATAGGTCTCGTTAAAGACCCGCTCAAATCATATCAACTTATATCAATCTGATAATGCAAGTTACTAATTATTCTAGATAAGAGGCGAATTTTTAGCATGTATGTTATGCAAAGAGTAGTATCGAAATTTAATTGCAGTTTAAGCTCAATCGTCGTTATTATGGTAAAACACCTGTTGATAGTTAATTGTCCTTATTCCAAACATGTGAATCTGGAATTATTTGACAGAATACCGTGCACTGGCTTTAGCCTGAAGCTACGGGGAAAGTCAATAAGATAATCGCCCACATCCAGCGTGAGCCAGCCAAATTGCAGGTTACTACAACTTGCAAGTCCCATACTTCAAAATATCAAGACCAAATACTTCAGTGGTTCCCTCAAGGTCATATCTATGGTTTAACATTCAATTTACCGCCTTCGGTATGTGCATTGAACTCCGGCGCATACATGCTTTGTACAGTGCTAATACCTGTAGCAAAATTACCTGGTTGCGTTACCCGTAAGCGATACTCCAGTACATAACTGCCTTTGGCTAACCTGTCAATAAAGAAATTAGTGCAAACATCACGGCTTACCTGGTAATAATATAAACCATCCTGGTATTTTGCAGACGATAGTACATCTAAAGGTTCGGTACCTGCCGGACGCATATCCTTCAGGTGAATGTACTCGTAGTCCCGCCCGGCTTTTAAATAAACAACCACTTTCAGCAAGTCACCGGTTTGAGGTTGGTGCAGGGCATCAACAGCCGTAAGCACTTCTCCTGCATTATCGCGTTTTACAATAAAGTATTTACGTTCCAAATGCAAATCGGTATTGGATGGTGTGATTTTATCCAATTGCTCCGTATACTGCCAGTGGAGGGCGCCCCAGCTTATTGTGTTTCCTTTATTGCTTACCTGTAACTTGCCTAACTCGGGTTTAATTTGTTCATTTACCCAGCTGGCTTTTACATACCCTGTTCCTTCTTCGGCTTTCAGATCAGGTTTTAACAGTTTCAGTGACTGACTGCTTAATTGAATATCGGTAGCTTCTGTAACGTTTAACAAATTAATTCCTTTACTCATGAGCAACGCATAACAAGCGGTGGCGGTAGCTTTTGTAGTTGACCAATTGTTTACTTGTTTGTTTCGCAACAGCCATATTTTCATCTCGTCAACAGCTTTGGTGTGGTTACCCACCTCGGTAAACAGCTCAATCATGAGAGATTGCGTTTCAACGGGTGACTCGTACCAAAACCAGCCATGACGGTTTTTTACCCAGTACATACCCATTTCGTCGGATTGCTGTGCCGATTCCAGCAGCGAGCGCATAATCTGTTTTGCCTCCTCGGTGCGTTTATACCTGTGTAGTGTGAGGGCAATAAGGCCCTGCTCATAAAAGCTTTGTTTTTGCCATTGCTTAGCAGCCTGATCTAGGTAAGCTTGCTGCACCGCCCCAAGTGGCTTGCTTAATGCTGCTTCGGTAAAGTAGCTACGGGTATACCACGCATGCACTTGTACAGGGTATAGGTGCTCCGGCTTATCTAGCTTGGCATTTTTGGTTCCAGGTAAGGCATCAGCCATTAGTTGTTTGTCCAGATAAGCCAACGCTTTTTCGGTAATGGCCTGCTGTACATAATTAGGTTTGTTAATGCGTTGTAGTTGCCCCAGCCCTGCAAGAATATGTTGAGTAATATAACGGTCAGTACGAGTGCCGCCAAACCATGGGAAGCTGCCATCTGGTAATTGCTTTTTCAGTAATTTATTTAAAGTTTGGTCTTGCTCGTAACCAAGTTTGTTCAAATCAAACAGCAAGGCCAGGCGTTTATGCTGTTCATGTTCGCTTTGCGCATTTAGGAGCCAGGGCGTTTCTTCTAACAATATATTTTTTAATTCCGGGTTCTTTTCCAGGTTTGACAAGAAGGCTTTGCTGTCGCCGGCTTTCCAGCGGTCAAGCACCTGGCTAATTTGCGGGTTTTTATTAATAATTGCGGCTGAAAGGGTGTTGGCGAAATACCGGCTAAAAGTTTGCTCGGCACACTCGTACGGATACTCCATCAGATAGGGCATAGCCTGTACCGCATACCACGCGGGGTTTTGCGTGTACTCTAATGTAAGTGTTTTGCTTTGCAAGTTGGTGCTATTCGGCTTTATCAGCTTATCAAAAGTGAAATTGCGGGTTTGGCCAGCCCGTACCAGTATGGGCACCGTTTCGGTAACCAGCATTCGGTTGCTGAGAACGGGTAGGGTGTTCTCTTCGCCATCAGTATGTTCTGCGCTTGCGGCCGTGATACGATAGGTAACCGGATTCAAACCAGCTGGTATAATCAATGTAAAGCTCAGGGCCTTGGTGCTGTTGCCGGCTATTTCAAACCTTTGCTCGCCTTGTTGCGGTTGGGCTATTAAATCGACGGGTTGCATGTTTAAGGCATTGAACCATTGCAGATGGACGGCTCCCTTCAGTGTTTGGGTGGTTAAATTAGCCAGCCGGGCCGATACGGTTATGGTATCACCTTCCCTGAAAAAACGTGGCATATTGGCGCTAATCATGAGTTGCTTTTGTGTTACAGCCTCTTGTTCCAATGTGCCCATAGCCAGGCTTTGCGTATGTGCAAAAGCTTTAAAGTGCCAGCGGGTTAAGGCATCGGGCATGGTAAAATCAATCAGTATTTGCCCTTTTTCATCGGTATGTAGTTGTGGATAGAAAAAAGCGGTTTCATTAAAGTTTTTACGTATAGTAACAGGTTTAATTAGCCTGATAGCAGGCTCTGCAGCCTTCAAATCTTGCTGAACAGGAGGATCTTTCTCGCGCATCTGCTCATCTGGTTTTACAACTGGGGGCGGAAAGCGTACTTGATCAACCTTTGGCTTACTAGTATAATCCTTACTCATATAGCCAAACGCCCTATCTTCAGCTACGGCACTACTTACGGGCGCATTGCCAACCGGTTCATCAATCCGCACAGTTTGCGTTGCATCGCCATGAATTGATTTTACACCCGGGTCGGCAGTTGGTAGATCAAATAGTCTCCTTTCTAAAATGATGGTAAGCCTCTCACTTGGTTTCGTTGATGCCTCGGTAACCTGATACTCGGGATGCGCAAATTGCAGTATAGCGTTTTTAGGTACCTTAATTCTGAAGTATCCTGATGAATTGGTACGGGTAGCTATTTTAGAATATTTTATTTTTACTATAGCGTTGGGTAAACCAAGACCTGTATTTTCGTCTGCTACCAAGCCAATTACATCGTATCCAAGCTTAATAAGCTTCGCATTTTTAAGGTATAAGGTTGCCAGTGCATTGTCTCTTAACCCTGCATTTTTTAAGTATCGGGTTTGTTCAATATACTGCGTATAATCATACCCGTAGCCGGCCAAACCCAGTTCTTCGTACTTGCGCTCAATAGGAATGTCGGGTATTCCAAAGTAGGCACTGGTTGGCGCACTTTCGGTAACATTAGCTAACTCTGTATCATCCCAGGTAAAATAGTCAGACGAGCTAGATCCTTGATTTAGGTTGTAAGCCCAACTGGCTGCCGGGGTAATCTCATCCAGCGAAGCATCATACATAGTTGCTACCATTTCGGCCATTTCTTTGGATGGTCCATCGTTGCCTACCTGCAAACGCCATTGTTCTTTCTGGCCAGGCTGCAGTTTATTGCGGTAGGTAAGTAACCGCAGAGGAAGATTTTTGCCGGTATCGTTTACGGTAACATTTTGATAAGAGGTGTATAGCCGGTTATCCTTAATCATTAAAAACTGCACCTGAATGCTGCTTTTTCCTGCCATCGGCTTTACATCAATGGTTTGCTGGCTGGTGCCACTTAGTTTTAGCCACTTAGAAGATAGCAATGTGCTGCCATCATAGGTTTCCATCAGTACCGTGGCTTCCCGGTTAATGCCTATCCTGAATTCTGCCGACTTGCCTTTTTGTATAGTTATGGATATGGGTGTCACCCAATCTTGCATCCTTTGAGCAGGCGCAGGTTCGTTAACCACCTGCAGGTATTGTATCAACTGTACAGTATCGCCCTGAAGGCTTTTGCCACTGATAGTAACCTGATAGGTGCCCGACGGCTGCTTATGTAGTTCCTGCAAATTCAGCATCGGCCGTTGTATGGTATCGGTCACGAGGTCTTTGGTGAATACCTCACCAGCTTTAGGCCACTTGGTAACATCATCTTCCTGTTGATAGGCATAATCCGGAAAACTTGCTTTAAAAACATCACGGCTTAAGAGAGTTAAATCCGGCACCGCCCATAAACGAGATTTGAACACCTGAAGTGGGTGGTTCAGCGTATATACGCTAACATTTATGTTGCCGGCCAATGGCTGGTTGTTCAGGTTAGTAAAGATTATGGGCAGTAAATGCTCAGTTTGAGTCGTTAGCTTTTCAGGTAGCGTTATGTTTAATTTAATGGGCTGGTTACTTACGTTTACTGTTTGCTCGGCAGGTTGTGTTTCGCCACTGCCGTCGGTTACTGTGGCGCTAATTTGATATTGGTACGTTAAGAGGCGTCCAACTTCATTGTCCTCGGCTTTAAACTTAATTTGAAACTCGCCGTTGTTGTCGGCAATTACCGTATCCGCCTCCAAATCATTTACTGCATCCGGAACGTCTCCATTTTCATCATCGGCAGGTTTGTCTTTGTTTTCATAATTCAAATCGATATGGTAAGCTACCCGCGCTTGTGAGATACCATAACCCGAAAAGGCGGTTACTTTGCCTTGCAGTACCACCGTATCGTTTAGACGGTAACTTTGCTTAACAGGCAAAAACGTTACCTGAAAGGTAGGCCTTTTGTATTCCTCTACACGGATACTGGCACTGCCAAGTGCTGTAGCAATCTGGAAACTACCGTTCAGCAGGCTAGGCGGCAAGATAAAAGATCCGGTTGCTGAGCCAAACTCATTGGTGCGTAAGTTTTGAGTTTGCAGCTTTTTGCCATACTGGTCTTTCAAAAAGATGTCTATAGCCTGATTCGGCAATATCGAATTTAGGCCTTTTGATTTTTGCAGTTGTAAGGCCTTGATATATACGGTTTGCCCCGGCCGGTAAATTTCCCGGTCGGTAAAAATGATGGTATGAACAGCAGGCAGGTTGTCATAATCATCATGTTGCCTGCCCGACGTGTAATGGTCTTTTTGTAACAGATAATCGTTCTGTTGTTTCAACTCAATATCGTAATATTCTTGCGCAAACTTGAATAAAAACTGGCCGTCTTTGTTTGTTATCCCTTGACTGATGATATGCTTTTGAGATTGTTTACTATTCTCATTCTTGTTAGAAACAATTACCTGAACACCGTTTAACGGCGCACCTGTTTCGCGGTGCAGTACCCTGACCTCGTGCATACCATTGGGCAGCCTGCGCGAGCTGTACGCCAATGCTGACAACTGAAATTTTACCAGTTGTGTTAATCGTTCATTGTGTGCTGAATCTTCCAGCAGCAAAACATAATGCCCGGTACTTTGCGGATTAATACTAAACTCCACACGATGTTTACGGTAGTCGTGTGGGTTGGGTAAAGTTAAAAAATCGTTCTGCACCGGTTTAATGCGCCGCAGATACAGTAGTATTTCCGGGCTTGATTGCAGTCCGTTGCCATCATAATCTTTATTCAGTTTCCGCAGCCGCTCTTGTTGTTTTTGCGTGAGCTGCAAAATTTTAAAACGGATAGCATTCAAATTACGATACTCCAGCAACGCCAGCAGAGGGCGACCGGGCACGTTTACATTTTCAACGGTTGCCGTTAGTTGTTGCTGCTTAATTTCTTTAATTAGTTGAAGAGCATTTTGTCCGCCTATACTAGTGGGAAAGTTTTTAGCCGCTTTTTGCAAATAGTATAAGGCCGTAACCAGGCTGTCTCTGTCATCATAATACTTTCCAATAAGCACCAAAGCATCTGCGCTGATAGGTTTATCGGCTACGGATGTGGCTACCTGGTTTAAACTCCGCAGGTACAAAGTGTCTTTTGGGGCAAATGATGCTCTGCTATGAATGAGTTCTAAACGTTTGATAGCTAAATCAGCCAGAGCTTCACTGCTATTATCTTTTAAGTGAAATTGCGTGCCCTGTTGCAGATAATAAATACCCTTGTAAAGCAATGACGCGGTATCTGTAGGGTTTATGGTTAAAGTAGCAAAGGTATGGTTATCGGCAAAAAGCTGACGGTCGTTTATGTTAAACGGCTTATGCGGCCGGGGCAAATCCAGCTCATCATTAAGGTAAAAATCAAGTGCCCGATGCAGCAGCAAGTCATACAAGGTTGGGCGCAGGTAGCGGGTTGCTTTATCGCCAATTAAAGCAGCATCCAGTGCATCAACAGATGTTTGCTGCTCTTTTTGCCAGTTTTGCAAGGAGCTTTGATACAGCTGGCCGGTATACTTGATTAGTGTTTGTGAATCCCAGCGGGTAAAGTCAGGATCCGGACTATCTAACCGACTGCGCCTGCTTATTTCCCAGCGGTTATCCTGATAATACTGCCAGTACATTTCGGCAAGTAACGATTGAAGTACCGGCTTTACCGGATAAATTGCTTTTTGTATATCGTTGTGAAGCCTTTTTAAAATGAGGGTAAGTGCTTCTTCCTGTAAATAGCGTTGAAAGCGGTTGCGATACAAGGCAACTTTTACTAACTGTGCGGCATCATTGTTTTTATGCGCCATTTGCTCCAGCTTATCAACCTCAGCTAATGCCGATTTTGGTAGGCCTACATTGGCTAAAGAGTCGATACGAAAAGCCTGGTTGTTGTAGTTCTGAGCAAATACGAGTTGGCAGATGCAGGTTAACGATAAAATAAGTAACCCTTTTTTGATAAACGAAACGCGGTAAGGCATAGCTTATAGTGGTTAAGCGTGGAAGGTATTAGGTGAAGGATTTCTATTAATCGAGTTTGAAAACTTTCTGCGGTATTATATTTCGAGTGAATTTATTTTTCTTCTACTACGTTATTTGCTAGTGCCTCAACATGATTGTATCTCTCCAGCGCTCTCGCCAAATTTTGTTTTATTTGTTTTACCAATATCCGCGGTCTGAGTATTTTTATTTTTGAACCAAAGCCTAACAGCTCCCTTTCCAATTCATAATTCAGGATAACCTTTATGCTGAAGACTTTTCCGTCATTCTCTTCCATCAAAAATTTTTGAGTGTGGTGCAGCGGCTTGGTGATAATGTAAGGTGCATTGGCATTGTCTATCCAAAACACCACTTCACAGTCGCGCTGACCTAGCGATTTGGTTACGCCGATGACATCATTATAATAAGTTGTCAGGTCAATTACTGTATTTTCCCGGTACACATCCTCGTGTTCCTCAATCGACTCAATCCGGTCTAAGGCCAAATTTAGTAAGTGTCCGCCCCTGCCATGGCGCATACCTAATATAAACCAGCGGTTGCGGTATTCTTTCAACAAGTATGGACTAAAGCAAAAGGTGCTGGCTTCCCGTGCCTTAAAAGATTGATAAGTGACACATAATGTTTTTTGGGCCACAATAGCCTTGCGTATCCCTTCAATATACTCGAGCCCCTTCAGATTATCATTCCTTTCAAAATCAACTACCGGCGGGCAGTGTGTTTTTTGTGAGTAGATTTTGTCCTCCAGTTTACTCACCATCTCATTCAGGTCAGCAAAGTGGTTAAAGCCTTTGAATTGCTTTAATAAGCCGGATACTTCGCTGAGCACCTGCATGTCCTGCTGGCTGATGGGGCTGTTGGTGATACTGTAGTTTTTATCGGCGTAAGTATAATACTTACGGTCGACCACAATGATCGGCGCCTCATATCCTAGCTTATTGCTGCGCATCATCTCAATATCCGCCTGTACAGACCGGCGGCTTACGCCCTTGTCAATGCCTTCAAACTCATACAGAGCGTCCGAGCAGGCATCAATCAAGTCCTCCAGCGTCCATCTCTTGTAACGGTTGCGCAGGCAGTTATCAATGGTACGATAACGAATGAGGGCATTGCGGTTGACAGGCATAAGGTTGAAATATTTTTATAAATATGAATATTATTTTTTACTACGCAAAAAGGCTGCGCACCGGCAGCCAATCTTTGCATCGTTGGTGGCGTGCATGGCTGTAAAAAGAGGGACATACACGCCTAACCAAGGGAATAGTTTTATATTAACCATTCAATCTTTAACCTGATGTTATTAACGATTACTACCACGCATTCGCCAGCTACCGACCTGGGCTACCTGCTGCACAAGCATCCGGATAAGTTGCAAACCGTCGAGATTGCTGCCGGTAAGGCGCACATATTTTACCCCGAAGTAAGCGAGCAAAAGTGTACTGCGGCATTGCTACTGGATATTGACCCCGTTGGCTTGGTACGCAGCGAAGGCCCTAGAGGAAACGACTTTGCACTGGAACAGTATGTAAACGACCGGCCTTATGTGGCCAGTTCATTCATGAGCGCGGCTATTGCCAAAGCCTATTCATCGGCCTTAAATGGCAGGTGTAAAGACAAACCGGAGTTGCCTTTGGTAGCTATGCCTTTTGAAGTTACAATGGCCGTTCTTCCGGTTAAAGGCGGTGAAGGTGTTCTTCGCATGCTGTTTGAGCCGCTGGGTTATGAGGTTACTTGTATCCGGCATGAGTTGGATCCAGCCTTCCCTCAATGGGGCAACAGCCGGTACTTCACCGTAACGCTTAAGCATAACCTTACTTTGCAGCAACTGCTATCCCATCTGTACGTACTCATACCGGTTTGCGATACCGATAAACACTACTGGGTATCGAAAGATGAAATAGAAAAGCTGCTCACCAAAGGCAAAGACTGGTTGGAGGCGCATCCTTCAAAAGAAATGATCGTACGGCGGTACTTAAAAAACCAGCGCTCACTGGCCAATCAGGCTTTAAGTGTGCTATTGAGCAAGGATGAAAGTGAGGAAGAAAGCGTTACTGAAACGGAAGAAGTGCCGGACCAGGTTGAAGAACCAAAAGTAAAGATTCATGAACTGCGGCTGCTGGCTGCCAAAGAAGTGCTGCTGCAATCGGGTGCCAAGCGGGTAGCCGATTTAGGTTGCGGCGAAGGCCGGCTCATCAAACTTTTGCTGCCCGAAAAGCAGTTCGAGTACATTTTGGGCATGGACGTGAGCTACCGCTCTCTTGAGATTGCCAAAGAGCGCTTAAAGCTGGAGCGCATGCCCGAAAGGCAGGCCCAGCGCATACGACTCATTCAAGGCTCAATGACCTACCGCGACAAGCGCCTGGAAGGGTTTGATGCTGCGGCACTGGTAGAAGTAATTGAGCATTTGGATGAACCAAGACTGGCAGCCCTCGAAAAATCGGTTTTCGCATATGCGCGTCCGGGAACCGTAGTGGTGACCACCCCCAATGCCGAGTACAACGTACGGTTTGCTAATTACGAAGAAGGCAAAATGCGCCACACCGATCACCGCTTTGAGTGGACACGCGCGCAGTTCGCTGATTGGGGTAACCGTATTGCGCACGAGCATGGCTATACCGTAACCTATCAGCCCGTTGGCGAGGAAGATGGAGAGGTAGGCGCCTTAAGCCAGATGGCTGTGTTTACTTATACCGGTCATGTAGCAGATACAGTATTTAAAACATTAGAAGCATAACAACATGTCAACTATAAAAATACCGGAACTTTCTTTAGTAGTGCTGATGGGCGCTACCGGATCCGGAAAATCAACTTTTGCCAGGAAGCATTTTAAACCTACCGAAATTGTATCGTCTGATACCTGCCGTGGTTTGGTAAGCGATGATGATAACAACCAGGCTGCTTCATCGGATGCCTTTGCCTTGGCAAGATACATCACCGGCCTGCGTTTGAAACGCGGTTTATTAACCGTAATCGATGCCACTAACGTACAGGAAGAGGACCGCCGTGACTGGATTAAACTAGCCCGCGAGTTCCACGTACTCCCAGTTGCCATTATCATTAATGTACCTGAAAAGGTTTGTGTAGAACGTAATAAGCTGCGCAGCGACCGTAATATGGGGCCGCATGTTATTCCGAAGCATATCTCGCAGCTAAAGCGAAGTTTTAAAAAGCTGAAATATGAAGGTTTCAGGCATATAATTGAGCTCCGATCACAGGAGGAGGTAGATGCTGTTACCGGAATCATCCGCGATCCACTGTACAACAACAAGAAGCAGGAGACCGGGCCATTGGATATCATTGGCGACGTGCACGGCTGCTATGACGAGTTAACAAAATTACTTACCAATTTGGGTTATGCCCATAACGGTAGCACTTGGTCGCATCCCGGAGGCCGGAAAGCGGTATTTGCAGGCGACCTGGTAGACCGCGGGCCGAAAACACCCGAGGTACTGAAACTGGTAATGAGCATGACCAAAGCTGGTACCGCCTATTGCGTACCCGGCAACCACGATGTGAAATTAATGCGCTGGCTTAACGGCAAGAATGTGCAGCCTAAACACGGGCTGGAACAATCTATTGCACAGCTGAGTAACGAAACGCCGGCGTTCAGGGAAGAGGTAAAGCGCTTTATTGATGGGCTGGTTAGCCATTATGTGTTCGACGAAGGCAAACTGGTCGTCGCCCATGCCGGTCTGAAAGAAGAAATGCAGGGTCGTGGTTCGGGTGCTGTACGGGAGTTTTGCTTGTATGGGGAAACCACCGGCGAGATAGATGAGTTTGGTCTGCCCATCCGCTATAACTGGGCCAGTGAGTACAAAGGGAAAGCGACTGTTGTATACGGGCACACTCCCGTAACGCAGGCACAATGGCTTAACAATACCATTGATATTGATACCGGCTGCGTATTTGGCGGCTCATTAACCGCTTTGCGCTATCCGGATAGAGAACTGGTTTCCGTAAAGGCAGCACAAGTTTATTGCGAACCGGTAAGGCCCTTGGACTATAAAGCGCCTGTAGCTGAACTGAGCTTACAGCATGAGAATGACCATGTGCTGGATATAGCTGATTTTACCGGCAAGCAGATTGTAGAAACTAAATATGGTAACAACGTTACCATCCGCGAGGAAAACGCTATTGCCGCCCTGGAAGTGATGAGCCGTTTTGCTGTAAATCCAAAATGGCTCATTTACCTGCCACCTACTATGAGTCCGTCAAAGACAAGCATACTGGATGATTACCTAGAATTTCCGACCGAGGCTTTTGAGTATTATAAAGAAAATGGTGCAGGTAAGGTAGTATGTCAGGAAAAGCATATGGGTTCGCGTGCGGTGGTCATTGTGGGTAAAGATGAAGATGCCATCCGCAAAGCCTTCGGTATTACGGGTGAAGGTATAGGTACAGTTTATACCCGTACCGGCAGAGCGTTTTTTAACGATAAAGCGACTGAGCAAGCTTTATTACATCGGCTAAACGAGGCCCTGATCGTCTCCGGCTTTTATGAGCGGTTTGATACCGACTGGGTATGCCTGGATACAGAGTTAATGCCTTGGAGTGCCAAAGCACAGGCTTTACTGGAAACCCAGTATGCAGCAGTCGGCTCGGCGGCAACACATGCCTTGGCCGAAACCCGCAAGGTGCTGGAGCAATTTGCAAACAGAAGCAGTGCAGCAGAAGAATTAATGAATGCCTACCAAGCGCGACAAGCAGAATCCGGCCTTTTTGTAGAAGCCTACAGGCGTTACTGCTGGCCCGTACATAGCCTGGAAGATTACAAGCTGGCACCGTTCCATATCCTGGCTACTGAAGGTAAGCAGTGGACCAGTGAGAACCATGAATGGCATATGGAAGAAATCAAACGCGTTTGCCTGGCCGATCCTGCCATATTGGTGGCAACGCCTTACGGTATTGTTGATTTGGATGATGCAGCCAGCGTGCAGGAAGCGACCGACTGGTGGCTGACCTTAACAGCAAAAGGTGGCGAAGGCATGGTGGTCAAACCGTATGATTTTATTACGACCAACAAAAAAGGCTTGATACAGCCTGCTATCAAAATCAGGGGCCGCGAGTATCTGCGCATCATTTACGGGCCCGAATATACTGAGCCGCAAAATATGAGCCGCTTAAAGGCCAGGGGCCTGGCGGCCAAAAGAGGCTTGGCTTTTCGGGAATTTGCTTTGGGCGTGGAAGGCTTGGAGCGTTTTACAGCCCAAGAGCCCTTGAGGCGGGTACACCAATGTGTGTTTGGTGTGCTGGCAATGGAGAGCGAGCCGGTTGACCCAAGGTTGTAAATCAAATTGTTAAAATAATGAATGAAACCATACGGATGAAGCTGCTCGAACTGGAGCAGCTTCATCATATAAAAATATTGTATGCCTGTGAGTCGGGTAGCCGGGCCTGGGGCTTTGCCTCGCCCGACAGCGATTTTGATGTGCGGTTTATCTATGCCAGGCGCATGCAGGATTATCTGCGGATAGCTGATACGCCTGATACGTTGGGCTTGCCGGTAAACGAAGTGCTGGATATCAGCGGCTGGGACGTGAGGAAAGCACTGCAACTTTTCCTGAAGTCGAACAGCCCTCTTTATGAGTGGCTGCAATCGCCTATTGTATACCAGGAGGATAATGACTTTACCAGTGAGTTAAAAGCAATGATGCCTCAATACTTTTCACCCAAGGCGAGTGCTAATCACTATTTATCTATGTCGCATAACACACTCATGCAGGATTTGCAGGCAGAGCAGGTAAAGCTTAAACGTTACTTTTATGCCTTGCGCCCGGCATTAGCCTGCCTGTGGGTCGTACAAGAGAAAAGAGTACCGCCTATGGAGTTTGAGCCGCTAAGGATATTAATTAAAGATGATACTGTTCAAAAGGCGATAGATGTATTGATGCTCAGAAAGCAAGCTGCAGATGAAAATGCATTGATAGCACCTGTTAATGTACTGAACGACTGGTTAACCTCGACGCTCACTTATTGTAAAGAACAAATGTCTTTACTGAATAGTACCAGGCGGACGACTGAGGAACTAGATGACCTTTTTAGGCGAGCTATAACATGATGACTTATCCCGAACTCAAGCAGCAAAAGCAACTCATCCTATTAGATTGTATCAGTGGCAGCACGGCTTATAACCTGAAGGTTGCGGGTTCTGATACGGATAAGAAAGGCGTGTTCATCATGCCGCAAAATCAGTTGTATGGCTTTAACCGGCAGGAGCAGATCGCCAATGAGAGCAATGATGAGGTATACTTTGAGATAGGCCGCTTTTTGGAACTGCTTACAAAGAACAATCCTAATATATTAGAATTGCTGAGCACGCCTCAGCAGTTCATCCTGTATAAACATCCGCTGATGAACCTGATCAAAGCCGAAGATTTCCTGTCAAAGCTTTGTTTGGAAACCTTTGCCGGTTATGCGCAAACGCAAATTAAAAAAGCACGCGGACTGAACAAGAAGATTAACAAGCCGCTGGATAGCGAGTGCAAGTCGGTATTAGACTTTTGTTACGTGGTGCAGGGAAACGGCAGCGTGCCGCTACAGGCATGGCTTAGCGAAATGGGGTATTCGCAGCAACACTGTGGCCTGACGGATCTGGCTCATTTTCGTGATGTGTACCTGCTGTACCACCAATCGCAATTAACGGATGGTAGCTGGTTTAGGGGTATTATATCCGGGCCGGATGCGGATGATGTGCAGTTAAGTCCGGTTCCTAAAGGCATAGAATCATTAGCTGTGATGAACTTTAATAAAGATGGTTATTCGGTGTATTGCCGGGAGTACCGGGAGTATAAAGCTTGGGAAGAAAAGCGCAATCAACTTCGTTACCAAAGCACGCTGTCGCATGGCAAAAGCTACGACGCCAAGAACATGATGCACACTTTCAGGCTGCTGAATATGGCTGAAGAGATCGCTTTGTATCGTGAGGTCAGGGTGCATCGAAATGACCGGGACTTTCTGCTCAATATTCGAAATGGCGAGTTTGAATTTAATGCACTGATGAAAATGGTCGAAGAAAAAATGGAACGAATCAGAGAGGTATATCAAAAATCTGCTTTGCCGGACCAGCCGAATTTGCATAAAGCGGAAGATTTATTGATAGAAATTAGAAAGCGCTTTTATGCAGGCAATTGAATTTATAGATTACTTGAGATTTAAGTATTGAAATCACAATCTTGTTTAGCTCTTTTCCAAATAAATCCATCCAAAACATAATGTGTTGATTGCGGCAAGGCGAGCAGGGGTATTAATAAGGCCAGCGTTAAAGAATCATTTATTAAAGGCAACTTATTAAAAGCCTGAAAAAATGTAGTGTGCTCACGCCAAACAAGTCCATCCCATAAGCCTTCCTCTACATATGCCAGTAGAATTAAAAATATCACAAAAACCAGCACTCCGGTATATGGCCTAAAGGCGGCCCTTAAAAGCGGCCGTTCATTTGCATTGCTTTGCTTCAATCGTTTTTGTTCCATTAGCCATACCAGCGCCATGTAAGGAATGCCATGAGAAATCACGTTTAAGGTAGTGAAAGCCATATCACCATTGTAATATACAATGCCGAAGTACCAGGATAGAAAGGTGCCCAGTACAATAAGATTACGCGGTAAATTGATTTTTTGGGACTGTAAAAAGAACACAGTCTCTTTTACTAAATAGGTTACTATTACAAAAGCATATAGCCAACTGCCAACTGTTGATATCCAAGCTGATCTAAATATCAGGAAATCACCATTAATAAACCAGTTGAACTGCCGGCCACCTGCTACATGCCAATAAACCAGTGGATATAGTGTTGCTGTGTAAATGGCCAACGTGTCTATGCGTCTATATAATTGAGCTTGTTGCTCTTTGCGGCTGTACAAGCGCATAAAGCCATATTGTTGCCTGATAAAATGAAATACTGCCAGGTAGGCCAGTATGCGCCAAAATATCATGCCATCAATATTGTACAATAAAACCCCAACCACATAGCACAGGAACGGTATTACTACCAGCATTGGCTGCTGCCTTATGGCTGATAAACGAAAATAAGTACGGTACAAAGTGCTGTATACATGCGCTACGTCTATCATTACAACAAGCAAAACCCAATATATCAATGGCATAGCTGATGTTGTTTTAAAAGCTTCGGGAAAGCAGGCCACTGCCAACAAAGCCAAAAATGGTGGAGACAAAATAAATATGCCATCCACCAGGCCCGAGCTTAACCAAGGCTGTTTATTTGGTTTAAGCGTGTTCATGCCTGCTCCAGTACTTGGGTCGCGGCTTGTATGCCCTGATGAAAAGCTTCTTCAAACACCGAAATCCCGCTTAAATCAGTGTGGGCAAAAAAGATCTGATTGTTTATAGGTTGCCGGGCCTTTGTACGCATACCTCCCCAGATATAGTTTACCGCAGGGCTGATCATCCCGTGCCCCCATAGCCATAATTCTGCTTCCTCAATATGTGGGGTGATGCCCAGATGCAGCTTTTCCATTTCCGGAATAATGATATCCAGCCATTGCTCGTAAGTGCGGGCATATGCAGCCAATCGGGACACCCGTGGTTCTTGATTGCACAAAGGCAGGTAGTAAGTAAGCACTTTTTTATTTTCGCGCATGCTTACGCTTTGCTGATTGGCATTTACATAGCCTACCGATGGCGTATTGTAAGCTACATTATCCCAGCATAGCTGCACCCCTTTTGCATACGGTAAACTATCTACGGTAAGGTTGGCTATAAGCCACGGGCTGTAGTGCATTGCTTTATAATCAATTCCTGGCCGGTTGGTGCCTTTGAGCAAGCGCTGATTTACAAACTGTGGTGATGCCATTATTACCTTGTCGGCATAAATGGTTATCGTTTGATGGAGTTGAATATCATACACTGTTACAGCAACCCGGTTTCCATCCGGCTTTATAGCGTAAGCCATCTGATTGGTTTTAATGTGTTCCGTCACCTCATCACGAAGCCTGCTCATGAGCCAGCCGTTGCCTTCGGGCCAGGTCAAAACAGCATTGTCTTCGGCATTAGCCGCTTTTCCTTTGCGGGCCGCAAAATAATGCAACCCTGCCCATGCAGATACTTTATCCGACAGGACGCCATAATCATCCTTACAGCAATAATCTAAATACCAAAGCAGATGCTCAGAGGTGAAACCGTAGGTTTTCAGGTAGTCTTTAAACGATATCTGATCTAGTTTCCTATAAGCGTTGTCTGTTGAACTTTCATCGAGCGGCAATGTAAAGGCATATCTATCATCCTTACCTTTAGCTTGCTTTAGGGTGTTAATTAGTTTAAAGAAACGGTCAATCTGTTGCTTATCTTTTGTTGGTACACCAAAGTCGGGTACCAATCCTTCCTGCCATTCGCCGTTGATCAGCAGCCGCTCTTCGGGGTCAAAGCACAAGTAATACTCGTTATAAAAGGGCAGTCTTTTGTCATTAAAGCCAGTAATTATATTATGTTGTTGCAGAAACTCTATAAGCAAGCCATCATCGTTATTCACAATGGGCAGATAGTGGGCGCCTAAGGGATATTTTGAAACAGCATTGCTGCCATAATACGCATTGCCGCCTGCATGGTTTTCCAATTCTAAAACTTCAAAGTTGTGTTCACCTTGCTTTTTTAACCAGCGCGCGGCAGATAAACCCGATATCCCGCTGCCTACAATCAGCGTCTTTACAGTTCTAGACTCGGTAGGAACGGGCAGTTGCAATTTATCGCGGAGTATGTGGCCTGCTTTGTGGTTGGGTCCGTTTAGTTTGCCTTTAATGTGTGCATAGGCCTGTTTGTGACCAGTTACTTTACTTACACAGTTTTGTAGCATAACACCACCTACTGACAAACCCGCACGCAGCAGAAAGGAGCGGCGATTGATACTGCTTAGCAACTGGCTGCGCTTATAAAACGGTCGACCACTCATCTTCAAAATATTTCACCAGTATCTGGTTATTTAAACGGTTTACGCTGGCCGGCAGCCGCGCCATATCTCTTGGAAAGTAAAGCATCTGCTCCAGCGTACCTTTTGACATAAAACGTAAACCCGGTAAATACTTATCTGGAACGTGATAGGAAGGCTTGTACATGGCCATAATATATCCCCATTCGCCAAAAGAGGGTACATAATTGTGATAGGGTACCGTATGCAAGCCCACCGATTGCAGGGTTTTTTCCACTGTCCAGAACGATTTAGGTGCTACATACGGCGAGGTGGACTGAATAACCATAATCCCGTTTGGTGATAGCAAACGCTTGATGATGCTGTAAAATTTATTGGTATAAAGTTTACCTACCGAGTAGTTGGACGGATCAGGGAAATCAATAATGATAGCATCATAGTTGGTATGCTGCATACGTGCCCAGGCAAAGGCATCGGCACTGATTACCTTTACTTTAGGTGATAGCAGCGAACGCTGGTTAAGTTTAATCAGCATTTCATTGGATTGGAAAAGCTCCGTCATGCCTTTGTCCAAATCCACCAGTGTAACACTTTTAACTTGTGGGTACTTGAGAATTTCACGTACAGCTAGTCCATCACCTCCGCCCATTACCAGTATATTTTGCGCCTGGGGTAATGCTTGTAATACCGGATGTATAAGTGCCTCATGGTAGCGGTATTCATCGATAGAGCTAAACTGCAGGTTACCATTTAAAAACAATCTTAAATCGCGCCCGCGTTTGGTTAGGATGATACGCTGGTAAGGTGTGCTTTTAGAATAGATGATGGTGTCTGCATAGGTTAAACTTTCCGAAAAACTGGTGATGACATTAGCCAGCACAAAACCGGTTAATAAAGCAATGAGACTGATGATAGATGCGCTTTTCAGATAGCGTACCGCGTTAATTTCTGGAGCAAAGCCAAAGCATACCAGCAATGCTACGCCAACATTAAGTATACCAAACAAGTAAGCGGTGCGCACCAACCCCAAGTATGGAATCAATATCAGCGGAAACACGAGCGAAGCAATGAGCGCACCAATATAATCGAATGTAAAAACTTTGGATACCAGGTCTTTGAATTCATATCGATCTTTTAAAATGCGCATGAGCAGCGGAATTTCCAGACCTACCAGTATACCGGTGATGGATACTAAGCCATAAAGTACCAGGCGGAAGGAGCTGACGCTCTCGAACACCATAAATAAAATAGTAGAACTGGTTCCGCCTACCAGTCCCACCAGAATTTCGATTTGGATAAACCATGATAGCAGGTTTTTCTCAAAGTACTTGGAAAGCCACGAGCCAATTCCCATTGAGAAAAGGTAAACGCCAATGATGGTAGAAAATTGGGTAACAGAGTCACCCAGCAGATAACTGGCCAGCGTACCAGCTATGAGTTCATAAATCAGTCCGCAGGTGGCAATAATAAAAACGGAAATAAGGAGCAGGACAGGAAGCCTTTTATGCATAACCAAAATTATTTATGATAAAAATGAGCACCGTAACCGCCGCCATGATGACCGCCTCCTGTACTATGATATTCCGTGTTGCGCTCTACATTGCCGCTTTCCCAGTAAGCAATGCCATGGAGCGTAGCATAAGTAAACCAACAGGCTATAGCCAGGGCTATGATAAGATAGAATTTATTAAGCTTTATATTTTGAGCATTCATTTCTATTCGTCGTCTGTATGATAAGGGGAGAAGTCGCTGTTCATCCAACGTTGCTTTTCAAAACGTTCCATGCGGTAATAGCAATAAAACGGGTAAAGGCACAAAAAGAAGATAGTGACCAATATATTACGCCACAGCACCACATTTTCGGTAACGGTAATTTCAATATTGGGTATAGATACGGATCCGGCAAACGGGTAAATGTTTAAATGATATTGCCCGCTCGGAATATTGGAGAGCAGTACATCGGCTGTTGTACCACCTTCCGACCAGCTTTCGCCATCTTCATAACCATGATAATATTCAATACTCTCGGTAACCTCCCAGGTTTCGTTGGTTTTGTCATTCACGAGTACAATTGTGGTTTCCGACCAGTTGTTGTCGACATTTGATGTGATATCAAACTCAAGCGGGGTTGCATTATCTACCTTGAACGACGCCGTTTTTATGGGTTTAAATTCTATATTCCGATTTGTATCTGCAATATATTGGTCCGGCAGATTAGAATCCAGTTTAGTTTGACTGCTGTCACTCACGCCAAACCGGATAGCTGTATCTATAATTCCCGCTGATACGGCAGTGGTATCCCGGTTAGCTGGTGAACTTGCGGTTAACGGCAATACTTGGCTGAATACTACTTTACTTGGCCTATCAATACTAAATATCAAAGCCACCACCAGCACAGCCAGTATAATGAATGGCGTAATCCAGGATATAGATTTCCATCGGGCATAATGCTTGGAAGGTTCATTCGGCGCAATGCCAAGCTTGGTTGAGAAATCGGCTACCGGTATTTTAAAAGCTTCTGCTATTTCGCGGGTTTCTGTGTATTCGCCTTTGTACCAATTTTTTATGTTCTTGCTATGTTTATCCTGTTCTTTAACTAACAGATAAGGCGGTGCAATAAACTCCCATGATCGCACTTTTTCTTCCAGCACGTTCCAGTCGTACTCGCCCAGTATACCTGTAATTACCGGGGTGTATTTATTAAACAAGCTATATTCAATGCCATTACATTCAGCTCCACTAATGTCATCATAAACTTTCTCCAGTTCCGGAAATTGTTCCTTGCCTGTTATAAAGTTCCATTGCCCCTGGTATTCTGACAGAAAAGCATATCCTTTGTTGAAATTGTAAAGCATGTACTCTTTCCAGTTGTAAGTGGTACCGGCTTCCACTTTTTCCATATAACCAATTACCTTATAGGGTAAGCCTTTCAGCTCGGCCTGGCTGCCCAGCGGTATAAGCGGTTTTAATTTCGGCTTTGGTGCCGGTGAATGTACAAGGTGAAAGCCTTTTTCTGAGTAGTTGATGTAAGAGTTGCAGGCGCAACAAACAAAGTAATCGCACGCTTCAGCATCGTAAAGCGTGATCTCATGTTTGCACTTAGGGCAGGTTATGTGCTGCTCTGCTGGAAATGCCTTTAAATTAATAGTTGCCATGCTTATCGGGCGATTTCCTTTTTGTGGATTTCGGTACCATCAAAAAAGCTTAGCACATCCTGATAAATACTGCGGGCTTTTGCACTGTTGTCTTTTTTATAATTAGACAAAAATACATCAAAGGTAGCCAGTTGATACTCGGGCCAGGTATGGATAGACAAATGGGATTCTGTTAGACAAACAACTGCGGTGAAGCCTCCGCCTGGAAAATCGTGATATACTTCACCTACATTCTGAAGCCCGTATTTAGTGATGAGCTGTGTAAATAACGTTTTACATGGAACATTAGATTGCAGTAAAGAAGTTTGCGCGGTGTTAAATTCAGCTAAAATGTGAAGGCCCGGTTGATAACTCATTTAAATTAATTAATCAGGCATTAAATATATTTAAATAGTTTTTAAGGGTAAAATTTAATAGTAATACAGATTTTTAGCTTTTAATACAACCGGCGTTTAATTTAGTTATGCTTGCTTTTAAATCTCCTATTATCCAACTGAAGCTGTTCTGTTAAATGTAGTTTGCAATAATTTACAGAGTTGATTTTAAAAGGTTATTGGAATATGTGAAGCGTTATTGTACTGGCTACGTAGAGGACCGTACCCATTATAACAGACATAAGTAAGCAGGGAAGATGCTATAATGCACGAAGTGAGTTTTCCTAAGGATTGGTCGTGGCCAAAACCCTAAAATGTATCTCATTAAATTTCAAACCGTCTTTTCGAACCTCGTCTTTCATTCTCTTTTACATCATTGACAGAATGCTTATAGGTTTCATTAGTTTTTATCAATAGATGGACCTCTGGGCTCAAGCGTTCGTGTAGTAGCCCGTAATCTGCAAGCTTTTGCGGATACTGTAAGGCGTTCTCTTGATAGTAGGTAAGTAAAGACCGTTGAAAACTCATAATTAACTGATTCTTTCCTGTGATACCTGTATAGATGAAATCTGACTGATCAAAATAGAAAAAATATGTGGCAACGTTTTTAAAGCTTTCATTGAAGTTGATTTTAATGTTGTTACCACTGATAATTAACCCGCTTTGTTCGATGCTTCGAAAAGCAACACGTTCAAGCGAATGCTGAGGACTATCCAAAAACAATACTACGAGAGATGTGTGATAACCTGCATGCCGGGCTTCGTCAACTAAATTTTTAAAAGAAGAGTCATTAAAGACAGTTTCTAGTATAATGTCTTTTCTTGCAGTGAGAGCTTGGGTGAATATTTCCTTTGTTCTTCCCTTATAGACATCTGTCATGATGACCTCAAATCCTTGCAAGGCATCAAGACGCGTTCGGATAAAACTTGACTTCCCGGCCGCATTAGGGCCCACCACAAAGACAAGCTCTGGTTTTCTCATCAAGGTCGAAGCTGTTTGATAATGGTATCCTGAACTTTAACAGGTAAATCATTTTCATCAGTAATGATCGTGACGCTAACTAAGTATTGTTCGCCGGTAGGTAATTCCTTGCGGTAGAATTCTCCATCACCTTCGTACCTTGCATAAAAAGGATTACCGAGTTCGAATGCCCGTTGTCTGCCGAGTTCATGAATGTTATCGATGTTAGTCAAGAGTCGGTCAACTATTGGTGATCTTTCCATATTGCAAAATACGTTATTTTAGCGGTTAAACGGTTAAAGTTCTTAAAATCCGGATAGAAAGAACAGGTGAAGTTCGCTTTTATCCAGTACCTAATACTAACCCCGTGCCAAAATTACTACTTGGCGGTTTTGCTGATTGAATTGTATTTGAAGTCCATTGCTTAGTTAAAGAAGTTCGGCGCTGGTTTCCAACCCTGTGAATCATCAGTTGTATTCCATTATGCTTGAGGAGGCAGTCTCATTTGTTTTTATTGGAAGTTATCAAATCAGAAACTGTTATCTGCAAATCATTCTCCTGCTTGAAAAGGTTACACTTTAGTTTTCTATATCTAACCTGATTTGATAGTAGGGAGGGAGGCCTTTTTTATTTAGAACATAGCCTTTTAAGTACTATTAATTATAAACTTTCATCTCCAATTAATAAGCGGGTTTAGAAAGTAAAAACCGATTAAATAAATCTTCCATGGGAAGATATTACATGTCGTCGGGAATTCTCTCTATTCATGGGCCCGGCTCTTAGCTGCACCTTTGTAATGTCAAAAGACAATAACAAAATTTAAATAAATCAAATCATGAAAAATTTCCCAATCCCAACCAAAGAACAAGTTTCTCCAGCAAACCAAACCATTTTTGATAACCTGAATGGTATGGTAGGTTTCGTACCTAACCTGTATGCTATCTTCGCTCACTCTGATACCGCCTTAAGCGATTACCTGGCTTTGCAAAACAGAAAGTCATCTATTCGCGCTAAAGAACGTGAAGTAATTAACTTAGTGGTTAGCCAGGTAAATAACTGTTCTTACTGCTTAAGCGCACATACTCAATTTGCCAAAATGAATGGTTTTACTGATGAGCAAATCCTTGACATCCGTCGTGCAAACATCAGCTTTGATCCTAAACTGGATGCTTTAGCTAAACTGGTAAAAAGCACTACTGAAAACCGCGGCCATGCAAGCGCAGAGGTGTTAGAAAACTTCTTTGCAGCAGGCTATACAGAATCTAACCTGATCGATGTAGTGATCATCATTGGCGATAAGATCATCACCAACTACCTGCATGCTTTAACTGATATTCCGGTTGACTGGCCTTTAGCTCCTGAACTGGAAGCAGCTGCCGTTTAATGATAATTCCCGGGAGGTGTACTTCACCTCCCTTTATTTCACTGCTTTAATTTTCCTGTTAACCTCTCCTAAAACAAACTACATCATGGAAACTAATAACACCCCAGCATATTTTACCCGTTTTGAGCACCTGAATATGAGCCGCAGCGCAAACGGTGTCCTAACTGTTCACTTTACTACTAACAACGGTCCGATCGTATTTACCGGTACTGACCACCGCGAATTTGTAGAGGCCTTCAGTCAGATCGCTCAGGACCGCGACAACAAAGTGGTCATTCTGACTGGTACCGGTAACGAATTCTTTGCCCAGATTGACGGACCCAGCTTAGGCGATATCACCAATCCACGCGACTGGGATAAAACCTGGTGGGAAGGTCAGCAATCGCTGCAAAACCTGACCAGCATTGGCGTACCGGTTATATCCGCCATCAACGGCCCTGCTATTGTACACTCAGAATTTGCCTTAACTGCCGATATTATCCTCGCCAGCGAAAAAGCTTATTTTCAGGATTACCCTCACCTAACTTTCGGCATAGTTCCCGGAGATGGCATGCAAACCGTTTGGGCAAGGGCATTAGGAGAATACCGTAACAAATACTTCCATTATACCCAACAAAAAATTACCGCTGCTGAAGCTAAAACATTAGGCGTTATTGCTGAAGTGCTGCCAGACAATGAAGCCCTGCTCAACCGCGCTAATGAACTGGCAGAACAGTTATTGAACATCCCGGAACTGACCCGCCGCCATATGCGCGCCATGTTTATCGCACCATTACGTAAAGCCTTATTGGAGCAGGTAGGTTATGGCTTAGCCGTAGAAGGCATCACCGCTACCGACCTTAGAATTGCTGCCGAAGAAAAAGCCAAACAACAAAATAACGCTTAAATACAAGAAATAATGGATAAACAAACTATCAATACCCCAACCTTAGCCACCGAACTGGCAGACTTTCAAACCTCTTGGAATGCTAAAGCGCCAGAAGGCTTGCAGGACAAATTCGAGAATGGAGTAGAAGAAATAAAAGCGTTGAACGATACGGCATTAAAGGTTGGTGATATTGCTCCCGACTTCGAACTGAACAATGCCTTAAACCATCCAGTTAAACTTGCTGACCTGTTAAAAAACGGCCCGGTAGTATTAAGCTGGTACCGTGGCGGCTGGTGCCCATATTGTAATATTCAACTGCGCTATCTGCAAAGTTATCTGCCTCAGTTTAAAGCCGCAGGCGCTATATTGGTTGCACTTTCGCCGGAATTGCCCGATAAATCACTAACTACAACGGAGAAGAACAACCTTGAGTTTGAAGTACTGACTGATTATAACAACGAGGTAGCGTGCCAGTTCCGTATTGTCTTTAAGCTGAACGAAGAATTGATCGACATCTACAATGACTTCCACAAGCTGGAAACCTACAATGGCGTAGCTACAAACGAACTGCCTGTTCCGGCAACCTACGTAATTGGAACCGACGGGGTAATCAAATATGCCTTTGTTGACACCGATTACCGCAAGCGCGCCGAGCCCGCAGAAATTCTAGAAGTTCTTAAAAGCTTATAACCATGTGGAATTTAAATAAAAAAAAGATACTGATCACCGGTGGCACTAAAGGTATAGGCCGGGCGGCCGTCATCGAAATTTTGAAACTGGGTGCCGAAGTGCTGTTTACTGCCCGTAACCAGGATGAGGTTGCATCCTTTGAACAGGAGCTTCAGGAGGCGGGATTCGCCGCGACCGGACTGGTTAGTGATATTGCGGATACAGCGAATCGCCACGAGGTGATTACCTGGATCGAGAAGCATTGGGGTGCGCTGGATGTACTGGTTAATAATGTCGGCATGAATATCCGTAAACCCACATTGGAATTTACAACCGAAGAGTACAAAAGGATATTAGATGTAAATCTCATAGCACCTTTTGAACTTTCACGCAGCCTCCATCCTTTATTGGTTAAAGGCCAAAATCCTGTCATTATCAATGTAGCTTCCATTGCCGGTTTTCTGGATGTACAGACTGGTTCGCCCTACGCAATGTCTAAAGCAGCTTTGATACAACAAACAAAAAATCTGGCAACAGAGTGGGCAAAAGACGGCATCAGGGTAAACGCCCTTTCGCCCTGGTTTACGGAGACACCACTTACCGAGGCGCTCCTTTTGAATGAAAGCAAAGTGCAGGACGTGCTTAGCCGGACACCTTTAAAGCGCGTGGCCCGTGCAGAGGAAATGGCAACCATAATCGCTTTCCTGGCTATGAATGCTTCCTCTTATATCACTGGTCAGAATATTATTGCCGATGGTGGCATGAGTGTTACAGCACTGCTTAGCCGCAGCTAAAATGCAACACATCACAAATCTTCAGTAATTTTTGCCTCAAAGTTTCCTTTGAATACATTAAGGGAAGTACGGCAAACATTTTTAAGTCAATTTAAATTACCTCATTATTATGGAAAATAAACAAACTGTATTAGTTGTTGGTGCTTCCCGCGGGTTGGGATTAGCCCTGGTAGAAGAATATTGCAAACGCGGATTCGACGTTATCGCGACAGTTAGACAGCAAACCGATGCATTGCAGGGTTTACAAAAACAGTATCCCGAAACCCTGGAAATACATGAACAGGTGGATGTTGTAAACCTGGATAGCGTTCGTATTTTACATAACAAGCTCAAGGGACGCAAGTTAGATGTGCTGTTTGTAAATGCAGGCATCAGTCGTGCAAATGAGTTAACTCCATTGCAGGTTGAAGAACAGGATTATATCGATATGATGCTGACGAACGCCCTTAGCCCGATGCGCGTGGTTGAACTATTTCATGAAGATTTAGTACCTAACGGAGTCATTGCACTCATGTCATCCGAATTGGGCAGTATTACCAATGCCAGCGCTTTCTGGGAGTTGTACAGTTCAAGCAAAGCAGCACTAAATATGCTGGCTAAATCATTTGCCGCCCGCCATTCTAATGATTCCAGGGCGATGCTGCTGATTGCCCCCGGATGGGTAAGAACAGACATGGGTACTCAGGATGCGATATTAGATGTATCTGAAAGTATTCCATTGGTGGTAGACGTGGTTACTCAAAACGCAGGAAAGCCCGGGCTGCGCTACGTAGATCGTTTTGGAAAAATCATACCTTGGTAAATGCATAAAAGAGCCATACAGTTGCTTGTGTAGTTGTATGGCTCTTTAAATAATCGGTCTTATAAGTCTATGGCTGCTCCGGGTGGCAATAGTTTTAACCGGTTGGCAATACCTAGGGCTGTAAAGCTTTGTTGCAATGCCTCTCCTGATTCGGTATAGTGCGACCAGCCTTCAAAATGCACCGGTATAATGGTTGAATCAGGAAATATTGACGCAGTATCCAGGGCATCGTTCGTACTCATGGTTATACTGAATGGTCCACGGGGCTTTGCTGCTCCTGCAAATATGAATACATATTTAGGATTAAATTTCTGAGCTACCTCTTCAACGCCTTCATAGAATACAGTATCGCCGGTGAGGTAAATTTGCATCTCCTTGGTCTCAACGATAAAACCTATCACGTCGCCGGTTATTTTTTCACTACCGGCCGGTCCGTGTCTTGCCGGGGTAGCGGTAATGGTTACTTCTTCGTTAAGCTTTATAGTTTCCCATGGATCCAATCCGATTGCATTGCCACCTAGTCTATCTGCGCCGACTTTCGTGGTGTACGTATGCTGAACGTCAGGTAGAAGTTTACGTCCGGCCTCATCCAGATTATCACCGTGTTGGTCATGGCTTAGCAGCACCAAGTCTATTTTTCCGATATCGGTAGTCGCCGGCCCTTCAGTTTTCCAATAGCCAAGGTTTTCACCAATCATAAAAGACTTGCCTTTAGGATCTAAAGTAGGGTCTGTCATTATTCGTAAACCACCGAAGTCTAAAATTACCGTAGGTCCACCGATGTAAGTAACACTATTCTTCTTGATCATCATTTTTAAATTTATTCTTTTTTGAGCATCCCTAAGGAGATACGAAATTTTCACAATCCTAATCTATAGGCCAGAGTAGTAGTCATACCCTTGTTCTGCCCAATAATCGCGTGGGCGCCTATCGCTGAAGCTGATCTTGCCAATACGTTTGAGATTCTTGATCCCATATTTAACGGGAATGATTAACCGGAGGGGAGCGCCATTCTCAAGCGGCACCGGTTTGGCATTCATCTCGTAAGCCAATATGGTTTGCGGATGCAGCGCGCTTTCGCGGTCGAGCCCAATGTAATACTCGCCATTAGGTGTCTCCATGCCGACATAATCTTTTTGAGCCAGGCGCTGCAGGCCATAGTGATCGACAAGGTCCGCGAATTTGAGACCACCCCAATATTGTATCTGGTCCCAGCCTTCCACACATTTGAAAGAATACACGATCTCGGTTTTAGGCAGCGCCTTAATTTCGTCTATACCTATTTTCAGTAAATCGCCACCAGGCTTAACTATTTCAAGTTTCCAGTCAGCCGGATTAAAGCCGGTATCATCAATTCCGATATCCCCATTTGTCCGCACCTCTTTAGCAGCCATTGACTTGGGATAGATCTTTACGTGGTGGTCATTGCTGAAGAACCGGCGAAAGAAAAGCTCTGTTTTATTCAGCGCCTTCCTTAAAGGTTTACGGGCACCCGCTGTTATACCCGACGTTTCTTCCGGCGAATGATAAAGCGCTTCCCAGCCCCCGGCAGCAGCGGCGCCCAAGCCTAAAAAGGTGGCAAAAGATATGAAATTCCTTCGTTTAATCTTTTTATTGATCAGTTCGTCAGGGGTTGTCGTTTTTTGATCTTTGATTTCCATAAGATTTAGTTTAAAGAAACAGGCGGCGTTTCATTTAAAACAGTTATTTCTTCGGGATCGGGTTTTTCGACAATTTCAAAGCCTGAAACCACTGAGCGGAAATTATTCCATCCCGCCAGAACTACCTGTACCACATGAATAACAAAGAAAAGCAGGTACCCGATGGTTAAGGCAAAGTGCAGGATACGGGCCAGATGATAGCCGCCGCACAGCCAGGTTGCCCAATAAAACTGAACCGGTTTGTAGATAGCCAGGCCGGTAAACACAGAACCAGCCCCCATAACAATGATGGCGGTATAAGCAATCCGCTGTGCGGCGTTGTACTTTTTTTGCGGAGGCGCCGTTTTCCGGATATGCAGATCGTGCAATACTACCAGCCAGGCCTCTTTAAACGAATGCCGGTTAGGTATCAGTTCGCGCCATTCTCCTGATATCAAGGTATAAAGCACATAAAAAACACCATTGAGCGTAAAGAACCACATGAATAAGAAATGGAATGCCATGCCTTCTGATAACCGGTGCGGGATGCTTAGCCAATTATAAAACCAATCAGGAAAAAAGCGGACGAAGGTATGACCGAAAATGGTAATCTTATAAACATCATTGGCCCAGTAAATCAGCAGGCCACTCCAGATCATAATCGTTAAAATTGGAAAGTTCACCCAGTGGGTCCACCGCATCACCAGCGGATGTTTTTCTTTGATCAATTTCATAAATCAGTACATGAAGGCGTTACTTATTAACAAGGTTTATTTTGAAGAAACAGCATTTGTAAACCTTATATCGTTCAACGGTACCTTAGCAGCGGCGCTGATCATACCATTAGTTGAATTTTGAATAAGGGCGATAATTTCTGCATACTGCCCGCCGAAGTCCGATGGAAGCTCAAGAACTGCGTTGCCGCTGCTTTTGCCATTTAGGGCTACGGTTTTAAGATTGCGCACAATCTGTACATGAGCAAGTGTATGTCCGCTATTCTCTCCTCTTTTAACATTGGTAACGCCTGACTTCTGTACAACTGCTACTATCAAAACTTCATTAGCTTTAGGTGCATCTGCATGATATTGCACCTCGATATATTTATTTCCTGATTTAACTACTGATAAGTTAAGGTGGTAAGCAGACGAAGATTGCAGCCCGGCTTTAATGGCATTCCGTAAAGTACCTTCTTCGGAACCTACAAACTCCTTTTTGCCGTTTACGATAACCTGCGGCGTATAAACCTGATCAGTATTTAACCATTTGCTGTATTGCTGCTGACGAACTGAATAAGCATGGTCGCTAAAAACATCTTTCCAGCCTAACCGGTTCCAGTAGTCAACATGGTAAGCCAGGATGTACACGGGCTGATCATGACTTTCTTTCTCAATTCTGGCAACCAGTTGGTCTGCGGGCGGACAACTGGAACAGCCCTCTGAGGTAAACAATTCAATCACAGCAAAACCCTTATCGCTTGCCGCATAAGATGACTTATCTTTAATAGGATTTGATTTTGTAAAAAGGGCGAGGCTGGACATCACGCCAACCAGCATAAATATTTTAAATGTTTTCATGTCGAAATTCATATTTCCTCCTTGGTAGGAATAAGCAATAACTCCTTACAATAATTTTTACTTTTTTTTGTAAGGTTCATCTTTTGAATCCGACTAAGCAGTCGCCGGTAAATACGGACAATAATTGCTATCGTTTATATCGAATTATTATGCAAATCGAGAAAAAGGATTTGGAGAATACAACAGCTACTTCTATCAACCCTCACCTATGGGTAAGCCGACATGCGGACTACCTTTATTCTTATGCGCTAAGTCGTTTGAATGACGAAGATTTAGCCCGCGATCTTGTGCAGGAAACCTTCCTGGCAGCGTTAGAGAAGGCTGACCAGTTTAAGGGCAACAGCACAGAACGAACATGGCTTACCGCTATATTAAAATATAAGGTAATAGACATCTATCGCAAGAAATCATCTCAGATTGTATTGAAGCCAGATATTGCTCATGCAGAAAAAGAACAGGAAGATTTTTTTGACCCTGAAGACGGGCATTGGAATGTGTCTCACCGGCCTCAACTGCTTGGAATAGAAGAAAATGATCCTTTTACCAATAAGGAGTTAGCCGCTATACTTCACCTATGTATGAAAAAGCTTCCGGTGTTGTGGCTCTCTGTCTTTACCATGAAGCATATGGGTGATGAGGCTACGGAAAACATCTGCTCCACTTTAAAGGTATCGCCGTCTAATTTCTGGGTGATCATTCATAGAACAAAGCTGAATCTGAGGGCCTGCCTTCAAAAAAACTGGATTTAAGGAGGTATTGATATGGGAGAATTAAAGAAAATTGCCTACAACTGTAAAAAGGCTACTCTGCTGATCGAAAAAAAGCAGATCGAGTCACTTACACTTCGCGAGAAACTGGAGCTGAAGATCCATCTGGCAGGTTGCTCTGTTTGCCGGATCTTTGAAAAGCAAAGCGTGATGATTAATCAGATGGTCAAAGATTTATTTAAAGAGTCAGCGCAACGCGATATCAAGCTGGCCGACGACTATAAAAAAGAATTGCAGCAGAAGATTGAAGAGAAGCTGAGCAAATAAATTTTTATTTTTTGTAAGGTCCTGCGGTTATTAACGACTACCAGAGAAAACACAATTTAATAACCAAAGACTTTAACAAAATGAAAAGCTTAAAATCAATTTTATCAGTGGCCGCAGTAGTGGCTTGTTTAACTGTTACCGCTGAAGCTAAGACCCTTACGGCTGTTGCTGACACCTCTAAAATGTCTAAAATGGACCACAAGATGGACAAGAAATCGAAGATGTCCAAAATGGATCATAAAATGGACAAGAAGGCTAAAAAGATGGATAAAATGTCTGACGATAAAATGGACAAAAAGCCAGCCACAAGTAAAATGTAATATCATGGCCCGGTGTTAAGCCGGGCCATTTTAGATTTCCTAACTCCTGATTTTTATCATTATGAATATGCTTCCTATATACTCACGGTATAAACGACTGTCTTTTATTTTGCTGCTCATTTCGGGCCTTTCTTACACAGGCCAAGCAACTGCTAAGAATTCAACTACAAAACAATTAATCTATGTCCGCGATACTGTTCCGGCTAAACCAACTGATATCAGCCCATTGCTCATCGGCGAATCCGTGCCTGCTGTAACTTTACCGGATGCAACAGGTAAACCTATTTCTTTGAATGATAAAATAGCGGTAAAACCGACGATCCTGATTTTCTACCGCGGGGGCTGGTGTCCGTTCTGTAACAGGGAACTGGCCGGCGTTCAAAGCATTGAAGCTAAACTTCGTGGATTGGGTTACCAGATCATCGCGATTAGTACAGATAGCCCGGAGAACCTTAGCAAGAGTATTGATAAGCATAAATTAACTTACACCCTTTTGTCAGACAGTGAACTTTCCGCTTCAAAACAATTCGGCATTGCATTCGTGGCGCCTAAAGCCTACGAGAAAACCTTAATTGAAGGCTCTAACGGTAAAAATGCAGATAAGCTTTTGCCTGTACCTTCTGTATTTATACTTGACACAAAAGGTACTATTCAATTCGAGTACATCAATCCGGATTTCAGACAAAGAATAAGCCCTGATCTGTTAAATGGAGTTGCGGAGGCCTTAATGAAAGATGCTAAGGCAAAAAGTTAATTAACGGTTGGAAGTAATGAAGGGCATAAAATCTTCTAAAATCCTGGTAGCATTAATATCATTATGTATGCTTGTTATAAACGGTGAGGCGGCCTTGGGCCAACATCGTACTAAAGCAAAATATGGTATAGCGTTTATTGACAATTCATGGAATGATGCGTTAAATAAGGCAAAAGCTGCCCATAAATACATATTTGTAGATGCCTATGCTACTTGGTGCGCGCCATGCAAGCAACTGAAAGCAACTACTTTCAGCGATGCCAGGGTGGCTGAATACTTTAACCGAAATTTCGTTAACCTTTCTTTGGATGTAGAGAAAGGAGATGGTGTGGCATTTGGTTCGAAGTGGGATTTACAATCCTATCCAACCTTGTACTTCTTTGATAGCGATGGCAATCTGATTAATCGCTATGAAGGTTTTATTACTTCGCTAGACTTATTAGCACTGGCTCAGAAATTGAACCAGCAAAAAAAGTAATCCTAAACATTTTAATAAGCGGTTATCTATAAGACTAACCAAGTTATGTTGTTAATATTAGCCCCACCATACCGGAGAAGTTACTGCCCGACTACAAAAAAGTCTTCGCAAAACACCTTCCAAAGGCTATCGCGAAGACTTATTCCTGGCCAGTTGTTTATTTGCAGCTAAAACATCGACCTGCTCAATAACAGGAGGTACGGCTAACAACTCCGGAGCGTGTTCCATTAAGGCCTGGGCAATCTGTCCGCCTAAATGCGCATTTCGCCCCTCTTCGGTTTCGAATGTATCGAAAATACCAAACGTAGAGGGGCCTGTTTGCAGGGCATACCAGTTGATGGTTTCTGATTCCTCCTAAGCCAGGGCTAATGCACTTTTAATAAATTCAGCCACTTCCAGCTCTTTGCCCGGTTTCGCTTCCAGGCGCGCTATTAATGCAAACTTTACCATTGTTGTAATTTTTAGTTAGTTGATAAGAAAATTTTATCTGTTGTTATAACAAGCCGGTTGTAACACCACCATCAACAACAAGATTGTGTCCTGTTAGATATGATGATTTGTCCATCGCTAGAAAGGCTATAGCTGCTGCAACTTCTCCATCTTGCGCAATCCTATTTAAAGGCGTACGCGAAGTTATTTTAGTAACCTTTGCCTCATCGGTAAAAACGTTTTTAGTTAGTGGCGTATAAGTAAACCATGGTGACACCGTATTCACCCTTATACCAGCGGAGCCCCATTCAGCCGCAAGGTTACGTGAAAGCTGTATTAAGCCTGATTTTGCCATTCCGTATGGTGCACCACTTTTTAGAACATCATAAGAACCAGCTACGGAGGCTACATTAATGATCGATGCCTTTCCGCTTTTTTCTAAAAAGGGATATAGAATTTTACATAGCTCGAAAGGAGCGAGCAAATTAGTGTCCATAAGGCTTAGCAGGTCGCCCGGCTCATAATCTTTAGAAGCTTTACGAATATTAATTCCGGCATTGTTAACTAAAATATCCAGTTTACCCCAGTTACCAGAAATCCACTCCGTTATAGCTTCACGATGGTGATGATCGGTAACGCTTCCTGCAAGGGTATGTCCGTTTAATCCCAAAACAGATAATTGCTGTTTTGTAGCAGCAAGTTCTGCTTCGTTACGGGCCGTAAACAGCACCTCAGCGCCAAGCGACGCTAATTCTTTAACTACCGCTTTGCCGATGCCTTTAGACCCGCCTGTTACCAACGCCTTCTTGTTTTCCAGATTCCAGTTCATAATTATGAAAATGAGTTGTTTTATTTTGTAGGGCGAGGAGGTATAACCTTACAAGGTTTTTGAATTTTTTCTAATCTTGCCAAGGTAAACAGCTTGCTTTTCCACCGTGGTTTTTTGTAAGCTATGTCAAATTGGCTTCTTAGATGCCACTTAACAAAAAGCACAAGTAAGAATTCACCTACTTGTGCTTTCATAAACTTCCTGTTACTACTGTTATTTAAGCGTCACCTTGATAATATTTGAAATACCGGGCAAAGTGGTAAATGTATTCGGGTTAGGAACCGCTGTTATCGGTTGACTCTCTTTAAGTGGTGTTCCTGCAAGATTGAATTGGGTGATGCCAGCGCCAGGGAACTGGTTGATAGCAGTACCGTCATCATATAACTGAATACTTCCTGATATATCACCTTTCTGGGTAGCATCTACGCCGTTGCCCGTAGTAGCAAAGAACCAGTCATTTGAAAAGCCGTACATGGTTGCTATAGCAATCCGGTCACCCTGGCCAATTGTAAGTTGTTGCGAAACAACACCACCCGGCTGACTGCCAATAACCGGCAACAATACCTTTGTATTCGGTGCTGATAGCACGTAAACTGCTTTAATACCTGGCTTGCCTTTAAGGTAGGCTGCTAACGTATCTGCATTGCCTTTTTGTGCCAATGGCGTAAGTCCCTGATTACGATCTAACTCGCCCGTTTTATAAATCGGATTATCAATACCATTGTAGACAACAACCAGTACCGGTGATAACGGTGTAAAGATCCCGGTGATACTTTCAATGTAAGCTGCCAAAGGTGTGTTGTCTCCCGCTTCGGCAATATTCGTTAAACCGTTTGCAGTAGGTTGTCCGGCTGTATAAAGCGGGTTTGGACTTTGCAAGGTTCCACCTACTATGTAAGATACAGACCAAACGCCCGGGCTAAGCGGCGTTTCATTGGCTGTTCCTCCGGAAGTATTTTCCAGGGTAAGAGTAAATACAGAATTACCTTTGTATTTTAACGTCGCTTTGACAAGCTTAGAGGCTGGCAAATAGCTGTTGCCTTGTGCATCTGTACCATTTACTTCAGTAATATTTTTTACATCCGCCGTGCCCGGATGACTGACATTTGCACTTGGCTTTTGGTTAATTCGGGTACCGTTATCCCATAATTTAATTTGAGCGGATACATCTCCTTCGATAGGATTTCCACTGTTATCGTAAACCTGTATACCCGGACTAGCAGGGGCAAAAAACAAGTCGTTAGACCAGCCGTACATTGTAGCAAAGCTGATAGCCTCACCTTTAGCAGCTGAAAACTGAATAGAAGTGGCCTGACCAGGTAAAATTAAAGCCGGAGAGCCTGAACCCTGGAAAGTTCCCGATTCTACCAAGGGTTGTGATTTAAGCACATTTTCTACAATAATAGTGGATTGCTGGGTGGGTGCTGTTGACGAATCTTTTTGATCTTTCTTGCAAGCGGTAAAGGCTAACGGTAAGATAGCTACCAATAAGCCGCGGTTGATTTTTTGAATAAAATTCATTTTAGATATTTTATCCAATTTGTCGGGCCTGGATAATTAGCCTTACATTAACTTTGTAATACAAGTGTCAGACCTTAACCTATAGAACGCTTGTATCTTCTTACCAACCCTTTCGAGATTTTAATCTTCCAATAAGCGATGATAAGAATGACAAAATCTCCTGTTAATCGGCGGTTTGTATGAGGCTAAATGACGCGAATAGAGCGTAAATGCTACTACAGAAGTAAATTTCCGGCTACTGATGACATAATAAACGGATGAGAAGTTAGGAGGTTGCCTGATACCAAGTTTCGTGAAATAAGATAAATCACTTATCTAGTAATTGAAAAATTTGTCAGTAAATTTCACTAAAATGAGCATTATAAAAATAAGTCGATACAGTGTGCCGTGGAAATTCCTGCATCGGAAATCAACAAATCATTATAAATATCCCGCCCCCTGTTTTCACCAAAGATCATCAACAATCAGGGAAACAGGGGGGTCCTCAAACGGGCTCTGCATCGCGGAGCCGTCCGGCACTTTTCAAAACAAGGGGAAGTAATCCCCCTTGTTCGCTTTAATTATAATGTAGTGCGTCCGCGCCATGACTGGCAAAATCCCGGCAAAGATCGAAGGCGGTTTGCGCCCTTTGTTTAGCCGTCCCGTCCATGATCGACTTAAATTTGGCTTCGTCGTTTTTGAAGCTGCGTACGTTTTGAAAGTAACCAGTAACGGCATTGTACGCGCCAAATACTGTTCCTGCGGTCGTCTCGATCTGCTGGGTCGGGCTGCCTAAAGCATACTCATAAACGCTGTCTACCATGTTCGTGTAATGGTAAGAAAGCTGGTCCGATTTGCCTTCGGCTAAGCTTTCTAATACTTCCTTGTTGGGTGCCATAGCGATCTGTATCAGCTTTTTAACCTCGGCATCCGTGATGCGCACTTTGGCCCACCGGTTAAACAAGTCTCCCATTTCATGGCTTAATTCTCTGCTGATACCGATAAGCGTATGCGCCTGTTTCAGCCGTTCTGCTGCGGATGCGGTGTGACGTATCTTGATTGCGCCCGAATGATCACGCATGGCTGCATTAAGCGTGTTGTTACATACAATCCTGATTGGCGTAAACGCTGCCGTTATACTACCAAAACCGTCGTGCGAAGTGGTTAGAAACAAATACTGCTCTATCCAGTCCTTAACGCCAACACGAATATAGTCGGGTAACTTGGCGGTAATAAAAACCCGTTCGCCGTTCCCTAATGCGCCTGCGGTCTCATACAAGATACCATCGCCACCGCCCACAATGGCGTCAAAAAATGAAAACACATCACGGTTCTGTACCACTTCATAATCATTGCCGACAACCCCCAAAACCTGCTCCGTGTCTGCCCGTACAGTGGCAAAAAAATTAGGTACTGAAATTTCAGGTATTATAATATCGTCGCTGCCTTCGCCTAAGTGGTTAGCGGTATCATACGTAAACAAAGGGCGTTTTTCTACAATATAGTCCAAACCCGCGTGCTGTATCGCTTCGGTACTGGTGGGATAACGGTCAATGATCTGCCCTAAACCGTGCCAGGCTTTTTCCTTTACACTCATAAAGCTGTGTTTGCCTGTTCTCTGATTGAAATTGATCTGATGTGCCATTGCTTTAATTTTTAATGTTGCGTGTATTCATGGGTATGATCTCGGTACGCAGTACCTGTACATTTTCAGTGCTGGTAATTTTTACGTCGCTGTTTTGCAGTTCTGCAATTGCGTCGTGTATAACAGGGTGTGTGGTCTTGATGGTCACTTTCACCAATAAAAAAATCTTGTCTTCCATCGCCTTAACATTGATAAGTGTTCAGAAAATCTCTAAATTCCAGTCGAAACTGTGCTGGATTGTCCTGCGCCAGTTGTTCGGCGTAACCCTCCCAATATTTGGTTGGTCAGTTCTATAAATTGCTCGTACATGGGAGTTGCTGTTTTAAGTTAATCTTTGGAAATGCTCCCGACTAAGCCGTGAGCAATAGCCGTTCAGGCATTAGGAAAAACGATGTTCGCTTCGATATCCGCCAATTTTTCATGGCAGGCATCAAAAATGAATTGTGCTACCATGCGGATCAAGTTTGGCGTATTGGTGACGAACTCACGGCGTTTATCATCCTGAATAATGAGTTTGCAGCCCTGGTAAGGGTTGCTTTCCAGTTCGTCGTTACCTTCCAGTAGTTGTACCTCAAAATCTTCTAAGGTCTTGATACGTGCGATCAAGGCTAAACGCTGGATAGACAATCGGTGGAGGTCATTTACAGATCTCAGGGTCTGCTCTAAGTTCAACGCAAATTTTTCAGGCTTAAATTTGACTTCCGCCGCTTTAGGTGCTTTCATTTCTTCGGAGGCAGGTGTGTTCGCAGGGTTAAGGGGTTGGTTATCCACTGCAGCGGTGCTGCTGGTCGTAGCCTGGGCAGGCGCAGCTTCCACAGCTTGTAAAATGTCGGCTGGTTTTTCATCGGTTGTGTTTCCATGTTCTTTAGCTTCTTTGCCTGTCAGGCTTGGGAGGTTCCTGGTTCTGTTTGCTTCAACGCTGGCTTTCACTGCTGTACCTTGTACACCGTTCGCATTTTTTTCTGCTGTTTTCATTTCTAATGAATTTTAAAAGGTTAAAAAATTTGTTTTCTCATTTCCCTCTTTCCCCAAAGACTTCCCTTAAAAGCTATTTTTCAAAAGAAAAAACGGTAAAAAAGAAAGTCAAATAAGCGGTCGTGAGCCAGAGCGGGAGAACTATAAGTCCCGAAGGGTGGCCGCAGCGAAGCGAAGGACAT
This sequence comes from Mucilaginibacter daejeonensis, assembly GCF_020783335.1. Lineage (NCBI taxonomy): Bacteria > Pseudomonadati > Bacteroidota > Sphingobacteriia > Sphingobacteriales > Sphingobacteriaceae > Mucilaginibacter > Mucilaginibacter daejeonensis. The sequence continues at coordinate 1,831,858 of NZ_CP086068.1, forward strand.
TATGCGTTCGTACGTGACGGCTGACCGAAGATCGACGCCGCTTTTGTCCGTTTTCGTTGGAAAATAGCACCTCAAAAAGTCCACTTTAAAAAATCAGCAAGTGCAGGAATGCAGGCAAGCGCCGCTTTTCCCGGCGAAGAGAAACAGAGCGGGTAAACAAGCGAGGTCCGGAATGATGCGCTTGCAGGACGTTGCCTTTCTTACCTCATCAGCGGATGCTTTAGCGGCACAGCCATAAGGCAGGAGCTGCACTTTTTGCCTTCTAAACTGTCAGGGATCGCAATGGCATCCTTTGCAAAAGATAAAATGGAGAGCCTGACCGAAGGGACAGCCAAAGACACCATCATAAAAATCGATGGTATATGCACTTATAGTTATTTTTAATCAGGTGATCAAGAACCCCGATCCGAATGGCTGGAATGAGCAATAAAAAGGAGATTTTATTTAGCGTATTTGCTTAAGACCACTGGCTTCCAATCCGACGATGATATAAGACAGTACATAAAGCTCCTGACCGATCATTATGTCAGAAGAGATCATCATCAACCTGGTAGACCGTTTTGGAACTATTCGGATCGCATAGGCATAGTCAAACAAGAGGTGGACCTCAAAAGATCTAAGTTTATCGATGAGAAAAAGTAAACAAATGCATTAACTGCCAGTGATCTTTCCGCTTTTAGTTTTTGCCCGGTATCCTATGTGCTCGACCGAAGCTTTGAGATCGAACATCCGAGTGATCAGAACGAACTTGAACTTGGTACAGAATTTCACGGACGGCTACTAGCTGCCAAAAGGAAATATGTCAGGGACACAGATAATGGAGATCTTTCTTCAGTAGAAACCTACAATAAGGGCATTCTTACTGTGATCAGAGCCAGCACCCTTATTTATGCAAGCCATAAGGAGCAGGAGCCTTTTTATAACCTTCAGGAGAATTTTTGGGGCGAACCAGATCATATTTTTTGGATGTGACTGGCACCAGGTTCGTTTTCGAAGAGAAATTTTCCTATAAACGTGACCCCGCCAGGCTTTCAGAGGATGAAAAGAGCTACGACCGGTATGATCAGAAAAACCGCGATCATGAAGCTGAAAAAAGCGAACGAATCGGAAATATAAGAAAGTGCATTTCTATGAGAATCACATTCTTCAGATCTATTCTTATATTAGAAATCACCCGGATAGTGTGAGGTATGGTTATCTCAGCTATTGGTACTATGATCTTGACGAGTCGGGACCTTATATACATAAATACGACGTCAAAGAGATCTTACCGACTGAAAGTTACGAACAAAAATATCAGGAGGTAAAATTAGGTATTGAAGCTTTGAGCAAAACCAAAGTTCATCTTACAGAGGCGTTAGCTATAGATCATAAAAAATGTATGAGGTGTTCTGTAAACAAGTATTGTGGCCATAAAAGGAAGCGATCAATGGTCTGACTTTTCCTTATCATCATGGTTTCTTAAGGTCGTACCTGGCTGACTTCCCTGCAAACTGGTTAACCAAATATAATTTTAGATATTCTAAATTGTTTTTAGATTTGCAAAACAAGCGAAGGTCATGGTTGTCATTAGCTATAGTACTTACGGGATTTCTTTGACATCCATGCGGGTGCTAAAGATGCGTTGAACAATTGGTACCGACTGGTGAGCCAGGCAGACTGGGCGAATTTCCATGAAGTGAGATCCATGTTTAACACAGTGGATGCTGTAGGCAACGACCGCTTTGTATTTGATATCAGAGGCAATCATTACCGCATCGTGGCAATGATCTTTTTTGATATCAGGACGGTTTATATTCGGTTCGTAGGAACACACAAGGAGTATGACCGGATCGATTGCTCGACGATCTGAGAGAACGGGCACCATAAACCGCCTATGGAGAAAGGCGGCAGAACATTCAATGGATCTTTTTGATCAACGGAACTGATGAAAGAGATAAAAAGCGAAGCCGATTACCAAGATGTAATGGCGAAGATCGACGGCCTGATGGCCAAGGGAAGCGATAAGGTTTCCAAAGAAGAACTTGCAGAGATCCGTTCTCTGGCGCAAGCCGCACAAAGCTTTAAACAGGCTAAGTATGTGATCGAGGCACCCACTACGATCGTGGGTATGATCGAAATGCGCATGTTTGAAATGAAGCTCAAACAACGTGAGTTGGCTCAAAAACTGGATGTCAGCGATGCCAAGCTTTCACTCATTATGAACGGTAAACAAAAGCCAGACGTTTCATTTCTAAAGGCGGTCCACACGCAGCTTAATATTGACGCTAATTTTTTATTAGAGCATGCCTAATAGTTGCTAACAAGCGCTCTATCAAAGCTTAACCAGACATTTGAACCCTTCGAAAGTCCTTCTGACACATGGCTTTCGTCGCTATTGAGCGCGTCGCATTTGTTACGACCTTCGCCGGTAAATCTACAAATTCCCTAATTCCGACCTTGTCCCCGTGAACCCCCGATCTATCCCTGTTTTCTTCCAATGAACATCCGAAGTTTTTCCGACCTCAAAGAGTGGATACAGGGCGTACCTAAAATGCCCTTTCTATTTGTAGGATCCCTCCTGTAGTTTCATCAACAACTATCATCGGAGCTGAAGATGCTCCGCAATTAGTGTGAACAGGTGCACCAGCACAATCAAGAACATCAATATTCTGAAATGAAGGGATCCGTCACTCAGCTAGAATATATTGTACAAGGGCAGCAAAAAGCATCGACCTTTTTAAAGGGCCGATGCTAGCAACGGTCAACTATCTCACCCATAAGTCCTATCACTTAGAAATGGTCCTAGTTCCTCCATTGTTATCAAGAACAGCAAGCAATTAATTCGCGTCTTAGGTCCCAACACCTGGAGTAATCCTTAATTCACTTGCTGTATATCTTCCGATGTGGTTAATGCATGGCGATACACGCGGTCTTGATTTACACACGCAAAGATCCTATTGATCAATTTGTTCCTTACAGCGTTCAACACCGCCATTTTTGGTTTTCCTTCAACTATAGCTTTGCGATGATAATAGAACTTGATCTCCCGGTCATGACGTATAGCATTCAGCGAACAAATATGCAGCAAAGCTTTAACGCGCCTGTTGGCTAATGGCGAGACCTTTCCTTTACCTTTGTGTAAACCGGAGTCTTTCACAAACGGTGCGACACCAGCGTAACAGGCAAATTTCTTTGGTTGAGATATATCTTTAAATTCATTGGTCGTCAAGATGATCTGCACAGCGGTCACCGGGCCGACATTAGGTACCGAAGTGATCAGCTGATTAAGTCGCTTCAATAAAGGGTCACTTTGGATCAGTGCATCTATCTCCCGCTCAATAGCTACGAGGTCAGCGTTCACAGCAAGAATGCTGTTCGTACAAAGGTCGGTCGTAACTGTATGTAATTTTCGTTTAATGAATGTACTTTGCTCTTTAAGCGATGAGCGCAGGGACATTTGTAAAGTTTGTAGCCTTGTCCGAAGTCCATCAAGCATGGCCAAGAGCTCGATTTCAGGGCGTTTGGGTATCCATAGCCGTAGCGATCTTGCGTTCTTTAGTGCATAGGAAGCGATCCTTACAGCATCGATCTTATCATATTTTCCACGTATCAGCCCCAGGGAGCTCTTGATCTGTAATGCATTTTCCAAACAGACATTTGCTTTTACTTTTCTTAATACGGAAAGAAGGTGATTGCAATAATATCCTGTGTTTTCCATACAAAAGAATGATCGCGACATCGTAAAAGAGGGGAGGGCCTTTAATTCCGTTAAAAATTGGTGAATAGCTTCAAGGTCATTGCTACCCACTTTGTGAAAAAGCAATTTTCCGTCAAACATCACAGCATAATCCAATTTGTTCTTGGAAACATCGACACCTACGATGTAATTATAATTCTTTGTTCTTTTTTTGGCCAAGCCTCTCTTCAATGATCGATCAACATCCATATTTAGTGACAAATCCAATATTTACTTAAAAATACTGTTCACATATTAAACAGCTATAAGTTGAGCGTTAAATTATCGGTCGCAGCATGACCGCAATGTCGAGACATGTTTGCAAATATCCACACCGATGAAATGCCTGAATTTCTTAGTCGTGAAGTTCTGTTTCAGCGTATCTATTAATGGTGGCGGATTAATAAGGCGACCATCGATCTCAGGTCCATTTAAATTTGCTTAATTTTCGTTCGACATTTGAGTATCGCCTCGATCTTGAGTGTCGCAAATATCGCCGCCGAGATCACAGGGTCTTTAATTTGAGGTAATTGATCATCGTGAGTCTGCTGTCCCCGTTGTTCTATAAGTGCTATCCCGATAAAGAGCATGTGCGCCATTTCGAGCTTGTCAATGTGATCATCGATCGTCAGCTCATGAAGTTCGGTGCCGACGTTGTTCATATTGTATGCCCTGATCTCATCAATGATCTGGTCGACCGAGTTTTCAATCAGTTCAAGGGTATCGAACAATTCCCGGATCTTCATCTTTTTATCATGTTACATCAAATTCAATTGCCGACGTGATGCGGAAGTTGACCACAATATCAATCCGGCGGAACTGTATACATTTATCGCTATAACGAACGATGCGTTCAGTGAGACGATCTTTGCTCACCCTACGGCTGTACAGGCAGCCTCTATGAACTACTAAACTATTCTCATATCTTAGTTGGACCACTTTCTCTATTCCATTATTAAGATGATACCCGCTGCCGCAGCCTTATAGGCGATCTTATCCTTCAAACCCTGATAACCCCAATTGCGTATCAATAGGGGGTCTTCCTTTGCAGTTACCTCTTTGTTCTCCTGGCCGACCAACAAGATCGTTCCCGCCTGATTGCGGACGCATATGTCAATCAGTTGTTTGCTGTACTTATGGGTCTGCTGCTCACAATATCGATGTTCGAGACCATGGAAGCGTTCCAGATTTTTGTGTTGACGTTTGATTCCATGGTCGTTACGGTTATAATTGACGCTTTGTTGTGCGCGCTTATATGCTGCCTGGATAGCCAGTCTTTTATAGAAGAATTCCTCTTTATTACCGATACCAAAATGTTGGCTACCGATCATAACGGTAAGAGGACGCTGCGGGGACAATGATACCTCAGCGATCACAGCACTGTCCAGTGTTTGGATCGTACGGTCCTGCCGATACGAAATGTATAAGAATATGCGCGTCCTTTCTAATTTCAAATAGCAGCCAGAGATCTTTGTTCTTCCCCGGAACACATCCCGCAAAAGATCACGCTTGTCATAACCTTTGCCGATCCAGGTGATAAACGGTACCCCGAATAAAATGAACCTGAAATTTTTACCATCCTCTGCCATGTCAAAACGTTTGATACTAATCGTACTGAAAGGCAAATGAATGTCCCTTTTAAAATTGGTCAATGACCTTTCACCCGTATAATAAAGTTTTCGGTTCTGCTGGAAGGAGACATGTAGACGACCGTTCAAAGTATTCAAGATATCAGTGGGTATCTCACCTTTGAACCGGTCGGACAATAACCGGTAGGTAGAGTTCATATGAGAACTGGTCAGTATACCATCCTTATCAGCTTTTATACTGCAAAGCTTAGCACGAGTGCCCTTGTTAAGGTACAGGATCTCTTTGATCTGTTCCTGTAAGTATAGATGCGTATAAATATAGTTCGCGCTTCTAAAGGCGATCTTTTGCCAGCTATATAATCGTTCCTGGTGAGCTTTGACCTCCGCAGCATCATTTCTATCAATGAACAATTGGATCTTACGGGTGAACATCATGCAGCTTTCTCCTTTCTCATTTGCTGGTGGGCGATCACGAAGGCCCGCTGTATATCAGCCTGCTGAATGTTCATCAATTTTGCGATCTCGGCAAAGCTGTAACTCAGTTCGTAACGGTAGCGCAGTATATTGGCCTGTTCTTCCGTAAGGCCTCCGGTGAGTACGACCTGTTTCCTGATGACCTGACCATCGGAGACAACTGCGCCGCTGATCAGTATGCTTTTGAGGAGCGCAATGGTGCTTTCGATCCGTTTAGCTGCCACGTAGCAGGATACGCCACCTAGATGCCAGGCGATACGCTCATAGTCGAAACCGTGCCGCAATAACAGATCAATCACTTGCTTTTGGCTTCCAGGCAGGCCGGGCAACACAGCGAACAATTGTGCACGTTGCCGTTCCCGCTCCATGTTTGCCGCCTCAGTAACGGCCTGGCCATTCTCTTGGCGATCGACGGATCCAGGGTCGATCATGAAGTGATCTGCTGCATTCTCGATGCCGTCAATTTGGATCAGGCCACGGTAGAACCGGGTAGAGGGAAGCCTATAATAACGATAAACCGCTTGTTTGATCTGGTCATGCAGGAAGTCATTCAAGTGTCCCAGATCCTTGATGTTCACCCTACATTGCCAAAGGCGTAAAAAGCCTTCCTGGGCGATACTGGTGGCCGCTATATCTTCCTTGACCATTCGCTGCGCCATGTAAAGAAAGTTGGGAAACAATTTGCGGTACAAAAAGGCAAATCCAATCTCTTGTGCTTCTCTGAAAAGCTCAAAGTGTACGTGGAACTCTTTGCTATATTTGACCGCTGATCGTGACATTGTGAACGCAAATTACGACCAATAGGGGATGTACCGAACCACCACTAGGTTGTAAAACACAATATCACAGTTGTTTAATACAACCCATCAGGTTGTATCGGACGCGGCAAATTTTTGATTATATTTGAGCTATGGCAGAAACAATACATATCGGAAGAAAGATCAGCCGTATCCGGGAATTAAGAGGTATGAAGCAGGATGCTTTAGCTGCGCAATTGGGTATTAGTCAGCAGGCTATATCTAAGCTAGAGCAAAGCGAAAATGTTGAAGATGAAACTTTAGAAAAGGTTGCCAAAATTTTAAACGTTTCACCAGAAGCTATCAAGAATTTTAGCGAAGAGGCTGTTTTTAATAATATTAACACTTTCCATGACAACAGTTCTTTGAACGATTATAGCTCGTTATTAAATTATCAGTGTACTTTCAACCCTATCGATAAAATTGTAGAGTTGTATGAGCGCCTGCTCAAAAGTGAACAGGAAAAAGTCGAGCTACTTAAAAATTCCAAGTAGTTATTGTGACCAAACTGTTCGTCAGCGGCTTCCCTTTAGAGATCACGGAAATGGAACTGGCCAGGATGTTGGGCCCATATGGTGATATCAGTACGATCAAGATCATCAGGGACAAACAGACCCGTAAGTGCAAAGGTTATGCATTTATCGAGATGGTCTCACCCGAAGCTGCCGAAAAAGCGATCGAGGCACTTGATGGCGTGGAGATGCAAGGCCGTCCTCTAACCGTTAAGATCACGGAAGATAAACCTGTTCTGTCAGCCACTAACTACCGTAGATCTTTTGCCGCTCCTTCAATGAAATTCAACGAGAGCTTTAAAACAGATCCATCTGGTCGTCCAAAGCGCCCAAGACGAACATTGCAATAGTATAGATCATCGTTCATTCTTTGACCCCTATTTCTTGGGTAATGTGCTCGCGAACGTGAGGGAAGTTATGTTACGCCTGCATTACTTTTCATACAAGTTCTCATAGCTTAATATTTTTGTTGTTCTATTCTATGCAATTTGGAACATAATTGTACTATTTATACAATAGAAATGTTTGTTGTATATATGATCCAATAAATGCCATTATTGTATGTTATATGAAGCTGGCAGATCATCCTTGGTACAAGTGGGGTCAGCTAACGAATCAAGCCCGATCGTATGAAAAGCAGAATGATCTTAATGGCCGACATTATCGGCAGTGGAGAATACGATCAAAGATCTCTGAAGTCATTTTAAAGATATCCCCCTATTGATGAAGATGACCAGGAGATCATTTCTGATCATCCGAGGATAAATGCATGCCTTTCAACAACAAGATAAAACAATCATTACTTTAACAATACTGGCATGTTCACGAGAAAGGGAATCAATTCAAAGGTCGGAGGAGGAGTTCTGCTAATTGCTCTAAACTTATATCAAGGTGATCCGCAACATCGGTGGCTTTAACATGGTCAAGCAGATCGGGATAGCGGCGTATCAGCTTGTTGAACCGGTCACCATAGCTCATTGATCGCCGTTAAGTTCCACACTCGCCTTGAACATATACTCTGCTAAAACGCGACGACATTTCTCAAATTCGGGATAGCCTGTTGTGATGGCGTCAAGCGCTTCATAGCTCAACGATGCTACTTGTCCTGCTTTTTGTACTTCAATATTGTCAGCAGCGCCATTCTGATCATAGAATCCACGCCCGGCAATAAGCAATTCACCCGGCCCACGGAACCATAGAGTGCGTTCTTTATACTCATCTATATAAAAGCATCTTACATAACCGTCAATCAAAAAAAACATTCGTATGTCCTTATCCTCTTCAATTATTAACAGGTCATGTTTTTCAATATCTGTAATCTGGATACAAGCCGACAGTGCCTTTACGACCTCGGGCGATAGGGGAGAGAGGTCATTCAAAAAGCCGATAAAGGATATCGCCATAGTTATTAAAAATGCCAGGCCGTAACCGGCCTGGCGAAAATCAAACCTTCAATTTATTTCTGTTGGAACGCTTTGTTTCATGAGACACCTCCTGTGTCCCTTCTGTTCTTTTGGTCTCTTTAGCAGACCTTGCTGAAGTGAAGAGCAATTCCTCCCGCCTGACCTTTTCTCTATGCTCATTGAACACCGAAACGGTCTTATATTGCGGGTCAGCGGCGATGTAATATTTTCGGTCGCCCGTTTCACCGCTTACGGTCACTTGCTGTGCATTGCCTTTTTTCAACGATCTAAGCAGGTCATCTTTCGCCTTAGGGCTTTCCATTTCCTTGATCCCTTTACCGGTAATAACCTTCTCGATGTCATAACCATAATTCTCATGATAGTGTTTCATCTTTTTGCTGCCCTTATCCGTAAGGTTCTGGTCATCTAATGCCAACCAAGCCGTATAACGCTGGCCTTCCAGATTCGTTAGTTGTTTTTGCACAGCACGTCCTTCCATCAGGTTGAACGCCTCTTTAGCAGTGACCCCATGACCTTTATTGATATAAAAGGTCTGCGCGTCTCCCTGCGCCTGTCCGTTCGCATCAGTGATCCTGGTATCGTACTTGTTAAAGAAATATATCTCCTGTTCATTCCCTGCTTTGAAATGCAAGGTATGGTCGACATTCTTATTATCGAACCGATGGGACGTGTTCAAAGTGAACTCCGGCAGCCGGGCGTTGATGTTGCGTTCCAGTTCCTCATTCATTTTGTCGCCGAACCCCAGGTTCAGCAAACTTTTCTTCAGAAATTCTGCATTTTGTGTATTCATAATTGTGGTATTTATTTTTCAACCTGGTCTTTCACAAGTGATAGGGTCAGAGTGACTAATGATGGCGCTCATTAAAGATCTGCACGCAACTAGAAGGGGCTGAGACCGATGCATGTGACCCCTCTTTTAAGGATATCTCAGTCTCGAAACTTCCGAACCTTTTTTCATTCGGCGTGTTCGTATGCCGAAGGTGATAGTTACCAACACCGATCATCTTTGCTATCGCTGTCAAAGTTCAGTACGATATAATGCCTGCCTTGAAGCGATGCGTTGCTTTTTTGAGTAATAGACCAATGGTTATAGACATTCTTAAAAGTTCAACAAATGCCGATGCATCTATGCCATAGTATGTATTCGAGATCCGACCTTTTAAGCACTTGCTCTTTGTTATATTAATTTCCCTTTTTGAGCAGTACCGGGTACTCATCGCTTAGTTTAACTTTGATCTTTTTCATCTTTTTGCTGAAAAGGTCTTTGGCGGCGTTGATACCACCCGCAGCAGCCTGTCCCGCGATGGACTGGTCCATGCTCATGATCTGCATGCTTTGTAGGGTCTGATCAGCATTATTGCTGGTCACGCCGCTCAGTTCCGCTTCAGGTGCTGGTATGCCGGGCATTCCGTCCTGGCTGAATACCGTAAGCTCGACCGGTATGATCTGGGTCCCGAGACGGATGGTCTTGATATTGACCAGCAGCCGCTGGTTAACCACATGCCCCGTGCCGAAAAGTTCCTGCCCCTTTTCCAGCAATTGTCCTTTGATCGTTGCGGTGTCGGTCAGTCTTAGTTTAACGGCCGCGCCATCGGCCACTTTCTGTTTCCCATCGATCACGGCCGGTATCGCACGGAACGGTTTAGCAGGTTCGGTAGATCTAGTTTCTTCTTTTGACGGAGCCGCATTGGGGTTCTGTATGGCCTGTATCTTATCCAGCATCTTGTCGAGTTGCTTCAACTCCGGGTCCGGCTCGTTAGCAGATGCGGTTTGTTGCCGCATCATCCTATTAAGGCGTTTGACCTGCGCCGGGTCGGGTTCATCCGCATAATGCGATGAACTTGCCTTCGGCTCATTGATCTGTTTGTTGAGTTTGGCCAGTTTTTCTTGTATGGCGTCGGCCTGTGCATCGGCATTTTGGGTGCTGTCCTGTTTTGACGTACCATTTTGATCGAGCCCGACCGCTTTGAGGAACTCGGGGGAGACGCCGTTCTGTCCCGAATCACGTTTGGCCGATTGGTAGATGGTAAGCTTGTCACTTTTCTCTTTGTCCTTGAATTGCGCCTGCGGCAGATCGGTATCGAGGCCTTTGTTCTGTACGATGGTTTGGCCGTCTCCTTTACCGCCGCCCAATGCCCAGAAAGCGAGCGTCAGGAACGGGATCACCAGTAGCGGCAATACTAGCAGGAACTTCTTTTGCTTCTCCATATTCGTTATCGTTTATGTGTTGAACTAATTGGTGGCAACTCCCCTGATGGGCTGCCGATGTTGACCGGGGTACTAATGCAGAAAACTTTTGCATCGAAGCTGATGAACCGTATACAGATCCAACCGACCAGGATAATGACCACGAAGCTTAGGATGAGCAGCCATTTACGGGTGCCGTTGTCCTTTCCGTTGAACCATTGGCTTAGCTTTTCAATTGATGTCTGTATCATGGCGTGCTGGTTGTCGTATCACGATTAATGATGGTTTCCCATTTCTCGATGAGGAAACCATGAGGGTTATTGTCGGAGCGGCCTACATTACGCAGGTAGCCTTTGGTGATCAGTACTTTGTGGATGGTCGAGGTCGCCCTTACCAGTTTCTCTTTGGCATAGCATTTAAAGAAATAGGGATAGCTATTCATATTGAGCTGAATGCTGTCTACCTGTATCTCCTGGCTGATGTTACCCGAGATGAGGTTATTGTAATAGCTTTTCTCCTTTAAGCCATTGTACTGGTTACTGGCGCTTTCATCCGCCAGGTATAAAGCCTTGCGGATATTGCCCTCGATCACTTTCTCATCCGGGTCGAGCGTAAAAAAGTAATGATGGAACATTTTGATGTGGTCACGTGCCTCCACCGGAATGTTCTCCCTGCGATCTGCTGACATCGCTTCTAATGCTTTACCATTCGCCAGTACGTACACTTTGGCATCTGCCTTTTGGTAAGCGCGAAAGGCCAGGTACATGGCGGCGATGGCGATCAGTGCACTGGTGATGATGACGAGCGCGACGATCCGTTTGTTCTGCTGGAACGCCGTTTCGATGTTTCTTAAATGACTGAACATGGTGTTTATGTTTTAGGGTTTCCATTGAGTTTTTCGGCCTGGTAGGACGATGGCTGTTTATCTGCACTCTTGTTTTGACCATCCCACGTGTAGCCGGAGTTGGTGATGATGTTACCGCTGCTTTGAGACCTCTGTCCTGATGAAACGTTGCCTATGCTACCGAGCGAATTGCGTACATTACTGACAGTTACTCCCGTCAGGTTGGTCACTTTGTTGAGCAGGCCGTTGGCACCACCGGGATGGATAATTAAACCGGTCACGGCAGGTACGGTGAAATAGCCGATGATACCGATCAGCAGGAAAATGAGATAGGCGGTGTCGGTGGAACTGAAGAACGTATCTCCGGCATTTTGCACCTGCTCGATGTCCAGTTTGAGCATATTCTCCTGCACCTTACCGATGATACTGCCAAAGATGTTGGCCACCGGTAACCATAGGAAAACGTTGAGATAACGTGACAGCCACGACGTGAGCGTATGCTGGAAGCCGTCGAACACCGACAGGCCGAAGACCAGGGGGCCGAGGATGGCGAGCACGATCAGGTAAAAAGTGCGGATGGTATTGATGCAAAGCGCAGCTGCCTCGAACACGACCTGTAACACTTCGCTCAGCCATTGCTTCACACTATTGCGGAACCTAAAGCTCGCTTTATCCATGGCGAACTTGACATCATTGCCCAGCCCGGAAAGCATGCCTTCATTTTCGCCGGTGGGATCATCGGGGTGGGTGTACTTGTACCATATGTCGCGGTCACCTTCCCCGTCATTGCCGACATACATCTGCCAAGTATCGGTCTTTTCGATAGCTGCCTGCTTGGCTTCGAGCAGTTTGGCAATGGCCGCATCGGAGTTCTTCACCATGCCTGCCGTAGCGGTCACGGTCGGCTTCATCACCCCGTTGATCATACCGATCACGGCCGGGAATAATAGGATTGCCATGCCTAAAGCGAAAGGACGCAACAGTGGGTACAGGTCGATGGATTCCGCGTTGGCGATATGCCGCCATACTCTTGCTGCGATATACCATAAGGCACCGAAGCCGGCGATACCACGCGCCACGCCGATGAGCTGGCTGCACAGCGGCATCATCTCATCATAGACCTGATCCAGCACGCTTTGCAGGCCGTGGATATCGGTTGCCAGGCCTTCGGCACGGGATAGTAAGGGAGAGACCATCCCCGTCAGGGCCAGTACGGCGCCGATGAATAGTTTCTTTTTCATAGCTATAGGTTTTTTGAGGTTTCTATTGGATACCGTAAAGCTGCTTGAGCGTCCGGGTATCGTTCAAGTCCTTGCTGCGGCCAAGGCTGAGCATGACGGCCTTACGGTTGAACCAGCGCAGGAACTGCAATTGTTCCGTGCTGTTGGTATAGATCCGGTCAATGGCACGCAGCCTATCATCATCTGTCATCCGCAACTCATTCGCTTTCATCACGGAGCCTAGGTCATCGACATTGTTATTGCTTTGCTTCACCAATTGGTCGAACACGTTATCAATGTAGCCGAGTTCCTTATTATTGAAACTGCCGCTCTTTCGAAAAAGATCGCGGTAGCGTTTGTATTCGTTCACGAGATCGTACTGCTGTTCGATGACCTGGTTTACCCTTGGGTTATCCCGCACCGCCGGGCTGACTGCCAATAAACCTGTCAGGTAAACGTTGTGCAAATTGAAGTTGCCTTTCGATAGGTTCGAGATCGTACCATAGCCCTGCTGGTAGATCTGGTAACCCTTTTTCATATCCGAGAGGATAGCCTTGAACTGCGTCAGCTTTTCGATGTTGAGCGCTAACTGTTGCAGTTCATCGGCCTGGGCATTGGCTTTCATTGTTATGAGGAGGATGCTGCACAGAATGAGCAGGCAACCTTTCCATTTATTTATCGCTTCCATATAACTTCTTTATGGTGTTCACGTCCTTAAGCTCTTTATCCTTTTGCAAAGCATAGAGCCTGACCTCTTCGGTCATTGCTGCGGCAAAACGGTAGTTGTCCTGCATGTTGTCATACAGGCGGCCGATCTGCCGCAGGCGCTGCTCATCGCTCATTTCGGTTCGGTCGTTCTCCAGTATGATCTGTAGGTCGTGTAACTGGCCATCACAATCTTTCAGCAGCGCTGTGCAGGCATCTTTTACATGCTGCTTTTCCGTTTGGTTGAGCCCCCTGGTGGCTTTGGCCTTTGCGGTCTGTTCCAGTATTTCACGCTGCCAGCGCAGGATGGCTTTGACCTGCGGGTCGTTACTGACGACCGTGTTCACCGTTTTGAGGTTCGTATAATAGCTTTCATGCAGGCCATACTCTTTGCCGACATAACTACCGATAGAACCCAGCCCGCCTTTGGCGATGTTATAGCCTTTCATGGCGTACTGCTTGTACATCCACAGGGCTGAGATCTGCTGGAGCAGGTATTTGCGCTGCGTCTTTTTTTGATCGAACCATTCGGCGAACGTTTGTGCCTGCACGTGTTGCTTGCCGATGACCAGGGTCATGGCGGCAAAGGCCAGCAGACTTTTTGCCGCTTTTTTTAGCGTGCTGGCTTTGCGGTATGCTTTTTCAATGGAAGCCATAATATTGCTTGATGGTGTTCACTTCGTTCAGGTCCTTGCTGCGGTGCAAACTCAGGATCATGTTCTGGTTATTGTATTGCTTCAGGTCCCCATAGTTCTCATCGAGACGGTCACCCGCCTTGTTGATCATCTCCAGCCGCTGCTGGTCGGTCATCTGCGTTTTACCGGGGTTGATGGCGAGCATCACCTGGTCAAGGTTCTTGGCGCTGGCATCCAGTATGCCTAAATACACTTTCTGCATCTCGGCCAGTTCCTCCGGCTTGAAATGCTTATCGGCACCGAACAGCTTCCAGGCGCGCTGATATTCCCCGACGAGAGCGACCTGTTTCATACTGACCTCTTTGACCCGCTGGTAATAGGCGATGGCCGACTTGACCTTGCGCAGTTCTTTGTAATATTCATCATAGAGTTTGCGCTGCTTATCCGTCCAGTTGGAGATCTCATCCAACCGGAACTTGGCCAACTGGTTCTCGATCGTCTTTTGGGTGTTCTGCAACCAGATCGTTTTGTTCTGCAAGCGCTGCACCTGCAGGTCGATCGCTTTGATCACTTTTTTGATGATCGTGGTGATGATCTGGTACTGGGCATTGGCCTGGTAGGTGCCGAATGACAGTATTGCGGCGATCAGTAGTATTCTCAATGCTTTCATGGCGCTTTGGTGTAAATTGTGTGACCGATGATGACCTGATCCTCTTTGAACAGCACCGGCGGTGCGTTCTCGCTGTTGATCTGCCACGTTCGTGTTTTGTGTCCCTCTGGTAGCAGCTTACCCTTACGTATCTTTTGATAACCCGTTCGCCTGGTGATAAAATTGCCGTTTACGATGAGCGTATCATCGGCCACCGAGTATTCACCTTTCAGGTGGGCGGTATAGATACCGTCATGATTGGTTGTATTCTGGCAGGCGATTGCATTGATGGCGATGATCGCTATGATCACGATAATGAGGTACTTTTTCATGCGGCTTTCTCCTTTCCTTCTTTTTCTTCCTGCACGATGACCGAAATGGCTTTTTTGATATCGCCATACTTGGCCTGGCACTTTTTCACTTTGGCCTTCTCGCTCGATTCGGTGGTATAGGTCCAGTATTCCTCGCGGCTTACTTCCGTGCGGTACACGCGGGAGAGCTGGCCGTTCAGACTGATGAACACTTCCTTGTAGCGGTACCTCGGGTCGTTCGCGCGGTTCATGCTCATGATCATCGCCGTCTCCTTATCGGTGATGCCTAAGAGTTGCTGGATCTTCGGGAAATCGTTCTGGTACTTGCGTTGGTCGAGCAGGATCTTACAGTCACTGTTATTGATGATGGCCTGTTTGACCACGGGTGAACTGATGATATCCTCGATGTCCTGCGTCACCACCAATGCTTCGCCAAAATACTTACGCACCGTTTTGAACAGGTATTTGATGTATTCGGCCATGCCTTCCCTTGCGATCGCTTTCCAGGCCTCCTCGATCAGGATCATTTTTCGCGTCTCCTTGGGTAACTTGCGCATCTTGGAAACAAAGGTCTCCATGATGATGAGCGTCACCACCGGGAACAGGATCGGGTGATCTTTGATATTGTCCAGCTCGAACACGATAAAGCGACGTTGCAGCAGCTCGAGGTTTTCGGTGGCATTGAGCAAATAGTCATATTCCCCGCCTTTATAGTACGGCCGCAACACGAACAGCAGGTTATCGATGTCAAAGTGTTTATCTTTTACCTTGCTTTCCTTCATCGTTTCGTAGAACGGGCCTTTCAGGAACTCGTAGAACGTATCGAAGCAGGCAAAGCCATCCAGTTGCTCATAGTAATGGAACAGCGCATCGGAGATCGCGATGTATTCAGAGCGTTGCACGCCTTCATCCTCTTTTTTCCATAAGGCCAGGATCATGGCCTTGATGCTTTCCCGCTTTTCAGTATCGAGCGTATCGCCTTCACCTATATGGAAGGGATTGAAGCTGATCGGCTTTTGCTCACTGTAGGTGAAGTAATAGCCGCCCACGAACTCGCATAGGCCTTCATAACTATGGCCAACATCGACCAGTACGATATGGGCACCCTGTTCATAGTAGCTACGCAGCAGGTGGTTGGTGAAGAACGACTTTCCGCTGCCCGATGGGCCTAAGATGAACTTGTTGCGGTTGGTAGTGATACCGCTCTTCATCGGTTCATCGCTCAGGTCGACGTGAAGGGGCCTGCCGCTGAGGCGGTCACCCAGCCGTATCCCGCAGGGTGACACGCTGCTCCGGTAGTTGGTCTCCAGGTTGAGGAAACAGCAGGCCTGCTCAGCGAACGTATCAAAAGTATCGTTGATGGGCAGGTCTCCCGCGTTGCCGGGCAGACCAGCCCACCAGATCTGCGGCGCACCATCCGTTTCCTGTTTGGGCTGGGCGTCCAGTTGCGCCAACGCCGAACTGACCTTGTTCTTGACCTCTTTTTGTTCATTGAGGTCACTCGTCCAGGCAAGGATATTGAAATGGGCTTTGACCGGCAACCGTTGCTGGCTGATCGCCTCATTCAGGAACTCCTGTATGGCATCATGACCGATGGCATTCTCCCGCGAGTAACCGGCGAGCGAACGCAGCCTTAGCTTTTTCGCTTCGAGCGCTTTGATCGTTTTGGCCGCATCACCGATGATGAGGTACTGGTTATAGATGTGGTCACAATCCAGCAGCGCACCGACCGGTGTGGTAAAACCCGTGCTGAACTTGGTCTTGTCCGTGCTGTAGGCATCATAGGTGACCCTTGGCCCGCACAGGGCGGGCAGGTCGTTCACATCGGCCAGGGTAAAGAGCTGGCCGTGATCATCACCGATCCGTATACCGTCCTTCAGGTGAATGTCCCGCAGTAGCGGTTTGTCGGCATCGCCCAAGAGGAAACAGTATTGTTCCAGTATACCTGCCTTAATTTCTGTACCTGCAAGTTCATCATTGCTCAACCTTCGCAGTTCCACGAGGCCGCTGTCCTCCAGTACGCGCTTGAACTGCCCGGCCTGGTCGGTGAAGTCGCGGAAATGTTCGGCGCTTACGGCTTCTTTCGGGGTGATGTGCCTGCGCATCAGCGTGCTCATGGCGCTGCTCACGGGCCTATGGTTGTTGGGACGTTTGGTGAGCATCATCAGGCAGCGATGGTCGAGATACGGCCGCTCGTTGAAAAAACGCTCGCTGGCCTGGCTCAAAAAGGTGTGCTCACCAAATGCTGCTTTGTAACCTTTACTGGTAAAACGGTCCTGTTTATGGAAGATGCTGTGTTTCGGGAGAAGCCTCACCGCTTTCACCCAGGCCTGGTGAAAGGCCATGTATTCCTCGTTGGAAAGGGTGAACAGTTCGGGCAGGCGCACCTCGAAGGCAATGGTCACATCACCATGGACAGAGACCATCGCGTCATGCTCCACTTTACAGATCGGAAAGATGTGCTCAGCGCTTTTCATAAAAGATCCTCCTTGTGCTGAATTTGATGTAATTGGGTATTTGCCGTTTGGCGGCCATTTTCATCAGGCCGTGCTCGCCATACTTATGACTGAGTTGGAAGACCTTATAGAACAATGCACTGCCCGATCCCAATATGACCGACAGGCAGATGTATATCTTGATGCCGGCCAAGTATAGGACCGTGAATAAAAGCAACAATAGCACTAAGCCTATACCCAGGTACATGATGTATTGAGCCTGAAGTCCCTTGAACTCGACAGGCCTGTTGATACCTTTATTGATCGCGTACATAAGCTGATATTTAAACGCCAAAGAATGACTTGAGAATGGTGGAGACGACGACCAAAAAGATGCAACCACCGAACCAGGCAGACGCCACCTTCCCGGTATCACCGTCACCATCCTGAAATTTCTTGTAGACCTTTACGGCACCGACCAACCCGATGATCGCGCCTATGGCGTACATCAGACTTGTGCCACCTTCAAAATAGCCTTTGACCTGGCCGGTCGCTTCATTGATACCCGCGTTGCCGTCCTGGGCATATAGGGGAAAGGTAAATGTGAGCAGCAAAAGCGTGATCACTGAGCTCCTCAGATTATCGTACCGGGAGATCTTTTTTTTAATTTCTTTGATCTTCATGATCTTGGGTTAAATGGTTACAGATAATGTTAATTGGTTTGTTCGTGAAATTCAGCGACCGTAACGGGGAAAGGGAGTTTGGACCGGGCCAGCCCAGCTATCTGTTCAATGGAACTTCGAAGGTCAATAGCTGCGAGACAACGTTCATAAGGGCCGACCAAGATCCTAAAGAGTGTGAGGAATCCTTCTTTGTCGTTGGTCTCCCGAAACGCATCAATTAGTTCGTTCGCCTGCTGATAAAGGCCTTGACCGGCTGAAGGGGGCTGATCTTTGTTCTGGTGAGTAGTGGGAGAGGTATCCCTCTTTTCGATAAGCTCATCGACTGGGGCGAATCGCAGTTCTTCCTGATCGACAAAACTGACATCTGCGCTGTCCCGAGCATCGCCCAGTACATGACCGGTCGGGCGTGGGGAGGGAGTGTCGGCGTCCGGAGGCGATCGACGCTTACTTTGAAAAGCCTTGAAAAAAGCCTCCCGATAATAGCGGGCAATGACATAAAGATAATAAAGCCCTGCAATAATGATAACGGCTGCAAAATATTGCTGCCAGGATACGTTAGACAACATGATACTTTACTTTAAAGGTCATCTGCACCATGCAGCGACCGGTAAAGCAAAGGTTGGGTCATTCGGATCATTTTATTCACACCTCATGTAGAGGTGATGTGTTTTTTTATGAGTACTGGCATGTCTCGTGCGTCAGAACTAAAAATTCATAGAGCTTTGACCATGGGCATCATGGTCGAACTTCTCATCGATCCTCCTCAACAGCGAGATCTTCAATTTATCGAGGAAAGCCGTGCGGTCCTTCTTCCGGCGGGTGATATCCGTGTATTTGTGATAATAGGCACCGAGTTCAATGTGGAAAACCATTTGGAAACAGTTCACCACCGAACGGATCTCTACATTACCGTTATTGAATACACCCGCAGCTACAAGCGCATAGATCAGCTCGATGAGGTCGGTCTTGTTAAAGGTCCAGGTCAAGGGTAGTTCCATATCTTGCTCTGTACGGGCTTCGTCCGGATTGTTGATCCTGATCAGTTCTGTGTTCAGAAACTCCTGGTATCGTTCGTTGGCAATGATATTTGACAACTTATAATCGTGGCTGGTGGAATAGATCTCATCCTCTTCGAATTTTTCCAGTTCCACATGCACATCGAAGCCACCCCTGGTAAAATAGACCCGATCCATCAGCGTTGAGCCTGAACGATAATATTGATAAAAAGCTGCGTTATGGTCGAAATACCGTTTAAGGTCGGCCAGTTCCGAGTAGATATATTCCTTGAGGTGATCTTCGGCCCCGGTAGGGCGTTTCATCAGGAAATTATAAACGCTGATAAAATAGATGTACTTGCTGTAAAAACGAGGCTTTACGACCTTAAAGAACTCGATCTCTTCATCGGTGTCCTGAAATACATAACTGGAAATGTAATTCTTAAGTTTTGCCATCGCTTTTTTACAAATCATGATAGAGCTTTTATAACGGGAGGCGAGAGACTCCCCATTCCCCGAGAGCTCATTCAACTCATTTTCCAGGGCAGTAAAAAGTCGGTCAGCTATCGTATGCATAAAGTGAAAAGGTATGTACTGTTAACTTTTACGCAATACTAAAGATAGGCGTTACCACATGTTTATCGAAAATTAACGTTTTGATGCATTATTATTAATATTTGAATTTGACGATATTTCTTATGGATCAATTTGCTAAAGTATTGATCAGTTGATGGATATCATCGCGTATCTGTTGGTAGCAGGATAGGATCAAGTCTGGATCAGCAGGTCTGACAGGAGGGATGTCCTGATAATTACGCTCTTCCTCGGCGATCGCCTGATGATCGTTCTGTATCTCATTATGGAAAACTTTATGTTCGATCTTTACGGTAGGGTCATCAGCGACCATACCCACGAAGTGTCCAGATGACAGGCCTGCGATCTTAGAAGGAGGGATGGCGAGATCAAGTTGGGTCGAACGGCTAACTGAGGTGTCGCTGCTGTTGATCGATACGCTCTCTTTTTGTTGGTTGATCTTTCCGAAACGCTCTGAGAGTTGCTTGGCTGTATCACCGGACACCTGTCCGCTGATCACATTGCCGACAATATTCATAATGACCTCTGCCTGATCCCGGCCATATTCTTTTTTAAGCTGACTATGGTCCTGTACAGCTAGTGTGACCGCCACTCTATTGGACCTGGCCGTGGCGATCAGGTTATCGATACCGTTAAAGTAAATGGTCGGGAACTCATCAAAGATCAAACTGCATTTTTGACGGCCTTTCTGGTTCACCAGCTTATTGATGCGGTTGATGTATAGGGATAGAACCGCACCGTTGACCTGTGCTTTCTGCGGGTCATTCGCCAGGCATACGATCTTTGGTGCTTGCGGGTCGTTAATATCCAACGATAGGTCATTCCCACTCAGAACATAGTAAAGTTGTGGCGATGATAATCGCGCCAGACTGATCTTTGCACTTGCGATCTGACCTTCCAGTTGATCGAACGCTTCGTTCTTCCAGGCCGAGATAAAAGGGTCGATCAAGGCCTGGATCTGGGGTTCCTTTGATAGTAGGGTAAAAAGCTCGTGATAATCAGCCTGCGCCAGTTCGATAACGTGGGGCAAGGTACAAAAGCGCCCGTTCTCATATTTCCTAAGGAACCACATGATAGCCGTCACGAAGTTGATAGGCGACTCGACGAAGAAATCACCCTGCTTCTTGATCCATTCCCGGTTCAAGCCGAGCATAATGGTCCGGCTGGCATCTAATGCATCGGTAATGTCCAGCATCGTTTCGGGCCCTAAGGGATTTGCCCGATGCATGGCCTTTTCGAGGTCGATCACATACAGAGATGGCCTGACCGGGTAGAGATGACCATATCGCAAAAGGGTGTTGTAAACGATCTTGGTCAGGTCGTCATATTTGAAGTCATATACGAGCATGGAGAATCCTTTTCTGATATGCTGAGTGATGATGTGCCTGATCACAAAATATGACTTACCCGAGCCTGGGCTGCCACAGATCAAGGTACCTCGAAAAGGGTTGATGATATTGATCCAGCTTTTGCGGACCTTGCCTTTGAGCCTATACATGGCAGGCAGGTTCACTGAATACTCATTCTCCAGCAATCGTTCCTCCTGAGGGAAGGTCTCATTCTCCAAGTTGAACACATCCTCGCCCGATCTCAACTTCAATCTTCTGAACAATAAACTCAGACCTGAGAGCAGGAGGAGATACCCCACCATGGTCAAACCTATATACAGTATAGCTTTGAAACCTGTATCAAGCCTGGTGTCCAATACAAAACCACTTAACCAAAAGAGCAAAAGCCCGGTAAGACAATACGTGATGATCGTTCCAAGGCAGATCTTCTCGTCTTTTTTGCCTTTGCTTCCCAGCAACGAGATTAGTAATGTGATCAGGCTTCCTGCCTTGGCCCAAAGCATACTTTGAAAGATGAACAACTGCGAGACCGGGAGCAGCAGCCTGTTCACGATGGTTACGCTGAGGCCCCAGCTCCGAAATGTGGTGAAGCAGCATAAATAGAAATGGATAAATAGGATAGCCAGGCTGATGAACCTTGTAAGGTCGATGACCTTTCGTAAAGCCTGTTCGTTCTCACCGGTTTGCATGATTTCATTATTTAAAGTGAATGACCTCTGCGCTTTTTCTTACGCTTTCTTTGCTGGGTATCTCCAATAGTGTCCGTACGTTCTCTTTCTCCCTGAAAAAGGACCTCGATAGCCGACCGGTCATCATAGTGTTGCCCATCATCGCTCACCAAGGATGATCTTATAGATAGATCTGTACGTAACACCATAGTTTGCTGGGGCAGAATCGCCGGATCAGTTCTCTGCGCAAAATGTTGAGAGAGACCGTTAGCGCTGTGTTCTTTGCATAGATCGCTGCCATTGAATACCGCCTTAATGTGATGATCAACGAAAGTGACGCCATACAGCCTGCCATCGTTGCTGTGTCTGAAGATGGCATCGATATTTTGATCCTTCAACTTCACCTGAAATTCAGCTGTCGTATTTGAGTTAGCAAGTACCTTGTCAATTCGATCTCTTAGTTCTACCCTAAGAACTTTTCTCAGTACCTCATTCAAGGTAAACCGCCCCTCAAGAGTTCTGATCGTTGGCTTGCCATAAATGCTACTGGCCTTAATGGGGACGCCGATCTTACCACCTTTAACATCTAAAGCCCAATAGACCAACCCGTTCTTCTCGAACATCTTCGATTCTTTGCCACCTCGGTCAGCGGTCACATTGAAGGTGTTCAGTACAGCATTCAATTCAGGAAGGCTGGTAAACTTGTAGGTGCGCAACACCTCGTTGACCACATTGGTTATTGCCCGTTTAGTTTCTGACCGACCATAGGTGACCTGCTCCAGGGATAGGGAGGGGAAAAGCTTTTGATCTTTCCTCTGATCTTCTGCCTTGATCAGTCCAAAATCTTTCTCTACCTTTTTTCTAGATAGCTCTGACGCCTTATTCGCCAGCAAATGAAAACTGATCCTATCTCCGTCCGGTCTGATATTCGTCGAAACGATATGGAGGTGCGGATGACCGGCATCGTAGTGCTGATAGACCAAATAGGGCTGCCTGCCAAACCCTAAACCTTCCATGTACTCATTTGCTATCTGCTGCAACGTTCCCTGACCTAAATTTTCGCCCATGGCAAAGTTCAACGAGACATGCAGCGCGTTGACCTGCGTACGTTCGTTCCTTCTGGTCAGGTCTGTCAACCGCTCGACCTTGTTATCAAAAGTGAGGTCACACGGTTCCTTCAGATAGCCCTGAGCCATGATCAGTTCTGCCTTTCCCGAACACACTTTGTGTTCGTTATAATTTATTGCGCCGACGATACATCGTCCGGTCTTAATTTTTGCGACCATAGTTCTGAAAAGTTTTGCATCCGCTCTTTGATCTGGGCAATGGCCGGGTCTACTTTGGTCCCGATGATCGACATCAAGGTCAGCCAGAGCCGGTTGTCGGCCGAACCATGTGCAGCGTTGATCTGCCGGACAGCTTGATTCAAACTATTGCCAATGGCATTGAGCTCCCTGCGTAATAATGAAAGCTCCTCCAGCATGTCATCCATAGAGCGGTCGCGATAGTTGACCGTCACCGGTCTCTCCAAAAGAACGCACCGAATGTACTCGCTCATTTTGCGGAAGCGTGTCTTTTTGAAACGCCGGTCGATCAGCAGGAACTCACCTGGTTTGAACCTTGTCGTGATCTTTCGTTCACGGTTCTCTTGTTCATTTTCCATACCACTCGTCATTTAAATGGACCGACTTCGGAGGATCATTGCCAAGCCCCCAGGACCGACTTTGGAGGGGAGGGCAAGATCCCGTTGTCGGACAACGGTTTATCTTGCTGATCGCGAAAAAGTGCGATCTCGGCCTTCTACAAAGTCCTCGATCCGGATTTGTTAAACTTAATACGACACACCGTAAAATGACGACTGTCGTAATCTGCGTTTGGCTTCCTGCCGATGGTTGTAGATCCATTCAGCTGCACAGACTTTCCAATTGTAAATGGTGCCGCCGGTCGGAGTCTTCCATCCGCGAGCCTGATGCTCGTTGAAGAATTCATCCGTCAATTCACCTTCGCCTTTTTGGTCAAAATAGATGTGCAAAACGTCCTTGTCAGGTGGCATGGTCGTCCCCATGCCGTCGTGAATTTGCAGGGTATGTTTGCTGCTTTGCCTGACCTCATTCGGCTGCCTTGGCAAAGTGCGTTTGGCTTTGCGTTTCATGCCATCTTGATTTGATCGTTCAACTTGCCGGAGCCCATCAGCTTTTCGATTTCCTCGGAATTGTAATAGGTGATACCACCCAGTTTTTTGAAAGGGATCAGGCCCTTGTCCCGAAGATATTGCAGTTTGCTTTCGGACAGGCGGAGCATTTTTTTGATCTCAAAAGCTTTTAGCCAATGGTGGCCAGGCTGACCAGGTTGTTCTTTCAGTAGCTTTTTAATATCGACAATTAGCTGTTGCTTAAAGTCGAGTAAGTCCTGAACCGTGATCAGCTGATTACGGTTAACTTTAAGAAAGTCCTGTGGGATTTCATTATGATCTGCCATAGCTTAAAATTTAGCGACAGCAAATGTGAAGAAGTGCAAAATAAATTTATCACACCTCATGTACGAGGTAGGGTATTTTATAGCTAAATAGGGGATGGAATTTAAATGTGAAAGCTTGATAATGTTCAGTTATCCATTATTGACCTATCTAGGTAAGTTTGATTATAGTGGTCTATTAATTAAAGATAAATTCCGCAGTTTGACTTGGGTGGCATTTGGTTGTATTAATGAAGGGCTGAATCGAATGGGATTAAGCTTGTGATTAAACAACGTCTGCAACGATTGTAAAATGGATATTTCAATTTAGAAACAACTGTGATATTTATATTCCGGTGGTGGCTTGATTTGCCTCGAACCATTTGCCCTAATAATAAACTTTGCACGAAAATTAACACAGAGATTATCAACCATTATTTGAGATTTACTAATGGATTTAGTATATTTATTTGTGATTGAGGCGGTTAAAAATCGGGCCTTATTATACCATTCAATAAATTAATAAATTTGCATATGGAAATGACATTAATGCCTACCAAACCGGGACAGATAGTATAAATTATTTCCGATGTTCCGGATCTTGAATCTTCTGACGTTTACATCGTTTCTGAAGACCCTATAGATATCGCCGATGACGATGATGTGCTTATCGTACGTCTTAACGAACTTCAGCGTAATATTCGTAATCCGGAAAAAGCGGAAAGGATTTCCGTAAAAAAAGACCAGTTAGTGGTGGTCAGCGAGGACCTTGCCAGCCACATTCAGTCATGGAACGATAAAGGAAATTAAAGTATCAGCAAATGAGTTTTTGAAGAAATAATGCCTATCCCTTCATTAAGGTTATAGAAATTAGTGAAGATGAATTTATCCTGTTACTGAACGGGCTCGACCGGGAAGACATTATCGAGTGGCTGATGTAGAATGATCCTAACGGCATTTACAGTGATGAGCAATTTCTAATAGAATTTGGCAATGTAATGCCCAGAGACGAAGGAAATGAAATAATGCTGCGCCACGCAGAAGAAAACAAAGTGGTAAAAATTTAAAAGTTACAGGTATGATCACATGCATTGGAACGTTGGAGGATGTGAAAATTTTCGTCAAACAATTGGTTAAAGAAGGATTAAACTATCATCCCGATGATGATTTTAGTCAATATATCAATATTCAGACTGACAAGCCAACCTACTCTCCGGAACAAGCCTCCCTTAGAAATAAATTAAATATTCAGTGCTTTAATGTCTGCGAGGTTCTAGGGATAGATATTTATGATGTAGCTCAGGAGGTATTTCTGATGAAAACAGGGCTGGATAAATACATCCCTTTGCCATCACAGGTTTCCTGACCTGTTTTGGCACCTTAGTTGCCTGATAGAAGATATGAGCGATGTTCATTCCAAAGAAACACGAAGTTTCAATATGTCGCGTATCCGCGGCAAAGATACGAAACCCGAATTACTCGTAAGAAAATTCCTGTTTGCGGCAGGTTTCCGTTATAGGCTGCATGACAAAAAACTTCCCGGAAAACCCGATATAGTATTACCCAAATACAAAACTGCTATTTTTATTCATGGCTGTTTCTGGCATGGCCATGAAGGATGTCGCTATTATGTTGTTCCTAAAACTAGAAGTGAATGGTGGCTGAATAAGATCACCTCCAATAAAATCAAAGACAGCCGCGATATTCTTTCGTTAAAGGAAGAAGGATGGAAAATCCTGACCATTTGGGAATGTGATCTCAAGCCTAAGGTGCGTTCTGCAACCCTCTCTCTGTTAACTGCCAAAATCGGCGGCTAATATTTTGATTATGCCTATTGTTTAAAGGCAGATTTTTCGATAGCTTTCCTGATTATATTTAACAATTAAAGACTGCTTCTGCACCATACTCAGCCACAACTGTGGCCTGATGGCCAAGCGGTGAAATTTAGCTTATGCCTATTCCAATCATAGATATTTTTGCGGGCCCAGGTGGACTGGGAGAAGGATTTTCCGCGTTTATCAATGAAGAGAACGAACGCGCTTTTAAGATCGCGCTTTCCATTGAAAAGGATACTCTGGCGCATCAAACGCTGCGGCTCCGCAGTTTTTTTCGTCAGTTTGCGCCGGATGAAATACCTGAGGATTATTACAGCTTTACGCGCGGGGAAATTACGATCAACGAATTGTATAACCGCTGGCCGGAACAAGCAACACATGCCAGACAAGAAGCCTGGTGCGGGACATTGGGTGACCCTGACGAACGCGATCTCAATGCGGTTTCCGACGATGAGGTAGATCAACGGATTAGAGAGGTGCTCAATGGCGAAACTAACTGGTTATTGATCGGAGGCCCCCCTTGCCAAGCATATTCTATTGTTGGCCGCTCTAGGCGGCAGGAAAAAATTTTGAATGAACAGACAGATAAACGGGTTGGGCTTTACAAGCAATACCTCCGCATACTGTCGGTACACAGCCCCGCGATTTTCGTGATGGAAAATGTAAAGGGGATTCTTTCTGCCGAGACCTCAGAAAATCAGGTTTTTTCAAAAATACTCAACGATTTGTCCGATCCCGCATCGTCATATTTGTCGGACAATGATGCAGCCTGTGCCGATATACAATACCCAAGTTACCGGATTTATTCATTAGTTAATACACCGGACCAGATTGATATTTATGGAAATCCGGAATACCAGCATAAAAAATTTGTTATTAAAGCCGAGGAACATGGCGTACCACAGACCCGGCATCGTGTTATTCTTTTAGGCGTAAGAAGTGATATAGATGTAATTCCTGGGATTATTCCACGGCACGCTGAAGTCCCAGTTTCAGATGTTATCGGTGGCTTGCCAGCTTTGAGAAGTGCACTATCGAAATCAGACAATACATTTGAAAACTGGCGAAGGCTGATCAGTGGTATACTTGGCGAAGCTGTAATGGATGGAGCAGATGATGCTGTAAAAGATGCAATCAGGAACCGTGCAGAAAATATGGAGGAACCACCATTTGGTACAGGAGCTGATTTTTTACCTGTTTTAGACGCAGGTACAGACTATTTGCCGGAATGGTACCTCGACCCAAGGATTGGAGGTGTGTTAAATCATGCATCCCGTGCACACATGGATAGTGACCTTCACCGGTATTTGTTTGTTTCATCATTCGGACAGGTCAGAGGGATTTCCCCAAAGCTCAGTGATTTCCCTGAACGATTGTTACCAGCGCACGGCAATGTTCGCCAAGGTATCGAAGAAAAAAAATTCGCTGATCGTTTCCGTGTTCAACTGGCAGGAAGAGCATCCAAAACAATTACAAGTCATATTTCAAAGGACGGACATTACTATATACATCCGGATCCTGCACAATGCCGGAGTCTTACGGTAAGGGAAGCCGCTCGCCTGCAAACTTTTCCGGATAATTATTTTTTCTGCGGTCCCAGAACATCCCAATTCCATCAAGTCGGGAACGCGGTGCCGCCATACCTTGCCTTTCAGATCGCTTCGGTCGTAAACCAGGTTTTTGAACAGGCTTTTGCAAATTTAGCAGATGATCTCCGCCCATAAGAAGCATGACAACTGAATCTCAACCATCAACCGAATCCGCAGAACCAAATCCTGAGTTTCTGATCAAGTCTATTGCTGAACAGGGTTATAGTTTAGAAACCGCACTTGCGGACCTGATGGATAACTCTATCTCTGCGAAGGCCGATTTGATCGAAGTAATGATCCGGATGGATGATGAGCCATTTACTCTTTTTCTTGCGGATAACGGTGATGGTATGAATGAAGACGCTCTCCGTAAAAATATGCAGTTCCCAAGCAGTTCGCCAGAGGGCAGCCGTCAGCAAATCGATCTCGGTCGTTTTGGCCTTGGTATGAAAACGGCATCTTTTTCTCAAACACGGCGGTTTACCGTGCTTTCCAGGAAAAAAGGAACCTCTGATTACTCAGGCCGTACTTGGGACGTTGATTATCTGAAAAAAGCAGGATGGAAGCTAATTATAAATACGCAGGAAGAAGTATCTTCCCTACTGGCAGCATGGCAACATTTATCAGAATCGCATCTGAACGGTTTTGATGGTTTTAAGCCAAATACGCTGGTCATTTGGCAAGGGCTGTTCAAGTTCGAAAGTTATCTGGAGACCAATAACCGACAAAAGGCGCTGAAAAAAGAAATTACTGAAGTTACCAGTGAGTATCTGGCTTTGGTCTTTCATAGATTCATGGAGCGTGCCAACAAACCGCTCCGTATCAGAATAAATAATAGTATTATAACCCCATTTAACCCTTTTCCTGAAAACGAAAAAGATTTCCGGCAAATGGAATTTCGGCAAAAGAGCTTCCGCAGTGACACGATAAAGATGGAAGGATTTATTCTGCCCTCGCGGAGTATTGAAGAAAGCCGGGATAATCACAATATCTGGACCACTAAAAATCGTGGCTTAATGGATATGGAAGGTATTTATCTGTACCGGGCGGACAGGGTTATTTTATTTGGAGGCTGGAACGGACTGATCAGGAAGGCACCTAGGCTTCAACTAGCACGTTTGCGTGTCGAAGTTGGAAACAGCGTTGATCATTTGCTTCACCTTAATGTTGCAAAATCACAGATTGCTATACCGCATGACCTGAAAAACGCATTTGAGAATTATATTACAGAACTTAAAACAGAGGCCGAAAGAGAGTATTTTAACCGCGGAGTTCATAAATTTTCAAGTGTCGGAAAGAAGGATTCAGTTCAGTTGTTTCAGCGCAGGTCTTCCAGTAAGGGAGTATTGCTGGAAATCAATACCGACTTTACGCTGGTAAGTAACTTGGCAGCTTCGCTTGATGCGCGTCAGCAATCTCAGTTTCGCCTCATTATGAGAATGGTAAATACTACTGTCAACCAGATTAAACAATCACACCAGGATGTAGGGTTTGTCGAAAACAACGATGTTCATAGAGGGCTTAACAGTAGTGATATTAAATTATTTATTGAAGAACTGAAGGCTTCAGGCATCAGTACCGATCAGATAAAAAAGGAAATATTACCTGGTCTGGGCTATTCGCTCAGTTCTTTTCCAACCGACGTACGCAACCTATTGAATCTATCTTAATGGCAAAAAATAACAGAGATTATATTGATCGCATGAAGCTTCTGGTAAGCGGCAAATTTGAAAGTTACCGTCAGGTGAACACTGCCGTAACCCGCGAATTTTTCGAGGCTCCCGGCCTTCGTGATGAGATAAGAGCTAATATGAAGATGCTTGCCGGCATGGGAATCCCTGTACCCGGCGAAGATAAGTTCGACGATCTTTTTACAATAGCGCTCAGGGAGTCCCGTCTTGCTCATACACAGGGGATGACCCCAAGCGTATCGCTCAGCAGTAAAGACGCAAGAAAACGCAGCTGGCTCACACCGCAACGAATTGCCGCTCTCAAGTGGGACGATGATGAACTCATCACGTACAGGGCGCGGTATCTGGGCTTCCTGAAGAAAATGGGGCGTTCAAGGTCTTATATTAAAGAGACAAAGAGGTCCAGCCTGGAGATCCTGAAAAAAATGGGTGATCCTTTATCTCAGGAACCATTTTTTGTAAGAGGGTTGGTAGTTGGAAGCGTGCAGTCAGGCAAAACGGCAAATTTCAATGCAGTGATCAACAGCGCTATAGATGCGGGATATGACCTGATCATTGTTCTATCCGGAATCATGGAGGATCTCCGCAGCCAAACACAAAAGCGAATTGAAAAAGAGGTAGAGGGTAAATATAAGGCCGGTAGTTTTATAGGTGTGGGCGAGATATCATCCTTTGGCTCCCTTGGTGCCTATCCTGACGTAAAACAAATCGTCGTGCCCACTTCTCCGGATACAGACTTCAGTAAATCCATTAAGGAAGCTGATTTTTCCCTGAACAATAAGAATATTCTTATTTGCAAAAAAAACACAAGTGTTCTAAAAAATCTTTTGCTCTGGCTTCACAGTTATCTGAATAAGAATAAGGATAAGATTAACATTCCCTTTCTGATTGTTGATGATGAGGCTGATAATGCTTCACTCAACAATTTAGGCGAGAAGGGGATAGAATATGCCTCGGTCATCAATGGTCATATCCGTGCATTGTTGGCTCTGTTTAACCGCAAAACTTACCTTGGATACACTGCCACGCCTTTTGGCAACGTCCTGCAGGATCGGAATGAAGCGCCGGCATTAAAGTGGCGGATCGACGAAAAAGCAGGGGGTGAAATACTTACCACCTATTTTGATCTTGAAAAAAGCCTTTTTCCTGATGATTTTATAGAGTTGCTTTTCCCACCACCAAATTATGTGGGTCCAAAGCATTTTTTTCGTACACGCCTTGACGAGGTAGTTAAGATAGACCCGCTTATAGCACCGCCGGTCAGGGACTACCGCCCGTCATTCCCGGAAAGGGTTTGGAAAGATGATGCCAGATCCGGTCAACCCGGAACACCGGCATTTGAACATACCCGTGAAACGCGGGCAGCGGCGAAGTCAGACCGTTTTCCCGTAGTTCTTCCGGAATCGCTTAAGGATGCGGTCATGTGTTTTTTCGTATCTGTTGCTATACGTATCAGCCGTAAACCGGATATGATAGACTCTGCGGTTTTTCAACCGCATAATACGATGCTGATACACATTTCCCGGTTTACGGAGTGGCAGACAAGGACAAAAAATCTTATTCAGGATTTTGTTGATGAATTGACCCGTGACCTTGATTCTGACCTGCCCTCTGATAAAAATTCTGTCTATGGTGTTTTCGAACGCATCTGGTATAAGTATTACGCATATGTTATAGAAAACATCAGCAGTTATCTGCCCCAGGGATATGATGATCCTTTTCTAATTCCTAAAACTTTTGAAGATATTAAACCACTGCTCATGACGGCGATTTCCGGTGTTGAGGTCAAAGCGATTAACAGTGAAACCAAAGATTCACTTGAATATCCGGATCACACGGAAAAGAAATATATCGCTGTTGGTGGAAACCGGCTTTCGAGAGGCTTCACGCTCGAAGGCCTGACCATCAATTACTTTATTCGTAATACTAATTTTGCGGATACATTACTGCAAATGGGGCGCTGGTTTGGTTACCGGCCAGGTTACCTGGATTGCTGTAAACTCTTTTCAACCGCAGATTCACTGGAAAAGTTCGATCAGACCACCTATACAATGGAGGATCTTGAACAGAAATTTATAGATATGAACCGCGACCCGGAGAATACACCTTCCAAGTATGCTCTGCTGGTGCTTAAACATCCGGGCACGCTCAGGATCACCCGGCCATCCATATTGAAAAATGCTAAAGAAGTAAACTGGTCATTTTCTGATCAGCTGGAACAAACAACTTGGTTCAGTCTTGATCCGGTGCGGATTAAAACTGCATGGGATGCTTTCAGGACGCATACTGTAAAGAGAAATAATCGTTTCACATTTGAAAAAAATGGTTACATGCTGATCTCAGATGCCACGACAGAGGATGTGATCAGCTTTTTAAATCTTCCCAATACTTTTCTTGACGATAATCGGAAACCAGGAGAGAACTATTTTGCTGATCTGATCGCCTTTATACGTCTGGCCAATCAAAACGATAAGCTGATCGACTGGACAATAGGTGTTAAATTAGCCGGAGCGAGTGACACAACACTTGATAAAGAAGAAACCGGATTTGTAAAGGATATACAGTTGACCCAACGCAGCGGACCTGACCCCGAAAAATCTGGAAGATGGCTTAATTATATCAGGGACGAGCACATTTTCCGTGCAGGCGGAAATTCTGCTAACATCGTGACTGGCTCTAACGATATGGCTGTAGCTCTTACGGATGAAGAAGAAGTCAAAGCCAAAAAAGATTGGCGCGACGAACTGTACATTCAGCTTAAAGCTGAGAATCCCAGTTGGACCGAGGACGAATTGCAAAAAGAGATCAGACGTAAAAATATTCCGGAAAAAGCATTCAGACAAAAGATGAATCATCGTCAGGGAGTGCTGATGATATATCTGATCGACACCGCCGAAGTTTTCAGGCACCGGGGACGCGATATAGAAGAACTTGCAGCTGTTCGTGAGCATGTTGGAACAGATATACCACTGATCGGTTATGCTATGGGAATTCCACCATTGGGCGTTGATATCGGTGGTACTTATCTGCAAAGCAGACATCATCCGGAGCCAGAACCACCTGCGCCGGATGACGACAATTATGATGACTACAAAACAATATTGGAATGATGATGACAGTTGCCGCACTTGAACCAGTATGGCCTGAACTCCTTCATTCTGGTAGTTCAGAATTTGAGTTTAGGAGAATAGATAGCATCTGTATTCCCGAATTAAATATCGGAGTGAATGGTAAACTGCATCGTTGTCTGATCCTTGAATTGCCTAAGGGAACGCTTGGCAGCTGGCCGACAGTCATCAGAGACAATCTCAGCCTTTGCTGGTATCCTGACACCGCCTACATTGTTGTTGAGCTGCTTGATGCAAGCTATAATGATCTTTTTAACGACCTTATAATTTCTATCTACCGGCAGGTTTCCGGACTGTCCCGCGCAGATGAATATATTAATGGCCTGATCCGGATCTTTAATAAATGGAGCGGTTTTTTCGACTCACGACAAACCGGACGAATGCAACCTGAAACACTCCGAGGACTAATCGGAGAACTTATCATCCTGAGAAATCTGATTGGGCCAGCAGCTCCTGATGCGGTTAACAGTATTTTGGCGTCATGGAGAGGACCTTACGATGAGGTAAGGGATTTTATTACAGATGGCCTGGATACTGAGGTAAAGACAACGGATGGCAATTCGGATATACGTATTTCCAGCGAATTTCAATTGCAAACTGAAACAGGTAAAGAACTGCATCTTGCAGTGGTAGTAATGGAACCAGACCTGACCGTTGGGATTTCATTAAAAAGCCTGGTCAACGAGATTCGGGTATTGTCTGATACTTTGCTCGCTGATCCGTCTTTATTACCTGATGCTTTATTTCAAAAGGGGTTAACCTTCAGGAATTTATCCGACTATGATAATTTCCGGTTCCGCATCCGGAGGATTATTCGTTATGACTGTTTGCAGGATGGCTTTCCTGCTCTTTTAAGAAATGACCTTCCACTGGCAGTATATCAGGTTACCTACCGGTTACGCCTCTCCCTGCTCAGTAGTTTTATCATTCAAACAACGGAAATGTAATGGAAATTGACGAATATCTGATCTACCGTAAAGAACTGCTTGCTGAATCGGCAGATAACGACGGTTTTGTACAGCAAAATCTTTTTCTTTCCGAAGTGTTGCCTTTGATGGCAGATGCCCGTTTGATCGATTCAGAAGAATGTAATGATGCCTATTATACCTATCCGCAGGACAACCTGAAAATTAACGGTTACCTGGTAAACGAATCAGGCGAACGCCTTCAGCTTTTTCTGGTAGATGAATCGTCGATTGACCTGAACGCTACAAACGAGAATTTAAAAATATCCACAAAGGTGCACTATGATACTCAGTTCAAGCGTGCGCTCCGTTTTGTTTCACAAGCGGTGAAAGGTCACCTGACCGAAGAGCTGCAATTATCAAGCCCTGTACGTGCGCTGGCTACACAACTTGCATCAGGTGCCGGTGCAGACCAGTTCGATGTAATCGAGATATTTCTTATTTCAGCGACAGCAACTGTTGACAACCGCGGCTCGTTTCCACAGCCGCGCCGTCTTGAGTTCGAAGATGAGAAACTCAGCATCACGTTTAGTCACAAGCGTGAACGTACATCTAAAGAGTTATTGGTACTCAAAAGTCTTATTGACCTGAATTTTTTATACAACGTAGTCATCTCACAGGGCAGTCGGGAGCCACTGGTTATTGATTTTGAAAAAACATTCGGCTACCGTGTTGAAGCACTGGAGGCAGCAAGTGAGGATAATTTCGAGTCATACCTTTGTGTGCTGCCCGCAATTGTGCTTGCTGATCTTTATAAACGGTACAGTTCCCGCCTGTTGGAGAAGAACGTTCGGTCATTTTTGCAGTTCAAGGGTGCAAATGCAGGCATCCGGGAAACTATTCGTAAAAATCCTGAAAAATTCATTGCTTACAATAATGGTATCACGGTAACCGCGACGCATATGGACCGGATTACAGAAAATGGGCGGATTTATATCCGGTCGCTGCGTGATTTTCAGATTGTCAATGGTGGCCAGACGACCGCAAGTATCTTTTTTACACGGAAGGACGGATTTTCTGTGGATAAGGTGCGTGTGATGGCAAAAATTAATGTTGCACGGGATGTCCCGGAAAATAAACTGGACGAACTTATATCAAACATCAGTAAATTTTCTAACTCACAATCCAAAGTATCTTCCGTCGATCTTGATTCAAGAAACCCTCAGCTTACCCGTATCAAAGCACTATCAGAGAGTATTATTACTCCGACCGGTAAACGCTGGTTTTTTGAAAAGGCCAAAGGGGAATTCAACACTAAACTACGTATCGCCGGCAATAATCGAAATCGCATCGAACGCGATTACCCGCGTGACATGCGTTTTTCTAAAGAACAATTAGGAAAATACTTCACTTCATGGGGAGACCAGCCTTATGTAGTTAAGAAGGGTGGTGACAAAGTATTCCGCTACTTTATTGATGCCATTTCAGGTGAGGATACCCTTAATAAACCTGAAATTGACAGGGCTTTTTATGAAATGCTGATTGCCAGGGTCATTCTGTTTAAAAGTTTCGAAAATATTTACGGGCAGGGGAAAAATTCAATTGGTCAGATCAGGTCTGCGGTGGTGCCATATTCAATTTCAGTAATTTACCGATACACTGACGGACAAAAGGGAGGCAGATTATTTGACCTCGCCAAGTTGTGGCTCAGGGAGGGGATTGAGGAAGATCTGTCTGAGTTTGCACGCCAGCTCATGGAGTTGATGAATGACCTGATCCGTAAATATGCTGCCAGCGATGACTTGGGCGAATACTCAAAGCGGAAGGAATTATGGGAAGGCATCAGGGAGAGTACTGAACTGAGTTCTTTTATGAACACGCAGTTTGCTACAGAGATTTTAGATAAATTTACTGTACCGAGGGGTGTTGCAAAAGAAAAGGCTGGAAAGAGAAATAAGACTAAAGAAGTCGATTTCGGATTGCTGAACGCCAATGTCACCATCTTTAGCAGAACAGCGGATTTTTACCAGAAGCTTGGGTTAAAGCTGGCTGACAAGATAACCACCGCACAACGAAAGAAGGTAGATCATATAGCTCATTGTATCGCCAGTAAAAAGGATATACTTCCTGAATATGTCGAGTTTGAAAAAGAACTTATCCGCAACGTCCGGACATCATGGCCGGATGTTTTGAATAGCATCGATATTCCGCAGCAGGACCACTGGATGATTGCATTCTACGGTATAGTTTCCCTGTACAACCGTTGTGTGTCAGAGAAGCTTGATGTATCTTCGGAATTTCAGAAGCAGCGCGAGCTGGCTAAAGTACGGGGACATAAATACTATTCAGTTTATGATGAAATAGGTAAAACGTTGGCCGGTGGCCAGCCACCCTCCATTAAATTTTTAGAAAACGTTAACTATTTTTCTCAGTCGGTACACAAGCAATAACGTCAATTATTTATATTTTTATTGATTGACTATCAATGCGATGTTTTATAAAGATTAAATGAAAGCAAAGATCTTGGACAAAAAATTAGAGGTGAGGCATGAAATTGACAGAGACATAATCAAAACGTGTTATTTGGTAAAATTGTCCCTCAAAGATTATATTCTGGCTTTACCACCTGATTATAAATCGTATTACGTTCAAAGGGAAATCGTTCATAATCCCTATCTGGATAATTTGATTAACACAGTATTGAATGAAGGCCATATCCCTTCGATCGTACTCATAATAGATTATGCCGTAAACACTGAAACATCTCCGGATTTGGATATCCAGGAATTTAAAATTTTGGATGGATTGCAGCGAACACATCGTTTAAAGGTGATTTGGGATACTATTCAACTCCTTAATGATGCGATAAAAACCTCTACCGATATTTTGGATTTTGGCAGGCTAAAAATCAGTAGAGAATACTCCAAGCAAATTAATCAAATTGAATCATCATCCAATATTCTGTCGAAACTGATCGAATATCAAAAAAGTCATCTGGATGAAAATATTGAAGACAAATTTGCCAAAAATTTCATGTGGTTTGAAGTCTGGTCAGGATTAGACCCCAATGAGGAAGTTCAGAAAATGCTTATCTTAAATGCCGGGCATAAGCCGGTTAAAACAAAGCACCAGTTAGAATTATTGTTTAATAACCTCGTGCCGATAATCACTAAAACATCTACCAGTGACTTTCAGCTGATCAAGGAAAAGGAACAATCATCGATTCAACACAGTAAAAATCGCGCTGTGGGGCATTTCCATTTTTCGCACATAATTAGTGCTGTATTATCCTATGAAGCGGGAAAACCTGTTACAACGAACATCAATTTGATTCAAAAAACTCAAAACGAAGACTTCAATGACGAATTTGATATCAAATATGACTACGATTTCTTTAAAACATTTATTACTACTATAGTAAAATTCGATAAATCGCTACAGGCTGTTTATAAAGAACTCGGTACTCAATGGTTAGGCAGAGAAATTACGCTGGTCGGTTTATTTGCTGCATCCGGCAAACTTGCAAAAGAAAAGAATAACCTTTCTTTTTACGAAGTCTGTGATATAATTGACAGGCAAATAATTCAAAATCCCCCAGTTTTGGATCTTGCTGGATTTGAAAAGGCCCGGAACAGTTTAGATCTTAGTAAGGTAAATATTGGCAATATAAATAAGACTGCTGTTTATGATGGACTTTATGATATTTTAACCGGCAAGGTAACCCAGAAGATTAATTGGCAGATTTATTTTAAGACCGGTATCGATGAGAACAATTAATGCTTTATACGATAACCTAATCTTATTGCTGGATACATTAGTTGGTGCAAATGCAGATGCATTTGAATTGACATTGGCCGAACCTGATAAAACAAAGTTTGCAACGATTATAACAAGTCTTATAGATGAGCAAAACATTGTAGATGCAGCCAGGGCCGGTGGGCTCATATATCAAAACGCTGATCTGATCATACAATCATTAAACAACCTTACTAATGATTTTCCGGGATTTTTAACGCCAAGAAAGGACCAGATTATAAGCTATCTGATTTTATTTAAATTTTTAATTAAAAATTGGACTCTTATCCCAAATCACAGATTAAGACCTGCGATTTTTAAGCTAAAAGATATTCAGATAGGCTCAATTTTACATAAAAACTATTTCTATCATGACACGGCTGATTTAGCCAATTCTGTTTTTTTGCTAACGTTAAATAATGTTACAGAATTATATGATTATCTTGACTCCTGTACAATCTCAGAGATTTTAATTTTGCATGTTCTTGTAAAATTGGATGCATCGGTAGATCTGGCTCATGACACATTTATTTTAATCAGATCGCAGCGAACCTACAATACAAAACAGATATTGTCATTCGTCAAGTTTCAGATGATAATGGAAGGAATGTTCACTCATCAGCCTTATGAAATAAATCATATCCCGGCTACAACAAATCGGAAAAGAATAAAAATTGGTAATGGCTACCACCAATTTGCGGATACATTAATGATCCTGAGTGAGTATAATTATCAAAAAGACCTCCTTGATAAATATTTAAGACTTTATCATGTACTGGAGAATAATATGTACAGGACTCAGATTGTAAAGGTTGAAAGGGAATCAACCGGCAGTGTATTTTCAATAAGGGAATTTCAGCGCCTATACAAGAAAATAACCAAAGGTGAAGAGGATGTTCTCGGCGGATTATTTAAGGATGCTTTTGAGTTGGATTATGATCCAAACCCAGTAGTTAAGTTGAAAACGTATATAATGTCTCTGCTAAAAACCGTTAGGACAGGTATGACGCCAGTAGTGATTAATGCCATGTTTACACGCATGAATTTAAATATTGATGTCAATACAGTCACCAACGGAAGCCTGCTCAGTTTTTATACTTCAGTAGTATATAAGTTTCGCAATTCAATGGTGCATAATAGAGAAACAGAGTTTCACCTAATGCACGAAACTCTTTCAAACGACATAAAGCGCTTTATTGAGCAATTTTTGATTCCGACTATGGAGGAAATGGTCATTTTATTGACTGTCGAACGGAACTCAGTTGTGTGGTACACGAACCCACATATTAGTGTCTACCAAGAGTAATTATTCAATTATCAGACACCATTTGCAGCACTTTCATAAGCTTGACAGTCCATTATATGCAGTTGTCGATTACTTTGGAAATGAGTTTTTTTATTTTCCGCTAAAACTTCTTTCGGCAACATCGGAAGCCCTCTGATAATTAATTTTGGTGTATGCGTTAGGAACGCGACACGAAAGTTGTAAGAGAAAACAGCCTTCCTAGCAATGGGCAAAACACCCTATTACGCAGCTAGACCCGTTGCCAAACTTTATATTGTAGAAACCGATGACTGATTACACAAGCAATACAATCCATAGACTAAAATAATTTTCCTTTGCTTTACTTTTCAAATATAAAGAAAATGTTACTTTTTGATCATTTGTAAATATGGTGAACAAGCAAACTACGATATATTAGGGCTTTTATCAGCCAAAATAACATCAATTAATAATTCACTTAAAAGTGCGCATTTTGCAGTTACTAAAAATCAAAAAGCAATAAAGTTTCATGATAACCCTGTTCATCTAATCGCAAATTAAATCATCGGATGGGAAATATAAATTGATCCGCACCAATTTTTGTTGCTATATTGAGGGCTATCACTTTTGCCTTGTATTGCACCATTGCCAATACTGTTATGGCGCGCTTAAACTCCGCTCAAACGCAAGCAGCTTACTGATGAATGACGAAAATCCCATAGGCATTGATATTGTAAAGCACCCTAATTCGTGAGCAGCATTGTAATTATCTTCGTATATATGTGGGAAATAACCTACTCATTATGGCAACGCAAAACCTATTTATTCCCTCGGGCATGTATTTCGGGGTAACAGATCTACCGAAAGAAGTAAATGAAAACCAAAAGTTCTCGGTCAACCTGAGTGATAACCGCCCCGAAAGGATCATTGAATATACGCCCTACGATACCTGGGTTCAGACCGAAGGCTTTCCCATGCTGGATTCACACCTTGAACTGTTGGGCCGGGCGATCAAAATCAATTTTAAGGAACTATTTTCAATTGCATGAAGCGCCGACTGACCAATGGATGAACTCGAAAAGCTTTCAGGGGAACTAAAAACCTTTGTGGCTAGGTATGACCCTGACGCTTTTATTACCCGTACCACTTCCCTAGTCAAAGGCATCACGATGCCTTCGCAGCAAGCTGCCATACGCGGTTTGATCTCACCCTTGCGATAGTTGCTTTACTTGGCTTACCTCAACCTTTCGTCCGATCCGGCAGAAGTTACCACAAGCAGTTTTCCGCAAAACGAATGGGATCATATCAAAAGGCAGCTTTACTTGATCAATGAAATCTACGATACGACTTACGGTGAACAAAAAGCAATAGCGGATAGTCAGGACGGGGAACAACTGGCCAAAAGAGCGGTAGCTTTATCGACCTATAACGCCTTTTTTCACCAAGGACCGCTTAAGTTTGAGGAACAGATCATTGAAAAGATACAGCAGGTCTTTAAGCATGTGCATAAGGAAGTGCTGGCCGGGGTAAAAATTTCACCGGACGATCTGATCGCTATCTATGACATAATGGATAATTTGCAACATCAGAAGATCAACCGCCGTTTTCGTAAGGATGAGGCGGAGGAACAGCAGTTTCTGGATGAAATCCGGCAGGGGATCACCAGCGGTGCTTTTTCTTTTCAGGAAGGCATGAGGACAATTGCCGAAAAAGACTACGAACTGTTCGAACTGGAAACAAACCCTGCCGCCGGTCATTTCTTTACCAGGGATGAATTAACGGACCGTTACGACGCGCAAAAGGTGGACGTGTTCCTATCCTCATTTTCTATTACCCGCCAGCAAGATAATGGATTTCTATTCTTTAGCGGCAAAAACAAGGTATTGTCAAAGCCGGTTTACCGGATGAACGATGGCCGGTATTTGGTCATCGACTATAAACTGTTGCTCGATGCCATCTACAGTTTCCTGACCGACGCAGCGATTGCCGCTGTCGGTGACAGTAATCGCATTACCCGGACTAGGGACAAATTTTTAGAGTCTAAAACAGCACAGATATTCCGTGATTTTTATGCAGGGGATAAAAAGGCCGTCTTTTATGAAAATTATTATGTTGATGGCTCCGAACATGATTTGCTAGTGCTTTCCAACAAAACCGCGCTGATTATTGAGGCGAAGGCCGGAAACGTGCGCGAACCTTCCTTTGACCCTGACCGGGCCTATGATAAGATCAAAAAGGACTTTGATAAAACCATTAAATATGGCTACGAGCAAACCTTTAAGATCAGGGAGTATTTTATTGACCGGCAGCCGTTTGAAATTTTCAATGAAAAAAAAGAACGCCAGGCGGCCATCAACCCAAAAGATTTCAAACAGGTGTTTTCTATTATAGTGACCCTCGAAAAGTTCGGGCATATACAGAATGACCTGGCTTTTATGCTGGAGCTGTTCGAGGA
This sequence comes from Mucilaginibacter daejeonensis, assembly GCF_020783335.1. NCBI lineage: Bacteria > Pseudomonadati > Bacteroidota > Sphingobacteriia > Sphingobacteriales > Sphingobacteriaceae > Mucilaginibacter > Mucilaginibacter daejeonensis. Next base: position 1,872,763 of record NZ_CP086068.1, read on the forward strand.
CGACGTTAATCCCTGGTCGGTCTGCATCGACGACTTCGAAATATTCTTGCTGGCCATGAAAAAGAAAGGCTTTATGACCCAGGACTTTCACTTGTTCCTGAACCTGCGGCGTGTCCTGCATGGCAACCTGATCACCAATGATGAAGGCCGGATCACCGGGCATTTTCTCACCCACCGGAATTTTCTGAAAATGCGCAATGCCCACGGCACCTACCGACCGGTAGCGGCTGAGGATATGATTTATGACCAGCTGTATGAGAAGGTGCTGGGCTTCAGAGACGAGCGAATGGCCGACGTTAAAAGGGACCCGCGATACACGAAGCTATATTGATGATGTAACAGACAGCCGGGAGTTTATATAAGTTCTTCACGTTGTGCTCATCGCTCATTTGCTTTCGCCTGGTAACTCATCGCTTAATTTGGAATAGCGCCATTCCAGGTGTCGGCAATAGCCATCGATATCAGGAAATACAGAGGCGCTGTTCACACCCATGATGTGCAATTGTTTCCGGATAGCCGCGAATTGTGCAGCAGGAATGGTTACCTTGGTCAGCTTCTTGCTGAAAGTACGGTGCGTTTCAAACCTGATCATTTTGCCGCCTTCGTTGATTTTATGGACAGTGAATACGCCGGACTGCGCGGATATTCTTCTGGATACTACCGTGGAACGGAATATTTTGGTGATCTTGTTGCTTAACGGGTCGATCAGCTCTGTGTTGGTTCTGAAATCTTTGACGTCAGCATTCAATATCCAGACTACCCCGTCAAGCGGCTGTTTATTTTTGTCGATTTTCGCGGGCCTCGACACCGTGAACCACAAAGCGACTAAAGCGCTGTAGGTCCAGTCCAGCAAGCGCGTTGGCAGGCCATGATGCTGTGCCAGGGCCAGCAGGTCCCAATTATTTTCAGGCTGAAATTCAGATAAAGGCAGTATGCCCCGCTTAAATTCCTCCAGCATCAGTTTTTCGATATTGGTGATCTTTCCCTTTAAGGTTAACCGTGCCAGTTTGGGCAATAAGGGACTGTCGGAGTTCTGCCCCCGGAACAACAGGTCGGTTTTATTGCCCTTGTTTTCACTATTGGTTTTTATCTTTTCTATCAAGGCTGCATAGTCTTGGATATTTATCACTTCCTGAAAAGAATAATTAGGCATATGGAAAGGAATGAATAGTTATTTTGGTGTAACACCTTAAAGTTATCAGTTTTATTGTAACATTTGTCACACAGGCACAGTGTTGTATGGGTTATACTTCTATGCATTCGAACGTATTAAATCAAATGTCATAGATAAAATTGAAAAAAGGTATCGAAATCTCGCAAGGGTAAAGACTTCTGTAGGCAGTGTATCAAATCTCCTATACGCGGTTTATCTACAATAGATAACTATTTATTATCTATATAATTTCACTTGTATAACAAGGCTTTGCAAACCCAAAGCCTTGTTAGGACTGATTGAAAGATGAAATTGTTGTATCTCTGATTATAGCGATAATTTACTTTGAAGCATTTTCATATCTTCCTTCAGCTTCCGTTCTACCACCTTTGCATAAATTTGCGTAGTTGTAATTTTTGTATGCCCTAAAATCTTACTTACTGTCTCAATAGGTACACCATTGGACAATGTTACGGTCGTAGCAAAAGTGTGCCTGGCAATATGGAAAGTAACGTTTTTGATAATGCCGCAGCGATCAGCAATTTCTTTTAGGTAACTATTTACCTTTTGGTTTGATATTTTCGGAAAGACGCGGCCATCATACAGTGAACGTTCGTTGTCTTGATACTTATCAAGTATAGCGAGAGCTTTAGGTAAAAGCGGTACAACAACTGGAATTAAGGTCTTTTCTCGGCATGTCCTGATCCATCGGTCGCCGTCAGCACCTGTTACGATATGCTCCGGTTCCAAGTTACTTACGTCAACATAAGACAAGCCAGTATAACAGCAGAACACAAACATATCCCTAACCATTTCCAAACGCTCAATGCCAAAATTCTTTTCCTCAATAGCTTTCAATTCCAGCTCGCTTAATTGCTCTCTAATAACCTTTTGTATCTTCAATTTGTAAGTAGCGAAGGGGTCATTATTTATCCATTGGAGATTTAATGCGAGGTTAACCATCTTTTTTAAACGGATAATGTGTTTCATTACCCCGTTGTTGTTAAGCGGCTTTTGATGATCTTTAGGTTTATGGTTTCTAAGGAACACTTCGAAGTCTTTGACGAATTTATAGTTCAGCTGATGAAGGTAAATGTCGTTTGCATTATATTGTAATCCTAAGAACTTCAATAAATACCGCTGAGTGACATAATAATGTTTCAGGGTACTCCATTTCAATTCTTCAGTAGAAGTTTCGTTGTGGTAGCTTATAAGGCGGCTCAGCGAATAAACTTCTGCTTCTTCACCGAGATACAGATCTTTAACCGCTTTAGCCGATAACATTTTCCTTTTGATCTGGAGCTCTTTATAACTATTCCCGATGGCAAGCCTTACTTCTTCAAGGTAATTATTAATGGATTTGACTTCGTCTTTATTACCCTTGGCGGCTCCCTTGCCGCCGTCCCAATTTTTGGGATCAACATTCTGTTTTAATGCGATGTAAGCACGCTGCCGATTAACGGTAACGCATGCATAGATGGGTTCTTTTCCGTCTTTCGCTTTGTCAGGACGGGTGGTAAAATGAATACCGAACGACTGTGATGTTTGCATAAAATTTAATTTTTGAGTTTTAATGTTTCATACTTCATCCCGTTTCAGGTAACACAATAGGTAACACAAACACTTTGAAAATTGACTTTAAAACGTAACTTTTAACGTTGTAATAAACTGTATTTCAATTCATTGAGGTGATTTGTGTTACCTAAGTTAAAAACAAAAAACAGGTAGTCGGATAGGTAACGAGAACCTTGGCTTTACAAAGGGTTGGTAAAGGGATAATTAATGAAAAAACCCCTTAAATCGCTGATTTAAGGGGTTTTCGGGGGTAGAGCTGGTCTACTTTGTGCGCCCACCTGGGCTCGAACCAGGGACCAAAAGATTATGAGTCTTCTACTCTAACCGACTGAGCTATAGGCGCGGTTATTTTGGAGATTTTGTTTCCGGCTGCAAAGTTAGATATTTGCAGCAAATCCCCAAATTCTATATGCAAAATATTAAGAACATCATATTTGATTACGGCAACGTGATCTTCAGTATCAACTTTGCCAAGGTGCAACAGGCGTTTAATGCGTTGGGCATCAGTAATGTCGACGAATTCTACGGTCACTTGCAGCAGGATGCCATTTTTGATGCGTTCGACCGCGGGCAGATCACCGCTGCCCAATTTAGGGACAGGATACGTGAGAAAGCTGGCCGGCCCGAATTGACCGATGACGAGATCGATACCGCATGGAACAGCATCTTGGTGGGTATAGCCGAAGGTAACCACGAGCTGTTGCTAAAACTGAAGGACAAGTACCGCACGTTCCTGCTAAGTAATATCAATGATATTCATTATCAATATATTATGAAGTATCTGAAGCGTGATTTTGGCTTTGATAATAACGACCACCTGTTCGAGAAGGCTTACTACTCGCATTTCACGGGAATGCGTAAACCTGAAAAGGCCATATTCGAAAAAGTGCTGAACGAGAACGGCTTAAAGCCCGAAGAGACCTTATTCATTGATGATAGTCCGCAGCATTTGGAAGGGGCTAGGGCGTTGGGGATACATACTTTTTTGATGACAGCTCCCGATACCATACAGTTATTTGCAGAGCGCGAGCGCTTGTTATAACACACTATTCACGTGTTACAGAGCGCGGTATGCAAGAGCATGCCGCGCTTTTTTGTTGAATTTTACAGATATTTCTTGAAAAATGTTGTTTTTTCTTGCTTTTCCGAACGGCCATTGGCCCTGTCAGAGCGTTAAACTGTTACATCGGTGAAACACATTCCGTACACCAAGGGGGGCTTCAACCAAGGTCAATTAAATTTTTGCAGCAACTGTAACATACTTAATTCACATGGCGTCTGTTGGAAAAATTAATTATCACAATAGCACTCATGTCGTCCTTGTCTCGTTCTCTGTACTTACTGATTGTTCTTTTGTTCGTCTTTGTCTCCACAGGCTTTGCCCAAATTAAGCATCAGCTTAGGGGCAAATTGCTGATCAATAATAACCCGGCTTCCGGTATCTCCGTTCATTTGTTGCGGGCCAATGATGGTTCGCTGGTCAAGCTTGAATTGAGCGGTGCCGATGGCGGTTTCCTGTTCGAGGGTATGGCGCCAGGCAAGTACAATGTAGCCATTACCGATATGATGGTGACCGCTTACAGATCAGCAGATATTGAGCTGAATAAAGACCTTGATCTTGGCAACATCACTCTTAACGCGAGTACCACCGCATTGAAAGAAGTGAGCGTACGGTCGGCCAAGCCATTCATTCAGCAACAATATGATCGCACGGTGATCAATGTGGAGGGGAGCATCACGGCCGCGGGGAGCACGGCACTTGAGATATTGCAGCGTGCGCCCGGGGTAACGTTAGACCAGGCCGAGAATATTCGCCTTCGCGGCCGCAGTGGTGTGCTGGTCATGATAGATGGTAAGCAGGTACCCATGACAGGGGAGGACCTGGCTACCTACCTCAAAGGCTTGCCCGCCAACGCGCTCGAACGCATCGACCTCATTACCGAGCCATCGGCCAAGTATGATGCGGCCGGCACCGCAGGTATCATCGATATAAGGCTAAAGCGCAGCAAAACTGCCGGCTGGAATGGCAACGTGACCGCCTCATATGGGCAGGGAAAATTGCCCAAAGGCAATACCGGGTTTGACCTCAGTTACCGCAATAATAAACTCAATGTATTCACATCTTACAATTTTACACGCCGAAGCGACCGCTTGTTGCTCACCTTGCAACGCAGGTTCCTGAATGCTGATGGCAGCCTGCAGAGCGGCTTTGATCAGGACAACTATACTGATAACTTTGTGAATGCCCACTTGGGCCGTTTGGCTGCCAACTACGGTCTATCGTCCAGCACCGTGATAGGTTTTACCTCGAGTTTGTATGCGTCAGACATTCGTACACCCGGCGGTAACTACTCGCTGGCCAAGAACGATCAAGACAAGGGCGTATCATACAGCACCAATAGCTTCCTGAACTATCGCTATCGTACCAACCCGAGCTTTAACCTAAACCTTTTGCACAAGTTAGATACTGCAGGCAGGCAGCTGACCGTCGACCTTGACCAGTCGCGCTTTAACACCCGCGAAGATCAGGATTACACCACCCGGTACTTTGACCTGCAAGGCACCGAGCAGCGCCGGCCGTACCTGCTTATTGGCGACCTTGATGGCTACCTGACCGTTCGTTCGGCAAAGGCCGATTACGTGCAGCCCTTGAAAAACTGGAAGGGCCGCTTTGAGGCCGGCATGAAAAGCAGTTGGGTAAAGACTGATAATGATATCGTTTTTTACGACCGCAGTAGCGGTGCCAATGTGGTCGACCAAAGCAAGACCAATCGTTTTGTTTACAATGAGAACATCAACGCCGCATACGTTAACCTGTCGGGCAACCAGCAACTGTTCAAGTGGCAGGTAGGGGTGCGTGCCGAGCATACGCATAACAAAGGTGTGCAAACCAAGAACGATAGCACCTTCCGCAATAATTACCTACAGTTGTTCCCAAGCGCTTATGGCAGCTATCAACTCAGCAAGAACAGTGAACTGGGCCTTACTTTGAGCCGCCGTATCGATAGGCCCTCATACCGTCAACTCAACCCGTTCCGCTATTACATCAATGATAACACCTATCAAAGCGGCAACCCTTACCTGCAACCGCAGCTCACTTACTCGGCCGAGGTAACGTATACCTGGCAGCAAAAATATATCCTGTCTTACAACTACGCCCGTACCAGTAATTACATCCTGTCGCTACTGATCCCTGAGCTGGGAGCAAACAAGCAGGTTCAAGAGACCAGCCGTAACCTGGCCCGTTTCAATTATCAAAGCGTTAGTTTGAGCATACCTGTTGAGGTAGGGAAGTGGCTTAGCAGTACCAACAACATATTGGCTTACTATGGCCGCTATGTGGGCAACCTGGCCAATACCAACATTCGTAATGGCAGGGTAGCCTTCAACATTAATAGTAACAACCAGTTAAAATTGGGCAAAGGTTGGATGGGAGAGGTAACGGGCAGCTTCCAATCGGCAGAGATACTGGGATTGGAGGATGTACGCTCGATCTGCTACGGAAACGTGGGTATCATGAAGCAACTTTGGAAGAACAAAGCCAATCTAAAACTCAACGTGTCTGACCTGTTCTACACCAACAAAACCCGTGCTACCGACCGTGCCACCGGTTACCTGGAGCATTATGTGCAAACGCGCGATACCCGTGTGGCCACGCTTAGCTTCACCTATCGCTTTGGGAATACCAAAGGCCTGCCTAAACCTAAGAACGGTGGGGCGGAGGAAGAGAAGCGCAGGGCGGGTTAAGCATTGCACCTGTAGGCACATGGACCGCAAAGGATCTGGTTAAGCACCTGCAGTTGTCAAAACTTGCGCAGGCTACCTTGATAGCGCAGCGTATCGCTCACCCAATTGCCTCCCTTCGATCGCCGTTTTACAACAGTATAGCCTAGCTGTTCGCGTTGCTTGCGCTTGGCGCGCAGGTTGTAGTAGAACTCGTGCTCGCCAGTTCTCTTCATGGGGAATATCGCACCCTTGATAGGGTCATATATCTGCATGCTATCGGTATCAGTGTCTCTAAAATTCGTTCTGTACCAGTAAAAGCCATTGGGGAACGAGGTCAATTCCAGGGAGTCGGTACCTGTAGCATTGTACAGTTGTACTTGTCGAGGCGCTCCTAACACCAGGCAACCGGAGACAAAAACGGCTACGGTGCATACGAGGAGTAACGTGCGATGATGGCTCATAAAGCTTAAGTTTAGCTAAATATAAGCAGATCGTGTTCGATCGTCAAACAGTTTTAGTGTTTATCGGTCAGTTCGATACCGTTGATAGGAATGGTCATTTGTAGCTAAGGCTACTCTAATTTAATTGTCAAGTTGTCATGGGCCATATTGTGGCAAGCTATTTGAACATATATATTTGTTAAAACTTAAAATAAAATAGATCATGGCCTTAGAAATTACAGACGCTAACTTCGACGAATTAGTGTTAAAATCAGATAAACCCGTATTAGTTGACTTTTGGGCAGAATGGTGTGGCCCATGTCGTATGGTTGGTCCGGTGGTTGAAGAGATCGCTAAAGATTATGATGGTCAGGCCGTTGTGGGTAAGGTCAATGTTGATAATAACCCAGGAATCTCAATGAAATACGGTATCCGTAACATACCTGCGTTATTGTTCTTCAAGAACGGCGAGATCGTTGACAAACAGATCGGTGCGGTGCCAAAATCAGTACTGACCGAAAAATTAGGTAAGCAATTAGCGTAAGCCAAAGGCATACTTAGCATATACAAAAAGCGTTACTTTGATCAGTAACGCTTTTTTTGTTTTACTTTAGAGGGTACATGGAGCCATTAAATACCAACCAGGAACTGCGCCAGCTGGCCAACCTCGAACTGCTGGCCCGGCAGGTGGTCGAGGGTTTTATTACCGGGTTGCACCAAAGCCCGTTCCATGGTTTTTCTGTAGAGTTTGCCGAACACCGTGCCTACAATAGTGGCAGCTCCATCAAAAATATCGACTGGAAGCTTTTTGCCCGTACCGATAAATTGTTCGTTAAGCAATTTGAGGAGGAGACCAACCTGCGGTGCTATCTGCTGCTCGATACTTCATCAAGCATGAACTATCCTGAAAAGGGAATGAGCAAATTGCTGTACTCGGTGTATGCTATGGCCTCGCTCATGTACCTGTTCAAAAAACAACGCGATGCCTTCGCCCTCGGGCTGTTCACCGATAAGATCGATTGGCTAAGCCAGGCACGCTCTACCTCAACGCACCTGTTCTACCTTTTTGGCCAGCTCGAAAATGCCTATCAGGAACCGCGTACAAAGGCTTTCACCGATCTGAGCAACGTGATCCATCACCTTGCCGAGGAGGTGCACCAACGATCACTGATCATTATATTTAGTGACATGCTGGAGAACAGTATGGATGCGGCCCGCTCGCAAGCCCTTTTCGCGGCGCTGCAACACTTGCGTTATAATAAACATGAGGTGATCGTATTTAATGTGAACGATCGCCTCCACGAACTGGAGTTCGGCTTTGATAACCGCCCGCACCAATTTATTGATATGGAGAGCGGTGAAGAAGTGAAGGTACACCCGGGCCGCGTGCGCGAAAGCTACCGTGCGGCCATTGACAGTTATCGCCATGATCTGGAGCTTAAATGCGCCCAATACCAGGTGGATCTGGTTGATGCCGACATCAATAACGGCTACAACGACCTGCTGAAAGCCTACCTGGTGAAGCGAAACAAAGTGATCTGAGCAACAGGTGAATTTAGTATGAATTGTTAAGATCTTGGGTACGGTGCTTTGTTCCTTATGCTATCGATGTTTATGTACCTGATCAGCCGGGAGCCCTCAGCTTCCGAAGAGAATGGATGGACAGGACCTTTGCCTTTTACCAATATTCGCAACCGGGCGTGGTGCATTTTCTGCCTGCTCATCGGGCTTATATTCCTTACAAGATCTTTGCCCGTGGTATCCGGGTTCTTCTTCCCCGGGTTTTGACACCTGCCTTTTGTGTAAATAAGTATAACTACACAGGGATGTGTTACGTATCAATATGTAAAAAAATCAAACCATCGCCTTTATCATTTGTGTAAATAAATGTCATTTGACCCATTGTTGCGAATTAAAAATTTATGCATTTGTACAGATCAATTATGCTGTTCAAGTGTTATAACAACTAATATTATCCAGTTATATGAGACTTTCTATCGAGCGTAAAGGCGTTAAGGTAAATCCAGATCCCAAACGTGTAATTGCCCGTTTCTTTTTCAATGGTAATGAACGTTCAAAAGATGTGATACAACGTGTGATGGAGGTTGAAGAGGATAAGGTATTTGGCTTGATATCGCCATTACTGCAAGAATACTCCAGCCGTCACCGTAATATTACCCGCGTACTTAACCGCCACTGCGCTAAGTTGAAGCCTTTATTTGGCGAGTTGGGTATCGATTTCGATTCGCTTACGGTGTACCGTAAACTGCTGATCGGTTCATACTTTACTCATGAATACTCGATCGAGTCGGCCGCGTTCTTCAACCCATCTATTGTTGATGACCCCGACCAAAGCGACCTGGAAGAAGGCGAACGCCGCGTGATCATGAGCTTCAGAGCAGTGGGTGAGGGTCACATCTCCTCGATCACCTTTCGCCGCGCTTTATTTGATAAGAATAACAATATCACTGTTTTACCTGCCGGTACCTACATTGACGAGGCCGAGATCGTGCGTAACGCGGTATACAATAAAAAGCTTTTTTTTGAAAAGGCCGTGACCACACAGATCAACATTGATGTGCTGCGCGAGCTGGAAAGCAAACTCGACCATCACTTCGAGTATTCGAACCTGCGAAGAATGATCCTGGATTCGCAAAAGCTACAGGACGATGATATGCGCCGTTTGGAGTACGACAAGGTGTTGTGGCTGGCCGATTCATACTACGAGATCGTGTTCTCTTTGGATACCGATATATCTGACCGGGTGATCTTCCCGATATCTGAATATGAGCGTAAGGGTATCGAGGATGCGCGTTTTGTTAAATTCTTTAACGAGGACGGGAGCTCATCATATTATGCCACTTACACGGCCTATGATGGTTCGCTGATCATGCCTAAGCTATTGCAAACCAACGATTTTATTAATTTCCGCATTATGCCCCTGTATGGCGCCGGTTCGCAAAACAAGAACTTGGCCCTGTTCCCGCGTAAGATCAACGGTAAGTATGTGATGATATCGCGCATTGATGGTTGCAACAACTACATCATGTACTCCGATAAGATCAACGTTTGGGAAGAACCGGCGGTGTTGCAAAAGCCTAAGTTCAATTGGGAGTTTATCCAGATCGGTAACTGCGGTTCGCCTATCGAGACCGAGGACGGTTGGTTAGTGATCACCCACGGTGTAGGCCCGATGCGTAAATATGTACTGGGTGCAAGTTTGCTTAAACTAGACGACCCTGCTGTAGAGATAGGCCGCCTTAAAGAGCCCTTACTTACCCCGAACGCCGAAGAGCGCGAAGGTTACGTACCGAACGTGATCTACTCGTGCGGCTCGGTCGTGCACAATCATAAACTGATCCTACCATACGGCTTTAGCGATTATTCTACCTCTTTTGCTGAAGTGGACCTTAAAACGCTGTTGAATAAATTAAAAGAGGACGGCGTATAAGCCAGATGCTTGATATGCAGACTCGACGTAAAGCTGAGTCTTTACGGTATATCTATAAACAAGAAAGGCTGATCAAAACGATCAGCCTTTCTTGTTTATAGGTCGTCTGTCCTTGCCGAGTCGTGCCAGCGTGAACAAGCTTCTATCAGCCCAATATCTGTTGATATAGTTTGTAGTAATCATCTACCATCTTCTCGCTCGAAAAGTTGGCCACCGCCCAGTCATGGCAGGCCTGGCGGTCGATCCGGCCCAGTTGACCAACAGCTTCTACCGCCTGATTCACATCATTCACCAGGAAACCGGTCTGTTGATCTTTGATCAGTTCAGGCATCGAGCCTTTATTGAATGCGATCACCGGCGTGCCGCAAAGCATCGATTCAGCCACGCTCATACCAAATGGCTCGTTAAAGTTAATGGGGTGCACTAGGGCAGCAGCGCTACCTAAAAGCTCCTTGCGCTTATCAGGACCGGCGTGGCCTACATAAATGATCTGCTCATTGTCAATGAACGGCTCTACACGCTCACGGTAATAATTAACATCCTGAATGATGCCTGCAATGAGCAGCTTACGCCCGGTACGCTTGGCGATCTCTATGGCCTCGGCCGTTCCCTTGTCATGATGTATGCGCCCGAAGTATAACAGGTGCTCATCAGCGTTGGCACTAAAGTCAAATTCACAAGTATTTAAGCCGTTGTAAACGGTACCGATGTAATCCAGCTCCGGGCTACGGTCGGCATTACTGATCGACACATAGTGCGAACTGTCGTTGTACTTTTTATATACCGGAATGATGCGCTGCGATGAAAAACCATGAATGGTGGTGATCACCGGCGTTTTGATCAACCGGGAATAGGTAAGCGGTAAAAAGTCGAAGTTGTTATGGATGAGGTCGAACTGATCGGCCTTTTCCATCAGGTTGCTGATGTGGAGGCATTCCAAAACTTTAGCGTCCTGATTACGCTCCTCTTCGTAACCGGCCTCGCAGATCGCGTCTAACTTGCCAGCGGTCACCGAATCGCCGGTAGCAAAAAGGGTGACATCCGCACCCTTTTTGACCATTCCTTCGGCAATATTTGAAGCGACCTGTTCCCATGGCCCGTAGTGCCTGGGCGGTGTGCGCCAGGCAACGGGAGATAGTACAGCCACTCTCATGTTAGCAAACCTGTACCTTTTGACCCACCTTGTTGTATTCGTACTCCAGCTCAAATGCTTTCAGTACGGTAAGGTGTGATATCATATAAGCTAATGTACTTTCGGCACCCTGGTTACGGTTGATACCAGTGGGCATCAAACCATCGCAGCAGCCTTTTGTTTCGTGATCGTACAATGGCGCACGCAAGGTATTTTCACCCAGGAACCATTTGTAGCTCAGGAACATTTTCTCGATATACTCCGGCTGGCGCAAGGTCTCGTAAGCCTGGAAGTGCATCAGCACCATAGCCATGGTCTCGATCGCCTGCTGATCAAAGGTAGGGAAGGTACCACCACGATAATACCAGCCATCGTTACCGATCGGGCTCAGATAACCGTTAGATAGCGTCAATTTATCCAGGAAAGCCATTGATTCCAGCGCGATAGCTTTAACTTTCTCGTTGCTGGTCACTTCGTATGACATCAACAGTGCCAACGGCAGGATAGCGTTGTCATAGGTCATCACTTCCTCGAACCAATGCCACTCTGGTGATGAGGTCTTTTCATAAGCCTCTACCAATGGGTCGGTCAGGCGGATCAATTCCGCGATCATACCTTCATCGGTAGGGATGGCCTTCAGGTAAAGTGATATACCGATGATGGTGTTAGCCATACCACGGATATGCTCCAGCTTACGGAAGTGCGGGAACGAACGGTGGAACAATTCCATCGCAAATTCACGGTATGAGTTATGCGCTGCACAGCTGATCAAATGACCCAATGCCCAAATGGTACGACCGAACGAATCCTCAGAGCCAACCTCGTCCAAATAACGGCGGTCAAAGCTCAGGAAGTTACGGAAGTTACCGTCATCGGTTTGCATGTAGTGGATATAGCTCAGGTATACCGGCAGCAATTCAAATGCTTCAGGGCTTTTGTTGCGTTGGTAAGCCATCAGCGCCATGATCAGTGCGCGTGAGTTATCGTCAAGGCAGTAACCTTCTTTCAGGTTAGGGATGCCGTATTTAGCATGTTGTACGATACCGGTATCATCGGTCAAACGGATCACGTGAGCCAGGTTGAAGGCCGGCATGATCTCAGGATCAACGATGCTGTTACGCAGGATCTTGTCTCTAAAATCGTGTTTGGCGGCAGCTTCCTGAGCCACTTTGATATATTCGGCACCGATCACCGGGTAACGTAGGTGCAGGCCATACTCGTAAGCGTTGCTCTTGATCTCGGCCAGCTTATTAGGGTGGTCAAGCAGGTCGTTCACCTGGTCGGCCAGCATATCGGCATCCTTGAAATCGAACAAGCGGCCACGGCCACCATCCAACAGTTCGGTTGCATGCCAGTATGGGGTCGATACCACCGCTGCACCGGCACCTACCGCATACGATAATGTACCGCTGGTGATCTGTGCTTCGTTGTGGTATGGGGTAACATATACTGTAGCTGCGGTCAGGTAATTGATCAGCTCTTCTTCAGCAACGAATTTGTTGATGAAGGTCAGGTGATTAGATACCTTCAATTGAGCAGCCAGTGATTTCAGGTGATCACGATATTCTTCACCAGAGTGTTTAACTACACCTGGGTGAGTATTGCCCAGTATCACGTACATCACATCCGGGTGTTTGGCCACGATCTTTGGAAGAGCCTTGATCACTACTTCCAAACCTTTGTTACGGCTGATCAGACCAAAGGTCAACAACACTTTCTTGTCTTTGAAAGCGCTGATCTTTTGTACCGGATTGTTCTCTGGAGCTTCCAGATCAGGCACACCGTGTTCGATGATCTGAATTTTTTCGGCAGGTATGTCGTAGATAGAGGTCAGGAACTCTACCGCGCGGTTGCTCATCACAATGATCTTTGATGATTGCTCAGCGATCTCACGTACAATGATGCGTTGTGCGTAGCTTGGCTCGCGTAATACGGTATGCAGGATCGAGATCAATGGTTTCTCTAAACGGTTAAGTAATGGCAGAATGTAGATGCCGCTTTCGCCGCCATAGATACCGAACTCGTGTTCCATCACGCAAACATCAGCTGAGCTGGTGTTGATGTAATTAGCTGCGCGGATATAGTCTTTTTGATGATTTTGCCTAATGATATATTTGACCTCCGACGGGTACTCGTATTCTTGCAAGCTTTCCGAGTCGTTAACAGCTACTACAAAACCGCCTTCCGACAATGAATTTCGTTTGGGGAAATTAGCATTGATGGCGCGCATTAAGTTTTGATTGAACGTAGCTATTCCGCACTCGCGTGGTGGATAGGTGGAGATATAGGCAATTTTCATGTTTGGTATATAGATAGTTGTTGTTTCGAATTTGCTCGGTTCAAAAGGTGCTAAAGGTTATAGTGTACACTTGTGACCTTTATAAAGGGCATAACTACCGGCCGTTGAACATATTTATGGTTGCTAAGCCATTTTGTATCGATAGTTACCCAATAAATGCATAAACTATACCAGATCCGTAAAATAGAGGCAAAACCGCACTTAAAAAATGCTTGGAAGAAAAAGCCCGGTCATCAATGTCATGACCGGGCTTAAATTATGTTGCCGAAGTGCTCACTTACACCTGTTACGAGGCATAAAAATTCACCGCCTCGATAATGATCGCGCATGCCTCTCGGATCTGCTCATGGGTAATGATCAGTGGTGGCGCAAGGCGCATTGAGTTGCTGCAATGCAAGAACCAGTCGGTAATGATACCATGTGCGATGCAGCGGTCAATGATCTTTTTATTCAATTCGAAGCTTTCCAGTTCTGCGGCCATCATCAGGCCTTTGCCGCGTACTTCCTTAATGGCGGGGTGCGCCAGCAGCTCATGGAACAAGGCTTCCTTTTCGGGCACCTGGGCGATCAGTTCTTTACTCAGCAAAACCTCCAATGAGGCCAGTCCTGATGCACAGCAAACCGGGTGGCCGCCAAAGGTGGTGATGTGGCCTAATATCGGGTTGTCCTTCAAAGCGCCCATCACTTTGCCCGATGCGATAAAGGCGCCCAATGGCATACCGCCTCCCAAGGCTTTTCCCAACACCAATATATCGGGCACTATGCCAAAATGCTCAAAGGCGAACAATTTTCCGGTACGGCCAAAGGCGGTCTGGTTCTCATCCAGTATCAACAGCGTGCCTGTCTGGCTGCAACGTTTACGTAAGGCCTGCATATAGGTTACATCAGGCACCCGTATGCCTGCCTCGCCTTGTATGGTCTCTATCATTACCGCGGCCACCTCATCGGTGATCAGGTTCAGGTCATCCATATTATTGAAGGTGATGAAGCTGATTCCCGGTAACAAAGGCCGGTACGCGCTCTTGAACTCTTCGTTACCCATGGCGCTCAATGCACCCTGGGTGCTGCCGTGATAAGCATTATGGCAAGCAATGATCTGGTTGCGGCCGGTATGGCGCTTAGCCAGCTTCATGGCACCCTCAATGGCCTCGGCACCCGAGTTGGTAAAGTACACCGAGCTCAGCGGCTCAGGCAGGAGGGAGGTTAACTTTTCGGCAAAGCGTACTTGCGGGGTTTGCACGTATTCGCCATATACCATCAGGTGCATGTACTGATCTACCTGGTTCTTGATCGCCGCTATCACCTCCGGATCGCCATGGCCTATGTTACTTACGCCAATACCTGAGATCAGGTCCAAATAGGGTTTGCCCTCAGGGCTATACATATATACGCCCTGTGCACGCTCAAACTCGAGCATCAAGGGCATATCAGTAGTTTGAGCATTGTTGGCTAAGAACAGTTGGCGTAACGTTAACATGCCGCAAAAATACTAAAAGTTGAACGGTACTATCAATGCTGGCACAGTTAGGTATGGTTGTTGCAAAGAGATGTACATATGGCCGCAAGCCATAGCTCCAAGTGTTAACCAAAAGATAATTGAAGAAGGAGACCAAACCATGAAAGAGCAAGAGAACATGAAGAACAATGTGCAAGGCACCACCACAGCCGACCGCAACTTCACCGACCAAAAAGAGATGCAAAAGATGAAAGGCATCAGTAATTCAGGAGGCCAACGGTCAGACCAAACATCTAACCGCGATGCCAACCGAAAGCAGGAGAATAAGAAGCATTAATGATAGAGGCCCGCTAATTTTAGCGGGCTTTTTATTTTATGCTGTCAACGCCGATCAATTACCAACATCACCGACTTGTTACCTGATACTTCGATACTGATCTATAGCTATTAGTTGTATTGCTATTGCCGATATATCGGATGTTAAATATTTGATATACAGCAATCTGTGTAATTATTTCATAGTGGATATACACGCCATAGCATTGTCAGTGTAGACGTTCGGCCAGTTGGTGGATAGTACATATAGATAACCTTCGATGTCGATTTTCGTAAAAGGGATGATCAACGTATATTTACGGTACTGATAATGCCCCTGTTGAAAGCCATACTATTGGTGTGTTTTGCACTTTGCTTGACCATTGGTCGGGCTATGGCTTTACCCGTGAATCAGGGTGGTGGTGCCGATACGCTCAATACCCTCAATATTACTGATTACGAGAAGCTGGTCAAGCAATATCGTTATTACAAACCCGACTCAGCCATTTACTTTGCCAACATGGGTATTGACCATGCCCGCCGCATGCACGATGGTAAGGGTATTGCCATGATGCTGAATCAGTTGGGCATGATCGATGATAACCGAGGCGATTTTGATGCCTCTCAGCCTAAGTACATGGAGGCGCTGTCCATCTACAAACGCATAGGCGATGCAAAGGGACAAGCGGCGGTGATCATCAGGTTAGGAGTGGTCGAGCTGCGTAAAGGAAATTATGATAAGGCCATCGCCTACTTTTTACAATCATTAAAGGTAAGTGAGCGTAGTAATAATACTGCCGGGCGTATGGAGGCCTATTTAACCGTGGCCGAAGGCTATATCGGCCAGAAAAAGTTCGATGTAGCGCTCAAGTACCTCACCATTGCCGAGAAGATCAACAATACCATTCCTTTCTCCAACCTTTCGCTCAATATCTACAACAATTTTGGGGTAGTGTATCGCGAGTTAGGTTTGAACGATAAGGCCAAGGCTTATCTGCAAAAAGGCATCGCGCGAAGTGATGAACCGCAGTACCAGGGGCTTAACATTACCCTGATCAATAACCTGGCTAAGGTATACAACAAGGAGGGAAACAAGGCCAGGTCGATCGAGCTGCAACGCTCGGCACTGGCCAAGGCACGCAAGATACAGAACTACCTGCGCGAGCTGCAGACTCTGACCGGCCTGGCCGACACCTATGGCGCTGCCAACAGCAAGGAGGCGCTCTTTTATTTTAATGAAGCCTTGCAACTGGTGAGGGAAAAGGGGGCCCGCAAACAGCAGCTCGAGATACTGGGCCGCATGTCTGAACTGTACAAGCACGACCGTAACTTTGAAGTGGCGTTAAAGCTAAAGGAAGAGCAGAACGCACTGGCCGATAGTTTTTTTTATAAGGCCATGTCAAAGCAGGTGGTCAGCCTTCAGGCCGAGTACCAGTTATATCGTTCGCGGGCTAAGGTTCGGGAACTTAAACAGCAGAACAGCAGCCAGATATGGCAGCGTAACTTCTACATTGGTTTAAGTGGCGCATCGGTGTTCACAATATTTGTGATCGCCTTTTATTTCTTCCGTACACGTAAACTTAACAAGCTGCTCAATGTGGCCAATACTGATCTGATCGAGTCGAACCTGGTAAAGGATAAGCTATTCTCGGTATTGGCGCATGACCTGCGTGCACCATTTGCCTCGGTGATCGATCTGATGTATCTGCTGGAGGATGATGACGTTGAACCGGAGGAAAGAAAAGCCTTGATGAAAAAGCTGACCACTGCGAGCAACGTTACTTTAGAGACACTCAATATGCTGCTGAAGTGGGGCGAGATGCAGATCAAAGGGGTGAAGCTTAACACCATGATCTTCCAGCCCAAGCCAGCCGTGGCCAGGGTGCTGGGCCTGATCGCCTCTAATGCTGAGAAGAAGCATGTACGCGTGAAAGACCTGGTAGACCCTACGCATACCATCATGGTGGACTCAAATCACTTCGAATTTGTGGCGCGTAACCTGCTATCCAACGCTTTAAAATTTACCCCGTCGGGTGGATCGATACAGATCAGTTCGCGCGTTAACGAGGTTAGCGGCGAGGTCATCTTTTCGGTGAAGGATAGTGGTGTGGGCATTAAGGCCGAACGATTGGCCCGCATTTTTGATATTGGCAATGCCAGTACCAAAGGTACAAATAACGAGACCGGTACCAGCCTTGGCTTGGTGATCTGTAAAGAATTTATAGAGCTGAACAAGGGCCGTATATGGGTAGAGAGCATCATTAAACAGGGCTCAACTTTTCACTTCTCGTTGCCACTATTTAAGGTCACTACACCCACACCGCCCATCATTATCCCTACAGAGCGGACAACCGGCGAAGCCCATACTTAAGCTTTGACCACCAACTGCGCGGTATTGCGGCTTAGCTGCTCCAGCAGGATCTGCTTGCCTTGTGCCAATTGTTGTAGTTCCTCCGCCTTATAATGACGTAAGGTGATCAGCGATAGATCATCGTTATACTTCACATTAAAATTGGCCCTCAGATCGGTCAATAAGCGTTCGAATCGTTCGGGCACCAGGTCAAAGCATACCGAAAGGCTCAGTGCCGAGGTTTGCATCACACTGACCTTGATCTGGTTGTTGGCGAATAATTGATATACGGCGCTAAGCTGATGCTCAGTAATGAACGAATGATCTTTTGCCGATACCGATAAGAGCACCTGACGTGGCTTAATAATAATGATCGGCTTCTCGAATGCGTCTGGCCCTGACTCACTGATCACCGTGCCAGGGGCATCGGGCTCATTAAATGACCGTACCAGCAATGGGATGCCGGCGTTCTGCAACGGTTTGATCGTTTTAGGATGGATCACCGTAGCGCCGTAATACGTCATCTCGATGGCTTCAGTGTAGGATAGGCGATCGAATTTTACCGTATCATTGAATAACTTAGGGTCGGCGTTAAGAATGCCTGGTACGTCTTTCCAGGTGGTTAACGAAGTAGCGTTAAGACATGCCGCAAATATCGATGCCGTGTAGTCGGATCCCTCGCGGCCTAGGGTGGTCGTAAAGTTCTCTGATGTGCCCCCTAAAAATCCTTGGGTCACTACGATACTCTTAGACAGCATAGCCGGCAATTCGGACTGAATAGAGATGCAGGTCTTGTCCCAGTCCACCACGCCCTCGCGGTACGTATTATCAGTATGGATGTAACCTCGCACGTCCAGCCAGCGGCTGGTAATGCCGGTGTGTGCCAGGTAGGCGTTCACGATGCGGGTCGAAAGGAGTTCGCCTACTGACACCAGCTGATCATAAATAAAATCATAGGTATCTACAGGCTCATCTTCCAGCATCCAATCGATCTCTACAAATGTATTGTTGATCTCGTCGAATACCGGGTGCTGATCGCCGAACAGTTCATGAACGATCTGATAGTGATAGTTCTTGATGCCATCGTAAAGCTCATGCACGTTATCAGCTTGGTCAAAGTAGGCCTTGGCCAGCTCTTCCAGCGCGTTGGTGGTCTTGCCCATGGCCGACACCACGATCAGCAATTGTTCGTCCTGATAGCGTTTAACTATGGCGGCCAGGTTGGCCACGCCCGCTGCATCCTTTACCGATGCACCTCCAAATTTGAATACCAGCATTTATTTAGTGTATCGTGCGGTCACGGTGCCCGGCTGTATCAACGTTTTGATCTGTGCGTAAGGCACATCAACGGTGGTTTGCCCGGCGGCATATGGTTTGATCTCGTACTGATTGTATAGGAACGTTAATCCAAGAGGGGTGATCAAAAAGTTCTTGTTCAGCGCGAATCTGTCGTCCTTAAAAAAGTAATTGTCTTTCAATGAAGCCGTCTCGGTCAGGTTCTCCTGCTTGCGAAAGATCTTCTCGGCCACCTTGTTGAGTTCGGTCTCATAGCCGGGCTTGAGGATGTTCTCCAACTCTATTTTCTTGTCGGCCTTTACATCCCAATTGATGTAACGGGTCACGGTGCTGCCATGCGCGCCACCTGCATACATATAGCCATCGTAGGCAAGGGTCACCAGGCTGCTATCCTGGCGCACTACACTCACTTTGCCATCCAACTCAAAGGAAACGCCTTTGCGGTCAGGCTCGTCGCGTTTAAAATCTTTGTAATCTTGCAGGAACTGACCGGTCAGGATCTGCAGGCCCGCCTTGCCCTTTTGAGGATCGAGCAGCATGGCCAGGCGTGTTACTACCGTATCGTTAAGCAGCGGTTGGTTGTCAAATACCGGGTACTTGAATTTTACTGAGGTGCAGTTAGTGTCGGCTTTGCTCTTGCAATCATCGGCCTGGGTATTGATGGCCGTAAATTTATAGGTGAGCGTATCGGTGTATACGTTAGGGGTATCTACTTTGGGCTTGTCTTGAATACAAGAAGCCATACCTGCGCATATACCTGCTAACGTGAAAAGTTTTATTGCTTTCATGGTCGATAATTTTGTACTTGTTCGGTAGTGAGCGATGCGTTCAACCAGCCAGCCTCTAAACCTGCTTCATATTTATGGTAGAAGTTGATGGCCGGCTCGTTCCAATCCAGGACCTGCCAGCTCATGCCGTTAAAGCCAAGCTCACTCGCTTCTTGTACAATGCGATCAAATAATTGTTTGCCAATGCCTTTGCCGCGCCACTCCTCGGTCACGATCAGGTCCTCCAGGTAAAGGCGGCTGCCTTTCCAGGTAGAGTAGCGCACATAGTACAACGCAAAGCCTACGATGTAGCCTTCAACCTCGGCCACGAAGGCCTTCCATACCGGTTTAGCGCCAAAGCCGGCCTCCTCAAAGTGCTGTAGAGATACCGTGACCTCTAACGGCGCACGCTCGTAAACGGCCAGTTCGTTGATCAGTTCCAGCAGGCGGGGACAATCCTCGCGGTGTGCTACTCTTAAATGTGCGCTCATGATCAAATATCCTGAATGTCGGGCATATCGGTCTTACCGGGGCCTTGCAGCTTAACGCCCGAAGGCACCGGGTAAACACGGCCACCAAATATAGTGCTGCCCATGCGTACCATGGTGCTGCCCTGTTCAATAGCTATCTTATAGTCTGAAGACATCCCCATCGACAGGGTATCGAAATTGTCATCCTTGCGGAAGAAGCTTTGGGTGATGCCATCAAAAAAGGTATCCAGTTCGTAGAACTCTTCCTTGATCTGTTTCTCGTTATCGGTATTGGTGGCAATGCCCATCAACCCCCTGATTCGCACGTTATGCAATTGCGCGAATTCTTCGGACCGTAACAGCTCGATCACTTCATCAAAGCCCAATCCGTACTTGGTGTCCTCATCGGCAATGTACACTTGTAACAGGCAATCGATCACGCGGTGGTTCTTGGCGGCCTGCTTGTTGATCTCGAGCAACAGCTTCATGCTATCTACCGATTGTATCATGCTCACAAAAGGAGCGATGTACTTCACCTTATTGGTTTGCAGGTGACCGATCAGGTGCCACTCGATGTCCTTCGGCAGCTGTTCGTACTTCTCCACCATTTCCTGAACCTGATTCTCGCCAAAAATCCGTTGCCCTGCATCATATGCTTCCTGCAGGTCCGTTATGGGTTTGGTCTTTGATACGGCCACTAGCGTAACGTTCACACGGTCGAGTTCGGTTTTAAGGTTGGTTATGTTATCGGTAATGCTCATTTAATGCGTAAATTTGCTCAAGTGTTCCCTATGAGGCTGCTAAATTACAGAATGCGTTCATATAAGAAGTTGTTTTTTTTATTGCCATTGTTTCTGCTCGCCTGCAAAAATAAGAATGAGCCAAAAGGCATTATTTCGCAGGACGATATGGTGGATATACTGGTCGATGTGCACATCATTGATGGCAGCCTGTTCGAGATGCCGCAGCAACCCGATACCTTGTATAAATACAGCATCAATAAGTACCTGAATACATTTAAGAGCCACCGTACCGATAGCGCTACCTTCAGAAGGAGCTACGCATATTATGCCAGGAAGCCCGACGAATTGCTGGCTATCTACGACAAGGTATTACCCATCCTGAAAGGCAAGGTGGACTCTTTAGCCAAGATCCGCGTAAAGGCCGACTCGCTTTTGCGCATCAAACAGAACCAATTGAACGAAAAGTTGGCCAAACGTGCTGCCGATTCGATCGCCCGCGTCAACAAACGCAAGGCCGACTCGTTGAAAGAACTGCAGGGGCAGGGTAGTACCCGTGCCGCCGCACCCAAACAGAAGATGTTATAATGTTATATCCCGATAATAGTGCTGACAAACTGGGCTTTACCGAAGTAAAAGAGCTCATTAAAGCACATTGCCTGAGTGTTATGGGCCAGCAAATGGTCGATAAGATACAGGTGATGAACAATTTTGAACTGATCCAACGCTTTATGGGTCAGGCGCAGGAGTTCAAGAACATCCTGCAAAATGATCAGGCTTTGCCGATCAATCATTTTTACGATATCAAGTCGCTGGCCGGTAAGGTCCGCATCGAGGGTACCTTCCTGTCTGAAGAGGAATTTTTCCAGGTTCATACCTCACTGACAACCGTTTTTGCGGTGATCAGCTACTTTAACGAGCGCGCGGGTCAGTACCCCAATCTTGAGGCGTTGTTCGAGCATTTGCCTATAGAGAAGGCTATCATCAAAAAGATCGATATGGTGCTGGATGCCAAAGGCAAGATACGCCCTAACGCATCGCGCGAGTTGCAGGAGATCACCTCGGGTATCGCTAAAGCTGAGCAAGAGGCACGTCGTAAGATGGACCACATCTTCAAAAGTGCATCATCCAACGGTTGGACGGCCGATGGTACGCTGACCATTCGAGATGGCCGTTTGTGTATTCCGCTGCTGGCCGAGAACAAGCGCAAATTAAAAGGTTTCATCCACGATGAATCGGCCACCGGGCAAACCGTTTACATGGAGCCAGAGGAGGTATTCAGCCTCAATAATCAGATCCGTGACCTGGAATTTGAGCGCCGCCGCGAGATCGTGAAGATACTTACCCAACTAACCGACGAACTGCGCCCGTACGTGCCGTTGCTACTGGCCTATCATGGCCTCCTAACCAAGCTCGACCTCGTGCGTGCTAAAGCGCTTTTTGCTATCGATATCGAGGGAGAGATGCCAGCATTGGTGAACGAGCCGCGTTTACGGCTGATCAATGCCCGTCATCCTTTGCTGTTCCTGAGCTTTAAAAAGGAGCAGCGTACGGTGGTGCCGCTTAATGTACATATCGATGAAGGCGTACGCATCATCACGGTATCAGGCCCCAACGCGGGTGGTAAATCGGTTTGTATGAAGACCGTTGGCCTGCTGCAAATGATGGCCCAGGCGGGGTTGCTGATCCCGGCCGATGGTAGCAGTACAATGGGGGTGTTCAGGCAAATGTTCGTTGATATAGGTGATGACCAATCTATCGAGAGCGACCTGAGTACCTACAGTGCCCACCTGAGCAAAATGAAGCACTTTGTAGAAATGGCCAACGCCAAGACCATGATCCTGATCGATGAGTTTGGTACCGGTACCGATCCGCAATTTGGCGGACCGATAGCCGAGGCCGTGCTCGAATCATTGAACAACAAAAAGGTGCGCGGTATGGTGACCACTCACTACAGCAACCTCAAAATATTCTCGAGTAATGCCGAAGGTATAGAGAATGCATCGATGCTGTTCGATAATACACAGATGCGGCCGCTTTATCAATTGGAGGTGGGCAAGCCGGGCAGCTCTTATGCGTTCGAGATCGCGCAAAAGATCGGTTTACCGCAGCCTGTGCTCAGCCTGGCCCGCAATAAGATCGGCGATAACCAAAAAAAGGTGGATACCTTACTGGTGGATCTGGAGCGCGAAAAGAAAGAGATATACGACACTAAGGTACAGCTTAACCGCCAGCAAAAGCGCGTGAACGACCTGCTGGCCGAGAACGAAAAGCTGAAAAGCTACCTGGAAGAGAACCAGAAGGCTCTGATCCGTGATGCTAAGCAGCAGGCTAAAGAGATCATTAGCAATGCCAATAAGTTGGTGGAAAATACCATTAGCGAGATCAAGAGCAGCCAGGCCGATAAGGAACGCACCCGCGAACTGCGCGCCAACCTGGACCGCGAGCTGCAAAAGAACACCGTTAAACAAGCACCCGCAGCTGCGAAGCCTGCCGCCGACGAAGAGATCAAAGTTGGCGATTGGGTGAAGCTTACCGACTCGGAGACCACCGGGCAGGTGATGGAGATCGCCAAAGATAATTTGATCATTGCCATCGGTGATCTGCGTACCGTGACCAAACGCAAGCGCGTGCAAAAGGTGTCACGTAAGGAAGTGCCGAAGGAGATACGCCGGGCGGGCACCAGCGCGTCATCAAGCAGCGATGTGGCCAACTTTAGTCCCGAAATAGATGTGCGCGGCATGCGTGGCGAAGATGCCATCCATTCCATCGAAAAGCTGCTGGACAGGGCGATCATGATGAGCTTCGGCTCGCTCAAGATCATCCATGGCAAAGGCGACGGCATTTTGCGCAAACTGATCCGCGGCTACCTCAAAAAATACAACGAGGTAAGTCACATGGAAGACGAGCACGCAGACAGGGGCGGGGATGGCATCACTTATGTATATTTGAAGTAAGGAGATCAGATCTTATGGCTCCCTCAAGCGTCCCGCTTGTGATTCGCAAAACAACTGTTTAAAGTGGTCAGCTTAGTGTAACACTGACTAAACATTTGCTTCCAGCGTAGTCTCACACTTTACTGGCGTACGCGTGTCGGGTGTGTCCTTGGCGATCAGGTCTTTACTATTTGGTAATTAAAACGAAGGCCTTAATAACTATTCCGGTATGTGTATAGTCTCTAAGACCTTTCAACTTGGTCACACGCGGCACGCGTGCGCCAGCATGAGATCGTTAGATCAGCAACTAAAAAAATGTTTTATTTAAGCGAAAACAAGAATAAAATTTCATTCTTTGATCAATCTTTTACTCCCAGATCCAATGTCAATGGGACACTGAGTTCCGTTCTCATTTGCTCGTATTCCTTCTTGTCGTAAGGTCCATAAACATTTGAGTATTTTTTTGTCTTTGTATCAAAGAAGAGCTTTGCTCGTTTGTCGATGATCCAATACTGTTTGAGTGGACTTTGAAAGAAAGCTTGATCAGCCTGGCTTAAATTGGAGTATCTCGGCATTATACTATCTCTATCTTTTTGAACAACGACAATAAATGTTGAGTCAAAAGCAAAATTCAACACCTTGCCTCCAATAATTTGTGTTGGTGCGTCGCCTCTTATTCCTTTATCCGTGACGATAATGGGATCTCCTTCTTGTGCCGAATATGCAAGCTTATAATTATTTCCTAAATTGATGCCAGGATCTTCATTACAACTGCAAAGAAAGATTGCTAATAAGTAAGTTAATTTTCTCTGTCTCATTTGGTTACTGTTACCGAACCTCTAAACACCACCCTGTGCTGACTTACGCGTGTCGCGTGTGTCCTTTGCGAGCAGATCATCTAAATCAACTTTCAACTTGGTCACACGCCGGCACGCGTGCGCCAGCGAGGAGCGCCTTATACCTTATTTATACCGTAATAATTAACCATGAAGGTTTTTGAATTTAATAGCATATACAAGCGTAACTACCGACACGACAATATAAATAATTAACCAACGCTTATGACTTCGGATATTTGAAGCCTTGTGTACCTCACTCATGATTTCATGTTTTTTATATAGGAGTGATAAAATAAGATAAACAGGCAGAAAGAAGAAGATAATAGAAGCCATGTAAAGTGTACCTCCGCTTTTCCCAATTAAACTTGTGAAGAAAAGACTTAAATCAAAAAAATTAACAATTGAGAACAGGTTTATGAACAGTAAGAATGAAAGAGCCAACAATGCGCTTTCATAAGCTATGGGCGCCGTGTTACGACTGTTCTTATAATGATCATAAAATATAAAAACTACGTATCTCATGAGTTCTTACAAAGATATTAAACGTCTGTGCTAGCGCAGGCGTGCCGCGTGTGCTTTCTAAGATATAATTTATAAAACCTTTATCATTTGCATAGTTAGCGATCTAATATTCAGTCGCAAATAAAAAGCCCAGATGGTTAAGGTCGGGCTGAACTTGGTCACACGCGGCATGCGTCCGCCAGCATAAGTATCAACTCACTTGACTCTTAAAACAACAAAGCCCCGGCCGTAATGACCGGGGCTTTTATTTGAAAGGAGTTGTACTGTTAATTACAGTTTGCCGAGCTCTTGTACAAGGTCGATCAATTTGTTAGAGTAACCCCACTCGTTGTCATACCATGATACCACTTTCACGAAATTGTCGTTAAGGGCGATACCGGCTTTAGCGTCGAATATAGAGGTACGTGCATCACCTAAAAAGTCTGATGATACCACTTCATCCTCAGTGTAACCCAAGATGCCTTTCAATTCGCCTTCAGAAGCTTCTTTCATGGCAGCTTTGATCTGCTCATAAGTAGCAGCTGTTTTCAGGCGTGCGGTAAGGTCAACTACTGATACGTCGGCAGTTGGTACACGGAATGACATACCGGTCAGTTTACCTTTTAACTCAGGCAATACCAGGCCAACGGCCTTAGCAGCACCTGTAGATGAAGGGATGATGTTCTGGTAAGCGCCACGGCCACCTCTCCAGTCCTTAGCCGATGGACCGTCAACTGTTTTTTGGGTAGCAGTTACTGCGTGGATGGTGCTCATCAAACCTTCTTCGATACCGAACTTATCGTTCAATACTTTAGCGATAGGCGCTAAACAGTTGGTAGTACATGAGGCGTTAGATACGATGTGCTGGTCAGCTTTCAGTTGCTTATGGTTAACACCCATCACAAAGGTAGGAGTATCATCCTTAGCAGGGGCCGACATTACCACTTTCTTAGCACCAGCATCGATGTGTTTTTGAGCGGTCTCTTGAGTAAGGAACAAACCTGTAGACTCAATGATCACTTCAGCACCTACATCACCCCATTTTAGGTTAGACGGGTCTTTCTCAGCAGTTACACGGATGGTCTTACCGTTCACTACCAGGTTACCACCTTCAACCTCTACGGTACCGTCAAACTTACCGTGGGTCGAATCGTACTTTAACATATATGCCATATAGTCAGGCTCTACCAGGTCATTGATACCTACAACCTCAACATCCGGACGAGCGATAGCTGCCCTGAAGGCCAAACGGCCTATACGGCCAAAACCATTGATCCCTATTTTCATACTTTTTTTAATTTTTACTGGAATAATAAGTTAATAAATTATTGATAGGTTCTTTTACTATGTTAGCAATTAGTATGCCCGCCCTTGAGGCGGCATCCTGTAATTCTTTTTTAAAGGTGGCGGCTACCGATCCGGCAAAAAAGATCTCGGCCTCGGGGTACTGTTGCTTAAGCGGCAGCACATATTTACTGATCAGCAGGTCGAAACCTTTAGCCAATATGTCCTGTAAAAAGGGGTCCTGCAGGTTGTCGCTGTAAAACTCGGCCATTGAACTCAGGAACAACGCTGGCTGGCGCTGATGGTACACCTTTTCCATAATGATCTTACGGTCGGCATCGTACTTCTTCACGAATTTCTTGCGCAGGTTCTCAGGCAGCGTTTCGTTAAGATAAGCTTTTACGAGTTGGCGGCCCAGCCAATTACCCGATCCCTCGTCGGCCAGTATATAGCCTAAACCAAAGTTGTTTGGCTTGATCTTTTTGCCATCAAAAAAAGCCGCGTTGGAGCCACTGCCACAAATGCAAACGATACCCGGCTGGCTCTTGCTGCTGGCTATGGCCGCGCCCAGCATATCATGCTCTACATTGATGCGGGCAAATTTGAAGAACGAGGTGAAACTGTTGGTCACCGCATCCTTAAGCTCCTTGTTCACTACACCTGCACCAAAAAAATAAATGCGTTTGATCTCTTCGGCGTGGTGGATTAGGTTGATATTCTTGTTCAGCAACTGCAGGATGTGCTTTTCGCTGTTGAAGAACGGATTGATACTACTGGTCTTGAAAGAAGCGACGGTACGGCCCTTGTCGGCCAAACGCCAATCAGCATAATTAGAACCACTATAAATTACTGCGACCATGTATCGTTTTAGTACCTGTGAGCGCGGCAAATATAACAACTTTGCCGACTTTGCATGCCTAAGTTGAGATATTACGTGTAAAAATTACACCAATGTGTCGGGCACGTTTGCGTGTTATATAAGGCGCTAAATTTCACGATATACTTGCGGGTGTACATTAAAAATGTATACTTGTAATTATAGGATCTAATACACTTTGGTGACCAATGCCAATAACCTTATTTTGCACGATATAAAACACTAAGCCCTTTGGAAAAAGAAGTGATCAAATTCGAATCTGAATTCTCGATAGACTGCGTGATATTTGGATTTGAGGCCGGAGAATTGAAAGTTCTGCTCATTGAGCGTAAGGATAACCCGTACAAAGAGTGGCTGGCGCTGCCCGGTAACCTGGTGATGAATGATGAGGGAATAGAGGAAGCGGCCGTACGTATATTACACGAACTAACCGGGCTCAACAACCTTCATATGGAGCAGTTCCATACATTCGGGGCGGTCAACAGGCACCCCAGAGGACGCATTATCACGGTGGCTTATTATGCCCTGATCCGCATTGATAGCCAAAAAGAACTGCGCCCCGGTAAGCTGGCCAGTAAGGCGCTTTGGCATAGTGTTACCGACCTGCCTAAACTGGCATTTGACCATACCGAGATCTTCAAGACCGGTTTTCATAAACTGCGCCGCCGCCTGAGCTATCAACCCATAGCCTATGAGCTGCTGCCCGAAAAATTTACCCTTACTCAACTACAGCAGCTCTACGAGGCCATCTTGAATAAAAAGCTCGATAAGCGTAACTTCCGCAAAAAGATGCTCAGCTACGGCTTTTTAAAAGAGCTGGATGAGAAGCAAAAGAACGTATCTTTCCGCGCCGCCAAGCTCTACAAATTTGACCGCCGAAAATACAGCAAGATCTTCCAGAACGAGATCGGGGTAGATATGTGATGAGAGAGGTTGGAGGGCAGTTCATGGGGGGGCTGTTGGTGTCAGGAACGTTAGAGTCAGTAAGTGTGATACTTCTCACCAAGCGTTTCAGGTGTTACATCAGTGTAACGACATTCCCCAACTTTCCCCACTTTTCCGGGTCATAAAACTCGTAAAAACCCAACTTTTTCAAGAAAAAACTGCATTTATCCAAAATGTAACACCGAGTGTAACTCTGTGTGAAGCAAATGTAACAGTGAAAAGATGATCAGCTGCAACCTCGCCAACAAACAGTCCTTAAACAACAAAAGCGCCCATAGGAGGCGCTTTTGTTGTTATGTAAGATAAGTTTTATGACAGCTTGCTTGGTGCCAGTTCCAGGTGGAACTTCACCAGGTTGTCTATAGGTGAGCGGATGATGTTACCCATCTTCATACCGTTCTCGGTGACCACTTCTTCCAACACGTTACGGAAGTTATAACCTACCGAACCAATGCAGTTAAAGCTGTAGTTCTGGTAGTTAGGATAGTGGCAAACCAGGTTGCGGAAAAAGTCTTGGAAGGATGTTTTTACCAGGTTGCGGGTGTATTCGATATGCACGTTGTTATCATACACGAATTTGCTGAAACCAGCGCAAAAACGGTTGGCCAGTGGCTGTGAGTATACGCGGTCGTTCACATCATCAGGGGTTAGGTGATAGGTATCCCAAAAATTCTTGCGTACGGCCTCGGGCATATAACCACGCAGGTAATCGATCAGCAATTTTTTACCGATGTAGCAACCGCTGCCTTCGTCACCTAATATATAAGCACCTGAATCAATGTTCTGCAGGATGTCTTTACCATCATAGATACAGGTGTTGGTGCCGGTGCCTAAAATAGCTGCAAAACCTTCATTATGGCCCAGTAAAGCGCGGGCGGCAGCCATCAGATCATGACCGATGTTCACTTTAGCACCGGCAAAAACTTCCCTCATGGCCTTGGCCACGATAGCCCGTTTTTCATCGGTGGAGCAGCCGGCACCATAATAGTTCACCTCATCTATCTGGCTCTTGTCAAGGTCGGCAGGTAAGTTGTTATGCAACGACTGTACAATATATTCCGGACTTACGAAGTAAGGGTTATATCCTTCAGTATTAAAGTACACGATCTTACCTTCGTTATTCACCAAGCACCAGTTAGTTTTGGTCGAGCCGCCGTCAGCTATTAATTTCATGAGGTTTGTTATGATTAAGTGGGGTTAAATGTAGGCTTTATGTATCGATAATAAAACTAAATTGTAAAAAACACACTAACTACCGACTTACGTAAACAACTAGTTACATGAGGAAGGCCTCATCAAATGAAGAAGATATTTGCACCAAGTTATATTAGATTGCGTGTGAAAAATTACTATATATTTGCAGGCTATCTGTGTTTAAAAAATGTTCGACCAAACGTCACATCATGTTCCATCTTCCTTGCCACAACTGCATGACGTCAGGATCGCTGTTATAGGATTAGGGTATGTAGGCCTTCCATTGGCGGCGGCGTTCGCTACCCGTTTTCCTGTTGTGGGATACGACCACTCCGAAAACCGCATCACCGACCTCAAACGTGGCTATGACAAGACGTTAGAAATATCTTCGGAAGAGCTTATGTCGGTGATCATTGGTGATCGTGACCAAAATGGATTATTTTTCTCCGCTGATGTAAGCGACATAAAAGACTGTAACATATATATAGTCGCTGTACCAACGCCTACGGATGTGCATAATCGGCCGGATTTGGACCTCATAAAAAAGGCCAGTGCAACGGTAGGCTCCGTGATCAGCCGTAGCGACATCGTTATTTACGAGTCCACCGTTTATCCCGGTTTGACCGAAGAGATATGTATACCGATCGTTGAGAAGGCATCGGGGCTGACTTTCAACGCTGATTTCTACGCCGGTTATTCTCCCGAGCGTATCAACCCAGGCGATAAGGTGCATACGCTGACCAACATTATCAAGGTCACCTCTGGTTCTACACCTGAAGTAGCTGATCTGGTCGATGACCTATACAAAACCATTATCACCGCTGGAACGCATAAAGCACCAAGCATCAAAGTAGCCGAAGCTTGTAAAGTGATCGAGAACTCACAGCGTGACATCAACATAGCCTTCGTGAACGAGATCGCTAAGATCTTCAACATACTGAACATCGATACCCAAGCTGTATTAGAAGCGGCCGGTACCAAATGGAACTTCCTTAATTTTAAACCGGGCCTGGTGGGAGGGCACTGTACTGGAGTGGATCCATATTACTTGGCTCAAAAAGCCCAAGAGGTGGGTTACCATCCAGAGATTATCCTGGCAGGCCGTCGCATTAATGACGGCATGGGTACTTACGTAGCTCAGGAAGTTGTCAAGCTAATGATCAAGAACAATATCAGTGTTAAACATGCTAATGTGCTGATATTGGGTTTTACGTTCAAAGAGAATTGCCCGGATGTGAGGAATACCAGGGTTATAGACATTATATGCTCTTTAAAGGAGTATGATATTGATTGCCAAGTGTATGACCCCTGGGCCAACAAGATTGAGGTGAAGTTTGAATATGGCATTGAGCTGTTAAATGACTTGAATTCAAATTATGATGCTATCGTTTTAGCTGTAGCCCATGACGAATTTTTGCAATTAGAATATTCAGCGCTAAAAAAAAGAACTGATACGGTGATATATGATATTAAAAGTGTGATACCTGAAGATAAGGTGAGTAGTCGTCTGTGATGTAATTCTCTTATTAACAATGCCTTGCGAATTTATTTCATTGAGCGCTCTTATAGACCATGGAATTACCTGTACTTATCGATCTTCAGCTTCATTGAGTTAATGAAAAGTTATTTATTTTTGACAGACGTACGTAAAGAAAATTATTAGTGCCTTTGAAAAATTTTGACCTGCTCTTTAAATGGTGTGCTATAGTAAGCCTTCCTTTAATAATGTCCTCCTGTTCTTCGATTAAGAACGTTAAGTACTTTACAGATATTCCTGATAGCCAAAAAATCACAAATCTTGCAACTTTGAAATACGAGGAACCGCGTATTCAACCTGATGATATATTATCGATCAATATACAAACAGTTGACCCAAGTGCTACTAAGGTCTTAGCCACCGGAACACTTCAAAATTCGGCAGTGGGTGCCACCACAGCCGGAAGCACAGGGTCACAAACAATTTCTGGCTATTTGGTCGATAACAGCGGTAATATTGAATTGCCAGTGCTGGGAAAGATCAAAGTTAGCACTTTGACCACTGAACAAGCAAGAGAAGAGATTCGGGCAAGGGCCACCAAATTGTATAAAGATCCAACAGTAAATCTACGTTTTGCCAATTTCAAAATAACGGTAATGGGAGAGGTAGCTAAGCCAGGTGTATATGTAGCATCCAATGAAAAGGTCAATATATTAGACGCATTAGGCTTAGCTGGTGATATCACCATTTACGGCAAACGTGAAAATATTGCGCTGATTAGACAGTTTGAAGATGGTAGCCGAAAAATGATTAGGCTTGATTTAACTAAAAGCGAAATTTTAAACTCTCCTTATTATTACCTGAGGCAGAATGATTATTTGTATGTTGAGCCTACAAAATCTAAGGTTGTGTCTTCTGATGCTATTCAAAACAGAAACATATCTATCATCACTGCAGTTACTGCTTCCTTGATTTCACTGATTGCCATTATAATAAGTCGCAACT
Organism: Mucilaginibacter daejeonensis; assembly: GCF_020783335.1. Classification (NCBI taxonomy): domain Bacteria; kingdom Pseudomonadati; phylum Bacteroidota; class Sphingobacteriia; order Sphingobacteriales; family Sphingobacteriaceae; genus Mucilaginibacter; species Mucilaginibacter daejeonensis. The sequence continues at coordinate 1,904,991 of NZ_CP086068.1, forward strand.
AACTTTATGACTAATTTGAATCATAATATAAATACAAAAACTTCAGGCGAATCTGATAGCATTGATTTAAAAGCGGTTTTTTATAAACTAATTGGTAACTGGCAGTTGTTTGTGATTAGCTTAGTTATCGCCTTGTTAGCTTCATCCATTTATTCTTATTACGCTCACCCTTCTTGGAGTATTTCAAGTAAATTGCTAGTAAAAGATGATAAAAGCAATGCTCAAGGTGCATTGAGCGGTACCTTAAGTGGAGACATTGGATCAATATTTAATGCGAAAAGCAATGCCGATAATGAGATTCAAATCATAAAATCAAGGACTTTAATGCATAATACTGTTAAAGATATGCAGTTGAATGTTAGTCTTTTTTCAAAAAATGGAGCAAAAAAAAGAGAAATTTATGAAGAAGCACCGTTTAGTGTTCATTTAATTTATAAAAGCGATACTTTGAATTATAGGGAATACCAGATTCAAGTCCTAAACAATAAAGAGTTTAATATATCTAATAGTGAAGATGAGATTGTACAAAAAGCAAAATTTGGACAAATAATTCATCTTAAACAATATGACGTTATCTTATATTATAAAAGTGGGAAAAAATATTTACCTAGATATCTAGTGTCGGTACAGGACATTAATCAAACGGTTGATATATTTTCAAAGCGCTTCGCAGCCACTCTGTCAGATAAACAAGCCACCACAATAGATCTGTCTTTTATTTATGATCATCCAGCAAAAGGCGAGGCAATATTAAATAGGTTGATGCAAATATATCTGTCTTCTAACATCCAAAGTGAAAAGCAGATAGCTGATAGTGCAATGGCCTTTATTGATTCACGGATAGTGCTCGTTTCAAGTGAGTTAACAAATATTGAGAAAAAATTCGAGAGGTTTAAAACCAACAATAATATTGCTAACATAACAGAGCAATCTAAATCTTTAGTCTCTAATGCAAGTGAATTTTATACTAAGCTTGCACAACAAGAAACACAATTAGCTGTAGTTTCAGATTTGGAAAAATATTTGAATAATCCTCAAAACAAAAATATAATACCAAGTTCATTAGTTAATCCAGCCGATCAATCATTCGGTTTAGCTATAAATGCCTACAATGAATTATTGTTAAGCAAACAAAAGGCATTGCTATCTTACACAAGTTCCAATCCAGTAATTGAAAACTTAGACAAACAAATAAATGATTCTAGAACTAACTTACTTCGTAATATAGAAACATATAAAAAGTCCTTGCAAACCGGACGAAATTCATTAGCTCAACAAAATTCTGGAATCACTGGCCAACTTAAACAATTACCTAGTAAGGAAAGAAACTATCTTGACTTTGCGCGCCAACAAAATTTAAAGCAAGAGCTATATTTATTTTTATTGCAAAAACGCGAGGAAACCGCTATCTCTCGAAATTCTACTATATCAAGCTCAAGAATCGTTGATTTTGCTAAGGCTGACTTCTTACCTTTCAAACCAAAAAAAATAATTATTTATGCTGTAGGATTTATATTAGGTCTAATAATTCCCGCTATGTATTTATTTGTGAAAGAATTTTTCAATTTAAAGATTAATAGCAAGAGCGATATTGAAAGAATAACCCCTGTAACGATACTAGGGGAAATTGGTCACAATAGTGACAAGCAAAGTTTAGTTACCGGTAACAACTCCCGTTCTGTAATTTCAGAGCAATTCAGAAGCTTGCGCACCAATTTGCAATTTGTCATAGATTCTTCTAAACCAAGTGTGATATTGTTCACCTCAAGTATGAGCGGCGAGGGTAAATCATTTCTATCCCTTAATTTAGGAAGCGCTTTATCGTTAACTGATAAGAAAGTGGTGTTTATGGAGATGGATTTACGTAAACCAAAACTGTCAGAAAGCATAGGATTGGATATAAACAATGGTTTTAGCAATTATGCTATTTCTGATGCCAACAATTATGACTATAAAAAATTATTGAAGCCTTTAAGCTTCAATAAAAATTGTTTTTTGATCTCATCAGGGCCGATACCTCCGAACCCTTCCGAACTATTAAGTAATGGAAAGCTTGAAAGACTTTTAGAAAATCTTAAAAAAGATTTTGATTATATTATTATCGATTGTGCACCCGTTGGATTAGTAACTGATGCACTAATGATACACCGTTATGTTGATTTAACTTTTTACGTGTTAAGGCAAGGATTTACCTATAAATCTCAATTACACGTATTAAACGAATTATTAGGAACAAATAAATTGAAGAACATCTATTTGATCGTCAATGATATAAAAAGTCAAAAGGCAGGCTATTCTTCTTATAAGCAAGCCTATGGTTACGGCATTGAAGAACAAGACAACTCAGTATTTTCAAAATTTAAGTTCTGGAAATAATAATCAACCTTTATTGTTTAACATCTACTAACAAAGTAAAATGAAAGTTGTAATTCTAGCAGGAGGCTTAGGCACTAGATTATCAGAAGAAACTGTATTAAAGCCGAAACCTATGGTTGAAATAGGAGGAATGCCTATTCTATGGCATATAATGAAGATTTACTCCACTTATGGCTACAACGAATTTATTGTTTGTTTGGGCTACAAAGGGTATGTTATAAAAGAATATTTTGCAAATTATTTTTTACATAAATCTGATGTTACTATTGATTTGACAAGTAATTCGTTAAGTGTTCATGATTCGCAAGTTGAGCCTTGGAAGATAACGCTTGTGGATACAGGTAACGATTCGATGACAGGTGGAAGAATAAAACGTATTAAAGATCATGTAGGCAACAATCCGTTTTTGCTTACTTATGGTGATGGCGTTAGTAATGTTAATATAGCAGAGTTAGTTAGTTTTCATAAAAACCATAGAAAAATGTGCACCGTTACTGGTGTTCAACCCTCTGGCAGATTTGGAGCACTGAATATAACACCAGAAGATCAAGTATTATCATTTATGGAAAAGCCGAAGGGGGATGGATCATGGGTTAATGGTGGTTTTTTTGTTTGCGAACCAAAAGTTTTTGATTTCATTGAAGACGATTCGACAACTTGGGAAAGTGAGCCTATGGAAAATATTGCCGCAGCCGGAGAGATGTTCACCTATAAGCATCATGGTTTTTGGAAGCCAATGGATACATTACGTGATAAACAAGAGTTAGATACGGAATGGAATGCAGGTAAAGCAAAATGGAGAATCTGGTAAATAATAAAACAATGTTTGAAAATATCTACAAAGGAAAAAAAGTACTAGTAACCGGCCATACGGGTTTTAAAGGCTCGTGGTTATGTTTATGGCTAAAGATGCTTGGAGCGGATGTTTTTGGAATTTCGAATGAAATTTATAAAGCTCCAAATCTGTATGAAGCTGCAGATATTGACAGTCAGATTGTGTCTCATATAGCCGATATACGAGATTTAAATAAAATGACCAGTTTAATTAAGAATATACAGCCTGATTTTATATTTCATTTAGCAGCACAGCCAATTGTAAAATTGGCATATGAGGAACCTGTAGACACATTTACAACTAATATAATTGGTACTGCCAATATATTAGAAGCATTGAGAGTTTTAAACTACCCTTGTATAGCTATTATGATAACAAGTGATAAATGCTATGATAATGTAGAGTGGGTATGGGGATATCGTGAAACAGATCAGCTTGGTGGAAAAGATCCCTATTCAGCATCAAAAGGAGGTGCCGAATTAATAATCAAAACTTATTTTCATTCTTACTTCAAGAAAAACTCATCTGTAAAAATAGCTTCTGTAAGAGCAGGTAATGTGATAGGTGGCGGAGATTGGGCTGCAAATCGCATCGTCCCAGACTGTTTCAGAGCTTGGGCTAGCAATGAAAAAGTAGTTATTAGGAGCCCTAATGCAACACGTCCTTGGCAGCATGTACTTGAACCACTGAGTGGATATTTACGTACAGGACAACTATTACATCAAGAGAAAATTGATAACGGTGAAGCTTATAACTTCGGTCCACCGACAGATAAAAACTACACCGTCATTGATCTTATAAAGGCATTGGCCAACGATTGGGATGCTGACAACAAAGACATTTTAAATGTTGAGGATTCAAATTTTCTGGAATCTGGTTTATTAAAATTAAATATCGACAAAGCATTATTTGACATGCAATGGATACCTACGTTGGATTTTGATCAAACTGCAATATTTACATCAGAGTGGTACAAAAATTATTATCAAAAATTGACTGATCAGGACTCTCTTCAATTTACAACAATTCAAATTGAGCAATATGTTAGAGTTGCTCAAAGCAAAGACATTTCATGGGCACTGAGATAATTAACGGTGTTTATTATAGTCCTCTTAATATAATCTCCACAACGGGTGGAACCGTTATGCACGCAATAAAAGGTATTGATGAGTTTCTGCCCTCTTTTGGCGAATGTTATTTTTCAACAGCAAAAAGTAAAGATCCGAAGGCTTGGAAAAAGCACAGTCGTATGATTTGTAACTTGTTTGTACCCAAAGGAGAAGTCAAGTTCGTGTTCTTTGACGATAGAGTAGATAGCGTCGATTACAAACAAATAGCCGAATTTAATTTAGGTCAAAGTAACTATGGTAGGTTAACAATTTTTCCTAACGTGTGGTTTGGTTTTGCTGGAGTTGCTGATAACGAAGACAGTTTGATTTTGAATGTCGCTAACATACTTCATGAACCTTCCGAAAGCTCCAGGTTGGAACCTGATACAGAAAAAATACCCTACGTTTGGAAATTTTAATTATGAAGGTACTTGTAACAGGAAGTTCTGGCATTTTAGGTTCAGATATTTGCAAGCAGTTAGAGCTTAAAGGTTGTAATTACATCGGCTTCAACTCACAGAATATCAAGCTTGATGACTTTGAAGATGTAAAAGCTAAAGTGATAGGCTTTAATCCCGATATCTTAATACATTGCGCAGCATTAACAAATGTTGATTTGTGTGAGGATGAAAGAGGACTGGCCTATACGGTTAATGTAAACGGTACACAAAATGTTGCCATGGCAGCTAATTTAGTAAATGCAAAAATGATTTACATAAGTAGTTGCGGAGTTTATGGTAACGGTAAAGCAACACCGTATATTGAAACCGATCCAACAGAGCCTCTTAATTATCACCATTTTACTAAACTTGAAGGAGAAGCAAAAGTTTTAGAGTGTTGTACTAAAGGGATAATCATAAGGCCGGGTTGGTTATTTGGTGGCAATCTCTCGCACCGGAAAAATTTTGTTGAAGCGCGGCGACGTGAGGCGTTAAATGTTAATGAGTTAAATAGTGCAAACGATAAAATTGGCTCGCCCACGTTCACATCTGATTTGGCAAAGCAAATACTGCATTTAGCACGTCAGGATGCCTATGGAGTATTTAATGCTGTAAATGAAGGGTGTGCATCAAGGTTTGACTATGTTACTGAGATAATTAGAAATTTGAATATAAAAGTAAAGGTAAATCCTGTTTCATCAAATAATTTTCAGCGTAAGGCTAATATGCCTGATAACGAGTGTCTCGAAAATTTTAATCTAAGTAGGAGTGGTTTAAATATTATGCGTGACTGGAAAGATGCACTTAAAGATTACATAGATTCACAATATAGAATATAATTATATGTATACCATAATTGGTGCTGGCCTGGCAGGATTGAGTACAGCCGATCATTTAAAGAAAGCAAATGTTGCTTTTGAACTTTACGAAGCTAAAATGCATGGTGGTGGGCATATTCATAGCGAAACAGTTAACGGGTTTACTTGGGATGAAGGGCCACATGTATCATTTACTAAATATAATTATGTTAAAGAATATTTTGCAGATAATTGTGAGCAGAAATTTTTAGAATATCCAGCAGATCCCACTAATTATTATCATCACAGCTGGATACTTCACCCTGCACAGTCTAACATGTATGCCCTGCCGGAGCCATTGAGGCAACAATGCATTGATAGCCTTTTGCACGAAAGAGCGATACAGACCGCTGAAAACTATGTGCCGGGAAATTATAAAGATTGGATAAATTATGCTTTCGGAAAGGTGTTTGCTAATAATTTGGCCGAAGTATATACTCAAAAGTACTGGACCACAAGTGCTGAAAACTTAACCACCGATTGGATTGGTAAAAGGATATATTTTCCTGCAATACACGACATGGTTGAAAGTGCTAAGGGCCCTCTTAATAAACCAACCCATTATATTAGTAAAGTAAGGTATCCAGCCAAAGGTGGGTTTTATTCATTTATAAAAAAAATTGAGAATGACTTAAATATCAATTATGGTCATGACTTAAAGTATATCTCGTTTAAGCAAAAAAGTCTACAATTTGCTAATGGCACTGTTATAGATTTTGACAAACTTGTATTAACTATACCTTTGCCAACAATAATTGCGAAAAGTGACGCACCTGCTGATATTAAATTAAGAGCAAAGCAACTTAAGTGTTCACAAGTTCTCATTGTTAATGCAGTGATAGATCATACGCCTGCCGTAACTAATCATTGGATATATGTTTACGATAATGACATGTATTCTACACGTATAAATTTTACTGATCTGTTAGCTCCTGAAAATGGAGTGAGCGGTAAATGCGGTATACAGGTTGAGGTTTATTTTTCTGATTACCGCCCGTTTAATCATGATACTCAAAGCATTACTAATCATGTTTTAAATGAACTTATACAAATGGGCTTAGTTAAAAGTATAAACCATGTTGAAAGTTATCATACTAAGTTTATCAACTGGGCAAATGTAATTTTTGATAAAGATCGGGAGCAAGCTCAAAACGCCATTTTTAACTGGCTTACAGAGGTTGGTATGGTTAGGGAAACAGAAGATATATATCCTATGACTGAGTGGGATACTAAAGAAATAACTAAACTTGGTGATGTCATTTTAGCAGGGAGGTTTGCCCAATGGAAGTATTACTGGACCGATGATTGCGTCTTGCGTGGTAAATATATTGCTGATTGTGCAGTTATTAAATAATGTGTTCTATAAAATTATACAGAAGTTAAGTTGATACCTCTGGGAATACCAGAGGTATCATAGAATCCTCAAACGAAAATAAATTTGAAAAAAAATCTTCTATATAATATTTTACTAACAGTTAGTCAATTTATCCTTCCACTAATTAGCTTTCCGTATGCGTCTCGAATAATTGGCCCTCAGGGTATTGGAACTGTTAATTTCGTTGACAGTTTTACTCAGTATTTTGTTTTAATAGCTGCTTTAGGTATTCCTTACTATGGTGTTCGAGAAATAGCGAAGGTTAAGGATGATAATGAAAAAAAGTATAAATTGTTTAGTGAAATATTTTTCATCCACATAGTTTCCGCTGTTATAATATCTTTGGTCTATTTATTAGTTTCGTTATTTATACCACAACTTCACCGGAATTTGAGTTTAGTTTACATTGGTGTCAGTATTATTATGGCTAATGTGTTTTCTTTAGAGTGGTTTTTTCAAGGCATTGGAGAGTATTCGTATATAGCAATAAGATCAATATTGGTAAGGTCTTTATCAGTTTTATTACTTTTCGTTTTGTTAAAAAATTCTAAGCAGGTAGAGGTATATTATCTGATCTTGGCAAGTGTATTTATCTTGAATGGTATATCAAATTTTTTATACATACATAAAAAAGTGAGGATTAGTTTTTCAAACCTCAAATTGGATCAGCATTTTAAGCCTCTTCTTGTTATACTTAGCTCAAGTTTAGCAATTAGCGTTTATGTATATATTGATAATATTTTACTTGGTTTCTTGCAAAATGATGAAGCTGTTGGTTATTATTCAACCTCTGTAAAAATCGTAAAAATTCCTTTAGCATTACTTGGTGCTATCAGCACTATTATAATTCCTCAAATAAGTAATTTTTATCATAAAGGTAATATTGACGAGGTTAGATCTCTAATAGATAAGTCGTTCAATTTTGTTTGTTTATTTGGTCTTCCGGTAATGATCGGTTTAACATTAAATGCCGAATTTCTTATTACAATTTTTGCGGGAGAAAAGTTCAAAAATGCCATTATCATTGTTGAGATACTTTCGCCTATCATTTTTTTGATCGGCCTAAACAATTTGTTTGGAGTGCAAATATTAACGCCAATTGGGAAAGAAAAATTTTTGTTGAGGGGTGTGATTGTGGGTATGATATTTAGCTTGATAATAAACTTACTATTAGTACCAAAATATTCTTATATAGGATCAGCTATTGCAAATGTTATAACAGAAATCATAGTTACGGCTTTTTGTTTTAAGTACTCTAAAAAGTTTATAAAATATACACCTGATTTAAAGGTACTATCTCAGTCTTTTTTTGTATCCATATTATTTTATCCAATACATAAAGCAGTTGGGTGTTTACAAACACCAGTATTATATAAGGGCTTGTTCAGTATAGTAGCTTGTGCTACAATTTATCTTGCTTTTTTCCTTTTCCTTTTTAAAAACAAATATATTGACGCAGTTAAGCATAATGTTATGAAGAAACTATCAATAAATAAAGGTTAGATGAGTATGACCAATCGTACTTGCGCGTTAATTATCACCTACAATAGGATTGATTTATTAAAGGAATGTATAGCTGCCATTAAAAAACAATATATCATACCTAATGAAATTGTAGTTGTTAACAACGCATCAACCGATGCAACACAACACTGGTTAGATCAACAAAGCGATTTGACGGTTTTAACTTTAACAACCAATGAAGGGCCTGCCAAAGCTTTTGCATTTGGGTTTAATTATGGTATTAAAGCAGGCTTTGAATGGATATGGTGTATGGACGATGATACCATACCAACTCCAGGAGCATTGAGCGCACTACTTGATTTTTATCATAAATTAAGTGAGCAGGACCAACGGAACATAGGTTTTTTGGTAAGTGAAGTGCTTTGGACCGACAATAGCATATATGTAGGAAATTTGCCATGGTTTAAAAAGCAAAATGAATCTAATCAAATTCTCGCAGCTACTTTTGTATCAAGTTTTTATAAAGTGAGCTCTATTCGCACGATTGCTTTACCAAGAAAAGAGTTCTTTCAATGGTACGTTGATGTTGAATATACTTGGCGAATATCGGAGCGATTTGATTGTTATTATGTGCCCGATAGCAAGGTTATCCATAAAACTGTGGAAAACGTTAAAGTAAAGTGGAAAAATGTAAATAATCAAAGCTTTGAAAAATATGCTGGGGGACTTACTAATTATATTTATTTAATTAAAAATAATGTATTTACGTTCTCATTTTACCAGCGTTTTAGAGGTTTTACGGCGTCTATTTTAAGGGCGTATTGGTATACATTGTCTAACACCAATAATAAAGTTAAAAATTTAGGGATTTTATATTATAAAATAAAATCCGGCTTAAAAATGCGTGTGACGGACGATTTTAGCAATTAATAATATGGAAAGTTTTAACGGTAAAAGAGTGATTCTTATAGTTCCATTTTTTTTTGAATATCATATAATGCTAAAAAAGGAATTGGAAAAAGCAGGAGCTCATGTTTTATTACTTGAAAATAAACTTCAAAAATTAGACCCTTTAGCTGTAAAATCTAAAATTTTGGCATTACGGAAGTTGGTGTACCTCTTTTCAGACTTAAAAGAAAAATATGTTAAAGAAAGCATATTGCCAAAAATTGAAAATCAAAAGTTTGATTATTTAATAGCTATCAATGGTTTTTCTATAACACCCTCTCTTGTTAAAGCCTTAAAAGTTATCAATCCACAAATAAAGACAATTCTTTATTTGTGGGACACATTAGCAATATTTGACTGGCGTAAATTATTTAACGAATTTGATAAGGTGTTAACGTTTGATAGGAATGATAGCAATAATCTAAATATAGACTATTTGCCCAACTTTTACCCCGCCAATGTTGAAAACAAAAATGCAATATCCACCAATTTCGCTTATGATCTGTTTTTTATTGGCACCCAGCATCATGATAGGTACCATTTACTAAAAAAGATATATGAAGAATGTAAAACAGACCTCAATCTTTGCATTAAGCTTTTAATCAAATATAAAGGGGCACTTCATAACAAATTAATTTATAGCATTTTTAAAAACTTAAACTCAAAAATTAGTTTTGTAAGTAACTACGTTGTTAATTATGAATTAGCCGAAAAAAAAATATCTTTTCCATTTCTCATGTACAAGGGTATGCCTTACCAAGAGATTGAAAAACTATTTAATATGTCAAAGGCTGTTTTAGACATAGATCTTCCTTATCAGGCCGGTTATTCACACAGATTAATTTTGGCTCTTGCAACTGGTAAGAAAGTAATAACCACAAACAAATGGATTGCAAACGAGAAATTTTTTAATCCAGACGTCATTAGCATAATAGATAGGAGCAATCCTGTTATAGATACTACTTGGATACATAAGAAGATCAACGAAACCCAAGGAAGCTCAATTTTAAACTTGAGAATAGATAATTGGATCACGCAGCTGGTTTCGTAGAAAACTGATGGTAAAATTCACTTACAGATATTTGATATTGCTGATACTGGCATTTGTAGCACAGGATCTGGTACTACTAGCACTTATAAATACTAACCAAATAGGCCTTGTATTTCCTGTAATTGCAGCTAAGGAAGCTCTTATAGCTATATATTTAGGAGCGATTATTTTTTTTACCCGAAAGTTTAAAATTGATTTCTTTTTGAACTCAAAATATGAGTTGCAATTGTGGTTTCTGTTAATAATAGTTGCGTTATTATATGTTATTATAGGTTTAGGAACTTTTCCGGCAACTGGTGTATTGTATGAAGGTCGTGCCATCTTTATGCCTTTAATATTATATTTATTAGGCGGTATTATGGGACATTACTTTAATAAAGATAGTTTATATTTACACAAAGTGGTTAAGTGTATCGAGACGGCTACTATCATTTTAGCATTATCAGCCATTATAGATTATTTTTTCTTGCCCGTTTCTTTTTGGGAAAATATTAAGGCCGGTAGCTTAGATACGATTAAGGGCGGCTTTACATCAAGTGGCAGTTTGCCAGACAATTTTTTCTCGGTATTTGGCAGACGCGCGTTAGGTTTAGCTATAAATCCACTATTGTTGTCTTATTTATTAATACCAGGATTATCTTTTTTTTTATCAAAAAAGAAATATCTTTTTGCATTGCTAACTTTCTCAGCAATGGTCCTGAGCTTTTCAAGACTGCCCGTGTTGGCGGTTTTAATCAGTTATGGAGTTTTTAAAACGAGATCATATGTGAAGGTTGTTTTGGTGGTAGCACTTTTCCTGCTTTTGATAAGGTATTTTGATAGGATCGTTTTTATATTTTCTGATGCATCAGCGGTAGGGCACTATTCAACATTTACTACAGGGCTTGATTATTTTCTAAATAACCCACTAGGGTATGGCGTAGGATCGGCTGGTGTGTTTGCTTTTAATTACTCCGACATGTATGCCGAAAGCGCGGTATTGAATTTATTAAACCAAATTGGCATTCTTGGTTTTTTATTGTATGTTGGAGTTATAAGCTTTGGCTTATTTAATAAAAGAACAGCTTTTAAAAATGAGATGATGTTTATGAGTTCTGCATATTTTATTACAGCTTTTCTATCGCCGCAAATTTTTGTTATTAAAGCTTCCTTTCTTTTTTTTATCCTATTAGGGATCAATAATAAATCAATTAGCAGTGCTTAAACTCGAATCCAAATTTAATATAAGTGAGTTAATAGGTCATGATGTAACATTTGCCAATCCATATTCCTGGCAACTCCTCAGCGAGGCCGACCCGAAAGCTATTGCTCAATTCAAAATATTTGTTGATGGCATTTTATTGGTAAAGGTTAATAACTTTTTTACTGGAGATAAAATCGATAGATATAGTTTTGATGATACTTCTATAGCTCCTATTGTTTTTAAATATGCTTGTGATCATAAACAGAGTATTTACTTGGCAGGAGGTGTTCCGGGAGTAACAAAATCAGCTAAAGAATATATAAGCATGAATAACCCGTCCATTAATATTATAGGTAACTGTGCGGGGTATTTTGCTTCAAATGAAGAAAGAGGAAAATCCTTAAATGAAGCCTTAAAAAGTGACATAGTGATAGTGGGGATGGGAACACCATACCAGGAGTACTTTTTAACAGATTTGCGAAACAAAGGCTGGAAAGGTACCGGTTTTACTTGCGGTGGTTACATGGATCAGCTAGTAGAAAGTAAAGGAGGAAATTACTACCCAGATTTGGTTAACAAATGGAACGTCAGAGCACTATATCGCTTATTCCGTGAACCTGGTCGATTATGGAAGCGTTATTTAATAATGTATCCGCTATTTTTATATTCTTATTTAAAAAGTAAACGCAATAAAGGATAATGAAGGTTCTATTTATCGGATTATCAAATAATGACAAAGTTAGGGGGGTTGAGCAGTACTGTATTAATATTGTGAAGTTTCTAGCTAAAAATCAAGATTTGCAAATTGATTTGTTATGCGGACAATGGCAACGCAACTATTATGATCAATTAGCTGCTGCTAATGTTAATATTTTATGTGCACCCTGTGGAAGATCAAAGCTAAAACGTCATTTTTTTCTTATAAAGTCTGTAAAGCAATTAAGCAATAGCTATGATTTAGTGCATTACTGTAATACACTACCTGTCTTCAGAAAAAACGCTGTGCCAACAGTGATTACCATTCATGATATTGCAGAGTATAAAATACGACAAAAATACACCTTAATACAAAGGCTGTATCGCAAACTGGTAACCAAGCTTTCATCTTCAATAGCCGATAAAATTATTACTGTAAGCAATTTCTCTAAGGATGAAATTGTCAATGCGTTACATATAGCGCCCGATAAAATAAAGGTTATTTACAATGGTATTAATCATTTGCCATTTCAGTTTAATTACAATACCAAAGTTGATTTTAACAATAAAAAATATATATTATATTTTGGTGTACTCGAACAAACCAAAGGTATACCTGAATTAATTAAGGCGTATGAACAAATTGCTGATCAAATAATTGATTATAATTTAATTTTCATTGGAAAGAAGGGAAATGAGTTTGAGTTTTTGCAACAACATTTATCTGATAAAATTAATTATCTCGGCTTTTTAGATTACGATGACCTATATGCTCATCTTCATTATGCATCATGTATGGTTTTTGCATCAAAATACGAGGGTTTTGGTTTCCCTATTTTAGAAGCATTTATATTTAACGACAATATAATAACTTCAAATACAAACTCACTTGGCGAAATAGGGAAGGATTTTGCCATTTGTATAAATCCTGAGTCAGTGGATGAATTATCAGATGCGATACTACAGACAATCAAATTCCCTAAAAGCTTTAAAACCGAGGAAAAAGCTGTAATACTAAACAAGTACCGCTGGGAAAATGCTGCTTATCTAACATACCAGTCCTATCGCGAATTAATAAAGAATTTATAGTTCTTGGATTAACTTATTTATGTTCCAAAAAAAAATACTATCATTTATAGTTGCACTAATTGTTATGTGCTTCTTGAATTTAGATGCATCGTACGCGCGCTTTCTTAATATTAAGGCTTACGGTGCAAAAGCAGATGGTAAAGCCAACGATACTAAAGCAATTTTAAAAGCATTGACATTGTTGAAAGACGATGATACACTTTATTTCCAAGGAAAGTTTTTAGTCACTCCCGAATATTCAATACAAAATACATGGGAAGCGGCGCCAGTAATATTTAATCTTCCTAATAAAAGGTTTACAATTTTGGGTGGGTCAACAGCAGAGTTTATTTTAGGCAACACAAAAGGAAATGCGCTATCAATATTTCGTACAGCTTTTTGCTCAACTAAAAAAATTGTTATAAAATCAATTAAGATAATTGGTAAAGGAAACAAAGGGGTAGTAGGGAATTTGATTGACGGCATTACAGTCAATGGGAGTAAGTTTGGTGAATTTAGTGATATAAGTATTGTTGATACCAAAAGGCATGGTATATATATGATTTACGGTGCGAGTTACAACACATTAAAAAACATTAATGTAAAAGGTACAAATCGTGAAATGCTTGGCTGTGGGTTACAGTTGGAAGGTGCATCAAAAAATATATTTGAGAAAATTCGGTTAATAAACATAGGTGCAAATGGCATCGATGTCAATAAATGGCAGTGCGGAGGCCTCTATAATTGCGGAAACAAATCACCTTACACTCAGGTTATCTATTCGTTAGGTAATAAGTTCAGTAAGATTCTAATTGATAATACCGGTGTTAACAATAACACTTCCTATGGTGCAGGTGGTTCTTGTAATTTTGACGATGATTATTACGGAGTTAATATAATCAATGGTAGTGATGATAACTCCTTCGATAACATTGAAATTAAAAACGTAAGGTTGAACTCGGGGGATATTTTACCCAAAAAAAGTACTTATCGTGCTGCCTTAAGATTAATGAGTGTTAAAAATTGCACATTAAAATGCAAAAAAATAGTTAACTCGGAATATGTTGCTTACTTACAAAGTGCACCTAACACCACAATTAATGTTGATTACGCAGAAGTTACGACTGAGTTGCTGTCTGAGGATAATTCGACATATACTCCAAGACTAAAGGTTAAAAAACGTTTAATAATTCATAAGCTTACTGATTTCAACTAATAAATTTGTCAGTGATTGACACTATTGATATGACCACTTCTAGAACCCAGTTATATCTTGATATAGATTCCTAAACGTGCTGCGTAAACCAATGCTTACCATTTTGGTGTTATTAATATAAATTGCGTTGGTCTCTTTACGATATAATAATCCGAGCTCAATACGTAGATTATATTTAGCGTTTAACAAGTACGCAGCTTTGGCTTCTGCATAGTAAAGGTTGGTTGCTAGACCTTGGCCAACGTAGTTACCCTCCGTTGCATAATAGCTATTAGGTAACGTATCTTCGATTGGGCCTGCATAACGTTCTTGGGTGCGGTAGTCCAAAAGTATGTTTTTACCCCAATTTGTACCATTTACATCCAGGCCATAACGGCTGTACGTCAATTGACCTGAAAGGTCAAATCGCTTATAACTATAATTCAGCATACCCAAGCCCTCTTTAAAATTAGCGCCATATGGGTGTGCTAATGATTCATTGTTATGACTGTAACCAATAACAGAGCTTGTTTGACTATAGGTATATGGCTTGGCTTCATTGTATTCAAGCAAATAGTTTAACTTGGCAATATTAAAAATATTAGTCCCTCTCAACCCCACTTGCCACCCAAACTTGTTGCGTGAGCTGCCTTTACCTGAAAAAAAATTTTTTGCTTCAAATTCATCGAGGGCAAATTGTCCATAAACTATTACTTTGTCAGTAAGTTTATATTTTCCGTTAAAGCCTATTAAAGCATTATCAGGTGAACCATTGGCAGCCTCAACAGGTCGTAAAAATATGATAGGGTGGCCATAACTAAAATCAAAACCCCGTTTGTTTCCTTGGGGATCATTATCTGCCCAAATGATAGAATCAAAAAAGCCCAGCGATAAACGGTTGGTAACGCTCCAATCTAAATAGTGAAATACCCCCCATTTTTTCTGCAGCCCCAATTGCGAGCTTATTACCGGAGCGTTTCTATCTGTCATATAATTCCACATCACGAGGTATTTTACGTCGCCTACGGTTGCGGTAATTCTAAAAAATGAATACGGAGAGCCAAAATCAGATAATAACATTGAACGATAACCATCACCGATAAAATTTTTATCATAACCAGCCGCAATATTTATGTATTTATTAGCGGTGTATGAAAGTAGTGCTGTTACGTAAGACCAATCTTTGGTTTTAGATGTTATGGAATTACGATTATATGCTTGGCCGGGAACCATACTGGTTTGGTTAACATAGGTGTCAAAATAATTAGCAAACACTGCCTGATTCTCAAATCCGCTTGTGTAAAAGTAAAAGTTCTTACCAATGGTCCCACCGATCTGGTAGCCACGCGTATTGAGCCAGGTGGTGCGCGAATCGCTAATGTCACGACCTATGGTAAGGTCTGGCAGGTAATCGGCAAAAAAGGTGTATTCATCATTTTTTATGTCGATCAAATGCTCGTTAAATAGCTTTCGGTGCACCCAGCTATGTTTAACGGAGGTATCAACACCCAGCTCCATCAATGCTTTGTAACGGGGTTGTATAACCGGGTCGGCTATAATGTATGGTTTTATTGAACTGTGGAACTTGTTACGGGTAGAATAGACCGAATCGCTGAGCTTTTGATAGAACTGGTAGCTATAAGGTTGATACTGTGCCTGTGCCAGGGCACTGCCTGCACACGTAACTAAGCCTGCGGCTGCAAATAACTTTTTGAATAGGGTAAGTTGATGTTTCTTCATAGCAGTGTTGGTGGCAAATATACTAACATAATCTAAGGAGTATATCTGTAACGCAGTGAGCGGCCTCATAAATGATCATGACAGATAAAACCAAATATATAATGAGGCGTTTACCTCAAGCATAAACGCTTAACTTAGGCGGCTGTTTCATGTCGTTTAGCTTTGGCATAACTTACCTTAATGTACCACGTCAATACCTCTGCAAATATTTTAGTTATCGGCGATCTGATGATCGACCATTATGTTCATGGCGATTGCAATCGCATTTCTCCTGAGGCACCGATACCGGTAGTTGAGATAACTCATGAAACGCATACGTTGGGCGGTGCAGGTAATGTTATCAAGAATATCAAGGCCTTAGCGTGTAATTGTAATATCGTATCGGTAGCCGGCAACGATGGTGAAGCGGAGCGGGTCATATCATTACTTGCCGAGAACGGTGTTGATGGCATGGGGTTAGTGAATGATCCCGGGCGTTGCACCACCATCAAATCACGAGTGCTGGCTGTAAATCATCAACTGATCAGGATGGATAGGGAAGTTACCCGGCCTATTGAAGCTGACGTAGAAGACGCTATCATGGCTAAACTACAAGGCATGCTCAACGACCACGACATTGTCCTGATCTCGGACTATAACAAAGGTTTGCTCACAACCTCCTTATTAGCTAAGGTGATAACTATGTGTCGTGACGTAGGCAAGCGCGTGCTGGTAGACCCTAAAGGGCTTGATTTTACCAAATACAAAGGTGCCACACTGATCAAACCTAATCGTAAAGAAGCCGGCTTAGCCACTGGCATCAACATAAGCGACCGTCAGAGCCTTGAAAATGCTTGCCGTAAATTAAAGGAATTGGCCGAATGTGAGAGTGTGATCGTTACGCTATCTGAAGACGGTATTGCTATCTTCACAAATGATCAGTTAACCGTTATCCCGACGAAGGCTTTAGGAGTGATCGATGTTACCGGTGCAGGCGACACAGTACTGGCTTCGTTAGGGGTAGCCATAGCTTCAGGACTTAGCTTGACCGAAGCATGTGAGTTCGCTAATTTGGCAGCTGCAGTAGTGGTGAGCAAGGTAGGCAGTGCAACTGCAACCATCAATGAAATAAATAGCCGCCTTTCTTAGTACATCTACATATATGGATACATCTATACAAAATATTTTTGGCGAGCATATACAAGTTGCTCAACAAACAAGGGAAGTACTCTCAGGTAAGATAGAACAAGTTTGTACCATCATTCTTGACTGCCTTTCACGTGGCAACAAGGTTCTGTTGTTCGGCAACGGGGGAAGTGCATCTGACGCGCAGCATATCGCTGCCGAATTTGTTGGACGATTTGTCAAGGACCGCAGATCATACCCGGCCATAGCGCTCACTACAGATACATCAGCCCTTACTGCTATCGGTAATGATTATGGTTTCGAACGTGTGTTCGAGCGCCAGGTAGAAGGCCTTGCTGTAAAAGGGGATGTGGTTATTGGTATATCTACAAGCGGTAATAGCCCAAATGTGCTACGCGGGTTGCAGTATGCTAAAAAGCTTGAGTGTGCGGTGATAGGCATGTCTGGTAACGATGGTGGTGCAATGAATGCGCTTTGTGACATCAATTTAGTAGTGCCCTCAACCATAACTGCACGTATACAAGAAATGCATATTTTGACCGGGCATATCATATGCCAAATGGTTGATGAGAGACTTTGAGATCTCAGTAGCCATAGCGTTAGATATAGATAAAACAAGACCCGAACAGCCTAGAAGCAGTGTCCGGCTGTCTTGTTTTTAAACGTTATGATCAGTATATAATTGGTTAAAAATTAAAATATATCTGCTATTTTAGCGAACTATTCTGAATAAGCATTTCGCTTATGGGTGTTATAATAATATGAGTCACAGATACGCAACCTTTATTAAAGCCATCAATCTTTCTGTTGATTATGTTATTCTAAATCTGAGTATGATCATTGCCTATATCATAGTCGATCGGTCATACATCATGTGGCTTAACAACCACAATTATCTTCCCATCGTTCTGGTGTTCAATCTGATCTGGCTTTTGTCAGCCAATATCACGCGGTTTTACGAACAAGTTCTGAATAAGGACTCTATTAAAACCTATAGGGGAGTGTTCAAGACCTATCTACTGTTCGTAAGCTTGATCTGTTTTACGGTATTGATCATTATCGGCACCAAAGCTTATTCGATCACGCGTCAGTACCTGTTCTATTCACTGGCCATGTTCGGCTTTTTGCTGGGCACCTGGAAGTTGATCTTTTTGGCGATACGCCGCAGCGATCGGGCATTGCTAACCGATTTCAGGCAGGTGGTGATCGTAGGTGGCGGCCGTATAGGTAACGATCTGTTGAACTTTGTAACCCACAACCCAGAGAGAGGCTATAAGATTTTAGGTTTTTTTGATGACAACCGCGGCACTATCAGTGATAACCTTTATTTGGGCGGTACAGATAAATGTATCCAGTACGTTAAGGATAACCGCGTAGATGAGATATTCTGCACGTTGCCCAATTCGGAATCAGATAAAATAGAAAAGCTGATGATGGATGCCGATAAGAACCTGATCAGGTTCAAGTTGGTGCCTGAGTTCTATTACACACATAAGCCTACCTTTGTACAAAACTTCGGGCATATACCGGTGATATCCATCAGGCCCGAGCCATTGGAGAACATGCTCAATCGTTTCTTCAAACGTTTGTTCGATATCTTATTCTCTCTGTTCATTATACTTTTTGTGTTCAGTTGGTTGATGCCTATTTTGGCTATACTGATCAAAATGAGTTCTAAAGGTCCTATATTCTTTGTGCAGGTACGTTCAGGACGTGACAATGAAGCGTTCAATTGCTACAAGTTCAGAAGCATGAAGGTAAATGCCGACTCAGATGCAAAACAGGCTACGCGCGGCGATACCCGGATCACCAAAATAGGAGCGTTCCTTCGTAAAACCAATCTTGACGAGCTGCCTCAGTTCTTTAACGTGCTAATGGGTAACATGACCGTTGTTGGTCCGCGTCCACACATGTTGAAACATACCGAAGATTATTCAAAACTGATCGACCAGTTCATGGTGCGCCACTTTTTAAAACCTGGTATTACCGGCTGGGCACAGGTGAACGGTTTGCGCGGTGAGACCAAGACCACCGAGGATATGCTGCAACGCGTTGAAGCTGATGTTTGGTACCTTGAGAACTGGTCTTTCCTGCTCGACCTGAAGATCATTTTCCTTACCTTTTGGGGTACTGTAAGGGGGGATAAGAACGCTTTTTAACTTGACCATAAATTTAATCGGTTAATATTCAGTACTCTTAACATAAATAACTTTTTTTGTTTTTGAACTTAATGAGATAACGCTATATTTGCACCTCTCAATAACCAAAGGCGCGGAAGTGGCGTAATTGGTAGCCGCACCAGACTTAGGATCTGGCGCCGCGAGGCGTGGGGGTTCGAGTCCCTTCTTCCGCACTATAAAAAAAGCTCTCATATCGAGAGCTTTTTTTATGTCCGATGTTTTTATTCCGTCACCATATCAATTTTGATAGTGAAATATTGTGGAGACAGTTACTGATGCTTACATTGGTCATTATGAAAAGATATCTTCTGCTTTTTATGATCTTGATGACGCTTTCAGCGTATTCGCAAGGTAACCTCAATAACTATAAGTATGTGATCGTTCCAGAGAGGTTCGCTTTTCAAAAAGACGATGATCAGTATGCGCTTAACAGCAGCACCAAGCTACTGTTAGAACAAAAAGGTTTTACTGTCTTTCTTGACAACAAGGATCTGCCTGCTGATGTAGCGAATAATAAATGCGCGGCGCTTACCGCCGACCTTCAAAATAATAGCGGGTTATTTTCCACCAAATTAATTTTGCTTTTAAAAGATTGCAGAGGTGAGACTGTGTTCAAAAGTGGGGTAGGTAGTAGCCGTGAAAAAGACTATGGTGCAGCATACAACATGGCCTTAAAAGATGCCTTTGTCTCATTAGAAAAGGTGCCTTACAGATACGCAGGACCAGGCGAGACGATAGCACAGCAGCCTGCGACAGTCAATGTTGCTACAACGGAGACCGTGGCGGTGAGTGATAAAAGTAATGCTCAAGCAGAAATCAAGACCAGCTTAAATACTACGTTATACGCTCAGCCTATTACCAATGGTTACCAACTGGTTGATGTTACGCCAAAGAAAGTGCTCACTTTATTGAAGACCTCGAAAGCCGACCAATTTATTGCTTACAATAATGGAGGTGTGAGCGGCGTGGTATACAAAGCCAATGGAGAATGGGTCTACGAGTACTATAAGAACGATAAACTGATAAGCGAAAAATTAGCCATCAAGTTTTAAGGAGTGATGACCGACCGGCCCTCTACTTTTCAGTATCCCACCAGATTGTGGTCTTAGGAGGCCTACCAAGTGTATAGGGTTCACCGATACGTGGTACGTTCAGCTGAATGTTAAGTTTTTCGGCAGCGGGTAAAAGCTTTTTGATCGGCTCATTCCATGGATGATCGGCCTCTTCAAATTTAGCCCAATGTATGGGCTGTAGCATATCGGCTTTGAGGTCTGTTGCTGCTTGCGCACTTTGACCAAGTAGCAAGTGGGTCCATGGCCAATTAGGGCTGTATTGACCGCATTCCAATAAAGCAAGATCAAATGGGCCGTATTTTTCACCGATCTTCTTAAAATGTGAGCTATAGCCACTATCTCCACTATAATAGATCTTGTACCTGCCTGACCGGATCACGAAAGACGCCCATAGGGTCTTATTCGATGCACTGTATGATCGGTTGCTTTTATGTTGTGCAGGGGTGGCGGTGATCTCAAGTCCGCCGCTCAATGTGGTCGACTGGTCCCAGTTGAGTTCGATAATCTTCTTTCGGTCAAATCCCCAATATATCAGGTCCGAACCGATACCTAAAGGTACTACGGCCAGTTTAATGCGGTCTTTTAGTTTTTTAAGCGTTCGATAGTCCAGATGATCGTAATGATCGTGCGAAATGATCAGCACGTCTATAGGCGGCATGTCCTTAGCATGGTAGTGGGTAGTGCCCGGAAACGCTGTCATGACGCCCGGTATCGGTCCCGCATGATCACTGAATACCGGATCGATCAGGACATTCCCTTGTTGTGTCTTGATCAGCAGAGAGGAATGGCCGAACCATACAACAGTAGGTGCAGTTGCTTTTAAACTTTTGAGGTCGGTTTTAACCCACGGCAACTGGTGAGATGGCCTGATGGTGGATGGCTTGGTCTTCAGGAATAACCAGCGTTTATGTTTAGTGGCAGAATCAAGGTTGCTGGTCTGATTTTGGAAACCGCCATTCTTGTAATTAGCTAAGCTATCCAATGCGGTCAATGCGTCGCCTTCAGGGTCTCGTCCCATCGAGCGTATCACACCGCAACTTGCCAATACAGATATCAAAAACGCTGATAATATATATCCAAACCAGTTCCTTCTCATTGAAAAAAATAACGCAATGATCAGGCCGATCATTGCGTTATCAAGTAGGTGTGGCCTTACAGCGTTTAGTCAGCGTCGATAGCTTTGCTTAGCATCCTGACCTCTTTGATAAGAAGCGGGAACGCCGGTTCAGCCATACCGCCGTGGTCAAAACCTTGCAATTCATAGAGGCGGGTCGCTTTGTGGCCCGCCAGTTTCATCATGCGCGATAGGTAAGCGTTCTCTTCGTATCGGCCATATAGTTCCATCTCCCGGTCGCCGGTGATAAGCAACATGGGAGGTGCATCAGGCCTTACAAAATATAAAGGAGCGTACTCGTCAATAGTGGGCTGGGTCTCTTTAATGCCCCGTTCTTTACGGATGGTGAAATGCGTGATGGCCTGACCACTGAAGGGGATAAGCCCCGCGATGGAATTCGCATCGATCTTGTATTTGTCCAGGTACTTTTTGTTCAACGTACACATCATGCCCAAGTAGCCACCGGCCGAATGACCTGAGATAAAGATCAGTTTGGTGTTACCGCCGTACTGTTTGGCGTGACCGAATACCCAGGCTATTGCTGCCGCGGCATCTTCGATGTATGCAGGAGCGGTGGCGGTGGGAGACAAGCGATAGCCGACCCCAACAATGATGTAACCTTTGTTCTTGAGCGCTGCCGGCAGTTCTTTCTTACCGGCAGTTATGCCGCCACCATGGAACCATACGATGGTCGGCGCGTTCTTAGCGGCCTTTGAATAATAGATATCCAGCTTGCATTGTGACGCCATATAAGGGTCTTTCTTGACCGTATCGGCGTAGTAGGGTATGTCGGTCTCTGTTACGTAATTGTCCTGCGCCGTAGCGCTGAGACCGAAGAGTATGAGAAAAACGAGTAAGTACTTCTTCATAAGTTGATCAGGTAAGCGGTAAATATGCGATTATTCGTTGAACACGTCATGGTTATAGCAAGGCTTTTACAATGCACAACGGGTAAAATACATGTAGGCGATTCTCCGAGGTATTTTTAGCTTTGGCATTTTATTGCTTTCACCATGCATTTAAAACGTATTCTTCCCATTGCCTTGGCATTTTGCTTGTCGTTATTATTGACAGACCGGACCCACGCACAGCACATCACCGTTAAGAATGGCCAGTTCATGCTGGGCAATAAGCCTTATTACTTCGTAGGGGCTAATTATTGGTATGGCGGCTTGTTGGCCATTGCTAAAGATCCTGAAGTCGGTAAAGCCAGGTTACGCAAGGAATTGGACATGATGAAAGCCAATGGCATCACAAACCTGCGTGTGCTGGCCGGTGGAGAGGGCGAAGGCCTGATGAACGGCGTGAACCGTGTGAAACCTGCCCTGCAGCCCAAGCACAATATCTTTGATCCAGAAGTGATGAAAGGCTTGGATTACCTGCTTTATGAAATGGGTAAGCGAAAAATGTACGCCGTGCTTTACCTCAGCAACGAGTGGGATTGGAGCGGCGGCTTTTTGCAGTACCTGATCTGGAACGGCAAGTTGAGTAAGGACAGTATCGAGAACAAGGTCGACTGGCCTACGTTGCAGCGCTACTCGAGCCGGTTCTATAGCTGCGAGCCTTGTGTGCAGGATTACAAAAAGCAGTTAGAGTATGTGGTTAAGCATGTGAATACCTATACCAAAAAGCCATATACGCAAGACCCGGCCATCATGGCGTGGGAATTGGCCAACGAACCTCGCCCTATGCGCCCCGAAGCGGTGGAGGCCTACAAACAGTTCACCTCAAGCATGGCTGCCCACATCAAACAGTTGGATAAGAACCACTTGGTAACCCTGGGTACAGAAGGTAGCATTGGCACGCAAGAATCTACAGAGTTATTAAAGGAGGTGCATGCGCCTGCACAGGTCGACTACCTGACCATACACATCTGGCCCAAGAACTGGCTTTGGTTTAGCGATACCAGCATCGTGAAGGGGATGCCTACCGTGATCAAGAACACCAAAGATTACCTGTACAAGAACGTGGAGGTGGCTAAAGCGCTCAACAAGCCGATCGTGATCGAGGAGTTCGGTTTGCCACGCGATCGACACTCCTTTGAGATCAGCTCAACCACCTCATCCAGAGATAAGTATTATGCATCCATATTTGAGGAACTCTTAAAAAGCAAGCAAAGCAACGGCATCATAGCCGGAGCTAACTTTTGGGCTATGGGCGGTACCTCACGACCTATACCCGGCCAACTGTTCCACAAGGATGGTGATGATATGATGGGCGATCCGCCGCAGGAGGAACAAGGCCTTAATGCGGTTTTCGACAGCGACCGCACTACCTGGGAAGTGATCAAAAAGTATGCATTGATGATCAAATAGAGCGATCGCCAAATTTGTAATGGGGTGTCGTAATAGGCCTGTGGATGGGTAGAATGCGACAATCGGCCACCTGCTCTAAGTGTTACATTTGCGTGTTGAAGTGTTACATTTGGTGTTACATTTCGATATTTTGTATGCTTTTTCTGGAAAAAGTTGGGTTTTTGCAAGTTTTGCAATGCGCGGAAGTGGGGAAAGTTGGGGAATTTTGTTACATCGGTGTAACACCTGAAACGCCGGTTTGAGTTGAACTTTTCGTTGGTCGGCAAGCTGCTGATGCCTGTCCATTAAGCTACGTATGAGGTCGGTCCTCCACCGCTCATCAGCCCTGTGTCACGAACCACAGTCGAGTGTACTGCCCGTAACGTGTGTTGATAATACTTCTTATCTTTGCGCGCTGATACGAGACCCGTCACCATTTGAGCACCATCCGGATATATCGCCTGTTAGGCTGTTGCCTTTTCCTCTTCACCTCTTTGGCCGTTCGGGCGCAGGATGAAAAAAGCATCTCGCTGCCGCAATTGCTCAAAGGCAAAAAGAACGTTACTGATACCGTTGTAACTGCCGATACCGGCCGTGTGCCGCAAAAGGACCTGCCCGATGTTTTCCGTAGCTTGTTCAAGATCAAGGCTTCACCCGAGCCCGATTCGGTGACCTCCAAGCCGCAATTCTCTTTGGTACCCGCCGTGGGTTACACACTGGTGTCGGGCCTGGCCGCCGTGCTGTCGGGCAATATCGCTTACCGTAACGGTCCGCAGGCGCGTATCTCTACCGTTGTGCTCAGCGCGTCGTATACGTTCAAAAAACAATTCATTCTGCCGTTCCATACCTACATCTGGACGCACGACAACGAATACTATTTTGTGGGCGATTATCGCTTTTATAAATATCCACAAAGCACCTTTGGGTTAGGCAGCAGCTCTGATATTCATGCCGAGGATCCGATGGATTTCTCTTTTGGCCGTTTTTACCAGACCGCCTACAAGCACATGGTGAACAATTGGTACGCGGGCGTAGGCTATAATTTTGATGCCTATTGGGGCATCTCGCACCAGGGACCGCTCAATAAGGCCACGTCAGATTATGATGCCTATGGCGTTATGGAGCGCGGTCTGTCGTCGGGCCTTACCCTCAATGTATTGAACGATTCGCGCGACAACTCTATCAATCCATCAAAAGGCTGGTACTTTGAAACCAGCTACCGTAATAACCTTACAGCTTTGGGCAGCACCGTTCCGTGGCAGTCCATCATTGTGGATCTAAGGAAGTATATCAACTTCCCGGCAAGCACGAAAAATGTGCTGGCCTTATGGTCATACAACTGGGCCGTACTGCACGGCAAGCCGCCATACCTGAGCCTGCCCAGCAACTCGTGGGACCCTAACAGCGCCACTGGTCGTGGTTATATTCAGGGCCGTTTCCGCGGGGCGCAGCTGTTCTACCTCGAGAGTGAGTATCGTTTCAACCTCACCCGCAACGGCCTGCTGGGCGGTGTGATGTTCGCTAACGCACAAAGCGTATCGGCTCAGCCAGGTACCCGCTTACAGCGCGTGCAACCGGCGTTCGGTCCGGGGTTGAGGGTCAAGCTCAACAAAGTATCCCGCACCAATATCTCCGTCGATTACGGCTTCGGCCGCCAGGGCTCGCGCGGGTTGTTCATCGATGTAGGCGAGGTGTTTTAAGTAAGCTCAACCCTTCATCGTTTTATGTCGTGATGGGAGCCTGTAATATCATTCGAGATTCGCCTTGTTCTTCTCCGTTGGTGTTCGGTCAAATAACAAGCGGCTCACTAATGGACGCACGAAAATTAGTGTCATTCGTCTTCATTCAATTTCATTACTTTTAACGCTGAATGGAAAACAAGAACGACCCGAAGACCATTAACGCGTGGGCAATGTTCGATTGGGCCAATTCGGCCTATAACCTTGTCATCACCTCCACCATCTTCCCGGCCTATTACGCGGCTATAACCGTCACCAAGGAGCATGGCGATCAAGTGACCTTTTTAGGGCACCGATTTGTGAACACCGCCTTGGCCGATTATGTGCTTGCCGCTGCCTACATGGTGGTAGTGCTACTGCTGCCCATCCTGACCTCCATTGCCGATTATAAAGGCAACAAAAAGAACTATATGCAGCTGTTCACCTGGATCGGTGGTATAGCTTGCTGTGGCCTGTACTTTTTCAAGTTAGACACCCTGGAGCTGGGCATGTTATGCTTTGCCCTGGCTGCTATTGGCTATTGCAGCGGAGCCGTTTTTTACAACTCGTACCTGCCGCAGATCGCCACGTTGGATCAGCAGGATAGGGTGAGCGCCAAAGGTTTCACTTACGGCTACATAGGCAGCGTGCTGCTGCAGGTCATTTGCTTTGTGTTCGTATTAAAACCCGATCTGTTTGGCATCACCGATGCCAGTTTTCCCGCAAGATTGTCGTTCCTGTTGGTGGGCTTATGGTGGATCGGTTTTGCGCAGATCCCATTCGCGCGTTTACCCAAAGGCCAGCCCAACACCACCAAAGTGTATGACAGCGTGATCAAGGGTGGCTTTCAGGAGCTTGGTCATGTGTGGCACAACATCCAGCAAATGCCGGTGCTGAAACGCTATCTGTCGGCATTCTTCTTTTACTCGATGGGTGTACAAACGGTCATGTTGGTAGCCACTGGTTTTGCGGCCAAAGTACTTCACCTGGCTGATGCCGAACTCATCGCCACCATACTGATCATCCAACTGGTGGCCATTGCCGGGGCCGCGCTCATGTCACGGCTATCGTCCATCTATGGTAACATTAAAGTATTGATGGGCGTGGTGCTGATATGGATAGGGGTATGTATAGCCGCATATCTCACCCAAAACAAGGTACAGTTTTACATACTGGCCGTAGTGGTGGGCATGGTGATGGGAGGCATACAGTCGCTGTCGCGCTCCACCTATTCTAAATACCTGCCGCAAAACATTACCGATACGGCCGCCTATTTCAGTTTTTACGACGTGACCGAAAAACTGGCTATTGTGATCGGATTGTTTACTTTTGGCTTTGTAGAGTCGCTCACCAACAACATGCGTAACTCGGCGTTGGTGCTGACCATATTTTTCATTGTGGGCCTGGTGCTCCTTGCATTGCTGTTAAGGATGCCTAAACAAAATTTAGAAGATCTGCCGGCCTAAGCCTGTGCCGATCGTAGTGTGATCATGAAAGTTGAGATATTTGTTCCGTGCTTTGTTGACCAATTATACCCCGATACCGCTTTCAGCACGATCAGGGTACTGGAAAAGGCCGGGTGCGAAGTTAATTATAACCCCAACCAGACCTGCTGCGGTCAGCCCGCCTTTAATGCAGGTTTTTGGGATGATGCTAAGGCGATCGGCAGCAAATTCCTGAATGATTTTGGTGATGATGATATCATCGTTACCCCGTCGGCCTCCTGCACAGGCATGGTGCGTAATTACTATAACGACCTGTTCACTAACACCACGGCGCACAACAAATGCCGTTCTATACAAGGTAACATTTACGAACTGTCTGACTTTTTGGTGAACATCCTGCAGTTCGACAGTTTTGGCGCCGAACTGGAAGGCCGCGCCGTTTACCACGACAGTTGCGCGGGCCTGCGCGAATGCAAGATCAAGGATGAACCCCGCCGGCTGCTATCAAAGGTTTACGGACTGGAGATGGTAGAACTTCCTCACAACGAGACCTGTTGCGGCTTTGGCGGCACCTTTGCCGTAAAGTTCGATGCCATATCGAGCGCTATGGCACAGCAAAAGGTAGAGAACGCTTTGGCGGTAGAAGCCGATTACATCATCTCTACAGATGCCTCATGCCTGCTCCATTTACAAGGCTACATCGATAAAAATAACCTGCCGATCAAAACCATACATATAGCCGATGTATTGGCTAACGGTTGGGGTAACGTATAGTAACAGCAAATGCATCCTAACTATAAAAAAGCTACCTGGCTATCTCTGCTTGACATGGTGCTGGGCATATTGCCGATCCTGTTGGCAGGAACTTTCAATGCGCCCGTTATCCGGTCATTAATGATCGCGATACTTATGGGCGCGGCTATCGCATTACTCATATCAATGGGTTATAACTGGATGAAGTGGGTCTTATTAGTGTTGATCAGCGTTGGATTCTTTTCATTGATCAGTGATCTGATATCGATTATCAATTCATCGAATATCACAAGTGTTGACCTGCTTAAGACCATCATTGCCATCGCAACATATATTATCGATGTTGCTATAACGGTCTTGCTTTTCAGGGTGCCTAAAACTGATGATTTCACTTCTGCCAATGCAATAAATTCTTAAAATTCCGGTTCAAGGCCTTTATTATTCCTACCTTTGTACCCCAATAAAAGATCACTCTTGTAGGTGATCAGCTAACCCATTTTTTCAAACACAGAATCATAGTTGTAGATGATCAACATTACACTTCCTGATGGTTCCGTTCGTCAGTACGACAAAGGGATCACTTCCATGCAGATCGCACAGTCCATTTCTGAAGGACTGGCCCGTAACGTTTTAGCCGCCGAGGTAGATGGCGTTGTTTGGGACGCCAGTCGCCCCATTGAGCAAGATGCCAAGGTTAAACTGCTTACCTGGACCAATGATGAAGGTAAGGCCACCTTTTGGCATTCATCGGCCCACTTAATGGCCGAGGCTTTAGAGGCCCTTTACCCGGGTACCAAATTCGGTATCGGTCCGGCCATCGAGACCGGTTTTTATTACGACGTTGACTTTGGCGATCGCACCTTTTCACAAGACGATTTTAAGGCCATTGAGGATAAGATGATCGAACTGGCCAAGACCAAGGCCGAGTACATCCGCAAGCCGGTAAGCAAGGCCGAGGCCATTGAATACTTTACCGAAAAAGGCGACGAGTACAAGCTTGACCTGATCAAGGACCTGCCTGATGGCTCGATCACTTTTTACAGCCAGGGCAACTTTACCGACCTTTGCCGTGGTCCGCACATCCCTAACACCGGTTTTGTTAAAGCGGTGAAGCTGATGAACGTGGCCGGCGCTTACTGGCGTGGCGACGAGACCCGCAAGCAACTGACCCGTATATACGCCGTTACCTTCCCTAAGGCCAGCGAGCTTACCGAATATCTGCATGTGCTGGAAGAAGCCAAGAAGCGCGACCACCGCAAGCTGGGTAAGGAACTCGAATTGTTCGCTTTCTCAGACAAGGTGGGCATGGGCTTGCCTTTATGGTTGCCAAAAGGCACCGCCCTGCGCGAGCGTTTGGTCAACTTTTTACAACGTGCCCAGGTATCGGCAGGTTATGAGCAGGTGATCACCCCTCACATTGGCCACAAGAATTTGTACGTGACCTCGGGCCACTACGAAAAATATGGAAAGGATGCTTTCCAACCCATCAAGACCCCGCAGGAAGGGGAGGAGTTCTTCCTGAAACCGATGAACTGCCCGCACCACTGCGAGATCTACAAGACCAAACCACGTTCATACAAAGATCTGCCGGTGCGCTTTGCCGAATTCGGTACTGTTTATCGTTACGAGCAAAGCGGCGAGCTGCACGGTTTGACCCGCGTACGTGGCTTTACTCAGGATGATGCGCACTTGTTCTGTCGTCCTGACCAGGTGAAGGATGAGTTCAAAAAGGTTATCGACCTGGTGTTGTACGTATTCTCGGCCCTTGGCTTTGAGGATTATATAGCACAGGTATCGTTACGTGACCCTGAGAACAAGACCAAATACATTGGCACCGACGAGAACTGGGCCCTTGCCGAGCAGGCGATCATTGAAGCAGCCGCCGAAAAAGGCCTGCCGACCGTGGTAGAGACCGGCGAAGCAGCTTTCTACGGTCCAAAGCTCGACTTTATGGTGAAAGATGCCCTGGGCCGTAAATGGCAGTTGGGTACCATCCAGGTAGATTACAATTTGCCTGAGCGTTTCGAGCTGGAATATACTGGCAGCGACAACCTTAAGCACCGCCCGGTCATGATCCACCGTGCACCGTTCGGTTCACTGGAACGTTTTGTGGCCGTACTGATCGAGCACTGTGCCGGTAACTTCCCGCTGTGGTTATCACCTGAGCAATATGTTATTTTGCCTATATCAGAAAAGTATGAAGATTATGCAAAAAAACTTTCACAGATGTTAAATAATTCCGATATTCGCGGGCTAATTGACTTCAGGGATGAGAAGATCGGACGTAAGATCCGTGACGCCGAGGTCAAAAAGATCCCATATATGCTGATCGTGGGCGAGAAAGAAGCGGCCGATGGCACGGTTTCTGTTCGTAAGCACGGTACTGGTGATCTGGGAAGTATAACCATTGAAGAATTTAAACAACAGTTAATTAAAGAAATAACCATCTAACTTGGCATTAAATAGACCGCATTTCAGAGGCCCTCGTCCTCCTTTCAAGAAAAAGGAAGCAGAGCACAACATCAATAATTTCATCAAAGCACCAGAGGTGCGCTTAGTTGGCGACAACGTTGAGCAAGGTATATTCTCTACCCGCGAAGCTTTGGCCATTGCGCAGGAGCAGGAATTGGATCTTGTGGAGATATCGCCCAACGCGGTGCCGCCGGTTTGCCGTGTGATCGACTATAACAAGTTCATCTACGAGCAAAAGAAGAAGATGAAGGAGATCAAAAGTAACGCCAAGCAAACGATCATTAAAGAGATCCGTTTCGGGCCTAACACTGATGATCACGACTTTAACTTCAAGCTGAAACATGCGATCAGCTTTTTAGAGGCCGGTGAAAAGGTGAGGGCTTACGTACACTTTAAAGGTAGGGCCATTGTTTACAAAGAGCAGGGCGAGATATTGTTACTGCGTTTTGCCCAGGCTTTAGAAGAAGTGGGTAAAGTTGAGCAATTACCTAAGCTGGAAGGCAAACGTATGTTCCTGATCGTTGGTCCTAAAGCGGCTAAAAAGTAGATCTTCAGATGTGCAGATGTGTGTGAACGCAAATGTGCAGATGAAAGAGCCAGGCGGAAATAGCAGAGATAACTTAGTGTGGTCCATTTGCACATTTATCATCTGCACATCTGCATAATTGTTATATATTCGCGTTTTAATCCGCAGTTGATAAGATAAGTAAGCAAAGCAGTTCATCTGCGAATTTATGCATCTGCACAGCTGCACATCCAAATAAATAAGTGTTATGCCAAAAATGAAGACCAATTCCAGTGCTAAAAAGCGTTTCAAGCTTACTGGAACCGGTAAAATCGCTAGAAAGAACGCATACAAAAGCCACATCTTGACCAAGATGTCGACCAAACGTAAGCGTGCCTTAGGTCACACCAGCATGGTTGCTGATGCCGACATGGGTAACGTTAAACGTATGCTTTGTATCGGAAAGTAATTCATTAAAATTTTAACCAGGTATTCGAGTATGTAAAGTTCCTCATAGGAGGGCACTCACTACCAAAAAAGCAAAAAAATGCCACGTTCAGTTAACGCAGTAGCGTCGAGAAGACGCAGGAAAAAGATCATGAACCTTGCAAAAGGTTACTATGGTTCACGCAGCAAGGTTTACACCATTGCCAAAAACACAGTAGAAAAAGGTTTACAGTACGCTTACCGCGACCGTAAGACCAAAAAGAGAGAGTTCCGCGCTTTATGGATCCAGCGTATCAACGCCGGTGCCCGTCAGTATGGTATCTCTTACTCACAATTGATGGGTAAGTTGAACGCCAGCGAGATCGGTTTGAACCGTAAAGTATTGGCCGACCTGGCCATGAATCATCCAGAGGCTTTCAAAGCCGTGGTTGACGCTGTTAAATAAGCAACTCGCTCTATATAACATCAAAAAAGCCCCGTTCATTTATTGAATGGGGCTTTTTGCGTTAAGCGCTTTTTGACGATCACGGGTTGGTGGACCATAAGCCTACTTCTTTCACAAAGGCGCGTTGCGGCAGCTTCAGGTTGTTCACCACCAAAAAGGCCAGGTCATCAGGTTGTAGCACTTTCTCTTCGTTACCATCGGTGAATTTGGCGCTCAGTGTCATTTCGGTGGCGATGGTGCTTGGGTTCACGGTCATGACGCGGATGTTGGACTTGCGCACCTCCTGCATCAGCGATTCAGTAAGGTTGATCAGCGCGGCTTTGGATGCTCCGTAAGCGCTCATCTTGGCAGCGCCCTTTAAGCCTGCGGTAGAAGCGATGTTGATCACGTCGCCCTTGCCTTGCTTGATGATGATCGGCAACACCTCGCGCAGCATGTAGAACGTACCGAACACGTTCAGTTTGAACACTTGTTCCCATTCCTCTACAGGGGTTTCTAATACGCTGCCTACGCTCAGCATGCCCGCGTTGTTGATCAGGATATCAATGGTGGTCAGCTTTTCGGTGATGCTGGCCACGGCGGCTTTAACCTGCATGTGGTCGCTTACATCGGCACTGGCAACAGCTACGCTGATAGATGGGTCTATGCGTTTGGCTTCTTCAGCAACGCTTTCAATATCTTTACTGGTGCGGGCGATCAGGCCCACGTTCACACCTTCGGCTGCTAAGGCCAGGGCCATGGCTCTGCCTAATCCTTTGCCTGCGCCGGTTATGATGGCGGTCTTTCCTTTTAATGAGTTCATTTGGTAAATGTTATCGTTCTGTTGTTCAAAAGTTGAAAATGTTGCCAAAAATAATGCAATTCTCAGCTTGAACCGAAACAGTATAACGATCAGCTCGTGGTTATGCTTGCGCGAAAAGTAAATTAAAGGGGACGGCTGAAGTGTCGCTACTTCTTATCGTCGAGGTCGAGGGCGTGGTCTACCTTGGCGTTCTGTCCACTCCAGATCTTTACCGCCGACCATGGTTGGGCAGGCGCACTCCAGTATTCGTCAGTTTCGGACAGGCCTAATGGCAGGAAGATATTGGTGCACAAGTATAAGCTGCCGGTGGTGATGTAATAATCGGCCAGGCCGGTTTGATGTCCGCAAAGGCCCAGGTTGAGCCAGCCTTTATCAGTAAAGGTGCCCGGCGCATCAAGCGTGCGGTGTACCACTGCGGTCAGCGCTCCGCGTACTTGCGCAGGGG
This sequence comes from Mucilaginibacter daejeonensis, assembly GCF_020783335.1. NCBI lineage: Bacteria > Pseudomonadati > Bacteroidota > Sphingobacteriia > Sphingobacteriales > Sphingobacteriaceae > Mucilaginibacter > Mucilaginibacter daejeonensis. The sequence continues at coordinate 1,938,146 of NZ_CP086068.1, forward strand.
TAAGGGATGCAGGTAAGCGCTTCTGTAATGCCATATTGGCCAAATGCTGAAAGGCACCGCCCCGGTAAGCGATCGAGCGACCGGTGGCCGCAAAGGAGCCATCGGAATTAATGAGCATTTCCTGTATCTCGGCATAACGCTTGGTGGTCTTATCCAGGAGGGTGGTATAGGCGCTGTAGGTCTTGCGCTTGTTGTTGAAGATATCCAGAATGGTTGACAGGAACGGTTGGATCACATAGCTGTTATAATAGTCTAATTTAAAGTGCGGACCGTCATTAAATAAGCCATCGCCGGCGTACCAGTGCTCCATAAATTCGCGTATCCCGAACTCCATCCGAACGGCGTCATACTCCAGGTCATACTTGCAAAAGAACGCCTCGACCATCCCGCTGAACAGGAGCCAATTATTGTAGCTGGGCATGGTGTTGCGCGTGGTCTTCAGTACGGTGATCACCCGCTGTTTGCTGGTATCGTCCAAATGTTCCCAAAGCCAGGGGCAACGGATCAGTCCTAAGGCAAAGAAAGCACCATCTACCAGCGGTTGCGGACCGTCCCATTTTAAATAGTCGTGTGCTTTAGGGTTCACAGCGTTGGCAATAGCCTTTAAGGTCCATTGACGGTATTGGTCGCGCAGTTTAATTTCCTGCGGCTGCCCGCCTTCAAGGTTGAGCCATGGGGCAATGCCGCTCAGTGTACGACCGAAGGCTTCCAGGTAGGTCACCTTTGACCGGGTGTCGCGGTCGTCAGGAGCATCGGCCAGGGCCACCACCATGTTCTTTTTCAACTCATCATTGGCCAGGTTCAAGATCACCGGACGGGCCACCTTGTCGAGCATGGCCAGATTATACGTGCGGTCGTTCACCTTTTGGCGGGTCTGCGCATAGCCAGTTGCAACCTGGATAATGAGCGCCGCACACAACATCCATACTTTGTTTTGGGAGGTGAAGTTTTGAATGTTCATGCGCGGCGTCATTGGGTTTGATAGGGTCAGGTATTGGTATCTTAATATCTTTTGAGGCAACGGATCACATCCCTGCCATTGATCGGGCCATGTTGTATTTCAAGTTGTAGGTGCCTGAGCCAACTTCCAGCTTCAGGTCCTGGCCATCTTTTTTTATGTCGCGGATGGCGTCCACCTCTTTTACCGGACGATCACCTTCGGTCACTGCAACTTGTGCGGCCTTCGGCAAAACAATAAGAGCAGTAGTGTTAACTGGGACCGTAACGGTCAGGTTCATCACATCGCCGTTGAGCGTCCATTTAGAGCTGACTTGGCCATAACCGGTCTCCAGTTGAGCATTCACCATTTTGAGGTTGCCACCCGGATGCGGCGCTATCGTGATGCGTTTATAGCCGGTACGTACATCATCGGTATTGATGCCAGCCATCACACGGTACATCCAATCGCCAATGGCGCCATAGGAGTAATGGTTAAAGGAATTCATGGATGGATCCTGCAGGTCGCCATTGGCCTTGATACCGTCCCAGCGCTCCCAAATAGTGGTGGCACCTTTTTTAACAGGGTATAACCATGACGGGTAGGTGTCTTGCAGCAGCAGGGTATAAGCTATATCATCATGGCCAAAGCGGGTGAGCACGTGGCACAGGTATGGCGTACCTAAAAAACCGGTGGTCAAGTGGTTGCCATAATCGCTGATGTTCTTCACCAGCCGATCAGCCAGTTGCTGGCGCTGATCTTCAGGTAACAGGTCAAATTGCAGGGCCAGCAAGTAGGCGGTCTGTGTGCTGGATACGGTGCGGCCATTAGGCGTAACGTACTCCTTCATAAAAGCCTTTTTGATCTCCTTTAGCAGGTCGCTGTATCTTTTTACATCATCATCTTTACCTAACACACGGGCGGCATCGATCATGATCTGGGTCGAGTGGGCGTAAAATGCTTCGGCAATGAGGGTCTTGTCGGTAACGGCTGCCTTTCCGGAATCATCGGTAGGGCTTGGGCTGTAGAAGCACCAGTCGCCAAATTGGAATCCGGTGTTCCATAAGTTATCTACCGATACACTTTGTATGTAGCCTACCCACGCCTTCATGCTCGCATATTGCTGTTCCAGCAGGCGCTTATCTCCATATACCAGATACATATTCCACGGAACGATGGTGGAAACATCGCTCCATCCGGCCACACCGGCCGATGTTTTAGGCATCATGTTAGGGATGGTCCATGGCACGGCGCCGTCCTCACGCTGATCGATCGACAGGTCTTTGAGCCACTTACTGAAGAAACCATTCACGTTCATGTTGTATGCAGCGGTACGGCTAAAGGCTTGTGCATCGCCGGTCCAGCCCAGGCGCTCGTCGCGTTGTGGGCAATCGGTAGGTACATCAACAAAGTTGCCTTTTTGCCCCCATTGTATATTGTGCTGCAGTTGGTTTAATAAGGGGTTCGAGGTAACTAAAGTACCGGTAGGCGCCATGTCAGAGTACAATGCCACTGCTCTGATCTTTGAGGTGTCCACCTTTCCGCCATAACCCTTGATACGTACATAGCGGAAGCCCTGATAGGTAAAGTGAGGCTCATACGTGCGTTCGGCATCTCCCTTGAGCACGAACTTGTTCTGGCATTTGGCACCCCGCAGGTTCAGCGTGTAAAAGTTGCCGGCTTTGTCCAGCACCTCGGCATGTTCTAACTTGATGATCTGGTTAGGGCGGCCCTTCATTTTCAGTGTTACCCAGCCTACCAGGTTCTGACCAAAATCGATCACGGTATCTTTTTGAGGGGTGATGATGAGTTTGGCCGGATGGAACACTTCATGTTTTTTGACCGGGGGGCCTACCGGCGCGATCAGCTTGCTTTGGTCTGCAGCCATCATTTTTACCGGGCGCCAGGCCTTGTCGTTATAAGTGCTCAGGTCCCAGCCCTTTTTTTCAAAACGGGTGTCGTATACCTCGCCATCATAAAATGACGAGGAGCGTATCGCACCTTCGGATGTCTTCCATTTACCGTCGGAGTTGATGGTGGTCTTGCTGCCATCGGTGTGGGTGATCTCGAGCTGATAGAGTAGGGCAAGTTCCTTGCCATAGATGTTCTTCCATTTTTCAAGCTGGCCGCGATACCAGCCGTCACCTAATACAGCGCCGGTAGCGTTAGTGCCACTGGTCAAAAGCGTGGTGACATCGTACGTTTGGTATTGTAAACGGTTCTTGTAGCTGGTCCAGCCCGGTGTAAAGTGGTCATTCCCCACGCGACGGCCATTGATAAAGCATTCGTACACACCATGCGAAGTGATATATAATCTTGCTGACCTCACGGGTTTGCTGAGGTTGAAGGTAGTACGGAACAGCGGGCTCGGGCCGTTAACGGTATCAGCTGGGTTGGGCGTCCCTATCCATTTAGCTGTCCAGTCGGCAGCATCTAGTAGCGCCATCTCCCAATAATTGACAGGGCTCCAGGCCGAGGTATTACCATGGTCATCCCAAACGCGAACCTGCCAAAAGTAGCGCATCCGTGAGCGAAGTTGCGGGCCTTCGTATTCCACAAAGGTTGAGCGGTCGCTGCTTACCTTGCCGGTCTGGTAAACGAGGTCCTTACCCTGTGCAAGTGCCTCGGCCGAGCTGCCTACGCGCAACTCATAAGCGGTTTGCATCGTGTTGCGCTGGCTCGAGGTCAGCTTCCAGCTAAAACGGGGTCTCATTATGTCGATACCGACAGGGTTACGCTGATACTCGCACGTTAGCCCATTCACGGCAAGCGTTTGGGCGAACGCCGGGATAGTGGCCGTTAGTATCATCAGCGTGAACAACCATCTTGCCTGCATGAAGCACTTGTTGAAGCGTATATAAAGAGCTTTGTTGTTTTTGCTATGTGACGGTCCGTTCATTATCGTGTGTTTAGGAGGTGTATCGATAGCCGTTATTTATTAAGGGTGAGGGTCACGTAGGTCAATTCGGTAGAGTTAGGGCCAACCATTACGGTAAATTTGCCACCCTCAGTGATCCATTGCCCATCCTTCCAAAACTCCAGGGCTCTGCGGGTGATGGGGATGGATACCTGTTTGGACTGTCCGGGCTCGAGCGTTACCCGGGCAAATCCTTTCAACTCTTTGGCGGGCCGGGTGAGCGATGATAGCTCATCATGCACATAAAGTTGCACGATCTCGTCGCCCTTCATTTTGCCGGTGTTGGTCACGGTCACCTGGGCATATACCGTCTCGCCATCGGTCATGCTGGACTGGGACAGGTGCAGGTCGGTGTATTTGAACTGAGTGTAGCTGATGCCATAACCGAAAGCAAATGTCGGATCCCAGGCGGCTTGCCATAACTCACGCGGGCGGCCCGGTGCAAGGCTATTATAAAAGGAAGGTGTTTGGCCAACGTTACGCGGGTAAGTTACGGTAAGCTTACCACTCGGGTTGATCTTGCCGAATATGGCCTCGGCCACGGCGGTGCCGGTGTTTTGGCCCAAGAACCAGCCATCCAATATGGCACCCACATGATCCTTAGCCCATTGTATGGCCGGTGGTCGGCCATGGATCAGTACCAGGATCACCGGTTTGCCTAATGCCGCCACGCGCTCCAGCAACTGCTGCTGCTGTCCGGGCAGGCTAATGTCGTCACGGTCAATGTTCTCCATCACGGTCTTAGCATCATCGCCCAGCACCAATACGTTCACGTCAGACTGGCGGGCGATGTTAAGCGCTTCTTCGATCTGGTCGGGCTTGGGGTTCTGTATGTCAGTACCTTTGCTGTAACGTACCTGCACACCGTTACCCGCCATTTGTTCAATGGCCTTCCTCACGGTGACAAAGTATTTGGGTTGCTGGGTAGAATAAGTGCCTAAACGGATGGTGTCGGCGTTTGGACCGATCACCCCGATATTCTTGATCGCGCCGGGTTTAAGCGGCAGCAGGTTGTTCTTATTTTGCAACAGCACGATGGATCGGCGTGCAGCTTCCAAAGCGAGTTCATCATGCTTTTTATCGTTCAGTACCGAAAGGTAATTTTTGCGCGGGCTGGAAAGCGAAGCATTGATCTGCGAGAAGAACACATCGGCGCCATCATCCTTGCTGCCGGTACCTTTTTCCATAAAGCTCATGTCCTTCCCCAGCGGAAACTCCTCTTGCTGCAAACGCAACAAGTATTTGTATTGTAGCACTTTGCGCACCGAATTGTCGAGTAAATATTGCGGGATGGCTCCAGCCTTCACGCCGGCAATAAGGTCAGGCCCGTAAAGACGTTTAGGTCCCCAGGGTTGTTGCCAGGCTAACTCGGTGGTCACGCCGGCTTCGAGTGCCTTCCGAATAGTCTCATAGCGGTCGGCGGTCACAAAAAAGCGGTCCTGTACCCAGCGGATATCATTATTGTCAGATACCACCAAGCCATCGAACCCATAAGTGTTGCGTAGCACGCCCACCAGCATATCAGTATTGATGTGGCAAGGAACCCCGTTCAAGCTGTGGTGGGCCGGCATAATAGCACCAACATGTGCTTCTTCCACCGCAGCGCGGAAAGGAGGGAGGTGTACCTCATGCAAACTCCGCAGCGATATCTCGACCGCTGCACCGTTTTCGCCACGGATGGGTTCTCCATCGCCTACAAAATGTTTAGCGGTGGCCACTACATGGTCTTTATCAAAACGTTGCGCACCGCGGCCTTGCAAACCATTAATGAACGCTACGCCAATGCGGCTTACCAGGAAAGGGTCCTCGCTGTAAGCTTCTTCAAAACGACCCCAACGAGCCTCGCGTACCACACCCAGCATGGGGGTATAAACCTGGTGTACGCCCAAAGCCCTGGCCTCGCGGGCGATCGCGGTGGCCACACGTTCTACCAAAACGGTATCCCATGAGCAAGCTAAACCTATCGCCTCCGGGAGAGATGTAGTACCTGATGCTACGACGCCATGTAAGGCCTCGCCCGCTTGCATGTGCGGGATGTTGAGCCTCTTGTTGGCGTTAGGGTAAAATGAAGCCAACTGATGTGCCTTTTCTTCGACGGTCATTTGCCCGATCAGTGTCTCGATGTGTTGCCGGTCTTGCGTGCTTAGCGGAAAATAGTTGAAGGGTCGAGACCCCTGACCATGTACGGCCAAGCCAAAGGCACAGCATAAGGACGCAAGCAGTACTTTGTTTCTCATTTTTCAGTATTGGCATTGTCAGGACCGGGCCTGTAGGTTAATTGATCATCACCACCATCTAAATAATAGATAGGGTGTGTACGCACACATAGCGTTTACAATGATAAGCAAATACTAATGATATAAGCAAGTGTGCGCGCACACTTTTAATTTTTCAATAATAGTAGCTATCCGGTGGTAGGAACCAAATGCAAGGTGATATATGGATCTTAGCCACAAATTTATCTTGAACTCATACCGCCTGAAACAGTAAGCGAGATATCGATCGTGTCGTCCTCATCGATGTAATATTGAAGGTTCTCCTTGGTCACCACGTCGAGCGGTAGGTGCTTCACGCTTTTTACCTGTTCTTTGAATACGAGGTGCCGAGCAAGGTAATGTATACCCCAATAGCCCTGCCCGTGTGGGTTCTGGTTGATCAGGAAGCTGATGGTGCCTTTATTAAGGTAATTGATGTTGCGGGTGATCAGGTCATACCCAACAATCCTGATGTGACGGATGCGGCGCTGTTCAAGGTACGCGGCTATCTCATAAGCCTTTGAGGTGGTCACATAAATGCTCTTAAGGTCGGGCGTGTTCTGGCAAATATCATCCAGTTGGGTAGTGAACGCCGCAAAATCGGCCCGTCGTAGTTCGGTTCGGAGCAAATGATATTTCTCGTTCAGAAGGTGCTGCGTAAAGAAGTCACGAAAGCCTCGTTCCTTGTTCATGAGGTGTGCCGAGTTGCTGGTCTCCTCATCAATATGTGCAATGAGCACGCTGCAAGGGTCAGGCTGGCCATACTCGATAAGCTTGCCCGCCAAAAAGCCGCTTTGGTATGAGTCCTGCCCAATGTAGCTTAGTCGGCCGCTGTCGGCTATATCAGTATTAAAGAACACATAAGGTATGCCTTTGTCGGTCCATTGCTCAATGAATGGTTGCGTTTCCTTGTAAAATATAGGGGGGATAAATATGCCGTCGGGCTGGCTGTCGGTCAGCTCCTGAGCTTTCTCCACAAATGATGCAGACGAGTACGGATCGAACACGAAAGGGTGAACAGCGACCTTGTAGCGTTTGAGTTCGCTTTGGGCTTTCTCGATACCGGCCTTGGGCGCATCCCAATAGGGGTCGGTCTGGTTGTCGGGCATCAGCACTGCTAAATGATACACCTTATTAGAAACCAGTGCCCGTGCCATCAGGTTAGGCTCGTAATTCATTTCACGCGCCACTTTCAGCACGCGCTCCCTGATCTGGTCAGACACGCGACCGCGGTCGTGCAGTACGCGGTCCACGGTGCCAGTGGATACATTAGCTTTAAGGGCGATATCTTTGATACGAATACTTTTCACAGGCTATTAAGCGATCTCAAATAAGAAATCTTCGAATTTTCCATCTTAACATAACACAATAATAAGATTTTGAAGTGACATGATGTGAACGTACGCTATAAAATTCAAAATAACGCATTCAAACGAATTACAACAATGTTGTGTGCGCACACAAAAAGTTTAAATAAATTTGGATTGATGATATTCGTTCATTAGGTTTGGGAAGAGAACATCGAACCGACCGTTGAACCACTTGTTCTCGAGCCCTGTATTTTATGAACAGTTCCCTTAAGTCAGCTACCATTAAAAAGGAGATAGTGCCGCTGTTGACCTACCCTTTTTCGGACCCGAGCCCTGTGCCCGAGTTCGGTAGGCTGTACCCGTACAACCGTTTTGACGGTTACACCGACAAGGGCACGATGCAGGATTGGGAAATGATCGTGCTGGAGAACGACCACATCAAGCTTTGGGTGAACCCCTCCGTAGGCGGCAAGATCTGGGGCGCTATAGAAAAGCGTACGGGGAAAGATTTCATTTACTTTAACCATGTAGCTAAATTCAGGGACGTGGCTATGCGCGGTCCGTGGACCTCAGGCGGAATGGAGTTCAATATCGGGATCATCGGTCATGCGCCGTCCTGTTCGGCCCCGGTGGATCACTTTATTCGTGAGAACGCTGATGGCAGTGTAAGTTGTTTTATTGGTGCTACCGACTGGCCATCGCGCACCAATTGGATGGTCGAGATCCTGTTGCCGGGCGATACGGCTTACTTTACCACGCGTACCATGTGGTACAACAACAGCCGGTTGGAGCAGTCTTATTATCAATGGAACAACATCGGCGTAAAAGCTGCCGGTGACCTGGAATACGTTAACCCCGGCAACCAGCGCATCGGTCATGATGGCAAGGCATTAAGCTGGCCTGTGGATGAACAAGGAAGGCAGATCTCCTGGTACGACCGCAATGATTTTGCCGAATACCGGTCGTATCACATTTTTGGTGCTTATTCTGATTTCTGGGGATGTTACTGGCACAACGACCGGTTCGGCTTTGGTACTTCGTCGGCCTATGACGACAAGCCAGGCAAAAAGATTTGGATCTGGGGGTTGTCGCGCTATGGCATGATCTGGGAGGATCTGCTTACCGATAATGATGGACAATATACGGAGGTGCAATCGGGCCGTATGTTCAACCAAAGCATATCGGCCAGCAGTCGCACGCCGTTCAAGCATGGCTCTTTCACACCGTATGTTCATGACCATTGGGATGAGCATTGGTTCCCGGTGAGCGGTATTGATGGGTTTACGTATGGCAGTAGTACATTTTCGTTCTATATAGATGGGTCGGCCCAGCCGTCGGTGCTTCAACTGGTGGCTAACCAACCATTATCAGGCGAGATCAGGGTCGCGGCAGGACAGGATGTCTTGGTTCAAAGGCATATCGAACTCGATACCCTTCAACGCGAAGATCTAACTTTGCCTAAAGGCGGCGCCAAAGACATTTGCCTATATTTTAACGATGAGTTGCTGTATGACGGACTAACGGTGCATCGACCATTAAAGCGTCCGTCACATGCACCTGCTGATGTTGATCAACATTCGGTTCATGAGTTATATACGCAAGCCAAAGAGTGGGAGCGCCAGCGTTTTTACGAACGCGCAGTGAAAGCCTACCATGTCTGCCTCGAAAAAGATCGCTATTACCCCGACGCGCTGACCGGTATGGCCGGTATCTATATCAGGCGGTGCCTTTATACTGAGGCGCAGGAACTACTGCTCACCGCGCTTTCCATAGATACCTATCACCCGCAGGCCAACTATTTGCACGGCATAGTGAACGCCATTACAGGTGATATAGCCGATGCCAAGGATGGCTTTTCGATCGCATGTCGCTCGGTGGAATACCGGACGGCTGCTTACACCGAGTTGGCCAAGCTACAGGTCCGTGAGAAGCAGTTTAAAAAAGCTTTATCGTATCTTGATAGATCGCTGGAGTATAATGTCAACAACCAGCAAGCCATTCAATTGAAGGTAGTGGTCGCTCGCTTGCAAGGAAAAGTAGACGAGGCATTAGAAGCTGTCGATAAGCAATTACACGCTTACCCGCTTGACCACGTGACGCGCTTTGAACAGTACCTTTTAGGAGAGACAGATGCATCAGCTTTCAAACAGGGCATAACCAGTGAATTACCACACGAAACATACCTCGAACTCGCCGCTTTCTATCTGGATCTGCAGTTGTATAAGAATTGTATGGAGGTGCTGTCGCTGTCGCCAGGGTATGTGATGATCACCTTGTGGAAAGCCTATGTTGCGGCCTTACAACGGTCGGCCCAGCAAGCAGATCAGTTGTTGCGTGAAGCTGTCGATATGGACCCATCGTTCGTTTTTCCGCACCGGCAGGAGGATGTGAGGGTGTTGGAATGGGCTGTTGGGCGTGAACGATCGTGGAAGCTGAATTACTACCTCGCGTTGGCTTATGTCCAAATGCTGCGGAAGGATGAGGCGCTGGAACTGCTTTTAGCGTTCGGCAATGGGCCTGATAATTACGTATTATATCTGGTGCGGGCGGAGTTGCGGCATGAGGCTAACCCCGCCGCCTGCGAGGCTGACCTGCGCAGAGCCTTGGTATTAGCGGGCACTGATCATCGGGCGGTCTTGGCACTATCAAGATTCCTGGCCGACCATGGCCGGTGGGCTGAAGCGGTGAAGGTGGTAAGTGCCGGTCATCGGGCTGACCCTGAAAATTACTATTTGGGACTGCACCATGCGGCCTGCCTGATGCACACAGGACAATACGAGCAAGGCATTGACCTCATGAACCGCTTAAAGGTACTGCCTAACGAGGGCGCTTCGGACGGGCGTAAAGTGTGGCGCGAAACACACCTCAATGCGGCGATAAAGGCTATGGACGAGCAAAACTGGGAGCAGGCACTCCACTACATCGACCAGGCCCGTATTTGGCCCGAACATATGGGCATAGGCCGGCCGTATGAGGTTGACGAGCGTTTAGAGGACCTGATGGCATTTTTGTGCATCCGGCAAGATGGTCGCGAAGGGGATACAAGTGAGCTTATCGAAAGCATCATCAGCTACCGGGATCAACATCCCGATACACCATATAGCGCAAATGATACTGCCGCTCTCTACCTATTATTACAGCAGCAGCGCACAGCACAGGCTCAGGAGCTGTTGGCCAACTGGCAATCGCAAGATCCTCAAGACCTGGCTGGGCGGTGGACGGAGGCTTTTGTAAAAGGTGATCAGGATGGCTTGAACGCTATTGGGCGGGAAGAAGTCCCAAAGCGGATACCATTGCCTTACGAGATCCTATTTGAGGACCGAAGCTTTGCTTTTATCAAAAAGATGTACGACCGGAATTGGATCAATATGCCTGCCGCCATCGAAATTAATTTGTAACCGATCATTAAAAATATAATCAAATGGCTGAACATCGATCAGTGGACCTGTCACTACACCATGGTTTGGTGTCTGACTTTTTTAAATGGCCTTCAACCCCCGAAGAGTGGGAGCCATACCGACTTACCCAGGAGCAGGTGGACTTTTTTAATGAGAACGGCTACCTGGCCAACATCAAATTTTTAGAAGAGTGGCAGGTAGATAAGCTTAACGAGGACCTGGCCGCTATTGCCGACCCTGAGCACCCGGATCATTCGCTTTTCTACCAGTTCTTCTCCAATGCTTCTACAGATAAGGATTCGGTACTATTCCATGCGCTTGGTGCCTGGCGTATCACGGCGCCGTTTCACGACATTTTGTGGAACCCGGCCTTTGTGATGGCTGCCAGCCAGTTACTGGGCAATAAGGCGGTGCGCTTTTGGCATGATCAGTTGTTTTGCAAGCCGGCCAATCATGGCGGCGTAGTGGCCTGGCACCAGGATTACTCTTACTGGACCCGCACAGGGCCTATACAGCATTTGACCTCTTGGGTAGGGCTCGATGATGCCACCACCGAGAACGGTTGCATGTATTACGTGCCGGGCAGCCACCGCTGGGGGCTATTAGACAAACCTGAACTGGCCGGCGATATGGAAGGCCTGATGGAATTCTTGACCGACGAGCAAAAGGCCCAGTTCAAACCTGTCCCGATCGAATTGAAACGGGGCTATGGAACCTTCCACCATCCGTTGTTGGTACATGGGTCATACGAGAACCGTTCGGCCCGTCCGCGTCGCGCCTATGTGCTCAACGTATTTGCCGATGGTACCATCACCAATTCAGACAAAGAACTGATGCCGGGTACGCCACACATCCCTAAAGGAGAGAAGATACAGGGACAATTCTACCCTGTGGTATTTGATCCTGCAGAGGTTTAAGCCGATGCCGACAGCACTTTGAGACGGTGAAGATATTATATTTTTGTTCGCGTTGGGGGATGGAGCACTTGCCACCTGCGGAGCTATGCCAAAAGGTGAAGGATGCCGGTTACGATGGTATCGAGACCAGTCTTCCTGACGATGAGGTAGAAGCCAAAGAACTGTTAATGGCTATTGCCGACCATGACCTGCAATGGATCGGGCAGCATTGGGATACCGTGACGCCTGACGCTGGTCAGCATATTACGGAATTTGAACAGCGGTTGCGCATGATGGCAGCTGCCAGACCGCTGTTCATTACCTCCCATACAGGCCGAGACATTTTCAGTTTTGAACAGAACATCGATCTGCTCGAACTGGCACGTCGGATCAGCAAGGAAACAGGCGTTAGCATCATTCACGAGACACATCGTGGCAAGTTCAGTTTTGCGGCACACCTGACCGTACCTTATCTGCAAAGATCACCATGGCTGCGATTAACGCTTGATATCTCTCACTGGTTCTGCGTGGCTGAAAGCTATTTGGCTGATCAAGCACCCGCCGTTGAATTGGCTATACAACATACTGATCACATTCATGCCCGTGTAGGGTACAAGAACGGTCCCCAAGTGCCTGACCCGCGCTCACCGGAATGGGAGGAAGTGTTGAACGCCCATTTGAAAATTTGGGATAAAGTGCTTAAATTACGAAAGCAGGAGGGATATGCACAGTTCACGATCACGCCTGAATTCGGTCCGTGGCCTTACATGCATCTAACTCCTTTTACCGATACACCGCTCAGCGACCAATGGGAGCTGAACGCTCATATGATGAAGCTTTTGAAATACAGGTACGCTAACCTGTGACCCGACCGACTATCATGTTACAAAGCAACGAGACCATTACTACCCCCCAGATCAATAACAGCTATGTGAGGCAGATCTGCATCATTGGCGCCTTCTTCTTTATTTTTGGCTTTATTACCTGGGTCAACGGAACGCTGATCCCCTATCTGCGCATCGCCTGCGAGTTGGAAGAATGGCAGGCCTACCTGGTCACCTTCGCTTTTTATATTTCATACACCGTAATGGCCATTCCCTCGAGTAAATTGCTCGAACGCACGGGAATGATCACCGGTATGCGGATAGGCTTGGTGGTCATGGCCGTTGGTTGTTCGTTGTTCATACCGGCGGCTTTGCTGCGTTTTTATCCCTTGTTCTTACTCGGGTTATTTGTAGGTGGTGCAGGTATGACCTTGCTGCAAACGGCCGTGAACCCATACATCACTTTATTAGGCCCTGCCAACAAAGCTGCCCAGCGCATCAGTATCATGGGTATTTGTAACAAGCTGGCGGGCGTGCTGGCGCCATTGATATTGGGTGCGATCATCCTTAACAACTCGGGCGATCTGATCAAAGAACTGGCGGCGTACAGTCCGGATGAGAAGGTGGCCCGGTTAGATGAATTGGCCCGTATGGTGATCATGCCTTACACAGCTCTGACGGCTATCCTACTGATCATTGCTTACTGCATCAAGTTCGCCCATTTGCCCGAGATCAAACCACCATCAGTAGAGGTGGAAGATGGGTCGGCGACCGCACCGGTCAAAAGTGGTAACACCGACCTACTGTTAGGTTTCATCGCTATATTTTGCGTGGTCGGGCTGGAAGTACTTGCCGGCGACACGATCGGCAATTACGGGTTATACCATGGCCTCAACCTCGATGTGGCGAAAAGCCTCACATCATTCACCTTGGCCTGTACGGTGATCGGTTACCTGTTCGGCGCGTTCGCGATCCCGCGCATGGTATCGCAAGAGAAAGCTTACCTGTATTCGTCAAGCTTAGGGATGGTAATATCGCTGGCCGTGCTCTTTGTACCTGGTATTGGGTCGGTGGCTTGTGTGGCACTTTTGGGTATGTCCAACGCACTGTTATGGCCTGCAATCTGGCCACAAGCATTGAAAGGTTTGCATGGTGCCAGGTTGAACCGTGGCGCCGCCATCCTGATCATGGGTATAGCCGGTGGTGCCATACTGCCGTTAGTATATGGCTGGCTGGCCAGAAGCACCAATAACCAGGTGGCTTACCTGCTGCTGATCCCGTGTTACTTATTTAACCTATATTATGGTATGCGTGGCCGGAGGGCGACCGCTTAAGCTTACCTTAAACTATAACGATGATCTTGCACCGTTGATCATGTTCAGAGATGTACTCGAGCCCTTATCATTACAGAGCCTGGCTACAGGAATTTGTTAGGATGACGGTTTTAGTGTAATTTTGACACCTGCATCAATACCCGCGCAAACTCTATGAAAGTAAATATCAGGATCAAAGATATCGCTTTAAAAGCCAACGTATCCACCGGTACGGTAGACAGGGTTTTGCACAACCGCGGCAATGTGAACGAGAAGGTAAAAGAGAAGGTGCTCAAGATCATCAGCGAGATGAAATATGAGCCTAACTACATTGCCCGCGCGCTGGGATCTAATAAGACCTATCACCTGGCCGCGCTGATCCCTGACCACTCGTTTGATTCATACTGGCTGGCTCCTAAAAGCGGCATTGAAAAAGCCGAAAAAGATCTGGGCAAATTTGGCATACAGGTGCATCAATACCAATTTGATCCTTTCGATGCCAAGTCATTTGTTAAGGCAGCCAAAGAGGTGACCGCCGCCAACCCGGATGGCATCTTGCTGTCGCCCATATTCTACCGCGAGGTATTGCCTTTTTTTGAGGCATGGCGCAATGAGAATATTCCTTTCGTGCTTTTCAACACGCAGATCGCCGAGTTCGATCCGTTGAGTTATATCGGGCAGGATTCTTACCAGAGCGGTTATTTGGCAGGTAAACTGATCCATTATGGCGCTAAGCAGCCCTCATCGGTATTGATCGTGCACATCGACGAGGAGATCAGCAACGCAGCTCACTTATTGAAAAAGGAGCAGGGCCTGCGCAACTTCTTCCTGCATAATGACCTGGCCGACCGTTATCCCATCGTAAAGGCCGAACTGAACCGTGCCGATATCAATTCGTTCAGGCAAAAGCTGAATGAGGTATTTGAAAGTGAACCTAACATTCGTTCGGTGTTCGTGACCACCTCCAAGGCGCACGAGATCGCTAAACACCTGGAGCAACGCCATTTGCCCGATGTGAACATCGTTGGGTATGATCTGCTTCCGCAGAACTTGTATTACCTGAACAAGGGCACCATCAGCTTCCTGATCAATCAAAACCCAAGGGGACAGGGGTATTGGGGCATAAATCAACTGGTAGAACACTTGGTGTTCAAAAAAGAGGTAGCACCAGTAAAGTTCCTGCCGTTAGATATCATCACCAAAGAGAATTTGAACTACTACTTGGACGAGGATACCAACTGATCCTGAGTTGCGCCAAATTTGATGTGCCCAAAAAATTGGGGCAAGTGGAAATTGGGCGTAGGCCAGTTGATCGGATTCCAGCTGAGGTAATGCGGCTCAGGTAATTCATCGCCACACTTATAAAAGTTTCCACGCGCTGTTGATGAAAACAGGTTTGACGACTTGTGCGCAAAGAAAACATCAACAGGAATATCCAATGTCAGTTCCCAATTCATCCGACCATCGCTACCTTTCAGCATTATATTTGAGCTGATCTTCCTGATCAATTCAACCGGTGCTACCTTGCGCTCACCACCGGGTTTGCCGTAGGCCATGTAACAGGTGCCCAGGCAATTGAACTCGAGGTTGTAATAGGTTTCGTCGTCATCAAATGAGATGAAGAACTCCACGCACGAATCCTTGTGAACAAAACTGTTAGGCTTTGTGAAGCGGGCCAATACATGGCTTTCCTGCACGTAGTATTTGAGCAACAACCGATCATGCTGATGCCCGATCGCAAAGGCGCAATCGGGCTTTTTGAGACTATCGTGCCATGGTGCTGATGTTATGCTATGCCGGGGTAATAGGTCGAGCATAGCAGAAACATCATTGATGGATCCATCCCATGCAAGCTGATCAAGTAATGGTACGATGAGGGTTTGTGATCCAGACATGGCCGGCTATCAATTAACGTTCAACGCGTTCTTTTCGGTAGCCCATTTTGTCTAACGGTGGTGCTACAAAACCGGGTAATTCATTATAAATGATCGAATTCTTTTTCAGGCGGAAGTCCAGTTTGCGGTAGTCCTTGAAGCCTGGGTCACCTATGGTCTCAAAGTTTCGCTTATCAACGTGTAGCAGCGTTGTGTCGCCCTCGACCTTATGCTCAATGTTCACCATCACGTTCATGTAAAAAAGGTTTCGTTGTGGCGAGGTTGGTCCTTGGTCAAAGTAGTTCTTCAGTTGTGGGTAGGCCGTAGAGTAGGGCGGCTGTAGGTAATTAACAGCATTCAGGCGTTTCTCGAAGAGTCCACCGCGTTTTACCACACCTTTGGCCCAGTTGTTCAACCGGCGGTCGATGTGCATGGCATAGCGGTTGTTCAGGAAGATGTTGTTGATGTAGCGGTTATCCTGCCCGCCGCCAATAAAGCCCGATACCTGCCCGGCCCGGTAAAATATATTACCGATCACATCCATACCACAGGCGCCGTCATCGTTGTAAATGGCCATGGTCTTGTTCATGCCGCCCACGTTGTGGAAGAAGTTATAGCGAACCGCATTCCCACGTTCAGACGGGTCACGGCCGATATACACCGCGCCCATATCATCCACTTCCAAAGTAGTATGATGGATATCGTTATACTCGATCACGTGGTTGTTGCCGTGTATATAAATCCCGACCGATGGACTGTTAAATATCTCGCAATTGGATATGCTGTTACCCACACCGGCGATGTAGATGCCGGGGCGATAGGTCTTCTCAATGCGGTCAAAATCATGCAGCTGGCAATTCTTAACAAAATTGTTGGCGGGGGTAAGCGTCAAACGGTCGCCGCCCTGAATGTAAAAGCCGCCTGCACCAGTATTATACAGCACACAATTCAGGATGCCGTTATCGGTACCGGCCTTGCTGTCGAACGTAGGATTCTCGTAGTTATAAGCCGGGATATCGCCCCATACACGCGATATCGGCGTGGGTGTCTTTTCGTCCTTGCTGGGCTCCATGCCGCGGCCCATGAATACGCCCATCATGCCAAGGTTGTAAAAGGTGCAGCCATCAATGCGCACATGGTCGGTCTGCTCCATGTAAATGCCCATTCCGCGGCTGGTAGCGAACCGGATATTTTCGATACGCACATTCTTCACACCGTTCAATTCCATCAGTGGAGCCTCGTTGATGGATATGTCTACCGTCTTGAGGTCTTTAGGCGGTAAAAAGTAGAGCGTATGCGAGGCGGAGTCCACGTAATATTCACCCGGTACATCTATTTCTTCGGGAATGTTGTAGGCGTAATAAGCCCTCCACGGTTTACCACTGGCAAAGCCGTAACGGGTGGTCATGGCGGTGGTGATGATGCGGCGTATGGTATCCACCTTGTCCACCGGTACCGCGTCATCGGCGTATCCCCACATAAAGAAACCCGTTAGCCAGGCCTTTTTTGGCTCCTTCCATTTGGATGGGCGCGGGTCATCATAGAAGAACGTTCCCACACGTTTGGCCACATCGGGTTTAGGATTTTTCAGGGTATCTGTCCAAGGGCGAATGGCTACCATGCCTTTACCTTCAGGAAGGCTTTCAAAAGCGGCTTCGGGTATCACCTTGGTGTAGTTCTTTAACTTCAAACTGTCGGGGTTGATCACCGAATCGATAGGAACGGTGCCCTTGTTAGGCCAGCGGGCGATCACGCCCGGGTTACTGTTAAAAAATACTTCCATCCATGACGGACCGAATGGCCGCCCGAAGCCGACCGGGCGTAGTTTCCCAGGGTCGATGTTCAACGCCTTCAGGTCGATCTGCCTGATCTTGTCCCGAAATTCCGGTTGAAAACGTGTATAAAAACCTTTATCGCTCACGGCTTTAATCATATCCGCAGGCACAGTTCTGCCGCCGTGCAGCGTCACCAGGTCCTTTCTGTAAGCTTTGATGATCAAGGCAGTGGTAGAGTTCCAGTTCTTGCCTTCTAACAGCTCGACCGAGCGCTCCACATGATAAGAGCCGCCGCGAACAACTATCTCTATCTTTTTGCTTCCGGCAGCTTTGGCCGATGCCAGGCTGATCGCTTTCTCTATAGAGCTCACGGGGTCATTTGAGGTGCCTGAAGCACTTGGCGAGCCCGAAGTCGATACATATATCTGATTTGCCGATTGGGCTTTTGCATGTGCGCTGATCAGCAAAAGCGCCGCAATTGCCGGTCGTGCTATAACGTTAAAAAAAGTATATCTCATCAGCCGGTCGTTATTTGCGTTCAACCACGATCATGTAACCCTTTGCTGGTTCCAGCGTAAGTTCTTTTTGCAGGTCAATGTTCTTTTGGTCCTGGAAATCGGTTATAGCCGGTATAGTGGCTTTTACACCATCAGGTGTCATGCCCAATGCGGCCCAATTGATGTTGAGGCGGGTCTTTTGCGCTTTGTCTGAGTAATTGGCTACCGATATCAGCACCTTATCCTTGCTTTTGTAAATGGTCACCGCGGCTTCGCTGTTGTCGGCACGTACGGGGCAAGTAGGATTCCAAAAACCGATCATGTCCTTCTTCTCGATCTGGTGTTCATCCCAAAACTTCCACATGTGCTCAGGTGTGCGCGACCGGAACCAGCCCAAACGGTTGGTGATGCCATAATTCATGCCGCGCCACATATTACCACCTTTGTTCAGCATTTGCGAGGTGAGTCCAAAGGGAATACCGCTGATCTCGACCAGCCAGTAGTCAGGTGCCAGGTCGTAGTTGCGTGCTTCCCCGATCCAGATCTGGTCAATGTAAGGCAGTTGCTCCATGTAAACGTTTAACGATGACGCGTACTTGCCGTATTGATTGTAGTGGTTCCAACTGTGCATATCAATGCGCGAACCCGGCCGCTCGCGGTCGAGGATCTTACGGGTGCGCTTCATGGTCTCACGGTCAAGCGCCAGGTCATCAAGGTACAAGCCATCGATGTTCAGATTACGACACATCCAATCCAATCCACCTAAATAGAAATTGTTGATACGGCTATCGGGCGAGGTCAACACCGCCAGATCTTGGCGGCCCTTGTATTTGCCGTGGGTAAAGGTGGCTACCCAACCCGGTATAAAATTGTCTTTAAAGTTCTGTTTCAGCCATGGGTGTACGCCTTTTGGGTTCACCAATGTTCGCGCTTCTGAACCTGGGCCCGGCATAATGATCTCGGTACCTAGGCTGCGCATGGCCCATATCTCTTTGGTATTTACTGATATCTCGCGTGTGGTGTAGTAAATCTTGGTCTTAAGACGATGGGCATGGCTACTATCAATGAAGGCCTTTAGGTCAGGAGTGTTCTCATCCATAAAAGGGTAATCGAGGTACGGGTAAATGTCCTTTTTATGATGGATATTGATGATGTTAGCACCGTGCTCGATCGCCGAAGAGATAAAATGCTTCACCGTATCAACATCGGTGTGGTAGTAACGATCGCCAAATTGAATGATCTTATTAATGGTCTTGAAAGGGGTGATCGATAGGTCGAAATCAAAGTGATAGGTTTGACCCTTGCGCAATATGCGCTGACCTGAATACGCTTTTAATAAGGCACCCTGATCGGCCGACGTGGAAGTGATATCGATGCCGCCCTTTTTACCGTTGCCCCATGATTCGGGTTCGTTGATCGGGCTGAACTCATAGTATATGTTGACCAACTGACGCTTAAAGTTAGCTCCTTTGAACTTGATCTTCAAGCCGCCGTTCACGCCTCCCATCCAAACTTCGTCCTGGTCTTTGTTGATCACATCCCATTTCCAGTTCCATTTGGCCGGACGATAGCCACCTTCTTTATCGAGGCCCATCATATAGAGCGATTTGTCTTTGGTCATGGGCAATTCCAGGTAAATATCGTCGACCGGTATGTCCTTTACAGGCGTGACATCCAGTTGATAACCCATAAAGCCATCAAATTCGGCTGATCCTTTTACCACGATGTTCACATTAGGGTTGCTGAGCGTTGTGGTCCAGCGGGTGCCGCCCGGCAGCGCATCCTGGTAACGTATGGCACTGGTAGTAAAAGGTAGCTGTTTACCATCTTTTTGTACCACGAACCTGAACTTGTTCGACAAGATAGGCTCGGCCTTAGGCATAATATAGGCATTGTTGTGGTCAAAATAACTGCTGATGTTCTGCGGCAAGCCATCGGCACCTAAGGTGATGTCGCGACCGAGTATCTTGATATAGTTATCGGTACGCTCTACTTGTTGATATCCATTGGTAATGTCGTTATCGCTGCCGATGCGGGTGTTCAACCAGGCTAGTCTCGACAGGCCTACCTCACTATCAAAGCCGTGATCAGCTATCTTGCTGCCTTTAACATGAATGTTAATGTTGACCGCCGTTGAAGGCAAGCCGGTGGCTTTGATCACCACCACGCCTTTTAGGTCGCCACTGGCGTTATCAGGTAGCTGAACGCCGAACCAAAGCGGTTGTACGTGGTTTGCGGCTACTTCAAGCTTCTTTTTATAGTTTCTTAATTTAAAGTCTACGCCCTCAGTGTTAAAGCAGGTCACATCAGTGATCTTACGCTTGGCCGCGTCGGTAACACCGCTAAAATCGGTGCCGAGGCGGTGCAGGGGCTGGCCCACCGCGTATACACCGATCTGGAACACGTAGTACTCACCCGGGCGGGCGGTGCCTTCAAAGCTGGTAAGCTGTGCTGCGCTGCGGTTCAGCCAGGGTTTGGGCAATGAATCAAGCAGGCGGATCGAATTGGACCTGTCCTCAGGGAACGTCAGGTACTTTTTACCTGGGAATTTGCCTAAGAAGCGCTTTACGCTTGCGGCGTCGGCCGGATAGGACATCTTGGTGGGCCTTAAGCCAACATCGCCGGTAAGCTGTGTCTCTCGTATGGCGTCTACATCGATGGCATGTTTCTTTTTATCCTCATCATTTTGACTGAACGCATGTGTGGTGGCACATACTAAAAGCAGGAGTAAGGTTCTCTTCATGGTCAGGTACTTGATCGCAGGTGTTAATATATAGAATATAATTGGCGAGTAGCATGAGTGTGGTAGGTGGCCTTCAGCGCATTGCGAGCATCCTGGCCTTATAAATATTCGTACTCAGCGTATCGTATCCAAAAATATAAATAAATTTTAAATTTGTGTGCGCACACAAATTGTTTTTATATATTTGTTTGCGCACACAGTTATTCCCATATCTTTACGAACACTTTATTTTATATCTAATCGCTATCGTTGTATGCAAGCACCGTTACGTTCCGTTGATACGTTAAAAAAAGTTACCGGCCATTTTAAGATCAGTGGTCAGGTGGCAAACATATACGCTTATGGTTCAGGCCATATCAACGATACGTATCGGGTAGTGAACGTCGATACAGATAAGCCGGACCACTTGCTGCAATGCATCAATTCTTACGTTTTTAAAGATGTGCCCCTGCTTATTAATAATATCAGGATCGTCACTGGTCATATTCGTCAAAAACTGCAACAGGTACCAGGCGCCAATGCAGATCAGGAAGTGCTGACGCTGATCACTACAAAGGATGATCAATATTTTTATATGGACGAGGATGGTGTCTACTGGCGTATGTACCTCTTCATTAAAGACACTCTATCCTATGACCAGGTGACCACAGCCAGGCAAGCCTGCGAAGGGGGGAAGGGGTTTGGCAAATTCCAGTCAATGCTGACCGACCTTGATGCTAACCTGCTTGGTGAAACGATCGCTGATTTTCATAACATCGAATGGCGGTTCAAGAACTTTGATCAGGCACTCTCGGCCAACGCGATGGGCCGTGCTGAGGGTGCAACTAAGGAGATCAAGATGGTGAACGCCAGGAGGGAGCAAATGGCAGCTATAATGAATATGGGCCGCCGTGGCGAATTGCCTTTACGCATCACTCACAACGATACCAAGTTCAATAACGTGCTGTTAGACAAGAATGATCAGGCGCAATGTGTGATCGATCTGGATACGGTGATGCCGGGCTACATTGCGTATGACTTTGGCGATGCGATACGTACCATAGTCAACACCGCCGCTGAGGACGAGGCCGATTTGTCAAAGATCGATGTTGACCTGGAGCTTTTTGAGGCATTCACTCAGGGCTTTTTACAAGATACTGCCAAAGCGTTGACCGAGGCGGAGATCAGCTCGCTGGCGCTGGGAGCTTTACTGCTACCCTTTATCGTAGGCTTACGCTTTTTGACCGACCACCTGGATGGCGACAAATATTTTAAGATCCGTTTCCCTGACCATAATTTACAACGCGCCCGTGCGCAGTTAAGGCTCACCGAACGCCTGGAGGAGAAGTTCACGGAGTTGCAGCAGATCATTGCAGCCGCAGCGCAGCGATACCGTACCGAGATGCTTATTAACCACTAATTATAAACCTAAATAATGAACCCTAACACCGACGCGTATGAAGAGAACCAGACCATTATCATGTTATCCTTCTGAATTAAGGATAACAAGAGCACTGTTTTCATGTGCACTGATCTTAATGATCAGCTTATTAAGCGTCCGGTCGCGGGCGCAAACCATGCCTGTAAAGGGTAAGGTGACCGACGCCGCCACCGGAGAAGCGCTCATTGGCGTTACCGTAAAAGCCTCGGCAGGTGGCGCCGCAGCTACCGACCTGAACGGTATGTTCACCGTGAACGCCGACCCCAAGGGCAGCCTGACCTTTACTTACACCGGTTACACGGCCAACACCGTTAATATCGGCGGTCAAAGTACGGTCAATGTCAAACTTACCGCCTCGAACAGGCAACTGACCGATGTGGTAGTGGTAGGTTACGGCACACAAAAACGAAAGGATCTTACGGGTTCCATCGCTTCGGTAAAGATCGAGGGTGGGCCCAAGGAAAGCGTACCTTACGTGAACGCACTGGAGGCCATTCAAGGTACTCCCGGCGTTAACGTAGGCCCGTCAACCGGTGCAGGTGTTACACCTAACATCCTGGTGCGTGGTCAAAATTCCATCAGTGCAAATACCAACCCGCTCATCTTATTAGATGGGGTGATCTTTAACGGTGATCTGAACCAGATCAACATGAACGATATCGCTACTTACGACGTACTGAAAGATGCGGCATCGACATCGATCTACGGTTCCCGTTCACAAAATGGCGTGATCTCCATCACCACCAAACGTGGCCGCAGCGATAAACCGCTGATCAATTTCAACGCTTACTATGGCCGCCAAAGCTGGACCCGCGTACCTAAAATGCGCCAGGGCGACGACTACATTCAATGGCGCCGCGACCTTGCCGCAGCAAGGGGAGCAGCTACCGACATCAATTCCGTTTTCGGTCAAACGCCATACATCCTTCGCGCCATCAATAGCGGACAGACCATCAACTGGTTGGAAGATATTCAGCAGCCGGCACCCATCCAAAGTTATGATGTTAGCGTGTCAGGCCGTTCGGAGAAGACGAATTACTACTTCTCGGCCGGGTACATCAACCAAAAAGGTGTGCTTTATAACGACAAGTTCAGCAAGCCCAACATCACCCTGAAGGTGGATAACAATATCACAGATTGGCTTACAGTAGGTGTGAATGGTTACTACTCATCCAGAGATTACTCGGGTATCCCTTCCGATCTGTACATGGCCACTTATTTGTCTCCATACAGCTACAAGTACGCTGATAACAGGCCAGACCTGCTGCAACGCTACCCTGAAGGTTTAGCATCCAACTACAACCCTTACTGGGGCAACCCAAGCACCAGTACATTAGGTTCGGTGGATGATAATATGGAAAAATATAGCAGCATACGTGGTACCGGTTTTGTGACCGTTAAGTTCCCGTTCGTTAAAGGCTTATCATACCGCCTGAACGTGAACGGCGAGCGCTCTACTGTCAATATCGCTAACTTTCACCACGAGCAATATGAGGTGAACACCTTGCTGGCGTCTGATATCGCTAACCCTACGCAGTTCCTGTCAAGGGCTTACGGTAACAAAACATCAGCCACCACTACCACTTACCTTTTTGATAACCTGTTAAGCTACACCCGCAACTTCAGCGGCCATCAAATAGATGCGTTAGTGGGTTACACCCGCGATAATACCGTGACCGAGACCTTGATAGGCAACGGTAATGACTACGGAGCGTTCGGTAGTACCGTGTTAGGTTATTATGGCCTTCAAAGTGCCACCACACAGCGTGTAACGAGCCGTTATCTGCAGGTATCTAACATTGCCTACATCGGTCGTTTAAGCTACAATTACAAAGGTAAATATTATGGCCAGGTAAGCTTTAACAGGGGCGGTTACTCGGCGTTCGCGCCGGGCAAAAAGTTCGGTAACTTCCCTGGTGCGTCGATCGCATGGGTGCCTACCGAAGAGGAGTTCATGAAGAACGTGAGCTGGTTGAATAACCTGAAGATACGTGCCTCATACGGCCAGACCGGTAATCAGGGTGTGTCGCCTTATGCTACTCAAGCCACCGTTGCTACTACTGTTGGTTCGGCCAACTACCCTTCGCCGGGTTACACCGTATTCGGGGGCACTTCTTATCAGTACAGCTTCCCATCGCAACTGGGTAATCAGAACCTGACCTGGGAGAAGACAGCGGCCGTTAACTTAGCACTAGATTTCTCGGTGTTGAAGAATCGTTTGAGCGGTACCATCGATGTGTATCGTAGCAAGACCACTGACCTGCTGTACACCCTGGCCCTGAGCCCGGTGAATGGTTTCCCAAGCGCCCTGACCAACATTGGCCAGGTGAACAATAAAGGCATCGAGGTCTCTTTGAACTCCGTGAACATGAGCACTCCAGGCGGTTTCCGTTGGGAGTCGGGCTTTGCGTTCTGGCTTAACCGCAACAAACTGGTTAAATTAACTGGTATCATCAATCCGGCTACTGGCAAAGAGAACGATGACACCGGTAACAGCCTGTTCATAGGTAAATCGTTAGGTGCGATATATGATTACACTGTGGATGGTATCGTGCAGACCAGTGATGCTGCTTACATCGCTGCCAACACAGGTGTTGTACCAGGCGACGTGAAGTTCAAAGACATCAACGGCGATGGCAAGATCACCTCAGCCGACCGTTCGGTGATCGGTTACAGCAAAGAGAACTACAACATGAACTTGTCGAATACACTGACCTACAAAAATTTTCAGTTGTACTTCAGTATCAACGCGATCATTGGTGGGGGTAAGGATAACTTTTACATGTCGACCAACTTAAGAAGCCTTAACCCAGGTGCGGTGCAGATCGGTAACTGGTTGAATCTTCCATACTGGACGCCCACGAACCCTAACAACGAGTATCCACGCGCCAACTACAACAACCCGTTGGGTTACGGCTTTTACCAGGAGCGCACGTTCGCCAGGTTACAGAACTTAGCGTTCAGCTACCTATTCCCTAAAAAGATGCTGGACCGTATCAAAGTATCGAACCTGAAGCTTTATGTGAGCGGAACCAACCTGTTCACGGCCACTAAGTGGATCGGTCTGGATCCGGCGAACGGCGCGCAGATCGGTGGTAACGGTGGGTCGACCAACACGTCGGTCAACCAGTCGACACCGATATTAAGGGCGATCACTTTTGGTTTAAATGCTGGCTTTTAATTATACACAACATGAGAACGTATAAACTGATACTAACCATGATCACGGCCGCTGTAGTACTTGTTACGGCGTCGTGTAAAAAAGATACCGACTTTTTGGAGGAGACCCAGAAAGATAACCTGAACAGCAGCAATTCCTTGCTTAATCCTGCGCAGTTCCAATTAATGAGCGCATCGTTCTACACCTACGTACAGCGCTTCTATAATTCGGCCGATGGACCGAAAGACGGCTGGTTATTGGGCCTGGGTACCGATGTTTGTTTTGACCCACGCGACGTAACCTCCAAGTACAACAACTGGAGCATTGTGAACGGTACCGATAACTACTCGGGCGATTGGTTCAACTGGCAATACATCATCATCAAGATCGCTAACACGATCATTGCCGGTGCGGCCAACCCTGCAGTTACCTGGCAAAATGATGCACAAAAGAACGCTACGATCGCCGAGGCACGTTTCTTTCGTGGTTTTGCGTACCGTAACCTGGCCAATGTTTTTGGCGATGTGCCGATCCTGGAAGCACCGGTCACCGCACCACGTAACGACTTTACCCGTAACGCACGCGCCGATGTGTATAAATTCGCGCAGGCCGACCTGACCTTTGCCGCTGCTAACCTGCCTTTGACCACCACCCAGCCTGGCCGTGTGGTACGTGCCGCAGCCGACCATATACTGGCCGAAGTTGACATCAGTTTGAAGGATTATGACGGTGCTATAGCTGCCACTACTCGTATCATTAACGGTACTGATGGTGCTTACTCGCTGGTGAACGCCCGCTTTGGCACCCGTGCATCTGAAGCCGATAAAAATTACTACTATGACCTGTTCGTGATGGGTAACCAAAACTACCAGACCGGTAACCGAGAGAGCATCTGGACCGCACAATTCGCTGTTACCGCTACAGGTGGTGCTATCCCGGGCGGGGTAACGTTCTCTACCCGTCCGCTGATCGAGCGCATGATGTGGTGCAGTTGGTACGGACAAACCAAGTTCGGTTACAATGGTACCGCGGTGGACTCTACCGGTAGGGGTGTGGCTTACGTTCGTCCTACCAATTACACCAACTACACCATTTGGCGTAATTCAGGTACCGACATTCGCAATAGCGAGACCTGTATCAAACGCACTTACTACTATGGACCTAACATTCCAGCCAGCGTGGGCCGCCCGGGTCAGGTGGCTAACAAAGCCCTGCTGACCACCCGTGATGATACCTGTATCTACATTTATCCTAACTGGAGCAAGTTCGGTACCGATAAGCATGTGAACGCCACGCCTGACGCCGGCTATGTGCGTAACTTTTACATCATTCGCTTACCTGAGACCTACTTTCTGCGTGCTGAGGCATACTTGGGTAAAAACGATGCTGCATCGGCAGCGGCGGATCTTAACGTGGTGCGTAGCCGTGCTAAGGCAACGCCTGTTGCAGCCTCTGATGTGAACATCGATTACATTTTAGATGAACGTGCCCGCGAATTATTTGGCGAGGAGTTCAGAATATTGACGTTGGCTCGTCTCGGATTAGTGTACGATCGTACGCGGCGCTTTGGCAGTCCTGAATCGGCGGCGTCGGTGCAGCAATACAACAACCTGTTGCCAATTCCGCAATCTTCCATCGACCTAAATAACGGTGCACCGATCGGGCAAAACCCGGGCTACAGATAGTCTCTTGTTCGTTTTTTTAATAGTTTAGTTAGCAAGAACGGCGGGACCACTAAGTGGCCTGCCGTTCGTTCTTTAAGGCTATATCGTTATGCGTAAATTGGGTTTGCTAACCATAAAATGGGCCTTTTGGGTTCTGGCGGTATCTTGCTTCCTCTACGCTGGTCAGATCAATGCTCAAGCACGATCAAATACCGAATCTTCAGTGTATCAATACAGCGCTCCCATAGGTTCCCGACAAGCATATCTTTGGATCCCGCCCAAGTGCGAGCAGGTGAGGGGTTTGATCGTGTCATTCGCTAACATGTTGGAGCGTCATTGGTGCGAAGACCCCATTATTCGTAAAGCAGCTGCGAAAAACGATCTAGGGATACTGCTGATCGAACCTTCGGCAACGGGTGTCGACGCTAACCTGACCGTATCCGGTAAGCAAGCATTCCTACAATTGCTGAAAGCTTTGGCCGATAGCTCGGGCTATAGCGAGATAGCGAAAGTGCCATTTATTCCCGTCGACCATTCGGTGCATAGTGTTTTTTGCTGGAACTTGTGTGCATGGTTACCTCAGCGCGTTATAGCAGCCATTCCGGTAAAGGGACAGCCTATACCAGATGATGCGAACATAGCCGGTATACCATTTTGCTACATCATTGGCGAAAATGACGAGTGGCCTTTGACCAAGAACGGCAAGCCCTTTGATCGCAACTACATTTGGCCTTACATGCGCAGTAGCGTAACAGCGTTGCGAAAGAAGGATACCAATAACCTGGTTGGAGTGGCTACCGACCTTGGCGGCGGGCATCTGGACTGGCCAACCCAGCTATCAAATTTCATGGCGCAATTTATTGAGAAAGCTTGCAAATACAGATCCAGTAAGGAAAAAGAAGGAGAGAATGCTCATGAACTTTTACCCATCGACCCGCAAAAGGGCTGGCTGACCGACACCGAAGGACTTGACCCTGACCGTTTCAAGCCGGCGCCTTACCTGCGATATAAGGGCAACCGTCAGAACGCCTACTGGTTCTTTGACGAGGAGATGGCTCGCACTGCCATGAACCTTGCAGGCGACCGTAAGGCGCGTAAAATGCAAATGGTCGGTTTTAAGCAGCGTGATACGATCATTGATCTGAACGGCGATCCTTATGTCTCGTTAGCATTTCAACCGGAAAAAGATCGAATGTCATTTGGAGTCAGATCAGTCTTTTTGGATCACATACCTCGGGAATTGCCAGGGGCTGGACGTTCATTAGGCCATGCTAAAGGACGGATAAGGCTGAGCGTGATCTGCGGACCTGCCAGGCAGATGGCTGATGGCCTCTTCAAGATCGATTTCGACCGGTATAGCCTTAACGACATTTGGCTAATGGCCAGTCACAGCGGTGATCATGACCACGGGCGCGCTGTACAGCCGGCTCGCATTCGCCTGGCGGTAAAGCTTACGCCGAACGATAACGCAAATATCTCCTTTGAACTGATCGGTGATCAGCATGCAGGTCGTTCAAAAGAGGTTCAGCTTAGAGCTAATTGCACAACGGGTTCGCCGGTCAGCTACTTTGTCAACAGCGGTCCGGCCATCGTTAAAGGTGATAAGTTATTGTTCACCGCTATCCCTAAGCGTAGCCGATACCCCATATCGGTCACCGTAACGGCTTGGCATTGGACCTATGATGACCTTGCAAAAGCTAATTATGTTGGTACCATGTCACAAAGTTTCCAGCTTACTAAGTAACGATTCACAGGCATTTCGAACCTGACCTATCGGTACGGCAACTTGTACATCAGCGATAACGCTGCGCCGTATCCTTCGCCGGTGTTACGGCCGGCAACCGTATAAAATAACGACAGGTTGAGGTTGATCCTTTTATTGAAAGAATGACCATAATTGCCCGCTACACGCACGTAATTAAAATCACGGTTGGCCAGTAGGTTGTTTACCGATCGTTTGTCAGAGCTGATAGACCTTCCTGCACCTGCATTGACGCCTAATTGGTTCCACCGATCAAGCGAATATCCAAGTGATACATCGGCCAGGTATTGCTGCGGAGCACCGGTGCCTACATATTGGCTAAAGCCCAGGTCTACGTTGTAAGAGGTCTTGCTGCTCAAACTACCACTGTTAGACAGGTGGACGGTGCCCCCGGCGTTACCCAAGCCGATATAACGTGAACTGGTGTTGGTATACAAGGGCATTATTGCGCCGGTGTACACAGAAATGTAATTGGAGTAATTGAAGTTGAAAAGATTATACGTGAGGCCCAATTGCATATCGCCTAAACTGGTGTTGTTGACCGCTCCACCCGGATAAGTGATGCGCTGATAGATGACCGGTACGCCAATATTCACATCCAATCTGTTCGATATACCATAAGCCAGGTTGACGCCAAAAGTAGTGGCATTGAAACTTTGACCATTTCCTTCGCGGTAATTGCCGTTCTGATCCCAGCGGTTTTTAGCGATGTATTGCGATAGCGAACTTGAGAGTATAAAGTGCTTTTTACCTATTGGCCAGCCAGCTTGCGCGGTACTAAAAGAAAAGAGGATAACTGAGGTGGCTAATAGAATACTTTTTTTCATTGAGTCAAGGTTTAGGATCATGGGAGAAGGAAAAATTCGCGCAGCCAGCTATACTGATGACGGTAATAGATAGGGTCGACCTCATGCGCCTTATCAGCGCTCACCCATAGTTCTTTCTGTGAAGTACCCAGTTGGTTGAACATCGCCACGCTGCATCGTGGTGGGCATAATTCATCCATCAAACCGATTCCCATCAGCACGGGGCATTGTACATCGGGCGCAAAATGCATGGGGTCGTAATAATCCCACACGCGGTACATTTCCTCCATGCTGGCCGATCGGCCTCTTCGCTTAACAAAGTTATTCAGATGCCAAACAGGTGTCTCATTCTTAGGCGGTACCTTCATGGTGATCACCGATGCTTCACGCAGGTCTGAATATAGGGGAACCTCTGTAGTGACACCTTTGATACGCTGATCTAACGCTGCCGTTACTACGGCCAAACAACCACCCTGGCTACCACCGTCAATAGCGATCCGGTTCACATCCATTCCCAGGTAGCCGTGGCTCGCCAAAAAGTCCACACCACGTAAACAGTCCATATAAACAGCACGGTAGATGTAGTTGTCCTTACTTTCTAAATGGTAATTATTATACTGAATACCGAAAGTGTTGATCGCATCTTTGCTGTTGCCATTACCTCTTACGTTCAACTGAAATACCGCAAAGTCATCCTCGATCATGCTTGGTTTCATTTCTACCAAATACCCCGGCACACGATACCTGATCGGGATGAATTTATCCTTTTTGACCGGTATAGTGAGCCATCCCTTAATCAGGGCATTACCCCATGAGCGCATCTCCACCAAGTACACCTTGATCTCGGGCGTTGAAAGGTTCTTTTGCTCGGTCACCTTATAGTCGGGTTGTATCTTGTCGAGCATTTGGCGGCTCTTTTTCCAAAAAGCGTCGAAATCGGCCGGGCGGTGTTGAGGAGCCGCGATCTTGAACGGTGCTATGCCGAATACCTTTTTGATCGTATCATCATAAGCCGTCAAATTCATGCGGATACTCAGTTGGTAAAACCCCGGTGGGTTAGGAGGAAGTTTGAACTTTACTGTTTTGCTACCCCTGCGGCCAAGCGCTATATGTACCGAGTCCTCAAAAAGCTGTTTACCCTCGTCAGTAGATACAGTGTATGAGAATTTGCCTTCCTGCTTTAAACGGTAAGTGCTTTTCAAGTCTACCTTATAATCGATGTAAGAGGCCTCATCAAAAATAGCGTTGGCTGTTCCGGCCTTCACTTTGATAAGTATCTCGCCATCTTCTTCGTTTTCTTCTTTATCGGCTCCATCGGCCGAGTGACGGGGCGGGGGCGAAATTACAGAGCCGGTCTTAGATGGTTTGACCAGTTGAGCTAAGGTAAGCGCGTGTGTGAGTAAGATCAGCATACCACAGATCAGCACAGATCTGAGACAGGTTTTAACATTCATTTAATATGATATGAGTCGGTGGGTCGATCAGGCGCAAGCTTTTCTCAACCGGTTATATAAAGTTTTGCGATTAATGTTCAAAAGGTTGGCCGTTCGCGTCCGATTATAATTCGTGTTCTTCAGAACGGTCAGGATGTGGCCCAGTTCATGCGTGTATCGACCGCCTTTGAGGAATTGAAGCATTTTTTCGGCCTTGAGGACGGTGAGTACCTCTTGTTCGTCCCCGTGTTTAAGGAGCTGCGCGGCAATGATATCGCTCGGTAATTCCTTTAAAGTGATGTATTTCCCTGTGGCCAGCAAAGCGGCACGCCTTACCATATTACGCAACTCGCGAATGTTGCCCGGCCATTCATACCCTTCAAAAAGATCTATCACATCATCATCGAACCCAGCAATGCTCCTTCCGGTCTCCGCGTTGGCCTCTTCCAGAAAGCTGTTCGCGAACAGACGGATGTCTTCGGTACGTTGGCTCAATAACGGTGTTTCAACGGTCAGTTCATTAAGGCGGTAGTAAAGGTCCTCACGAAGAGTACCTACTTTCACGGCAGAGCGGAGGTCGCGGTTGGAGGCCACAATGATCCTAACATCGATAGAATGTTCCTTTATAGAACCTACCCGTTTCAATTTCTGCTCCTGGATCACCCGCAATAATAAGGCCTGCACATCGTAGGACAGATTGCCGATCTCATCCAAAAAAAGCGTTCCACCATTGGCGATCTCAAAGTACCCGACCTTTAAGGTATCGGCACCAGTGAATGCACCCGCTTCGTGGCCAAAAAGTTGGCTTGGTGCAAGTTCGAGGCTTAAAGTTCCACAGTCCACCGCTACAAAAGGCATTTCACTGCGGTCGCTTTGCTGATGAATGCTGCGTGCCATGTGTTCTTTACCGGTACCACTGGCGCCTTGAATAACCACGTTGCATCGCGTGGAAGCAATGAGCTCGATATGGCGCTGTATAGCCTTTGATATAGCGCTGATGCCGGTCACCATTGGTCGTGCTTTAATGGGTGCTACGTAATGGTACTCAGCTTCCGCCTCCGGTTCTGTCAACGCGTTTTCGATGCATTCGATCAATTCGGCCGTGTTGAGTGGTTTCACCAGGTAATCATGAACACCGTTCCGAGCCAGCTCAACGGCCAGTTTTACGTCAGGGTAGCCGGTCATCATCACCACAAGAACATCTGGCTGATGTTGATTGATATATTGCAAAAGGTGCCCCCCGGTGGCGTTACCAAGGCGATAGTCTGTCAGCACCAGGTCTACCGGTCGCTTCAACTGCGACACTGCTGCCGCGTAATTGAAAGCGGTAAGTACATGGTAGCCTTGCTTTTGTAATAGTTTAGCCAACAGTAAAGTGGTGTTGACCTCGTCATCAACGATCAGGATGCTTTTTGGCATTATGAGTTTTATCAATTAGGGAAGCTTGAGGGTGAGGCCGAAGCATCTGCCAAATATTACTGCCGTGAACGTTAGTATACCAGGAAAACGATCGGAGTGAATATCAAAATAGGAGCCTTGCCGCCACCCTTAAACCTTCCGCAATATTATAATACCACGAGATCTTATTACCGGGTGTAAACCCGCAGTTTTCAAAACTGGGATCTTAACTAACTCGCTGGTATTTTTACCAGCTTTACAGCAGGTGTTTTTAGCGGCATACCGCCCGTTGATATTTATCCTATGTAAAGCTCATTACCGAAAAATAGATAAGTATTATGTGGTGGAAAATCGCGAAATTAGAAGCGTATTAGCATTTTGCTCGGCAAATGTCGTATAAGTTCAGGTCATTAATCTTCGGTTCATATTAGATGTCGATAAAGATCCATCAATACCCTTTGATCAAAGCGTTCATCAAAGGGTGGAAGCATCTTGTAGGGCGTACTGATGAATTTCAACTGGAGGGTCGAGTATTCCATTCTCTGATCCTGTTCAGCGCGGTCATAGCGGTCTTCAACTTGATCGTTTACCTGTTGCTTGGCGCTTACAGTGTGGCGTTAACCTTTGCGGTCAATCTCCTTTATTACGTGATATTGCTGTACTTTTCCCGCTTCAAGCACATGACTAAGTGGTGCGTCATCGTAGACGCCGTTCTGCTCAATGTTCTTTTGGCATTTAGTTATTTTGAGAACGATGGTATCGGTGGTCCGACCATTTTGATGTATAGCGCGGCTTTCATCGGGCTGTGTACCTATGTGCCTTACCGTTCGGCGTTCGCGCTATTGAGCATCAACGTACTAATGGTTTTCGGCGTGCAGTGCGCCGAGCTAAAGTTTCCGCAGTGGATCGATCACAGCTACGTTACCGCGCTTCAACGGCACACCGATATGTTCTATGTGTACATCAGTTCATCGGTATTGATCTTCCTAGCCATTTACGTATTGCGTACAAACTATCACCGCGAGAACAGGCTGGCCATTGACGAGGCTGATCATTTAGCCGTGGCCAATGCTGAAAAAAGTAAGTTGTTCTCCATCATTGCGCACGACCTACGGTCGCCGCTGGCGCAGATCAACCATTACCTGCAATTGCTGGGCCGTGTCGATATCGATGACCCTACCCGGTACAGCATTGAGACCCAACTGAGCGAGATCACCAACAATACAGGACTGATGCTCACCAATCTGCTGTCGTGGTCGCGCAACCAAATGGAAGGTAGCATGACCGTGAACCTAACACCCGTGAACGTGCTACAAGTGGTAGAGCAGGTGACGCAAACCATCCAGTACGCGGCCGCTACCAAAAACATCGATATCAATGTAAAGGTGAGTGATGATGTGAATGTGATGGCCGATGCTGACCACCTTCAGATCATTGCGCGTAATCTTTTGCAAAATGCCGTGAAGTTCACTCACCAGCATGGTAAGGTGAGCGTTGGATGTAGCCGTGAGCGTGACGATGTGATCATCCACATTCAGGACAACGGCATCGGGATGACCGCGGAGCAGCAAAAGAACGCATTCCATTCCAGCATTAAGGCCTCGTATGGCACCAATATGGAGAAAGGTGTAGGGCTTGGCCTAACGCTAAGTTATGAGTTCGTACAGGCACTGGGTGGCGAGCTTTGGTTCGAGTCAGCAGTGAACGAAGGAACCACATTTCACATCCGCTTACAATCGGCTTGAGTCGGTCGCAGGCATCACTGTGATCGAATGGAGCCAGGTTTGTGGATCGGATAGGGTGATCGCAAATCTGATCGCTGTGCTACATGACCCAACAACCTTTACCTAAGTACATCCCGGCGCTCACGGGCGTACGTGCCCTGGCTGCCTACCTCGTTTTCATCTCGCATTACGACTATGTTTTCGATGGTAGCTTCCCGCATATCGTGCAAAGATCTCTACAAGAGTTCCACATAGGGGTAACTATATTTTTTGTGTTGTCGGGCTTCCTGATCACTTATCGATATTATTATAATTTTTATCTCACGTCCGATCGGTTCAGGCAATATCTTAAGAATAGGATCGCTCGCATATACCCGATGTATTTCCTGCTTACGATCTGCGCTTTTGTATATGATTACTTGACTCGTGATGCAAATGCCGGTAGCGCCCTGCCCAACACTTTTGTTCTCTTGTTGATGAACCTTACATTTTTAAGAGGGTTCTTCAATGACCTTAAGTTCACGGGCATAGCACAAGGGTGGTCGCTCACAGTAGAGGAGTGTTTTTATTTTGCGGCACCTTTTGCTTTTTGGTTCCATAAACGATACAAAAAGCTGCTCTTGCAGCCGGTGGTGATCATTGCCACAGGTGCTTTGCTGGTACTGATGTTTGGCCATTTAGATTGGTATGGCTTCTTCGGCAACATGACCTTTATGATGATCCATACCTTCTTTGGCCGCTGTTTCGAGTTCTTTGCGGGAATATATCTGGCGCTCGTGTTATTGAACAAGGGGATGCCTAATGGTAATAGGTCGAATTATACCTACCCGGCGTTCGCACTGATTTTTGTTTGTCCGGTCGTGATGGGATTGCTACCCATACCTCATGGATGGTCGGCAGGGTTACATCATCCGATAGGCATCGTGATCAATAATTTTGTGCTTGCTTCAGTGATCGCCATATTCTTTTATGGATTGATCACCGAAGCCACCTTCCTGAAAAAGGCGTTAGCCTCACCTTTAGCCGAGCTGTTGGGTAAAAGCTCTTTCATCTTTTACCTCATCCATCTTGGCTTTTTTCGTGATCTGCTGAATAATGGTCTCAACCTGTTGAATGATCAGGTATTCGAGTGGTATGACCGCCGCCGGCTCGACTGGCATTCTCCGTTCGAGAACGATGTGGTGAACCTGGTATTGCAGTTTGTTCTCCTTAACCTGATCTCTATATTTTTGTACAAGTGTATCGAGGAGCCGTTGAATCACCGTATCCGAAGGTCCAGTTTATTGATACGGCCTAAGCAGCGCTGATCAACTGTAAATAAAAATGGCCTGTACTTGTGATCAAGCACAGGCCATTGGCTATAGTGGGCAGATCAATTAACGCTTGGCAAAAAAGCCACTCCCTTTGATCCATACCACCAGGTTGTGGCTATTCAATTGGTTGTACGCTCTGAAAGCGGTAGACGGGGCAATGCCCAACAATTTGCTTAAGGTATTCAATGACGGCAAAGGCTGGCTGCGATCAAAACTGGCGTTCTCGATAAGTTTTTGTAACTGCTGCGCCAATTGTGATGAAATAGGAACAGCCGACTTTACATTGATCTTGATCTTGTTGAGGTCGATAACGCCCGAAAAGGATGGTGCCCTTTTTGCTGGCCGCTCGGTCAGGTAAGTAGAGTTAGTATACATAGCTTAATAATTGGTTGGTGTGGCCTGTAGCCGGCGTTGGGTTCCGGCTTATTGGTTATATCCAAAATTACCGGGCTGACGTTTTTGAGTCCGGTAAAAACGTGTCATAATACCATGAGAATCGTGTCAAACTGCCTAAAAACAGTGTTTTTATTCCAGAAATGCACTGTTCTAATTTATTAGACACCCGGCACAGCGATCACATAAATTTCTTAGATTTGAGATACCAATTATTAAAAAACATCATGCTACTGTACGGCGCATGGTCGTTGAGCAAAGCCAACTGACCGGTCGGAAATAGCATGTCGACCTTTATGTCTGATCTGACGATATTTTACCGGGTGATCCGCCTTGTGCTCATCGCGTTGCTTGTGCCGCTGTGCGTGGTAGCGCAAACGCCTGAATTGCGTTTCGAGCAAATGACATCAGAGAATGGCCTGCCGCAAAACACCATACATGGTATATCAAAGGACAAATATGGTTTCATGTGGTTCGGCACGTGGTCGGGCCTTTGTCGGTTCGATGGCTACAAGTTCCGCATTTACCGGTACGACCCTGCCGATAAGAACAGCATCATAAACAGCCGGATCCACAACGTTATCACGGATAAGAACGGCGATCTGTGGATAGAGACCTTCGATACCAATATCATTTGCCGTTACAACTATCAGCACGATAATTTTGAACGCTACCCGCGCAAAGCGATAGCGCCCATGCTACTTACCCTGTTGAATCACCGTACGCATTGTCGTAACGTGGAATTTATATATGGCAACACCAAGTGGGAGATGGACGATGAGGCGAATGCCCTATTAGAGACCGACCTTAGGACCGGTATCCGCAAGCCGCGCCTCTCTGACCGTATGGACCGCTGGTCGCTCAATGATAGTTATGTGACCGATATCTATCTGGATGATAACCAATTATTTTGGGTGGGTACCTTTAGTAATGGCTTCAACAAGGCCAACCTGAAAGGAAAACCATTCCATACCCACTATCAGCACTCGGCCGGGTCGACCTCGGTAGCCGATGATATCGTCAGGTCTATAACCGAAGACAAATTTGGTAACCGCTGGATAGGTACGCGCGATAAGGGTGTGATCATGGTTAGGAAAGACCATTCGACCCTACAATTCAGGGCGGTACATAAGGATAGCTCAACCTTAAGCAGCGACCTGATCAAAACGGTTTTCAGTGACTCGAAAGGCCGCACCTGGGTGGGCACTAAAAAGGGCTTGGACCGGTACGACCCGACGAACGGGCAATTTAAACATCGCAGGATCGACCTACCGCCCAACCTATCGGTCTACGGGGTAATGGAAGATGAGGGCCATGATCTTTGGATATCAACATGGGGCGGCATCTACCAATATGTAACAGCGACCAACAAGCTGAAGTTTTTCGACCCAGCCAAAACACTGGCCAGTTCGCACGTGGTCACTATTTTGAAGGATCACCGTAAGCAACTTTGGGTGGGTACCGAAGGCGGCGGGGTGAGCGTGCTGAAATTGAATAAAGCTGGCGAACTGGAGACCGTGAGATACCTTTATCATGATGATGGGAATAAGAATTCCCTCAGCGACGATAGGGTGTACAGCATATTTGAGGACGCCGAACGCTTCATATGGATCGGTACCGGCAACGGACTAGAACGCTTCGATCAGCAAAAAGGCACCTTCAAACATTTTTCGGTGTCACCCAACGGACTGTCGAACGCCACGATCGCTGGGATCACTGAAGATGATAATAGCAATATTTGGCTGAGCCACAAGCGGGGCATATCGCGCATCAATAAAAGAACCTTTGCTGTGCGGAACTATTCGGCTCATGACGGATTGCAGAGCAACGAGTTCTCCGATGGAGCGGTATTTAAAAGTCCAACCGGAATGCTGTATTTCGGCGGTAATAGGGGGTACAACACCTTTTATCCTGATAGCATCCGCGATGATCATACCATTTCGCCCATCGTACTTACCGAATTGCAGGTATTGAACATACCGGTGGAGGTAGGTAAGGAGGTGAACGGACGGGTATTGTTGTCGAAGCCGTTATACCTCAACAACGAGATAGCACTTGATCACAAGGACAAAAGTATCGCCATTGAGTTCGCGGCGCTTGATTATGCCAGTCCTAAAGGCAACCGTTATGCCTACATGCTGGAAGGCTTTGATAAGGATTGGATCTATACTGATGCATCCAGGCGGGTAGCTACTTATTCCAATCTATCCAGCGGTAACTACACGTTCAAGGTACGCGCGGCTAATAGTGACGGGATTTGGAACCCTCAGCCACGGGTGCTTACTATAAAAGTGTATCCGCCGTGGTGGGCAAGCGGCTGGGCCTACCTGGCTTATGTGATCATAGCCGCACTTATTTTGCGTGCGGTATACATCTATTTTAGACGCTTTATTGGCTTGAAGGCCAAATTGGGGTACGAAGCGCTTGTTCACCAAAAGGAGTTGGAGTTGCATCAAAGCAAGATCGAGTTCTTTACCAATATATCGCACGAGATCAAGACGCCGCTATCGCTCATTTTGGCACCTATCGAACAGTTGAAGGAACAGATCGGCGACGACCCTAAAGCGAGTGGTCATCTGCAAACCATGGGCGCTAATGGTAGCCGGTTGCTCAAACTGATCGATCAATTGCTGGACATCCGCAGGCTGGAGAGCGGCCATGAGGTGTTGCGCAAGGAACAGACCGAGATCATCGGCTTCATCGAACAGGTCATCAGTTCATTCAAACGCTTCGCTGCCGATAAGAATATTGCCTTGGAACTCGTGACCGATATCCGGAAGCTTTATATATCCTGCGATCGCGACAAGGTAGAGAAGACCATCGTGAATCTTTTATCCAACTCGTTAAAGTTCACCAATAGCGGTGGCGCAATTCAGGTAGGATTAGATGTCGTGCGGACAGGCACAAAGTCGGAAGTGCAGATCACTGTTACCGACAATGGCTGTGGCATAGCTCAGCAAGATCAGGAGCGTGTGTTCAAGCCGTTCCAACAGGCCGGAGCGCTCAACAGGGGAGGGACCGGACTTGGGCTTTCGTACTCACGCGCTTTGATCGAGTTGCATGGCGGAACCATCACAGTGGCCAGTGATCAGGCAAACGACGGCTCCCGATATACCCGCTTTACAGTGACCATTCCTACTGTTGTTTACTCAGAGGATGAGTTATTGAATAGGGAGGTGAATGAAGAAGCATCTGCGCAGATAGAGTTGCCAGACACCTCTGATGCTTTGCCAATGCCGGTGAACGAAAGGGTAGATATAGACGGCCGCCTGCCCCTGATCCTCTTAGCCGAAGATAATTATGAGTTACGCAAATATCTAAAAAGCTGTTTTGTAGACAACTACCAGATACTGGAGGCCGAGAATGGCCTGCAAGCGCTTGATCTTTCCCGCCAGCATTTGCCCGACCTGATCATCAGCGATGTGATGATGCCGGAGATGGACGGCCTAGAGTTTTGCCGCAGGATCAAAGGCGACGCCTATACCAGTCACGTACCGGTCATCCTGCTTACTGCGCGTGCCCCTATCGAATACCAGATAGAGGGTATAGAGACCGGTGCAAATGATTACATGACCAAACCCTTCAACGTAAGGCTACTGAGTCTGAAGATGCGTAATCTGTTGTTGGAGCAACAGAAGTTGCGCGACAAGTACAAAGCAAAGGTGGTGATCCAGGCGCAGGTGAACGATGCGGTATCGCCTGATGAACGATTGCTCGACCGTTTGGTACGGTATATCGACGAAAGGATAAGTGATACCGACCTGGGTGTAGATGACCTTTGCAATGAGGTGGGCATGAGCCGCAGTCAGTTGTATCGCAAGCTAAAGGCGATCAGTGGACTCACCGTAGCTGACATGATCAGAAGCATCAGGCTAAAGCGGTCGCAAGTATTGCTGAAGGATAGCCGATACAACGTTAGCGAGGTGGCCTACATGGTAGGCTTTAACGATGTGGACTATTTCCGTAAATGCTTCAAGGCCGAGTTCGCGGTCTCTCCGTCGGAGTTTGTTAAGGCCTCATCGATGGCAGACGGCGTTAAATGATGGGATCCACTTCATAGAACACTGAATCGTCTTCTTTGATCAAATCCCAACGATCTTTTTTAAAAGTGAACGAAATACTATGACCGTTTTTTAAGCCGTAGGCCGTCTCTCTGTAATATATTGTCCAGAAACTTGACAATATTTTAAGAACTCACCAAGCGATCTGACAATATGAAAAAAGTGCATGTGTTCGCAGACAGTGCAGGACGGTTGCGGCTAAGGTTGTCAATAATTTAGTTCTCGATAAGATAGTATATCGCATTGCCAATATCATATACTACCTACTTAACCAATTAAAACCCAACGTATGAATAAACTTTTACCTGATCTTTCCGGGCTTGCTGCAACGCTCTATTTGATAATTGTTGAACCGATACTTATCAAGTGAAATACGAGCGATCAGTTAGCTCTATCCCTTTCCCATTAATCATTCCATTTAAAATTTAGACCTCGTATGAAGTGTAAATTACTTAGAGATCTTTGTGCCCTTTTTTGCCTGCTAATACTCTTTACAAGTTGCAGAAAAGCTGCCTTTGAAGAGTATTACGGCCGTCCTGACAATTTGCAACCACCCATATATCAGGTGCTGGACGCACGGGGCAACTTCAAGACGCTCCTGACCGTGATCGACCGCTCGGGTTATAAGAACACACTGAGTGCCGCCGGTTACTGGACCTTTTTTGCACCTAACGATGCAGCTTTTCAAAAATACTTTACAGATAACAACCTTACGCTGGCAGCTATAGACTCAACGGCTGCCCGTAAGATCGTGACCTACTGTTTGGTGTTCAACGCTTTCAAGACCGACCACATTGCTGATTATCAATCGCAGGCGGGCTGGGTGGCTAACAATGCTTATAAACGCCGCACGGCATATTATGATGGTTTTTACACCGGCGATGGTCCGGATGGCAGTTCGACCGTGCTGCTGTCGGCCAACCGGAACGCAGGTAATAACGCCACCAATTTTGTTTTTGGCGATAACAATAACAAGTATATACCATACTTCTATTCATCGTTCATGCAAGCCAAGGGTTTGAGTGCTACGGATTACAATTTTTTCTACCCTAACAGCACCTACACCGGCTTTAACGTTGCCGACGGCACTGTAGTTAACCGCGACATATTGGCCGAGAACGGCGTGATCCATGAGATCGATCGGGTGATATCGGCACTTCCGAGCCTGGAGCAGCAACTGGCCGGCAATAGCCAGTACAGTGAGTTCAGGAAGTTGGTAGAGCAGTACATGGTGACCTACACCCAAAATGCCGATGCTACTTCACGGTACAACACCCTTACCGGCAAAAGTAACAAGGTATATATCAAGCAATACTCCAACCTGTTGGCCTACGCTTTCGGTAACGAGAACTATGTCAAATTGCAGGACAACGATGGACAGACCGATGGATATTCTATGTTCATCCCCAACAACACGGTGTTTACGCAATACTTGAATAATACTATACTTGAGTTCTATGGCGCCGTGAACAAGTTGCCGGGCAGCATCATTGCCGACCTGATCAACTCTCACCTGTTCGCTACATCTGTATGGCCGACCAAGTTCAGCACCACCAATAACTTTTTAGGCGAGCCGGCCCGGTTCAACGTGAGCAATAACATCATTGAAAAGAAGTTGTGCAGCAACGGTCTTTTCTATGGCACCAATCAGGTGCAGGCCGCCAACGTGTTCAGCACCGTGTATGCAAGGGCCTACCTCGATCCCAACTACTCGCTCATGACGCGCATCCTCAATAATGTGAAGATAGCAGTGACCAATCCGGGCATTCGTTATACGCTGTTCATGGTGCCTGACGCTACGCTGCGTGCCATGGGTTATGATTATAATACGTCGACCGCACAATTCACGTACACCCTCAACGGTACCACGACCAGCGGCAACGGTCCGCGCGATAACCTGCAAAGGCTGATCAACCTGCATATCGTACCAACGCCTAACAATGAGCTTAATAGCCTTGCCGGCCAAGGTATCATCGAGACCTACGGCAACGAGTACATCAAGTGGAACGGCAACACGGTATTCGCCGGTGGCAACGTAGAAAAGAACCAAACGATAGGAGTGGGTGGCAATCGTGATTACGTGAACGGACGGGTTTACTACCTGAGCAGCGGTTCTATGGAATATCCGGTAAATACACTGTCGTCACAGATCGCCAAATATGCAAATACCACTACTGCGCCATACTATGATTTTTATCAATATTTGATCAGTTCAACGGCTTACAACCCGACCAATCAGGAGATAGCAGGTTTGGTGGCGGGAGCCAGCTATACCATATTTATCCCTACCAGGGCCGCTATGCAACAGGCAGTACGTGACGGTTATTTACCCGGAACGGTATCTGGCAGCACCGTAACATTCACCTACAACCCATCATCAGCTGATGATAAAGCCAAGGTGGCGCGCTTCATACAATACCACATTCTGGATGGTGCCACCATAGCTACCGATGGCAAAAAGGCTTCTACCCAAAGCGGTTTCCCTACTTTTTTAACAAATCTATTGGGTGACAAGGTAGAGATGCTGGTGTACAATCAACTAAATAACATGACCGTTACCGACAGCTTTGGCCGCGTGGCCCGAGTAGTGAATGGCACCACGTCGAATAATCTGGGTACCCGCACCTTGTTCCACCAGATCGACAATTATTTAAGATATAACCTTTAATGATCAGCGACCGATTTATGAGAAAAACCTTATACCTAATTAATTACCTGGTCGTTGCTATCTCTATCCTCTCGGCTGTGCACGCACATGCGCAAACTGCCGAACGGGTACTGATCAAAGGCCGGATCACCGACTCAAGAGATAAACTGCCTGTGGTAGGCGCTACTGTGGTAGAGCAGGATAAAGACAAGCGTACCATTACCGGCGTAGCCACCGATATTGACGGTAACTTTGCCATCAAGGTAAGCGACGTTACGCACAAGCTTTCGATCTCCATCATTGGT
The DNA here is from genome assembly GCF_020783335.1 of Mucilaginibacter daejeonensis. Classification (NCBI taxonomy): domain Bacteria; kingdom Pseudomonadati; phylum Bacteroidota; class Sphingobacteriia; order Sphingobacteriales; family Sphingobacteriaceae; genus Mucilaginibacter; species Mucilaginibacter daejeonensis. The sequence goes on from NZ_CP086068.1 coordinate 1,980,971, forward strand.
TACAAGACCAAGATATTAGATATCGGCACCCGTAGGATCTTCAATACCACATTAGAATCCAACGCCAACTCGTTAAGTGAAGTGACCGTTTCGGCCCGCTCACAGGTGAATAACGGTAGCGGACTGACCATCGACACCCGCGACAAGACCACTTCTACTTTTACGCTGAACGCTAAGGATGTAGAGGAATTACAGGCCACCACCATTGATCAGGCCATACAGGGACGTGTTCCCGGTATGGATATCGTGTCGAACTCGGGTGACCCGGGTGCAGGTATGCAGATCAAGATCCGTGGTACCAGTACCATCAACGGCGCTACCAACCCTCTCATCGTGGTAGATGGTGTGCCCTTCGAGACCTCAGTGCCTTCGAGCTTTAACTTTGCTACCGCCGATAACACCCAGTATGCTGACCTTTTAAGTATCGCTCCGTCCGACATTCGGGATATATCCATCCTGAAGGACGCGGCAGCTACTGCGGTTTGGGGCTCACGCGCGGCAAATGGCGTATTGATCATTAACACCAAAAGAGGTACCAGGGGTGCACCGACCATCAGCTATACTTTTAAAGGTACCACTACCCAGCAACCAAGCGGTATACCGCTGCTTACAGGTGACCAGTATTCTACCTTCATCCCGGAGATGGTGATGAACGTTACGGGCGCTCCGTTGAACACCTTTACCAACAAAGAATTTGAATATGACCCGAGTAACCTGTATTACTATAAGAACTACAGCCAGAACACCGACTGGATCAAGGCTATCTCGCGCCGTGGTAATGTGTTGGACAATAACCTTTCCATATCAGGTGGTGGCGAAAAGGCCAGATACTTTGCCTCAGTAGGTTATAACAACCAGGTAGGTACTACGGTTGGTACAGGCTTGAACAGGTTGAACACCCGTTTGAATTTGGACTACATCGTGTCTGACCGTATTCGCTTTACCACGTTTGTATCGTATGCGCATACCAACACGCAGTACAACTACGCGGCAAGTAACAACGGTACAGGAAGCGATGGTGTGCGTTCTATAGCGGCCATCCGTGCACCTAACGGGTCAATTTATGAGTACAATGAGTTCGGAATATTAACGCCTAACTACTTTACACCGGCATCGAACGTTCAGGGTCAGTACCCTGCCACTTACAACCCGGTGGCTATGGCCAATTCGGCCATCAACACCCTGGTGAATGACCGTATTACGCCCCACTTTTACATCCAGTACAATGTGGTTCCGGGTATCCTAAACGCAACAAGTGATGTGGTGTTCGACATCAATAACGGTAAACAGAACCGTTTTTTACCTCAACAGGCTACTGGTCGTCCTTACACCGAAACCAACGTGAACAGGGCTTCTATCTCTGACTACGATACTTACAACATCGCCACGAAATCAAATCTGGTCTACACGCCAAAGCTGAACCCTAAGCACTCGTTCACCGGTTTATTGTCTATTCAAACCAATGACGTGCGTTCGTTAACGCAAGGTCAGCTGGCCACCAACACAGCGTCGGACCAATTGCAAGACCCCGCCTCACCGGGCCGGTTAACAAGCGATGGCGCCATCTTTTCATCGATATCGCAATACCGCACCGCATCAGCATTGATCAATGGTCAGTACAAGTTGCTCGATCGCTACATTATCAACGCGGCTTTACGTGGCGACGGTAGTTCACGCTTTGGTTCAAGTAAACGTTACGGTCTGTTCCCATCAGTGTCGGCACGCTGGCGTATATCGGGCGAGCCTTTCATGAAAGGTACCGAAAGCTGGCTTGATGACCTGAGCTTACGTGGTGGTTACGGCGAGAGTGGTAGTGCTCCCAATGGCGATTACCTGTTCTACAATAACTATGTGAACACCACTACCAATTACCTTGGGCAATCGGGTCTTTACCCTAACAACATCCAGTTAGATAACCTGAAGTGGGAGAACCTGCAGGGTATGGATGCCGGTATCAATATCATCATGTTCAAGAACCGTTTGAACGTTGACTTCGGCGTATACCGTAACCGTACCAAAGATCTGCTCACTACGATCAATTTGTCATCGTTCAATGGCTACAACTCAGTGTTGCTGAATGCCGGTACGCTGGATAATCAGGGTTTTGAGTTGAGTATTTTCAGTACGCCATACAAGTCCAAGGACCTCATCATTGACTTTAACTTTAACATCGCTACCAACGTGAACGCGTTGCGTTCAGTATCACCGTACTATCCTACGCAAACTGGTAATACTAATACCAACGGCTCGTACTTGTCACTGTTACAGGTGAACAATCCATTGGGGTCGTTCTATGGTTACAAGTTCAAAGGCGTTTACAAAGATGCCGATGCGACCATTGCCCGTGATGCCAATGGCAATAAGATACTGAGCCCTGACGGCAGACCGGTGCAAATGCGTTTCAACTACCCGGCTACTGATTACCAGTTCCAGGCAGGTGATTCTATGTACGAGGACATCAACCATGATGGTAACATCAACTATCAGGACGTGGTTTACCTCGGCAATGGGACGCCTAAATTCACCGGTGGTTTCGGTCCGACGTTCACCATTAAGGGTAACCTGAAGATACAAGCGTTCTTCAACTTCCGCACCGGCGGCCAGATCATTAACGGTACCAAAATGAGTACCACCAGCATGTATGGTTTCAACAATCAAAGTACTGCGGTACTGCGCAGATGGCGCGTACCGGGCGATGAGACCGATATGCCACGTGCCTTGTACCGTGCAGGTTACAACTGGCTTGGATCTGACCGTTACGTAGAGGATGGAACCTTCCTGAGGTTCCGTTCGGTAACCGCCCGTTATACCTTCAATAAAGCGTTAGCTCGCAGGTTAAAGACCAAGAACTTGAGTATGTACCTCACTGCTGAGAACCTGCTCACCTTTACCAAATATACTGGCCAGGACCCGGAGGTATCTACAAGAGGCGAGGGTATCACACAGCAAACGGTAGATTACTCGACCACGCCACCTCTCAAACAGTTCACTTTAGGTTTAACCGCATCATTTTAATACCGATCAAGCTTATGTTCAAAAAATTAATATTTCAAACGCTCCTGATCGCGTCACTTACTGTTTCGGTGAGTTCATGCAACAAATACCTCGAGCTACGCCCTCAGGACGGCATCACCCGCGATAAGTTCTGGCAGTCAAAAGAGCAGATCAAGTCGGCCGTTATTGGTTGCTATATCGCTATGCAAGTTCCGTTCGGTGGTCGCCCGGCGCCAGCAGAGTCATTCTTTGTTTGGGGCGAATTAAGAGCCGATATGATAGCACCAGGCCTGGGTATGGGTGTTGACGAATTGAACGTTGTCAATGCTACCATACTATCTACCAACGGTGTTACCGACTGGCGTAACTTTTACCGGGTGATCAATTTTTGCAACACCATCATCGATTTTGCGCCCGGCGTAAAAGATGTGGATGCCACCCTTACTGATACTGAATTGCGGGGTTACCTGGCCGAGGCGCTCACCATTCGTGCACTCATGTACTTTTACCTGGTTCGCAGCTTTGGCGATGTTCCGCTGAAGCTGAAGTCCACTTCATCAGACTCAGAACTTGTGCAGTTGGCTAAAACCCCACAACCAGATGTGCTGAAACAGATCGTTGCTGACCTTAAACTGGCCGAAACGTATGCGACCACTACTTACGGCGATAACGCCAGCGACAAAGGCCGCGTGACCATTTACACCGTGTATGCCATGGAGGCCGATGTGTACCTGTGGATGGATAATTACAACGAATGTATAGCCGCTACCGATAAGATCATCAACTCCAATAAGTTCGGGTTGGTAGCTGGTAACAACAACTCCTGGTTCAATATTCTTTATGGTGTGGGCAATTCCGCAGAGAGCATCTTTGAGCTCCAGTTCGATCAGCAATCGCTCAATCCATACTTCACCATGTTCTCCACCAACCGCAGGAGGTACCTGGCAGGTCCGAACACGCTTGATGAGGTGTTCGGGGTGGATCTGGTGAATGATATCAACTTTGACCTTCGTGGTATCGATGCTTCGATCCGTCCTGATGATCAAAGCATTTACAAGTACATTGGCTTAACGCCTGATGTGGCCCGTACGCAAGATGTGTCATACGCGCACTGGATATTTTACCGCTATGCCGATATTTTACTCTTGAAAGCAGAAGCTTGTGCACAGATCGGCAGGGGACAAGATGCACTGACCATCATCAACACTTTACGTACACGTGCCCATGCCATCACTGTATCGGCTGAGAGTCCGTCGCCCGAAGATGTGGCTGGCGTGACCAACTACGTATTGCGCGAACGTGCCCGCGAACTGGCTTATGAGGGTAAGCGCTGGTATGACCTTTTGCGTAATGCCAAGCGTAATAATTACGCCCGCCTCGACCTATTGACCGCGGCAGCCATCAGATCGGTACCCGGTACCGTGCAGCAATCGGCGCTCAACAAATTGAAAGATAAGAACAGCCATTACTTTCCGATCTTTCAGTACGAGATACAGACCGATCCAAACCTGATCCAAAATCCTTTCTACAAATAGTTAGTGAACTTAATTGTAAGCAAAATGAAAAAATCAATGCAACGGGCAATGCCAGCCATGATCGTAATGACCGGCATTTTGATGGCGTTTTTGTTGAATGGTTGCAAACGTGAACATATCACTTACGGCACTACTACAACGGTGAACATGTATAGCTACCTTGAACAGGACGCCAACCAATTCTCGATGTTCAAGCAGATCATTGATAAGGCGGGTTACTCGAGCTTCCTGAACACCTACGGCGCTTATACGCTGTTCGCCTCTACCAACGATGGCGTTAAGGCCTATCTGAAAGCCAGCGGCAAGACCAGTGTAGACAATATCGATGAGGCCACCGCCAAAAAGATCATCAGCATAAGCCTCATCTCTGACACCATAGGCACACAATTATTCACTGATGGTAAGATGCGTACACCTACGACTTCGGGCCAATACCTGATCACAGGTGCGGCTAATAACAGCGGCGTGTCAAGTATCACGATCAATCGTCAGGCTAATTTGGTGAAGGGTAACATCTCCACCGGTAACGGCCTGATCCATGTGATCGATAACGTATTGCTGCCAGCCTCGTTAACACTGGCTCAAATGGTGGAGCAGGACCCAAAATACTCGATCATGTCCGAAGCGTTAAAGGCCACCGGGTTTTATGACAGCCTGAACGTGGCCAGCACCGCCCAAACCAATGTAAGCCGAAAGTATCTGACCCTCATCGCCCAAACCAATTCTGTGTTCGCGGCGGCAGGCATCCCAGACTTCAGTACCCTGAAAGCTAAATATTCGACCACGGGCAACCCTAAAAATCCTACAGACAGTTTGTATCTGTTCGTGGCTTACCGCGTGTTCCCTGAACTGGCATATCTGTCTGATGTGGTGGCCGCATCGTCGCACCCTACACTGGCCCCATTAGAGGTGACCACCAGTATGCTCGACGGCGAGAAGGTGTTGTTGAACAACGATTACTTTAACGGTGTACTGGAGCCCGGCGTCCAGATCGACCGCTCATTGAGCGACAATTCAGCATCTAACGGTGTATTGCACTCGGCTGCTGCCAACTACAAGATCAAAGTGCGCAAACCTACAGCCATCTATTTTGACCTGGCCGATCAGCCTGAGATCCGTCGTGCACCAGGTGTGTACCGCGCATTGGGCAAGGGCACTGTGCCATACATCAACGGCGACCTTGCCGACGTGTCATGGAACTACAAAGGTGCTGCTGGAGAAAAGCTTTATTACGGTACCACCGCTGCGGTTCCTGCCGCAAGCGACTGGTACTACGGGTGTGACTTCCTGATCTTTGGTGACCGTTTTAGGCCAGGTACCAATGGTATGTCTGATATTACCTTCAAGACCCCGTTATTGGTTAGAGGACGTTACAAGGTTTGGGTAGATTGGAAGCGCAACGCCGGTAACTTACCTGTGGTAGTAAGCTTTGATAATCAGGCTTTACCTAACACCTTCGCCTATTCAGAAGTGGTAAGCGACAGGGATGGTGACGCTTTGCTCGAGACCAAAAACCTAAAGCGCTATACACAATCACCGTTGACCAGCAACTCGAACGGCCACGTGAGCAAGATGGTGGGCGTGATCAACGTGACCACTACCGACAGGCACTTCATCAAGTTTGCGGCCACCGGCGATAATGGTAGCGTGAACATTTGGATGGATGTGGTAGAGTTCAGGCCTATCGATATGCCAAGCCAGATATTGCCCAAGCTGACCCGCGACGGAAAGACCGCATTTTAACGATCAGCTGCTGATCAGATCAAACACATACTGACCGACCAATAAATGAATAATTATAAGAATAGATATATGCTGGCCCTCGCGTTACTGGTAAGTACGCTGTGGGCATGCAAAAAGCAATGGAGCGACCGCACTGCCGTGACCGACCAGCAGCTGGATAAGAACCTGATGCAAAAGATACAGGAGAATAAAAGCCTGAGCACTTTTGCCGGTTATTTGACCAAGTTGGGTTACGATAAGGTATTGGCCGCATCAAAGACCTATACCGTTTGGGCACCCGATGACCAGGCACTACAAAGCGTAGATCCGGCCGTAGTTGCCGATACCGCCAAACTCCGCGTATTCGTAAATAATCACATCGCCAACCTGGCGTATTTCACTGGCGATGCCAAGCCCACCTTGCGCATCCGTACCTTGAATGGTAAAAAGGTGAATTTTTCAGCCACCACGGTAGAGGAGGCCAACATCACCGCTCCTGATCAGTACGTGAGCAATGGTGTACTGCATGTAATCAATAAGGCACTATCGCCTAAGATGAATATCTCAGAGTACGTCAGGAATTTGAGCAACGTAGGTCTATTGCACAAGGGTTATCTGCTAAGGCAGGATACGTCTTATGTGGATACTTCGAAGGCCACGGTGGCCAGCGTTGATCCCGTTACCGGTAAGCCGGTGCTGGTACCCGGTACAGGTTTGGTGAATCAGAACAAATACTTCAGGAATGTGGCAGATCTGGCCAGCGAAGATAGTCTATACACCTACTTTGTACTTACTGACGCTGCCTACACTGCTGAGCGTAATAAGGTTAGCCGCTTCTTTGCCACCAGTTCTACTGATACCACCATGAATATACTGGCCGCTTATAACGTACTTAAGGACGTTGCGGTTAAAGGCTCGATCAAACAAGCTGATCTTACCACATCGCCGCTGTTTTCGGTCAAAGGCGTTGCCGTACCTGTAAATACCAGCGCGATCGTGCAGAGCTACACTGCCAGTAACGGCATGGTGTACGTGGTAAGCAGTATGGATTTTACGCTGAGCAGCAAGATCACCCCGATCGTGATAGAAGGGGAGAAGCCAAGCTTTTTCCAACGGAGCGATAGGCGTGATAATTACCAGTACCGCACCAAGAAAGATCCGAGCGGTAATATTTATCAGGATCTGATGGTGTCGGGAGCTAACCTGCCGGCATCTTACTTTGCGGCTTACAAGATCAGCAACCTTTACACCTGCCAGTACCGTGTAAGCTGGCGCTGCATTAATGACTTTGGCTACGCCACGCCGACCAATATATCGCAGCGTTTAGGTTTCAGCCAGATCACGCCGGCTGCGGGCACTACTACGTACACCTCGCTGGTGCAGTTCCCTTATACTGCCGTCACACCGTTGAATTATAACGAAGTGATCCTTACCGGTGCACCGGTAAGTGTGGTACCGGGCGCTACCATCAACTCTACCGGCGGTACCCTCAATGTGACCAAGTACAACTCGATCAACATGTTCTTACAGGGCAGCACCGGCACCGCGCTAAATACCAACATATTTACCGCCGATTACATCAAACTTACTCCTATACTTTAATACCACAGAGCTTACTATGCAAGATTTTACCAGATCAGTTTATTTGATACTATTCTTTATGTGCGTGCTTGGTGGTATTAAAGCCCATGCGCAAACAGATAGTTTGACCAGGCAGCAGGTGGATAGCGTGGCCCGTTACAAGGCTGATTCGTTGACCCGTGCACAGGGCAAAAAGATCAGCGGCGTTTTGAAAGATGCTGCCACGGGCAAACCCGTGTCAGGTATGAACATTAGCGTGGCCCAATACTCAGCCGCCATAAGCGACGAAAAGGGTGCCTTTACCATCAGCGTACCCAATTACGATGCATTGCTATTGATCAAGGGCCAGGACTATCAGCCTAAAGAAGTGCCGCTGAAAGGCCGCAACAAGTTGCCGGTGATCATATTGTTCGAGGATGCATACAACTCGATATACGATGTGGCTAAATTTCCTTATAACACCGTGCCACTGAACCAGACAGCTAATGCCGTTAGTTCCGTGAACACGCAAGGTGCTTGGGAGCCCACCAGCTTGGAAACGGCCGACAGCTACCTGCAGGGCAAAGTGGCCGGGTTGAACGTGGTGCGCCGCTCGGGCACGCCCAACATCGGTGCTAACCTTTTCCTGCGTGGCTTCAATTCACTGGTAGGCACTAACGCGCCTTTGTTAGTGGTTGATGGAATGATCTATGACACCTTCCATTACGGAAGCTCGATCATAAGAGGCCATGTGCACAATCCCTATGGCAACATTGACCTGCGCGATGTGCAGAACATCACGGTGTTAAAGGACGCCGCGGCAAGTGCTTACGGCACTAAAGGCGCCAATGGCGTGATCCTGTTATCTACCAATGGTAACCCGGCACTGGCCACCAAGATCGACCTGGGTATCTATAGCGGTTACAACTACATCAACTCTGGCTACCGTTTGCCAATGATGAAGGCCGGCGACTATCGTACATACCTGTCAGACCTGCTGCGCACCAGCAGCATGACACCGGAGCAGATCGCTGCACAACCTTACTTTAATGACAACCCGTCGGCAGCCGGTTATGCCGACTATCACAACGAGACCGACTGGCAAAAGCAAGCCTTCAAAAATGGCTTTAACCAAAACTATAATCTTCGCGTTTCGGGTGGTGATGATATCGCCCGCTATGTGCTGTCGTTAGGCTATGCCGACAATAAAGGCATCACCCGCATGACCGACCTGAGCAGGTTCAATACCCGTTTCAATGCCGACCTGAACATAAGCCAGCACTTTACCGTGAACGCTAACTTCTCGTTCACTTACAACCAGCAAACGCTTAAAGATCAGGGTGTGTCACCAAAGACCAATCCACTTTACCTGAGCCTGGTAAAAGCTCCTTTTCTGCGTGTAAGGCAAACCAACGCCGCCGGTGTCGAGTCGCCTAACTTGGCCGATGTGGACATCTTTGGCATCGGTAACCCGGAATCGGTACTGCTAAATGCTCAGGAATATAACCGCAACTACCGTTTCTTTGGTAATCTGAATTTTAAATATCAGTTCAACCGGTACCTGTCGGCACAAACGCTTATCGGTATCACTACCGATAAGGTAAGAGAGAGCTACTTCATCCCACGTGCCGGTGTGGCTAATGATACCACGGCCACCGCAATACTAGATAGCCGTTTGGGTAGCCAGGTGCAACGTTTGTACAACATTTACAGCGATACGCGGATCAATTACAGCCGCACCTTTGACCGTATTCACACCGTTGGTCTGAACTTGGGTACCCGCTACACACAGTATAACACCTCCACCAACTTCAACTATGGTTTCAATTCTGCTCTAGATCAGCTGATCTCGGTAGGTACAGGCGACCCCGCATTGCGTCGTACCGGTGGCGAACTGGGTAAGTACCGCTGGATAAATAACTATCTAACCGCTAATTACCAGCTGTATAACAAGTACATCTTCGCGTTCAACCTGAGTGCTGATGCCTCATCGCGATTTGGTAAAGAGGCTGATGGATTGAACGTAGGTGGCGTTAAGATGGCGGTGTTGCCATCACTTTCAGCTGCGTGGGTGGTGTCATCTGAGCGCTTCATGTCAAGCCTTAATTTTATCGAACTGTTGAAATTGCGTGCCAGCTATGGTCTTACCGGTAATGATGATATTGGCAACTATGCCGCACGCCAGTACTACGTGTCGCAGAACTTGTTAGGTATGCAAGGCCTGGTACGCGCCAGCTTTGGCAACCCTTACCTTCAATGGGAATTGAACAAAAAGCTCGACATCGGCTTTGATGCCTCTTTTATGCAAGAGCGTTTAAGCATCAGTGCCGACTATTACCGCAACACCACCAGCAAAATGCTGACCCAGGAGACCGCGCCATCTGCCTCAGGCTTATTGTATGTGATGAGCAACAACGGTGGTATGCGCACAAGCGGTGTGGAGTTGTCGGTGAACGGCCGTATCATCAGCACACCTAACCTTAAATGGGACTTGGGCTTTAACATCGCCACTTACCGCAACAAGATCACCGCGTTGCCGGGTAACAGCATGCAAACCTCGTACGCTGGCGCTACTATACTTACCCAGGTGGGTATGCCAGCGGGAGTATTTTACGGTTACAAGACCAACGGTGTTTATACCACCAATGCAGAAGCAGCTGCAGCCGGAATATCTTACCGCAATGCCAAAGGCGACCTGGTACCGCAGCGTGGTGGCGATATGCGCTTTGTTGATGTGAATGGCGACAAGATCATTGACGATGCTGATAAGCAAGTGATTGGTGATCCTAACCCTGAGTTCACTGGCGGCATCACTACAGGTGTGACCTACAAACGCTTCAGCATTAACGCTTTGGTGACCTTTACCAAAGGTAACCAGGTGTACAACTATACCCGTCGCCAGATCGAATCGGGCAGCTCACCGGCAAATCAATCATTGGCCATGCTGAACAGGTGGCGCGGCGATGGCCAGGTGACCAGCCAGCCACGTGCCTCATACGGCGACCCATCGGGCAATGCCTCGTTCTCTGACCGCTGGATCGAGGACGGCTCTTACATGCGTTTGCGCACCCTTTCGATAAGCTACGATGTGCCGCTGAAGTATAAAGGATTCAAGTACCTGAAGATCTATGCTACCGGTAACAACCTGGTCACTTTCACCAAATACCTGGGTTACGACCCTGAATTTGCGCCTACCGGCAATTTGCTTACCAACGGTATCGACAATACGCTGGAGCCACAGTTCAAAACGGTACAACTGGGCGTACGCATAGGCATTTAATTTTTGATAAGACCCTGATCTGAATAAGAACATGAAAAGACACTTACATACCATAACTATCCGGGTGTTATTATCGGCCGCCATGCTGATGACCTTCTCGTGCAAAAAAATGCTCGATATTGAACCTGAGACCAGTGTTGATATCTCTAACCACTACCGCAATATCAATGATGCTAACGCCGCCGTGATCGGTATCTACGGGCAGATATTGGGCATTGCCGATCGCTATATCATCTTGAACGAACTGCGTGCCGACCTGGTGAGCCCGACCACCAATGCTGATCAGTACCTGCGCGAGATCAGCACCCACACGGTATCGGCCAACAATCCCTGGGCCGACCCACGTCCATTCTACAAGATCATCCTGAACTGTAATGATGCGCTCAAGAACTTCGACATTATGGTGAAGGCCGCAAGGATGCGACCTGAAGAATATGCGCAACGCGCCGCCGATGTGAACGCCGTACGTGCCTGGTTGTACTTGCAATTGGGCATACACTGGGGCGAGGTACCTTATGTGACCGACGCCCTGGAAGATATCGATGCGTTAAAAGACCAAAGTAAATATCCAAGGTTAACGTTCAATGCCCTGCTTGATAATTTGATCGCCAGCGTGTCTTCGGGTTACCTCGACTACTATAGCGCGGCTACCACCACTACTGGAGCCACCAGCACCTCGCTGATCACCACGGTGGATGGTTACCCTACCAATTTGTTCTTCATTAACAAACGTTGTTTACTGGGCGACCTGTACCTATGGCGCGGCCGTTACACTGATGCGGCTACTCAATACCGCTATGTGACCGAGCAAGGCTACCGTAACGACGGAGCAAGCACCAATACCGGTTTCTGGCAGTTCAAACCTAACTACAACGTGTTCAACGTGGCTTATTCAAGAGCAGGCGACGAGACGTCACTGATCGATGACAATACTTCGGTATCAGGTTGGAGAGCCATTTTTGGCGCTGCTACCCAAGGCACAGAGGTGAACACAGAGTGGATATGGTCGTTACCCTTTGATAAGAACTTTGCACCGACCAACCCGTTGATCGATCTGTTCTCGAACCAGGGCGGACGCTACCTGCTCACCGCATCCCAATATGCGGTGGATAAGTGGAACTCAGAGACCCAGAACAATGGCTTCCCTTATGATGCCCGTGGCCGTTTCTCGGTACGTAACGTAGCAGGGCAACGTGTGATCATGAAGCCTTTATATAATTACCTTACCGGTGCCAACTTTACACCGGGCAGTGTTTTGCAAAAGCAAGGACGCTGGCTGTTGTACCGCTCAGGTACGCTTAACCTGCACTTTGCTGAAGCAGCTTGCCGCGACAATTACGTTGATGTGGCTTATTCACTTACTAACGCAGGCGTTTTGCAGGTTTTTAGCAGTATTTTCCCAACACCGGCAGCGATCAGTAGTGGCCGTAACGTACCTACTGACGCTACCAACATCATGATCACCAACAAACCTGCGCCTTATGACCTTGATGCCCGCTATGGCGATGTGCCATTGTTCCGTGCACCTTGGCACAGGCAGATCGGTACCCGTACCCGGGCCAACCTTACCCTGCTGCCGATCGATATCATCAACGGCGGACCGAACCGCGGTGGCGACATGATCCGTATGGAGAACGCCATCATTGACGAGGACGGGTTGGAATTGGCCTTCGAAGGCCAGCGCTGGGGCGATCTTTTGCGCATCGCACTTCGCCGCAACGACCCAAGCTTCATCGCTTCACGGGTATATCAGAAGTTGCTGCGTGATGGCAACGGCCAGGCCGGAGCGGCTCAGACCAAGCTAAGCACTGTGAGCGGACTTTACCTGCCGTTCAAGCTTTAAGCTCATATCAACCGATAAAAACTGACGATAGCCCGGCCAATGACCGGGCTATTTTTTTGAGGTAGGACGGAGGTCAACGTTACATTTAGAGGTGCCGATACACTGGCTTTGTAACTTTATCATACTAACGAATTAGGAGACCAAACAAATGGTGGTGTATTTTCTTATTAAGAAAATGTTTCACGTCTTAGCCGCTCTCCGTTGAAAAAGGAAGATATCAAACTCTGGGATATCGACCGTATCCTTTTTGGTCAGGAGGGCCCCGCCTTTTTGCTTGAGGTATTGGCACGTACATTCCTCACTTACATTATTTTACTATTTATAGTCAGGTGGTTAGGCAAGCGTATGAGTGGACAGTTATCCGTGCTCGAAATGGCGGTGATGTTAACCCTCGGGGCTATCGTATCGGTCGGGATGCAGATACCCGACCGTGGCGTGCTGCTGAGTGCTGCGGTGCTGCTTTTTATCCTGACCTTTCAAAGAGGCTTGGCGTGGCTGGGTTTCAAAAGCCGCAAGGTAGAGAACCTGACCCACGGAACGCTGGATATATTGGTGATGGATGGCATTATGCAATTAGAAGCCATGAAGCGCTGCAGCATTTCGCGTCAGCAACTATTTGCACACTTACGCACCAAGAATATAACGAACCTGGGCGCGGTGAAGAGGGTGTACCTTGAAGCCAGTGGACTATTCAGCATTTATTGTGCTGAGGACGAACGCCCCGGTCTGCCGCTATATCCACCTATAGATGAGAAGATATTGAACGGACGGCTAAACGACGAGCTGGTATCATGTACCCACTGCGGACTGACCTGCGCCAAAGAACCCCACCAGCCCCATTGCCAGGATTGCGAAGCTAACGAATGGACCGCCGCTATCCGATGAAGATGATCGATCAAAATACCCTGAACGAGTGGCAACGCATTTTTATTGGCGAGGTGCCGGGCGCCTTTTTCATTGAACTTTTTTTCCGCGCGATCGTCATCTACCTTATTCTTGTGTTTTCCATGCGGGCTATGGGTAAGCGTATGTCCTCGCAATTGAGCCGTAATGAGCTGGCCGCATTGGTGTCGCTGGCGGCGACCATCGGTGTGCCCTTGATGGCGCCCGACAGGGGAGTGCTGCCGGCGGTGATCATTGCCATAACGGTGGTATCTACCCAGCGCATCATTGCCCGATGGGCATTCGGCAACCAGGAATTTGAACGCATATCACAAGGAAACGTAAGCATCCTGATCTGCGATCATGTGATCGATGTGAAGGAATTGGAACGCACCGGACTGTCACAAGAGCGGTTATTTGCGGAGCTAAGGTGCAACGCCGTGCTGCACCTGGGCGAGGTGGATAGATTATACATAGAGGCCAATGGCGCCTTTACGCTCATCCGGTCGGAGGAGTGCGTTAACGGACTATCTGTACTTCCCATTCAAGATCAGAGGTTTTTGGATGCCTGCAAATTTGACGATGAACAACGGGTTTGCGGCTTTTGCGGGGAGATGAAGAATAATCATTCCAATGATGCATCATGCGATAATTGCGGCCACAAGGAGTGGACACCAAGTATGTGCGCCGAACAGACATCAAAATGAAAAGCCCCTCGAACTGTTGCAAGGGGCTATAAACTACGGCACGTCCGTCTTATGGTCAGGCTGAAAGTTGTACCTGCTGCTTGAGCTGGTACCGCGGCATGATCTTGGTAATGATGGTGGTCAGCTTGTTATGATAATCTTCTTTCAACCAATCGGTATAGTTGCGGGTCACCTTGCCTACGCATTTACCATACTGCTTGATCCGCCAGTCGATCTCTTTCTGCAGCTCATTGACCAACTCCAGTGCTTCGGTCACTGATGAAGCGTTCTCCATACACATCACCGCATGCTGACGTATAGAATCGCGCAGAATGCTTTTACCTTTTTGTCCGTTCTCGATGGCTTTGTGGTATTCCCCTTGTATGTCAAAGCTTAACTGCAGGCTGTTCGGGAATTTGGCCCTCAGGTCTGACGGGATCAGGTGCGCTTCAGTGGTCGAACGGCTGTGCAGGCTTTCGGCAAATGCTTCAGGCCTTTCAAATATCAACTGCCAGTCGAGCGGCTGTTGCCATTCACCAAAGCGGTCGGTGTTGTTGCCGAGGTCAATGATGGTAAATGTCTTTTTGTTGGCCGATCGGCGTGACCCTCGACCGATCATTTGATGATAAAGGGTGATCGAGGTGGTGGCTCGGTTCAGGATCACGGTCTGTATGGATGGTTCATCAAATCCTGTGGTCAATATCGATACCGAAGTAAGGATAGCACCCTTGGTCTTTTTGAACCACTTTGAGATCTCAGCCCTGTCGGTAGGGCTGGTATGGTTGTCAAGGTGTTTGATTGCATAGCCTGCATTCTCGAACATTTGGCAAACGTTCTTTGAGGTGAAGATACCGTTATTAAAGATCAGCGTCTTCTTGTTCTTGGAATGCGATTCGTAAGCATGCAACAATAACTCGAGCATAGCAGGCGAGGAGTAAAGCTCATCAGATGTACTGATGGTAAAATCGCCGTTGATACCGGTCTTGAGGGAGTTCAACTCCACATCATACCGCCAGTTGGTTGGCTTGGCCAAAAAGCCTTGGGTGATCAGGTTCTGGATGCTTTCACCCACTACCAGTTCATGATAGTTTTTATACATGGGGATATCAGCATTTGAACTGAAAGGCGTGGCCGTAACCCCGATGATGTAAGCGTTAGGGAACTTGGCCATCAGCTTATGGAAAGAGTTGTGGTGCGCCTCATCAATGATCACCAACCCAATGTTGCTGGTATTAATGATGCCATCCTTGATCCGGTTCCTCAAGGTCTCTACCATGGCCACCAGGCAAGTACGGCGGTCTTTATGGCTCAAACGCTTCACGCTGCTGTTGATCACCCGGTTGGCTACGCCAAGTTTTTTTAACGTGGCAGAGGTTTGAGAGCAAAGCTCGGTACGGTGCGTAAGCACGATCACGCTTTGGTCGTGGTCTTTGATGAAGCGTTTGGCTATCTCCGAGAATATCCGGGTTTTGCCACCTCCCGTGGGCAACTGATATAAGATCCGCCGGTCTTTACTAACCTTTGATAGCTTATCGAAAAGTGCATCAAGGTCGCGTTGCTGGTAAGGGTACAGGTCAACGTTCTTGGCGGCGGTCAGCTGTTCCTCAGCTGTTGTATCTATATTGATGGTATCCATTGATGTATAGCTTAATTTTTATCTGATCTTTTAAAAGTTATCGTTTTAAGGATCCGCGATCCGCTTTGGTAAGCCTCTCTGAATTTGTCGACGCTGTTGTATGAAAGCTGAGGCAGTAGGCAGTATTCATACAGGAGTTCGAGCTCATTTTTTTCGAAGGGCCAGGGCTCAACGGTCAGTACGTCCTCGTCTAATGATCGTAATTGATGCGTCTGCCCATCTGGCCCCTGGCTGATCTCGACAGAGCGACCTTCCGGCTGACTCTTATGTTGGCAGATCAAAAGCGAAAGGGCATCGCACCATTCCAATAATCGGTAATCATGGTCTAACTGCGCGGTCGTCATGCCCAGCGTTTTGAGCCAAATCGTACGCTGTTTCTTCTGCTCCTTGATGAATGTTTTGACATCATCGCCAGAGGCGCCGTCGTCTTTGCAAAGGAACTCCAGGTGTATGGAGCATAATAAAGCCACATAAGTGCTCTTATTGTATGCTCGCGTCATGGTGGCCAGGCAGTGGTCGTACTGTACTTTACGCATGGCAAAATCTACCGGTCCGCCTTGTTCGGTAAGCAGGTCATCGCGTTCAAGCTCTACCTGGGCATCGTCATGTTCGGCTATGGCGATCAGCGTTTCGATCCAGTGCCTGGTACGTACCTCGTGCTTCCACTCATTGGCAATAGCCGCGGCTACCAGGCCATGCGTCCGTTGCGCTATGATCTCCCAACCCGAAGCAGTATAATTAACGATCATTATTCTTATTCACTTTAAAACCTGGTGCGGGTATGTGATCTCATGAGCACGTCCGGTCACGACCGCTCATTGATCAAAGTATCGGCTTGAACGTATTGATCAGTACCAAAGCAATGCCGATCACAGCAGGCCGCACACTTTGGTACGCTCTTTAGTTCAAATAGCTCACAATGAGCCCAAAATGACGAAGTGCTGAATTTCATCAATGGTCGCAATTCCTGAGATGCGCCCTAAATAGCGGTCAGAACCATATACACATCAAGTTTTGGACAGAAAATAAGCTCATGAATATGTCTTTATGCGGTCATATATCAGCGGTATATGATATACTTGTAGCATGAAACGTTCATGGTCACGCCTACTGATCGCTCCCCTGATGCTTTTCTCCCATTCGATGGTCGCCCAAACCGTTGCTTCAGGTCCACTAATTATCACTATTGATGCTAATGACACCGCCCAGGTGATCCACAATATCGGTGCATCGGGTTGCTGGTTCAGCGAGGGCATTGGCAAGTACTGGCCGGTAGCCAAACGTGAGAAATTAGCCGAACTTCTGTTCAGTAAAAAGATGGATAGTAACGGTCAGCCTAAAGGCATAGGCCTTTCTGCGTGGCGTTTCAACATTGGCGGTGGTACCGCAGAGCAGGGGGACAGTAGCGGCATTAAGGACTTTCGCAAACGGGTAGAATGTTTCTTAGCGCCTGATGGCACTTACGACTGGAACAAGCAGGCTGGTTACCAGTGGTTCCTGCGCAAGGCTAAAGATTACGGGGTAGAGAACCTGATCGCTTTCTCGAACACGCCGCCGGTGCAGTTCACTAAAAATGGCAGAGGTTTCAAGACAGTAAAGGACTATCAAGCCAACCTGAAGCCAGACAAATACGACGCTTATGCCGATTTTTTGACAGAGGTGATCAAACACTTTGATCAGCAAGGTCTGCATTTCAACTACATTAGCCCGGTGAATGAGCCGCAATGGGATTGGTCCAACAAACCCGGAGAGGCCAGCCAGGAGGGAAGCCCCTGGGGTAACGAGGACATTTACAAGGTGACAAAGGCGGTCAACGCATCCTTGGACAAGAAAGGGCTGAACACCCAGATATTGACCACTGAGGCGGCCATGCTGACCTACCTGTACAGCGGTAAGTCGGCCGCGGCAAGCCAGATCCAGAATTTTTATGCGCAGCAGGGTAAATATAGCTTCAGCCAAATGAAGCACGTGCCCCGCTTTGTGGCCGGGCATAGTTATTTTACCGACAGTGGCGATAGCAGCATCGTAGCGGTACGCAAGCATCTGGCCGACACGGCGCGCAAGTATGGTATCGAGTATTGGCAGTCAGAATACTCGATGCTGGGCGATGGATTTAGAGAAGGCACTAAGGAAAAGCGCAGCCAAATGGATTGTGCGCTGTTCCTGGCCAAGATCATTGATCAGGATCTGACCATTGGCAACGCGGCCGCATGGCAGTTCTGGAATTCATGGGAACCCAATACAGCAGAGTGGGATACTCGTTATTACCTCATCGCCTTAAAACCGGCCAACGCTGCTTATACCGATGGCGACTTTACCATAACCAAAGGACTCTGGGCTTTAGGCAACTACAGCCGGTTCGTACGCCCGGGCATGCGCCGGGTGAATATTGCTCGCACCGATGGCCTGGCGCCTGAAAAGATCACACAGGATGTGATGCTATCTGCCTTTACCGGCGGTAAGGACAAGCTGGTGATGGTAGCCATCAACTATACCGATAAGGCAAGAAGCATTACGCCCCAGTTCAAGGGTATGCCATCGGTAAAAAAGTATCGCACCTATGTCACTTCGGCTCAGGCTAATGACAACTTGAGGCCATCCGTCCAACGAAAAATGAACGGCCTCATCAGTTTGATGCCGCGGTCGGTGACTACCATCATTTTCAACTAATTAATTTAAACATACAGTACATGATCGGTAAAAAATTAAAGCTAGCCTGCTTGCTCCTGGGTTTGCTGAGCCTGAACGCGGCGGCTCAAAAGAGCGATAAGCAGACGTATTCGGCCTACCTGTTCACCTACTTTACAGGTAACAGCAAGAATGAAGAAGCCATTCACTTTGCATTAAGCGACGACGGTTATCATTTCAAGGCGCTCAACAGTGATCAGCCGGTCATCTTATCAACCGATATCAGCGCCACCGGTGGCGTACGCGATCCTCACATCCTGCGTGGGGCCGACGGTAAAACGTTCTACATGGTGGCTACCGATATGGTGTCGGCCAACGGTTGGGATTCTAATCGCGGCATGGTGCTGATGCGGTCGAAAGATCTGGTTCACTGGACCTCCAGCAAGATCAATGTGCCTCAAACCTTCCCCGAGTTCGCACAGGTGAACAGGGTTTGGGCGCCACAGACCATTTACGATGCCAAGGCAGGTAAATACATGGTATACTGGTCTATGCGGGCCGGTAAAGATCCAGATAGAATCTATTATGCCTATGCTAATAAGGACTTCACGGGCTTTACCTCAGAGCCTAAACAACTGTTCTATAACCCGGGCAACGGCGCCACCATCGATGGTGATATCATCGATAAGGATGGTAAGTATTACCTGTTCTTCAAGACAGAGGGTTCGGGCGCCGGTATCAAGGTGGCCGTGTCTGACCAGCTGACCAGCGGTTACGTATTGAAAGACAGATATGTACAGCAGACCACCGACCCCGTAGAGGGCGCCGGCGTATTCAAGTTGAATAACGGCCAGGGCTATATATTGATGTATGACGTTTATACCAAGGGAAGATATCAATTCACCAAGAGCATCGACCTGGAGAACTTCACGCTGATCGATAATGAGGTGAGCATGGATTTTCACCCACGCCATGGTACAGTGCTACCCATTACCGCTAAAGAAAAAGCGCGTTTGCTGGCCCAGTGGGGTAACAAGTGAGATGTTAAATAGCCGGCATAACGGCTATAAAATATAGGGTCGTGTGGTAAAGCCATACGGCCCTTTGTCGTTAAACGCATTTGGCATCGCGGCGTGACTGAAAACAACAAGTTTTTGACGGTCGCAACAGCTAAAAAGAGGGGCGAAGGTCTGTTTTGTATAAAACATGGTCTTATTTAACAATAGAACTTTAATGGGCGCAGGCTTATTTTTGATGATCACCCGAAGCATATGTTAAGGGTGTTCGAAGGAGCCAACTAGCCCGAGGTCCATAATTATAATGAACGTTTAACGACCCTGCTTACCGGCCAACACCACAGTACCAAATATGAAGAGAAGAGCATTGATCAAAGGCATGGCGATAGGATTATCGTCGGCTTACTTTTCCAAAAGCTATGCAGGCCAGTTGTTAAAAGCGCCTTATGCCGCCGGGCCGTTCCAGCCCACGTGGGATTCGTTAGGTAAATACCAGGTACCTGATTGGTTCCGCGATGCCAAATTTGGGATGTGGGCGCACTGGGGACCGCAATGCGAGCCCGAATATGGCGATTGGTATGCCCGCGAGATGTACATGGAGGGCGGCGATAAATACAAATATCACGTAAAAAAATATGGGCATCCCTCCAAATTCGGCTTTAAGGATGTGATCAACGAGTGGAAGGCCGACAAGTGGGACCCCGAGGAATTGGTGAGCCTTTACAAAAAGGCAGGTGCACGTTATTTTATGGCGCTGGCCAACCATCATGATAATTTTGACCTGTACAAAAGCTCTCATCATAAATGGAACTCTACCCGCATCGGACCTAAAAAAGACATCATTGCTGGCTGGGCAAAGGCTGCCAAGAATAACGACCTGCGATTTGGCGTAAGCGTGCATGCCGCTCATGCCTGGAGCTGGATGGAGACCGCCCAACGCGCCGATAAGAACGGTCCACTGGCAGGCATTCCGTATGACGGCAAATTGACCAAGGCCGATGGTAAAGGCAAGTGGTGGAATGGTGAGGACCCGCAGGAACTGTATGCACAGAACCACCCGTTAAGTAAGAACAGTTATGACAACGGTGCCATCCACAGCCAGTGGGCCTGGGGCAACGGTGCCTCTGTTCCTACCAAAGAGTATTGCGAGAACTTTTACGAAAGGACGATAGAACTGCTGGATAAATATGAGCCAGATGCCATCTACTTTGATGATACTGTGCTGCCGTTATACCCGATCAGTGATGCAGGACTGCGCATCGCGGCGCATATGTACAATACCAGCATTAAAAGACATGGTAAGTTAGAGGCTGTTCTGTTCGGTAAGATATTAGATGAGCAGCAGCGTAAGTGCATGGTGTGGGACATCGAGCGTGGGCAAAGCAACGAGATCGAGCCACAGCCGTTCCAAACCGATACCTGCATAGGTTCTTGGCACTACGACCGCCCGTTATATGAACGTAACGGTTACAAGAGTGCCAAAACGGTGATCCATATGCTGATCGATGTGGTGAGCAAGAATGGCAACCTGATGCTGAACATCCCGGTTAGGGGCAATGGTACCATAGACGAAAAAGAACGGGCCGTGGTGGAGGACATTGCTGCATGGATGCATGTGAATAGCGAAAGCATTTACGACACCCGCCCATGGACCACTTTTGGCGAAGGCCCGGCCATGGAGTCGGCCGCGCCGCTTAGTCATCAGGGATTTAACGAGGGTCGTAACAAGCCGTATACCGCTGCCGATATACGCTTCACCAAAAAGGGTAAGGTGCTGTATGCGGCCATGCTGGGCTGGCCAACCGAAGGTGAGGCATTAGTGAAAAAGTTGGCACTTAACAAAGTAGGCAAGATCGAGAAGGTAGGCTTGCTTGGTAACTCGGCACTACTGGAATTCACGCAAACCACCGATGGCCTGAAGATCCGCCTGCCTCAAAATGCACCGGGTAACATCGCTTATGTGTTCAAGATCGATGGCGCCATAGCGTGATCGGTACAAGATCTATTGTGATCCATCAGAAGATGAAAAAGTAAATAAACAACCAGAATTTAAGATCAAACACATACAAAAAACTATAAATATCGATCAATGTTCATACCCACCAAAAGGTTATCGCTCTTAGCATGTGCAATGCTCAGTATGTTGTGCGCAAAGGATGCTCGCAGCCAGGCCAAGCGATCTCATGTGCTTACTTCCCCCAATGGCAACATCAAACTGGTGTTAGAGAACACCTACCGCAAAGGTCAGGCCTCTAACGCTTCTTCGGACCTAAAGATATACTTCAGGTCGGGAGGTAAATTCACTGAGATCATGTCAGGTTGTGAATTAGGGTTGTTAACCGCCGATGAGCAGTTCAGGAACATGGAATTGACCAATGCCGGTAAAATAACCAGCATCAAAACAAGCTACGAGATGATAACGGGTAAACGCCGTTCGATCACCAACGTAGCCAATGAGGAGGTGTTCACCTTCACTCAACCGAATAAAAAGGAGCTCAAGGTCATCTTCAGAGCTTACAATGATGGAGTGGCTTTCAGGTATCAGGTGCCTGCTAAAAATGGGACCACCGTGAACGTTAAGGACGAGTATACCACCTACCACATCCCGGCACGAACGGCGCGCTGGGTGCAAGGTTACGACTCTGGTTATGAGCGATTTTATCCCTATAGCACTGATGGCAAAGGCGATAAAAAGCAGGAGTGGGCCTTCCCGGCACTGTTCAAAGCAAATGACGTTCCGGTATGGTATCTGATATCAGAAGCTAATAACAGCGAGGTCAATTGTGCGGCCAGGCTCAATAATTCCAAGGATGCCAATGTGTACAAGGTGACCTATCCGGAGCCTCGTAAACGGTTTCCTCAGCAGGGTGCTTTAGGGCAAACGCCCTGGACCTCACAATGGCATACCATCTCGATGGGTTCAATGGCCGATGTAGTGGGTTCGACCCTGGTCACCGACGTGAGCGAGCCAAGCAAGATTAAGGATACTAACTGGATCATTCCTGGTTCAGTATCGTGGATCTATTGGGCTTATAACCATGGCTCTAAGGACTATAAAAAGGTGGTAGAGTACGTTGATCTGGCCAAAGCGATGAATTGGCCTTACGTACTGATCGATTGGGAGTGGGATGCCATGACCAATGGAGGTAACCTGGAAGATGCCGTGAAATACGCTCATTCGAAAGGTATTAAACCGCTGATGTGGTATAATTCAGGCACCACAGATTGGTCTGACGCCACGCCTGTCGACCGGATGCGCACCAGAGAAAAGCGTGTAAAGGAATTTGAATGGTTGAATAAGATCGGTGTTTACGGTGTCAAGGTGGATTTTTTTGATGGCGACCAGCAGGATATGATCGATCTTTACCTTGGTATCTTGAAAGATGCTGCTGACCATCACCTCATGGTCGACTTTCATGGTGCTACCATACCACGCGGTTGGGCCCGTACCTACCCGAATCTGATGACCGTCGAGGCGGTATATGGTGCCGAATGGTACAACAACAATGATGTACTTACTAAAAAAGCTGCCGTTCACAACACCACGCTACCTTTCACACGCAACGTGATCGGTTCCATGGACTATACGCCGGTCACCTTCTCGAACAGTCAGCATCCGCACATCACCTCATACGGTCATGAGTTGGCCTTATCGGTAGTATTTGAATCGGCCTTGCAGAACTTTGCGGATCGTCCGGAGGCATACTTGGCACTTCCCGAAGAGCCACGCAACTTTCTCAAAACGGTCCCTGCAGCCTGGGATGATACCAAGCTACTGAGCGGCTATCCTGGTGACCATGTAGTGATCGCACGCAGAAAGGGCAATACGTGGTACATAGGCGGATTGAACGGCCAGGAGAATGCAAGAGCTATGGAAGTTGACCTGAGCCTGATCAAGCCGGGCAAAGCCAAGGTTAGCATTATACAAGATGGTGACACCGATACCACTTTTAAAACCGAGGACAAAACTTTTGATAAAGGACAAAAGGTCAACGTGAATTGCTTGCCACGCGGAGGTTTTGTGATGGTGGTTGAATAGTAGGCGCTCTTTGGAGGTTCGTCATTAAAACGCGAACAGGTTTTTACACCTGAACTTGCGAATTGAGCTAACGAAGCTTACTTTCAAAAACAAAAAAAGGTCGGTGCCAAAGTTGGTCTCGTAAGAACAGCTTGGGCTGCCGATCTTCCTGTACCAACAGCCACCATCAATATGATCGAACATACTTTTCTGTCCATTTTTTTGATCGCTGCCTTTAATATTAGCCTTGCACAGCCTAAGGCCATTTCGGTGGAGCCTGGCGTATCGCTTCAGCTATCCAAGTATAGGAAGGCTAACATCAGCGATATCAAGTATGAGCTTCGATTTGAAGTACCGGCTGCAAGGAGTGAGGCGATAGGGGCTCAGGAGACGCTGAGTTTTCAGGCAACATCTAACCTGTACCCATTGCAGATCGATCTAAAGCAGGATGCGGGTAAGGTGCACTGGGTCAAAGTGAATGGTAAAAAGGTGCCGGTCAACTTACAGCATGAGCATTTACTGATCGACCCACATGACTACCGTAAAGGCAGCAACATAGTAGAGGTCAGCTTTATTGCCGGCGATCGCTCCCTTAACCGCAACGATGAGCTTTTATATGCCTTGTTCGTACCTGATCACGCCCGTTCGGTATTCCCGTGCTTTGACCAGCCCGACCTCAAAGCCCGGTTCAAGCTTGATCTCACCGTGCCCAAAGGATGGAAAGCGCTCAGCAACGGGAAGACCATTGATTCAGCAACGACCAATGACCGAACCACCTATGCCTTTGCCGAATCGGATCTGTTGCCAACGTACCTGTTCTCTTTTACAGCAGGTAAATACACCACCGTTAGGAAGATGTTGGGCAAGCGCCCAGCCGACCTGCTTTACCGCGAAACGGACCCTAAAAAGATACAACTGAGCGTTGATTCTATATTTGGCCAGCACCAAAGTGCTATCAACTTTTTGGAGGGATGGACCGGCGTCCGGTATCCGTTCCAGAAGCTTGGTTTCGTAGCTGTTCCTGATTTTCAATTCGGCGGGATGGAGCATCCTGGGGAAGTTCAATACAAGGCCTCGAGCCTGTTCCTGGATGATGCCGCTACCAAGAACATGCGTTTGGCCCGCATCAATCTTATCTCTCACGAGACCGCTCATATGTGGTTCGGTGATCTGGTGACCATGCGCTGGTTCAATGATGTTTGGATGAAAGAGGTATTCGCGAACCTGATGGCCGACAAGGTGACCCAAAAGCTGATGGGTAACCAAACATTCGACCTGAAATTTTTGCAGGACCATTACCCGGCGGCGTATAATGTGGACCGTACAGCAGGAGCCAATCCCATTCGCCAGGAGTTAGGTAACCTTCAGGATGCTGGGTCCATGTATGGCGATATCATTTATCACAAAGCGCCCATCATGATGCGTCAGCTGGAGATGTTGATGGGAAAGGACAACTTCCAGGCAGGGGTACGTGAATATCTGAAGAAGTACGCTTACCAAAATGCCACCTGGCCTGATCTGATCAGCATCTTAAGTAAGCACACCAAGGAAGATCTTGCTGAATGGAATAAGGTTTGGGTGAACCAGACCGGCAGGCCAATTATAAATGCCCAGGTTAGATACGACGGCGACCGGATCAGCGAATTTATGCTGACCCAAAGGCCTGAAAAAGGGAATGATAAGGTATGGCCACAATCGTTCGAAGTGATGCTGATATATCCGGATCACGAGCAGCGTTTAATGGTGAATATGAATGGTAAGACCACCCGTCTTGATGCGGTGAATGGTTTGCCCAAGCCTTCACATATATTATATAATTCCAACGGCAATGGTTACGGCGTTTTTCCGATCGATGAGAGCTGGACACCAGATGAACTTTACGCCATCAAAGACCCTCTGCACAGAGCATCCTTCTACATCAATGCCTACGAGAACATGCTCAATGGCAAGGCATACACACCGATCCAATTGCTCGATCTTTTCCAGATAGGGTGTGCGGCCGAACAGGAAGAGACCAACCTGCGCTTACTGACCGGCTATATGACCGGCATCTATTGGGAGTTCCTAACGCCGGGCCTTCGGGACCAGCGTGCAGAAGAATTCGAAAAGGTCCTTTGGAACGCGTTTGAAAAGCAAAGTGGTGCTAATCACAAAAAGTTACTGTTCAATGCGTACCTGAATGTATATCGCTGTAAGTCGGCAGGGGAGCGGATCAACGAGATATGGCGATCACAACAGGCACCAGCCGGCATCAAACTTACCGAAGACGACTATATCAACATGGCGCTTACCCTGGCCGTTAAAAGTGACACGGCCACCTCGGTACTGCAACGGCAACTATCGCGTATGAAAGACCCTGACCGCAAAAAGCGTCTGGAGTTCCTCATGCCGGCTTTATCGAACAATGTTCAGGAGCGCGATGCTTTCTTTAACTCCCTTAAGCAACGCAAGGGCCGTGAAAAGGAAGCCTGGGTATCGGCGGCATTGTACTATTTGCATCATCCGTTAAGGCAGGCCACATCGATAAGATATATTCCCGAGAGCCTGAATTTGCTGGAAGAGATACAAGCCACGGGCGATATCTTCTTTCCACAATCGTTCCTCAACGCTACCCTGCGCAGCTATCAAAGCAAGCAAGTGGCCGACATGGTGAACGCCTACATCAAAGCTCATCCAAAACTTGAAACTAAGTTATTGAACAAGCTGCTACAAGGTGCCGATGACCTTTTCAGAGCCCAGCAATTGACCAACGCAAAACGACCATAGTATAACTCTATGAAATCAAATCATATATTAACGACCGGAAAACTTTTCCTCTTGCTCACGCTGACCACGGTCAGTGCCTTTGCGCAACGGGACCTTAAATTGACCTATAACAAACCTGCCAGAAAGTGGACCGAGGCCTTACCTATTGGCAACGGACGCATAGGGGCCATGATATTTGGTGAGCCTAACCAGGAGCTCCTGCAATTGAATGAGGCTTCCTTTTGGAGTGGCGGACCGGTGACCACCAAAGTGGACCCGTCGGTACCGTCGGCATTAAAAGATGTGAGGAAAGCCTTACTTGATCAGCAGGATTACGCAGAAGCCAATAAATTGGTCAGAAAGATCCAAGGGGAATACTCCCAATCCTATCTGCCGCTGGCTGATCTGCACCTGAAACAGAACACCGGTTCAACTAATTACAACAATTATACACGCGACCTGTCTATCAGCGGTAGTCTGGCGTCGGTACGTTTCAGTTCAGGTGGGGTGCAATATCAGCGTGAAATGTTCGCTTCGTTCCCGGGAAAGGCCATAGTGATGCATTTGACCGCCAGCCAGCAGGGCAAGATAACCTTCGACCTTGATCTGAGCAGCCAGGTACGTTTCCAGGTATCGGCTGATCAAAGCAACGGGTTGCTCTTGAAAGCCAAGGCACCTGCCCAGGTGGATCCCAATTACATCGATTACAACAAAGAACCGATCAAATACAGCGACAGTGCTGACTGTAAAGGTATGAGAGCCGCTTTGCAAGTACGTGCAGTGGCCAAAGGTGGCACCGTCACTACCGACCGTAACATATTACACGTTGAAAGAGCCGATGAGGTGACCTTGTACATTTGCGCGGCCACCAGTTACAACGGTTTTGATAAATGCCCGGTGACCCAGGGCAAGGATGAGCTTAGGCTTTGCCGCGACGACCTGAATATAGCATCGAAAAGCACCTGGGCAACGCTTTATCAGGCCCACATCGCTGACCACAAGCGCTACTTTGACCGCGTAAAGATCGATCTGGGGCGTACTGACGACAAGACCGCTTCAATGCCTACCGACGAGCGCCTGTTAGCGTTCAGCCGCGGGGCAAGCGATCCTGAATTGGAGGTGCTGCTTTACCAATATGGGCGCTACTTGCTGATCGGTTCTTCGCGTCCGGGTGGCGTGCCTGCTAACCTGCAAGGCATCTGGAATGATAAGATGCGTGCACCCTGGAGCTCAAATTACACGATCAACATCAACACCCAAATGAATTACTGGCCGGCTGCCATCACCAATTTAGGTGAGCTGGAATCACCGCTGTTCGAACTGGTTAAGAACCTCTCCATCACTGGACGTAGAACGGCTAAACAATTTTATGATATGCAGGGATGGGTGGCACACCACAACACCGATATATGGGCTATAAGCAACCCTGTGGGCGATTTTGGCAAAGGCGACCCTAAATGGGCCAACTGGTACATGGGAGGGCCATGGTTGTGCCGCCATTTATTCGAGCATTATCGTTTTACGCGAGACCGCCAATTCTTACAGAATGCATACCCGATCATGAAGGGTGCGGCCGAGTTCTTGGTGAACTTTTTGGTGGAGGATAAAGATGGTTACCTGGTGACCGCTCCGTCATTCTCACCAGAGAACGATTACCTGGACGATAAAGGCAAACCGGCCAATACTTCTATCGCTACCACTATGGATATGTCCATCGTTCGCGATCATTTCCGCAACTGCATAGAGGCCGCTGAGGCGCTGAACACCGACCCGGCTTTCGTTAAACTGCTCAAGCAAAAAATGGCCAAGCTCTATCCGCTCCACATCGGTAAAAAAGGCAACCTGCAAGAGTGGTACAAGGATTGGGAGGACGAGGACCCGCATCATCGTCATGTTAGTCATCTATTCGGTCTGCATCCGGGCAGGGAGATATCGCCGCTGCTGGACCCCAAATTTGCTGATGCCAGCCGCAAAACGCTGGAACTGCGCGGTGATGCCGGCACCGGCTGGAGCCTTGCCTGGAAGATCAATTTTTGGGCACGCCTGCTTGATGGCGACCATGCTTACAAACTATTACGTGACCTGATGCGCGATGTGACCGTGTCTAAAGGTGGTGGTCTGTATCCCAACCTGTTCGATGCGCATCCACCGTTCCAGATCGATGGCAACTTTGGCGCAACCTCAGGCATGACCGAAATGTTGCTGCAAAGCCACCTGAACGAGGTGCACTTGTTGCCTGCTTTACCGCAAGCCTGGAGCACTGGTCATGTAACTGGTCTGAAGGGACGTGGAAATTTTGCGGTAGACATTGACTGGCAACACGGTAAACTCACCAACGCCCACATCACCTCGCTTAATGGTGGAAGGTGCGTTTTACGCACTCAAACACCGGTGATCATCAAAGGTGTGTCTGCCAAGCCGGTAGCTTCAAAAGGTGGTTATTTGACCACTTTCAATATCGAGAAGAATAAGATCTACCAGATAGTAGCTTTATAAGTAACAAGCTCAAAAGAGTAATAAACGAGCCAGTAGACCGATACGTCTACTGGCTCGTTCACTTTAAGTCTGTGAATGACCGCAACAGATCAGGCTCATAGCATCTGTTGCTGTGCAGCGGCCATAATGAGTTCTGCCACGTTTTTTACCCCAAATTTTTGGATAAGATTCTTGCGATGAGTATCCACAGTGAGCGGACTTAAGAAAAGTTCTTGTGCAATGATCTGGCTGGTTTTCCCTGCGGCGATGAGTGCCAGTATCTCTTTTTCACGGCGAGTGAGGCGGGGGACACCTTGTAACTCATTTTTGTTAGGCCGGCTAATGATCTCCATCACCTCTTTGCTGTAACAGATATTTCCTTTCACAGCCTCGGCTATGCAGTGTCGTAACTCATCTATCGAACTATTCTTGAGTAAATAACCACTGGCGCCATTTTGTATGGCCTGCATGATAATGCTTCGTTCGGTATGGTTGCTCAGGATCAGGATGCGGGTGGAGATCGATGCCTCCTTGATCTTAAGGCACAATTCGGTCCCGCTGATATCAGGGAGCGTTACGTCCAGCAATACAAGGTCGAGCGAGTGGTCAGTGATGTAAGCCAAAAGGTCGGTCCCGGTGCAAAATCCACCGATGATATCGAGGTTATCTTCGTTGGCAAGTAAGGTCTTCAAACCCTCGATCACTATCGGGTGATCATCAACTACGGCGGTGGTCAGTTTAGGCATCAGCGTTAGTTTTTAATTCGATGTTGATGGTGGTCCCCTCATTGATCACTGACCGGAGCTCGAACTTCCCACCCAGATAGCTCACCCGGTTCCTGAGGTTTTCCAGGCCCATACCTTTGCGGCTCTGCGATACATTGGTGTCGAAACCCACGCCATCGTCTTCCACGGTGATGAAGAATACCGAGTCGTTTTGACTGCATTGGATCAGTATGTTGGCTGCCCGGGCATGCTTGATCGCGTTAGATAGCAGTTCCTGAACGATGCGATAGATATTGAGCTGCACGTTAAGGGCGATATCCTTTTCAATGGAAAAGGTCTGAAGATCGATATGCAACCCGTCGCGCATGTAAAATTCACTGAGGTCTTTGAGGGCGACCTCAAGACCAAATTTAAGTAGCGTTTCTGGCAGAAGGTTGCGGGCAATGCGGCGCAGTTCGGTCACTGATGTATCTAATTGACCAATGATCCTGTACAGGTCCTTATCCTGCGCCACCTCATCTTTGGTGTTGGTAAGGCCTGACAGGCCTATCTTGACACCGGCCAGCAGCCCACCCAGGCCGTCGTGCAGATCGCGCGCTACCCGTTCCCGTTCGTTCTCTTCGCCGTCTAACATGGCCTTGGCAACGCGGAGCTGTTGTTTCTGTTCCAGCTCGAGCAGTTGTTGCCGGTAATTGATCTCTTTTTGAGCGGCCAGTTTCCGGCTGTTCCGGGCGTTGAGTAATACGGCTGTAAGGATAGCCAACAAGGTGAGGCAGCCACTACCTAACAGCCAGTTGAAAAGCTTTTCGTTCTTTGCTTTCAGTTCGGCCTGCTTGTTCTTGAATTGCAGGTCGCTGATCTTTTTTTGGTTCTCTGCCGATCGGTACCTGGTCTCCAGTTCGTTTATCTTCACGTCCAGTTGCTTATTGTGCATACTGTCGGTGATGCGTTGATACTTGCTTTGCCATTTATAAGCATCGCGATGATCGCCCATTAGCTTGCTGGTCTTGGCCAGTTCCCTGTAAACCATTGCCTCATCATTGGCGCTGGTGAGCATAGTGCCTTCCTTCACGATGCCCAGCAATATGGATTTGGCTTTATTATACGCTTTGCGGTGTACGTACGCTTCGTAATTACGGAATAAAAGCTGCTGAAGCAGTTGCTTTTGGTTATACCTTTTGGCCAGTATAACACCTTTGTTGGCACTGGCGATGGTTTGATCATATGAACCGATAGTGGTGAAATAAAGAGCTTCGTTATAATAATAAAGCGTGTAATTAAGTGAACCCGGGAAAGGCGCCAGCAGGTCCTGCGCTTTCTTTAGCAGGACCTTCGCCATTGCGGATTTTTCTGCATAGCAATTGATGCTCACGCCATTGAGATAGGCAAATAGCAAATTAGTTGATCCAGAATCTTCTTTTTCCAGCAGGGCAATGGCTTTTTGATTATAATCATTAGCCTTCACGAACTGATAATTGTTCATCATGATGGTGGCGAGCTGCCCATAGTAAAATGCAACCATCGATCTGTCGCCCGCTTTCTCGGCATAGGGCAGTGCCTTTTGCGTAGTAATGGTGGTGATGAACTCGTACCCTTTGCCACGATTCATGATGGCATAGTTATACCACGCGGCGGCCAACTTGCCATAAGCTTTTGGTGTATGAAAAGCCGCAAGTGCTTGCTGTGCTTTAGCAAATGCAGCAGAGGCCCTCACCGTATTCCAATTAAAATAATACTGCCCTTCATAGAACTGTGACAGAGCCTTGAGGTAGGCGGAGCCGGATGAAAGCTGCCTGCCTTTTAATAGATATGCCTTGCTTTTGGTAGTGTCCTTGAATTTCCAATACTCCACCAACATGTAGCTGGCGATGGCTTTGGCGCTGTCAGTATCTCCTGACCGCAATATGGTCTCTAGGCTGTCCACATGTTTTTTCTCATTGAGCGGTACCTGCTGCTGCGCCCGCGCGGTCAGTATGAGGAGGGTAAATACGATGAACAGTGATCTTGTCATGGCAGCATTGAAGGTATGCGTCAAATATCTGTCTTGTCGGTACAAAAAGTCAAATAATGCCAGCAATAGCTGCAAAATACCTAAGATCAGGTAGATAAAATACCACCGTTTAAGGGATTTCATAGGAGTGGGGCATCCGGTAGTTTTGCGGTCTATCTATTTATTAATTCAAATAACTATGAAAAAGATCGTGATCATTTGCGCGGGCCTGCTATTATTCGGGCCTAAGCTGACCAAAGCCCAAGCTATTTTAGACAAGATCGACCGCACGGCCGACAAAGCCGACCGGGCAAGTCGCACCGCTGACCGTACCAAAAGCACAGGCGACAAACTGCTGGGCCTTTTCGGTAAAAAGAAGGATGGCACCTCGTTAGAAAAAACGACCGTTAAACTCGCCGGGGTAGATTTTTCTACCCTCAAGGCTCTTAATGATAAGCTGCAGTCGGCCAAAGGTATCGAGAGTACCAAGATGAAGTACAGTGCTTCGGGCTCATCGATCGTATTGCAGCATGCCGGCTCTACATCTGACCTTCTCAAAGTGCTGCAAAGATCAGCTCCGGACGTTTTTGCCGAGAAGAACATCGAAGGAATGGATGATGGTGAGATATCCATCAAGATCAAATAATACCTACTAAACCCTATCTACAACACCTACCCGGGCGGCCTTTCATTCCGCTTGGGTGGGTATTATTTATCTGAATACTATGAAGAACTGGATGTTCAAACGGCCCTGCGCCATCATGTTATGGGTGGCCGTGATCATAATGGGCTTTACCGCGTGCAAAAAAGGCGGCGGTGGGTCTGGCAGCGATCAGGATGTTTATATGAGTTGTAAGCTGAACGGAACGCTACACGAATTCAATTATCATGTTAATGCCAACGACCATCCGGCTACTGATACCGTGCACTTTGTGGTGATAGGTGGTTGGGAAAAAGAGGATATGGTGACCGGATTTGGCATCGATATGCAGATCGATAAAGGCGCCAAAGAAGCGACATATGTATCTAACAGTGCCGCCGGTCTATTGCTTTCGGGCAAATACTATATCCAGAACATGAAGGATGGAAAGATCGTGAACACCACCATTTACAACGGGGGGGATGTTGACGGCAGCAACTTCACCATGACCATCACCAGTTTGACCGAATGGGGTGTTAAAGGCACCTTTTCAGGCAAGCTTAGGTTGCTTGACGGCGATGAGTTCATTGCCGTGACCGATGGCAAGTTCTCGGCACCTTACAATAGAACCGGATCATAATTAAAAGAACAAAACACCATGAAGATACCATTCAAGTTTATCGCCTTGCTGATATTTATCAGCAATTTTACATCTGAATTTGTCTTAGCGCAAGACAAGCCTTTCAACGAAGACTTTTCAAGCTATCAAACAGGCGCATCGCCCCGCAGCATCAAAACCAACGGTGCAGCCATTGTTGAACACCCGACCGGGCAGGAGGGTAAATGGCTATTGGTCAAGAACCAGGCCACCTACAAGATCAACAGGCTCACACCATTTCCGGCCAAGTTCACCCTTGAGTTCGATGTGCTGGGTGCGGCCGAACAAGGGAATGAGATCGGTCCGGTTTGCTTTGGCTTTGTGAAGGATAATGCCGCACGTGAACATTTGAGCAATGCGGGCGCCTTTGTGCAATTACACTACAACGATGGCGATGCCGTGAACATTGGTAATTACGATCTGAAAAAGGAGGTTGGCACAACGTTCGATCTCATATCAACACTAAACAAACCTTTGCATGTAAAGCTGGTGGTGAACGGAACGGAAATGGCCGTTTACCTGGATGATACCAAGCTCGCCGATACAGAGCTATTTGCCCCTAAAGCTGCCAAATACTTTTATCTAAGCGGACCATGGGAGTATAAACAAGGAGCTAAACTGTACGTGAGCAACTTTAAAACTACCTTATAGTCTGATCATATCTTATAAAGGGAGATAGATCCTTACCAAGATAGCTCATCTTATAGCTATTTATTCATTGAAGACGCATGTCCTCAATGAGTAAATAGCATTTTTATTTGAGTACATTGCGCCTGATCGCTTACCGCACATAGTTCGTTGATCAGGTCGGTACTGACCGGCGGCGTGTGAGGATAAGCATGCTTCTCCAGTAAATTCCTGAGAGCCCGGTTGACCTTTTTCTCACCGATCAAGTTCACCACTTCGTTCATCACCAATAAGCCCTTATCGTAATAAAGATAGATGTCTTCGGTCCTTGCTCTATATAGCGGCGGCTCTTTTGAAAAGCCCCGTTCGTTATCATATATGCTTTTGTGGACGGTGATCTTACCCTGTACGGCAGCCGGACTCAGATAGCGCTTAGCCAGCATGAGCTCAGTATACATAGCCAGTGTCTCTGTCAGGAGTTTGGAACCTTCGCGTTCATCAGGCGCTAACTGTTGGTTGCCCCACCATTGGTGCGACAACTCATGCGCGGCCAGTTCGTTGATCACATCATGACCCTCGCCGTTCCCTAAATTGGCATGGAAGAGTGACTGCTCGGTCATGAAGATGGTGGCCGGGTAGGCGGTCCCTGCAAAGCCTTCGGTAAATGACGATATCTCTGCAAAACGGATGGTCTTGTACGGGTAGGGGCCAAAATTTGACCGACAATAATCGATAGTGCGCACTGCGTTCCTGATCAGGTGAGCTACGTTCTCAGGGTGCTTACTGTCATAGTATACCGCAACCTCGACGCCTTTGTGATTCATTTTACTGACGTGGTAATTCGCTGCCGAAAGTCCGAATCTGAAGGGAATAGGCGTTCCGGATATATACCGGAAATAAGCCCTGTCTTTTGATGTCCACTGCCGCTCCAGTTCGCCAACACCAACTACTGACTGCCCCCTCGGTACTGAAACGGTCATGTCAAGATCAATGAAGTTATTGGTACCCCGTGGAGCCTCCAGTTTAGTGAGGGGCGTAGGTGTGCCAAGTCGCCTCTTCTTCCTTTCCGCCAGCAACGATATCTCTTCATCGGTTTGATAACCAAAGCGCGGAAAATAATTGCTGATGCGGAGGAATGAGCCATTGTGCACGATGGCGTTAAAAGACTCATGACCTGTAAAGCCGTTCCATTGATAGGAGAAACTGAACGATAAAGTGGCACTGTCCCCTGGTAGTAACGGACGTTCGAGGTCAATAAGCCCGGTTCTTTCGCCCAAGGTCTTTTGGTAGCGCCCTTGACGGTACATTGCCGTTGTCATTTTGATAGCATCGCTATAATTGACAAGTAATTTATTGATAGGAGTGGGGCCGGGATTCGTTAACTTATAATAACCCTGTACTTGATAAGCATCTTTGGTGGGGTAAAGGTCGATGCTGGTCTTGACACAAGTGATCACCGGCTGGTTCATATTGATCAGTGGCCGGTAAGCCCGCTCATAGCTTTCACGCTCATCAAGTTCTTGTTGAGTACCAGTTGCCGGGACGCGGATAAAGATGTACATGCCGGTGCAAATAGCTATGCTCAACAACAGGATGCAAGCATGCATCCTGGTCTTGCTCCACGACCTGAAGCTGTGACCGATCATCACCCAAGCGATCAAGACCACACTCGAGCCAAAGATCATTCGCCAAATGAAGCTATTAGAATAATCGTCCCAGCCGTTCATTTCGCTATACCTTGCTGTGTATGCTGTCATGAAGCGCATCAAAGGGTGATCCATTCCCAGCGACTTGCCCATAGAAGTAGCCAACAAGGCGATCGCTATACAGCAGACCGTTAGTCCCAGCCATTTACTGCCGATGAGGTGCTGGATGATCAGGATAAGGCCTGCACTCATTGCCAACGGAACACCGATCAACCAGTATAAAAGCGCATAAACAGGCAGCTCTATATGTGTATATCCGTATACTAGTTGGAAAACGATACCTGTAAAGATGATCATCGTGATCAGTATGACGTTCAGCACCGTGAGCGTCATCCATTTAGATAGCAATAAGATGATTTTACCAACAGGTGTACTATTCTCGATAAGGTGGAACCGGTGATCGTGACTACGCCAGTAAAGCTCCTGTGCGTAAAACAACGTGACCAAAAGTAACAGCCCGGGCAGGTTAAAAAGTATGCGGTTCACCATGAGCCCGGTGGTAGCATATTGCTCGGGCAAACGTATGCCCTGGTCAATGCTCCCGTAAAACTCCATAGACATGTAGAAGATGAGCCCCAGACCGATCAGCGTAAATGCCCTGCTTTTTAAGACGAGTTTCATATTCTGCTTCACCAGGACCGTAATCACTGCTACGGTGTACTTAATGCCCTCAGCAGTGGTGGTTAGCGTGCGATAGGACGTTACCTTCACCGGTGAACCAGCTGCTACCTTGATCTTCGAGGTGCTATCACCGTTTTGTAGCTTGAACTGGAATCTATAATAAGTTGTGAATAATAGGGCAATGCTCAACGCGAGGTATATCAGTCTATTCAATAGTAAATTGCCGGTCATATGGATGACCGACGTGTTCTTCAACTCCACCGCCCATAGGTTGGTTTGGTGATAAAAAGCCGAAAGTCCAAATGGGTCTATCTTGGCTGCCAATTCCAATGATGCAGATGACCGCGGCAGGCTCCCGGCCATTAATGGTGAGCCCGAATAAGTGAGCAGTATGAGGTAACTGATGTAAATGAACAACCCACAGATAAAGATCATGAACTTATTGCGCGTCGACCATGCCACAGCGCTTACCAGCACTGCGCACAGGAAAAGGTTAGGTAACCCGATGAGCAACAGAGGCTGAACATAGAGCCAAAGATGAAAAGCCTGATAACCTGTACGTTCAGGAACCATCAATTGCCCGGTCATATAGCCGGCGACCAATACCGTGAAACAGAGTGCGGATAAAGCTAATACTGCGCCGAACCGGCTCAGCAGATGATCGCGCTTAACGAGCGGTGTCGCGTATAAAATAATATCGAAACGTGCATCGCTCTCTTTCAACAAGATCTGCGCGGCAAATAGAGTTGTCAAAAATATACCGGTCAGGCTAAGCAGGCCGATCATCATGGCGATGCAGTACGGTGAATTGCGGTAAATGTCGTTACCGGCGTTGAACGAGAGCTTAAGATCTATGAATATGCCTCCGGCAAAAAGTAAAATCAAGACCACATATATGGCTGGCTTTTTGAAATAAGAGCCCAACTCAAATTTTAATAGATCGGTCATGGTCAGTTAGTTGAGCTTAGTAAGTGAAAGTAGACATCCTCCAAAGTGGCGGGCACTGACTCAAAGCCATTATGTGGATCGATATTGCTATAAATGCGAATGTTAAGCCGGCCCATGCTCAAGTGCGAGGAAATGACCTGGAAACGAGCTTCGTAGTCGGCTTTGTCGGCCTTATCAATGGTTCGTTGCCACACTTTGCCTGACATGGCCGACACCAGTTCAGTAGGGGCACCCTTGGCAATGATGCGTCCCTTTTTCATGACCGCCATTTCGGTACATAGGTTCCTGACGTCCTCAACCAAATGTGTGGAAAGGATGATCACTTTTTGTTCGCCTATCTCGCTGAGTAGGTTGTTAAAACGATTCCGTTCCTCAGGGTCAAGGCCTGCCGTGGGCTCGTCCACAATGATCAGCTGCGGGTCACCCAATAGGGCTTGAGCTACCCCGAACCGCTGGCGCATACCTCCCGAGAACGTATGAACACTGTTGTTGCGCTGTTCATATAGATTGGTTTGAGCCAGCAAAGCCAAAACCTGTTCTTTTCTTGAAGCAGAATAGGTTAGCCCCTTTAACACAGCGATATGCGTGAGCAGGTCATAGGCCGATACGTTGGGATAAACGCCAAAGTCTTGCGGAAGAAATCCCAGCTGCTTCTTTAACGACAAGGGGTCTGTCAAAACATCAATATCGTTAAAATGGATCACTCCCTCGTCTGGGAGTTGTAGTCCTGCGAGGGTCTTCATCAGTGATGATTTACCGGCGCCATTGGGTCCCAAAAGGCCGAACATTCCATTGCTGATCTTTAGCGACAGACCATCCAGAGCCTTGACGCCGCTGGTGTACATTTTACTGATATTGCTTATAGTTAAGGTATTCATGATGGAAAATTTTAGGCATAGGAGTGGCCCTCCCGTGTATTTAGTGGGTTTACAGATAACATGATCAAAGGTGAAAGATCAGTCGGCTACATACTCCAAGATATCGCCCGGCTGGCAATCAAGGGCCTTGCATATCGCCTCGAGCGTATCGAATCGTATTCCTTTCGCTTTACCGGTCTTGAGGATAGAAAAATTGGCTGGGGTCATGTCTAGTATCTCCGCAAGCTCTTTACTTTGCATCTTTCTTCTGGCCAGCATCACATCTACATTTACAATAATGGCCATATCAGAGTATAAGGTCGTGTTCGTTCTGTAAGTGATAGCCTTCCCTAAATATGGCAGCCATAAAGTAGCTGAACACGCCAAGCAGCATGTGGAGTATCACCAATATCGCAAGCGGCGATTCAACGTGATAAATGACTGCGATCAGGACCGCCGCAACACCAGGTAAGATAAGATTGCCCAGATAGAATACTGTAAGATGCCTGATACCATAAGCGGTGAACAGTTTTGTTTTGGTGAATACACTGAATACATTGCCCACCAATAAAAAGAAAAGAGCATAGAGTCCCAGCAGCAGCAGGAACATGAGCATGTATCCGCTGTTATACTCACCCAATAGAAAAGGCATATCAGTGGAAGGGTAACATATCTCGAATCGTCTACCGCTATCGATAATATGGAGTGACCATCCGGTGGTCAAAGCGATGAGCGATAGCAGGAACGATAAAAAGTATCCAGCTGCCAGCACCTTGCTGACCATGGATAAAATACTTGCAATTAAGCGAACGGGTTTCATAGTGTTCTATATTACTGCAATAATACAATTAATTATTGTAAAACAATAATTAATCAAATTTTAATGCGGTCGTACAGAACAGTGATCGTCTCGTCTACGGCAACAACATCGATAATTTCTTATTCAATTCTTCACCCCGTAAGTTTTTGGCAACAATGATCCCGTTTTGATCGATCAGAAAGTTATTGGGGATCGCTGAGATCCCGTATATCAAGGCAGCTTTATTTTTATCACCATTCAGGTCGCACACGTTCTCCCAAACAAGCTCGTCTTTTTTTACAGCTTGTAGCCACTGGTTCTTGTTGTCATCCAATGATACTCCAAGTACAGCAAAACCTTTGCCTTTAAAGCGGGAATAGGTCAACGCCAGCTTTGGATTTTCCGCTCTGCAAGGCCCACACCAGGATGCCCAAAAATCTAAAAGAATGTATTTGCCTTTGATCTGAGACAACCTGACGTATTTTCCTGAAACGTTCATTTGCTCAAAATCAGCATAGTGGTCGCCCACCTTAATATCTTTGTTCAAAGCAAGATAATCGGTGATCTGCTTACCATACAAAGTAGTTTTCATTTCCGAACTTAGCTGCTGGAAAAGTGACCGAGTAGTATCCTTTCCCCAACTGGACGCGTAAACATTCAGAACATTAACTGAAACCAACGAGTTGGGATTTTTTTTGATCCACTGTTTTTCCACTGCTTGTTCGTTATGATAAGCGGCTCGCATGCGTTTTATTAAGCTCTTACGTTCAGTGCTGTCTTTCGTATTATCTAAGATCTTTTGTAAACTGTCTGCCAAAATGCGGTAAGGTTTACGCATTTCATCCAGTCGTTTGTCCTCATCTTGTGTGGCCGAGCCAGTGATCGAACCTTTTTTAAATTCGCCAGCTTTAACATTGATGCTGATAGTCGCATTCTCGAGCCAGAAGTGAACATAGTTAGTGTATCTTGCAGTATGCAGATATACCGGCACTGCTTTTTGGTCAATGCGCCCCGTCATGCTAAATTTCCCTTTCATAACGCGGCAGGAATCGATGTCTTTATCCGGCTTTGCTGTTCGTAAATAAAGCCAGGTACTGTCAGGTAAGCCTGTTACCGTGCCGTTTATCCGGTAACCCGGGGTATTTGAGATAAAAGCGAAAGCAGACAATACGCATGCTGCTGATAATAAGGTAAGAAATTTCATGATATGGCTGAATTATTTACTCAAACATACACTTGAAAAGGTTGCGATAATTTGAAATTAGACCAGCCACCTGGTATTTTCGACTGGGCGATCAATATACACTTTGGTCGAAAAAAGATAGGGCTTTGTCGAAAAAGACGCGGTGGGCGAATGCCGCTTGAGCGATAATCTCTATTTTGCATTATGAAGACGGTTCACTTTAAGATAGACAGGAAATACTTCTGGCTGGAATTCGGCTTCATCGTGTTCATATCCTTTGCTATCTCGCTCATCAGCGACCTGGAATACAGTGCTTATGAAGAACATGATATAACCAAATTCAGCAAAGAATATGGTTACCGGTTAGTGACCGGCTCGGCAGCCCTGATCTGTTACAGCATTTATTATTGGGGATTTTTAAAAGTATATGTCTTCAGGCGCAGTCTCATTGGCGTGATCATGACCAGTTTTGCATTTATCATACTTGATCGCCTGATTGAAAAATATATCGTTAACTGGTTAGTGATACATAGCGAATTTGTAACGCCTGAAACCCGTGAACGCGCAATGAGATACATGCATGCGAGGTTTGTGGTCACGTTCAATTATCCGTTGATCTCCACCATTTTTCCATTCACAGGTCTCGCTTTTGTAGTAAGGTCTTTTACGCAAGATCAGGATATGAAAGCCCTTAAAGAACAACAGCTGATCACGGAACTTAATTACTTGAAAGCTCAGCTTCATCCACATTTCTTTTTCAATACCATCAACAACATCTACGCGCTGGCCCTTAAGGGATCCGCACGTACTGCACCCATGATTGCACGGCTTGGCGACATGATGCGCTATATCCTCTACAAGACCCAACATCCAACAGTTCCTTTAACCCTGGAGCTTGCTTTTTTATCCGATTATATCGAGGTCGAAAAGTTGCGACACACGATGAATACCAAGATACAATATGATCTACAAGGCATCAGAACGAATTATGATATAGAACCGCTGCTGTTACTACCCTTCATCGAGAACGCTTTCAAGCACGGTTTGGAAGAGGAGACCGGGGACGGGTCGGTTCAGATCGTGATCTGTCAAACTGATGAAGACCTTACCTTACTGGTGAAGAATACTGTGCCACAAGACACAAGGGCAAAAGCCGGACCTGGTATCGGAATTCAGAACGTTCGTAAAAGATTGGATATATTATACCCTAACAGGTATCAGCTTAACATCAATGAGACGCCCGGTTTCCACGAAGTGACACTAATACTGACCGATCCATGATAAGATGTATCGTGGTTGATGACGAGCCCTTGGCCCTTGAGGTGCTTGAATTATTTATTGCCCGTACAACACAGCTTCAATTGGTGGCCAAATGTGGTAATGCGATCGATGCTTTCAAGGTTTTGCACGATCAGCACATCGACCTGATGTTCATTGATATCAAAATGCCTGGGATAAGCGGTCTGGACTTTGTAAGTGCTTTGAAAGAACCACCTTCAGTCATTTTTACCACGGCCTTCGCTGAACATGCTATTAAAGGCTTTGAATTGGAGGCTGTCGACTACTTGCTCAAACCCATAACTTTTGAACGATTTGAGAAAAGTATCCATAAACTGCTGAAAACGCGGCCTGTGGAGCAGGTGAATGCAAATGACCACACCTATTTCAAAGTGTCAGGCAGGCTGATCAAGATCTTTCATGCAGATCTGCTGTATGCGCGGTCAGTGAAAGACTACATTTTGCTTCATACTAAAAGCGGCAACCACTTGGTGCACATGACCATGAAGTACCTGGCCGAACTGCTGCCTTCACCCATCTTTCTGCGCATACATCGCTCATATCTGGTCAATCGGTCGGCTATAGATCAATTCGATAAACATAACGTATGCGTAGGTAAAGAGATCATTCCGGTGGGCGAGAACTTTCGTGGAAACCTGGACAAGATCACCTGATCGCTGGAAATATGTTGTAAATCGGAGGTCCTGACAATATAGTGGGGGAGAGACCGCGTTTATAGAAATAAAAAAAACCTCTAGATATTTACTCTAGAGGTTTTTGATACTCGTTTGGTATCGCTGGTGTCGGGATGGCAGGACGATAACCTATACTTGTAAATCCTTTACTGTCAACGTATTAATTGAAACAAATCAAAGCAGGTGTTCACTTAGGTAACTACCTGTTTTCATGATTAAAGATACAAATTAAGTTCTTATCAAGCAAAAGCGTTGGCTTGTTTTTAAGCCTTCTTTACAATTATTATTGCGAAACCTTTAAGTGAATTATTGTTGGAATATCTTACTTGATACTTAGTTAAAATATAAAGTGAGTTCATAATAAAATTAGGGAGGGGAACGTAACTTCATTGTTTCTAGCCTATTACGCAATAACATGTCAGTATTTGAGCTGCCTGACAGTGACGATGATCTACCATTTTGAGACGGCGCCTCCCTTAAATTAATGGTCTTGACTAAAGTATTTTTCAAGATCAGCGGTTGACTCGCTTGTTTTTAAAGTTGGTCGTGTCCGGGCGGTTTGCCGCGTGTATTTCGTGCGTTTAGTTTTCTTTGTCCATTTGGTCCGTTCAGTATAGCGAATCCGTGGATACATGTCTTGGGTGTAGCCAATACGATAGCCGTCGAGATCATATAAGATGCCATTCAGAAACCACCCTAGATGTTTGCCCCGCCAACAATATATTTTCTCGTCGACTAAGTAACAAACTGCATAGCCTTCCCAAGTGTATATAGTTTCGCTATCATCTGCGATATACATATTGGCTCTTCCGTCCGTGCCGTAAATTGAAGTTTCCATTTCTAAATTAGGTTTCTTTAGGGTAACCAAAAGTTTTTTTAATTATTTTAAAAATATAAGTGCTTAATCCTTTTTTTAGGGCCCATAATATGCTAACCCCGAAGCCAGAAATGCTGAGTATGAAGAAAAGTATTTTAGAAAACAAGGGATACACATCTGATTTATTGTACAGCAACCAAAGCAGATAAAATGAGCCTAACGTCATCACTGAGATTAGTATCCTAGATGCGACCCTGGCAATACTTTCTGCACGTTTTTTGAAAACTGGCACAAACTGATTCATCAATTGCAGATCGT
The DNA here is from genome assembly GCF_020783335.1 of Mucilaginibacter daejeonensis. NCBI lineage: Bacteria > Pseudomonadati > Bacteroidota > Sphingobacteriia > Sphingobacteriales > Sphingobacteriaceae > Mucilaginibacter > Mucilaginibacter daejeonensis. Next base: position 2,023,853 of record NZ_CP086068.1, read on the forward strand.
GCGGGCTAAGCATGGCTTTTTTAGCAAAAGCGATTTCAATGGCTTTTAGGGAAACCACATTAAGAAAGTTATCGTCGGCAAAAGGAAAGGGAGCTTCCCAAAGCTCTACATACATTTCGTTCATCCGGGCCTCATTAGGCTTTTCATCTTTCGCAATATATTGATACACCAATGAAATTTGATGGAAATCACCTTTACTGCCATAATTACTATTTAAAATATTTCTGAAAGTATCTTTGATCCGCTTGTCGGTGAGGCTTGCGTTAGAATAGGTCAGGTCGATCACTTCTTTGATCCAGTCTGACGGCATGTCGAACTTATGTACTGCACATACAATAGCAAATATGATGAAGTTGTCATATATCCAATGATTCTCTCTGGTTATCTTTCGCTTCGAAAACTGTTTTAAGATAAGTTCCGCATCATTTTTGTTGCCCGTTTTCACGCATATAATCAAGTTAATCGCTACCTTATTCGCATCATGCGTTTCCAAGGAATGAATGCCCGTTTGAGCATGGAGGATTTCCCTCAACAGGGCCGCCATATCGGATTGCTTTAGCTGCTGTAAGTATGCCGATTGTTCTTCTATATAAACCATTTTCTGTTTCTTAAAGACTTTATAAAAGATGGATCCCAGCCGTCAACGGCTTTAAGTTTGTTCAGCTGTTCAGTTATCAGTGAGGCATAAAATAAGGTCACCGGCAATTGCGATGGTTTAAAAGTCCTGTAAGAAATGTTGGTCAAGCGATAAACCTGTTGAACAATATAAGTAGCATCTGTGAAAGTTGATCGGCGGTGTATCCTAATCAGTAAAGGGCCGGTAAATCCTTGCCGATCTGTCTTCACATCTTCCGGGCCTTTAAGCTGTAAAAGGCAAATGCCCGGCTCGAGCATTAGATTAGTCCCCCTGACCGGGGTAAGTTTTCCCTTCACATGGTTGTTGTAACGTGATGTAATACCTCGCTGGTCAAGGTCGAAAATCATATACGGATGATGTTCGCCGAACGATACAAAAGCAAACTTAATGTCGTATTGAGGATACTGAGCAATCAATTCGCCGACAACATCCACTTCGAGATCTTTCATCGGTTTAAATACATGGAAGATAATGCGGACAATTTCTCCATGATTCCAAGCCTGTTCATTAGAGATCGTATCTATAGAACCTTTTAAGCTCGAAAGTAACTCTTTGAAATAATCCTGATAGGCTACTTCTTTAGATCTATTGCTAAAGATATATTTTCCGTCGGCATTGAAAAAGGTTGTTATACCAACTACTTTGTGCTGCTGTGCCCCCGCGTAAATGTTATCACGAATGAGCGTACTGCCGATTCCAATAATGAGTTCATGCGCAATATTGGGACTTGATGGAAGTATCCAAGGTGTACCGCCGAGCTTAGCATATATTTGTAATGCACAGGAGTCTAATATGAATTTTGGGTTCCTTGCGTTCGCTTCTTTAATGAACTGTACCGTGATCCCGTGACGAAGGAGATAGGATTTGGAGAGCCAGTAGATATCCTCCGTTGGACTATTTCTTTTAAATTCCTCCTTCGTTTCAACAACAGCGATATCGAAGTCCTTATTTGATGATTCAACTGCTTGTTGTATAGCGGCCATAAAGCTGATTTTATTAAATGATTCTACCTCTACAAAATGGAAATCAATAGCGTGCAACCTGTATAATTTCAATATACCTTGGGTAAAGGTAGGTGCTTCGTTGAACCCGTCTTTAAGTCGCCCGAGGAATTGGGTGAATGCACCACTAGAATTTTTGTGACAGACGACCAAAACCTTCGGGTGGCTGACCTCAAAGAACTTTCCGTAATCATAAGGTCCAAATTGAGCTAGGCCCTTGATCGGTGAAGGGTCGGTTTTAGTTGAAGAAACATCAAACAGATATTTTGGACTCTCTAACCTTAATGCTGGAAAAGCTACGGAGCTATTTTGGCTGATGTTAAAGGTAAAACCATCGCCGTTTTTATATTCTAACCCGGAGATAATCCTAGATAATTGGCCTATTTCCTTACTTAAGATATTCGGATCGTACCGGGAAAACTCTTTTTGCTTAACGGCGGCAAGGATACTTTCCGCTCTGGAAGCACCTAAAATGAACTCCAGGTAAAGTTTGATATTGTCATGTGTTTTGTTCAGAAATAGTTCTTTTAAGTTGATGTCTTGGTTGCCCTCGTTGGTCTCAATAATGGCCCTCGAATCATTAATTGATAGTACACGTCCGAGGGCTTGAAATCGTGGAGCGACTACTTCCTGGCTGTTCTCATATTTGACCAGTTTCGCGACTTCAAGCGTGGTAATATCAAACCCCTGCTCCTGTAATTTTTGGCAATTTTGACGCAGTGCCCATTTATAAGAACTGCTAATAATCAGAAGAAATTTCTTCTTTCCGTCTATTTCAGATCGTTTGAAATCAATTTCATTTAACTTTTTGTATGAAACAGCTGCTTTTAAGCCATCAGGCAACTCCTTAATAATTAGGTTATGTTCTTCTTTAGAAGATGGAAATGTGAAGGGATTGAAAGTTGGTTTGATTTGCGGAAACTGATTTTTAAATGCACGAAAAAATATATGCCTAATCAGAGAACTGACAATCAATGGTTCCTCGTCAACGCTGAAGGTGGTTAATTCGCCTAATAATGGTAAATTGTCTTCGCCTGGCGAAATATAGATATGCTCCCCTTTTCTAAAAAAAGAATAGTTCTGGTTGAGTGTTTTACGAAGCTCATCAAGTTTTCCGTCTGTCCAAGGTATTCTTTGGATATTGAATTTATCAAAGGGGAGGTTAATTGAAAAAATATTACTGGAAAGGTTCATCAAGTTGCTCTTATATTAGGTGAATAGGCTCCAATATAGCTTTCACTGTGTGACAGTTGGATAATGGAAGCAATAAATTGCAATTTACTAAGCGCTGGCCCTCCTTGATATAGTTGTTGAAAAATAGCACAAATTAACAATCAAATCGATAGGTCTTAGCTGTTAGTACAAAGAAGGGTGTTGATCTAAGAAGCAATTCGATTAGGGGCTCGAATTGTCTTTTCAATCGATAGAAGAAAAAGTAGGATGAGAAAAATTAAGACTTGCTTAATATAAAGATCAGCCTCGATAATTTAGGGACATGACTTCGGTCGGTAATGCCTAAATCGGCAGCTTTTACTCATTGACGCAATAATAAGTTTTCGGCGTAGATATATATTACAGTACATTAGCTATATGAACCTATTACAATCGCTGCGCGTAGATCATCACTCGGTAATGCCCTCAAATTACGATGAAGATCTGGACAGAGCTATTCGTTGGTTTTTATCTTTTATTTCCAAATCTGATTGGGAGAAAAGAAAAGCACTAATAGAAAATCACATAGAGCAGGTTTTAGCTACAGCTATTGGATTACAAAATTCTGATGCAGACTCTATTCCCATCCATTTTCATCAGGATAAGATTGTTTGGTATTTGTATTTAATGGAGAAAAGCTTATATGACGCCTCATCTTATGAGCCAGTAGCAGGTGCAAGGGTACTGCCTGTCTTTCAACGAATTGGACGAAACCTTGAACAAATGCAACAAGTTGGTGGGGTTCATAAAAGAGTAAGGAAGCTAATGAATAACACGCCAAATGAAGCAGATGCGGTAATCTTTGAATTACTCGTGAGCTTACTTTGGGTTCGAAATGGCTGGAAGGTTGAGTTTATAGAAGATAAAAAAGCTAAACAACCAGACTTCAAAGCAGAAAAAGGGAAAAGAGAATGGTATGTTGAATGCAAAAGATTAGAGAAAACTTCTGACTATAGTGTGAGGGAAAAGGCAAAGTGGCTGAAAATGCTTTCTTTGTTATCGCCACTGCTCCTTAAATTAAATCTAATTCTTGACCTAGTTTTTCATGTGGAGATTCTATCGCTTCAAGATGATTTTATGGAAAGAGAGCTCTCGGAAAAACTTCCGCTAATGGTGACGCCCGGTATTATTATTTCCAATGAAATTTGGGACGTCAGCGCGTCGTTTGTCGATTATAGCGCGATTAATCTGCATCTCCGCGATTTTTCTGTTCGGTCCCCATCACCACAACTTTACCAATTAATCGGCGGGAAATTGGATAACAACCGCGGCTTCACATCAGGATATGTAGCCGATCTTTTTAGGCTTGGACCAGGCAGAGGTAACAATATTTTTGCTGATGGATTGTCGAAAGCTTATGGTGCACGATGGTCTTGCGATGCGCCAGAAGCAATCGACAAAAAAGCTCGTGATATCAAAAAACAACTTTCTAAAGCATTGGAGCAATTGCCTCAAGGCCCGAGATCAGTTGTACACATAGGCATTGAAACTTATGAAGGCGCTGATGTGGAGCGGCATCGCTTGGATAAAATCACTGCGACAGTCGAGGATATTGGATTAATAGATAAAAATTTGCAATGGGTCTACTGTCATTTCTTTCAGGCTTACGCTCCGCCTGATCAATTTTGGGTCTTTGATGAATCACTTTCCCGCTATCGAAATATTTTATCTCCATTGAACGAACCCTTGAAACATACCTCCCTCGTTGTCCCTTGGGAAAAAACGGAAGAAAATAATTTACACTGGTTTAAACCTCAACCCTGATCCTCACTGATTTAAACACAATTTATGGCAAATCATTTATCGGTCGTTCCAATTTATCAAAACTAAAACTTCTTATCTCCGACTCGGATAAACTCGGAGTAATTTCCAATTCTCCTAACTCATTTTTGTATAAAACATCCTACCTCGTACATGAGGTGTGATATTTATTTATATCAGCTTAGCACCTTTGTACTTAAACAACGCAGGGTGAATAAGCACCCAAGGTGTGTGCAGGTTGTCAGCTATTTTTATGGAAGGGTACAACTTTGTTGCAAGGGTACAACTTTAAAGTTGTACTTGTGGGACATCGGACAGGAAATTAGGTTTTAGTTTTATATCAGTTAATGAATAATTATGGCAGCAGAAATCATCACGAAGGAGGACTTGCAGGAGTTTGGAGAACGACTGCTTAGTCAAATGAAAGCAATGATCAGCGGCGGTTCAAGTGAAGAACCGAGGAAGTTTTTAAAGAGTTACCAGGTCAAGAACCTGCTCAAGATCTCAAGCAATACTTTACAAACGCTCAGGGATAACGGCACCATTCCGTTCACCAAGATCGGCGGTATCCTGTATTACAATTACGAGGATATTATGAAGGTTTTAAAGGGTGATGTGAAGAGCAAGCGGATCAGTTTCAGTAAATAGATATGTGTTCAGCGTTTAGGAGCAAGCCATGTTTTCGCTACGCTTAAACGGCTTGCTCCTTCGGAGATAAGCGAGATTTTGCACTTCGTTTAAAATCTAAGATCATGGGAAGGCCAGCTTTACAGGAAGAGGATAAAAGGACCATTCAGGTCAATATCCGGCTTACGAAAGAAGAGAACGAGATGGTTTGTAATTACGCCCATGCATCGGCCATGACACCAGCCAACTGGATCAGGCAGAAAGCCTTTATCGGCAGGTTTCCTGCCATCAAGCTGTCACCTGTAAATGCAGCGCTTTACCGGGAACTGCATAAGATCGGCGTTAATCTCAATCAGGCGGTGAAGCAACTCAATGCTGATAAACTATCACCAGCTTTCATAACCATACTGAGCGCTTTGATCAAAACGCAGAAAGACATACTCAACTGCTTAATGAAATGACAGCGGATCAGGTAAAGGGAAAAGGATTCAGAGGCGCGTTGCGCTACAACCTGCAAAAGGTGGAACATGGCAAGGCCAAAGTCCTGGATATGACCTTTACATCGGGCAAAGAGGATTCTATCATACGTGAGGTGGCTTTGGTCAGAATGCTGAGACCAAACCTCCAAAAGTACTTCTATCATACCTCCCTCAACTTTCCGCCAAACGAGAACCTGGGAGATGAACAAATGAACATGATTGCAAATGAATATTTGAACAACATGGGATTTGATCAGCACCAGTATGCCATCTTCCGGCACTTCGATGCCGATCATCCGCACCTGCATATTTTAGTTAACCGTATAGGCTACGACGGCAAAGTCGTTTCCGATAGCAAGGACTACCAGCGCAGCGAGCAGGTATTGAGGAAGCTGGAAAAGCAGCATGGCTTGACCGAAGTCATCTCCAGTAGGCAGACTCAGGAAAGGGCGATGACGAAGAATGAACTGGAAATGATGAAGCGAACGAATGTGCCGTCCTCCAAAATGCAGTTACAGGAGATCATTAAAGACGTGCTCAGCAAAAAACCAACTGCAGCACAATTCATTCAAGCGCTGGAAGCAAAGGGCATCAACGTATTATTTAACCAGGCCAGTACCGGATTTGTGAGCGGCATATCCTACGGTTATGCAGGCATGCAGTTCAAAGGCGCTCATTTAGGTAATGCTTATAAATGGCAGGCTATTAAAAATGCTATCAGTTATGAACAAGAAAGAGATCGCACAGCAATTCACCAGGCAAATGTTAGGACAAGAGAGCTCCAGCAATCAGCAAGAGCCAGTGAATCCGCCACAAGAGGAACAGCAACCGGAACTGACGGAGATACAAAGATTACTGCCGGAAATAGAAAAGCTATACAGCAAGGCGCTGGAAAACTACAGGATCAGATCAGAGCAAAAGATAGCAGATACCAGCAGGCGGATGGAGCTGATGGACAGCACAGCAACAAATCTGGCGTTCCAAATCAAAAGTATCGTATACAGCGCGGAGCAAATTCACAAAGCCAACAACAAGGTGGGCAGCAGGTGGGTTATCAGGCTTTACTTGGTAGCGATCCTATCCGGGGTTTGCTCAGCACTGATCACCCTGCTGGTGATATGGATCAAAGTGCATTGAATCAGTTCAAGCGAAAGCGTAAGAAGCGAAAAGGGCAAAGATTGGCATAACATATCTGCACTTACCCTTTGTTGATGATTGTTGCAAAAATATCAGTAACTAGAAATGCCAATAAATAAAGAGAGCCACGCTAATTAGGCTGTGGCTCCCAGACTTTTTTCAGAGGTAGTTCCAAACCCGGAATGATCTCTTTTTTGTAATTTATCTCGGTCGTAACTTTTAACGGTTACTTAAATAGGGACTTCAATTTCTTGAGTAATCCTACAAATCCGGTTGCTACCGCTATCCAAGCGCTAACCTTTTCAGGGGTTAACGAAAGCAGGGCAGCTTTCATCATCAATAAAAAAATCATTAAAATCGCTGACTTTCAATCAGCGTTACAAAGATAGGCTATGCCACAGGACGCATCAAATGTTTGTATAATTTTTTGCCGGTGAATTAGATTTCTACATTTATGGAAATGAACATTTCTATAAATGTAGAAACTTAGAAATGCGTATGAGTTTCTAATGCTTGAACCGTGCTGGTCTGGGCTATAAAAGACAAGAGCCCTATAAAGGGCTTATTATTATTTTGAATTCTTTAGAATCTCAACCTTTTCACGCTCACTAGCTAACAATTGCTCATAAAGCTTTTTGTTATGTTCAAACACTTCTACTAATTTGTCAATTGGATTGAAATTAAAAGTCCCGTTCGAACTCCAGGCACCTGCGCCACTGTTATCATTAAAAGTATTGAAGTAGTTAAATATGGACTCTTCAGTAAAGCTTTTAATTGCCTCACTCGTAATGCCTAAAGCAGATGCAATTTTATTAAGCGCTACGTCTTCAACATCAGCACTTTGTTCAATCTTAGAAACAGCTTGTTGGCTGATACCTAGTTCAGCAGCTAAAGCTTCTTGTTTCATTCCGCGAAGCTCTCGAATCCGACTAATTTTTCTTCCGATGTGTAAAGTCTCTGCCATGGCGTAAATGTATCAATTATTGTAAATGTACGAAACAACCGCATTATTGTAAAGTACAAATCGCTGTGGTTCGGCACGTAGGTACACTGCTATTCTTTTGTGTTGACGGTCAATGCAGGCCGGACACGATAGCATCAGTCATGGATTTAAAGCAATATGATGTTCAGAACTTTTACCCAAAGCATCTTGACCAGGATGAGGTCAACGAGCCATTGAAAGTGATCAGTGATTTCTTTTCCGCCGACTGGCTACCCGGACATTTGGAAAGCTTACTGGAATGGCGAAAGTATGTGATCGAAGAGGGTTATTACACGGATAAACATAAGAAGAGTCCTGCCGGATTGCTTTTCACACACCAGTTGAACGCTAAGTTGGTGGAGGCGGTTTACTTAGTCAGCCATACAAAACGGGCATTGAAGCTTGCTGATGCCATTCACATTAACTTCGATCAACAATTGCATCAGGAAGAACAGGAATGGTTGCATTATCCTGTTCACCTGTCATCCGTCGAACGCATTAATCCATATTTTGCTATTAGTAATTTCTTTAAGTCTTATTCGGTTAGTCAGTACCTTGTTCTTCTTTATGAGTGGCTGGAAACGGATTTGTCCAACTATTCTTCGGATGAGTTTTTAGATACTAGTGACGTGATCTATTTGTATGAGAATATGCAAAAGCTGTATGAAGCCGCATGGATTATCAAGCAGCGCGAGATCGAACCGACATTTAAAAAGAGCGAAGATGTGCGTGATAAGACTATAACTGTGCAGGTAAAGCGGTATCCGTTAAGACTGCCATTAATCCATTTCCATTGCAGGTTTAATGAAGCTATTACACCCGCTGAACAGCTTGGCTTAAACCAATTAGTAGAGATCATACTAAAGGAAATCGAGTCTGTATTAATGGTTATCCACCTCGGTACACATCCTGACCCTGACACGTTTTATCTTTTAATCATCACTAAGGAGCAAGACAAAACATCGGAACATCAACTCTTAGATAAGATCGAGAAAAAATGCAGTCATCTAATAAATGTTTGCGCGATCGTTCATAAGTCTGATGCCTTTTTAAGAGCACTCGAAGATGGAAGCCGCTTTTTCATCAATGCCTTGCAAAAAAATAAAATAGCTTACCAGTCATCTAGGTTCGAATTACCCGACCTACGTAATCCTGATGAAAAGTTTATCAAGAGCCAGGTAGAAGATATATGGAACCGTTGGGGTAAGCAGGGTAAGGACTTTCTCGATACTTCTTTAAACTGTTTGGATGATGGTAACTATAACCTGGCGGTATTCCTAATGCATCAGGCCGTAGAAAGCACTTTAAGCGCCATTATTCGGGTCAATTTGGGTTACCGCCTTTCTATTCATAATCTGGCAAGGCAGCTAAGGATAACGTTGATATTTACAGATGACTTGAAAAATGTGTTTGACTTTAGTGTTGCCAGCGATGTGCAGCTTTTCGAGTTGTTACAAACTGCCTATTCGGCAGCAAGATACAAAGACGACTTTGAGGTTGATAAGGAGACTGTAAGGGCATTATCGGATAAAATATGCAAGCTGTTTATAACTGCTGAAGAAATGTATCGTCAAGTTGTAGAGCAATTGGAAGATTAGCCCTCGCAGAAAGGCAGACGGTTGCATTTCACCACACGCTACCGCTCCGGGTTGCATTGCACCGACAGCCTCCTGCCGCACTGGCAATACTATGGCTCGTTCCTCTCACCAAAGAATTGCCTTTTCCCACACAAAGTAATTGACCACTGCACCGCCATCACAAAATTAGCATCGCATGAAAACTGTCAAGGGTATATAAACGCTGCAATTAATCGCTCTTTATTGGCAGCAGCGCCCTTGACAGTTTTCCTGCTTGCTGCTGCCGGTTGTTTAAGCGATGCAATAGGATGGTGTGATAATGTTCGTTACTGTAGCAACAATTGGCTACGGAGACATATCACCGCTTGATCCGTTTGTTCAAAAAGTGGTCAATGCTCAAATCATCATTTCATTATTTATGGTGTGGTTATTAGCTGAAATAGATATATGGTGGTAAATTTCCGGAATGAGCGGCAATGGTGGTATTTAGCGTAAACACATTGCTATAAGTATGGTCGCAATAATAATACACCGCTGCAAAACAAAGACATACTTCGACATAGTTTACCAAGGTCATGATTAAGCTTCGTTGAAAACTGATCGGTTGCCGCCAAACGTCATTCAATACGATTCGGCCGGTTAAAAAGTATAAAATGTCCCCTGTTAGAATAAAATGATCCAAGTCACCAAGCCACTGCTGGTCCAGCCACGCAAAAATCATTTCGCCGATAGCAAAGGCTTCGATGCTGATCTTTCTTAGTAATAGATTACGTCCGCGGGTCGCCCAGCGCAAAACACCACTCGGTGTGGCAAAAGCTGCTAATTGAGTAGATAGCCTGATCAGACGTTCAATGCCAAAATCGGGGTAACATTTGTTATTCCATATCTTGTATTGACCTTGCATTTTATAAAAACTGGTTGGCGTTCTTCTCCAACATTTCGCTAAAGGTTTGTTTCAATTGTTCACCTTGCACATAGTAGTTCAAGCAGGATCACCTCACAAAAAAATTAGGCTAACCCGTTGTCCCTCAAAAATTGTCGCACAAAATAACGGGACATACCGGCAAAAATTCTTCTCGGTTCACAAAAATCAGTTAAAAGGTCGATCAGGAGATCAAGTTGGGCTTTATTTCGCGGACTTGGGTTTGCATTAAAAATATCCAACTGCCCCAACACCGCACTCATTATTTGAGACAGTTGCAGAATCACTTCCTTTCGGTCTTTTACCAATTCTTCTCGCTGTAGAACATAAACCTCTATGGAACTTTTACCCTCATCTGTATGACTATTGATTAAACCGTTCGCAAAGTCATAAGATAAATGCGTTTCGGGATAGTCAATACAAGGATTTAATAACAAACGAATACCATCTTCTAATGTTAACTGCTCAGCAGGTGATGTCACCCAGCCGTTATTTCCCCGCATAGGAAACTGATCCAGCTTACCCCGGCCAATTCGTAAAGCTTCACCTACCACCACGTGGCGGCGGTTTTGATTGCAATGCTGACAAGAAAGCAATAAATTATCCCAATCATTAGCCAACCAATAATAGCCTGGATTTTGAGGAGTCTTTTCCTGCACTCTTCCTTTTGGCCGAAAATGCTCCACATCACCATCTGAACTGCCACGGTAAGAATTATCACAATAGGCGCATTTTATGAACACCTGTTTAAGCGCCAGTTTTACACGTTCATCATTATAATGTTTAAAATCAAAAGCCCTTGCTGGCAAAGGGCCAAAACCATACCAACTGATGGCAGCTTGGGTCTTTGCCACCCATTTTCCCTGTGGATCGGTTAAAAACGCCGGCGCCGCTGGTCGGGGAATATGAATCATAACCAATCCAATTTTTTGTTGCCAATCAATTCTTTAATTTCCGCGATCGTCTCTGCTTTTAATACCGTTTTGATTTTAAAGCCATCTTCCTTGAGCTTCTTTGCAAACGTTTCGTTTACGACTTGGTACAAAGCCTGCATTTGAGGCGTCGCACCCGGTATTTCTTCCTGCGCCAACTCGCCCGTTAAGTCAGTAATCTTTTCCTGATCTTCCGGACTTCGCTGATCTTGCTGTAACAACCGATAATAATCTTCATATTTTCGCTCTGTCGTTTCATCAAGCGTATTCAGCAAGCCAAAGAGATCCGAAGTCAACAGCTGATCTACCCGCATTAGGTTATGATCGGGTAATAATGATTTATCCAGTTTTTTGACTTGGTTTTCCCGGTCTCGCATTAGTACGACAACTTCACCGTGACGCAATCCACGCAAACATAGCGGTTCATGCGTTGAAACAATGAATTGCAGTAATGGGAAGGCTGTTCTTAAAGCAGACACGACTTTCATTCGCCAGCGCGGATGCAAATGATTACCCAATTCATCGATCAATACGACGCCTTGAGTCAAGTGATACCCTTGATTTTCCCGGCTCAAAGTGCGCATAATATCACAAGCCAAAGCCAGCATTGTACGATAACCATCACTCATTTGCGACAATCTCGCTGTATGACCACTACGAGTAACGGTTAATTCCCCCTGAAAATTAACCGCATCATGCTTCCCGAGATCCAACACGTCAAATAGAGCCGTTAAAACTCGTTTCAAAGTTTTACCATTCAAAGTACCAAGCCATTGTTCCGGATCAGTCAATGGTACATTTTGATCGAACAAATTAGCTACATTAACCGGCGATCGCAATTGCTTACCAGTTTTCGAATTACGATTCGGCAAGTTCCTGGTAGCCCCGTAACCTAACAAGAAACTAACCGGTTCTGGTATGACGCTAACGAACTCGGTTGCTGTGAATTTTAATGATAATGGTTGATCCAATTCATAGCTGTATACGTGAACGTAGCCACTTTCTTCACCAGTACGCAAAAGATCTATTGGCTCGATCTTTAATTTTTTTAGCTGACTTTCACCAGCTAAGGTAAGCGCCACCGCTTGTAAGATGGTACTTTTACCAACACCATTATCTCCCAACATCAAAAGCCAGGAAGCCTGGGTACCATCTGTCTCTTGTGTGGGAATGTCAAGGGCTAATTCTCCGATAGCCTTAAAATTAACCAACTCGATCCTGCGAATAGAGAATTGCGAAAAATCCAAAACTTGTCTCGCCTCTTCCGTGGGAGGTGGTGGGACAGTCACATTCAATTGTTGAAACATCCCCGCTTTATCCCGCTCCCATCTATAGATAACTTGCTGTAGTAAAGCTAAATAAGGTAAAACGGATCGACCGTGTTTAATTTCGTCAACTAATCCTTCGCGATGATGAGGATTATTATTGGGACCCGTCAGTAGCAAAATTAACTGCTCAGCTTCTTTTTTTCTCGCATCTACCAAAGCGCGTCGGTTCAATCCTAAAATTTCTATAGTCGCGTCACCTCGAGAGGATGCACCTCTTACTAGACCATCTAATTCGAAATTTAAATGAGCGCCCGGATCGTCGACTACCGGATCTAAAAGTAAATAACGTTCTAATTGCAATTCATTTCCCTGAGCTCCAATTCTACAACGAGTTGCCTCATCTTCTAATGGAAATTTATTAGCCTTTCGGGAATTACAATTCGGACAAACAGCGTATAAATTTTCCCATTCGTAGGCAAGCCAGTAATAATGAGGACCGTTGCCAAAACTTTCTGAAAACTTCATCTGCTTTGGGCGAAAGTTATCAATTTGCATTTCTGCGGCAACGCCCAACTGAGATTCACAATAAGCGCACTTATTATTAAAGGCCTCGATCAAAGCGGACTTGATCTCTTTGTAATAGTTGGTGTCAAATTTTAAACGTTCCTGAGAGCCATCTCGTGCGCGGTTTTCCAGGTCATCTCGCATCTGTAGATAATGGACTGATTGAAAAAAAGGTGGTGCTGGTGGACGATGAATACGGATCATATATGGATGGTGATATGGTTATAGCGAATGTAATAAAATCATAACTGAATACTATCAATCGTCCCTTTTCGCCGATTATTATATCCACACGATTTTCTTTATCTTTACGCCTATAGCTAGTCTATGCTCATCAAATTTAAAAGTTATTGTGCTAATTGAGGTCGATGTATTAGAAAATGAGATAGTTGAACAATATCCGTATGTTCTTGACATTTTATTGCGCGACAACACAACTCAAAAGAATATTCTCTGGGGGACCACAAATTACGAAGCTCTTGGAGAGTTTTATCATTTAGACCGCGAAATCACACCCGCTTTGATCACCGGAGAAAATGGCAACATCATTATGCCGCGTGTTCAAAAAAACAAGGTTCAGCAGCAAGTCAGGTCAAAAGAAATGGCAGAGGTATTTACCCCTTCCTGGATTTGTAATGCGCAAAACAATTTGGTGGACGATAATTGGTTTGGAAGGTGTCACGTTTTCAATACAGAAATTCTTACGCCGGAAGGAGAACGATCATGGGAAGTAAATCCTAATAAGATATCCTTTCCTCAGCGCAAGACTTGGAAAAGCTATGTCCGGGAACCACGCTTAGAGATGGCTTGTGGCGAAGCTCCTTACCTTACCAGCAGATATGATACAACCACAGGTAAATTCATTCCAATTGAGAATCGCATTGGGCTGCTAGACAGAAAGCTACGCGTTATTAATGAAAATGCACAATCGACCGGCGAATGGTTAAAGGCAGCACAGACAGCTTATCAAAGCATTTACGGATTTGAATGGCAAGGGGATAGTTTATTACTCGCCCGCGAAGCTTTGCTAATCACCTTCTTAGAAAACTATTGCTACAAATTCGGGAACGAACCATTATTAAAATCCATCCAATATATCGCTGAAATCATTTCTTGGAATATTTGGCAAATGGACGGCTTAAAAGGAGTGATACCTAATTCCTGTAACACGAAACCCCAAATCATTCAAGGTTTATTCGGTAAATACAACGCTAAACCTGTTTGCCAAGGATGCGAAACTGATCATATTCTTAAACATAATGGCACCTATTGTCTTATCAAGGACTGGTCGCGTAAAGACCCGGAATCGAACAGCCCAGGGAGGATAATCAGGTTTGTCGACCTTTTTAAAAAACAAGGTAAATGAAATTCACATCCTCTCTAAAACCCAAGTTAATTTACGTTTTTCGTATCAATGACGAAGCGCATAGCGGTTGCTTGAAAATCGGCGAAGCGACCTCAGATTCCAGCGAGCTATTTGGATTAGAGCCGAATAGTTCTGCTTTAAATAAAGCTGCAAAAAAGCGGATCGATCAGTACACACAAACCGCTGGCATTGCCTACGAACTGCTCTACACTGAATTTGCGGTGTATTTAGACAAGGGTGTATTTAAAGCGTTTTCCGATGTCGAAGTTCATCAAGTGTTAATCCGCTCCGGTATTCAACGAAAACTTTTCGATATTGAGCACAAAGCGAATGAATGGTTCATTACTGATCTGGACACTGTAAAAAAAGCAATAGCCGCAGTTAAGGCCGGTAGAGATTCATTGCATACGGGTGAGATTACGATTGCACAAAACCCGGTAATTTTCAGGCCTGAACAAAAAGCCGCTATTCAAAAGACCATCAAACAATTCAAAAAGGGCGACGAGATGTTATGGTTTGCCAAAATGCGTTTTGGAAAAACTTTATCGGCCTTGCAAGTTTTGAAAGAAGAAGGATTTAAAAGAACACTCATTTTAACGCATCGCCCCGTAGTTGATAAGGGGTGGTTCGAAGATTTCGCTAAGATCTTTTTTGACTCTCCTAATTATGCGTATGGGTCAAAAAATCAAGGGCATCGCTTCGCCACACTTGAAAAACTGTCCCGAGAAAACGCGTATAAATACGTTTATTTCGTTTCTATGCAGGACCTTAGGGGATCAGAACTGGTAGGCGGTAACTTCAGCAAAAACGACGAAATTTATCGTACAACTTGGGACTATATCATCATAGATGAGGCACATGAGGGTACACAAACCGAACTAGGGAAAAATGTGCTGTCAGGTCTCAAGAAGTCTCACACTAAGATATTGCAACTTTCGGGAACGCCATTTAACCTCCTGGACAGTTATAAAGAAGAGGAAATCTATACTTGGGATTATGTCATGGAGCAAAAAGCGAAAGCAGCCTGGAATAAAATTCACTGGGGTGATCCTAATCCCTATGCCGCGCTGCCGAAATTGCACATCTACACGTACGATTTAGGTAAACTTTTGCGGGGCTACATTGATGAGGAAGTGGCTTTTAATTTTCGTGAATTTTTCAGGGTAAATGAGGACGGGTCATTTCTTCATCAAAAAGACGTAATCTCACTTTTGAATTTGATATGCAAAGCTGACCAGGATAGTAATTACCCTTATTCAACAAGCGAATATCGGGACAACTTCAGACATTCTCTATGGATGTTGCCTGGTGTAAAGGAAGCCAAAGCATTAAGTCGAGTTCTAAAATCACACTCCGTATTTTCTCACTTTGAAATTGTTAATGTGGCAGGTGAAGGAGACGAAGAAGAAACCAACGAAGAAGCACTTAATAAAGTCAACAAAGCTATCGGCGAAAAGCCTCAGGATACTTACACCATTACCTTATCCTGCGGACGGCTAACGACAGGCGTATCTGTTCCGGCTTGGACCGCTGTTTTCATGCTGGCTGGATCTTATAATACATCCGCTGCTGGGTATATGCAGACGATTTTCCGCGTGCAAACTCCTGCCACCATCAATGGGAAAGTAAAAGAAGATTGCTTTGTCTTTGACTTTGCACCCGACCGAACCTTAAAGGTGATTGCAGAAACCGCTAAAGTATCTTCTAAGGCTGGAAAAACAACGGGTGAAGATCGAATAATTATGGGAGAATTCTTGAATTTTTGCCCAATTATAGCTGTTCAAGGCTCTCAAATGAAAAGTTATGACGTCAATGGAATGTTGGAGCAATTAAAAAAGACTTATGTTGAACGCGTCGTTCGTAACGGTTTTGAAGATGGCTATCTATACAACAATGACGAACTAATGAAATTGGATGCTTTGGGGCTGGAAGACTTCGATGGCCTGAAGCAAATTATTGGTAGCACCAAAGCGATCCCTAAAACCGGCTATATTGATATCAATTCCCAAGGATTTACTGATGAGGAATATGAACAGTTAGAAGTTATTAAAAAGAAAAACAAAAATAAGCTTACTGACGAAGAGAAACTGCTTTTAGGCGAAAAGAGCGAAAAGAAAAAAAATAGAGATAGCGCAGTCTCTATCCTGCGTGGCATATCTATTCGCATGCCACTGTTGATCTACGGAGCGGATGTAACAGATGAGGATGAAATATCAATAGATAACTTTACAGACCTTGTCGACAATCAATCTTGGCAAGAATTTATGCCGACCGGGGTAACTAAAAGTACTTTTTTGAAGTTTAAGAAGTATTATGAGCCTGACGTGTTCCGCGCCGCCGGTAAACGCATCAGAGCGTTAGCACGGG
This sequence comes from Mucilaginibacter daejeonensis, assembly GCF_020783335.1. Taxonomy (NCBI): domain Bacteria; kingdom Pseudomonadati; phylum Bacteroidota; class Sphingobacteriia; order Sphingobacteriales; family Sphingobacteriaceae; genus Mucilaginibacter; species Mucilaginibacter daejeonensis. The sequence continues at coordinate 2,040,685 of NZ_CP086068.1, forward strand.
CCGCGGATCACTTGACCATTGAAGAAAGGATAGAACGGATTACTTCTATATTCAGCACATTCCGTAATCCGGACAAAGAAACGGTGTTAACACCTTGGCGAGTGGTTAATATGCATTTAGGGGATTGTTTTGGAGGCTATAACTTTTTGGATGAAGCGGGGGCAAGAACTTTGCCCACTCCCCAATACATCGCTCAAGGAGTAGTTACCGATACCGTATTTTCGACAAACTCAAAAGTATTAGAGATTAACTCTAAATCTGGATTTTATCCATTATACATAGCCTACAGCATTTTCCGGAGGCGTATAAGCGAAAAGTACGATGGTACGGATCCCGATACCTTAACGATTGAGCAGCAATTAACAGAATGGGATGCCACCATCGCAAAAAATATTTTTATCATTTGCAAAACGCCAATGGCAAAAAGTATTACAAAACGCACACTGATCGGCTTTAGGCATGCTAATATAAACGCGCGGTACTTCGAAGATTTAGTAGCTCAGATAAAAAATAAACCTGAAAATTTCATCAGGAAGATCAGAAATGGACAAACTTATTGGAAATCAAATAATGATACGGAAATGAAGTTCAACGCTATTGTTGGAAACCCACCATATATGGAAATGGATGGCGGAGCACAAGCAAGTGCAAAACCGATCTATAATCAATTTGTAGAAATTGCAAAAAAAATTGAGCCGCAATATATTTCAATGATCATGCCCTCTAGATGGTACTCAGGTGGCCGCGGGCTCGATGAGTTCCGTAGCGCAATGTTAAATGACAAAAGAATTTCTTTATTGCATGATTTCTTGAATCCCGAGTTAGTCTTCCCTAAAACAAATATCCGAGGTGGGATTTGTTATTTTTTATGGGATAAAAATTATAATAATGAAGTCAACCTTACTAAGGTCGTCACGCATAAAGAATCGGAAAATTCCAGCGCAGTTTTCCGCTCACTCAAACCAGCCGATGGCGGTACGTTTGTAAGACATAATGAAGCGATTTCTATCATTGAAAAAGTAAGTAAACAACAGGACTTTCAAGCCTTTTCGAAATATGTTTCCCCGCTAAGACCTTTTGGGTTTCGTGGCTATTTTACTAATGATGAAAAATTCAGGGAGACCGATATAGGTTTAAAACACCCAGTGATATGCTATGGAAAGGGGAAAAAGATCGGCTATGTGGAAAGGGACGAAATTACGACAAGGAAATCCTGGATTTATAATTACAAAGTTTTTACGGCAAGGGCAAATAATATCGGAACAGAATTGAACGATGACAACCTGAACGCTTTTGTTGGCGTACCTGGCACGATTTGTACAGAATCATATCTTGTCATGGGCGCCGAGCTAAAACTTGATCAAGTTTCAGCGCAAAACTTATGTAAATATTTTTCGACCAAATTTTTGAGATTTATGCATAGTATTGCAAAAGCGAGCCAAGATGCTACCTCAAAGACCTATCAATTCGTACCACTTCAAAACCTTACACCTGATAGTGACATAGACTGGAGTCAATCTATTTCAGCAATTGACAAACAGTTGTATACCAAATATAAACTCGATGAAAATGAGATAAAATTTATAGAGGAAATGATTAAAGAGATGTAGGGGCTCCTGTAAGCAATCCAGCGACCATTTCGCGGAACTCTTTTCGGGTCAGTAACTGGCGTCCGTTTAGAAGGTTCAAAAATAACAGACCGCCCCTCAGTTCAAAAGTTTCTCGAAAAATCAAATTTCCAGACCGGTAAGAAGTAGGATGATAATGCCCCTCTATTTTATAGCTCTCGGCGCTGGCAGGATATAACAGATATGCTGCCCCCCCCTCATAATAAAGCTTGTAAGCCAGTAATTGTCGCAGATCTTGGTCATCGGGTTTATGACGTGCCGGTCTTTTCCACTTGGTATCGATGACCATTTTTCGCCCATCCGGCAATTCGACCAAAATATCCGGTATCAATAACTTTCCGCCCGAACCGTTCGTCCAGTACTTCAACCGACGCTGCTCACTAATTTTCCAGCCAAATTGACGCTCGCAACTCTTTAACCGCCGAAAGACAAACTCTTCCCACAGGTCATTCATATTGAACATTAAGGCCAGTACTGATTCTCGTCCACCTCGCAAATCAGGATGATAATTCAGCAGGATCATCCGCGCGATCTTCAAGGCTTCCTGGTAAGGCTGCGTTTTGCGGTTCAATGAGAAACGTTTAAACAACTGCTCATCCACCGGCAACCTTTTACTTTCCGGCCATTGTGCTAACAATTGCGCGCTTCGGTCTGCTAACCGTCCGCCACCCGTCAGCCGGCAAACCGTTTCCAAACCCTGCCGCAACAATTGATGCAAAGGATGATGCCGGTCGTATTCATCATAAGCCACGAAAAAACGCTCCGCATGACAACTGTTCTCGAGCAAGTGGCGCTCAAATAACAGCCGCCCCTTCAGCGCATATTGTTGTCCCTCTTCACTCCGGTACTTTTTGGTCAGGCCGCGATGCAGTAAGGTTTCCAGTTCGGCAATGTATTTTTCAAAGTAAAGCTCCAAGACCGAATTAGCGCGCAATTTCAAATTGGCATTGCCAGCAGAATGCGGGTCTACAAAATGGCACTCTTTCAGCATTTGCAATAAAATGTCATGCCACTTGCGGCCGTCAATGTCGTCGCGGTCGATTTTAGGCAAGACTTCGATCGTCAACTCATTGATCTGGATCACACCGACATGCTCTTTAAAAGTCAGGCTGTTATCGCCTAAGCTATAATAAAGCCCATCTGTCAAGGTGTGTAAGCGGCGTATTGCGATTACCTGTGCCGGACTAAACCGGCTATAAGGCACTTTATCATATTCAAAAAAATGAAGGATCATAACTTCATTAAAGCGAGGGCGTCTATAAATAGCTTTGAATCGTTTAAGGCTGACTTATTGATCGAATAGATCTCTTTTTCATCAAATTGATCTTCATCTGCTATGGCAAAGGTCACTGCATTCGTAACTGAGGTAATAAAACCGCTGCCGATCACAAGTTGTATTTTATAATAATCCCCGAAAAAGTATTCTTGTAATAACGGAATCAGGTTATCCCGGAAGACGGTCATAAATTGATCAAGGCTATACACCTGCAAGAAATAAGCATGGCCGATCAAGTGGTCCCGATCTTTCAGGACCTCCAGGCGATCATTAACTGTTCTTAATAGTTTTTCCAAGTTGATGCCTTCATAGGCATAAGCGCGGAACAAGTCAATCTGAGCGACCTCTTGTACCTTGAAACTGTCCCAGGTCTCCTTACGGTCGATTTTGAATTGCTCATCCGGTTGTAACAGATCAAACAATTCTTGCTCGTAGACCAAATAATCTTTGTCCTCCCATGCCAAATCCTCATACTTCCATAAAAACCGCCAAACGATATGCGCAGGTGAAAGCAATTCAGGACGGGGCTCCATCTCTTTAAAACTGAACCGGCGCCTTAAAGCAGTGTCCAGCGCTTCCACGCTACGATCAGCCGTGTTCATGGTACCGATAAGGTATAAGTTAGCCGGTACGCCGAAATCATCCCGTGTATAAGGTAAGGTAACCGTTAAGCCTTCCGCATGGCCAAGTCGCTTGTCTGGTTCAATCAAAGTGATCAACTCACCAAAGATCTTGGCTATATTCCCTCGGTTGATTTCGTCAATGATCAGTACATAAGGTTTTGCTACTGGTGTTTCCGATTTGAAGAGATCGACAAACACCTCTTTTTTGACATCATCATCAAAAAATTCATAAATACTTTGCTGACTGATCTGTTTTCGGAAAAAGGTCGAAGGTGGCTGATTTAAACCAGTTGCTAACCATTCTACTTTTCTGAACTGGAAATACCCAAAGTCGTTGTTGTCGTCCCATTCGTAATCTCCTGTGATTTTGCCGATCGCATCAATAATGTGATTGCCTTTAGAGATGATTACAATATCACCGATCCGCATTTGCTGAAAAGCATACATCGCGGTAATATTATAGCGGCTGTCATTGACCAGGTCGGGAAACTCTTGAACGAACTTATCGCGATATTCCTTCCAGTTTTTTATCCCCTTAAATCCTTCAAAGTTTTGGTCGCCTCCCCAGCCTAAGCCCACACAGTTGTTTTTCAAACACCAATCATGGATATGCGGATTTTGCAAACCGCCTAACGACATTTTGTAAAATTTAGCGTTCATAAAGATATCTTTGGATTGGGCTTTTACATCCTGTAATCCACGGGCTGCGCCACAGATATTTTTGAATATCCCGGATTTGATTTCGTAGCGGACCACAGCATCTTCGTTATCAAGGACCGGTTTTAAACCCTCTACAAAGTCCTCATAGCCTAGACTTTGGTGAAAGGAAGTAAAAACGATCCGCTCTTCTACGACCAACTGATCGAACTTAGCTTTCATCTCCGTCCTTGACATGGCCGTGATATCTAACCCCATGATCTGTAGCGCTTTGTTAACGGTATGATAAGTTTTTCCCGTTCCCGGCGGGCCGTAAAGAATTTGATTTAAAGGCTGTTTCATTTTATTTTTCTCCAGCATAATTTCTTGATTCATTTGGGTGATGATTTTTCGGACCTGATTACCCACAGCGATGTCCAGTTGTCGCAGACCGGCAATAAGCTGCGGAATGGTTTGTTCACCAAAAAAAGCGATTTCTTGCTTCAAACGGATACTCCGCCCCCCCTCAAACCATTTAAACCATTCTATGCCTTCGGGCAGTTTACCGATCTGGCGTTCAAAACGTCCAGCGTTGGATTTGTGTTCAAAATGCAAGCAGATCCGAATTTTGTCTCTTTTAGCTGGAATAACTTCCAACTCGTAATGTGCACTTTTTGTATTAATGATTTTCGCTTCATCTGAAACCCACACCCAGTCACGGCGTTTGTGTTCACCACGGGTACCAGTCATTATTGCAAACCCCGGTTTTTCCAAGTCATCACGCAATGTGGTAGCGAGTTCTTCGATCAGTGAGTCGAAGGTTCGCCGATTGATCTCTAACATACGGTACAAAATATCTTGTGCGAGCAGGAAATGATGGTGATCCGCAAACGTATCCACAGGTTGATGTTGTGCGACTAACTTCAGCAATTCGGTATCATCTTGAACATAATCCACTATAAAGCCGTTAACGATGGACATGTAGTCCACGTATTTTTTCCCCGGATCGGCTGACTTTCGCCCTAGTACCTTACAGAGCGTTTGGTAAAAGGAATCTTTATAAAAAGCATAACGTTCCGGGTCATGGAAAGTTAGCAAGGTCGCAATAGTCCGTTCATCATGATGCGCCTGGCGCTTTGTGTCCGCTTCAACTTCACGGTACAAAGGACCTATCCTGGACGTAAACCGCTCACAACGCAACTGTAGATCTTCTATGTCATTAAATAATCCGCGTAAACAGTCCCGGTAACTTTCAGCTCGTTCACGCGCTAAATGATGCATCACACCAATGCCAGGCCCATAAATCAAGTTGGCAAAATTGATCTGTTTTAATTCCTTCAAAAGATCCGGTGCATCCAGATCCGGCCGGCCTTTGAAGCTTTTTAATAATTCCCACTTATACTGCTCGTCATGTAAACCCTGCTCTTGCACTAACGCCTTGTAATCACGAATCAAAGCTGGAAATGGATCCGGTTGATCATTCTTAGGACGTACCTCAAAACCGAACTGCGCTAAAAAATCATTAGTTTGCGGCCCGCCACTACGTTCCCATATTTCTCCTCCAACAGCTAAATCATGTGCTTTGCGCAATACCGCTTTTGGGGGATATGTTCGACCCTCGAAATGCAAATCATAACCAGTGGATGCATGAATTCCCTTGGGGTTGTCTTTGAGTGCCGCGATCGCTTGCAAAATATGTTCTCGGGTAATTGATTGTGGTTGAAAAGGCATAGCGTTAAAGTGCCTAAACTACTAGATAAAAAGGTTATTTTCGGGCATGCAGCTCCAAACTTATTACCAGCATATCCAGGCCGCCATTACGACTGAACTTCAAAATGCGCATCAGCAAGTCCGCATTGCCGTGGCCTGGTTTACCAACAAACAATTAATGGAGGAGCTACTAACGTTGTTAAATTAAGGGCCGCCAGGTTGAGGTCGCTATCTTAAATGATCAATTAAATTTCCGTAAAAGCGGTATCGATTACCAGCACTTTATTAATAGTGGCGGCAAACTTTATATTTCATATCAAGGCCAAAGACTGCATCACAAATGCTGTCTAATCGACCAGCAAACCGTATTAACCGGCTCCTATAACTGGACCTATTACGCGGAACATCATAACCTGGAAAACCTGCTGATCGTCCGTGATCCAACAACTTTTGGCAATTATCAGCGAATATTTGAACAAGTACTAAGGATGGCGGAGCCCATCGAACATCTTTCCAATTTTCATGCCTTTCACCAACCAATAGCAAACTTACTAACTCTTGAATACGATACCGGCGACCAAGCCCAGCAACTGGTAGAAGAACTATCTAAACTTAGCCCGGAAGCTGCCTTAATACAGTTGGAAGAGATCGGAAACACGCCCCCTAACCTCATCCGCCTGGTCATCGACAAACAACCGGAACCCGTGCGGCAACTGATCAAGAACCGGCAAGAAGCCATGAAGGGCCTATTAGAACGTTATTATAACTGGTCCTTAGAAGAATTACAGCAGCATCGGCTTACGCTGAATAAAGACTTACTGCTTCAAAATACCGAAATTCGCTGGACGCCCGAGAAGATCGTCTTGCTTGATTTCAGTGCCGTACAATTGCAACTACTCTATCAAAAGGGGCGATTTGATAACTTATCCAGGTTATTATTTGAATTAGAAGATGAAATCAGTTGGAATGACCTCTGTCAGAACTATCATATCAGCTGGACGGAAAATTTGCTTGATAAATACGCTGAACGTATCGCTTGGAATTGGGTGGTTCATCGTACTGCTTTTAACTTTGAAAAGCAACATATCCAAAAATATCAAAAGTGGTTCGATCGTTGGCATAGTATATCCTCCTGTCATAATGTTAATTGGTCCATTGAATTAATACGTAGCTTTGAAAACTTTTGGAGTTGGTATAATCTCTCTATTAATCCGAGCTTACCTTGGACGACCGAGCTATTTGAAACTTTTGAAGCTCGCTGGGATTATCACTTTCTGTCGAAGAACAATAGCTTTTGTTGGAGCAATGACATCATTGACCGTCACATCAACCGTTGGAGCTGGTCTTCGCTGGCTGAAAACACCGGCATCAACTGGAATCAGCAATTAATAGAAAAATATGTTCAAAAATGGGATCGTTTTAAATTATTCCGTAACGCCGGTATTCAATGGACGGAGACGATGATCCGTCATTTTTCAAATTGGTTTGATCAAGATATACATAGCTGGTGTAATGGCTGGACCTATATTTCCTTAGTAGATAGCCCTTGGAAAACACCATACCTTGTTAGCCAGTTCGAATCTAAATGGCACTGGTGGTATGTGGCTAAATGGCAACAGTTTGACTGGTGCTCCAGCTTTATAGAAAAATACGCAGACAGACTATTTGTTTACTACCAAGCTCGCGATGGTGGCATTGGCGGACTTTGCGAAAATTCAACCTTCCCTTGGACAGAAACCCTAATCAGAGAAAAAGCGCATGTAATCAATTATACCCATGGCAGCGGTTGGAATCACCTTTCGTCACACCCACGGCTACCTATGAACATTCCATTTCTCAAAGATTTTGTCGAAAAACTTTCGTTTTCGCAACTAAGCAGCAACATAAGCCCCAATTTCAATATAGAAATTGTAAGAACTTTTCCAGAAAAGCATTGGGCTTGGAAAGCACTATCTGACCGTCAAGACTTACTATGGTCGCCCGAGTTATTGGAAGAATTTAAAGACCGTTGGGATTGGCAGGTAATTGCTGCAAACCGTAGTGTATACGAAAAAGCACTTCGTCCCTTGCTTAATAAAACAATTTTTACCTCCATAATGACCGAAGTTTTGTCAACAAAAACTTAACAAATTCATGTCATATTACCAACTTATTCTATCATTCGTATAATAGGTAAAACATCAAAACCATTATTCTTTGCTATGGTTGTCAATGGTTGTATTTGTTCTAATACCTGTTGCCGCTCAAAAAAGGAAATATCAGGCACGATGGTAAGATAGTCTTCCAGAAATTTATGTCTTGGTGCCTTGTGTTGCATAATATCTAAAGCAGCACGTTGTAATTCAAAATATGGCTCAAAATAAGTTTCCAATGGCGGCAGCTTATGTCATCAGTATTTGAAAGTTTCTTGATTAGTTGTCTGATGTTTCTGTTCAAATCTAAACGTAGGAAACAAAACACGTCGCAATTATTAAATGCGACGTGTTGTTAAGACTAAGTTTACAGCTCGCCGTTTTCAATCACTTTATTATTACTTTAATACTCATCAGGTTTGTAGCCAATTCTTTGTCTTGGCTTAGGTTAATAATGCTGCTGAAGAAGCTCATCTAAGTACTTAAATAGTAAGTCAATTTTTCCATCTTGCTTTGTCAACGCTGACTTGATCCTTTCAATCTCTAGCCAAATGTCACTTTGTCCCGCTAAAGTTTCGCGAAGTTTAACAAAGATGTCGATGATCTGAATGCTAACCGCAATTGCTCTTTGACTCTTTAAAATGTTCGATAGCATTAAAATTCCATGCTCCGTAAATACATAGGGAAGGTACTTCGAGTGCTCACCTCGCTTTAAGGTCACAAATTGTGACCTTAAAATTTCATTTTCCTCTTTGGTTAGTTCAAACATATAATGGCTAGGGAAGCGCTCAAGGTTACGGTTGACTTGTTGCTTTAGTTTTTTTGTTTCGGTTCCGTATAGTTCAGCAAGGTCAGCATCAAGCATTACCTTTTGGCCTCTTATTAAATATATTTTGCTCATAACGACTTCGTCAGGAACAACAGGTGTGATTGATTATCCATATTTTTAAAATTTTAAGTCAAATGACGATCAAGCGACCGACAGACCTTTAAGCTTACCTTTCAACGCTGCCATATCTTCACTCACTTTCCTTTCGATAACTTTCGCATAGACTTGTGTCGAACGCATTGATGTATGACCAAGAAGCTTACTGACCGTCTCTATTGGCACTCCGTTTACGAGCGTTACCGTAGTTGCAAAAGTGTGCCTGGCCATATGAAAGGTGAGGACTTTGTTGATCCCACATAGTTCAGCAAGTTCTTTGAGGTAGCTATTCATTTTTTGATTGGATAATTTGGGGAAGATCGTTCCATTCGCCGCTGCTCGTACGTTTCCCTTGTATTTCATCAATAACCGCTCTGGTTCGTTGAGTACCGGAACATTGACGGGGATGGTGGTCTTCTGGCGAAAAGTCTTGATCCACAATCCGCCGTCCTGCCCTTTAACCAGGTTGTCTGGCGTAAGCTCCATCACATCGACGAAGGCGAGCCCGGTGTAGCAGGCAAATACGAATATATCCCTTACGACACTCAATCGAGGTAGTAGCAGATGTTTTTGCTCCAGTGCAGCCAGCTCGTCAGAGGTTAAAAAGTCTTTCTCCACGCGATCAAATTTCAATTGATACTTTTCGAAAGGGTCACGGTATAACCACTCGATCCGGCAAGCCAAATTGATCATCTTTTTGAACCGTTCAAGATGCTTCATAATCCCGTTGGTTGTTAATGGCTTTTGATGATCGACCGGCTGGTGATTGCGAAGGAATACCTCAAAATCCTGAATAAACTTGTAATTGAGCTCTGATAAAAAGAATGATCTTCTCTTTAACTTGTTACTCACAAATTCCCGCAAGTACTTCTGGGTAGTGTAGTAATTTTTCATGGTCGCTGGAGCAAGTACACCTTGAGAAGTTTCATTATGATACTCAGCAATTTCTTCAAGGGTGTGTTCATCATCACCACTTTTCAAAAAAGCGTTCTTAACCGCATCGGCACTGATCACACGCCTTTTGAGTTGTAACTCCCGGTAACATTCTCCCAATACCTGTCTTACCTCTTCCAGGTAGATGTTGAGCTCCCTGCCTTCAGCGGTCGTCGTTTTGCCCATACCTTTCCGAACGTCCCAGCACCTTGTAGCAACGCTCTGTTTGAGTGCCAGCATGGCTTTCTCTCCATTGACTTTAATTGCCGCATAAACCGGCGCTTTTCCTTCTTTGCCTTTTTCTGTCCGCAAATTGAAGTGGACACTGAATGTGTTGATCGCTTTCATAACATTGATCTAATTAAACCATTTGCATTTATTGGGTATTAAATCATACCGAATGGCATCAAAAGATCAGCTCAAATCAGCGCAAAACAACGCAGGTTCGTTGCCTTGTAATTTATTGTATTACAGTGATTTAAACCACTTTTGAATACCTCAAAAGTATGAAACGAAAAGAGGTGTTCAGTTAGGTGACGGATAACTTGCGATGATTTGATATAATTTGCGTTGGCAGGAAAACAAAAAAGCCTGTAAATCAATGATTTACAGGCTTTCCATATCGTTTGATATGTGGTATCGTCGGGATGGCAGGATTCGAACCTGCGGCCTCCACATCCCAAATGTGGCGCGATACCGGGCTACGCTACATCCCGAAAGGGTTTGCAAAGGTAAGATTATTTAACTGCTTTGCAAATTTTATTTTAACAAAGTTTAAAGTTGTTGTCATTTTTGCAATGCCGTTTCCTTTAAACTGTCGCAAAGATAGCGCGGCTTTGCGTATTTGCAAATCAAAAAATACTTTGTACGGCTAACAGGCAGGTAATGAGTACGAAAAAATACAAAACAGGCATTCCTATGGCAACATTACGTTAATGTTAGCCTGACAACACCATGGGGCAGCGACCTGCCGATGGTTCTGAAAGGGATAGACCATGTTCTGATCAAGGGGTATTGGTGATGGCTTGTGGTTAAGCAGGGTCAGCAAACTTTGCCTTCGACTTATTGTTGTTCAAATCTTTGATCGCGAAAATTCCCGTTCACACAATAATTCTATCTTTGCCAACTTATATTTCCCATAAATGATGACGGCTCAACAGATACGCCAGGCTTTCCTGGACTTTTTTGCTTCTAAAGGACATGTGATCGTGCCATCGGCACCCATAGTGGTCAAGAACGACCCAACACTCATGTTCACCAACGCGGGCATGAACCAGTTCAAAGATGTGTTTTTGGGTGAAGCCGATGCCAAAGCGCCGCGCGTTGCTGACACCCAACGTTGTTTGCGTGTATCAGGCAAGCATAACGATCTTGAAGAGGTGGGAGTAGATACTTATCACCATACCATGTTCGAGATGTTGGGCAACTGGAGCTTTGGCGATTACTTTAAGAAGGAAGCGATCGAGTGGAGTTGGGAATTGTTGACCAGCGTATATGGTCTGCAAAAGGACCGCCTGTACGTGACCTATTTTGAAGGTGACGAAAAGGAAGGATTAGTTAAAGATCAGGAAGCTTATGATCTGTGGAAACAGTTCGTAGCGGAAGACCACATCTTACCGGGCAATAAGAAAGATAATTTTTGGGAGATGGGGGAGACAGGTCCTTGCGGGCCATGTTCAGAGATCCATTATGACGGCCGCACCGATGAGGAGCGTGCCAAAGTAAGCGGCGCCACGTTGGTAAATGCAGATGATCCGAATGTGATCGAGATCTGGAACAATGTGTTCATGCAGTTCAACCGTTTAAAGGACGGCTCATTGCAGCCACTGCCGGCCCGCCACGTGGATACCGGCATGGGCTTTGAGCGTTTGGTGCGCGTGTTGCAGGGCAAGACCTCTAACTACGATACTGATGTTTTTATGCCGCTGATCCAGTTCTTGTCAGAAAAGAGTGACAAGAACTATAATGCTGCTGCCACTCCCGGCACTGAAGGCTGGAACGAAGCTGTGGCCATGCGTGTGATGGCCGATCACATCCGTGCTATCAGCTTTGCCATTGCCGATGGTCAGCTGCCATCAAACAATAAAGCGGGTTATGTGATACGCCGCATCTTGCGTAGGGCAGTACGTTATGCTTATCAGTATTTAGGTTTTAAAGAACCGTTCCTGAACCAATTAGTGCCATTGTTGGCCGACCAATTCCAAGGCGTTTTCGATGAGTTATACTCTCAGAAAGACTTTGTACAAAAGGTCGTACTGGAGGAAGAGGTCGCCTTTCTACGCACCCTTCAAAACGGTATCACGCAATTTGAGCAAGTGGTATCTGGCGCGAACGATAAGGTCATTGGGGGAGCGTTCGCGTTCGAACTTTCTGACACATTTGGTTTCCCACTGGATCTTACTGAACTGATGGCCCGCGAGCGTGGTTTTACGGTAGATGTAGATGGTTTTAACCAAGCACTTCAACAACAAAAAGATCGCTCACGTGCTGCTACGGCTATTGATACAGGCGATTGGACCGTGATAAGAGATGAGGATAGCGTAGAGTTCACTGGTTATGATGAGACCGAGGCCATCGCGCACATCGTTAAATACCGTAAGGTGAAGGCTAAAGGGAAAGAACAATACCAAATCGTGCTGGACAAAACCCCTTTTTATGCTGAAAGTGGCGGCCAGGTAGGCGACACTGGTGACCTGGTATTCCCTGACGGCGAGATCGTGAAGGTGACCGATACTAAAAAGGAGAACGGTTTGATCGTGCATTTTACAGATGTGCTGCCTAAAAGCTTGAATGATGCGCTGACGGCCATCGTTGATGAAGAACGCCGTTCAAGTATCGAGAGCAACCACTCGGCCACGCACTTGCTGCATGCGGCCATGAAACAGGTATTGGGTGCCCATGTCAATCAAAAAGGGTCTTTAGTGAATGCCGACTACCTGCGTTTCGACTTTTCACACTTTAGCAAGGTGACCGATGAGGAAATGGCACAGATCGAGGCCATCGTTAACCAAAAGATCAGAGATAATATCGCCTTAAAAGAGGAGCGAAGCGTACTTTACGCCGAAGCCATCACCAGTGGAGTTACTGCACTGTTCGGCGAAAAATATGGTGAGTACGTGCGCGTGATCACTTTTGATGATGATTTTTCGAAAGAGCTTTGCGGTGGAACGCACGTAAAGGCTACAGGTCAAATTTCCTATTTCAAGATTGTGGCCGAGAGCGCTGTAGCTGCTGGTGTACGACGCATAGAGGCCATTACCGGCATAGCGGTGGCTAATTACATCAATGAGCAAACTCAATTGGTAAGCCAGTTGAAAGATTTGTTGAAGAACCCTAAAGACATCGCCAAAAGCGTAGAAAGCCTGCTTGATGAGAACACTCGTTTAAAAAAGGAGATAGAACGCTCTGTACTGGAAAAGGCCGCAGGTTTGAAGACCGAACTGGCAGCAAAGGCAGAACAGCTGAACGGTATTAATCTAATAGCTGAAAGGGTACAGTTACCTAATGCCGAAGCGATCAAGAACCTGGCTTATCAACTGAAAGATATCGTTACTGATCTTTACTGTGTATTGGTTGCCGATATAGATGGCAAACCGAACATCACGGTGATGATTGCCGAGAATTTAGTGAAAGACAAAGGCCTCAACGCGGGCAACATCGTGCGCGAATTAGCCAAAGAGGTTCAGGGTGGTGGTGGCGGTCAACCTTTCTTTGCTACCGCAGGTGGTAAAGATGTAAGCGGTCTTGATCGTGTGCTCGAAAGAGCCAAGACTTTTATTAGTTAAAAGGTGAACAAGTTCACATACAAGGCCCGTTCGCGTTTCGCAACGGGCCTTTTCATTTTCACTTACTCACGAATAAAAAGTGTCCTCATAGCATAGGGTTTACCTTTTATGTCTTTAAAGCGTGTCTCCAACAAGAGTTGCTTACCCGAGGTGCGGATCTCAATGTAGTCGCCGTGATGTTCGGTATCCGCGGGAGAGACCAGCTTACCTTTAACCACTTTAGCGTAATAAGCATCAACACTGCTGGGCTCTTTGGTGATGGTCTGGTCGTTGATGAGCGCCGTTCCATCTTTGTCGATCGTGATGGTCAAATGCCTTTTTACTCTCGGGTTCACCCATGCGCCCTCATAGCGCTGCCTGCATAGATCGATGTCGGCTTTGGTCTGAGGTTGAGACCTGAACGCCAACAACGTAAGGCAAAGGCTTACCGAGAAGAGGGTGATCAATGCAGTGTATCTCATGAGGATGTTTTTGAGTGGCATTAGAATATTTTACCAGCTGCCACCTGCACCGCCACCACCGGTACTACCGCCGCCATAACTGCTGGAAGATGACGAACCACTGCTGCTACTGCTGGACGAGGATGAGCTGTTGCTGGTTAGCATCGGTATCACCACCGTCGTGATCACTTCTTCGTGCTTGCAATTTTGGCATACCGCGATCTTTTTGCCTTGTCCTTGCCGGCTGCGGGTAGGGCTCACAATGGTCTTCAATTCCGGCTTTTTCATGGTCTTGAAGTTGCACTGTGGACACACCGTGTACTTGCCGTAGTTGTCGGCCTTCTGCTGGATGATCTTAGTCTCACCTGATGGATCCGGTGCCAGCCAAATGTCGTATTGATACACACCAAGCTCTTCTTCCTTGCGCTGCCCCTCTGATAGGTAAGGGGTACCATCTATGTTTTGGTCACGGTCCACGCGTTGAAGGGTATTGCCGTTTTCGTCCAATAACGGTGTGAAGCGCTCGGTATACTTCTTTCGCTTTAACGACTCTATGATGAGAACAACTATAATAAGAGGGGAGAAAATGGCTGCCCACCAGGTGGCTTTGATGTATCGCTGTTTAGCGTTGTAAAAGTTAAGATCATCAAAATGGGCCTTCCTTACAACGCCCAGGGAACCTATATAAAAAAGCAGCGTTATTACTGCGAACAAGCAGCCGACGATGATCACACCACTCATAGTGCTTGATCCATCCCACATTGCAAATTTGGTAAATCCGGATACGATCAACACGACCAATACGATCAAAAATAGCGCGATACCCATACCAGCGCTCCACATCTGATATGAGTTGCTATTCTTCGTTTTGTTTTTCGGTACTGCAGGGCTTTTTTTTACAATATAGCCTATCATCAGTATGAACACGAGGCTCGTTATGGCACTTAAGATCAGAAATGTGGGGAGGTCAAAGTTGCTAACGCCCTTTTTATGGAGTAAAGCTTGAAGTTCTTTATGATTAGCCGGTTGCTGCAAATATGCGGCTACCGTTTCCATAGCAGCTATGATGCCTTGGCCATACTCTTTTTGTTTGAAAGCAGGTACCAGGTCATTTTCACCGATCAGTTGCAGGTCGTGGTCAGGTAACAGACCCTCCACGCCGTAACCGGTCACGAAGCGGTAGCGGTGCCGGTCGATCACCACCATCAATAACAATCCGTTGTCTGCGTATTTCTTACCGATGCCCCATTTGCGGAATAGCTCTACGGCTGCATCGAACTCATCGTCGTTCTCGGGCAGGTCATGGATCACTACAATGGCGGTCTGTACACCGGTCTTTGCTTCCATGGTATCAATGATGCTGTTCAGCGAAACGGTCTCTGATGATGTGAGGATACCGTCGGGGTCGCTCACGGATCCTTGGTGTAGCTCACGTGGGTTGGGTATATCATCCACCTTGTACTTTTGTTGCGCGTAACTAAACTCAAGGTTTAGGGTCAGCGATAGGAGCATCGCCATACGCAGTACATATCCAAAAAGCTGCATAGTGTTGTGAAGTGGTAAATGGTTGAATGATAAACCCACTTCGCTGAAGATAGTTTGTTAGGTGATAGGGTAGGTCAGATATATTTTTAAAAAGAACGGCCTTTCATGAATATCCACGAAAGGCCGTCCAACTTATATGTTCTAGTAATTATGCGGTCAGGTATTTGTTCAGGTGAGCCAGCAAAACGGCATCCAAACCATACACATCCTTACGGAATTGCAAGGTACCTGAACTATCGACCCAGCAGGTAACATAGGTCAGGTATACCGGCACCTTATTGCTAAGGTCCACGTTATGAGGTTCGCTGCTGCCGCTTTCCATGTCTTTCTTAATGGTCTCGAACTTGCTTCCGTCACCATATAATGCTTGAGCCAGATCAAGCGGGCGCTCCACGCGCACGCAACCATGGCTTACCGCACGCATCGGGCGGTCAAAGGCGAGCTTGGCTGGGGTATCATGCAGGTAAACGCTGCTTTTGTTTTTGAACAGGAACTTGATCTTACCTAAGGCGTTGTCATCGCCTGGGCGTTGCTTGAAACTATATTCGTCGGGGTTCACGCTACCCCAGTCAATGGTCTCTGGGTCCTCAACCATTTTGCCACCTTTGTAAGCGTCCATGTTGTGGTTCGATAAGTAGTATGGATCTTGTGCAGCCTGCACCATGATCTCTTTGGTGGCAATGCTTTTAGGGATGTTCCATACCGGATTTACCTGAGCGGTGTAGATCATGCTGTTCAGTTGAGGCGTTTCACGCGAGAACGGACGGTCCACTTTATCACTTTCGTCATATTCGGTAAGGTCGGCTTGCTTATCAACATTACGGCCTTCACCCACACAAACCTTCATATTCATGACCGATTTACCGCCTTGTACCACATCCAAACGGTAATCAGGGATATTAACGATCACATATTTGTCGGCATTAGGCTTGTTTTTCCAACGCAAGCGTTCCAAGTTCACTTTCAGCAAACGGTCGGTCTCTTCGGCACTTTGGCCTTGCACCTGAATGTTGCTCGCCAGTGCTTTTTGCAAAGCGATGTATTGCGGGTCTTTGGGTTGTATGCTATCTAAAAAGGTCTTCATATCGGCTATGCCGAACACCTTTTTCATCGATACACTGTCTGGACGTTTGGTCTCGGTATAGTAACGCGCATATATCTTACGCGGGCTGATCACACCATACTGTAAAGCGTTGGTGTAGTTGATCAGTGCATTGGCCAATGAAGCCTCCAGCTCGGCCATAGTTTGGTAAGCCTCGTCGGTGGTCTTGATCGCATCTTTGCTGTAAAATTTGTTCACCAGGTCGTTCAGTTGTTTTGCCTGGAACATCTTTGGGTCAAGTCCGTGCTCGCCAGACTTGTTCAGGTATGAGGCCAGCGTCTTAAGGTCTTCACCTTCCATGTGGTCCAATACCAACACCGGATCATAGCCATTTTGCTCATAAAAGGCGGTGATCACTTCGGGGTGATTGAAGCGTTTCTTGCGTTCGGCCAGTACCTTTTTAAATACCGGGTCGAAGCCTTCAGGAGTCACTTTGTTAAAGGCCTTGTTCTTATTCACCTTGTAAATGGTGTTGGCCATGTCTGATCGTTTGTGCTTATTACAGCTTGCCAACACTAAGGCAAGTACGGCACAGTAAAATGCGTAAAGCGAGGTGCGCTTCAACGTAGAGTAAGTAGCTATCATAGGTTGCTGATTTGACTACTCTGTACAAATGCTGTACCATGACGGCAATTAGGTGTTGGAACCGCAAATAGCGGTATTTATGAGCTACGATCGACCGATACTTGTATAGTTTACCATAACTTTACGTACCATGTCGAATACGAATGAACTTGAAGTTTGGCTGCGCGGGCCTTTACCTGACGTGCCGCCACTACTGCAACCCGTTGCTCATGCCTTGTTGCAGGCCCGTGAAGAAGTTGACCGGTTGATGGCAGACCTTGATGAGAATCTATTATGGGAACGTCCCGCCGGGCTGGCGTCGCCAGGCTTTCATCTGCAGCATATGAAGGGCGTACTTGACCGGCTTTTTACTTATGCACGCGGAGAGATGCTCACGGGGGACCAACTGGCTTACTTGAAAAGTGAAGGGCAGCCGCCAGAAGACGATCAGGTGATCGAACTTTTAGTGCGGGCTTTTAATGGTCAGGTGGAAGCTGCCATACAACAGCTGATCGCTACTGACACCACTACGCTTACCCAGGCAAGGGAAGTGGGCCGTGCGCAAGTGCCATCGACCGTGATCGGCTTGTACACCCATTCGGCCGAACATACCATGCGCCACCTTGGCCAATTGCTGGTTACAGTAAAAGTGCTTAAAGGGTAACGAGACTATTAGATCTTTCCAGGAAATCAGCTTTGGCATCAGCTCCAATACCAGGCGTATCGTCAATGTTGAGGTGGTAACCTTCATAAGTGACCCCGCCGATACAAGGGTCCTCTAAGTGACCGATCATGCAGGTATCCATATCATAAAATTGGATGTTAGGGCAGGCATATACCAAATGCAACATCGCGCTTAAGGCTATACGGCTTTCCAGCATACCACCCATCATGCAGGGGATGCCGTGCTGTGCGGCCAGGTCATGTATCTTCAAAGCTTCGTGTATGCCGCCTGATTTAGCCAGTTTGATATTGATGTAATGGCATGAGCCGGTCTTGATTTGCACCCGTGCGTCATGATGCGTGTATACACTTTCATCAGCCATGATCTTCACTGGCGATCGCTGCATTAACTCTGGCAGCATATCATTGTTCCAGGTGCGCATCGGCTGCTCGCAAAACTCTACGTCGTATGGGCCTATTGCTTGCAGCGCATATACCGCATCTTCATAGCTCCAGCCCTGATTAGCATCTATACGTATCTTCATCTCGGGGCCAACGGCCTCACGTATCTTCTGAATGCGTACGGCGTCAAGTCGGGCATCCTTGCCTAACTTGATTTTCAAAGTTTTGGCACCGCTTAATTTAAGGTCGACGGCTTTACGTGCCATCAAATCTGGGTCGGCAATGCCTATGGTAATGTCGGTCTCCACCTCTCGGCGGGTGCCGTTCAGGAATTGATATAGTGGCAAGCCTGCGTTCTTGGCCGCTATATCATATAAGGCCATGTCGAACGCGCTCTTGATGGTATAATTACCGGCGGTGAGGTCATGTAATTGCTTTAACCTTGCCGGAATATCCAGCGCGTCCTTTCCTTCCCACAAGCGGGCGAAGTCGCGTGCCATGGCCAGGCAGGTCTCCTGCGTTTCACCGACTATCATAGGGAATGCCGAGCACTCGCCAACCCCATAAAATCCGGCATCAGTATGTACCTTAATAAGCACGTTCTGTGCGTAATGCATGGTGCCGGTAGCAATAGCAAATGGCTCCATAGGAATGCTAAAACGATAAATATCGATATGCTTGATGTAGACGTGCGGACGGTTCACTAGTAGGGGCATTTATGTCGAAACAATAATAAGCAATTAAGGTGTTTGAAAAATTACGGATGTTTGCCAATAATTTTTAAGTGGCTAACACAAATTAGTTTATATTTGCGTTACTCAGATAATTAGTTGTTTTTATACCACTTTTCGGCGCCGCATGACCTGATGCGTTTTTGACTTACAGTTACTGGCCCGACAACATATCCTACTTTTAAACTACATGGCTCTCAAAAATACGCCCGGCGACTTTGATTATAACTCGACCCGCAGCAAGCTCTTACTTACCGAATATGGCCGTAATGTGCAAAATATGGTCAAATACATCGTTAACCTGCCCACCAAAGAGGAGCGTAACCGCTACGCCAATGTGGTGATCGAGTTAATGGGTTTTTTAAACCCTCACCTGCGCGATGTGGCCGATTTTAAGCATAAACTGTGGGATCACCTGCACATCATCTCTGATTACAAGATCGATGTGGATTCGCCATACCCGGTACCATCGCCTGAGGCCATTCATATCAGGCCTGAGCCGCTGGGTTATCCTCATCAGCGCATTCGCTACAAGCATTACGGCAAGACCATCGAACTGATGATCGCCAAAGCCAAAAGCATCGAGGAGCCGGCACGCCGCCAGCACATGGTACAGGCCATTGCCAACTTCATGAAAATGGCTTATGTGCAATGGAACAAGGATTCGGTGGCTGACGAAAGCATTCTGGCCGATCTTCGTGAACTATCCAACGGTGACCTTAAACTGGAAGATAACGTGAACCTGAACCGCGTAGAGTTCCGTAACCCGGTACAGAATACCCGGGCCAACAACCAAAGCAGGGGAGGCGGTCAGCAGAACAGAGGAGGCGGTCAGCAAAATAACAACCGGGGCGGTGGTCAGCAAAACAACAATCGCAACCAGCAGAACCGCAATAATCAGAACCGTAATAACGGAAAGAAATACTAAAGTTACCGACATACCGAAGGCCGGGCACCGTAGCTTTAAGTCGACCGACGATAAAGCACTTAAGGTGACCGGCCTTTTAATTTTTAAGTTTTTAAAGTGTTGGATGTTCGCCTATTTGCAGGTGTCTGTTTTTTGAACATCTTTGCACTGAATTATTTTTAACGGTTATAGTGTCTGTTAAACACTATGTGAGCAATATGAAAGATGCATTCGTAATACAGGGTGGTAAAAGATTGAAAGGCGAGATCGTACCTCAAGGCGCTAAAAATGAGGCCTTGCAGATCATCTCGGCCGTGCTGCTGACCAGTGAGAAAGTTACCATCAGCAATATACCTGATATCAAGGACGTCAATAAACTGATCGACCTGCTGGGCGACATGGGGGTTACCATAGAACGCCTTGCACCGGATACTTACTCGTTCGAGGCCAAAAATATCGACCTGAACTTTTTCCAGTCTGAGGCTTTCAAGGCCAAAGGCGGCGGTTTGCGTGGCTCGATCATGATCGTTGGCCCATTGCTGGCCCGTTTTGGCAAGGCATCTATCCCTAAACCAGGTGGCGATAAGATCGGCCGTCGTCGTTTAGATACCCACTTCCTTGGTTTCGAGAAACTGGGAGCTAAATTCAACTACAATCCTGAGGATGGTTTTTTCAATGTAGATGCCACCGACCTGAAGGGAACCTACATCCTGCTGGATGAGGCCTCTGTGACCGGTACCGCTAACATTGTGATGGCCGCTGTGTTAGCCAAAGGCACCACTACGATATACAATGCCGCTTGTGAGCCTTACCTGCAACAGCTTTGTAAGATGCTGAACAGAATGGGCGCTAAGATCACCGGTATCGGCTCTAACCTGCTTACCATCGAGGGAGTTACCGAACTGGGTGGTACGGAGCACCGCATGCTGCCTGATATGATCGAGATAGGCTCGTTCATTGGTCTGGCGGCCATGACCGGTTCTGAGATCACTATCAAGGATGTGCACTACAAAGAGCTGGGCATCATTCCAGAAGTATTCAAAAAATTGGGTATCAAACTGGAACTGCGCGGCGACGATATCTTCATTCCGGCGCAAGATCATTATGAGATCGAGAGCTTTATTGATGGGTCGAGTATGACCATTGCCGATGCGCCATGGCCAGGCTTTACGCCCGATCTGTTGAGCATTGTACTGGTAGTGGCCATTCAGGCCAAAGGATCGGTCTTGATCCACCAAAAAATGTTCGAGAGCCGTTTATTCTTCGTGGATAAGCTGCTGGACATGGGCGCGCAGATCATTTTGTGTGATCCGCACCGCGCAGTGGTGATCGGTTTGGATAAGCAGGTGCAACTGCGAGGTATCTCTATGACCTCACCTGACATTCGCGCCGGAGTGTCTCTGCTGATCGCAGCACTATCAGCCCAAGGCGAATCGACCATTTACAATATTGAGCAGATCGAGCGCGGCTACCAACATATTGACGAACGTTTACGAGCACTGGGTGCCGATATAAAGCGTATCTGATCTAACAGATACACCTTGTAACAGAACCACTGCTTGACACGATCGGGCAGTGGTTCTTTGTTTTTAGGGCTATCCGCAACCATGCATTGACCGATCGTCTTTAAAACCAACGTTTGACCTTACATACTCATACACTTACCTTTAACCTAACAACAAATGATCACTTCAACCTTAAAGTTATATAAAGAGGCCTATCAAGGACTCTCACGTGACAGCTGGTTCTTGTCGCTAGTACTGCTCGTTAATCGTAGCGGAACCATGGTGCTGCCGTTCATGACCATTTATTGCACTCAAAAACTTGGATTTGATATTGCTCAGGCTGGTGTGGTAATGTCCATGTTCGGCTTCGGTTCATTGGCAGGTGCTTATGTAGGTGGTAAGATCACCGACCGTTACGGGTTTTACGATGTGCAGTTGGGGGCTTTGTTCAGCGGTGGACTGTTGTTCTTACTGCTCGGCTTTATGCATAGCTTTTGGTCGGTGTGCTTGACCACGTTCATCCTGAGCGTTTGTAACGATGCGTTCAGGCCGGCCAACTCCACGGCGGTAGCTCATTACAGTACACCCGAGAATCGCACACGTTCTTATTCCTTGAACCGTCTTGCCATCAACCTCGGTTGGGCTTTCGGCGGGGCCTTGGGAGGCTTTTTAGCTTCGGTGAACTATCATTTACTGTTCTGGGTGGATGGGTTTACCAATATCTTTTCGGGCTTACTTTTATTCAAGCTGATGCCGCGTAGTACTACGGCCATGTCGGCCACGGTGCAAAAGGCTAAAGTGAGTGTCGGCTCGGCCTATCGTGATGGTATCTATCTTTGGTTTCTATTGTTTTGCATACTCTTCGCCGGTTGTTTCTTCCAACTGTTCACGATACAGCCCGTGTTCTTCAAAACGCAGTGGCATTTTAACGAAACATTCATCGGCATTCTCATGTCAATGAACGGGCTGTTCATCATCGCTATAGAGATGGTGATCGTGCATAGTTTAGACGGGAGGAGAAACCCATTGGTATTCATTGCCGTGGGTACACTGATCACCGGGGCAGGGTTCATTTTAAGTGATGTGTTCCCGGCAACGGCCTGGGCGGCTATCGCGATCATGTTCTTCCTGACCATTGGCGAGATCATGAGCATGCCGTTCATGAACTCATTTTGGATATCGCGCGTTACAGAAGGCAATACCGGGCAGTATGCCGCTCTATATAGCATGGCATGGTCGGTAGCGCAGATCGGCGCTCCGGCGCTGGGCAGTATAGTGGTTGAGCGCTTTGGCTATACCGTACTTTGGTGGGGAATAGGAGCGGTGAGCGTGGTAGCAGCCGCCGGCTTCATCACCTTGTATAAGCTAAAGTTCAGTGATCGTTCATCAGAGGCGCTAACGTTCGAGCCGATCAATTGATCAAGACCAAACACAAAAGGCATCTTATGTTGAGTAGATGCCTTTTGTGTTTGATCATATGATGCGTTTAGCCAAGGTCTGGATATACCTCACGGTTGGCCGAACGTAAAGTGTTTTGCAACAGGCCAATAATGGTCATCAAGCCAACGCCTCCTGGCACCGGTGTGATCCATGATGCCTTTGGAGCAACGTTCTCAAAGTCGACGTCGCCAAAAAGCTTGTAACCCGACTTAGTGACGGTAGAGGTCTCACGGTTCATGCCCACATCCACTACCACAGCACCTTCTTTCACCATATCAGCGGTGATGAAGTTCTTTTTGCCAATGGCCACGATCAGGATATCAGCATCCAGCGTAAATTTTTTGATATCTGGCGTGCGGCTATGGCAAACGGTGACGGTGCAGTTACCCGGCTGCGTATTACGAGCCATCAAAATGCTCATTGGGGAACCCACGATGTTACTGCGGCCAACCACAACGCAATGTTTGCCGGCGGTATCGATACCATACTCTTTCAGCATTAGCGTGATCCCATAAGGAGTAGCCGGAATGAATGATGGCAGGTTGCGCTGCATACGGCCCAGGTTCACCGGGTGAAAGCCGTCCACGTCCTTGCGGTGATCAATGCGTTCGGTAACCTTTTCAGGGTCGATGTGCTTGGGTAAAGGCAGTTGCACGATAATGCCGTCAATGTCCGCATCAGCGTTCAGCTCGGCCACCTTAGCCAGAAGCTCTTCTTCGGTCACGGTGTCTTCGTAACGTACCAGTGTCGACTTGAAGCCCACCTTTTCGCAATTACGCATCTTGCTGGCCACATAGGTCTCGCTGCCGCCATCATGACCTACCAGTACCGCCACCAAATGAGGTTTGCGGCCACTCTTGGCCAGATATTCTGCCGCTTGTTCGGCTATCTCTACTTTAAGTTTCTCAGATACGTATTTTCCGTCGAGTAATTGCATGAATAGAAAATGTATAAAATAAGAAAAGGACAAAGGTTGTGCCTTTGTCCTTTGTATGATGTTTGCTTAGTCTAACTTCAATACCGCCATGAATGCCGATTGTGGTATCTCTACGTTACCTACCTGGCGCATGCGTTTTTTACCTTTCTTCTGTTTCTCTAACAGCTTACGTTTACGTGAGATGTCACCGCCGTAACACTTGGCGGTCACGTCCTTACGCAAGGCACGAACGTTCTCACGGGCGATCACCTTGGCACCGATAGATGCTTGTATAGCGATCTCAAATTGCTGACGAGGCAACAGCTCTTTCAGCTTCTCACAGATCTTTTTACCAAAGTCGTAGGAGTTGCTGCGGTGGATCAACGAAGAAAGTGCATCTACCGGTTCGCCGTTCAGTTTAATATCCAAGCGTACAAGGTCGCTCTGGCGGTAACCGATCTGCATGTAGTCGAACGAGGCGTAACCTTTGGAGATGGTCTTCAGCTTATCATAAAAGTCGAACACGATCTCACCCATCGGCATCTCAAATACCAGCTCAACACGGTCGGCCGTGAGGTACGACTGGTTAACGATGATGCCGCGCTTTTGTATACATAATGACATTACCGGGCCAACGAATTCGGCTTTAGTAATGATGTTAGCTTTGATGTAAGGCTCTTCCACATACTCCAGTTTGCTTGGATCAGGAAGGTCTGACGGGTTGTTCACGATCAGCTCGTCGCCTTTGGTAGTGTAAGCGATATACGATACGTTGGGAACGGTGGTGATCACCGTCATGTCGAACTCGCGCTCCAAACGTTCCTGGATGATCTCCATGTGGAGCATGCCCAGGAAGCCGCAACGGAAACCAAAACCCAAGGCCGCCGACGATTCCGGTTCAAATACCAGCGATGCATCGTTGAGTTGCAGCTTGGCCATCGATTCCCGTAATTCCTCGTAATCTTCGGTATCTACCGGATAAATACCTGCAAATACCATCGGTTTCACTTCCTCAAAACCTTGTATACCCTCGGCCGCCGGGCGCTCGATAGTGGTGATCGTGTCTCCAACTTTTACCTCGCGTGCCTCTTTGATACCCGATATGATGTAACCCACGTCACCGGTCTTGATCACATCCTTGGGTAACTGGGTCAGTTTTAAAGTACCCACTTCATCCGCAATGTATTCCTTACCGGTGGCCATGAATTTTACACGGGTATTCTTGCGTATCTCGCCGTTAACTACCTTAAAATAAGCAATGATGCCGCGGAAAGAGTTGAACACCGAGTCGAAGATCAACGCTTGTAGCGGTGCTTCAGGGTCGCCAACAGGGGCAGGGACGCGCTCAATGATGGCACGAAGGATATCATCGATACCCATACCGGTCTTACCCGATGCGGCCAATATCTCCTCGCGTTTACAACCGATCAGGTCAACGATCTGGTCCTTAACCTCCTCTGGCATAGCGCCTGGGAGATCCATTTTATTCAGTACCGGTATGATCTCCAGGTCGTTCTCTAAAGCCAGGTAAAGGTTAGAGATGGTTTGTGCCTGGATGCCCTGCGATGCATCAACGATCAGTAGTGCGCCCTCGCAGGCCGCTATAGAGCGCGACACTTCGTACGAGAAATCCACGTGCCCTGGCGTATCGATCAGGTTGAGCACATATTTTTGACCATCCAGCTCATAGTCCATTTGGATGGCGTGGCTTTTGATGGTGATACCACGTTCGCGTTCGAGGTCCATATCGTCGAGCAATTGGGCCTGCGCTTCGCGCTGGGTAATGGTTTTGGTATATTCGAGCAAACGATCGGCCAGGGTACTCTTACCATGGTCGATGTGTGCGATGATACAAAAGTTACGGATGTGCTTCATTTCAA
Source organism: Mucilaginibacter daejeonensis (assembly GCF_020783335.1). Taxonomy (NCBI): domain Bacteria; kingdom Pseudomonadati; phylum Bacteroidota; class Sphingobacteriia; order Sphingobacteriales; family Sphingobacteriaceae; genus Mucilaginibacter; species Mucilaginibacter daejeonensis. The sequence continues at coordinate 2,066,428 of NZ_CP086068.1, forward strand.
AACGCAAAAATAACTTTTTAAGCCGATAAATCGGTATGCCTTTGCCGAAAACCCATTACATCGTTAAAGCGCCATGCAAGAAGAATTGATAAAGCATATATTGAATTGCCTAACAGATCATTATCAAGATGATGTTAAGCTATTGTCGATACATCCGGTAACCGGTGGAGATATCAATGAGGCATATTGCCTTGATACCAGCTCGGGCAAATTGATGATGAAGCTGAATAGCAGGAGCAAATATGCTGAAATGTTCGAGCGGGAGGCACAGGGGTTAGCTGCCATCCGTTCTAGCCGAACGATCGCCGTACCGGAAGTGATCATCTACGGCCATCACCATGATGACAGCTATCTGATCATGCAGTGGATAGAAAGCCGTCGCGCCACACGGGAGGCGTCAAAGCTGCTTGGGATTCAGCTGGCAGCTATGCATCGGAACACAGCATCCGCATTTGGTTTTAAACATCACAATTACATGGGCTCGATATCCCAAAGTAACCGGCGGCATTATAAGTGGTCAGAATTTTTCGTACAAGAGCGACTGATGCCCATGGTCAAGATCGCACGTAATAAAAGCTTGTTAGAGGAAAAGGATATTGCTGATATCGAGCAATTATGTCAACGCCTACCTCAACTGTTTGATGAGGAAGCTCCCGCGTTGATACACGGCGACCTTTGGGGTGGTAACTACCTGATCAGTGCCGACGGCAAGCCATACCTGATCGACCCGGCCGTTAGCTACGGTCACCGGGAATTCGATATATCGATGACAACGTTATTCGGCGGTTTTGAAAGGGCGTTCTATGACGCTTACCAAGATGCGTTTCCACTGGCGCAAGACTGGGAGGAGCGTACTGATTTGTGGAACTTGTACCCGTTGCTGTTGCATTTAAATTTGTTCGGGCTAAGTTATCTCGGTCAGGTGAGGAGTAGTATCAAGCGGTACTTGTAACAGATCGTCTTAAAACAAGCTCAATGGCCGCTCATCCGGCGCATCGAACCAGTCGCCACTTTTATTGTCCACTTTGTTCAGGCTTTTGCCTACCTGCACTTTGAGCAATGCACTGTTCTCAATGGGTTGTAATACTTCAGCGCGTTCATCGTAAGTTAATGCAGTGTCCAGCCACACAAGTGCTTGCTCCCGGGTCAGGATCACAGGCATGCGATCATGTACCTCGCCGACTATCTGATTGGGAGTGCGGGTGATCACCGTGGCGCTTAATAATGGAGCATCAAGCCGGGTGTTGTAGTCCCATAAGCCTGCCAATAACATCAGGTCTCCGTTGGCCATGCTGAAATACCATGGTATCTTTTCCTTGGTGCGTTCCCACTCATAAAAGCCGTTAATGGCGATCACACAATGGCGCTTACCTAATAGGTGTTTGTATGAGGCCTTTTGTGTCATGTCCTCACTGCGGGCATTGTGCGTTTGAAACTCCGGGTAGGTGTTGCTCCACGACGGCACCAACGGCCAGTGAAAATGCCGAAGCGCGTCGGGCGCACGGTCGGCCAGTCCAAAGATATAGTTGCCTTTGAACGCAAAGGCATTGACGTCGCCCTCCCGGGAAGTATCGCTATCCTTGACCCCTAAGCGCTGAGCGGTCTCTGTACTGCTCGAAAAATTGACCCTGCCACACATATGATCCCGCAAATATACGATGCCTTTACATCAAGATATTCTGAGCTCTATTTTATCGCTCATTAAACTGCCATTGTTTTACGGGTTTCCACGGACCACCTAGGTACTCGAACAGGCTTAAGCCAACACCCGTGGCCGTGAAGGGTTCAAATCGTTGTTCCAGTTCGGCCTTCAGCAGGGTGGCGGTCTCCGAGGGTACCTTGTTCTGCACCGTGATGTGCGGCCAAAGCTTATGCTTGTCTTGCGGGATCAGCTTATCCCACCAAAGCTTCTGCAAATAGGCATGCAGCTGTAGAAGCAGCGGGCAGTCGATCATATAAGCTACGCCACTGCCTGTCATTTTCAAACCTGTTATATTCAATTCCATTTGCCGGTAAGTATCTGCCGCCATCTGTATATCATTGATGACCTGCGGCTGGCCGGGTGGCAAGTGATGGAACAGCGTTAGGTGCGCATCAAGGTAATTGCGTTCGGGCGGGAAATGCGACCGGCGCTTTTCATTAAAGAATTGCTGGCTAACATGGTCAAGGGTCAAGGTCAAAATGAGGGGTGGAGCGTTCATGGCTATTGAACACGAGGCAAAGGCAGAGGTTTGCCTTGATAGATACGAACGGGCTTAACACCAGTGAATCTTCGTATAGTTCGTTCCTGTCGCAGAGCTAATTTAATCAATAGTTATAAACTGAGTCATATAAGTGCGCATCGATAGCTGCGTATAAGCAGCCGACCTCCAACACGGCTATTCACGTCATCCGACGCGTCAGCGAATTTTTGCTTGTCAATTTTTGCTTTTGGATGTAACCCTGTTCAAATATTTTTCGTAGAATGGCATGCATAGTTGTACTAAACCGTTTATCGATCAAAAACGATACTATATGGCTCAATATCTACGTAGTGTTTTTTCTTCAAAGTTAATGTCATGTTCAGCCGGACATTGATCGTTCGTTAATCAACTTATTTCATCACAACGATCGATCTTTCGTTCATGCTATCATTTATCAAAAACAGATCTCTCGGGTCGCTTGAGGCATTGCGAGTGCGTGCTTTGGCCCGTCGCGTGCATCGCTTAAGCATTTTAGCAGCGCTACTTATACTGGTCAGTACGTTCCGTTCTTCGGCTCAATATGCTATCGGGGGTAGTGCAGGCACCAACCTCGTTAATTCGGTGTATTGGCTTACGTGGGATCGCAACGCCAGCAATTCTACGCTTGAGTCAGCCCCGGCCGGTTATACGCCATCAAACATCGTTAACGGTACTTATGTGTGGCGGTTCTCTCCAACGGTACGCATCACGGGTGTGATCACCAATCAGGTGCTTTCGGCCGGTGCCAGTATGACCACTTACACCCCGGGCAGCTATTATGGTGATGGGCTCGACCTCATCTATTCAGGTAATAATCTGCCAAAGCCTGACTCGCGTGGCGTGCAAAATTCTGCCATCGCTACCACCAATGGCGGCACCGTTACATTCGACATCGACATTAAGGTGGCGATACTGATCAATGGGGTATGGACAGATGTGAACTACCCAGGGATGATCATTGCTGATGCCGAATCTATCGACGTGGGCGGTGAATATATTTCGGGTAATACGCCAAACGCCATTGCCTGGCAATTGCTCAACAAACGTACCCAAGGCAATGCTGCTGACGATCATTATAAAATGGAGTTGAGCAACGGTGGCCGGTCGTTCCGTTTATTTGCAGATCTGCCACCAGGTAACTTCGGGGTACAGGCGGTCATGTTCGCACGCGGCGCGCGCAACCTGACCAATGTTTCCATGAAAGGGTCAGGCATCACCGCTATGGCCATTGGTTTTGTGTTACCCTTTGACCTGGGCGATGCACCTGCCTCGTACGGCGTTACCGGTCATTACATCGACGATTTTACTGTGACCGATTACTATCCCGGAGATGGTATCTACGCGGTGATCAATTACAATACTACACCGCTTACCCCGAAAGCCCGTGTATTCATCGGTGCAGACAATCTGGATGCCGATGGTCAACCGGTGACCGGAGTTAATGCCGACAATGACGATCTGGTAGGCAATGCTGATGAGAGCACGCTTTCACCAGCCAGCTTGCCCACAGTGAAAGTGAACCAGGTGGGCGACATCACCCTTAATTTAACGGCGACCAATAATAAGACCACTCCGGCTATTTTATATGGTTGGCTCGACTTTAACCAGGACGGTGTTTTCGGCGCTGATGAACTGATCAAGGTAACCGTGCCGGCCAATACGGTCAACCAGCCGTTCGTGCTTACTTACCCGAACGCCATGTTCGCCTCCAAGACCAAGACAGGGCCTTTATACGCCCGGTTGCGCATCACCACTACTAACCTGATCGATGATGTGTCGACCATTCAGGACGAACGCAGTGTGTCGTTCTCTGCTGATGGTGAGGCGGAAGACTACCGGTTAAAGGATATTCAGGGCGTGACCATATCCGGATCAGTGGTAGATGACGGTAACGGCAGTGCCGATAATGCCATAACAGGCACGCCACTACGCACCTTATCTGGCAAGCAATTGTATGCTTACCTGGTGAACAGCGCCGGTATTATCGTTAACAAAGCGGCAGTTGATGCTAACGGAAATTACGCGTTGGCCAATAACAATAATGGTAATTACACCGTTGCTATCTCCACTAACGATGTTGGTATAGGTGGTGCATTGGCGGCGATCGATCCCAATCTTCCTGCCGGATGGCAGGCCTCAGGTGCAGCTTATGGTACTAACAACTCGGGAAATACGGGTATCAAACCTGGCACGCCCGACCTCAGGATAGCCGTGTCTACCCCAGGCACCAGTTTGGATGTTAGCAGCGTCAACTTCGGTATCAATCAGGCTCCTGTCACCATAGCCGACGTTGGAACTACCAATATAGGTCTGCCGATCACACTTACTGTGACGGCTAACGACACAGACGCCGATGGAACGATCAACGTGACCACCGTGCAACTGATCGACCCGGCCGACAACGGCAAGAAGACCACCGTGACCATCCCTAACCAGGGAACCTATACCGTCAATACTACTAACGGACAGGTGACCTTTACACCCTTAGCTACTTTTGCGGGTAAGGCAACACCATTGGCTTATACCGTAAAAGATAATTTTGGCACCGAAAGCGTAAGTGCGCTGATCAGCATCACTATCAAGCCTGTTGGTCAGGCCGACCAGGATGTAGCGCCGATCAATACACCGGTAACCACTGTGGTCAAAGCCAATGATGGCACCGCAGCAGCCAATGCCACCGTGACCGCTACCAATGGCGCACATGGTACCACCACAGTGGATGCAAATGGCAGGGTGACCTATACACCGGCGACAGGTTACGCAGGTATAGATAATTATACCTATACGCTGACCACGCCAGATGGTGTGATATCGGACCCGATCACGGTAAGTATCAGCATAAAGCCTGTGGGTGTGAATGATGCGGATGTGACGCCGATCAATACGCCGGTGACCACTATTGTTAAAAGTAACGACGGCGCCAGCGGCATAGGCACTACGGTGACCAGTACCAGCGGATCGCACGGCACCACCGCGGTAGATGTGAACGGTAGAATAGTATATACCCCAACCAGTAATTACATTGGCAAAGATGTTTATACGTATACCCTAACCACACCCGACGGTATCGTGTCAGATCCGATCACGGTCAATATCAACATCAAACCTGTAGGGGTGAATGATGCGGTGACCACGCCACTCAATACGCCGGTAGTGACCACCGTGAAAAACAACGACGGCGCAAGCGCCAACGGCACCACGGTAACGCCTACCAACGGTTTGCACGGCATCACCACGGTTGATGCCAATGGAAGGGTCACCTATTCGCCTGTGGCAGGTTATGTTGGTACTGATGTTTATACATATACGCTTACCACGCCTGATGGCGTAGTGTCAGACCCGATCACGGTCAATGTTACTATATACGCATCATCATTAGGCCTCACCAAGGTTGCTAACAATGGTTACAGCAAAGTGGGCGATGTGATCAACTATACACTGGTGGTTAGCAACACCGGCAGCACACCGCTCACCAACGTGGCGATCACCGATGCTGGTGCCGATGCAGGTTCTATAACGCCAGCAACTATAGCTACCTTGTTGCCGGGCGCAAGCGTAACGGCCACTGCAAGGCACACTGTAGTAGCGGCCAATATCACCGCCGGCCGTTATAGTAACCAGGCCGTAGCTAATGCCACCGATGCTAATGGCATTACTATCACCAAACGTTCTGATGACCCGAATACTTCTGCAGGCGAAGATCCTACCGTTGTGAATGCCACCATAGCTCCGCCGGCTGGTTCGGTAAGCTTGACCAAGACCGGTGTATTCAGCTCATACTTCATCACCTATACCTTCTTGATCCGTAACACGGGCAACTCGGTGATCAACACCCTGGCACTAACCGATAGCAAATTGGGTTTCACCAATTCGCCGATCAATTTGCCGGCAGGTGGTTTGCAACCTGGAGCCACTGTTACTTATACCCAGAATTATACGCTTACCCAGGCCGATAAGGACGCAGGCACCGTGACCAATACGGCCAGCGTGACCGGTGTGGACGCAGGCGGAAATACCTTGACCAATACCTCTGGCACAGTGACAACCTTCCCTAAAGCGCCTGTGGCGGCCAACGATGCCGAGATCACTGGTGTTAATCAACCGGTCATTATCAAGGTGCTCAATAATGATGATAAAGGCAATAGCGCTTTCGACCTTACCTCTGTACAGATCGTTACCCAGCCCGCACATGGCACCGTTACGGTAGGTGGCGATGGCACCGTGACCTATACGCCTAATACAGGCTATGCCGGCGATGACGTATTCACTTATCGCGTTCGCGACTTGAATGGTTATTACACCAATGTGGCCACGGTGAATATCAGTATCAGTGCCATCTCGAACTTGAAGATTCCTAACGTGTTCACCCCGAACGGTGATGGCGTTAACGATGTGTTCGAGATCCGCGGTATCGAGAAGTTCACTCAGAATGAGCTGATCATTGTTAACCGGTGGGGCAACGAGGTGTTCCATCAAACCAATTATCGCAACACCTGGACAGGGGAGGGCCTAAACGAAGGAACCTATTACTACATCCTCAAAGTGAAGAGTAACGATTGGCAGGTAGCCAAAGGTTATGTGACCCTGATGCGAACCCTTAAGAGATAAATGTTGAAGTATCGTGCACCGCATTATATGAAAAGACTTTTAACCATATTATTCATACTTACTGCAGGGCGCTTGTTCGCCCAGCAGGATGCCCAGCAAAGCCAGTATATGTTCAACGGCATATACATTAACCCGGCTTATGCGGGTTACAAAGAGAACCTGAATTTTCACAGCTATTTCCGTTCGCAATGGACAGGCATTGAGGGTTCGCCTACCAGCATGTCGTTGGCAGTAGATGCCATCGCTAATAATGGCAATGTGGGTTTAGCGTTCCAGCTGGCGAGCGATAAGTTGGGCGCTCAAAGCTATCTGTCGGCTTATGCCAACTATGCCTACCGCCTGCGGATGAACGAAGAAGGCTCTTCCAGACTAGCTTTCGGGCTCGGCCTTGGCGCCATGCAGTTGGGCCTGAACGGCGCTCTGCTGAATCCTAATGATCCTGAAGTGAACATGCCGCTTACCATGCAAAGCGCCATCATCCCTGATGGAAGGGTGGGCGTCTTTTATTCTGACAACAAGTACTACGCTGGCCTTTCGGCCGATAACCTGATCGCGCAGTTCATCAACGTGCGTAACCGGGGTTTCATCGCGCAGCCTAAGCCGCACTATTACCTGACCGCAGGTGCATTGTATCCGCTATCAGAGGATGTTCTGATCAGACCGAGCTTTTTGCTGAAGGATGATAACGGTGGCCCAACCAGTTTGGACCTTAATGCGTTCATTATGTTCGGTCAAAAGCTTTGGGTAGGTGGCTCGTACCGTACCGGCGTTAAGCTGTATAACAAAAGCTACTTACAGAATGACCTGAGCTATCTGAACTCGTTCGTGGCGGCAGTAGAGGTGTTTCCACTCGAGAACCTCCGTGTGGGTTACGCCTACGATATGTCGATCGGTCCGCTGAAAGGTTACAGCAGCGGTACGCACGAGATATCGATCGGCTTTTATATCAGGACACAAAAAACAAGGATGTTAACGCCAAGATTCTTTTGATACCATGTTGAACAACGGTAATTGGATACGATCAGGCCGCGCATCTGTTGGGCGTGGGGTCATAGCAGTGGCAGCGTTCGTGCTTATGTCGGGGCAAACCGCCAAAGCGCAGTATGTACAGAAACTGGCTAACGAGCAGTACGAGCTTTATAACTACAGCAAAGCGGCCGAACTATATTTACAGGCTTATAAAAAGAAGCCTACGCTGATCACGGCCGAGAACCTGGCCAACTCGTACCGCCTGATGCGCGACTATAAAGAGGCCGAAAAGTGGTACGCGATCGTAGTGGCCATGCCTGAAAGCAAACCGCAGAACATTTTCACTTACGCAGAGGTGCTCAAGAACAACCTGCGCTATGCCGAAGCAAAAGAGCAATACAAAAAGTACTACACCCTGATGCCCAAAGCATCGCTTAAGGAGTTGAATTATTGGACCGCCTCATGCGATTCGGCCATGAAGTGGATGAAGAACCCGGTGCCGGTAACGATCGACAATGAGCAGGCGCTGAATACGCCTGAGTCTGACTGGGGAGCCGTACGTTACGCCGACCGCGTGGTATTCACATCTGACCGTACCGACAAGCTCCAAAAAGAAGAGACCAAAGTAAAGCGGCCGTTCATTTGGTTCGATGACAATTCCAGTATAGATAAACGGATATACGGCTGGACGGGTAATAAATACCTTAACCTTTACGAACGCGGCACTAGTGGCGGCGACATCAAGCCGTTCACTTTCATTGCAGGTACTGATTATCACATCGGTGCAGCCAGCTTTACAGCGGATGGCATGGATATGTATTTTACGCTGACACATCTGCTGAAAGATAAACCTAAAAAAGATACCGCCAAGATCACCACCATCAACCTGGGCATTTATCATAGCCGTTTTGATGCGGTGAACAGGCAGTGGAGCAAGCCGGAACCGTTCGCTTATAATAAGGAAAGCGAATACTCGGTTGGCGACCCTTTCATTACGCCTGATGGCCGTACCTTATACTTCGTTTCCAACATGCCCGGCGGTATTGGTGGTACCGATATTTACTACTGCACCAAAGAGACCGGCGTCTGGGGTACACCGGTCAACGTATCGTCGGTCAATACAGCTTCTAATGAACGTACGCCGTTCATCGATGCAAAAGGCAACCTATACCTGTCGTCAGACGGTGATAAAGGTATGGGCGGATTAGATATCTTCAAGGCCGTTAAAAAGGGGGATGCTTTTGCCAGTAAGCAAAACCTCGGCTATCCCATCAATTCCGCTCAAGATGATCTTTCGTATACGCTGACCGATAGCTTATCTGGTTACTTATCCTCTAACCGTACCGGTGGCAAGGGGAGCGATGATATCTACAGCTTTGCCTACAAAGCGCCGGTGCTCTATAAGTTGGAAGGATTTGTGTTCGATAAAAATACTAACGCCGTCTTGCGCAACAGCACGGTGACCCTTAACCGGATCAACGGCGGCAATGCCGTGGTCAAGACCGACGCCCGCGGACATTTCAACTTTACGATATACAACGATAACCGTTACCGCCTGAAAGGCGAAATGAACGGCTACCTGGCCGGGGTGGTAGACACCTTTGCGACGGCTGGCCTGGATCCCAACGCGCCGATACGCAAAGATATTTACCTGGAAAAGATTGTGTTGAAGAAGGCGATCAGGCTGCAAAATATCTATTATGATCTGGATGATGCATCGATCAGGCCTGATGCGGCTGCCGAGCTCGATAAGCTGATCAAGATCATGAAGGAGAACCCTACGCTGGTGATCCAATTGTCGTCACATACCGATAGCCGTGCCGATGATGATTACAACATGTCCTTGTCAAGGCGAAGGGCAAATGCCGCGATGGAGTACATCATTACGGTCGGTGATATCGACGAGGACCGGCTGATCGCCCGAGGTTATGGCGAAACACGCCTGCTTAATAAATGCAGCAATGGCGTCAATTGCACCGAGGCCGAACACCAGTGGAATCGCCGTACCGAGTTCGCGATCATCAAGTATTAGTATACTAACTAAAGGTCAATAATGTCGTTCAAAAAGCCTGTATCTCAACCGATACGGGCTTTTTTATTATAGGATGTTGGCCTCGGTTAACTGTTCGTTACAAAATAATGGCAAACAAGAAAGTGCTAAACGACCTTATTAGGGTAGACATTTTTAAGGATCTATACTTACGATATGCCTAAAACGATAATTGTTGCTAACCGCTTGCCGGTAAAAATTCAGGAAAATCATGATCAGTATACACTCATTCCAAGTGAGGGTGGGCTGGCCACCGGGCTGGGCTCGGTGTACAAACAAGGTAACAACGTTTGGATCGGCTGGCCAGGCCAGGTGATACCTGAAAACAAGAGGCCTGAGGTAGGGCAGAAGCTGCAAGAGCTGAGCTTGGTACCGGTATATCTGACACAAGACGACGTGTTGGAATTTTATGAAGGCTTTTCCAACGATGTATTGTGGCCCGTTTTTCACTACTACGCATCAACCTATACCACCTATAAACCTTCACACTGGGACTACTACCAAAGTGTGAACGAGAAGTTCAAAGAGGTGATCATGGCCAACTGTGAACCGGGTGATACCATTTGGATACACGACTATCAATTGCTATTGTTACCGTCATTGATCCGTCGCGAAAGGCCTGATGTATCTATCGGCTTCTTTTTACACATCCCATTCCCATCGCACGAGATGTTCCGGCTGATCCCATGGCGGGCGGAGTTACTACAAGGCATGTTGGGTGCCGACCTCATCGGCTTCCATACTTTTGATGATGTGCGCCACTTCCTGAGTTCGGTAAGCCGCATATTGCCGGTACCGGTGTCATCAAATATGATCACCTCGGGCGAGCGCTCTGTGATCGTCGAATCATTCCCTATGGGCATCGATGAGCAGAAATACGCGAGCATGACCTATGAACCCGAGGTGATCGAACAGGCTGCCCAGATACGGCAGATCTTTAAAGGCGGCAAGATCATCCTGGCGATCGACCGGTTAGATTACAGCAAAGGCATCTTACAACGCTTGCAGGCACTGGAGCTATTGTTGGAGGAACATCCGGAGTACATCGGTAACGTGACCCTATACATGGTCGTGGTGCCCTCGCGCGATACCGTTCCGCAATACATGTACCTGCACGATCAGATCGATAAAAAGGTAGGCAACATCAACGCCAAATACCGCACCATGGATTGGACGCCTGTAAGCTATTACTACCGTTCCGTACCACTGGAAACGCTGTCAGCCCTATACAGCACGGCGGATGTGTGTCTGGTGAACCCCATGCGTGACGGTATGAATTTGGTGAGTAAAGAATACGTGGCCAGCCGCACCAATAATGATGGCGTGCTGATCCTGAGCGAAATGGCCGGTGCATCGCGTGAGCTGATCGATGCCTTGCTGGTGAACCCTAATAATGTGATCCAGGTGAAAGATGCTATTATTGAGGCACTGGCCATGCCGTTAGAAGAGCAGCAACGCCGCATGAAACAAATGAGGCAGCTGGTAGCCAAATTCAACGTGAACCATTGGGTGCAGATCTTTATGGAGCGCCTCAACGAGGTGAAATTGCTTCAACGGTCTATGCAGACCCGTCATGTGCATTCCACCACGGCGCAATCGATCATTAACCGTTACCATAATACTGGTAAACGTATCATCTTTTTGGATTATGATGGTACCCTGGTCGAGTTCAAGCCTAATGTTGACCAGGCCGTTCCAGACCGCCAATTGTATGATCTGTTAGCCAAGCTATCGGCCGACCCAAATAATCAGTTAGTATTGATCAGCGGTCGTAAGCACGAGAATCTGGGCGACTGGTTCGGCGACAAGAACATCTACCTTATCGCCGAACATGGGGCCTGGTTCAAGCCGCCTCAGCAGGAATGGCACAAGATCAACGGACTATCTACCTCCTGGAAGAAAGATATTCACACGGTATTAGAAAAGTACGTGGACCGTACGCCGGGATCATTTATCGAGGAAAAGACCTATTCGTTGGTGTGGCATTACCGTAAAGCTCAACGTGGTTTAGGCGAATTGAGGGCCAATGAACTGATGAACACCTTAAAATTCCTGGCTACCGACAAAGGCTTACAACTGTTGCCGGGCGATAAGGTGGTCGAGATCAAGAACATGGAGATCAACAAAGGCAAGGCTGCGCTGAGTCTGGTGGATCAGGGCGATTGGGATTTTATCATGGCCCTGGGCGACGACGTGACCGATGAGGATCTTTTCAAAGCCTTGCCCGAAAGTTCGGTAACGATCAAAGTGGGGTCGGGGGCATCGGTGGCTAAATTCTATGTGCGTAACCCCAAAGAGGTTCGCGGCTTGCTGACCGCCATGACGGTGGATACCCAGGTGGCCATTTAACGATCAGTGACCATTATTTGCCAGTACCGGCTATATTTGCGGCATGGAACCCATCAAGCCCAATAGCCAGGTACTGGTCGATATAGTCAAGACCGCAATGCCTTTTGGCAAATACAAGGGTACTCTGCTTTGTGATCTGCCGGTGAGTTACCTGGAATGGATGCACAGCAAAGGTATGCCTGCGGGTAAGCTGGGAATGATGTTAAGCACCGTGCATGAGATCAAGATCAATGGGTTGATGCCTCTCCTGCAGTCGGTCAAAAACGCAGTAGGGTAAGTCTATAGCCTATCGAACCAGCCTTTTTTCCAAAAATACCATAGCTGTATAAGCCCGATAAGCAGCATGATACCTATGCAGTACACGTAACCATGCGGCTCGTAAAGTTCGGGCATGTTCAGGAAAAGGCGCTGGTTAGTGTCGGGGTCGGTGGGAGCAAAGTTCATCCCGTAAACACCCGCAACAAAGGTGAGCGGTATAAAAATGACCGATATAATGGTAAGCACCTTCATGATCTCGTTCATGCGATTGCTTACCATTGATAGATAAAGATCAATGATACTGGCACTGATCTCCTTGTAACTCTCTATAAGGTCAATGATCTGAATGCAGTGGTCGTAGGCGTCGCGCAGATAAGTTTTCGTCTCTTTGGTGATGAGCGGACTATCGGTACGGATCATGTCATTGATCTTATCACGCTCGGGCCAGCTGGCGCGGCGTAGTACGATCAGTGTACGTTTCATGTGCTGCGTATCATACATCACACTTTTATCCGGCTTGTCGTAAATACGGTCCTCAATGCTTTCCAGTTCCTCGCCGATCTGGTTCAATACCACAAAGTACCAGTCGATCAGGGTATCGAAAAGGGCGTAGCAGATGTAGCCCGGACCGTTATTCCTGATCGGGCTATTATCGGCCTTTAAACGCTTTTCCAGACCCTCAAAGTTCTCCTCGTGCGTCTCCTCAAAACTGATGATCAGGTTATCTTTCACTAACACCGATAGCTGTGTGTTCTTCAGCTCGAACTTGTCATCTTCAAAGGTGATAAGCCGCCCGGTAGCGAACACGTAATCATCATACTCGTCAAATTTAGGGCGCTGATGGTTGTTCATGATATCCTCAAGCACCAGGTCACTGATGTTGAGGTAATCGCCTATATGCTCGATCATGTCGGCATTGCCCAGCCCGTTGATCTTGATCCAGTGCGAATGATCAGTGCAGGTCTGTAGTTGTTCTTTAACGATGCTGATGTCGGCTCCTTCATTGGTGACCAGCTCGGTGGCGTTGTAGGAGTATATACGGATCTTTGGTGGCAAAGCGCCGTCAGGCACACGAATGAGGCCGGGCTTATCGCCCACGTTGCCTGCACGCCGGTTCATTTTGATCCGTTTATACTGCTTGGAGGTCATGCTTACAGGTAGTTCAGTGTTTGCGGACCCTGGTTAAAGAGCAGGTCAACGATGCTCAGATCAGGCAGGAAGCCTTTTCTTTCTTCAAAAACCTGATAATAAGGTTTTTGTTCAAGCTGTATCTCTTTTTTAGGATGAATGTCGTTACGGTGGTCGGCTAAGCCTTCATAATGTCTATGAAACTCCGTTGTATATCGAGGCTCGATATTGAGCTTCATGAACTTGAGCACCATCTGAAGCAGCTGTTCATTATAGTCGAACAGGTGCTCGAATTTTTGCTCATAAAAACGCGCAAAGTCATCCTCATAAAATTCAAAGTAGGCCGAGCGGCGATAGCATGATTGCAGGCTCATCCAGTGCAAACGCTGCCAGTTGAATTCGTAACTGATCTTCACATCTTTAACAGGGGTATGCACTTTTGATCCTTTTACCACAGGCACCACCAGGGCCAACAGGCCATCGGGGGAGTAGATGTGCGCCCGGTTGCGATAGGTCTGCTTCGGAAAATGCTCGTATTTTTCGATCAGGGTGCCGTTCCTGTGCTTGTTCAGCAAGCTGAAATAGGATACCGGCGGTAAATAAAACATAGGTAACAGGGCACCACTTTCCATCATATATATTTATGTTTGCAGCTTTAAAATTTTGCAAAAGTAATGATAAAGAAAGTTTTTTCGTCGTTGGGTGTGGCTTTGCTGTACTTGATGTCGTTATTGCCCTTCTTTATCCTTTACCTGATCGCTGATCTGCTGTTCGTGATCATCTTTTATGTGACAGGCTACCGGCGTAAAGTTGTCCAGCAGAATCTATCTAACGCATTTCCTGAAAAAAGCGCTGCCGAACGGGCTACGATCGAGAAGGAGTACTTCCGTTACCTGGCCGATCTGGTCGTCGAGACCATCAAGATGGGCTCTATTTCGCGCAGCGAGGTGGATAAACGCATGGTGGTGAACAACTTTGATGCTTGCACATCGGCTGCCTTTGCTGAGGGTCGGAGCGTGATCGCTGTGGTAGGGCATTATGGCAACTGGGAACTGGCCAGCTTAAAGTTCGGCCTCGTAACCGATCATCCACGCATCACGGTATATAAGCCGCTTAGCAACCGCACGTTTGACGAGATGTTCCGCAAAGTGCGCTCAAGATTTGGCGCTACGCTGGTGCCCATGAAGAATACCTTACGCAAAATGGCGCAACTGCGCGGAGCGCCATCTATATTGATGCTGGCCAGCGATCAAACCCCATCGCGCGATGAGGCTACGCATTTCGTACAGTTCCTGAACCAGCCTACCGCTATTTTTTTAGGTGCCGAAAAGCTTGCCCGCTCGTTAGATGCTGCCGTGGTTTTTTGTGATATGCGGCGGGTGAAAAGAGGTCATTATGTTTGTAACTTCGAGCTTTTGTTCGACCACGCCAAGGATACCGCAGAATATGAGATCACCAATACCCATGTACAACGCCTCGAAAGCACCATTAGGCAGGAGCCGCCATACTGGTTATGGTCGCACCGCAGGTGGAAGATCAAACCGGAGGACGTGCGTTAAATGAACACTGTGCCTAAGGTGGCCGTTGTGATATTGAACTGGAACGGCCTTCATCATCTTCAAAAATTCCTGCCATCTGTACTGGCTTCCACCTATCCTAACCTGCAGGTGGTAGTGGGCGATAATGCCTCCACCGACGGTTCGGTAGCTTTCCTGAAAGGGCGTTATGCCAATGAGGTAACGGTCATCGAGAACAAGGAGAACTATGGTTTCACCGGCGGTTATAACAGGGTGATGGCACAGGTAGAGGCGGACATCTATATTCTTCTCAACTCTGACGTAGAAGTTACCCCGGGCTGGATCGAACCGGTGGTACAAATGATGCAGGCCGACGAGCTTATTGCGGCGGCAGCGCCCAAGATCAAAGCCTACCGTAAAAAGGACCACTTTGAACATGCTGGCGCAGCCGGTGGTTTCATTGATAAGTTGGGCTATCCATTTTGCCGCGGGCGGTTATTTTACGAGGTAGAAGAGGACAAAGGCCAGTACGATACCTCAGGCGAGATATTTTGGGCGTCAGGCGCTGCCTTGTTCATCACAGGCCGCCATTGGAAAATGTCGGGCGGGTTCGATGAACGCTTTTTTGCCCACATGGAAGAGATCGACCTTTGCTGGCGCTTAAAGAACATGGGGTACAAGGTCATGTATTGCGCAGCATCTACCGTATACCACGTCGGCGGCGGTACCCTCAATGCCGAAGACCCATTCAAGACCTACCTGAATTTTCGCAATAACCTATTCCTGCTCAAAAAGAATCTGCCTGCCGCGCGGGCTGCCTGGGTGATCAGCATACGCTTCGGGTTGGACCTGATCGCTTTGTTGCGCTTTATGGGCGAGGGTAAACGCAAGGATGCCTGGGCTGTAAGCCGTGCGCATCAGAATTTTGTACGCAAAGTATTTCAACGTTCACCGGTAGCTGCTCGTCAAGCTTTGGGTGGTCAATTGCCACCAAACATGAAGGGGCTGTACAAAAAGAGCATTGTTTCACAGTTCTTTATCAAGAAAAAACACCGTTTTAGTGACCTTGATCCGGCTGACCTGGAGTAGGCGAGGTTACAGCCGCTGGTGGCGGCTGCATGGCGTCAGTGCCTTGAGGTACGCGTAGTACCAACTCTGGTTGGGGTTTCGGTATCTTGATGCCTTCGGCCTCAAAGGCTTTATAGATCTCGGTCAATACAACGCTTTTTAATTGCGCGAACATGGACAGATCGGCCGCCCAGAACGAAATGACCAGATCCACCGATGCCGACGATAAGGTATCGAGGTAGACCACCGGTGCCGGTTTCACCATAATATCGTCCCGGTTGGAGACCAGGTTACGAAGTAAATTCTTCACTTTATCTATATCCGTACCGTAGGCCACGCTGATGCGGAGCTCTACCTGCCGGTTATTGTCACTTAAGGTCCAGTTGATCACATGCTGCGATATCAGATCACCGTTGGGGATAATGATCTCGGCGCCGTTACCGGTAGCGATCTTGCTTGATCGTATTCCGATCTCTTTTATAGTGCCGGCCCGGTTCGATACCTCTATCACATCGCCTACTTGTACAGGTTTCTCAAACGCAAGTATAAGCCCCGATACCAGGTTGTTCACGATATTCTGTAAGCCGAAACCTACACCCACACCCAGGGCACTAATAATGATAGTGATCTTATCCAATGGAAAGCCCGATGCGCCCACTGCCAATAGGAACCCTACGCTGAACACGCCGATACGGATCAACAATAGCGAGGTTCGGTTCTTGCGATCGGCAGCGGACTTGCCAGCATGCTGGTCAGCAAAGTCGTAAAAATAACTGATCACCCGGGCGGCTACCGAGGCCAGCCAGATCACGCCTGCGAATATGATAATGCTGCCAAACGTGAACAACGTGCCACCCAACTTGCGCGATTGATTGAGGAAGCTACCCACCAGATCGAAAAAGCTGTCTTCGATACTGAGATTCTGCAACAGCATCACGAACCACATGACAGCTGCTACGATGTTGAGCACACTACGGAGCTTGCCTTGAAGTAGTTTGAAGTCGAGATATGAGCTGATGCTTTCCTTATCGATCTTATTGGCTTCCAATTGCAGGAACAGCGCCTGGATCACCGTTTGAACAAAGTAGTACAAGCACATGGCCAACCACAGGTTGAACAAGGAGGTTACCGCCACGATCTTGGCTAAGCTAAAGCGCCCTGCGATATTAAGCAATACAGAAGCGGCTTGCGCCACGATCAATAGCCACAACGCGGTACGGCTGTAGGGCACATACTTTTCGTTGGAGATATTGATATGCTTTAAGAATTTTAACGAGAACCAGGTGGTTGTAATGGCCAATAGCAGTATGATTATGCGATCCACATTGGACACCTCTACAAAAAGATTGCTGAGGCTGTACACCACCGTGATGGCGAACAATTTGAGCAAGAAGCTGAATAGCGGCGTAGGGCAAGTGCGGTAGATCAAATACAATAAAGCCGACACCGATATCATGAATAGGATCTCGACAAAAGCGATTGGTGGGGTGTTGTAAAAGTATGGAACGATCAACGAGACCACCAGTAAAGAGGAAGCGATAGGATATCCCGTCACGTATTGCGTTTGCTCAGTGATCTGTTGTGCTTTCCTTGGCAGTTTACTTATGCGTCGCTTGTTGATCACCAGCCACACGATCATCCCAAGTAGTAATAAGATGCCGGCGATGTGTTTTAACGCTTCACCGTTAAGAAGGCGGAAAAGCCGTGTATTCATCAACACGGTACGCTTCAAAGCCGATTTGAACGTACTGCCAGTGGAGTTCTTCATGTTCCACAGGTAGCCGTACTCGCAGTTGAGCGCGTTGATGCTGAAGTTGCGGATCTTGGTATTGATCAGTTCTTTTTCGTCCAGTATGGCAATGTAAACGTTGGCCAGCCGGTTCTGCATCTTGCCTACCCGCAGCAAGGCCCGCCTGTTCATCGAGTCAAGTTTTTGCGCTTTGATTTCTATCGCGGCACGTTGCTCCAAAAACGTGAGGCGCAGGGTGCTATCGCTCGGGAATATTCTGAATAACGAATCGCCGTGTATCTTGCTGATCGCTTCGTCAATGTCTACCAGGTCATCGCTGATGTCCACTAACTGGTCCTGCCAAACATCCAGCTGGTCTTGCCGCTTGTTCAGCACATCACGGATCGAGTACAGGTACCGCAGGGTACCGGCCTTGTTACGGCCGATCAACGTGCGCATCACTGTAGCGGTGCGTTCAAGATCGGGCAGAGCGGCAGCGATACGTACGGTATCTAAACCTTTACTTAATTTGTTGCTTATCTGATTGAATGACAGCGTATAGTATTCGATGCGCTGAAGTAGATTATTAGTTGAGGTATCAGAGGTTTTATAATACCGCATCATCGAATCGCGGCGCAGCATGGCAGCCCTCAACGAATCGGTGACGGTACGTTTATGTTTTTTACGGGTTTGGGCAGCGGCAAAAAAAGGCGTGATCAATGCCAGCACAAGGCAGCAGATCAGCGCGCGAAAAGCAAATGTTCTGTACATTTTGAAACTGGCAGAATACCAATGCAATGTACAACACTAACTTCAAAAAAGCGTTTGCCTCAGGGCAAAATACAAATACCAGGAATATTATCGCTGAATGAGATGCTCCACGGCCAAACGGTAAGAATCCATCCCGAAACCCGCTATCACTCCTATACAATTGGCCGCCAGCATAGAGTGATGGCGGAACGTTTCGCGCTTGTGAACGTTAGATAGATGCACTTCGATCACTGGTGTGTTGATCGCGGCGATCGCATCGGCTATGGCAATGCTGGTATGCGTATAAGCCCCTGCGTTAAGCACGATGCCATCGTGGTCAAAACCGACCTCATGCAGCTTGTCGATCAATTCGCCCTCTTTGTTGCTTTGGAAATAGCTGAACGTATGCTCCGGATAGCGTTGTTGCAAGGTCTTGAAATATTCTTCAAAACTTTGATCGCCGTAAATGGAAGGCTCTCTAACGCCAAGCAAATTCAAATTAGGTCCGTTAATGATCTGTATCTTCATGATCAGCATGATTTGTTGCGATGTTTGTTACCGAGCAACAAAGGTTTATCACCACCTTTGTGCTAGGCTAACGTGTCAAACTTAGCTATAAAACATCAGAACATAAAACACGCATGGATTGGCGGTCGGCTATAAAAGGTTTTAGGAACTATTTGCGGTTAGAGCGCTCGTTGTCTGAGAACTCTATCGAGGCCTACACCCGCGATATTGACAAGCTGCAGCAGTTCGCCGAGAGTTCGCAACCCGCTTTAAAACCGGATGTTATTGTCCTGAACGACCTGCGCCTTTTTTTACAGTGGATAAACGAGCTGGGCATGATCCCATCTACCCAGGCCCGTATCCTGTCGGGCATCAAAGCATTTTATAAATTTATGCTGATGGAGGACATGATCACGGCTGATCCGTCCGAACTACTCGAATCTCCGCGCATTCAACGCAAACTTCCCGACACGCTAAGTTATGAGGACATCAACGCGCTCATCAGCGCCATCGACCTCTCTAAGCCCGATGGTCCGCGTAACAAAGCCATGCTCGAACTATTATACAGTTGCGGTCTGCGCGTATCCGAACTAACCGAATTACGCATCTCTAACCTGCACCTTGATATCGAGTTCATTAAAGTGGTAGGTAAGGGTAATAAGGAACGTTTAGTGCCGATCAGTGATACCGCGATCAATGCCTTACAACAGTGGTTGCTGTACGGCAGGGTGCATGTAGAGGTAAAAAAAGGGGAGGAGGACATGGTCTTCCTTAACCGCAGGGGCAGCCGTTTATCGCGCGTTTATGTATTCATGCTGATCAAAGATCTGGCGTTAAGGATCGGTCTGCAAAAAACGATAAGCCCGCACACCTTTCGCCACTCATTCGCCACGCACCTGATCGAGGGCGGGGCCGACCTGCGCGCCGTACAGGAAATGTTAGGGCACGAAAGCATTACCACCACCGAGATATACACTCACCTCGACCGCGATTACTTAAAGAGCACCATCATCCATTATCATCCCCGCAGTTGAACACCGGTCCGTTCTTTACTACCAAAAAGAGTAAAATAATTTAGTCATAGTAAATTTAATACTAAAAATATTAGTATTTTTGAATTGCTATGAATGAGGAAAGGATAACCGAGAAGCTCAATATTTTGGCTGATGCAGCTAAATATGATGTTTCGTGTGCGTCGAGCGGGAGCAAGCGTAAGAATCAGAATAAAGGATTGGGTAATGCCAGTAATGGTATTTGCCACACCTACACCGAGGATGGTCGTTGTGTGTCCTTACTCAAAATATTGCTGACCAACCACTGCATCTTCGATTGTGCTTACTGTGTGTCGCGCAGCAGTAATGATATTAAGCGGGCTGCCTTTACGGTGCAGGAGGTGGTCGATTTGACCATCAATTTTTATCGCCGTAATTACATCGAAGGATTGTTCCTGAGCTCGGGTATCTTTAAAGATGCCGACTTTACCATGGAGCGTTTGGTGCGGGTAGCCAAAAAGCTACGTACCGAGCATAATTTCAATGGCTACATCCACCTCAAATCCATTCCCGGGGCAAGCGATGAGCTGATGCGCGAAGCTGGGCTGTACGCCGATCGCTTGAGTGTTAATCTTGAGATGCCTACCGAAGCTGGTCTCAAATTGTTGGCGCCCGAAAAGAACCGCCAGGAAATGATCAAGCCGATGGGCTTTTTAAAGAACGAGATCATTCAGCGTACGGAGGAGAAAGCACTATTTAAAAAAGCGCCCATGTTCGCTCCGGCAGGCCAGAGCACCCAGGTGATCATTGGTGCCACACCCGAGACGGATCAACAGGTGTTGCAGACCGCCGATCACTTTTATCGTAACTTCAATTTAAGGCGAGTTTATTACTCGGGTTATGTACCTGTACTGAGCGATTCGCGCTTGCCGGCCTTGAACACCAGTGTACCGATGGTGCGCGAGAACCGCCTATACCAGGCCGATTGGCTTATGCGTAATTATGGTTTTCACGTGAACGAGATCGTGAACGAACGGGCTCCTCACTTGGATCTGGATGTTGATCCCAAACTGAGCTGGAGCCTGCGCAACCTGCACGTCTTCCCTATAGATGTTAACAAGGCCGATCTGCAGCTGATCTTGCGCGTTCCGGGGATAGGTCTGCTATCGGCGCAAAAGATCGTGAGTGCGCGTAAGTTCGGCAAGTTGAACTGGGACCAATTGAAAAAGATAGGGGTGGCCTTGAACCGTGCCCGCTACTTTATCACCTGCAACAGCACCTCGTTCGAGCGGCGCGACCTGACAGCCATGTCGATCAAGCAGTTCATCCTGTCTACTTCACAAAGTAAGTATTTAAAAAATTCGGTCACTCAACTGGGGCTTTTTTAACGTGGGTACGGATATGACAACGCTGGTATACGACGGTAGCTTTGAAGGTTTGCTCACGGCAGTGTTCGAGATCTATGAGCACAAGCTGCAGCATGTAAAAATGCAGCGTGGTGAATGGCTGAGCACGGCCCTGTTCGAAAATGTGATCGAGGTGGTCACCGATGATAAACGCGCGGGCCGGGTGTTGCAGGGCTTACAGCAAAAGCTGAGCACGGGCGGCCTGCAAAGGCTTTATGCCGCACATATGGCCGATATTGAAAATGAGGATGGTAACCTAGTAGGTTACATCCGTTATGCGTTCGATGCCAAACAGAACATTGAGGAAGATTACGGAAACCGCTATGTATTGCGCCTGGCCGAGCTGATGCGCATGATCCGGCGTGAAAAACACCGGATGGAGGCTTTTATCCGTTTCCAGAAATTGAAGGACGAAACGTTCTATGCCGCCATTGAGCCTGACTTTAATGTGTTGCCGCTTCTCTCTCGCCATTTTAAAAATCGCTATGCTGATCAAAAGTGGCTCATTTATGATATGCGCCGCAACTATGGCTTGTTCTATGATCTGCACCAGGTCGATTTTATCGTTCTCGACTTCGCCATATCCAAACCTGACAATGTGATATCCACCTATACCGAAGATGAAGGCCTGTACCAAAATCTTTGGAAGAACTACTTTAAGAGCGTCAATATCCCTGCACGCAAAAATACCAAATTACACATGCGGCACATCCCTAAACGCTATTGGCGCTTTTTGACCGAGAAGATCTGATCGGTTATTGAGCTTAATGAGTAATATGAACTGATAAATTATTGGTATCGATCGGCGGGAAGTTTGGATAAAGCTTCCCTTTCTTTTTATGTTTGATAGATGTCTTTGGTGGATATATGATAGCATTTTGATGAACTAAATAAGTGAGTAATATTGTTGAATTGGTGATCTATTAGCCATTTTGTGATGATATTCTATATAATATTCTCAATTCGTTATAAAATCTTATCTTTATCCCATCACTATATATCATTAACAAACAACATCTAATATGAAGATAGCCGTAGTAGGAACGGGTTATGTAGGCTTGGTGACAGGCACATGTTTAGCAGAGACAGGGAACGAAGTGACCTGTGTGGACATCAACGAAAAGAAAGTGGCGATGATGAAGGCAGGCCAGCTGCCGATCTATGAGCCAGGCCTGGAACAACTGTTCCACCGCAACATCGCCCAGGGCAGGTTAACGTTCACCAATAGTTTGGCCGAAGGCATCGCTGAGGCACAGATCATCTTTTTAGCCCTGCCGACCCCTCCGGGTGGTGACGGTGCGGCCGACCTGAGCTACGTACTGGGTGCAGCAGGCGACATCGCCAAACTGATCACCGACTACAAAGTGATCGTGACCAAGAGCACCGTACCGGTAGGCACGGCCGATAAAGTGACCGCCGCCATGCAGCAGCACGCCAAAGAAGGCGTGGAGTACGCGGTGGTAAGCAACCCGGAGTTCCTGCGCGAAGGCGTAGCGGTAGAGGACTTCATGAAGCCCGACCGCGTGGTGGTAGGTACCACCGACGAAAGAGCAAGAAAACTGATGGCTGAACTATACGGACCATACGTGCGCCAGGGCAACCCGATCATCTTCATGGATGAGCGCAGCTCAGAACTGACCAAGTATGCGGCCAACTCCTTCCTGGCCACCAAGATATCGTTCATGAACGAGATAGCGAACCTGTGCGAGCTGGTAGGCGCTGACGTGGACATGGTGAGAAAAGGAATCGGTGCGGATGAACGCATCGGTAAACGCTTCCTGTTCGCCGGTATCGGTTATGGCGGCTCATGCTTCCCTAAGGATGTGCAGGCGCTGGCCAAATCGGCAGAAGAGAACAGCTACGACTTCAAGATACTGAACTCGGTGATGGAAGTGAACGAGATACAAAAGAACGTACTGACCGAGAAGGTAAAGAGATATTACAAAGGCGACCTGAAAGGCAAGCACTTCGCGCTGTGGGGTCTGGCGTTCAAACCAGAAACGGACGACATCAGGGAAGCACCGGCACTGTACATCATCGATGCACTGGTAGAGGCCGGCGCAACGGTATCAGCATTTGACCCGGAAGGCATGAACAATGTGAAGGCACTGCTGGGCGACAAGATCACGTACGCAGAGAACCAGTACGACGTACTGAAGGACGCTGATGCACTGCTGATCGTGACCGAGTGGTCACTGTTCCGCACACCGGACCTGGAGCGGGTGGAGAGCCTGCTGAAGGCGAAGGTTATCTTTGACGGCCGTAACCTGTACGACCTGGACAAGATGATCGACCGTGGTTTCTACTACAACTCTATCGGTAGAAAAGAGATCAAATAAGCATCCCGAACAATAGATCATGAAAGGCTTTGTGAGCATCACAAGGCCTTTTTCGTTGTACCATCTTTTTTTGGTAGATAACGCTGGTCAGCGTTGCTGAAAATGGGTGTTGTAATTGAAGCGATAGGTGTTTTTCTTGTAGGTTAAAATGGGTATGTGGTATACCTCAAAGTGTGCATAAATAGCCCATTAATTTACATCAGCTACACAGTAATTACTTGCATGTTACTACCGATCAATATAATTTTGTGCGCGATCAACCTACAATGTTCGTTTAACGCAAACGAACTTCACCTGGTAGTTAATGGAACAGACATTAAACAAGGATAAGCCTGAAGTAAGGCTACGAGCTTTCAGAGCTATCGACGAACCACATACCTGCCAGTTATTCATCGAAGGGCATACTCATGTACTCACCAGTATCGGCGTCACTAAAGTGACCTCATCTAAGAACGAATGGACCGAGAATCCGGCCGCGTTCGTGATGGTGGTGGAATCAATGGACGGCAAAAAGGTGTACGGAGGAGCCCGTGTACACGTGGCCGGCGGTTCGCAGCTGTTGCCTATCGAGCAGGCCACCGGCCGCATGGACCCGGGGATATTTGACCTGGTGTGGCGCTTTGCCCAGCAAGGCACTGGCGAACTTTGCGGCCTTTGGAACTCGCGCGAGATCGCCGGCTACGGTATCGGCAGTATCTTCCTGATCCGTACAGCGGTGGCTATCTCTTACCAGATCGGCATACAATCGTTATTTGCTTTATGTGCTCCATACACCATCCCGCCGGGTGAGGCCGTGGGGATGGAGATCGAACTGGGGATCGGTAACAATGGTACCTTTTATTATCCCAAGCTGGATCTGTTAGCTACCACCATGATCCTTAAGGATGTGCCAACATTGAAAAAGGCTTACGAAGAGGACAAGGCGGCCATCATGAAGATCCGCGAGAACCTCAACATCATCCGCAACGAGGTGCTGCGCAAAAAGGAGATCACTATCCATTACGAGATCGAGATACCGCACTTGGATCAGTGGGACCTCAAGGCCACCATAGCTAATGCCCAAAGCAATTACAACAGCGCCAAGTTCAAGGAAGAAGACCCTGAGATATTGTAAACTTTGACCTCACGGTCGTGTTTATTTTGAGGTGCGCACAACGTTTTTGTTTGAACGCCGTATAAATACCTCAATTCATAACCATGACCGATAATCTTTCTACCATATACCCAAATTCGGCAACAGATCTGGTATTCCGCCCGTTGTTCTTCAGGCTGGCCCTTGCTGACGATAAAAAAGCATTAGATACGCTCATCTTCGATGGGAAGATCCTGCATACGCATAACGAGATATACACACAACTTCAGGAACTGATCAAAAGCATGTACCCGGCGGAGCGTATCACGCCCGATCGGTACAGCCAGCTGATCGAAGCCCATTTGAACGGCACACCAGCCGATGAGTACGGCGTATGGGTATATTACCCTTGGAACGGCCGCCTGGTACACCTGTTGGACGAGGAAGAATTTGTGGAAGTACGTACCAACCGTAACCGCTTAAAGATCACCCGTAGCGAACAGAGACTGTTGAAGCAGAAAAAGATCGGCGTGGTTGGTCTATCAGTAGGGCAGTCCATAGCGCTTACCCTGGCTATGGAGCGCACTTGTGGCGAACTTCGCCTGGCTGATTTTGACACGGCCGAGCTAAGCAACCTGAACCGCTTGCGTACCGGCGTGCACAACATGGGCATCAAAAAAACGGTGATCGCTGCCCGTGAGATAGCCGAGATCGATCCTTACATCCACGTGAAATTATATCACGATGGTTTGACCAAAGAGAACATGGACGATTTCTTCACCGCTGACGGCAAGCTTGACCTGTTCATTGAGGTGTGCGATGGCATGGATATTAAGATCGAGAGCCGTTTCAAAGCTCGCGAGCTGCAGATACCGGTGGTGATGGATACCAACGATCGCGGTATGCTTGATGTGGAGCGCTTTGACCTCGAACCTGAGCGCCCGATATTACATGGCCTTGCGGACGGCCTCGACCCCGACAACATCAAAGACCTTTCTAACGAAGACAAGATACCTTACATCCTGAAGATGGTAGGCGCCGAGACCATCTCGACCCGCTTAAAAGCTTCGATGATGGAGGTGCAGCAATCGATCAATACCTGGCCGCAACTGGCCTCGTCGGTAGTACTGGGCGGCGCCTTAACCACTGATGTGTGCCGACGGATACTGCTGGACCAGTTCCGTTCGTCGGGTAGATATTATGTTGACCTTGACGAACTAGTGAAGGATGAGGAAATATTGTCAACAGAGGTCGATCCTTCATATATCGGTCCGCCGGAGCTGACCGAGGAAGATATGCTGAAAGCTGCCGAGCAGATCGAGGGTAGCACTGAAGGCATCACGCTTGATCAGAATATTGCTACGCAGATCGCGCAGGCCGGTGTGATCGCGCCATCGGGTGGTAACGCCCAGCCTTGGAAGCTATTGTACACTGACAAAGGTTTGCTGGTATTCCATGACGCGCACCACTCGCACTCGTTCCTTGATTTTGAGCATTTAGGCTCATATGTAGCCATCGGCGCATTGGTCGAGAACGTGGCCATCAAGGCATCTACTTTTGGCTTAAATATCAAGACCGAATATTTCCCGCTGCAAGGCGACCGCACATTGGCAGCACGGGTCATCTTTACCGAGGCAAGTTCTGCGGCCTACGAGCCTGCGTTGGAAAAAGGACTGAACATACGCGTGACCAACCGTGACAAAGTTGAAAAAGAACGACTGGCCCCGCCTGTAGCTGATCAACTGATCAGCGTGACCGAAGCATATGATGGCGCTAAATTGCAGCTCATCACCGATGACCAACTAATGAAGCAAGTGGGCGATCTGGCGGCCCGTGCCGAGATGATGCGCATCTTGCACCCACGCGGGCATTACGATACCTTCACTAACGAGCTACGCTGGAGCACCGAAGAAGCTGAACGCACGCTGAACGGCCTCGATGTGAATACTTTGGGCGCCTCTAAAGGCGAGATCGCTGCCTTGGGAGTAGCCAAGGATGCCAAAGCCATAGCCTTTTTGCGTGAACAGCAGGGTGGTATAGCCTTCACCAAAATGGTGAACAACGCCATCGCTTATTCATCGGCTATCGGTATCGTGACCATGCCGCAGTATTCCGCTGAGGATTTCGTGAAAGGTGGCCGGGCGGTGGAGCGTTTATGGATAGAGGCAAACCTTGCAGGGCTTTCGTTCCAGCCGGTGGCGCAATTGGTGTTCATGACGGCCAGGACAACCTATGATGCACCTGCCACTACCGAACAGGAAAAGCTGTATCACGCTGAAGTAAGCCAGTTACAGCAGCAACTACATGCATTATTACCGCAGATCGGCGAACAGCAACCTGTATTCATGTTCAGGCTGGCTAAGGGCGGGCAGCCAAAGGCACGGTCATTGCGCAGGCCACTTTCAGCAACGTTCAGTTATAAAGTTTAGAAGCTATAGTTGAGCTTAAAAGCTAATTACGCTATTTTTAGCACCGATATAACATTCCGTTACTCCACCCTGTATCATCCTTATAATATGAAGCGTTGGTTATCTATTTGTATCCTTCTATTAATATCTATCGTTGCGGCGCAAGCACAGATCACGTACAGTGGTCATAAGCGCATCGCTACGGTGGGCGATGGGATAGCTTATTACATCGACTCTTCAGGTAAGCATACCGTTCAGACTATACAAAACCAAGCTAACTTTACCAAGGTGAAGGCCGCGGTACCAAATCTTGGCCTTACGGATAAACCGGTTTGGCTAAAGGTGGACGTTAAAAATCAGAGTGACCTCAACGACCTGATCCTGCAATTTGATCAGCCATTATTAGAGAGTATCACCTTCTATTACCCCGCCAACGGAAGCTTTGCAGGTAATGTGAGCGGCGAACGTTATCCATTTGGGTCACGGCCCGTGAACTATCACAAGTTCCTGTATCACTTAAATATCCCTCCGGGCGGATCATCGGTTTACTATGTGCGCATCACCTCAAGCCACCCCATGCAAATGCCGGTGTTCCTGGGTGATAAGGAAAGCATAGAGGATCTAAGCATGAGTAAGAACATTCTTTTTGGAGTGTTCTTCGGCATCATCCTCGTAATGTTCTTTTACAATCTGTTCGTGTACATCTCGGTGAAAGACCCGATATATATCTATTACGTGATCTACATCCTCGTGGTGGGGCTCACGCAAACCACTATAGAGGGGTATAGCTTCCAGTACCTATGGCCTAACAATACGTTCCTGGCTACCCGTAGCTTTTTCCTGTTAACGGCGCTGGTGAACATAACCGGGCTCGAGTTCGTGCGCCAATTCCTGCACACTAAGGATTACTTACCCAGGTTAGATAAGTTCGCTTTTTTGATCTATGGCGTTTACCTGCTCGTGATCGTGCTTACTGTGCTGGGCCAGTTGCGCTTATCATACATGATCCTGCAGGGTTTCGGCGGCGTGGTGTCCCTTTATATGCTGGCCGTGGCTGTGATCATAGCCCGGAGAGGGAACCGTTCCGCCAAGTTCTTCCTGATCGCCTGGTTGCCACTCATTGCCGGTATCATTATCTGGATACTTAAGGACATGAACGTACTGCCGTACAACCTATTCACCAATTACAGTATCACATATGGTTCGGCGTTGGAGGTCATCTTGCTGTCGTTCGCACTGGCTGATAAGATCAACATCTTCAAGGCCGAAAAGGAGCGCTCGCAAGAGGAGACCTTACAAGCCTTAAAAGAGAACGAACGCATCATCCGCGAGCAGAACGTGATATTGGAGGCCAAGGTGAATGAACGAACGTTGGAATTAAGCAAGGCCAACAGCGAATTGAACGTTACGCTGGAGGACCTCAAGCAGGCACAAACGCAATTGGTAGAATCTGAAAAAATGGCCTCCCTGGGTCAGTTGACGGCAGGTATTGCGCACGAGATCAATAACCCGATCAACTTCGTGACCTCGAACATCAAGCCGTTGAGGCGCGATATCGAGATGGTGATGGATACATTGCGCACGGTAGAAGGTATAGCCATGATGGATATCACCGCCGCTGAAAAGCAAAAGCAGATCGAAGAGCACAAAGAGGACATGGACTTTGAATACCTCCAGGATGAGATCGCTCACCTGATGAAGGGGATCACCGAAGGTGCCAACCGCACGGCCGAGATCGTCAAGGGGCTGCGTATCTTCTCCCGTTTGGATGAGGACGACCTGAAGCGTGCCGATATCAACGAGGGTATCGAATCGACGCTGGTGATCGCTAACAACCTGATGGGTAAGATCAGTGTGGTCAAACAGCTTGGGCAGCTGCCACCGATCGAGTGCTATGCTGGTAAGCTGAACCAGGTGTTCCTGAACATCATCTCCAATGCGGCTTATGCGGTACACAAAAAATTCGGCGATCAGCCGGGTGGGCAAATATCCATCAAAACATATAACGACGATCACGACGTTTTCATCGAGCTTTCCGACAATGGGATAGGCATGAGCGAGAAAACGCAGAAAAAGATATTCGAACCGTTCTTTACCACCAAAGAAGTGGGCGAGGGTACGGGTTTAGGCATGTCAATTGCTTATAATACCATCAAAAAACACAATGGAAACATAACGCTGGAAAGTACTGAAGGTGAGGGGACAAGCTTTATCATAAAGCTGCCCATCATTTTTGTGATGTGAACGAACTTAATTAATGACCGTGCGTAAAAAGACCATCGAAATGTGTATTTTTAGTCACCTAACTGATATAAAACATTGATCCCCAACTCAGAAAAGATCAAGATCCTGTACGTTGACGATGAACAGGATAACCTTGTCGGATTCAAAGCGTCGTTGCGTTTAGATTACCAGATCTATACAGCGGTGAACATACCTCAGGCTACCAGCCATCTGGATAGCCATCCTGATATCAGGATCATATTCTGCGATCAGCGTATGCCCGAAATGACGGGCGTACAGTTCTTCGAAAAGATCCGCTCTACCCATCCGCACCCGGTGCGCATTTTGTTGACCGCTTACACCGATGTGGAGTCAATCATCAACGCCATCAACAAGGGTCATATTTTTAGGTACCTCAACAAGCCCTGGACCGAAACAGATATCTTATCAGCCATACAGGAGGCCAATAAGTTTTACCTCACCAACTCCATGTTGTCTGTCAAGAACGAGGAGTTGAACAAGGCCTATAACGAGCTTAACAAATTCGCCTACAGCGTAAGTCATGACATCAGGGGACCGATAGCCGGCGTGTTGGGCGCCATAAACGTGGCCCGCGAGATAGACGATGTGAACGAGATGCGCGAGATGCTGTATCTGATGGAAAAGTCATTGAAAAAGCTTGACTCGTACGTGATCAGCATGCATGATTATTATGCCATACAACGCGGTGAATTAAAGATCAAGAACATCGACTTCCAGTTGATGGTGGAGGAGATAAAGGGTTTTTACGAGGTGATATCCACCCTGGATAATATCGAATTCAAGGTGAACGTAACGCAGGATGCTGTGTTCAGGAGCGATGATACACCTTTGAAATTGGTGATCAATAACCTGCTCTCTAATGCCTTTAAGTACCAGGATCTGGAACGCCAGCACCGCTCTGTTGAATTAAACATAGAAGTTGTAAAGGGTGTGGCCACGATATATGTAAAAGACACAGGAATCGGTATATTAGGCAATCATATCGGCGAGATATTCAACCTGTTCTACCGGGCCACATCGCAGGGGCCAGGCTCAGGTTTTGGCCTGTACAACGTAAAAAGTGCGCTCCAAAAACTGAACGGGCAGATCGAGGTGAACTCGGTGATGGGACAAGGCACCACCTTTAAGGTGATCATTCCATCTATTTAACATGATGAGATTAACTTTCATAGTCATTGACGACAGCGAACTGGACCGTTTCATCCTCCGCAGGGTGATCGAGCACCTGAGCGATGGCTATGAAGTGATCACCTATCGTACCGCTTGGGAAGCGCTTGTGGATATAGAAAGGATAGAAAGAGAGACCTTTACGATGATATTCCTTGACCTGAAGATGCCGGTAATGGATGGCTTTCAGTTCATTGAGGAATTTGGTAAACTGCCCGAACACATCAAGGACCGGCACCGCATCGTGATCCTTTCTACCACTCGTAATCCTACTGACATTGCGCGGTTAATGGATAGTGATCTTGTGGATAGTATCGTAGAAAAGCCGATCACCAAGGAGAAATTCAATTCGCTTTTAGGCGCGCTTAACACTACGGCGCTTTAATGCTGCTCAACTGATCAGGAAAGCAGCTTCTGCCTCAATAAAAATTCGAGCTGGTTGTTGGAGTCTTCCAGCTTTACGTTCATTTCTTTCAATTCCGCGTTCTCAAGGTATTTCTCATAAGCGCGGTTGATCGTCATGTCCAATTCTTCCTCGTTCCATGGTTTGGCCAGGTAATGGTATATCTTGCCTTTATTCACCGCATCAACTACGGCCGTCATGTCGGCATAGCCGGTCAGCAAAATGCGCATAGGCTCAGGATCGATCTCGATCACTTTCTCCAGGAACTCTACACCGGTCATTTCGGGCATACGCTGATCGGTAATGATGATGTGCACTTTTTTAGCACTCAGCACTTTCAAAGCCTCATCGCCGCTAATAGCGGTATAGACCTGATATTTTATACGAAAGGTCGCCTTGAACGAGAAAAGATTATTCTCCTCATCGTCAACGTACAACACTGCGATCTTTTCTGATGCCATATCGATCTGATAAATAAATGTTCAACAAATGTAGTAGATATTAAATAAATGTAAGAAAAGTGAATGGGTTTGTCAATAACGCATCGCGAAAGTTACTTTTTCGTGTTGGTCAAGCTTCCATACCGATGGTTAAATATCAACACATTTCACTTAATTGAAGCCGCTCAGTCACCAAACAGACTGCTGCTCAGGTACCTGTCGCCGCGATCGCAGGCAATGAACACGATCGTACCCGAAGTAAGCTCCTGCGCGATCCTGATAGCTGCCGTGCATGCACCGCCCGAACTCATACCCGCGAATACACCTTCCACGCGGGCCAGTTGGCGCGTCATGGCGGTGGCATCCTGTTCAGATATGTCCAAGGTGCGGTCTACTCGGCTTGGGTCAAAAATCTTTGGCAGGTAGGCCGCGGGCCAGCGCCTGATACCTGGTATCGATGATTCTTCAGTTGGCTGGCAGCCCACGATCTGTATACCCGGGTTCTTTTCCTTCAAATACTTAGAGCTACCCATGATGGTGCCGGTTGTGCCCATGGCGCTTACAAAGTGCGTGATCTGGCCATCGGTATCGCGCCACATCTCAGGACCGGTGGTCTTGTAATGGGCCATATAGTTATCGGAATTAGCAAACTGGTTGAGCAAAAAGTATTCGCCTGTTGCGCCTTTGCTTTCGGCATGGTCTCGGCAAGCCTCTATATTCTCCAATAAGGTGACCTTAGCGCCAAAAGCCTCCATGGTGAGCGTGCGTTCGCGTGTACTGTTGGCAGGCATCACCAGTTCGATCTCGAGGTCAAACAGCCTGGCGATCATGGCCAGTGCAATGCCGGTGTTACCGCTAGTGGCCTCTATCAATCTCATTCCCTTGGTCACCTCGCCACGTTCGATCGCGCTGCGGATCATATTCAGGGCCGCACGGTCCTTCACACTGCCGCCGGGATTATTGCCTTCCAGTTTGGCGTATATCTTTACATTTGGATTGGGGTTCAGTTTTTTGATCTCTATCAATGGGGTATTGCCCACCAGGTCTATAATTCCAGCCATATTGATACAACTATGCTTTGCGGGTAATGTTCTGTACGGTGATCATTGGCGTATGGTACACGGTGCTGTAAGGCTCAACGCTTTGGGTGAGCCACACGTTACCGCCGATCACGCAATGATGACCGATCACGGTATCGCCACCCAAAATGGTAGCGCCTGAGTAAATGATCACATGGTCCTCTACGGTAGGGTGCCGCTTGGTGCCGGCCATATTCTTGTGTACACTAAGCGCCCCCAGCGTAACTCCTTGATATATCTTCACATACTTACCGATCACGCACGACTCACCGATCACCACGCCTGTTCCATGATCGATGTAAAAATGCTCGCCTATAACTGCCGACGGATGTATATCGATGCCGGTCACGGAATGTGCATGCTCGGTAAGGATACGTGGTATGAGCGGTATGCCCAACAAGCTAAGCGTGTGTGCGATACGGTAAAAGTAGATGGCATAGAACCCAGGGTAAGTACGCACAACCTCAAATTCGCTCTGCGCGGCCGGGTCACCCTCGTAAATGGCCTGAATGTCGGTGTTCAGCACCTCATATAAGTCGGGAAGGCGGTCGAAGAATAGGGTAGATAATACCTCGCTCTGCTGCTCATCGTGATCGCATCCTGAGCCAATGATGGCCGCAAGCTCAGAGCGGAGGGAGGATACATATTCCTCAACCGACGACAGGGTGCTGAAGGTGGGCTGGCATTGCTCAGGATAAAGCAACTTCATGATGTTCAACGCCCAGGTGGTGATCACCTGATTGGGCGCGTATCCTTTGACAACGCTCTGTTTACGAAAGAGGTAATTATAAAATTCGTCATTCATGGGTTTCGGAAGCCATGTTCAATTAATCAACTACAGAAATAGCTAAAAAGTTCGACATTATGAATTTTTGAAGATGCTCAACAGTGAACTTGTTGTGAAAGAGCATACTTCAAAAGAAAAATTGCCCTATCCGGACGATAAATGAATGGAAACCGACCATCTCCGGTTAACCTCTCGCCGTGTTGATCTGTGTCAGATAGTATCCCTGGTACGCTAAAACATGGTAAAATGATAGCACTTCCTCAGGCAAAAAGCGGCATTAAAAGTGTTACAGCGATGTAACAGAATTCCCCAACTTTCCCCACTTTTTAGTGTTACAAAATTCGTAAAAACCCAACTTTTTCAAGAAAAATCGACATTTTTCAGAAATGTAACAGCATATGTAACACTTTATAACGCAAATGTAACACCTGAAACATGCGGATGGGCCCGGCCGGTAAAACCAGAAGCGCTGATCAGCGCAATTTTTGCAAAATTGATGATCAATAAAAAGGGCCAACTGATCAAGATCAGCTGGCCCGGATATACAAATTGTGCAGAGTCTGTTAATAGAAATCGTAGCAACGTTTAGCACCCTGAAATTTGGAAGGTGTATTGCGCGATGGGAGAGTGGTCTCATATCCTAAGCTACCCTCGCTGCTGCCGCTGGTATTGCTGTAGTTAAGCTTGGAGGTCGGTGCATCATGACTAAGGCCGAAGCGTAGTTTCTCATGTCCTTCGCGGTTGATCGGCAGGTCAAATATGAATGACAGTACGAATGAGCTTGGTCCGGCCTGACCGCCGCTGCGGTACCATAGACCGGCATTCACACTACGGCGTTTGTATTGAGCACCAGCACTTACCGATGATGATGTGCCCTGCTTGTAATACACCACCGAAGGGATGAAGTATGATTTTTCATCATCGTCCATGTTGTCATACGGGTTCAGGTCCATACGGTAGCTCAGGTGACCGGTGGCACGCATAGGCATTTTTTGAGGCGAGCCGCTAAATGATTCGTTAGGACGGTTGATGTGCTGCAGGGCACCACCCGCCATAAAGTTGCCGGCCACCAGGTTGATACCCGCACCGGAGTCAAAGTAGTAACGGTTGCTCAGGGCACCCAGGTCGGCCGCAGAGGTCGAGCCGGGGATATAACCTAAACGCGGGTCCAACTGATCACCGAACACCAGCTTGCTGCGGTCGATGCTGCGGTTCCCTATACCAGCCTGTAAACCAAATGATAACACATAATTATCTCCACCCACGCTGTATGAATAGATACCTGCCAGGTTGTTGCGAAGGTAGTACGCCGTACCTTCGTTGGCACGTGTGAACATCAGACCTATACCACCTCCAAATTGCGGTACGTTGTAATCGATAGAGGCGGTCATGTAACGTAACGTTCCTGGTAACGATGACCACTGATTACGGTAGATCATATTGATCCGTAGGTCGCCCTCGAACTGCCCGTTCAAGGCAGGGTTAAGATACACCGGTGAATTAAAAAATTGCGAATACTGGTGATCCTGAGCCCTGGTGATCATGCTTGCCAGTAACATCACGGCGGCCAATAAATAGTTCTTCATGCTGTCCATCTTCCTCATCTGTCTCTTCTTACTATCTTATCAGGTGTATGGCTCCCGTGCGTCGAGGCACTGATGATCCGTACGTCATTCCTTTCCAGTCGCCACCGTTAATGTACTTGGCCTCTATTTGCCATATATACACGCCCTGAGGTAATGGTGCGCCTCTGAATGTTCCGTCCCATCCGTCAGCAGGTTCACCGCGCTCTGTCAGCTTATCGGTCTCCCAAACCATTTGCCCATAGTTGTTAAATATGCGCATGTGCCATTCCTTCAAACCTGATCCCTTGGCCATGAACGTTCTGAGTTCATTGTTAAGGCTGCCTGGTGTAAAGGCATTAGGTACAAATAGTTGTCCTGGTGTGCCTGTTATACGGACGTAGTGAACTTTAGTTGTGCCGCAATAAGCATTTGTTGTAGTTAAAGTGACCTTATATAAGCCGGTATCAGCATATGTGTGATCAGGGTTCTGTTGAGTAGATGTGCCGCCATCACCAAAGTTCCATTTCCAGCTTTTAGCGCCGTTGGTGCTAAGGTCCTGGAACGAGAACTGGTAGTTCGGATAAGTTTGCACACTATCAGGCCTTGCCCTGAACTCCGTGATCGAGGGAGACTGCACGGTCACGGTACGGGTCACGGTCTCGGTACAGCCCGTGGTACGATTGGTCACGGTCAGCTTCACGGTATAAGGTGATGCCGTGTGATCGTAGGTGTGTGCCGGAGGTGTACGCAATGTTGACGTGTTAGGGTTCTCAGGCGTAGCTTTAGGGTCACCAAAATCCCAGGTATACATCAGGTCATCCAACGAGGAACCGGCCGGAGCAGGAGTATTATTCACAAAATTGACGGTCAAAGTGGTACAGCCTACGCCGTTGTCAAAAGTGAAAGCAGGCTTAGGTCTTTCCGACACGATGATGGTCAAACCTTGCGAGGCCACGTTCTGCGCACAATCATTGCTCGCGAACAACACCACCTGGTAGGTGCCAGGCTTGGTGAAGGTGTGCATCAAATCATCAGTATTGGTCGTGGTCGTATTGGCTGTCTCATCACCCCAGTCGATGCGGTAGGTCACGCCACCCTGGCTGGTGTTCTTAAAGTTCACGGTATGCGGTGCACAACCAAAACGTTCGCCTGCGGTACGTACACTAATGCCCGAGAACAACGTACGTGGAGTTACCTGGATTGGCACTGAAGCACTACGGCCAACGCCGCAGGTGGTCTGCGCTTCCATATACACATTAAAGTTACCCTCGTTAGGCAGAGTAATGGTCTGCTGGGTCTTATTGGTGACGGTGATCGGAGCTACGGCCTCACTACCGGTGGCATCGATCACGTGGTAAACATATTTGTCATTGGTTCCGGGCGATATATTGTCGATCACCAAAGCGAATGGGGCACAACCCGTAACGCTCTTAGGCGCTATGCGGGCGATCGGCACAGCTGGTTTGATCAGTACAGTACTGGTCATCTCGGTAACGCTACAAGGTGTGGTAGCCACCAGCTTTATCTCGTAAATGCGGTCCTTGCCATCGGTACCAGCGGCAAAGGTCACCGGGTCGGGCTGGGCCTTGGTAGAGGTGATGCCGTTACCGAAATCCCACAGGTAAGTACCTGCGGTAAGCGGGGTGCTGGTATTGGTGAAGTTCACCGCTACGGTACCACAGTTCTGTGTAGCACTTTGCGTAAAGCTGGCGGTCACCTGCTTGGTAGTGGTAAAATTATGGCTGAATACCGCCGACTCACAACCGAACTTACTGGTCACGATCAAACGGATTTCTACCGTGGCACCATCAGTAGCGATAGTATAACCAGGGAAATCAATACCGGTACCGATCACCTGACCATTGGCGTACCAGGTATATTGATCGTTCACGTCAGGGTATGGTGCGGCTTTGATATTCTGTGGGGTAAGTACGAATGGGTAACATCCGGCGTCGCTCACGAACTTGTATTCTGATCTGGCGTTCGGATTTACGGTGATCGATACCACGTTACTGATGTTGGCCTGTACACCGTTGCACAGCATCGAGCTTACGATACGGCGATACATGATGTTCTTTACCAGCACCGGTGTCATATAGTTAGCGCCGGTAGCATCGGTGATGTTGGCCCAGGTAGCGCCACCGTCTATACTGCTTTGCCACTGATACATGTAGTTACCATCAGCACCGGCTGGGGTGCTGCCATTGATCTGGCCGGCAGATGTATTTACACAGGTGGTTAGCTGACCGGTGCTGATGCTGTTACCTGATATAGCAGGCTGAACCACCGCGCGAACGATATTACTTTTAGCCTCGGTACACGAGCCTGAGCTAACCGACCTGCGGAAATAAGTGCTCTCGGTGATCACCATGTTTAGGTCCTTAGCGGTTTGAGCCGATAGTACCGTCCAGGTCTGCCCGTCAACGCTGCTTTCCCAAACATAGTTGTAAGAGCCACTGCCACCGCTCGGTGTGTTGCCATTTACAGTAACATTGACGCCGGCACAGGTAGTGGCTACCGGTAAGGTCACCACGTTGTTGCTGACATCAGGATTATTGGTCACCTTCACGTCAGCATATTGTATGGTACATTGTGCCGCACCCGAAATACTCCATCTAAAAACGTAGGTCTGTCCTGGCTGTAAGCCACTTACCTGGGTATCGAATTTAGAAGCATCGGCAAACGTCACACCGCTTTGGCCCGAGGTAAGCGTCCAATTACCGGTAAAGTTTCCAGGGTCATTACCCTGCAGTTTGTAAGTAGGTTGGCTACACAGCACTGCATCCGCACCAGCATTGGCCGCTGGGACTTGCGGTTGCACGGTGATGGTGATCGTTCTCACTTCGCCATTACACATGTCGCTTGAGGCTGTATTTACGGGAGTGATGGTATAGGTCACGGTACCTACGCTGGTACTGTTATTGATCAATTGCTGATCGATCAGTTGTTTGGCTACCGGGGTGGTTTGGTCAGTTGCGCCGGTCACGCCACCGGTCACGGCCGCCGTCCAGGTGTATTGAGTAGTGCTGATGTTAGAGCTCAGTTTGATACCCGCGCTTGATCCGCTACAAACCGTATTGTTAGCCGGGCCTACAACGGTGATCACTGGCTTAGGGGCTATGGTAACGGTCAAGTTGAACGGAACTCCATCGCAACCATTGGCTTGTGGAGTTATGGTATAAATAACGGTAGCGTTGCTGGTGGTAGATGAGTTGGTGATCACATCATTGATCGGACCAGAACCCGAAGTGGCAAAACCGGCCGCGCTTGGTGAGCTCAGGCTCACTACCCAGTTATAAGTGCTGCCCGCCACGGTCGACTCTGGCGTGTAATTAACGGCACTGCCGGTACAGATGGTCTTGGCATTGGCGGTGGTCACCGTGTTGGATGGATTGATCTTCACGGTCACTTCATCGCTAATGGTCTGGCAATCGCCCGGCAATGAAGTGGTAATGGTCACCACTAATTTCACCTGACCAGCGGCACGGTCGGCGGCACTTGGCGTGTATACAGGGTTCAAGGCATTCTTATTGTTAAATGAACCGGTGCCTGTAGTGCTCCAGGTCAGCGTATTATAAACTCCATTTACTGATGAATTCAATTGTACGAGGTCGGCCGCACACACGGTTTGATCGGGTCCTGCGGTCAGGGTAGGTGCCTCCTTAAAGGTAATGTGCTGTATTTGCGAGGTAGTGGTACCGCAATCATTAGTGTGCTTCACCGACACTTCGTAAGTACCAAAGTCAGGGAAGGTGATCTCGGGATATTGGCTGTTGGCTGTGGTGCCATTGGCAAATACGGCCGCTGCGATACCGTTCTGTCCGGTCACTGTCCATTGGAAGGTGTTCGGCTTGATGTCAACACTACCCGTAAGCGTGGTGCGGGTAGGGCTGTTCGCCAGGTCATTAAATTTCAAGGTTTGGCCTTTGCCGCAAAGTGACAGGTCAGGTGATAAAGCGGCTACCGGCAGCGCAGTTATGGTGATAGACTTAACAGGGCTTTTAACGATGCCGCACGGCGAGTTAGTGATCTCCACGTATATATCGTAAACACCCGGATTGGCAAAAAGGAATTGTGGAACAGGGCTTAAAGCCGTGGTACCGTTAGCATAGGTCACCCCGGTAGATGGGGTAACGGTCCATTTATAGTTATAAACGTCACCACAAATTGCATCGGTAACTGATTGGTTGACCGGGGTAACAGGACCACTGTTGCTGCATCGTGTAGCATCTATGCTGAACGCAGCTGTTGGCGGGTCGGTAACACAAACATCCAAGGTGGCGTTGGTAGGAGGACAGTCGCTTTGCGTGTTCTCCAGCTCAATGGTCACTTTGTGCTGACCGCGGGTGGTAAAGGTCCAGGTAAATTTCTCGGTCAGTTTTTTGCCCGTAGCCTTTGGCACACCGTCAACATACCAAGTGTATGATGCATCGTTGAACTTACAGCCCGCGCTGCTGCTGCTTGAAGTAGCGGTTTGGCCAGGATCTGACGTGTTGGTGAAGGTCACCGGATTATTTACGCAGATACGTACAGGGCCGTTAAGGCTATTTTTGGGAGGAAGTAAAATCGTTTGGTTAGTGATGATCGTGTTGGGGTTATCAGCATTGGCCGGTGGAGGACAATAGGGATTGTTCAGGCTGAACTTCACCATGAACTGGTTGGTCACGGTGCCCTTATCGTTCTTCGCACCACATGACGATTTCAAATAGCGGTGAGCTAAGTGGCCACCCAGCAAACGGATCTGCGCGTAGGTGAAGTCCTGGCTCAAACCGTCGCCCCATGATACGGTGTAGCGGCTACCCGGATAGTTGCGTTGGATACCGGCTTGGGTAGTGATATCAACGTTGTAGGTCACTTCAGCCTCGCCATCCTGCAAACATTTAGAGCCCGAGTTTTGCGCACCAAAGATGATGTTAACGATGTTATTGATCAGCAGGTATGAACGTGTACCTACCACCCCATTGCTGTTCACGGCCTTTACGGTCACGGTGTAGCTTGAAGCCGACAGAGCGGGTGATTGACCGATAGGCGCTATAGCGATCACGCCGCCTTCGCTTTGCAAGGTCATGTCGTTGAACAGCGTAGCGGTGACCGTGTGGGTGCTGCTCAGCGTGCTGGTGAAATTAAATTTAGAACCGTTCTGACCAATACAGGTGCCAAAAACTTCTGCTGATGCCGATGATGTATTGGTACAAGCGGCAGCCGCTTTGAAACCAGCCGCCGCATTGATGGTGAACGGTGTTGAAGGCGCGCTTATAGTAGCCGGGTTGCTGGTTTGTACGCGAACACGATAACCGGTACCGGCCACTGCATTGGTAGGGATGGTGCCGTTCACAAAGCCGGTAAAATATCCTGTGAATGAACCTATTAAGGTGGGCGTTGTAAAGTTCCCGTTAGCGTCTGACAGAAACAGGTCATAACGGTTATTGAGTGCTATCGCCGCGGTGCTTTCATCGACCTTGATCTCGGCCGAAATGCTTGAACCCTGACCATAAGGCCCCGGGTCAACATTACGAATAGTTACAGTTTGAGCGGATACTGATTCTGCAATTGCCGTTATCACCCCTAACACTAAAACCAACCCTACAAAAAAACGGATAAATGTTCTCACCATCGACTCTTATCTATTTGAACGACCGCACTCTATCTTTGCGGTTGCTCACTTTTACGGTAAGAGCCAGGAAAGGTTATCCGTTCATTTACACTTTTTTGGGGTCATATGAACGTAAGGCAGCAGTGTTGTAGTTCCACGATCAGCGAATTAGATCTGATGACGTTATCCGTTTTCTTCTCTCAGAAAGCTTATCCAAAAAATAGATATGATACCAGAATAGCGGCAATAGCACCAGCCAGATCAGCGATCAAACTGGCAGGGATCACATAGCGGGTACGCTTAACGCTCACCGAGCCAAAATATAAAGCCACCATATAGAACGTGGTGTCTGCTGCGCCATATAACACGCTTGACAGGTGTCCTACAAAACTGTCAGGACCGAATACCTTCATGTTATCAAGCATCAGCCCACGCGCACCAGAAGCACTTAGCGGGCGCATGAGGGCGATAGGTAGCACATCAGTAAAGCGGGTATCCATATTGAAATGGCCGAATACCCACTTAAAGGCATCGGTTATGTAAAGCAATGCTCCCGAGTTGCGGAACACGCTCACGCCTACCAGCATGGCCACCAGGTAAGGGATGATCTTGACCGAGGTCTCAAAGCCACCGATAGCGCCTTCAATAAAGGCCTCGAACACATTGACCTTTTTGCGGGCTGCACCCAACACGAACAGCACGGGTATGAGGAAGAGTATAAGGTTACTCGATACTTTCGATACGGTACCGATCTGCTCCTTAGTAAGGCAAGCGGCAAAATACCATACCAGCAGACCGATAAAGGCGGTAAGTCCTAATAGCCAGCTCATTACCACGCGGTCAAAAAGGTTGATCTTTTGTTTGATGGCTACTACAAGTAAACCTGCAAGTGTGGCTACATATGTTGCTATGATACAGGGAATAAAGATATCCGTTGGATCGTGTGAACCCAATATAGCTCGCTGGGCAATAATGCTTATGGGTAATATGGTCAACCCCGAGGCATGCAGCACCATAAAAAGGATCTGTGCATTGGAGGCGGTGTCTTTTTGAGGATTAAGCTCCTGTAGACCGGCCATGGCCTTGA
Source organism: Mucilaginibacter daejeonensis (assembly GCF_020783335.1). Taxonomy (NCBI): domain Bacteria; kingdom Pseudomonadati; phylum Bacteroidota; class Sphingobacteriia; order Sphingobacteriales; family Sphingobacteriaceae; genus Mucilaginibacter; species Mucilaginibacter daejeonensis. The sequence goes on from NZ_CP086068.1 coordinate 2,108,186, forward strand.
GACCAAATGGTGTTGCGGCATTATCAAGACCCAACAGATTAGTCGAAAAATTCATCATCATTTGGCCGGCGGCCGGATGGTTACGTGGCACTTCAGGGAACAAGCGTTGAAAGAAGGGCCCCACGATGCGGGATAAGAAGTTGATTGCACCGGCCTTTTCGCCCACCCGCATGATGCCTAACCAAAAAGCCATGGTACCGGCCAAGGGTAGGGCAATGTCCATCACGGATGCTTTTGATGAATCGAATATGCCATCGATCAATACCTTAAAGATCTCGGTATCGCCAAGAAAGATCAGCTTGAAAAGCGCGATCACAAAGGCGATCACGAAAAAACTTATCCAAATGTAATTGAGTGCCATAGCGGTGTGGTCGTGTCAGATCAGTTATAAGTGGTGATGGCCTTGTCAGACACGATGCGGATATCGTGGTCGCGTTTAATAGGATTGTAAGGCATCTTATCGGTAGAGGTATAATAGATGTTGCCAAGATCCTTGACCTTGTAATTCAGTATGCCAGAGCTTTCATCTTTGCTGAGCACAAAAGGCTCAATGGAATTGATGACCAGGTTCACCTGCTGTATCTCATCGGTGGCTATATATATGTACACCCGTCTGCCATCGGCCCTGATCTCGACCTCCGATGTGCTGCCACCTGGCAGGCTTAGTTCATATTTGATACTCCCGGTAGTTTTGGTACCAATGGCTTTTTTGTTTTTTGATATGTAGCCCTTAGAGAGCATGAATTGGTCATCATGTTGAAGGTTGTTGGTGATCAGGTATACCATATCGTCATATGAGATCAGTTTTTGCTGCGCCTTGCAGGCCAAAGCGGTGAGGCAAAACATGGATATGGCAAGTATTCGTCGCATGGTTCGGTGTTGTATGATCAAGTACGGTACAGGTGTTAAAACTATCATTTTTATGGTCTGTAAACAAAAAATTCAGTTCAAAATAATACATTAGCAAAGTTTACTAAAGCATATGCCTAACATAGAACTAAAACGTGTAAGCGCCGATTACGGCTTTGAAGCGACAGACGAGAACGGTCATACCGTGCGAATGGATACCAGCCCCGAGACCGGCGGGCAAAACTTTGGCGTTAGGCCCATGCAAATGTTATTGATGGGTTTGGGCGGATGCTCGGCCATTGATGTGATCAGCATACTCAAAAAGCAGCGTCAAGAAGTACTGGACTATAGCATGAAGATCAGTGGTGATCGTGAGGCTGGCGTTGAACCTTCGCTTTGGAAAGAAATAAATATAGAGTTCCATTTACAGGGAAATATCGATGAGGACAAGGCTAAGCGTGCCGTTGAACTTTCGATAGGTAAATACTGTTCAGTGTCGGCCACGCTTGAAAAAGCAGGTGCTAAGGTCAACTGGCAAGTATTCATTCACTCTGGCCCTGGATCAAAATAACTACTAATGTCAACTGATAATTTACACCCTTTAAGTAAGGCGATACGCATACGCGCCGAGAAAACGTTACAGAACGAGCACTCGTCGCCATTATACCTGACCAGCAGCTTCACCTTTGATGAGGCCGAGGCCATGCGTGCCGCATTTGCCGACGAGACCGACGATAATATATATAGCCGTTTCAGCAACCCAACGGTAGATGAGTTCATTGCCAAGATGTGCGCCTTAGAGAACGCAGATGCAGGCTTTGCTACCTCTACTGGTATGAGCGCGGTATTTTCATCAATATTCGCATTATTGCAACAAGGTGACCACCTGTTGTGCTGTAGTTCGGTTTTCGGCAGCACGTTCACCGTCGTGACCAAGTTCCTGCCTAAGTATGGCATCACCTGTACGCTGGTCGATGCCAATGACAAGGACGCATGGGAGGCCGCTGTACAGCCTAACACTAAAATGGTGTACCTGGAAACGCCTACTAATCCTCAGCTCGAGGTGATCGACCTGGAATGGGCCGGCCAATTCAGTAAAAAGCATAACCTTATCTTGAACGTTGATAATTGCTTTGCAACACCCCTGATACAGCGCCCTACCGATTTTGGCGCCGATTTGGTGGTACATTCGGCCACTAAATGGATCGATGGACAAGGACGTGTGATGGGTGGCGTTATCGTTGGCAGGGCCGACCTGATCAAAGAGATATACCTGTTCTGCCGTAATACCGGTCCGTCATTGTCGCCTTTCAACGCCTGGGTACTAAGTAAAAGCCTTGAAACGCTTGACGTGCGTATGCAGCGCCATTGCCAGAACGCATTGAAAGTAGCCGAGACCTTACAAAGCGACCCTAACGTGAATTGGGTAAAATATCCATTCCTGGAAACGCACCCACAGTACGCTATAGCCAAAAAGCAAATGGCTTTGGGTGGGGGTATCCTTTGTTTCGAGATCAAGGGCGGTTTGGAAGCTGGACGTAAGTTTCTGGATAACCTGCAAATGTTGTCGGTGACCGCCAACTTGGGCGATTCACGCAGTATCGCATCCCACCCGGCAAGTACCACACATTCTAAATTGACCGATGAACAACGTGCGGCTGTGGGCATCACACCGGGCCTGATCCGTATATCGACCGGGCTGGAGCATGTGGATGATATCATTGCCGACATCAAACAGGCACTCGAAAAAAGTATCTAAAACATTATCGCATTGGCGGCCATGGACCGTGGAGTACCTATACCAACGTTACACCTTTTTAGCAAGCTTGATCAGTTATTGATCGAGCTGCTGAAAGGGCTTTCTGCTGATGATTGGGATTCGCCCACTATATCGCCGCAATGGACAATAAAGGACATTGCCGCCCACTTGCTTGACGGCAACCTGCGAACGCTGTCTATGATCCGTGATGGTTATCGTGGTGACCCGCCAACCAACGTGAACAACTATCGCGACCTGGTGAATTACCTTAATGACCTGAATACGATCTGGGTGCTGGCCTATAAAAGGATCAGTCCGAAGATTTTGATCGAGCAATTGGAGAGCACCGGTCGCGAGTACGTCGACTGCCTGCAACGTCTTGAGCCGTTCGAAACGGCTATGTTCCCGGTGGCTTGGGCAGGAGAGGAAGTGTCAGAGAACTGGTTCCATATCGCCCGGGAATATACCGAGAAGTGGCATCATCAGCAGCAGATCCGTGAAGCACTGGGGCTTCAACACCCACTAATGGCCCCCGAACTCTTACAGCCTTGCCTGGAAACATTCGTGAGAGCACTACCATATGCCTATCGTGATGTCAACGCTCCGATAGGTACGATAATTAAGTTGGTGATCACTGGTGAGGGTGGTGGCACCTGGTTCGCCGAGAGAACCTATAATGACTGGCGCCTGGTCAAAAACCTATCTAACGCACCTTCCGCAGCTACTGCCACCATAACTGATTCACTTGCCTGGAAACTTTTCACTAAAGCTTTGACGCCTCAGCAAGCACACGAAGCTATACAAGTTGAAGGTGAATCGTCGCTTATCGCACCACTTTTAAGTATGGTGGCTGTCATGGCTTGATACACTATGTATCATTCTTGATACATTATACTAATCATCATATCTTAGTTCGCCTTTTGTTGTATCGCAGGATGATTCTGCTATGAACATCATTGTGAGGCGATTCCGTCAATTGTACAACTTTTGTGAATAACTCAGCTATAGCAGCTGTATGCGTGTCGACATATTTGGCATTGATGTTGAAAGCGAATGCGCGGACACAGGATAATTAAACTTAAAAGCTGCGCCCGTATATTTCACTTAAAATTACTTTTATGAAAGTATCTTTAAAAAAACTTGGCCTTGTGCTTACAGGCCTCGGCATGAGTTCATCTCTTTTAGCCCAAACATCAGACAGCACTAAAAATTATGTTAAACCATTGTCAGGTACAGGTAGCTATCGCGTATGGTCTATCGGTATCCACGGTGGTATGACCTCATTGAACACTTTGTTTCAAGACAAGACCGATTACATGACCGCTAACGAAAAGATCGGTTACGGTGGTTATGTGAAAGCACAAGTATTACACACTTTAGGTATCCAAGGTAACTTCTTTCGTGGTACTCTACAGGGTTCAGGCCCACGTGTAGCTTCTTACTCTGCTCAACGCTTTAAAACAGACATCAATTATGCAGTTGACCTGGCCGCTGTATTCACTTTGGCCAACATCAACTGGAGCAACAGCCAGACCTACATTCAGCCTTACATAAGCGCGGGTGCTGGTAACATGGCCTTCAAATCTACCTTGACCACTGCCAGTGGTGCAGAGACCAAAGTTGGTACCGATAACACTTGGTACATCCCGGTTGGTGCAGGTTTCAAGATCAACTTAGGCCCGAGCGTGAACTTAGATCTGGGTTACCAAGTTAACTTTGTGAACACTGACGGTTTGGATCAGTATTACTTAGGCGATCACCGCGACAAGTTCGGCTACGCACACGCTGGTTTAGAGTTTAGCCTTGGTAGCACCAAGAAACCACAACTGGCTACCCACAACCCTGTTGCATCTATCCGCAACGAATACCTGATGGGCGAGCGCGCTTTACAGATCCAACTTGATCAGCAAAAAGCTGAGAACGCAAAATTGCGTACCGACCTGGATGCTATGAACGCTAACGTTGCTCGTTTGACCGCTGATAGCGATGGTGACGGTGTGTTAGACATTAACGATAAATGCCCTGGTACTCCATCAGGCACTAAAGTAGACGGTTCAGGTTGCCCATTGGCTCCTCCAGTTACTAAAGTGATCGTTACTGAAGAGGATAGAAGAGTAGTTAAGGACGCTATCAAGAATTTGGAGTTCGACCTGGGTAAAGCTACTATCCGCCCACGCTCATTCCCAAGCTTAGATCGCGTTGCTCAATTACTGATCGACAAGAACTTTAGCTTGAAATTGGCTGGTCATACTGACAACACTGGTTCTGCAGAGCTGAACATGCGTTTATCAAAAGATCGTGCTGAATCTATAAAAGCTTACTTAGTAGAAAAAGGTGCTAATGCATCACGCATCGAAGCTGTAGGTTATGGTATGACCCAACCTATCGCTACCAACAAGACCGCTGCTGGCCGTCAGGCTAACCGTCGTGTCGAGTTCACGCTTTATTAATAGCAAGGCGATCGATATATAGCAAAGCCCGGTGATCATCACCGGGCTTTCTTGTTTTATTGCTTTCGGTAAAAGCACAAAAGGGTGCCGTTGTATAATCCATCACCAAGTATGAACGTTATATCAGTACATCAAACATGCACACTCATGAATAAATGTAAAAGATCATTAAGGCTTATCGCTACGGTCGCCATCGCATCTATAGCAGGTTTTCAAGCCAAGGCCCAACAGTCGGTCGACCTGATCATGGACAATTTCACCAGCTCGGTGATATCGCAGACCAATGTGCAGTTGTCCAACATCGCCATCAGGAGTGCGATGCGTAACGCAAATGCTAAAAAGGCCGTTAGAGGATCAGCATCAGCTCCTGTAACCAAGGTGAATTTAGCTTACACGCCGACCAAAGACCTTCAGGACAGAACTTTTCAGGAATTGGTAACCAAGTTGAAAACGCGTGATGCCAATGCGGCCAGCGCGGTAAACAACGCATTGGGTGCCGGTAGGGCCAGCTACGATCAACTTTTTGGTCAAATGGTGAAGGAGTCGGGTCTTCCCGCTAACAATGCTGCCACCGCTATGGCAGCTTACCTCGAGATAGCTTATGCCATAGTCAATAATGTGACCGACCAAAGCAGCATCACGCCAGCCATGGACAAAGCATTACAACGGCAGACCGCTACTTTACTCAACAAAAACACTGCTCTCACCTCGCCAACTGCAGTAGCTCAATTAGGCGAACAGTTAAAGCTGCAAGCAGTGGTTCTGTATCTTGGCTGGCAAAGCACGCTTAAGAACGGACAGTTCGCGCAATTTCGTAGCAATATCGATCAGCAGTTCAAAGGGATGGGGTTCGATCTGAGCAAAGTATCCCTTACCGCTCAAGGGTTTAAGAAGAAAGCATAGATCATTGAACTGAAAAAGGTAAGCTATCAAGCTTACCTTTTTTTCTGTCGGTCAGTTCTTTTAGGTAAAGATCGATGCTACTGTATTAATGGTCGTCTTCCCCGATCAAGCTTTTTACAGGCTTGTCAGGTTTCGCATAAGTCAAACGGTCTAAAAGCCGAGGTTGAAAATAACCGTCCAGTCCCGAGCCAGCAAGGCTGTTCGCTATAACATGGTCAATGGAACCGTCCTCGCCAACAACGTTATCGTTGATGATCACGTGCACCACCTTTCCGATCACCAAGGTGGTGCCGTTAAGCTCTATATCAATGATCTGTGCGACTTCCAAGCCGATCTTGATGAAGGAACTGGCGACGAATGGCGCTTTGTGATCTTCGTGGTAATATTCTTCCAGGCCACATTGCTCAAATTCCGACACGCCCGATGGATAGCTTGCACTGGTCTGGTGTGCTTCGCGGTAATGGTCGGCTGTTACGTTGTTAAGCGTGTATGACCGGGTATCACGAATGTTGCACAGGCTGTCATTGTTGGGGCGGGGTGGCCTCATGATCATGCCCAACAAGGCTGGGTTAGATCCCATATGAAACACCGAGCTCACGATGCAAACGTTCGGTCGCCCATTAGCACTGATCGTGCCTAATAAGTTCAAGGGCTTGTAGCCGGTGATGCTGTTCATCAGTGCTGTGCGTTGCGCTTTGTCCATTCCGGCTATCTGCTGGTCGTTCAGTACCATGTTAAAACATTCTTAATTTGCCCATGCCGCCGTCTACAGCCAGTGTTTGGCCGGTGATCCAACTTGAATCATCAGAAAGCAGGAACTGTATCGCGCTACTAATATCATGCGGCTGTCCGTAACGGCCAAGCGGGTGCCTCTTGCCAGACGCCTCTTTTTTATCGTCGCTGTTCAGCAGGTTGGAGGCCAGCGGCGTGTCGGTAAGTGACGGTGCTACCACGTTCACACGGATCTGTTGGCTGGCCAATTCGGCGGCCAAGGCTATCGCAAATCCTTCCAAAGCACCTTTTGCTGTGGCGATGCTGGTATGGTAGGGCATACCTGTGTTGGCCGCAACCGAGCTGATGAACACCACCGATGAGCCGCCCGCCGCTTTGAGCTGACGCACTACGGGCCGGGTGATACGTATCGCGCCAAGAGCGTTTATCTCAAGATCGTTCATAAGGTCGTTATCGCTTACACGGGCAAACGGTTTCAGGTTGATGCTGCCGGCGCAGTATACTAATCCATGCAACTGTTCAGGCAAAAAGCTATTGATATCGGCAATATCCTTGGTGGGGTCAGCTTCCAAAAATTCGATGCCTTCGGGCCAGTTGTCTGAACGTTTTCGGGATATGGCGTATACTTTAGCGCCTTGTTCAGTAAGCGAAGTGATCAGCGAAGAAGCGATAGATGATGACGCACCAGCCACAAGATAATTTTTACCGTTAAGATCCATTGTAAATGTTATTTAAGCAGTGTCCGTTGCAAGCGCCCGGTCATGACATTTGCTTGCTTGATACACCAATTCCTAAAGGCGGTTGACCGCTAATTGTTTCAGTAGAGATAAGGTTTATATACAGGCAGCTTTATAAACTTTATCAGCAATTTGACAACTACATCGAGCATGCTGTCTCAAGATCCAAACTTCATTAATCGTATCAATACACAGGTTCCGGCTCGTTAGGGAAAAGGTAAATCTCTGTTTATCAATCGTATGTCAATATATTCTCTTTGCGATTTTAGCGTATCATACACCGATCAACTCATGGCTTCTTGATCATTTCTGCGTCTCATCGAGGTATTTAGTGACCATTATTTTTATAGTTTTGATAATTCCAACCCTTTATATTACGCTTATCTGCTATGCAATTTCGATCAAAGGCTGTTGCCTTATGCTTTACCTCATGCTTAATGTGTTCTTTGTTGTTAACGGCATTTATGTGCCGGGCTCAAAATGGCGGCAGGCAGATCATCCGCTTTAATGATCAATGGTCATTCAGTAAAGACCCGAAGGGTACCGCATCAGCGCAAGATCAAAGTAGCCTCAATTGGACCAAAGTGACCCTGCCACATACTTGGAACGACAAGGATGTGATGGACGACGAGCCTGGTTACTATCGGGGCATTGGCTGGTACAAGCGTACTTTGGTGATACCTGCAGCGTTCAAGGGCAAACGCATTTATCTGTGCTTTAACGGCGCTAACCAGGAAACGGAGGTGTATGTGAATGGCAGTTCAGCAGGTATGCACATTGGCGGTTACACGCGTTTCAATGTAGACATCAGCGACCTGCTCAAACCTGGAACTGACCAGGTGAACGATATCATGGTGAAAGTGAACAACCGTCATAATGACGATATAGCGCCACTTAGTGCCGATTTTACGTTTTTCGGAGGCATCTACCGCGATGTTAACTTGCTTGCGGTTGAGCCTGTTCATTTCTCGACCGGCGATCACGGAACGGATGGCGTTTACGTGAGCACGCCAATTGTCTCGGAGCGGTCAGCCCAGGTAAGGGTCAAGAGCGTTGTTGAGAACTCTTCTGCATCATATCAAAAGTTTAGTGTAAGTACTGTAATTTACGATGCCACCAATAAGCTGATCACAACCCAGGTTCAGAACGTTCAGCTTGGGGCGCATCAAACCAAGAATTTCTTACAGGAGATAAAACCCATTAGCGACCCGCATTTATGGTCGCCCGCTGATCCGTATCTCTATCGGGTGTTGACCACTATCACCGATGCCAAGACCAAGCGTATCATTGATCAGGTAAGCAACCCGCTGGGATTTCGCTGGTTTCGATTTGATGCCGATAAAGGTTTCTTTCTTAACGGGAAGCCGCTGAAGATCATGGGTGCAAGCCGGCACCAGGACTATGAAGGATTGGGCAACGCCGTACCGACCGACCTTCAAGTACGCGACATGCAACTGCTGAAGGACATGGGAGGCAACTTCGTTCGTATCGCTCATTATCCGCAAGACCCGGTCATCCTGCGAACTTGCGATCGCCTCGGCATACTGGCTTCCGTAGAGATACCGATCGTTAATGCCATTACCGAGAGCGACGCTTTTACCCGTAACTGCACTGCCATGCAGGTCGAGATGATCAGACAGAATTACAACCACCCGAGTGTGATCATTTGGGGATATATGAACGAGGTGTTACTGAGGCCTAAGTTCGGCAACGACAAAGCACGCCAGGAGCAGTACTTTGGCCACATCCGCCAATTGGCTCAAACGCTGGATTCGCTGACGCGTAAAGAAGATCCATACCGCTACACCATGATCGCCAACCACGGCGACTTTGATAAATATGGCCACGTTGGCCTGACCAAGATCCCCATGTTGGTGGGGTGGAACTTGTATCAGGGTTGGTATAGCCCCGACCTGAAAGGTTTTGCGAGCTTTTTGGATAAGCACCACCGTGAGCTAAAAGACAAGCCATTGCTGATCACTGAGTATGGAGCAGATGCGGATCCGCGTATCAGATCGTTCTCGCCAGTGCGCTTCGATAAAAGTATCGAATACGCGATCAAATATCACCAGATCTATCTGAACGCTATGCTGGAGCGTCCATTCGTAAGCGGCGGCATGGCTTGGAACCTGGCGGATTTCAATTCGGAACCGCGCGAGGAGACCATGCCGCACATCAATAATAAAGGCTTGCTGACCATAGGAAGGCAACCCAAGGACACTTACTACCTGTATCAGGCTTACCTGTTAAATAAGCCGTTCGTTAAGATCGCCTCCTCGTCATGGGCCGAGCGTAGCGGGGTGGCTGACAGCACGGGTAATACTTGTACGCAATTTGTCCAGGTGGCCACGAACGCGAAAGGGGTAGAGTTATTCCTCAATGGACAAAGCTTAGGGGTACGACCGGCCACTGATCACATCAGCACATGGCGGGTGCCTTTTTTAAATGGCGACAACCGCCTCCGGGCATTGGATGCGGCAACGGGACAAAGCGATGAGGTGGTCATCAAATTTAACTTGCTCCCTACGATGCCGAGCGTACAAAACCCGATCAACGAATTAAATGTATTGCTGGGCGCTGACAGGTATTATATCGACGAACACCTCAAACAGACGTGGGTGCCCGACCGCCCTTACCAGAAAGGTTCGTGGGGCTATGTAGGAGGTGAGCTATATAAAGCCGGAAACAACCGTACTTCCTATGGTACCGACAAAAATATCGTTGACACCTTCGACGACCCCATTTACCAAACGCAGCGCGTTGGCATCAGCCAATATAAGTTGGATGTACCCGATGGAGAATACGAATTGAGCCTGCTCTTTGCCGAACTAACAGGTGGCGATGCGAAAGAAGCGTTAGCTTACAACCTTGATAACGGCCAAAGTAAAGAGCAAAAAGCTTCCGACAGGGTATTTAACGTCACCGTCAATGGCGTACCGTTTCTTCATAACTTCAATATAGCCGCTGAATATGGCCGTACTACCCCGGTCGACAAAACGATCAGGGTTCTGGTGGTGAACGGAGCAGGTATCACAATTGATCTTGCACCTGTAAAAGGGAAAACGATATTGAATGCCTTGAAATTGAGGAGGATCAACTGATGGAACGTAATAGTAGCACCTCTCGTTCAAACTGGTCGATATCAGCATTGACCAAGCGAAAAATTTTGATCCTTGCGGTCATCTTTGTCATTCAACTCCTCTCAATAAAGGTGAATGCTCAAGCGCCCATGCGGGAGGTCGTGCCCGTTAAGAGCATTATTCAAAATGTTCGGACGTTGTTGGACTACACCACCAATTATCTCGAACTGAAAAAGAGCTTCAAAGCTTATGATGTCAATAAACGTCAGATCAGTAAGGCGGAATTTCTGCATAAACTTAGGACTGGGAACTTCTTACCCTTGAGGGCTTATTCTAAAGAGGCCAACGGCGAATATTTTCTTTACAAAGTGCCGCCTTCTGCAGATCACGATATTAACAAAGTACTTAAGCAAATAGGGGATACTTACTACGGGTATTCTTTAATAGAAGGCAAGAGGTTTCCGGCTTTCGAATTTAAAGACCTGAATGGTAATATCTACAATACACAAAACACCAAAGGAAAGATCATCGTCCTTAAGGGATGGTTCATATCCTGTGTGCCATGCGCTGCAGAAATGCCCGCATTGAATAAATTGAAGGATGAGTATCGGGACCGCAAGGATATTATTCTTCTGAGCATGGCTTTTGACCGTAAAGATGCCTTACAAAGATTTTTGAAAACTCATACGTTCAATTATGCTGTTGTACCGGTCACCGCTAAATATCTTCAGCATACGTTGCATGTTACCGGTTATCCGGTGCATTGGGTGATCAACAAACAAGGCATAGTGGTGGACATGAGCTATGATATGCACGAGATGATCGCCGCCTTGAGAGCGGAGGCAGCGAAGACGCCATGAACGGCGATGAATTAGTGAGGCGGATGTCGATCGGATATAAGATATAGGGATAAAAAAAGGGAAACAACAATCGTCGTTTCCCTTTACGTACCCAGAGCCGGGGTCGAACCGGCACGGCCTTGCGGCCACAGGTGTTTGAGACCAGCGCGTCTACCGATTCCGCCATCTGGGCCTGTCCACAACTTCCTTTCAGAAGCGGGATGCAAATGTATTCAAACTATCTTTAATTCGCAACAAATATTTTGATCTGTAATAAATATCTGCGATGTCATTCAGGCGACTTTCTTTAGCCGTGTCATTAAGTGTTTCATAGTCAGCGGTAAGGGCTTCCAACTCACTGTTTAGATCATCTTCTATCGCTAATGCTTCCGCACGGATGTCGGCCACCTGTTCGGCGTTCTCTGCCTCCATTAGCCGTTCGTTAAGGTCCATCATCTCCATTAAAAAGTCGGCTGGGAGTTGCGGCTTTGCACCTTCATTTACCAGGCCGTGCGTGGTCAAAATGTATTCCAGCCGTTTGGCTGGGTCGCCCAGTGTTTGGTACGCTTTATTGTTAATGGTCGATATCTCCATGATCTCCTGCTGCTTGGCCTCATCCTCACCCGCAAAAAAGTCAGGATGATATTGTTTGCTTACCGCATAGAACTTTTTTTTCAATGTGGCTGCATCGACGTTGAAGGACTCTGGTATATCGTAAAACTCAAAGTAGTTGATCATGGTATTCAATAGTGCATAGTGCGGTACAAATATATCGGTTCGGTACCGATGGATGACCGGCGGCCGGAGTTATATACTTAACGGTTATAAAGCCTTACCTGTTCCATCAATTTTTGAGCCGCCTCTTCATCGAACTGGCCAGGCAACAGCCGCCATGTCCAGTTACCCTCGGCAGATGATGGCTTGTTCATGCGGGCACTTCCATCGGCACCGATAACGTCCTGCATGGGCAGTATCGCGATCTTGGCGGTCGATGCGTAAGCTACCCGGCTCAAAACCTCATGTATGTTACGAGATCTCACCGAACGGCCGGTGTAGCGTTCGATCTGTTTACGCATATTCTTATCCGTTTCCTGTTCATACCAACCAATGGTAGTGTTGTTGTCATGCGTGCCGGTATAAACGAGGTAGTTTTCCTGGTAGTTGTGAGGGATGTACGTGGAAGCGCCCACCTCATCGCCAAACGCAAATTGCAGAATCTTCATGCCTGGCATCTCATAAGCGTCGCGCAGGTCGTACACCGGTTGGTCAATGTCACCAAGATCCTCGGCAATGAAAGGCAATTTACCTAATGATGCTTTGATCGCTTCAAAGAAGGCTTTACCTGGACCAGGCTCCCAGCGTCCGTTCTTGGCTGTGGTCTCGCCGAAAGGTGCCACCCAATAGGCCGCAAAAGCACGGAAGTGGTCCAGTCGTACCAAGTCGAATAGTTCGATATTTCGACGTAGTCTGTCGGTCCACCACTTGTAATCGGTAGAGGCCATCACTTCCCAGCGGTATACCGGCATGCCCCATAGTTGACCGTCGGCACTAAAATGATCGGGAGGAACACCTGCTATGCCGGCCATTTGTCCCTCGGCATCCAGATCAAAGCTTGATGGGTTGGCCCAAACATCTACCGAATCATGGCTTACATAATAAGGCAGGTCGCCGATCATCTTAATATTTCGCACATGGCAGTACTCCTTAAGTCCCGTCCACTGCAACTGAAAAATAAATTGCTGCCACTTGATCTCTTCAATGTCCGCTTCATTTTGTGCGGCAAAGCGCCTGATCACTGCCGGCCTGCGCTGGCGGTATTCCAGCGGCCATTCATACCAGGGAGCATCCTGATAGTGCTGCTTTAGCACTTTGAATACGGCCAGGTCATCGAGCCAGTAGCTTTCTGCGCTGCAAAAAGCCTCGAACTTTTGATGTAACATGGAACGGTCAGCTTCTTTAAAACGGTGATAGGCCAAAGCCAACAACCTGGCTTTGATCTTCTCTACTTTGCCATACTCGGCAGTGGCGGTGGCATCTAATGCGGCCGACCTTAGATCTTCTTCCTTTAGCAAACCTGCATCGGCCAACAATTCAGGGCTGATCAACAAGGTGTTGCCTGCCATGCTACTCACCGAGCTATAGGGCGAAAAACCCTGTAATGCACTCGTGGGGTTCAAGGGAAGCAATTGCCAGTAAGTTTGCCCTGCAAGCGCAAGCTTATCAGCGAAATGGTATGCTTCAGGTCCCATATCGCCAACACCAAAGGATGATGGCAGCGAGGTGATGTGGAGTAAGATACCCGCCCCACGATCGTTATCGGGCTGCTCTAATTTAAGCAATGCCATCGGTACTGCGCCAAACACATTTTTGATACGAACGCTATTCTCGACGGCCTTTCCACTGTTGCCATTCAATAGTTCCTGCCATTGAAGCGGAGCATCAGTAGGAAGAATGATGCGCGTGTTGCGCCATTTTACTTCCTGCGGTTCGCGGTCTTGTTCGCGACAGAGTTTTGCCATGTGTAAAGGTACGACGCTCACATACCAGGTCTTTTCGTAACGCCTTGCAAAAGCGAATACATGATCGCTGTATTTGCCTTTCACCTTTAATGGCACATAAGCGCCCTTTGCGAACACTTCGGCGGCTGATCGACGTTCGTTGAACAGCCGCTGAGTGAGCCAAAGCTTGATCTTGCCGCTGTAGCGTTCTTTCCAAAGTTCGGCGGTACTTACGCCGTCCATTTCATTGAGCATGGTGTGGCGTAACTGGTGATCCACCGGACGGCGATTGTCAGGGTCTACCAGGCTCAGGTCATAAAGTTCACAACCCTGGTAAACATCCGGAACGCCCGGGCAAGTGAATTTTAACAACACCTGCGACAACGAGTTAATGATACCCATGTCTGCAATGCTGTTCTGGAATTCGGTGAATGATCGCCAGAAGTCCTTTTCGGTGTCGAGCAGGGCAGTGGCAAAATTTATGGTCGCTTCTTCGTATTCTTCGTTAGGCTTGGTCCAGTTGGAATTGGTCTTGGCTTCCCGCAGCGCTTTGGTAAGGTATTCCTTCAGGCGCTCCGCAAAACTGTCGTCGCCTTCTCCCGGCATTGGGTAGGCGCCCACCAGTGTTTGATAGATGAAGTATTCATCATTGGCATCGGGGAAGTTGTTGGCCTTTAGTCCGGCGTTCATTTCCTGCCATTGCTCAACGGTGCGGATCCAGGTCTTTGGCAGATCGCTCAACACGTTCAAGCGCGCCCTTACATCCTCGCCCCGTTTGGTATCATGGGTAGAGGTGCCGTTCATTGTCAGTGGCCATTTTTCCTGGCGGTCTTGCATTAACTTATGGAACTGTTTGGTGCTCATACCAAAAGCATCGGGCGCATCGCCCACCTCGTTGTGGCCAACAAAGCGGTTGTATGTATACATCAACGTGTCCTCAACACCTTTGGCCATTAGCGGTCCGCTGAACTGCATCAAACGCTGATAGAACTGCAATGCCCGCTTATTGTAGTCAGTGATATTCAGTTTGGGTTTCTCTAATATCACGATCTCTAATAGGTTAAGCGCAGCCTTCAATTGGGGTTTGGTTTGCTTGGCTTTCTTGAACAGTTCCTTCACGTGTTTGTACTCACCGTCTGCCAGTGGTAACTTGTTACTATAGTAACGGTACACCGGGCAAAGGATCAGCAATTCACCTATCGCTTGTTTCACCACATCCACCTGTAGGCCTTCCAGTATCTTTTTATCGGTAAGGCGCAGTCGTTTGAATAAGCGATAAAGGTTATCCAGTTCGCCGCCCATGTGCTGGGTCAGGATGGCTTCTTTCTTTTTCAGTATCTGTTCGGCCACCGGCTCATTGCTGTTGACCAGCTGGGTGTAGAATTTGTTGAATCGTCTGAGCCCGGCCTGATCGGTGAAGAGGTTATTCACCTGAGCCAGGAAATCATAGCCTGAGGTGCCTTGTAGCGCCCATTGTTCAGGCAATTCTTCACCCTCTTCTAATATCTTCTCCGCAACAATGTAGGTATCTGCGCCCGTTAACTGGCGCAGATCGTCAACATAGCGTTTAGGGTCATATAAGCCATCGATGTGGTCAATGCGGAGCCCCTGAAAAAGCCCGTCATCTACCATGCTTTTAATTGTACTATGGAAATGGGAGAATACCGCCTTATCCTGGATGTTTAAACAGATCAGGCTGTTCACCGTAAAGAAACGGCGATAGTTCATCCGCTGGTCCGATTCTTCCCAACTGCACAAGCGATAAAATTGCTGACCGGCTACTTGCCTTATATGGTCCTTAGAGGCATTGATCGTCTCCAAGCACTGCTCGATAAAGCTACTGCTTTCCTCATCGGCTTTGATGCGGGCAAATTTTTGCTTTAACGATGTCCATTTGATCGCATAGCTTCCGGCATCATCGATGTCTTGTAATGCTTTTACGTTCTTGATGAACAGTTGTACTGACCGCGGCTGATCTGCAGCGAGGTAGCTGATCACCGTATTATAAGACGAAGGACTCAAAGGGTAATAGCTATCAAAGTATTTTAGCACCAATCCCTGGCCGTCAATATATTTTATTTCCAGTTCATTGTCATTGATCACCTCGTTGATTGCTTTACCCAGAAAAGGCACCATGATCGGCTCATCAGCAAATAGCGGACTCGTCCAGGCAGCATCAAAAAAGTCGGCGTATAAGGAACGCTTACCTTTCTCCAGCACGTCCATCAGCCAGGCATTGGTTTGATGGAAACCCATGTGGTTAGGAACTATATCCTGCAACCAGCCCATGCCGGCATCCTTGAGTTTTGTATTGATGGCCTTGAATTGCTTAAGCGTACCGATCTCGCTGTTGATATGGTGAGGGTCGGTACCATCATAACCGTGGGTACTACCTGGCACAGCACCGAATATTGGCGAGGCATAAACAGTGCTTACACCAAGCTTTTGCAGATAATCGATGATCTGGCTGAATTGCTCGAAGGTGAACGAAGAATTGAATTGTATGCGATAGGTGGCTACTGGATTATACATGGGCGGTACTTACGAGTTATAGATAATGAAAGAGCGGGGCTGTATGGTTGAGCCTTTCGACGCACCCGGACCGCCCCATTTTTGATCGGCCGAATCGAACAAAGTCTCACCAGCGAGAGGGGCGGGCAGTTGCTGCATTTGATCTGAAAAGTTCATGATGACCTGAACGGCGGCTTTGTCATCCCCACGTTGCAAAAATAGAAGCTGCTGCTCTTCATTGCAGGTAGCCTTTGTTACCTTACGATCAAGTTTTTGTAAGATCGGGTGTTTCTTGCGCAGGGCGATCAGTGCCTTGTAGAAACTCAGCATCACCGCATGGTCGCCTTTTCCGGTCAGGTCCCACTGAAGTTTTGAATCGTTAAATGTTTCAACGGCCATAGGGTCTGGCGCCTCACCATCTGCATGGAACGCCTCAAATTCGGCTTTACGACCTTTGCGGACCGCCTCGGCCAGTTCGGGGTCAGTGTGGCTTACAAAATACATGAATCGGTTAGGCTCGGCATATTCTTCACCCATAAAAAGCATAGGTACATATGGCGATGCTAACACGGCTCCAGCCATCAGCTTTTGGGTCTCGAGGTCGAATAACTCACTGCTGCGCTCACCAAGCATCCGGTTGCCCACTTGGTCGTGGTTCTGGCTAAAAACGATGAACTGATCACCGGTGTTATTGGTGGCCTTGCCACCAAAGTGCTTATCGCGATGCGGCGAATACTGCCCATCATACACATAAGCGTCGTTATAGGCTTTAGTAAGGTCAGCGATCCCATTGAAGTCGCTGTAGTAACCGGTGCGGTCGCCTCCGGCGCTTACGCGCAAAGCATGATGGAACTCGTCGATCCATTGTGCATCCATACCAAACCCGTGATCAGCCAGACTGTTGATGAACCGTGGGTCATTCAGGTCGCACTCCACGATCAGGTGATGCTTGCGGCCGGTCTGCTCATTCAATTCGTCAACCTTCTCCTTCAATTCAGCCAAAAAGTGTTTAGTGCCGAGGTCCTTTATAGCGTGCACCGCATCCATGCGCAAGGCATCGACATGTACATCGCGAAACCACATCAACGTATTTTGAATGAAGTAATGCCTTACAGCATCGCAACCAGCATCATCAAAGTTAATAGCATTCCCCCACGGGGTTTGGTATTTATCGGTGAAGTAAGCGCCGTATGAGCCAAAGTAATTGCCTTCAGGTCCGAGGTGATTATATACCACATCTAATATGACCGACAGGTCTTTAGCATGGCAAGCATCAACCAATTTTTGCAAGCCTTTGATGCCACCGTAGCTGTTTTGAACGGCGTAAGGGAATACACCATCGTAACCCCAGTTACGTTCGCCTGGGAACTGTGCCACTGGCATGATCTCTATCGCGGTGACGCCAAGCTCCACCAGGTGGTCTAACTTAGCCTCTATGCCCTCGAAGTTTCCGCCGGGACCGAACGTGCCCGTATGCAATTCATATATGATGTATTCTGCAAGCGGCGGTGTGGCCCATTGGCTGTCTGTCCAGTCATAGGTCAGGTCTACAGCTTGCGAGGCACCATGTACCCCGTCCGGCTGGTACAACGACGCCGGATCGGGTAGGGGCTCTTCATCGTCTAATACAAAACGATAGGGTGTACCGTCCTTGATCTTATCGGTCTCTGCGTACCAATAGCCGTATTCGAGTTCGTCTAAGAACAGTATCTCGTTATCGTGTCCGAACTGAACAGCGGCCTGCTTTGCCTTAGGTGCCCATAGCCATATGCTGGCGTTACCATTAGCAATAGTAACGCCAGGCCTGGTATCAATTGTTCTCATAGCTTTGGTCATATACCACCGGGTGATGTAATACCACGATCGATCGGCCTTGCACTGTGATCATGCTGCCAGCCTCATAAGTTTCTTCATCCTCCACGGTGCTGTCGGTCGTATCTACGATCTTGGTCCAGTTGTCAGCATACATGCCGTCCGGTAAACGGTATTCCACCGGTTCCCAATGGGCGTTAAATATCACATAGAAGCCATCGTCGATCACCGCTTCGCCAACCTCGTTACGAGTGCGTAAAGCACGACCATTGATGAAAACGGCCACCGATCGGGCAAAGTCATGGTTCCAGTGGTCATCGCTTAGCTGTTCGCCTTCGGGCAAGAACCAGGCTATGTCCTCGACACCCTTGATAGGCGTGCCCCTGAACCAGCGTTTACGACTAAAGGCCGGGTGTTGCCTGCGGAAGTGGATCATTTGGCTGGTAAAATCGATCAGTTGCTGGTCAGCGTTCTTCCAGTCGACCCATGATATCTCGTTATCCTGGCAATAAGCGTTGTTATTACCCTGCTGGGTACGGCTCATCTCATCACCGGCTAACAACATCGGTACACCTTGCGAAAGGAATAGGGTAGTGATGAAATTGCGTTTTTGTTGCTCGCGTATCTGGTTGATGCCTTCATCGTCGGTTGGCCCTTCGGCGCCATAGTTGCATGAGCGGTTGTGACTTTCGCCGTCGTTATTGCCCTCGCCATTGGCATCGTTATGTTTTTCGTTGTAGGTCACCAGATCGTTCAGGGTGAAGCCGTCATGCGCCGTCACGAAGTTGATACTGGCGGTAGGATTGCGGAAATCATCTTTATAAAGGTCTGCACTACCGGTGAAACGCATCGCAAATTCAGACAGGGTACTTGGTTCGCCGCGCCAGTAATCGCGTACGCAATCACGGTATTTACCGTTCCACTCACCCCATCCTTGCGGGAATTTACCTACCTGGTAACCGCCCTCGCCAATATCCCATGGCTCGGCAATAAGTTTTACCTGTGATATGATCGGGTCCTGGTGGATGATATCAAAGAAAGCGCTAAGCCTGTTAACCTCGTGCAGTTCGCGGGCAAGAGTAGAGGCCAGGTCGAAGCGGAAACCATCTACGTGCATCTCAGTGATCCAGTAACGCAGACTGTCCATGATCAGGCGCAGTACATTAGGCAAGTAGGCGTTCAATGTATTACCCGTGCCGGTGTAGTCCATGTAAAAGCGTTTATCTTCGGTAAGGCGATAGTAACCCTCGTTATCTATACCCTTGAATGAAAGGGTAGGGCCTAGTTCATTACCCTCGGCGGTGTGATTGTACACCACGTCCAGTATAACCTCGATACCTGCTTTATGCAATTCTTTCACCATTTGCTTGAACTCGGTCACCTGCTCACCACATACGCCGCTGCTGGCATAACGCGCATCAGGGGCAAAGTACCCTATGGTGTTGTAGCCCCAGTAGTTGGTAAGACCGTTCTCTACCAAGTGCCTATCGGCCACAAAGTGGTGTACGGGCATCAGTTCTATGGCAGTTATCCCCAATCTTTTGAGGTATTCGATGGTCACCGGGTGACCCAGTGCCGCATAGCTGCCCCTGATCTCTTCTGGGATATCAGGATGTAACTTGGTGAAGCCTTTTACGTGGGCTTCGTAAATGATGGTGTTATGGTAGGAGATACTTGGCGGACAATCATCTTCCCAATCGAACTTAGCACTTACTACCACGCTTTTAGGAATGAACGGTGCACTATCGGTAGTGCTAAAGCTCAGGTCTTTTTCTTCGCTGTATACATCATAGCTAAACAATGAATCATGCCAATTGATGGTGCCCGAAATGGCCTTGGCATAAGGGTCGATCAGTAATTTGTTCGGGTTAAAGCGAAGTCCGTTCTGCGGTTCATAAGGCCCGTGTACGCGGAACCCATACAATTGTCCGGGCTTCAAATGAGGTACATAGGTGTGCCATATATAATGAGAGTGCTCCCTGATGTCTATTTTGATGTATTCCACCTCGTCTTGAGGGGTTTTGAACAAACAAAGTTCAACTTTGGTCGCATTGCTCGCGTAAATGGCAAAGTTCACGCCTTTGCTATCTGGTGTTGCGCCCAACGGATAAGGTTTACCTGGAAAGTTATTTATTTTCATAGTATGCAAGGAATAATTTTCAGAGCAAAATGTTTTGATATGTGAGCAAATAGGGTATTCTGCATATGTTGTTGACCGATTTGCGCGTATTAGTTCCAAAATACCCACTGAAAAAAAATGTGTTTTTCATACACTAACTATTGCATCAAAGCAATATCTGTTTATATTTGACAATCGATTGCAAAGACTTGTCGACCGACATTATTTTGGTCTTCAAATAAGCGTCGGACCATTATAAACAGATCATTCCTTACGACCAACAAATGTTATTATTAGGTATCGACATAGGCACATCATCGGTGAAGGTATCGGTGGTGGACGCCAGGTCACAACTTACACTGGCATCAGCACAATATCCTGATACAGAGTCGCCCATTATGTCACTTCAATTGGGCTGGGCCGAGCAGTCGCCTGACATGTGGTGGGAGCAGACCCAACAGGCCATGGCACGCTGCCATGCGAAAGGCGGCTATGACCCATCCGACATCGCCGCGATCGGTATAGCCTACCAGATGCACGGACTGGTACTGGTAGATAAAGATCAGCAGGTATTGCGCAACAGCATCATTTGGTGCGATAGCCGCGCTGTGCCTTATGGCGATAAAGCATTTGAACAAATAGGTGAGGAGCGAAGCCTATCGCATCTGCTCAACTCACCCGGTAATTTCACCGCCGCCAAGCTGGCCTGGGTTAAAGACAATGAGCCAGAAGTTTACAGCAAGATCGACAAGGTCATGCTGCCAGGTGACTTTATAGCGATGAAGTTGACCGGGCGGATCACCACTTCGGCATCAGCACTTAGTGAGGGTATATTTTATGATTTCAAAGATAAACAGCTTTCAACCGATGTGATGAACGCCTTCGGGTTCGAAGATGATCTGATACCCGAACAAAGGGAATTGTTCTCTGTCCACGGCGAGGTGACAAGTGAGGTGGCTCAGCAGCTTCGTCTGCGTGCTGGTATACCGGTTGCTTACAAAGCCGGTGATCAGCCTAATAATGCCTTATCATTGAATGTGCTTCAACCTGGTGAGGTAGCGGCAACGGCGGGTACCTCGGGGGTGATCTACGGCGTGAGTGATCAGCTGGCCTACGACCCACTATCAAGGGTGAATACATTTGCCCACGTCAACCATACCGAAACAGATCAACGCTTAGGTATACTGCTTTGTATCAATGGCACAGGTAGCCTTAACCGCTGGGCCAAGAACTTATTTGGCTCGGACATCGGTTATACCGAAATGAACGAAATGGCTAAGAGCGCCCCTGAAGGGAGTTCGGGCCTCCGTATACTGCCATTCGGAAACGGTGCTGAGCGCATGCTGTGTAACAAATTGGTAGGCGTGCATTTTCATCATATCGACCTCAACCTGCATGACCGTTCACACATCTTCCGTGCGGTCCAAGAGGGCATAGCCTGCGCGTTCCGATATGGTCTTGACATTATGCGCGGTAATGGAATGAACCCGACCGTGATCCGTGCAGGTAAGGCCAACCTTTTTCTGAGCGATCTTTTTGCGCAGACCTTCGTTAACGTGACCGGCGTGCCGGTAGAACTGTACAACAACGACGGTAGCGTTGGTGCAGCATTAGGAGCGGGTATAGGCGCGGGTATATTCGCTACACCGGCCGAGGCTTTTAAAGGCATGGAGAAGATACAGACCATTACTCCACAGGAGGGCAACGGAATGGAGCAGGTTTACCAGGAGTGGAAGGTATTATTAGATGCACAACTTACTGCCGAAGACTCAATAGAACAAGCGCTCGACGCACAGTAGCACCAATTTACCTAGACCATATCATTCATCAAATAAAAATTACGGACAACCCTGCAGGCCTGATCAAATGGCCGGCAGGACAATTCAAAACTTATGAGCATATTAACAGGAGACAGAGAGTATTTTAAAGGCATAGGCCAGATCAAATTTGAAGGACCGGAAAGCGACAACCCTTTAGCATACCGCTGGTATGACGAGAACCGCGTGGTTGCCGGCAAGACCTTAAAAGAGCATTTGCGGTTCGCGGTGGCTTACTGGCATTCGTTCTGCGGTAACGGTGCCGACCCGTTCGGTGGCCCTACCCATCAATTTGCCTGGGACGAGAAGGCTGACGCAGTAGAACGCGCCAAAGACAAGATGGATGCTGCGTTCGAGTTCTTCACCAAATTAGGTCTGCCATACTATTGCTTTCACGATGTGGACGTAGTTGACTACGGCAATGATGTGAACGAAAATGACCGCCGTTTGCAAGCTTTGGTAGATTATGCCAAGGAGAAACAAGCGGCCAGTGGCATCAAATTGCTGTGGGGCACTGCTAATCTTTTCTCGCACAAACGCTACATGAACGGTGCATCTACCAACCCCGACTTTCATGTGTTGGCCCACGGTGCGGCACAAGTAAAGGCGGCATTGGATGCTACCATCGCATTGGGTGGCGAGAACTACGTTTTTTGGGGTGGCCGTGAGGGTTACATGAGCCTGCTGAACACTGATATGAAACGGGAGCAGGAACACTTTGCTAAGTTCTTACACGCTTCAAAAGACTATGCCCGTAAAAATGGCTTCAAAGGTACGTTCTTCATCGAGCCAAAACCTTGTGAGCCAAGCAAGCACCAGTATGATTATGATGCGGCTACCGTGATCGGCTTTTTACAACGTTACGACCTGCTGAACGACTTTAAACTGAACCTGGAAGTGAATCACGCTACTTTGGCCGGCCATACCTTTGCTCACGAGATGCAGGTAGCTGCTGATGCTGGCCTGTTAGGCTCACTGGATGCTAACCGTGGTGATGCTCAGAACGGTTGGGATACCGACCAGTTCCCTAACGATATCAACGAGGTGACCGAGTACATGCTGGTATTCCTGCAAGCCGGTGGTCTGCAAGGTGGTGGTATCAACTTCGACGCCAAGATACGCCGTAACTCTACCGACCCTGCTGATCTGTTCTATGCACACATCGGTGGTGCCGATGTATTTGCCCGCGCTCTGATCACTGCCGATAAGATCCTGCAAAATTCCGACTACAAAAAGATCCGCACCGACCGTTATGTATCGTTCGATACGGGCAAAGGAAAGGAGTTCGAAGAAGGAAAATTGACCCTGGAGGACCTGCGTTCATACGCGATAGAACATGGCGAACCCGCCGTTACAAGTGGAAAACAAGAGTATTTGGAAAATTTGATAAACAGGTTTATTTAAGTATACTTGTTGCCGATAAACCAATTCAGATCACGTATTAACACAAAATGAAAGAACTCACCACGGGAGATTACATCGTCTTCTTAGTTTACTTCCTGATCGTTGCTGTGTATGGCCTTTGGGTATACCGCCGCAAGCGTAATGCCGACGCGACATCAAAAGATTATTTTTTGGCCGAAGGGTCGCTTACCTGGTGGGCCATCGGTTCATCACTGATCGCTTCGAATATCTCGGCAGAGCAGTTCGTGGCCATGAGCGGCAACGGCTTTACCATGGGTCTGGCCGTATCGGCCTACGAGTGGATGGCGGCTATCACTTTGGTGATCGTGGCTGTGTTCTTTATCCCGGTTTACCTGCGTAACAAGATCTTCACCATGCCGCAGTTCCTGCACCAGCGCTACAATAGCACGGTGGCTATGATCATGGCGGTGTTCTGGTTGTTGTTATACGTGATCGTTAACCTGACGTCGATCCTTTACCTGGGCGCTATCGCTGTTAACGGTATATCAGGTATCAATTTCACCGTTTGTTTGATCGCACTGGCGTTCTTTGCAGTGATCATTACCCTTGGTGGTATGAAAGTTATCGGTTTCACCGACGTTATCCAGGTGTTCTTCCTTATCCTGGGTGGTTTGGTAACTACCTACATAGCGGTGACCTTAGTAGCAGAGCACAGTGGTTCTAACGGTATCATGAATGGCTTGAAGATCATGAGCGAAAAAGCTAATGATCACTTCCATATGATCCTGAAAAAGGATAACAAGAGCTTCATCGACCTGCCAGGCTTGACCGTGTTGTTAGGTGGTATGTGGATCGTGAACCTGAACTATTGGGGTTGTAACCAGTACATCACACAACGTGCTTTGGGTGCTAACCTGAAAACTGCCCGTGCAGGTATCCTGTTCGCAGCGTTCCTGAAACTGATGATGCCATTGATCGTGGTATTGCCAGGTATCGCAGCATTCGTGTTGTACAAAGATCAGGTGTTCGATTCGGGCTCACAAGCTGCTTTGACCGACAACGCCGATAAAGCTTACCCGATCCTGCTCAATCTGCTTCCTGCAGGTTTTAAAGGCCTTTCGTTCGCAGCTTTGACCGCTGCCGTTGTGGCCTCGCTAGCTGGTAAAGCTAACAGTATCGCTACTATCTTCACACTGGATATCTTCAAGAAATTAAGACCAGATACTCCAGACAACAAACTGGTTAGCGTAGGTAAGACCACCGTTGTTGTGGCTATGATCTTGGGTGTGGTGATCTCTCCGTTCCTGGGTATCGATAAAAAAGGCGGTTTCACCTTTATTCAGGAGTACACCGGTTTCGTATCTCCGGGTATCTTCGCCATGTTCATCTTGGGTTTCTTCTGGAAAAAAGCTACCTCAAATGCGGCCCTGTTCGCTACTATCGGTGGTTTTATCTTCTCGGTGATCTTCAAATTCCTGCCTAACTGGACCGACCTTTCATGGTTGTACAAATATGGTTTCGCGGTTCCTAACAAAGATGGTGTTTACGAGATACCGTTCCTGGATCGTATGGGCTTTGTGTTCATTATCTGTATCATCGGTATGTGGATCATCAGTACCATCGAGACCGCTCGTGGCGTAAAGACCAATGGCTTAGAAGTAGATGCCTCTATGTTCAAGACCTCACGTTCATTTGCAGTAGGCGCCTTATTGATCTGCGGCATATTAGTTGCCCTTTACTCACTACTTTGGTAGTCAGCAGAACAAGCTTTGTACGAGCGGCGGCCTCTTAAGGTCGCCGCTTTTTTTTGGATATATTTTATTAAAGGAATTTGCTCATTACAAAATTGGTGATCGCCGTTCGCAAGCTGGTTACAAAGGGCGTTTTGCGACAAGATGATGATCTTTTCGAGTGTTACATTTCACTCAAAAAGTGTTACATCTGGTGTTACATTTTCGATAAATGTGGTTTTTTCTTGAAAAAGTTGGGTTTTTACGAATTTCGTAATGCCGAAAAGTGGGGAAAGTTGGGGAATTCTGTTACATCGCTGTAACACTTTTTTGCAAATGTAACATCCGCTGAAACGCTTTGTGATCGGCGGTGATTTAGGCCGATATACCGGTCGTGGAATATTTATATCGACCGTTCGATCACCCACCAGATCGTCCATCCAACATAAATGATCCGTGACAGTACCCCGGCCCCGCAACTCGAAACACAAAGCGCGCAACCGATCACTCCTCGATCTTGCGCACCATGATCACGATCAGCGCGCCCAGTAGGGCGATCAGCCCGAACGACCAGCGCATACCTGCGGCCTGGGCCACATAGCCCACAAAAGGCGGTACAAGTAAAAAGCCGAGGTAGCCTACGCTGGATATGGAAGCGATGGCAGCACCGCTGCTCAACGTAGCCGACCGGCCGGCGATACTGAACACCAGCGGCACCACGCACGATACGCCTGCACCCACCAACATAAAGCCGGCTATTGCAGGTACGGTATAGGGAAGGGCAACAGCCAGTAACAGACCACCGAATATGAACCACCCGCTGTACTTCAGCATATTCTTGATCCCAAAGCGGGTCACCATCTTATCGCCCGTGAAGCGTACGATGGTCATGGCCACCATGTAAGCCACAAAAGCACCGGTAGATGTACTGCGTGAGGCTTGTACGGCTTTCTCAAAGTATATAGCGCTCCAATCGTACATGGTGTTCTCGCAGGCCATACAGGCAAAACAGATCACCGCAAATT
This sequence comes from Mucilaginibacter daejeonensis, assembly GCF_020783335.1. NCBI lineage: Bacteria > Pseudomonadati > Bacteroidota > Sphingobacteriia > Sphingobacteriales > Sphingobacteriaceae > Mucilaginibacter > Mucilaginibacter daejeonensis. Next base: position 2,134,412 of record NZ_CP086068.1, read on the forward strand.
TGAGCATGTGTTTATCGGGAAGCAGAAACAGGGGCTTCTTCTCTACCGGTTTAGGCTTTTGGTAAAAGGTATAGCTGTAAAAGTAGGCAGATAAGATGAACAGCAAGATGCTCACGCTGCCCAAGTGGTATAATAGGCATATATTCAACTTCACCATCAGGTAGCCAACGGCAGCACCGGCAAAACCGGCCAGGCTCCAAATGCCGTGAAACGTGGTGATCACCGATCGGGTGTATAACGATTGCACACCTACCGATTGCGCATTCACCGACAAGTTCAACAAATTACGGCCCGACCCAAAGGCAAATAGGATGATGGCAAATTGCCAGGCCTCGGTAGCTAAACCCAGCAGGCAAAGCACAACGTTAAACACCATTGCCCCAAAGATCATGATACTGCGGCTGGTATAACGGCTTAGCAGGTTGCCCGTGATCGGCATGGTGAGCATGAGCCCGATAGGCAGGGCGAACAATAATGACCCCAACTGCGCCTCGTTGAAGTGCAGGCGTTGTTGCACCGTAGGTATGCGCGAGGCCCATGATGAATAGCCAAAACCTGAAATAAAAAAGAAAACAGCGCACCCGATACGAAGCTCGCGTGCCGACCTGTTGGTTGGATGGGTCATTTGCCCACAAAAATACAAAAACAGGCAGGTTAAAGTACCTTAAAACTCAACATTGTTAACTCCGCATTAAATGCACTATTCATGTCGGCACAATACGATAACTTTGCGTACTATGAACGATACCTTAACGGGCAATAATGACGCGGAGCAGCCTTACATTTTACCTTTCACGGTAAATGGGCTCACTGAGCTGATCATTGCTCGTAACACGCTGGGTAACGTTCATCCTTTGCCAGAGCCTTTGCAGGTCATCTTTTTAGCACCCAACCGCGGCCTATTCACCAGCAAGGTGAACCCTAATTATTTCCCGGTGGTGGAGGTGCAGCAGCAGGACGGCCGTTTGTGGCTCACTTGCCCTTGCCGTACGTTGCATGAACAGCTGTGCGATCACCAGGCCCGCGTGCTACTGCAATTGCTGAATAAGCCCGATCTGCGCATTTTTTTTGATGATGCCATGCGCCAGCAAAAGTTCAGAATGGTAGCGCAGGACTATGGCCTGCAACATGAACAGGTACTCGATAGCTTTTTTGAACTGACCTACACCAACGGGCAGCCGGTGATCCAACCAAGGCAAAAGGCATTAGTGGCTGTTACCGGCCCCAGCCTCGATGCCATGAAACAATTGGTGTTCCAGCCGCAGGCACCGACGCTGAACATTGATACCGACGAAAGCACCGCCCGCATTCTGGTATTCAGGCAACATAAGTTCTATAAGCATCTATTGGTCGAGTTGTATGACGCCCCGCTAAGCAAGGAGGGCCGTATCAAGAATCCGCTCGCACCGGTGGCCGCGCTCGATCAGATGTGGCGCACCAATGATTCCCTCGAACTGAAGTTTTTCGCCGCCATAGGTGCATCGCAAGCCAACGGGCATGATAAGATCGACGAGGCCGCGTTGGAAAGCCTGAAGGCCATTTTCCGCAACCCATTAGGGTTAGCCTGTTATGTTCACCAGCCCGAACGGTCGGAGAATGTGAACGCGACATCGCTTGACCGTGTGGAAGTGGGGCGCATCACTGACGCTATCAAATTCAAGGTCGAACAAAAAGGCCAGTTCTACGAAGTGTCGGCCAGCTTGATGATCTACGGGACCGATCATGACCTGGCCACGCTCGAGGTCAAATATGATTGCATGGTCGGTGTCGGTCAGGCGTTCTACCTGGTCAAAGATCTGCAAATGCTGGGCGCTATCAGGCTATTCAGTGGCGGCAGGCAACGTTTGCTCATCCATCATACCCGGTATGATCAGTTCCGCGCTCAGATCCTCGACAAATTGGAGGAGCGTAGCGCCGTGAACTATACTTACCTCAAACCGGCCACACCGCGCCAACTGAAAGATCAGGGCTTTGAACAGGGAAATGAAATGATCATTTACCTTTCAGACTTTGGTCAGCATGTGATGGTCCTGCCGGTGATGCGCTACGGTGAGATGGAGATCCCCATTCGTAGCCAAAAGATCATTCACGGGATAGATAAAAAAGGGCAATACTTCATCGTAAAGCGTAATGACGAAGCCGAACAGCAGATGCTCTCGCTACTCATCAGGCAGCATCCATACTTTGAGGAACAGATCACCGATGACCTGCAATACTTCTATCTGCACAAAAGGATCTTTCTGGATCATGAATGGTTCCTGAATGCGTTCGAAGCCTGGCGCGATGCGGGCATCACTATATTGGGCTTTAACGAGATCAGTAACAACAAGCTGAACGGCAATAAGCTGAGCGTCAACATTGATATACTAAGCGGTATCAACTGGTTCAATGTCAAGATCAAGGCCGGCTTTGGCAAGCAAAAGGCATCGCTCAAGCATCTGCATAAAGCCATCCGTAACAAAAGCAAATTCGTACAGTTGGATGATGGCACCTTGGGCGTATTGCCAGCGGAGTGGATAGCGCGCTTTGCCGATTATTTTAACGCCGGTGAGATCATTGAAGATGAACTGCATGTATCGCGCGCTAACTTTAACATCATCAACGATTTATACGATGATGAAATGCTTGACGAGGCGGTACGCACACAGCTACATACCTACAGACAAAAGCTGGCTGATTTTGAGCGGATCGAACACGTCGATGTCCCCAACGCTTTCAACGGCACCTTGCGCGATTACCAATCGCAGGGCCTCAACTGGCTCAACTTTTTAGATGAGTTCTCTTTTGGCGGTTGCTTGGCCGATGATATGGGTTTGGGTAAAACAGTGCAGATCATCGCATTCATTTTGTCGCAGCGCGAACGCAAAGGCCCGGCCACAGATCTGCTGGTGGTACCCACATCGCTCATCTTCAACTGGCAGGCCGAATTCCAAAAGTTCGCGCCATCGCTCAAGATACATACGCTTTACGGGCCCGACCGGAAGCGAAACACACAGGGCTATGAGACCTATGATGTGGTCATCACCTCGTACGGTACGCTATTGTCTGATGTGCTATTTCTTAAAGATCATGACTTTAACTACGTCTTTCTCGACGAATCGCAGAATATCAAGAACCCGTCATCGCAACGTTACAAAGCGGCCCGTTTGCTCAAGGCCCGTAACCGCATAGCCATTACAGGCACACCGGTTGAGAACAACACGCTCGACCTGTATGCGCAATTGTCGTTCGCCAGTCCGGGACTGTTGGGCAGTAAGCAATATTTTAAAGAGATCTACCTCATGCCCATCGATCAATTCAAGGTCGATACGCGCCTGCAGGAGTTAAGGGGACGTGTATCGCCATTCGTGCTACGCCGAACCAAGCGCGAAGTGGCGGCCGAATTGCCCGAAAAGACAGAAATGGTGTTGTATTGCGACATGCTCGAGGAGCAACGCAAGATGTATGATGCTTACGAGCGCGAGTTCAGGGAGTTCATATCGGCCACCACACAGGAGGAATTGCCTAATAGCTCGATGCATGTGCTGAGGGGTATAACCCGCTTGCGTCAGATCTGCGATTCGCCGCTGCTGCTAAAAGGGGAGAAGCTGCCGGGTGAGCGGTCGGCCAAGATCGAGATGCTATTGGAGCAGCTCCGTTCGCGCACCGATCAGCACAAGATCCTGGTATTTTCACAATTTGTGACCATGCTGGATCTGATCGGCCAGGCCTTGAACAAAGAGGGCATAGGCTTCGCTAAACTGACCGGCAGCACCCGCGACCGGCAAGCCGTGGTGGATGATTTTCAGACCAACCCTGACACCCGCGTATTCCTGGTGAGCCTGAAAGCCGGTGGTACGGGCCTTAACCTTACCGCGGCCGACTATGTGTACCTGGTAGACCCATGGTGGAACCCTGCCACCGAGAACCAGGCCATTGATCGTGCTTACCGCATAGGACAGGACAAGCATGTGGTGGCCGTACGTATGATCTGCACCGATACCGTAGAGGAAAAGATGATGATCCTTCAGCAGAACAAGAAGGACCTGGTGGACCGTTTGATCACCAGCGGCAACTCCCTGCCTTTGGATCGCGAAGAGCTGCTCAGCCTCCTGAAGCACCCGCATCACGCGGCGGAGAACATTTGATCGTGATGCTGAGCGTTACGTCCTGATCATCAAATTTGTAAGGGTCAATACAAAAATTTAAGAAATTAGTTTTAAGATCTGTTTAATGGTTAAATGTGACTATATTTAAGGGTCTTAAACTGGTCACAAGATCTTTTGCCTTGCGGTAGCTTTTTGCGCCGTGATGCATCCTTATCGGGCCGGTACAACAGGCCTTCAAATGCGATCTCAACACCACATCACAGCAAGCGAAAATGAGTAGAACGCGATATACGGTCGACCCATTTCCGGGGATCAGGAACTTTGAATCTGATGAGGATCATTTGTTCTTTGGCCGCGACCGCACCATTGCCGATGTTACTCAGTTACTATCTTCCACTCGTTTTTTAGCGCTCATCGGTTATTCGGGCAGCGGCAAATCATCGCTGATCAAGGCCGGCATCATTCCGGCGGTGGTACGTGGGTCAGATGCCGATCAGGAAAAATGGGCCACGATCTACTTCAGACCCGATGGCGACCCATTCCGTTCATTTGCCGAGGCGTTGATGAACAATAGCGAAGTGGATGCCTATCATGACGATGATGATCATGTGAACATCCTGGCGCGTTATCTCAAAAATGACGCACCCGACCTGCAAAAGGTACATGAGCGTTTCAGCACCGCCAGGCAACCCAACTGGCTCATTGTGATCGATCAGTTCGAGGAAGTGTTCCGCTTTCGCGATGCCGGTCTGGAAAGTGACGACCACCACGATACGCAGCGCTTCATTGACCTGATCCTATCAGGGGTGCGGTCGGCAGGGCTGCCCGTCTACGTAATGGTGTCCATGCGGTCCGATTTTTTGGACAACTGCACCCAATTCAATGGATTATCGCAGGCCATCAACAAAGGTTCATACTTGCTGCCGCGTGTAACCACCGAGGGTATTTACGACATCATTACCAAACCCGTGGCCGTTTGCCATGGGCATATCACCGACGGTTTGGTACAACGGCTCATGGCCGACCTGAGCACCGACCTTGACCAGCTACCGGTTCTACAGCATGCCATGATGCGCACTTGGGACCATTGGAAACAGCATAGCGCCACCGACTCGGAACTTTCCATCGCGCATTACGAGGCGGTGGGCACTATGTCGTCGGCGCTATCCATCCATGCGGAGGAGATATACACGGGTTTAAGTGAGCGCAAGCAACGGATAGCCGAGAAGATATTTAAAGCGCTTACCGATGTGACCGTGAGCAACAAAGGCACCCGCCGCCCGGCCCAGCTTTGGGAGCTGATCGAGCTATCGGGCGCTACCGAGCAAGAGGTGGTGGATGTGATCGATGAGTTTAGGGCACCCGGCAGGGCGTTCCTGATGCCGGTGTATACCGTTGGCCTGGAAGAGGACACGGTGATCGATATCGCTCACGAAAGCATCATGCGGATCTGGACACGGCTGCGTGATTGGGTACTTGCCGAGGAACGCTCTGCCGAACTATACCTGCGCCTCTCCAAAGCCGCCGACCTTTATCAGCAAGGTAAAGGCGGCATATGGGTTGACCCTGACCTGGCCCAAGCCGTGAAATGGCAGCAGGACGAACAACCCACCGCAGCCTGGGCTCAGCGTTATGACCCTGCCTTTGAGCGGGCCATGGCGTTCCTGACATACAGCAAAAAAGAGAACGCCTTTAAGCTTGAACAGCGCGCTCAGAAGCAAGCAAACGAGTTGCGCCGCGCACGACGCACGGCCATAATTTTAGGTACCGCGTCCGTGTTCGCCTTGTTACTGCTGGTGCTGGCTCTCAACCTCAAATTTAAAGCGGAGGCCAGCGAGAAACGAGCGCTCGATAACGAGAAACAGATGAAGGTAGAAGGCGCGGAAGCCGACCTGCAACGCAAGCAAGCCGTACTACAACAAAAAATAGCCGAACAGCAGCAAAGCATAGCCTCGCAACAACAAAGCCTGGCCGAGGAACAAAAGCTCACAGCCATTAGCGAACGTCATAACGCTGAATTGCAAAAAAGCCTGGCGATAGCCCAAGGCCGCGAGGCGGAGGTTCAACGTCAAAAAGCCGTATATCAAAAACGCCAGGCCGATACCGCCCGCGTGGCTGCACTGGATTCAGGCAAGGTGGCTGCCCGTCAGCGCGACAATGCCATTGTGGCCCGCCGCGAGGTAGAGACCTTGCGCATGCTCACCGAGGCCCGCTCGATCGCATTCAAGTCGACGCAGCTGGCCGGTGATGCGCAGAAAGATACGTTGAGCGTGCAGATGGCTTTCCTGTCGTACGTGATCAACCGCGAGTACGGTGGCACCGGCCTTAACCGCGCTATCTATGATGCGCTGAAGGCCCAACTGAACAGGTACTACAACAAAGTGTTGCGCTACACCTACGGCGTCAAGACGGATGCTGGCGGGTACGACCTCCGCAACGCGGTGTTCACGGCCAACAACGAGTTCTTTACCGCCGGTGATGATGGTATCGTGAAGCAATGGGGTATCACCAACACGCCGGTGCAGATCAGGCTTAAAAAGGCCACCAGGAGTGTGGGTGAAGGAATTACGTCGATCAACTTATCAGCCGATAAAAAGCTTCTGCTCGGCCGAACCCTCAATGGCCGCGTCATGATCTGGAATGTAGCCGACCTGACCTTGTTACCATCAATATTGCCTGACGCAGCGATCAAGGCACAATATGTCAACTTTATACCCGCAAGCAGCGGCTATCGCCTTGTGGTCAAGAGCGATAAGTTCGCGGGCATTTACAACTACAATGCCGGTGCTTACAAGCTGGTGAACCGCTACCAACTGTGCAGGTCGTCGTTCGATAATGCCTCACAGTCGGGTTGTACCCAGGTGATCGGCGATAAGGTGAACATCTATTTAGCACAAGGTAACTCGGTATGCCTGCTTACCCTAAACGATGATGCCGACCTGGTGGCCATCAACACGGTGATCACGCTGCGCGACAAGGTGAGCAGCATGACCCTCAGTAATAATGACAAACTGCTGGCCATAGGCACCGACGGCGGCAACACCGAACTTTACGATATCACCGGCTCACGCCCAACGCTTGATTCACGCTTTAACAGCCATAGTTCACGCGTGACGGGCATTACCTTTAACCGTGACCAAAGCACGCTGATCACCGGTTCGCTCGATAATACCGTCAGGCTATCCAAATGGCAAAGCAGCAAGGAGGATAAGGGTGAAGACCTCATCTTCCAGGAACGCAAGAGTTGGGTGCGCAACATTGCCGTGTCGCCCAACTATCGCTACGTATTATCGGTAGGGCAAAGGGGAATACTTCAGTTGTGGCCAGCTACCGAGCGCGTTGCCCTGCAGGAGTTGACCGACATCACGGCCGACCGTAAGCTGATCACCGGCGACGTAAAGGAGCACGACATTGAGAAAGAGATCGGTGCCGATATCTATAAAAAACTGTGGGCGGGCAAGTACAAATCCTTCGATGATTTTTGGACGGCCATGGTCACTAAATATATAACCAAAGCTTCATGAGTCGATATATACTCATTTGTTTATCAATAGTTTTGCTTGCCCCATATCAGGTAAAGGCGCAAAAGGCTGATACCTGTGCGAGTAGGCTGGCCATTGCCCGTGATATGTACGAAAGCGGTAAGCTGAACGATGCCCTGAAGTTGGTCGAGGAGTTTCAAAAATGCTCAGGTTCACGCACCAGCGAGTACTTTAAGCTGAAGGCCAAGATCTACCTCGCGCTTGATTCTAACAGTTACTCGTTGCAAAACGTGGCCGAGTATGTGCGCTCCAAGCCTGGAAATTATATTACGGATGATGACCCTGCCGTGTTCAAGAACATGGTGCGTTACGTGCAGGATAGTTTGGCCGAGCGCCAGATCTCGTCCGTATCTAAAAAGGCCGAGGATATCGACCTCACACCGGCCTCCGTGATCGTGATCAAGGCCGCCGATATGGCTAAACGCGGCTATGGCAACCTGGTCGACCTGCTAAGCGATCTGCCGGGATTCGATATATCCCGCACCAACTCGGTAACCTACGCTAATATCTACCAGCGCGGTTTCAGACAGGAGAACACCGAACGAACCCTCTTCATGATCGATGGTGTGGAGGAGAACGATGTGTGGTCGAATATCGCCTACATATCGCGCCAGTACCCGCTCACTAACATCAGCGAGGTGGAGGTGATCTATGGCCCGGCCTCAACACTGTATGGACCGCGTGCTTTTGTGGGGGCGATCAACATCATCACAAAGTCGTACAAAGATCTTACGCGCACCAAGCTACAACCATACACGGCCAGCGCCGATAGTACCCTGGGCCTGCATGCTACCGGCAATTTCTCGATCGGTAGTTACAATACCCGCAATGTGGACATTACGCTCGGCGGCAAGTCGGGCGGTTTCACTTACCAGCTATCCGGGGCTTACTATCGTTCCAATGAGCGCAACCTCGGCTTTCAAAGTTTTTACCAGTATGGTCCCGGCCAGGTAGATAAGGTGCCTAATAGCATCTACGCCACCAATTTGAACAGGTTAAGCTATAGTGGCACCGCCGCTGTGGTAGATGCCGCGTTGGCCAAGTACGGCGCCAATTACTTTCGCCGTACGGTGAACGCTAACGGTACGGTGACCGCTCGTGTGAACCCCGACTCACTCAACAGCCTGATCGGCCGGGCGCGGGCCGCCGACAAAGCCGCTATGGCTTCTACCGTGAACGGTAACCCACTTAGCTATGCCAATCAAGCGTCAGACTGGTTCCTGAGCGGCAAGATCCGTAGCGATAACTTTGAAGCAGGATTCAGGACCTGGAAGCTTCGCGAAAGTTTCAACTACTACCAAAGCCTTTACGCGGCTGGCACCAATAACGGCAGCCGATGGGCGCCGATCAACACCACGCTATACACCAATTATGATAAACGCTTAGAAAGGTTCACATTCTCGAACCTGACCTCGTACGAGATCTCAGGATTAGATAAGGCTTCTAACTTAGTAGCGGCCAATACTTTTTACAGTGAGGTTAGCCGCTTGTCGTTATTCAACCTTATCACACCGTCGGAGTTGGTGGATGGTAACCGGGTAGGTTTCACTAACCGATTCTACTACTATAAAGGGCAGCAGTTCCGTACCGATAGCAAAGTGGGTTACACATACAACCGCCTGTCGATCCTGAGCGGTTTTGAGTATCGTTACAGCCAGTTACAAGGCGACTACCTGACCTACAGCAACTACGCCACGGCCGACCCGATCGATCAAAGCACCGTGGCCTATGCACAGGAGCAAGGCACCACGGCCACCCTGCCTAAAGGTGGTAACCAGTACAACACGGTCGATATCGGTATCTATAGCCAGGCCACTTACCAGATAAAGGATTCGGTGCTGTATGCCTCCGCGGGCGGACGATTCGATCGTAACCGTGTCAACACCAACGCCGGTTTCGGTCAGGTCTTCTCACCAAAGATCGCGTTGGTAGCAGCGTTGAAGACCACTGTATTGAAGCTCATTTACTCGCAGGGTATTCAAAACCCGTCCCAGTTCACCAAGTTCTCTACCAGTACCACGCGTAACGCCAATCCAACGCTCCGTGCCGAAAAGATACGCAACTATGAAGTGGTGCTATTGAACAAACACGGCCTGACGGCTTTGAATTGGGACATCTCTGCGGCCTACTCATCCATCATTGATGCGGTATCGGGCGGTGCCGACCCTAACGACCCCACCAAGACCATCAACCAGAATAACGGGCAATATTCGATCGTAACGTCTCAAGGCAACCTCCTTTACCGCCCGCGTAATTCCCGCTGGGACGCTTACTTCAATGCCACTTACACCCGGGCCAGGCAAACGGCCAACAGCTCGGTGGCCAATTTTGAGGAACAGGTCATTGCCGATATAGCTCCCTGGAAGTTCAACGCGGGCGTTAATTACGCTTTGTTGTATAAGAAGAATAACCTGAACATCAACCTGCGTGGCAACTACGTAGATGCCAAACCGGTAGGTACAGGTACTACCGTGCCGGCCAACAGCGGTGTTAATGATACCGATAAGATACCTGCCTTTATAGTATTCAACTCGGCACTGACCTACAAGAACAAGGACCTGGAGCGCTTTACGCTGCAGTTGACGGTAAATAACCTGCTGAATACGCTGTATTACAACCCGGGACCACGTAATGCCAATGCGAACTTTACTAATGCCATATCAGGCTTTGTGCCTTATGTGGCCCAGCGCGACCGTAATTTTTTACTGACCCTAAAATACGATCTATGAAACCTCCAGTTTTGAACGCTTACGAAGTGCGCAACGCCGATTATTCGGTGGTGCATGCCGAATCGGAATCGGACTTTGATCAGTTCATTGCCGCATTGAATGTGAAGGATGGCGAAAAGGTGATCGATGTGGGAGGTGGATACGGATCAGTAATGATCAGGTTGTTGCAGCGACAACCGCAGGTCAGTTTTGCATATGACCTGTTAGATGGTGGCATGTTCCAGCTCAAAAAAGGAGAGGAGCAGATCAGCGCTTTGCTCGAGAGGCATCAAAACACTTCAGTGGTGCGGTATCTGCACCAGGATGCCGGCGAATTGACTTTGGAACCGGAACATTATGACCTGGTGATCTGTAAGATGTTCCTGCATGAGTTACCAGCCCATGTGCAGAAGAAACTTATCGGTGATCTATACAAGATCATAAAGCCTGGTGGTAGAATAGTGGTATGGAACCCTGATCTGGAAGCCGCCGATCACCGGTTCTTTGCCAGCGTGATCCGTAAAAAAGATGAGTTAGCCGGCTTTGGCTCCATGGTGCAGAACAGGCACTTTTTGCTGAACGATGACTTTCGTGACCTGATGCTGGAAGCCGGGTTCGTCAACTTTCAAAAGCTCTTTACTTTTGATTATCACCTGCACACCATCAACCGCCTCGATCAGGAATTCGCCGGCGATCGCTCCAAGCTAACCGCATGGAACGAGCATATCCTGCACATCGCCCATGAGCTGGGTGCTGATACGTTCAAAAAGCTGAACATCAACACCAATGACGACGATATCTACATTAATTTTAAACGCGGGATCTTCTCCCTGCAAAAGCCTGTTCGATAAGAGCCACCTTGAACCATAATGCCTGTTAAAGCCGCCATAGCTCATCGTATTTTTAACCTTAAAAAAGGTGAAGAAAAGGTGGTGGCTTTACTTACCGCCTACTCATTTTTTATGGGGCTGGCGTACGCTTATTTTTACACGGCCTCCACCTCGCTCTTTGTGGGTAAGTTCGAGACGTCCATGCTGCCGTACGCTTACGTGGGGCAAGGTGTGATAAGTTATATCGTATGGCTGTTCTTCAAGCGGATGCAGCGCTATGTGTCGTTCTCCAAATTGTTCATTGGCGGCGGGATCTTTCTTTTCATCAGCGTGGTAGCGCTATCGGTCGAATACTTTATTAAGCAAAGCGGCGTGGCCGTATACGCGCTGTTCGTTTGGTACAATATATTCTTGTTATTGAACGGTATAGGTTTTTGGGGTATAGCGGCCAAAATATTTAACCTAAGCCAGGCCAAGCGGTTGTTCGGGCTCATTGGTTCGGGCGAGATACTGGCCCGGGTGATCAGCTTTTTGTCGGTGCCGATCCTGTTGCACTCGATCAAAACGGCTGACCTGTTATATCTGTCGATGGCTGGTTTAGTGATCTGCCTCGTCCTGATGCCGGTGATCACGCGTTACTTACACGGGCAGATCGGGCATGCAGCGCCGCCAGCTACTAAAGAAGAAAAGCAAGCCTCATCTATCTTCAAGAACCGGTATTTCCTGCTCATATTCGTGCTGGCCCTGTTCCCGCTATTTGCCACATTCTATGTTGATTTTATCTTTTTAGGGCAGGTAAAGCTTCAGTTCGTGAACGCACAGGTGATCGGTCATTTCATCAGTTTGTTTATGGGTACCATGTCGGTAGCCGAATTTATTTTGAAGACGTTCCTGTCCGGGCGCATACTCACCAAGTATGGTCTGTTGGTCACGCTCTTGTTACTGCCGGTATTACTGCTGTTCTCCACCACGCTTGCCGCGGTGCTGGGAAGCATCTATGGTACGGCCGGGCTTTTCTTTTCGTTCATCATCCTGAGCAGGTTGTTCGTGCGGGTGGTGCGCACGTTGTTCTTCGACCCGTCGTTCCAGATCCTGTATCAGCCCGTGCCGATCGAGCACAGGTTATCGCTGCAGAGCAAGGTAGAAGGGGTTTCCAAATCCATTGGGTTCATTTTCGCCGGAGGGATGCTGCTGCTTTTAGCTAACACCCGTTCGATCGGCGTGGTAGGTTACAACTACATCTTTCTGGTGATTATTGCCGGTTGGATATGGGTATCGTACGAGCTGTATCATGAATATAAGCATTTGCTGCGGTCGGTGATATCCAAGCTATCTGGTTATCAGAAAAAGGAAGACAAGGCCAATTCATTACGGATAAGTCCGTACCTGCAACTGCTCGAACATGCTGATCATAAGAAGAAGAACATCGCGCTCGACCTGTTCAGCAAGATCATGCCTTCCAACTATGATCTGATCCTGATCCGCTTGTTGCCAAGGGCCGAGCCGGAACTGCAAGCATCCATCCTGAAGCGAATGAAACAAGGCAACATGATCATTGCGTTGCCCACCATTGACCGCTGCCTGAAAGATGAATCATTCGTGATCAAGAATGACCTCCTTGATGCACAACGTTATTTGCTGAAGTCGCAGCATTCAGACATCGGTCATTTGAAAGAACTGGCGCGATCGCCGCTCACTGACGACCGCCTTGGTGTGGCTTACCTGCTGGCGCACTTTCAGAACTATAACAGCTATAAGATACTGACCGAACTATTGCACGACCCGGTGACCCCGGTGCGTAATTCGGCGCTGATGTCGTCGGGCAATATCAAAAAACGGGAATTGTGGCCTATCATCGTGCGAAGCATCATTGATGATGAAACGGCCTACGCGGCCATGCATGCCACCCGCCACGTAGGCGAGCCTTTACTCAGCTACCTGGCCGACATGCTCAACCGTACTGACCTAAGCAAAGATAGCTACATCCGCATCGTAAAGGCCATTGCCAGTATCGATAGCGCCAAGGTCGATCCGCTGTTGCGGGCCCAACTCAACCTGGTGGAGCCGGATATTCGCAACAACATCTTCACAGCGCTCTACGACAGGCATTACCAGTTCCCTGTAAGCGAACACCCGATGATTAAGGGCTATATAGAGAACGAACTGGACACCATCGTATGGCTGTCGGCCGCGATATTGGATATTGAACCCGCCGACAACAATGCGGATCTGAAAAAGAGCTTGGAATTGGAACTGCGATACAAGATCGGGTTAACGTTCAGGTTGCTATCAATGATGTACGATGCCAACGTGATCAGCTTCTTTATCAATAGCTTTGATAACTCATCGCATGAACAACGTGCCTATGCGCTTGAGGTGTTGGACATGACCGTACCTGCCGACATGCGCAAACTGGTGATGCCGCTGCTGAATGATGTGCCCCATGCCGAACTGATCAAAGCCTATGAGGCCGACTTCATTCAACAAAAATTATCGGTAAAGGACCGGCTGATCGACATCGTTAACAAAGACCTCACTAAGATCAACTTTTGGACCAAGGCCATGGCCATTCATCAGCTGGCCACCTTTGAGGATATTGATGACCTGCTGGTAGCACAGATGCTCGCCCACAACAAGCTTTATAGCGAAACGGTGCTTTGGCACCTGAACCGGAACGACCCATACCGCCTTAGTACGCTGATCAAAAGGCTTACGCCTGTGGACGCTTACCGCGTGAACGAGCGTGTAAGACGGTTCAAGAATATGGGCCGCAAGCGCTACCTGCTTACCGACATTATTGGACGGCTTCGGACCAACGAGTTCTTCAAGAATTTGCCCATGTTCGAGTTGATGCGGTTGTGCGAGATCGGTAAGCAACAGTTCCTGGCGCAAGGAGAGGAACTGATCCTGACCGATGAGCAGGACACAGAGGCATTGTACTTTGTGCTGAGCGGCCACTTGCACATTATGGATGACCACGAGGGCATGGAGACCGACCCATCGCACTTTTACTGGTACCTACAGCATGGCTCGAGCCGGGTGCTCACGCTACAGGCCCAGGCCGACACCGTGTGGATCAAGTTCAGTGCCAGCGCCATGTTCGAGCTGTTGGCCGGCAACGACATCCGCATCAAACGAATGGTAAACACTTTAAATAAAGAGGCAGTACACGTAGCCGCCCTATGAAGAAGATATTAAACCATACTTGGCCAAAATGGCTCTGCCTGATGATGGCGCTTAGCGTTACGGTGATGTGCTATGCGCAAACGGGCAAGGGTGAAAGCGGTATACCTATACAACGGGAGTTCATGCCGGCAGACTACAAGGCCGGTGGGCAAAACTTTGCCATCGCCGCCGATCAGCGGGGTGTGATGTACTTCGCCAATTTTAGCGGCGTACTGGAGTATGACGGCACCACCTGGCGTACGATCCTTACTACCGAGCGTACCAAAGTAAATACCCTCGTTACCGATGCTCATGGACGCGTATTTGTAGGCACCCGGGGCGAGATCGGCTACCTGAAGCCTGATCAACTGGGCACCATGCAGTTCGTGAGCCTGACCGACAAGTTGAAGCAATATCACATCGCTCAACCTGACGTGATGAGCAGCTATGCAGGCAAAGAAGGTATTTACTTCATCACCGCTGATCATATCATCCTTTGGGATGGCCAAAAGATGCAGGTAAGAGGTATACCCGGTTCGCTGATCAGTGCCTTTTATCCGAACGGTAAACTGTATATGCAGCCAAAGCTGGGTGGCCTTGTCCAATTTGTGAACGGCCGTTATGTCAATATTCCCGGCGGGCAGCAATTCTCGGAGCAGGTCACGGTGAATGCCATGCAGGCCGTGGATAGCGAACATATTTTGATCGGCTCCGGTAATCAAGGACTATTTATGCTCACCAGTTCTGGAGTGACACGCTTATCGAGCACGGTTAATGTCTATCTGTCGCAGAACTTGGTCACCTGCTCCGCGCGGCTAAAGGACGGCTCGATCGCCTTTGGCACCGCGCGCGGCGGGTTAGTGGTAGTAACCGCTAAAGGTGAATTGAAACAGATCTATAGTAAGGCCAGCACCGGCCTGTATGACGATAACATCCATTACCTGTACGAAGACAAAGATCACGGCTTTTGGATAGCTACTGAAAAAAATATAACCCGCATCGAGATGCCGTCGTCCCTATCGTTCTTCAATAACAAAAAGAACGTTTATGGGAACGTGACCGGTATCACCCGGTACAAAGGACAGATCGTGATAGCAACTGATGCGGGTTTGTATACCTACAGCCCAACGGCTATGCGCTTCGTTCCGGTGCCTGGTCTGCGTATGCCTTGCCTGGATATACTGCCCATAAACGATCGGTTACTGGTGGCCGCGTCAAATGGGGTGTTCAGCTATGACGGTCAGACCGCTCAACGCCTGATGCAGGGCTATGCCTTATCGCTTTACCGGTCACGCACAAACCCTGATCACATATATGTTGGTCAGTTGAATGGTGTATCGATGCTGACCCTTACCCGTATCATTAAAAAACTTGCCGGCATTACCGCTGAGGTGCGCGAGATACAAGAGGACGAGAACGGTAACATGTGGTTCGGTGTACCCTCCAAAGGTTTGATGCGTTACACACCAGATAACGGCAAAGCGCAACTGTTCGACCAACGCAATGGGCTGCCTTACAATTCAGGCAACCATTTGAATATGGTGGATGGCAAGTTGACGGTCGGCACCATCAAGGGCGCGTACCGATTCAATGCTACGAACAACCGGTTCGAGCATGCGGAGCTGTTCAAAGGCAGCCAGGCGATCAACAATAACTGGTTGGAGCGCATGGTGCAAGGTAATGATGGAACCTTATGGGTGACGGCAGGCAATGGCACGCAGGCTACTGGCTACCGACAGACCAAACAAGGCTATGAGGCCATCAACACTGATCTGGCGTTCATCCAGCAACAACAGATATTCAGCATCTATCCGGACAAGACCGGCACTTCGGTGTGGCTCGGTGGTGCTGATCAGCTGATATTGTTCAATAACAGTGAGCATACCAATGGTGGGGAAGTATTGCCCGCACTGATCCGTTCGGTCAAGGTCAATACCGATTCGGTGCTGTTCGGTGGTACTTACTTTGACGGTAATGGCTTGCCCGCCTATAAGCAGGCCCGTTCACTGATACCCACGCTCGACCACCGCAATAACAACATCAGCTTTGAATTCAGCTCTGCATCAGCAGCAGGCGGCAATATTCAATACCGGTACTATCTGGAAGGTTTTGACACCGATACGGCTACCTGGAGCAACGCCACGGCTAAAGAGTATTCGAACCTCCCCGCGGGCAGCTATACCTTCAAAGTACAGGCCCGTAACGATGCAGGGGGCAAAAGCCCGGTGGCGGTTTACCGTTTCTCGATCGGTCAGCCTTTCTATCAAAGCATTTGGGCGTATCTTCTCTATGCAGCGGCCTTGGGTGCGGTCATCTTTGTGGTTGTGAAGCTGCGTTCCAGAAAGCTGTTAAGGGAAAAGCTGAAGCTGGAGCAATTGATCAAAGAACGCACCGCCGAGGTGGTGGTACAAAAGGAGGCCATCGAGAACCAGACCCGCGAACTGGCGGGTAAGAACAACGAGTTGGAAAAGATCAACATGATCGTTCGGTCTATCAATGCAGAGATCGATCTCGAAAGTTTGCTGCAAGCCATCTTAGACAAGGCCAAGATCATACGTGGTGCCGAAAAGGCTGCCATGCTGGTATACGATAAACCGACCAACAGTTTCAAGTTCAAAGCGAGCTACGGCTACAATACTGACATCCTTGACAAGATACACATCACTCCGGAGGACGCCCAAACGCGCTACCTGTCTGCAGCGGAGGAGATCTATGAGGATATTTATGTGGTCCGCTCGGTGAAAAGTATCCGCAATGATGAACAACTGGCAAGTGTGAACCGCGCCCGGTCGAGCCTGATGATGGTGATCCGCCTCAATAACGAGATACGCGCTTATATGATCATGGAGAACTGGCAAAAACGTAACGCTTTTGAAGAGCGCGACTTTAGCCTGCTCAAGAACTTGAAAGAGCACTTTGTGGCAGCAGTGATCAAGACCACCCTGTTGGAAGACATACAAGACACTTTAGCCAACCTGAAAGATACCCAGGAGCAATTGATCCGCCAGGAAAAGCTGGCCTCTATCGGTCAGTTGACCAAAGGTATCGTTGACCGTATACTCAATCCACTTAATTATATCAACAACTTTTCGTCGCTCTCGGCCGACTTGGTGAATGATTCATTGGAGTTGATCAACAAGCCAGAGCTCGAACCGGCCGACAAGGAGGAGGTGCTGGACCTGCTGGAAACGGTCAAGGGCAATATGAAAAAAGTGTATGACCACGGCAATAGTGCTTCACGTATCGTGAAAGGTATGGAGCGCATCATGCGCGAACGTTCAGCTAACTTTGTAACGGCAAGCTTGAACAAGATCGTGGAGACCAGTGTTCATCAGGCCGTTGCCGAAGGCACCAAAGAATTTCCAGGTATGGATGTCGAGCTGATCACGCGTTATGATGAGCAGAACGACCAGGTAGAGGTACTGCTCAATGAGATGAACACCGTGCTGCATAACCTGCTCATCAATGCTTATTATGCCGTTGCCGAACGCGGCCGCCAGCAACCCGGCACCCGTCCTCAGATCGTGGTGACCACCAGCTTGACAGCCGATGAGGCGGTGATCAGCATTCGCGATAACGGTAAAGGCATCGTTGCGCAGGAACAGAAGCAATTGTTCGCGCCGTTCTTCACCACTAAGCCTACGGCCAAAGGCACAGGTCTGGGCCTGTACCTAAGCCAGGAGATCATCAAAGAACACAACGGCTCTATCACCGTAGATACCGAGGTTGGCAACTATACCGAGTTCGTGGTGCGTTTTCCAAGGGTGCGGGGCAAACATAATTAGCAGTAAATGCTTCAACAGAACGTTAAGATATCAAGCTCCGGCTTATTTTTGCGTTTAACAGAATACCTATGATCCAAGTAACACCAGAGTGGCTTAAAGGCACCGAAGCACTTAAAGATGTGCCCACGGAGCAGTTGCAGTGGCTGATCGATAATTGCGAGCATTATGTGCTCAAAGATGGTGATCACCTTTTTGAGCGCGATCAACCTCACAGAGGCACTTATTACATTATTACCGGTAAGATCAGGCTTTACTATACACAAGCCGGGGTAAGGCGCGAGATGGCCACCTTGGCGGCGCGCAGTATCACCGGTTATCTTCCCTATTCGCGTGGCAAAAAAGCGCTCGACGTGGGCGATGCCATAGGAGAGACCCAGATCATGACGCTGGTAATGGATAAGCAAATGGAGCTGATCCGCAACCATTACGAGCTTACACAAGCATTGGTAGGCGTGATGAGCAACCGGGTAAGGGAGTCTACCGCTTTATTACAGCAGAACGAAAAAATGATGGCCTTGGGTAAGCTCTCGGCAGGTTTGGCCCATGAGCTGAACAACCCAGCGGCGGCCATCGTTCGTAATGCCGCATCACTGCGCGAGCATCTTCAAACACAACCTGAAACCTTTGCCGAATTGCTGGCCGCCAACATCGATGTGAGTAAGATCCCGTTGGTGAAGGCTGAGATCGCCCGCATTCTTCAAAATAAGAACGTGGCCAAACTAAGCTTGCGCCAGCGCAGCGACCTCGAGGACGAATTTGCCGACTGGTTGGACGAGCATGACATTGAGAACGGTTACGAGATGGCCGGTAACTTTGTGGAGCAGGGTTTCAAATGTGGCGATCTTGATGCTATTTACCAACACATGGTACCCGCGTCGGGCGCTTCAGCTGTATTTAGGTGGATCAACGATACGTTATTGTCCGACAAGATGGTGACCGATATCCACGATTCGGCACAGCGCATTGCCGGGCTGATCAGCTCCATCAAGAACTTTACGCATATGGACCGTGCACCCGATCACGAATATGCCCGGGTAGATGCCGGCATTCATAATACGCTGACCATGCTGGGACATAAATTGAAGGCCAACAACATTACCGTTATCGAAGAGTTCGACCCTGAATTACCGCCGGTGAAGATCCTGGTAGGTGAGCTGAACCAAGTATGGACCAACCTGATCGATAATGCCATTGATGCCATGGAAGCGAACGGCAAAGGTGAGCTCACCATCCGCACCCGAAAGGACAAGGAATTTGCCGAGATAACCATCACTGACGATGGTCCTGGCATCCCAGACGATGTAAAAGGCCGTATATTTGACCCATTCTTTACCACTAAACAGATGGGTAAGGGTACCGGATTGGGCCTCGAGGTAGTGCAACGTATCGTAAAGCAACAGCACAACGGTACCATCAAGGTGAACAGCAAGCCGGGGCATACTGAGTTCGTGGTTTGCATACCGATACACGGCACATCTCAACCTGAACAATAAGCTAAACGTCTACTTAAATTTTCCATATAATTACTATGAGCCGACCGATCATTTTTGCTATTGACGATGACCAGCAAGTATTGCGTGCCATAACCCGCGACCTGCGATCGCATTACGGCAAGGAATATAAGATCATGAGCACCGACTCGGCCAACGAAGCCCTTGACAGCCTGGTAGAAATGAAGAACAGCGGCGATGTGATCGCCCTATTCATCAGTGACCAGCGTATGCCCGAGATGCAGGGTGTCGACTTTTTGCAAAAGGCCGTTAAGGTTTTCCCCGAAGCAAAACGCGTGTTACTGACCGCGTACTCAGATACCGACGCCGCGATCAAGGCCATTAACGATGTGCAGCTTGATTATTACCTGATGAAACCGTGGGATCCGCCTGAAGAAAAGCTGTACCCTGTGGTAAGCGACCTGTTGGATGACTGGCATGCCCACTATACACCGGAGTTCAAGGGCATCAAACTTACCGGTTATCAATTTTCGCCGCAATCGCACGTGATCAAAGATTATCTGGGCAGTAACCTGATCCCTTACAAGTGGTATGACATTGAGCGAAATGATCAGGCAAAAACCATGCTCGACATCAACGGCCTTTGTAATGACCAGTTGCCGGTGTTATTCTTTGAGGATGGCACGTTCTTGTCTAAACCAACCATCAATGATATAGCCGAGAAGTTAGGCATCACCACTAAGCTCACCAACGAGATATATGATGTGGTGATCATCGGTGCCGGTCCTGCTGGCTTGGCCGCATCGGTTTATGGCGCATCAGAGGGCCTGCGCACATTGCTTATTGAGCGGAAGGCTCCCGGAGGACAGGCCGGTTCCAGCTCGCGCATCGAGAACTATTTAGGTTTCCCAGCCGGTTTGAGCGGGAGCGACCTTACCCACAGGGCTATTAGCCAGGCGCGCCGTTTGGGTGCCGAGTTCTTGTCGCCACATACCGTTCAGGACATTCAGGAGCGCGACGGCTACAAATATGTGATCTTGGATAATGGGGAAGAAGTGATCAGCCGATCGGTGGTGATCACCACCGGTGTCGATTACCGCAAGCTGGAGGTAGAAGGCGTGGACAAGTTCACCGGCGCGGGCATCTATTACGGTGCGGCGGTGACGGAGGCTTCGGCCTGTAAGGATAAGCAGGTGTATGTGATCGGCGGCGGTAACTCGGCCGGTCAGGCAGCCATGTACTTGTCCAAGTTCGCGCAAAAGGTACACATCCTGATCCGCCGTGAAGGGTTGGAAGCCACCATGTCGGCCTATTTGATCGAGCAGATCGGTGATACCCCCAACATTGAAGTGATGCCCTACACCGAGGTGATCGAGGCACGCGGACACAATAGTTTGGACCAACTGGTGCTGATCAATGTGAACACTAAAGAGACCCAGGTTCGTGATGCCAGTGCTTTGTACATCTTCATTGGCGCCAGGCCTTATACTGATTGGGTACAAATGGGGATCATTAAAAGCAAAGGCAACTTTATTGAGACCGGTCGGGACCTGGCCGGGTACGAAAATTTTAGGCGGTCGTGGAAATTGAAGCGTGATCCGTTCCTGTTAGAGACCAGTTGTCCCGGCATTTTTGCCGCCGGCGATGTGCGTGCCGGAGCTATGAATCGGGTAGCCTCAGCAGTGGGCGAGGGCTCGATGGCGATCAGCTTTGTACACAAGTACCTTGCTGATGTCTAATAAGCAAGAACTTGTGACGCTTGAGTTAACACCATATTGATAGTTTAGCGCCCATGCATTCAACCAACATGGACCAATATCTGCAATATTTTCAACTGCCCATCACCAACCCGGTGCTGGTGTTCGCGATCATACTGTTGGTGATCCTGATATCGCCGTTGGCATTGACGCGCATACGCATACCTGCTGTGGTGGGGTTCATACTGGCCGGCATGATCATTAGTCCCAATGGGTTGAACATTCTCAAAAAGAACTCGGCTATCGAGTTGTTCTCTACCATCGGCCTGCTGTACATTATGTTCATTGCCGGAATAGAGCTTGATCTGAACGATCTGCGCAAGCGCAAGAATAAAAGCCTGCTGTTCGGTGCGCTTACCTTTTTCATGCCAATAATGGTCGGCTTCCCGGTCTGCTATTATGGGCTGGGCTATCCGGTCATCACCTCCATATTGACCGCAAGCATGTTCGCGACGCACACGTTGGTGGCATATCCGATCGTGAGCCGTTATCAAGTAGCCAAAAATGAGGCGGTAGCGATCACCGTAGGTGGCACCATTTTGACCGACACGGCTGTGCTGATCATCTTAGCGGTGGTCATCGATTCCAAACATGGCGGGCTTACCACAGCTTTCTGGCTTAGGTTGGTGATGTCTTTGCTGGCGTTCTCGGCAGTACAGTTCCTGCTGGTGCCTCGCATAGCCAAATGGTTCTTTAGCCGGGCGGCTACCGAACGTACATCGCATTATATCTTCGTACTGTTCATCGTGTTTCTGTCGGCGTTCCTTGCACAATTGGCGGGTATCGAGCCAATAGTGGGTGCATTCGCTGCAGGGCTTGCGCTTAACCGTTCTGTTCCGCATGATTCTAAATTAATGGAGCAGATCGAGTTCGTGGGGCATGCCATATTCATACCGTTCTTTTTGATCAGTGTAGGCATGTTGGTCGACCTGCGCGTGCTGTTCAAAGGCTACCATGCCTTAATGATCGCAGGAGTACTGACCACCGTGGCCCTTGCCAGTAAATGGATAAGCGCCTGGGCCACTCAAACGCTGTTCAAGTACACGGCGCCTCAGCGCGGACTGATCTTCGGTTTGAGCGCATCGCATGCGGCCGCTACCATGGCCATCATTTTGGTAGGCTTCAAGGCTGGCATCATCGATGAGTTTATTTTGAACGGTACCGTGATCCTGATCCTTTGTACTTGTATGGTAGCATCATTTGCCACCGAGCGTGCAGCAAGGCGTGTTGCAGCTGCCCAGCAAAGCAAAGAACAACGGGTACCTGAACAAGGCATGTTAAGCTGATCAGGCTACCCGTTGTTAGAGTTAAACTTCGATTGTTATCACTCACACTTTGTAAGCTCGGTATTCACTGCGTTCACATCGTGTAACCCCATCTTGTTCCCGAACGAGTTCTCGACGTAGGTAAGCACCTGCGCGATCTGTATAGGCGCCAGGCTGCTTGCCGGCATTTGCCCGCTGTAAGCCTTACCGTTAACGATGATCGGCAGCTTAAGGCCGTTATACACGTAACAAGCTAATTGCTGTTTATTCTTTCGCAGATAGCTGCTGTCGGTAAGCGGGGGAATGAGCGCTGCTAAGCCCTCGCCCTGTGCGCCATGACAATTTTGGCAGTTGGTTTTGTAGAGTTCCTGCCCGGTAGTGTAATAGCGCATAAATTCGAGTTCTTGCTCGCTTTGACAGGAGTACACCAGTATCGCAACTAAGCCCAACAGGCAGGCAATGATCTTCGTTTTCATTGAGCGATGCTGTTCTGTGGTTCGTTCTGCAGGATCTTGATATCGGCGATCAGCTTGTCGACCTGTTCAGGCTGTGTACCATCATAGCTGCCACGTATACGCTTTTGCTTATCGATCAACACAAAATAGCCCTGGTGCACATAGCCACCCGGAGCTTTATTGTCTTCCATCACCGCCACCAGATAGCTTTTGGCCAGATCATAAGTGGCAGCCTTATCGCCCTGCAACAGCCACCAGCGGTCACCGCTAATGCCCAGGTTGTCTGCATATTTCTTCAATACCGCTACGCTATCATGTTTAGGATCGATGCTGTATGACAGGATCTTGAAGTTGTTAGAGCTCTTAAAAGCGTCGTAAACCTTCAGCATGTTGCGGTGCATCACCGGGCAAATAGAGGGGCAACTGGTAAAAAAGAAATCGGCCACGTAGATGTTGCCATCTACCGAACGGCGCGTCACCTCTTTACCATACTGATTCACGAATTTAAAGTCGGGGATGGTCTGGTATACCGTGTCGGTCACCTCTTTACCGTTCACCATTCGCGTCACCGGTTCACGGTTGCCGTAAATAGGAAGCACAGTACCAACCTTATCATCAGGTCTACAGGCGCTCAGCAGGCTTAATAACCCGAGGCCTATCAGGATGTGTTTTTTCATTTTTTGTATGGGCGTAAAAATTCGTCGGATCTTTTGATCACACTATCTAACCGTTGGTTCACTTTGACCACCATCTTTTTTTGATCGGCCATGTAGGTCATCACTTGTTCGTGGTTCTTGCCGGTATTATCCGGACTGAACTGGTGCATCCAGTTCTCCATGGCCTCATCGGCAGTATTAAGATCTTTTGACAGCTGTACGGCAGTAGCGGTGTCGCCAGTGATCTTTTTGTCCTTCAACAAACCATCGATGATCTGTTTGTTGTTGATGGCTTTCTCGTCAAGGGTCATGGCTTCATCATGCACTTCGATCACGGCGTTCAAGGCATCTTTCTCTTGCTGCTTGGTGTCAGTACAAGCGCTTAATAATAAAGTGGTTACGGCTAATATGCTAATCAGGTTCTTCATTTATTCTTCGTTTTGTTTTTCCACCAGGTCCATTCCGCATTTAGGGCAAACGCCGGGTTTGTTGGCCGTCACCTTGGGGTGCATTGGGCAAGTGTAACTTACGGCCGATGCATTTTTAACGGCATCATGGTCGTTCGGTTTAGCTGAGGGTGTGCAGGCCGATAAAAGAGCCGCGGCTAATATAAAGATCGATAGTTTTTTCATGGTGTTATTTATTTTTCAAGAACGCAGCAAAACCGAACAAAGATACAACTAATACCCCTGCTGCGGCCAGCATGCTTACGATATCACGAATGTCTTTCCCGGCCCAGGTCATGCCGAAATACTTGTGTAAGATGATGAAGGATAACCCTTCGGCACGGTCCATCCCCGCTACGCGGGTAGCCAGTTTGGCCGAGGTGGTCTCAATGTAAAGGTCCTCCTGCTTGGGGTAACTCACCTTGACCACCGGCAGGCGCTTGTTAATGAAGCCATACTCGTTAGTGAACTGCTTGATCACCTCGGTCTTGATGGGTTTAACGGTTTCCTGCCGGTAATAATTGGCAAGTTGGGTAGCCAAGGTCATGTCGCCATCGGTCAAAATTTGTCCGCTTTGTGCATCCATGTAAGTGATCTGCTTTTGCTTACCAATGACCTGGTAATAAGCACGACCGTCAAATTTAACAAGCCCAATGCGTTTGATCGCGCTGTCGGCCACCGGTAGTTCCAGGTTACTTTTCACCAGCTCGCTACGATGTATAAGTTGCTCGAATGGCTTTACGGCAGGCCGGTCGTTACGTAGCTTGACCCACAAGTGAAAGGCACCACTCACACTAAAGGCCAACATCACGAATGAAACGATAATCCCCAGCTGCCTGTGAAAGCGGTGAACGAACCGTTGGTCGGCAACTCCGCTTTCGCGGCGTTTTTGTGCGATGGTCTTGAAACGTGTCCATAGTAGACCGTATACGACCAGTCCGCTGATCAGTGAGAACGTCATAATGATCACCACCGTCAGCATCACTACATTACGAAACGTATTGCCGAACACACTGGCCAGGAACTCCCAGGTATGCAACTGCTGGAAGAAACTGAGCATGGCTTTGCGCGTCCTGTTATTGAACGTTCCGAGGCGGCTTTGGGCGGTCTCGACGTAAATGTCCATGCTATCAGCCCGGTCGAAGCTGATCTTCCATACCGGTAGTAACCGGTTGATCGGTTGGTAGTGCGCATCGAAGGTGGTCTGCAATTGGGCATGCCTAATAGCAGAGATGCTATCCTGAGTAAAATAACGGGCCAAATATTCAGCGTAAAGACGGTCGCCATTGGCCTTTTCATAGCCATCGATAGCCGAATAATACCTGTAAGTACTATCCGGCATCAGTAATTGATAATAGGTCTGCTGATCAAAGTTGACCAGCCCAAAATTGCGGACGCTGCTCAACTTATTGGTATCCATCACCTCGGCGAGACTCAGCTTCGGCGACATTTGCAGTTGGCTCATGGGCTTGAACACCTCCTGCGGAATGAACGGTCTGAACCAGTTGGACATAAATGGATGTGATACTCCGCTCAAGCACCAACAAATGACCGGCACTAAGGCAATAAGCCCTAATATGCGGTGCCATTTATAAAAATTCTTTTTCATCATGGTGATCATTTGGTTTTGGCGAAAGAATAACTAAGGCCAAGCGTGTACGTGCGTGGCGGCGCAGCGCTGTAGGTGTCACCATATTGGTTGTTCACCACAGTGGTAGCATACAGTTTGTTGCCCGCGTTGAGCACATTGAACCAAATGCCGGCGCCTTTCAACGCTCCGCTTAGCATATTGTATCCCAACCGCAGGTTGTAGATATCGTAACCGCCGTGGCGTTTGGTATTGGCCGGGTTGGTGTAGTAACCACCAATGTGCTGCCACTCAGGCGCGATACGGAAACCGGGTAAGTAGGCAGGTTTGTAAGTGGCCTCGGCGTTTGCGATCCATTTAGGCGCATTACTCATGCGGTTTCCATCATATACTATTGTGTAGGTCTTCCCGGTGGCGTAATTGGTGCGTACTTCGCTATATTCTTTATAAGTGTGCCAGGCATTGGTACCGCTTAGGCGCAGCGCCAGCTGTTGTATAGGTGCATAGGTGACCGCATATTCTACGCCGCGGTGGCGGGTGGCACCTGCGTTCTGGTTCTGGGTGGTGTTGTCAGAAAGTAGCTGGCTAATGATCTCATTGCGGCCCTCCAGATCATACAAACTCAGCTCGGTGTAAAGCTTATTGTTCAATGCGGCGAACCAGCCGCCTACCTCGTAATTATTGAAGGTGGCCTGCTTCAATGGAGTCCGCTGCCTTGA
This sequence comes from Mucilaginibacter daejeonensis, assembly GCF_020783335.1. NCBI lineage: Bacteria > Pseudomonadati > Bacteroidota > Sphingobacteriia > Sphingobacteriales > Sphingobacteriaceae > Mucilaginibacter > Mucilaginibacter daejeonensis. The sequence continues at coordinate 2,160,867 of NZ_CP086068.1, forward strand.
GCTGAACAGGTCGCCAGTCTCCGGTGGTTGGAAGCCTAAGCTGTAGTTGGCATATAAGCCCGTGTGATCAGCAAGCTTATAGGTCAGGCCCAGTTTGGGCGCTACGATGTTGAAGTCGTTGGTCTGCTGTTGCTTGTACTTGGTATTAGATGGCGGCAGACCGTTGCGGAAACCATAGTGGACCCGGTCATATCGTAATCCCATCACGATGCGCAGCGGATCGATCGGGTTCATCTCATATTGTGCGTATGCGGCCGTGTTGAATAGCTTGATGCGATAGTCGTCGATATAAGTGCCCGTGTTGGTAAAGCTGGTGTAGTAGTTACGCGCCAAGTCCTTAGTGATGTTAAGATATTGCGCATAGTACGAACTCGGGCTGTTATCAACATAAACACCTGCGATCAACCTCGATCGTAAAAAGTCAAGATCAACGCGGTGCTGGGCAAGTAGGCCATAGCTTTGAAAACTTTGATCGTTCACCTGACCGTTGGAGCTTTGGTAAACACCTTGTGCATTGCGTACGTCTGATATGAAGTAGCTCGGCAACTGCGCGGTAGAATTGTTGCGGTAGAAAAGGGTCACGAATGTTTGGTTGCGGGTATCCCAATCATGCTCCAACCTCGAGCTGGCCCTAAAGGCTTTTACCTTGCGGTAAGTGAAGCGCTGGTTGGCGCCATAAGTGCGGCTGTAGAACTTGGCGCTATCCAGGCTGCCCGGCGTTTGTGTGTTCAGGTAGTTGTAAGTGGCCGACGTGGTCAAGCGGGTACGGTCGTTGAACTGGTAGGTGGTCTTGATATTGCCCGAGTACTTGTCAAAGTCGGAGTAGTCCTGCCAGCTGTCTTTTTGGTGGGCAATGTATCCGCCTGCATAAAGCCCGAACTTGCCCGAGGTAAATCCACCATCGGCATCCACCCGGCGGTAATGAAAGTTGTCGCCCTGCAGTTGCACTCGGCCGGCGTATCCTGCTGGCGGGTTCTGCGTAAAGAAGTTGATGGCCCCGCCGATCGCATTACTGCCGTACAGAGAAGATGCGGGGCCTTTGATCACTTCTATGTCGCGTACGCTACTCATGTTGATCTCGTAAAGCGAATTGTGGTTGAATATCCCCGTCGGCCTGATCGGCAGGCCGTCTTCCATATACAGGTAAAGCGCATTGTAAGTGATCGGTTGACGAATGGCCATGGTGTGCTGCTCGTTCCCGAGGTTCACCATGTACACACCGGCCACCTTGTTAAGCAACTGGTAAAGGGCCGTAGCCTTGGTGTCCTGTATCTGTACCGAACTGAGTTTGCTGATCGCGATCGGTGCATCCTGGCGGGAACGAGCCTCGCGGCTGGCCGATATGATCACCGGTTGCAGGTCGAGCGGGGCGGGAGAAAGGGAAACATTAAGGTTTTGACCACTTATAGGTGTTACGATCTGGGTGATATACCCCATGTAGGACAAGCGCAATTCAGGAGCGTAAGCGATATTGAAGCGACCCTTAGCGTCGGTAGTGGTGCTTTGATGTTCAGCAGTGTTGGTCAGGCTAATGGTGACACCAGCTAAAGGTTCGTGCGTGATCGCATCGGTCACGGTGCCGTTCACCGTAGTTTGGGCCAGCAGAGTGGCCGGCAGTAATAAGAATATGAAGAATAGGATCTTTTGATACATGATTATGTAAAAGGCATAGCTATGCCTGTAAAAGTTGAATAAATGATTGAGGTTCACAGCATGTTGAATGCGTCCATCCTTCCTATGTCATCGCGAGCGCAGCGTGGCGAACTCGATGCTGATAGGTATTGAAGCATAGGGTTGCCACGTCGCTATCAGTCCTCGCAAAGACACGTTTTGGAAAACCGTAAAGCTATCAGCTTGTCGATCACGAAAGCTACCAATACTTTATCAGCGGAAACTATGATTAGATCGCACCACCATCATCGGCAGAAACGGTCGTTAGTTTATGAAGCCGACAAAGGAAAGCACATCAGAGACCGATGGGCCTAATAACCGAACCTGTGAACAAGAAAATGAGTAAGGATCTATGCTACCCGCGGAGGACGTAGGAGGGAGAGCACTACTTGCTGAGGTTGCATGGTCAGGTATGGTACCTCTACCGAGCGCAGCAGTTGTGCATGGAACTTGAAACTGTAGCTCACCGTGAAACAGGCATCCTGTATCAGGCTCTTTTGCACCTGGCGTTCGGCACTGCGTTCTTTGTCCTCTGCCTGTTTGATCTTTTTCATCAAATAGCAGCGGCCATTACAGTGCATCCATGGTTTGCTACGGTTCTCGCAAAGCTTTGCAGCGATGTAACCTTGGTTCGCTTCAAAACCCGCGTAGATGAATAGCTTACTGAAGTTAGCCATCACCATTAAGCCGATAAGCAGCAGGGCTGTAAAGCGTTTAAACATTGCCGCAAAGCTAAAACTAAAACGGCTTACCTTACAACATTTATTGATCTTTGCTGCGCAGATAATAGATCAGGTCGGTAACGGGCAACTTTGTCAGGCCGCTTTGCTTCAACACCTGACCGATCTGTGCCCTGTGATGCGTGCCGTGATTAAGCATGTGCGACAGGATATCTTCCAAACTGGTACTAAAGTGATCTCCTTTTGAGTTGGCGTAGCTTACCTTGCGGGAGAGGTCCGTGCCCATGGGACCATTTAAGAAGTTGCTCCACTTTTCAAAATTGACCTCGATCAGATAATTGAACTGTACGGCCTGCTGGTCGGGCCATAGTTCCTGCATGGGTGCGCCATCTTCTACAGCACGTGAGTACCAAACCTGCTGTGCCGATAACAAATGTGCCATCAGTTGTACGGCCTTTGCTGGTTGGTCGGCTTTAAAAATGCTTTCCAGCATCAACAGGTTAGCATAGCGGTCGTATCCTAGGAGTTTTAAAAAGTGTTGTTTCATGATCGCAGGCTTGGCGTTTTGGCAAATATATTGGCAAATAGTGTTACTTTAGCCCGTCCATCATCCAAAAACAGCAATGTGGTACACTAGCCACAATAAAATGATACTTTGAAAATGTTCTCACCTGATATCATCACTAAATTCCAACAACACGAAACCCCGTTCTACTACTACGACCTTGATCTGCTACAGCGTACGCTAAAGGCTTGTACCAATGCCGCCGACAATTACGGCTACCATGTGCACTACGCCTTAAAGGCTAACTTTAACCCAAAGGTGTTGCAGACCGTTCAAGCGGCCGGACTGGGTGCTGATTGCGTCAGCGGGAATGAGGTACTGGCCGCCATTGAGCATGGGTTCGACCGTAATAAAGTGGTGTTCGCAGGGGTCGGCAAATCTGACAAAGAGATCAACGCCGCGCTGGATGCCGATATCTTTTGCTTCAATGTGGAGTCGGTGCAGGAAATGGAGGTGATCAATGACCTTGCCGCTGCCAAAGGCAAAACGGCACGAGTGGCCATCCGCATCAACCCAAATGTTGACGCGCATACACATCATAACATCACCACCGGTTTGGAAGAAAATAAATTCGGCATCAATACCTGGCAACTGGATGATGTGGTATTTACCTTGGGCAATTGTAAGAACCTGGAGTTTTTGGGTGTCCACTTCCATGTAGGATCCCAGATCACCAACCTGGACGTGTTCGAAAAGCTTTGCGTACGGGTTAACGAATTGCACGAATGGTTCGAGGCCAAAGGCTTATTCATTAAAGTGCTGAACGTAGGGGGCGGACTTGGTGTGGACTATTACAACCCTGACAAAGACCCCATCTGCGATTTTGCTGGATACTTTAAGATATTTAAAGATCACCTGGTGGTAAAAGAAGGGCAGGAAGTGCACTTTGAATTAGGGCGTGCTCTGGTGGCACAATCAGCCTCGCTGATCTCACGTGTGTTGTATGTTAAGAACGGCCAAAAGAAGAACTTCCTGATATTGGACGCTGGTATGACCGAGCTGATCAGGCCAATGTTGTACGAGGCATATCACCATATTCAGAACCTGACCAAGGGTGATAATGATGCTACGGTGATCTACGACGTAGTAGGGCCGATCTGCGAAAGCACCGACCGTTTCCGTACCGATGTAGCACTACCCAGATCGCATCGTGGTGATCTGATCGCCGTGCGCACGGCTGGCGCTTATGGGGAAGTGATGGCATCGGGCTATAACCTGCGCGACAGGGTGCAAAGCGTATATAACGATATTGACTGATAAGGTCATGATTAAATAACTGGCACTTAACGGTGTGTTAATATGATGTAGCTATATTGGTATTAACCAAATGGAAGCATCATGAAAGTATTAGCATTCATTAGCAACATGGTATTCAGTGTGAAAGAGTGGTTGATATCAAGAAGCCTGAGGTCATCGTTTATTCACTGATATTGGAGGTACCTATTAGCTTTGCGCCGTTCGTTCGAACAAAATCTTCGTTTTTATAGTTGGAGCGTATAGATGGATGATCAGCGTATAGGCAGTGATCTGCATAAAGACCTTTTTGGCCCTGGCTTTGATTGGGGCGTATCTACAGCAGCGTTCCAAACCGAAGGCAGCTGGGATATCGATGGTAAGGACGAGTCCATTTGGGATACGTTCACCCAAAAGAAAGGTAAGATATTTGGCGGCCAGCACGCCCGTGTGGCCTGTGATTTTTACAACCGCTATGAGCAGGATATCGATTTGATCGGTCAGCTCAATATTCCTAATTTTCGGTTTTCTATCGCGTGGACACGTGTGATCAAGAATGGCGCTGGCGAGCCTAATGAGGCCGGCCTTGCTTATTACGACCACGTGATCAACTATTGCCTTGAAAAAGGCATCACCCCCTGGGTAACGCTTTACCATTGGGACCTGCCGCAGGTGCTCGAAGCGCAAGGCGGGTGGACCAACCGTCACAGTGTGCAATGGTTCAGTAACTTTGTGACCGTTTGTGCTAAACGTTATGGCGACCGCGTGAAGAACTGGATGGTGATGAACGAGCCTGCAGTATTTACCGGTGCCGGATATTTTTTAGGCTTGCATGCGCCCGGCCGCAAGGGACTGGGCAACTTTGTGCCTGCCGTACACCACGTGACCATGAGCATAGCCGCCGGGTCAAAGATCCTGCGTGCGCTGGTGTCGGGCGCCAACATCGGCAACACGTTCTCCTGCTCACACATAGAGCCATATACAGATAAACCAAGGGACGTGGCTGCCGCCAAGCGTGCCGATGTATTGATCAATCGGCTATACATCGAGCCACTGATCGGTATGGGTTATCCATATGCTGACCTACCGGTACTCAAACACATCCAACGCTATATTAAACCCGGCGACGAGGACCTGCTAACCGCCGACCTGGACTTCATCGGTTTACAGAACTACACGCGCGAGATTGTGCGCTCATCTTTCTTTACACCTTATGTTGGTGCAAAGCTGGTAGAGGCCAAGAGCCGCAAGGTGCCCCTCACCGAGATGGGTTGGGAGGTTTATCCGCAAGCCATGTACGAAGTGATCAAAAAATTTAGTGCCTACCCGCAGATCAAGAATATTCGTATCACTGAAAATGGTGCTGCTTTTAAAGATGTGCTGGAGAATGGACGTGTCAATGATGAAAAGCGTACACGTTACCTTCACGATAATTTGCAACAGGTACTCAAGGCAAAAAATGAAGGCTGCCCGGTGAATGGATACTTTGTATGGACGCTTACCGATAACTTTGAATGGGCCGAAGGCTACCGCCCGCATTTTGGTTTGATACACGTTAATTTCGATACTCAGGAACGCATCATCAAAGATTCCGGGCACTGGTACAAGGAGTTCCTGGCAGGTAACTAACGTTCACTAAACGATAGGTGCGGGCTGACCGAAGAGTTCTACAAAGAAAGTGGTGCCGCTCTTTCCATCACTATCGAACCAGATATTGCCGTTGTGCTGATCAACGATCTGCCGGCAAATAGACAGGCCCAGCCCAAAAGACCGTTCGCCTACAGTGCCTGGCCGTTTGGCGTCGGTGAACATATTGAACACCGAGGCTTTCAGGTTCTCTGGGATGCCGATGCCTTTATCGATCACCGCGATCTTGACGCAGTCGCCATTACGTACAAGCTCCACCTGAATAGTATCGCCAACAGCACTGAACTTGATCGCATTGCTGATCAGGTTGCTCACTACCCGCCAGATCTTCTCACGGCTGATCAGTAGCTCAAACGGCTCCTCAAGCAGATGCATCTCTATCCGCTGATTCTTTTCAGCTGCTTTAAAGCGCAGCAGGTCAACGCTGTTCTTAACGAGGTCATTGATGTTCACCAGCTGCATCTTCGGCTCATCGTTCACTACGTTTGTAGCCTCCATGATCTCGTTGATGAGTTCAAGCGTGTTGTTGGCCGTGTTCCTGACCAACTCAAGACTGACTTTTTGATCGTCACTACAATCATCGTCTTCAATAACTGCCCGAGTTAAGGAGGCTATGCCGCCGATTGGGTTGCGCAGGTCATGCGCTACGGTGCGTAGTATGCGATCCTTTTCCTGGTGACTGTTCTCCAGGTCAGTGTTCTGAACGCGTATCTGCTCGTTCAGTCTTTTCAAGGTCGCCAACGTCTTTTTTGAGTTTTGCCAATTTTGATAGATCAGCAAAAGTATGATCAGCGACATGCCGAACACCACTATAGCTACGGTAAGGTAAAGGCTTTTCTGATGGTTGTTCTTCTTTAGCGCGTTCACTTCGTATTCCTTCTCGAACGTGCGCAGCTGGCCATTAATGTCGTTAGCTTTGAGCTTGAGATTAGTGGTGTTCACGATAGCGTTAATGCTATCGTGTACTTTCAGGTAGCGGATCGAATTCGCCAATTGGTCCTTTTGTTCGTAATAGTCGGCCATGAGCTGGTTCCAGTCAGCTTCGGCCTCTTTGTTTTGGATCTGACCGATCAACGGACCGATCTGGTTCAATACCAGGTACATGGAGTCGGGTTGTTGCCTGATCTTGTATATCCTGACCAACTTTAGAGCGGTAACGAAAGCATCGTTATTGTCATAACCCTTTTGCAGGTTAATGGCCATGCTCTTTTTCAAGAGCCGCTCAGCCATGTCATACTCGCCCTTTTTGAGATACACCGACGCCTGATTGCCATACACCACACCCCGGGCGCTGTTCAAGAACGCTTCAGATGGCTTGAAACTTTTTGAAGGCTCGTTGATCATGGTCAGCGCCATGTCCATATATCGTAGCGCGCTGTCTCGGCGGTCGCATTTATAATAGCTGATTCCGATATTGCTCAACAGTTCCTGCCGGCGGTAAAATGTTCTTGGTAGATCAGGACAGGTAGCGCTTTCACTAAAACTCTTTTTAAAATTATCGGCCGCGGCAGCATAGTTGCCTTGTTTATAGAGCACCATGCCCATATGATAGCTAAAATCACTGAGCATACAGGTCTTCATATCCTTGCAACTGGCGGCAGCTAACTTGCCCTGATAAAAATAATAATAGGCCTGGTCATACTGACCCACGTTGAACAACGCATCACCTTTGAAAAAGCATGCCGCGCTACGAAGCTTGGCTTTCTCTTCCTGATCAGGGGCGGTATTAGCCAGATCGATAAGTTGGTTGGCATAATGTATAGCCTTTAGCTGGTTATGCATTACGGTGAAACAATAATTGTAATGCAGGGTATAAAGCCGCTTCTTTTGATCATACGATAACCGGTCCGTATCTTTTAGGGCACGGTCGGCGTAGGTGACTGCCTTTTGAAACTGCTCCTTATCGTAAAAGTGTTCGGCGGAATCGATCAGAACGTTATAATTGGCCTGATCAGCAGCAGAACCTTCGGGCGAAACATTGCAGGATAGCAGCAGTCCCGTTATGGCAAGTGATATGATCATAACCTGACCAAAGCTTTTCTTTAGCATGCTGGGCTGCCCGAATATCATGTAGTTCAGTATATTGTACAATATTACTCTTATTAAATAATAAAATATACTTTTTTAGGAGCATTCGAATAAATAATTATATCTGGTGTAAGTTAATTTTAGTCGGGCAACATTTTACCTTTGTGGCATCTATACATACTCCTATGAAACAAATGATCAAGGTGGGATTGTACGGCGCTGAGTTCTTTGCGCGGCACGGATATTACCACGAAGAGCAGATTTTGGGAAACTATTTCACGGTGACCATAGAAGCCACCTTTGATCAACAGCATCCCGACCTAAACGACGATCTGGAGCGCACGCTCAACTACGAGCACTTGCATCAGATCACCGGCAGGCAAATGAAAGAAGTGAAACAGCTACTCGAGAGTGTAGCGCAAGGCATAGCCGATGAAGTGATGGCACAATTCCCTTACATTAACAACCTCGCGGTAGAGGTGAAGAAGCTTAACCCGCCGTTAAAAGGCAGGGTAGCGGCGTCAGGCGTAACGGTGTACGTTAACGCCGGTTGATCAGTTTGTATTGGTGATCAGTCCCGGCTCATCATACTCGATCATGCGCTGGCGTTCACGCTGCGGGATAGGCACTGACCTATTATTAGCATAATCATAACTGATGCACACCGATTTACCGGTAGTGCATATCTCTTCCTCACCGTCGGCGTTGGTCTTTACCAATACATAGATCACGTCAAAACTGCTATTGCCTATACGGGAGGTACGCAGGTAACAGGCGATATTATCATCGACAGTGATCGGCTTCAGGTAATTGATCTCAGAACGGCCCAGGATCACACCGCAGGAATTGAGGTCCCATTCAACGATGTCGCGCCAGTAACGCAGGCGGGTGATCTCAAAGTAAGTAAGATATATCGTATTGCTAACGTTGCCGTAAGCATCTATGTCTGAAAAACGGATGGGTATCGGGGTCTTGAACTTGAAGTTGCTAAGGTCTTCGCTCATTTAATGTCAGATTGTCTTATCGAAAATTATTTACATGACGATATGTCATCGAAAATGCTTAAATACAGCGTTGGAACAACACTTGTACATATGCATACGAAAATAATTAAAAAGAACTTTTTCGGAGGATATAAAAATGACTTTAGTGAAATTTAACAACGGAACCCGCAAACATGTAACTGGCCCACGTTTTATCGATGTGTTCGACCCGATCTTTAACGACCGTTTCTTCGCACCATCAAACGTTGCCAAAGTGCCGGCAGTGAACATTGCCGAGACCGAGACCGGCTTCGAGATCGAGCTGGCCGTACCAGGTCTGAAAAAAGAAGATATTAAGATCAACGTAGATAAGGATGTGCTGACCGTAGCTTCAGAGGCTAAAAAAGAAGAAGCTACTGAAGGTAAGAATTACAGCAAAAAAGAATTCAGCTTTAATTCGTTCAGCCGCTCGTTCAATTTGCCTGACTCTGTTGATCAAAACAACATCGAGGCTTCATATACCGATGGTATCCTGAAGCTGGTAGTTGCCAAAAAAGAAGAGGCAAAATTACAACCACGCGAGATCGCTGTGAAGTAATTAAGCTGAAAAGAATGTTTTCATAAGTTAAGTGTTGGTTTAGTTCAGAAAAAGCCGCCAGGTATCACCGGGCGGCTTTTCTGTTATGGTCTGGGACCGGAATTTTAAGAATTTTTAGAAAAAAACAGAATTTAATATCCTGATGCATGGGATTCAGCCCATCTTGTCAATTCCTATAATTCCGGTTCTGATCTTAGTTGCGCATGTTGATGAACTGCAACGGCTGGCCAAAGTCCTCGCCGCGGCAAAGTGAGATCACGGCTTGCAGGTCGTCTATCTTTTTGCCTTGTACACGTACCTGGTCATCCATAATAGAGGCTTGTACTTTCAGGCCGCTATCCTTGATCTTCTTCACGATCTTTTTGGCAACTTCTTTATCGATGCCTTCCTTGATGCTGATCTCTTTGCGGATCATGTTACCGCTCGCATACTGCTCTTTGCCAAAGTCCAAAGCTTTAGGGTCAAGGCTTTGTTTCACCATGCGGCTAATGATCGAGTCTTCAATGGCTTTAAGGCGCATGTCGTTCTCGGTAACTATGGTCAGTTCGTTGGTCTTTTTGTCCAGGTCAACGGTGCTTTTCGAGTCATTGAAATCATAACGGTTCAGGATCTCTTTCTTGGCGTTGTTGATCGCGTTATCGAGCGTTTGTCCGTCTATCTTACTTACTATATCAAATGATGGCATAGATGTATCGGTTAAATGAGCTGCAAAGGTAGCTGCCTTTCAGGTTATAACAAACACATTAAAAATATTCAAGTTAATATTATGTTAACATCTAAATAGGCAGTTTTGCATATCACATGCATGCCGTGCAGTGTAAACTATGGCAAATAAAGAGATACCCCTGATCAACCGAGAGATAAGCTGGCTCTATTTCAACGACCGCGTATTGCAGGAGGCAGCCGATATTACGGTGCCCCTGATCGATCGGATCAAGTTCCTGGCCATATTTTCCTCTAATTTAGATGAGTTCTATCGCGTTCGCGTGGCAACCTTATCACGTTTAGCCAACCTGAACGACAAGGCAAAGGCACTACTGGGTTACAACCCTAAGAAGGTGCTCAACCAGATCAAGGCCATGGTTGTGCGTCAGGAAAAAAAATTCTACAACCTGTACGAGAACATCATTGTTAAAGAGCTGGCCGAAGAAAAGATATTTCTGCTGAACGATAAGCAGCTGAACGTATCGCGGGGTGCGTTCGTCAAAAAGCATTTTCGCGAAAAGCTGCTGTCCACCCTGGTGCCTATCATGCTTGATGATGATAAGCCGATGCCGCAACTGCATGACCGTGCCATCTACTTTTTTGTAAAGCTGACCAAGGGCCGCAAGACCCGCCTCGCACTCATCGAACTGCCCGGCAATCTTTCGCGCTTTCTAATTCTGCCCGAGACCAATCAACTCAAGTTCATCATTTTGGTGGATGATATCATTCGATATAGTTTAGAGGACATCTTCTTCATTTTTGAGTACGACAGTATGGAGGCTTACTCTATACAGCTGACCCGCGATGCCGAGCTTGACCTGGACAAAGAAGTGAGCGAAAAGTTCATTGATGCTTTGTCGAAAAGCTTGCAAAAGCGCAAGAAGGGACGTCCCATGCGGATGCTGTATGATGCTGAAATGCCGGATGATATGGTGGCATACCTGAAGCAGCGTTTAGGGTTGGGGGCTGAGAACATGATCCCAGGCAGCCGGTATCAGAACTTTAAAGATTTCATCAACTTCCCTAACGTCGGCGGGCCGGAGCTGGAATATAAGCGCACCAAGGCGTTGCCTGTTGATGGGCTGTCGTTCGGTAAAAGTTTGATGGGCTTGATCGCTGTTAAAGATCACCTGATCAGCACACCGTATCAGTCGTTCGACTACGTGATACACTTTTTACGTGAGGCAGCTATCGACCCTAAAGTAACTGAGATCAATATATCCGTATACCGTTTAGCGCAGGATTCAAGGGTGATGCACGCCCTGATCAATGCCGCGCAGAACGGTAAAAAAGTGAACTGCCTGATAGAGTTGAGAGCGCGTTTTGATGAGCAGAACAACATTCAATGGACCCGCCGATTAGAGGACGAAGGTATCAAGGTGATCCATGGCGTACCGGGTTATAAGGTTCACTCCAAGATATGCCTGGTGGTACGTATGGAGAAAGGCAAACCGGCATATTATGCCTGTCTATCCACCGGGAACTTTAACGAAAAGACCGCTCAGATATACGCCGATCATACGCTGCTTACGGCCAACAAAAAGATCACGGGTGACCTGTTGCAGGTGTTCAGGGCCATTAACAAAGGGCTGCTGCCTAAGGACCTTAAGAACCTGATCGTATCACCGATCGATTCACGTCCGGCTATTTATAAGCTGATCGATGCGGAGATAAAGAATGCCAAGGCTGGCAAAACGGCCTACATGATATTGAAGATGAATAGCCTGGCCGATGAGCAACTGATCGAAAAGCTTTATGAGGCCAGTAATGCCGGGGTTAAGATCCAGATGATCATCAGGGGGATGTGTTGCCTGGTGGCTGGAGTGCCTGGCTTTAGTGAGAACATTACCGTGGTGAGTATAGTTGATAAATACCTCGAGCATGCCCGTGTACATATATTTGCCAACGGTGGCGATGAACTGATCTACCTTACCTCGGCCGACTTTATGACCCGTAACATTGAGAACAGGGTAGAGGTGGGCTTCCCGGTGTATGATATCGAATTGCAGGAAGAGATCAAAGATATCATCAACATTCAGCTGCGTGACAATACAAAATCGCGCGAGATCAATAAAAAGAACACTAATAAATATCACCGCACCAAGGCTAAAGATCAGCACCGGTCGCAGGTGGAGATATATAATTATTTGAAACAACTTAATACCTCACTCAATTGAGATACGCCGCTATAGACACCGGCTCGAATGCCGTACGATTACTGATCGCCGATATCATCCAAAACGATGGGTCGATCACCTTTAAAAAGAACACACTGGTTCGCGTTCCGTTGCGCCTGGGCGATGATGCCTTTTTGGATCAGCATATATCACCTAAAAAAGCCGACGATCTGGTGAAGACCATGATCGCCTTCAAGAACCTGATGGACGTGTACAAGGTGAGCGATCACATGGCCTGTGCTACATCGGCCATGCGCGAGGCCAAGAATGGCCCCGAGATCGTAGAGCGTATCAGGAAAGAGGCCAACTTGGAATTGGAGATCATACAGGGCGAACGTGAGGCCGGCATCATTTACGCCAGCCATAGCAGCGTGGATCTGGATCAGAGTAAAACCTATCTGTACATCGACGTTGGCGGTGGTAGCACCGAGTTGACCGTGTTCTCTAACGGCGAACTGATCGCTGCCAGATCGTTCAACATCGGTACGATCAGGATACTGGATAACCAGGATAAGGACGAGACCTGGAAAGAGATGCAAGAGTATGTGCGTAAACATACTAAGGCATTCAAGGCGGTATATGGTGTGGGTACGGGCGGCAACATCAACAAGCTGTACAAAATGAGCGACGAGAAGGACGGCGAACCGTTGACCTATACCAAGCTTCGTTCATTGTATAACTACCTGTCTTCGTACTCGTTAAAGGACCGTATCAACGTCTTGAAATTGAATCAGGATAGGGCAGATGTGATCATTCCGGCGTGCGAGATATACACCTCGGTGATGAAGTGGGCCAACATCAAACAGATCTATGTGCCTACCGTTGGCATGGCCGATGGCATCATTCAAACGCTCATCGAAAAAAACTTGCTGAAATAATTTAAAATTGTTTTAACAATTAAAAAATATTATTACTTTTGTAATGCCCTCTCAAGGGCATGTTTTTCATAGGTAGATGTAGGGTCGGGTACGAGTTATTCGACCCTTTTTTGTGCCCCTAACTTTCGTAGCTTTGCGTTGTTGTAACACCTATGAATAAAAAGATCGTAATTGCCATTACCGGTGCCAGCGGCGCCATTTATGCTAAACTACTTTTTGAGCAATTACAGAAGCTACAAGATCAAATCGCCGATGTTGGGGTCGTCATGTCGGCCAATGCCAAGCAGGTCTGGGAGACCGAACTGGACGATGATAGCTACACGCAGCTTCCTTTCAAATTTTACGATAAGCATGATTTTATGGCGCCGTTCGCTTCAGGTTCAGCACGATATGATACCATGGTAGTGATCCCATGTTCTATGGGTACGCTGGGGCGCATTGCGGCAGGTGTGTCTGATGACCTGGTGACCCGTGCGGCCGATGTGATCCTCAAAGAGCGCCGCAAGCTGATCCTGGTAGCGCGCGACACGCCTTTGAACCTTATCCATATCCGCAACATGCAAACGGTGACCGAGGCTGGTGGTATCATTTGCCCGGCGGTACCATCTTTTTACAGCCGTCCGCGAACCATTGAAGAAGTGGCCATGACGGTAGTGAACCGCGTGATCGACCTGATGGGGTTAGAGAACGAGAGCTTCCGTTGGAACGAGGTTATTTAAATTTTCGATCGCGTTGTGAACATGTTCATACTAAGAAAAGCTATCTTAGTTGCACGACCTACCCAGGTCTTTGGAACTCTATCCTTAATCATTATGCCCCGTCAACTATTCCTTTTTATTGCTTTGGTCAGCTGCACCTTGCAAGTCAATGCTCAAGCTGTTAAAGCTTCCGTAAAAGATCTGGCCTTTATGTCGGGCCGCTGGACGCTCAAACACCAGTGGGGCGATATGGAAGAATACTGGAGCCAGCCCATGGGTGATAACCTGATGAGCAGCTACCGGTGCGTGAAAAATGGCAAAGTGCTGTTCTACGAATTTGTAGTGATAGAGCAGGAAGGCGACAGCCCTGTGATGAAGATGCGTCACTTTAACCGTGGCAACATCGCCTGGGAAGAAAAGAACAAGCCCCAAAATTACAAGCTGATGAGCATATCGGCCAATAAAGCCATCTTTGTATCGCTTGATGGAGAGGTCAAACTAAGCTACCAGCGCACGGCCAGCAATAAGCTGGTAGTAGCTTTAGACGAAAAGGACAAGAAGGGCCAGCCGCATACCGAACTTTTCAATTACACGCTTCAGGTCAACGAACCCGGCACAGCAGGATTGGTAGGTCCGTGATCTTTGCATCAACACTGGCAGCGTAATGTAATTTATTGGCTTTGATGAGGCAATATTTTTTCATATCCTTATCTTTGCGGTTTGATAATGAACAAGAAAGTTGCTTTTTACACGCTGGGTTGCAAACTCAATTACTCTGAGACCTCGACCCTGGGCAGGCTGTTGAACAACGCCGGTTTCGAGACCGTGGAGTTCACCCAGCAGCCCGATGTTTTTGTGATCAATACCTGCTCGGTGACCGAGAACGCCGACAAGAAATGCAAAAAGATCGTTAAAGAAGCACTCAAGATATCGCCTAATGCGCACGTGACCATCGTGGGTTGTTATGCGCAATTGAAACCGCAAGAGATCGCCGAGATCCCGGGCGTCGACCTCGTTTTGGGCGCTGCCGAAAAATTCCAACTGGTGGATCATCTTACTGACCTTACCAAGCGCGAAAAGACAGCCGTTTTCAATCAACCCGTTTCAGAAGCTAACGAGTTCATTTCTTCATATTCCTTTGGTGATCGCACGCGTACCTTTTTAAAGGTTCAGGATGGTTGTGATTACTCGTGCACGTTTTGTACCATACCTATGGCCCGAGGTGCAAGCCGTAGCGATACCATCGAGAGTGCAGTTGCCCAGGCATATGAGATAGCCGCCTCAGGCGTGAAAGAGATCGTACTGACCGGTGTTAACCTTGGCGATTTTGGTATACGCAATGGTGAACGCCACGACCGTTTCATTGATCTGGTGCGTGCCCTGGACGAGGTGGAAGGCATCGACCGTATCCGTATCTCCTCTATTGAGCCTAATTTACTTACCGACGAGATCATCTCGTTCGTATCCACCTCTAAGCGTTTTGTTCCGCACTTCCACATCCCGTTACAATCGGGCTCCAATAAGATCTTAGGTTTGATGCGCCGCCGCTACCGCCGTGAATTGTATGTTGACCGTGTGGCCAAGATCAAGGAGCTGATGCCCGACTGCTGCATTGGCGTCGACGTGATCGTTGGCTTTCCCGGCGAAACACGCGAGGATTTCATCGATACCTACAACTTCCTGAACGAGCTGAACGTTTCCTACCTGCACGTGTTCACTTATTCGGAACGCGAAAATACGCCTGCCGCCGAAATGAGTGGCGCGGTACCGGGTTCTACCCGTGCCGATCGTAGCAAGATGCTGCACATCCTGAGCGATAAAAAACGCCGCGCCTTTTATGATCAGCAGATCGGTAAAAGCGACGAAGTGCTTTTTGAAGGCGACAATAAGGACGGCTACATGCACGGCTTTACGCGCAATTATGTGAAGGTAAAGGCCAAGTTCGACCCTGTACTGGTGAACGAATTGAAGACCGTGAAACTCACTGCCGTTAGCGCCGATGGCGACGTTGAAATAACCGAGAGCGAAGAAATATTTGTGCATTAAGCTTATATTCGCTCCAAAATACTACCTATGTTCCCAACCATATCTGACCTGCTTCACTATCTTACAGGTTTAAATATCCCACCACTTCCGGTGCAAACCTTTGGCTTTTTTGTGGCGCTTGCTTTTATGGCTGCCTATTGGGCCTTTGTTCAAGAGTTCAAACGCAAGGAGCAGTTGGGTTATGTACATAGCTTCCAGCAAACGGTCACTGTTGGTGAACCTGCTTCAGCCGGCGAGCTGGTGGGCAACGCCATCTTTGGTTTCATCATCGGTTACAAACTGCTCGATATCGTATTTAATTACCAGCTGATGCTGCAAGATACGCAGGGCTTCCTGCTATCATCGCGCGGCAACTTGTTGGGTGGTATAGTAGGTGCAGCAGCCATCGCTTACTGGGCGTATTACGAAAAGAAAAAGACGAAACTGGCCGAACCGGTGACTAAGCAGGTAGAGGTACACCCATATGAGTTGATGAGCAATATACTGGTGTGGGCAGCCATTTGGGGATTTGCCGGTGCCAAGCTTTTCAACGCACTGGAGAACTGGGACGAGTTCATGGCCAACCCGGTCGAGATGCTGATCGGCTTTAGCGGATTGACCTTTTATGGTGGCCTGATCTGCGGCGGTGCTGCGGTATTATATATTGCTAACAAACACGGTGTTAAGCCACTTACCATGTTAGATATTGGCGGACCGGGCATGATGCTCGCTTACGCAGTAGGCCGTATCGGTTGCCAAATGGCTGGCGACGGCGACTGGGGTATCCCTAACCTGGCACCCAAACCAGGTTGGTTGAGCTGGGCGCCTGATTGGATGTGGGCGTTCAAATATCCGCACAACGTGAACATGGTAGACCACGATAATCCTATACCGGGCTGCGTGGGCAAATACTGCTATGAATTAAGACTACCGGTATACCCGACGCCATTTTATGAGTGTTTGGTATGCTTCCTGTTATTCCTGTTCTTGTGGAGCATCCGCGACCGTATCAAAGCACCGGGCGTTATGTTCGGTATATACCTGATATTGGCTGGTGTAGAGCGTTTCTTTGTAGAACTCATCCGTGTGAATACCAAATACCACTTATTCGGTATCTCCTTTACCCAGGCCGAAATGATCTCGTTGTTCATGGTGGTGGGCGGTATCGCACTGATCGTGATCGGTCGCTCGCGTTACCAGGCAAAGGGGGCCAATGCCTGAGGAAAGCGGCCTCAAAAAACTTACGCGAAATAAGTTCGCGCGTTTTCTGATATCATCAGGTTCGGGTTTTTTGGTGGATGTACTGGCCTTCTATCTGCTCGACCGTTACCTGCTCACGCAGCCGCGATACCATTTGGGTTTCACTACGGTAGAACATCACGCTTTAGCCTTGGTCATTTCTTTTACCTTGGGAGTGATGGTCAACTTTTTGGCTACACGCTACCTGGTATTCTCCGAATCAGAGTTGCCGTTCAAAAAACAATTCATGCGTTTTGCGCTGGTGGCTTTTGTGGGTTATTTTGCTAACCTTTGGGTGCTTCGTGCGTTCATTACATACTTGCATCTGGCTCCGCCGGTGGCGCGTATCACCGCTGCGCTGAGTTTATTTTTCGCCAGTTTCTTTATACATAAAGCATTTTCATTCAACTTATCGTTACGTAAACATGCTGCAACAAATAACTGATCAGGTAACCGAGGTGGCCCGCGAGGCCGGCGACTTCATTCGCCAGGAACGCAAGGGCTTCACTGCCGACCGCATCGAGTTCAAAGGACTGAACGACCTGGTATCATACGTTGATAAGACCGCCGAGCAAAAGATCGTCGCCGCTTTGCAAAAGATCCTGCCCGAAGCCGGTTTCATCACCGAAGAAAAGACCATTAACAAAACAGGGGAGCGCTACAACTGGATCATTGATCCGCTGGATGGTACCACCAACTTTATCCACGGGCTCCCTGCATTTTCGGTGAGCATCGCCTTGCAGGAGTACGACCGGCTGGTGGCGGGTGTAGTATACGAGGTGAACCAGGATGAATGCTTTTACGCTAACATCGACTCACCTGCTTGCCTGAACGGAGCCGAGATCAGGGTGAGTAATGCCCAGAGTATTTCCCAAAGCTTGCTGGCTACCGGTTTCCCTTATTATGACTTTAGTAAGCAGCAGCAGTATATAAACCTCTTCACGGAGTTGATGCGAAGCTGCCATGGCATCCGTCGTATCGGATCTGCGGCGGTGGATCTGGCTTACACGGCTTGTGGTCGCTTTGAGGCATTCTATGAGTATAACCTTAATGCCTGGGACGTAGCGGGCGGCATCGTGATACTGAAGCAGGCCGGTGGAGATGTGGTCAACTTTAGTGGCGGCAGTGAGGTGATCAACACCCGCGAACTATTGGCCACCAATGGCAAGATCACCGGCGAAATGCTCGAGGCGATCAACAGGTTCTTCAAATAAGCACTTAAACATAAACTCAATAGCTATGCAACATCAGCCATTATCGCTCAGGCCGTTCATCGGCTCGGCAGACTTTAACCTTTCAAGGAGCTTTTACCGCGACCTTGGTTTCGAGGAGGTGGTGCTAAGCCACAACCTTTCGGTCTTCAAACTGGGCGCTCACGCATTCTATCTACAGGATGCTTATATAAAGGATTGGATCGACAACTCGATGTTGTTCCTTGAAGTGGAGGATGTAGAAAAGTTTTGGGACGAACTGCAGAAACTCGACCTGACCGCCAAATATGAAAAGGTAAAACTGACGCCCATTCAAACGCTTGACTGGGGCCGCGAGTGCTTCATTCACGACCCTGCCGGCATACTGTGGCATGTTGGTCAGTTCAATAAATAGCTAACAAAATTTTTAATAACCAAGAAGCCCCGACCAAATGGTCAGGGCTTCTTGGTTTATATGCTTTTGAATTTAGTAAGCAAATATTACATCGCTTCTGACACCACCTCCTGCACCTCAGGCACCATGCGTTTCAGCAGGTTCTCGATACCGGCTTTCAGGGTAATAGTAGAGGATGGGCAACCGCTGCATGAACCTCGCAGTTCCACGGTCACCACGCCTTCGTTGAATGAACGGTAAGCGATCGCGCCGCCATCCTGCTCAACAGCCGGGCGAACGTAGTCATGCAGGATCTGCTGGATCTTTACCTCTGCATCAGTACCTTCAAATGAAACTTCTTCGTCGGCCTTGGCAGCTTGTACGGTCAGTTCCGATTCTACTGCACCTTTCACGAACTCTTTCAGTATCGCCTCAATGTCGGCCCAGTCAGCATCCTCAGTTTTGGTAACGGTAACGAAGTTGCTGGCAAAGAACACGCCGTTCACAAAAGAGAATTTATATAGTTCTTTAGCAAAGGTCGAAGCCTCGGCACTTTCTTTGGTAGGATAATCAACACTTCCATTGATCAGCAACTTGTTCACGATGAACTTCATGGTCGCTGGGTTAGGGGTCGATTCGGTATATACGTTGATGTTCATGAGTATCTGTTTTAGAATTAGAACAAATTTAAACAGCTTTTACCACTATGCCTATAGCTAATTTGTATTTGACCTCAACATGACAACATAAAATGACGCATATTTCAGCCTTTAAAGAGCCTGATCCGCCGCTTGACAAAGCAGAAGTCGCGTTCGCAAGCTCAGCGATACATGTTTATAACGTTATACGCCGGTATAGGTCCAAGGGCTGATCTGTTTCAGTTCGGCCTTCACCGCGTCACTCACCTCTAAACCATCTACAAAAACGGAAATGCTTTGGGCATTGATCTGCTGGTTAGTACGGGTGAGGTCCTTTAACGCCTCATAAGGGTTGGGAAAGTTCTCGCGGCGTAAAATGGTCTGTATCGCCTCGGCTACTACGGCCCAGTTGTCTTCGAGGTCGCGCTGGATAGCCGCTTCGTTAAGTAACAACTTGTTCAGGCCACGGATTGTCGACTTGATGGCGATCAGCGAGTGAGCCACCGGAACGCCGATGTTAC
This sequence comes from Mucilaginibacter daejeonensis, assembly GCF_020783335.1. Lineage (NCBI taxonomy): Bacteria > Pseudomonadati > Bacteroidota > Sphingobacteriia > Sphingobacteriales > Sphingobacteriaceae > Mucilaginibacter > Mucilaginibacter daejeonensis. The sequence goes on from NZ_CP086068.1 coordinate 2,180,737, forward strand.
GCAGCACGGTCGAGTCGGTAAGGTCACGTTGCAGGCGCGATACCGGTAATTTTGCGGCAAGGTGCTCGAACAAGGCGTTAGCCATGCCAATGTTACCTTCCGAGTTCTCAAAATCGATCGGGTTCACCTTGTGCGGCATGGCCGATGATCCAACCTCGCCGGCCTTGATCTTTTGCTTAAAGTAATTCATGGAAATGTAGGTCCACATATCGCGGTCAAGATCCATGATAATATTGTTGATGCGTTTCAGGGCATCACACTGTGCGGCAAAATTATCGTAATGCTCGATCTGGGTGGTATGCTGCGAGCGGCTCAGTCCTAAAACACTGTTCACGAAATGGTTGCCAAAGGTGACCCAGCTAATGGCTGGATACGCCACATTGTGGGCATTGAAGTTGCCCGTAGCACCGCCAAATTTAGCCGAATACGGGATGGCCTTGGCCAGCTCCAGTTGTTTTTCGATACGCTCGATGAACACCTCGATCTCCTTACCTAAACGGGTGGGTGATGCAGGCTGACCATGCGTATGAGCCAGCATAGGTACCGCTTTCCATTCTTGTGCGTAGCCTTTCAGGGTGGCCAACAGATCGTCAATAGCAGGGTAGTACACCTTCAGCAACGCTTGCTTGAAGGAGTAGGGTATAGCGGTGTTATTGATATCTTGAGAGGTCAATCCAAAGTGAATGAACTCCTTGTACTGGTCAAGTCCGCCCAGGGCATCGAACTTTTGCTTGATGAAGTATTCCACCGCCTTCACGTCATGGTTGGTCACTTTTTCAATATCCTTAATGGCTTGCGCGTCGGCTTCGCTGAACTGCTCATAAATGGCGCGTAACTGCGGGAATACCGACGCATCAACACCGGCCAGTTGTGGCAATGGATGCTGGCACAGGGCGATAAAGTATTCTATCTCGACCTGTACACGGTATTTGATCAGGGCAAATTCAGAGAAGTAAGCGGCCAGCGATGAAGTAGCGTTGTGATAACGGCCATCGACCGGCGATATGGCCATAAGCGGAGTAAGTGACATAGCGCAAAATTTTTGCAAAGGTAGCAAAGTACCCGGAACTGAACGCCTGATAAGCAACAAAGGCCGCCTCTGCTCACAAAGGCGGCCTTTTAATATGATATGCTGACCGTTAAAAGTTGAACTTTTTAAGCAGACCTGTTGATCTCAGGTGCCCGATCAGCTTATTCAGCTTACGTTCCCTGCGGCCGCCTGCATCAATGGCATCGTAAGCCAGGCCTGCGGCTACCGCATACACAGCGTGGTGCAGGGCGTCGATGGCCAGATCTTTGGGTTTTTGCTCGGTAGCTGGTGGTGCCGCATCATATTTAGGCAGCATGATCAACTCGGCTGCCCATATGGCCCCAAAATGTACCAGGGTGGCAGGTGCACCTTTTAAGCCGGCCAATCCTAACAATCCGCGTACGAGGCCCCATGAGGTTCCATAAGCGTAGTGTATCTCGTTGCTTAATTTTTCTTTCTGGCTCTCATCGGCAGGGGCAGCACCGGTCACTTGTGATGCTACTTTGATAGGCGCCTCGCTGGGCTCGCGCTTCGTGATCTTCATTTCGATCATTTGCGATAGCGTGATAGCAGCCGTACCGGCCAGGCCCGCCAGCAGGCCCTTACCAAGTGCGCTCGCCAATTCGCCGAACGCATTGTTCTCATGTATCCTTCCCATAGGTGTTGTTGTTAGATGTATAGGATGAACATCTTTTAATAATTATTGATTTAATAATTTTCTGTTACTGAAACATATAAGTGGTGATGGATGTACTTTAACAACATCTAAAATGCTATGAAAGATCAACAGAATACCCAGATCACACACCCGTTATGGCAAGCCATTGGTATCGGGGTGATAGCCGGTTCGCGCTCCATGACCGGGCCAGCACTGGCCGCACACATTTTACGCCGACACGATACTCATGAGCTGGATGGCTCAGCCTTACGCTTCTTGCGTTCAGGCACGGCCGAAACTGCTTTTAAATTGATGGCCCTGGCCGAGTTCGTGGGCGATAAAATGCCCACCGCGCCGGACCGAATAGGCCTACCCGGACTGATCGGCCGTTTTGCTACCGGCGCTTTGGCTGGTGCGGCCATGTTCAAAGCCGGTAAACGGAACACTTACCTGGGCGCAATGATCGGCGGCGGCGCTGCCATATTATCCACCTACGGTACCTTTTACCTACGCAAGTCCACGGTGAAAAGCAGCAAGCTTATCGATCCGGTGATCGGTGCGTTGGAGGATGCCCTGGTGCTTAGCGCAGGAGCCGGATTGGCTAAAGCGGCGTAATGGCCGACTCAGGGATGGCCTGCGGGAACTTGTCGTTGATATCGGTACGGATCTTAGGCAGGCTACCCGGATAGTTTTGCTGGATGAAGGTGATCATATTTTCGCGCACGTAACAACGCAGGTCAAAAGCATCTGATGAGTTACGTGCGCTTACCAGCATCCGTATCTCCATGGTACGTTCTTTAGCGTCGGTCACCTGCAGGGCTTTCACCTTGCCATCGCATAATTTAGTGTTCAGCATCAGGCGGTCAAATTCGGCACGCAACGGGGCGAGCGGTATGGTATAGTCCATATATAAGAATACTGAGCCAATGATATCGGCCGATATGCGGGTCCAGTTCTGGAATGGCTTGGTGATGAAGTAATTGATGGGTAAGATCAGGCGGCGCTGATCCCATATACGCAGCACCACGTAGGTCAGTGTGATGTCTTCTACACGGCCCCATTCGCCCTCTACCACCAGCACGTCATCTATCCTGATCGGCTGTGTAAAGGCCAGCTGCATGCCTGCCAAAAGGTTGCCTAATGAGTTCTGTGCGGCAAAACCAATGATAATACCGCCTATACCCACACCGGTCAATAGACCGGCACCTAACTTGCGGAAACTCTCGAAACTCAACAATACCAAGGCAATGGTGACGAACACAATGATAGCCACCAGCAGCTTGCGCAAGAACTTGAGTTGCGTGCGTATCTTACGTTCCTTCAAGTTGTCTGACTTGTTGAGGTCGTAAAAGTGGTACACATAATCTTCAAGCACCCGTATGGCCCTGATCAGCAGTATGGCAAAAACGATGATAAGCAGGATGCTGGTCACGCGGTCGAGCAGGGCATAGTAAGTTTTATACATCCGCATAAGCGGCATCATGGCTTTGAGCACCACCAGAGGGATAAAATAAGTGACCGGCGTACTCAGGTGAGTGATGAAGGAGCGGAAGAAAGAGTAATCGTTCTGCTTGTTAGCATATATCCGCAGCAACCTTGAAGTAACGAATTTGAGAATAAGCCCGATGATCAGGGCGGTGATAGCGATGCACAGGTTCCAAATGAACGAGGGCATGTGCTGTGAATAATCTAAAAGATCAGGCGGGAGCTTGGCTTGTATCTGCATCATGAATAGACGGGATATGAGTTAGATACCTGTAAAAGGTGGTTATAGCTGTTTTGTTTGACAAAATGCGGATAACGTGCTCCCCAGCCACAATAATGCGGCCGGCAACAAGTTATATATCGGTAGCAAATGCATTAAAAAAGCTGCAAAAATGACCAATGTCATTTTTAGGTAATTGCTTACCTAATTTTATTGATAACCGGAAGCTGATCACTATATTTGTATAGTTAGCTAAAAGACAACAAGCGGTACCCAACGGTATCTGACTATATACTTGTTCAAAGAGACTTCTTAAGAGTAGAGGTGATTGTTTTAGAGTGATTGAAGCGGGCCGGGATAATTATTCCGGCCTGTTTTTTTGACCAGAGTAGACGAGAGGAGTGGCTGCTAATATTAATTTAGCATTCATTGTTTTTTAAAATAAGTATACCTATATTTGCACCTCAAATTTTTAAACAATTAAATTATTTACGAACAATGTACGCAATAGTAGATATAGCCGGACAGCAATTTAAAGTTGCAAAAGACCAGCAGATCTTTGTACACCGCTTGCAAGGAGATGAAGGCGCTAGTATTGAATTTGACAAAGTATTGTTAGCTGAGAACGAAGGTAAATTTTCGTTAGGCAGTGCCTTGAGCAGTGCTAAAGTATCAGCTACGATCCTGTCTCATGTAAAAGGTGACAAAGTGTTGGTCTTCAAAAAGAAACGCAGAAAAGGTTACAAAAAGAAGAACGGTCACCGTCAGCAATTCACTAAGATCGCTATCACAGGCATCACTTTATAATTTGAAGGTTTAATTGGATCGGCTCAATACCGTCCGTATAATAATATTTAAGAAATGGCTCACAAAAAAGGTGCGGGTAGTTCGAAGAACGGCCGCGAATCGCATAGCAAACGCTTAGGTATCAAGATCTTTGGTGGTCAGCCTGCAATTGCCGGTAACATCATCGTTCGTCAACGTGGTACCAGACATAACCCAGATCAGAACGTAGGTATCGGTCGCGACCATACTTTGTTCGCTTTGATCGATGGTAAGGTAGTATTCAAAAAGAAAGCTGACAACCGTTCATACGTATCAGTACTTCCTTTTGAGACCGCTGACGTAGCTGTTGAAGCAACTCCGGTAACTAAAGTTGCTGTTGAAGCTGAAACCGTAGCTCCATCTGACGGTAAAGCAAAGAAAGCCGCTAAAGCAGAAGAAGCTCCAAAAGCTGAGACCGCTACAGAAGGCGAAGAAGTAGTAGCTGAGTAATTATCAGGGTATAGCCCTTATAATTCATACCATACAAAAGCCCGATCATGAAAATGACCGGGCTTTTTTGTTAGCAAATATTTTTTTTGATGACGAAATCGCTGCTGAATCTAAAGCAATAGTTGTCTACCTTACCCGCAGTACAAGGTGACCGATATTACCTCGACCATTGCAAGACATGTACATGGACCTTTGACGTGAGTTATTGGCCGTCAACAGCGCCGAAGCAAGCGTTAAAATGGTGTTACATTTGCAAAAAAGTGTTACAGCGATGTAACAGAATTCCCCAAGTTTCCCCACTTTTTAAGATCACGAAATTCGTAAAAACCCAACTTTTTCAAGCAAAAGCATACAAAAAGTTAGAATGTAACACTAATTGTAACGCTGTAACACCAAAATGTAACACTCAAGTGTGATGTTATAATGTCGCGATCGCACCCTTACAACCTCTTTAACGACCACCGATCACCAAATTCGTAACACAAAAAAAGCGACCATCCGGTTAAGGATGGTCGCTTTTTTTGTGTTATGGATCAGGCTGCTTATTTAGCAGGCTTGGCGTTCTTTACGTAAGTGTTCAGCCAGGTCAATTGCTCCCAAAGCTTGTGCATCAGGTTCTCGCGACCGCGGTAACCGTGGGCCTCATAAGGCAGGTACACAAAGCGTACGGTACCACCAAAACCTTTGATCGCAGCGAACAAACGCTCACTGTTGATCGGGTATGTTCCGGTGTTATCATCAGCATCGCCGTGGGTCAAATGCAAAGGCGTTTTGATCTTGTCAGCATAGCTGAAAGGGCTCATTTCATAATACAGCTTAGGTGCTTCCCAGTAAGTACGCTCCTCATTTTGGAAACCAAAAGGAGTGAGGGTACGGTTGTAAGCACCACTTTCGGCCAAACCAGCTTTGAACAGGTTAGTGTGCGCTAGCAAGTTAGCGGTCATGAACGCACCATAGCTATGGCCGCCTACGGCCACGCGGTTACGGTCGCCCACGCCAAGGTCTGATAGTTTGTCGATCGCTGCTTTAGCGTTCATCTCCAGCTGCTCAACAAAAGTGTCGTTAGGTTTTTTGCCATCTTTAGATACGATAGGCATTGAAGCATTATCCAACACTGCATAACCTTGGGTAACAAAGAAGATGGCACCACCCGGGTTAATGGTGATAAAGCGGTCCTTTGATCCACGGATCTGTGCGGCATCATCGGCCGAATTGAACTCCGCAGGGTAGGCCCAGATCAGTACCGGTAGCGGTCCGTCCTTTTCTTTGTTGTATCCTTTTGGCAGGTAAAGGTCGCCGGTCATGTCCACCCCGTCCGAGCGTTTGTATTTCAACTTCTCCTTGGTCACACCGGCCATTTGCGGGTAGGGGTTGGTGAAGTTGGTGATCGGGCGGTCGGCTATCCTCAGCATCAGGTTCTTGATGAAATAGTTAGGAACCTCGGTTTGGGTCTCACGGCGGGTCACCAATACCAGTTTGGCCGGGTCGAGGACGTCATACACATATTCGTACTGACCTTCCTGGCTGCGCCAAATGATGTCGCTCTTCTTGGTGTTCAGGTCAAAAGTAGCCAGGAACGGCAGGTCTCCTTTAGGTGATGAACCTACCATGTTGTTCATCAACAGTTTGGTGCCATTCTGTATAGGCATCACCACGCTTCGGCCGTATTTGTTCTTGTCGGTCACCGGTTCGCCCAGGTTACCGTAAACGTCGGTCTGGCTGCGATCCCACAGTTTCTCCATTTTGGAGTTGGTGGAGTTGTAGCGGCTCACGCGGTTCAGTTGCTTGGAACGCAGGCCTTCGTAAACCAGCGCCAGGTCAGCAGTACCCCATTGTACGTTACGGAAACGCATCTCGGTCTTGAACAATTCCTTAGCCTCCCCAGTGAACGGAGCGCTCAGGGCATACACCGCATCGTGGAAATCCACTTTTTTACGGATCAGGCCGCTATCCAAAGGCATAGCCCAGGTCACGGTAGCCGGCTCGTCGTCGCGCCAGTCGAAGCTGCGAGGCACGTTCTGCATGTTATCATAACCTGATGGTCTGATCTCGCCTGATGGCAGGTTGGCCAAAGTTTTCACCACTTTACCGGTCATATCCGTAATGGTCACGGTAGATGGGAACGCTTGAGCAGGTACCAGGTACGAGAACGGTTTGTGCAAAGTACGCATCATGATATATTTTTTATCAGGCGATACGCTTGTCACGGCATAAATAGCGGGTTTGCCAATGTAGGTCTCTACACCATTCTTGTTGATGGCCAGTTGCGAAGTGGCATAAAAATCAAAAAGCTTTTCATCATACGGCGTTTTGATCAGATCCTGATAGGTCACACTTGGCGCGGATTTACCTAAGTTCTGTTGAACCACCGGGCCGGTTGGCGTAGCTGGTTTAACAGGGGCCATAGCGGCAGGCTTACTGATCACGCGGTACATCAGGGTATTGTTATCTACCCAGGCCACACCGCCACCCATCACGTTGTTCAATGCCAACTTGTTCATTTTAGTGGCTTTTTGAGTGAGGGTATTGATCACATACAGGTCAACACTTTTGGCGTTGGTTTGCGTGATGGCGATCTTGGTTTGATCAGGGCTCCAGGTCATGCCTGTGGCATTGAGGTTGGCAGGCAAACCCACGATAGGGTAGGTCTTGTCGGTCTTGATGTTCTTTAAGGTCAGGCCACTGTAGGCGATCACCTGGCGGCTTGGCGCAAAGTTGTTAGGGTTGATACGCATACCGGCTATGCGCATCTCTGGCCTAGCCAGCTCTTCTACCGAAGGTAGAGCATTACGCTGGCTGATCACCATCCATTCGCCTTTGGAATCGATGCTGATCGATGGCGTTGGCTTGGCCAGCAGCAGATCGGTCATGGCCTGAGGTGGGCGTTGGTATACCACAGCATCCTGACCATGTGCCAGATAACTGCCCGTAAGCAGTAGCGCGATGAGTAACGGTTTTTTCATAAAGTTAATTGAGTTAAGTGGTGCTCAAGTTACCTTTATCTGCGCACAATCCTACGACGGCTCACGTTTACATCACTTTTTTTACAAAGTTGCCAACGGGTGCTAAGCAAGGGTTAGCCGTGTGAGATACTGACCGTGCTCATCCTCGTAAAGCACCTCTATATCAAAGCCATGTTCGGCCACAATAGCTGTAAGCCTTTGCTCATCAATGTATAACCAGTTGAACTCGTCGGTACGTTGCCCTTTGTATTCGTACTGGTAAGTGATCTCGCCATGATAACGGTCGGTAGGCAGATCGCCTTCATACAAGTAGGCTACGTCAGACGAATCAAAAATGATCTGTCCGCCTTTGGCCAGTAGCGTTTTTAATTGCTCCAATAACTTTGATAGACCATCAACAGTGCCGGCTAAACCAATGCCATTCATCAAGAGTAATATCGTGTCGAACTGACGCCCGCTGTATTTAAAGATGTCATCTGCACAGATCTCTTTCACTCCACGTTCCTTCATCACCGCAACAGCCAACGGCGATATATCCATCGCTAACACATCGTAACCCCGGTTCTGCAATTCTAAAGCGTGGCTACCCGCTCCGGCACCTACGTCCAACACGTTGCCCCGGCATTCGTTCAGGGCTACCCATTCCAGGTCGGGCATGTCGTCCTCATCACGAAAGTAAACATCTACGGGCATTTCTTCCTTTGGCCCGTAGCGGTTGTTGATCCATAGCTTGGCAGGAGTAAGCTGATGATAATGGTCGTGAATGGCCTGCCCGAGTACATCTTTCATTATGCTACAAAGCTACTTATCTGTAACGGGTATTTGCCTATTTTTGAGCTGATGACCTTCAATATCCCACTGCTCATTTTTCTGTTGACCGGTATGGCGCTGAGCGTTGCTTTCAAAAAGCTGACCTTAACTGCAGCGACTTGCGGTGTAGTGTGTGCCTTGCTGGTATATGCTGGCGCTGGTTATACCGGGGTGATCATGATGACCACTTTTTTTGTGATCGGTACATTAGCTACATCGCATAAAGCTTCCGTGAAACAAGTGCTCGTTACAGAAGGCCCGGAGCACCAAAGGCGAACCATCACCCAGGTACTGGCCAATGCTGGTGTTCCTGCACTTGCCGGACTTTTCTCCTTATTGACGAACGAGGGCTCAGCGATATGGCAACTAAGTATAGCCGCAGCATTTTCGGCGGCTACTGCGGATACGATGGCCTCTGAGCTGGGCACGGTATACGGTAAACGGTTCTATAACATCCTTTCCATGCGGCCTGACCAACGTGGCGCGGATGGCGTGGTCAGCTTAGAGGGTACGTTGATCGGTGTGTTGGGAAGTAGCGTTATCGCGCTTATTTCGGTACTTGGGAATGAAGGCACCCTTACGACATTCTTCCTTATAATGGTCTCTGGCACGGCAGGTAACCTGATGGACTCCATATTGGGTGCGGCTTTGGAGAGGCGAGGAGTGATCAAAAATGATATGGTAAATTTTATCAACACCCTGACCGCAGCGCTGATCGCTATAGCACTATTTGCAATGCTTTAAGCAGAGAGGAAAGATGCAGAAAGAATTGAGAAATGCTTTTGCAAATATTACGGAGATATTCTACATTTGCCACCCCAACGGAGAGGTGTCAGAGTGATCGAATGTGCCTGATTCGAAATCAGGTGTACTGTAACAGGTACCGGGGGTTTGAATCCCTCCCTCTCCGCAATTGATCAGTTATTTACGGTTCGTAACAACCGTAAATAACCGGTCATACCTTAACAAACCAGATCGAAGAAGTTCTACATCTTTTTCAGTCTATACTGCATCTCATTTTTAATACCTTCGTCCATTACGTTGGCATATTTCTTCATTACATCAATAGCATCTTTGGTTCCTATGCTATACAATGCCCAACTGAACCATTTGGCTATGGCCTCAGATTCGGCCGCGGTATACTCCAGAAAATCGAAATTGGTCTCTAATACTTTGTCAATATATTCGACGCTGGTAGGGCTTTTTAGCAATTGAATGTGTTTAGCTATTTCTTGATGTTTATGATGGTATGGATGTGACAGTAATTTATTCAGAATATCAACAAATTCAACTGATGGTCCCGAAACATCTATAAGGGTGATAACCAAGTCCAAGTTGTCCGGTTCGTTGATTTTAATTGCCCTATTCAACTCAGATATAACATATTGTTTATCTTTACAGATGTCAACTGAATAGTCAGCTAACAGATTTCCACGTGTAATGCTACCAAGTAAATAATACCTAAGTAGATCTCTGTCGTTCTGAGTCATATCAATGGAGCTTACTTATTTAGCAAATCTAAGACTTGTTGATGGCCTTACATAAGAGGCGGTCAAGTTTCTGAATAAGAAAGGCGACTCTTACATCAAATATATCATGTACAAGGAGGCCGCTAGAATTAGTAGAGAAAAGATCGCACAACTGGAAGCTGGGTCCACATTATAGCCCCTTAACCTTTAACAAAAAAGCCCCATGATGGAGCTTTTTGATCGAATAGTATCTCTGTAAAATATCTTACAACACCTTTGGCTCGTCTTCATTGGCCAAGCCGGTGGTCAGTTCAGCAGGAGGAACCTCGCACGGGTAACCGAATAAGCAGCGGGACTTCACCATGGTAGCCACTTCGGCCGGTACATGATCCTCCCAACCAGGTTGCGCTTGTTTGATCATCTCGAGAACGGTGTCAGTATGCACGTTCAAATTCCTTTCATTATAGTGTCTGATATCTTCGATCTTATTGTTAGCGATCAGGTAACGATAAAGGTCTATCAAATGCGGTGGGAGGGTGAACTTTAAACAATTAAAGATCATGCCATCGCGCAGGGTAGGATAAATGAACAACTTGACCTTACGGCTAAATAATGTGGCGAAAGATTCCAAGATACCACCTGGCAGGTTGGTGTAGTGTTCTTCAGAAAAGATGTATTCGAGGTTAGGATAGCCCATGATCACACCCATTTTAAGGTTGGTGATCTTTGATAAGAAAGCTACGACCTTGTAATACTCATGAAAATTGGAGATCATCACGTTCTGCCCAAGTGAGCAAAGAATGTCCACCCGCTCTAAAAAGTCTTTCTCATCAATATCTGCCGTGTTATCTGCGTTGCGTTCTTTGAGCGATTGCAGCGTCAATTCAGAAACGATGACCACTTTATCAGCCTCTACATCGGGCTCCTGCATAAATTGCTTCACACCGGTCTTGAGCATATCCAGGTGCACGTTGATGATAGGGCGGAAACGTCCGCGTACCACTACCACGTGCTTTTTATAGAGGATCTCTGACGGTTGCTGGTTCTTTCCATCCGGACCGAATAAGGCCGCATCAGAGAAGCCATATTTGACCAGGTGTAAACTCATCAAACGATTATCCACCTTCTGGAACGCAGGACCCTCAAAACGGATCATATCGATCTGAATGCGATCTCGCGACAGGTCGTCCATTAGCGACAGCAAGAATATCAGTGGCGACTCATTATAGTAAAAGCACGCATAAATTAGGTTAACGCCCAATATACCGATGGCTTGTTGCTGTAGGATGTTGTCATTATCGAGCATCTTGACGTGTATCACCACGTCTTGATAAGGCCCTTCAGGCTCTAATTGGAAACGGAGACCCATCCAGCCGTGGCCATCATTGGTCTTGTGGTAATTTAAGGCCGAAAAGGTACCCGCGAAAGCAAAGAAAGTGCTGGTCTTGCCGCGCTGCTCCTGCAAACGCTCGATCATAAGGCCATATTCACGTTCAAGCATGGCATTGAGACGCTGCTCGCTTACATAGCGTTTCACTTGCTGAGCACCGTATATCGCATCAGAGAAGATCATGTCATAAGCCGACATGGTCTTAGCGATAGTGCCCGATGAAGCACCGGCCTTGAAAAAATTAGCTGCCACATCTTGTCCGGCACCTATCTCGGCAAATGAGCCGTATATCTTAGGGTCTAAGTTGATGCTTAGTGCCTTTTGCTTAGTTCCGAGGGTATTATTATAGGTAGGGGGCATGTTGCAAGGGGTTGATCTGTGTGCAAAAATACGAATGCATAGCACAACTTCGTGTTAAATTGACAATTTGATGGACGAACGTTCGCACATCTATCAAGCAAAAGGCCATACCCGCTTTATGGATATGGCCCTTTACATCGAGTGATACGTTCTACAATGCCGCAGTATAGGTGCGTCTTGTAACTGTATCGTGGTCTTCCTGGCTGTCGATATCCATGTACTGCTTTAAGTTTCGCATATCTGTATCTACCATGTTTTTGAACACAGGATTCAAGATGGTGCCTAAGGCCGTACCTACGCCGCCCGCAGGAGGGGTGTAGCTGATCACCACTTCTACCAGCGTACCATTGCCGTCCTCGCTGTCCTCAAAGCGTACTTTACCGGCATTATCCAATATTGAGCCTGGTAGCGAACTCCAACCGATCGCATGACCTGGTTCGTCATGCACGATCTCGGCATCCCAGCTTACGATCTTCACGTCGGCCGGTAATTTTAGTACCCAGTGTGAGCGTTTATTGTCGATCACTTCCACACGTTCGAGGTGTTTCATGAACTTTGGCAGATTATCTAACTTGCGCCAAAACTCGTACACATCATTACGCGGGCGATTGATCACGAACGAACTCCGTACGTTCACGTTCACTGGCTCGGTGCTATTCTTTCCTAATTTGCTATATATATCGCAATGGCCCGATATACCACGGCCAAGCAAATAGCCACCGGCGCCTATTTTCAGGATACTGCTAAAAGGGCTTTTAAAGATGTGGGTAAGACCTGATAACGCCAGCTTTGCGCCGGCAGCGATCGATATGTATCGTTCAGGCCATTCCAGATTGATCGGTCCGTCGGTCAATCCTTCTATCAAGGGTTTCTTTTCTATTGCACTCAGTTCCATAATGTTTTTCTTGTAGGTACATGTGGAACAGTTGGTAGGAGTGGATGGTTTTCGTTATTAGAAAATTAGTTACCTTTTTGCATTGAGTGCAGGACAGCGTTTATTTGACAAAAGCGAATTATTTGATAGATTTGCGGCTGTACCCTAAACAATTTGAACGTTGAAAAAGATCAAGCTTGGCTTCCCTTCGTTTTTACTGGTCATTGTGGCAGCCATCATTCTTACCGGCATCACTCGTCTGATCAGTTTTTATGTTCCCTTCATGAGCAACTTTACCCCAATGGGTGCCATGGCTATCTTTGGCGGCACTTACTTCGCTCAAAAATGGAAAGCCGGTTTGCTATCAGTGATCACCCTTTTTGTAACAGATATCTTTATCAATTACCTATATACTGCAAAGCTGATCGTTTGGTACGGCAACAGCGCGCTGTGGTTGTACGCTAGCCTGATCATCATGGTATTCATTGGTTCGATGATCAAAAAAGTGAATGTTACCAGTGTGTTGCTGGCCTCATTGGCAAGTGTGGCCGTACATTGGCTACTTACAGATATAGAGCCGTGGATCAATAGCAGCTACTATGATAAAGGCCTGTTAGGTTATGGCGAATCTTTACTGATGGCCATTCCCTTCGAGCGTAATATGCTGATCGCTGATGCGGTATTTGGTGCCGCTCTTTATGGTGGTTATGAAGTATTCAAGGCACGTGCGATCGCAAAGGCCGATGTTGCCCGGCAGTCGATGAGCGCTACAGCAAGCTACTGATCAGCGTATTGACCACGCTTTTTCATAATATCCTGTAGGATCATCTCAGCATGTATGCGCGAGTTCTCGATGAACCACAGATGCGTATCCATACCGCCGCATACCACACCTGCCAGGTAAACGCCTGGTAAGTTGGTCTCCATGGTATGCTGATCATATTGCGGAATGAATTTGCCATCATCAGATAACGCTATCCCTATTTTTTTTAAAAAGTTGAAGTTGGGCTTATATCCCGTCATGGCCATCACAAAATCATTTGGAATGGTGACCATGCCATCAGGGGTCTCTATATCGACCTCCGTTTCACGTATGGCCTTCAAGTTGGAGTTGAAGTACGCTTTGATGCTGCCTTCTTCAATCCGGTTCATGATATCAGGCCTTACCCAATACTTCACTCGGCTGCTGATATCAGAGCCTCGTACCACCATGGTCACCTCAGCGCCTTTGCGGTAGGTCTCCAACGCCACATCAACCGACGAATTACTGGCACCGACCACCAACACTTTTTGTAGGGTAAAAAAGTGTGGGTCCTGGTAATAGTGCTTTACCTTAGGCAGGTCCTCACCCGGTATGTTCAAATTCACGGATATATCATAAAACCCAGTAGCAATGATGATGCGTTGAGCGCGATAAGTGGCTTTGGTACTGGTGATAGTATAGCCACCATCGTGCGCCTCTACACCGGTCACCTCTTCAAAAAGATGTAAGGGCAACTCATTACTCAGCGCAACACGACGGTAGTACTCCAAGGCATCGGTACGGTTGGGCTTTAAGTGTGGTGTAGCGAAAGGATAACCACCGATCTCCAGCTTTTCGGAAGTGGAAAAAAAGGTCATGGTAGCAGGATAATTATATAACGAGTTGACCAATGTTCCCTTTTCCAGGATCACAAAACTCAGCCCGGCCTTTTGTGCTGCCAGTCCGCATGCAAGGCCAATCGGCCCGCCACCAATGATAACGATATCTAACATAGATCAGCTTTGGTCGGCCAGCACATCCTTGAACTCCGAGTGGCTGGCAAATACAGTTTGAGCAAATGTACATGATGGAATGATCTTCATGCTACCTTTGCGCGCATAATTTACGCCAGCCTCGATCAATTGTTTGCCTAAACCCTTGCCTTCAGCCTCCGGTTCAACTTCAGTGTGATAAATGTCCATCTTACCATCGTCGGTGATCATGTAGCGCATGTCGCCCAGGCGTTGGCCATCGTCATCTATATAGAACATACCATCATCAGTGGTATGGTGGTGTTTGATCTGCATAACTTTTAATGTTTCAAGTTACAACGCACAAGTGCAGCGTTTGTGGATACAGATAAGGGATAATGGCATTGATATGATGATAACGTAGGGGGAAGCGAGGAGAACCTGCTACGAAAAGTATAGGCACAAAAAATGGGTAAGCTACTTCTATCGCACCGCTCAACTCTCTACCCTTGCTGCGTTCCCACCCTGGGGGAGTTCAAGAGGAGCTGGTCGTAAAAGACTTACCCACCGCAAAAATAGAAAAAATATCGATAGCCCGCTAACTAAATGCAAAGTAGCTGTTAAGGTACTGATGATCAATCACAAAAAGTTAGGTCAGGCACTTAACTGGTTCTTGAATGTGATCTTTTCGAGTATGCGGTAATTGGTGTTAGGGTTTAAACTTTCCTTGGCCAGTATGGTAAGCTCGTTCACCGTAAAGCTATCCGTATACTTTGCCTGCCGGAATAAAGGCCAAAGCTTGTAAAAACTATCATATGGGATTGCTTTGGTCACGGTGATGTGCGGCACAACTTCATTTTTTGCCCTTAATTGTTTTTTTAACAACTCGAACCAGTTGTCGGTACGATAGCTCGGTTTGATACGTGCGTAAATAGTAGCAGACTTTTCTCCATGAATGAAGAACTGGAATCCCTCCAGGTCAAGGGTAACAGGCGGCATGCTCTCTATCCTACGTCTGAGCATTTCAATAAAAGAACCGATCACATGTGGCTTCTGGCGGTGGGTGTTGAATAGGCTGATATGTGCGGTCCCTTTCATCCCGG
Source organism: Mucilaginibacter daejeonensis (assembly GCF_020783335.1). Lineage (NCBI taxonomy): Bacteria > Pseudomonadati > Bacteroidota > Sphingobacteriia > Sphingobacteriales > Sphingobacteriaceae > Mucilaginibacter > Mucilaginibacter daejeonensis. The sequence goes on from NZ_CP086068.1 coordinate 2,196,087, forward strand.
GATAATTACCGATGTAGGTTGAAGCCTTTAACTTGCAGTGCTTTATCTGATGCTTGACCGTATCTGATGGTTGCAACAGGAAGAGATAATCTTGATAAGTTTCCATGGTCAAATAATTTGTTCAAAAATGCTAATAAAATTAGTATTTTATCAAGTGGATATTTAATTTTGTAGAGTGGAACTGAAAAGACATATCGTACACATCGATCTTGACTCGTTCTTTGTGTCGGTGGAGCGGAGGCTTAACCCTGATCTGATCGGCAAGCCGGTGATCATTGGTGGTTCAAAGGACAGGGGCGTGGTAGCCTCGTGCAGCTATGAGGCCAGGCAGTACGGCATTCATTCGGCCATGCCGAGCAAGCAGGCCTATAAGCTTTGCCCCGATGCCATTTTTTTGCGCGGAAGCCACGGCCGTTATTCAGAAGCATCACGCGAGGTCACCAAGATCATTCATGATTCGGTACCGGTGTATCAAAAGACGTCGGTTGACGAGTTCTACATAGACCTTACCGGGATGGAGCGCTATTATGACCCATACCAGATCGCTACCGACCTTAGGCAACGCGTGATGCGTGAGACAGGACTGCCCATATCATTCGGCATGGCCTCATGTAAGACCGTGGCCAAAATGGCCACACGCGAAGCTAAACCCAACGGGCAGCTAAGGATACCTCACGGGGAGGAAAAAGCATTCATGGCGCCTTTGAACATTAGTAAGATCCCCATGCTGGGGCGTAAGACCTGTGAGAAGCTTTACCAGTATGGTATAGAGAAGATCGGCGACCTGCACCGTACCAATATCCGTTTCCTGGAGACCATGTTCGGGAAAGCGGGGCGGTATATATGGGAGAAGGCACAAGGCATCGACCACAGCGAGATAGCGCCGCGCGGCGAGCGGAAGTCCATCTCCACCGAGCATACTTTTCACGAAGATACTGCTGATGCGGAGTTCATCGACACCATGTTGGTATCCATGGCAGAGGAGTTAGCCTTCAAGCTGCGAAGTGAGGAGATGCTGGCATCTTGCGTGGCGATCAAATTACGCTACTCAAACTTTGAGACGCATACCATGCAGGAGAAGATCCATCTTACTTCAGCTGAGCATATGCTGATACCGGCAGTTAAAAAGCTACTAAAAAAAGCCTGGAACCAGCACCGCCGTATCAGGCTTATTGGGGTAAGGCTGAGCGATCTGTGCAGTGGCAACTACCAGATCGATCTTTTTGATGATAATGAAGAGCAGATCAAGCTGTATCGGGCCATGGATACGATCAACTTTAAGTTCGGCAACAAAACGGTATGCCGGGCAGCCGGTATGGAGATCGGTCAGCGGAACTTCAACCCATTCCATCCCGCAGGTTAAACTGCTGCTACTTTTCGGCTATGTAGCCATCATAACTGATGCTGGTACGATTCGTACTGATCACCTGCAAGCTGGCGGTGCCGTTAGGGCTAACGCCCAGTATGAGCTTATTGATGTTCTGCGCATCGGTGGGCACGATCACGATCGTGGTGATGCCTTTCTTGTTGGTCTTTGGTGAGTAAGAGAACTTGGTAGAAGTGAATTTGATACCGCTTTCATTCGGGTTAGTGTAAGCCACCGAGGAATTAAAGGCTCGTCCATAAAATGGAAGGTAAGCGATCACTGAATCCGTCCTAACCACCATATCAAAATTATAATTCAAATAGATATGGCCAGTGCCATCAGGCGATATGTTGAACATTTGACCGTTCAGCATCGTGTATCCGCCTCCAAGCGGGTTGGCATAGGTCGCCTTGAACGTGAAGTGCTTGCTGTCCAACAGTTTCTTCACTTCATTAGCTTTTAACTCTTTACGGCTTTCGCGGGGTTTGTTGGTGTGCGTAGTGTCCTGAGCCATAGCCGCGTGGAGGCCAATGCCAAGATACATGGACACTATCGATATTAAAAGTTTTGCTGCTCTCATAAAGTGATGTATTTGAGGACGGTATGCTGTTAAGTATACATAGCCCGTTCACGAACTGTTTTTGTTAGACATAAAAAAAGCCGGCAGGTTTAAACCCGCCGGCTTCATCTATCTTATAAAAGCTATTAGATCAGGCTAACGCTGCGGTTAACGAACTCAGTAAGTTCAGCACCGGTCAGCAGTCCTTGTGATAACAGTGCCAGGTCGAACGCCTGCTTAGCCAATTGGGTGCGGGCCTCTTCGTCGTTGGTCTCCAGCATTTTACCGATCAGCTTATGGTTGCCGTTCACTACAACCTTGTAGCTATCAGGCATATTACCGTAGAAGCCCATACCGCCACCCATTTGCGCCATGTCCTTCATGCGGCGCATAAACTCGTCCATGGTAACGGTCACTGGTAACTCTTCAGGGTTCAAGCTTTCCAGTTCAACCTTAAAACCCGGTTTGGTGATCGCTTTTTCAAATATGTCTTTAACCTCGGTCACTTGATCATCGGTCAATACCGTGGCAGGGGCATCATCTTTCTTGATCAGCTTGTCGGCCACGTCAGCATCCACGCGTTTAAGCGAGGTCTTTTCCAGCTTTTGCTCCAAATGGCTTACAAAGTGGTTATCGATAGGAGAGTTCATCAACAAAACGTCGTAGCCTTTCTTAATGGCCGACTGGATGAACGAATCCTGCTTGGCCGGCTCGTTGGTATAAATGTACACCAACTGGCCATCCTTATCAGTTTGAGTGGCCGATACCTTCTCCTTGTACTCGTTGAGGGTGAAGTTCTCCTTAGCGGTATTGGTCAATAAGGTGAAGTCCTTAGCTTTTTCGTAGAACTTATCATCGCTGATGAAGCCATATTTTACGAACAAGCCAATGTCGCTCCATTTCTCTTCGTAAGCCTTACGGTCGGCTTTGAAAAGCTCAGCCAATTTGTCGGCTACCTTTTTAGTGATGTATGTGTTGATCTTTTTGACGTTGCTATCAGCTTGTAAAAAGCTACGCGAAACGTTCAGCGGGATATCTGGTGAATCGATCACACCATGCAGCAACATCAGGAACTCAGGAACGATGTCCTTCACCTCATCAGTGATGAATACCTGGCGTGAGAACAATTTGATCTTGTTGCGTTGGAAATCAAAGTCGTTCTTCACCTTAGGGAAGTATAACACACCGGTAAGGTTGAACGGATAATCAACGTTCAAGTGGATCCAGAATAGTGGATCTTCAGAAAAAGGATAAAGTTCTTTGTAGAATTGCAGGTAATCTTCGTCCTTCAGCTCCGATGGTGATTTGGTCCAGATCGGGTTGGTCTCGTTGATGATGTTATCGCTCTCAACGGTGATATATTTAGGCTTGCCTTCTTCGTCCTCACCTTGTGGAACCTCATCGGTACGGGTACCGAACTTGATCGGCACAGGAAGGAACTTGGCATATTTATCCAGTATCTCCTGTAATTTGTGCTTGTTCACAAATTCTTCCGATTCGCTGTTCACGTGCAGGATCACATCGGTACCGCGGGTGGTGCGTGTTCCTTCAGTGATCTCGAACTCAGTGCTGCCATCGCAGATCCAACGAGCTGGTTCAGCACCTTCCTGATAAGATAGGGTGTTGATCTCGACCTTGTCGGCCACCATGAACGCCGAATAGAAGCCCAGACCAAAGCGACCAATGATCTCATTAGCATCTTTAGCTTCCTTGAATTTCTCCATAAACTCGGTAGCACCCGAGAATGCGATCTGGTTGATGTACTTCTTGATCTCGTCGGCCGTCATACCCAGGCCATTGTCAGATATGGTGATCGTCTTGGCAGTCTCGTCGAATAATACTTCAACCTGAAGCTCTCCCAACTCGCCATTGTACTGGCCTAATGATGATAAGCGTTTGATCTTTTGCGTAGCATCTACCGCATTAGATACCAGCTCGCGCAAAAATATCTCGTTATCAGAATATAAGAACTTTTTAATGATCGGGAAAATGTTCTCGGTGTGTATCGAGATCGTTCCTTTTTCTTGCATATGATTGTTATTTTAATTAGTGATAGTGATCTCACTATATCAATGCCTGTTCCAAATATAATTCGCTTGTCAAAATGGCAGTTGGAGTTCTCCGGAGCTGTGTTATTCAGGCTTATGATTTGCAGTGGACACGTTGCGCTCGCAATGACATTTGTGTTGTGAGGTCATTAAAATTGCAACGTGAAAACCGTTCCTTTACCCTCGGTACTTTGCACCGTGATGTTGCCTTTGTGCATCAACATGATCTGCTTGCAAAGGCTAAGGCCTATGCCACTGCCTGTTTTTCGAGTGCTAAAGAATGGGATGAAGATCTTCTCTAGCAACTCTGCTGACATGCCCAGGCCGTTATCGCTTACTTTTATTAAGGTTTTATTGCCCTGTACTTCGGCCGATAGGCTGATGGTGGGTTCGGGGCGATCCTTTACTGCTTCAATGGCATTTACCAATAAATTAATGAGCACTTGTTCCAGCAGATTGACGTCGACATCGATGGCCAAATTCAGATCACGAAGGATGACATCCAGCTCGATGTTCTTCTTTTCCAGCGTTGGCAACATCAGTGTATTGAGGTTCTCGAACAATTCGTAAACCAGCGTGTGCTGCAATTCCAGCTTGGTTATTTTATTTAAACTTCGGTAGCTCTCAGTAAATTTCAACAAGCCCTCACTGCGGCGTTTAATGGTATCTATACCCAATTCAAGGTCTTCAAGGTCATGTCCAGTGGCGCTATTGGCAATATCCGAGCGCTTGAGGCGATTTTTTAAGGTATTAGCCAGAGAGGATATTGGCGCAACGGAATTCATGATCTCGTGGGTCATCACATTCAATAACTTAGACCAGGCATTAGACTCTGATTCATCCATCGCATCGCTAACGTTCTGGAAAGCCACCAATTTGTAAAGCTTATCCTCGCTACGCAGTAAACTCGCCATCAGCAATATCTTCAGCTTTTGCTGCTCATGCTGTATGGTCACCACCCGGCTATTGCCCGACCGTAATTTGATGATCTCCTCGTAAAGCTCAGGGGCGCGTTTTTCTAAAGAACTGATGTTGCGCAGGTAGGGGATGCTGATCAGGTTCTTGAATGACTCGTTGATCCAGCCTACTTCGCCGGTCTCCTGCTCGTATGATAGGATACCTGTTCCTACTAATTCTAAGATGTTTTGAAGATAGTGGTATTGCGTCTCACGCTCACGGTTGATCGTCTTGAAAGTAACGTTGATCTCGTTAAATCCCTGACGTAGAACCTGCACGTTAGAGGGGGCGTTCTTGATCGCATAATGCCTTGAAAAGTCGCGGTATTGCGCGGCCTCTGCAAATTCCTGCACCTCTTGTTGTATTTTAGTATACTGATATAATAAATTGAATATAAGATAGATAATAAAAGGTAAAGGTAAGAAGATATATAGATTGTTGTTGCTAACCAATCCATACGCGGCAGCGCACATAAAGCCGAATAGAAGCAGGATGCGCAGCAGCAACTGCCACTCGTAGCGTTTAAATATCATACTTGTTCAGGCGGCGGTAAAGGGCAGTGCGGGTCAGTCCTAACTCTTTGGCAGCTCGGGTGATATTGCCATTATGCTTTTCTATCACGCGTAAAATGGCGTTCTTTTCCATTTCGCTTAACGGAACGTTGTCAGTTAGTTGAGGCGCTTCAGGTAAAGCTGTTTCTAATGATGAAAAGATAAGGTCGTCTGGCTGCAACACGTCCTCTTCGGCCATGATCACGGCGCGTTCAATGGTGTACTGCAATTCACGTACGTTACCAGGGAATCCATACATCTGCAATTTGTTAAGTGCCTGGTTGCTGAGGTCCATAGGCGGTTTCATGTATTTGGCCGCATACATCTTTGCAAAATGACGAGCTAACACCGGTATGTCACTTGTACGGCGGCGGAGCGGCGGCATAGTAATCTCGACCGTGTTGATACGATAGATCAAGTCCTTTCTAAATTTGTTCTCATTGGCCAGCTCCTGCAACGGGATGTTGGTGGCACAGATCAAACGAATGTTAATGTCGACCGGCTTATTGGTACCCAGGCGGGTCACTTGCCGATTCTGTAATATGGTCAACAGTTTGGCTTGCTGTTGCAAGGTGATGTTGCCGATCTCATCCAGGAATAAGGTACCGCCTTCGGCTTCCTCAAAGCGACCCATACGGTCCTCTCTCGCATCGGTAAAGGCGCCTTTTTTATGGCCGAACAATTCGCTTTCAAATAGGGTATCGGTCAAAGCACCAACGTCCACCTTAATAAAAGGCTTGTTGGCCCGCAAAGACCGCTCGTGGATGGCCTTTGCCATCAGGTCCTTGCCCGTACCGTTCTCGCCAAGGATCAAAATGTTGGCATCAGTAGGCGCGATCTTATTCACCTTGTAAAAGATGTCCTGCATCACATCAGCTTCACCTAAAATGGCGGTGCTGCCTGCAGTGCTTTTAGCAACGGCTTTCGGCTTTTTAGGGCCTTCCTGCTTATCTAACAACTCACTTAGTGTTTCTAACAGGCGCTCGTTGTGCCATGGTTTCACTACAAAGTCGTTGGCGCCTTCTTTCAGTGACCGTACGGCAAGGTCGATGTGCCCATAAGCGGTGATCATGATCACACAAACGTTAGGGCGCCACTCTTTTATCTTGCGCAGCCAGTAAATGCCCTCGTTGCCGGTGTTCATGGTGCTGTTGAAGTTCATATCCAGCAACACCAGATCCACTTGGTTACGGGTGAGTATCGAGTTAATGTTCTCGGGATTCTTCTCAGTGATGATCTCGTGAACCTCGGTCTTTAACAATAGTTTCACCGCGGTGAGTACGTCAATATCATCATCAACAACTAGTACGGTGGCTTTTTTCAGTATCATGTGCGCAAATTAGGTTGGTCAATTTACTTAAATATCTTTAATATTAAGCTTTATCAGGCAAGCCTGAATACCTCAAAAGCAGCAAAAACGGAGCGAAGAAGCGTTGTTCGCTTCAATTGGTTGTTCGCCAATGTTTTAGCTATATCTAAAGGCCGCAGGTACTGTATCATAACCGCACACCCGATGTAACACAAGCGTACGGTGGTCATTACGGTTATATCTTAATTGATTGATATATAGCATTTTGAACAGTGGCACATGGTTTATATAGTAACAGTAAACAAATATTTTTAAGTGGACAGAATAATTGAAAAGAGAACGTGGAACGCTAAACGCATAGCCACCATTGCCGGCATCGCTGGTGTGGTTCTATTGATCGCGGGGAGCATTTATTTCACGTCGGGCAAAAGCAAGTTGAATGTAGATACCGAACGTATCACCATCAGTGATGTGACAAAGGGCTCGTTCCAGGAGATCATTCCGCTGAACGGTATCGTGATGCCGATCACCACTATATTTTTGGACGCTGTTGAAGGCGGCCGGGTAGAAAAAGTATTTGTAGAGGATGGAGCCACCTTAAAGGCTGGTCAACCGATATTGAAATTAGCCAACACTGACCTTGAGCTTAGCCTGGCCAATGAAGAGACAGCCGTGTTCAATGTGCTCACTCAAATGCAGATCTCGCATGATAACGCACGTCAGAATACTATCAGCAAGCTCAACCAGATGGCTGAGGTAGAAAGCGGATTAAAAGAGGCCGGACGTATCTATGAATTGAATAAAAAGCTGTATGCCCAAAAAGCTATCGGTATGCAGGAGTTCCAAAAATCGGAGAACGATTACCTGTATGCGGTGCGCCGTAAGCGGCTGACCACGCAGATCCTTAACCAGGATTCTACCGCGGTGAATCAGCAGACCAAGCAAAGCCGCGACTCCTATGCACACATGAAAGCCACTTTGGAACTGATGCGCAAAAAGGTAGGCGATCTGGTAGTACGTGCACCCGTAGATGGCCAGTTGACCGCACTGGATGCCGAGATCGGTCAAAGCAAGCAAAAGGGTGGACGATTAGGTCAGATAGATGTACTGTCGGGCTTTAAGGTGAGGGTAGATGTGGATGAACACTACATTACCCGCGTAATGAATGGCCAGACCGGGGAATTCACCCTTGGCGATAAGACCTACAAGCTGAAGATAAAAAAGGTATTTACTCAGGTAAGTAACGGCCGTTTCCAGGTCGATATGGTATTTGTTGGTGCGGTGCCAAAAGATATTCGCCGCGGGCAAAGTTTACAGGTGCGACTGGCTCTGAGCGATGAGACCCAAGCCGTACTTGTGCCTAAAGGTGGTTTTTACCAGCAAACAGGCGGTAACTGGATATTTAAATTGAGTGAGAACGGCAAGACGGCTTACCGAGTAGATATTCAACTGAACCGCCAGAATCCGGATTACTATGAGGTTACTTCAGGCTTAAAACCCGGCGACCGTGTGGTGACCTCCAGTTACGAGAACTACGGCGACATGCAAGAACTGGTTCTTAAATAGCAGTATTTACATCGGGCACTTAACGATATTAACAAGACACATCACAATTTATATGACCCTGTGATAAGGGTGGGGAGGATAAATGATCAAAATAACTAACCTTGAAAAATTCTACCGTACCGAAGAGGTAGAGACCGTTGCGTTGAACAAACTCAACATGGAAGTGAATACCGGCGAGTTCGTGGCCATTATGGGTCCCTCTGGCTGTGGTAAATCGACCTTGCTGAACATCCTAGGCCTTTTAGATGACCCCGATGGTGGCAGCTATCTGTTCAATGGCACTGAGGTGGCTCATTTTAATGAGCGTAAGCGTGCCGATCTACGCAAGCACAACATCGGATTTGTATTCCAAAGTTTTAACCTTATCGATGAGCTAACCGTGTTCGAAAATGTGGAGCTTCCATTGATATACACCGGTATAGGCGCTGCCGAACGCAAAACAAGGGTAGAAGAGGTGTTAGGCAAGATGCAGATCATGCACCGCCGAAATCACTATCCGCAGCAATTATCTGGTGGTCAGCAACAGCGCGTTGCTATTGCCCGCGCAGTGGTGAACAAACCTAAACTGATACTGGCTGATGAGCCCACCGGTAACCTCGATAGCAGCAACGGTAACGAGGTGATGGAGCTTTTGACCGACCTGAACGAGCAGGGAACGACCATCATCATGGTGACCCACTCTGAGCACGATGCAAGATACAGTCATCGCATCATTCGCCTGTTAGACGGGCACACCGTTGTCGAGAACATCATGATGTAATACCTCCACCGATCACTCACATGAAGATACCTAAACTCTTATCGACCATTTTGGTGGCTGCATCGGCGGTCTGCTCATCTGCGAGTGCCCAGGTGCAGATGCCTAATACCCTCAAGCCCGAACAGAAGGTTTATGGCCTTTCGAAGTTCTGGCAGGAAGTGAATTACAATTTTGTGTACCTCAATAAGGTTGATCGAAAAGCATGGGATAGCTTGTACACCGCTATGATACCAGTGGTACAGCAGACCAGGAACGACTACGAGTATTTTCACGAACTGCAACGTTTTTGTGCGTTCCTGAAGGACGGGCATACCAACATCTACCTCCCTCAGGCGATAGAACAGAAAATACTGACCAGCATGTTCGGTAAATACCGGTTGTTCATCCAAAATATCGACGGTCATGCGATCATCACCCGCACCAACCTAAGCATCAAGGAGGAGGTACCGGTTGGTGGCGAAGTGGTTGAAGTGAACGGACTAAGTACCGCCGCTTACATGAATAAATATGTAAGGCCCTACATCTCCTCATCTACCCAATATGTGTTAGATGATCAGGCGGCCTCATCGCTTTTACAAGGACCTGAAGGCAGCACTTACAATGTAAAGATCAAAACGCCCAAAGGAGCAGTTAAGAACTTGCAGTTGACGCATGCCCGTACCGAGGAAAAAGAGACGATACCAGCTTTTGAGGAGTCGGGGCTACTGACCATGAAGTGGTACCCCGGCGATGTGGCTTATGTAGCCTTGAACAGCTTTGGCGACCGCAAGATCGACACCCTGTTCATTCAAAAGCTTCCTGAGTTATACAAGGCGAAGTCGCTGATCATCGATCTTCGCAACAATGGAGGTGGCAGCACCAGCATTGGCGCAGCGATACTCAGCTATCTGACCAACGACAGCACTTACTACGGCTCTAAGGCTGTTAGTCGCCTGCATAGCTCGGCCTTTAAAGCCTGGGGGGTATATGTAACGCCTAAGGATACCATCAACAGCGACTGGAACAAAAAGGCTTGGTTAGATAATCATGACCTGCGGATGGAAGTGGTGTCGTCAGGCAGTGTTTACCGCAACCAAGCAAAAGAACAACGCCTGGTAGTACCCACGGCGGTGCTGATTGGTCATAACACAGCATCAGCAGCAGAGGACTTTTTGATCCTGGCTGATAAACAACAGCATATGGTCAAGATCGGACAGAATACTTTCGGCAGCACAGGCCAGCCATACTTGTTCGATCTGCCCGGGGGCGCTAAAGCACGGGTATGCACCAAGAAAGATACCTATCCTGACGGACGCGAATTTGTTGGCTACGGCATTAAACCTGACATTGAGGTAGTGACCACCGTAAAGGATCTGATAAATAACAATGACCCCGCCCTCAACAAAGCGCTCCGTTTACTTAAGAACAGCACACTGAAAAGCATAACCGCAAGTAAGACCGCATCCCTAAACTCTAAATAATATCTATATGAAGACCTTAAAACTTATCATACCTCTATTGGCCGTTTCGTTAGCGGCCAGTGCTCAACGCAAACACGAGAACATCAGCGAAAGCATTCATGAAGATGGCTCCGAATTAAAGATCGATATCAGTGGCAAGAACAATGGCCGCAACCTCGATTATCACCGACGCTTTAACGTAAAGGGCATGAGCAAGGCACAAAAAGATGCCATCATTAAAAAGGTTACCGATTCGTTAGGCCTTGCGCCACATACAGAGCCCGGTCATCCTCAAGTACCGCAGCCACCGACGCCACCAGCCTCGGTGACGAGCACCAAAAGTTCGAGTACCCATTTAGATTCAGATATACACGACGATGGTAAGACCATGCAAGTACGCATATCAGGCAATAAAGGCAAAGGCACTTTCAGCTACTCAAAAAATTTCAACGTGAAAGGCATGTCAAAAGCGGATAAGGATGCACTGATCAAACATATAACCGACTCGCTTGGTGTAAGTGACCGTGTGAACACTCATTAAACCTGACGTTATGCTCAAAAACTACATCAAGATCGCCTGGCGCAATCTGTGGAAAGGCCGGATATTCAATTTTATGAATGTGACAGGGTTATCAGTAGCGGTGGCCTGCTGCACACTGATCTTCCTGACCGTTTATTACGAGTTCAGCTATGATAGCTTCCATGAGAACATCGATAACATTTACCAGGTATATAACCGCTCGAACAGGCCGACAGGCGTAGAAGTGAGCACGGCTTGCCCGATACCTTTGGCTCCTGCTATCAAAGCTGATTATCCATTCATTAAGTATACTACCCGTTCAGGAAACTCATCCGCAGAGGTGAGGTACGGCGGGAAGACGATCGAACAGGACGTTCATTTTGTGGATCCTGATTTTTTTAAGATGTTCAGCTTTTCGTTCTTAAAGGGCAACGAGGCTGGCGCACTTTCGGGTCTGAATAGCGTTGTCTTGACCCAAACATCTGCAAAGGCCATATTTGGTACCGAGGACGTACAGAACAAGACCATTACGCTGAATATGAATGGCCAGGAAATGCCGTTCGTGGTTTCAGGTGTGATCAAAGATATTCCCGATAACTCGAGTATCACCTTCCACATGGCTGTCCGTTTTGAACATTTTACCAGCTACAAAGCGGATATGGACAATTGGAACAACCGTTCACATTTCCTTTTCCTCCAATTCAAAGACGGATACGATCCTTCCAAATTCTCTCAGCAACTAAAGCCGTTCGTGAATAGGTATTACGCTGAAAGCATCAATAATCTGAAAAAGGATGGTGCAAAGCCAGACGTCAATGGTAATTTATTTAGCCTGGCAGTCGCTCCGTTCTCTAACAATCACTTTGCCACCCAAATGGGTGGGGTAGAAGGAAGCGAGGTAAGCAAGATATATCCTATAAGTTTAATGGTTATCGGCTGCTTTATACTGGTGATCGCCTGTATAAACTTCATCAACCTGTCGGTAGCACGTGGTTTTACACGTGCACGTGAAGTTGGGGTACGTAAAACGTTAGGTGCTGGCAAATTGCAATTGCTCGCCCAATTTTGGACGGAGACCATCATGGTTTGCCTAACCTCAACACTGATCGGGCTGTTGTTAGCAGCATTGCTGATGAAGCCGTTCAAGGCTATCTTTAGAAGCCACATTGAATTGAAAATGATGGTAGAGCCTAAACAATTGCTGGGCATACTGATCATATTCATGGTGGTGACCGCCGTTGCAGGGTTTTACCCGGCGTTGATGATGATCCGCTACAAGACCGTAGCGGTGTTGAAAGGTACGATAACAGCAGGCAAGCCCGGTAAACTACGCAACACCTTGCTGGTTGTACAATTCGCACTGTCGACCTTGCTGATCATTTGCACCATCATTACCTGGCAGCAGATCACCTACCTGAACAATAAACCCTTGGGCTATAACAAGACCGAGGTCTTGAGTATCCCGGTCACCAAGGGACAGGTAGGCACCGATGCATTGCATGTGATGCGGAATGTGCTCCGTGCGAATAATGAGGTGGTCGCAGTGAGCGGCGCATACATGAACATGGGCCGCGGCAACGATGGCTCGTCCATGAGCTCCATATTGGGTTTTGAATATCAGGGCCATGAGGTGCGCACAAACATACAGCGTATCGATTACGACTATTTGAAAACGCTCGACATCAAATTGTTAGAAGGCCGCGAGTTTGACCCGGAGCGTGCAACGGATAGCTCGGCCGTGATCATCAATGAAAGTATGGCCCGTCAGTTGGGTGGTAACAAGCTTATCGGTACTCAGTTGCCCATGTTGGATGGACGCCCCAAAGCCGAGATCGTGGGCATTATGAAGGACTATAACTTCCGGTCATTACATGAAGAGATAGCCCCGTTGAGCCTAACTATGGACAAGGACTATACCATCAATTACATATTTGTAAAGGTTCGTCCCGGTAATCTGGTTCATAGTTACGATGAAATAAAACGTACCTGGAAAAAGGAATATCCTAATGCGGAATTCCTGGCCTCATGGCTTAATGAGAATACGGAGCGTCAGTACCTGAACGAAAAACGCTTATCGGGCATATTCGTGAGCGGCGCGGTGCTAGCCATCGTGATCTCATGCATAGGGTTGCTGGCCATCTCGATCATGATCGTGATACAACGCACCAAAGAGATAGGCATCCGCAAGGTACTGGGTGCTAACGTAGCGGGTATCGTGCTCATGTTATCGCAGGATTTCATCAAACTGGTATTATTGGCCGCAGTGATGGCGTTCCCGGTGGCCTGGTACCTGATGGATCATTGGCTGCAGGGCTTTGCATACCGTATCCACATCCAGTGGTGGGTGTTCGTCGCAGCAACTTTGCTGGCCATGATACTTGCCGTGATCACGGTAAGCTTCCAGTCCATCAAAGCGGCGTTGGCCAATCCAGTAAAAAGCTTACGAAGCGAATAGTTCAGTGGGCGGCCTGGTAGATAACAATACCTGGCCACCCACTAATCACCATTAACCAGTCACTACCATGTTCAAGAATTACCTCAAGATCGCCTGGCGCGCGTTGCTGAATAGCAAGGGTTTCTCGTTTATCAATATAGCCGGATTAAGTATCGGTATGGCGGCTGCCATGCTCATCGCGCTATGGATCTGGAACGAGCTCAGCTTTGACCGCTTTCATAACGACATCAACAATACTTATGTGGCTTTTAATCGGGCCAAGTTCGATGGCAGGCTCGATTGCTGGCCTACCACACCCAATCCGCTTGGTCCTGCGCTTAAGCAAGAGTACCCGGAGGTAAAGCGCAGTGTACGAGTAGGATGGAGCGAGCAGCATTTGATCGATCACGACGACAAAAAGCTACAGGCCAAGGGGTTTATTACCGATGATGGATTTCTGCAGTTGTTCAATTTCCCCGCGATCAGCGGTAATATATCAACGGCATTAAAGGAGCCTAACAGCCTGGTGATCACCGAGACCCTGGCCAAAAAGATATATGGCGACGAAGATGCCGTGGGTAAAATCATTAAGCTGGATAACCGTTTTGAAATGAAGGTGACCGCGGTCCTCAAAACGCTGCCATCCAACACAAGGTTCCAGTTCGACCTCATGATGCCCTGGAGCTTTATGAAACAACTGTATGGCCGTGATGACCCATATTGGGGCAACAATAGCTATAAGACCTACGTGCAACTTCAACCTAACACACAATTAGAAGCACTGAACAAAAAGATACGCGACATCACGATCCGTCACTCCAACCATGACGAGGACACAGAGGTTTTCTTGTACCCGCTGAGCGACTTTTACCTGCACAATAGCTTTGTTAATGGTAAGCCAGTTGGTGGCCGTATAGAGGTAGTTCATTTATTTGCGGTGATCGCATCTTTCATTTTGCTGATCGCCTGTATAAATTTCATGAACTTGAGCACCGCCCGTAGCGAGAAACGCGCCAAGGAGGTAGGTGTTCGAAAGGCCATAGGCGCACTTAAGAACTCGCTGATCGGACAGTTCCTGCTCGAGTCGGTCATTATATCGGTCATCGCCGGCGTGATATCGGTCGTGCTGGCACAAGTATTCCTGCCATACTTTAATACTTTGGTGCAATGGCATTTGGCCATACCGTATGGTTCGCTATGGTTCTGGGCCATATTTGTCAGCTTTATGCTGGTCACTGGTCTGCTTGCAGGTTGCTATCCGGCACTGTATCTGTCATCGTTCAAACCAGTGGAGGTGTTAAAGGGCACTTTTCGCTCGGCCAATGCATTGATCACACCGCGTAAATTGTTGGTGATCGTCCAGTTCACCTTTGCGGTGGTCATGATCGTGAGTACGATCATCATTCGCAGGCAGATCCAATACGCACAAGATCGTGATAACGGTTACAGTAAAGGTAATGTAGCGTTCGTTGACTTTTCGGGAGATATTGACAAGAACAAAGACCTCATCAAAAAGGAACTGTTAAGCAGCGGCGTGGCTACCGCCGTTACCATCACCAACCAAAGCTTTACCAATGCAGGTAGTAATTCGTGGGGACTCAACTGGCAAGGAAAAGCGCCTGGCTCAAAGATCGTATTCGATCAAATGGCAACGCTGGGCGATTTTGCCAAAACGTTAAAGTTGAAAATGCTCGAAGGGCGTGACATTGACCCTGAACGTTATCCTACCGATTCTACCGCCTGCCTGATCAGCGAATTGGCCTTAAAGGCAATGGGTTTTAAGCAACCTATTGGGCAGATCATTGATAAGGACGGCATCAAGTGGCATGTGGTGGGCGTATTTAAAGACTTCATCTGGGGTTCACCGTTCGATCCGCTTAACCCCATGTTCGTGATGGGGCCCGCCACCCGTTGGTCAAATAATATCAATTGGCGCTTTAGCGATCAAAAACCGATCGGTCAGTTAATGAAACAGGCAGAGGCAATATTTAAGAGATACAATCCGGCTTTCCCTTTCCAGGCTAACTTTTTAGATGAAGAGTATGCTCAAAAATTTCATGAGCAACAACGTACAGAAAGCTTGGCCGGTACGTTCGCCATTCTTACCATTATCATTTCGTGTTTAGGATTGTTCGGGCTTGCCGCATACATGGCGGCTAACCGCACTAAGGAGATAGGCGTTCGCAAAGTGTTAGGCGCGTCAGTGGCTAATATCACCACTTTATTATCTGTCGATTTCCTGAAGTTGGTGGTCGCCTCCATTGTGATCGCCACACCGATCGCCTGGTTCGCCATGAACAAGTGGCTGCAAAATTACACCTACCGGATCGAGGTAGAATGGTGGGTGTTCTTGCTGGCGGGTGGCGCTGCTGTACTGATCGCTTTGCTCACCGTAAGTTTCCAATCGGTACGTGCCGCTGTAGCCAATCCAGTAAAAAGTTTACGTAGCGAGTGATCGCTACACGTTTTCAGGCGGTGCCGGCTTTGGCCTCATCGCCTGAACTCGATTTATGATACTGATCTTCTATCACTATTAAAAGTTAGTATATGTTCGGGAATCATTTAAAGATCGCTTTCAGAAGCTTATGGAGAAACAAGGCTTTCTCCGTGATCAATGTACTTGGGTTGGTACTGGGCTTTACAGTACTGATCTTTATCGCTGAATATATCGCTTATGAGTGGAGCGCTAACCGTGATCACAAAGATCTGAAACAGATCTACCGACTGTCGTTCCTGTACAAAGATGGTAAAAGCAATTACTACATGCCCCCAGGTATCGGTGCCCGGCTGGCAACTGATGTGAGCGGCGTAAAAGCTTGTGTACGCATTGGCGATAATATCGGGAATGGCGTAGTGGCAGTTACCGATGCCTCAGGCAGTAAAAAGGTCTTTAGGGAGGAAAAGGTATCCTTTACTGATGATAGCTTTTTCAAGGTATTCAGTTTTCCGTTAGTGAGCGGCAGCGGACGACTGAACGAGCCACAGACAACAGCCATTTCCCAAAGCGTTGCACAGAAGTATTTTGGCGGTGTTGACGCCGTAGGCAAAGTGATCGAGGTGAATAACCAATTCGGTCAAGCCAATTATACGGTCACCGGTGTATATCAGGACATGGCTCAGAACTCAGATATCAAAGCCGATATCCTGCTTTCTTTCAAAACCATCGAAAGTGCGGCGTTCAGGAATAGTAACGACTGGGCCGACCCTAACACCTTCGACTCTGAGTACGCCTTCATCTACTTGCTTGCCGATGAACATGCGGACCAAGCTCATCTAGCTGACCAGGCCACACAATTGCTTCATCAACTAAAACCCGATACTCAAAATGATAAGCTTGGCCTTCAGCCGTTATCTGAACTACATATAGCTCCATCATTTAACTATCCATTCCAAACCTTTGGTAGTTTAACGCTAATGATATCATTCATTAGCGTGGCTATGCTGGTAATGGTCATTGCCTGGGTCAACTATATCAACTTGTCCACCGCACAGGCACTTAACCGGGCCAAAGATGTGGGCGTGCGTAAGGTATTAGGTGCGGCTCGGTCGCAGCTTAGCGCGCAGTACCTAATCGAGACCGTGGTGTTGACGGTGATCGGCCTGGCAGTGGCTTTATTGTTGGTGTTGTGCTTGCAAAGCACCTACAACGGCATCTTGGAAAAACAGCTCTCACTATCCATATTTGATCAGTGGTGGATATGGGCAGGCGGGGGTGCCATGATCGTAACAGGAACGCTCATTGCAGGTGGCTATGTGGCCTGGGTGCTCAGCTCGTTCGATCCGTTGGTCACGATCAGGAGCAAGGCGCTGATCAGTATCGGTGGCGTATCCTTGCGTCGTGGATTAGTGGTATTTCAATTCGCTACGTCCATCGTATTCATTGTGGCCACCATCGTACTGTATGATCAGCTCAAGTACATGCGCACGCAAGACCTGGGCATGAACGTAGATCAGCGCCTGGTGATCACCGGCCCGTCAGTGATCAATAGTTCGCAGATCGATCACTCGCTGGCCTTTGAGGCCGACCTGCGCCAGTTGCCTTTTGTAAAGCAGGTGGCTGCATCTAACAACGTACCCGGGCAAGGATACAATTTTTCGGCCGCAGGTATCACTAATATGCAACCTGCACCAGGGGATGATAAGTTTTCGTACGCAATGCTGATCGTTGACAACGACTTTTTTAGTACCTACGATATCAAGATCAAGAACGGCTCGGGTTTTAGCCCTGCTATGCTTGAACACGGATGGCCAAAGACCAAAAAGGTGATCCTGAACGAGGCAGCGGTGAAACAGCTCCGATACAAGGATGATGCTTCGGTGATAGGTAAAAAGATCAAATGGCGTGGCGATTTTGAGGTGGTAGGAGTGGTAAAGGACTATCATCATTTGGGTTTACACGAGCAGATCAAACCCATGATATTCTTGCCTGCCGTGGCCGATGGATTCTTCACCCTGAAAATAGATCAACGTGATCTGCCCGCAAGGATAGAGCAGATCCGTAGGATATATCAAAAGAACTTCCCCGCCGAGCCGTTCAACTATTCATTCCTGGATGAGGTTTATGACAAGCAGTACAAGGCAGAGTATCAGTTGGGAAACATCTTTATAGCGGCTGCCGGCACAACGGTTTTCATCGCCTGTTTGGGTCTGCTGGGCTTGGCTATGTTCGCGGCCAAGCAACGCACTAAAGAGATCGGTATCCGCAAGGTTTTGGGCGCAAGCGTGATCGACCTAATTGATCTGATATCGGCCGACCTGCTTAAAATGGTAATGATCGCCATGGTGATCGCATGGCCGGTGGCCTGGCTCATTATGGACAAGTGGCTGCAGAACTTTGCCTACCGCATACACATGCAGTGGTGGATGCTGGTGGCAGGAGGAGCGTTGGCACTGCTCATTGCGCTGCTGACCGTGAGTTTTCAGGCCATGAAGGCCGCTACCCTTAACCCCGTGAACACGCTTCGGAATGAGTGATCAAACCTGTATGATGTAGTAACACTGTATCATTACCGTACGATGTTTGTTCCGCTTACGAACGGTGGTATATTAGGTTAGTATAGTTAATTAGTTATATATCAACAACTTAATGTTTTGGTACAGATTTGATAAGCTATGGTATAAGGTCTTCAATGTATTTTTATGACCGCGTAATGTACTATCATCTTAACGATCACAAGCTAACATGTTATCACTTAAACAAATATCAAAATATTACCAGGTAAGCGGCGCCAAGGCTTACGTATTGAACCATGTTGACCTCGACATCGATCAAGGCGAGTTCGTGTCGATCATGGGGCCGTCAGGGTCGGGCAAATCGACATTACTCAATATCATAGGCATGCTTGACCAGCCATCCGAAGGTTATCATTACTTTTTAGGAGAACCCGTACATCAATTAAAAGAGAAACAACGCGCAGCGCTTTACAAGCAAAATGTGGGCTTTGTATTTCAGGCCTATCACCTAATTGATGAACTGACGGTTTATGAGAACATAGAAACGCCACTTTTGTACCAGGATGTGAAAAGCGCCGAGCGCAAAGCTTTGGTAGCCGATGCCTTGGACCGTTTCAACATCGTTGGAAAAAAAGACCTTTTTCCTTCGCAGCTTTCGGGCGGACAGCAACAGTTGGTAGGTATCGCCCGCGCGCTGATCGCGAGCCCGAAGCTGCTTTTAGCCGATGAACCTACCGGCAACCTGAACTCTAAACAAGGCGAAGAGATCATGGAGCTTTTCCAAAAATTGAACAAGGAGGATGGGGTAACGGTGATACAGGTCACTCACTCCGAAAAGAACGCCCAATACGGATCACGCATTATTCATCTGCTTGATGGAAAGATCGATTCGTCAATTACTTTGTGATCCTGCTATGCGTAACCTGATCTTTATTATTGCCCTAACGGGATGCTTTGTGCAGGCAAGCGGTCAAACCACCGACACTTTGTACAACCTGCAGCAATGTATCGATATCGCTATCAAGAATAATCTCACCGTGAAAAAGAGTGAGTTAGAAATGGAGCGTAGTCGTATTTACTGGCAGCAGCAGCGGGCTAACTTATTACCTACTTTTAATGGATCGGTCAATCATGGCATCAGCACAGGCCGTAGTATCGACCCTTTTACCAATACCTATCTTAACCAGCAGATCACCTCTGCCGATTACAATGTTAACGCCAACCTGATCTTGTTCAACGGCATGGCCATTCAGAACAGCATTCGCCGTACCTCACTGGCTTATCAGGCCGGTCAAATGGATCTTGAGCAGGCTAAGAACGACATCACACTCAACGTGATCACCACTTATTTGCAGGTGATCAACAATACTGACCTTCTTAAACAGGCCAACAGCCAATTATTGGTATCGCAGCAGCAACTTAAACGTTTGGAGGTGATGAACACGAACGGAGCCGTTCAGCCTTCGGATTACTATGATGTAAAAGGCCAGTTAGGTACCGACCGGTTGAACACTATCAACGCCCGTAACTCAGTAGACGCCTCAAAGCTCAACCTATTGTTGTTGATGAATGTCCCATACACAAAGGCTTTCAACGTACAACGACTCGATGCTACGCAATTACCGTCTGCCGAGTTCAAGCAAACAGCAGAGGAGGTTTACAGCAACGCCTTGGACAGGCTGCCGTTAGTAAAGGCATCTACCTTGCGCCGGCAAAGTGCTGAGAAACAGGTAAAAGCCGTAAAAGGCACCCTATTTCCTACCTTATCCTTATACAGCGGCATAGCTACCAGATATTCCAGCGCGGCAAGACGTTCAACGTTCATTGACTCCATGGAGGTCAACACCGGAAGTTTCATCAAGTCGCCGTCAGGTAAGCAGTCGGTGTATGAGTATCAGCAGATCTACCGTAGTGAAAAGATCGGTTATTACGATCAGTTCAAGAACAACTACAACACCCAGGTAGGCATCGGTTTGCAAATACCGATATTGAACGCCTTTCAAAATCGCAACAGGGTAGCGCTGGCGAAGATCGATCTGAGTGAGGCCCGTTACACCGAAGCAGCCACCCGCGTACAACTGAAACAGAACGTTGAACAGGCGTTCGTAAACATGAGGTCGGCATTTGAGCGCTACCAGGTGCTCACCGAACAGGTGGATGCTTTTAAGGAAAGTTTTCGTACGGCCGAGATAAGATTCAATGCTGGAGTGCTCAATTCGGTAGACTTTATCGTAGCCAAGAACAACCTTAATCGTGCCAACATCAACCTGATCAACGCACGCTACGATTATTATATTCGCACTAAAATACTTGATTATTACCAGGGAAGGCTATCTTTTTAGGGTGAATACCTACATGCGATCATGAAGTTAGCACAAAATCGACTTTTAGTTGTTGTGCTTACGATTATCTGCATGTTATGAAAAAATTAATTTATCTCACCATCATGAGCCTGGGTGTCGCGACCTTAGTTCAGGCACAACCTACTCCTCAGCTGCTACCACAGATCAGCGTAGGCATCAAAGGCGGCGCTAATCTTACAGCATTACCCACTCAGGATAGATTTGACGCCGAGGGCCGTACAGGCTACCTGGTAGGTGTATGGACAAGAGTTGGAGTGGTGGGTTGGTTCATTCAACCCGAGTTATATTTCTCGAGCAAGAACGCCAAATTCATTGACAAGAACACTGGCGCCGAGAACAAGTTCCGGGTAAATGGTCTGGACCTTCCTATATTGGTAGGCCGTCGTTTTGGGGATAATGGTCTCTACGGTCGTATCAACACCGGCCCAGTATTGTCCTTCGCTACGCGTAACAAGCAAACCCAAGACGGACCTTACAATCCCGCTATGCTCAAAATCAAAAGCCAGGGTCTTCAATGGCAATTTGGTGGAGGTATCGATATAAGTCGTCTGTCAATAGACCTGCGTTACGAGCTAGGTCTTAACAAGATCAAAAATGGCAATGAATCAAGCAATACGCGATTTAACAACTTCAACGTTGCACTTGCTTACCGCATTTTCTCTACCTAAAACTTGCTCATAGGTCAACTTGCTTCAGCGAGTTGGCCCATAACAAAAAAGGTCAGGCCGTTTAAACGGCCTGACCTTTTTTATTTGATAAGTATCGGTCTATCCCAGCATCAGTTGTTCGCCGATAGACTGTATATCAGCCGCGCTTAGGCCTGCGCTGTCGTCGGCTGTCCAGGTGTAAAGGGTGTCCTTATATATACTGATCGAGAAATCGTCAGTGGTCACATCGTAATAAGTGGTATCTCCTTCAGCATGCGTATGTACCGACGCGTGTAACTGCCGGCTGTTGATCGATAGGGTCAGTTCAAAATCTTCCATAGTGAATTAACGTAAAATAGTCAATACGGTTGTAAATAAATTACAAACGCATGAATTATTATGTCTACCTTACGGCACCTTAATTAATAAATTTAACCCAAAGCATAAATGGCATTTATCGATAATGTGTTAGAGAAGCCATCGTACGGCTGGTACGATGTGAACGGTGGTCTCTCGAAGCCGAGCGTACTCACGATCTTCAAGGAGTTCTTTTCAAGGCTTAATGTGTTCAAGACCAAAAAGAATTGGCTGCCGTTCACCAGTTGGATGATGATCGCTTGTTTGGCCGTTCCGTTCAGTTTGCTGTTGTTCAAGTATTTGAGTTGGTATACCGTTCTTATAGCCTTTGTTTATAGCATGGTGGTGATGGGTGCGCATGGCACGGTATGGTATCACCGTTATTGCACTCACCGTGCATATAAATTCCGTAACAATTTCTGGCGGTTCATCACCCAGAACATCACGCTCAAGATCATTCCTGAAGAGATATACGTGATATCGCACCATGTGCATCATGCCAAATCAGATCAGCCGGGCGATCCTTACAACGCTCAGGGGGGCTTTTTATACTGCTTTTTAGCCGACGTGAACCACCAGCCGATCGCCCGTAATATGGACGAGCATACCTACAACCGTTGCGTAAAGCTTATGAAACACACCGGACAGGTCTCGAATACCTACGAACAATATCAACGTTGGGGCTCATTAGCTAACCCGCTGCGAACCATTGGCGGCGTGATCCTCAACTGGGGTTTTTGGTACGCGGTATTCTTTTTCATCGGTGGCCACGAATTGGCTTGCACCATATTTGGCGCTGCCGGTTTTTGGGCAGTGGGTGTGCGTACCTTCAATTATGAAGGGCATGGCAAAGGGGAGGACAAGCGCCGCGAAGGAGTAGATTACAACCGTAACGATATGTCGGTGAACCAACTGTGGCCAGGCTTCGTTGCCGGTGAGTGGCACAATAATCACCACTTGTTCCCTAAAAGTGCAAGATCGGGATTTTTACCGCATCAGTTGGATCTGGCCTGGTGCTATATCAAGTTCTTGAACCTGATCGGTGGAGTGACCGAATACCACGACTCTAAAAAGAAGTTCCTTAAAGAATACTACGCTCCTCAACCAGAGATATGCAGCGTGACCGGTAAGGTACTGTTGAAGACGGCCAGTTAAGCCGTCGACTCGAAAGATAACATAAAGGGCCTGTAGCGATACAGGCCCTTTTCTTTTTCCTTTAGCTCTGTCCGTAAAAGATCGTCGGGTTAGGCCCCTGACAATGCCGCATACGCCCCCTTTGAAATGTCGAGGTTAGTTTTAATTTTACATCAGCATCAAACATCACTCTAAACACTAACACCATGTTATTAAAGATCTTTTATGTGATCGGCGGACTCATTTTGCTCGTGCTGATCGTTGCATTATTCGTAAAAAAAGACTACACCATTGAGCGCGAGATCGTGATCGAACGCCCTGTTGCCCAGGTGTTCGACTATGTAAGATACTTGAAAAACCAGGACAACTTTAGCAAGTGGAATATGACCGATCCTGGCATGAAGAAAGCTTACAAAGGCACCGATGGAACTGTTGGTTTCGTTTACTCGTGGGACAGTGCCAACAAGCAAGTAGGCAAAGGCGAGCAGGAGCTCAAAAATATTACCGATGGGCAACGTGTGGACATGGAAGTACGTTTTATCAAACCTTTCGAAGGTGTGGCCAGCTCGGCTTTTACTACCGAAAGCATTAATGCCGGGTCGACCAAGGTTAAATGGAGTTTCAAAAGCGAGATGCCGTATCCAATGAACCTGGCCCGTTTGTTCATGAACATAGAGGACATGCTGGGTAAGGATATGGATGCAGGGCTGGTAAATTTGAAGCGCGTGTTAGAAAATAAATAATTTGTAGTTGCTTAGAGGCCTGTGGCCGTTTAGCAGGCTCAACGTCTTTGCCTTCAATAGTTCACTCTATCTGTACTGAAACAATTTTTCACAATGATGCGTTCAAAGCTTCATTAACTCAACTCAACCAATCATGAAACGTTTTTTTGCTCCTTCACAACTGCCTTTCAATGCAGATCTTGCGTTGTTGGTGTTACGCCTCATCGTAGGTATCGCCTTTGTTATTCACGGCTGGGGTAAGATCCAATCGCCTACCGGTTGGATGGGCCCGCAGGCTACCATGCCTTCTATCTTTTTGGCTTTGGCCGCTATCTCTGAATTTGGCGGCGGCATCGCACTGATCCTTGGTCTGCTGACCAGGCTGGCCGCTATCGGGTTGATCGCTACCATGGCTGTGGCAGTGTATTTTCACGCATTTACGTTTGGCGACCCTTTCGTTGCCAGTAAGCAGGGCGGAGGGTCGTACGAGTTAGCGCTGGTGTACCTTGGCATCTCCTTGTTGTTATTAGCTATAGGTGCTGGTCGTATCTCGCTCGATAAACTGATCTTTGGCGAAAGATCGAACGTGCTTTAACCTAAAGATCCACATTATGCTATCATACCACGAAGCCATCAGTAGTTTTTCGGTAGATGATACCGCTAAGGCCAAAGCCTTTTACCAAGAGGTGTTGGGCTTAACGGTGGAAGAACTTGAAATGCCGGGTCTGTTGAAACTCGACCTTAAAGGCGGCCAACAGATATTGATCTATCCTAAACCTGACCATTTGCCGGCCTCGTTCACGATACTCAATCTGATGGTTGATGATGTAGAAGCTGCGGTGGATGAACTAACGCAAAATGGTGTGATATTCGAACGTTACGATCAGCCTGAGCTTCATACCGACGACAAGGGGATCATGCGAGCGCATGGTACCACTATTGCGTGGTTCAAAGATCCGGCAGGGAATCTCCTGGCGCTATTACAAGCATCTTAAAACAGCAAAGCCCCCTTTGATTATCGCAGGGGGCTTTCTTCTTATTTAAACCGACAATTATAATTTCTCCAAACTGATGTCGGCAATACCTTTGATCTCGGTCGAAAGTTCGCCTAACCAACCCAGGTCATAAGCGATCCCGGTTTGCACCTTGATAAAGTCGATACCTCGTAAGCTCACCTTGTTGCCACGGTTGTCGACCGCGTTAGCAATGTCAAGCTTGTCGCCACCGGGTGTGTTGTCTGCATAGCCATACTCAAAAGCATTGCTGGTAATGAAGGTAGGGTTGGTGCTGTTGATGTTGGTGGTAGGCAATAGTGGACCTTCTAATATCAACGTGTTCTTAGTGATCCACTCAGGATAGTAAGGTTGTTTGTGATACGTATTGGTCTTTACCACGCCTTTAACACCAAAACCATCCATCCAGGGTACATCGTTGGTCGGTACGTCGGGGCGCGAATAATAAACTACCCAGTCACGTTTATAACCCGCTTTATCAGTTGCAGATCCCGCAAGTTCATACCAAACGTCATCAGGCAGTCCGTTACCATTACTATCGCGCATTACCCAAACCACGCCGGGTTCGGCATAACCGGTCGAAGCATTATTATAAATAATGATATCCTCTTTGTTCGGCTCATTCATTACTGTGTGATCAAAGCCCAGCACGATATTGCCACCATAAGCGCCAAGGCTTACCAAACCGGTCTTACCGTTCAAAACACCTTTTGCGGCATCCATGTTCCCGCTGCTGGTATTGATAAATTGTCCAGGGGCGGGCGAATAATCAAAAAGTTGCGTTACGTAGGCGCTGCTCTGCGCGGTCACCGGCCTGGTTGGTATGGTGTTGTCCGGCTCTTCGCCACCCTTTTTACAGGCTGCGAACAAGAGTATCGCTAATGACAGAACCAGTATTATCCTCGTTCTTGATCGAGATATGGCGAACATTGATGTGATCAATAATTAATTTTTGTAATTATAATTAAATACTGCGTGTTGTGGCAATATTCCGGTCTCAAAACTGAATTTTTTGCGGCCGTTGCTTCCAAAGCAGATCACCTTGCCTACATTGCTGGTAAAACTAATGGCATCGGCTATATAAACATCATCGTTAAAATCATCGATGGTCAGGCCGTACATAACGCCGATCTTGGTGTCATCAGCTACAAAGTTGGTCGACGGCGTGCCAGTGCTTAAGTTGAGGTTCTTTAAAACCGGCGCAAAGGTAGTGGCATCACTTACGCTTAAAAGGTATTTCCTGGTCGAGAAAGCCATTGCCGAGCCATAGTCAACACCGGCCACGGTCCCGGTAGAAACTTTGGTATCGGTCAGGCTGCTGATGCGATCCAGGTTACCAGGTATGTTCTTATAATCACCATAACTGATCACGTAAATGTCGCCGTTAGGAGCAGCAGCTACCCGCACCGGGTTTTGGGTGACAGTAATATCTTTGATCTTGGTAAAGGTGCGCAAATCCACTACTGATACGGTGTTTTTGCCCGATAGCAAATAATCGCTATTGGCCACGTATAGCTTGCCGTTGGCAACTGCCAGGCCTTCTAGGTATGGGGTCAGCATCACATCAGCTTCAATATTAAGCGTCGCTGTATCTATACGGCTCACCTTGCCATCATAACGCGATACATAGGCTTTGCCCTGGTAAAAAGCAATGCTGCGTGGCAGATAACCATCGGCAGTTGAGTTAAATGAAATGCGTTTGATGGTCTTCCCGGTAGCCACGTTCATTACATCAACGAACGACTTTGGCGCACCTTGCATGCCGCTCACCACGCAATACATCTTGTTACCATAGCGCTCCAGATCAGTAGCGGTCTCACCAAGGGATGTGCCATTCACGCTTTTGTAAAAGGTCTTGTTGGCCACGTTCTTATTAATGTCGTAATAAGTGATCTCGCTATTACCCTGGCCATAGTTACCTTCGTTAAGCACATATACGCCGGCAGTGCTATTGATCTCAGGGTAAATGGTGTCATCATCCTTGCTGCATGAGCTAAATAAAAGGGCACAAGCCGCGACAACGATACCGATGTTCTGGCCAAGATGGAGTAGAGGTTTTTTCATGTTCGTATTTGTTATATATAATGTTAATAGACGAATGCAAAGCGTGAGGGGATGTCGCCGGTGGTCACCTGCCATTTCTTTTTACCCGATGGGTCAAAGCAGTACAGGGTACCCGGCGTTACATAATCCTTAGCGTCAGTGATCAGTACATCCTTAGTGATAGGGTTCACGGCTATGCCGTATGGAAGCCTGATCTGTTTGTCGGTGCCATCGGTAATGAGTGCCCGGCTTGTATGGGTCTCGTTGGTGACGTCGATGGTGCCGTATAAGTAGGGTTGGGTTGCGCTGTTCCCATTAGTGCTGATAGTATAAAGCAGGTCATCATCCATGTACATATTGCGCACCGGTAGGTCGAACACTTTTTTGATCTGCTTGGTGGTCGAGCTTATCACGAATAGTTTGGGTATGATGGACTGATAATCGCCTCTTGACGTGACGTACAGATCACCAAAACGATCGGCTTTAAGGCGCTCCAAATTGATCGCCACATCAATGCGGTCGGTCTCTTTGAAGCTATTGACATCTACAATAGATACTGTACGCTCATAATTGGAAGGGCTGTAGCCACCTGAGTTGGCCACATAGAGCTGATCGCCAATAACGGCCAGCTCTTCGGGTTGGCGGCCTACGTTCACCCGTCGTTCGATCAGTAACGAGGCTGTATCTATTTCAGCCACTATACCATTAGGCGAATTAGGATCGCCCACGGTGCCAAGGTAAGCGCTCACGTAAGCTTTGTTTTGGCTAAAAGTAATGTAGCGGCCGTTGAGCAGATCGATTTGCTTAATGCGCTTGCCCGTGCGGGCGTTAAGCACCTCGATCTTGTTTGAATTATTGACCACGATGTACAGCTTGCTGCCATACACGGCCATATCGTTAGCCACATCGCCCAGTCCTTTAGTGACCTCGGGGTTAACGGCGGCATAGACGTTTTGATGGAACAACCCCGTGGTGTAGTCTACCCGGTCCAATGAGGCCTTGTTGAGGTTCATGTTGCCTTCGTTCAAGACATATAGACCTTTGACCTTGCTCGATGGGTCGGCCGGGAACAAGGTTTGGGTCGTTTCCTCGGCAGGCTTGGGATCTTTACGGCAGCTCGCTAAGAAGATCATGGAAGCAGCGACGGCAACTGTTATATATGATAGCTTTCTGATGTTCATTGTTGACCTAATAAGTAAAACTGATGTTGAAGCGGTAATACCGGCCTGGCATAGGGTAGTTGGCGATCACATCATAATATTGATTAAAGACGTTGTTCACGTCGGCTCCTAACTTGAGTTGATGCTCATCAAGCCGGGTCTGGTAGTTCACCGATAGATCGTGTGTATACCAGGGCTCCACCCGGTTCTGTGGGATGTTGGCCCGTTGGTCGTAACGCTCGCCCGTGTACACAAAACTGTAGTTAAGGCTAAGTTTACGCCAAAGCAATCCGGCCAGTACGGTACCACTATTGACCGGCGTGTAGGGAATCTGTTGATCGGCGATCGCGTCAGCACTTGCGTCAAGGGCCTGCTGATAGGTATAGCTTAAACCGCCGTTAAATAAAAGCAAGCTATTGAGTTGCCATGTGGAGCGGATGTTGGTCTCGATCCCTTTGATGTTGACCTTGCCCACGTTTTGCATGGTCCAGCGGCGTAGGTTTTGACCCGGTACTGCAATGATCTTGTTGTCGACCTTGTTATAATAAGCGTCAGTTTGGATGCTGATCTGCTTCAACGCTCCACGTTGAAGGGCGCGCTGAAAAGTAAAGCCGGCATCATACTGACGGCTGAACTCAGGCTGCAGATCGGCGGTGCCGATGAAGGTGTAATACAACTCATTGAAAGTAGGGATGCGGTAAATGCTTTTGTAAAAGCCTCGAAACCGGAAGGATGGATCTGGCAATGGTTGCCACGACGCCATTAGCGCCGGTGTGTACTTGATACGGTCGGGCGCAGATGTGCCTGAGTTAGTATGCTCGGTTACAAAGTTGCCCAGGAGGTTGCCCTGAACATCTAACCGATCGAACTTCAACTGCGTAGCCAATGCGGCTAACAGCGTATTGCGCGTAGGTTCGGCAAAGCGGTAGATATTGCTTTGCATCGTATTTCGTATGTAATCCGTGGATAATACGGTGCTCCAAAAGGTATTGATATTGAATTTATTAACTAACGATAAATAGAGTTCTTGTTGATGGTAGCGACTATCAGACAACCCGTTTACGGTCACGATGTCGGGGTCAAGATAGCGCAACAGATCGTTGGCATATTTGGCGTGAGCCATTAAGCTATATACCTTGCCTAACCGCTGATAGGCCGACTGAATGAACAAATTGCGGTCCCATTCGCGCTGGGTATAGTTGAAACGGTTGGACACGATAGCGCCTGGCAAACCGCGTTGTGAGGTGTACAGGTAGCCTTTGACCGACCAAGAGCTGCTATCAGCCAGCTGGCCTTGAAAACCAACTTCAGACCGGAAGGCTTGTATGTCGCCGTTCTGCCTGATGGCCGTGGTGTCAAAGACGCCGTTGGTATACCTAAACTTGTACCGGCCATTTCCCTGTATATATTCGGTGCTGACCGACGAGCTAACCTTGGTGCTCAATTGGTGAGCCCATAATAGCGATGGTGCGAACAAGCCCATGGAGCCCGTTCTAATCGCTGCTTTGACCACATCATTATGCCCATCGCGGAATTGTGGAGCCTTGGCGGTCAAATAGATCGCACTACCGGCTGCCAGTCCTCTTGCCGGTTGAAAGATGGTGCTTTTCTGGGCGTTGTAAAGTTCTATCTCACCGATATTATCCAAAGAGAATTTGCTAAGATCCACCTGGCCGTTCTGAGCGTTACCCAGCTGAACTCCATCATAGAACACCGCTACCTGGCTGCTACCTAAGCTACGCACGTCCACCGTTTTTAAGCCGCCCACGCCTCCATAATCTTTGAGCTGAGTGCCTGAAAAATACCGGATGGCATCGGCTACCGAAAGGTTGTTCAGTCGTTCAAGGGCCGCGCCTCTGAGTACCTGTGCGGGTGTAGGAGAGGAGGCCGCCAACCCATTGCTGTTGCCCCATATCTGCACATCGCGCAGTTGATAGGTCTTGCTTGTATCAGGCTTGGTTTGAGCGTTCGCAACCACGCAACACTGACCGATCACCGCTAAAGTTGCGGCAACGTACTTAAAAGACAATAAATACCTGTCACGCCTAAAGGGCATGTTGGGTACGGCAGTTCTCATGTTGCGTGGTCAGTTAAAACCCACAGCGAACCGAAAATTGTACACTACAAATGAAAAACACGAAAAGTATCTTCATTCAGCTTCAATCCGCGAAAGCTATGAATAAGTTATGCGATCGGCAGGTATTCTGACTTGTTCCCCTTTACCCAGTCTTCCCGTTGGTGCGATGACCAACAGTGACCCAGATCGGATATCGGTTGAGTAGAACTTACAGCTGCGGGACAGTTCCGGAGTTACACCGGATTCCCTTTTAATTACGGTGAGGCAGTGAGCCGCCGCAAACCAAAAGCAGGGCGAAAATAGTCAATGGGCAACTAATTATGCAGAAAAGAAGAAATTAGATACAAATAGCAAGAATTTTCAAGAAAAAAGGGGTGATCATTCACCCCTTTTTAATCCAAATTTCTCGATCTTACTATATAAATGACTGCGCTGAATATCAATGTCATCCGCAGTTTTTGACACGTTCCAGTTGTTCTTTTCGAGTTTGAACTTGATGTATTCACGCTCGGCAAAATCTTTGTACTCCTGGAAGTTCTTGAATTGCTCAAAATTCGTTTTCGGAGCGGCGGCCGTCTCTGCAGCTGCCGCAGTGGAAGCTGGCAATGCCGTAACAGGAGCCGATGGGTTAGCGAACGAACGCACATCAGCATCGGTTATCACCTTATCACTCAGGATGATCAAACGCTCGATCATGTTACGCAACTCACGGATATTACCGGTCCAAGGCAAGGCTTTAAGTGCCTCTAAACCAGCTTCGCTGATGCGCTTGGTTGGCATGCCGTACTCGTTGCATATCTCCTCTAAGAAGCTGTTAGCCAGTAGTGGTATATCGTCACGGCGCTCGATCAATGGTGGCACGTGGATTAGGATTACACTCAAACGGTGGTAAAGGTCCATACGGAAATTGCCATCCTCGATCTCTTTAAGCAGATCTTTGTTGGTCGCTGCTACTACACGCACGTCCACCTCGATCTCTTTTTCGCCACCTACACGGGTAATGCGGTTCTCTTGCAAGGCACGCAGTACTTTGGCTTGTGCCGAATGGCTCATATCGCCGATTTCGTCAAGGAACAGTGTACCGCCATTAGCCGATTCGAACTTACCGATACGCTGCTTAACAGCTGAGGTAAATGAACCTTTTTCGTGACCGAACAACTCACTCTCGATCAATTCGGATGGGATAGCGGCACAATTGACCTCGATAAGCGGTGCGTTATGACGGTTCGATTTCTCATGTAACCATCTTGCTACCAACTCTTTACCGCTACCATTAGCTCCGGTGACCAACACACGCGCCTCGGTAGGTGCAACGCGATCGATTGTCTCTTTGATCTTGAGTATCGACTGCGACTCGCCTAAGATCGGGCGAACCTTCGATACTTTACGTTTTAATACTTTGGCCTCGGTCACCAAACTACCGCGATCCAGCGCGTTGCGAACGGTGATCAGTAGGCGGTTAAGATCTGGTGGTTTCGATATAAAGTCAAAAGCTCCTTTTTTGCTGGCCTCAACGGCGGTCTCAACCGTACCGTGGCCTGATATCATGATGAACGGAAGGTCTGGTTTTAAGGCTAAGCCTTCGGTCAGTACCTCCATACCGTCCATACGGTTCATTTTGATGTCGCAGAGTACCAGATCGTAATCTTTCTTTTCGATCAGTTGTAGTCCGTCGATACCGTTATCTATATCTTCTACAGTGTAGTCTTCATATTCCAAGATCTCGCGCAGCGTGTTACGTATCGCGCGTTCGTCGTCAATAATTAAAATTTTCGCCATGTTTTTCTTTCAAGGAGGAGATAGTCTCAGATGCTAATATAGAGATCTGTACATTAAAACAAACACTTGTGCTTTTGTTTGAAAAAAATAACCCTTTGTGCAAATAAATGCGCAAAGGGCTAAAAAACAGCAGCAAAATTATAAGCCGGGTTCTGTACTGCGTGAGCAGTCTCTATCATTGATCTTGACCGGTCATCGCTGGCCGGTTCCAGCAACCTACCCATCCCAACGATGGCGCAAGCGCCATACAGAAGCGAGCAACTTCCATTTCGGGACCTATTTGGTCTTTCAACTCCTGAGGTTTACCGCAGGTATGATCACCCATACCCGCCGTGAGCTCTTACCTCACGTTTTCACCCTTACCCTGCAAAGCAAGGCGGTATATTTTCTGTGGCACTGGCTGTCGCCCGCTGCAAGGCGCCTTCCCGTTAGGAAGCAGGATGCTCTATGTTGCCCGGACTTTCCTCCACCTGTATCTACAGGCAGCGATAGAGCCTTTTGCAAGGACAAATATAGCGCATTAAAGTATAACGTCAGGCCATCTTGTGATCTTCAAGCCCGATGTTAGAGCTATAACGCGTATAACGTTGGTTAAGAGCATGGTGGCATTTACATAGATAAGAACACACTTGATCTGGCCCGTGTTCATTACCTTTAGCGCTATCAGGATCACCATTTATGGACACTAACACACCGATCATACATAGCAAACCTCATTTTGAGGTGCTTGATGGCTTAAGAGGCGTTGCCGCTTTGGCGGTGGTAATATTCCACTTTATGGAATGGGTATATACTGATCCTCCAAAAAATTTTATCGGTCACGGCTTTCTGGCGGTCGACCTGTTCTTTTGCCTTTCGGGCTTCGTGATCGGTTATGCCTATGACGACCGGATGGCCGATATAGGGGTCCTTGCTTTCTTTAAAGCACGGATCATCAGGCTACATCCGTTGGTGATACTGGGTTCGGTATTAGGCCTTCTGGCTTTTTTGTTAGACCCATTCGGAGGGCATCCAGAGGCTTATAGCAGTGGGAAGATCATACTGGCGTTCGTCTGTTCATTACTGCTCATCCCGTTGCCGGTGATCGCCGATAGAGGGTTTAACCTGTTCAGCTTCAATGCGCCATCCTGGTCATTGTTTTGGGAGTATGTGGCCAATATTGTTTATGCCTTAGTGCTTTGGCGCCTTGACCGTCGCTACCTGGTAGTTATGGCATTGCTCTCCGCTGGTCTTTTGGTTGGCGTTGCCTACCGCTCAGGCAACCTGCTTGGGGGATGGAGCGGGCCAACCTTTTGGGATGGTGGAGCCCGTATAGCTTATTCGTTCACGGCCGGTCTACTCATTTTTAGATATAAGCTGATCATCCGAAATAAGTTGCCTTTTATCGTTATCGCCGTTTTGTTATTCCTGGCGTTCATTTCGCCTCATACTCAGTTCAATTCGCTTACCGAACTTTTGATCGTGCTGTTTTATTTCCCGCTGATCATTATGATCGGGGCCGGAGCCGTCATAACAAACCGCACGAAAGCGTGTTGCACGTTTTTAGGTGATATATCCTATCCTTTTTATATGACACACTATGCGGTGATGTGGATGTTCGGCAATTATTATCTCGCTCATCATCCGTCCATGTCGATACTCGCTATGATCATTCCTGTCACCACAACATTACTCATCGGGATCGCGTATTTGGTGATGATCAAATACGATCGGCCTTTTAGGAATTATCTCAACCGAAAGTTTATGGGGCGAAGATAACTTACATATAGCCAATGGTTTCACTGGTCTAATTCTCGATCGGCTTCACTTGTGGCTCCTCAATTTTGCTGGCCTTGGCATCCAGTTTTCCAAAGCGGTAAGCGAAGCTGATACCGAACGACCGGTATGGAACCCGGCGTAAACTGTAGCTGGTATAAGGTGCTCCGTTAGATGTGGCCGCATGGTCAATGGTGGTTAGCTGATCAACATATTTAGCGAACGGGTTAGTGGTGGTGAACCCTATACTAGCCATCTTATTCATTAATTGCTTGCGAAAAGCTAAGTTGTAAGTAACAAATTTGGGTGTGCGGCCCTGTATATTCTTCATTGGCGAATTATAGTTCGCAAAGGCCTCACCGATCAGATCATTTGTGAATTGGTAGCTCACATTCATATTGCCTCTGACGATGAGGGCATTAACCGATGGACCACCATATACTTTGTTAACGATGTACTTGTCTATAATGGACGTGTTGGTCCTTATGTTAAGCTTCTTGCTGAGATACACAGAACCTGATATGTTAAGGCCTGTGTTCTGTTCGGTGCCTATGTTTTGTCGGTTGGTCACGGACACGTTACGATATACTGAGTCGCCCACACGATACTGGCTGTAGAAGTTAGTGTAGGTCTTCACATCGTTGCTATTATGCCTTGAAAACAGCGCGATGTATAAACTACCACTAGACCTGAAGGAACGGTTATACCCCAGCTCGAACACATTGCCGATCTCAGGCCTTAAAAGAGGGTTACCTGTGATGATGTTGTAAGGGTCGCTCAAGTTCACAAAAGGATTCAGCTCGCGATATTCGGCCCGTTCGATACGTTTGGTATAGCTCACTTTCAATGACGATACATCGCTGAACTTATGCGAGATCACAGCAGTTGGAACTGCGGTGGTATAGGAGGGGATAGTGGTTCCAGGGAAGCCAATATGTGTATTAGTATGCTCGATGCGCAGGCCAGCCTTCACATCAATTTGTTTGAACGGCGAAGCACCCAGCGAAACGTATCCGGCGTAGATCTTGCGGTCGTATTTTAATTTGTATGATTGGCCGGGGTCATAGCTGTACGCACCGGTCTTTGCATCGTAACTATTTACGTTGGTTACGCTGTTGATATTTTGCAGTATCGTTTTGGCCCCCGTTTCTAACAACACATCTTTTGCGATCGGTTGGGTGTAATCAGCAGAGATATTGGTCTCATGGTTGGTGCCTGGATTAGTACTGGCTGACGCTGAAAAGGGTAATAGCTGGCCATTATAGATCTGCTGCTGATCGTATGACGAGTTGTTCTTACCTTGACTGTAAGTGTACAGGATCTCCAGCTCTTGTCCTTCGCGTTTGAACTTGTGTTTGTGGTCAAGGCTCCAATCGATATTGTGGTTGCTCAGGTCACTTAACGATGTCCGTTGACTAAGCACATCGGCCAGGCCCGTGGCGGTCTGTTGCTGAGCGGTCATCCCCTGATTCCGATTACCGAACTGATCCACAGTCAAAGATGCGGTAAAACTGTTGGCTTTTGAAGGTGACCAGTCTACATTGATGCCGCTATTATAGCTCTTACGCCTCACATCACTATAACCATTCTGGATCAACCGGGTAGAACGGCCAGAGGCATCTGTGGAGGTGCGATCGTTGAGGTTCATGGTGCGGGTATTGATCTGCGCATTACCGCTCAAAAATGCTGATACACCAAAGTTGTTTCGCCTTACGCTGACCGTTTCTGAGCCGTTCTGCAAACGTGTGCCGGCCGAGGCGGTCACGCTACCACTTATGCCGCGTAGCTTATCATTCTTTAAAATGATGTTGATAATGCCACCCAGGCCCTGCGCATCATACTTTGCACCCGGACTGGTGATCACCTCTATACTTTTGATCTGGCTTGCGGGTAGGGAGGCCAGCACATCATTTAAACTGCTGCCGAACATGGTGGATGGTTTGCCATTGATCAGGAATCTTACGCTTGTGTTGCCCTGCAACTCTACGTTACCGTCTATATCTACGCTCACTTGTGGCACCTTCTTCAATACATCCAGTGCAACTCCACCTTGTGAGGTCAGGTCGTTGGCCGTGTTGTACACCATTTTATCGATCATATTCTCGATCACCGGCGCCTTGGCGGTAACGGTCACTTCGTTCAGCTGTTTACTGGCGGGTATAAGCTTGATAGTGCCCAGCGTGACCGCCTTCTGATCATCGCTGATGATGACATGATCGGCCCCATACTCCTTGTATCCGATGAAGTTCACCGTTATATGGTATTCACCATTGTTGATGTTCGTCAGGGTAAAATTACCTTTATCATCGCTGGTGATGCCGCTTACAGGCTGTTTACTCCCTTGCGCAAAAAGACCCACGGTGGCATAGTCGACCGGGGCATTGGTCGTGGCATCCACGATCTTACCGGTGATCTTACCTTGGGCGAACACGATGTTGGTAATAAATATCAGTATCAGTAGAAGTGACGGTCTCATCAGGAGCAAATCTCCTCACGGAATCTGTATAAAATCTGGATGTGTTCGTTGATGCAACATGATCTGATCGGATAAAGATCATCAGCATCAAAATGATGGACGTCAATGCTAAATTTCTACAAGATCGATCACTATTTTTGAACAAAAAACTGTCATGAAGATACTGGTCATTGAAGATGAGGCAGCCTTGCGCGAAAGTATCGAAGCATACCTAAAAGAGGAGGGCAGCATCTGTGAGACCGCCAGTGATCACACCACAGCCATGGCCAAGGTGGAGCTTTATCGTTATGATTGCATACTGCTCGACATTGGCTTGCCTAATGGCAGCGGGCTGGATATACTAAGACACCTAAAGAGCCGGCAATACGCCGACGGGGTGCTGATCATTTCAGCTAAAGACTCATTGGACGACCGCCTGACCGGCCTTGACCTTGGAGCCGATGACTATCTAACAAAACCCTTCCATTTGTCAGAACTTAGGGCAAGGGTCACCGCTATTGTAAGGCGCAAGGCGTTCAATGGAAGCAGCTTTTTAAATATAGGTAGTTTGAATATTGACCTCAGCGCCAAGGAAGTAAAAATTAAAGGCCGCGTGATTAAGCTTACGCCAAAGGAGTATGCTTTGCTGCTGTACTTCATCGCTAACAAAAGCAAGGTAGTGTCTAAAAATGCTATTGCCGAACACCTTTGGGGCGATAGCGTGGACATTGCGGATAATTTTGACTTCATTTACTCCCACGTTAAAAACCTGCGTAAAAAGATAGTTGAAGCGGGTGGTAATGACCCTATCCAAGCCGCCTATGGAATGGGTTACAAGTTCACCGAGGCATGAGGCTTCTAACCAAATATGATAGGTTGAACATTACGGTGACCACCTTGATCATGGTCATCGCAGCCGTGGTGTACTATATCACCATTAGCCGTATATTGACCCATCAGGTCGATAAGGCACTTGTAGTGGAGGAGAACGAAGTGCATGATTTTGTTGCGCTTAACGGTCGCTTGCCACAAATTTTCAAGACCAATCATCAGGAGATCCAATTCATTGAGACCCGGCACCCGCTCGAACGGCGTTTTAAAGACACTGTCTACCGTGATCTGAAAGATGGCGACCTCGAGCCCGGACGGGCATTGTATACCCAAGTAAATATTGGCGACAAGATGTACCAGGTATTAGTGGTGCAATCAAAGGTAGAGACCGAGGACCTGATCAAAGTGGTCTTGCTGATCACACTGGGGCTGATCATCGCCTTGTTGACCGCACTATTTCTGGTAAATCGTGTGATTCTGTCGCGCATCTGGCGGCCGTTCTACCAGATCCTGCATCAGCTCAAGAAGTTTAGTCTGGCTGATAACAGAAGCATTAGTCCGGTCAACTCCAACATCGATGAATTCAGAGAACTTAACGACGTTGTTTCCTTGATGGCCGATCATGTAAAGGATGATTACCAAACCTTAAAGGCTTTTACGGAAAATGCATCGCACGAATTGATGACGCCCATAGCAGTGATCAACTCTAAATTGGATAGCTATTTGCAAACCGGTGACCTTAATGATGATCAAAGCAAGCTGTTGAGTGATATTTATAAAGCGGTGCGCAAGCTGACCCGCCTCAACAGGTCTATGTTGTTGCTGGCCAAGATCGAGAATCAATTGATCACCGATACTCAGATCGTAGATATTAAAGAGTTGGTGAGGGAGACCTTGGAGCACTTGGAGGAGCTTACGGCCTCGTTGGATCTGGAAGTAAAGGTAAATTTGGAAGACACAAATGTGAATGCCAG
Organism: Mucilaginibacter daejeonensis; assembly: GCF_020783335.1. Taxonomy (NCBI): domain Bacteria; kingdom Pseudomonadati; phylum Bacteroidota; class Sphingobacteriia; order Sphingobacteriales; family Sphingobacteriaceae; genus Mucilaginibacter; species Mucilaginibacter daejeonensis. The sequence continues at coordinate 2,233,859 of NZ_CP086068.1, forward strand.
CTTGCTTTTAATGGAAGTGCTCATTGGCAATTTGATCAGTAATGCAATACGGCATAACCGAATAGGGGGCGTTTTGCAGATAGACCTTGAGCCGCATCGCCTTCAGGTCATCAATAGTGGTGTCTATGTCGCTCTTGATGTTAAGCGCGTGTTCGATCGTTTCCAAAGGTCATCTACATCAGAAGGGACCGGCCTGGGGCTGACCCTGTGCAAGCAGATCTGTGATAACTATAACATGCAGCTTGAATACCGATACTCGAATGAGTTGCATCAGTTCACTGTTGATCTAAAAGCTGGCGCTAAAGGTCAACCCTAGTGCGCCGTTCTGATAGGATGGAAGTAGCAGGGTCGAACTCATATTCTCTTTATGCTTTTCGTCTGTCTTAGTCGCTGATGTTTTATTCTTAAAAATCGCGTTCCGAAGATAGGGGTAGAGCAGATAAGCGCCCTTAGTGGCCAGGATACCAAATCCTGCCCCGGCGATCACATCGCTCAACCAGTGATCTTCGTGATAGATCCTAAAGACGCCCGTCGTGGTCGCAAAGGCATAACCTACCACGGAATAATAAGGCGACACCCCACCCAACTCCTGCGCCATGAACTCCGCTCCTGCGAACGCGTTCGCTGTATGGCCAGATGGGAAAGAAAGACGATCGCTGCCATCGGGACGTAATCGGCGTGTGGAATGCTTCAATGCATAAAGTGAAAAGCTCATCATACCTTGTGCCATCACATAAATGAGCGTGCGGTCAATAAAGGTGTTCTTACCATGAACACCGGCCAAGTTCAATCCATATACCAATACCGGCGGGGCGTATTGAAAATAATCTTCATAATGCCGTTTGAATACAAAGTTGTGTTCTTGTGCCTCCTTATAAACATAACGGTCAAGTCGGCGCATGGGCTTGATATAGAACGAGGCTACTCCATATCCAACCAGTGCCGCTGGCGGCACCAATGAAAGCGCCTTGCTACGAAGGTGCTGTACGGTATCGGGGGCTGTAAAAAGGTCCTTTTTAAGCGTGTCAACAATGTTTTTACGGGCGGTATCATTACCAGCGACCTGTGCAAAAGCGTTAAAGGAACAGCCTAACGAAAGAAGAACAACAATGATATTTTTCAAGATCCAAGCAGCTGTTGGTAGAGTTCAGCGCTACATAGATACAGTCAGATCTTGGAGAAGTTCTGGAGACGATACAGGTTTTTGATCGATATGCGTCATATCCACTATTTATCAAAGGTGTTCGGATCATTTATATATTTTGACAGGCTCACTAAGTTACAGTGAAACCGGCCTCCGCGGTCTCGTTGATTTTAGCGATGCTATTGTCAAGTTCGTCCGACGACCGCTTGATCATGGCTATCAATGAAGCCATCGTTTCCGGATCATCTACTGACGACTCCATCAATGGAATAAGGCCGGTGATATTACACAGCGGTCGCCGGATCTCGTGAGAGTTAAGCCAGGCTACTTGTTTAAGTTGCTCGTTCTGCCTTTCCAGTAATTGGCTATAGGTCTTTTGCCGGTCTATGTCCTGGATCGCACCCAGCATACGGATCGGTTCGTGAGCTGCGTTACGGATGAGGTACCCACGATCGGAAACATATTTATAGGTCCCATCGCTGCATCGATAACGATATTCCACGCTCCAGCGCTGCTGATCCCCATTCAGCAAAGCATCGAACATGGCGATCACGTCTTTCTGATCTTCCGGATGGATCTTTTGCATATTCCAAAAGGCGGCTTTCACCACCAACAGGTCTTGGTAACCGAATAGTTCCTTATAGCCATGCAGCCACTTGAGCTCGTCTTTCAGGATGTCATAATCCCAGATGACATCATTGGTTGCTTTATTAACAAGTTCAAAATCTATTACGGAACTTCTAAGCGATCTTTCTTGCTCGCTCAATTGTTTATTCAATACCTGTTCTTTTAGTAGTAAGCGGCTATACCTTGCATTTACGATCAACACGATGCTGATAATACTCACCAATAGGAAAACCAAGTTTTTGATGTCGAATAAGTATTGCAGGTCTGCTGTGGGGTCAAGCGCTTTTAGACGATTGATGAGCCAAGATCCAGAAACCAACCAGATGGTGCCTGCGATCAGGTAAACTATGATCAGCAGTAAATTGAACTTTCTCATGATAAGTATAATAGGAACAGCGAAACCCTAATTTATAAACATCATAGCAATTTAGGAAGAGATGTGTGATCAGTAATACAATCTTTAGTTCACTGTACGACCAATTTATAATCCAAAAATTTCTACTTTACCAGCTATTATATGCTTAACGGTAATTGACCATTTATCTATGGACAAGACGAAGTGAAAGCAATATTTACCTATTCCATTTAACAAATGAACCTATCGTTATGAAGACCAATATCTGCCTGTCCGAAAAAGTTGTTCTCTTTTATGCTATCCTAACACCGATCATCGCATTCGCTTCTATTTATAATCTTGTCGATGGTGTCATTCTCGGTCATGCAGCCACTTATCGCGTGGGAGTGTTCAGTTTATTTGGTTTCGTAGTTATGCCTCTCATAGTGCTGATCACCTATTTCAAAAATATCTGTACCATTACAACTGACGCCATCACCATCAACAAAGTAAATTATCCCTTCGCCAATTTCAAGTTCGCCTTGACAGAAAGGGAACGCGACTTGAAAGACAGGCCGCTCACTAGCTTATTCAAAAAGAACTATCCATTTCTTGTAATTACCGACTTACGAACCAACACTGTTGTACAGGACGTCGAGCTCAATGTGTTCAATAAAAGCTTGAAACGTATAAAAGAATTACTGCCTTTGAAAGATCACAGCTCAAATAGTGCCGAATGATATATTTTTGCGTAATGTATTTAAACTTTTGCTAAATTTAGTGCCTTGCAACTACTTGTGTGAAGCTTCTTTTGAGCGCTGGCTTTTGTTAAAGAAGAATAATGATGACGGTCTATGGTCCGCTTTGGTGGACTTTTCTAAATTCCTTTTTCTCCGGCCCTACATGGCTTCGGGCGGAGGCTTTTGATCTTAACGAGCAGGCTTTAGTAGCGGCTTTTAAAGCAGGAGATGAGGATGCATTCGAAGACGTATTCAACCAAAATTTTAGAAAACTATATGCTTTTGCCTTTAAAATGCTTAAAAACAAAGAGCAGGCGGAAGAAATAGTCAATGATGCATTCCTGATAGTTTGGGCCAACCGTGATAAACTCAATATCGAGTTGCCCATTTTGCCTTATCTATATACTGTTACAAAACGACTGGCTATAAATTCACTCAGGCAAGTCGCGAATTCTCAACGCGCCGTCGAAGAGCTGTGGAAAGTTCTGGAAAATTTCAGTAACGCGACGGAAGAGATGGTCTTATTGAACGATTTGCAACGTTATACAGACGAAAGTGTCTCTATATTGCCTCCACAACAGCAACAGGTGTTCAAAATGAGCAGATTTGAAGGTTTGAGCTATGATGAAATAGCTCAACAGCTTAATATTTCTAAAAATACTGTCCGAAATCACCTAGCTGCGGCATTAAAGACGCTAAGAAGTAGATTAAACCAGCCAAATATCTGATCAGGTGTTGCGGGATCCTTCGGAAATCAAAAATTTCAAAATAAAAATCACAACGGAATAGTACATCTTCGTTTTTCAGGTGTAATGTAATTGTTAAGCCCTAATTAAGCTTATATATTGCATGAGTAACCAACGAATATCTTATCTGCTGCGTCGGTACGCTGATAATTCCATCAGTAAAGAAGAATACTTAGAGCTGATCAGCTTTTTCAAACTGAAAGGGAACGACGACGAGATTGATACCGCGTTGGATGATATCTGGAACTCCCTGTCTCCAGACGATGTAGAGCATCATGAAATGCGCGACCTATATAAGCGCCTGATAGCCAACCCTCGTTTTCAAAGTAAAAATAAGGTCAGGAAGATGTACACCTGGTTGCCATACGCTGCTGCGGCGATCCTGGTTGTAGCTTTGTCTGTTACCCTGTACCTCCGTTATAACGTTTCAAATAAACAAAGCATCGCATTACGGTATAAAAATGACGTATCGCCCGGCTCGAACAAGGCAACACTTACCTTGGCAGATGGTAAGATCATTGATCTGGCAGGTATAAAAAGTGGCGAGTTGAACGTGCAGCCAGGGATGCACATATTTAAAACTCGCAACGGACAGTTGATCTATAAATTCGATAACAAAGGCAACAGTGTTGACGATACTGTCAGCTTTAACACCATAACCACACCAAAAGGCGGGCAATACCAAATAAACTTGCCTGATGGAAGCCAGGTTTGGCTCAATGCTGCCTCGTCTTTGAAATTCCCGATCAGGTTCGGCAGGCGCGACCGCAAAGTAACGCTTACCGGGGAAGGTTACTTCGAAGTTGCCCACAATGCTAAAAAACCATTTACCGTAATGACCGCTGATCAGCAGGTAATGGTGTTGGGCACGCGCTTCAACATCAATAGTTACCGTGATAACGCAGGTATCTTGACCACCTTGCTCGAGGGCTCCGTAAGGGTAACAGAGGCTGGGTTTGGCCAAATGATAAAACCCGGCGAACAGGCCGAATCTTCTGCCACTGGTATAAATGTAAGTAGGGTGGAAGCCGAGGATGCTATTGCCTGGAAGAACGGCTTATTCGTTTACAACGATCAGGATCTGGAAAGTATCATGAAGCAGGTTGCACGCTGGTATAATGTGCAGGTAGTTTTTGAGGACGCAAATGTGAAGAAACAGCTATACAGCGGGTCGCTGTCACGCTTCAAAGATCTATCGCAATTGCTTGAAGTTTTAGAAGCAACCGGATCAGTTCACTTTAAGATAGAAGGGAGGGTGGTCACTGCTATGAATTGATCTTTACCTCCAACACGCTTCACTGTAAAAAACGACCGGGAATGCTACCAACATCCCCGGCCTGATATATCAGTGTTCAGCATCGACTTATTCACACAATCCACTGAATCACTAACAAACAAATGTAATGAATTTTCAGGATCTCATCAGATCTGGGCATTTCCTATGCCTAAACAAATCACTCATTCGAATCATGAAACTTTCCGTTCTTTTCATGACCGCTTTTTTGATCCAGGTAAGCGCTGCGGGGTTAGCCCAAAACGTTACTTTCAAAAAGCATAACGCATCGCTCAAGCAATTGTTCACCGAAATAAGAAAACAAACGGGTTACAATGTGCTTTGGCAAGATAGCAAGGTAAATGAGCAGCTAAAGTTCGAGGCCGACTTTAAAAACGAGCCGTTACGCAACGTGTTAGATAAGACCCTTACACAGCGATCACTTACTTACACCATCGTGAACAGAACGGTGGTGATCAGACCGCAGGAGAAAGGGCTACTCGAAAAAATGGTAAGCCTGTTCAGCAATATTGATGCTAATGGTAAGGTACTTGATGTGGAAACAGGGCTGCCTCTCGCCAATGTTACCGTCACCCTGAAAGGTACTGATCGCCGTGTGTTCACTAATGACAAAGGTACTTTCCTGTTCAGGGGGATAAAGGATAACGATGTGCTGGAATTTTCATATGTCGGATATGCGACATATGAAAAGACGGCATCTGAGACCATGGTCGTCCAGCTATCGCTTAAACCGCAAAGCCTTGAGGATGTGATAGTGTCTACCGGTTATCAGCAGTTACCCAAGAACGCCATCACTGGCTCTACCACCGTAGTGGGCCGGAAGGATATAGAGAACACACCAACCTTAAATCTATTGGAGCGTTTGGCCGGCAAGGTTCCCGGTGTGCGATTTGATCTGCGTAACAATGTGATACAGATGCGCAGCACCAACAGCCTGACGTCTGATAACGTTACGCCACCACTCATCGTCATAGATGGGTTTCCAGCCGCTAATCAAAATTTGGTGACCGTAAGCACTTCCATCATAGATGGCAACCCTAATAATGGTAATAATTACCGGACGTCGGTAAAACCTAATACTTCTGTTAATTCGGTATTAAACACGATCAACCCTAATGATATTGAGAGTATCACCTTTTTGAAAGATGCTGCCGCAGCATCGATCTGGGGCGCTTCAGCTGCTAATGGTGTGATCGTTATCACCACTAAAAGAGGTCAGCGTTCAGCACCGACCATTACCTATAATGCCACTTTAAGTACATCAGCGGCTGCCAATTTTTCAAGCGCAAAAGCCATGACCAGTGGTCAGTACATCGATCTGGAGCAGGAGATGTTCGACAAAAATTTCTTTACCGATCCCAACTCTAACAGAAGGGCTGGCCCCGTAAGTGAAGCGCAGGAATGGATGTTCCGCGTAAAAAGGGGCACGGCCACCGTAGCCCAGCGTGATGCGGCTTTAAGTGAACTGGCTACCCGTTCTAACCGTGATCAATTGCGCCAGTACCTATTGCAGCACGCCTCCAGCCAGCAACATAATCTTTCCATTTCAGGTGGTGGTGTGAATAGCAGTTATTATTTATCAGCTAATTACTCGAAAGATGTACCCGTGTATCGTAGTAATTACGGTGAGACCTATTCGTTGACCTCGAATTTGAACAATGATTTTCTGAACCGACACATCTTGGTAGCTACGAATATTAACTATGTGAATTCTAAAAGCCAGGTTAACGCTGCTGTTGCGCAGGCTTTGAGCACAGGTGCTAAAGGATTTGCACCATACGAATTACTGGTTGATGCTAACGGTGGTCAGGTAAGTAAACCGATCAACTTTAATCAGCGTACAGCAGATAGCTTACAGCGCTTAGGTTACCAGCCGTTCGGCTATAACGCCATAGATGAGTTAAATTATAATAATACCATTTTGAACAAAAATGCGCTGCGTTTGGGTACATCCATAAAGGGATTGATCAACTCATGGTTGTCGGTTAGTTTGCAGGGCCAGTATCAAAAGCAGTTGACCAACCAATACAATCTGCAAAACCAGAACAGCTACGACACCCGCTATCTCATCAACAATGGCACCACTACAAATGGCACTACTCTGATCTATGGTGTGCCGAACGGCGGTGTGTACAAAACCGCTAACGGAACTTATGACGATTACAGCGTTCGTGGTCAGGTCAACGTTAATAAGAACTTTGTTGATCATCACATCGATCTCCTCGCTGGTTCCGAGATACGGCAATACAAGTATAACGGTGGTCAGCAAACCCGTTATGGCTATAACGAAGATCTGTCAACTTCGGCGGTGGTTAACCCTACGGTTTCTTATGCTACGTTGTTCGGCGGCACCTCAACGCTGGGTTATAGTGATGGTACCGTCTTTAAGAATACTAAACGTTATCTGTCTTACTTTGGCTTAGCTACATATTCATTCCGGAACAAGTATTATGCAAGTGGAAGTGTGCGTTTTGATGACTATACTAATCAGGGACTCGAACGTCGTGAAAGGGCGATACCGTTATACTCTGCGGGTTTGCGATGGAATGCCAAACGCGAAGATCTCCTGAAAGACGTTAGCTGGCTTAGCAGCCTTAACTTACGTGCCACATTGGGTACAGGAGGATCCATACCTGCCTCGGGTGCAGCTTATGCGATCGTCAATCTTGGGTCCAATGATCCATACACAGGGCAACCCACAGCCAGCATTGGTGCGCCCGCTAATCGCAGATTGACCTGGGAGACCACCCGTACCATAAACGAAGGTATTGATGTTGGCTTTTTCAACGAGAGGTTGTCCATATCGGCAGATGTTTATCAAAAACAGAATTACAATCTGCTCATCACCCTTCCTTATAATGCTACTTATGGTTATACCACCTTGCAATATAACGCCGGCAACGCTAAGGGCAGGGGCGTGGAATTCGGTATCAATGGTGTACCCATAGCCACCAAGTACTGGAACTGGCAGTCTTCGTTCAATTTCTCGTACGCTACCAACACCATTACCGATCAGCGGCTTAAAAGCACCTCCAGCCAGGGGGGCGCTCCGTTGGTGACCGAGGGTTATCCTACCGATAACATTTTTGTTTATCGCTGGGCAGGTCTGGATAACAAAGGTCAGTCGCGTATATACGCTGCAGATGGTACTATTTTAAACGTGAACGGATCACGAAGCGTTACCAATGCAGATCTGGCTTATGGTGGCCGTACCACTCCGCCTTACTTTGGTGGCTGGACCAATACCATCCGCTATCAGAACCTGAGTTTGATCGTAAGGGCCACCTACAGCCTGGGTTATAAATTCTTAATGACCGACATCACTACCAGCAACTTCCCGACCGGCACCAATGCATCAGGCTTAATAAGTAACAGTGCCCGTTTGGCCAACCGTTGGCGTAAACCCGGCGATGAAGCTGTCACCGATATTCCTGGTCTGGGAAACAACAACTTCAACAACATTAGTTGGTTCGCTGGTTCAGACCTTAACTTGAAAGATGCCGGTAACGTCCGTTTGCAACAGGTATCACTCAATTATAATCTACCGCAGGCGATATTGGGTAAAGCGCCGTTCTTAAAGGCGGTCAATGTCGGGTTCTCGGTCACTAATTTAGGCTTGATCTGGCGTGCTAATAAAGAAGGTTTAGACCCTGATTACCAAGTGACCGGACAATATACCAATCTGCCGCCAAGCGCTACCTACTTGTTCAACCTCAATGTTTCACTCTAGAGCCCTCATTCATCATGAATAATTTTAGAATACTAATCTTAAGCTGCCTGGTGTTTTGTGCCAGCGCCTGCCGCAAATATGTAGAGATACCACCTGAGCAGGTAAGAGCTTTAAAATATACCACTGACTATCAGGCACTGCTTAATTATGGCCAAACCATAGAGCCTGGTTACTCATATCCTATTTACATGGCCGATGACTTTGGCGTAGAAGATGAGACATGGTACACCCGTCTTACTTTAAGCGCACAAGTGAACAGTTACATTTGGGCTGAAAAAATATATACTTCAGCTGAGGATGATACCGACTGGGCATCATTTTACAAACAGATCAACATTTTCAATACTGTTGCTACCGGTGTAGAAGGTAGCGAGGGTGGTACCGACGTACAGAAGAAGACCATCCAGGCATCTGCATTGGTGCACCGGGCATATGCCTATTTCACACTTGTGAACATGTACGGTAAACAATATGATGGCGCCACAGCTGCAACAGATCCGGGTGTGCCACTGCTGCTCTCTCCAAGCCTTTTCGCTTCGTTGGACAGGGCTCCTGTAAAACAGGTATATGATCAGGTGAAGACCGACCTGCTTAATGCTATGCCTTACTTGCCCGATGTGGCCACGTACAACGTAAATCCGTCAAAGCTGGCTGTTTATGCATTGATGGCGCGGGTGTGCCTCAATACCCGTGAGTTCACTGAGGCCGAACGCTACGCCAACCTTGCGCTTTCTTTAAAAAATGGCTTGCTGGATCTTAATAATTATTTGGCTGCGACCCCTGTTCTGCCGCTTAAATTGGCCAACCCAGAAGAGATGTTCTTTAAACGTGCCGGGCTATTCATCTCGAACATACCGCTAAACCCGTCGGCTGTAAACTTATATGATCCTAAGGACCTTCGTTATGTGGTCTTTACCAAAGACGGCTCGGCCATACTAGGAACCAACTTTACCGTTGGGCGCGGCTTATTTCGCCAACGGTTGAACACTGAAGGTATATATATTGGCCCAAGTGTACCGGAGATGCTGCTGATCAAAGCTGAATGCCAGGCCCGTGCCGGTAATATCGCTAACGCCATGGATGCCGTTAATACGCTACGTAAAAAGAGGTTCAAGCCTGCCGAGTATTATGATCTTACAGCGAGCACCGCTAATGCCGCTTTGCATGTGGTGATCGATGAGCGTGGGCGCGAGTTCATGGGCCGCGGTTACCGCTGGTTCGATCAGCGCCGTTTGGTCAAAGACGCCGGTTTCATTAACACAGTGACGCGCAGGTTCAAAGGCGTTACCTACACGCTGGAGCCTACCAGCAACCGATATATATTCCCTATACCGGATAAATACATATTACAAAATCCAGAGCTAACACAGAATCCCAGATAAACAACTACTATGAATTTGAGTAAAAACACCACTCTGTTTTTTACCGCATCAGGTATCGCGCTGACTATATCGGCGTGCTCGCTGCTGCAAAAGAAAAAGAAAGTGGTAGCTGCTCCGGCGCGCCCTATATCGGCCGAGCAAAGACGTGCCGACAGCTTGAAAAAAGCGACGGCGCTGAAGCCTTATAATACCATTGTCACGACCGGAACAAAAACCTCACATGGCTTTTTCACGGTCCACAAAAAGGACAGCCGATGGTATTTTGAGATACCCAATAATATTTTGTATCGCGACATCCTTGCCGTTAGCCGGATATCAAAGGCATCTACGGACATGCGTCACGGTTCGTCCGGCTATGCGGGCGACCAGATCGGCGAGAGTGTGTATGATTTTGAGAAAGGTCCTGATAGTAAGCTGTTCATCCGTAGGCGGTCATTCAAAGAGATGTCGAAAGACAGCACTTCGGCCATGTTCGCCGGATTGGTTAAAAACAACCTGACCACCATTGTGGCGTCGTTCCCGATCACATCGGTTAAGCCTGATTCGTCGGCAGTAGTGGTAGATGTGACCGACTTTTTGAACGCCGACAACGATGTTATCTATTTTCAACGGAAAGAGTTCAAGGACAATGCTGGCATGGGTGGACAGCAAATGGACAAAAGTTATGTAGACCATATCAACACTTATCCTACTAATGTGGAGATCAATGCAGTAAAGACATACTCTGCAGGACAGAACCCTACCAATTCAAGCTATACCGTAGAGTTGAATTGCTCATTAGTGTTACTCCCTTCTAACCCAATGAAGCCGCGTTTGCAGGATGAACGCATCGGTTATTTTACTACCTCTTTCCGTGATTTTGACACCAAACCACAAGGTGTTTCAAACACCACATACATCACCCGCTGGCGCCTTGAGCCTAAACCAGAGGATGTGGAACGATACAAACGTGGTGAACTGGTAGAGCCTAAAAAACCGATCGTTTACTACATCGACCCGGCAACTCCAAAAAAATGGGTGCCGTACTTGATGCAAGGTGTCAATGATTGGCAAAAAGCCTTTGAAGCAGCAGGCTTTAAAAATGCGATCATGGCAAAAGAAGCTCCTACCAAACAGCAGGACAGTACTTGGAGCATAGATGATGCCAATCACGCTGCCATCATTTACCGTCCGTCAATTGTGGCTAACGCAATGGGACCGAGTGTGGCCGATCCTCGTAGCGGCGAGATCATCGAGAGCCATATCTTCTGGTATCATAACGTTATGTCGATCTTACAACAATGGTACATGGTACAAGCTGGCGCTGTTGACAAGCGCGCCCGTAAGGCAGACTTTGACGATGAATTAATGGGAACACTTATCCGTTTTGTATCGTCGCATGAGGTAGGCCACACACTTGGTCTTCGACACAATTTTGGTTCAAGTTCAACAGTTCCGGTCGAAAAGCTACGCGATAAAGCTTGGGTTGAAGCCAACGGTCACACTCCTTCGATCATGGACTACGCGCGCTTCAACTACGTTGCACAACCTGAAGATAACATTGGCAAATACGGTTTATTCCCACGCATCGGCGATTACGACAAATGGGCCATCAAATGGGGATATACCTGGCGTCCGGAATACGCATCAGCTCAAGATGAGCATAAAGCCATGGTAAAAGTAGTGACGGATTCTATTCGCAATAATCACCGCTTATGGTTCGGTGGCGAGACCGAATATTTTGACCCACGGTCGCAAAATGAAGACCTTGGCGATAACGCGATGCTGGCCGGTTCTTATGGTATTAAGAACCTAAAACGCATCGTTCCACAATTGCACAGCTGGCTAAGCAAACCTTACGAAGGGCAAGAGGAGCTCCTGAAGGGTTACGAAGGGGTTTGGGGACAACTTTCGTTGTACGTAGGCCATGTGATCAAAAATGTTGGCGGAACCTATCACACCGTGCGTGTGAATTTTGAAAACAAGCCTGTTTACACGCCTGTGCCATATACTCGCCAAAAGCAGGCCATATCATTTTTAAATAAGCAGGTTTTCGATACGCCTAAATGGCTTGATCTACCTGACCTGCAAAATGATTTTTCGATCAGTTTTCCAATCGAGTTAAGCAAGTTGCAAGAGAGCACTATTAACGGTGTGATCACCAGAATGCGATTAAGCCATATGTACACCGATGAGGTGGTGAATAAGTATAAGACCTACACCGTAGATCAATTGCTATCAGATCTGAATCATGGGATACTCAATGAAGTATATGCGGGCAAAAACGTTGATGTGTACCGCCGCAATCTTCAAAAAATGTATCTATACCGTCTATTGCAGCAAGCCTATCTGCCTAATGAGATGAATACCATTTTTGCGATGAATACATACCATTTCACAGTAAGTGATCTAAATGGCATTATGCGTAACAATCTCAACCATCTGCAGGCATTATTCAATAAAGCAACAAAAAATAAAGGGTTGAATGCTGTTACCCGTACCCATCTGCAACAGATGAATAGTATGATAACCCAAAAAGTCAACCTTGAGCGCTCGGGTTTGAATAAATAGTTTAGTTAGTTAATTAGTTATGAGTGCAGCCCGTGCTCCTTGGATATCCAAGGGTGCGGGCTTTGTTTTTTGCAGCGGTGTATATAAATTGTAAATACGAGAGAGCTCCACTTGAATTAGTTTTTTGTATCTGTACCGTTAATGTATTATGCAAATGTTACTATTGCTTTTTTTGAATGAATTAAAGACTAATTAAGCAATCAGAATGACGTTGATTATTCTACCGAACCCGGCCGAAAATAGAATAAAAAGCGCCTTCAAGATTTACCAGAAGTACTTCGGGGTTTATATTTATTTGAGTTATACCATCGATATACGAACGTCTTATCGTATAAGTCTGATCGTTGACTTGCTAACGGGGACAACTGCTCAGTGTAGCTGCAAAACTTTTGTGTAATTCATTTAATCGGTACTGTTGGTTTATCGCATAAAATGATTTAGCTATATTTGCAAATACGATTCAATTTTTCAGATTTTATAAAATTTCAGTTCGATAACAAATCATTAAAGAATTGATCACTCGGTATGAGGTTTTGATCAAGCCTTATAAAGTAAACCTGTAACATTGCTAAACACTCCATCGTTTTTATTTTAGCTCCTGCTTAAAATGCTCTTTGCGGATGAAAAAGAAAATTTCGATCAATGATATTGCGAAAGAACTCGGGGTGTCTATCACCACGGTATCTTTTATATTAAACGGCAGGGCACAGGAGAAGCGCATTAGCGAAAAACTGGTAAAAAGGGTGTTAGATTTTGTGCAGGAAGTGAACTATAAGCCAAGTTCGCTGGCTAGGAGTCTACGTACCGGCAAGACCAACATTATTGGTTTAATGGTTGAAGATATTTCCGACCCCTTCTTTTCGGCGATAGCACGTGCGATTGAGGCCATCGCATATCAAAGTGGCTATAAGATAATCTATTGCAGCACCGAAAACGCAACGGAAAAAACGCGAGAGCTGATCGGAATGTACAGTGAAAGGCATGTTGATGGTTACATCATTGTACCCCCTGAGGGCATAGAACAGGATATTAAGCTATTATTGGAAAGCGGTAAGCCTGTCGTTTTGATCGACCGTTATTTGCCAGCGATCGAAACAGATCATGTGGTTGTTGACAATGAAAAAAGTGCATATGATGCTACCTGTCATTTGATCGATAACGGTTACAAAGACATCGCATTTGTGACGATAGATTCTTTACAGCCTCAAATGCAGGATCGTTTGTCTGGCTATGAAAAGGCGATGGCGGCAAACGGGTTACCCCAATTAGTCAAAGAGATCGCTTATAAGACCAGTGAGCAGGCAATGCAGCAGATCTCTGTATTCCTTGACCGCAAAAGGGGAGTCGACGCCATATTCTTTGCTACCAACTACTTATGTGTAAGCGGACTAAAGGCCATGTCGGCTAAAAACCTCCACATACCTCAAAATATAGGTGTTGTAAGCTTTGACGATTACGAACTGTTCGAATTGTATTCTCCATCTATCAGCACAGTGTCTCAACCCACAGACAAGATCGCTGAACATGCCATCAATCTGCTCTTATCCCGGTTGAAGAAAACGGTCAGCGATAAAGTTTCCAAAAAGATCGTCGTGCCTACTTCGTTAATAATCCGAAATTCTTCGGTTAAAAAGTAAAACCCTGGTTATCAGTAACTTGTGGCAATTTTATAAAATTACAGAGATGTGATTATGAATTTGCTAAAACGTTTTACATATTTGCTACCGTTATCCTATAAACCTATAACAACCATTTAATGAGATCAAGCCTATCTAATTACAAAATCATTGGAGTTGATATCGGTGGCTCACATATTACTGCAGCGCAGGTTGTGCCCGATGATCATACTATCATGGCCGATACTAAGGTCAGGCTTAAAGTAGACGCTCATGCAGATGCCGATACCGTGATAGGCAAGTGGGCCGAAGCGCTATGTGATCTGTGTGATTCCGAAAACAGGGATGCTATTAAGATCGGTATCGCTATGCCAGGACCGTTCAATTATAATGAGGGCATATCCTTGATCAAAGGCATGAACAAGTACGAATCATTGTATGGAATGAACGTCCGCAAGCTACTATCAGAAGCGCTTGGAATAGAACCTGATAATATCGTTTTCAGAAATGATGCGGAGGCCTTTTTACATGGCGAAGTAACGTTCGGTAAGGTGCCGTTCACTTCAAAGGCTATAGGCATAACTTTAGGAACAGGTCTTGGCTCTGCTGTGAGCATCAACGGCATAACTAATGATGTTTTCAGGGCCATAAATAAAATGCATGACGGCATCGCCGAAGATTACATATCCACCCGATGGTTTCAAAAACGTTGTTTGGAATTATCGAGCGAGGCGTTAACTAATGTCGAAGCACTGTTGAACCATCAAGATACAGCCTTGAAAGATCAAATATTTAATGAATTCGGTACTAATCTGGGTTTCTTTTTAAATGCCTTTGCCGTTGACGAACAAGCTGATGTGATTATTATTGGCGGCAACATAGCGAAGAGCATGGATACGTTCATGCCTCACGTCTTAAATCAATTTGTGAACAAAGACCTAGAGGTGAGGCAAAGTGTATTGTGGGAAGATGCTGCGTTAATAGGGGCTGCGTGCAGCTGGCCAACCAAAACTCCATCCCACATCTTCGCGACAAACTAACAGCCTGTCAGATCGGATCGGTCAATAACATGCTAATTCTTTAAAACACTGGCGTAAACTTGAAACAAATCATACTCCTTTGAAAAGACGTAACTTCCTTAAACAAACAACTATTATAGGTACAGCAAGTGTTTTAAGTAGTGGTTTTGCTTATGCACTTCCTGCGGATCTTAAAGTGGTTCGAACACTTCCCGCCAAACGAAGATTCACTAGTTCAGCGGTTGAGAGCGCGATCGCCGAGTTCAGTAAAAATGTTAAAAATAAAGAGCTGGCATGGTTATTTAACAACTGCTTTCCAAATACCTTGGATACAACAGTTACCTACACTATCAATGCCGGAAAACCCGATACCTATGTTATCACCGGTGATATAGATGCGATGTGGCTGCGGGATAGCACAGCACAGGTATGGCCATATCTGCCCTTCATGAAACAGGATGCAAAGCTTAAAGACCTCATTGCTGGGGTCATCAATCATCAGGTAAAGTGCATATTGAAAGACCCTTATGCCAACGCGTTCTACAACGATGAGAACAAAGTAGGAGAGTGGGCACATGATCTTACCAAAATGCAGCCTGGAATTCATGAGCGGAAATGGGAGATCGATTCGTTATGCTACCCTATACGCTTAGCTTACCACTACTGGAAACAAACGGATGACGTGAAGCCCTTTGATGATAAATGGCAGCAGGCCGTCAAAAACATCCTGAAAACCTTCAAAGAACAGCAGCGTAAAGCGAATGATGGTCCGTATTCGTTTCAACGGAAAACTGCCTGGGCTACCGATGGGGTACCCATGGAAGGCTTCGGCTATCCGGTGAAGCCTGTTGGATTGATCTGCTCGGCCTTCAGGCCCAGTGATGACGCAACGGTCTATTCGTTCTTGATACCTTCAAACTTCTTCGCGGTGACCAGCTTAAAGCAAGCATCAGAAATGATGACCGTTATTGCTAAAGATAACGATACGGCTAACGAACTCACTGCATTGGCCACAGAGGTAGAACAGGCATTAAAGCAACATGCCGTAGTCACACATCAAAAATACGGGCAGGTGTATGCTTATGAAGTAAATGGTTTTGGCAGTTATAATTTAATGGACGATGCCAATATACCAAGCCTTTTAGCGATGCCTTACCTAGGTGCAATGGATGTAAATGATTCGATCTACCAAAACACCCGTAAGTTATTACTATCTGACGATAACCCATTCTTTTTCAAGGGTACAGCAGCGGAGGGGATTGGTGGTCCGCATATTGGTAAAGATATGGTTTGGCCACTTAGTATCATAGCGAGAGGTTTGACAAGCACTAATGATGATGAGATAAGGAACTGCATACAGACGCTTCAGCGAACACATGGAGGTACAGGATTCATGCACGAATCCTTCCATAAAAACGATCCTTCAAAATTTACCCGGAGCTGGTTCGCCTGGACAAATACCATATTTGGCGAATTTTTATGGAAGACTTACAAAACCAAGCCTCACTTATTGAACGCATAGCTAGATAACAACCAATATCATAAATCGAGCATGAGAAACTTTATTAAGGTATTTTTAACACTTGCTGTAGCTGCAGGCTTCGGCGAAGTTAAGGCGCAACGATCTGCTTACCGTAGTCATGTAAAAGATCTGTATAATGCCATTAATGCAAATTTGAAAGACCCCAGGTCAGATCTTTATTTCGAGACCACCGATCCGGCTAAGAACGAGCATCCGCACTCGTACCTATGGCCGCTTTGTGCTTATATACAAGGTGCCAATGAAATGGAGGTGTTAGAGCCTCAAAAAAAATATATGTTGCCTGTTGAAAAGGCGATAGCACAATATTATCGAGCGACACCGCCATATCCGGCTTATCAGGACTATGTGGTGAAAGAAAAAACTACAACTTTGTATTATGATGATAATCAGTGGATTGCCATCGCTTACATGGATGCCTACAAACGCAAACATGACAAAAAGTACTTAGACACATCTAAAATGATCTATCGCTTTATGATCGGTGGCTTAGATACCGTAGGCGGTGGTGGCATATACTGGCGCGAAAAGGATAATACCACAAAAAATACCTGCTCGAATGGCCCTGGTGTTTTGGTGGCATTGCAACTATATAAAGCGACAAAGAACAAGGAGTATCTAAAAACAGCTCTTGATATTTATAACTGGACCAAAAAGCATTTGCAGGCGCCCGAAGGCGTATATTATGACAACGTAAAACTGCCATCGATGGAATTGGCCAAGGCTACTTACACATACAACACTGGCACCATGCTGCAATCGGCTGTTCTACTTTACAATATCACTAAAGATAAAAAGCATTTGATCGAGGCACAGCGCGTGGCCAAAGCGGGTAAGGCACATTTTTTTAAAAATGGCCGCTTACCTAACGAGTATTGGTTCAATGCAGTGATGCTACGCGGTTATGTTGAGCTTTATAAAGTTGACAAAAACAAAGAGTGGATCACTTTTTTTGAGCAGGATGCCAACGCGATATGGGAAAAGGAACGTGATGAACACAACTTAGTTGGAAATAAAAAGGAGAAGAGATTGATCGACCAGGGTGCAATGATCGAGATCTATGCAACACTTGAGCAGGTAAAGAACATCAAATAAACAAACACTGAAATTTGAATAGCATTTGAGCAACTAAGTATTTATGCTTTGATGCTTTTACCAATCTGTTATTAACGACCTACCTGTTATACAAAACCTCTTATAAACCAATAATGACCGTTAAACCAACTTTTACCGATAAGAAGTTTCTTATCACTTTGATCTTTGTTACCTCTCTTTTTGCATTTTGGGGTATAGCGATATCGCTTGGTGATGTTTTGAACAGGCATTTTCAACAGGTACTGCATGTCTCCAAGGCGCAATCTGGCTTGGTTCAGTTCTCCATCTTCGGCGCATACTTCATCATGGGTGTTCCAGCAGGCCTATTCATGAAGCGTTTTGGTTATAAGAACGGTGTTCTGCTCGGCTTAGCGCTTTTTGCTATAGGCTCATTTTTGTTCGTACCGGCAGCAAACGCGGAATCATTTACATTTTTTCGTATCGCTTTATTTGTTTTGGGTTGTGGCCTTTCAACACTCGAAACGGTAGCGCACCCATTTGTGGCTTCATTAGGACATCAGGATACCAGCGATCAACGGATCAATTTTGCCCAAAGCTTTAATGCGTTGGGTACTATAATCGGCCCACTCATTGGCTCACAGTTCATATTTAACGGAGCTGCCGAGCAGGCGAGTGTTGGTTTAGATAAGATCAAGTTACTGTACATCATCATTGGTGCTGTAATAGCTGTTACTGCATTCTTGTTCGCCATGGTCAAGGTGCCTGCGATCACCGATGTACATGGCGTGATCACAGAGGGTGTACATGCTGAAGTGGCGCCAAAACCATCTAAAAAGTTGTTCCAGCAAACCCACTTTGTTTGGGCCGTAATAGCACAGCTTTTCAATGTTGCGGCCCAAGCCGGTACCTGGGCTTTCTTTATCAACTACGGGCACGACAAGATGGGCCTAACCGATTCTGCTGCCAGTGGTTACATGATCATTTTCATGATCATGATGCTTGCTGGGCGCTTTATAGGCACTTACTTAATGCGCTTTATCGCTCCTAATAAGCTATTAGCTGCATTTGCATTGGGCAATATTATAATGTGCCTCTTAGTAGCGCAGGGGTTAGGCTGGATCTCATTTGCCGCTTTATTCATGATCAACTTCTTTTTTAGTATCATGTTTCCAACCATCTTTAGTTTAGGTATCAAGGGATTGGGGCAGCAAACACAGCAAGCCTCATCTTTTATATCAATGGCCGTAGTAGGTGGAGCTATTTTTCCTATCATTATGGGGAAGGTGGCTGATCATGATGTAGCCACAGCATATTATCTGCCTATCATTTGTTATACCATCATCTTACTTTTTGCCACAAAATTTTATAAGGTCAAATAGCCAAAGGTCTCTGTTGTCTGATCGCTCCAGCTCATGTGGGCAACCACTACGAAATGCAGTTCTTAGCTATGTTATCTATTTGGGTATCTACCTGAACGCAGGAACTGCTAAGCATGCTAAACGAGCTTGATCCACAGTGCTTGGAGGCCAATATTTATTCTAAATAATTTACTTCAACTTTTTTGCTAAATCAATTTAGTTTATATCTTTGAAAAGAATTACTATTTGCCCAACTCTTAGTAATAACCAATTAAAACCAATTATATGAAAACTTTCTATCCATGCGCTGGCAAGCTATGGGCTTGTACGGTAAGCTTTCTCAGTGAGCCATATTTAACAAGTGCTCCTTTCACGTGAAGCTGATCATTCACGATCATCGCTTTTTCAACAAAAACACATAAACCCCAATAGAACGAATTATGAGGATATTTACTTATCGATTAAAATTATCCGGATCGTTAACGCCCAGGCCACATCAACTAAGTTGCCTGATGGTATTGTTTCTTACCTTTTTTATGCTAAATGCATTTGCGCAAACTAATCGTGTTGAAGGTACGGTAGTTGACGAAAAAGGCGAGCCATTACCTGGCGTGAACATACGGATCAAGAATACGCAGATCGGAGCTGCGACGGATGTTAACGGCCATTACGTGGTCAATGCACCTACATCTACAGGCACGTTAGTATTTAGTTCCCTCGGTTATACGACCTTGGAGCGCGATTTTACAAAAGGAGCTAAGATAGACGTTAAACTCGCGACCAGCCAAAACGCACTTAATGATGTGGTAGTGGTAGGGTATGGTACGCAAAGGCGCGCATCGATCACCAGCGCTGTTGACCAGGTGACAGCTGTCGCTATACAGGGCAAGCCTGCCGTTAACGTAACACAAGCCTTACAAGGTACTTCTCCCAGCTTGATCATTCAACAACGGAATAACGAACCGGGTGCAGGCATCAACATTAACATTCGCGGTGTAAGCACACTCGGTAACAATTCTCCGCTGGTAGTGATAGATGGAATAGTTGGTGGCGATATCAACCTTCTTAATCCCTCAGATATCGAAAGTGTATCTGTACTGAAGGATGCCGGTTCAGCAGCTATATACGGTTCACGTTCATCTAACGGTGTGATCTTAGTCACTACTAAACAAGGTAAAAAGAATTCGCGTACTCAGGTGACCTATAACGGTTTAGTTGGTGTGCAAACCCCTAAAGTGTTCTATAAACCTGTGCACGGGTATGAGAATGCTATTCTACGTAATCAGGCTAACGTTAACGCCAATCAACCGGTGATCTACAGCGCTGAGCAGATACGTAATTTCCAGCAGCAAGGAGATACGGAGTTTTTTCTGGATGCTATTTTAAAGAACGCGCTTCAGCAAAACCATAACTTAAGCCTAAGCGGCGGCACTGATAAGTCAAGTTACCTGGTTTCTGCAGGCTTTGTTGATCAGCGCAATAACCTGGTAGGGCCGGGTTTAGGTTTGCGTCGTTATAACTACAGGCTGAACATGACGAACGAGTATGGAAGGCTTAAATTGAACAGTATATTATCATACGCACATTCTGATATTAAAGATCATTCTTCCAGCACATCGACCCTTATTGTAGATGCCAGTAGGGTACCTTTGTATTATCAGTTGAAAGACGATCAAGGCCGGTATTTAACTAATAGCGTTTTGAGTGAGTTCAATCCGCTCGGCGTGTTAGAGAAAGGTGGCTACCGCAAATACAATAACGACAACATTTTTGGAAGCTTAAATGCTGAGCTTACAGTAACCAGCTTTTTAAAGTTGCGTGGTGTATTCGGCGGAACGTTGAACGCCAATCACCAATTTGCAAGGACCTTGCGTGTTGATTACTTTCCAAATGGAGTATCAGGCGCAGACCGGAACACTAATGATGAGAACTACAAAGATCTGTTGTTGAACACCCAGTTTTTGGCTGAGTTCAATAAGGTGTTCAATAAAAAGCATTTTGTGAATGTGTTGGTTGGTGTATCTAACGAATCATTCAACAGTGAACAATCGACCATATACCGCAAATTCACCGACCCTGAGTTGGGCACACCGATCTCAGAAACGGTGATCGATCCCAATTCATCCAACAGTAATCAGCGTACTAACGAAACAAGCTTAAACTCTTTGTTAGGCCGCGCCAATTACTCTTACCAGGATAAATACTATGGTGAGTTTAGCTTCAGAGTTGATGCCTCATCTAAGTTCAACAAGCAAAACCGTTCGGCATTCTTCCCGTCGTTCTCTGCAGGTTACCGTTTGAGCCAGGAAAGTTTCATGGAAAAATACCGTAACAACGTTGGTGATATCAAGCTACGTGGTTCATACGGTATTTTAGGTAACCAAAATGTTGGCAACTACCAATATCAAACTACGTACACCTCATTCCAAAACGCATACGGTTTTAATAACACCTCAGTAAGCGGCACTGGCTTTGCCTTTGCTAACCCTGACATACGTTGGGAGCGTGCAGCTACAATGAACTTAGGTGCCGATGCTACCTTCTTAAAGAATACGCTGACGGTATCATTAGATTACTTTAACAAACATACCAGGGATATTTTGATACCTCCGGCGGTACCAGGTGTGTTCGGTTCTGGCTTACCCGACTATAATGCTGGCGAAGTTCAAAACCGTGGTTGGGAGATCAACATCAATTACCGTTTGAGTGGTCGCAACCTTCGTCACACGTTCAACTTCAATTTAGGCGATAATAAGAATAAAGTGTTGTATTATGAAGGTGGCACACGCTTATCTAAATACGACGAGATGCAGGTCATCTTACAAAACGGCTTGCCTTTCCAATCTTATGTGGGCTTAAAACGTGATGGCTATTTCCAAACGTTAGACCAGATCGCGGCGGGCCCTAAGCCAGCGGGATTGGCACTGTCTCCGGGCGATATCCGTTACGTGGACGTTAACAAGGATGGCGTGATCAACGATCGTGACAACTTTGTTTTGGGTAATCCGTTCCCACGTTACAATTTCGGGTTCACCTATAACGTAGCTTACAAGCAGTTGGACCTGAGCATATTTATTCAGGGGGTTGGCCGACGCAGCACATTCGTCCGTGGCGAATTGGTCGAGCCGTTCCACTTCAACTACGGCCAAACCATGTACCAGCATCAACTCGATTTTTGGACACCAACCAATCCTGATGCTGAGTACCCTCGCCTGGCGGCTAACGGCAGTGCATCTAATGAGAATAACTTCCGTCGCGGATCTGATCTGTACATCTACAGTGCGGCATATGCCCGTTTAAAAAATGTGCAGTTAGGATACACCCTTCCTAAAAAGTTAGCTGGCAAGATCGGCATGCAAAGTTTGAGAGCGTATCTATCAGGTCAGAACCTATACACACTATCTAAGCTTAAATTTTTAGATCCTGAAGCCAGTGAATTCAATAATAGCCTAAGTGCAGGTGGTGCTAATAGTGGGCGTACGTACCCTACGCCAGTATATGTAGGTTTTGGTTTGGATGTAATATTTTAAAAACAACAATGATGAAAAATATAAAAGGTAAAGGTGTAACTCTGGCACTGCTCATACTCTTTTCGGCTTGCAAAAAGCTTGATCTGGCGCCAGTGGACCGTTTTACGGACCTAACATACTGGACAACATCAGAAAAAGCTAAAACAGTTTTGAACACAGCTTACTCGCAGATGTTCAACAACAATTATTTCTTTTTGAATGAGGCACTGTCAGACAATGCCTACAATAGCAGGGGAGACAATGAGGGCGTGGCTTCGATAGCAGCCGGTATACATGACCCATCGCTGAGCCGTTTCAATAACGAGTGGGATAATCACTACTCAGGTATTAAAACATGTAATGTTTTTCTGGAGAATGTAGATAAGGTCACCAGTATGGATGCCGGTTTGCGTGAGCGCATGAAAGGCGAGATCCGCTTCATTCGTGCATTTCAATACTTCCAGTTGTATACATGGTTTGGTGATGTTCCACTGTTCGATAAGGATATCACGCTTGACGAAGCTAAGACCATCGGTCGTACACCAAGGGCACAGGTAGTAGAGTTTGTGCTGAAAGAACTGGATGCGGCAGCAGCTATATTACCTGTTAACACAGCTTATGCAAATGCTGATAAAGGGCGTATAACTAAGGGTGCAGCCCTGGCTCTGAAGGCGCGCGTATTGCTTTACGAAGGGCGTTGGCAAGATGTAGTAACTGCCTGCGAGCAGGTTATGTCGGGCACAAACGGCACATACAGTCTCTTCTCGTCTTACGAAGGATTGTTCTTACCGCAGAACGAGTACAATAACGAAGTGATCCTGGATCTGGGTTATGTGCCATTGCTGCGTACGTATAGCAACTTTTTTGATTATGCTCCAATATCAGTAGGCGCACGTCTGAATAACTTTGCCCCAACTCAAGAATTAGTCGATAGTTATTTGATGACCAACGGTAAGACCATCAACGAAGCTGGTTCGGGTTATGATGAGAACAACCCTTACGTAAATCGTGATCCGCGTTTGACCGCAACAGTGGTTTACCACAATTATCAGTGGAAAAAACCTGATGGCACTACGCAAACCATTTATATAAAGCCAGGATCTGATCCCAATCAAACCACAAAGTTGGATGAGTATGCACCTGGTTCAGTAGCATCTGCTACAGGTTATTATCTGCGTAAATACTACGATCCAACATCCGCGAGCAACTTTCAGTCGGGTCTGAATTTGATCCTGATACGTTACGCCGATATATTGCTGATGTATGCTGAGGCCAAAAATGAGTTAGGCCAGATGACCAGCGACGTATGGGACAGAACCGTTAGAGCTTTGAGAGCTCGTGCAGGTTTTACAGATGCCGCAGCATTGACCTACAATGCTACAGGCGGTCAGGCTGGCTTACGCAGCATTATCCGCAATGAGCGCCGTACCGAGCTGGGTATGGAAGGTTTACGCATATTCGATATCAGAAGATGGCGTACAGCTGAGACCGTGCTGAACGGTTGGGCACATGGCGCCAAATATGGACCGGCTGCAGTTGATAATGGATACATCAGGGCCAACCAGCGGGTATTTGATCCGGCAAAGCATTACCTGTGGCCTATACCAAGAGAGGAGAGGAATCTCAACCCTAACTTAACTCAAAATCCTGGATGGTAATTCACTTAAACTTTAAAAAATAAGAACATGAAAAATATTATATATAAACTGGGAATGCTGGCACTGGTGCTTACCGTATGCCTAAGTGTTGGTTGTAAAAAAGATAAAGAACTTGGCAACACCAACGTATCTGAGGTGACAAATTTTTACGGCCCCACCAACAATAAATATATCAAGCTTGATCCTTTAGCCGGAACTCAAACCTTTGAATGGGAGCAAGCACGTGCCGAAGATGGCGGCCTTGTGCTTTACGAGGTTGTATTTGACAAAGAGACCGGTGATTTTTCACAACCTCTATTTTCCTTATCATCTGATGAAAAAGGAATGAAGAATAAGCTGACCATCAGCGATGCCGACCTGAATAAGATAGCGAACATGGCTGGCATCAAATCATTAGCTACCGGTAAACTTAAATGGACGGTTTGGGCATCTAAAGGCATAAATGTAAAAAAGTCTGCCACCTCCCGTTTAATTGAAGTGGAGCGTCCGGCTGGCTTTGCTGAAGTTCCTACCGAACTATATTTGACCGGTAGCGCTACTGAAGCCGGTACCGATCTGTCAAGATCATTAAAATTCAAAAAGCTTACCGCAAGTTCATATGAGATCTACACCTCACTAAAAGCTGGTACTTATCACTTTGCAGCAGGCACCAATGCATCGGCCAAAACTTACACCAATAACGGAAGCACCTTAGTTGAAGGTGGCGATATTACCGTGACTGGCAGTACCAAGGTTTACCGCATATTAGTTGAGTTCGAAAAAACCAACACTACTTTCACCGAGATCACCTCATTGGGCTTATGGTTCTCGCCCGAAAATAAAGTATTGCATGTGCTGAATTACGCAGGTAACGGTGTCTGGACCGCAACCAACGCCTTGATTGTGTTCCGTCAGGAGACCTGGGGAAGAGATGAGCGCTATAAGTTCCGTATGAGCGTTAAGGATGCTGCTGGTACCGCAAGCAACGAGTGGTTCGGCAGTGTTAACCGCGATAATAGCCGCCCTGATGCAAATACAGCTGCCTCTTACTTTAACCTAACAAAGGTTGATGCTAATCAGTACGACAACTCATTTAAATTCAATTCGGGGGCCGATAACAAGAACGTAGACATTACGGTGAACTTTAATGCTACCACCACTTATAACCATACGATAACTGTTAAATAATTTAACCATCACTGCTGCAGGGTACGACCTGCGGCAGTGGTATTAAAACAGCATAATGATGAGATCGAATCATACAAGAACGTTCGCTATGTTGGGAGCTGTATCGCTCATGACGTTAGCAAGCTCCTGCCTTAAAGATAAAGCAGTGCCTCTGTACGACGATAAGCCCTTAGCGCCCGTGGTCTACAACTGGGCTGCAACGGCCGACTCGGTACAAGATCGTACCTATACCAGCTTTCTGGCAGCCAACGGCAAGTACTTTAAAGAGAACAATGCAGATAAAACCACTTTTCATTACTGGCCAAACGCGCACGTGTTGGATGTTTTGGTAGATGCTTACGTCCGGACCAACAATGACGTATACAAACAACGCATGCTAAGTTTGCTGAACGGTATCAAAGAAAGCAATGGCTACAAGTTCCAGAATAATTTTTATGATGATATGGAATGGCTGGCATTGTCGGCATTGCGCAGCTACGAGGTCACTAATAACAGTGCATATCTTGACGCAGTGAATGTTTTGTGGACCGATATCAAGACCGGTCGTAACAGCATTGAAGGTGGTGGTATAGGTTGGACCAAAGACCGCAACTATTTCAAAAATACACCAGCTAACGCTCCTGCTATCATATTCGCAGCCCGTTTGTACAGAGTACAAAAAAATGCTGCCGACCTTCAAATAGCCCGCGAGTTATACCAATGGCTTAAAGGTAAACTTGTCGACCCAGCCAACGGGATACTTTGGGATGGCGTTAACTACAATAACGACGGGGCCATTACAAAAAATAAATACACTTATAATCAAGGGGTATTTATCGGCGCAGGCTTGGAGCTTTACAAGACCACCAACGAAGTAGGTTTTTTAAATGACGCTATCCGTACCGCGAATGCGACCATTAAAGATCTGGAATTATCGCCTGGTGGTTTGTTAAAAGATGAGGGACAGGGCGACGGTGGCTTATTCAAAGGGATCCTGATCAGGTATCTTACTTTACTTGTACAGGAACCTGCAGTGCCTAAAAGCGATAAGGATGCCATAATTAACTTCCTGAATTTTAACGCTACCACAATGTATACGCAAGGCATAAGCCGCCCGCAATTGCTTATCAATTCCAACTGGAAAAGCAAACCGGGAGCTACCGTAGATCTGACAACTCAAATTAGCGGTCTGATGATGTTGGAAGCCGCTGCAACATTGAATAAACAAGGCCTAATCAAATAATATCAAGCCGTAAAGTAAAAGCGTCCGACATAGATCGGCGCTTTTTGCTTTTGTATAGATATCACTGTATTATAGAAAGCGATGGCGTAGTGCTTTTGTGATACTATATTCATCAGTTATCATGCATATGGTAACTTGAGCTCGGTCTGGCACTTAGTCACACATTATCCTTATTTCAATATACGGTCGAGCATTGACGTAAATAAAATTCCGTAGGATAACTCCACTTTGAATGATCAACCGTCTTAGGGTGTAACGACCAAGGAAAGTATCCCAATAGTTCGACCTGCTTTCAGCAAAAGTTCAGTATCATTTCGTTTTTAAATTATGATCAGAATCAATAGACTTATTTTTTTTGTTTTTTTACTGCTTTCATGTTCAACACTCGACGCGCAGATCGTCCCGATCAAAGCCTCGGGTATTGTCGCCAGATCGATCGCGGTGTTTACCCCAGCAGGATTCGATCGATCAGAGACACCTTCCTTGATCTTAAAGCATAAATTTCAGATCACAGCTCCGGTTCCTAAAGGCTGGAAACTAAGACCCCAATTTAGTTTGAACGATGAAAAAGCGAGTGCTGTATTCGATTTAAAAGGGGAGATAAGCTTGTATGGAGGAGGTGAAGTTACCGGCCCGTTACTGAGGAATGGGCAAAGCATTGAGCTTTGGAATACCGACAATGGGGCATATGGCACCGATAACGGAAAGCGTCTCTACCAAACTCATCCATGGGTTTTAGGGGTGCGAAAAGACGGGACAGCTTTCGGGATCATCTTTGACAGTTCTTGGAAAGCCGTATTAATTACTAATTCTGACAAGATAGAGTATAGCAGTGAAGGAGCACTATTCAAAGTGTACGTCATCGATCGACGGTCTCCACAAGAAGTATTGAAAGGGCTTGCAGAGCTTACCGGAACTATGGAGATGCCTCCTCTTTGGGCATTAGGCTATCATCAATGCCGTTTTTCTTACGGAAGCGAGGAAAAGGTCAGATCGATCGCCAGTACATTCCGCGAGAAAAAAATCCCTTGTGATGCTATTTGGATGGACATCGACTACATGGAAGGATTCCGGGTGTTCACATTCAATAAAAAGAACTTTCCTGATCCTAAAACCTTGAACGACGATCTGCATAAACAAGGTTTTAAAACAGTGTACATGATCGACCCAGGCGTTAAGGTGGATAGTGGCTATTCGGTCTATCGGTCTGGCACCGCCAACGATGTTTGGGTAAAGCAACCCAACGGGAAAGAATATCACGGTAAAGTATGGCCGGGAGATTGTGCTTTTCCTGATTTCACAATGCCCCGTACCCGCAACTGGTGGTCAGGCCTTTACAAAAACTTCATGCAGACCGGTATCGATGGAATATGGAACGACATGAATGAGCCGGCTGTGAACGATAATGAACTGCCTGCTGACCATAGGCTAGGAACGATGCCCTATACTACACCTCATCGGGGTGGCGGCGATCTTCCAGCTGGCCCACATCTGCTATATCATAATGCCTATGGCCGCTTAATGGTAGAGGCTTCAAGAGAGGGTATAATAGCTGCTGATCCGGAAAAACGACCTTTCGTATTGACAAGGGCGAACTTATTAGGCGGGCAGCGTTTTGCTGCCACATGGACCGGCGACAATTTAGCCGACCCGAGGTTCATGAAATTGTCGGTACCTATGTCTCTTACACTTGGCCTATCTGGTCAACCGTTCAGCGGACCAGATATCGGCGGATTCTTAGAAAATACCAGTGGTGAGCTATGGGCACAATGGATCGGCTTTGGCACCTTTCTTCCATTCGCTCGCGGACACGCCTGTGCCGGTACGAACGATAAAGAACCCTGGGCTTTTGGAAGTGCTATTGAAAGAACTTCGCGTATCGCCTTGGAACGTCGCTACCGGTTACTGCCATACCTTTATACCCTATTTTACAACTCGTACAAAACAGGCTTACCAGTTATGTCGCCGGTATTTTTTGATGATCCGGGAGATATGCGACTAAGAAGTGAGGATCAAGCCTTTCTATTAGGTAACAAATTGTTAGTGGTACCAGCATATGCTAAGGATCCGGCTTTGCCAAAAGGAGTTTGGGAAAACCTGTCACTTGTTGAGGGGGATCGATCCGATGCATATCAGGCAAAGCTTTTTATAAAAGGAGGGAGTATCATACCTGCAGGTAAAGTAGTTCAAAGCACCACAGAAGATCTTTTAGCTCCGTTGACACTATTTGTATGCCTTGATGCTAAAGGTAAAGCTAGCGGAGAGCTCTACTGGGATGCTGGTCAAAGCTGGGCATACAAAAAAGGCGATCACAGTTTACTTAAATTTGAAGCCATTAAAAAAGGTAAGACCGTCAAAATTATCGTGTCTTCACGCACAGGTAATTACAAAATTGAAAAAGACCTAAAAGCATTACAAGCGGTAGTGATCGATAAACGCATGACATACAGGGGCTCCGGTGATCTAAAGAACGGCATAAGCGTAGTGACGAGATAGAAAACGCGAATCATTGAATATCAACATTCTCGGACAAACACTAGTCAGAGTCGTAAGCACACGAAAGGAGCTCCAAATGCAACGTAAGTAAAGCCTCTTGAATGCAATATTTAAGGGGCTTTACTGTGCTTGATAAGCGCCCGTTTGAAACTAGGACGAAATTATATGGATCGCTGTAGATGACTTCGATAAGAGGCGATCGTCATCAAAGTTGTAATGGCAGCCATGGTCATTAAACTCAGGCATCGGTTGCTTTGTAAGTGTTTTAAAACCTATTGGAATAGTAATTGTTCCTTATAATAAACACAATTAACTTATGAGCACAAGAGGAACAAAGGTGGAAAGGAATTCGGTATCGAATCAGCCACACGAGATCAAGTATGAGGCGCATAAAGAAGGTATCAGCCAACAGGCGGTATGGAATGCTAAAAGATCAGCTGGTAATCAACGCAGCGCTATAGAGAAAAAGATCAAATGATCTTGTTATTATTTAAAGATCACTAAGCCCCGTTCACCGGGGCTTTTGTGTCTAAAAACACCAGTATGAGTAGCGCATTTGTGAAGGAAAGTGAAACAGTGCAGTTAAAATATATCGCCCCAAATAGGGCGTCATTGCTGATCTTCCTTAAAAGGGAGAACGGCGGTCCTGTGCGTGAACTGCACACTCGATTTAGTAATAAATATCAGAATGAGGTCCACGAAATGAGCGATGGCCTTGGTTACATGCTCAATGACCAAGACCAATGGCAAGTGATATTAGATTAGACAGGTTCATAAATAATTTAATATAATTGGATAGGGAGCATTGTGCCCCAAAAGATCTTGAGGTCGTTCGTTGCAACATGGTTCAGCGCATGCACTTATGTAGCAAGTAACAGGATTAATCGGACTTGACTATGACGCTTTGGAAATAGTTCCTATTAAGGCAGGGAAGAGGTATTGCCTGCCATAAGCGTTGGTCATTATAATAGCGATAGCCAATGCCAGAACTTTTAAACCGACATGAACTGACTTGATACATCTTTTAGTTTAAAGATTATTGTAATGAAGAAGCCAAAGCAGCCCTTGCCCAATATAAAGGGCAAATAGGTTTTTCTTACGTTGCGCCTTAAAATGTTGACTATAAGCGTTCTGATCAACATCAATAAGCAGCTCGAAGCTATTAGACAGCCACAGATCTGTCTTTGCTGACGGTTACGAGAGGTAGATGACTATCCAACAAGCTATGTAGGAATTTTTGAGTTCCAAAGAACACATTTTGATGAAATTTTTGAAACCAAATATTGTTGCCTGTCAATGCGTTTTAGCACTTTGGGGAATGAAACATTTGATGTGCTCATAAAGTTGTATCATTAAGATGAACACTAAACAACACTCGTTTTTGTATAGAAACGGCTTAACGCTTTTCTTTCTGGGGCTTTTTATAATAACGCTGATCGCGCAGATACTTACCGGGTGGAAAGAGCATGACCAGGAGATATTGGAAAAAGGCGGCAGCAAATTATCATTGAGTGCTTATTTGCATAGTGGGCACTTCATTTCGGCAACATTCGAGAACTTCCAAAGTGAGTTCTTGCAAATGGGAATGTATGTATTACTCACTGTAGGCTTACGCCAGATCGGTTCAGCCGAATCTAAAAGCCTGGACGAAGAAGAGGATGTGGACCGCGAGCCAATACCCGGTCCTAACGCGCCAGCGCCTGTTAATAAGGGTGGTATATGGCTTAAATTATATAATCATTCACTATCCATATGCTTTTTCTTGTTATTCTTTGTCAGTTGGGGTTTGCATCTGTATGGTAGTTGGTTGGATCATAATGATCAGCAGATACTCATGCACCGCCCGCCTGATAGTGTGATCAAATTTTTAGGCGATCCCACCTTTTGGTTCGAGACATTCCAAAACTGGCAAAGTGAATTTATCTCTATCGTATCTATCGTATTCCTGACGATCTACCTACGTCAAAAGGGTTCACCTGAATCAAAACCTGTCGACGCACCTCATATGGAGACCGGCAAATGAAGAATTTAAAGACCTTTTCACTGAAGTTGGCTATCATAACGGCATTCCTAATGCTTTTTGCAGATCTGTCTTATGCTCAGGATAGCACAAGGCGGTCGTATCATTTATTCAACCCGATACCCAGATCATTGGAACGCGAAGAGATGGAAACCGACCGGCCCAATGTGACCGAAACCCCGCACACGGTAGATGCAGGCCATATTCAATACGAGACCGACCTTCTCCGGCATCAGCGCCAGAACACTGGTGAAAGCCGCGAGCGTCGTTGGCTCTACAACCAAGGCGACCTCAAATTTGGATTGCTGAAAAATACCTCCTTACATGTGATGTTTCAAACGTTCAATAGTGAGCGCAGCATTGCAACCCAGAGCAAGGAAGTTGAACGTGGTTCAGGTTTTGGTGACATTACTCTGCGTATCAAACAAAGTTTACTGGGTAATTACGAAGGCAACTTTAGCATCGCACTTATGCCATACCTTAAATTGCCCACTAACCGTTTTTCTGACAACCAAAGATATGAGTGGGGAGGCATGGTGCCCATGCTTTTACAATTACCAAATGATTGGAAAATAGGCATGCAACTCGAGGGCGACTACCTGAAAGATGATAACGAGCAGGCACGCCATGGAGAGTTTTTGCAATCGTTGGTGATAAGCCATGTGCTCTTCAAAAAACTTGAGATATTTGGCGAGACCTTTTACACTTATAATTTTAAAGACCACCACCTAAGCAATTTTATAGACGCAGCCCTGGAATTTGAGATCACGCCCGACGTTAAAATAGATGCCGGCTTGAATTACGGTTTACAACGAACCGCTCAAAAAGAATACTTTTTGGGATTTGCATTTCGATATTAGACACATCGCAACGCGTACTAAGTAGATCATCACAGCAGTGATTTCAAACCTGCCCGGTTTAAATAACCGTATTAATGTCAATGTTCTAGGGTAGTCCTCACTTGGATAAGATTACCCGTAGGTGCTCAATCAAGTGTTCAGAAACTTGGCTTTAATAAGAGCACTTGGGCGTCGTTAATAAGAAAACCCTTAAATATGCTGTTTAAGGGTTTTCGATGAATAAGTGATCAACTGTCGGTGATCCCATCAGGATTCGAACCTGAGACCTACTGCTTAGAAGGCAGTTGCTCTATCCAGCTGAGCTATGGGACCTGCTATATTTTGCGGTTGCAAATATGCAGTATTTCGATGGTAAGTACAAGCGCTGTAGAGCGAATATTTTGGCTCCGTGTTTAACGCGCTTCTTTATCTTTGTTTCTTAGTGCATTTTATGAACATCACGGTCAGTCAAATTTATATTTATCCGGTCAAATCATTAGGTGCTATCGCGTTGCAAGAGGCCGAATTAACCAGCCGTGGCTTAAAATACGACCGTCGCTGGATGCTGATCGATGAGGAGCATCGATTCCTTTCACAACGTAAATATCCTCAAATGGCCTTATTCCATTTGAGCGTAACCGATATAGGCATTCTAGTGAAGCACTCACCGACGAACGATTCGATCATCATCCCTTTTGAACCCCTCGATGATGAACGGGTCGAAGTTCAGGTTTGGGATGACACGTGTATCGGCACTTACGTAAGTACCCTTCTGGATGATTGGTTCACTAACAGGCTTGATCTGAAGTGTAGGCTTATATATGTCCGATGGCAGTTTAAGGTCTGTAGATGAGCGCTACGCGGGCCAAGGACATATCACTTCGTTCGCTGATGGCTATCCTATGTTGCTTACAAGTGAAGCCTCACTTCATGACCTCAACTCAAGACTGGCTGAACCGATAGAGATGCTCCGGTTTCGACCTAATGTGGTCGTTACATGAACCGAGCCTTATTTTGAGGACCGAATGCGCAACTTTGAGCTCTCAGGTATCAGGTTGAGCGGTGTAAAGCCTTGTGCCCGATGCGTGATGATCGGTGTCGACCCGAGAACGGCAGCTTCAGGGCCTGAGCCGTTGCGTACCCTTGCAAGGTACCGCCGTATCAAGAACAAGATACTCTTCGGACAAAATCTAATACACCACGGCAAAGGTGTGATCAGGGTAGGAGATACCATTAAAGTAAGTGAACTGTTACCGCCACTTGTATTTGATTTTTAATGCCAATCGCTAACATCCTACTTCGTTTATAATATATTTCTAAGGTTCACAAAAAAACAAGGAAGTTGTTAGATGGTTATAGGGGTATGTCAAAAGCTTTTGAGATAGATATTCCAATGAAGGACCGTCCTATGGCGGTCATGATCAAACAACGTGAAGAAGCCGAAACTGCTAACGTTTTCGATATTTACTATTGCGACGAACTTTGTGGTTGCATTTTCAAGAACGAAAACAATGTATGGATCTATGAGCCTCATGCCCATGCCGCACTGTTACTCGACGACGGACAGATACAACATTTAGGCAAAGGGATCGCTGACCAGGCGTACAACAGCTAAGCTTGAATTATCAAGCTGATGTCATACTCATGGCTTAACGAACTGAACTGGGTTCGTTTGCGTATCTTTTATTGATGAAGAACTTAAAAGCCATAATATTGACCATAACTTGCCTCATAGTTTGGCAAGCCAGCACCTTTGCGCAAAGCAAAAAGAACAGTACAGAAAAAGCCACCTTTGGAATGGGGTGCTTCTGGTGTACAGAAGCTATATTCCAACGACTAAAGGGTGTCACTAAGGTCGAGTCGGGTTACTCAGGAGGTAAGGTGATCAACCCAAGCTATGAGGACGTGAGCAGCGGATTAACCGGCCATGCCGAAGTGATCCAATTAACCTTTGACCCATCAGTGATCAGTTACAAGGATCTGCTAGAGGTGTTCTGGAAAATGCATGACCCCACCACATTGAATAAACAAGGGGCTGATGAAGGTACTCAGTATCGCTCGGTGATATTTTATCACACCGCGGAGCAAAAAGCGCTGGCGAGCGCTTACAAGGCCGAATTGAACAAACAAAAGGTTTATCCGAACCCGATAGTCACTGCCATTGAGCCATACAAGAACTTTTATGTGGCTGAAGACTATCATCAGAATTATTATAAGCTAAATAGTAGCAAGCCCTATTGCCGGTTGGTGATCCAGCCAAAGGTGGATAAACTTGAAAAAGTATTTAAACAAAAACTTAAGCCTTGATATAGGAAGGTTATAATGCGAACGGCCGTGCTGAGATCAATATGCACGGCCGCTCTTAGCACTATTGCGACGACCTATTTTTAGCTTTGCATATTTACATACGAGATGATACAGAATGAGACGGAACGGCTGGGCGCTGTTGATAGGTTCATGCAATTAGATGCCGGGATCAAAAAGGACCTGAAAGATCTTGTAGAACTGGTTGCCAGGATATGCGATGTA
Source organism: Mucilaginibacter daejeonensis (assembly GCF_020783335.1). NCBI lineage: Bacteria > Pseudomonadati > Bacteroidota > Sphingobacteriia > Sphingobacteriales > Sphingobacteriaceae > Mucilaginibacter > Mucilaginibacter daejeonensis. The sequence continues at coordinate 2,268,435 of NZ_CP086068.1, forward strand.
CCTATAGCCATCATCAGTATCATTGACGACAAGACCCAATGGTTTAAGGCGTCCGTAGGTGTGGGCAATATGAGCAGCAATGATAGGCATCTCTCCATGTGTCAGGAAACTATCAAGCAGGAGGATGTCTTGGAGGTGTATGATGCCACGCAGGACCTACGCTTTGCCCAACTCCCAGCGGTTGTTGGCCAACCTCAAGTACGTTTTTATGCTGGCGCGCCATTAGTCACTTATGATGGGCATCCAGTAGGGACTTTATGTGTGATAGACACCAAGCCATTGCGATTGACCGAACTCCAACGAGATACTATCAAGATATTTACCAAGCAGATACAAAATTTGTTGGAACTCAATTGGAGTACACAAACACTTCTGCAACAAAATACTAACAATAGCATACAAGAAAAGCTGATCGAAGAGACCGAGATCAAGCTGAAAGCAGTATTTGATAGCTCGAAGGATATACACATATTAGTGGGTCAGGATATGCAGGTGTTGGCGTACAATCGATCAGCACAAAATTACATACAGCAACTTTATGGCAGATCGATCTCTTTGGGTTCCCATCTGCTCAACATTATCGACCCGGCGGTATTCAATAATGTGGCCGATCATGTAAAGAATGCCTACAATGGAATGTCATCAAGTGTTGAGTGGTTATCACAGGAGCCAGGCGCAGATCCATGTTGGCTGGAAGTGAGTTTTGAACCGGTGAATAACAACCACGGTCGTTACATTGGAGTAGCCATCAACGCTACCGATATCACGGCACATAAAGTGAACGCCCAACAGATCAGCTTGCAGAACGAAGCATTACAACGGATAGCTACCATACAATCGCATGAGCTGCGCCGTCCGGTAGCATCTATAATGGGATTGATGGAGGTTATGAAACTTGACGAGAATTATGTGGCCAATAGCTATCATCCCATGATGGAAGCTACGATCAATGAATTGGACAGCAAGATCAGGGGTATCGTCCGTGAATCAGAGCAGACCATCAGCAATACTGTAGAAAGGTCAACAAGGCTTAATTAACCCAGCGGTCTTGTCAGAAAGAGCCAGCTCTGCTGAATACCTTATCGAGGTCATCTACCTCAAACCGGTAATTCAAAAAACTCGGTACGTTCACACTTTCCACGATCTTCCATTCTTCTAACTCGTTAATAAATTGAGGTGCCGGTAAGCGCGCATGCTCAGTTGCTTGTGTGTAAAAGATCTGCTTTTGTGGATGATGTGGCGCACAGGCATTGAAGATGTGGCCAAAGGCATCATGTGCTATAATGGCTATTACAACACCGATACAGTCTATCAGATGTATCAAATTCACGGGCGCCTTTCCATTAGGTATATTCGTCTTGCCAGCAAAAAATCTTCCCGGATGCCTCCCAGGACCGATAAGTCCGCCAAAACGAAGAATCGTTGTTTGAGTGATCGGCAAATTCTGAAGGATAATTTCAGCGAATAGTAAAGCCTGGATAGATGGTGTTGCCGGGTCGATAGGGGTGTCCTCATTGACTGTGCTACAATTGTCTAGGTAAACACCTGTCGAGCTGATATAGATGACCTTTGGTATCGCATGTGCTTTGACCAGGTCGCTCAAACGCTGCATTTTTTTTATATGATCGTTGGGGTCTCCGCTACGCAATTTAGGTGGAAAGGCCACGACCAGCATATCACATTCAAAAAAGGAGTCATCTACGGTCGTGATCTCGCTTGATAGGTCGATCACATAAGGTTCGATGCCAGCGTCCCTGAGTTCGGCCAGGCGCTCGGTGGATGTAGTGGAACCCTTTACGTGGTGTCCGTCTTTTATAAGTGTTCGTGCCAGAGGCATGCCGAACCAGCCGCAACCTAATATACTGATCATGTCGCAAATTTAGTCGTTTAGATCCATCATGTGCCCGATCAAGACATTCATGGCTCGAAATTAGATGAATGTACAAAGTGAAGAAAATTTTATTTTTTGGCGACAGCCTCACTGCCGGCTACGGACTGCGTGATCCACGGACCACATCCTTACCCGCGCTCATACAGCAACGTATCGATATTGATAAGCTGCCTTACCAGGTAATTAATGCCGGGCAAAGTGGCGATACCACTTCGGGTGGTTTGTTGCGGATCGATGGCTATCTTGATCAGGCGATAGACGTGTTAGTACTTGAATTGGGAGCTAATGATATCTTACGCGGTATACCACCGCAAACCACATCGACCAACTTACAGGCTATCATCAATAAGGTCAGAAGCAGGCATCCAAACGTGAAGATGTTGCTGTTAGGAATGGAGCTTCCGGGATGGATACCTGGCGCTTTTGCTGGTGCGTTTCGCTCAGTGTTCGCGCAAGTGGCAATGAAGAATGATATGGCTTTTGTACCTTTTATGCTTGAGGGGGTTGCCGGTATCAGGCATTTGAATCTGCCCGACGGTCTGCACCCCACGGCCGACGGGTATAAGATAATTGCTGATAGGGTCTGGCCAGTGCTGGCCACACTGCTTGGCCATCAATAAACATTCAATTTAACACTTCATTATTTAGGGGATAATAATAGCTTTGCTGCCATAGTATATCATCGTAACTATTCCTATGTCAGAAACACCCCCGCAAGACTCGATCACGTTACCAAAAGTGATATTTGGTACCAGTGGGTTGGGTAATTTATATGTGGCCCTGCCGCACGAAGAGAAGCGTGCCATCGTTAAAGCTTACATCGAAAGCAGCCCTAAACCGGCAGTATTCGATTCGGCTGGCAAGTATGGCGCAGGTCAGGCGTTAGAATCATTAGGAAAGTGTCTTGAAGATCTGAACGTTGACCCCGCCGATGTACTGATCAGCAATAAACTGGCCTGGGTAAGGAGTGAACTTATCACGCCCGAACCCACTTTCGAGCCGGGTGTCTGGAAAGACCTGAAGTTCGACGCCGTTCAAAAGATCAGCTACGAGGGCATTATGGAATGCTATGAACAGGGTAACGAATTGCTCGGCAAATATCATTCGCAATATGTATCGGTGCATGACCCAGACGAATACTGGGCAGCAGCCACTGATAACACCGATCGCGAGAAACGTTACCAGGATGTTCTGGATGCTTATCGCGCGTTGACCGAATTAAAGACGCAGGGCAAGGCTCAGGCGGTAGGCGTAGGAGCAAAAGATTGGCGCAGTATTCAACGTATAGACCAGGACGTTAAACTCGACTGGGTGATGATCGCCAACAGCATGACCGTGCACAGCCATCCTGACGATCTGCTTGCTTTTATGCGTAAACTGCGCGACCAAGGCACGGTGGTCATCAACTCGGCGGTGTTCAATGGCGGATTTTTGACCGGCGGCGATTATTATAACTACCACCTGATCGATAAAGAAAGCGCCGACGGACAGGCACTTTACACTTGGCGTGAACGCTTTTACGACGTTTGCAAAACGCATAGTGTTGAGCCAGCAGCAGCATGTTTACAGTTCGGCTTAGCGGCACCGGGTGTTAAAAGCGTAGCGCTGAGCACTTCAAATCCAAAACGCATACCGCATAACATTGCGCTGGTAGATGCACACATACCCGAACAATTTTGGCAAGATCTGCTCGACCAGCACTTAATAACCGAGCAAGGTTACGAGTTGGTGAAAAAGTGACCCATTTAGGTTACGTGTAACCGTTCATATGTTCGATATTTAACAATACAATATATCCTCCAATGAAATTGATAAGATTTGGCCAACCGGGTCAGGAGCGCCCAGGGGTTTTGATCAATGATAAACGTTATGATGTTTCAGGTTTCATTCCTGATTTCAATGAATCCTTTTTTGAGACCGACGGTCTGGAAAAGCTAAAAGCTGTTGTTGAAGAACATGGTACCAACCTGCCAGAAGTTGCTGAGGACGAGCGTGTAGGTTGCCCGGTGGCGCGTCCATCTAAATTGCTTTGCATAGGCTTGAACTATGCTGACCACGCCAAGGAGACCGGTGCGCCATTGCCACCGGAGCCGGTGATCTTCATGAAAAGTACTACCGCGGTGGTTGGTCCTTTCGACGATGTCATCATTCCTAAAAACTCGGTAAAAACTGACTGGGAAGTAGAATTAGCAGTAGTGATCGGCAAAAAGGCAAGCTATGTCGACGAAGCCGACGCCGCTGATCATATAGCAGGTTACATGCTGCACAATGATATATCTGAGCGTGAGTTTCAGTTGGAGCGCAATGGAACGTGGGATAAAGGCAAGGGGTGCGATACTTTTGCACCGCTTGGCCCGTTCATGGCCACTCCGGATGAAGTAGCCGACCCTGATGCGCTTCGCCTGTGGTTAAATGTGAATGGCAAAAAGATGCAGGATGGCAACACCTCAAATTTCATCTTTAACGTGCCTTTTGTTATTTCGTACGTGAGCCAGTTCATGACCTTGTTACCGGGCGATATCATTTCTACCGGTACACCTGCAGGTGTAGGTTTGGGCTTTAACCCTCCTGTATACTTAAAACCAGGCGATGTGATGGAATTAGGCATCGATGGGCTGGGCACTCAAAAGCAAACCACCGTAGCTTACGGCGCTTGATCAGCAATATTGAAATTGAAAAAGCCCTGCTCACTTACATAGCGAAGCAGGGCTTTTTATTTGGCTATGACCATTGTTCGGAAATATCACTTATCGGTACAACTATATATACTAAGCTACCGTATAACAGTTTATGGTATGATATAGATCTTTGTGTGTAAATAATGTATTTTAGCCATCATATTGCCGCATTTTAATATTTGCCAAGCAACCAAAGTTCACAACTGAAAGCCGACCTGTTAGTATATATATGACAAGTACCGATAAGCGCTTAAGCATCGTTTATGCATGCGATAATAATTTTGCCCCGTTACTGGCGGCATCCATCAGATCGCTTGAGCTCAATTCTCCTGGTTCACAAAAAGATATTTACATCATTGATGATGGCATCAGTGCATCGAGTCGTAAAAAACTGATTGATTCGGTAACTAGTAAAGAGATCGAGTTAAAGTTCGTGCTGGTGAAAGATGTGGTAGGCAAGATCAAGATCCCTTACTTCAACAATGCCGCGCTCCCGGTCACCACGTTCTTCAGGTTATTCGTTCATACTTTTATTCCTGAGGGTACTGAGCGGGTGCTATACCTTGATTCTGATATGATCGTGCTTGGCAATGTAAAAGAGCTATGGGAGATCGACCTTGGCAACAACATCATTGGTGCAGTACAGGATCCTGGTATCAAAACGCTCGGCTGTGAATGGGGTGGAGGGGTACGCAACTGGAAGGAACTCGGTTACCAAAGTGAGGACAAATACCTGAATGCGGGTCTGTTATTGATCGACCTCAAAAAGTGGAACGAGTTCGATGTATGTAACAAAGCTTTAGATGCTGCGGTAAAACATCAGAAATATATCGTATACGGCGATCAGTACTGCTTAAATGCGGTATTGGCCAATCGCTGGCTACCATTGGACCCTGAATGGAATCACTTAGTGGATAATGATAAACCAGGTGCCAAGCTGCTTCATTACATCGGCAACAAACCGATCTATACCAACTATACTTACAGCCAAAAATATCGCGACATCTTTTTTGAGTACCTCAATGGTACGGCCTGGAAAAATCTCAAACCTGTAGGAGCATTTACCCGCAGGATGCGCATGATCAAACGTTTTATCAGAAAGATAACCGGTTAAACAAGATCATGGCTAAGCATCACTTTGACCGCGTAACACTGCTGATCACCCACTACAACCGTAGCAGGTCGTTAGAGCACTTATTGAAACGCTGCATCGAGGAAGAGCTATCGTTTGAAGAGGTAGTTATTTCTGATGATGGCAGCAAGCCCGAGCATTTGGAATATGTGAAAGGGCTGAAAGAAACTTACAGTTTTCGATTGGTGACCACTCCGCAGAACAAAGGGCTGGGTAATAACATCAACAAAGGTCAGGATGCGGTCACTACGCCCTATACGCTTTACGTACAAGAAGACTTTGAACCTACAGCCGACTTCGCGCCTAACTTTGTTAATGCGGTGAAGTTGATGGATACCGAGAGCTGGGATTTGATCCGGTTCTACACCTTTCCGTGGGCTCCATTTCCTTACCTGCGCAACTATAAGTATGGTTATGCGGAGATGCTTTATAAGCCTGACCTGTGGCATCTCAACCACCTGAAATTTAGGTTGTACAGCGATCACCCTCATCTACGGCGCACCAACTTTTTCGACAAGTTCGGCCGTTACCTTGAAGGGCAGCGGGGCGATCCCACCGAATACAACATGTGTATGCAGTTCATCCTGAAAGGGGGCAAGGCGCTGATGTTCCAGGGACCAGACCTTTTTCTGCACGAGGCTGGTGGTATCGAACCCAATACCATGGTGCGCAGCAAATGGAAGTTAAGCAACTCAGCGCTGATCAGGCTGATGCGTTTCATGTACCTGAAAGGCAAGGTGATCAACAGCACTATTAAATTAAATAAACTGAAATAAGATAACCATCCCATAGGTGGTCGTCACGTAGCCCCGATCCATGTTCGCCAAGCTGAAACCGATCCTGCAAAAGTTGAAGAACCCTCACATCGTTAACCTGATAGGTAATGCGGTGATGTCTGTGTTGAATACTTTACAGGTGGCCGTGTTGCTCAACTATTTGCCCATGGATAAGATGGGTATATGGTTCTTTTTCCAGGCCACCATTGGTTTGATCGATACCTTTAGGGCTGGATTGATAACCACGGCATTTATCACGTCATACGCCGGAACAACTAAAGAACGTGCTGCTGAGGTGGCAGGTTCTGCGTGGTTCTTATCCACATTGATCACACTTGTATTTGTGCTGGTGAACGTCGTCTATCTGGTGATCCCATATCATGTACCTGACATGGGCACCGACCTGTTCATCCGTTGGTTCGGTCTGGTGTTCATCATCACTTTACCGTCGTTCATTGCCAGCTGCGTAGCCCAGGCTGAGGCGCGTTTTGATAGGTTATTGTATATCAGGTCTGTCAGCACAGGGTTGTCGATCGCCATTGTGCTAACACTCATCCTTACCAATAACATTAGCCTCATGACGGTGGTATACGGTGGCTTTGTGGCGGGTGGTGCTACCAGTTTAATGACCATTCTGCTTGGCTGGTCACGCATCGATACCTTTTTTAAGAAAAGCATTCCAACTGTAAATGCGTTGTTCAATTTTGGAAAGTACAGTGTAGGGACAGCCTTAGGAAGCAGCATGTTCCGCAACTCTGATACGTACATCATTAAGTATATGCTGGGTGACGCTGCCGTTGCGGTATACAACCTAGGCCTGCGCTTAATGGAACTGGTGGAGATACCTCTACGCAGTTTTGCTGCTACCATTATGCCTCCGTTATCTGCTGCTCATAATCAGAACAACAAATACCATGTGATATATCTGCTCAAAAAGTATTCAGGTTTGCTTACTTTCCTGCTGTTGCCAGTGGTAGTGGGCTCGCTATGCTTTGCCGAGATTGCTATCTGGATAGTGGATAAAAAATACCTAAGTACCGAGGCTGCCAACGTATTGCGGGTATTCATGACCTTTGCCTTATTATACCCGGTAGAACGTTTTATGGCTTTGGCCCTGGATGCCACCAACCAGCCACAAGTGAACGCGGTGAAGCTTATATTCATGCTGGCTGCCAACGTGATCGGCGACTTTCTAGGCGTATGGATATTTGGCAATGTGTACGGCGTAGCCTTTGCAACAATACTACCGGTGCTCACTGGTATGGTGATCAGCTACAACTGGCTGCAGCGGTATGAAAAGTTCACCCTGCGTGATGTATACAAGATCGGCTGGCTCGAGACCACCTGGCTTCTTAAAGACACCTGGGCCATGATACGGAAGAAGAAACAGAAGGTAGCATAGCCCGTTTTTTCCGTACTTTTTCTTTACGCGAAATCATGTCAGACAGGGTGAGATTGATCACCTAAAATAAATTCTACAAAATCTATAGACTTTATAAATTATTATTCTATATTTGTCTCAGTTCACGAACGTTCTTTGTTATACTTATCCAGAAAGACCGAGGGAAGGGCCCGATGACGTCTTGGCAACCTATACCGGCTATATGCTGGGTAAAAGGTGCTAATTCCTGCTCCTGATCATAAAGGAGAAAGATAAGCCAACAAGTAGACCCGTACTTGTGATATCACGCTGCGCAACACCCGCATTCTTTTTGGTATAAGTTGATGAAGATGATCAAACAATTAACATCAATATCAAAAGCCATGAGAATTTATCTTGACAACGCCGCGACCACTCCCTTAGATAAAGAAGTATTTGACGCCATGACCCCGTACCTGCTTGACCACTACGGCAACCCGTCGTCGCATCATGAGCAGGGTAGGCGCGCGCGTCATGCCATTGAGGAATGCCGAAACACCATTGCTGGTCTATTGAATGCATTGCCCGAAGAGATCATTTTTACCTCAGGAGGCACCGAGGCTGATAATACCGCTATACTTTCTGCCGTGCATGCGGCCGGTATCGGTCATGTGATCACCACCCGTTTTGAGCATCATGCGGTGTTGCATACCCTGCGCGACTTACAGACCAAAGGCTTGATCAAAATAAGCTTTATTGATAATGATGCGCACGGGAACCTTGACCTGCAACACCTGGAACAACTATTGGCAAGTAACACCCGGAGTTTGGTATCAGTTATGCATGCCAATAACGAGATCGGCAACCTAAACGATATCGAATATATAGGCCAGCTATGCGAACGTTACGATGCTCTGTTCCATACAGATACCGTGCAAACGGTAGGGCACTACCGCCACGACCTGCAAAAACTTAAGGTCCATTTCCTGGCTGCTTCGGCTCACAAATTTCATGGGCCTAAAGGCGTAGGATTTCTATACTGCCGTAAAGGGACACCACTGATACAATTGATACATGGGGGAGGTCAGGAGAAGAAACTAAGAGCCGGCACCGAGAATATACATGGCATAGTAGGGCTTACTACTGCCTTACAGATCGCCTATGCAGAGATAGATGAGCATCAGGCTTACATACAGCAGCTGAAAGATCACTTTATCAAAAGACTGCTTAATGAGGTACCCGAAGTCAGCTTTAATGGTAACTCTGCCCATGCTGATAAGAGCTTGTATACCGTATTAAATGTTGGACTGCCTGCATTGGAGTATAGTAGCCTGCTCCGATGTTTGGACGAGCAGGGCATCTCCGTATCAGGCGGTAGCGCTTGTTCTACCGGTTCTTCTTCACATGTGTTGCAGGCCATCAACACGTCGGCACATAAAGACAACGTGCGCTTCTCATTCAGTAAATTCAATACCATTGCCGAAATTGACAGTGTGATCACCATATTGTCGAACATTTATCAAACCTTAGCAGCATAACCAATATTAACCTATTACATCATTATTAAACAATAAAGACCATGAGTTTAAGATTAGGCGATAAAGCCCCCAATTTTAAGGCACAGACCTCGCAAGGCGAGATAGATTTTTACGAATTTTTAGGCGACAGCTGGGGAGTATTGTTCTCGCACCCGGCCGATTATACACCGGTTTGTACCACGGAGCTTGGCCGCACAGCCGCTTTGAAAGATGAGTTCGAGAAACGTAACGTAAAAGTGGCTGCATTAAGCGTAGATTCGGTAGAATCGCATCATGGCTGGATCAGTGATATCAACGAGACCCAAGATGTGGAAGTGAACTTTCCCATTATTGCCGATGAGAACCGTGAGATAGCCGAAGCGTATGATATGATACACCCTAACGCGTCACTGACCGCTACCGTGCGTTCATTATTCATTATCGCGCCCGACAAGACCATCAAACTGATCATTACCTACCCTGCATCTACTGGCCGTAATTTTCAGGAGATACTGCGTGTGATCGATTCCCTGCAATTGACCGCCAACTATAGCGTGGCTACGCCAGCCGACTGGAAAGAAGGAGAGGACGTGGTGATCACTCCAGCCGTTAAGGACGAAGAGATCGAGAGCCGTTTCCCTAAAGGACATACTCGTGTTAAGCCTTACCTGCGTTTAACGCCGCAGCCGAACAAATAACACCATCGGTATTCATAGCAAAAGGCCTCTTGTATGTCAAGAGGCCTTTTGCAATTTTAGATCATGGCGAAGAATTTTAATTTAAAAGCCGAAGACATCAAAGACCTTATTCCTCGCATGGGCGGATGCATGGCTACTGATAAGATCACCGTTGATGGCTTAAAGGTAAATTATATGTATCGCGAAACGCCGGACAACGAGATAGATAGTGGTTGGCGTTTCCTCTCCGGCACTGAGGATCAGGAATATCTCGATAACGCCGAGAACACGATGGTGTATGATGTCAATACGATAGCTAATTACGATCCGGCTATCATTCCGTACCTCCATCTACCTTATCCGGTCGAACTGGAGCGAGCAGGTGCGGGCGACCACTTCGATATTGTCACGCAATGAACCTGGAAGTCGAAAGCTATACTATTGATCAACTTTCAATTCGTCAACGAATATGTAGCTCTGGTTGCCTTTACTTTCATGCCATGCTGGTAATTGGCCATATTGCTTAGCAACAACTTTGATATAACGTGCGCGACCGTTGATAGAAGCTGTGAAGGTCTGTGTTTGCGAAGCAAGGCTCTCTATCCCAACTTTAGTGGCCACAGTAGCAACGGTTTTAAAATTCTTGCCATCGTCGGATAACTGATATTCCACCTGCTTAGGGAAAACTATCCAGGCACCGGTATCCTGAAGCGTACCCAGGCTGATGTGTTTGATCGGCTTTACCTGCCCCATGTCTACAACCACTTCAAGATCTTTACCCTGAAAGCCCTGCCAATAGTTGCCCATACGCCAGTTTGCGGTGCCTTCTGCGCCATCCACCAAAGCATCGTCACCCGATGCGGCATAATTAGGCAGGTATTTGCTCAGTTGCGTGATCTTTAAGTTGGAATTGAAGAGGGTAAAAGTTCCTGAGTTCACAAAGCTGGTCTTGCCCTCTTTGATCGCTATCGCTCTAACAGTGGTCGTACCGGTAAAGGTCAACGGTCTTAGATAAACATTAGATGATGCGTTGGGTATGCTGCCATCCAATGTGTAATAGATCTTTGCTTGCGGATCTGCACAGTTCATGGCTACATTGATCTGCTGTTTGAAGGTCCGACCAGTAGTAATAAACGCCGGGTTGGGTACGATCAATTGTTCACTGATCTTTGATGTTGGCCGTTCCAGGTCCTGCACGAACAGCTGATTAGGCAAACGCCCGGTGAACACATCAAATTCGCCGCCATCTGCAATGTCCTTGTAGTCGATAAATAGCTTATTATAAGGCTTTTTAGCCAGGTTCATACCCTGCAGGTAAGTGTTATTCAAGCCAACGGAAGCTCCCGAATTGGTAACGACGAACTTCTTGCCGTTCTCGAGCGTTACAGTCGCTTTATCAAATTGCGGCAAGCCGATCATAAATTGTTGCTGACCCGGCGCTATATTGTAAAGGCCCAAAGCACTCATAACATACCATGCAGACATCTGCCCACAATCTTCATTTCCGGCCAATCCATCCGGTTTAGCACTGTATTGAGTTCTAAATATTTCGTTCAAACGCATCTGCGTTTTCTCGGGGTTGGCGGTAAAGTTGTACAGATAGGCCATGTGATGACTTGGCTCATTGCCATGCGCGTATTGACCGATCAGTCCGGTAATGTCGGCTTGTTCACGGCCACTCAGCTTATCGGTAGTGGTGAACAATTCATCCAACTTAGCCTCGAACTTTTCGCGGCCACCTAAGCTGTTCATCAGTCCTTCTACATCCTGCGGAACAAAGAAGCTATAGTGCCAGGCATTTCCTTCTGTGTAATTATTGTTGACCTCAGTAGGATAGAACGGCGTATACCAACTACCGTTTACCCGCGCCTGCATGAACCCATTTTGCTCATTGAAAACGTTCTTCCAATACTGCGCCCGCTTACTATAAGTATCATGGTCCTCATTGCGGCCCATCATTTTGGCCATTTGAGCAATGCAGTAATCATCATAGGCATATTCCAGGGTTTTTGATACTGACTCTGATTCGGTATCGCCGAGCACCAAGCCGTTCGTGCGATAGGCGGTAAGTCCAAATTGATCACGGTTGACTGAGGCTTTCATAGCTTCCAGCACTTTACCGGCATCAAAATCGCGTATGCCTTTGCTGTATGCATCAGCGATCACTGGTATGGCATGATTCCCGATCATGCACCAGGTCTCGTTAGAGGCCAATGGCCATACCGGAAGTGTGCTAGCCTGCTCATACATTGCTAGAAACGTTTTGATAAAGTCTAGCGTCCGCTTTTTGTCGATGAGTGTCAACAGCGGGTGTTCGGCCCTAAAGGTATCCCAAAGCGAGAACACCGTGTAGTAGTTGAATCCTTGAGCATTATGTACCTTGCCGTCAAGTCCACGGTATTGGCCGTCAATATCGCTGTATACGTTTGGAGCCATCATGCAGTGGTACAGCGAAGTATAAAAAATGGTCTGCTTGTTCTTTGCATGGTCAACTGCGGGAGCGGCCCTAGGTCGGGACCGTTGTGCGTATGGGTAACCACCATTGTTGGTGTTGACCGGCTGTTGGTTCGACTGTGGTCCGCCGCCTTCCACTATGATCTTATTCAGTTCAGTGTTCCAGGCTGCTTTAGCTTGCTTAACGGTCTGTTTGAAATCAAAGTCATTCAGATCAGCATCCAAATTTTTTAAAGCTCCATCAGCACTTACTGATGATATGCCTACCTTAACCAACACTTCATTAGGGTCATTGAATTGCACGTACATCTTGATATTCTTTCCCTCAAGCTTTTGCTTTCCAGGCTGGGCTATTTCGTCAGAGGCTATGCTATAGGTGCTGAAAGGTTTAGAGAATTTGGCGTAAAAATATACGTACTGGTCCTTTGCCCACGAGGAGGACCGTCGCATTCCGCGTATCTCATGGTCATTGACCACCTCTATCCACGAGTCCAGCACCTTGTCTCGATGTTTCAGGTCGATCACAATATTCGCCTTATCCGTATAGGGGAACGTATATCGGTGTAGTCCAGCACGCAAGGTTGCTGTCAGTTCTGCCTTAATATGGTATTTGTCCAGGTAGGTCTTGTAATAGCCGGGCGATGCCTCTTCATTAGCCTTTTTGAATCCTGAGCGGTATTCCGAATTATTCAAACGTGGAACACCGGTGGTCGGCATAAAAAGTATATCACAGTAGTCTGGAACACCTGTGCCGCTCAGGTGGGTATGTGAAAAGCCGTACACCGTAGTATCGCTATAATGATAACCCGAGCAGCCGTCCCAACCTTCCAAGCGGGTATCAGGGCTTAACTGTACCATTCCAAATGGCAAGGTAGCGCCAGGAAAGGTATGTCCATGGCCACCCGTACCGATAAATGGATCCACCAACGGCGTGAGATTTTTCTTCTTTTGCGCGTTAGCGCTAATAAAAGAAGCTGATAATAAAATAGATAAAGAGAAAGAACTGACCTTTTTGAACAGGTGGATAGACATACCGGCGTTATACTTGGTTACAACGCCAAAATAGTCAGTTTAAAATTACTTTACAATAGACGGTACGCTATACAACGCGTCAGTTTTCAAGACGAAAATGGTCAGCATCTTTCAAAAAAGGCATATAGCGGCGGGTCTTTTCTAATTCTTCAGGACTGATACTGAAGGTGTAGATATCCTCTTCATTAGGTTTGTAATAAATGACCTTACCGTTTGGGTCAATACACATAGAGTCGCCAGAGTGGTGTACCTCATTACCATCATAACCAAAACGATTCACAGCGATCACGAACGATTGATTCTCGATAGCACGAGCCGGGATCAGCGTTCGCCAGTGCAGCGAGCGCTTTTCCGGCCAATTGGCCACCAATAGTAGAATATCATAAGGGTCATTGATATCGTTACGTAGCCACACCGGAAAACGAAGGTCATAACAGATGCCCAATAAGATCTTCCAACCGTTCAATTCCACCACAAGCTTTTCGGTGCCCGCGGTGTAGGTCTTATCCTCATTTCCCATCGCGAATAGGTGTCGCTTATCGTAATATTGAGAAGTTCCGTCAGGACGCATCCAGATCATGCGGTTATAGAACTTGTCGTTCTCCTTGATAATGAGGCTTCCTGTTACCACGCACTCATGCTTGCGGGCTATCGTTTGCATCCATTGCATGGTCTTACCGTTCATGGGTTCAGCAAGCTTCTCAGCATCCATACTAAAGCCAGTATTGAACATCTCAGGCAACACGATAAGGTCGGTATTCGGTATAGATGACAGGCGTAAACCTATGTTTTGCAGGTTCTTATCAATGTTCTCCCAAAACAGGTAGCCTTGATAAGTAGTGATCTTTAAATTTTCCATAGGCATCGGCATATGAACGAGTTAAACGAAACAGGAAGTGCAAGTAACCAAAAAATTATAATTTCATCAACCTCTCGATCGCTTTCTCAAGCGTTTCCTGCTTTTTGGCAAAACAGAAACGTAGGATATGATGGTCGGTCGCTTTATTGTAAAAGGCGGAGACCGGTATAGAAGCCACGCCATGCTCGCGGGTTATCTGGATAGCCAGGTCAGTGTCCTTCATATCACTGAATTTCCGATAAGAGACCGACTGAAAATAAGAACCGCTGCATGGAAGCAGCTCGAACTTGGTATTAGCCAGACCAGATCTGAAAAGATCTCGCTTTTGTTGGAAAAATTTCGATAAAGTCAGATAATGTTCCTCATTTTTTAGATAATTAGCGATGCCCACCTGCACAGGGGTATTCACACTAAAAACGAGGTACTGATGTATCTTCCGGAACTCCTGCATCAACGCAGCCGGAGCCAGACAGTAGCCCACCTTCCAACCGGTGGTATGAAATAACTTACCAAAGGAGGCCGCGATAAAGCTGCGCTGCTGCAACTCCGGATATCGGGCCATGCTGTGGTGCACCTCGCCATCATATATCAGGTGTTCATAGACCTCATCGCTCAGGATCAGTATATCACGGTTCCTTACAATGGTGCTTAGCTCTTCTATATCCTCCTGATGTAAGATGGTAGCCGTAGGATTGTGGGGCGAGTTCAGAATGATCATCCGTGTTCGGTTGGTGATCAGCCGTTTCACCATTTCCCAATTGATGCGGTAGGTGGGTGGTTCCAGTTCCAATGACTTAACAGTACCGCCCATTAGCTTGATAGCCGGTGCATAACAGTCATAAGCGGGTTCAAAAACGATCACCTCATCATTTGGATGTATAGCCGCACAAATGGCCGTGAAGATGGCTTGAGTACCGCCGGCCGTGATAGTGATCTCGGTGTCAGGGTCGTAGGTAGCGCCATATAGATCTTGCACTTTTTGAGCCAGTTGTTCTCTTAGCGGCATCCAGCCCGCCATGGGGGCGTATTGGTTTTGACCGGCTTTCATGGCCTGGTTCACCAATTCTACTAATTCGGGGTCGCAATCATAATCGGGGAAGCCTTGCGACAGATTTATAGCACCGACCTCGTTGGCCAATGCCGACATCGTTGTGAAGATCGTTGTTCCTGTTTGAGGCAGTTTAGAGGCAGACATCATTAAGGGCTAAAATAGTTAATTAGAAGTAAAAAGCGGTTTTTTTCTAACAACATTCAAATACCGTGTGTCACAAATGTTTACTTTAGTAGGATGAAGCGTTATCAATATCTACCTTTCATTTTGCTCCTATTCGCCGTTATCAGTTGTCATCAAAAACCTAAGAACGGCGCGCCGGTGGTAGGCTTTGTTGATGCCTTTGAGGATGCGACCATTGCCCAGGCCAAGACCGGTTTTGAGGATGCGTTGGCCAAAAATGGGTATAGCCAACAAAAGGGAAATATCGAGATCGAATATCAGAACGCACAAGGGAGCATTCCTACACTGACGCAGATCGTCAATAAGTTCGTTTCCGAGCCGGTCGATCTTCTGGCTACCAGCACTACGCTGGCCTCGGTGACGGCTTCCCAAAAGACCAAGACCATTCCCATTTTCATGATGGTATCGCCCACGCCAGAGCGTGCCCACTTGGTCGATGCGAACGGTAAGGCTCCGGCCAATTTGTTCGGTACCGTGGAAGACCTGAACTATATAGATACCTCATTTTTGCTGATCCCCAAGCTGCTTCCTAAAAAGAACGAGCAGTTGGTAGTGGGTATGATCTACAACCAATCGGAGCCACAATCGGCTGATGCCATGCAGCGCATCAAGGAACTTGCTGGTAAGCTGAACATATCTTTGATCGCGTTACCGCTCAATTCATCAGCTGATGCGCAATTGGTCACTCGCTCGCTATTGGGCAAGAACATCGATGCGTTCTTTGCCAATCCTGATAATACCGTATTCTCCGCCTTCGAGACCATTTTGAAGGCTTGCGAAGAGAGACACGTTCCCATCTTCACTAGCGAGGCTGGTCTGGTACAGCGCGGGGCGGTGGCAGCCTTCGGTGCCGACATTTATCAGTGGGGTTACCAATCGGGCCTCCAGGCAGCTCAGTATCTAAGAACGCACAAAGTGTTTGGACTCAAGCCAGAGATGGTCAAGGTGCGCAAGCGTGTTTATAACGCGGCAGTTGCCAAAAAGTACAACATCAACGTTCCTGCAGGTTTCGAGGCCGTCAAATAAGATATGGATCTGTATCTCGCAGCGTTATTACAGGGTTTGTGCTTTTCAGGGATGGCGGTAGGCATTTACCTTTCCATGAAGATATTTAACATCCCCGATATAACTACCGATGGCAGCTATGCCTTGGGAGGGGTGATCACCGGTGTTTTGCTGATCCATGCGTTCCCATTGTATGTCACCGCCCTGATCGTGTTAATCGCCGGGGCCATAGCTGGGGCGTTTACGGCGTTCATCCATACCAAGATCAGGATCAACGCATTGTTGGCGGGTATCCTGGTGATGACGGCGCTTTATTCGGTCAACCTCACCATTGCCGGCCGGTCTAACCTTCCGCTGATCGGTACTTCTTCTGTTTTCGACTTGATACGTTTGACCAATGAGCCGACCATCAACTCATTGATCGTCATTGTCATCATTAGTGCGGTGGTCATTATCACGGTCGGCCGATCATTAAAGACCGACTTTGGCCTGGCCATGCGTGCTACTGGTAACAGCGAGACCATGATCCGTGCCCTGGGTGTGAATACCGACCGGATGAAGATCATTGGTTTGGCTATTGCCAATGCACTAACGGCTTTGAGTGGCTTCCTGATCACGCAGCAGCAGGGGTTTGCTGATGTGAATATGGGTATCGGTATCGTGATCATCGGCTTAGGTTCGGTGATCATTGGCGAAACGCTTATCAACTGGTTACGGGTCACCTCCATTATGCTTAGCCTGGTGCTGATATTGGCAGGCGCTATCATTTTCCAGATCGTATTGGCCGTTACGCTCGACCTCGGTGTAAACCCTAACCTGCTCAAAGCTGTTACCGCTATATTAGTATTATTGATCGTGGGCATACCACGCTTAGCATTTGACCGCCATGATCAGGTTTGAACAAGTAAGTAAGACCTTTAATAAAGGTAAGGCCAACGAGGTGCAGGCCGTTAAGCCGCTTGATCTCACAGTGGACAATGGCGACCATTTGGTGATCGTGGGGTCGAATGGGTCAGGCAAAAGCACACTGCTTAACCTTACGGCTGGCAGCTTACTGCCTACAAGTGGTCGTATACACTTTGATGATACCGAGGTGACACGCATGCCTGACCATGAACGCAGCCGTTGGATCGCGCGCGTATTTCAAAACCCATTGAGCGGTACCGCACCCGACCTGAGTATATTAGATAATTTTAGGTTAGCTGCTTTGCGTACAAAAAGCAAAGGCTTACGCATAGGCACCAGCGATGCGTTCAAAAAGCAAGTACAGGACAAGGTCTCCATACTGAATATGGGATTGCAAGATAAATTGGGCCAGGCAATGGGGACACTGTCAGGTGGGCAACGCCAGGCATTGACCTTATTAATGAGCGTGATGGATGAGTGCAAGATCCTACTGCTTGATGAACCTACCGCCGCACTCGACCCGCGATCGGCCGCCTTGGTCATGTCAACCGCCGATAAACTAATTAAAGAGCTTAAACTGACCGCAATATTGATCACTCATAACCTAAAAGATGCACATCAATATGGCAACAGGCTCATTCAGATGGATGATGGAGACATTATTCGCGACTTATCTACTGAAAGTAAATTAAATTTAACGCAAGTGGACCTATTTGCCTGGTTCAGTTAATTAACTGCTGGTATTGGCAAAGTAGTTGTATAGGTGGTGATACCTATGAACAACAATAACAAATTTGCTCCTATAAAAGATGCTTACCAACTAGTGCAAGGCGCTAAGATCAAAGGCATTAAACACGAAGAAGTTTTTGAGTTAGGCCATTACGATGCCGATAAAAGAGGCTATACTATATATCCGTATGAGGACGGGATCAAGTTCGACGATTTCAGTGTGATAGTGAACGAGCGTGAGCTAAAGACCTATTACCTGATCGAAGAGATCAAAGTGACCGCCCCAATGCTGGAAAATCGCTCCATGGTATCAGGCATGGACAGGTTGGGCATGGCCAGCTAAGTCATAAAATGCCCGAACTGTTAAGTAAGTACTTCAGCTTAACACAAAGTTTATTACCCATTACCACACGCTTAACCTTGGGCTAATAGTTTTGATGCTTCAACAAAAACACATTTATGAAGCGTTACTTACTCTTATTAGCATTAGCCATAGGTTTGGCAAGTTGTAAAAAAGACAATGATCAGATCACTGAGCCGGAGTTCTTCGTTAATGAAGACCCGGCTACTTTTGCTGAGATAGGTTCGATCGACATTGGCGATGCCGGCGCGGCCGAGATATCAGCCTTTGACCCAACGACCAACCGCCTGTTCGTGGTGAACAACAGCTCGGTGAACAAGATCGACGTGCTGGACATGAGTGACCCTACTAAAATGAAGGTCATTCATTCTATCCCGATGGCTACCTACGGCGGTTCGGTCAACAGCGTATCTGTTTCTGAAGGCAAGGTGGCAGCCGCTATCGAGTCAACCAACAAACAAGCCAATGGTAAAGTAGCCGTGTTCAACACCAGCAATTACAATGAGCTAAAAGTGGTGACCGTAGGTGCACTGCCCGATATGGTGACCTTCTCGCCCGACGGCAAATTCATCATCACCGCTAACGAGGGCGAACCAAGCACCGATTACAGCAATGACCCTGTAGGCTCTGTATCGGTGATCTCAGTTGCCGATAACTACAGCGTTTCTACCCTTGATCTTTCAGGTTTTGCAGGTCAGCGCGCCGCTTTGGCTTCCAAAGGGTTCAGGATCTTCGGCCCATCTAATGACTTTGCGAAGGACATCGAACCCGAATATGTGGCCGTTTCTGAAGACTCGAAGACCGCATGGGTGACCTTACAGGAAAACAATGGCATTGCTAAGGTAGACCTGGTGAACAAAGCGATCACTGGCATATTCCCGTTAGGCTTTAAAGACTATAATACTGATGGCAACGAGATCGACCCAAGCGACAAGGACGATAAGGTAGGAACCTTTGCAAAATGGCCTGTAAAAGGCATTTATATGCCTGATGCGATCGCGGTTTTTACATCTGGTGGCGTGCCATACCTTTTTACTGCTAATGAAGGTGATGCTCGTGAGTATACTAACTTTGTGGAAGCTAAGCGCGTTAAGGATATCAAGCTTGATGCAACGGCATTCCCTAACGCGAAGGACCTTCAAAAAGATGCACAGTTAGGCCGCCTGAACATTACCACTACCTTAGGCGACACCGATGGTGATGGCGACCTTGACGTTATTTATTCATTTGGCGCCCGTTCATTCAGCGTTTGGAATGGCAACGACGGCACACAGGTATTCGACAGCAAGAACGAACTGGATGTTAAGGCAGTTGCTGCCAATGTTTATGACGACAACCGCAGCGATGATAAATCGATAGAGCCGGAAGGCCTGACCGTTGGCAAAGTAGGCAACAAAATGGTAGCTTTTGTAGGCATGGAGCGCATTGATGCCGTGGCCATGTATGATATTACCGTACCCACCAAGCCGGTATTTTTACAATTGGTAAAATGCGGTGATGCCCCTGAAGGTGTATTATTTGTACCTGCTGCCAAGAGCCCTACCAAAAAGAGCTTGTTGATCGTGAGCAGCGAAGATGACGGTATGGTGAAAGTATTCACCCCAAAAACGATCTGATACCGATCCCCTTTAAACAAAAAGGCGTCCTGCTATGCAGAACGCCTTTTTGTTGGAATGAGCCGAAAGACTATTTTTCTTTACGGGCTTTGGTCACTTCGGCCACGACTACTGCG
The DNA here is from genome assembly GCF_020783335.1 of Mucilaginibacter daejeonensis. NCBI lineage: Bacteria > Pseudomonadati > Bacteroidota > Sphingobacteriia > Sphingobacteriales > Sphingobacteriaceae > Mucilaginibacter > Mucilaginibacter daejeonensis. Next base: position 2,288,778 of record NZ_CP086068.1, read on the forward strand.
CTGGCCTTATTGCCAAAGTCGTTACGTACATAGGTCAGCACATCGGCTATTTGTTTATCGTTCAAGTAATTGAAAGACGGCATCGTATTGTTGTACATCTCGCCTTCGATCTCCACACGTTCGCTAAAGCCGTTCAGCACGATCTTAGCCAGCTTATTCTTATCGCCCAGCACATAGCTGGTTTTGATCAGCGGTGGGTTCAAGTTCTGTACGCCACCACCATCGGCCATGTGGCAGCTCAGGCAATACTTTGTGTACACTGCTTTGCCAGCAACGGCCGAACCGGCGCCTGAAGTTGCAGGTGCAACCTTTTTCTTGACGCCGTTTTGAGCTTGAACGGTGCCGATGGAACCTGCTGCCATTAGCAGGAATAAATAAACAGGCTTCATTTTATTTTTTGTTGTAAATGATACGGTAAATAGTTCCTTTCAGGTCGTCGCTCACATATAACGAACCGTCAGGACCTTGTGCAAGTCCACAAGGCTTGTGGTCCACACGGCCGCTGGCGGTCTTTTCAGGTGAGCCGGCAAAGTTATCAGCAAATATCTCGTACTTGCCAAATGGCTTACCATCTTTGAACGGCTGGAACACCACAAAGAAACCTGCCTGTGGTTCAGGGGCACGATTCCAAGAGCCGTGGAAAGCGATGAACGCACCATTCTTGTAACGGGCCGGGAACTGGTCGCCAGTATAGAACAATAATCCATTAGGAGCCAGGTGACCAGGGAACGCTGCGGCAGGGTCAATGATACCCGATGGGCCTTCCTTTTTGCCGTCGCCACCATACTCAGGTGCAAGCATTTTTTTGTGCAGATCCTGGTTGTAGTAAATGTACGGCCAGCCGGCATTGTCACCTTTCTTTAAAGCATACATACATTCGGCAGGGTAAATGGATGATTCCTGAACGGTATAGTATTTTGGGAACAGGTCGTGCAGTTGGTCACGGCCATGCTGCATCACATACAGTTGGTCATTTTGCTGGTTCCAGTCAAGCCCAACTACGTTACGCAAACCGGTGGCATAACGCACGCCATCTTTGTAGGTCTGGTTAGGCTTATCGGCCTTAAATTGCCATATACCACCTGCGGAGTCAAGGATAGGGCAGCCTTTGCGACCCATCGAACCGGGGGTGCGGTCTTTCTCCTGGCAAGAGTTAGAGTAAGCGCCTACGTTGACATAAATGTTGCCGTTATTGTCGAGCACTACTGATTTAGATTCGTGCTGACGACGGTTGATCAATCCAGTGATTATCTTTTCGGGCGATGATGGGTCAACCACCTGGTGTTTTTGGTCCAGCTTGTAACGGAACACTTCCTCGTCTGATGATGCGTAAAGGTAACCGTTCTTAATATACATACCGGTACCACCGTAATTGCCAAAGCTTTTTACGTCCTCTAGCTTACCGTCGTTATTGGCATCGTGCAGCCATACGATACCGCCGCCATCTTTAGGGCGGTTCAACTTAGCGTAAACGTCGCCTTCAGGGGTAACGGCTATATGCCTGGCGCGACCAACATTTTCAGCTGCCCGCAAAGCGCCGAAACCCTGCGGCAACTTCAGCCCGGCGTTATCAGCATCGGGAGTTACGTTAACAGTATCGTTATGGCCCGAATTGAACCATAAAAGGCCGGCAACTGCCAGCACAGGCAAGAATGAAGAGAGTACGATCTTTCGTTCCATTGGTAAATTGGTTGTTCCCTCAAATGTAGATCATTAGCCGCTTAATTGCTCTTCCGTTGCCTAATAATGTTGTTACAACGTGCATGTTTTTGTTCTGTGATGAATGATCACATGGCCGAATAAACCTTGCGACCCTGCGCATGTCATATCAACAAATAACAACGATATGAAAAAGTTCATTTTACCCATTATAATAGCTGCAGGTACTTTTATTGGTACCACTGCAAAGGCACAGATCAGCATCAACTTCAGGATCGGTACTCCGGTAGTGACCCGCTGTTTGCCTCCGCCGCAGCCGGTCGCTGTATATGATGATTATTATTACCTGCCAGAGGTAGAGGCATACTATTCAGTGCCCGAACATTGCTACTACTACATGGACGGCGGACGCCGCTGGGTAAGCGCCGCTTACCTGCCGGGCCGTTATCATGATTATGACTGGCGTTCGGCACGTCGCTACCAGGTAAGGGCAGTGAGGCCATTTGAGCAACACTCGGTGTACCGCAACCGTTTTGGCGGTAATTGGGGTGGCAACTGGAACGATGACCGCACCTACGCATATCGGGACCGCTATAACGATCGCAGGGATAACAACAGAGGCTACGATCGCCGCCCATCGGACTCACCTTACGACAGCAACAATACATGGAGCCGAGACAACGGACGCTTTAACGATAACCGTGTATCCCCTTATGAAGGGCGCCGCGGTGGTTACGACAGGCAACAAGGCGGCAACTGGCAGGGTGGCCAACCACAACAGAACGGTGGCGGCAACCAATGGGGCGACCGTAACGGCGGTGGAAGATCGAACAGTAATTATCCTCAGGGCCGTGGCAATGACCAACGCAACAACAACGACCAGTACCGAAATGGTCCGCGTGATGGCCGCATGCAAATGGCTAATGTTCAGCGTGTGTCTTTCTGAGCATCATAACTCCATCATATATCAAAAAGGGCTGCCTTTGTCAGGGCAGCCCTTTTATTTTTCACCTTGCATGCTCAGTATGCGCTGGCTTCGTCAAGTTTAGCTACATCTTCCGCAGACAGCTTTATCTCGACCGACCTTGCCAACTCCTTTAGCTGCTCAACACTCGTCGCGCTGGCGATAGGAGCGGTCACGGTTGGCCTTGCCATTACCCAAGCCAATGAAATGGCTGCCGGAGATGCATTGTGCTCTTTCGACGAATCATCCAGAGCCATAAGGATGCGCTGGCCACGATCGTTCAGATATTTCTTAATACCCTGACCGCGTTTACTTTTGTTGAGGTCGTTTTCGCTTCGGTATTTCCCGCTTAAAAAGCCGCTGGCCAAAGAATAGTAAGTGATCACGCCAAGGCCGTATTTTTTGCATAACGCTTCCAGCTCCTCTTCATAGCCTTCACGGTCATAGAGATTGTATTCCGGCTGTAAGCTTACATAGGAGGGAAGACCTGATCGTTCACCGGTCTCTAATGATTCTTTCAAACGCTCTGGCGAAAAATTCGAAGCGCCGATGTAACGCACCTTTCCATCTTTGATCAGCTGATTATACGCCTCCAGCATTTCCTGCACGGCGGTATCCTTATCATCGTAATGCGATTGATACAGGTCGATATGGTCGGTCTGTAATCTACGCAATGAATCTTCAACACCTTTCAAGATGTATGCCTTTGACAGGTTCTTCTTGCTGTCATTAGCCGTCATCGAACTACCGACCTTGGTCGCAATGATGACATCGTTACGCTTGCCGGACTTTTTGAGCCAGTTGCCAATAATGGTCTCTGATTCGCCGCCCTGGTTGCCCGGTGCCCAGCGTGAGTAAACATCAGCAGTATCGATGCAGTTCAAGCCATGGTCAACAAAGGCATCGAGCAAGGTGAACGAGGTGCGCTCGTCAATGGTCCACCCGAACACGTTGCCACCAAATACCAGCGGCGCTATACTGAGGTCCGATCTACCTATCTTTCTGTTTTCCATCGTTATACCATTGGTGTGGTATTACCGGCCTGTTCGGCAAGTTCATCTACCCATCCAGCAAAATAAGGTTCGGTGCCGGCAACACGTTCCCATTTGCCTTGAGGGTTACGGCCGATCACTAAATGAATGGTCTCGTCAATGGCTTTAAATTCATATGCACTACTGTATCCCGCAAGGTCAAGGGCAGTGGCCACACCCTCCACAGGCGTGTCAGATCCGGTTAGTACGGCGTCAAATTGTTGTTCCATCTTCTTAAATATATATCGGTTGCACTAATGTTATAACTAATGAATGTGTTTGAACGCTAATTGTTTGTTACACCATAAAGTTGATATCAAAGAGGTTTAGGTTTAACGTGATATGTCACTGTTATACAATATAGTGGTACACTTTAAGTTATATTTTGAAACTATTAATTACAGGGCCTGTTATCCCAACATTATAAACTGATCGATGCTATTCGAAAAAAAACACTCTTATTTCCAGGTAGCGCAAGGCGTTTGGGGAATGCGTATATTATTTGTAAATGTTTACATGATCGCCAACCGCCGGGGATTTCCTAAAGGTTGGGTATTGGTAGACGCTGGCATACAGGGCTCATCTCAACGGATCATTGACATGGCCGAAAGCTTGTTCGGCGTAGGCGCTAAACCATCGGCAATCATACTGACCCACGCACACTCTGATCATACCGGCGCTTTGGAAGAGCTATTGAAGCACTGGGACGTTCCGGTATATGCACATGAACTTGAGGTCCCTTACCTCACCGGCATGTCATCATATCCACCGCCAGATCCTACAGTAGGCGAAGGACTGATGTCGTTGATGTCGCTATTGTTCCGCCGTGATCCACTTGATATCAGTAATAACATTCGCATCATTGATATCGAGAACGGTATACCTGAACTTCCAGAGTGGCGCGTGATCCATACACCTGGTCATTCACCGGGTCACATCTCGCTGTTCCTTCCACTAAATACAACGCTCATCGCAGGGGATGCGTTCGTTACCACTAAGGCCGAGTCGGCCGTACATTTATTAGGGAACATCAAAAAGATATCGTCCCCACCCCGGTACTTCACCACCGATTGGGTAGCTGCTGAAGCGTCCGTTAAAGTGCTATCTTACCTGGAGCCCCGTATAGCGGCTACCGGTCATGGACCGGTGATGCGAGGAAGGGAATTGCAATTGGAACTACGCCGCTTAGCGGAGAATTTTGAGCAGATGGCCATACCAAAAGGCGGTCGTTATGTAGAAGAGGCGGCACTGGCCGACGAAAGCGGTACTTATTATGTGCCACCGTTCCGCACTACCAATAAATTTAAAGCGGTGGTAGGACTAATGGGTGCGATGGCTGCTTTTGCCGTCACCAAGGCATTTGTTAAGTAACCATTGATCGTTCAATAAAAACAAGAAGGGCTGCCTCATAAAGAGGCAGCCCTTCTTGTTTAGCTGTGTTTTATTTTACAAGAATATAGGTCTGTCCAATTTCATGGCTATGCGGTATGCCGCGTTCATCAAACCTACGTGGCTGTATGCCTGCGGGAAGTTACCCCATTGGCTGCCATCCTCATGAGCCACATCCTCGCTGAACAGCAATAGGTGATTACTGTATTTGATGATGTTCTCGAACTCGCGAATGGCATCGTCCACACGGCCAACACAGGCCAATGCTTCTACATACCAAAACGCACAGATCAGAAATGTGGTCTTTGGCTTACCAAAATCATCGGCGTGCAGGTAGCGGTAGAAGAGGCCGTGCTCGGTCCTTAACTCAGCTTCCAATGCTTTCAAGTGATCTTTGGCACGATCAGACGTCGGATCAAGATAGTTCATCATGATCAACTGTAGCGTACTGGCATCTAAATGTTTACTACCAGCAGCATTAGTATATACTTTACGTTCAGGGTCATAACAACTTTCGATGTGAGCAGCGGCACGTTCTTTCATGGCGATAGCACGGTTGATCAGCTCCTCGTTGTTGATCGTACGTGCCATCTTTTCGGCAGCCGATGCACCGGCCCATTGGAACAGGTTACTATAGCAATGAATGTTGGCCATATTACGGAATTCCCATATACCCGCGTCCTTTTCATCAATGGTACGCTCGATCTTGCTTAATAGATAGTCCACCCATTTGGCCGAATCCTTACGCTCGTCAATGATAAAACGATGATCGGTATACAAAGGCAGTACCGACACTAATACTTGTCCGTAAATATCGTTTTGAATGTGCTCTGATGCCTGGTTGCCGATCCGCACCGGCTGGTTGCCTTCATAACCTTCCAGGTCAACGGTATACTCTTCCAGGTCGTGCTCGCCGGCTATGCCGTACAGTGGCTGATAGCGAAAATTCTCAGAAAAAGAAATGTCGGTCACGTAATTAAAGTACTTCTCCATTTCCTCAAAATGCCCGATGTGATTGAGCGAGCTGATCACATAGAATGTGTCGCGCAGCCAGCAGTAACGGTAATCCCACGTACGCCCGCTACCCGGGTGCTCAGGCAGGCTGGTGGTACTGGCGGCAATGATCGCACCAGTATCTTCGTACTGGTGTATCTTCAAAGCCAGGGCCGAGCGGATCACATAAGGCTGGTAGAAACCGGCAATGGATGAGTGCTTGATCCAACGGCGCCAGTATTGTACCGTCTCTCTCAAAAAGCGTTCAGCAGTGCTTATCAATGGAGCTTCCAACGGCTCGCCATAGGTAAGCACTAAATACTTACAGTCGTTAAGAATAAAGGCGTGATCATCAAATATGTAGCTGATCGGTATGTTGGTGGTCAGCCTGATGCGTTCCTCGCCACCCAGGTATTGAATGTGATTGCTTCCGCGGTTAACGGTCAATTCTTTTTTACCGTAATCGGTCACTGGACGGCATTTGACCCGCACTCGTGGCGAGCCTTCTAACACCTCGATCTTACGGATCAGCATGAGCGGCTTGTAATAACGCGCGTGTTCCTGAAAGCGCGGCGCAAAGTCGGTGATGCGGTACTTGCCGCCCGCAGCGACCGTGATCTCGGTGATCAGTACGTTGGTATTCTCGAGGTAATATTGATTAGAAGTGTATTCCCCATCTGGAAGGATCGAGAACTCGCCGCCTTTCTTTTTATCCAGCAATCCGCCGAAAACGAATGTGCTATCAAAACGTGGCCAGCAAAGCCAATCAACGTTCGTATTCTTATTAATGTGTGCCAGGAAGGCGCAGTTTCCTATAATTCCGGTATTATACGTATGCTTCATCAGGTGATCAGTTGTTGGTCGGGGATGGTGCTATGAATTTCCCTTATGCAACAACAGACACCGCTTAATGTTGAAAGTATTTGGATATAATGAGGTGTGGTGTACGTAACCCTGACGATGGGATACACTATATGATATCATATACTCGAATCCATACATTTGATGCTTTAGTTAAATACCACAAGTACAAAAGGTTAACTTAACAAGCTAAAAAAATTAAATTATTATTGGATGATCCAAAATTTATATATTTGAGTAAATAATTCGCTGCACAACTAATTTATTTTGCTGGATCACACCATTTTATAACTTCAGTTCGGCCTTATTATTAACTACCAATAAACTTATAAACTTAAATTATGAAGACTGGAAAAGTAAAATGGTTCAACACTCAAAAAGGCTTTGGCTTTATCATTACTGACGAGGGCAAAGATCTTTTTGTACACTTTAAAGATGTTGAAGGCGGCGTAAATGCCATTAAAGATAACGACACCGTAGAGTACGAAGTTGAAGAGGGCCGCAAAGGGCTTCAGGCAGTACGCGTTAAAAAAGTGTAACGACCGTAAGCACCAATATATAAACTTAGATACAGAACCCCTTTTAAGGGGTTTTTTTGTGGGTTATCATTATATTAGAAGCCGCGGATCAACGCTTTACTGATCCCATTGATAAATCCATGTCTGATATCGCTATTACTAAAAGCACTAAGAACGTTGTCTTTTTGGTCATTGTGGCCGCCCTTGGTTACTTCGTTGACATTTATGACCTGCTGATCTTCTCCATAGTTCGGGTACAAAGCCTGCACGACATTGGCGTCACTGATGCCGAAATGCGTACCAAAGGCGAGTTCATCATCAATATGCAAATGTTCGGCCTGCTATTGGGCGGCATTTTGTGGGGCGTCATTGGTGATAAGTACGGCCGTATCAAAGTGCTGTTCGGTTCCATACTCTTGTATTCACTGGCTAACTTTGCCAATGGCTTTGCCACCACTTATACTTTCTATGCTATAGTTAGATTCATCGCCGGTATAGGTCTGGCGGGCGAATTAGGTGCCGGCATCACACTGGTAAGCGAGACCATGAGCAAAGAAAAACGCGGTTACGGTACAGCACTTGTAGCCGTGATCGGTTTGTTCGGTGCTGCGGCAGCTGCCACTGTAGCCAAATTTGGCTGGCAAAATGCTTACTTCATTGGTGGTGGTTTGGGTGTGCTATTGTTGCTGTTGCGCGTTGGCACGTTCGAATCAGGCATGTTCAAGCACGCCGAGCAAAGTGGTGTATCGAAAGGTAACTTTTGGATGCTATTCACTGATCGTAAACGCTTTATCAAATACTTGTGCTGCATCCTTATTGGTATGCCATTGTGGTTCGTAGTGGGTATACTGATCACCCAATCGCCCGAGATCGGTAAGGAACTGGGCTCTGCTGAGCCTTTGAGTGCTGGTACGGGTATCATGTATACGTACATTGGCCTTTCCATAGGGGACATGCTGGCTGGCCTTTTCGCTCAGTTGACCCGTTCGCGCAAACTTACGATGCTGGTGTTTCAGATCATGTCTGTCATCAGTGTGGTGTACTACCTCAATCAGCATGGTATCACACGGTCACAATTCATCGGTACTTGCTTGTTTATCGGGGTCTTCATCGGTTATTGGGCTACGTTCTGCACCATCGCTTCGGAGCAATTCGGCACCAATATCAGGGCTACAGTGACAACTACGGTACCCAACTTTGTACGGGGCGCATTGATCCCGATCACATTAGGCTATGAATTCTTCGTTCACTATTTCAAACAACAAGGTTACACCAATAGCATCATCATTAGCGCGTATGTAATGATGGGGCTGGTGACCATCATTGCCTTGATAGCCCTCAGTCAACTGAAAGAGAGCTTTGGCAAAGACCTCAATTACATCGAGTATGACCAAGACCCTGATGCTTTACAAGCAGCAGGGTCCTGAATTGATACGCAAGGTTAGTTGTTAGATACATTTTTTGCAACTTTGCCACGATGATCAGCAAAGAGACCATAGCCAACGACTATAAGACCATACAGGACGAGATATGCCAAAGCCTTGAACAGCTGGATGGCAGCGCCCGATTTGAAGAGGAGCTTTGGAGCCGCGACGGCGGTGGCGGCGGCCGCACACGCGTGATACAGAACGGAAACATCCTGGAAAAAGGTGGAGTGAACTTTTCGGCTGTGGAAGGTAAACTACCTGACAGTGTTAAGAGAGCCTTAAAGGTAGACCACGACGACTTTTTTGCTACCGGAGTTTCCATCGTTATTCACCCGAACCACCCTTGGGTACCGATCATTCACATGAACATCCGTTACTTCGAAATGCCGTCATCCATTGAAGGGGGGGAACCGTTACGCTGGTTCGGCGGGGGTATCGACTTGACCCCGCATTATGTGATCGAAGATGATGCCCGCTTTTTTCACGGAACCTTAAAAAGCGTTTGCGACCAATTCAACGCAGGCTTTTATCCTCGCTTCAAGACCTGGGCCGATGACTATTTCTTCATCAAACACCGTGACGAAACGCGTGGTGTAGGCGGCATATTTTATGACCGGCTCACCGCTACGGATGACATCAGCTGGGAGAATATATTTGAGTTCTCCCAAGCGGTAGGCCGTACCTTCGCGCCCATGTACACCGAACTGGTGAACCGCAACCGCAATCGCTCATTTACCGAAGCTGAGCAGCAATGGCAATACCAACGCCGTAGCCGCTATACAGAGTTCAATCTGGTATATGACGCCGGTACCAAATTCGGTCTGGAGACCAACGGCCGTATCGAATCGATACTCATGAGTTTGCCACCTACAGCCAAATGGTTGTACAACTACGTGCCTGAGCAAGGCAGCCAAGAAGAAAAGACGCTTAGCCTGCTCAAAAAGAACATAAACTGGATATAACACATTCCCTATGAGATACAACAAGGTCCTGATGATCACGATCGCTGCCCTAAGCCTGGCTTCATGCGGTGATCATGCCACACTGAAAGGCAAATGGAAATATGCCGGCGGCATTTACGACGGAAAAAAGGAGGGAAGTACCGAAGGCTATCAACTTGAACGTACATACACCTCCAAAGCCTTTGAAGCGAACATGATCGAGGCTAACGTCGAACCACAAAAGTTTCAGGCCGGCAACTATGAGCTTAAAGGCGACACATGCATCGAGACCGAGACCTTTAGTACTCAGCCATCCAAACTGACCAATGTTGGCGTGCATTACCATTACCAGGTGAAGAACGATACGCTCACGCTCAAAGCTAAGTTGCCGACCGGCATGGAGGTAGAAGAGTACTGGACCAAGCTCAAATAACACCTACCTAACATATTGATCGATGGCTCGAGCAGATGTTGGCAAGTAAGCTGATCAATGAGCTAAACAGGGCGATCAAAGCCGAAAAAGTTACTCACATAAGGGGTATAACTTTACGGTATTAGCTTCAGATCTTATATCTTCGCAGGTCAAATAATTTACTTTTACCTAAAGTTTAGAGCAGATCTTTCTTACTAAAAATTCCAAATGGCTGAAGATAATTCACAGAACGAGGACAGGATCATTCCAATAAATATAGATGAAGAGATGCGGTCGGCCTACATTGATTATTCAATGTCGGTTATCGTATCGAGGGCACTGCCCGATGTACGCGACGGTTTGAAACCCGTTCACCGCCGTGTACTGTTCGGTATGCTTGACCTGGGACTGAGCAGTGGTAAACCATACAAAAAATCGGCACGTATAGTAGGTGAGGTGTTGGGTAAATACCACCCGCACGGTGACTCCTCGGTATATGATACAATGGTACGTATGGCTCAGGATTGGAGCTTGCGTTATCCATTGGTAGAGGGCCAGGGTAACTACGGATCGATAGACGGTGACAGCCCTGCGGCAATGCGTTACACGGAGGCTCGCTTGCAAAAGATAGCCGAAGAGATGATGGCCGATATCAATAAAGATACGATCGACTATCAACTCAACTTTGATGATACGCTGGAAGAACCAAGCGTGTTACCTGCCAAGATACCTAACCTATTGGTGAACGGTGCTTCGGGTATCGCTGTAGGTATGGCCACTAACATGGCGCCTCACAACCTTACCGAAGTGATCGACGCCACCGTAGCACAGATCGATAACCGCGACATCGAGGTTTCAGAACTGATGCAATACATCAAAGGTCCTGATTTCCCTACCGGCGGTATCATATACGGTTATGAAGGCGCTAAGGATGCTTTCGAGACCGGTCGTGGCCGTATCATATTGCGCGCCCGTGCCGAAATTGAGACCTTTAATAACGACCGTGAACGCATCGTGGTGACCGAGATACCTTACCAGGTGAACAAGGCTCAAATGATCGAGCGTACGGCCGAACTGGTGAATGAGAAAAAGATAGAAGGCATTTCCACGATTCGTGACGAATCGAGCCGCGAGGGTATCCGCGTGGTTTACGAGGTGAAACGCGATGGAAACGCCAACATCGTACTCAATAACCTTTACAAATATACCTCGCTGCAAACCTCTTTCAGCGTGAACAACATCGCGCTGGTAAAGGGCCGCCCAATGCTGCTCAACCTGCGCGAGCTGATCCACCATTTTATCGAGCACCGCCAGGAAGTAGTGGTTCGCCGTACCCGTTACGAGCTGGCCGAAGCTGAAAAGCGTGCACACATCCTGGAAGGCTTACTGATCGCACTTGACCATTTGGACGAGGTGATCCGTTTGATCCGCGCCTCACAAACTCCCGAAGAAGCACGCGACGGGTTAATGAGCCAATTCGGCTTGAGCGAGATACAGGCACGTGCGATCTTGGATATGACGCTGCGTCGTTTGACCGGCCTGGAGCGTGATAAGATCAAAGAGGAGTACGCCGAGTTAATGAAGACCATCGATTACTTGAAGTCTATCCTGGCCGATCCTGCATTGCAGATGAAGATCATTAAGGACGAACTGCTCGAGATCAAGGAGAAATATGGCGATGAGCGTAAGACCGAAATGGTTCACTCAAGCGCCGAAATGATGACCGAGGACTTCATCGAAGATGAGGAAGTGGTGATCACCATATCGCACGAAGGCTACATCAAACGCACACCGTTGACGGAGTACCGCCGTCAGGGCAGGGGAGGCAAGGGTGCTATCGGTAGCAATAGCCGTGATGAGGATTTCATCGAGCACTTACTTGTGGCATCCAACCACAACTATATGTTGTTCTTTACCGAGGCCGGGCGTTGTTTCTGGCTGCGGGTGTTCGAAATACCTGAAGGTACGCGTACCTCTAAAGGCCGTGCCATTCAGAATATCATCAATATCCCTAAAGAGGAGAAGATCAAAGCATACATCAAGGTGAAGAACCTGAAAGACCAGGACTACCTTGAGAACAACTTCATCATTATGTGTACCAGCAAAGGTACCATCAAAAAGACCTCGCTCGAGGCGTACTCTCGTCCGCGTTCTAACGGTATCAATGCCATTAACATCAATGATGGTGATACATTGCTTGAAGCTACCCTCACCACCGGGACCAGCGAGATCGTTATGGCGCTAAGATCAGGACGTGCGATCCGTTTCAACGAGTCTACCGTGCGCCCAATGGGTCGTACCGCTACCGGTGTTCGTGGTATCACTTTGGAGGATGACAAAGATGAGGTAGTAGGTATGATCGCCATCAACGATGCCGAGACCACTGTACTCGTGGTATCTGAGAAAGGTTACGGCAAACGCACCGATATCGAGGATTACCGCGTTACTAACCGTGGCGGTAAAGGTGTTAAGACCATCAGCATAACCGAGAAAACAGGCAAACTTGTTGCCATTAAAGATGTTACAGATACTGACGATCTGATGATCATCAACCGTTCAGGTGTGATCATTCGTATCGCGATGAATGAGTTACGTACCATGGGTCGTGCTACTCAAGGTGTTAAACTGATCACCTTGAAAGGTAACGACGAGATCGCTTCAGTAGCCAAGATCGAGCACAGTGAGGAAGAAGAGCTTGAACAAGCGATCGATAACACATTGAACACCAACGCGAGCGATGTAGGTACCGAAGATACCGACAGCCCAAGTGCTGACGCTCCGGAAGATACAGAAAACGAATAAAGCATGATATCAGGTCGAAAGATCGTTATACTGACCCTATTTGTGTTGTTCACCGCACCGGTGGCTTTTGCTCAGTCAGAAGCGTTGAAGGTCGTGGTGAACAACCTTGCTTATTACCGCCAAAAAGGTGAGCTTAAGTATTTAAGCAACGCCAAAAAATCGGTAGATAGTTTGATCAAGACTAAGTCGGATTCATCTAACCTAAGCAAGAACCTTTACAAAGCGATCGTTTACTCGAGCATCGCCTATTTGGATTCGACGAACCAACTCAATCAACCGGCCGACCTTTTTCCGAAAACGGTAGCACTGGTAGACAGACTGGCCGAGAACAAGAGGATCTACAAATACCAGAACGAGCTGAACTTCGCCAAGCGCTGCCTGGCCAATGTGTTCATTCGTAATGGTTTCCAACAGATCAGGGACCTGGACCTGAACAATGCGGTCAATTCATTCGTCAGCGCCAAAAGTTACGCACCTGATTTCCCGCAGATCAACGCCTACATCGCATACGCCAATACACGCGCAGGTAGGTTGAACGAAGCTGTAAAGTTCTATGATGAGCTGATCCAATCAGACAGCGTAAAGCTGGAATACGTAATTGCTGCCACCAACATTTACAAGACGCTGGGAGACACCACTAAAGCTATCGAGACGCTGAAAAGGGGTAGAAAACTTTTACCTAACGACCGGTCACTGTTATTGAACGAAGCCAACATTTACAACGATCAGCGCAATTACCGGGCTTTAGAGCCGTTATTAAAAGATCTGCTGGATAGTTATAGTAGCGATGCCGAGGTAATATTTACCGCAGCTAACTGCTACGATCATTTAGGTCAGTATGACCGCGCCGAGTCATTGTATCTGCGTGCCATAGACCTCAACAATGCCGCTTATGATCCGGTATTTAACCTCGGATTGATCTACTTAAAGCGTAGTGCCGGGCTAAAAAAACCTGAAGACGCTGAAAAAGAACGTGCACGTGCAGCTCTTTGGTTGCAAAAGGCATATGAAATGTCGCCGAAGAACGTTGATACTTTAAAGTTGTTACAACTGATATATGCCAAGAATGGCAATGATGATCAATTGAATTACATAAATAATAAATTGCAACAGTTAACAAACTAAGTCCTCATATGAAAAATAAGTTTTTAATGGCGGGCGCCATTTGCCTTTTCTCGGCAACAGCTTTCGCCCAAAAATCAGAATTATCAACGGCGCAGTCAGAGTACGATAAATACGAGACCTTGCGTCAAAATAAGAGCACGGCTAACATGGCCGCTACCAGTTTGACAACTGCTAAAACGTCTATCGATAAAGCATCAGCTAACGAAAAGACAGCAAATCTTCCGCAAACTTACGCCTTAAAAGGCGCTATTTACGGTGTGTTAGCTTACAGCGATACCGTGGCCGCGACCTCAACACCGCTATTCAACACTGCTGCTGAAGCTGTAAAAAAAGCAAAGGAGACCGACACAAAAGGGGAGTACAAGAAACTGACCGACGCCGCGAACCAATATTTAGCGTACTACCAGTTGAATAAAGGTGTAAAAGAGTTTCAAGGTCAGAAATTCGAAGATGCTTATAAATCTTTCGATGCTTACCGCACTGTTTATCCCGAAGACACCACTGCGATATTCTACACTGGTTTAGCAGCTGCTAACTCGAAAAATTACCCAGCAGCTATCGCCCAGTACAAAAAGCTGGTAACCACTAATTACAGCAAGCGTGCCGACATCTATGCTGATCTTTCGAACATCTATTTGATGAGCAAAGATACCACAGCGGCATTGAATGCAGTTAGCGAAGGTGTGAGCAAATTCCCTAACAGTGCGGCACTGCGTGGACGTGAGGTAGAGATCGCTTTGCAACAAGGCAAACAAGCTGAATTTGTTGGCAAGATCGAACAAGCTATCGCAACAGACCCTAAGAACAAGACACTTTACTTTTACTCAGGTGTAGCGCATGGTAAGATCGCTGAAGCAAGCGAAAAGGCTGCTAAGGCTGCAAAAGATCCTGCTGCTAAGGCTGCTGCGTTGAAGACCAGACAAGAGAACCTGGACAAAGCTGCTGCTGCTTATCAAAAAGCCGTTGAGTTGGATCCGAATTACTTTGATGCTAACCTTAACATGGGCTACGTGTTAATGACGCCAGCTGTTGACGATTACAACACCGCTAATAAATTACCACAAGCCAAGCAAAAAGAATACAATGCCTTGATGGCAAAAGTTACTGCCGCTGTAGACAAAGCAAAACCATACCTGGAAAAAGCTGTTGAGCTTGATCCAAAATCTGCAGCTGCATTAGGTAACCTTCGTAACTATTACATCATTAAAAAAGATAACGTAAAGACCGCCGAGATCAAAAAGAAGATCGATGCTTTACAATAATAAAATTGAAGAGCCCTCATAAGTAGGGCTTTTCTTCAGGACATATTACTTAACATAATGTTAATTATGAGAATTATATTTGGTCGAAATAAATTGAGGTTTTTAGTGATAACGGCAAGATGTAATCAGATGATCACCAACAAAAAAGACGAACCATTCTGATCCGTCTTTTTTGTTTATCGAAGTGTTATCTTATTTCAGCGACGCGTTGATCGCTTTGGCCGAATCTAAATGCTCCTGTAGCTTTGGTACGGTTTTGTTCGCATATTTATTGATGGTCTTATTGGTATTGCGGCCTGCGTCTTTAAAAAGCTCGATCACCTTGCCGTGATCCATCACCATCATATTCATATAAGCTTTATCAAAAGCTGGTCCGCTTAATTGCGAAATGCTATCGATCATTTGCTGATGTTCCTGACTTAATGAGTCAGAATATGAAACGTATTTTTCGTCAGCGATCTTTTTCAACTCGTTGCCGGCCGCTGTATGATCAGTGATCATCATTTTGGCAAAAGCCAGCACACGTGGATTCTGCGACTTTTGTTCGGCCACGGTTGCTGCCTTTATCTCAGTAGCGCCAGCTTCAGTAGCTTTTTTCACAAAAGCCAGACCCATGTCATCCACCAAGGTCTTTTGGTTATAATTCTTGGCTTTTCTATTATCGCCGCATGATGTTGTTGACAGCGCTAAAGATGCGATGACGCTGAAATAAAGTATGTTTTTCATGTTGAGAGATGATGGTTAGTACTTGGAATATCTAACAATCAAATCTGCAACTGGTTTACGAACGATCACATTAATGTCAAAACTACGCTTACGCCAAATTACGACCTGCGTTAACGATGCCGTAAACGGTACGGATCACCAGTTTGCTGTAAGCGTTCCGAAGTTCTTCATCCTCCACATTCTTCAATTTTTGTAGTGCAAAATGTTGTATCACAACTAAAGGTAGCACGATACGTTCACGCATGGCTATCGATCGCTTTTCTATCGGATATTCCTGCATCAGGAACTCTGTACCGGTCAACTCGAGCAATAAGGCTTTGGTCAGATCATATTCTTCTTTTAATGATTTCCAGAACTCACCATATTTTTTGTCGTAACGTAAGTGTGCGGTAACCCGGAAGTCTGACTTCGACATCGACATCATACAATTATCGATCATGGTCTTAAAAAAGCCTGAATCTTTGTACAGGTCCACCGCGGCTTGCCATTTACCATCTTTTTTAGCCTTCTGTAATGCTGAGCCCACGCCATAAAAGCCAGGAACGTTCTGTTTCAACTGGCTCCACGAGGTCACGAAGCTGATCGCACGCAGATCTTCCAGTTTCAATGGAGCGCCGGCGTTACGCTTGGTTGGCCGGCTACTGATGTTGATGCCTGAAAGCAATTTAAGCGGACTCATGTTCTCCAGGTAATCAGTGAACAACGGATGCTTACGTAAGGCCATGAATTTGTCGAAGCTTTCGTTGGCCATCAGCGATAGTAATTCTTTGTCCTTATCGTTCAATTCATCACTATGGTTAAGCTGTAGCGCTGAAGTGATGCCGGCGTTCACCAACTGCTCTATGTTGAACTTTGCAGTTTCGATGGATCCGTATTGTGAGCTCACGGTCTGGCCTTGGATGGTCAGTTGAATATGCTTGTTGGCTATCTCTTTGCCCATAGCTGCGTAGAAACGGTGTGTTTTGCCACCACCACGTGCGGGTGGACCTCCCCTCCCATCAAAAAATGCCAGGTCGATACCATAGGTCTTGGTGATCGCGGTCAACTCGACCTTAGCCTGATAGATAGACCAGTTGGCCATCAGGTAGCCACCATCTTTGGTACTATCCGAAAAGCCGAGCATGATCATCTGTTTGTTGCCGCGGCGTTTCAAGTGTTCTTGATATACAGGATGCGTGTAAAGCTTTTCCATTACGCCGGCCGCATGCTGAAGATCGTTCACGGTCTCGAATAATGGCATAAAGTCTACCGTCAGATCTTCTTTGGTCCAGCCACACCACAGGAACAAGTTCATCAGTTGTAGAATGTCTGATGCTTGCTGGCAATTACTGATGATGAAGCGGTGGCAGGCCTTTTCGCCGTTGTTGCGTTGTATGTCATGCATCAGCCTGATGGTGCACAAGGTGTCAGTGATCATTGGGTCGATCCCCTCCTGCTCTTCCTCGCTGCATGGCAGGTCAACTTCATTGAAGCTGATCAATTTTAGCTTCTCCTCTTCGCTCAGGTCGGCATAGCCTTCCGCAGGTAAGCCATTGTAGGTTTCCGGCTTTTCTAAACCGAATTGGAATACGCTACGCAATACGCGGCTATCCTGACGAATGTCCAATCCGGCAAAGTAACAGCCGTACAAGCGGATCTTGAGGGCCAGGTCCTCCACTAATTCAACAAATATTCCGTTATGCTCCTTGATCTGCGTGTCCTTGATGTTTTGCAAAAGGCCAAGCATTTCCTGTTGCAGGTCGCCGGCATCTGGCTTAGGATTGAAAGCATTATCATATAGCAACTTGCCGATCTTTTCCATTGGCTCTTCAACCCCTCTGAAGGTGATACGGCGTTTCAGGATCCGGTAGTCACGGTAGTAACACCTGAAGATGATCTGCCTTAATGTTGCGGCTACGGTGCGTGTTGAATTGGTCTTCACGTTCGGGTTACCATCTCTGTCACCTCCAGGCCAAAAGCCCAGTTCAAAGATCTGATGAGGAAGCAACTCCGAGCCAAATTCGCCGTTAAGGCGAGTCTGGATGTTGGCCAGCGCATAATAGAACACATGCTCCAAGAACCAGATGAGGCTGATCGCTTCATCGACAGGTGTTGGAGATGTTTTATTGAAGAACGGTGTTTTACCCAATTGCTGTAACAGCAGGTTCACCGTATTGATGTCATTGGTCTTAAGCGCCTCAATGAGGTCGGTCATGATGGTGAGTACCGTGCCAGGGTAAAATTGTGTGGGATGCGCGGTAAGGACCAAGCGCAAGGAAAAGTCTTTTAACTGTTCGCTTACACGTTCGCGCAACTCATCGCTGTGCGCGATCTGCTGCATCAGGCCATGTAATGTACCGCTTTCATCACCCCGGTTGATCTTGCTGAACGATGAGTCTTCAATAGCATCGAACAACACCACCTGCCTCTCAATATATTGAATGAAGCGGAACAAGCGGTTAATGTGCTCTCGCTCGTCTACACCAGGAACGCGTTCTTCAAAGAATGAATCGATGATCTCGGAAGGTGACTTTAGCGCAGCCACGCCTTTTTCGCAGTGTGAGCTAAAAAAAGGAAGCAGTATGCCGGTGTCCTTTACCTGGTAGAATGGTAGTGTGAGGAACAGGCTGTTATATAACTCGAAGCGGGTAAGTACTTCCTGGTTAAAAACGGTCTCGCGTTGGCTTGTGGTATGTGGTACGCTCATGTTTTAGTATAAGGTGGCCGCTTGCATGCGCAGGCGGTAAAACGCGGTCAAAATACGCATCTTATGCATAAAAACTCAAAACTTCCCGCATAAATTATAGTTATTCAGTAGACTTTTAATTATTTGTTACTTGCTACACAGTTTATATACATTTGTAGCGCGACCTATCGGCACCACTCAGTTTCATGGCTAAACACACCCGCGAAATAAAGACCTTCTTTTTTAGCCAATATTTCTCTGACGGTTTGCGCATCAGCATGGGCTTATTGCTCCCGGCTCTCTTATTTGCGCAAATGGATATGCTGCAAACCGGCTTGACCATTTCCTTGGGTGCGGTTTGTATGACGGTATTGGACAATCCGGGGCCGTTATTGCATAAGCGCAACGCCATGCTGATCGGAAATGCGGTTGTATTCCTGGTGGCTGTGCTTACCGGTTTTGCCCGTTACAACTTATGGGTGCTGGGCACGGTGGTCACGATACTCGCCTTCATCTTTTCCTTTTTAGTGGTATATGGCAACAGGGCCGCATCGGTAGGTACTGCTGGTCTGCTGGCCATGATCTTCATCATGGATAAGGCGCTTACGCCTGACAAGGTTATACCTTACAGCCTTACCGTATTGTCAGGTGGTATATGGTATATGCTCATGAGCATGCTCTTTTTCGGTATTCGCCCCTATCGTGCCGCGCAACAGGCTTTGGGCGAGAATATCCGGGATATCGTAAAGTTCCTGCGTATCAAAGCCGACTTCTACTTGCCCTCGACCGACATCGACGATAATTACCGTAAACTGGTATCAGAGCAGATACATGTAAGCCAGCATCAGGATACTTTGCGTGAACTGCTCTTTAAAAGCCGTTTGCTGGTAAAGGAGTCGACCAATTATAGCCGTATGCTGGTTCTTACCTTCGTAGACCTGGTCGATCTTTTTGAGCAAGTGATGGCCACCCATTATGATTACGGCCAAATGCGCGACAAGTTCGGGAAAAGCGGTATCCTGAGCGACATTGGTCACCTCTTGCACCGCATGGCCGACGAGCTGGATAACATAGGCTATGCTGTACTGTCCAACACCTCCTATCACTCGAATGTGCGTTTTTTACCAGAGTTAGAAGAGCTCAAAGTGAAGATAGACGCGATGGGAAATACCGAACAAGGCAACAGTAACATGGTGCTGAAAAAGGTACTGGTGAACCTGCGCGACCTCAATAAGAAGATCATCGATATTTATCGTTACCACAAGATCCGCAACCTGAAAAAGCCCATGGGCAGGTCATCGGCTGTGGAGTATGATAAATTTGTGGCCCGGCAGGATTATTCGCCGCGCCTATTGTTGGACAACCTTAACTTTCGGTCTGCAACATTCAAATTCGCGTTGCGGGTATCGTTGGTGTGTTTGTTAGGATTTATCATTACCAAGAGCAGCGCGCTGCTTCATTTCATCAATGCTGTGACCGGCAAGCATGTGGCCTTCGGTCAGCATAGTTACTGGGTACTGCTTACCATAATTGTGATCATCAAGCCTGCGTTCGCATTATCCAAGCAGCGCAACATTGAGCGTTTGATAGGTACTATTGTGGGCGGACTTATCGGTGTGGCCATTTTGACGTTCGTAAGGAATGACACCGCACAATTCTTGATCCTGGCCGCGTTAATGATCGGTGCCTACAGCTTCATTCGCACTCACTATGTAGTGGCCATCATCATGATGACGCCTTATGTGTTGATCCTGTTCAAGTTCTTGGGTGTAGGGCATTTGAATGTGGCCGAGGAACGGGTGATCGACACCATCATCGGTTCGGTGATCGCATTTGCGGCCAATTATCTCATTTTTCCTACATGGGAGTCGGATCAGTTGCACGAGAGTTTACATGAGGTGATCACTGCCAATGTAGAATACCTGATCAAGATCGGCGAAAGTATAGCCGGGATACCAGTGAATACCACAGCTTATAAATTGGCCCGTAAGGAAGTTTACATCAAATCAGCTAATCTTTCAGGAGCTTTTGAGCGAATGGCATCCGAGCCGCGGGCTAAACAACATAAAAGCAAAGAGGTGCATAGGTTCGTGGTGTTGAATCATATCCTTTCATCATACATCGCTACCATGGCATCCGTAGTGACGTCGAAACCGACCTATGAGAACAAGGCCGACAATGTAAAAATGATCCGCCGTGCGATAGTGGCCTTAAATGAAAGCTCCAAAAAGCTTGGTGGTAAGGTCATTGAGTTCTCGAACGAACTGACAGTACCAAATGAACGGTCGTCTGTACCAGCCAACCAATTATCCCCTGATGAAGCTCTGCTGACCGAGCAATTAGGATTCATCCACAAGATCGCTCATGATATCGCCAAGGTTACCGACAACATCTTGGCATAACGAGATATCCAGTTGTCTTATCGCAATTCGCAGACGAATACCCATAAACCAAAAAAGCCAGAATTATCTAGCTTTTTATATGTAATAGTTGATTTTTAGTGGGCTATTGTGGTGTTCAACTTACTATTGCGGTAGCCGTACGAGAAATAGACCACTAAACCCAGTACCAGCCAGATCAGGAAGCGAAGCCAATTGGTGTAGCCCAGCTCTGTCATCAAATAAAAGCAGCTCAATAAACCGAGTACCGGTATCAATGATAAGTTCTTCATGAAGGCCAGAACGGTCAGCGTAGCCGACAAGATCAGGAACAATGCGAAGGGGAATTGTTGATGACTATCAGGCGCTGAAAAAGCATTGATAATGTTAGAACGGAAGAAAAAAACTCCACCAATGAACAGCACCGGCACGATCCATTTTGCGTTGACATATGGTATCTTAAAGCGACCTTGATGAGCTTCTTCCTTAGGCAATAATAACACCCCACCGCATACCAGCACGAACGCAAATAAAGTACCTATACTGGTCAGGTCGGTCACCTCGGTCAAATTCATGAATAAGGCTGGAACGGCCACCACGATACCGGTGATGATCGTAGCGAACGATGGCGTTTGATACACCGGGTGAATACGCGAGAAAGCTTTGGGTAACAGACCGTCGCGGCTCATGCTCATCCAGATACGAGGCTGCCCTAATTGAAAGATCAGCAACACGCTGGCCGTGGCTATCACGGCACTAATAGATATCACATAGCTGATCTTCTTCAACCCGACTTTTGCAAAAACGAATGCCAGCGGGTCCCCCACTTGCAGGTCTTTATAATTAACCATGCCAGTAAGCACCAGGGCGATCAGCACATACAGTACCGTACAGATGATCAGCGAATAGATCATTCCTTTAGGCAGGTCGCGCTGGGGGTTCTCGCATTCTTCAGCAGTGGTAGATATGGCATCGAAACCGATGTAGGCAAAGAATACACCTGACACGCCTTTCATCACGCCGCTGAAGCCATTAGGCAGGAAAGGATGCCAGTTGGCTGGTGTTACATAAAAGAAGCCTAAAAGGATCACGGCGATCACCACCCCTATCTTAAGCATTACCATACCATTGGTCACGCGCTTGGTCTCGCGGATGCCGATGTATACCAAATAAGTGATCAGCACGACGATAAGTAACGCTGGTATATTAGCGATCAATTTGAAGTTACCAGATCCTGGCGCTGTGGCCCAGGCAGCAGCTTCCGCTCTCAAACGGTCGGTCACCTCGCCCAGGTTGCCCGCAGCTGTAAGCTCCTGCAAACGCATGTGTCCTTTAAATGCCGAAAAGTAATCCATAGTGAGGTACTCGGGCAAATGCACATGGAATCCTTCGAGCAGATTCACGAAATATTCGCTCCAGGATATGGCCACGGCTATATTGCCGATAGCATATTCCATCAGCAGATCCCACCCAATGATCCAGGCGATCAGCTCGCCGAACGAGGCATAAGCGTAGGTGTATGCGCTGCCAGCTACCGGTATACGGGATGCAAATTCAGCATAGCACATAGCCGAGAACCCACAGGTGATCGCTGTCAACACGAACAAAATGGTAACACCCGGACCACCGTTGAACGATGCCGTTCCGATAGTAGAAAAGATGCCCGCGCCCACAACGGCCGCGATACCCATCAGGGTAAGGTCTTCAGTACGAAGTTCTTTTTTGAGATGTCCGCCGGTGTGCTCGCTGTCGCTAAAACCGCTTTGTACGTCGGCTAATATTTTATGGAGAGATTTTTTTCGAAATAAACTTTTCGACATGGATCAATATTACGTTCAACTACCAAACATAACCATTTTTTACGTGAATACGGATAATGTGCTTAATTTGTACCATGAACACCCGTATAACCGATGTACTCCATCATATACGATTTTTTTTGCTGCCGTACCTGATCATCCTGATCACGTGCATCATCATCAAGATCACTCATAGCCGCGAGGCCATTTATTTTGCGGTGAACGCCCGCCACTCTGACCTCGGTGACCTCATATTCCCCTACGTGACCGACCTCGGCGAAGGCTTTATGGTAGTGAGCGTAACGCTGATCATGCTGCTGTTCAGTTACCGTAAGACCATACTCATCATCACCAGCTTTGCCTTCAGCGGTATCATGGTGCAAATATTCAAACACCTTTTTCGTGCGCCAAGGCCTATCGTTTACTTTGAGAAACAGCTTGACCACATACACTTTGTAAAAGGTGTAGCCATGATGCATACCAATAGCTTTCCGTCGGGGCATACGGTAACGGCTTTCTCCGCAGCAGTAGTGCTATCGTACTTAGCGGTCAATAAACGTTGGGGCTTTATTTATTTGCTGGTGGCAATTAGTGTGGCATACTCACGCATGTACCTGAGCCAGCACTTTTTTGAGGATGTTACGGCCGGATCGATCGTGGGAAGTATGAGTACCCTTATGTGGGTCACGTGGATGGACAACCGCCCATTTATGCATGCCCAGCGCGTGAGCAAAGGACTGCTCAGGCGCTGAGCCGCCAAATTTAATATTCCAGCGGTACTGTAGGTTCTTTCTTACTGGTCGACATGATCATCATGGTCTGGAAGGTTTTAACCACCGGTATACGGCTGATCTTATCCATGATCAGTTGCTCATAAAGCTTGATATCACGTACGTATACCTTCAACAAAAAATCGCATTGACCGGTCACGTGATGGCATTCGGTGATCTCTTTGATTTTCTTGATCTCGTTCAGAAAAATATCAATGGTGTTGCTTTTATGGAAGTCGAGTGAAACTTGTATAAAGGTCTTGATACCCAGGCCTAACTTCTCTTCGTCCACCAAAGCGTGGTAGCTTTTGATGTATTCGGCATTCTCTAATTTGCGTACACGTTCCAGCGTTGGAGCAGGAGATAATCCTATCTCGTTCGATAGCTGCAAGTTGGTTATCCTTCCGTTCTCTTGTAATATCTTTAAGATCTGTAGATCGATCTTATCTAATTCAGCAGCCATATAAAAAGTTCAGTTGCGGTATCTCGCAAAATAAAATTTTTTATCGACAATGAAAAACAAAAGTTAATTCTTTACATTTTAATGTTTAGATTAGCCTAAATTATAAATTAGGCTCCCATAAATGCATTCATTTACAGAGGAAAACTATTTAAAGGCCATCTATCATTTGCTGATGCGTACATCCAACGCCACAACAAATGATATTGCGGCAGCTATTGGCACCAAGGCTGCCTCGGTGACCGATATGCTCAAAAAGTTGGCCGATAAAAAGCTGATCAACTACGCACGTTATCAGGGCGTAACGCTAACCGAGCAAGGCCGGCAGGTCGCCTTGGCCATTGTGCGCAAGCACAGGCTATGGGAATACTTTTTGGTCAAGAAACTAAATTTTAGGTGGGATGAGGTACATGACATGGCCGAAGAATTGGAGCACATTTCGTCCACCGAACTCATTAACCGGCTGGACAGTTTTATGGGATGCCCACAATTTGACCCTCATGGCGACCCTATACCCGATGCCGATGGTCAGATCAGCGTTCAGCAGTTACAACAGGCCACCAGTATGGCCGTAGACCAAAGCGGCGTCATCACCGCTGTAGCTGACCATACGGCATCTTTTTTACAATACCTCGAAAAAAATAACCTGATGATCGGCAACACGATCACGGTGACCGATACTACCGATTATGATGTATCGGTATTAGTTAAAGAGAACGATCAAAAGATCAACATCAGCCACGAAGTGGCTAAGCATATATTGATAGCGATATGAACATGAACAGCGAGTCGTTAGGTGACGTACATGGTTCGGTAGACACACAGGGCAAGACCGGCTGGCGCAAGATAGCTGCCTTTATTGGTCCGGCTTATCTGATCAGCGTGGGTTATATGGATCCGGGCAACTGGGCCACCGATCTTCAGGCCGGCAGCCAGTTCGGTTATAAACTGATATGGGTATTGCTGCTGTCGAACTTGATCGCCCTGCTTTTGCAATCCTTAAGTGCAAGGCTGGGCATAGTGCGCGGTTTAGACATTGCCCAGGCATCCAAGAACGCGTATCCGCGCTTTGTGAACCTTTGCTTGTACATCCTGGCCCAGATATCCATTATTGCCTGTGACCTGGCCGAGGTGATCGGCATGGCTATCGGTCTTCAACTGCTATTCGGCTTGCCATTGATATGGGGAGTTTCTATCACCATGCTGGATACCCTGCTCCTGCTGTTTCTGCTCAATAAAGGTATGCGGCGCTTGGAAGGCTTCATCGTATCACTGATCTTCATCGTAGGGCTATCGTTCTTCATCGAGATGATCATCGTGGAGCCCGACCTGCCCGAGCTCGCCAAAGGATTCATTCCCACAAGTTTGGACCATAGCGCGTTATACATCTCGATCGGTATCATTGGAGCCACAGTGATGCCGCACAACCTGTACCTCCACTCGTCCCTGGTCCAAACTCGTAAGATCGATCGCAGCGAGAGCGGCATACGTAATGCCATCAAATTTAATTTTTGGGATACCACCATCGCGCTCAACCTGGCCTTTTTGGTCAATGCGGCGATATTGATCCTGGCCGCGAGTGCCTTTTTTAGAAATGGTTTTCACGAGGTGGCCGAGATCGAGGATGCGCATAAATTGTTGAACAATATCTTCGGTTCTATGGCGCCTAAACTGTTCGCCATAGCGCTGATCGCGGCCGGGCAAAGTTCTACCATCACCGGTACCCTGGCAGGGCAGATCATTATGGAAGGCCACCTCAATCTGCGTATAGCGCCATGGTTAAGGCGGTTGCTCACCCGTATGCTGGCGATCGTACCGGCCTTTTGCACTTTGCTGTATGCCGGCGAGACAGGCCTCGGCCGTTTACTGGTGCTTAGCCAGGTGGTATTGAGCTTACAGTTAGGCTTTGCGGTTATACCGCTGATCCATTTCACATCCGATAAAAAGAGCATGGGCGTATTCGCCAATAGCACGTTGGTAAAAGTATTCGCCTGGATATTCGCTGCATTGATCGTTGGTTTGAACGGCCGTTTGGTGGTGGAAGAGATCAGCAAGTGGGGAGCCGAGAATCAAGGATCTGATGCGCTGATCAGCTATGTGATCACCCCTATCGCTATCGCTATCGGCGTGCTGCTGTTGTATGTATTTGTCAAACCATTCATCAGCAAACCTGCGACCGACCATGTTTCGGTACCGCATGGGTTGGCTTCGGTGTTGAGCGATATCGATGCCATCACCTTTAAAAAGATCGGTGTGGCTATCGACTTTTCCAGGAACGACCAGAGCGCCATCAAGCATGCGATCATGCAGGGTGGTAAAGAGGCCGACTACGTACTCATACACGTGGTAGAGACCGCAGGGGCCAACTATCACGGCAAGCAGGTAATGGACCGCGAGACGCAAAGCGACCTCGATAACATGAATCTTTACGTAAATGCGTTGGAACAATTGGGCTACCGGTCGGTGGTACATATTGGTTACGGGCACAGGGCTCAGGCCATTGCCGGCGTGGTCAAACAGGACAGCATCGACTTTTTGGTATTGGGATCACACGGGCATAAAACCTTTAAAGACCTGATTTATGGCACTACTGTTGATACGGTAAGGCACCTGATCACTGTGCCGGTACTGGTGGTTAAGCCCACCCGGAAATAATTTTGCATATTTGCAGGCTTTACCATGAACGAGCAACTCTACATCAAGAATAAGAAGGCGTATTTTGAATACCATGTACTGGACGAATATACGGCCGGTATCAAGCTTTTGGGTACTGAGATCAAATCCATACGTGAGGGAAAGGCCAATTTGAACGATGCGTTCTGTACCTTCATTGATGGACAGTTGTATGTACGCAACCTGCACATCTCTGAATATTCACACGGGTCGTTCTATAACCATGAGAGCAAACGAGACCGGGTACTGTTGCTTAACAAAAAGGAACTGAAGAAGTTAAAGACCCGCACCGAAGAAAAAGGTTTCACCATCATACCGCTGGCCATGTTCATCAGCGAGCGTGGTTTTGCCAAGCTGAAGATCGGTTTGGCGCAAGGTAAAAAGCTGTTCGACAAGCGGGAGACCATGAAGGAGCGTGACAACAAGATCGAACTAAGCAGAGTAATGAAGCGCTAATGAGCGCTTTTTTTATATGAACATTCCTCACAAATAGAACGAGACGACCGGCTTATTGATCGATCATCAATTTCGCAATGAAGCGTCGTGATCAGCCTGCCCGGGTCTGATCGCGGCAAGCAGCACGCACTTGCAGGTGTTACATTTCGCTCAAAAAGTGTTACATCCGCTGTTACATTTTGGTAAAATGTCGTTTTTTCTGGAAAAAATTGGTTTTTTACGAATTCCGCAACAATGTAAAGTGGGGAAAGTTGGGGAATTTTGTTACATCGGTGTAACACCTGAAACGGCTGGGAATCACAAAAAATGATAAGCCTTGAACGCTTGAGAGCCCGGATATTTACCTACATTTCGGCCTTATTAACATCATCTCATCCGCAATGCCAGAACCTTCATATATGTACCAAGTAGCCGATGCTTACAATGGATATTTGTTCGCTCTCAAACGGGTGGAGATCCGCCGCAAGGAATGGATAGAAGTACGTAAGCACTTGCTCCTTGACCGCCTTAGAACTATCAAGGGTCAATTCAATATCGATGCACAGGTCCAGGAACTGGAGGTACCTAATACCATTGGAGCGGTAGCGCTTGTCTTTAACAGGGTCGATTCTGGGATCACCAAAAAGGACACACTGCCTCCGCAGGTTTACGGATTGGATCCTGGCTCGCTTGCGTTCACACAAAGTACCAACGGTACCGTCTCTGTGTTCGTGATGATGCCCAAGATCGAAGAGCATACCCGTGAGTCAACCCCTGATCTGCTTCGGATAGTAGAGCCGGAAGAGTTAGATGAAAAGTTGATCGATGAGCTATTTGTTGAATTTATGTACCTGCTAACAGCGTGGCATATTGGTTCGTAGTACCGTTCTGCTGTGCGCAACATCACGAACTTTAAACGCACTGGTGCGACCTACCAGGCCTTATCTCCTACCAGCGGTACGAAACGGAATGTATCGAGTTCCACACGCTCGTAGTCGTTGTCGCCTACTTTGAGTATGGTCACCATCTTTTGCTCATTCTCGTTGCCTACTGGTATCACCAACAGGCCGCCAATGTTAAGTTGTCTAAGCAGTACTTCGGGCACGGTGGGTGCACCTGCCGTAACAATGATCTTATCGTAAGGTGCATGCTGCTCTATACCTCTCGAGCCATCGCCTAAAAAGAAATGCGGACGGTACCCCATGTAGGGCAACACCTGTATAGTACGCTCATAAAGCTTCTCCTGGCGCTCAATGGTAAATACCTCGGCGCCCAGCTCCATCAATACGCAGGTCTGATAACCTGAACCGGTACCGATCTCCAGCACCTTTTGCCCTTTATGGATATGAAGCAACTCTGACTGGTACGCGACCGTATATGGCTGAGAAATGGTTTGGCCCTCACCTATGGGAAAGGCAATGTCCTTGTAAGCCTGTGCCCAAAAGGTCTCATCAAAAAAATAGTGGCGGGGTACTTTGCCAATGGCTTGCAATACTTTCTTATCCTCGATGCCTTTTTTCTTCAGGTCTTCTACAAGCCTTTTGCGGGCACCTTTTTCGCGATAATTATCAATGTATTTATAAGCCATTTACAACGCAAAAATAAGTCAAAAAGCGCACATTTCAGTCAACGGAGGTGTGCTTTAAAGCTTACCCAAGCGCAAAGCATTGGTGTTTAGCTGGGTAAACGTACGATCACCACTTTTACATCAATAAGGGTCAACATCCGCCTGAATGATACAGCCTTTGCTTAATTTGGTGGTATTGAACTGTAAGATAATGTCTTTGATCACCGCTTTCACCTTTACGATCGATATACCGTCCTTCTCGAACTTAAGCATGATCGACCGGATGTAGTAATTGCGTATACGGCTGATCAGCGGCACTTCAGGACCGATCACGCGATCGCCAAAGTGTTTGCGCAACTCAGTGGCCAGGTATTCGGCCTGCAGGTAAAGCTTCTCCGGTTCTTTATGCTTGATGTCGAGATTAATCATGCGGTAGAATGGCGGATACTTAAAACCCTTGCGTTCCTCGATCTCGGTCAGGTATAACTCCTTGTAATCGTTACGGATCACCTGATCGATTACCCGGTGGTGCGGGTTATAGGTCTGGATCACTACCTTTCCTTGTTTACCCCTGCGGCCTGCCCTGCCGCTCACCTGAGCCAGCATCTGGAAGCTGCGTTCGTTAGCACGATAATCAGGGTATTTGAGCAGGCTATCGGCATTGATGATACCGATCACCGTTACGTCCGAAAAATCGAGCCCTTTGGCCACCATCTGTGTACCTACCAGTATGTCGATACGCTTCTCCTCCAGGTCATTCAGCAGGTTCTGGAATGAGTTTCGTGCTCGGGTGGTATCAAGGTCCATACGCGCAATGCGGGCATCAGGCAACAGCACCTGTAGTTCGTCCTCTATCTTTTCAGTACCAAATCCCTTGTATTCCAAATGTGTGGAACCACAAGCCGGGCAAATGGTCAGGGTCTCTTCCTTGTAACCACAGTAATGGCAATGCAGATTACCGCTGCTTTTGTGGTAAGTCAAACTCACATCGCAATTGATACAAACCGGCGTAAAGGCACAAACCCGGCAGATGAGCACCGGTGCATAACCTCTACGGTTTTGGAACAGGATCACCTGCTCTTTATTTTCAAGTGCCTGTTCTATGTCTCTCATCAGTACGCTGGTAAAGTGCGAGGTCATGGTCTTGCGCTTCGTCTCCTCGGTGATACTTACCACCTCGGTATCAGGCATGCTCACGCCGCCAAATCGCTCTAATAACTCTACTAAGCCGAACTTACCTGTGCGGGCATTAAAGTAAGATTCAAATGATGGTGTGGCCGAACCTAATAGCACCTTAGCACCGTAACGGCCCGATAGATAGATGGCGGCATCGCGTGCGTTGTAGCGTGGCGCAGGATCAAATTGTTTGTAAGAGCTTTCATGCTCCTCATCCACCACGATCAGTCCAAGCTCATCAAAAGGCAGGAACACGGCCGACCGCGCTCCTAAAACCACTTTGTATTCGTGGTTAAGTACCTTTTGCCAAACCTCTACCCTTTCATTATCACTAAAGCGAGAATGGTAAACACCTATATCGTTCCCAAAATACTTGCGCAGCCGTTCGATGGCATGCGTGGTCAAAGCGATCTCGGGCAGCAGATAAAGTACTTGTTTACCTGAATAAAGGGCTTCTTCAATAAGGCGGATGTAGATCTCTGTCTTACCCGATGAGGTGACGCCATGCAGCAACACCACCTCCTTTTCAGTGAACTGCTGCTTTACTTCCTGTAAAGCATGTTGCTGTAATTCACTTAATTGAAAGTTAGCCACATTGTCGAACTCCTCAAAGTAAAGCCGGCTCACATTGCGCTCCTCGATGATCAGTACTTCCTTATCGGCCAGTGCTTTTATAGTAGCGGCACTCACGCCGCTGGCTTCCATCAATTCGTTCCTGGAGATCATTGGCCGTTCGCGGCTCAGCTTCATGTAGGCCAGTATGGCATCAGCTTGTTTGGGTGCGCGGCGTTCCAGGTCGGCAAATAGTTCGCGGCGCATCTCGGGCTCATCATATAGTGAATTGAGCCTGATGTAGGCACGCTTACGGGGCTTGTAACGCTCGCTTACCTCTTCAGAGATGTGGATGATATTTTTATCGAACATGGACCGCAGCACCGGCATCACGATCTTTTGGCCCAGCAGTTTCACGATGTCGCTCACCGAAAGCACTGGTTGTATGTCCAGCGCATCAACGATCAGGTATTCCTTATCATGCAGTCCTGACCGGTCAATATTACCATCGGGGTTCAGCATGATCTTGGTCTCGCTGGCCAGTTTTAATGCGGCCGGTAAAGCCGCGGCCATCACCTCGCCGGTGTTGCACAGGTAATAGTCGGCCAGCCATTTCCAAAACTCTAACTGGCGGGTGGTCACCACGGGCTTGTCGTCCAATACATCGAGCAGGTATTTGGCCTCGTACTTTTCAGGTGCATCGGTGGTCACCCGATCGATCACCGCGGTGTACATTTTGCTTTTGCCAAATTGCACCACCACTCTTTTGCCGGGCGCAACGGCCTCGTTCAGCTCATATGGCACGCGATAGGTGTAGTTGCGCGCTATGGCCAACGGCAAGATCACCTCTACAAATAACGTAAGGCGGTCATGATGGTGGGTATCTGCAAATTCGAGCATCTTATTTTTGTTTCCATGCGGCCAATGCCAGGGTAACCCAGCCGCCAATGAACAACAAACCTCCTATCGGGGTGATCGGTCCCAGTACGCGCAACCAGCTCCAACCCAATATAGAACTGCATGATAGCAGGTACAAAGAGCCCGAAAAGAATAAGATACCCAGCGTGAACAACCAGTAACTGGCATAGGTTAGCCCGGTAGTTACCCGTCCAAAAGTGGCCAGGAACAACAAGGCGAGCACATGATAGAAATGATATTGCACCGCCGTACCCCAAACCTGCAGTTGCTGAGGCTCCAGTTTGGCCTTGAGGCCGTGGGCACCGAAAGCGCCGGTGATCACCGCAAGCGCACCGAGCAATGCAGCGGTAATAACGATCTTTTTATTCATGACAGATATATAGTTCGCTAAAGTAATCAATTGCAAGTATTCCTTTATCGGCACACATCAAAGATCTACATTTGCCAAACCCTGTTATATATGAAACGACTCATCATCATCACCGTCATTTTGATCGCCGCCACCGTGATGGTGACCGTTACTTACTTTAAGAACCTGAACCCACCTGGGCTGCAAACCACCAAGGTGATCAATGCCATACCCCCAAGCGCGGCGCTGATCTTTGAGTTCAATAACGAGGCAAGTTTTTATGATGCGTATGACAAGAATCAATTGTTCGCTACCATTACCGGTGCGGCCAAGATGCGTGAGCTACATACTTTACGTAAAGCACTGCTCAATAACGAGCTGATCCGCCAGTTCTATGATGAGCAGGATGTATTCATCTCCCTGCATGCCTCACCCGGCGACAGTTTAGAATACCTGATCACCGTTGCGGCCAAAACGCCGGTAGCCAAACAGATCGGTGTGATCGGGATCAAACAAATGGACGTGGCCGGTAAAAAAGGGTTCAGCTTTCATGTAGACACTTTGCAAAAGGACCTTTACCTGGCCGAAAAGGGAAACAATATATGGATGGCCAGTTTCTCGAAACCGTTGCTGGAAGAAGGGCTGAATTACAAGCCGCAGGATAAGGACCCGATATTTGAGGTGTTCCCTGATCAGCAACATGCCACTACGCTGGCCACCCTTTACATCAATTACACAAACGCCGGCGAACTGGTCAAACAGTTCTACCGCCGTGATAACGTGGAGCTATGGTCGGGCTTGAGCACCTTGCCGGCCACATCGGCGCTAAGCCTTAATTTTAAAAGTGATGCCTTCATGTTCAGCGGGTTCACCCAACCGTTGAAGGGTGCGCCCGGAAGCTACCTCGAACTGTTCAAGACCATGAAGCCTGTAGAGATGCATTTGAAGGACCTTTTCCCGCTCACCACCGCATATAGCACCAGCTACGGCTTTGATAACGTGGAACATTTTATTAAAGCGCTGCACCAGTGGCAGCACCGGGTAGGTTTTGATAAGGATAAGAAAGCGCTGTTCGGCCGTATCAAGCAAGAGACCGGCGTGCAACTGGACAAAGAATTTGACCTACTGCTCGACAATGAGTTCGCGGTACTCACCACCCGCTTTCAAGAAAAGCTGGCCATCATCAAAATGAAGAACGGCGCATCCTTACGCCCGTTCCTGTTCAACGTAAGCAACATGACCACCGATAATATTGGCCAGTTCAAGTACGATCAGATCCCGCTATTCCTGATCGGTGACGCCCTGGTGCCTTTCCGCAGGCCATACTTCACCGTTATCGATAATTACCTGGTATTAGGTACTACCCAGCGTGAGGTGAGCAATTTCAGCGAGAATTACTTTAACAATGAGTTCCTAAGCAAGCGTGCGCCTTTTATCGCATTCAATGATCTGTTGCCCCAGCGCAGCAATATCAATTACTTCATCCACTTTAAAAACGCTGGCTACGTGTTCAAACGACTGTTAAAGCCCGACGCTTATAAAGCCTATGAGCGCAGTCCGGGCTTGAGCGATCACTATGCAGGTGCTTATCAACTGGCCGCATCCGATAAAGAATTTTACACTAATTTTTGCATCCAGCTTAACCAGCCCGATAGCACGTTGGCCAAATAGCGTAACCGTTTTTTTACAAAAAATAGCGTTAGGTAACGATAAAAGCATATCTTGGGGCGTCTTATATGCTTTGATAACGATATCATTATCGCTTAATGAACAAACTGCTTTTAACCCTTCTGATGGTCGTTGCAAGCGCCTCGGCATTTGCGCAGCGGTTCTCACAATATAACACCGGCACCCTTTTCGAGTCGTTCGAAAACCCGTCGGCATCGGCTTTTATCCCTGATTCGAGCCGCCAGTTCGCCTTTAGTTTGCTTCCCAACCTGGGCGGTAACGTCACCTTGCAAGGCAACGTTCAACGCACGCTCAAATCAAGGCTATTCCTGGGGAGTTATGACAATTCGAACATCACTGCAGGAATGCGTTCGCCCAATATCATGTTCGCTAATGTGAATGCCTACATCGGGATGTTCAAAATGTTCACCAGCCTTAGCGGTAAGCAGGAAGTGGGCGTTTCGTACCAGATCAAAGGCACCGGCACTGGCAATGTTACCGATGAAAGTGTTGCGATATACAATGGTTTGGGTGCTTTTCCGGCCAATAACTATAATAATATCTTCAATAGCAACGCTTTTTACGAGTCGTACCACCAGTTCAGTGTGACCTATAAAGAAAAGGTGACGCACAACTTTAGCTTTGGTGCAAAGATGAGTTTGCTGTCAGGCATCGCATATAATAAATTATATGTGACAAGATCAGCGCTGAGCGTGATCGATCGCGTCAATGGCGTGGCCGACCTCAGCTTGGCGGGGTTCTTCCAAAGTAATTATGTGTTAGGACAATTTGGCAAGCGCGATCTGCTGCCTAACTTTAAAAGTCCGGGTCTTGCGGGTAGCTTGGGTGCCACAGTGATCGCTCCGGCAGGCATCATCGTTCAAGGTAACTTGAAGGATATCGGTTTTATTCGTTGGGGAAGCGGCTTCACCAACTATAGCTTTAACGCCACCCGCCGCATGTACAACCTAAACACCGCGCAGCGTGAAGATGCAGTGAACGATGCCATTACCGGCCTGATCGAAACCAAACCGACCACCAAGGCCGACTACAAACCCATCGTTGGCCGGGCAGAATTGTCGGTAGCGAAAAAATTCATGTTGGGCGATGGCATCAGCTATCTGCCTACCGCCATCGTGTCTAAGAACGTATTTTTACAGGGTACCGCAGCAGCACTGACCAACAATGTACAGTTCGGGATATTGGGCATAGGCGTGAACGGGATACTGCATGAGAACAAGCTTTTTGACCTGGGCTTACAGGCCATGATCAAGACACCTAATGTGGAGATATTTGTGGGAAGTGAGCAGGTAAGCCGGTCGGCGAACCTATTGAGCGCTAATGGCGGGAACGTAAGCGCGGTGAACAAGGATATGTCGTTCTCAGGAGCGAACGTTTACTTTGGCTTCTCGTTCAAATTCGGCAAAAAGATCGAACGCTGGAGAGGCGAAAGCTACTGGCCTAACGGTCATGAGCAAGGCCCACTGGGCAAGTGGTGGAACCGCAACGTATCGCAATAATGAAGTGCTTGGTCAGGCTTTTTTACCGGCGATAAAGTCTTTCAAGTAGAATGGCTCGTAATAGGCCACATCCTCGAATTCCTTAGCTTCTAATTTTTGCAGGGCCCGTCTGGTCAGGAAAGTGGCCGAGTTGATCAGCTCGGTATCGAACAGCGCATTTGGATGTTTACCCAACACTTCGCGACACTTGGCAGCGCCATCGCCAAAGAATAATATCTTGTGACGCTCGAGTACCTCGGTAAAGCTGTGCTCATCTATGATCTGCGCCGAAGTGGGTTCTACTCGGTCGCCCTGAGCGTCGAATAAAGCCGTATAGACCTCCATCCTACGCGCATCGATCATTGGGCAAAGCCACACATTTTGTTCCGGTGCGTGAGCGATCATACCATCGACCATGGCTTGCAAGGTCTCTACAGCGATCAGGGGCTTGTCTAATGCATAACACAATCCTTTGGCAGTAGATACACCTATCCGCAATCCGGTGTACGATCCGGGGCCGCTGCTTACGGCTATGGCGTCAAGGTCGGCATAGGTCAGGCCTGCTGTCTTAAAAACTTCTTCAATAAAAACGGTGATCACCTCGGCGTGTATGTTGCGCTCGTTAAGTTCACGAACGGCGATCACCTGGCCGTCGCGTGTCAAGGCCACCGAGCATGCGGTGGTAGCGGTCTCTATTTGAAGTAGTAAACTCATAACTATCAGGGTACGGGGTCATGGCCATGGCCTCCCCAGGGGTTGCACCGGCCAATGCGTTTTAAGGTTAACCAGCCTCCTTTGAAGGGGCCGTACTTTTTGATGGCCTCCACCCCATACTGGGAGCAGGTGGGCGTATAACGGCATTGGGCACCCAGCAAAGGCGACAACAGCTTTTGATAAAGCCGGATGAGCAGCACGAACAGCCCACCAATGGCCTTATTGATCAGCTTTAGCATGGCTGGCGTTTACCTGTTCACACAATTGCCCCATTAGCCTGATCATCTTTTTGTCCATAAAGGCCATGTCGTTGATCTCTTTACCTATGTAAGCCACTGATAGGATCAGCTGACCAGCATTTGCGGCTAAAGGGGTGTAAAGCAGTTCCTGTTTATGCAGTCGATAGGCCTCACGGGTACGGCGCTTGATCAGGTTGCGGTCCACCGCGCGTTTGAAACGCTTTTTGGCCGCCGTGATCACCACTTGCACCTGTGCTGGTAGCGGTTGAGGCGCGGGCATCCACATCACACGGTATGGGTAACACAAAAAGGAAGAACCGCTACGAAAAAGCTCATCAATGAGCCTTTTATTACATAGCTTCTCTTCCTTTTTAAAAGTGTACATATTGCTTAACTGGTATACCGGTAATATCAAATAACGGCACCAACTCCGTCATTGCGGAGCAAGCAACCTGTATTATGCTTTGTGACGACGCTCGTCAGATACTGACAATCTTTTTCTGCCTTTGGCTCTTCTTGCAGCTAAAACCCTACGGCCATTAGCAGTTGCCATACGCTCACGGAAACCGTGTTTGTTCCTTCTTTTACGCTGAGATGGCTGGAATGTTCTTTTCATGATCGTTATGTTGTATTCGTTATTCCTTATTTAAAACGGAGTGCAAATTTAGCGTTTTTATTTAAGTTTTCAAATATCACAAATACTATTTTCATACCATCGTATAAAATGTATATTACCCATCAAAACCGCATCTATGAAACGCCTGCTGCTTGTAATGATACTTTGCTCTCCACTTTTGCTGACGGCGCAAAGTTATAAGATATATGATACTACCAGGCAAAAAGAGATCACCACCGATGAGGTAGTGGCCTTGATGGACAAGGCCGACGTGCTCTTCTATGGCGAGGAGCACAACGACTCTGTAGGACATAAACTGGAGTTAGAGCTTTTCAGCAAGTTGGTGCAGCGTTATCCTGCTAAAGCGATCTTGTCGTTAGAGATGTTCGAGACCGATACCCAACCTGTGCTGAACGAATACCTTGCCGGATTGATAAGAGAAAAGAATCTGGTGAATGATGCCCGTGCCTGGAACAATTATAAAGACTATCGCCCTATGGTAGAGCTGGCCAAGGAAAAGCACATCCCAGTGATCGCGGCCAATGCCCCCGGTCGTTATACTAACCGTGTTACGCGACTTGGACTTGCCGGTCTGCAGCAACTGGACGCTACTGCCAAAGGATGGCTGGCGCCACTACCTATCGATACAGCTACCGGCGCATACTATCAAAAGTTCGTGCAGATCATGGGCGGGCACGGTGCAATGGGTGGCATGCAGATCTACCAATCGCAAAACCTGTGGGATGCCACCATGGCCTATAGCATTGCCAAATACTTGAAGGCTCATGCAGGCAGTAAGATCATGCAGGTGAACGGCAGTTTCCACAGTGAAGACAAATTAGGTGCAGCGGCACAACTAAAAAAGTACGCGCCCGCTGCACGTATGATCAATATAGCCACCTACGCGGTCAGCGACCTAAAACAGGTTGGCTGGAGCAAGTACAGTAAGGACAACGACATCATTATCTTGACCGACGCCCAACTGCCCCGAAGTTTCTGATCTTACTTTCTGGCTAACAGGTCGCGAATCTCGGTCAGTAATACCTCTTCTTTCGTGGGTGGTGGTACTACGGTCGGCGCTACAGCTTCTTTCTTCTTGAATTGATTGATAGCTTTGATGAATAAGAACAGAGCAAAGGCCACAATAATGAACGAGATCACCTGTGACACGAAATTGCCATACTTGATCGCAGTGCCGGGTATCACCAATTGACTTAGGTTGGTCAAGTTGGCTGCCTTTAGGGCCGGGGTAAGTATAGCCGGGGTGATAATATCATCGACCAGCGAGCTAACGATCTTACCAAATGCTCCACCTATCACAACTGCAACGGCAAGGTCAAGTACGTTGCCTTTTACGGCAAATTCTTTAAATTCTTTAATAAATGACATAAGCTAAAAGATTGAGTATCGAGCTAATTTAATATTAAACATGGCACAATAAAAATGTTTGTTGTTCATTGAAACAAAAAATGCCGTATCGCATTAACCTTAAACTATACAGATCTTACTTTTTGTTTAATAGCGCCTTTCGTGTATTTTTGGCGGACCATTTCCTATGTTAAAACAGAATCTTCAGCAAAAACTCTTACAAAAGTTATCGCCTCAGCAAATACAGTTCATTAAACTGTTGCAGGTGCCTACCGTATCATTAGATACCCGGATCAAAGAAGAACTGGAAGAGAACCCCGCGCTGGAAGACCTAAGTTTGACCAACATGAGCGAACCCGAGGAGCAATACCCGGACCGCGACCCTGATGACGATTATTCATCAGACCATGAAGAAAGCAACGACTTTGACGAGTTCAACATCGATGATTACCTGCAGGATGACAACCTGAACGATTACGGCTCACGTTACGACCAGAACGGCGACGATGAAGAGGACCGCAAGGAAATGCCGATCGCTATCCAGAGTTCGTTCTTCGAAAATTTGCAGGCTCAGCTTGACCTGGTGCCTTTAAGTGATAAAGATTTTCGCATCGGTCAGCAGATCATTGGCAGTTTGGATGACGATGGTTACCTGCGCCGCCCGATCATGTCATTGACGGACGACCTTGCTTTTTCGCAAAATGTTTTTGCGGAGGATGAAGAAGTTGAGGAAATGCTGAAGCTGATTCAAACCTTTGATCCTCCGGGCGTTGGTGCGCGTAGCTTGCAGGAATGTTTGCTGATCCAACTGCGCCGTAAGGATGCTACCGACCCGATCATCAAGAAAGCGATACTGGTGGTCGAAAATTATCTGGAAGAGTTTACCCGTAAGCATTACGACAAATTGGAGCGTGCACTGAGCATGAATTCAATAGAGCTACGCGGAGTAGTGAACGAGATCTTAAAATTGAACCCCAAACCGGGGGATTCGAACGAGGTGAATACCAAGCAACAGCAGGTAATTCCAGACTTCCATATCACCAATAACGACGGCACCCTTATACTGACCCTCAATGCCAAGAATGCGCCCGAACTGCGCGTAAGCCGCTCCTACCAGGAAATGTTCGAGCATTATGACAAGGCCTCTCAACGCGACAAAAAGATGAAAGAGGCGGTCCAGTTCGTAAAACAAAAATTGGACTCAGCCAAGTGGTTCATCGATGCGATCAAGCAGCGCCAGCAAACCCTGCTCAAGACCATGAACGCGATCATGCAGTATCAGTATGAGTTCTTCTTAACGGGTGACGAAAAGAACCTTCGCCCAATGATCTTGAAGGACATCGCCGATCGCATCAATATGGATATCTCTACCGTATCGCGCGTGGCCAACTCTAAGTACGTGCAAACTGAGTTCGGTACGTTCCTGCTCAAATCATTCTTTAGCGAGGCCATCCAGACCGAGAGCGGCGAAGAAGTGTCTAACAAGGAAGTAAAGAAGATACTGGAAGAATGCATAGGCGGCGAGGACAAGCGTCACCCACTGGCTGACGAAAAGCTTACGGACATCCTGAAAGAGCGTGGTTACAACATAGCCCGCCGTACCGTAGCCAAATACCGTGAGCAAATGAACATTCCGGTGGCACGTTTGCGTAAAGAGCTTTAACGATAGCTGCATATCGGTTCTTAGTTCAATTTTTTTCTTTTGCATACTGCGCATGCAGTTCGCTAAATGGAGGTGCCTTTGTTGTGACCACGTTAGCGTATAAACACGTGTATGTGTGAGGTATAAAAACTAAACCGCGCGGTTGAAGTTATATGCTCATCACCACTACTGTATTTGCACACACATTACACATTACCGATACATGGAATCCAAACAACTATTATCTGACGATCCGGCTATTTTAAAGAAACACTTCGTACATCACCTGAACAGGGTGTATTACGGTAAACGGTATCTGTACTCCAACCTGCCCAAGCTTATCGATCGCTCATCCTTTAAAAGACTACAGCAAGGCATAAAGGAGGTTTGGGAAGATGTAGGCCGACAGATCGAACGTATAGAAAAGATCTATGAGCTTATTAAAGCGGAGCCCGACAAAGAGAACTGCGTGCCGATCATCGCCGTGTTCGAGGATGCCTTTGATCCTCAGGATTACCATACCGAAGATTGCATGTTGAATGACATCGATACTATTTTGTACCTGCAATTACTCGAACACGTGAACATCACCTCGTACCGCATGCTCAAAATGCTGGCAAAACGTTTGGATCATACCGAGGTACAACAACTATTGCAGGAATGCTACGATGAATCAAAAGAAGATGATCACCTTTTCCAAATGATCACTGATGAATATGTAGGCCGTTCCTAAACGGTCCCTGAAAATAATAAAGCCCCGACCGAATTGGCCAGGGCTTTATTATTTTACGAAGCTGATCAGTTGCTTATGAATGCTGGATAGCGTTGTTCACGTCATCGGCCTGATCTTTAAAGCGATCTTTACCTTCTTCATATTTATCAGTGGCATATGATTCAGCCTGATCTTTGTAATCAGCGGCTGCGCCAACGGCATCATTCCATTTTGATTTGGCTTTTTCGGCTACCGAATTACCATATTCTTTTACGTTAGAAGCTGTCGACTGTGCTTTATCTTTAGCTCTGTCAACAAGGTCATTTACGTAATCGGCAATATCTTCTCTCAGTTCCGAACCACTTTCCGGAGCCAGTAATAAGCCGATCGCTGCACCGGCGGCAGCGCCCACTAAAAGTGCTGCGATAACTTTAGTTTGATCTTTCATGCTCGTTCAATTTGTAGATGATTATACATTCCATAACGTTAGAGCAACGTTTGTGTTTGAAAAACATTAAAAAGTTTTAAAGGTCAACTGGTTACGCAGATCAGGCTTGGTCGGTACTGATCGGTAAGGTAAAATGGAAGGCAGCTCCTTTGTTCTTTTCGCTCAATACCCAAACGCGGCCGTTATGGCGTTTCACGATCTCGGCCACTACGTACAAGCCAATGCCAAACCCGGAGAAGGTCTGTTCGTTGCGTCCCTCAACCCGGTAAAAGCGGTCGAATATCTTAGCTTGTTCGGTGGTATCGATGCCGATCCCGTAATCACGAACGATAACGGTCACCTCCCTTTCGCTGATCTCCACATCCACATCTACCCTATCGCTCTCGGGCGAGTACTTGATCGCGTTGGTCAAAAAGTTGGTCACCACCTGGGCTATGCGGTCACGATCGGCGTAAATACTGATCGTAGGCGGTAAGCCGCTATAAATGATATCGTGCTGTGACGAGGTATGCTGAACCTCATCTACGGTCTCCTTGATCAGGTCGTGCAATGTGAACACCTCGCTATTCAGGCTCAAGCGGCCACTTTCCATTTTTGATACATCGAGCAGATCAGTGATCAGGCGGGTGAGCTTGTTGATCTGCTTGTTCACGGTAGAAAGTGAGCGCATCAGGAACTCATCATGCTCGCGCTTGGCGTAAATGGTGAGCAATAGTTGAACGTACGCCTTGATCGATGTGATCGGCGTTTTCAGCTCATGGCTGGCCATTCCTATAAAATCGTTCTTGACCTGCTCATGCTCCTTCATTTCAGTAATATCCATCCCCGAACCTATATAGCCTTCAAAAACATTGTCGTCGGTAAAACGCGGTATGCCTTTCATGCCTATCCAGCGGTAATCACCGTCTGAGTGCCGCATCCGGTACTCCATATAGAACTCCTGCCGGTTCTCGAACGCCTCCTCGTAGGTATTCAGTACCATGTCATGGTCCAACGGGTGCATCAGGTCACTTTGCAGGTAACCATTATCTGCAAGCAAATGCGGAACGCTGGCAAAGCTTGTCCAGTTCTTATTCAGGAAGGTGATACGTTTATTAGCGCCGGTCATCCAGATCAGCACCGGGGCCGAATCGGCTATATCCCTGAAACGCCGCTCGCTTTCCTGTAATGACCGCTCGTAGCTTTTACGCTCGGTGATATCCATACACGAACCTACGTAACCGGCAAATTCCCCCGATGATAGGTAGCGTGGCTTACCCGTAGCGGCCACCCACTGCACACCGCCATCGGCCCGTACCACCCTAAAGTCGAGCTGAAAGGTGTTCTTGACGGTCAGCTCCCTAATAAAGGTGCTGATCACGCGGTCTCGGTCCTCTGGCATCACGTATTCGATCCACCCGCGGCCCATATGATCTTCGTAAGGATGGCCTGTCCATTGCACCCAGGTGTGATTCACAAAGGTCATGTTGCCTCGTTGATCCACGGTCCACAGGGCGGTACCGGCGGCATCGGTAATATCTTTAAATAGGAGTTGCTGTTCGATGGTGTGGCTACGGATCAATACACGGTCGGTCACATCAAAGCCAGATATGGTAACACCCGTTATGGCACCATCACGGTCAAGCAACGGCGAAAAATACAGGTCGTAAAACTTGGTGCTTCGCGATGACCGGTCCTTATGATCGGGATCATGAACCGGTAGCTCGTACAAGCGGGTGGTACGGCCACTGTGGTAGGCGGCCTCTATGTTGCGAAAGGTGCCCTCACCTAATTGAGGCCATGCTTGGCGCATAGGTAGTTCAAGCGCGTCGTGCCCTTTGAACAAGCGGCTGAATAGCGGGCTCATCCATACGCAAACGCCATTAGCTCCCCTTACTACGGCAGCTATGCCATCAGTATGCCCGAACAACTGCATAAGCGCAGCGTTGGCCTGGTAGAAACCACCGTAAAGATCGGTATGTTCAGTTTCAGGTAGCATAGGTCAGTTATATATACTAATTTCCTTTTTTAATTACATATTAACAAATAATATTTTTAGGTAAATTGCGCTAAACGACATCATTAACGCGGGTGTACTCCTAAAAGTGTTAAAAAAGGGTTATCCGCCGAATAAATTATTTTCAAATAGTTGTAGTTTTACCCTCTACTTGGACGTGCGCCGCTGTGAACTCTTGGGTTTTTACCTTGGTGCGAACGGATCTTGTTATCGAAAAAAGATCCGTTGTCCGGTATTAGTTGCCTGCTGGCTTTTTAAGTAAATGACGATTCAACAAGTAGATCTTACCAATTGCGACCGCGAACTCATCCACATACCAGGTAAGGTTCAGTCGCACGGATTTCTGGTGGCCATTGATGGCAGTTACGTGATCAATTATGTGAGCGAGAATCTATCGGAATACTTACCGATAGCCGCTCGCGATCTGTTAGGTAAGCCCGTAGCGGAACTGGAAGCTTTGATCCAGGTGGAGGAGATTGGCTTCATCACCCAAATGATCCAGTTGGGTAAGCACGCCAAAAGCTTTGAGACCATAAACCCCTACCATGTAGATATACATGAGGAAGGTTACAACCTGATCATATCGCAGTCGGGCCCTAATTTTCTACTTGAATTTGAGCCGGTGAGCACCGACACCGAAGTCGATATACAGAAGACCATTGGCCGCTCGGTTACCGAGATGCTGACGGGGCGCCAGCTTAAGCATTTGCTTGAGAATGCCGCCGAGCAGATCAAGACGCTGATCGGTTATGACCGTATCATGATCTACAAGTTCCTGGATGACGGGCATGGTGAAGTGATCGCCGAGGTAAAGGAAGACCACCTTGAACCTTTTTTAGGCTTGCACTACCCAGCTACCGACATTCCGCAGCAGGCTCGCGAGCTTTACAAGATCAACCTGACCCGCATCATCACTGATGTGAACAAGGAAGATTCCCGTATCATCACCTTAGCTGATGACGGAGAGGCTAAACCACTCGACCTGACCCACTCGGCACTGCGTGCGGTATCCCCCATACACATTCAATATTTGAAGAATATGGGTGTTGCCTCGAGCTTCAGTATCTCCTTATTATACCGTGACCAGCTGTGGGGTTTGATCGCTTGTCATAGCTATTCGCCACGCTTTATCAATTTCAAGGCGCGCGAGGCATCCAAGCTGATCGGTCAGATCATTTCATCGGCGCTTGAATATAAGCAAGACGAGGAGAACACTGCAAAGAGCAACGAATACAAAACGGCTTTAGAAGTATTGGC
This sequence comes from Mucilaginibacter daejeonensis, assembly GCF_020783335.1. NCBI lineage: Bacteria > Pseudomonadati > Bacteroidota > Sphingobacteriia > Sphingobacteriales > Sphingobacteriaceae > Mucilaginibacter > Mucilaginibacter daejeonensis. Next base: position 2,332,789 of record NZ_CP086068.1, read on the forward strand.
CAGCACCTTGAACAAGGGTGGCAATATTGCCGATGCCATCACCAAAGGTGTCATCACCGTACAGAACGTTACGGATGCCACCGGTGTTGTCGTATTTTACGAGGACCAGTTACTTAAATTGGGCAGTACGCCCGGCGATGATGAGCTTAAAGCTTTAGCCGATTGGTTAAAGCAAAACATGGCCGACAAGTTATACCACACGCATCAATTGCCTGAGGTGTATCAACCGGCTCGCGCTTACAGTGCCGTAGCTAGCGGTTTGTTGGCCATCAGCCTGTCTAAAGAGATGGGCGAAATGATCGTATGGTTCAAGCCGGAGCAGATCACCACCATCAATTGGGCGGGTGACCCTAATAAGCCGGCCGAGTTAAATGCCAATGGCAGCTTGTCGCTTTCGCCCCGCCGGTCTTTCGACGTATGGTCGCAAACGGTCAAACACACTTCAGAGCGCTGGACCCGTGAAGAGATCACTTCGGCCCTCAAGCTGCGCGAGGACGTGGTATTTGCCATTAACCGCCAGGCCAACGAGATCCGTACGCTGAACGAAAAGCTTAAACAGGCTTACGAGGAATTGGATACCTTCAGTTTTACGGTGTCGCACGATCTGCGCACACCGCTATCGACCATCAAAAATTATTCGGAACTGTTGCTGGAATCGAATACCAGTTTGGATGATGATGCACGACGCATTTTAAATAAGATCATTGGTGGTGCCGACAAGCTCAACTTCCTGATCAAGGAAGTATTGAATTACTCTCGTGTGGGCCGTGCCGAGCTTCATAGCATGGACATCGACATGAAGCAATTGCTTAACGAGCTTAAAGGCGACCTTTCCATCGCATTCAAATTGCCTGATCTGGAGTTCAAAATTGGGGACACTCCGACCATTAATGGCGACAGGACCATGATCACGCAGGTTTTCCTGAATTTACTCAATAATGCTATAAAATACTCGGCCCGTTCAAATCCTCCTACCGTTTCGGTAGAAGGCCGTGAGTACAATAACGAGGTCATTTACATCATTAAAGATAATGGCGTTGGTATAGATGTAAATTATTTTAACCGTATATTTGACCTGTTCAAACGTATGGACAACGTGCGCGACTACGAAGGCACTGGTGTTGGCTTAGCCATTGTGAAAAGGATAATTGAAAAGCACAACGCCCGCATATGGGTGGAGAGTGAATTAGGTGTTGGCACGATATTTTATATAGCTTTTAGAAAAACCGACAATGGGCGCTCCTGATATATTATATGTTGAGGACAACGAAGACTTTATCGACGTTGTTGAGCGGGCCATGGGGCAGATCGATGGTAATACCACCATACATACCATAGAGGACGGAGCCCTGGCTTTGACCACCTTGGAAAAACTGATCGAGAACCGGGTAAAACCACGCCTGATCATCATTGACCTTAATTTACCGGGCCTTTCAGGCCTCGACCTTTTGCGCAAGATCAAAGAGACCCCTGCCCTGCGCTATGTGCCGGCGGTAATGTTCTCCACTTCTGATAATCCTAAGGATGTACGCACCTCACTCGAGTTTGGTGCAAATGCTTATGTGACCAAGCCGATGGGCTACAATAACCTGGTCAAATGCCTCAGCTCGATGCATGATTTTTGGCTTAAGACCACAGCTCCACTTATCTGATGTTTGCAAACAACTTCATTATTTCGGAGGTTGTTGGTTCATGAAAAATAAGCTTATCCTTTTCGTAGCTTTATTATGCAGCGCTTGTAGCGCACGCAAACAACCTGCTGCCGATTGCCAGGTAAGCCCATGTACCATGGAGTTTAAATTGATCACCGCACAGCTGATCAGCACCTCGGGCACCGAGATCAAGTTCAAGTCGTATAAGATCATTGATGTGGCCACCGGTAAGGAGGTCAACAACAGATCTGAGCTCCCTAACACACAGGAGAATACTACTGTTTTAGTGATCGCCGACGACAGCCAACTGCGCAAACTGGCAGACAAAGGCACTGATCTTCAGTTGCAGATCACTCTCAATGATGACAAGATCATCAAGGCCAACTACAAAATATCAGGTGGAAAATGTGCCTGCCACGTCTCCAAGCTGGAAGGGCCAGACCAGGTGGATATCGACGGAATGTAAGCGGTAGACCTTATCGGCCGCTATATTTGCTTTTTCAATTTTTTCCATGACCACGATACCGCACAAACTTAACTCTCGAAAAGATGAGATCGCTACAAGCTTTATGGCTTTGGTAGATCAGCATATGGAGGAGTTGATGGCTGGCAAGGCTAAGCGCCGAATGTCGGCAGTTGATTTTGCCGGGCTTTTGTTCATCGCTCCGCGACATCTGACCAATACACTGAAGGCAGCATTGGGTCATTCGCCATGCGATGTGATGGAGAACCGTATACTGAATGAAGCGATCAAGCTGTTGAATGAGACCGATCTTTCGGTGGCCGATATCGCATACAAATTTGGCTACCAAGAGCCCACCAACTTTATTAAATTCTTTAAAGGCATGAATGGAGTAACTCCTTTACAATATCGTAAAGGCCAAAAGCTCGCCTCTTGAAAATACTGACGTCTGCATCATTTTTTTGACCGTACCGCTCTCTACCTTTGTCAAAGTACAATAACCATAAACTAAAAACATCTTCAAAATGACAACATCTAATAAGATAGCCCTCGTGACCGGCGGTAGCCGCGGATTAGGTAAGAATATGGCGATCGCCATTGCAAAAAAAGGTCTGGACGTGATCTTGACCTATAACAGCAAGCAGGACGAAGCTGCAGAAGTGGTAAAAGAGATCGAAGCATTAGGTCAAAAAGCTGTTGCCTTACAACTGAACGTGGCCGATTCAAAAAGCTTTGACAGCTTTTACGGCCAGGTAAAACAAGCGCTGAAAGACACCTTTGGTACCGAGCACTTCCAGTACTTGGTGAATAATGCCGGTGTAGGCTTGCACGTGTCGTTCGCTGAGACCACCGAAGAGCAATTCGACAACCTGGTGAACATTCACCTTAAGGGCGTATTCTTCCTTACACAAAAGGCATTACCACTGTTGCAAGATGGCGGCGGTATAATTAACATATCGAGTGGGTTAGCGCGCTTCTCGTTCCCCAACGCTTCAGCTTATGGTACCATGAAAGGCGGTGTAGAAACACTGACCCGTTATATGGCCAAAGAACTGGGTAGCCGTGGCGTGCGCGCCAATGCAGTTGCGCCGGGCGCGATCGAGACCGACTTCAACGGGGGGGCCGTGCGCGACAATGCCGAACTGAATAAGGCCGTAGCTTCACAGACCGCCTTAGGCCGTGTAGGTTTACCAGATGACATTGGTGGTGTAGTAGCATTCTTATGCACCGACGAAGCCCGCTGGGTGAACGGACAACGGATCGAGGTATCAGGCGGCATGATGCTGTAAATAGCTGCTCTCCATTGAACAAAACAAGCCACGTGGTCATTCCATGTGGCTTGTTCTGCTTATGGCTGATCAGAACTCTTCCCCGATCAACTCGCGGTTAATGAACGCCGCTGACACCGCACCCATGGCCACCGCATTTGCTACCGACCGCAATGGTGAACTGTTATCTCCAGCGGCATAGATGCCATCAACTGAGGTTTTTCCGAATTGGTCTACTTGGATCAGTCCCGTTTCGGTTAATTGACAACCAAAATGCTCAGGCAGTTCGCAATGTTGTGAGAATGGCGAACGGCTGTAGATCGCATTGATACGATAGGTATCACCGTTGGCACAGATCAACTCGCTGAGGTGACCTTTATTATGTATCAGTTCTGAAACATTTTCCGTCACTATGCTGATGTTCTTTCGGTGCAGTAGTTCGATCTTGTCGGCTTCAAGTTCTAAGGGGCCGTTGCTAAAGACGGTCAGCTGATCGGTCCAGTTGCTGATGAGTTTCGCAAGGTCATAAGCATCGTTGCCTTTGGACAATATCCCTGTTGGCTGCTGCTTCACCTCGTACCCATGGCAGTAAGGGCAATGGATCGCGGTGATCCCCCAGCAATCTTTAAAACCGGGGATGTCGGGGAGCTGATCGTTGATCCCGGTGGCAAACAAGAGTTTCTTAGCATGATAGATACCCCCGTCATCTGTATGAACTGTAAATTTATGGTCCACCCCGTCAGCTTTGGTCACGGTCGCATTCAGCAGGGTAACGGTTGGGTAAAGGAGCAACTGCTCTCGTCCTATGATTAATATCTCTTGCGGTGTAGCGCCGTCGCGCGTCAAAAAGTTATGCGAGTGTGGCGTTGACCGGTTACAGGGTTTTCCGCTATCGATCACCAGTACTTTACGTAGTGCACGGGCAAGGGTCATGGCTGCTTGCAGGCCAGCGTTACTGCCGCCAACCACGATCACATCATAAGTTGCATTGTTAGTCATAGCGCAAACATAATAGTAAACATATTTATATGCCACATAGTTGCGTTACGGTAACGTCATTTTATCACCATTCGTATTGCTGCCTCAGCTTTTCCTCTTCCAGATCAAGTTGCGCCACATATTTGTTGATCAGCTCCTCCTCATACTCTGCTTTGTTGTTCATCTTTTGCAATACCTCGCGTTGAGCCTCGATCACCTGCGTGAAGATCTTATGATATTCGTGTTTGATCTCGTGTGCTTGCTCGTCGGTCAGCTCCTTCCTGGCCTCTAAAAAGGCGTTCTCGCCCTCATATCGCTCCAGCATCGCTTTCACCAGTGCGTTACGGCGTACGTATTGATAGTATGGTCTGCTGTTGAGTAAGGACAACGCCCGATCCTTCATCTTGATCTTGATGCGTAGCTCCTGTTCCTCGCGCGATAGCGGATAATCGCGCTCCGGCTCATTGAACCATTGGATAACCAATGGCAGGGTAAGTCCCTGAAATATCAGCGTGACCAAGATGACCGTGAATGTGATGAACAGCACCATATTACGCTGTGGAAAAGGCTGGCCATTTTGTAACGTGAGCGGGATAGACAGCGCTGCCGCGAGCGACACCACGCCCCTCATACCCGCCCAGCCTATAATGATCGGGCTCCTCCAACCGGGCCGGTCATCGGCGGTCTTGATAAAGCGGCTGATAAAGACCGTGAACAAGGATGCGCCTTGCGTACAAATAAGGCGCACTACCATAACGGCCAACGAGATGATCAGTCCGTACTTGATCGCTTCATGCAGCCGTTCAGCACCGAGACCTTTCACTACCGTAGGCAATTCTAAACCGATCAACATGAACACGAACCCATTGAACACGAACCCCACCGCCGACCATACGTTCAAGCTTTGCAGCCGGCTGGCATTGTTCAATATCTCATGGTTTCGGTTAGATAAAAAAAGACCACCGCTTACTACGGCCAACACACCTGATACATGAAAATGCTCGGCTACCATGTACATGCTATAGGGCGCTATAAAACTAAGTGCCGTATCGATACTGGCTGTGGTAGGCAACCAGCGGTGTATGGCGTAAAAAATGAGCGCCAAAGCCAGCCCGATCAGCGTACCGAATATGATCACCACAAAAAAATCGGTAACGGCTTCGCCTATGGCAAAACTACCTGTCATCACGGCGGCTATCGCAAAACGGAAGATCACCAAACTCGAGGCGTCGTTCAGTAAGCTTTCACCCTCTATGACACTCACCACTCGCTTGGGCACTTGTATGCCTTTGAGTATCTGTGTGGCCGATACCGCATCGGGTGGCGAAATGATGCCCCCAAGCAGGAAGCCAAGCGCTACCGTAAAACCGGGTATCAGGCTATGCGATATATAGGCCATAATGCCTGCCGTAATGATCACGATCACAAAGGCAAAGGAAGCAATGATGCGGCGCCACTTCCAAAAATCTTTCCAGGAGGTTTGCCAGGCAGCATCATACAACAGCGGAGGCAAAAAGATCACAAAGATAGCCTCAGGACTAATGTTGATCTCGGGCACCGAAGGAATGGCCCCAATGATCAGTCCGCCGATCACCAACACGATCGGGTATGACACCTTGATCTTTTGCGCCAGCATCACCAAAAAAAGGATAGCCAATAGCAGACCTATATAATACAGCACGAGCTCATGCATACGTAAAAGCAGTAAGTAAAGAGTGAGTTAATGGCTTTACAACAATTCAGCATGTCTAAAAGTTGTTGCACCATATTTATTAAGTGTCGAGTAAAGCAATAGCAAATAATTAAACACAAATGGTGATCCGGTTGTTGAACCATAGCATTTACAACAAATACCATGGATAGCATAAACCAACAACAGCCCGAAGAGAACTATAAAGAGCTGCAGGGCGAAGAAGCCAAGAAAAAGATCAAAGAGCTGGCCGATAAAGGTACCTGCTTTTTTTGCTCGAACATCAAGACCGGAGTACCTTTCTCTACTCGTCCTATGGCCGTACAAAAGATAGACGACCAAGGCAATTTCTGGTTCCTGAGCGCTGATGACAGCCATAAGAACGAAGAGATATCGCACGACCCATTTGTACACCTGTTGTTTCAAGGTTCTACACATTCAGATTTCCTGAACATATACGGCATTGCCGAGGTGAGCAAGGACAAAGAAAAGATCAAGGAACTTTGGGAACCGATACTGAAGACCTGGTTCACAGAAGGTGAGGACGACCCAAGGATCACCGTGATCAAAGTGGAGCCTACCGAAGGTTACTACTGGGATAACAAGCATGGCAATGCCGTTGCATTTGTGAAACAAGTGGCTGGTGCCGTGTTGGGCAAAACCCTCGACGATTCGATAGAAGGTAAATTAGAGTTATAATTGGCAGCTAAAATGACAATACCAACAGCCCGCTTAATTTAGATGCGGGCTGTTCTGTTTATATATAATATCTCGCTGAGCCTTCCGCCTGATCACTGCTCAAGCCGGGCAGCTTTACGATGTGTGCTGTAGATCGCCTCGAGTTTGGGGTCGATGTTCCTGATCAAGAAAATACCGGTCCCTCGTTCTCGGGCTAAAGCATTTGTCACCCGACCTGTCCGCTGAATACTGTCCGCCATTGGTGCAAGGTCACTCACGTCGTCATCATCACTTACATAGATCAGGTACCGTGCATGAAGTACGGGCGGCGCCCATAACGCAAAACTGCTGCTGAGCGATACCAACGGCGGCAGGTCATACTTTTTACTGTAGATATGGATAGCGGCCGCTTCACCGTAATTGTCGGCAAATACGATGGCTTGCTTGCGTTGCTCAGGTGTGAGCTGATGATAAGCTTCTGACGCCTTTTTCGCCATCTCCTCCCACCCGAACATATCTGCATAATCCTGCGTTAGTGGATGTTTTTGCTGGTCCTCCCAGGTCACGGCAAAATTCATGGCAGGCACATTGGTTCTAAAGTAACGGAAGAGACCTAACGTTTTGTCAATATTCAGTACCGGTAATATCAAGGGTAATAAGATCAGGTTGGGCGCGATAAATAGTACCAGAGCGACCGATCGCGCGATATAATTTCGAAGCAGGTAGCTTATCCCTGCCCCACCGGCGGCGAACAGCATTGGATAACCGGCCAGCAGGTAATAAGCCTTCCCATTCATTTTAAGCAGGAATGCAAACACGATCAAATAAGCGAGGCCCACAAAGCGATGATCACGCATTACGTTACTGAACAAGAGGAAGCCAAGACCTATAAGCCATACCATCACTGACGCGCCGTGGATAAGGAACTGCGGAACGATAAAGTCGGCTGCAGAAACGTGCTCCAGTTGCTGATGTTTAAGCTCCGTCATGTGCTTAACGATAGGCCAATGATGTGCGTATTGCCACCACACGTTGGGCAGGAAGATCAGCGTAGCGATACCGATCGCGATCAGTGTATGCCTGTTCCACAACAGCTTGCGCTGTGGGCTGATGATCATTCCCAGTAATAGCGCACCGGCAAAGAACGCCATAGTGTATTTATTCAGCAAACCGAATCCGGTCGCTACGCCAAGCCAGTACAGGTATCGCACTTCCTTACTGTTTACATAACGAACTGTGAGATATGCGGCGAGCAGCCACCATAACTGATCAAATACCACGGGCTGGAACAGATAGCCACTGGCGGCCATACCCGGTGAGAAGATCACGCACAGACAAGCCAGTGCTATGGCAAAACGTTTGCCACCGAATTCGATGGTCAACAGCCCGGTGAGCCACACCATGAGGCCGCTGGCCAGTGCAGTAAAAACTCTTGCGGCCATCACACTCGAACCGAATGATGTAGTGCTGATCTTGGCCAGTAGAGCGATCAGTGGCGGCACTTCCATATATCCCCAATCGAGGTGATCACCCAGCGCGAGGTGCAACATCTCATCGCGGTGGAAACCATAATGCCCGCCGGCCAAGAGGTTCAATAGCAACTTGAGCGCTACAAAAAAGCCGATCAGTGGGAAATATTGACGTTCTAAAGAAGGTTTTGATGCTGACATGGCAAGGTGTTCGGCTAAAAATACCAAATTGCCGCTGATATTTGAAGGCCTATGAAACTCCACATCAAGAATATGGTATGCCACCGGTGCAAATTGGCCGTGGCAGATATATTGCATCAGAACGGCTACCACCCACACGACATCAACTTAGGCGAGGCTGTTATAGATGAAGAGCTTACTGGCTCCCAACTTCAGGAGCTTGATGAGAAGCTAAAGCATGTAGGCTTCGAGCTGATCGATGATAAGAAGGCCCGACTGGTAGAGAAGATCAAGAATGCGGTCATTGAGCTTGTGCATCACAGCGAAGGTTTGCCTACCGTTAATCTTTCCACCTACCTGTCACAAAAGCTTGACCTGGTATACAATCACCTTAGTGATACCTTCTCAGACATGGAGGGCACCACCATAGAGCGTTACTATATAGCCCAGCGCATTGAGCGGGTGAAAGAATTGCTGATATACGATGAGTTGACCCTTAGCCAGATCGCTGACCAGCTGGGCTACAGCAGCGTGGCTTATCTCAGCAATCAATTCAAAAAAGAGACCGGACTTACACCCAGCCATTTCAAACAGATCAGGGAACATAAGCGACGCAATATTGAAGAACTGTAAATGTTGCAACATTTGCCAGTTATAGTGTAAACCTAAAGAACGTTATTAAGGTAACTTTGTGATATAGATCATGAATATGAAACATACCTATAACGTTACCGGCATGACCTGTGCCGGTTGTCAATATAAAGTGCAGCACCTTCTATCGCAGGTCGATCACGTGACCGGTGCTGAAGTGGACCTGGAACATGGCAAAGTGACGTTGAACATGGATCAACATGTGAACACCACCGACCTGCAAGCCGCGCTGAAGGAATATCCAAAGTATCAGTTAACCGAAGAGAAAAGTGCGGCCATGCCGATGAACATGGCTATGGATGATACCGACAAGCGCACCTGGTTTGAGACCTATAAGCCCATCGTGATCATCTTCGCTTACATCTTGACGGTTTCGATCATCGCAGGTTCTACCATTCTGGGTTTCGATGAGCGGGTGGCTATGCGGGTTTTCATGGCGGGCTTTTTCCTGGTGTTCTCCTTTTTCAAGATGCTCGACCTGGATGCCTTTGCCGACAGCTATGCCATGTACGATGTAGTGGCTCGCAAGTTCAAAGGCTGGGGTTACATTTACGCACTGCTCGAACTGACCTTAGGAATAGCTTATGCGACCAACTTCAACCCGGTGATCACCAACGTTGTCACACTGGTGGTGATGTCGGTGAGTATCATTGGAGTATTAAAAACGGTCCTCAACAAGCAGAGCATCCAGTGTGCCTGCCTTGGTGCAGTATTCAATTTGCCCATGAGTACGGTCACTATCATCGAAGATGGCCTGATGATCATCATGAGCGCGTTGATGCTTTTCATGAGCTAGGCTTAAATGAGCCTATAAAACAAAAGGAGCACCGGTCATCCCGCTGCTCCTTTTTTATTTGACCAAGATCTTATAGCTCAGATCTGGCTGTTCTTGTTTCTCAACAGGTGGTCGGCCAGTACCAATGCGGCCATCGCCTCTACGATCGGAACTGCACGTGGCACCACACATGGGTCATGACGGCCTTTACCTTGTATCTGTGCGGCGTTGCCTTCCGCATCTATCGTATTTTGATTGGTCATAATAGTGGCCACGGGTTTGAACGCCACCTTGAACTCGATCGGCATCCCATTGCTGATTCCACCTTGTATACCGCCCGAAAAATTGGTACGGGTACGCACCTCGCCTTCAACGTCCTTTACAAATATGTCGTTATGTTCTGATCCCAGCATCTCTGCGCCGGTAAAGCCCGAACCGTATTCAAAACCATGAACGGCGTTGATGCTCAACATGGCCTTGCCCAGGTCGGCATGCAGCTTGTCAAATACCGGTTCACCCAACCCTACCGGGCAGTTAGTGATCGTGCAGCTTACCTTACCTCCTATCGTGTCGCCTTGCTTACGTATCTCATCAATACGGGCGATCATCTCTTCGGCTGTGGCTGGGTCAGCACAGCGTACGATGTTGGCCTCACGTATTTGGATGAACTCGTCGGCATCCTGAATACTGATGTTGGGCGAGTTGATGGTGCCTACACTACTCACATGAGCCAGCACCTCTATACCATGATGTTTCAACAGCAATTTGGCCACTGCCCCTGCGGCCACACGGGCAGCGGTCTCACGGGCCGATGATCGACCACCACCCCGGTGATCGCGTATGCCATATTTGGTAAAATAAGTATAATCGGCGTGCGACGGGCGGAACACGTCGGTGTTGTGGCTATAATCTTTTGAACGTTGGTCCTCGTTCGGGATGATCATGGCAATGGGCGTACCGGTGGTCTTACCCTCGAACGTGCCCGACAGGATCTGTACCGTATCGCTCTCCTTACGTTGCGTGGTGATCTTGCTTTGGCCGGGTTTGCGTTTATCCAACTCGGCTTGTATGTATGCCAGGTCAATATCCAGACCGGCCGGGCAGCCGTCTATGATCACACCGATGGCCACACCATGCGATTCGCCAAAGGTCGTTATCCTGAACAATTGCCCTAAAGTATTACCCGCCATGTTGAATTTTGTATGATAGTGAATGGCAAATATGTGATTTTTTGATGTAATAGTTCACTAAAAATAGCGGCGAGACCAGCCGGAAAGCCATTTGAGGCCGATGGGCACCTTCACAACACTATTGTTTGCTACTTAAATACTTCCTACTTTTCAGCGTTTATCTTATCTACATCTATGAACCTTACCTCTGACCTTAACCCTCGCGCCAGAAAGTTCTTGATCGGCGGGATCGCACTTGCTGCTGTCATCATCATCTCGGTCATCATCATCAGGAAACGTCATCGCGACAAGATCGACCCTGCATTTAGCCGATACATCGAATCATACACCGCCGGGGTCGTTTCCAGACAAGGACCTATCCGCATCAAGCTGGCCAACGAAGTGCAAACCAGCCATGCCCGCAACGAGCAATTGAAGGATGGTATTTTCGACATCTCGCCATCGGTAGACGGTAAAGCCTACTGGGTGGACGAAAAGACCATTGAGTTTAGGCCCGATAAAGGCATGAAGCCTGACCAACAGTATGAGGTAGAATTTAAGCTGGACGAGGTAGCCAAAGTTGAGGAGGACCTTGACGAATTCAAGTTCAGTTTCGAGACGGTCAAACCCGACCTGACGGTAGAGTACGATGGCCTGCAAACAGCCACCAATACCTCCCTCAACAAAATGAAGCTGACCGGTGTCGTTTCGACGGCGGATGTGGAAGACCCCACGCTGGTAGAAAAGATCTTGTCTGTCAATTATGGCACGCCTACCAAGATCACGTGGGAACACAATGCGGCTGCCCGTACACACCGTTTCGTGGTCAATAACATTCAGCGTTCAGCTACGGTAGCCACCAATTTGGAAGTGACCTATAATGGTGATGCCCTTAACATAGATAAAAAGGAAAGCACCAAAATGGAGATACCCAAAATCGGTGACCTGAAGGTGATGGCCATTAAAGCCGTGCAAGATCAGGAACAGTATGTGCTGGTACAACTCTCCAACCCCATCATGGTGGGTCAGGAATTGAGCGGATTGACCGGCATTAGCAATACTGAAGATGACACCTATACCATTGACGGTAGCCAGATCAAGATATACGCCGCCAAGCGTCTTGAAGGCAATTACACCGCCTTTGCGAACGAAGGTATCGAGGATATTACGCACAAAAAGACCAACAAAGCCTTTACGGCCAACCTGTTCTTTGAGAACAGGCTACCATCGGTGACCATACCCGGTAAAGGGGTCATCCTCCCCGATTCAGGTAAGCTGTTGATGCCTTTCGAGGCGGTCAATCTGAACGCGGTGGATGTAAGCATCATTAAGATATACGAGAATAACATCCCTCAATATTTCCAAACCAATGGCTTCGATGGTAATTACCAGTTAAGGCAGGTAGGACGACCTGTACTGCAAAAGACCATCAGGCTGGATACCGACAAAGGTTTGAACCTGACCCGCAAGAACCGCTTCATGCTGGATGTTGACCACCTGATGCGTACCGAACCTGGCGCCATTTACCGCGTGGTGATCGGCTTCAGGCAAGAGTACTCGCTTTTTAAATGCACAGCCAAAGGCCAAAGCCGGGTGACCGAGAACTCGGACAGTGAAGGCGAAGAAGGCGGTTACGAAGGCGAAGAAGGTGGCGGATACGGCGAGAAGATCGATGAGGACGATGAGTTTTGGGCTCGTTATGACAATTACTACCCATCGGGCTACAAATGGGAAGAACGTGAAGATGCTTGCAGCCGGTCATACTACACCAAAGACCGCTGGGCCACCCGCAACATTTTGGCCTCAAACATTGGCCTGATCGCCAAACGGGGTACCGATAATAGCATGGTGATCGCTGTGACCAACATCATGGATGCGCAGCCCATGAGTGGCGTCACGCTGGAATTGCTTGATTACCAACGGCAGGTGATAGCCACCAGCAAGTCTGACGGCGACGGACTTGCCAAATTTGCGGTGAAACGGAAGCCATACCTATTAGTGGCCAAGAACGGTGACGAACGCGGTTATTTAAAATTAGACGATGCCAGTTCGCTGCCGTTAACACGGTTCAACGTGGGTGGCGAAGAAGTACAAAAAGGACTGAAAGGATTCATTTACGGCGAACGTGGCGTATGGCGTCCTGGGGATTCCATTTTTGTGTCGTTCATTCTCGAAGACAAACAGCATACTTTGCCGGCCGACCACCCGGTAGATTTTGAACTATACGACCCTAAGGGACAGCTGTATACACGAATGACTCGCACCCGGTCGTTAGATGGGTTTTACAGTTTCCATACGGCTACCAATACCTCCTCGCCTACCGGCAACTGGAGCGCTAAGGTAAAAGTGGGCGGTGCAGTGTTCGAAAAGATGGTAAAGGTGGAAACCATTATGCCTAACCGCTTGAAGATCGACCTGTCGTTCGGTAATCGTGCACAACTGACCAAGGGCAGCACGACAGATGGCAGGCTCAATGCCCGGTGGTTGTTCGGTGGCGTGGCGCAGAACCTGAAAGCTAAGGTTGATGCCTTTGTATCCGCCCAACGCACCACCTTTAAAGGACTGGATGATTACACCTTCGATGACCCGACACTTGCATTCAACACGCAAACTCAAACAGTATTTGATGGCAAACTGGACGAGAATGGCAATGCCGACATTAACGCCGACATCAACGTACAGGAACAGGCTCCCGGTCAATTGCGTGCCAACTTCCTGGTCAAAGTGTTCGAGCCGGGAGGCAATTTTAGCATACAGCAAACCACCCTCCCTTACAATGTTTATGGCGGCTATGTGGGCATCCGCACGCCTGAGGGCAAACAACTGAGCGGTATGCTCGAGACCGGCAAGGAACATTCAGTGGATATTGTGGACGTGAACAGCAACGGACAGATCAATGCCGGTGTACGCGATGTGCAGGTTGAAATGTATAAGATACAATGGCGCTGGTGGTGGGATAAGAGCGAAGACGAACTAAGCAACTTTACCCAGGATCAGTATAATAAACTGGTGGTCAACACCACAGTACGCCTGAACGGTGGTCGCGGCAAATGGAACTTCAAGGTAGATAATGACCATTGGGGCCGCTACCTGATCAAGGTAAGAGACCCGCAAACTGGTCACTCTACCGGTAAAGTGGTATACCTTGATTGGCCTAATTGGGCCGACCGCCTGCAGCAGGACAATGCCACCGAAGCGGCCATGTTATCCTTCACGGCCGCCAAGCAAAAGTACAAAGTTGGCGAACAGGTGACCTTGACCATCCCTACCGGAGCTGCCGGGCGTGCCTTGGTCAGCATCGAGAACGGTAGCCATGTGCTCAAGACCGACTGGATCAATACCGAGAAAGGTCAAACCCGGTACAGCTTCAAACTGGAACCTGGCATGGCCCCTAACGTGTTCGCTACCGTGACCGTATTACAGCGGCATGCGCAAACCTTGAATGACCTCCCTATTCGTCAGTATGGCGCACTGGCCATTGAGGTGGAAGACCCCGAGACCGTACTCAAACCCGTGATCAGTATGCCTGACAAGATCAGGCCAGAGACCCGCTCTGAGATCACTGTATCAGAAACGTCGGGCAAAGAAATGACCTATACCGTGGCTCTGGTAGATGAAGGTTTACTTGACCTCACTAACTTTAAAACCCCAGACCCGCACAAGGCTTTCTACGCTCGCGAGGGTTTGGGTGTGAAGACCTGGGATCTTTTCGACTACGTGATAGGTGCCTTTGGTGGTGGCCTGGAGCGCATCCTAAGCATTGGTGGCGATGGCAGCGGCGTAGGCAATGGGAAGAACGTTCAGGTGAATCGCTTTAAACCAGTGGTCAAATTCATGGGGCCGTTCAAACTGGGCAAAGGACAAAAGCAAACGCATCAGTTCATCCTGCCGCAATACATTGGTTCAGTACGGGCTATGGTGATCGCTGGTCATGACGGAAGCTATGGCTTTGCCGAAAAGCCTGTAGCGGTTAAAAAGCCACTGATGATACTGGCTACCCTGCCACGTGTGCTGGGCCCGTCAGAAAAAGTGCAGCTTCCGGTAACCGTGTTCGCCACGGAAAGTAACTTGAGGACAGTGACCGTTAAGGTGGTGTCCAACGCTTTCAGCAACCCCGGTAGCAGCTACCAAAAAGTGGTGACCTTTAGTAAACCGGGTGACCAGCTGGTATCGTTCGACCTGGATGTGAAAAGTTTTGTTGGCGTAGGCAAAGTAAAGATCACCGCCCAAAGTGGTAGCGAAAAAGCAGACTTTGACGTTGAACTTAACGTGCGTAATCCTAACCCGCCGATCACCAGCATTATCGAGAAAGAGCTTGGGCCGGGCGAATCATGGAGCACGGCTTACACCGCTTTAGGCATGGGCGGTACCAACAAAGCTACGTTGGAAGTATCGAGCATACCGGCGCTCAATTTGAGCAAGCGTTTAAGCTACCTTATCCAATATCCGCACGGTTGTGTGGAACAGACCACCTCCTCAGTGTTCCCGCAATTGTACCTTGGCCAGTTGATGAGCCTTGATGTCCGTCAGAAACAAATGACCGACCGCAACATCAAAGCGGCCATCTCGCGCTTGAATGGCTTCCAGGTGCCGGGTGGCGGCATGAGCTACTGGCCTGATGGTGGCGAACCTGACGAATGGGGCACCAACTATGCCGGTCACTTCATGTTGGCGGCGCAGGCCAAAGGCTACGTGTTGCCGGTGGGCTTCCTGGATCAGTGGAAGCGTTTCCAAAAGCAAAAAGCACAGAACTGGTCGCCTGACCTGTATAAGTTCTATGATTCGGGTATCACGCAAGCTTATCGCTTGTATTTGTTGGCAATGGCAGGTGTACCTGAATTGGGCGCGATGAACCGCTTAAAGGAGATGAAGTATCTGAGTCCGGAAGCCAAATGGCGTTTGGCCGCCGCCTATAAGCTGGCCGGCCAACCAGAGGTTGGTTCACGCATGGTAGCCAACTTGCCGCTTACCGTGAAGCCTTACCGGCAGATGGCCTACACCTACGGATCTGACCTGCGCGATGAGGCCATGATCCTGGAAACACTGACCTTGTTGGGACAGCGCCAAAAAGCATCAAGATTAGTCTACACCGTGGCCGCCAAGTTATCGCAAGACGAATGGTATAGTACGCAGACCACTGCCTACTCGCTGTTAGCGGTGGCTCTACATTGCGGACAGAACCGCTCAGGCAACCGTTTACAATTTGATGTTCAGGCTGGTGCGTTGAAGAACAAGGTGAACACCGACGAATACCTGTGGCAAAACCCGATCAGCTCGAGCGGTGGTAATGCCATGATCCGTAACAGTGGCAAAACGCGTTTATACATCAGGCTGATCCAGCAAGGGCAACCGGCATTGGGCCAGGAAGTGCCGACCAACATCAACCCTGATGTGCTACAAATGAGCGTGAACTATTACTCGCTCACGGGTAAACCTATTGACCCATCGGTGTTGAAACAGGGTACCGACTTTGTGGCGCAAGTGATCATCAAGAATTCGGGACAGCGAGGCAATTATGCTAACATGGCACTCACACAAATATTCCCGTCAGGTTGGGAGATCCTGAACACCCGTATGCTCAATAATGATGAGGTATTCAAGTCATCACCATCCGACTACCGTGATGTGCGCGACGACCGGGTAAATACTTACTTTGGCTTACCGGCCGACAAGGAAGTGACCTATTATGTGATGTTGAACGCCTCGTACACCGGTCGTTTCTACTTGCCTGCGGTGTATTGCGAGGCCATGTATGACACTTCCATCAACGCGCTGCAAAGTGGCCAGTGGGTAGAGGTGGTCAAATAAACCAGAAAAATTCAGATACAGAACCGGTCGAAGAATCACCGAGCGAGATGATCGCGAGTTAAGATCCTCGGCCGGTTCTTTATAGACGAGTGCAAAAGAAAAAAGGTAAGAGCGTTGATGGGTGCAGGTATTATGAGTAAATTGAAAAAGCCGAAGGTGTACATATCTTTGGCTTTGCTCTTTGTGGCCTTGATAACGTTCTGGTTCTGCCTGCCTGATCCGTTGTTCGATAAACCTACCTCATTCGTGATCGACGACGAAAAGGGCGAACTTTTAGGTGCCGCGATAGCGCCCGATGGACAATGGCGTTTCCCTTATGATGGTGCAGTGCCCGATAAGTTCAGGCAATGCATCATTGCTTTTGAGGACAAACGCTTTATGCACCATCCCGGCGTAGATGTGCTGGCCATTGGCCGGGCCATTAAGCAGAACTTTCGGCATGAGCGGGTAAGCAGTGGCGGCAGTACGCTGACCATGCAGGTCATCCGCCTGGCCACCGATCACAAGCGCACCTACTGGTATAAATTCATCGAAATGTTCATGGCTCTTCGCCTCGAACTCACCTATAGCAAAAAAGAGATATTGGCCCTGTACGCCAGCAACGCTCCTTTCGGTGGTAACGTGATAGGCTTGAACGCCGCCTCATGGCGCTACTATGGACGTGGTCCGGACAAGTTATCCTGGGGCGAGACCGCAGCCATGGCCGTGTTACCCAATGCTCCTGCCTTGGTACACCCCGGCAAGAACCGCGGCTTGCTCTTAAAAAAGCGTAACCGCCTGCTCGACAAACTTGCCGATCAGCACATCATCGACAGCACCACCGCCCAACTGGCAAAGCTGGAGCCCATGCCCGATAAGCCCTTGCCGCTTCCACAGGTAGCTCCTCACCTTTTGGAACAGTTCAAGGCTGAGTACGATGCAAGTAGCCATGCTTCAACCCGCCTACGCACTACGCTTAAGGCCGGTCTTCAACAACAAGTGACCGACATACTGGAGCGTCATCACCGGATGTTGCGGGCCAACCAGATCAACAATATAGCGGCCGTAGTTCTCGATGTAGAGACCGGCGCTGCGCTGGCGTATGCGGGCAACATCTTTCACCCCGGTGATGCAGAGTTGCAGAGCAGCGTGGATGTCGCCAATGCGCCACGTAGTCCGGGTAGCACGTTAAAACCTTTGCTGTATGCATCCATGCTGCATGATGGCTTTATCTTACCTAATACCCTGATACCTGACATTCCTACCCAAATAGCCGGGTACCACCCCGAGAACTTTGATCTGGGTTACGATGGCGCGGTGCCTGCCTCAAGGGCATTAGCTCGCTCACTCAACGTCCCAGCGGTCAAGATGCTACAGCGATACAAGTACGAACGCTTTTATGATGTATTGAAGCGGGCAGGAATAACCACCCTTACCCAACCGGCCGACCATTATGGCCTTTCGCTGATCCTAGGCGGTTGCGAGAACACCCTTTGGGAACTGACCGGTGCGTACGCCAGCATGGCCCGGGTGCTCCACCATTTTAATCGAACGGGGCGCTACACTCAGGCCGACTATCATCACCCCGTTTACCGCCCCACACAGCGTACAGACCGGCCCAATGAAAAGAACGGCTTACTGGACGCAGCATCGATCTACTACACCTTTCAGGCAATGGAAGAAGTAATGCGCCCCGGGGAAGAGATGTTATGGCAACAGTTCGGGTCTACCCAACGCGTGGCCTGGAAGACCGGCACCAGCTTTGGTTTTAGGGATGGCTGGGCGATCGGCGTGACCACCAGGTATGTGGTGGGCGTTTGGGTGGGCAACACCACTGGCGAAGGACGCCCCGACTTGACCGGTATCAATACTGCCGCACCGGTCATGTTCGAGATATTCAGGCTGCTGCCGGTCACCCGCGAGTGGTTCAAAGCGCCGGTGGATGATATGGTGAAGATCGGCGTGTGTCGCGAAAGTGGCATGAGGGCAGGTGAAAATTGCGAACATGTTGACGATACCTGGGTGCCCGCTCCCGGCTTACGTACGCCCGTTTGCCCGTATCACCAATTGGTACACCTGGATGCGAGCGGCAAGTGGCAGGTAAATGCTGATTGTGCTTCGCCGGATCAAATGCGCCATCAAAAATGGTTCGTGCTGCCGCCATCTATGGAATATTATTACAAAGCGCGCAATTATCAATACCGAACCTTACCACCCTTCCGGACTGATTGTGGCGTGGCCGAACGGCAGCAGGCCATGGAGGTCATCTATCCAAAAGATCAGGCCAAGGTCTATATTCCGCTCGAGGCCGACGGTAACCGCGGCCGCATGATCTGCAATGCGGCGCACCGGCAACCGGGCACCAAGATATTTTGGCACCTTGACGACCGCTACATCGGTGAAACACATGGCCAGCACCAGATCGCCATCGCCCCGTCGGCAGGTATGCATGTATTGACCTTGGTAGATGGTAATGGCAGCACCACCAAAGTGCGGTTCACCATACTGGACAAAGAGACGGGCCATTGATGCTTCAGAACGATCGTGTTACATTGGAAGAACTTAAAAGATCATCCCTATATTCAAGCTCGCTGATCACTATTCACATGAAGAAACTCTTACTTGTCCTCACCATCATTTGCCCTTACATCAGTTTAGCCCAAAAGTTAAGCCCTGCCGAACTTGCCCGCTGCAAGGCCCAGGTGCAACGGGTGACCATTATCCGCGACAATTGGGGCGTACCGCATATTTACGGCAAGACCAACGCCGATGCGGTTTTCGGTTTGATGTATGCGCAGTGCGAGGAGAACTTCAAAGGTATCGAGCGAAACTACCTTTATCAGTTGGGTAAGCAGGCCACGGTGGATGGTGAAAGCAGCTTGTATCAGGATATCCAACTGCAACTTATAGCTGACAGCACAGAGGCGATCAAAGAGTATCAGACCAGCCCGCTTTGGTTCAGGAAGCTAATGGATGCATTTGCCGATGGCATTAACTATTACCTGTATAAGCATCCGCAGGTAAAGCCAATGGTGTTGCATCATTTCAAGCCTTGGTATGCCTTGATGTTCACTGATGGCAGCGTGGCAGCTACCATCACAGGTGGCATCACGCTCAACGAGACCAAGCAATTCTACAGCGGCGCTGACGCCAGGTATGGTCGTATTAAAACAATTAAGCCCGTTAACACGGAGGATGTAGATGGGCATGTATTCGGGATTGAGATAGGCTCCAACGGCTTTGCTATATCGCCTAAGCGGTCGGCTACCGGGCATGCTATGTTATACATTAATCCGCATGTGCCGTTCTACTTTAGGTCGGAGGTGCAGATCAGCAGCGAGGAAGGTTTGAACGCTTATGGGGCCGTCACTTGGGGGCAGTTTTTCATCTATCAGGGCTTCAATGCCCACTGCGGTTGGATGCACACCAGCAGTTATGCCGACGTGGCCGATGCTTATGCCGAAAAGGTCACCCATCAGAACGGCAAATGGTACTATGAATATGATGGTAAGCAGCTCCCCGTGACAGAGCGTGACCTGCTGATCGATCGCAAGAATGGCGATAAGATAGAGACCGTCAAGATCAAAGGATATTACACGCATCACGGGCCGGTGCTGGGCAGCCGTGACGGAAAATGGTTGGCGCTCAAAGCTAATAACCGCTCGTACAAGGCCTTACTCGAGTCATGGCTCATCACCAAAGCCAATACCTATATACAGTACGTTAAGGCCATGGACCTACTATCCAACGCCACAAATAATACTGTATACGCAGATGATAAAGGCAACACGGTATTTTGGTATGGCAACTATATGCCTAAACGCGACCCGAAAGTGGAATGGACGCTACCGGTAGATGGTACCACTAAAGCTACTGAATGGCAAGGCCTGCATCCGTTAAAAGAGATCGTGACCGTGATGAACCCGGCTGGCGGATGGATACAGAATTGTAACGCCACACCGTTCACTGCTGCAGGTAAAGACAGCCCCGACCCGTCCAAATATCCAGCTTATATGGCACCTAACGGACAGAACTACCGTCAGATCAACGCGCAAAAGTTGCTCGATACCAAGGACAAGTTGACCCTTGATGACCTGACCGCTCTGGGATATGACCGCTACCTCACAGCATTCGACGCGCTGCTGCCGCCTTTGTTGAAGGCTTATAATACCTCTTCCGATACGGCTTTGCTGTCACGGCTTAG
Source organism: Mucilaginibacter daejeonensis (assembly GCF_020783335.1). NCBI lineage: Bacteria > Pseudomonadati > Bacteroidota > Sphingobacteriia > Sphingobacteriales > Sphingobacteriaceae > Mucilaginibacter > Mucilaginibacter daejeonensis. Next base: position 2,353,753 of record NZ_CP086068.1, read on the forward strand.
GCAACCTATTTACTTGTTGACCCATTGGGACAGGTGTTCGGATGTAGCTTCCATAGCTACCACAGTAGCCATCGAGTATAGCACCGCTATGTTTGCGTTGCTACCCAAACCTACAACTACCGAGGCAGGCACTTACCAAACTGACCGTGTTGACCAACTCCTGAAGGAGCTCAAACCACAACAACTGCTTGATATATTGGATAATACCATAACTACCCTCAACAAAAGGCACGGCAACTGGATGGTGACCTGGGGAAGCATTAACCGTTACCAACGCCCAGCCGACGGTATGAGCTTTGATGATAGCCAGCCAAGCGTACCGGCCGCATCAGTGGCATCGGTGTTCGGGCAGTTGCCATCATTTGTTACCCGCGGTGGCAACGGTACCAAAAAGCGTTATGGTTATTCGGGCAACAGCTTTATAGCCGCCGTAGAGTTTGGCCCTAAGGTAAAGGCCAAGTCACTGATCACTGGCGGACAGTCGTTTAAGGCTGGTTGCCCGCTGTTCACTGATCAGGCGCAAATGTACCTCGATGGTAAGTTCAAGGATGTGTTATTCTACAAAGAAGACGTGCTCAAGAACGTTTGGCAGCGCTATCACCCCGGCCAAACCAAGCATCAATATACCAACAAAGGCGACTGTTTGGATGATTGATCATGGCGGAAGCATGACCTATGAGCGATCATCAAATTCGCAATAACGCACCATTACACAACTTACCGGAATAACGAACGGCTGGTGTAGTTCTTTACAGGTGTTACATTTTGGTGTTTCCGTGTTACATTTGGTGTTACATTCTAGAAAAATGTTGTTTTTTCTTTAAAAAGTTGGGTTTTTACAAATTTCGCAACGCTAAAAAGTGGGGAAAGTTGGGGAATTCTGTTACATCGGTGTAACACTTTTTAACGCAGTTTTTGTGCATTCTTGGTAGAACCTTTCACCTTCATGTTGACAGTATAGATCGCCTTTGAGGCGGTGATGAAAAGCGTGCGGCGATCAGGTCCACCAAAGCATACGTTACCCGTCCACGGTTCCTCGATGCGGATCAGTCCCAACTTGTTTCCCTGCGGGTCAAATATGGTCACGCCCTTCCCGCCTGTCAGGTAAACGTTTCCTTCATCATCCAGCGTCATTCCGTCAGATCCCATTTTGGTAAATAACTGCTGATCGGTCAGCTCCCCCTTTGTGCCAATGGTGAAGCGGTAGGTCTTACCAGCCTTAATGTCGGCCACGAACAGATACTTACCATCCCTGCTTCCGGCTATCCCGTTCGGTTTCAACAGTGCCGAACTGGCCACGATCGGCTCATGTCTGCCTGCAGGAAGGTAATACACCTTTTCGCCATCGAGCGCTGAGGTGGTACGCGTCCAGTAATTGCGTTGATAGTATGGATCGGTAAAATAGATACCGCCCCGCGCATCCATCCAAAGGTCATTGGGTCCGTTCAGTCGTTTGCCGTCAACGCCGGTGAGTAAGGTCTCGTGTTGGCGGCCGGTAGCATCAAAACGCCACAACTCGCCCTGATCATCAGCACAGGTCACCAGATGGCCTTTGGCATCAAAGAACGTCCCGTTCGAGCGTCCGGCCTTGTCGGTGAATAGTGATAGCTTGCCGTCCGTTCCGTACTTCCATATCGTGCTATTTGGCTGGTCGGTAAAATAAACGTTACCCTTGGCATCGGCAGCAGGTCCTTCGGTAAATTCGAACTGTTTGCTGATCATTACCGGCTTGGTGCCGGGTGCTATCAGGTTGGCAGGTCCGTAAGTGCTATCGCTTTGAGAAGCTATAATGCTTACCTTTGCAGCCGGTACAGAGCGTGTGGTTAGCTGTAAAATACTGATGGCCAATGGTATTGTAGCTATCAGGCTGAGCTTGACGAGTGTTCTCATATCGTGTAGATGGATGCCGCCAATATCGGCGTATGTATCTGCAAAACAAAGCGCACTGCTATCGATTTTACTTTTACATGTATTCAAAAGAACAGGCATCACAGATCAGGCAACAATTTTGGACCACCTTTGGCCAATACATCGCACCGCATTTGTCGGCCGAGGGCACCAAAGTAAATTGGATCAATTACCGCACGGGCATTAAACACGTCAACTTTAGGATGCAGGCCTTTAACCGGTCGGCCACCATAGCGATCGAGATCAGCCACCCCGACCCGGGCATACAGGAGTTGTTCTTTGAACAGTTCAAAGAGGTACGCTTACTGCTTTACAGTGCCTTGAACGAAGAATGGGAATGGGCCTTGCACGACCAGGACGAGTACGGCAAGATCGTGAGCCGTATCTACAAAGACATCAACGGTGCCAGTATTTTCAATAAAGCCGACTGGCCTGCGCTGATCTCGTTCTTTAAACCCCGCATTATAGCATTAGATGAGTTCTGGAGCGATGCCAAATACAGTTTTGAAGCCTTGAAGTAATTATTTGGACTTGAACAGCCCGAATTTGAGAATACAATAAATAGCCCTTACCCCATCGCGCCAGCCGATCTTCTTGCCTTCGTAGTAGGTGCGGCCGTAGTAAGATATGCCTACCTCATAAATGCGGATGTGCGGGATGCGCGACATTTTGATCGTTACTTCCGGCTCAAAGCCAAAGCGCTTTTCGGTCAGGTTCAATCCCTGCACCATCTCGGTCTTGAACAGCTTGTAGCAGGTCTCCATGTCGGTAAGGTTCAGGTTCGAGAACATGTTGGAGGCAAAGGTCAACCAGCGATTACCGATGGTGTGCCAAAAGAACAAGATGCGGTGCGGGTTGCTACCCATAAATCGTGAGCCATATACCACATCGGCAAAGCCATTCACTACCGGTTTCAGCAGGTCATTATACTCTGATGGGTCATACTCAAGATCCGCATCCTGAATGATCAGGTATTCGCCCGTGGCTTTAGAGATACCTGTATGCAGTGCCGCGCCTTTACCCTGATTAACCTCGTGCTTAAAATACTGGATGTTCATATCAGGATTAGCCGCGCGGTAGTTCATGATCGCCTCCTCGGTGTTGTCTTTTGAGCAATCGTTCACGATGATCAGCTCTTTTTCGATATCATTCACCAGTTGTACCTCTTTGATCTTGTTCAGGATCAGGTGGATGGTACGCCCTTCATTGTAGGCCGGGATAACGATAGATAATTTGCGGATCAGCATAGTTAATTATGGATATGAACTTTAACCGCATGATACCATGCCGTTATGAGTTTTGATAAGGGCAAAAGTAATATCATTGCGCTAACAATCATAAAGATCGCGTTACTTTGTGTGTTATTACAACTCCCACTAATTGCTATGCTCGATAATTTAGACTGGTATAATTTGATGGTGCTCGATATCGAGACCGTATCGCAATACCGTCATTTTAACGAGGTGCCCGAGCATTTCAAGGCCCTGTGGGATAAAAAGACCACCTACCAGCGCAAGGAAGAAACAGCGGAGGATTTTTACCGTAACGCAGCCATCCTGGCCGAATTTGGCAAGATCATATGTATATCGGTCGGTGTGTTCACCCGTGGAGGCGGCTTCAGGGTACGGTCATTTGCCGGGCATGATGAAGGCGCCTTGCTGGAGGCTTTCGCCGAGATGTTACACGGCCGCTCGCCAAACATGGTGCTTTGCGGGCACAATGTGAAGGAATTTGACCTGCCATACATTTGCCGCCGCATGCTGGTGAACGGTGTGATCCTACCGCCGCAACTCCGGATAGCCGGTAAGAAGCCATGGGAGGTGTTCCACCTGGATACTATGGACCTTTGGAAATTTGGCGACCACAAGAACTTTACCTCACTGAACCTGCTGGCAGCCGTATTCGACATCCCTACCCCAAAAGATGATATTGACGGCAGCATGGTAGGCCACGTGTACTGGAACGAGGATGACCTGCCCCGCATTTGCAATTATTGCCAAAAGGACGTGATCACCACCGCGCAACTCCTTAAACGCTTTAACAATGAGGATCTGCTAACGGATGACATGATCACCGTTGTTGGCTAACAATGCTCCTTGTCATGCTGAACTCGTTTCAGCATCCCATTGACAGGATCGCTACACAACCACTTAGTTAACTTGAATAGGAGATGCCGAAACAAGTTCGGCATGACGGGTTTTATTTCCTGATGGCTTTAAACTCCCCTCTTGAGAGGGGGCGTACCGGACCGAGCAAAGGCAGGGGTGTGTCTTGCCGCCCCAATAAGAAACGCCGATGTATCCCATTATTTTGCCTATATTGACCCCGGCAATGCTGAACATCACTGACCTGCAGATCAAATTCAGAACGTCGGACGGTTGGTTCGCGGCGGTGAAGGGCATTACCTTTCAGATCCGGCGTGGCCATACGCTCGGCATTGTGGGCGAATCAGGCTCAGGCAAGTCGGTCACCTCACTCGCGATCATGCGCCTGCTCAACGCGTCTGGAACTCAGATCAGCGGAAGCATCCAATTCGATGATATCGACATCGTGAATGCCTTTGAAAAGGACATGCGCAGCATACGAGGCAACCGCATAGCCATGATCTTTCAGGAACCCATGACCTCGCTTAACCCGGTGATCACCTGCGGAAGGCAGATCACGGAGGCTATTGAGTTGCACCGTGGATCAGACCCCTCCACTGCACGGCAACAAGCGATCGACCTTTTTAAGGAGGTGCAGCTCCCCCGCCCCGAAGCTATATTTGACAGCTACCCGCATCAACTTTCGGGCGGTCAGCGCCAGCGCGTGATGATCGCCATGGCCCTCAGCTGCGACCCTGAACTGCTTATTGCCGATGAGCCGACCACCGCATTGGATGTGACCGTGCAAAAGACCATCATTGACCTGTTGCTCAAACTCAAGGCCGAACGCAACATGGGGCTGCTCTTCATTTCCCACGACCTGGGCGTGGTAAGCCAGATCGCCGATGAGGTGCTGGTGATGTACAAGGGCAACATGGTTGAGAGTGGCACGGCAAAATACATCTTTACCGATCCTAAGCACCCATATACACAAGGCTTATTGGCCTGCCGGCCATCGCCCAAACAGCACCTGAAAATGCTGCCGGTGATCGGCGATTTTTTGGAGACAAGGCCCGATGGACAACTGGCCAGCACAGGCCTCAGCATAGCTGCAGTGAACCAACGCTTTGCTTATGCTGAACAAGAGGTAAGTGAACGTAAGCAACTATTATACAAGCAGGAACCACTTTTAAAAGTAAACGGCTTATGTACCTGGTTCCCTGTTCGGTCGGGCTGGTTCGGCAAACGTAAGGAACCGATCAAAGCCGTGAACGACATCACGTTCGAGGTATACCCCGGAGAAACGCTGGGCCTGGTGGGCGAATCGGGCAGCGGCAAAACGACCCTTGGCCGGAGTATACTTCGATTGATCGAACCTACCGCAGGCAGCGTGATCTACAATGGTACCGACCTGCTGAAATTGAACAAAGATCAGCTGCGTGCAATGCGCCGCGAGGTACAGATCATTTTTCAGGACCCTTACTCCTCGCTCGATCCGCACCAAACCATTGGCCAGTTGCTGATGGAGCCTATGCAGGTACATCAGTTGCATGGCAATGATGCGCAACGTAAGCAAAAGGTGCTTGAATTGTTGCAACGGGTCAACTTACTGCCCGAACATTTTGACCGTTATCCGCATGAATTTTCGGGTGGGCAGCGGCAGCGTGTGGTGATCGCACGCGCACTGGCATTGGAACCGCGCTTCATCATTTGCGATGAGTCTGTCTCAGCCCTTGATGTATCGGTACAGGCGCAGATCCTGAACCTGCTGCGCCAGTTGCAACAAGAGCTCGGCCTTACATACATATTTATCTCGCATGACCTGTCGGTGATCCGCCATATATCTGACCGGATCATGGTGATCAACAAAGGCCAGATCGAGGAGATATCCGAACCTGACGCTTTATTTGAACACCCCAAAACCGCTTACACACAAAAGCTTATCGCTTCTATTCCGCAGATCAGCATCGCCTCATAATTGGCGCAACTTTACTGCTTTACGATTGTTATTTACCCATACGCTGTATACACATTGATCGTGTATATTAGCCCTATAGTGTTACACTAAATGTCTAAAAAGAAAAACATCAATAATTCTGTAAAACAAGTACTTACGCAGCTTGTGCTGGACGTATTTGAACAGAATGGCCAAAAAGAGGCCCTGAATTACAAGCAAGTTTCCTCGAAACTCAACATACGCGAACCCGAATCGCGCGAGACCATACTGGAGATCCTGAAAGACGAAGCGCGCAAGAATACCTTACAGGAGATAGCGCCCGGCAAATTCAAGATCGTGGAACTGAAGACCTTTGTTGAAGGCAAGGTGGATATGACCGCTGACGGTTCGGCCTTTATCGTGACCGACGATGAGTTCGAGAACGACATCTACGTAGCTCCACGCAAATTGCGCACCGCCCTTAACGGCGACCGTGTAAAGGTATATGTGTACGCCAAAAGTAAAGGCAAGCGCAAGGAAGGCGAAGTGATGGAGATCATCAAACGCGCTAAAATGGAGTTCACCGGTGTGGTGAAGCTCTCCGAGCGGTTCGCATTTTTTGTCCCGGATGACCGCAAGATGTTGCACGATATCTTTATACCGTTGGGTGACCTGAACGGTGCCAAGAATGGCGTAAAAGCCGTTGCCGAGATCACCGACTGGCCAAAGGACGCCAAGAACCCTATCGGTCGTATCAAGACCGTATTAGGTGCCGAGGGTGAGAACGATACCGAGATGAACGCCATCCTGGCCGAGTACGGCTTCCCGCTCTCGTTCCCTGCCGAGGTGGAACGTGAATCGGAGGCGATACCTGAGGAGATATCGGCCGAGGAGATCGCTAAACGCCGCGATTTCAGGCCTGTACTGACCTTCACCATCGACCCTTTTGATGCCAAGGACTTTGATGATGCCATTTCCTTTCAAAAACTGGAGAACGGCAATTATGAAGTTGGTGTGCACATTGCAGACGTAGCTCACTACATCGAACCTGATTCGGCACTGGATAAGGAGGCTTATGAACGGGCTACATCGGTTTACCTGGTCGATCGCGTGATACCGATGCTGCCTGAGCGCTTGTCGAACGGCTTATGTTCGTTACGCCCGCATGAGGATAAATTGACCTTCGCTGCCGTTTTCGAGATGAACGATGCGGGTCAGGTATTGAGCGAATGGTTCGGCAAAACGATCATCCACTCCGACCGCCGCTTCACTTACGAAGAGGTGCAGGAAGTGATCGAGACCGGCCAGGGAGACCACGTTGAAGAGATACATACGCTGAACGCACTGGCATATAAGCTACGTGAGGCCAAGTTCAAGAACGGCGCTATCAGCTTTGAAAGCACCGAAGTGAAATTTAAACTGGACGAGCAAGGCAAACCGGTAGGCGTTTATGTGAAAGAACGCAAAGATGCCCACAAGCTGATCGAAGACTTTATGCTGCTGGCCAACCGCAAGGTGGCCGAATTTGTGAGCAAAAAAGGCAAGGGTAAAAAGAAATTTGCCTTTGTTTACCGCGCACACGATGCACCTAACCCTGAAACGCTGGGCAATTTTGCCCAATTCGCGGCCCGGTTCGGTTACAAGATCAACATGCGTACGGATAGGGAGATCGCTAAGTCGCTCAACCACCTCATGCACGATGTGGAAGGCAAAAAAGAACAGAACGTACTGACCCAACTGGCCATACGCTCGATGGCGAAAGCGGTATATACCACCAAAAGCAGCAGCCACTATGGCCTTGCGTTTGACCATTATACGCACTTCACCTCCCCTATACGCCGTTACCCCGATGTGATGGTGCACCGTCTGTTGTTGCACTATCTGGAAGGTGGCCAATCGGTCAACGCCGAGCATTACGAGGTATTGAGCAAGCACTGCTCGGAGATGGAAAAGAAAGCGGCCGATGCGGAACGCTCCTCAGTTAAATACAAACAGGCCGAATACCTGCAAGACAACATCGGTAGCATATTTGATGGCGTGATATCGGGCGTTACCGAATGGGGTATGTACGTGCAGATCATCGAGAACAACTGCGAGGGTATGATCCGCTTGCGTGACATCTCTGACGATTTTTATACGCTCGACGAAAAGAACTATGCCATCATCGGTCAGCGTAAAAAGAAGGTGTATCAACTGGGCGACCAGGTGCGCATAAAGGTAAAAAAGGTAGACCTCACAAAAAAACAAATAGATTTCTCGCTGGTGCAAGATCAAGTATCTTAGCACCGCATTATTTTATGAATAGACTTACTGATCTGCAGCAACTGATCGAGGACGCTGTTGCTGGGCTTGAACACCCTGCTTCGCCGTCTGAACTGTATGAGCCCATCACTTACATCTTATCTGTCGGCGGCAAGCGCATGCGTCCCGCCCTATTGCTCATGGCCTGCGACCTATTTGGTGGCGATGTGCAAAAGGCCATCAACCCGGCACTGGCCATCGAGGTGTTCCACAATTTTACGCTGGTACACGACGACATTATGGACAATGCCCCGCTACGTCGTGGCAAAATGACCGTGCACGAGAAATGGGACCCTAACGTGGCCATTCTATCGGGCGATGTGATGCTGGTACAAGCTTACCAGTTCATTATGCAGGTAGATGATGCCATCCTGCGCCAGGTGATCGATGTGTTCAACAAGACCGCTATTGGCGTTTGTGAGGGACAACAATTCGACATGAACTTTGAGCGTCAGGACAGCGTGGCCGTTGATACCTACCTGAATATGATCCGCCTTAAAACGGCCGTGTTATTGGGTGGTGCATTAAAGATCGGCGCGCTGATCGGTGGTGCCTCAACGACCGATGCCGACCTGCTTTGCACCTTTGGCGAGCAGTTGGGTATCGCTTTTCAGCTACAAGATGATATACTGGACGTTTACGGCGACCCCGACAAGTTCGGCAAACAGGTAGGCGGCGATATCATCTCTAATAAAAAGACCTTTTTGCTGATCAGGGCACTTGAACTGGCCACCGGTGAGGACAAGGACACCCTTGACCGCTGGCTACAGACCACCGACGCCGACCCTGCGGAAAAGGTATCGGCAGTGACCGCTATCTACGATCGCCTAAACATCAAACAAGCTGCCGAGCAAGCCATGCATGAATTTGCCGAAAAAGCATTTAATGCACTGGACAAGATCAGCCTGCCTATCGAGCGTAAGCAATACCTGCGCGATTTTGCCGACGGATTGATGGTTCGGGAGAAGTAAACGGAGCTTAAGATGTCATTGTTCAATTGCAACCGTAAATGACCTTATACCGATTAGCCCATCATCAATGAAAAAGCTGGAAGGCAAAGTAGCACTGATCACAGGTGGCGAATCAGGTATCGGCCAAAGCATCGCTGCTGAATTTGCTGCGCAGGGTGCGGATGTGATCATCACTTACCTGGCCGACCACGAGGCGGCGCAGAGGACCTATAGCGTTGTTGAAGAACACGGCTGCAAGTGTACTATGATACAAGCTGATGTGAGCGACGAAAACAGTGTTGCTTCTTTGTTCGATCAAGCATTAGTAAAGCATCATGACATCCACATTCTGGTCAATAGCGCAGGTGTACGAAGTGCAGATAAATTCACCCACGAGCTGAGTTTCGAAGAATTCGAGCGGACGGTGAGGATCAATTTGTTCGGTACGTTCCTGATTTGTAAGCGGTTCGTGCAGCACCGCCTACAGGCGGGCGGCTACGGGCGAGTGATCAATATTAGTTCTATACATGAAGAGGTGGTGAGCCCCGGCAAGACCGAATATTGTGCTTCAAAAGCTGCATTACGAGGGTTCACCCGGTCATTAGCACTGGAGGTAGCTGACCAACAGATCACCGTCAATAACATCGCGCCCGGCATGATCTTGACACCGATGAATCAAAGGGCCATGGACGACCGACCCTATCGTGAGGAACTGGAGCAACGCATACCACTCAAAAGGTCGGGTACGGTTGAGGATGTAGCCAAAGTGGCCGTTTTCCTGGCGTCTGATGATGCGAGTTACCTCACAGGCACCACGCAATTTGTCGACGGTGAGTTGATGCTCAACCGTGCTAAAGGAGCCCGGTAGAAGGCTCTATTGAACATCTCTGATCATTAGTTATTCTTCATCATCATACCTGTCGTTTCGCCAAGGGTAAGCCGTATTTGAGTAACCTCGGTCTTCCCAAAAACCATGCTTGTCTTCGGTCATAAACTCTATACGCTTGATCCATTTGGCGCCTTTCCAGGCATAAAGCTGAGGCGTGATCATACGCACCGGTCCGCCATGCTCAACGGGCAGCGGTTTGCCTTCAAAGGTGTGTACCAACAGCACATCAGGCTTTAAGGCCTCGGTCAATGACAGGTTGGTGCTATAGGTATCATACCCGTAGCACATAATATGGGTCGCATCATCTTTGGGCTGCACCAACGCGGCAAGATCAAGCAGGCTCACACCCTTCCACGGCATGTTGAGTTTTGACCAGGTGGTCACACAATGAAAGTCAGACGTATCCTTGGTTTGTGGCATATCCATGAATTGCTTCCAAGTCAGCTTTACGGGGTTCTCCACTGCGCCATCAATGGTCAGCCGCCAGCGATCTAACGAGATGTTGGGTTGGTAACCGAGGTCGAGCACCGGCCATTTCATGGTAGCCGTTTGCCCGATAGGGATAGCCGGCATGCCATGACGATTGATAGGCCCGGAACCTTTTGGCGCATCGTCGGCCACTGAAGGCGTGCCACGCATCTGCTCTTCAAAACGTGCCTTGAGTTTCATGCGGGCATCCACGATCCGTTGCAGTTTATCGTTGTCGGTCATATTCAAATTTAAGCTATCGATACCAAAGCCGGTCCATGCCGGTCATTTTCTTTTTAAAAGAAGTTGAACTCCCGTTATCAGATATCAGCTCAAGTAATCACCCGACCATTGTAAGCGAGACGGACGATATTATTGCTTTATAAGCGCTTGGTCAAATGTAAAGTGTATTCCACTATTCCCAAATTGGAGTTATTATTATCTATATAACTTACAGTATTATAGTTACTTACATCTGCATAAATAGAGTATTTATCAAAGCAAAGCATCATGCAGTATCTCTACCGGGTGCATAGCTCTGATGCTTGCACCATCTTTGATCTGGTGGCGGCAGCTGGTACCTGTAGCCGCAATGATGGTATCAGGTTGGCTATTCCTGACCGAGGGCAACAGCACCAGTTCGCCGATCTGCATGGATAGCTCATAGTGTTCCTTCTCATAACCGAACGAGCCGGCCATGCCGCAGCATCCTGACGGGATGGTCTCAACGGTGTAGCCCGATGGCAACGTCAGGATTTTTTGCGTGGCCGTCAAGGCGTTCCAGGCCTTTTGCTGGCAATGTCCATGCAACTTGATGTGTTTCTTCGCTGTAGTGAATTGATCAGCCCTGATGCGCCCCGCAGCCGCCTCATCGGCAAGGAACTCGTCGATCAACAATGCATGCTGAGCCAGTGCCTTTGCATCGGCTAACTGGTCATCGTCTACCAGGTCAGGGTATTCATCTCTAAAGGTCAGTATAGCCGAGGGTTCGATCCCGATCAACGGCGTATCAGCACTGATCAGCGGCGCCAACGAGCGCACATTCTTTTGAGCGATATTTTTTGCTTTCCGTAACAGGCCTTTTGATATAGCAGCCCGGCCGCTCTCCGTGTGTTGCGGTAACAATACCAAATAACCTAAACGCTGCAATAACTCCACCGCATTGATGCCGATATTCACGTCCTGATAGTTCGTGAACTCATCAATGAATAAATATACTTTTTTTGAGTGTTCGTTTTTTATATACTTATTTTTCAGACAATTAAACCATTTACGTAAGGTAATTGAACTAATGAGTGGAATGCTTCTTTGTTCGGCAAAACCCACCATCTTTTTGGTCATCTTGCCAATGCCTTCATCGCTCATGAACCAGTTGTACACGGCTGGTAACAACGAACCGAACCTGGCCGATGCCGCATAACCGGCAATGATGCGCGACCGCAAAGGCACGCCATTGGCATCCTGATAATGCTGTAAGAATTCTGCCTTTAGCTTGGCCATGTCCACATTGGATGGGCACTCCGACCGGCAACCTTTGCAGCTTAAGCAAAGGTCCATCACCTCTTTGATCTCCGGATGATCGAACCGGTTCAGCTTATCCGAATTGGTCAGGAAGGTTCGCAAGATGTTCGCGCGCGCGCGAGTGGTGTCCTTCTCATTGCGTGTGGCCATATATGATGGACACATGGTCCCTCCCATCAAGTGCGACTTGCGACAATCACCCGAACCATTGCATTGCTCAGCATGCTGCAATACGTTCTGCCCATGATAGCGGAACACCGTTTTGAACTCCGGCGTACCCTGTCCCGGTCGGTAACGCAGCATGGTATTCATGGGCGGCGTGTCAACGATCTTATTAGGATTAAAGATGTAGTGAGGGTCCCAAGTGTTCTTGATCTGTTTGATCAGCTCATAATTGCGCGTGCCGATCATTTGCTCAATGAACTCGCCACGTAACCGGCCGTCGCCATGTTCGCCGCTCAAGGAGCCATTATAACGCTTAACCAGCGCCGCTATCTCCTGCGCTATGGTGCGGAACAGCCGGTTGCCCTCCTCGGTCTTCAAATTGATGATCGGGCGAAGGTGTAGTTCCCCTGATCCTGCGTGCGCATAATGCACCGAATACAGCCCGTACTTTTTCAGGATTCGGTTAAAGTCGGCTATGTACGCGGGCAGGTCATGCACATCCACGGCAGTATCCTCGATCACGGCCACCGGCTTTTCATCGCCCGGCATATTGCTGAGCAATCCTAAACCGGCTTTGCGCAAGGTCCATATACGTTTAGTGTCATCGCCAAAAAGCAATGGGAAGTGATAGCCCACCCCGGCCTCTCGCATTTGCTTCTCTGCTTCTTTCGCTAAAGCGATCACTTCCTCGCGAGTGTCGCGGGCATACTCCACTACCAAAATGGCACCAGGATCGCCCTGTACAAAGAACCGGTTCTGACTTTGCTCGGGGTTATCTTTGGTACGCTCCAATATATAGTGATCGATCAGCTCACTGGCGCGGGGATGGTGCTGCAAGGCGATCAGGTTGGCCCGCAATGCTTCATCAATGCTATTGAAATGGATGCAAAGCAGTCCGCTTACCGTGGTGGGGATAGGCACCAGGTTCAGCTTGATCTCGGTTATGAAAGCCAACGTACCTTCCGACCCGGCAATGAGCTTACATAGGTTGATATCTGGCCCATTGGCTGTAAAGGGCGAGGTTTCCAGTAACACGTCGATCGCGTAGCCGGTATTTCGCCTTTCGATGCTTGGCTTGGGGAACTGCCGCCGTATCTCCACCTGGTTCTCATAATTGCTCAAGGTGCTGCGGATGTGCCGGTGTATCTGAGCCTCGAGGGTATCGCCATGACATTTGTCCATGAACTGGTCAAAGGTCAGCGTGTTGAAAGTGACCTCCAAACCATCGCTCAGCAGTGCTTTAACTTCAAGCAGGTGCTCACGTGTACTGCCATAAACCACCGAGTTGGATCCACAGGAATTGTTACCCACCATGCCACCGATCATGGCTCGGTTGGCCGTGGAGGTCTCCGGACCGAACATGAGTTGGTACGGTTGGAGGTACAGGTTCAACTCATCGCGCACCACACCAGGCTGCACACGCACCCAGCGCTCGGCCTCGTTCACCTCTAAAATGCCCGTAAAATGCTTTGATACGTCGACCACGATGCCATTGCCCACTACCTGTCCAGCCAACGAGGTGCCAGCAGCACGCGGGATCAGCGAAGTGCCCTCTGCCCTTGCAAAACGGATCAGCTCTTTGATGTCATCAACCGACCGTGGCGTGACCACCGCCAGCGGCATCTCCGAGTAGGCCGATGCATCGGTAGCGTAAAGCGTCCGGATGGTTAGGTCGGTATACAGTTCGCACGACAGACGGCTGGCAAGCTCCGTCAGCTTTTGGTCCATGCCGCTCATGAGCGCGTTTGCTCCGTGTAGGTACTTTCGAATATCTTATCGGCGTTAGTGGTCTCGAAACCCTCGCGCCTTTGTGCTGCGGTCAACGCCTCCGCCGGGACATCGCTGAATTGAGGTAGCGACAACCGCTCGGCAAATTCCACGTAGCTACCGGCGATGCTCATAGTATCGCCTTCGGCAAAGGTCGCCTCCTGCATCTCTGCCACGGTACTACTTTGCTTGAGCAGGCCATCCGCGCTGACCTTGATCTTACCGCCTGCATCGTTCAGCTTTATGCCTAAGCCCTCTACAAAGTCGTCAAAGCGTTGTATGGTATCATAGCCGTCCTTCAACGCATGCACGCTGATCGTATAATGGTTGAGGTAATAGCGGTTGTAGATCACCCACGCGGCGTACTCGCTTTCATTAAGCAATGTAAGATAGTCGCTCCTGGTGGGCAGTTGCCACAGTGAGCGGTGGAAGAACTCTCCTATCGCTTCACCATCGTTCAGGTCAAGCTGATCGACCGGGTCGGTAGTGATGTGATCAGTGTAGCGATGTATGATGCTTTGAACCTCCGGCGATAATTCATCCACCATCAGCTCACTCATGAAGATGCGTGGGTACCTTTCCGCTGGTGGTGCATACCAATAGGCGTTCAGCTTTTTGGCTTCAAAATAATAATGGTCGCGCTTGGTGTAACCATGGTGCAAAAATATCTTCTCGAACGATGCGATACCCAGGTTAGGCACTCCTAACGCACGGAAAGCGATATGATCATTCACGATCTCGTGCTGCTCACGCACGATCCCTTGCGCGATCATGGCATCAGTGATACGTTTGACCGCCGGCACCTTGGCCTGGTAGCGGTCGAAAAGCATGTTGAGGAATATATCTAAGGGTGTTCCCTGGTCAAAATTCATAGGTCGATGATATACGTTAGGTAAATATAGCTGTTTTACCCGCGACCAAGAACGCGAAGCCCATAAAAGCCGAACAGCCGCACTACAAAGCACGGCCGTTCAGGCATTGATATGATGAATATACAGGGTGCGATAGAGTGTTATTCTTTGCTGGCCAACACTTGTTGTGGGGCAGCGTTCAGGTTGTTCATATTAACGGTTGCGAAGATCACACCTTCGGTATAAGCGCTGCCTTTTATGGTCAAGGTGCTGGTAGCTTTGGTCAGTGGAGACACTACCACTTGGAAACCTTTTGCATTGACAGTGCTTTGCAGGTTGGCCATGTTGTATTGCTCGTTAGCTTTTTGCACCATTTGAGCGTACAGGTCCTGGTGTTGCATGTAGAAGCTGTGGAAGTTGGTAGCGTGGTAGAATTTTTCCAGTAAGCTACCGTAGCGTTTGAAATCGATCTTGTTCAGGTCTATACGGTAATCGGCTTTTAAACCAAAGCGGCCGTTATTCATTTGGAAAGCGAACAGGCCATCAACATAGTTCTTCACGAACTCAGGGTTGCGGGTCAGTTGAGCATTTAGCTGTTGTATACCTTTGTCGTTCTGATGTTTACCGAAGAACTTCATCAGTTCGGTATAGTAAGCGCTGTTGTGGTCTACCATGTTGGTATCTTTTTGAGCAAGCTCGGTCAAAGCCAGCATGGTGTAGCCTAATTCTACTGCTTCAGAGCTTTGTGCTACCACCTTGCCGGTGTTCGCTTTAGCATATTTAGAAGTGAAGCGAGAAGCGATGTTTTGAGTTTGGCAGCTGCTGAAGAAAACTACTGCTGAGATGATGATAGCGGCGAAAGTAAAGTTCTTTTTCATATCAGGGGTCTTAAAAATGTTGTTGTAATTATTGTTGTTGTTATGTGATAAGATATAGGCAAGTTAAATGCCTTTTAACTGAATGCCTGTCTTACTCACCCCGAAAAGTGATCCTACGATATCAAAAAGGCCATTTTTAGCCGTGCCATAACTTTCGCGAACAATATCGCTTTTTTTGCGTTGTGGTTAACTTTCCACGGACCACTACCCGTAACGGGAAAAAAGCGGGGAATTATTGGGGAATATTGAAGCCTGATCGTGATGCGGCTTTGAGGGAAAAGTTCATACTTTTAGCGCGGTATCTTGCTTAACGATGCCTTAATTGCCAAACCCAAAAAAATACATCTATAAATGGAGATCGATACCTCAACTAAAGGAACATCTAAGGCCACAGCAAAGGCCAGCATAGCCCGGGCTCATTATCAAACAGTGGTACACAGCGGCAGCCACGCTATCATAGCTGATGAGCCTACCGAGCTCGGCGGCACCAACTTAGGAATGAACCCGTTCGGGCTGTTGCTTTCAAGCCTGGGCAGCTGTACGGCTATTACCCTGCGCATGTACATCGACCGTAAGATGTGGGTGGTGGATGAGATCAACATCGACCTCGAGGTATTTGAGGTGCCTGATGGCAACCAAATCGAGACCCGCATCCAATTCAAAGGCGACCTGACCGAGGAGCAGACCCAACGCTTGTTCAGCATAGCCGAAAAATGCCCCATTCATAAACTGTTGGCAGGCAACATCAAGCTCGAGACAAAGATCATCTAACGAGCATTGCTCCGCATGTTAAGATTGGCCATAAACAAAAGAGCCCCATTCATGATGAACGGGGCTCTTTTGTTTTTTTATTTGACGGTCTTCTGTTCGCGATCGTCTAACACCTTTTGTATCTCTTTGATAAAGCGGACGTTGGCATCTTTCAATTTGGGGTCACCGTTGTACGCTTCGTCAAATAACACCTTCTTGGTCTTTTTAGCGTAAACGAACTCGATCAAAAAATGAGGCGTGATGCGCTTCTTGCCATTTTCGGTATCGCCTTCCTCAACGTTAGGAAAGTTCCAGAAACCAAGGTCGGCCGCCTTGCGGTGCAGGTACAGCAGGTCATCTTTAGATAACTTCATGTTGAAGTTCTTGATGTTACCACTTTTGGTTCGGTATTGATACTCTCCGGTTTTGGAGTTGTATTTATTCACCAGGCTGTCGCCCATGCCATACTCAAAGCGCAGGTACTGAAAATCGGAAAAACGGTATGGCGCGTTCTTGATCATCATGCCATAGTAGTAACCGCAATAAAGCAGTATGGGCACGATGATGGTGCAGGCGAAAAATATCTTTTTAGTTCTATCGGTCATTTTCAGGGGATAATTAAGCGTTACTATGGATAGGCCGCAAAAGTAGTAACTCCATCACAATTTAACGTCTTCAATTAATGGTAATGTTAGCGGTTAGTCTTTCAAGTCGCCTTCCCACTTGCTTACTACGGCAGTAGCCATGGCGTTACCTAATACGTTAGTAGCCGAGCGGCCCATATCCAGCAGCGGATCGATACCGATCAGCAGCGCCAAACCAGCTTCAGGAATGTTGTACATGGCAATGGTACCGGCGATCACCACTAACGATGCACGCGGCACACCGGCTATACCTTTACTGGTCAGCATCAGCACCAACAACATCGACAATTGCTGAGGGAACGCCAAATGTATACCATATGATTGTGCGAGGAACAACGAAGCGAAGGTCATGTACATCATGGAGCCGTCGAGGTTGAACGAGTAGCCCAAAGGCAATACAAAGCTCACGATCTTGTTGTTGCAACCAAAGCGCTCCAATTCCATCAATATACGTGGATAAGCTGCCTCACTGGTAGATGTACTGAACGCGATCAGCATCGCATCCTTAATGCGGTTCACCAGCGTGAACGCACGAGTGCGTAGCACCATAAAGCCGGCCAGTATGATCACCAGCCAAAGAACCAGTAACGAGAAATAGAACTCGCCAATGAATACTGCGTAGGTGGATAAGATACCCAAACCCTGACGCGCTATCACCGCAGTGATAGCACCGAACACGGCTAATGGAGCAACCTTCATCACATAACCCGTGATCTTGAGTATCACGTGCGCTGCGGCATCCATGAACTGGATGATCACGTCGCCCTTTTCGCCAATGGCACCGGTGGCCACACCAAAGAACAAGGCGAACACCACGATCTGTAGTATCTCGTTGTTAGCCATCGACTCAATGAAGCTCTTAGGGAACACATGGGTAATAAAGTCGCGCAGCGATAACGCCGCTTTTTTGATATCAGTGGTCAAATGGCTGTCAGGCAATGGGATATGCATGGTCTCGCCTGGTTTGAACAGGTTCACCAACAGCATACCTAATAACAAGGACGCTAACGAGGCACTCAGGAACCAAAGCATGGTCTTGCCGCCAATGCGGCCCACGGCGCTTATGTCGCCCACCTTTG
This sequence comes from Mucilaginibacter daejeonensis, assembly GCF_020783335.1. Lineage (NCBI taxonomy): Bacteria > Pseudomonadati > Bacteroidota > Sphingobacteriia > Sphingobacteriales > Sphingobacteriaceae > Mucilaginibacter > Mucilaginibacter daejeonensis. Next base: position 2,371,944 of record NZ_CP086068.1, read on the forward strand.
CCACACCTACTACCAGCGTAGTGAACACCAAGGGAGCCACGATCATTTTGATCAGGCGTAAAAAAACATCACTCAGGATCACAAAGCCTTCCAGTTTGCCTTCGCGTATGGTATCACTCTCTTTACGGGCCTTTACCACAGCGGCACGCTCGGTCTTGAGGGCGGCAAATTCGGTAACGGTGGTATCTTTCAGCCTTACTATACGGGTGTCTATCGCACGAACGGTGGAATCAGCTTTTACTATATTGTAGTTATATTCCTTAATTACTTTAACATTGTAAAAATATCCTACGATAACACCCAATACAAGGGCAATAAAGATATAAAGCGTTAGTTTACTTTGTTTCATGCAAGGGTTTAAAGGGATAAAACTACGATAATTTACAATTTTGCTAAAATTAAACTGACGGATGGGGATAAATACTTACACGTTACAGTCGGTAAAAAAGGAACTGCAGCACCTTGATCAGGCCCGCCTGGCCGAGCTATGCCTGCGGTTGGCCAAGTATAAGAAGGAAAGCAAAGAGCTACTCACCTACCTGCTTTTTGATGCCCATGATGTGGCCGGGTATACTGACAGTGTAAAGCAAGAGATGGATGGCTTGTTCATGGAGTTGCCCAGTCACGCTTACAACGCCGCTAAAGCGCTGCGCAAGATATTGAGACTGGTGACCAAGCACAGCAGGTTCATGGCCTCAAAGCCTGCCGAGATCGAGCTGCTGATCCACTTTTGCAAGCTGTATGTAGAGCACGTGGACAAGCGCGCCAACTACAAACCCTTACGCCAGATCCTGGTCAGGCAATTGGAAAAGGTGGTCAAGTTGATATCGGCCCTACATGAGGACCTTCAGTACGATCACCGCACCGACTTAGAAAGTGTAGTGAACGAGGCTGATGCCAAATTAAGCTGGATAAATAAAAAGGACTATCTGTAACAATCAGCTGCCCTGCCACATCTAAACCCTACAACAACTAAACAACACATCAGTGAATGATAAGGATGCTGCCTTTAGGCAGATATTTGAATCGAACTCCAAAAAGATATTCCGCCTTTGCCTCGGTTACACCGGGGATGAGGACGCGGCACATGACCTGTTACAGGAAACATTCGTAAAGGTTTGGCAAAACCTCGACAAGTTCCGTAACACGGCGCTGATATCTACCTGGATATACCGCATAGCGGTGAACACCTGTTTGACCTACCTGCGGTCAGAGAAACGCCAGGCCAAGGAAGAGCTTACCCCTCAACTGGCCGAAACGCGTAAGGAGGACCTGTCGGAAAAGAATGAACAGGTGGCATTATTATATAAATGTATAGCCAAACTTGAAGAGTCAGAAAGAATTATCATCACTATGGTGCTCGATGAGTTGCCATACCCCGAGATCGCCGAGATATCAGGTATATCTGAAGGCAACCTGCGGGTCAAGATCCATCGTATAAAACAAAAGCTAACCGATCTATATAATCATTATGAAAGACTTTGAACACCTGATATCGGTTTGGCAGGAACAACCAAAGCAGCCCCGGCTTTCGGTAGATGATGTGCTGAAACAGGTAAAAAAAGGGATCAACAAACTGGGGAGCCGTGTATTGTACGGCATTATCGCTATATCGGTCACGATCATATTCACGGCTGGGCTAACCTTGTTCGCGGTGTTCGAGCGCCGCTTGAGTTATATAGGGTTATTCGTGCTGTTGTTCGGTATGATCGCCTATTTGATCCTGCAGATCGGTGATTACCGTACCATCACCCGTCAAGATCTGACCCTTGACCCGGCCGCTTACCTGAACAGCTTAAAAGAATATCAGAAACGGCGCGCTTACCTGCACGGCCGGTTCTATTACGCCTTTGCGTTGATGACCTGTCTGGGTATCTCCTTTTATACTATAGAGGTGTTCCAGAACAAACCGCTGATGTTCAAGGTCACGTACTACATCTTTTGTGCTATATATATACTGTTCTGCACTTTTTACCTAAAGGACCGCTTTATACAGCGCGAGCAAAAACGCGTGAGTTACCTTATCGAACGCTTGGAACGACTGGAAGGACAATTTGAATAACACACCGGAATTAAATATCAGTTTGAAGCATGTAACGGCCGATGACATTCGTTTACTAGCCAGTATGAGCCGGGAGACCTTCTATGCCGCGTTCGGACATCTGAACTCCGCTGATGATATGGATGCGTATACTGCAAAGGCTTTTGGTCATGACCAGTTGTTGAGTGAGATAGCCACTCCCGGGTCGACCTTTTATTTTGCCATACTGAATGAACAAGTGACCGGCTTCATCAAGATCAATACAGGCCACGCACAAACTGAGTTTAAGAACCGCAACAGCCTGGAGGTGGAACGATTATATGTGCTCGCTCAACATCAAGGCAAAAAGATCGGTAGCCAGATGCTGGAAGCCGCGGTGAGCATGGCTGTTGAGCAACAGCGCGACATGATCTGGTTGGGAGTTTGGGAACGCAACGCTAACGCCATCCGGCTTTACGAGCGCATGGGCTTTATGCATTGTGGAAACCATGATTTTATGCTGGGCGGTGATCGCCAAACAGACCTACTCATGTGCCGCGATCTGAAGTAATAGTAAATTTACAAGACTCGATCTGATCTGCTCAAAGTTCGATGCTTATATTCGGACATGAAGATCTTTACCCTTGCGCTTACTTTCTCTTTACTTAGCTCATCAATAATATACGCTCAAAAGAAAGGCTACTACCCTCCTGCCGGTTCTTGGGAAATGCGTTCCCCCACTCAAATGGGACTTAACGATGAAGCCATTCAGCGAACCATAGCTTTTGCCAAAGCTCACGAAGCCAAAGCGTCACGCAACGGTGAGTTATCGCAATTCCAGAGTTTTGGGAAGGAACCATTCAGCGAAGCAGTGGGCCCGCTTACCGACCGTGGCGATGCAACGGGTCTGATCATCTATAAAGGATATATCGTTGCCCAGTGGGGTCAACCCAAAAATGTCGAGATAGTCAATAGCGTATCCAAGAGCTTTCTGTCTACGCTGGTCGGTTTGGCGGTGGATCGCGGCCTTATCCGCAGCACGGCCGATACTGTGGCTAACTATGTTCCGTTCGTTGAGTTATACGACCCTAATAGTAACGTGACTCAGCGCACCGCTATGCAAAATAGCCTGATCTATCCTTTTGCTTCGGCGCATAACAAACGCCTGACGTGGGACGTGATGCTGCGGCAGACCAGTGATTGGGAAGGTACCCTGTGGGGCAAACCTGATTGGGCCGACCGTCCGCAAGGGGACATAGAACAATATAAAGACCGCAAGCGCAATGAACCGGGTGCCGTATATAAATATAACGATGTAAGGGTTAACGCCCTTGCACTGGCTGCTACATCGGTTTGGCGGAGGCCCTTGCCGCAGGTTTTAAAAGAAAATATCATGGATCCGATCGGTGCTTCTACCACCTGGCGTTGGACGGGCTACCGTACCTCGTGGATCGTGTTGGACGGTCAACCCGTACAATCGGTAAGTGGCGGCGGGCATTGGGGCGGCGGCATGTTCATGAACGCTTTTGATATGGCTCGCTTCGGTCTGCTCACTGTGCGCCGTGGTAATTGGAATGGCAAGCAACTCATCAGCCAGCAATGGGTAAAGCAGGCACTTACTCCTACAACGGCCAATACAGGCTATGGGTATATGAACTGGTTCCTTAATACCGACAAAAAGCTGTTGCCGTCGGCCGCAGAGAATGTATGGGTACACATTGGCAACGGTACTAACATGATCTACTGCGATCCTGATCATGAGCTGGTTATGGTGGTACGCTGGATCGAGAGCCGGGATATGGATGGTGTTGTTAAGAGCCTTTTAGAGGCCTTGAAGAAGTAGTTGAGCGTCAATTTGTAACGAAGTGCTCACAAAATTTAATTTTTTTATTTTTATTCTTGACAAATTAAATTTTACTCGTAGTTTTACATCGTTCAAAACAAGCAATGAAAATTAATAGCACTTTCGGTTTTGGTTTCTTCTACTTTTACTTTAGCGGTAAGAGCCGGGACTGATATGCTTAACTAAGACATAAGAAAAGATCAGAAAGTCCCGGCCCAACAGCCGGGACTTTCTTGCTTTAACAGGGTTATGGAAAACAATAGACCACGAGTAGCGATCCAGGGCATCCGCGCTTCCTTTCACGAAGAGGCCGCTTTCCGGTATTTCGGTACTGACATACAGACCGTCGAGTGCAACTCCTTCAAACAAACGTTCGAGGCGTTAAAGAACAAGCAGGCCGACTACCTGGTGATGGCCATCGAGAATAACATCGCTGGTAGCATCTTACCGAACTACTCTTTGTTGCGGAGCTACAACTTCCCTATCGTGGGCGAGGTTTACCTGCCGATCCAGTTGCACTTCCTCACCTTGCCAGGTGTAAAGTTCGAGGATCTGCGCTACGTGATATCGCACCCGATCGCCCTGCGCCAGTGCATCGACTTTATTGACGAGTACCCGCACATTAAGGTGGTGGAGAGTAACGACACCGCAGCCTGCGCTAAACGTGTACGTGATGAGCAACTGACCGACACCGCTGCCATAGCGAACGCACTTGCAGCCAACCTGTACGAGCTGGAGATCAAGGAACGCCGCATCGAGAGTAATAAAAAGAACTTTACCCGTTTCCTGATCTTTACCACGCATGAGAATGCTAAAAAGGTGACCGCCAATAAAGCGTCATTATGCTTCCAGGTGAGTAACGAGGTTGGCGCATTAGCTAAGGTGTTGAACATACTGGCCGAACAAGAGATCAACATGAGCAAGATCCAAAGCATGCCGGTGTTGGGTAAACGTAACGAGTACAACTTTTACCTCGATATTGAATGGAAGAACACCGACCAGTATGACAAGGCCATTCGACAGATCCTGAATTATACGCACAACTTCAATATACTGGGCGAGTACGAACGCTACATTGACGAGGTGATCTATTAGTCAATGCAACACTTTAATAAATAACATAATCAACTTAATTTAAATACATAACTGCCGGAGCATCGAACCCTCCGGACCTAAAACAAAGAATATGAAACTTGATCTTAAAATACAGCCCCTAAGCTCATGGATCACTGCTAAAAGTGAACCATTACTGATCGCCGGCCCTTGCAGCGCCGAGACCGAAGACCAACTGGTAGCCACTGCCCACTTACTGGCAGCCACCGGTAAAGTGACCGCCCTGCGTGCAGGTATATGGAAACCACGTACCCGTCCGGGTGAATTTGAAGGTATCGGTAGCATCGGTTTAGAGTGGTTAAAACGTGCTAAAGCTGAAACTGGCCTGCCTACCGCGGTAGAGGTCGCTACAGGCAAACACGTTGAAGAGGCTTTAAAAGCTGGTGTTGATATTTTTTGGGTAGGTGCCCGCTCTACCGTTAATCCGTTCACTGTTCAGGAGATCGCTGATGCCCTGCGCGGTGTGGATATCCCGGTGATGGTAAAGAACCCGGTAAATCCTGACCTGTCGTTATGGATCGGTGCCTTAGAGCGTATCAATAACGCCGGTATCACTAAGCTGGCCGCTATTCACCGTGGTTTCTCATCGTTCGAAAAAACGGCTTTCCGTAACGAACCGATGTGGGATCTGGCCATCAACTTAAAAACTCATGCGCCTGAATTGCCGATCATTTGCGATCCAAGCCACATCTCGGGTAATCGCGAGCTGATCCCTTACGTATCGCAAAAAGCACTTGACCTGGATATGCAAGGTTTAATGATCGAATCACACATCGATCCTTCAGTGGCCTGGACCGATGCAAAACAGCAACTTACTCCTTCGGCTCTGGCTGAACTGATAGAGCGTTTGACCCTGCGTCACTCTGAAGTGGTGAATGCTGATGTAAAAGACAAACTGACCGAATTACGTAGCAAGATCGACAAGATCGACGACCTGGTGATCCAGAAATTAGCTGAGCGTATGCAGATCGTTGAGCAGATCGGTAACTACAAAAAAGACAACGGCATCACCATTTTGCAAGTTAACCGTTGGGACGAGATCCTTCAAAAACGCACTAACTATGGCAAAGCCTTAAAGTTGAGCGGCGAGTTCACCGAGAAATTACTGGAATTGGTACACAGCGAATCGATCCGCAAACAGACCGAGATCATGAACGCTGGCCAGTCTGAAGCAGCGGCTCAAGAGCAACTGTCGCATTCGTAATTTTCCACCTCGTCATTGCGAGGAACGAAGCAACCTCTGCGTAGGCTCACCAGCCAGTAAGTTTAAAGGGGCTTCATTCCTCGCAGTGTCGTTTTAGCAGATTCCATGTCAAAAAATATAACGGTTAGCCGCAGTAATAAAGTGGTTAATGCTACTATTCAACTTACCGGATCCAAAAGCGAATGTAACCGCGCTTTGGTGATCGAGGCGTTAAGCGGTGGCAAGGTCAAAGTGACCAATGTGTCAGACGCTGCGGATGCCGTCACTCTTTCGGGTATACTGCGTAATGCAACGGCTGATGCTCAAGGTTCGCCGCGCACAGTGGATATCGGTCCTGCCGGCACAGCAATGCGCTTCCTTACCGCTTACTTTCCCCTGCAAGATGGCGAGATACTGCTTACCGGTACCGAACGCATGAAGCAACGCCCTATCGGCATCCTTGTAGATGCCATGAGAAAGTTAGGCGCACGTATCGATTATGCCGAGAACGAAGGATTCCCTCCTTTGCACATCAAAGGCGGTTTTGATCAAGTAACCGATACCATCACCGTTCAAGGTGATATCAGCAGTCAATACATTACGGCCTTGTTGCTCATCGCTCCTAACCTTCCGAAAGGACTGGATCTGCATATCGCAGGTGAACTGACCTCTCGCCCTTATGTGGAGATGACCTTGAGCATGCTCAAACAAGCCGGCATTCGCTATGAGTGGAACGATAACGTCATCAGTATCCCTAACCAAGAATTTTCTGAAACGCAGATCTGGGTTGAACCGGATTGGAGTGCGGCCTCGTACTGGTATTCGGTAGCCGCATTGGCTGACGAAGCAGAATTGTTCCTACCTGGATTGACCTCTTACAGCCTGCAAGGAGATAGCGTGATCACCGAACTTATGGCTAACTTCGGCATCACCTCGCAATTTAAAGACGGTGGTGTACATTTAAAGAAAGAGCCTAAGCCGGTCACACGCAAGATATTTGACCTTAAAAGCTGCCCTGACCTGGCGCAAACGCTGATCGTAGTTTGTGCTGCCTTAGGCCACGAGGCTACGTTTACCGGCTTGGAGACCTTGAAGATCAAGGAGACCGACCGCATCGCTGCACTGCAAAATGAGTTAGGCAAAATGGGCGTAAAACTGATCGAGAAAGGTCAGGTGTATAAACTTGACTGTTCAGAGAAGTTTGTCCCCGAGCACATTACTATAGCTACGTACGAAGATCACCGCATGGCCATGGCATTTGCGCCGCTTGCGCTGATTATCCCAAATGTAGAGATCGAAGAAGCCGAGGTGGTCAACAAGTCATACCCGGCATTTTGGGATGACTTTGCGAAGGCTGGGTTTGAGGTGAGATAGCTTACAGTAACATCCGCTTTAAACGTCATTGCGAGGAACGAAGCGATCTCTAAATTATGCACGGCTGAATTGGCCTACGCAGAGATTGCTTAGTTCCTCGCAATGACGTCTTTTATTTTATGCAGAAGTTTTTACACCTCCGCAGCAACAACTTCTTCTTTAGCCTGATGTGGGCGGCCGTTCTTGAAGGCTTTTCGTGGGGTTAGTCCCAATAGTTCGAACATCGCCATATCATCATCAAATGATGGGTTCGGTGTGGTGAGTAATTTCTCTCCGGCAAATATCGAACTGGCACCCGCCATAAAGCATAATGCCTGTTCAACAGTGCTCATTTCGGTGCGGCCAGCCGATAAACGCACCTGCGTACGTGGCATGATAATACGCGCGGTGGCTATCATACGTACCATGTCCCAAACCGAAACGCGAGGCTGATCAGCCAACGGGGTACCTTGAACGGGTACTAAAGCGTTCACTGGTACTGATTCCGGATGTTGTGGCAGGTTAGATAGCGTCCTCAACATTGAGATACGGTCCTCTTCAGTTTCACCTAAACCAATTATACCACCACTGCAAACCGATATCTTAGCTTTGCGAACGTTGTGCAAGGTCTGTAAACGATCGTCATAAGTACGCGTGGTGATGATGCGTTTGTAATCGTCCTCTGAGGTATCAAGGTTATGGTTGTAGGCATACAGACCGGCATCGGCCAGGCGCTGTGCTTGCTGCTCGGTAAGCATACCCAGGGTACAGCAAACCTCCATATCCAGTTGATTAACGGCTTGAACCATCTCGATCACCTTGTCAAAGTCGCGGTTGTCGCGCACTTCGCGCCAGGCGGCACCCATGCATAAGCGTGATGCACCACCAGCTTTGGCCTTTTGGGCAGCAGCTACTACCTCCTCTTTTGGTAAAATGGCATGTACGTTCACACCGGTCTGGTAACGGGCCGCCTGAGGGCAGTATGCGCAATCCTCAGGGCAACCGCCTGTTTTTACCGAGATCAGCGAACTGATCTGTACTTCGGCGTAATCCTTATTTTCGCGGTGAACGGTGGCCGCACGATAGATCAGGTCTAACAGCGGGCTATGGTATATGTCAGAGATCTCCTCTTTTGTCCAGTCGTGTCTAACTTCGGTCATGTAAGTAAAAGTTTCGGTTACAAATCTACAACAAAAGCTTTGTTGCGAACCACAATGGCATCAAAAATCCTACGCAGTCGGTGAAAGTGGTAATGATGATAGATGAGGCCACTGCAGGGTCGATACCCACTCTCTTGAGTAACAAGGGTATAGTAGCCCCTGTAAGGCCCGCAACGATCAAATTGCCCGTCATGGCCAGGAACATCACCAACCCCAGCATGGGGTTGGCATCATAGAACATTGCTACCACGAAAACGATCAGTCCGGTGGCCGCGCCATTGATCATTCCCACCAAAAATTCTTTGCGCACGGTGCTATAGGCCTGCTGATCGGTCAGATCGCTTAGCGATATACGCCTAACGGTAACCGCCAAAGCCTGGGTAGCAGCGTTACCACCCATACCTGCAATGATGACCATATAGGCAGATATGACCGGTAGCTTTTTAGCGACATCATCAAAACTACGGATCACGGATGCCGCCAAAAATGCGGTGGCCAGGTTTATCACCAACCAAGGCAAGCGACTCTTGATCGCATCCTGCCATTTACCAGCCAATTCCTCATCTTCCGATACACCCGATATCTTCAGAATGTCCTCAGTATTTTCTTCCTGTAGCACGTCAATGATATCATCGACCGTGATACGGCCCAAAAGCTTCATGTCGTCGCTTACTACCGGTACACTAGTGAGATTATATTGCGAGATCAGCTTAGCTACCTCCTCCTGGTCGAGGTCGGCTTTCACAAAAACAAAGTCAGTGTTCACCAGCTCAGCTACGGTCACTTGTTTCTTGGCTTTGATAATGTCCTTTAGCGAGAGGATCCCCATCAGCTTATCCTCATCGTTCACCGCGTAAAGCGTGTAGAATTCCTCCATCTCCTCAGAGAGTCGAATGATCTCTTCCAGCGCTTCGTTCTTGGTGAGTTGGGTATTTACCTTGATCAGCTGGGTATTCATCAACCCGCCCGCCGTATCATCCTTATAACTTAGAAGTGTACGAATATTCGAGGCGTCCTCCTCGTCAAGATCGCCCAGGATCTCTTGCTGGTCGCTTTCATCAAGCTGGGCGATAAGGTCAGTAGCGTCGTCGTAATCAAGTTCTTCAACGATCTCGGAGCGTTTTTCGGGGGCCAGGTTCACCAACAGTTCGGCGGCGTCCTGCTCCTCCTCCATTTCGGCGATAACCTCAGATGCATCCTCAGTAGGCAGGATATTGATGATGCGCTCACGCTCCTCAGGCAGTAACTTATCGAAAAGAATAGCGATCTGCGAGCTATGGTACTGACCCAGAACCTCTTGCAGGTCGGCATCGGTACCCTCAAGGGCAACCTTGATCCGCTGTAGATCTGATCTGTCTAATTCGAAGGACTGCATGGCTGCACAAGTTACAAAATGCAGCCCAAAAGGCATAAAAAAGGGGTGATATGTGATTACCCCGCGTCATTTGGTCTAAGTATGACCTGAAGATCAAGCCACTTTTTTCAACTTGTAAGAGGTGTTGTCGTGGTTGATCACCAGCTCGTTATGATCGATGGACTCGATCATGATCTTGCGCTCGCCCATACGGTCATAGTTGTGGATGAGAAGATAAAATCCCTCATCGTTACGGATGATCCTGAATGGTGACACGATAGTGCCGGCCGGTCGCGTTTCTTTAAAATAATTGATCCTCAATAAATGGGACACAAAATCAAATTCGAACCTTTTCTCATTCTCGAGATAGATACCGATCGGCAAGGCGTTCATGATGTTTGATGGTTAGCTGTTAATTTTCCTGGTATGGTCCCCTATCTGCAACGTTACGAGCACCATCAGCGTGGCGCTAACCCTGAAGCAGATGAGCGGTCAGATTATATATACCATTCAACTTGCCGATTGTTTGCTCGATCTTATTTCTTCGTACCGAAATTTCTATCGTACAGCGGTTGTCAGCCTCTTGCCTGATGATGGTAGCCTGCTCGGCCTTGATCACCTTCATCACATCGTTCATCTGCACATGGTCAAAAGTAAGGCGATAAATGTCGCTGATCACTTTTTCTTCGATGCCGGCTGCCTGTAAACCCATCTCGGCCGAGGTACGATACGCATTGATAAGCCCCGGTACGCCAAGCAACTTACCGCCAAAGTAACGCACCACCACGATGAGTGCATCGGTCACATCCTTAGACAACATGACATTTAGTATGGGCCTTCCGGCAGTGCCCGACGGCTCCCCATCATCATTCACCTTGAACACCGACCGGTCGGGCGAAAGACGCACTGCCCAGCAGTGGTGGTTGGCTTTGGGATGTTCCTTTTTTAGCTGGTCCACTAAAGGTTTGATCTCCGAAAGTGACCTCACCGGGTAAACGTATGCGATAAATTTGCTGCCACGATCAGTGAAGATAGCCTCGGCCTTTTGTCTGACCATTAAGTAAGTATCGTTAAAAAGCATATGGATCAGGAAGCGTAAGCGATCACCGCAATAGCCACCACGGCCAAGGCGATACCGATCTTGTGTAATGAACTGAGTTTCTCTTTGAATACGACCAATCCCACCAAGGTACCAACGGTGATCACGCCGATATTCATGGCCGTGAACACCGTAGATGGGGTACCGGCCAAAGCCCGGTGAGCCTTCAGGTAGAACAGGATGTTACCGAAGTTGAAAACACCCAGTATCCACCCGAACACGATGTGCCGGAACAGGAAACGCTTATGTTTGAACTTGATCTGGTACACAGAGCCCAACAGGGCCACCACAAATGAAGCCACATAAACCAGTAACAGCGAAGCGTTATAAGGCGAAGTGGTACTAAGCGCCATGCGCTTGAAAAGGACATCGATCGCGCCAAAGCCAAGGAACACCCCTAACAGGTAAAGCCAGGTGTTCTTGTTGGTTTGAGTGACCACATGTTTTTTTTGCCAAGGGATCAAACACATGATAGCACCAAAACCCAACAGGATACCACTGATCTTAAGCCAGGAAAATTTATCACCAAAAACCAGGAACGCGGCACTTAACGAGATCAGTAACGATAAGCGTTGAGCTACATCGGTACGTACGATGCCTGCGTTACGTACGGCTAACGACATTACGTAAAAGATCAGCGGCAGCAGAATGGCCAGCAGCAGGTAAATATCGAGCGGCGGGTGCTCGATGTTTCTTACGTCAGGTTTAAGGAATATCCAGGTAAGGATGGCCGCCATGGAATAGTTCCAGGTGATGGCCTGCACCACATTGATCTGATAGCGCCGCGCCATTTTCAATAAAATGGAAACGAACACGCTACAAACAACACTTAAGAAAATGTATAACATTTGTGTTTTTTACTTATTATAGATGATGCGCAACTGATCCTCGCCGACATTTACCGTTTCACCGATCCTTCCGGAACATACCGGTGCTTTGATACCCTCGGCCAGCATACCCTCGCCGGTAAAGATACGGGCCTCATCCCACAGACCGGCCTCTATGAAACTATTCAGCGTTTTTGCGCCCCCCTCAATGATCACCGATTGTATGTCCTGCAAATAAAGTTGGAAAAGGATATATTGCGGAACGAAGCGCTCAAAGTCCTCCAGTTGGATATATTTGGTCTTTCCTTGCACATCGAACTTGACAGCATTGAACACTAACGTCTCTACTGAGTTATCGAACAGATGCAGCTCAGTGCTGAGCTCCAGCTCACGATCGATCACCACACGCTTAGGTGAGCGCCCCTGCCAGTAACGCACATTGAGTTGAGGGTTATCAGCCAAAGCGGTGTTCTTCCCTACCAGCACGGCATCTTCTTCGGTACGCCAGCGATGGACCAGCTTCTTCGACTCTTCGCCAGTGATCCAGTATTGAGAGCCATCCTCAGGAGCAAAATAGCCGTTAGCGGTTTGCGCCCATTTTAAGATGATATATGGCCGCTGATGCTGCACCCTTGTGAAGAAACGCTTGTTCAAGTCCCGGCACTCCTCCTCCAGCACCCCGGTGATCACTTCTATACCGGCCTGCTGCAAACGCTCGATACCCTTACCGTCCACCTGCGCAAATGGATCGCGGCAACCTACTACCACATGAGGTATGCGGTGCTTGATGATCAGGTCAGCGCATGGAGGGGTTTTGCCGTAATGCGCACAAGGCTCTAAGGAAACATATATCGTGCTTTGGCGAAGCAACTCTTCGGCATTGTCGTACTTTTCCAGAACGGTTTTCACTGCGTTCACTTCGGCGTGCGCCTGCCCATAAACCTGGTGATAGCCCTCGCCGATCACCTTGCCGTTATGAACGATCACTGCCCCTACCATAGGGTTAGGGCTTACTTTGCCTATGCCAAGCAACGCCAGGTCGATGCAGCGCTGCATATAAATTTCGTGAGTGGGCATGGCACAAAAGTAGGTTTTATGTTTCTTTGTTGGATGATAACGGTCAAAGATGCTTACCATACTTTTAAGACAAGGCTTGAACCCCTGTATGCCGCCCAGGAGATCGAGGCGCTAACAAGCCTAGTGTTAGTGGAATTAACCGGCCGATCGCGCGCCCAACTTAAAGCTTTCGGCGATTCGAAGCTTACTCATGATCAGGTTGAAAGGTTAACCAACGTTCTTGACCAGCTCCTGACCGGCATGCCTGTTCAGTACGTTTTAGGTTATACAGAGTTTTATGGTCACACCTTTAAGGTGACGCCCGCGGTATTGATACCACGCCCAGAGACGGAAGAATTAGTGGAGTGGGTAGCGCAGACCATTGGTCATCAACAAGGCCTTAAACTGATGGATATCGGAACAGGAAGTGGCTGTATACCTATTTCTTTAAAGTTAACAAATACTGAAAATGAGCTATATGCGGTCGATATATCATCTGAGGCTTTAGATATCGCAAAGGAAAATGCTGTATCTAATCAAGCTGACATCACCTTTGTGGAGACCGATATTCTTAAGCCTTTACCTGCACAGATCGCTGTCGAGCGGTTCAATGTGATCATTAGCAATCCTCCTTATGTGACCGGTGCTGACAAACGGCAGATGCATAAGAACGTAACCGATTTCGAGCCACATATGGCGCTGTTCGTACCCGACGATGACCCACTCCTTTTCTACGTACGCATAGCCGATGTCGCCCAAAAACTATTGGTTGATGGTGGGTATCTGTTCTTTGAGATCAATGAAAGTTTTGGTCAAGAAACGTCAACTATGTTAGCCTCAAAAGGCTTTAAAAACATTGAGCTCAGGCAAGACATGAGCGGCCGTGATCGAATGATCCGGTGTGTGCGATAGCAGGAGACCTATATACACTTACGAATTGAAGCTTTCGTTATTTGGCCTTGTAACCACTTTGTTACCTAGCGACAAATATTGGTGGGCGAGGCGTTGACCGTCAACTGGTGAACTCCAACCCATCGCCAACATTTCCATTACAACTGTACTAAAGCAATTTATCGCGATCATGAGCATTGATGGTAAATGACGAACATCATAATGCACATGATCCGCTTGCGTCATAGTATCTGAGTAAGCCGAATGTTGCCTGTTCAGCACTTGATCATGCAAAACAATTCTGGAATATGCCTGTTGCCCTATTTTATACCATGAATCCTATAGAATTACATCAAATAGCTGACCTTGGCTCTGAAGTTGCCCGTCTGCTCAAAAATGAGTTGGGACCTATCGGTGAGGTACGCGCAGCCACTAATCAGATCGTGGTATCTATCTCCCGTTTCCATGTCGAGCACAACCTCGGTAATACGCTCCAACAGATATATCGCTCCGTTGATCAGCATTTTCCCGTACGCCGGGAACATTTATCTCTTATCATCAAGGATATGGACGGCATTCACGAGAATTCTTTTAAGATCTGGAAATCGAGTACTTAAAAGTATGATAATGACCGAATAAAAAGGTCGGTCCGTGATTCACGGACCGACCTTTTTTTATCAATGCTCTTATCAATATCAAGCGAATAAGGCCGAAAAGCGCTTCAGAGCCATCTTGACATCACCGGCCGATATCTTGCCTGTAGAAGCCAAATGCTGTACTTCTTCCATATCGCTATTGAACAGGTCACACAGTTCACGCCAGATCGGTATGCCCAGCATCTCTATACATTCTACTTGCGTTGTACTGGCGTATCGATCGTTCTCTATCACCTCACAGATCGCCTCCAGATCGCTCTGGCTAAATTTCAACAAGCCAGATACACGTTTACAGGTCTTACACATATTCAGAATTTCATTCGGGTGATCGTTTTACGATGCACTTGTATCCAAGGTTACACTTTCAGGTTTTGATCACGACAAATAGATGTCCATTATCCGCTCAACTTTAAATAGATAGGACAATTGGCAAGAGCCTTTGCCTGAAGTGAAGCTGCCTATTCATTCATCCCTTGGCGGGTTATCGCTAGTAACAGCAGAAATCTTATTTTTGTAGCGATGACCGATCTTAATGAATATGAGTGCGAAATGCTTGACACCATGCTCGAAGCATTTGGCATTCCTGATAGTTTAACACGCACACAGATACTCGAACTATTTGACCAGGACGAGGCCCTTGCCTACTCTATGGTCAGGGCACTGCTACGCGAGGGATTGGTGATGATATCGGGCAGCCACGGTGATTTTGAACTACCGGACAAACTGATCCTTAAACCCAAGGGCGAAAAGTTCCTGAAAGAAGGTGGCTTTACGCGCCGGTATCATGCCGAGCAGGAAAAACCGCGTGAGGTTGGTGGCACGCTGGCCAAGCTGCAGCAACAGAACATGCGCTTGCAGAATGTTAAGCTTAACCAGGAGACCGACATCCGCAACCTGAACAAAAAGATTGATATGTTAAGGATACGGGAATACATTTGGTGGGGACTTATCGCTTTGGCTCTTTTGATAGGGTTCCTGCTGGGCCGGTGGGTAGGCTGATTCACCATTACCTTGGGTCATTGGAGGTAAGCCATTATCAGTCAAATTTTTATCATATCCCTCTCAAAAAGTGACCAGCGTCACTTTTTTATTTGCGGGCGGTCATTCTGTAAAAATCCTTAGCTTCGGATATTTGAACCACCGGAAAGCATGGATAACGTAGCACTGCTGAACGCCATTATCGAGAACGCGATAGATGGCATTATCACCATAGATGAACGCGGCCTGATCGAGAAGATCAATCCTTCGGCATGTGCTTTATTTGGTTATGCGCCTGAAGAAGTGACGGGCAAGAACATCTCTTGCCTGATGCCTCCCCCCGACCGCCAGAACCACGACCAATACATCAGCCGTTACCAGCACACCGGCCATGCTCATATTATTGGCATAGGCCGCGAGGTCAAGGGATTGAAAAAGGACGGTACGATATTTCCGTTCAGGCTGGGCGTAAGCGAGGTACAGTACTCCGGCCGCAAGATCTACACCGGCTTCATCCATGACCTTACCCGCGAAAAACAAGCCGAAGAACGCCTCATTGAACACGCTGCCGAATTGGAAGAACAGGTGGAACAGCGCACCCGCTCCTTAAAGGAGACGGTGGACGAGCTACAGTCGGCCAAGGAAGAGGTGAGCCGGTCATTAGAGAAAGAGAAAGAGCTTAATCAACTCAAAAGCCGGTTCGTGTCTATGGCTTCACATGAATTCCGTACCCCTTTGAGCTCCATACAGTTATCAGCATCGCTGATCGCTAAATACGCGGAAAATTTCAACAATGATAATATCATTAAACATACCGGCAAGATCAAGAACTCGGTAGGCAACCTGACCGGTATCCTGAATGATTTCCTGTCGTTAGAGCGACTGGAAGCCGGCAAAGTGGCGCCGGTGGACGGACAATTCGATATAGTGAAGTTTGCGGAAGAGATCACCGAGGAGATGCAGCACATCGCCAAAAAGGACCAGGTGATCATTTACCAGCATACCGGTAAGGCCAATAAGGTACAGCTGGACCAGGCATTGCTCAAGAACTGCATCATCAACCTGATCGGTAACGCCATTAAGTATTCAGGGGAAAACACCTTCATTGAGTTCAACACCAGGATAGCCGACGACGTGCTCGAGATAACGATCAAGGATAACGGCATTGGCATCCCTTTAAGCGACCAGAAACACTTGTTCGAAGCGTTCTTCAGGGCGCATAATACCGGCAACATCCCAGGTACTGGTTTGGGGCTCAACATCGTGACCCGCTATGTGGAGCTCATGAGCGGTACCATCCAATTTGAGAGCCGTGAGGGCGAGGGAACATCATTCATTTTATCATTTGCAGTTCAAGCATGAAGAACATTTTGATCATTGAAGACAATGACGATATACGTGAAGGCACGGCAGAGATCCTGGAGCTATCGGGTTACCACGTATCGCAGGCCAACAATGGCCGCACTGGCGTTGAGATGGCCTTGCAGAACGTGCCTGACCTTATTCTTTGCGATATCATGATGCCCGAGCTGGATGGTTACGGCGTGCTGTATATGCTGAGCAAAAATCCGGCTACCTATACTGTACCGTTCATCTTCCTGACCGCCAAGGCCGAACGTACCGACCTGCGTAAGGGCATGGAAATGGGCGCTGACGATTACCTGACCAAACCTTTCGATGATATTGAGCTGCTTAATGCGATCGAAAGCCGTTTAGCCAAGCAAAAAAAACAAGAAGAACACTACGGCCGTACATTGAACGGACTGGAGCGGCTGGCCGCCGGCAACGGTAAGGGCATGGCCGAGCTTAGACAAATGATCAGCAGCCGTAAAATGAGACAAATCAAGAAAAAGCAGATACTGTTTTACGATGGTGATGAACCGCAGGGCGTATACATCGTACTTAAAGGATCGATCAAGACCTTTAAACAGGCCAGCGACGGCCGTGAGCTGACCACCGGTATTTACAAAAATGATAGCTTCCTGGGCCTACACGCGATCCTGACCGATACCCCGTTTACTGACACAGCCGAGGCGGTCGAGCATTCGACCGTTTGTTTGCTGGCCAAGGATGCCGTAATGGACCTGGTGAACAGACACCCGGACATAGGCCAGGAGTTCTTCAAGATACTGGTTGACCACATAGCGGAGAAAGAGGAACAGTTATTAGAGCTGGCCTACAACTCTGTCCGTAAGCGGTTGGCTCAAACCATCCTGCGCATCAGCAGGCAGTCCACCGATCCACTGAATTTTAAGGCATCGCGTGAGGAATTGGCCTCAATGGCTGGCATCGCTTTGGAGACCGTGAGCCGCAATATTTCCGATTTCAAGGACGAAGGCATCATCGAGAAAAAAGGTGGCACCATCCAGATCCTGGACATTGAAAAACTCATCAAAATGAAAAATTAACCCACCGACCTGATCGATAGATGTCTCGATGTTTAGTCGAAGATAAATGTTGACTTCTAGTAAAAAGGGCTCACTTTGAAGTGAGCCCTTTTCGTTCTGGGGTTCTAGCTGCCAATATCCAAGTGAAGGGCATTAAGGTGCTCTTCCGACCGGCTTAGGTCTTCCCACATCCGTTTAGCATGCGTACTTGCTTCATCAGCGATCTGTGGTATCAGTACTTTATAGTAAGCTATGCCTGCTTGTAATTGGTCTTTGAATTTTAGAAGATACTTCTCTTTTTTCTCCGTCCAACTGGTCAGATGCCGTTCTATATCTTTGCGCAAGTGCTCGATGTAAATATTCAGTTCATTGATGAACAAATCAGGCCGCTCTACATTCTTCATAAGATCGATCTGGCCATAAATGTGTTTCACCATTTCTTCCAGCTTATAGATGCGTTTAAAATAAGCCAGGTTAGGTCCGGGGCATACGGCAACTGCGCTACTCTCTCGTGGCTTGAGCATATCATTCTTAATGTAAGCAGATGCACACAAACCCTCGCATAAGCAGGTCTTTTCGGTAATTGCCTGAAAGCGTTGTAAGCGGTCAGTTTCCGCAAGTTCAAGTTTTTCCAGCTGATCGATCTTGAGTTGCTGGTACTGCCTCGATGCCGTACAAATAGGATGCTCGGTGAACTCGGTGTTGGTACACAGATACTTTTTGGTACAAGGGCTTCCGGGTCTTCCACTTTCTATACGCGCTAAACGTTGATGTTCGATAGAGCTTCCTCTAAAATTATTGAACAACACACCCAATGGTGAGGCGTCGCTCACGTAATGGTCATCGCAACCCGATTCGGCAAGCCTTTCAAGGGTTTGCTGATCAACATTGGTGGCCTCGGGTACCAGCAAGAATGGACTGCCCCACCCTGTCCCGTCCAACCCATAGCGCTTCATCAGGAACTCATCCTCTGCAGCTGTACCAATACCTCCCTGCACACTGATGCGTTGAACAGGCGCCTCGTCACAACTTAAGCCTTTCAGGGTCAATGCGGCACGGTACATATCATATAATTCGTCGCGCATGGAAGTTCTTTTCAACTTGAACTCTTCCAATATGGGTCCCAGCAACAAGCCTTCAGTAGCAAAGGCATGCCCGCCACAATTCAAACCCGACTCGATTCTGAACTCAGACACCCAAATACCTTTTTTGGCCAAAAACTTGGCTTGTATCAAGGCTGATCGCAGGTCGCTCACTTTTAAGATCACCGTCTTCTTGATCTCACCATGTTCATCAGGGAAAAAGTCAGGAAAACGCTCCAAATAGCTGTAAAGTTTCGGATTCATACCGGCAGATAGTACTATCGCTGACCGTAAAGTGCTATTGGCAAAGCCTCGCAGAGCGGCCAAGGCATCGGTATTCTCATCGCCTGTGTACTGACCATCAGCATCAAAATTCATCTTGTCCACCTTCGACATGATATTGACGTCTATCCGACCCGCCGCTATCCGCGAGGCAAGCAAGCGTTGGAAGATCATCTTGCTTTCACAGTCCGGGTATTCCTTCATCAACTCGTAACCATGTTTTAAGGTAGATGACGGCGGCAACAGATCAAAGTACCGGTCAATGTCGTGCCCCATTCCCACCGGTTGCGATCTGATCTTTTTCATCTGTTCTTGAACCAACTGGTCGAGCAAGTTAAGATAGGCGGTTATGCGCCGGGCTCGACTGTCCGGTTCGTTTTTGTGGATGGGCATATAGTCAAGGGCTTCCTGCATGCAATGAAACTGGCGCATGCGTTCGACGAGTTCATCGTCAACGATGGAGACCGTGGATGTGATACCGTAACGAGCGACCTTGAGCGGAGTATCGATCGAAAAGCCTAAACCTAAAACGGGAATATGGAAAGTGTGTGCCATGTGAGATCTTTTAGAATGAAAAAAGCGGCCTTTTGAACCGCTTCCAGAGATGAACCTAATTGTTATTATATAATGAAGATTAGCGCCATAGCCAAGTGCAACAACACGCTAACGCCGAACAGGGCCAACGCCGCACGTATACCAGCGCCCCCCATGTTAGCGATCAGGTTAGTAAAAAAGCACACCATAGTAATTGCCAATACCGCAGCCGGTGCATCAAAGTAATACATCAGCACGGCAGGTAGCGGCAGGAACAACACGCCGTGCACCACCAGTATCACAAAGAACCAAAGGGTATGATTTTGCTTTTGGCCGTCGGCAAAACTGGCGAGGCGAGTCCAAAGGTTGGTCTCTTGTGCATCAGCGGTATCATTGAGGATCCAATTAGCTGCAGGGGCGGTGGTTTTTAAAGTAGCCATGATATTTGTGTTTTGATATACAAATATCCTTTGTGCGAACCGGCGGTGCCATGACGCCGGTCAGCCGAAAAAGTGATCGTGCGCACAATTACGCATTGACGGCAGCCGATGTCATTATGTAAAATGATTTAAAAACCAAAGAGCCCTTATGTAAGGGCTCTTTGGTATAAGGCAGATATAAGGTCGATCGATCAAACGCTATAGCGCATAACGAAGTGTGATGCCGAACGTGCGCTGATCGCCCAGCACCGCAGCATACTGACCGGCGTTACCGCCTGCAGGCAACAGTTGCTCGAAATAATTTTTATTGAGCAGGTTACGGCTCCATACATAGGCTGATACACCTTTGGCCACCCTGAAACCCGTGCGGGCATTGATCAATGTGTAACCATCAATATTCAAGTAAGCTGATGGTGAAGGGCTTGACGAGAATGACGAACGGAAGAAACCATCCACCGCAAAGAAGAATTTGGTGTCCTTACTGATGTATTTGGTAGCTGTAGTGAACTCACCGCCTAAAGAGCCAGCCCATTTGGATATGCCTGGAAGCAAGCTACCTGATATGTCCTTAAAAGCTACTTGCTGTCCGTTCACGGTCAAACCGGTCTCCTCGAGCGGAAGTGGCGCGTTAGTGAATTTGACGTACTTAGCATCTGTATAACTTGCGGCACCGTAAAAGCTGAAGTTACGGTTAGCGCGGTAGTTGCCATCGAACTCCAAACCCTTTACATTCACCTTGTCGGCGTTGGCAATGTAGCCACGGTTAACGCCCAGTTCGGGTGATTGTACGTTGGTCTGGTAATTCTTGATATCCGAATTGTGGAAGTTCAGGTTCAGGATCAGGTTGTCTAAAGGCGTGGTCTTGATGCCTACTTCATAATGCTTGGTCTTCTCGGGCTTGATCACGGCTAAGCTCAGGTCGGGTGTGGTGCCACCCACCACACTTGGCAAACCGGCCACGTTAACCCCTACCGGCTTAAAGCTGGTAGAATAAGTGGCAAAGGCGTTGATCCGTTTACCTGGGCGATAAGCAGCGGTAAGTGAATAAGTAAAGTTCTTTTCATCTGCATCGGCCACATACTGCTGGCTGCTGTAAACACCGTTCTTGATCTTTTGCAGCTCATTTTTCACTGCGGTGCTGTAGCTGGTAGAAGCGATGTCTAAACCGCCACGAGCCACGCGGTTATAATACACATCCTTGTTGTCATAATTGTAACGTACCCCTGGCAGGATGTGGAAGCTTTTGTACACCTCCAGATCGGCACTTGCAAATGCTGCTGCGCTTTGCGACTTAATGGATGCATCAGTATAAATACCGTATCCCTCTAACAAGCCAGGGGTTGCCCACAGCTGATCGTTGGTGACACCGGGAGTGTTGGCGTTATTACCTGTTGAGCTTTTAGCGAACCTTGCCTGAGCCGAACCAGACTCTTCAGTACCGTTGATCTTCACATCCTGATCAATGTAGAACAAACCTACCACACCGCTCAACTTTTCAGACAACTGACCGGCATACCGTACCTCCTGCGACCAGTTCCGGTGCTTGGCCGGATTTTGCGATTTAGATAGAACGGCCAAACCGGTAAAGTCACGATCATTAGATGGGTCCCAATTCCAATATCGCCATGCGGTGGTACTGGTGAGCGTTCCTGGACCTATCTTAAAGTCGCCATTTAATGATACTCCACCCAATTGGTTGCCCGAACGCCATGGCGTATCATGGTCTATCACCCGGTCAAAGGCGTTCAAACTCGGCAATTGATAATTAAGGTCAGCAATAATGTTGTTGAACTGACGATAAGCGGCGCGCTTTGTCGTTACCACGCCAGCCACTACTTGCGCATAACCATCTGGTTTTTGATCGGTGATATCGCCCGCCAGCGTGATCGCTACGTCATCATTCGGTTTAAAAAGTAATTGGGCACGACCACCGAGATTATTGATATCGTTAGTAGCGCGGCCGGTACGGATGTTTTGCACTAAACCATCGCGCTGCGTACCAGAGAACGATAAACGCCCCGCGAACTTTTTACTTAACGGACCTGATACCGAAGCCTTGGCTTGTATATAGCCGTAGTTACCAAAACTGGTCTCGAAGGTAGCCTCCGGAGTAAAGCTTGCTTTGCGGGTAGTAATGTTGATGGCGCCGGCACTGGTATTTTTACCGAACAGCGTTCCCTGCGGACCGCGCAGCACTTCTATACGTTCGATGTCTAAAAAGTCGAGCGTGGCCGCAGCAGGACGGGCATAATAAACGCCATCCACATAAAAACCTACGCCAGGATCTAATCCATCATTGGTAAGTCCGAATGGTGAGCCGATACCCCTGATGTTGATCCCTGTATTACGAGGATTAGACGAATACAATTGTACCGATGGAATAAGCTCTTTTACACGGTTCACGTTGAACGCGCCCGACTGATCGATCTGTGCGCCGCCCACCACAGAGATAGGGATAGGCACTTCCTGGTTCACCTCCACCCTTCTGCGCGAGGTCACCACGATCTGGTCGAGCAAAGCATTCTCTACCAATACCAGATCAATTGGCTGCTCCTGTATCTTCAATATCTGGAAGTCCTGAGGTTTAAAACCAATGGAACTGGCTTGTAAAAAGAAAGGCGGCTCCTGTTTGGTCTGGATCTTAAAGACACCGTTATCGTCGGCGCTGGTAAATGTTTTGGTGCCGCGCACGCCCACTGTTGCGCGAGGTATAGGACTACCGTCGATACGTTTAACGATGCCCGTTATAGTTACCTGAGCGAAAGATGCGCTTGCCGTGACCAAAAGTACAAATAGTATGAGTAATGCTTTTTTCATGAGTTATGAATATTGTTTAGTAGAATGATCGGATGTTTAGTGTATATGTAGCTGATCGACAGACACGATTCTCCCTTGCCATTATTTAAGGCGATCAGATAAAATGAAAGATCTAGTATATGTGCCAGATATGACCCGACAGGATCAGCAACAACAACTCATAACGAGTGGTCGCGAGGTCGATAGAAAGGATACGGTCAAGATCAAGGGCTGAAAATTCATTTGTGTATGCTGCTGCTTTATAGCGCAAATATATATTTCCATACTTAATCTACCAAATCTATAGATTAAATAGTTATGGCTTTTGAAACAGATCTCTATCGCACCTCTTCTGCATCCTTATGATGGATATGACGAAGAGCAGACCACGTTCTCAAACAAAATCAATAATTTGCATTTATTACGATATATATTGAATATCATGAGTACAGAAAAAGCCATATTAGCCGGCGGATGTTTTTGGGGAGTTGAAGAACTGATCAGGCACTTACCCGGCGTCACTTCAACGGTGGTTGGTTATACGGGAGGCGATGTGCCGAACGCAACCTACCGCAACCACGGAACCCATGCTGAAGGCATTGCCATCACCTTTGACCCTGACCAGTTGAGCTACCGTAAACTGCTGGAATACTTTTTCCAGATACATGACCCTACCACCCGTAACCGCCAGGGGAATGACATAGGTACCTCCTACCGTTCTGCCATCTTTTACCTGACCGACGAACAACGCGATACAGCCAACGCTCTCATCCAGGAACTGGAAGCCTCAGGCAAATGGCCTGGCAAATTCGTGACCGAAGTTGCACCCGCAGGCGATTTTTGGAACGCCGAAGAAGAACACCAAGACTACCTGCAAAAACACCCCTACGGCTACACCTGCCATTACGAACGCCCCGAGTGGACGTTATAAGAGTTACCGAAATAAAAAAAGCGCTTGAGTGATCAGGCGCTTTTTTTTGTGGAGCCGGAGGGAACGCTAAAAATTGCATTACAAGCTCTCTTTTGGTATTATTTTGTCGGTTAACAGCCCTGCTCACCGGGCGCTCACCAAAAGGCCACTAATTGACCCTTATATTATGCTACTTAGTGTATTGAGATAAAGTTATAATTTTTTTGTGATCTATTCAAATTAAGTGATAATTAATCTGCAAGATCGCGATGAATGCTACAAGCTAATTTTCACCTAAATCGAAATAATTGTATAGGAGGCTTGGTAAATGTAAAGATTGAATTCTTCATTGGTATGCTCAAGGCTTCACCAGCCAGGCGCGGCTTAGGGCTGACAATTATAAAGAGTAAGATCAAGTTGCTGAACGGAACGGTCAATATCACGTCGAGCACCAACCGCGGGACCTCTGTTGAAGTAAAGATCCCGTACCGTGCATGGGCTTGAGCTGATCATATATAAATTGATACAACGGTAGTGAGATGGGCAGTGCTGTAATACAGTTTCAAATCATATAATCGTTTAATATATCATCTTCTGCTTAGAGAAGCTGGGCTACATTTGATGTTTTTTTAATTTGGATCAGTTAGCATAGATCTAAGAGCAGTGTTTGAATTTCATGTCTATGTTTCATAGTAGATCAGGTTTGAAATTCCGTGTCTGTTTGCGATAAAACTTCTACAAGTTGTAAAGTGTTGATAGGAAAACATTTGTCTATGCCGACCGAAAGCATCTACTTCAAATTCCGCGACCGGCTGAACTTTTCGCCCCACGAGTTCGAGGTCGGCAGGCCAATCTTTCAGAACCGGGAACTGGAGGACAACTTTTTCTTTTTGAAGATCTACCAGCTAGAGGAAAAGAAGTTCGCTGGTTTATACAACTTCCACTTGGCCTACTTTTCCGAAAAGCATCCTAACAAGGAGCAGGAGTTCTTTGACCATGTACTATATGCGATCAACACGCGTATCGATCACTTTAGGCGGCAAGAACCTATCCGCCCGGCCTACGCCCGGAACATGGCCAGCGCAAAAAAACTTGAGAGGTTCAAGGTGTTCCTCAAGACCATTGACCGTTGGCATAAATTGGAACCCATCGAGTCGGTGATCGCGGAGAAAGACCGTGAGATCGACCGGCTAACCGGTTTGTTAGCCAAGTCAGAAGCTGACCTGAAAGAAGCACGCATGTACGATGCAGCCGAAAAGATCAACATCACCAAAGGTGGCCTGGCTGCTTTCATGGACCTGATCAAGAAGATACAGGTATTGACCTTTGATGAGAATGGCAAACTCGTCAATGCACAAACACAATCCCCCTGGTATAAGATGATCGCCAAGTACTTCAAGCATGGCGACAAGGATATCTCCATCGATACCGCCCGCAACTACTTTCCGGCTACCAAAGGCGACAAACCTCCCAAGTTCATCGAGATCACTGAGAAGGACAAACGGTATACTATCATTGCTAAGGGTAAGCAGTAGGCATTTATCCCTCCATTTCTGACCAAATGCCTTCATTGGTCATACAAAAAGCACTTTCCGTATTGACATTTGGACCATTGCGTTCATGCGGCTGCATGCATATCCCCGATAAATAGGTATGCTGAAAAAGGAGGTAACAGAAGCTTGGAAGTTGAGCATTTATGATGACGCTTTATGCCTATGAGGCTAAAGCGATGAATGCGGGTACGGCTACCCGCAGTGGTAAAGAGAATAAAGAATGGAAGGATCGTGATGGCAGCGATAGAACTGATCACCAGGGAAGACCTGAACGAATTTAAGAGTGAGCTTTTAACAGAGATCAAAAAGCTCGTACAACTGGACCGGCAAGGCCAGTCGAAGAAATGGTTAAAGAGCAACGAAGTGCGCAGGCTCCTCAAGATATCACCGGGTACTTTACAGAACCTGCGCATCAACGGGACATTAAGCTTTACCCGTGTCGGTAGTATCATGTATTACAAGCTGGAGGATATCAACAAGCTATTGGAAGGAGGTCTGTCATGAGTTTATTCAAGACAGCGATCAGACCTAACGGTATATCGCCCGATACGGCAGAAAATGAATTGGCCTCATACGGCCAATTACTCAGACGGATGAGCAGTGATGAACGGCTGAACGCGACGCATGTGGGACTGTTCACCGGGCTTTTTGTCCACTGGCAGCGCAGCGGTTTTGTAAGCCCGTTCGCGGTGACCCGCAGAACGGTCATGGCCCATAGCAGGATAGCTTCCATTGTCACTTATCATAAGTGCATCAAGGAACTGGATGAGTATGGTTACATCCGTTACCAGCCAAGCTACCATCCCAAGAATGGAAGCCTGATCTACTGGATATTTGGCCACTGAAGTGGCCGTGTTCATGGCCGTTGGCATAGCTACCAATCAGATGGGCTATGCTTATCGTCAGGACACTGGCCTGTCCTGTTTTCAAAAGAAGCAAGTTTGTCCCCTTTGCCCTGAAAGGGCTTAGGGGACAAACTTGCCTTTTTCTCCGGTTGGTCGCAAAAGGTGGATCTCGGAAATGACAGAAGAGGCATGCAGATGATCGCTGAAGAAAATAGTGTCGAAAAGTAGGTCCAGTTGGAACAGACAGTAGTTAAGAGAGGAACTGAACACCGAAGCGCTAGCCCTAAACATCCGGGAGGTGCGCCGAAGAAGAAGAAGATCAAAAAAGACCAAGTTGTCCGGTTAAGGTTGAGTGCCACAGAGCATTTTATGGCACAGACGAAAGCAAGATCAGACGGGATAAAGATCAGTGACCTGGTTCGGTCAGCACTCAAAGGTGCGAAGGTTGGTCCACGGTGGTGACCGAAAGACCAGCAGACCTTGAACGTACTTAGAGGGATGGCCAATAAACTGAACCAAAGACCAGGGCAGCCAATCACCTAGAAGTATGGGCTCTATATCGCAACCGGTAAGGAACAAGTGAAAAGGCAGGAGTTACCGGGGCAGATAAAATTTGGTACGAGATAGATGATGCGATCAAAACAGCGATGCGGAATATGGAAAGCATGAATGAACTGAAAGATAAGCGTCTGCATAACGGCATAGAGGTCATCTACAAGTACCGCAGCGGAACGAATGAGGTCTATCCTACCGTTGTGCCCTTACGTTCCATAGAGATTCCGACGTCAGGTCCACTAGTCATCAATGTGACTTGTCCATTTACACCGTCACCAACGCCAATGACGTTCCCAAAAGTTGAATTTATTGCAACCATGTCTGGTATTACGTGGCTTGCAGGTTCACTATTCCACAATGTTCAGAGCGCGGTTTTATCCAATTTGGCGATTTGAGTCATAAAATCCATTCCACCACGAATCCAAGGTGAGGCCTCTGGTAAGCCCGAAACTTCTCGAACCACCACATCTGCTGAGGCGATGTTGACCATCCATTTTGGCAGTAAATAAATAAGACCTATCGCCTTATTGATATATCTGCCCATCTTTAGGTTTGATGGTGTCCCATTATGTGCTTTAAGCCCCTTCCCATCAACCCCTCCAGTCGGATCGACCCTATTAACAGAATCATTCCCCATCCCAACGTAAGGAGAAGAATATTGCCCTGCAGGATCACTGATTAACCATCTGCCAATGCCTCCATTGTGCATGCGCAGTTCAAAGTTGTTACAGCATGTAATCGGATTCTTCTCGGCGTATGCTTCCTGATATTCTTAACGGTAGCCTACACCGCCGTTATGACCTATACTACAATAACGGTAATAATGTTATAGTCAGTGTAGAAATATCTCGGGTATGCGCAAAACTATTTTTTGAGAATTAATCTAATTTGTTGAGAAACAGGATACTTTGAGAACGGGAAATTAAAAAACTATGTGATTATATTAGTAAAGCAATAAGATTCCCAATTTATTAATAAAGACAAATCAGATTCTTAAATATTATTTTGGTTCACCATTAGCGATAACCTGCCCTTCCCGTAAATCAACGTTGATGTAGTCGACGTTTTTTTTATATTGTCCTCCATCACAATAAAGAGAAAAAAAGTGCTCATTGTCAGCAGCTGAATAATATTTAATTTTTTTATATTTAGAATATACTTGCGTTTCAAGCCCCCCGTTATTTAAAACTACCAAATAACTGGAAGGGTCATTAAAAATAAAGGTCAAGGTGTTTAGATTAGATGTTAGTATATAATCCGATTTTGGTGAATATATTTTTTCATACTTTGTTGGAATTATATAGCATTTGCCACCTATCCTCCTCCAAACAGTTAAGCATTTACTCCCATCGTTATTATAATAATACTCTCTATTGCTATCAAGATAAAAATAAAAAGATATAACACACAACGTGATTATGGTCAATATTTTTAAAAAAGAATTTCATTATAGTAAATTTAGAAATCTTACTTAAACAGTCTTTTATATTTTTCAATTAACGCTTTCTGACCGTGTATAAAACCTGAGAACTCGGCGGCTTGTGTCGATATACCTTCTGAAGAAAATCTTTTGTCTTGCCAACTCTGAAGGAAATCAAATCCCAATCTGGCATGAAACCAATCTAAGTAATTTAACCCGGCTACATACCCAGCAGCAAAATTGCCAATGTCTCTAGCGGAAGTGTATGTAGTAATCCCGTTATTATCATAACCATGTACTCCATTAAAATACATACCTCGGTAAAAATAATCGTAATTAGAATAATTGAAATCACCAGGTTTAGTGCCTGCCCTTTTGAAATCAAGAATTTTTCCACCTGTAGCATTTGCCATATAATTTAATAAATTGAGATTTTTATTGTCTATAATCATATTATTGAGAAAATCTATTCCGCTACAGTCCCAAGGAGATATTGTACCCTGCCAAGTTTTGGTGTCAGAATTATAAAAAGAAGTTAAGGTCAATGTTTGACCATAATTTCTCCTGTCCTTTTTCCGCTTGCATCAACTACGTATATGTTTCTATCATTGTCGTGGATGTTTCCTCCAACTACAGTATATGTGCCGTCGCTGTTTTTTATTACATCTGTGCTTGGATCACCTCCATCTTTATCCTTGAAAATGGTCGGGTTGTTAGCCATTCCGATATAAGGAGAATTTCCGATATTCTTTGGATCACTACTTAACCACCTGCCGATACGTCCATCATACATACGCAGGTCAAAGTTGTTCCAACCCGTGATCGGGTCTTTCTCTGCATAAGCACCCTGGTATTCGTAACGGTATCCGACACCGCCGTTACGGGCTATGCTGCCATATGGATAGTAATCGTTATAGGTCAGCACATCTACTGTCCCGTCGGCTTTCTTGTTGCGGTTGATGACTACTCTTACACTACCTACATTGTCGCGCAGTTCGTATGCATAAGCATTAGAGGCATAGGTATAGGTTCCTAACCTGCCTGATCCATATATAGGGGCCTCTGTAATGTTGCTCCCGTTATAAATGGCCAATATATTACCGCTTGGGTCGTACATATAATAGGTGATAGCTGGAGTGCTCCCTGTAAGATCGGTACGGCTGATCCGATTGCCTGCCTCGTCGTACGTGTAACTTACTTTCAGGTCGGTCATTGCTTCGTTGGCATATACGCCTGTGACACTCCTGTTTACATCTTATTTTAAATACATGGTAAAGGGCACTCCTGCCTGTTGCGCGCATTTTAGCTGCCCCAGATCATCGTATGTGTAGCTGGTATACCCGTTGACGTTTTGCAGTTTATTGATACTGGCCTGGTATTGGTTGCCATTAAAGTCATCGCTTAGAGCGCCTGCTGCATTGGTACGTTGAAGTGTCTTGATATTGCCATTAGGGTCGTAGCTCAGGTTTTGTTCCCTGAACTGTGCTCCGGGTGTAAAGCTGCCGCCGTTAAGGTCGAGTGTGCCCCAGGTAGCGTTTATATCGCCTGTTTGCGGCCGAGCGATGAATTTAACTCAGTAATGACAAGTGAGCACCTTGCGTTTTCCTCAAGATCTCAACACCCGCAATTTAATTATATAAAAAATGTTCATTCTCCTTAGAATTCAACATGCAATAGTAAATTTTTTTATCTTTATTACCTTGTATTTCAATGCTAGTAATACCAAATCTTGTTTTGACAAGTACAATTTTATGCCTTTCTAAACTTTGTTCTGAACCATCTTGTTTCTTGAAAATAAGAGATTGACTTACTTGATCAAATAGACATCTTGGAGAAAAAAAAATCTCCATATACGCGCTACAAAAAAATGCAAACAAAAGACCGTAACGTAGATTAAGTATAATGGCAAAAAATTCATAATAAATACGAATACGATGAAAAATAAATGAACAGATGAGAACATGAAAGGAACGATTCTGCCCCAAAAGAAAATATTGTCTTTAGAAATTTTAATCATGATTAATATCTAAAAGCTGAATGCTGTTTAAAAACAATTTTTCCGGTTAATATTGTTACATTAAAAATGCCGCCTTTCGTCCCCATACCGAGTTCCGCACCTAACTTTTTTTGGGCAAGGTCATAATAACCGTTTAACTCTACTGCTGTTAATCCAACTGCACCTCCTAATTTCACTTCTTGGATTTCTTTATTTGAAGAAGTCTTGATTGATGCTTCAAAGCCTCCTGAGATACCTTCATGAGCGATATCGAATCCTGCTGACCAGTTGTAGTTATCCCTATGTATCAAATCCCACTTATTTTCTAACCACCTATAACTGGCTAGTGTTACTGATCCCATGTTAACATCAAATCCCTCCAATCCTTTAACTAAAGCAGAAGCTCTAAAGCCTAAAGTTAACTCGAAATTAAAATCAAAATAAACATCAACCCCGTTGAATGTATAATCTTGCACAGCTTTGAACCTAGTTATGGTTGGAACCCCTTTGTCGGTATACCCAACAGATGCATAGCCCGTTAGTCTGTCTCCTTCCCAGCCGCTAATTTCCGCTCCTGGATGACTACTAATAAAATCTCGGCCTTGATTCGATATCCAATCAGGGCCAAATAGCCAATTTTTTAATTCCTGCCAAAAAGCGCCGTCAGAATCAAAACCATTAACGGCATTAGACCATGTCTTCGTAGTAGATAATGCACTCATCCGTGATGCTAGGCTAAGAAATAGAAAAGCCCAGCTTGTGGGCTGGGCCTAGTATGGTGACTACACAGTTGTCCGAAGTCAGAGACATTCGAACATCGGTACGCTACGGACAACGGGCAAGTAATCACATCTTAAAACAAATTTTTATTTTCCATTTTTTCCATATAATAGGATAATAATTCTAATGTAGCCGGATCTTTTGCTAAAGAGAAAGCCTTATAATCATTGTCCTTTTCGTCATAAAACATATATAATTTTTTCTTATTTAAAATCGCCCAGTACTTTCGACTATGATCTCCTAAACTACCAAATCGAACTAAAAGAATATTGGGTCCTGGACGGTAAAGTTCAATACATTTTTTAACAAAAAAGCTGTTTCTAAATGCATCTATTTTAAAATTTTCACTTTCTGAAAAATTGCCCGTCTTTACTAAAAAATCAAAGAAGTCGTTTTTGTGTGACGAAATTCTATAATCCTTATCAACAAAGCTTGGTTGTTGTGCCATGGCAGGTGAAATAACCTTTAAACAAATAATTGTTATTAAGAAAAGGGTGTGTTTTATCATTTGATTTTAGGGTTTGATTTCTTTATAATATTTCAACTGATTTTGTTCCGGTAATTTTTCCATTTGTTCATTGGTAGCTTTGGGGTTATTGATTCTTCTTGATCCCTTATCCGTGACATGGGTAAGTTCATGTGAAGCTACTGCGCCTATATGATCTTCTTGAGTATATTCATCACCTTTTATTTTTTCACCCGCAACTATAGTTGATCGTACGTAACCTGGTGGCGCTGTTGTGTTCTCTTTAATTGCTTTTTCATAAATCACGACAGCTTCACCTACAACCTTACCATTTTTATCAGGTGTTGGAGTAGACATTCCCTGTGTAACTGCTCCATTTTTATCCTTAATTACGTCTGTTTTGTTAATACTTATTTCTGTTTTTATATCCGACCTTAATGTCTTATCTAAAAGCTCCCATCCAACTTTTGTTTTCATTAGCGCATTTCCAATGTTTTTAGTGTCCGCTGAAGCATTTGATGACCAGACAATACCCGATTTACCAATTTGATAATATACTGGTTTTCCATCTCTTCCAACAATCCACTCTGGTTTCATCCCATCAGGATCAACAAACCTTATATGATTATTAAATCCATAGTTGTACGGAGAATACCTTCTCATCTTCTCCGCCAGCGGATCCACACTTGTCCAACGTGCAATCACCGGGTCATAGAATCTGGCACCATAGTCGTATT
The DNA here is from genome assembly GCF_020783335.1 of Mucilaginibacter daejeonensis. NCBI lineage: Bacteria > Pseudomonadati > Bacteroidota > Sphingobacteriia > Sphingobacteriales > Sphingobacteriaceae > Mucilaginibacter > Mucilaginibacter daejeonensis. The sequence continues at coordinate 2,404,260 of NZ_CP086068.1, forward strand.
GACCCAGCTCCTCCTGTAACTCTTTCCCATTGTAAAGATACTTGTTATTGCTACTTACCGCTCCTGTTTTCCCTAAGCCGAACGGATAGTAGTCGTCCTGCTGCAATACTTCCGCCTGTCCACTAACAGGGTTACGGTACATCGTCGTCCTCACATTACCTAAATGGTCCTTCAGATCGTATCTGAAAGAATAAGAGGTACCGCTCCTGAGCGCTGTGCCCTCTTCATGCTGGATAAGCTCTATCGAGCCGTTGTTGTACTGTACACCTCCCACATAATCCGTCGTCACACCGCCGCTAACTTTCCTTATCTTCTGCCCATTTGCCAGGTAAGTGTAGCTCGGTCCCCCGCTATAAGATTCAGGCAAGTTCAATAAGTTGTAGATGATCGTCTTATTCAGCCTACCATCCGTCGCAGCATCACCATTCGCATCATAAACGTAATCCGTCAACGTCAGGCCTGATACGGATCTTAGCTGGTTACTTTGTCCATTATTATAATATGTATAGTTTCGGCTTGTACCATCACGTTGAAGCGTCTGAATGTTGCCCATGCCATCGTAGCTCAGTGTTTCGCCCATCCCCGATGCTATCCCCGAAAGCAGCCTGTTCAACTTATCGTATGTATAGTTGAATGTATTTGCCGTACCGTTATTGTTATAAGCCTGTGAACTGATGTTACCGTTCCATTGCGGCGTAGCTCCGCTGTTGTAGGCTAATTGCATGGTGAACTTGTCTGATGTGCTTTGCGTCATCCATCCACGCTCATTATAAGTGAAAGCGATGCTTTGCAGGCCGTTACCAACCTGTTTGTTCATGAGCTGTCCGACCTCGTTATAAGTCATTTTGCTCAGTAACACACTATCACC